>NZ_JAPNOZ010000009.1:15272-148105 GCF_029955155.1 Psychrobacillus sp. NEAU-3TGS | reverse complement strand
TTTGTTGTGTCGTTTTTTGCGACTCCTCTACTTTATCACTTTCGTTTTTCTAAGTCAAGAAGTTTTTTAAAAAACTTTTTTGTCGTAAGTTTGTGTTTCGTTTTTGACGACGCTTATTATAATACATCATAAAGAAATAGATTGTCAACAATAAAAACGAATAAATTTCTTATTCGTTTTTATTGCACACTCATTAACACTTTACTTTGTAGCATCTATGCATGATATTATTGCTTTTAGTGGTCTGTTCTTCTATTAATATAAAACCTTTATCTACTAAAAACTCAATAAAAACTTCAAGATCCACCGAATACTTTTTCAGTTCTTCTTGTTCATGAATCTCTTGAATAGTCCAAAATTCTTTAGATGACAAAACTTCTAATATATGTTGAGCCCCGTCCTTTGTTCTTGAGTGAATTAAAAACTCACTAGCTAGAAATAGAAGTTCTAATCGTTTCTCTAACGATTCCTTACTTGATATAAGTTCATCGTATAATTTGTAAATAGCAGGATCTAGTTGTTTTACTTGTTTCCATACCATCACCTCTGGATGCATTCCATTTTCGAACACAGCTAGACGAGCTAAATGATGTAAAGAATCTACTATATGGTTATAGGCATCCAGATAATTCAATTGTTCAAAAAATACTTTACCTTCCATATATCTTCTACTTAGCTTTGCAAATTCAATACCCATTCTAACTTTTCTTCCCTTTAGCGGGAAATCATATAACTCTTTTTTCAGATTTTCTACATATTCATTGCGATCAAAAACAACTCGTCCATTAATAATCCAGTCAACTAGTTTTGGATTAGTTCCTACTAGTAACCATTTTCTAAGTTGTGTTTCTGTAATGATATGCATTGCTGTTTTCTTTTCATCATACGAATAGTGCTTTGTAAAACTGGTTTTTCAGCTTCTGATGTTATGATTAATAATATTGAATCAAACGTATCCGTAATTGGGCTAACTTCCTCCCGTTTTTCTACTGATATGATTCCTAGCGTATTTGGATCGCTTGCTCTTTCTTGATAAATTGGTCTCAATAACGCTTCCAAAATGGAGCCTCCTTTGTTTCCTTCTACTTATAGCTTTTCGACAATTAGTTTAAATTTCCTTCTAACCTAATTTCAAAACCTTACTTACTCCTAAAATATGATATAGTGGATTTATAATTTAGGAGGATGAAAAATGAAACCTTATAAAAACAAAATAAACCGAATACGTTCCTTTGCACTCGGACTCATATTCTTTGGATTTATCATAATGTATGGTGCTATTTTCTTTAGAGAAAACGCAATTTTAGTAACCATTTTCATGACACTTGGGTTACTATCCATCATAGGCAGTACAGCGGTATACGGTTGGATTGGTTTATTATCTACTCGAGCTGTTCAAGTCGTATGCCCCAAGTGTGGTAAGCATACCAAAATTTTAGGAAGAGTCGATATGTGTATGTATTGCAAAGAACCACTTACACTTGACCCAAATTTAGAAGGACAAGAGTTCGATCAATCACTAAACAGAAAGAAATAAGTGGACACTTTGCTTTAAAGCAAAGTGTTTTTTTATTAGTATAGTATACAGCAAAGTGAAAAGTTATTGGAGAGCAATTGTTTAATAGCTATTAACTAATAATTGCCTCTTTACATCACTCAGCGTTTTGGAGAGAGCTTACGCATATACAAAGTCACCATACGTAGATTAAAAACACAAGCAAATAAAGGAACAAAAAAACGAGCGTAAGATGATTACGCTCGTTTTCTTATTGCACTTTTGTCGCATGTTCTTTACATGTCGGACATGTACCGTATATTTCCATCCGATGAGAACTCACATCAAAACCAGTTAAATGAGAAGCTAAATGTTCGACTTCATCTAGGCCAGGATAATGAAAATCTACAATTTTACCACATGAATTACAAATCATATGATAATGATCATTTGTGATAAAATCGAATCTACTGGAAGAATCACCGTATGTTAGTTCCTTAACTAATCCCGCTTCTCTAAAAACACGCAGGTTATTATAAACAGTTGCAACACTCATGCTTGGAAATTTACTTTCAAGTGCTTTATATATATCGTCCGCAGTGGGATGTGACATAGATTGGATAATAAATTCCAATATCGCATGGCGTTGAGGCGTAATTCGTACACCAGTTGATTTTAAAGTATCTAAAGCATCTCTTAAATGTACTTCCGTCATCGCAATGCACCTCTCTTCATATTCATTATTAATTTATAATTGTTATAATAAGTATAATGAAGAAATGCAGGAGCTGTCAAATTTTAAAGCATTCTAGAAATGAATCTTCTTTAGTAACCTCTTTTTAAATCAATTATATTCTCCAACTGATTACTTTCATTCAACCATTCCGTCAAATTTTCAGAAAAAATCTCTAATGCTCTTACAACATATTGCGAAGAATGACTGGAAGCATGAGGAGATACAATGACATTGTGCATCTTCCAAAACGGATGCTCTTTGTGTAGCGGTTCTTTTTCAAATACATCTAAAACAGCAAATGCTATACATTCTTCTGTTAGTGCTCGAAGTAACTCCTCTTCCTTTATGACGTCCCCTCTACCAAAATTCATAAAGATGGCAGCTTGTTTCATACACTGAAAATGCTCGTATGTAAGCAAGTGTTTTGTCTCTTCCGTGCTAGGTAAAATAGATATAACAATGTCGGCATCTGGCAATACTTCCTTTAGTTGTCCAAAAGAAACGATTGCATCCATAGAAGATGCCATTTTACCACTTCTATTACATCCAATGGTACGGACGCCAAAAGCTTGTAAAATTCTTCCTACCTCGCTACCGATTGCACCTGTGCCTAATATTAATGCAGTAGATCCAAAAAGCTCTGTTGGGTTCAGCTTTGGTGACCACTCCCTTTTTTGCTGATTTCCAGCCATTAGTGGAAGTGATTTTTTTATGGAAAGTATATGAGCAAGAATAGACTCTGCCATTGGAATTTTATGAATTCCGCGCGCATTCGTTAATATAATATTTCGAGCAGCGATTTCATCTAAAGGCATTTTTTCAAGTCCTGCAGAAGCAACCATAATCCATTTTAGTTGCGTCGCTATTTCCAGATGAGGTGCTGAAAGATCCTCTCCATACGTCACAAGTATATCAGCAGTTTTTAAAGCTTCTTCATCTAATGGTTTTTGAAAGATGAATTCTACTTGTGGAAATTTTTCTATTAAACTAGTTTGTTGATCTCGTTTCGGATAAAAAGAAAATAATATTTTCACAATTATTCACCCTCAGAAGCTAATTTTTTTAACGTTTCTAATGCTTCTTCTACATGTCCATTCACTTTCACTTTACGCCATTCTTTCACGACAGTACCTGTAGGATCGATTAAAAATGTAGAGCGTTCAATTCCCATATATTCGTTGCCAAACATCTTCTTTAACTTCCATACCCCATACGCTTCAGATACCTCATGTGTATCATCGATCAATAGGGAGAACGGAAGACCATGTTTTGCGATAAATTTCGTATGTGCTTTTTCATCATCTGGACTGACACCTAAAATAACAGCATTCAATTCACTGAATTTCTCATGAGCATCCCTAAAATCACACGCCTCCGTTGTGCAGCCCGGTGTTGAATCTTTTGGATAAAAATACAAAATAACATACTGCTTTCCTGCAAAGTCATCTAATGATACAATATCTCCTTGTTCATTTTTCAATGAAAACTTTGGTGCAATCATTCCTTCTAGTATTGTCATTATATTCCCTCCCTTATATACTCCTATCGTATCGAATTATTGGATGAGATTCAATTTCTTTAGCGTTTTTCACCATAATTGTCTACAATAGAAGAATACAAAAATGGCGGAGGTAACGAATAATGAAACAAACTATATCTGAACAAATACAAATAGAAGCACTTGAACATATTGTAGGTGGAGTAAATAGTCCATCTAGATCTTATAAAGCAGTTGGTGGAGGAGCACCAATTGTAATGGAACGAGCAGAAGGGGCTTACTTTTACGATGTAGATGGCAATAAATACATTGATTATTTAGCGGCATACGGACCTATTATTACGGGTCATGCACATCCCCATATTACAGAGGCCATCACAAAAGCTGCACAAACGGGTCTATTATACGGTACGCCTACAAAGCATGAAGTGACTTTTGCCAAAATGCTAAAAGAAGCAATTCCTTCTATGGATAAAGTCCGCTTTGTAAACTCGGGTACAGAAGCAGTTATGACTACTATTCGTGTAGCGCGTGCCTACACAGGAAGAACAAAAGTAATGAAGTTTGCAGGTTGTTATCACGGGCATTCTGATTTAGTATTAGTAGCTGCCGGATCAGGACCTGCTACGCTTGGAACACCTGACTCTGCGGGAGTTCCACAGTCGATTGCAAAAGAGGTAATTACGATTCCTTTTAATGATCCACAAGCGTATGAGGAAGCAATGGAAAAATGGGGAGAAGAACTAGCCTGTATTCTAGTAGAACCAATCGTAGGAAACTTCGGTATGGTAGAACCAAATGAAGGTTTCTTACCACTTGTTCATAAAATAGCCAAAGACAAAGGGACTCTTGTAATTTATGATGAAGTAATCACTGCATTCCGTTTTCACTACGGTGCAGCCTCTACTATGTTAAATGAAACACCTGACTTAACAGCCCTAGGAAAAATTATTGGCGGAGGTCTTCCAATCGGAGCTTATGGCGGTAAAAAAGAAATTATGGAACAAGTCGCTCCATTAGGTCCTGCCTACCAAGCGGGAACAATGGCTGGGAACCCAGCGTCTATGCAAGCAGGGATTGCTTGCCTAGAAGTATTGCAAACACCAGGAGTATATGAGGAGTTAGACAGACTTGGTGCAATGCTAGAAGCTGGCATCGTAGAAGCTGCAAAGAAAAACAATATTACAATTACCGTAAACCGTATAAAAGGTGCACTATCAGTTTACTTTACAGATGTAAAAGTAGAAAATTACGAGCAAGCAGAAGCAAGCGACGGAGAATTATTTGCTAAGTTCTTTAAACTAATGCTCGCACAAGGGATTAATCTGGCCCCATCTAAATATGAAGCTTGGTTTATCACAACCGCTCATACAGAAGAGGATATTACGGAAACAATTACTGCTGTTCATCAGGCATTCGCCCAGTTAAAGCAGTAAACACTTCAATCTTGCATGAAATGAAAGGATAGGATTCAATGAAATTAGGAGCTCGCGTTTTTAAAACTGGAGTAGCCATCGTTTTCTCGTTATTCATAGCTGATTTACTCCAGCTTCCTAGTCCTGTTTTTGCAGGAATAGCTGCGATTTTTGCCATACAACCTTCTATATATAGATCCTATTTGACTGTTATAGAGCAAGTGCAATCTAATATAATTGGAGCAGCAATTGCAGTGGTTTTCGCACTGATGTTCGGAAACCACTTTATAGTTGTTGGATTTGCTGCAATCGTTGCAATCATGCTCATGTTAAAATTAAAGTTAGAAAAAACGATTCCTTTGGCACTTGTTACTGTTATTGCCATCATGGAAATTCAAAGCGATAACTTTTTCACATACGCTTTAATACGATTTTCTACTGTTTTAGTAGGTGTCATTTCTGCATTTATTGTAAATCTAATATTTATACCACCAAAATTTGAATCTAAATTATTTAATGCTATACATTATACACAAGACGAGATTATTCGCTGGATTCGAATTGCAGTACGTAGTGCATCAGAGCATAACTCTACAAAACAAGCAATTAATCAATTAAAAGACCGTCTGGCCCGCGTAGATCAACTGTATTCCTTTTTCAAAGAAGAACGTGGTTACTCAAAGAAAGCAATTTATACGAAAGGAAGAAAATTAGTTGTTTATCGAGAACTAATTTCTACTTCATACAAAAGCTTAGATGTACTAAAAAAACTTCATCTCCATGAAAATGAGGTTTCGGAACTTCCAGAGCATTTCCGAATGATGATCAAAGAACGATTAGATGCTCTTTTAGCTTATCATGAACAACTACATTTGAAATTCATCGGTAAACTAAAACCGGAACATATCGAATGGAAAAGTACAGAAGCTTTTATCCAAAGACAAGAAGTAATGGATATCTTTGTTCAACAAATTGCGTTAACTCGAATTGAGGAAGAATTTTCGACGTATCATTATTACATTTACTATCGTCCATTTTAAAATACGAGGAACAATTAGAACATATGGATACATTAATCACCTCCTATTTGAATTATCATGGGGAAGAGCTAACTGTTGAAATAGAAGAAACGCCATACTAAAAAAACGTGTCACCTAAAGTCTAGGTGACACGTTTTTTAATTTTTCATCCGGGGATCTAGAGCATCTCTGAGCCCATCACCCATTAAGTTAAATCCTAATACCGTCAACATAATCGCAATTCCTGGGAAAACCATCGTCCACGGCGCATTTCGTAAAACAACGCGCGCATCCGCTAGCATTTTTCCCCATTCAGGCGCTGGTGCTTGAGCTCCTAAACCAAGAAACCCTAATGCAGCTGCTTCAATAATAGCAGAGGCAATCGCAAGCGTACCTGCAACAATGACAGGTGCCAGCGAGTTCGGGAGAATATGCGAAAATAGGATACGTAAATCCTTCATCCCGATCGCTTTTGCAGAAGTTATGTATTCCTCTTCTTTAATACTCAATACTTTCGAACGAATGAGTCGGCCAAAGTTAGGAATATTAATAATGGCAATAGCTATTAATGCATTTCGTAAGGAAGGACCTAATACTGAAACAACGGCAATTGCGAGTAAAATGCTTGGAAAAGCTAGCATAATATCAAATATGCGTGATATTATCGTATCGATCCACTTCCCGTAATAACCAGCTACAATTCCTAAAATACTTCCTACAACTACAGAGCCAACTACAGAGAAAAAACCAACTCCAAGTGATATTCTTGCACCATGTATAACACGTGAAAAAATATCTCTTCCTAGGTCATCTGTTCCGAACCAAAATTGGCTAGATGGCGGAAGCAGACGATGATCTTTTATTGCCTGTTCGTTTATTCCTTGAGGTGCGAGGAAAGGACCAAAAATAGCTAAAAGAATGAAGAAAAGAACGATTCCTGCTCCAACCAGCGCCACTTTGTTTTTACTAAAGCTTCGCCATGCATCTCTCCAAGGACCCGTCGACGTATCTTTTTTAGCCATTATTTCATTTGTCGAATTCGGTACCATTTGAGTCATATTCGTTTCCCCCTTTTAGTCATATTTAATCCTTGGATCAACCAAACCATATAATATATCTACAAACAAATTAATCATAACGAACATAAAAGCTACAACAAGAATACCTGATTGGATAACTGGATAATCACGGTATTGAATTGCATCATAGATATATCTTCCGATGCCTGGCCAACTAAATATTGTCTCTGTTAGGATCGCTCCGCCTAATAACAGTCCCATTTGAAGACCGATAACCGTTAATACTGGAATGATGGCATTTTTTAAAGCATGTTTGTATACAACCCAAAACATTTTTTGCCCTTTAGCTCTTGCAGTTCGAATAAAATCACTACGCATGACCTCAAGCATACTCGACCTTGTCATTCTCGCAATAATAGCCATTGGAATAGTTGCAAGTGCAATACCTGGTAACACTAAGTGTTTCAACACTTGTCCAAGCTGATCAAATCTTCCTTGTAAAATAGTGTCTAAGACATACAAATTGGTGATCGCTGAAACAGGATTTCGCACTTCTTCTCGACCAGATGTAGGTAACCATTGAAGCTCAATTCCAAATAACCACTGCTCCATCAAGCCTAACCAAAAGATAGGCATAGATACTCCAATTAACGCGATAACCATTGCTAAATAGTCGAACCAAGAATTTTGAAACCAAGCGGATATAATCCCTGCATTAACGCCGATAATTACCGCAATAATAACTGCAAACAAAGCCAATTCAAATGTAGCCGCTAAATACGGCCATATCTCGTTTGCTACAGGTTGAACTGTTCGCATCGATTCCCCTAAATCACCTTGAAATAGCCCTATCAAATAGTCAAAATATTGGGTGTACCAAGGTTGATCCAGTCCGAGCTTTATTTCTAGAGCCTCTATCGCTTCTTTCGTGGCCAACTGCCCTAATATAACTTGGGCTGGATTTCCTGGTATTGCCCTAATAATCATAAATACAACGAATGTCATTCCAAGTAAAACTGGGATTAGTTGTAATAATCGTTTTCCAATATAGCGAAGCACTGCTTTCACCTCTCCATCCAATTGAATAAGAAAAGGGAGAAATCACGAAGACCTCTCCCTTTCAAGCATATTACTTAAAGTCGACTTGCGATAATAAGTCAGATCCAGTCGGATGTGGGTAGAAATCTACTATATCCGCTTTCCCTGCAAGTAATGGAGTTGAGTGAGCAAGTGGTACCCAAGGAGCATCTTCAAAAATAATTTCTTGAGCTTGCTTATACAATTCATTACGTTTATCTTCATCAACTTCTGTTTGTGCTTCAATTAGGATTTTGTGTAAATCTTTGTTGTCATAATATGTGTAGTTATTGCTTCCAATGTTGTCTCCATCAAGTAATACGTAGATAAAGTTGTCTGCATCTCCGTTATCACCCGTCCATCCTAATAAAAATGCATCTGCTTCACCTTTACTAGCTTTGTCTAAATAAGTAGCCCATTCATAAGAAACGATTTCAGCTTTTACCCCAATATCCTCTAGGTTCTTTTGAATAGCTTCCGCTACTTTTTTGCCATCTGGCATATATGGTCTTGGTACAGGCATTGCCCATAATTCCATTTCAAAACCATCTGCGAATCCAGCTTCTGCTAATAATTCTTTTGCTTTTTCTGGATTGTATTCATATCCTGTTATATCATCATTGAAACCACTAATAGAAGATGGAAGTGGGTTTTTCGCTATTTCTGCGCGACCTTCGAAGAATGCCTCTACAATCGCTTCCTTATCTATTGCATAATTTAATGCTTGTCGAACTTTAACGTTATCAAAAGGTGGACGTGTAGTCGTTAAGCCTAAGTAACCAACATTCATAGACGGACGTTCAAATAATTGTAAAGATGAATCTCCCTCTACTGTTGTTCCATCAGCTGGGTTAATACCATCCGCTAAGTCAATTGCACCGTTAAGTAAATCATTTAAACGAGCGGAATTGTCTGGAATAGAGCGGAATATAACTTTATCTAATTTTGGAAGAGCTTCATCCCAATAACCATCAAATTTCTCAATTGTAATAGAATCATTACGTTTCCATTCAACGAATTTAAATGGACCAGTTCCCACTGGATTATCCCCGAATTTCTCACCGTCTTTTTCAAATGCAGTTGGACTTGCAATTGCAAATGGACTCATAGCGATATTTTTTAAGAAAGGCGCTTGTGCTCGTGTAAGTTTGAATACTACAGTATAATCGCCCTCTGCAGTAACTGATTCGATTACATGGCCTTCTTCTCCTTTAAAACCACCAAACATAGATTTATAATATGGGAATTTATCTTCTGAGCCATTTGCCCAGCGTTCAAAGTTTTTTACTACAGCTTCTGCATTGAAGTCAGTACCATCATGGAACTTAACCCCTTCACGAAGTGTAAATGTATACGTTAGTCCATCCTCTGATGGTTCCCATTTTGTTGCTAAACCTTCATGGATTGTCGTATCTTGTTCTCCAAAGTTTAATAAAGTTTCATAGATGTTTTTTGTAACTTTAAATGATTCTCCCTCAGTTACAGTAGAAGGGTCTAATGAAGTAGAATCTCCTCCTCGTCCGAAGACAAGCACTTTATCACCTGTAGATGTAGAACCATTATCCTTTGTACCCTCATTCTCTTTCTCTGTGCCACTTTCTGATGAGTTACATGCAGCAAGTACTACACTTAGTGCAACTAACATCAGAAGTAAAAATGACCAAATTCTCTTTTTTCCCAAATTAACCCCTCCGTAAATATATTATCAATGCTGCACTTGCTCATTATATAAATGGCAGGCAACAAAATGACCAGGTTTCACTTCTTCTAGCTTAGGTACGATAGATGTACAAGCTTCCATCTTAAACGGACATCTCGTATGGAATGTACAACCACTAGGCGGATTTGAAGGACTTGGAATGTCTCCTTCTAATATTATCTGCTCCCTTTTATGTTCCGGATCAGGAACCGGTACTGCAGAAAGTAATGCCTTCGTATATGGATGTAGAGGCTCTTCATATAATGATTCACTTGTAGCAAGTTCCGCCATTCTTCCTAAGTACATAACGCCAACTCGATCACTTATATGACGCACCACCCCTAAATCATGCGCAATAAATATATAGGTTAGCTTTAATTCTTTCTGTAAATCTTGCATAAGATTAAGTACTTGGGCTTGTATCGATACATCTAGTGCAGAAACGGGTTCATCCGCAATAATTAACTTCGGATTCGTCATTAATGCTCTTGCAATTCCAATACGCTGTCTTTGCCCACCGCTAAATTGATGCGGATATCTTTTCGCATGATAACTGCTTAGCCCAACAATTTCTAGAAATTCATGTACTTTCTTTTTTCGGCTTTTTGCATTTCCGATGTTATGGACAATTAGTGGTTCCATTAATATTTTTTCTACCGTATGTCTCGGATTCAACGATGCATATGGATCTTGAAATACCATTTGTATTTCTCTTCTTGCTTTTCTCATTTCTGTACTGGAAATACTCGTTAATTCTTTTCCATCAAAGGTTACTTTTCCTTCTGTCGGTTCTAGTAATCTCATAAGCATTCGACCAGTTGTAGATTTCCCACAACCTGATTCTCCAACGATTCCTAATGTTTCCCCTTCATTTACATGAAAAGATACATTATCTACCGCTTTCACATAACCCGATTGTTTCGCTAACACTCCAGAACGAATAGGAAAATACTTTTTTAACCCTTCAACTTGTAGCAGCGGTTTTGTCATGAACTTCTACCTCCTTTTGATCGTATAAGAAGCATCTTGTTTTATGATTCGCAGATGTTTCATATAATGGAGGATTTTCTTCCGTACATCTTCCAAAAACCGATTCACAACGAGCGGCAAATCGACAGCCATTTTTTATCGTCCCAGGCTTCGGTACATTACCAGGAATAGAATACAAACGTTGCTTTTTATGGCGCATATCAGGTACAGACGCGATTAATCCCTTTGTATAAGGATGTTGTGGATTACGGAATATTGTATCGACTGTTCCCTCTTCTACTACTTTTCCAGCGTACATAACGACTACACGCTCGCAAGTTTCCGCTACAACTCCTAAATCATGGGTAATCATAATAACTGCTGTTTTCAATCTTTCATTCAATTCACGCATGAGTTTTAAAATTTGAGCTTGTATTGTGACATCTAGTGCTGTTGTAGGTTCATCAGCAATAAGAACCTTTGGATCACAAACGAGTGCCATCGCAATCATTACTCGTTGCCTCATACCCCCTGAGAGCTGATGAGGGTAATCCTTCATCAATTCTTCCGCTCTAGGTAAACCAACTAGCTTCAACATTTCAACCGCTCTTGCCTTCGCTTGTTTTTTATTCCAGTCTTTTTTATGTAGTGTAATCGCTTCCACTAGTTGGTTACCAATTGTAAATAAAGGATTTAAAGACGTCATCGGTTCTTGGAAAATCATCGCTACATCATTTCCTCGTACCTTTCGCATTTCTTTCTCCGAGAACTTCGTTAAATCTTTCCCTTTAAATAAAATTTGGCCACTTGTAATTTTCCCTGGTGGACTTGGAACTAGACCCATTATAGAAAGCGACGTAACACTTTTACCACAGCCAGACTCTCCGACTATTCCAAGTATCTCCCCTTCTTTTACGTGAAAATCTACATGGTCCACTGACGGAATGACACCGTCATCTGTGAAAAAAGAAGTTTGGAGATCTTTCACTTCTAAAATGATTTCACGCTCTGCCATAACGCACCCCTTTGTTTTTGTGCAATTTATAATTTTCTATAAATTAATAAGCTATATTAATATTTTACACATATTAACCTTATATGCAATACTTTTCTGAAAACTGTTATTTCTTCACTTAAAATGTAACTTCCATTTGTTTTAGTAATTTTATTCATATAAATGAATACTCATTCAATTATCCCATAAATTTATCAATATAATACTTATTGGATTACAGGCTACAAGAGTGATATCATGCCACTCTGTAAGATAGACGCTCACTCTTAGCAAATAAATTTTTGCTTATAAAAAGCCCTATAAGCGCGTAACTTATAGGGCATTTACTAATTATCTAATTGTTGTATTTGAAATAAATTATAGTATACATTTTTTTGATTCATTAATTGTGCATGGTTTCCATTTTCGACTACCTGACCGTTTTCAATTACGAAGATATTATCAGCATGCGTAATCGTTGAAAGTCTGTGTGCAACAATTATAGTTGTACGATTCGACGCTAAACGTTCTAATGAATCCTGTATTAATGATTCACTTTCTAAATCTAATGCTGAAGTTGCTTCGTCTAGAATTAAAATCGTAGGATTTTTCAAAAATACTCTAGCTATAGCTACACGTTGTTTTTGTCCACCTGAAAGCTTCACGCCACGTTCTCCTACTTTTGTCTCGTATCCTTCAGGTAACTCCATGATGAAATCATGCGCATTCGCCGCTTTTGCCGCTTCTATCACTTCTTCATCTGTCGCATCAGGATTACCCATTAATATATTCGATTTAACTGAATCACTAAATAAAATATTATCCTGCAACACAATACCTATTTGCTTTCTTAATGATTCTACCGTAACGTCACGAATATCGTTTCCATCAACCCGAACACTTCCATCTGTTACATCATAAAACCTTGGTATCAAACTAATAATAGTAGATTTACCACCACCACTCATTCCAACGAATGCTACCGTCTCTCCTGCTTTAACGTGAAAATCCACATTATTTAATATTGTATTTCCGTCTTTTTCATATTGGAATGACACATTTGAAAAAGTAACTTCACCAGTAATTTTCTCTAATGTGGAAGCACCTTTATTATCGACAATATCATATTCTTCATCCATCAATTCAAAGACCCGATCCATAGAAGCAAAAGACTGCGTTAAGGTGGTAGAAGAATTGACTAAACGTCTGAGAGGACTGTATAAACGTTCAATATAAGCTACAAATGCAGCCATCGTTCCGACTGACAATCTTCCATTAATCGCTTCATACCCTGCGTAGGCTATAACGAGTAAAGGTGCAATATCCGTTATCGTGTTAACTACTGCGAATGCCTTCGCGTTCCAAACGGTCTGGTCAACGGCTTTATCTAAAAACTCTCCATTAGCATCATTAAATAGTTTCTGTTCATGCTTTTCTAATGTAAAAGTTTTAATAATACTCATACCTTGTACACGTTCATGTAGATAACTTTGAACCCCAGCTAGAGCTTGCGAACGTTTTCTCGTTAAGTCGCGAAGTCTTCCAAAAAAGTACTTCACACTGAATGCATAGAAAGGGAATGCAAGTAAAGTAACCAGTGTTAACTTCACGTTCATCGTAAGCATGATTCCAATTGCGATTAAAATAGTCGCTAAATCCAGCCATACATTCATTAGTCCGATTATGACAAAGTTTTTTGTTTGCTCTACGTCATTTATTACCCTGGAAATAACTTCTCCGGCACGTGTATTACTGTAGTATTTTAAGCCTAGCTTTTGAAGATGGCTATACAGTTTTTGACGAATATCATAAAGTATTTTATTGCTTACTAATTGAGCTAAATATTGTCTATAATACTCAATCGGAGGACGAACGATTAAAAATACTAACGCAGTCCCTCCTAGCCAATATACTAATTGTTGGATTTTTTCGTCTGCTGTAAGTGTTTTTGCACCAATAATATCGTCGATAACGATTTTGATAAGAATCGGTATAAACAATGGTATGGCGAACTTGATAATACCAATAACAAGCGTTATAAATATTTGAAAGTTATACGGTTTAACAAATTGCATATACCGTTTTAGTGATCCCATTTAATGACTCCTTTCTAAAATTGAAAAACCTGTTGTTTGTATTCAACAGGTTTTTCGTCTACTCATTTAGCTGTTTATAAAAATGATAACGATTCGTCCATGCCTCGATAAAATCTGGAGCAAAAGGACCCCTTCTTTGCTTGATCCAAGAAATGAGTTTTTCTATATTTCGTTCAAGAATAACATCCATTTCTTTAGGATACATCATTTCTTTTTTATGTTGTGCGTATTCATCTTCATCTAGAATTGTATAGGTCATGTCTGGAAAAACCTTTACGTCTAAATCATAATCAATATACTTTAAACGCCCATCACTATAAACAAAAGGCGAACTCATATTGATGTAATAGTATACACCATCTTCTCGTAACATACAAATAATGTTAAACCAATGCTCCGCATGAAAGTAGCAAATAGAAGGTTCTCTTGTAACCCAAGTGCGACCATCCGCCTCGATGACAAGTGTTCGTTCATTTGCTCCTATCACAATATTCTTGGTGCCCTTTAGTACCATTGTTTCCTGCCAGACACGGTGGATACTGCCGTTATGTTTGTAGCTGTGAATTTGTATCATTTCTCCTTCTGTTGGAATCGCCATCATTTAGCCACCTTTTCGACAAGCGTAAAAATCAAGTTTATATACTTATTTAATCATTATAACAATCCATACCCAAAAACTATAGTAAAAAATCATAAGCGGTCTTTACAGTGTATGTATTTTTCTAAAGGTTCCTACCAAGCGCTGGTAAATGACCACTGGATTTTCTCTCCAGGGGTTATATATCTGCATAGGAGCAATGAATTCAATACCGGACATAATAGAGATAATGTGTTGAAGTAATTGCCTAAAGTAACCAAATGGCGATTAAGAGCAACTAGCGGAAGTCTGAGAGCAACCAGATTTCATCAAACAAGATGCTTGGAGTAGACGCTAATAATGATGGATTATTATTTAATAATTACTTTAAAAAATCTAATACAAAACCTTCGTATTCTGCAAAAGTGCTTAGTGTATATTTGCTAGAGTCCAATTCCATTTAATACGAAACAACATGCTTGTACGACAAAGCTAATCAAGATACTCCAATGGGAACAGCGGTTCAGGTGTGACCCCGCAGCGGAGTGAAAGCGACCGTAACCACAATAAAAAATCAACGAAGGCAAAATGCCTTCGCTGATTTTTGGTGAATCCATGTAGTTATTTTGTTTGGTTATAAGAACTACCTGCTTGTTTACCGCTAGCTTGTTGTTTTCTCATCTCAGCTTGACGGTTTTGTTCTCTTACCTCTTGAACATCAGTTTCAGAAGCAAATTCAGGGGTTTTGAATTTATTCTGAGACTGACCGCTTTGAGATTGGCGGTTTTGTTCTCTTACTTCTTGTACATTCGTTTCTGAAGCGTTGTTTTTCTTTGTCATGGATTTCACCTCCGGTACACAAGTATCTTGCGCACTTTAAAGAGATATATGCATTTTAAAAATTAATTCTTTTCCTTCCATGCATTCCATATTTTTAATATTGGTACTGGCATTGGTTGATTGGCAATCTCATCTATAGTGAACCATTTGCATGCTGTTGGAAGCTCCTTTTCTAATTGCAGCTTTCCTTCAAAGCTTTCCATTTCCCATACTAAATGAGAAAAGACATGTTTGAACGCTATTAATTCTTCGCCTCTTACAATTTCTATTCCATAATCATGTTCGATTACTTCTTCTATAGTATGTGTTGCAGTTGGAAGCTCTACCATTGGAAATTGCCACATATTTGCGAGTAATCCTTTTGAAGGTCGCTTTTCTAATAAGACTCGACCTTGCTCATCCTTAATAATAACTGCTTTCATTTTGTGTACTTTTGTTTTCTTATTAATCGTTTTAATCGGTAATTGATCTTGCATACCTTCAAAAAATGCTGTGCAATATTCTCGTACAGGACAAAGTAAACACTTTGGTTTCGTCGGTGTACAAATTACCGCTCCAAGTTCCATTAATCCTTGGTTGAATGCAGAAGGATTGTCCTCATCGATTAACTCCATTACTGCTTCTTCAAATATTTTCTTCGTTTTAGGCTTTGCTATATCTTCTTTTATCAATAAAAGACGAGAAAGTACTCGCATGACGTTCCCGTCTACTGCATGCTCCGGAACTCCGTATGCAATACTAAGAACTGCTCCAGCAGTATAAGGTCCAACTCCTTTTAAAGCAGATATTTCTTTTCGCGTATTTGGAACGACACTTCCATATGATTCGACGACTTCTCTAACACCTGCTTGTAAATTACGTGCCCGCGAATAATAGCCAAGTCCTTCCCATTCCTTCAGTAATTCTTCTTCTTTTGCATGGGCAAGTGATTCAAGGGAAGGATATTTTGCGATAAATCTTTCATAATAAGGTATAACAGTATCCACTTTTGTTTGTTGAAGCATCACTTCAGACACCCAAATTTTGTATGGATCTTTTGTCTTCCTCCACGGCAAATCACGTTTTTCTTCTAAAAACCAGGATACTAAAGCATTTCTAACTTGTGTTTTATATAATTCGTTCAATGTTAAGTCCTTCCTTACGATTATTTTCATGAAGAATGGGGTATATCATGTATAATTGCTTTGTTATTTTTCGATTATATTTTATGATGAGAATAACTTAGTATCCAAAAAGGAGCTGGTGAAGCATGGATACAGGTACACATATTGTAATGGGTATCGCACTCGGTGGATTAGCACTTGCGGATCCTGTCGTCTCAAGTAGCACGCTAACTACAACTGCGGTTATTGCAGGTACAATTATAGGATCTCAGGCACCTGATATAGATACGGTATTAAAATTACGAAACAATGCTGTGTATATCCGACACCACCGAGGTATTACGCATTCGATTCCAGCGGTTCTCTTATGGCCGCTATTAATTTCAGGTGTATTATGGCTTATAATGCCAGAAGCAAACTTATTGCATCTATGGTTATGGACGTTTCTGGCAGTTTTTTTACATGTGTTTGTTGATATTTTTAATTCTTATGGAACGCAAGCATTGCGACCTTTTTCTAGAAAGTGGGTTGCGCTAGGTGTCATTAATACATTCGATCCGATTATTTTCGGTATCCACGTAGTCGGATTGTTATTTTGGATGTTTGGTGCAAATCCAGTTACGACGTTTCTTATTATGTATGCGATTATATTCGTTTATTACATTTTAAGATTTGCCGTTCAAAGTGCAGTAAAAAATTCCGTTAAGCATACGATTCCCGATGCAGATGAAATTATTGTCGCTCCTACGATGAAGTTTTTTCAATGGCGAGTAGCTGCAATTTCCAAAACGCATCATTATGTTGGACGAGCTTACGGGAGATCCATCTCTATATACGACAAATTTGAAAAAGTACCGTTACCAGAATCAGATTTAGTAAAAGCAGCACTAAAAGATAAAAACCTAAGTGCATTTACATCATTCTCTCCGATTTATAGATGGGAGATAACGGAATTCGAGAAGTTATTTGAAGTTCGATTAATCGATCTACGATATAGAAGCAACGATTACTATCCTTTTGTTGCAGTAGCTCATTTAAACGAAGAGCTCGAGATTGTAAATTCCTACACAGGCTGGATTTTTAGCGAAGATAAACTTCGAAAAAAACTCGACTTTATGCCAAATTAAAACTGGAAACGCTAGGATTTTTTAAATCCTAGCGTTTTATTTAATGGAAAAAATCGTCTGTTTCTAGTAAGTGTTTATACTTTTCATTAGATCCAGCAAATTCATGAAGCTGTTGACCGTAACTTTCAATCCATTTTTTAATAACCATTTCCGTGACCGCAGCTCCTTTATATTCGTACCCTGCACGTGCATAAGACGACTCGAAGTCCGACCAAAGCAGTTCTATCCAAGCGCGTGCTTTTGCTGCAGATAGTTGATCATTTTTTTCAAGTAATTGATAGGTTAATGCTTCTATTTTTGTTTGCATATTATTTTCCTTCCTTTAATGGCTCTAACAATGAGATAGGTAATGCTTCCTCATACTTAACGCCACCTAATCGATATCCCCATGCAAATCTTCCTTTTAAATATTCCACCTGAAAGAACACACCTGGATCACTTGTAATTCGGTACAATTCGCCTGGTTTAATCGTTGAAGGATCGATTAAGAAGCTTTGGGCCATTGTTGCTTTTCTTTCATATACTGCATACTCATTTACAATGCCCAATTGTTCTGCTTTTCGGGCTTTCTCTTTTAAATTGGCAATTTCTGTTCTCAGTTCTTGTTCACTCATATCGCTATATTTTTTTTCACTCATCTTGTAGTTCTAGCTCCTTTTTTTCCAAATACTGATCGATTTGCTCAGCAGGGAATCCTTTTTGGTACAACGCTTGTTTAACACGTCTTCTCAAATCATAGCTACTATATTTAGAGGCATATTTTCTCCAAATTTTATCGCCTTGGCTTTCAATAATTTCTACCCACTCTTCATCGTTTTTTTCCAATTCAAAAGAGTCAATTGCTTGGGAGATTATCGTAAAATTGTATCCTTTTCTTTGTAATGCATCCTGTACTTTTTGTTTTATTTGTCTCGGTGTTTTCGAACTGTTTTGATTGATAATTTTCTCGGTTAGCGTTCGTGCGATTGTCAGCTGCTCTTCTTCCGAATAAGCCGATAACACTTCTTCTTGCAGATCTTTTTCAATTCCTTTTTTCTTTAACTCTTGCCGAATAGCAGCAGGACCTTTCTTGCTATTTTTCTTTTGCGTCGCAACTAATGCTTTCGTAAAACTTTCATCATTTAAAAAACTATGCTCATATAGCTTACGGATAGCCTCCAATATGACCGCTTCTCCAAATTCACTTTGGAGTAGTTTTTGTTTTACTTCATGCTCACTTCGCATACGATAGCTTAAAAAGTTAATCGCTTTGTTATAAGCCTTTCTAACTTCATCATCAAAAACCATTTCATCAATCGTAAAGTCTTCGAGAACTTTCCCTTTTGTGAGTTGATACTTGATCAGTACGGCTTCGTCCACACTAAAAGCATACTTTTCATCTAAGTATAAATTATACCGTTCATTATTGTTTTTTTGACGACCTATTTTGGTAATAATCGGCATAAGTATATCTCTCCATTCATCTTTCTACTATTATAACGTATATATTCATAGGTGATAAACGTTTCGCATGCTAAGATGTTGGAAAGAGGAGGTTGGATACAATATGAAAATTGCTATTACTGGTGGTACTGGTTTTGTCGGAAGAGTAGTGACACAGCTTTTAGTTGAAAAAGGACATGAAGTTTATATTTTATCTCGTAGTGTAAATAAACGATCAGATAATGTCACTTATATAAAATGGTTAACAAATGATGCTACTCCTGAAAATGACTTAACAGGAATCGATGCTTTTATCAATCTTGCAGGCGAATCTATTAATAATGGTAGATGGACCTCAGCGCAAAAAAAGAAAATATACAACAGTCGTATGCAAGCAACGGAGGAAGTTCTTCGTATTATTAAAACTTTGAAGCAAAAGCCAAAAGTTCTCATAAATGCAAGTGCAATTGGAATTTATCCAGCCTCTAACGAAAAAATATATACAGAGCAATCACCTGAAATCGGAACAGACTTTTTAGCAAAAACAGTTCATGATTGGGAACAAAAAGCGAAACTCGCAGAAAAATTAGGAGTCCGTGTAGCATATGGGAGATTTGGAATAATACTTGGAAAAGATAATGGTGCTCTTCCACTGATGGCACTCCCGTACAAAATGTTCGTCGGCGGTCCAATTGGCTCTGGGCAAAATTGGATGTCCTGGATTCACGTAAAAGACGTAGCTAATGCACTCCTTTTTACAATCGAGCATGATATTCATGGCCCTTTCAATGTAACAGCA
Source organism: Psychrobacillus sp. NEAU-3TGS (assembly GCF_029955155.1). Classification (GTDB taxonomy): domain Bacteria; phylum Bacillota; class Bacilli; order Bacillales_A; family Planococcaceae; genus Psychrobacillus. Next base: position 128,220 of record NZ_JAPNOZ010000009.1, on the reverse strand, counting down.
CCAGAGCCGAAAAAAATGAAGGAATTTGGAAGAGAATTAGCAGCCGTTTTAAAGCGTCCCCACTATTTCTTCGTTCCAGCATTTGTACTAAAAATGGCTCTTGGAGAGAAAAGTCAGCTTGTCTTAGAAGGTCAACATGTTATGCCGGAAGTATTATTGAAAAATGGATTTAATTTTGAATTTCCTCAATTACCAAATGCTCTAACCGATATTTATCTGTGAATAAATAAATTCCCCTAGCACAATCTACTTGTAAAGGAGGTTGTGTTTTATATGTGGAAATATCATTTATTTGGAATCGTTATTGCAGCTTTTGTACTTAGTATGGGATTTGTGTACCAGCCATTTTCTGCACAAGCACAAGAAATTCATTGGGGATTAAAAAAAGCGACAAAAGAAATACCTGCAGAAGCCGGTGCAGAGTTAGATGCAATGCTTGAAAAACATGGTGCTATTTATAAAGGTTCTCCAGACAAAAAAATCATTTACTTCACTTTCGATAATGGATACGAGAATGGCTATACAGAAAGCATTTTAGATACGCTTAAAAAAGAAAAAATCAAAGCAACTTTCTTTTTAACCGGGCATTATTTAGAGAGTGCCACTCCATTAGTTGAACGTATGATCAAGGAAGGACATCAAATAGGAAATCACTCCTATGGACACCCTAACCTAGCGCGACTCTCTAAAGAAGGAATTCAAAAAGAATTAATACAGTTTGACAAGAAGCTTAGTGAACTTACTTCTCTGGAAAGAACCACCGTTACTCGTCCCCCAGAAGGAATTTTTAACGAAAAAGTATTAGAAGCTGCAAACGAAATCGGCTATCAGCATATTTTTTGGTCCGTTGCGTTTATCGATTGGCATAAAGACCAGAAAAAAGGCGGCAAATATGCATATGATCAGTTAATGTCGCAAATTCATCCTGGTGCAATTATTTTGATGCATACTGTATCTCCAGATAATGCAGAAGGGCTTCCAATGTTTATCACAGAAGCAAGAAAAATGGGATATACATTCGGAACACTCGATGAATTGAACATGAATAATCAGGATATTCCGCTTTCTTTTAATCCTTGACCATCTCCCTTATAATAGAAGGAAGATCATAAGGCGAAGCTTCATTCAGTGACGTTTTTCCACTGAATGCAAGTTTTGCCAAGCGGGATAAAGGACGTGAAGTGAAGTAATGAAAGAACAAGCAGTTATACAAGTAGGACAAGAATTTCCTCTAACGATAAAAAGGCTCGGGATAAATGGAGAAGGTGTCGGATTCTTTAAACGGAATGTTGTTTTCGTAAAAGGTGCACTTCCAGGTGAGGTAATTACAGCACAAGTCACAGAAGCAAAAAACAAATATGCAGAAGCTAAGATCAAGAAAATTCGCCAAGCATCGAAAGACCGAATAACTCCACCTTGTCTCATCTATGACGCATGCGGGGGCTGCCAACTGCAACATATGACGTATGAAAGACAGTTGATAGAAAAAAGGGATTTAGTCATTCAAGCACTCGAACGTTATGTGAAGGATTTAGCACCGCAAATTGAAGTAAAGCAAACGATTGGAATGGAAGATCCATGGAACTACCGCAATAAAAGCCAGTTCCAAGTAAGAAAGCCTGGTAACAAAGTCATCGCTGGCCTGTACGCAGAAAGCTCCAACAAACTAATCGATATTAATAAATGCATTGTTCAGCATCCAGTAACAACACATATTACAAATGAAATTAAAGGTTTTTTACAAAAACTGAACATCCCTATTTACGATGAGAAAAATCCACAAGGAATTGTTCGTACAATTGTCGTTCGTACTGGTATGAAAACCGGACAAATACAAGTAACACTTGTTACAACGAAAAAGAAAATGCCACATAAAGAAGAACTTGTACAGCTTATACGAGCAATCGATTCTAATATTGTGTCCATTAGCCAAAATATTAATGCAGAAAAAACATCTCTTGTTTTCGGAGAAACAACATTTAATCTGTTCGGAAAAGAAACAATCCATGAAAAACTTGGAGAACTTGCATTTGATTTGTCTGCACGTGCCTTTTTCCAGCTGAACCCAGAGCAAACCGACCATTTATACAACGAAATTGAAAATGCTGCTGAATTAACTGGGAAAGAAACTGTCGTGGACGCTTACTGTGGTGTTGGAACAATCGGACTATGGCTTGCAAAAAACGCAAAAGAAGTTAGAGGAATGGATATTATTGAAGAATCTATTCAGGATGCTAAAAGAAATGCGAAAAGAAATGGTTTTAGCAATACAAAATATGTCCATGGTACAGCAAAACAATGGCTGGGGAAATGGAAAAACGAAGGCTTCGTTCCAGATGTACTGACAGTAGATCCACCACGAGCTGGTCTTGATGATGAATTACTAAAAACCATTTTAGACATTAAGCCAAATCGTTTTATTTACACATCTTGCAATCCATCTACATTTGCTAAGGATTTACAACAACTAACTAAAGTGTACGACATTAAATATATCCAACCTGTTGATATGTTTCCGCAAACTTCACACGTAGAGTGTGTCGCGAAGTTAGAACTAAAAAATAAAGTAATTTAGACAGATCTTTTGATCTGTAAAGCAAAAAGCACAACTAGTAATTCTCACTAGTTGTGCCTTTTTGTACGAATAACTTCCTATTGCCTTCCCCTGCACTTACTTCATTAATGAATGTCTTGAATGACTTTTTCTAGAAATTCACCCATTCGCTTAACGGCTGGCTCTGAAAAATCAAAACTGACTCCAGTTTCTCTATAAATAGCTGCGATGGATTGGTTATAGTCCGCACTTGCCCCTTTTTTAAAGGATTCGACAGCTAACTCTGGATCCTTCTGATAATTCTCAAGTAATTGAAGTGCTCCCAGCATTGAGATAGAGTATTCAATATTATAGAAAGGATATTCTATATAGTGAAGAGTACCTGCCCAGCTCATCCCAATTTCTTCCTCTAACCCAGAAGTATCTACAGGGCTCAAGCCATAACGTTTGGAGATTTCAAAGTATTTTTCATCTCGCTCTTTGGCCGTATGCCCTGGATTCGTATACATCCAATGTTGGAAGAGATCCCCTGCCAATGGACCGAATAACATGGTAAATGCCCGTCTCAACTCTTCACGCTGTGCGCTCTTAAATTCTTCTTCTTCCGGATAAAATTGATCCAGCTTATCTAATAAGAGCAATTCCATCCCATGAGAATACAGTTCAGCAATTTCCGCCCGTCCTTGGTATTCTTCAAGAGGACCGTGCTCTGAAAACTCCAGGTATGCATTCACCGCATGGCCCATCTCATGAATTAAAGCAATAAGAGAGAAGAAGGATGGACTAAAGTTGGCAAAAACAAAGGTATCCCCTGATACAGGTAAAGAAGTACAGAAACCACCTGGGCTTTTTCCTTTCCGATCTCCAAGGTCGAGTAACCCATGCTCTCGCATGTAATCAAAACGATCTGCAAAATATGGGTCCGTCTTCGCTAACATCTCAGAAACGCCGTCCATAAGAGTAGATACCTCAGAGTATGGTGGTTTTTTCAAGAGTTTAGCAGTGTTATCCCAAGGACGATAAGTATCCACACCTAGCTTGGACTTAAAAACCTCTGCCAGTCGATTCCAAGCTGGAATAATATGCTTTTCTACATTTTCATGAAAGTCATAACAATCCTGAATGCTATACTCACGGTTTTTGACCACAAACATATAATCACGATAATTTTCAAAACCTGCATTTAAAGCAATTTGATGGCGCAGTTGAACGAGTTCATCCATAATGGCATCCATATCGTGCTTAATTTGTCGATAGGCTAACCCTATTAAGTTATAAGCCTTTTCTCGCACGGCTCTGTCTAGATGATCGAGTTGGGATTGGATAAACGGAAAAGGCTTTTCCTCCCCCTCCCATTCAATTGTTAGTCCACCCATAATTTCACTATACTTGGTACAGAGTTCTTGTTCTTTTACAGCTAAAGGAATATTTTCTTGTCTGAACAGTTTAACTTTGGACTCGCGAACGCGACGCATTAAGCCATAACGGTTTTCATCTAATTGATTTACATAAGGAGACGCACAGAATTTCTCATTCAGTTGTGCTTCATATTTCATTAAAAGTGGTTGGATCACTTGCTGATCGTGTACATACGTTAACTTGACATCCGCATCCTCTGTATTTCTGTAGAAGTCGACTTGATGACCTGTCATCGCCTCCGTAATTTTAATCATTAAATCCTGTTCATCTTTTAACCAATTTTCTAGATCAGAAATGGATTGGATCGGAACCTCAAGTAAACTTTGAAGTTGAGCTTCGACCTCTTCTACATTTTGTAAATCAATTAATTCTTTATAATAATTAAGACCGATATCTTGTGTCATGGATAACTCTCCTTCCATTTTCAATTTTTAAAATCATCCTAATAATTATAATATAGTTTTCTAGTTACCAAATCTAGCTTATTCAAAAGGAACGAAAATTATTTCTATAGGAAAGTTGACAAAATCTGCTTTTAGCATATATATTGAATGATTTTCAGCAAATTACTCATCCTATTAAAAAAGGAGATGAGATTAATGATGCTAAAAACATTGATGGCTGTTGGAATTTTTATTGCAGGCAATACAGCACTAATATATATTCCAACTGTTGTTCCTGCACTTCAAACAACTCCTTCCTATGCTAAATGGGGACAGCTTGCTATAAAAGAGGCACAATCCAAATATCCCGGTGCGAATATTATTGACTACCTGCATGAAGGTAGCGAATCTAAACACGATTCAACAGTTGAAAAGTTCAAGCTTTGGTTAAAAGAGGGTGACCACGAATTCGGTGTTTTTGTGAGAATCGAGTATAGTACTATAACTGAGAAGGTGGTAAATATTGAACTGCAAGAAACTTCGAGATAACCATCTAAATAGATCCATTATATAAAAGGTTGACCTAATAGTTGGTTAACCTTTTTATTGATTCATTCAGTTTTTACATAAGCACTTCTTGATAGGCATATGATTAAGTGAAGTTGGTTATTTTCTTATATCGGAGGTTATTTTGTTCATGACAAATAATGAGAGCATTAATCAAAATAATCAAAATTCCAATAAAGCAATAAGTGCAGCTGAGCTTGCTGTCTTAGGCGAATTAGTATCAACATTCGGCGATGTGATATCTACTATTTCAGCCGTGCTCGCTTTAGAAGAAGAAAGAAAAGAACAAATGGACAATAACAATTTGCAGAAACAGATAGATTATTTAGCCAATGAAGTAAAAAAACTAAAAAAACAAGTGTACAATGAGAAACCAAAACGTTTTTAGATGTTTTTTAGCTTAGCGCAACTTTTTAAGCCATACTCACAACTGTCCATGACCGTTTAAAATATTATTGTGGTTTTCTCCTCCTCTATAATTCTTGACTCACATTAAGTAACCCCTTTATTTAAAAAAGTTGTTTTCGAGGGTTAGTTTGTTGTTCTCCTCAATTTCTAAACTTTAATCATTTAGAAACTATAATTTATATGGTTTTTAGCTCGGCGAACACTCCGAGAAATTTAATACTAGAAGGCTAAATCACAACGTATGCTGTTAACTATCAATAACTTTTAGGAGCATTGGACTTGCTAAAGAAATCTGGTAGACCTTTTTTGGTTTTCGCTGTATAAGTTGAGAGGCACTATGCTACTATATGACTATCAACACAAAATATAATAAAATCTATAAAGTAAGGTGGATAAAAATGGCAAGCGAACTCAATTCAAAAGTTACAGTGGAAGCAATAGTACATGCACCAGTAGATAAGGTTTGGAATCATTGGACGAAGCCAGAGCATATAACTAAATGGAATAGTGCTTCAGATGATTGGCATACACCATCTGCTGAAAATGACTTACAAGTCGGAGGTAAATTTTCTTCCCGAATGGAAGCGAAAGACGGAAGTTTTGGATTTGATTTTGGCGGTGTGTATGATGAAGTTAAATCAAATGAGTTCATCGCTTATACATTAGGCGATGGAAGACAAGTTGAAATATCTTTTATCACTCAAGATAACAACACGAAAATTATAGAAATATTTGATGCAGAATCAGAAAATCCCATCGAAATGCAGCAGCAAGGTTGGCAAGCAATATTAAACAATTTTAAAAAGTATACAGAACAACAATAAGAATAAGGGCAATCAAGACTTTCATCGTCTTGACTGCCCTTATTTATATTTTTATATATAATAATAACTAATTTAAATGAATATTAGTTTTTTATATAAAATGGTAAAGAATAAGGAGAAAGCAATTTGAGGAGGAGATTTTTTGAAGGCAGTAACATACCAGGGAGCTAAAGATGTTGAGGTTAAAGAAGTACCGGATGCAAAGCTAGAAAAAAAAGATGATATAGTCGTTAAAATTACTTCAACGGCCATTTGTGGATCTGATCTTCATATTTATAGAGGCGCCATTCCTACTCACAAAGACTACGTCATCGGTCATGAGCCGATGGGTATCGTCGAAGAGGTTGGACCGGATGTAACAAAAGTGAAAAAAGGAGATCGTGTGGTGATTCCATTTAACGTATCCTGCGGGGAGTGTTTTTATTGTCAAAACGATTTGGAGAGTCAGTGTGACAATTCCAATGACAATCCAGCAGTGGATTCGGGAGGGTATCTTGGATTTACAGAGCGATACGGCAATTATCCAGGTGGACAAGCCGAATATTTAAGAGTTCCATATGGAAACTTCATGCCTTTTGTCATTCCTGAATCTTGTGAATTAGAAGATGAGTCGTTACTATTTATATCAGACGTTCTCCCGACTGCCTATTGGAGTATCGAAAACTCTGGTATGAAATCTGGAGATACTGTTGCGGTGCTTGGATCAGGTCCTATCGGATTAATGGTCCAAAAATTTGCATGGATGAAAGGTGCTAAGCGAGTTATTGCGGTAGATCATCTTCCTTATCGTCTTAATCACGCGGTCAAAATGAATAAAGTAGAAGCGTATAATTTTGATGAGTTCGATAATATGGGAAGTCATATTAAGGAAATCACAAACGGTGGAGTCGATGTGGTCATCGATTGTGTAGGGATGGATGGAAAAATGAATCTCATGGAAAAGGTTGAGCAAAAACTGAAGCTTCAAGGCGGGACATTGAGTGCCATTGATATTGGCTTAAACGCAGTTCGTAAGTTTGGAACTATCCAACTAACGGGTGTTTACGGTTCATTGTACAATATGTTCCCTCTCGGTAATATCTTTGAACGCAATGTAACACTTAAAATGGGACAAGCACCCGTTATCCACTATATGCCGAAGCTATTTGATATGATCAACCAAGGTGAGTTCGATCCAAGAGAAATTATTACACATAGCGTTCCTTTAAGTAAAGCTAGTGATGCCTATCGAATTTTCCATGATCATGAGGAAGAAAGTATTAAGTTCATCTTAAAACCGTAAGTAAAATATTGAATTCTAAACTAGGAAAGCGTTGAATACCAGACGTTCATTTCAAACTGGTATTCAACGTTTAATCATTCATGACTAGCTCCATTGGAGGTTTTACTAAATAATCCACTCATCAGCGTTATTCCTGTTACTATGGCAGGAATTCCATAGGTATTTATCTTCATCAACCATTGTGGGAAAGGTACTGAAAAATTATTAGAGTCTTGTGCGATGCTTTGTACGAATGTAATAGCAACTGGAAGATAAATAGAAATGACAAAAAAAGGTATAGTCAAACAAATGAAAAACGACCAGTTCCATTTAAATGTCCACTCTTTGATAAAAAGTATAGAAAGATAGATTCCTAATAATAAATTAGCAATAAATTGGAACCAAACAATAGGAAGCATTTGAAATGTAGTTGCCACATGATTTTTCACCTGAAACTCTAGCCTATAAGTAATCATCAATAAAACAATTAACCCAATAGTCCATATTAATTTCCAAACATATGGAGACCAATTTTTACGCAAGATATTTCCTCCTTTCCATATAATTTCCTTACAAATATCATATACATATTCACATGCATTTGCACCCCTACTTATTTCACTTTTCAGAATACAATAAAAAATCACTACAAATTGTTCTCTCCTTTTAAGAGACCCAAATCTGTAGTGCTTTATTTATTGCATACTAAGTTGTTTCCTGCAGCTTTCGATTCTTTTGCGGATTGGCAAAAAAGATAATACACGCTAGTGTTCCAAGGAGAACCGCAACTAATACTAAAAAGCTAACTCCTTCGAAAACTTGGATAAACAGACCACCTAAAAATGGACCAGAAAGACTTCCAATACTAAAAGAAATTCCACACATCAAATTACCAGTTGGGAGAAGTGCCTTTGGCGTTAAATCTGCCATATAAGAAATGCCAAGTGAAAATGTGGATCCAACAAACATACCCGCTATGAAAAAGAGGGTACCTATTATTAAAGAGGAGTTTTCGAAAAAGCTGGCTATTCCAAAGGTCAATGATCCTAGACCTATCATAACCATCAGTACTTTTCGTCTTCCTATTTTGTCGCTTAATACACCAAGCGGTAATTGCGAGACAACTCCTCCTATTGAAAAGGCTGCCAATATGTACGATAAGCTAGTTACCTCTATAGAATTACGTAGTGCATAAACCGGGTAAATGGCATTAAGTGATGATTCTAAAAAACCATAGCTAAATGGTGGTATAAATGCCACCCAAGCAACTGCTAAGGCTGCACCAAAACGTTTCCACGTTCCTCCTTCATGAGCAGAAGCACCTTTAATAATCTCTGGTTTTTCATTTTTCACAAAGAAAATAAGTACCCATGCACCTAAACAAAGAATGCTGGAAATAATAAACGGCAGTCCTTCGAAAATTTCTACTAGTTGGACAAACAAAGGGCCAACAGCAAACCCGACTCCAAAAGAAAGACCATAAATAGCAATATTTCGTCCTAAACGATGCTGAGGTGAAAAGCTCGTAATCCACGTCTGTGTAGAAAAATGAAGGGCATTATCGCCAATCCCTATAAATAATCGCAAGACAAACCAAAAAGCGACACTTTTCCATAAAGGAAAAAGTAATAAGGAAACAATAACGATTAAACCACCTGCGATAATAATCGGCTTATAACCAAATTTACGTAGAGGCGGTTCAATAAATGGGGATATCAATAATGTTCCAACGTAAAGACCAGTTGCACTTAACCCATTTATCATCGGGCTTACTCCGTCTTGCTCAAATATAACCGATATAAGTGGCAATAACATTCCTTGTGAAAAACCTGATATAGATACAATTGCTACAAGTATCCAAAACCTTTTTCTTTCAATTGCTGTAAACTGTTGCATACATTACCTCATTAATATATTTAAATTATTCTATTCAGTAGTGTATCAGACAACAGCCATACTTCCTATAAAGAATTTGTTATAACTCACTTCGTTTACTTAATTTCTTCCTTTATTCTGTCAAATACTATATGAATTCAGTTGTTTCAATCAACAACAAAAGGCTCAGTCTATATCCACTTAAGATTGACTGAGCCTTTTACATATAACTAATATCCTCTTGAGTAATCATAACTGCATTTTCAGCGTATTTGCCGGTGAAATGTCTGAATCCCCTCCTTCTTATTGAATGAATGGTTTCTCGACTATTCACTACGCCCTCCCTTCTATGTATGGGTTGTAAAGATTATAACATTAAAATTAAATAATGTAAATATTCAAAATTAATAAATTACAAATTTGACACCTTCGTCCTATCTTTTCTTTTCATTTTGTTTTATTCTTATCATATAAAGTGAAACTTCAACCAGAAAGGTGTTTTTCTGTGGGTAAACAAATTTCAAATCCAGAACAACAAGTATCTTATTTAAAAGATCGACTACAAATGTTTTTAGAAGTATTAGACACAATTGAGCCTGAGTCAACTGAAATAGAAGATATCGACCGTCTAATTCAAATGATGGATGATTTAGAGTTGAAAATGGAACAGTTTAAAAATACAAAATTTGAATAACTGGAAAGAAGCTTGGAATGCACTATTTCTAAGCTTCTTTTTTATGGAATGAAAAGGATACGCTCGGTTACATGAACCTTTTGCTCGTTCACCATTCCTTATTCACACGTACGCTTGTCATAATTGAATCCCAAGCGAACTGCCCTTTTGTAAATAGAAATATAATAGTATACTAAAAAGTGTTTGGAACTCATACATAAAAGGAGCGTTTACACCATGCAATTGGAGCAATTGGAAAAAAGTATTTATGATTTAATTACTGAAACATCTACAAATTTACCAAAAGACGTTCGACGGGCTATAAAAAAAGCAAAGGCAGCAGAAAATGCTGGTACACGAGCTGCAATGAGTTTAGATACTATTACAAATAATATTCAAATGGCAGATGACAATGTTTCACCTATTTGCCAAGACACCGGTCTTCCGACATTCAAGATTAAAACACCGATTGGCGTAAACCAATTGGAGATAAAAGCAGCGATTAAACGTGCGATTGTAAGCGCTACAAAGGATGCAAAGCTTCGTCCAAACTCCGTAGACTCCCTAACAGGAGCAAACAGTGGGGACAATCTTGGAGAAGGCGTTCCTGTTATTAAATTCGAACAATGGGAAAAAGATTATATAGAAATGAAGCTCATCCTAAAAGGTGGTGGCTGTGAAAACAAAAATATTCAATATAGCCTACCTACTGAATTAGAAGGTTTAGGCCGTGCTGGACGTGATTTAGATGGAATTCGTAAATGTATTTTACATTCTGTATACCAGGCTCAAGGACAAGGATGCTCTGCAGGTTTTATTGGCGTAGGGATTGGTGGAGATCGATCTTCTGGATATGATCTTGCAAAAGAACAATTATTTCGTCACGTAGAAGATACAAATCCAAATCCAGACCTTGCTAGTTTAGAAGCGTATATTGTAGAAAAGGCAAATACATTAGGAATCGGAACAATGGGATTCGGCGGCGAAGCAACTTTACTTGGTTGTAAAATTGGGGTTATGCACCGTATTCCGGCAAGTTTCTACGTATCTGTTGCGTATAACTGTTGGGCATACCGTCGTATGGCGATTAATATCCACCCAACTACTGGCAAAATTATCGAATGGCACTACCAAGACGGAGAAAAGATTGAATTTAAAGAAGAAACAACAGAAGAAGCACCTAAAAAAGTAGTGGAACTTCAAGCTCCTATTACAGAGGAACAAATTCGTTCTCTTCAAGTTGGAGATGTCGTGTCTATTACTGGACGTATGTATACTGGTCGCGATGCAATTCACCATCATTTAATGAGCCATGATGCACCAGTGGATCTAGATGGGCATATTATTTACCACTGCGGTCCTGTGATGCAAAAAGATGAAGAAGGTAAATGGCATGTTCGTGCAGCTGGTCCAACAACATCTATCCGAGAAGAGCCATACCAAGGCGATATTATGAAAAAGTTTGGTATTCGCGCAGTAGTCGGTAAAGGCGGCATGGGTCCGAAAACACTTGCTGCTTTAGCAGAACATGGTGGGGTTTACTTGAACGCTATCGGCGGAGCAGCTCAGTATTATGCTGACTGTATTAAAGATGTTGAAGGCGTTGATTTAATGGAATTTGGTATTCCAGAAGCGATGTGGCATTTACGTGTAGAGAACTTCACTGCCATAGTAACGATGGACTCTCATGGGAACAGCCTTCATGCAGATGTAGATAAATCTTCCTTAGAAAAATTAGCGAACTATAAAGAACCAGTTTATAATTAATCTAATCTGTTGACGATTTACTCCCCTTACATTATAATGATTATAAATTAGTAACGAATATAAAATGGATTTCTACTCAGAAATCCATTTTTGCTATTTTATACACTCAAATAAGAGTGAAACTCATTATCAAGGAGGGTATTAAATGTCCACTATTCATGAATTTATACAAAGAAAACCACTCACTCAAATAATAATTCCCCATGTAGAATTAGTAGCTGCCCTGTTTTCAGGAATACTTATTTTAATTGCTTGGTTAGCTGGAAACGAAACATTTTCTATCATTCTTTATATACTGGCATTTGTAATCGGCGGATTTGCTAAAGCAAAAGAGGGTATTGAAGCAACGATACGGGACAAAGAACTGAACGTCGAAATGCTCATGATTCTAGCCGCTATTGGTTCCTCAATTATTGGCTACTGGACAGAGGGAGCTATTTTAATATTCATCTTTGCAGTAAGTGGTGCCTTAGAAACTTATACAATGAATAAAAGTAATAAAGAAATTTCCTCTTTAATGGAGCTCCAACCCGAAGAAGCATGGAAGCTTAAAAGTGACGGCACAACGACTCGCGTTTCTATTAAAGAACTTACATTAGGGGATCATTTAGTTGTAAAACCGGGAGAACGGATTCCAGCTGATGGAATCGTTCTGCGTGGAGCAACGTCCATTGATGAAGCAGCAATTAGTGGTGAATCAATCCCTGTATCAAAGCATGTAAACGATGAATTATTCGCTGGTACAGTCAATATTAGTGGCGCAATTACAATGGAAATGACAAAAGCAAACGAAGATTCCCTTTTCCAAAAAATTATTCAGTTAGTACAATCCGCTCAAGACGAAAAATCACCTGCTCAGCAATTTATCGAAAAATTTGAAGGTACTTACGTTAAAGTGGTGCTCATTGTAGTAGGTTGTATGCTATTTCTTCCACACTTTTTGCTCGATTGGGATTGGAACACTACTTTCTACCGAGCAATGGTTTTATTGGTCGTTGCATCCCCCTGCGCACTAGTTGCTTCTATCATGCCAGCAACACTTTCGGCTATTTCAAATGGAGCAAAAAATGGTATTTTGTTTAAGGGTGGCGTTCACTTAGAAAACGTCAGTGAAATGAAAGCTATCGCACTCGATAAAACCGGTACTTTAACACAAGGTAAACCAATCGTGACTGATTTCCTCACTCGGGAAGATCTAGATTTTAATGAGACACTAACTACTTTAGCAACGATTGAAGCGCAGTCCAATCATCCTTTAGCGCAAGCTATTACAGCCTATGCAAAAAAGAATGGGATTGAACAACTGCCTTCTCTTCCAATTGAAGATAAACCTGGATTCGGCTTACAAGCCAATATAAACGGTCAAACGATAACCGTTGGAAAACCTCAATTCGTCAATAAAGAAGATGCACTCGCATTCCATCATGGCATAGCAGAAAAATTAGCAGCAGAAGGAAAAACCGTGATCTTTATGCGCGATGAAAAAGGAATTGCAGCTGCTGTTGCATTAAAAGATACGGTACGAGAGGAAGCAAAAGAAGCGATAAAACTCCTCCACTCTTTAGGCATTAAAACAGTTATGCTTACAGGAGATAACGAAACAACAGCAAAAGCAATCTCCAAAGAGGCGGGTATCGATCAATATTATGCGGAATGTCTTCCAGAAACAAAAGTCGAACAGATGAAAGTTTTATTGAAAGAGTATAAATTCGTAGGAATGGTCGGAGATGGGATAAATGACGCGCCTGCTCTTGCGACTGCAACGACAGGATTCGCAATGGGTGAAGGAACAGATGTAGCACTTGAAACAGCTGATGTTGTACTAATGAAAAATGATTTATCTAAGATTGGTTATGCGGTGAAAATGTCACGTAAAATGCAACGAATCGTGAAACAAAATATTGTATTTTCTCTTTCCGTTATAGCTGTACTCATCATTTCCAACTTCCTACAAGTAGTAGATTTACCATTAGGTGTTATCGGTCACGAAGGAAGTACAATCTTAGTAATTTTAAATGGGTTAAGAATGTTGAATAGAAACTAAAAAAGCGCTAAAGCGTCTGTCTCTGGCTCAAGATGATAATGGGAATTACCAAACATAATTGGGAAACTGTGCGGTAAATTAAATTGCTCTATTAGTGTCCGTTATGATTTTCACTGCAGTCGTACGCTTTCCGCCGGGTGTGCGATGAGCCATTCCCTCCGCTTAGGGCGTCGTTGGAATGGCTCATTTTGCTCTCTCATCCGGCAGGAGTCGACGCCTGAAGCGAAAATCAATGGTAATTGTTTACTTATCAGAATCCCCCATTACCACTAAATAGTTGAGTGAGACAATATCCACTATGAAACACGACAAAGCTTATTTCGAAAACGACAAAGCTACCACTGAACGCGACAAAGTTAGCAAGTGGAAGCCTTATGGAAAATAATCACCGTTAGTGCTCTATTATTATTGCCTTCTCACTCCAAGCTAACTTGTTTTAGGAAAATTGGTTGCTCTCAGGGGTCATTTGGTTGCTGTAAGACTGCAACTTGTTGCTCTTAACATTCGTTTGATTGCACTTAGACTAGAGTTGGTTGCTTTCGAGACTTTTTGATTGCCCTTTGCCATTTATTGGATATACTTATTCTGCCACTACATTATTGGAGGGATTTAGTGTGGTGGGGCGAGACTCCTGCGGGAAAGCGAGGCAGATGAGACCCTGCAGTCGCTCGCCCGCGGAAAGGGAAGCGCCACCCGCCGTGCTAAATCCAAGCGGTCACTTTCTTCCACTCACTACGTCGTTACTTCCCTATATCATGAACAAAATAAAAGCAGAGGGATTAATCTTTTCCCTCTGCTTTTTCTATTGCTATTTTTCTTTCCTGCGTAACGGCATTTATTTGACCGCCAACTAATAGCATGATTCCGGATATATATAGCCACAACATAAGCACGATGATTCCACCGATACTGCCGTAGGTGGAAGAATAATTCCCAAAATTGCTAACATAGTATGAGAAACCTAGTGATACGATGATCCAGCCTACAGTTGCAAATATTGCTCCTGGAAATACACTACGTAAAAACAGCTTTTGGTTTGGGACAATCCAATATAATGCAGTTAGAACAATGAGCATAATGATTGGAGTAATGGCCCACCTTAGACTATTCCAAAGTTTTACAAAACCGTCTTCAAAGCCAAAATAAGAAAATAATATAGTACCTATCTGTTGTCCAAACACTGGTAAGACTAGCATTACGGCAAACAATACTATCATAATTAAAGTAAAGACAACCGATAAACCACGTACGATAAAAAATGGTCTTGTTTCGTCTAAATTATAGGATCTATTTAATGACTTAACAATTGCATTCATACCATTGGAAGCTGACCAAATGGTACCTATTATCCCGATGGACAACAATCCACCGTTTCGAGTCAGCAAAATGTCTGAAACAGTATCCTCAATGAGAAGATATACATCCTGTGGAGCGTAATTTTCTAGAAAACGAAATACTTGTGCTTCGTCTAAATTTAAATAAGGTAATAGGGTAACAATAAAAATAAGTAAGGGAAATAAGGATAATAAAAAGAAATAAGCAAGTTGAGCCGCCAATCCTGTTATATCTGTTTTTTGGATATGTACGATTAAATGTTTGAAGTATCCTTTCCATGTTGTTAAGTCTTGGGACTCTTCTATCTTTTTATCCTTCTTTTTCATATTAAGAAACTTTAATTTATTAAACCAATTATCAGAGGAGGAAGAATGCGCCTTCAAATTATGCTCTTGTTCTTTTTCGGGGTCCATTCTATCCCCTCCTTTCATTAAAATTTATTGCTTCACGATAAATTCTTCTGATTCAGGGTCCACAATGGATTTATATTCCTCTTTCGATTGGGCAAATGCTTCCTTCGTATCCGTTAGTAACGTTTTGACTTGAGGAGTCATTTCTTTTACTTCATTTACTTTTTGCGATATGTAAGTCGCATCCGAATTAATTTGTTCATAAAATGATTTCCATTTCGTTACTTGTTCCTCGAGAGTCGCTTTCAGCTCTTGTCTATTTGTACTGTAGTATTTTATTTGGCGTCCCAGACTATTCGTTTTTTGGACAACTGCATTTCTTGTCTTATTATCTAACATCGTTAATGCACCACCAATAAGTGCACCACATACAACGCCTTTTACAAATTTACTCTCACTCATCTCATTACCTCCGTTATATAAGTTAATATAAATTAATTATACCCCCGACTCGGAGGAATAAAACAAAGTATTTTATAATCTTCTTGACTCATCCTCTCGCTTCCCATTAACATTGGAAATAAGAATGTAGGAAAGGCAGGATAACAAAGATGAATTTATCAGAACCTTCTGCGGAGAATGTAGCATACATGATTGAAACGATAAAAGAAAAACTTCGTATGGTAAACGTAGATGCAATGAAATCAGAACATTTTAATGCATCTCAATATGAAGATTTAGTCTATTTATATGAAATGGTGAAAAAAAGAGATTCTTTTAGCCCAAGTGAAATGCAAGCGATCGCCGCTGAACTTGGAAGTTTACGTAAATAAAAAATTCCTTCCCAATAAAACGTTGGGAAGGATTTTTTTGTGTGACTTGGTTAATTTATTTATTTAATTCAACTGCGATTTGAGCTCCGACTCTTGCATTGTTATACACAAGCTCAATATTCGATTCTAATGATTTACCTTCTGTTAACTCTTTTACTTTGCCAAGTAAGAAAGGTGTTACATCTTTCCCTTTAATGCTGTTTTCCTCTGCTTCTTTTAACGCTGTGTGGATGATGTCATTGATATAAGCTTCATCTAATGAGAATTCTGCTGGGATTGGGTTTGCAATAATTGCTCCTCCGTTTAATCCTAGTTCCCATTTCACTTTAAGCATATCCGCTACTTCGTTTGGTTCGTTTAAACGGAAGTTAGCAGCAAATGGGCTTGTTGCTGTATAGAATGCCGGGAATGCATCTGTTCCAAAACCTACTACTGGCACTCCTTTTGTTTCTAGATATTCTAAAGTTAAACCGATATCTAAAATAGATTTTGCACCAGCACATACAACTGCTACATTTGTAGAAGCAAGTTCTTCTAAGTCAGCAGAAATATCCATAGTCGTTTCAGCGCCTCTATGTACGCCACCAATTCCACCTGTTACAAACATTTTGATCCCTGCAAGTTCCGCACAAATCATCGTAGTTGCAACTGTTGTAGCGCCAATTTCTTTAGAAGCTACTACATATGCAAGATCCCTTCTTGATGTTTTTCTTACATTTTTACTTGTAGCAAGTGTTTCAAGATCTTCATTTGAAAGACCGATTTTAATCTCGCCATCCATAATAGCAATTGTTGCTGGAACTGCGCCATTATCACGAATAATTTGTTCTACTTTTTTAGCCATTTCTACGTTTTGTGGATAAGGCATACCATGTGAAATGATTGTTGATTCTAATGCTACGATTGGTTTCCCTGCTGCCATCCCTTGTTCTACTTCTTGTGAATATGTTAAATATTGTTTCATAATTTATATTCCTCCATTTCATTTTTTAAACCGATTTTTGTAAGTTCTGTACGAACCGTTTCAGCAGACTGAAGCGTTTTATTGGCGTTGACCATCCCCGTTTGTACCGCTTCGGTTATCTCTACGCCTTCTAACCACGCATGTAATGTTCCAGCTACAAATGCGTCTCCTGCTCCAGTTACATCTACAATGTCGTCTGCATGTATTGCTGGGGCTATAGTTGTTTCAATTTGCTGACCAGCAAATACAACACCTTTACTACCACCTGTTACAACCACTTGTTTTATCCCTTTTTCTACGAATAGCTCTGCTGCTTTTTTCCATGAGAAATCATCTTCTATTGTCATGTGGAAATAAGTTTCTGCCTCATCTTTATTTGTTATTAACCATTCAATTCCATCTAAAGACTCCGGCATTCTGTTCATCTTCGGAGAAGAAACCGGAATAATAGCGAGTGGTATTTTATAGCCTATTGATATGGTTTGTACATATTCAATGACATCTTTTGGACAATTCATATCAATGATTAGCAGCTGAGCTTTCGTTAAATGTGTCTCCTGTTTCTTTAAATACTCTACTGTGAATTGATCGTAAATGTCCATGTTTGCTAAAGCAAACAACATCTCTCCATGTGTGTCTAGAATTGCAGAGTAAGTCCCTGTTTGATAATTTGATAATTTTTCAACGGAAAATAAATTCATCCAAGGGCTTGAAGCTTTCTCAATGGATTCATATTCCATGTCATTGCCTACTACAGTAAGCATGCGTACACTATGACCTAATCTCCCTAAATTTTCCGCAATATTCCTTGCAACTCCACCGATACTCTGTAAGCTCGTCGTTGGATTGGACGTTCCCATTTGCAAGTCGCTTTTCACTATATATTTTCTGTCTACATTCGCTCCGCCAATACAAATAATTTCTTTGTTTTCGGGTAAAATATAGGCTCTTCCAGTGATCTTTCCAGTTTTAATAAGACCAGAAATAATATTAGCAACAGCAGGTCTAGACATTTGTAATTCATTTGCAATTTCTAACTGAGAAGCGTATGGATTCTTTTTAAGATAGTTCAAAATCTTAACTTCTTTTGAGTCCAATTCATTTCCTCCTTTCCTGCGATAATGAACTTTTGTTTTAATTATAAACTTTTGTTTGAAAAAGTCAAAAGAAAACTGACAACAAAAAATTAGTTGTCAGTTAGTAGTATTACTGTGGAGAGTCATTTAATGTACCGTCTTCTAATACACGTGGTTGAATAAGTACTTCGACTCTTCTATTTTGAGCACGACCTTCCGCAGTATCATTGGAAGCTACAGGTCTGAATTCACCATATCCCTTCGCACTAAAATATAGAGGGTCGATCGTATTATTTTCTACTAAAATTTTCAAAAAGTTAACAGAACGCATAACACTTAGTTCCCAGTTAGATGAAAATTCACTGCTTGATATTGGAATATTATCTGTATGTCCAGTAATAACAACGTTTCTAGGCGGATCAAATATAAGAAGATCCGATATATCTTCCGCGATTTGTCGATACTCTGGCTTTACTTCTGCTTGTCCCATCTCAAATAATATATTATCTCGAATAGTAACGAGCAAACCTTCATTTGTTAACTTTGTAGCAAATTGCTTTTCTAGTGCATTCACTGCAATATATTCATCGACGCTATCTTGAATACCAGCTAAGGCTTGTTGGTCTTCTATATAGGCAGAGCTTTCCTCTGACTCATTTGTTTGATTTGGCACTACTGGTACATCTAAAGGAGACGGATTGTCCATAAAGCCTGTCCCACCATCGAATATTTGATCAAATACTTGTGACATCTTCTCCAATTTTTGTTGATCTACTGTGCTTGCAGCAAAGAGTACGATGAACAAGGCTAATAATAATGTTAGAATATCGGCATATGGAATAAGCCAAGATTCGTCCATATGCTCTTCCTCTTTATGCTTTTTACGCTTCCTTGCCAAGGCCATCCTCCCCGCTTCCACCTAAAATTTTCTTGCGGTCCGCCATCGACAAATAAGAAGCTAATTTTTGTTCAATAACACGAGGGGAATCTCCTTCCAATACGGAAAGAATACCTTCTAACATCATCGTCTTTTGACGAACCTCTTGTTTGGACTTTCGCTTTAATTTATTTGCAAATGGGTGCCAAATTACATAACCTGTGAAAATCCCCAAAAGCGTTGCAACGAACGCCGCCGAAATGGCATGACCTAATTTTTCAATATCATTCATATCCTTTAAGGCAGCGATAAGACCGATAACCGCACCCAGTACTCCAAGTGTCGGTGCATAAGTTCCTGCTTGTGAGAATATTGAAGCCCCTCCAGCATGGCGATCTTCTAATGCGTCAATTTCTTCGGATAATACATCTCGAATATAATCCGCATTTTGACCGTCAATGGCTAATGTTAAACCGTTTTTCAAAAAGGGATCCGTAACCTCAGTAGACTTACTTTCTAAAGCAAGCAACCCTTCTCTACGAGCTAAATCCGCCCAACTAGAGAACATCTTAATAATTTCTGCATCTGACTCTAATTTATCATCTTTAAAGAGTACCCCAAAAAGTTTAGGAACTCGTTTTAATTCACTCATCGGAAATGCGATAACAACTGCTGCAACAGTCCCAAAAATAATGATGAAAATAGCAGCTGGATTTAAAAGTGCGTCCGGTGTAACTCCTTTAAAAAACATCCCTACTAATAAGGAAACTATAGCAATTATAAGACCAAAAACCGTAGATTTATCCAATCTCGTAACCTCCACATTCTATTTCTTTACTTTATTTCGGCAAAATTGTCGAAGTTTGAATATAAAACTTTCTTTTTCATTGATATAAACCTATTAATAGTGAACAATTTTCTACTTTTTTAACTCCAATGTATATTGTCATAGCATTCAAAAAACTGATACTATGAATTATGTATAGAAAGGGTGAAGGAAAATGTCTTTGTTCAATCAAAAACTAGAAAAATATGCTGCTTTAGCAGTAGAGGTTGGGGTAAATATTCAACCAGGTCAGAAGTTATACATTGCGGCTTCAATCTATAGTGTAGAGCTTGTCCGATTAATTACGAAAAAAGCTTATGAAGTTGGAGCAGCTCAAGTATTTGTAGACTTCTCAGATGATGAGATTACACGCTTACGTTACGAGTTAGCTCCAAAGGATTCTTTCGACTATTATCCTTCTTGGAAGGTACAAGAACGAGAACTATTAGCTGAAGAAGGCGCTGCATTTATGAGCATTATGAGCCAAAGCCCAGATCTATTAAAGGGAGTGGACACAGCTAAAATTGCAGCTTTCCAAAAAGCTACAGGGCAAGCATTAAGTAAGTATCGTCAGTACGTACAATCAGATAAAATCAGTTGGACAGTAATCGCCTCCCCGTCAAAAGATTGGGCTAGTAAAGTATTCCCAGAGCTAGCTGAAGAAGAACAAGTACCAGCCCTATGGGAGGCTATTTTCAAAGCAGTTCGTGCGGATTTAGAAGACCCAGTCGAAGCATGGAAAGAACATGATACGCTTTTACATGCAAAAGTAGATTACTTAAATAATAAAAACTATCAAAAACTCCATTATACTGCTCCTGGAACAGATTTAGTTATCGAACTTCCAAAAGGACATCTATGGTGTGGGGCAAGTAGCGTAAACGAAAAAGGCGCAAACTTCATGGCAAATATGCCAACAGAAGAAGTATTTACAGTTCCTTTAAAAACAGGTGTAGAAGGATATGTTGCAAGCAGTAAGCCATTAAGCTATGGCGGGAATATTATTGATAATTTTACAGTCACTTTTGAAAAAGGTCGTATTGTAAAAGTAGAAGCAGAAGAAGGTCAAGAAGTGTTGGAAAATCTTGTTGCTACTGACGAAGGCTCTCACTATTTAGGAGAAGTAGCGCTTGTACCGCACGATTCACCAATTTCTAACTCTAATTTACTATTTTATAACACATTATTTGATGAGAATGCTTCTAACCATTTGGCTATGGGAAGTGCATACGCTTTCTGTATCGAGGGTGGGAAGAAAATGAGTCGTGAAGAGCTCGCGGAAAATGGATTGAATGAGAGTATCACACATGTAGACTTTATGATTGGTTCAGACAAGATGGACATAGACGGCATAAAAGAAGATGGATCTACAGAACCTATTTTCCGCAATGGTAACTGGGCGTTCTAGTTAGACGTATTGGCTTCTAAATATTTCTTCTTACTTTTTCACGTCAACTAAGCTATAATGATAGTATCATAACTAGTGAGGTGTTTAACAATGGGCTTATTCACAGTTACCGTTCTTGGTTTTGCAGTATGTATAGGAATCTCAGGATATGCAATTATTCATTACTTCGCTAAAGGCATGAACACACACGATGCAATCCAAGTAGATCCAAAACCTTCTAAATAATACAAACAACCGCATTTTATGCGGTTGTTTTTTTGTTTCTTATTATTAAGTAAGAATAGGTAGTGCAACAAGATTATCGAGAACTATCCTATATTACAAATCCAAAATTGGATACTTCCTCATTTTTAACTAAATTAGATGTCATTACGTCTCTTTTTCCTTTCATTTTCGTAACAATAGTGTTTCAAATTTATGACTAAGTAGTACTATTATATCAATATAACAAAACCTTTTAATCTTATATAACCATTTCCTAATGAAATATACGTAAACTTCCAACATATAACATATGGCAAACCTATAATTATCTATTATACTTACTAAGTATCTAGAATGCGACGCATGCCCCTGAAGGCTTGCATAGGCACTTACACTTATAATGTACGATTGGATTGGAGGAACAAAAATGTTTTCAAACGCACATATTGGAATAGATTTAGGAACAGCAAATACATTAGTTTATACAAAAAACAAAGGCTTAATCATAGATGAACCAACTATTGTAGCAATTAATACAAAGACAAAAGAAATAGTAGCTTTCGGTGAAGAAGCAAAAAAAATGGTAGGTAAAACACCTATTTCCATCGAAGTAGTTCGCCCGTTAAAAGATGGTGTCATCGCGGACTTTGATACTACGACTCAGCTACTAAAATTAATTATGCAAAAGGCTAGTAAAAAGTTAGGCACTGCACTAAGAAAACCGACTGTCATTGTTTGTACTCCTTCTGGCGCAACTTCGGTAGAGCGTAGAGCAATTCAAGATGCTGTACGTCAAAGCGGTGCAAAAGAAGTACAACTTATGGAAGAACCTGTAGCTGCAGCAATCGGGGCTGGTCTTCCTGTAAACGAACCTGTTGCGAGTATGATTGTTGATATTGGTGGAGGTACGACGGAAGTTGGTATTATATCGTTTGGTGGCGTAGTAGCTTCTAACACAGTTAAATCAGCAGGTGATCGAATGGATGAAGCGATTATCCATTTTGTTCGAAAAGAATATAATGTCATCATTGGAGAACCAACTGCTGAAAATATTAAGAAAACAATTGGTCATGCATTAGTCCCACATACTGTGGAACAGATGGATGTGCGCGGAAGAGATCTTGTGACTGGTTTGCCTAAAACAATTCATCTTTCTTCTACACAAATTCAAGGAGTTTTAAAGGAATCTCTTGAAATTATTTTAGAAGTAGTCCGTGCAACGCTTGAAATTATCCCACCTGAACTTTCAGGAGATATCGTAGATCATGGAGTAGTACTTACAGGTGGCGGTGCCCTATTAAAAGATATGAAAGAATGGCTTTCAAGTGTTATTGAAGTTCCTGTTCATCTTGCACCTGAACCGCTACAATCAGTAGCCATTGGAACAGGAAAATCTTACTTCATGTCTGAGCGCAAACAAAAAGTAGCAAAATAGATTCGAGACAAATTCCAAGCAATCCCTTTTAATTTCATATAAAATAAAAGAATATTATTATCAAAGGGGTAAGAATATGTCACAGTTAAATGAAATTTTAGCTTTCAATAAATCTTTTGTAGAAAACGAACTATACACACCCTATGTAACGACGAAATTTCCAGATAAACGAATGGTCATTTTAACATGTATGGATACCAGACTTACAGAAATGCTTTACAAATCAATGAACATTAAAAATGGTGATGTCAAAATAGTAAAGAGTGCCGGCGCCGTTATTAATCATCCGTTTGGCGGTATTATGAGAAGCTTGATTGTCGCTGTTTATGAACTTCAAGCGGATGAAATTTTTGTCGTTGGCCATCATGATTGTGGTATGAGTGCAATTCAACCAGATAAATTAGTAGAAAAAATGATTGAAAGAGGCGTAGATTCACAAACTTTCGATGTATTAAAATACTCTGGTGTTAATATGGATAAATGGTTAGAAGGCTTTTCTGACGTGGAAGAAAGTGTTTTACATAGTGTGGAATTGATCAGAAACCATCCGCTCATTCTACCAAGCATTCCTGTGCATGGTCTGATTATTGACCCTACTACTGGACGTTTAGACTTAGTTACAGATGGTTCAATCGACAAGAATTAAATTATTTCCCGGGAAATCGACAGAACAAAAGCGCAAGCGCCTATGTCTGCCCCACGGGGAATCGCTAGTAGAAAGTAATCCCCAAGTCATAATTTTATAATTTCTAAAAGCAATTAAAAAGCCGGTTGTTCAGAAATGAAACAACCGGCTTTTTATTTTTCTATAAAGACTCTTCCCCTTTCAATGCTCTTCACTAAGTGAAGCGTACATATAATGATCTTCCCATTTACCGTTAATAAACAAAAGCTTTCGTAGCAATCCTTCGCGCAAAAACTCATTTTTTTCTAACACTCTAATAGAACCAACATTTCTAGGAGATACATATGCCTCTATGCGATTTAAATGGACATGTTCAAATCCAAAAGATTTGACGATATGTACTGCCTCCGATGCTATCCCTTTCCCAACAAATTGTTCATCAATAGAATAACCAATTAGTCCACTTGAAAAGGGCATTCTTTTTAAGCTATATAATGAGATATGACCTATCATTCTATCCGTATGATGTTCGAAGATGCCAAAACCAAATTCTCTTTTTTCTTGCATCAACAGCAGGGATTCTCTAATTTTCTCTCTTTGAACGGTAGTAGTGTAATAGTCGTCTCGGTGCAGAGGTTCATAAACGGACCAATAATATTTGTTTCGATAGACAAGATCTGCTAAACTCGGTGCATCTTTTATACTTAACGTCTGTAGATAACAAGTATCCCCTTCTAAGTAAACCAAACTTTTTTCACCCTTTTGCATTAGTAAATTGAATAAATTCGTTCACATCTTGAATACAAAGGTTGATACCTTTAATCCAAAACCCTTCTTTCGTAATATCTTCTCCTAAATGCTTCATTGCTAAATCTTCCACTGTCATCACTGCCGTATCTTGAAGTAGAGAAATGTATTTCTCTTCGAAGCTAGATCCTTCTGTAATAGCTTTTGCATAGATACTTAAAGAAAATAGATACCCAAACGTATATGGGAAGTTATAAAAAGGTACATCTGTAATATAGAAATGTAATTTAGAAGCCCAGAAATGTGGATGAGTTGTTTCTAGCGCATCGCCATATGCTTCTTTCTGAGCGGCTTCCATCAAATCATTTAATCTTGTTGCAGAGACCATTCCCTTTTTACGTTCTTCATAGAATCTAGTTTCAAATAAATAGCGAGCATGGATATTCATAAAAAATGCTACACTACGTTGAATCTTATCTTCTAAAAGAGCGATTTTTTCTTCGTCTGTTTTCGCTTCTTTTACTGCAGCATCTGCAACAATCATTTCAGCGAATGTGGAAGCCGTCTCCGCTACTCCCATTGCATACTGACGATTCATCCAATGTACCGGTCTTAAAGCATATGAGTGAAAAGCATGTCCTAATTCATGAGCAAGCGTCGAAACATTGGACATAGATCCACTATACGTCATAAAAATACGTGACTCTTCTGAGACAGGCATCCCCGTACAAAAACCTCCTGGTCGTTTGTTCGGACGATCTTCCGCTTCTATCCATCCTTTTTCAAAAGCATTTCTAGAAAACGCTGCTAGTTTAGGTCCAAACTCTTTGAAATGCTTCAAGATAAATGCTGCGCCTTGTTGAAAGTCCATTTTTTCAGTAGAAGCGCTAACTGGTGCATCCAGGTCATACCAATGCATTCTTTTTTCGCCTAGCATAGCCGATTTTCTCTGTAAATATTCAACAAAAGGTGCTTTGTTTTTGGAAATAGCTCCCCACATTGCATCCAGTGTTTCTTGTTTCATGCGATTGATTTGCAACGGTTCTTGTAAAACGGAATCCCAGCCTCTTTTTTCATATACAGCAAGTCTAAAGCCAGCTATATGGTTTAGCGTTTTTGCAAAAAAGTCTTCTTTCTCTGTCCAAGCAGTTTCTAACGCATTAAATGATTCTTTACGAATAGCAGCGTCCTCGTGTGAGCTTAAATTATTCGCTTGTCCAACAGATAACACTTTTTCCACTCCATCTAATGTTAACTTGATGCGAATATCACCTACAGACATATCGTATAGTTGACCCCAAGCATGATATCCATCAACGCTTAGATTTGTGATCATATCTTCTTCTTTTTCAGATAGCATTAGCTTTGCTTCGTTTCTCCATTCGTTTAATACAAATGCAAATGTTGAAAGTTCGTTTGTTTGAAGCAAATCTTGCCATACTGTCTCTTCTGTTTGTCCAATCTTTTGCTGGATGGTAAGCATGGAGGAGGATAGTTTAGCATATAGCATTCCTACTTCCCCTTCTAATAATGCCGCTTGTTTATCTGTTGTGTCTTGAGCTTGGAAGCAACCGATTACTGCCCCAGCTTCTGATAAATTCACTGCAATATCCTTCAACTTGTCAATTGTATGTACAATTTTGTTTACATCTTGGAGGGATGATGGTGTATAAAAGCCTTTCAGTTCCTCTTCAAAGGCTACCAATTTATTTTTCACTTCATCCAAATGCTTTCTAAGTGCCGTTGAATTACTTCCCCCTACAAAAAAAGTATCTAAATCCCATACAACTGAATAATTTTCTTCAATCATTTTAAATTTCCCCCTAAAGTGACAGTTTATTTAGAAATCTAGTATACCATGTTTTGAGCTACTCGATTATCCGGTTTTCGTCACATAATATTCATAATTGTAATTTGTCGAACGATTATTTCAAAGGTATACTTACTATAGAGAAGGAGGAGATCGAATGGTCAAAATAATCCTTTTGATTTTAAGCTTAATATCTACTATCACTGTACATATACTAGCAAATACGCTTCCTATAAACGGTCAAACAACTATAAGTATTTTAAATAGACTTCCCATATTTTTTACACCTGCTCACTATGTATTTTTCATTTGGTTCATCATCTATATATTATTGGCATGTTGGATTTGGAATAGTATTAAAGAGTATTCGGCTACGCGTCAACTCCCATTAAAACGAGTTCTACTCTTCGCCTTTACTTCTATTTTTCAAATAGCGTGGATTCTTTTTTGGCATTTTGAGCTGTTTCATTACGCATTAATTTCAATGTTTGCTTTACTTGGAACCTTATTTTCACTTTATATAACTTATCCAGTTCTACAACGAAATTGGATGAGTAGATTGCCTATTTCTATTTATTTTGGTTGGACTTTTATCATGACGTTTATCAACCTAGATTACCTTTTAACTTACTATGAATTCAGTGGTTTAGGAATTACAAAGTCATTATGGACAGTTATTTTCTTAACTATTGCCACAGCTATTGCCCTTCATTTCCGATATCATTTCGAAGATCAAGCGATAGTAATCGTTTTTATCTGGACTTTTTTAGGACTAGCCTGTCGTCATCTGTTTAACGAATTACTCATATCTACTGCTTCCATTTTTTTAAGCAGTGTGCTTATTGTAGGTATATTTTTCATCAAAAAAACGCCACCGAAGGAATGATTTCGGTTGGCGTTTTCCTTATTTTAATCTAATTTTGTTAACAAAATCGGTCCTTCTTTTGTAACTACAATTGTATGCTCGATTTGAGCTACTAATGATTTATCAGGTGTGATGAACGTCCACCCATCCCCAGATTCTACAATATGTTCTGCTTTTTCAGAGATAAACGGCTCTACCGCAAGTACCATACCTTCTTTTAAAATCGTTGGATCCCAAGCATCATAATAATTTAGTACATGCTGTGGTGCTTCATGAAGTGACTTTCCAATTCCATGTCCCGTTAAGTTCATAATTACATGTAAACCATTTTCCTTTGCTTCTCTAGCCACAGCTTTTCCGATTTGGTTTAGACGAGCACCTGTCTTTACTTTTAACATTGCACGGTTGAAAGCACTCTCTGCTACTGTACATAGTTTTTCTTTTTCTGAATAGCCTTCTCCCACAACGAATGAAATACCAGTGTCAGCAAAATATCCATCGCATGAGCCAGACACGTCAATATTGACCATGTCGCCTTCTTGAATGACACGTGATCCCGGAATTCCATGGGCAACTTCCTCATTTACACTAATGCAAGTATATCCCGGAAAATCATATTCACCTTTTGGTCCTGAAATGGCACCCGTTTCTGCAAACATTTTGCCTGCTATTTCGTCTAATTCCTTGGTTGTAACACCAGGTTTTGTTGCAGCCTGCATCGCATCACGTATTTCTGCTACAATGCGACCGATTTTTTTTAACGCTTCTAACTCTTCATTTGTTTGTACAATCATCTATATAAGATCCCTTCTCCATTAACTGTACAATAATCATATCATATTTATACTTTATTCGGCAGTAAAAGGCGTGGTGCTTTTACAAACATAACAGTACAAATAAATGCAGCGACTAAAAATACTGGGATCATATAAGTAGAGTTATAAATAATAGAGTATAAAATCGGATTTTGATCCCCAGCAAATTCGCTAAAAAATAGAAATCCAGATGTTACATGTGCTAAATAACGAAGGAATGCCGCGATAAACGTTCCAGCAATAACGGCTATAGCCATTTTCTTTGTGTCCTTGTTTTCCAACGCTCTTATAAATGCTGGTCTAAAGAAACCAGCGAATCCCGCCACCATAAACGCGATAAAATAATCGATCGCTACTTGTAAAACAACAATTTCAAAAGACAGCGGTGCTGGGTAAAAACGTCCAGTTACTACTTGCAACAAACCGATTAAAAATCCAGTAATAAGACCTGCTACAACTCCACGTCTGAAAGCAATTAAAATAACTGGTACTAGCACAAAAGTTACGGATCCACCCTGTGGCATGCCAAATCCAATCAGGTCTAATACATATCCTAAAGCTGCAAATATAGCTATTTCCACTAATAATAATACACGTTGATTTCTCATTGTACTCCCCTTTTTTCCCACAAAAAAACGACGCCCGGGATAGACCCAGACATCGCGCGATTGTCAGTTTCCATCCACATCCCTACGCAAGCTTGAACTTACAGGTTCGAAGGGTACAATCTCAGCCGCATAAGCGACGCCCCTTGTGGTTATGAATTATTTAGTTCGAGTTCATTGTAGCAGTGTAAAATAAGGAATGCAACCCCTCTTCCTTCATTGGTATACTTATAGAAATAATTGATAACGGAGGAGTTAATAAAATGATAGAGTTATTGAAAGATTTAATCCGTATTAAAAGTGATGATTTAGAAGGAGCGAACGAAGCTCTTTTATATTGTAAAACTTGGTTAGAAAAACGTGAGATTACACCAACAATATATGAACATGACGGTAAACTTATGCTGGTTGCAGAAATAGGTAGTGGAGATGATTGTATTATATGGAACGGACACGTCGATGTTGTCCCTGGGGAGCTAGAACAATTTATTCCTTATATTGAGGGTGACCTGTTATTTGGAAGAGGAGCTGCGGATATGAAAGCTGGCGTGGCTGCGATGATGCAAGCTTTCTACGAGCTTTCATTGGTTCCTCACAAGCTAACCCAAAAAGTGCAATTGCATATTGTAACAGACGAAGAAACAACGGGAGATATATCAAAGTATCTTGTCGATCATGGATTTAACGGAGATTTCGTCATTTGTGGTGAACCGACTCAATTACATATTGGATTGCAAGCGAAAGGAATTGTCCAACTAGATATCATTCTAAAAGGAAAATCAAGTCATGGAAGTCGTCCATGGGAAGGGATTAATGCGATTGAGCAAGCGTTCCTATTCGATCAGGAAATGCGTAAACTTTCTTTTTTAATAGCTAGTAATACATTTTATGATTATCCATCTTTAAACTTGGCAAAAATACATGCAGGTGAAAGATACAATGTAGTCCCGGACGAATGTATTATGTCCTATGATATTCGTTTTGTTCCCGGCCAACATGCAGAAGACATTATAAAGGAAATAAAATATATGACTAGCAGTCTCTACCCAAATAGCGAGGTCATAATTCATTCTACTGCACCTGCCGTTACGACAGAAGAAAACAATAAATATGTAAAAAAACTACAACAAGTAACTTCTACTTTATCCGCTCGCCCAACTAAGTTATTTGGTCAACATGGCTCTGCTGATACTCGATTTTATGCGGAAAAAGGTGCAGGGGCAATTGAGTTTGGACCAAGTGGTGCTGATTGGCATGGAGAAAAAGAATATGTTTTGATCTCATCTGTGGAGCGATTTAAAGAAATTTTAATTTCATTTATTTTGGCATAAATTGTTGTTTTCATAAGGAAAGGAGGTCCTGATAAGTGGTTAATAATAAAATGTTAAGTGCATTATCCTATTTTAGTGTATTATTTGCGCCATTCATTGTACCGATTATTGTCTTTTTTGTTTCACAGGATAAAGAAGTAAAACATCATGCAAAAAAGTCACTTCTTTCTCATATCATACCAGTTGTCCTTATGATTATTATATTTATTAGTATATTTGCAACTACGATCCCCTCCTCTACTTCGATGGTCATAATGTTTGAAAAACCATCCTTTTGGGCAACATTTGGGCCGTTGTTATTTATCATAATCTATATAATAGTTTATTTAATTGTTTTAATCTGGAATATTATACAAGGCATTAGAGTGTTAAGATAATGTTTATGATACGCTTATAATGGGAATATAGACAGCATAGAGAAAACCCAGGGAGAGATAATGATGAAAGTAAAAGCGCTCGTAAAAACTGCAATTAAATTAGCTCCAATCGTCTTACCGATTGTAAAAAAGGCAATACAAGCAAAAAAAACAACGAAATAATCAAAAGACTGTCTCCTTTTTCGGGAGACAGCTTTTTAAATGTATGGTTTTAATGTTGTTAATGATAGATAATTTTCGAAGCCTTCTATTCTGGAAACTGGTGATGTTACGGTTTCTTTTTGACTCTTTATAATTTCTTCAAATGAGAGAGGATTCGGATTTGGTAACTCGTTTGGTCGTACATGTAAGTTTTTATTATAATGTGCAAAGAACGCATTTCCCATTATCCGGTACCCTTCCATCGAAGGATGTACATCAGCCGGATTTGGAATAAGTTCTTTTGCTTGGGGTGCAAATGCTTCTTCTACGGATATATATATTGCACCATTACTTTCTGCTTGTGTTTTTAATATGGAATTCAATGTACTAAGTTCTTGTTGAACACCTTGCTTTTGCGATTCATGTACATGCGGATAAGCAAAATAATACCCTATTACATAAACTTTTGCTTTTGGAGCGGCTTTTTTTACTTCTTTTATAATTTCAACGATATTTTTTCGTACATTATTTAAGGCAAAATCAGCTGGAATTTGTTGATAGGAAAGTGACCCATTTGCTGGGTTTGCTTGCACCAGTCTTAGTAAATCATTTGCTCCTGCAGAAATTGTTACGAGCGTTGCATTTTTTAGTAATTCTTTTGCTTCCTCTGATTGCACGGTGGACAGGATGTCAGCCGTCGTATAGCCCGGGAAAGCGAGCCCTTTCGAATAAAAAGCAAGCTGACGTGAACGTTTCAATTCCTGCGCTATTAAATCTGCATAGCCAGCATCAATTTCCCTATTTGGCGTTTGCCCGGCCGCCAATGAATCACCTATCGCAATATACACTTCCGGACTTTTTGCTTCAACAGACGCAGCCGAAAAAGGAAGCAATAAAAAAACGATTATAACAAACCATTTCTTCATGCTTTGTTCCACTCCTTAAAATGCCCAAGTACCTTTATGGAAAATAGGCTCTATTGTTCCATCCTCTAATTCACCCATAATATCCATATCTGCGCTACCAATCATAAAATCTTCATGGACGATGGATGTATTAAGACCGATTTGTTCTAGCGCTTCATGGGATAAACCGCGAGCTCCCTCTACACATGTTGGATATGCCTCGCCAATCGCAAAATGATTCGATGCATTTTCATCGAATAATGTGTTGAAGAACAATACATTTGAAGCAGAAATAGGAGATTCATGCGGAACTAATGCAATTTCCCCTAAATACTTAGCTCCTTTATCAGTTTGTGTTAGTTCTTGTAAAAGTTCATTGCCAATTAATGCCTCTATTTTAGTAATGGCACCATTTTCAAATGTCAACGTAAAGTCGTCTACAATATTTCCTTGATATACGAGTGGTTTCTTATTTTTTACATACCCATTTACACCAGTTTTTAGTGGTGCTGTATACACTTCTTCTGTTGGAATATTCGCAATATAAGGAATACCTTGTGCATTTTTACTAGCCCCTGTTAGCCAAATATGATCTTTTGGCAACTCCACTTGAATGTCTGTTCCTTCCGCTTTATAATGGAGCTTTTTAAAACGTTTTACATTTAAAAGTGCAGCACGACTTTCCAAATTGTTAATATGCTCTTTCCATTTTTGGACCGCGGTACCTTCTCCAACTCTCACCACTTTGAAAATAAGATCCCATAGCGCTTCCATTTGGCGTTCCGATTCTAGCTCTGGAAATACTTTAGCAGCCCATTTTTCAGAAGGAATTGCAACAATCGACCAAGTAATCACATCATTCATCACTGCTTTTCGATAGTTTTCTAATGCTTTACCAGACGCCTTTTGAAAATTGGAAATTCGGTCAATTGACACTCCCTCCAACAAATCTGGATTGTCCGCATCTATCCATAATAATGCACCATTTTTTTCAATTAACTCGTCTCGCTGCATTGCTAACCATTTTGGATATTCATGAAATGCTTCGTCGGGAGCTAAATCATAAAATGCTCGTGCATTTACTTCATCGGTATAGTTTACATCTACTCGTTTTGCACCGGCTTCATACGCTTTTTTTACGATAAGCCTTGTAAATTCGATTGTATCTGTGGTTGTACCAATTAATAATGGCTGCCCCTCTTGAATATTTAAGCCAACTTTGACAACTAGCTCCGCGTATTCTTCTAGCTTTTGTTGGAAATTCATCTTTATTTCCCCTTTTTCTCTACAGTTTTAGAGTTTCCTTCTATTAATGCACCACGATGCCAGATTTTTTGAACCGGTTTGCTCGGTAGCTCTTTTGTCCATTTCTTATATGTTTTTTCATCTGAATAAGTTAATAAAGTTAATACTTCTCCATCTTTTCCTGCTCGACCTGTACGTCCAGAACGATGTAAATATTGTTCGATCGAATGCGGAACATCTACATGAATGACATGGGTTAAACCTGAAATATCGAGTCCACGTGCAGCCACATCTGTAGCTATTAAAATGCTTACTTTTCCATTTTTAAAATCATCCAATGCTTTTTTACGTTCTTCTTTTTTCATCTCCGAGTGAAGGGAAACAATTGGAGCATCCATATACAATAATTTAGAATCCTTCATGAGCAATTGGTCTAAGCTATTAACAAACGCGAGTCCTTTCATCCCTTTTATGTGTGAGAGTCTTCTTAAAAGATCTGTTTTATCCCTTGTCTCTGTTTTAACGAAACTATGGATTACTTCACCCTTCGCGGGAATCTCTTCTGCTGATACTTTAATACGTACTGGGTTATCCATCATTCTATCTGCTACTAACTCAATCTCATCTGTAATTGTTGCAGAAGTAACAACGAGTTGGCTTTCTACTGTTGCATCGATTAATCCTTTTACAGTAGTACGGTGTTCTCTGCTTAATAATTGGTCGCCCTCATCTAATACGATTGTTTTAATTTCGTGCATCTTTAATTTTTTCGTCTTTACAAGTTCTTGCAATCGTCCAGGTGTTCCTACGACAATCGTTGGCTTCTTTTTCAGTGTGTCTATTTGTCTTTGGATATTAGCTCCACCGATTAATTGCGCAACAGTTATGTCGGTACCTGTAATCCACTCACGAAAAACTTCAATAATTTGCATGCCAAGCTCTTGAGAAGGGACGATTACTAATGCTTGCACCTGCTTCTTCGTCGGGTCTACTTTCTCTAAAAGCGGAATAACATAAGCTAATGTTTTTCCTGTTCCTGTTGGAGATTCTGCTACTATATCTGAACCATCCAACATATGCGGGATTAGTTTGGTTTGTATTGGCATCTCAAATGCGAAATTTGCTTTCGCCCATTTTTCTTGTAATGTTTCATTTAAATTTTGTAAAAAAGTCAAGTTTTATTCCACCTCATCTATGTTTGATTCAAGTGTACCACACTTTTATTATCGGCAATTAGTGATTCGGAATTGAAAGAATTCACTAAAAAAGTATACGTGTGCTTTAAGTGTATTTAGTTTACCAATGTTATTTAAATGAGAGAGTTTCTAAGCATAGGATGTCCTATAGTAAAGTAATCGCTTTTTATGATTAGAGAGTGATGTCAATATATAAATACGCATTTGCACAACGTTTGCCAAAAACGAGTCACAGTCATCGTCGGCTCACTCCAAGTAAACTTGCTGTTTTAGGAATTGGTTACTTTCGTGCTGAATTGGTTTCTATCCGATTAGAAGTGATTGCTTTCACTGACTTATTAATTGCTCTAAGCTATCTTGTGGATTCTAATATTAAGAAACGTTATATAAAATCAATAGTTAAGCATAAAAAAAGCGCCTTATTTATAGGCACTTTTTACTTTCTTCTTCTGCTATATATTCTTTCATTAATTCATAATAATTTAGTTGGTATAATTGTCTTCCATCGATTTTAAATATTCCTTTGTTCACTAGATCCTCAATTATATTATCACGTTTTTCTTCCATTTTTGATTCTTTCATTTGCATGTTCATAGTTGTCTCCTTGCATAGTTAATACAATGTATGTTTACCCAAATTAGAGGATAATAAACTACTTTTTAAAAGCTTTCGTGATAACTGGAAAACGTTTATGGATGAACAAATAACATAGATACCCTAAAAACGCACCTAGTGTATTCAGCCAAAGATCGTCCACATCGCTGCTTCTACTTTGAGGAATTTGCATAATTTCAATAAAAAGCGATACGCACAATCCCATGATTACTGTATTTGGAAAATATACCATCCTTCTATAAAGTAACGGTAACAAAAAACCGATCGGCACAAAAAGAATAATATTTCCAAGAAAGTTAATATAAAAAGGTTGCCAAAATCCTAAATACACAATCGCATTATATGTTTCTTTTACAACCCGAAACAGCTGTAAGTTCACGCCTGTTCCATAGACTTGCTCCGCTCCTGACTTCGGAAGGATGGTTTGAGAAAATAGTCCGATGAGAACACATATAAACAGAAGAAACCCGATTTCATGCAAGCTTTCCTTTACATTAAATCCTCTTTTCTTCCAGCGAGCGATACGCCAAATAATCACAAGTGGGAGAGCTATACAAATAAAAAAGAACATATCGTCCAAATAAGCCATAATGACACTCATCTATTCACCTGCTAACAATTCCTCTAAAAATTTTCCACGATGATCTAAAAAATACTTGGTTATTTGGTAATGGCCCGTCATTTCATATTCTACTTCTTCAATTTCGCCATGATCAAAACTAAGAATGGTAGCATTAGGATAACCTAAAATAATCGGGGAATGCGTGGCGATGATAAATTGACAATCTTCTTCTTCCACAAGATCATGCATAATACGCAAAAAAGACAGCTGCCTTTGTGGAGACAAAGCTGCTTCTGGCTCGTCCAATAAGTAAATAGCACGTCCATTGAAGCGGTTTAAAAATAACGAAAGAAACGATTCCCCATGTGATTGCTCATGTAAAGACTTCCCTCCATAGCTATCTAAAACGCCGGGCGTTCTCTTTCTAGCTCATCAATATGGGAAGCGAATTGATAAAATGATTCTGCACGTAGGAAAAACCATTTGTCACTTTAGGCATCCACGACAAACGAATATATTCTCCTAATGCACTTTCCGAAGCATCTACCTGAAATAAATTATTTCTGCTTCCACCCGCAGTATTAAATTCACAATTATCCGCAATTGCTTCTAGTAATGTAGATTTCCCAGTACCATTTTCGCCAACCAAGAAAGTTACACTGCTTGTTAGCTCAATTTCTGTTAAATTTTTTATCGTTGGTATCGTAAACGGATACTGATCCTTCATATTTGCTTCTCTATGTAATATTGAGATTTTATTTAAAAACATATGTATCCTCCCCTACTCATACTATCTATTAATAACTCCGAAAGGCTGTGAACCTTGAATCTACCCGTTCGCATTGAAACAAAGCGTATTTTTAAACATTCACCTTCCGTAAATGTGTACTATCCTATTGTAACTAACTTACACTATCCGCATATAGAAAAAAAGATTAATGCAGATATTATTACACTTCTTAACAAAATATTGATCGAGCAAGGCTTTTACACAGAAGGCGTACAAGAGATTACTGGATATTATGAGATAAAAAATAATCAGCGGGGCATTTTAAGCATATTATTGATTGTTTACACTTTTTCTGGCGGTGCTCATGGTTTAACCGTCTGCAAATCGTTAACTTTTGATGTTACTACTGGGAAAATGTATACATTACAAGAGTTATATAAACCGAATAGCGATTATGTCAAAACCTTATCTGCCATTATCAATAAAAAAATTATTGAATGGGATGTGCCACTTCTCGGAGAATTTAAGGAAATACGAAAAGACCAAGATTATTATATTGCAGACCATTGTTTAGTCATCTATTTTCAATTATACGAGATTACGCCATATGTATATAATTTTCCGTTTTTCCCTATTGTCATTAAAGATATTGAAAGTCTCGTTCCAGTAAATAGTCCACTTGAAAAAATGCTCTACTTCTAGTGACACTTCCCCTTTACTAAGTTAAAGTATTAAGTAAGATATTAAAGGGGGAAAATTCAGAAATGAAAGCTATTTTTTTCGATTTAGATGATACTTTATTATGGGATAAGAAAAGCGTGGAAACCGCATTTCAAAAAACATGCGCATATGCGGCTTCAAAAGTAAACGTCGATGCAGCATCACTAGAACTTGCCGTTCGTGAAGAAGCAAGTGCCCTATATGATACATATGAAACACGTCCTTTTACACAAATGATTGGTATAAATCCTTTTGAAGGGCTATGGGGAACTTTCGATGACCCGAGCGAGGATTTCCAAAAGATGAAAGCGATCATCCCCGAATTTCAAAAACAAGCATGGACTAGAGGATTAAAAAAATTAGGTATTGATGATGAAGCATTTGGAATGGAGCTTGCTGAATACTTTCCTAACATGCGAAAAGAAAGTCCATTTATATATGAAGAAACCTTTGAAGTGCTCGACCAATTAAAAGATAAATACACTCTTCTGTTAATGACAAACGGATCGCCTAGCCTACAATATACGAAATTAGAAATCTCACCAGAAATTGCTCCATACTTCGACCATATTCTTATTTCCGGAGCATTCGGAAGAGGAAAACCAGACCCATCGATATTTGAACATGCGCTAGATTTAGTCGGAATTACAGCAGATGAAGCACTGATGGTTGGGGATAATTTGATGACGGATATACTTGGCTCTTCCAAAGTCGGTATGCGATCAGTTTGGATTAACAGAGAAAACAAACCGGCAAGTGAGGAAGTAGAGCCTACTTATACGATTGAGAACTTACGTGAGCTATTTGCAATTCTTGAATAGAGCCCCAAAAAAGAGCTTGTCTCATAGTCGCTAAATAGACTTGGGAGACAAGCTCTTTCTTTTCATTTAATGATTTTCCAACTAAACACCGAATTATTCCAACTAAATTAAATTACAAATCAATCGGTGTCGCATCATAAATATCTACTAAGCCCTTCAGCTGCTCGACGCCTGTCTCTTCTACGTGCTTATCAATGGATAGCATCATAATTGCATCCCCACCAACTTCAGAACGTCCAACTTGCATCCCTGCAATATTAATACCTTCTGCAGCAAGTAACGTTCCTACACGGCCGATAGCACCTGGTTGGTCTTTATGGCGAATGAATAATAAATAACCTTCTGGCACAACATCTACAACAAAATCATCCACACGTACAATTCGAGCTCCTAGGCCGTTTAAAAGAGTACCAGATACTTTACGAGTTTCCTTGTCAGTTTTTACTTCTACTGTGATTAAGCTCATAAAACCTTTAGACTTCGTTGTTTTATGTTCGTTCACAACAATTCCAATCCGATCAGCAAGGAATTTAGCATTTACATCATTGACTGATTCGCCTAGCTTACTTTTCAGTAATCCTTTCACTGCATTTCTAGTCAGTGGACCTACCGTCATATTAGCTAGCTCACCAGAGTAGTAAATATTTAATTCTTCCGCCACTCCGTCTGCTAAGTCACTTAAAATGATCCAAGTTTTTCAACTAGATTAAAGTATGGTTCAATTTTGGTCATAATATCTTTTGGTACAGATGGAAGGTTTACTGGATTTTTCACCACTCCACCTTGTAAAAAGCTCACAACATCGTAAGAAACATCTACTGCAACAATTTCTTGTGCTTCAACTGTACTTGCACCTAAGTGCGGTGTTGCAATTACCTGTGGAAGTGTCAGTAACTTGTGATCTAAAAACGGCTCTTCTTCGAACACATCTAATGCTGCTCCAGCCACTTTTCCTTCTACAATTGCATTGTACAACGCATCTTCATCGATAATGCCCCCACGTGCACAGTTAATGATTTGTACGCCGTCTTTCATTTTTTCAAATGCTTCTTTATTTATTAAATGACGTGTTTCCTTCAGAAGTGGTGTATGCACTGTGATAAAATCAGCAGCTCTGATTACTTCATCGATTGTTCCAAATTGTACGCCCAGTTTTTCAGCTTTTTCAGGTGTTAAAAATGGATCATAGGCTATCACATTCATTCGTTGACCTTTTGCACGTGTTGCAACTTCTGCTCCTATTCTTCCTAGTCCTACTACACCTAAGGTTTTGTTTTTAAGCTCTACACCGATAAACGCTTTGCGATCCCATTTTTGATTTTTCAATGCATGAAAGGCTTGTGGAATATTGCGAGCCAGTGACATAAGCATAGCTACTGTATGCTCAGCAGCCGAGTTCGTATTACCATCTGGTGCATTTACAACGATAATTCCACGTTCTGTCGCTGCAGGTAAATCAATATTGTCTACCCCCACCCCAGCACGACCAATAATTTTTAGTCTCGTACCTTTTTCAATAATTTCACGGGTAACTTGGGTCTGGCTACGAACGAGTAATGCATCAAACTCTCCTATTCGTTCTCCAAGTTCCTCTGGTGATAAATTCGTTTCTATTACTATATTAAAACCTTCAGCTTGTCTTAAAGGATAAATCCCATCTTCGCTTAGTGGATCACTAATTAAAATATTAAATGCCATTATT
Source organism: Psychrobacillus sp. NEAU-3TGS (assembly GCF_029955155.1). Taxonomy (GTDB): domain Bacteria; phylum Bacillota; class Bacilli; order Bacillales_A; family Planococcaceae; genus Psychrobacillus. Next base: position 89,325 of record NZ_JAPNOZ010000009.1, on the reverse strand, counting down.
TATTCTCCCCTTCATTTAAATAGACTAGTTGTGCTGCCGCTGTCGCTTTTCCAAGTTCGATATCTTTTCCGATTTTCTTTAAAGCTACTTCCACTGCACTAATAATTTGAAGTACATCTGCTGGAGAGCAATAGCCCATATGACCGATTCGGAAAATCTTGCCGGTTAAGTGCTGTTGACCACCTGCAATAGAAATCGCAAATTCCTGCTTTAATATTTTTCGGAATTCCTCTGCATCAAAATCCTCGGGTTGTACAGCAGTTACTGTTGGTGAAGCATCCTCATCTGTTGTTAATAAAGGAATATCAATTGCTTTAAATGCAGCACGAGTCATTTTCTTCAGCAACTCATGTCTTGCATATACCTTTTCTAATCCTTCCGCTTCTATTAAATTCAATACTTGCTCTAAACCAAACAATAGTGAAAGTGCAGGTGTGAAAGGTGTTGTATCTTTTAATAAATTGTCTCTATATTTTTTTAGATTTAAATAAAAACGTGGTTGCTCATTTTCTTCAATGATTGTCCAAGCTCGCTCACTTGCCGCTACAAACGTCAACCCTGCCGGTAACATAAATGCCTTTTGAGAACCAGTTACCATCACGTCGATTCCCCACTCATCCATTCTTGTTTCTACTCCACCTACACAAGAAACACCATCTACCACTATTAGAACTTCTGATACTTCACGAACTGTTTTAGCTAGAAGGTCAATTGGGTTTAATACTCCGGTAGAAGTTTCACAATATGTAGAAAACACAACTTTCACTTCCGGATGTTCGACTAAAAATGCTTTCACTTCTTCTGGGTTCAATGCTTTGCCCCATTCAACATCTAATACATGTGTTTTTATATTGTACGCTTGGCAAATTTTTGTGAAGCGATCGCCGAATGCACCAGTCACCACAACAAGTACTTCCTCACCTGGCTTTACTACATTGACTACTGCAGTTTCTAGTCCAGCTGTCCCACTTCCCGCAATAATCGCAACTTCTTGTTCTGTCCCAAAAACACGTTTTAATCCCGGAGCGATATTTTTTAACATTTGAGATGTTTCTTTTCCTCTATGACCAATCATTGTTTGATTCATCGCTCGTTGAACACTCGGTGGAATTGGACTCGGTCCTGGAATTCGTAAAATGGTTTGATCTTGTAACATATTCATTCTCCTCCCTATTTTGAAAAACAAAAAAGCCCTTCGCTCCCTACACATATATATGTAAGGGGCGAAGAGCTTGTAAAAACTCACGCGGTACCACCCAAATTTACTGCAGAAAAACTGCAGCCTCAAAAGAAATATGCTTAACGCGCTATTAGACGGATGAACCTACTAAATCGTTCAGCTCACCAATTCAAGAGTGGAACTCTATAAACGAAATCACTGATTTGCACCACCCATCAGCTCTCTTTAGACTTCAAATTATAAAACTTGTCTCTATCCAAATTGTTAATGTGTTATTGAATTTAAATCCATATTATCAGAGTAATTTTTATTGTCAATATAGTAAAAATATTTGAAAGCGTTATCATTTAAAAATCTTTTAAAAAAACATTGATTTAACGCCTTTTTTTACAGATGAAAAATATTTTTCAAATTTTTATAATTCGTATTTAAGTGTTGCATATACTAACATATCAACCGATAATAATGAATAACTATTAATACACGAACTTAAAATATAAAATATAATAATTCGTTCGTATTAAGAAGAATCTACAGGCAATAATTTCAACAAATATATTGACTGAAATCATTATAATTTGTACACTGTATAAAATCATTTGTTTTTTCTAGAAATACATTCATATATTAAAAAGTAAGGATTTGATAAAATGAAAGTGAGTAAGTTTGGTGGAACATCTGTTGCAAATGCAGAACAGATAAAAAAAGTAGCCGCAATCGTGAAAGCAGATCCATCTCGTAAATTCGTAGTCGTGTCAGCACCCGGAAAACGATTCGACGCCGATAAAAAAGTAACTGATTTATTGATTGAGTTAGCAAATGCAGCAATACATAATGAAAATGTCGAGGAAAAACTGCAAAATGTAGTTAATCGCTATAGAGAAATTGCAGAAGGGCTTGACCTAGAACAAACAATTTGCGATGTGATTGAAAAGGACTTACGCATTCGTACCCTTGAAAGTAAATCTAATGCCGAGCTATTTGTAGATAATATAAAAGCAAGTGGAGAAGATAATAATGCAAAGCTTATTTCTTCGTACTTTACAAGCATTGGTATGCCAGCACAATACGTTAATCCGAAAACAGCAGGGTTAGTCGTGAACGATTTACCAGAACGTGCCCAGGCTCTACCTGAAGCGTATGAAAACTTAAATGCACTACGTAACAGTTCGGAAATCACCGTTTTCCCTGGATTTTTTGGATATACAAAAGAGGGGGTTCTTCGCACATTTGAACGTGGTGGTTCTGATATAACTGGATCTATCGTAGCAGCAGCAGTTCAAGCGGAATTATACGAAAACTTTACGGACGTCGACTCTGTTTTTTGTGCAAATCCTAGGGTTGTTAATAGCCCGGCAGAAATTGAAGAAATAACATACCGTGAAATGCGAGAGCTTTCTTATGCAGGTTTCTCCGTTTTTCATGATGAAGCATTAATGCCTGTTTACAAAACTGGCATTCCCGTTTGTATCAAAAATACAAATAACCCTTCTGCTCCAGGTACAAAAATTGTAGCTGAGCGAAAAGCTAACCGTCGTCCTGTTACTGGAATCAGTGCAGATAATGGGTTTTCTATTTTATATGTGAGCAAATATTTGATGAACCGAGAAATTGGTTTCGGTCGTAAACTACTTCAAATTTTAGAAGAAGAGAATATTTCCTATGAGCATACACCATCAGGCTTAGACGATATCTCTATTATTATGCGAAGTCATCAACTGACACCCGAAAAAGAAGTGCGTATCATAGATCGAGTCATAAACGAGCTTCATGCAGAAGACGTACATTTCCGTCATGATTTTTCGATGATTGTAATTGTTGGAGAAGGTATGAACAACAGCACAGGGCTTGCAGCACGTGCGGCCACAGCTATTTCTAGAACCGGTGCCAATATCGAAATGATTAACCAAGGATCCTCTGAAGTCAGCCTTGCATTCGGTGTTCACAGAAGCAATGAGAACAAAATATTACGCGAGCTGTACAGCGAATTCTTTGCACCTGTAACAGTCGGATAACTAAAAACCTCCAAGAAGATTGGCTCTTCTTGATTTTTAGGTTGCCCTTCTCAATGGTGCTATGGTAAGAATCAATTAAATACTTTAGAGACATTTAATATCCTTAATTGAATAAAAAATTAATTGGTTAATCTGTCTTTTGTGCAACAAGCATATATAGAGATTCAGCCGGGAAAAACTTCTCCGTTATCTGGAATCCTGCTTCTTTCATTTCCCGCTCCATTTTTTCCAAGGTAATTCTCGGAGCTTTCTCGGATTTTCCTTTTGGTTCAAGTTCGAGACAGATTAGATAGCCTTCTTTTTTCAGTACATTTTTCATTTGCTGTAACAACGGGGCAATTGGCTGAATTTCATGCAGTACCAGAGAAGCAATGATTACATCGCTAGAGCCATCAGGTAAAGGCAGTGCCTCCATACTTCCCTCTACCGGGACAATATTCGTAAGCTGTTCCTCTAGGGCTTTCTCATTTATTATTTCGAGCATCGCAGCGTCGATATCCAGAGCGTATACGTTACCCTTAATCTTTTTCGCCGCTGGGATGGAAAAATAACCGGTTCCAGCGCCAAAATCCAATATACTATCCGTTTCTTTTAGGGGAATTCTGTTCAACAACTGTTCCGGGGAAAATTCTTTTCTTCGTTCGGGACTTTCTAAGTACGATACTTTTCCTTTATTGTGCTTACCATGCATGTGATGCATATATATCCTCCTTTTTTAAGCAGCTGTTTAGGCATGCTGTTACGCCTAGTTAAATTTTTCCTCAATCAGAGCTGCGTTCACAGCCATTGCAGCCATACTACCTTCCCCCGCTGCAATAATTAATTGAGAGGGACCAGCAATTCGCGTGTCTCCGCAAGCAAAAACTCCCTCTGTCTTCGTGCGTTGCCAGCTGTCCGTTTCAATGCCGCCATGCTCGTTTAATACATATTCCAGTGAGGATTCAAAAGAAGCGGCCTGTTTCCATTCTGCAGCGATAAATCCACCTTCACGAAGCACTGCTGTGTCATCTTCCAACTGTATTTTTTCCAGCATCCCTTCTTCGCCAATGAAAGCGGCAATCTTCTTTTCATTAATACTGATGCCTCTGCTTTTGAGTAATTCTTGTTCTTCCAGCGAAAGGACCTTACTGCCGTTGGTAAAAATAATTAAATCGTTCGTCCAGTTGGACACCAATTTCGCCATATGGAACGCCCTTTGATCCTCTGCAATCACTGCCAGTGGTCGATCTCTTAATTCCCAGCCATCACAGAAAGGACAGCTGAATAGGCTCTTGCCATAGAACTCTCTCACCCCTTGAATATCCGGAAGGACTTCCTTAAAGCCAGTTGCGAGAATGATCTTTTTAGCGCTGTAAACTTCCCCATTATCTGTCTCAACCTGAAACAAGTTGTTTTCTTTATTTATACGATGCACTCGTTGCTTTTCGATACTCACGTCTGGGTACTTGCTTAGTTCTTCCTGGGCGATCCTTTTGAGTTCCTGCGGATGTATACCATCCCTTGTGATAAACCCGTGGGACTCAGAAGTCACTATATTTCTCGGTTTGTTGTCATCGAACAGGATAGTTTTACGTCTTGATCTTCCAAGTACTAAAGTAGCATTCAGTCCAGCCGGACCTCCTCCAATCACAGCGCAATCTAATATCATCTGGTTCACTCCTTTAATAAAATTTAACTTTTTTCTTCTTTCTGTTTGGATTGTGCCTCTTTAGCAATATCGATCAAAAGCTTGGATTCGAGTTCAGCTTTCATATTTTCCTCTACCTGCCTCATAACGTTTTCAATCAAGCAGCCTTCATGATGAATGGAGCAATCGAATATGCTAGTATCTCCTTCAATCGCATTAATTACATCCAAAAAAGATATTTCCTGTTTTGTTCTGGAGATTTTATAGCCTCCCTTTGCGCCCGGCGTCGACTCGATCAAACCGGCTTTCGCAAGTTTAGTTAATATCTTAGAAAGGTACGTCGGGGAAAGCTTCTGCATTTCCGCTAATTCCTTCACTCCCACCGAGCTCCCCCCAGGCTGTAGTATCAAATGAATCATCGTATGTAGGGCGTAGTTTGTAGCGTTTGAATACCTCATACTTTACCTCCTTATTCCAAAGTGGATATTAAAGATTCTTGATATCCGTAATAGTAATATTGATGAGTTTATCACTGGAAGTGAAGGAAGTCAACTTGTAGGTTCATTAGTTCACGACCACGTTCTAGCGTTTTCTAATGATCCTTTCTTATTATTGATCGCCATTGTACTACATAAAAAAAAGAGACACCATAAATGAATAAATGATGACTCTTCTTGTTTTTTTCAGGGGATAAAATTCAGTCCAATATTTGCGAAACGTTTCAAGGCGGACGCGCATTGTTCGGGAGCGGTTGCGCAACATTCTCCCGAACAATAATTCTTTTGTTAACTAGTATCGACTTTTATTACTTAATCATTTGTTCATTGATTAGACGTTCTTTTTCGTCCAGATTAAATATGCCAGGATCCCAATTTGGAAGAACTCCATACCCCCCAATAACTTCTCCCTCGACTTCGAATACCACTGCTTTCAAACGTTTTCCTTCAGCATCTTCTTCTCTTAAATCATAGGAATGCTGTGTAACTTCTTCTCCTAAATGCTCACTTAAAAATGTAATTTCACTTGCTTCATAATTACGAAGCATTTCATCAGGAATATCTAGTATACAAGTTTCCACTTCTAGTAAATCATTAATTTCCCATCCCTTGTTTGACAAATATATTTCGTGTTGTTCATTAAGGTTTTCGTGACTGCAAGCTGAAACAAATAATATACCAATAACTATTAATAGTATTCTCATTTTCATCTATTTTTATTAATTAGCTCTATATATTGTAAATCACCGTAACCTATGGTTGGGAAACGTTCAAATAATCGATTGATCATTTCTTTTGTTGATAGAGCTTTATTTTTATTAATATATTTTACCACTGGATTATCTTCGTTTAGCATATCTAAATATATGTTTATTGCTTGATACAAAACCGGCATGACTTCATGAGAGGGTTTAGCATGGTTGACCAACACCTCTTTATATACTGAATGATAAGGACCTAATTTAAGTTCAGTTTGATTAACTTTAAATTCATCCTCTCTGAAACTATTTAGAAACACTTTCCCTTCATAACCTGACTGTTCAAGATAGGCAAGTATAGTCAATAGGTTCATTTGACAAAACATGTCTTCACCAAACCATAATACGATACATTTATACTCTTTATTAAAAAGATTGGCTAAGGGAGCGATAACCTTTTCCATATATCTCTCCACTGGTTCATGATGACCTACAGCTCGAATAAGTATAAATTCTTTATCAAATGTTTGGTCCGTAGTCTCATTTACACACATCGCTTCATTAAACGGTGCGTAATCAGATTCACCCATCAATCTGTTATTGTTAAATTCCTCATACATAACCTGACCATTTAAGATATGTAATACATCTTTGTCAAACAACTCACTTCTATCATGACGTAGCTTTTCCACCTCGATTTTTTTAGAAATGTTCATTTTATTCCACTCCCCGTTTTTATTAATATTGAGTTTAACAATTGACTGAACTGGAAATTTGTTGAGTTGATATTCTCTCGGATTGATACCAAAAATATTTTTAAATGCTCTACTATACGCTTCATGTGAAGAATAACCATAATCAAAAGCAATATCGATTATTTTCTTATTGTTTGCCAAGTCTTCTGTAGATAAATACAATCTTCTAAGAAGAATATAGCGTCTAATACTTATACCTGTTATTTGATGAAATTTAAATGAACAATAATAAGGGGAGTATCCCATATAATTTGAAAGTTCATCTAAGGAAAACTTATTTTTAAAATTTGTTTCAATCCAATCAATCATAAGCTGTATTTGTTCATTCATTTGTCTCACTCCTACATTAAATAATATAAGGAATTCGTTTATATTTCTTGATACTTCTTGTGTTTATTACGTCATGAATTTCCAGTGCCATTTTTCAAAGACATGGCATATGATTCAATCGCGTAGTTTTCACGTAATGAACGATTGTCATTTTATCATTTACTTTCCACTTCTCATCTGTTTGTACATAACCCATCTTTTCATACAAATAGCAATTTCTTTTTTCCTCTTGTATCGTATCCAATTCCCAACGATTCGCTTCTGGGTGTAAACCTTCAAGCCGCATCATCACTTGTTGGGCGATACCTTTGCCTTGAAATTCATCTAAAATATTGATCATATGAAATCGCATGACCCCTGGTGATTTCGGATATACATGTACACTTCCGACAAGCAAATTTTCTAGCGTTATTTTAAAGTAATCCCCAGTTTTTAAACGCTCTTTAAAACGCTCAAACGTTTGGTTTACCGGGGTTGTTTCATGATCTTCGTATTTTTCATAAAGCGGTTCAAACACTTTTCTTTGTATTTCGAACAACTTTTCCGCATCCTCTACAGTTGCTTTTCTGAGTGAAATCTTGGATTCAATCATGGTAAATAAAGTATCCAAAATATGATAGGGAATAAATTCACCAGTTTGGACTAATTCTCGAATTTCTTCCATCGTAGCCCATTTTGCATCTGCAACTTCTTCGTATTGAAGGCTTAAATCCTCGATGTTTATGTCTTGGATCACAAGAAATGATCATCAAATCCTCTTTCAAATTTAATCGTAAACAAAATCTCGGAAGTGGACATCTCTATATCGATCCCAAGTTCTTCCTTTACTTCACGGATTGCGGCCATTTCACTTGTTTCTTCTGCAAGTGCTGATCCAGCAGCTGAACAGTCCCACATGTTAGCCCAACCTTTTTTCCAAGGCTGTCGTCGCTGGATTAAAAACTGACCGCTCGCATTCATTATCCAAACATGAATGACTTGATGAAAATCTCCTTCTTGCATCTCTTCTCCGCGAATATGGGTTCTCTTTGTTTTCTCACGATTTTCATTATAAATATCCCAAACTTCCATTTTCCCACCTACCCCTATATTGATTCGATCATTATATCATTTAAATCCTTTTTGTTTGACACCATCATTTATTTATGTGATAATGCGATATGTTGACATTTTTGGTACGACATAAATTTAGAAATATGGCATTCTGCTTTATGTGTTTTTGATAATACTTATTCACACTGGCGCGACTATAGGGTCGCAAGGACGTAAAAGAAGGTAGGGTTTACGTTGCTTAGGTTAGAAAGCAAACCAGTGGAACAATTTACCGCGGCATTGAAAGGGAACTCTTTCATGTAGATTATTCCCCGAACTTTTTCGGGATGAAATTTAAAATTCAAAAGTTATGTTATACCTATACAAAACCAAGGGGTACTCTTTTACTTAGAGTACCCCTTGTCCAATTTACGCAGCTATTTCATTTCGTCTCTTGTCATATTCCTTGAACATCACCAAATAAATAAATCCACTACCTATCGCTAAAACCGCTAGAATAACAAATGTCCATGTGAAGCCGATCCAGGTTACAAGCGGAAACACCAATGGTGCAATTGTTCTTCCTATCGTATAACGCAAACTTGCAGCAGCAAAGTATTGTCCCCTCATATCCGCCGGCGCTAACTTTGACACGAAGCTTTCTTGCAATCCAACCGTCGCTAGCTCCCCCAACGTAAATATCGCCATTGCAATTAGGAACACCCAAAAGTTTGCAGTCATCGGGAAAATGAGCATAGCAATCATATATAAGAATGACGAAAGAAAAAACACCCATTTCTCCGGATATTTAGTCATCCACCTTGATACAAAAACCGTTAGCAACACAACCAATAATCCGTTTTCGGATAATAAAATACCGAAAGAGCCTTCACCAGTTACTGCCCATTCCCTACCAAAGAAATTTCCTAATACTTGTTTATCAATAACCTCTTTCATATAAACAGGTATCAGCAGGTCTAACTGCATAAACGTTTGCCCAAGTAATATTCCCGCAATTACATAAAGGAGAAACACTCTATCCCGCACAATTAATCCATATGCCTTCACTTGATCGACCACTACTCGGATCCAACCATTTCCGCCTTTTGCAACTAGCTGATTCTTCATCTCTTCTGGCAATGTCTCCTCGGTTAATAATCGAAGAGCCAAACCAACTAAACAGAATATAATACCTGCCGTCAGCAATAATGCAAAGCGATATTGGAAAAATAATACTGCTCCTACAATTGGACCAATCACAACTGAAATATTGATGGATGTATAAAACACCGAAAAGACAGTACTTCTATCACTCTCCGGCACAACATCTGCCACAATCGCCTGACTCGCTGGATGATAAAATGAACCAGCTACTCCAGCAATTGTGAAGGCTACAAAGCTAAGCATCGGAGAATCTAGCCATGGTGAGTTAGCAAACGCAAAAAGGATAAATGCTGCCCCTTCCACCGTAGCTGAGAAGAATAACATCGTTCTTCTACCAAAACGATCTGCACAATAGCCTCCGATTAAATTTGCTGCAACCGAAAAGACTTGCGAGATTACAAGCAAAATTCCAGCCATACTAGTTCCGAATTCATCTGCAAAATATATAGCAAGAAACGGAAACACCATCCAAAAACTTAAGTTACTAAAAAACTCGCCGAATAATCGGACTTTTAAAGGCCTATCCCAATCTCTTATTCTCATAACTTTTTCCTCATATCTAATAGATTATACTATCCTATCATAATGTTTCGGTTTTCGAAACAGCAAAACAGGTTTTTACATATGTTTTACAAACAAAAACTCTCCTTAAACAATTTTCCCCTTCAAGATAGATGAGCTAATACTTTTGTATTGCATAATATAGGGAAACCGCGCGGTAAGATACTAAAATGTCCGCAATGATTTCCGCTCCCGGCGGACGCTTTCCGTGGGGCGAGCGGTGAGCTAATCCCACAGGAGTCGTCGCCTTACACTCCAATCAATAGAACCTACTAATAATCACTATAAAGTAAGTCTTATTCCATTAATCTTAGGTTTTTCCTATAGAAAAACAATATAGTACTAGATTTAGTGCATCATTTCTTAGTAATGAGCAGACTCTACTGGATTGTAGCGAAAGGGCGGCGACTCCAGCCGGAATAGCTTGAGCTGAAGACCCTGGACTGAGCGTAGAGAAGGAAGCGGCTGAAGTCAAGCCGGCGGAAAGCGTTCACCCTGTAGCGGAAATCCCATCGGACACTTGATTCAACTCACTACCGCGCAGTTTCCCTATAATGCGCATTAAGGAGCTTCTAATTAGGCATTATATGCGTTATATTTCCTTATTAGAGATTAGTCTAATAATTTGCGGACTCTAAATTTAAATAGAAGCTTTTCCACTACATTCGTCGAGGAGTTTAACACTAGCAGTCTATAAAAAACGCGAAGGTGTAGAAACCTTCGCGCTGTACTGTTTATATTATTTTTTATAAGGAATCATATTAAAGATAATATTGAGCACAATTGCTGTTATACTACCAGCTACAATTCCGTTACTCGTTAAGATTTGGAAGCTATCTGGAAGCGAAATAAATAGGTCTGGAACTACTGTTACCCCAAGTCCCATACCGATGGAACAAGCGATAATCATCGAGTTATCCCCTGATCCAGATACTACTTTGCTCAGCATTTTTACACCTTGTGCCACTACCATTCCAAACATCGCAATCATTGCGCCACCTAACACAGAGTTAGGAATAATTGTCGTAAGCGCAGCTATTTTAGGGATGAACCCTAGTGCTATTAACATACCGCCTGTTATATAAATAATATTTTTCGTTTTAACACCCGACATTTGCATCAAGCCAACGTTTTGCGAAAAAGTGGTATACGGGAATGAATTGAAAATACCACCTAATAATACAGCAATACCCTCAGCACGATAGCCTTTTGTTAAATCTTTTTTCTCTATTTTTTTATCGAGAATATCACCAAGTGCAAAGTAAACCCCCGTTGACTCGACTAAAGACACCATTGCTACTAATATCATCGTTAATATTGGTGACCACTCAAAAGTTGGTGTACCAAAGTAGAATGGCTGAACCATATGAAAATAATGAGCTTCTACAACTGGTGTGAAATCCACTTTCCCCATAAACATCGCAGCAATTGTTCCAAGAATTATACCAAGCAAAATAGAAATTGCTCTAATAAAACCAGTCGAAAAACGGTAAAGTAAGACGATGAAAAGTAATGTACCAAACGCTAAAGAAATATTGGAAACAGATCCAAAATCGCTAGCACCTTGGCCTCCCCCCATATTATTAATCGCTACAGGAATAAGGGTAATCCCAATAATTGTTACAACCGAACCAGTTACTACCGGCGGGAAGAACTTCACAAGATAACTAAATACACCGCTAACTAAGATAACAAATATACCTGATACAATAATTGCCCCATAAATAGCGGAAACACCATATTCCCCACCGATCGCAATCATCGGACCTACTGCTGTAAATGTACACCCTAATACAACAGGTAGACCAATACCAAAAAAACGATTGCTCATCACTTGTAAAATCGTTGCAACACCACACATTAAAATATCAATGGCAACTAAATATGTTAACTGCTCCGAATTAAGTCCAATTGCACCACCTACAATAAGTGGAACGAGTACTGCCCCTGCATACATAGCAAGAACATGTTGCAAACCAAGTGCAGTGTTTCTTAACGCATTGTTCATACAGTTGCAGTCTCCTCAAAGAAAGTGACTTGTCCATTCTCTAGAGACTTAATATTCGCAAGAGACTCTACTCGAACTCCTTTTTCACGGATAAGGCTACCGCCAGTTTGGAAACCTTTTTCAATGACTATACCGACTCCCGCATTTCGGGCATTTGCCTGCTCTAAAATTTCCATTAGTCCAAGAGCGGCTTGTCCATTTGCAAGGAAATCGTCAATGATTAACACTACATCATCACTATTGATAAAATCTTTGGATACTGAAATATCATTTGTTTCATTTTTTGTAAATGAATATACTTTCGAAGTATATAAGTTTCCTGACAGAGTGAGAGATTTACGTTTGCGAGCAAAAACTACTGGAACTCCTAGTGTTAAACCTGCAAACATAGAAGGTGCAATACCCGAAGATTCGATTGTTAAAATTTTTGTAATCCCCGCATCCTTAAAACGTGCAGCAAATTCTTCTCCAATCGCTTGCATTAGTACTGGATCAATTTGGTGATTTAAAAATGTATCTACTTTTAACACTTGTTCAGATAGCACTTTACCTTCTTGAACAATTTTTTCTTTTAATAATTTCATAAGTATTTGATCCCTTCGTTTTCATTTTTTTTCAAACAAAAAAGCCCGATGATACTGCGCCAAACCATAAGTGGAGTGGAACAATGTCATTCGAGCTTATAAATTCGAATAAAAATAAAAGAAATCATGACAGAGAGGTCATAAATTCGATTATTTCATTGCCACTCATAGTCAGCTTATTTACGGTAAGCCGGTAGAAACTTGCAGGCCATATTCCTGCGATTATACGAGTTAATACTATTTGAATATTTTTCATTATAGCACGACAATGATCTAATTCAATGAATATAAAATAAGTTCAATGATTCACAAAATTCAGTGGAAATTTAACAAAACGATTACAAATTCATTACAAGAATATAAAGGCGGCCTGTACCTATAAAAGTAGCTATGTTTTATTCTCTGTTTTTAATAATTTGAATGCATGTATGAAAGGTGTAGGATTATCTTGAATCTTATAAGAAAATACTCCTTGGTTTGTGTGTAAGTATAGGATACCTCCACCAAAAGAGAAAGATTTATGTGATATATCATGAACATGTCGAAGTTCAAAACGATGTCGGGCTGTAATGATTCCTTCTATACTTAGCTGGAGTTCGTATTGAATTTCAATTTGTTGCATTTGATAGTAAAAATCTATTTTCCGTTCAATTTCAATATAAACAATTGAATACTCGTTCAAGCATACACCTCCTAGCTTTTCCATCTTCATTTAATTTGGAGCGTACATAGATAAATCTAGCACAGTTTTATGCCCTAACGCTAATCTAGCAAGCTCTGCGCCGACAAATGGTCCTGCAGTCAATCCGGAAGCACCTAAACCATTTGCAAAAAAGATGGAATCAAATCCAGGTACATTTCCGATTACCGGTAGAAACTCAGGTGTAAATGGTCTGAATCCTATTCTGACTTCCTCTATTTGCGCAGTTTCCAATGTTTTGGCAATACTAGTAGCATTCTCTAATAATAGAGTTTTTCCTTCTTCTGTTATATGATGATCAAATTCTGTAACCTCTTCATACGTAGAACCAGCCACTACTTTCCCCTCGTCAAATGCTAACAAATATTGATTTGTCGGTGGCAAAACGACTGGCCATTTCCCTGTACCTTTATCTTCTATATCAAAATGCATAATTTGTGCTTTTTGAAAGCTTACTTTCATGTCTTTCCCTAATTTAGATGGAATCTCATTTCCCCAGGCTCCAGCAGTCAAGATAATCTTATCCGCTATTAATTGCTTTCCATTCACGAATACACCACCATCCAAAAGCTGTGCATCTCCATCTATTATTTCCGCCCCTAGCTTTTTAGCTGCACGTATCAAGGCATCTCGCATGGCCCGCCCATCCACTCTAGCAGCCCCTTCGACGTATAAGGAAAAAAAGTCTTCTGAAATAAGTGGAAATAGGGATTTTGTTTCATCTGGTGAAAGAATTTTCAACTCTCCAATTTCAGGTGCTTCTTCTCTTTTTTCTAGTGCCCGATCAAGCATCTTTTGAAGCTTTTTCGCATCGTTTTGTAATGCAACTGCACCTACTTGCTTATATCCAGTGGAAGTTTCCCCTAATTTCTCAAGTTCACTTACAAGCTGTTTATAATATTTAGCACCATTTCGAACAAGCCCATACCATTTTTTATTTCTTCTTTGGGAAATCCAGGGGCAAATAATTCCTGCAGCTGCCGCAGATGCTTGACCGAGATCTCGTCTATCAATTAGCGTAACTTTTACATTCTGTTTTGCCAATGATACGCCGTAGAGGCACCTAAAATCCCGCCCCCTATTACAATAAAAGAGGGCATTTGTTACTCCACTCCACTTTCTAAAATAGAAAAAGTTACCTTCTCACTATCAATTTCTGCCAAAGCTCCATAAGGTAAGACAAATTTTGGCTCTGTATGACCAAAATTTAAATTGTAGAGAATCGACAAATTCGTTAAATCCAATTCTTTCATTATTTTTAATATGGATTCTTTATACTCTTCATAGTACTTTTCTTTCAAAGGCTTTCCAAAAATAATACCTTTTGCCTTTTGTAAAATTCCTTGTGCGCCATAGTTCCGTAACCAATATTCGATATAAGTGGGTTCTGGCATCTCTTCTGACGTTTCAAAAAACAAAATACTATCTTTCCAATAAGCGTCATTTGGCCAAAGAGCTGTCCCTTTTGCAAATTCTAACACTTCAATACATCCCCCGATTAATGTTCCTTGTACTACTCCATTGCCTTGTAGTAATTCATAGCCACTGTTAGGATACATGTTTCGTTTTGTGTTTTTGTTTTCCACAACCCATTCTAAGCGATCACTTGTCCACTCAGCTGCCGGTTTAACTTCTCCGATCACTTCATTTGTAAATAAGGTCTTTTTTAAAGCTTCCACTGTGTATTCATGCATTTCCACATTTTCCGCGAAGTCCATTAAAATAGCTGGACCGTAAAAAGAAGAAATTCCTGCTTTGTGACAAAACAGATGTGTCACAGTAGTATCTGAGTATCCAATGAATACTTTCGGATTTGAACGGATAATATCAAAATCTATATATGGCAGTAAACGAATGCTTTCACTCCCGCCAATATTTGAAATAATCCCTTTTATCGTTGGATCTTTAAATGCATTCATCAAGTCCTCTGCCCGAGCCTTTGGATTTTCATATAAATAATCAGCGCCCTTTAAACTGTTCGGCATTGAAACAACTTCTAAACCAAACACTTTTTCCAAACGTTCCACTCCTTGTTCATATCTCCATTTTAAATCAGGTTCTCCTGCTCCACCCCATGATAAACTAATCGTAGCCACTTTATCTCCCGGTTGAAGCATTTTTGGTTTTATCAGCATCATAAACAATTCCCACCCTTTTTATCCCAGTTTTTCAGATCGTAATACTCCAAACAATTTTTGTAATAATCATCAGCGAGGAATGAAGATCCCCACTGATGAAAGTTTCACTTTATCCTCATTATAGCGGAAAGATTCCATTTATTATTGTCTAAACTTAAAGAAATTGGGTATAAGATAATTATATTAGCTTTGAATGGAAGTGAACGAGATGAAATGGCAAGGCAGAAAAGGAAGTTCTAATGTAGAAGATCGACGTGGAAAAGGCGGCGGAAAAGCAATCGCTGGTGTTGGAGGCGGTCTTGGACTCATTATTGTGCTTATCGTAACCTTGCTTGGTGGGAATCCAGAAGATTTAATCGGTAATTTAGGCGTTACTGATCAATCTAACTCTGCCCCTTATGTTGAAACAGCACAAGAAAAAGAACTAGCGGAATTTGTTTCTGTTGTACTCGCAGATACGGAAACCGTTTGGACTGAAATATTCCAAGAAAACGGCTTACAATATACAGAACCAACCCTTGTACTATATACAGATAGTGTAAATTCAGCGTGTGGTACTGCTGGTGCATCTGTTGGTCCCTTTTATTGTCCAGGAGATCAAAAATTATATATCGATTTGAGCTTTTATCAAGAATTACAGGATAAATTCCATGCACCAGGGGATTTTGCCATGGCTTATGTTATTGCACATGAAGTAGGTCATCATGTACAAACTTTGCTCGGAACTTCTGATCAAGTAATGCCACTTCGTCAAAGGTTAAGCGAAGAGGAATTCAATAAATACCTAGTCAGATTTGAACTTCAAGCAGACTATTATTCAGGTGTATGGGCAAAACATGCAGCGGGAATGGATTTGTTAGAAGAAGGGGATTTAGACGAAGCACTAACTGCAGCTAGCGCAGTCGGAGATGATACGTTACAAAAACAAGCAATGGGATACGTCGTTCCAGAAAGTTTTACACACGGTACATCTGAACAACGTAAAGCCTGGTTTTACAAAGGCTATGAAAATGGAACGATACAAGGCGGAGATACCTTTAAAATTAAAACTCCTTAAAGCAGATCCAGGTGGTCTGCTTTTTTTCATTGACCCGAGCGAAAGAAACTGATTATAATGAAAATAAATTGTTCCTTTTAATGGAAAAGAGAGTGTGGAATATGAATATATCTTTTACAAAAATGCATGGCTGTGGAAATGATTATATATACATCAATTGCTTTGAACAGTATATCGAACATCCTGAGAAGCTAAGTAAAATTATTTCTGATCGACATTTTGGTGTCGGAGGAGATGGTATTGTCCTTATATGCCCTTCGGAAAATGCAGATGTGAAAATGCGGATGTTTAATATTGATGGCAGCGAAGGAAAAATGTGTGGTAATGCTATTCGATGCGTTGCTAAATATGTATATGATAATAATATTGCAAAAAAAGAAGTACTTAAAATTGATACACTTAGTGGAGTTAAAACGATTGAGTTAAAAGTAAAAGATGATCAAATGTATGAGGCAACTGTTGATATGGGAGATGCTATTTTAAATCCCTCCTCTATACCCGTATTGTTGGAGGAAGAAGGAGCATTGATTGATGTTCCAATTGAAATAGAGGCTACGACTTATAATATTACGACAGTTTCTATGGGTAATCCCCATTGCGTTTTGTTTGATGATGATA
The DNA here is from genome assembly GCF_029955155.1 of Psychrobacillus sp. NEAU-3TGS. Lineage (GTDB taxonomy): Bacteria > Bacillota > Bacilli > Bacillales_A > Planococcaceae > Psychrobacillus. Next base: position 72,361 of record NZ_JAPNOZ010000009.1, on the reverse strand, counting down.
TTACCTCTATTAATCTAGCCGTCATAGGACCTAAATTTGAACATCATCCTCTATTTCCGGAAAGTGTGAATACGGAATTTATCCAAGTCGAAAACAGAAATACTATTCATATGCGTGTTTGGGAACGTGGAAGTGGAGAAACGCTAGCTTGTGGTACAGGTGCATGTGCGGCGGTTGTAGCTTCTGTCTTAAACGGTTATTGCGACAAGGATACAGATATTACGGTTAAGCTGTTAGGTGGAGAGCTAGTAATTCGCTATACTGACAATAGCGTTTTTATGACAGGTCCTGCTAAAAAAGTCTTCGAGGGTATCTTTCAGTGGTAAATAAAATATTATTTAAATGCGTTTTGAAGCCTTTCAAATATCTATTTGAAGGGCTTTTATGCATAGTCAAATAAACTAGGACATACACTTGTTTGGTATTTTGAAATATTACCTCTCCACTTTGTAACGTTATTGGTAAATTGTCGTAATATTCCTGTAATACAATACTGCTAGTATATTGATTAGACTAAATAGTAAGGGGTAGAGTATTTGAGAAAAATTCTTGGGACACTCATCATCACATTAGCACTATTGGTTAGCGGAACAACAACTAGCATGGCCGCAACTTCCATGCACACTGTAAAAAAAGGAGAAACATTATATAAGATTGCGAAATCGTATAATGTATCCATCACTAATTTAAAATCATGGAATAATTTAAAAACGGATACTATTAAACCGAACCAAAAATTAAAACTTACAAAGCAAGCTTCCAAAACGAAAAACCCATCCCGTTCTGATTCAGAGGATAATGTAGTGAAAGAAATCGTTGTATCTGCAAGTGCTTTTACTGCTAATTGCAATGGTTGTACTGGAATTACAAGTACAGGTATTAACTTGAAAAAGAATCCCGATATCAAAGTAATAGCGGTAGATCCGAAAGTCATTAAACTTGGGACAAAAGTTCATGTGGAAGGATACGGTTATGCTATCGCTGGTGATACGGGTGGAAATATTAAAGGGAATAAAATTGATGTGTTTTTCTCCTCTAAAAGCGATGCTTATAAATGGGGTCGTAAAAACGTGACCATAAAAATATTAGAATAGACTTCAAAATGACTCCATTTTTGGGGTCATTTTTTATTGTTGCAGCTACCTATTCAGTACATTATGATTACAAGAAAAGATTAATAAGGACGTGCATAAAGTGAGCAAAATAGTTAAAGGATTTCAACTGCCTTATTATGCTGTTATTTTTTCTTCTCAAAGAACAGATGGTGATAAAGGCTATGCAAAAATGGCAGACAAAATGGTAGAATTGGCATCTCTACAAGAAGGATTTTTAGGTGTGGAATCTGCGCGTGATAACGAGCTAGGGATAACCGTATCATATTGGAGCTCTTTAGAGTCAATTAAGAATTGGAAAAACCATTCCGCTCATCTAATTGCACAAGAAAAAGGAAAAAAGGTATGGTATCAAAGCTTCTCACTAAGGATTTGTAAAGTAGAAAGAGACAACTTTTTTGAAATGTAATCCTTTTTTACAACAGAGCTCCATTGATGCTAAGTCCCTATCAGTCAAAGTAAGACAGGGACTTAGCATTAATTTGCTTGCAACTTCTTCAGACGACTGTCCAAAACAAAGTTACCGAAAGGAATGAATGCAGAAACAATAGCCCCAATGGTAAATCTAAATGGCCATCTAACAGCAAACAGAGCATATACAATCGCAATTAAATAAACGAGAAATATATAACCGTGCAGTGTTCCAAAAACGGTTACTGCCTTCGGAATATCAAACCAATACTTTAAAGGCATCGCAATGAACAAGAGGATTACTAGAGAACTACCATCCAATAAGCCCATGAAACGGAACCGCCCTAATGCAGTTTTTAACATTATTTAACTCCAACTTTCTTTAACTATCTTCCAACATTATAGAATGAGAATTATACTAAAGTCTATATATCTCAAATAGACTGCAATTTTTGAAAGCCAATACAATCTTCTTCAAATTCGTTATAATATGGCTATTTACGAACTGACTCTACTAATTTTTTTATGCCACTTATTATAGCTTCATAGTAATACTGTTCATGTAACACAAAATTATGCTTTGTTACAACCTTTTTGAATGAAACTCTTTCTCCTGTTTTATTTATCTCAAAGCCTTCTACTTGAATCTCTTCTACTTCCCCTAACCAAAGCTTTGAAAATTGTTCGAATTTGGCTCGAACCACTCCAGAAACTTCTTCTGCTTGAAGAATAAAATCATCAAAACTTAAAGCACCATTATATACAAAAACATTTGCTAGCTCTTGATCAATAAGTTCTCCCGTCGTAACTGAATAATCTATTATTCCAAGTGGCGCTAATTCCTCAAAAGAAATGTCGATACCAAGTTCTTCTTTCACTTCTCTAACACCATCATGCACTGTCTCCGTAGCCAATAAATGACCTGCAGCTGTAATGTCTAAGAGTCCAGGATAATCTTTTTTAGATTCACTTCGGATTTGTAAATAGATATAATCTATTTCCTCTTCCCTACTAATAAACCAGCAATGAAATGTTTCATGCCAATGTCCTAGTCGATGCACTTCATGGCGTGGAGCTGTGCCTATAGCATTTCTATTGCTGTCAAATATTCTTAGCAATTCTTCTTCCATCTCTAAATCCCTCCCTCCTTTATTTCAATTAGGTCCCTGACACCAAACTATGCTTTTATAAGATTTACAAAATCATATAGTTTATCTAAAGAGATTAAATTGTGATTACATTTTTGACTGTCTTGGCAAATGTAATTGCCTCTTTTAATATAAGCATCTTGTGTAGCTCCCTTTACTGCCGAGGTAAACATACCAATTTCCTCGGTACGATTGCATAGCGCACAAATACCTTTCTTGTTGGAGGGTGTATAATCTCCTATGATTCCAACAAGTTTACCGTTATGTTCTACAATCAGGAATTTTTTGTTGGAGCCTTTATCCAACCATCCTAAATAAGAAATCTCCCTAAATTCTATATTTTCTAATGAGGGAGTTTTTAGCTTTTTTACTTTTGGAAACAACTTTTTAATCGTTTGCTCTGTTACTTCTTTAAAAGGGAGGACGAAAGGTTTTATTTGTTCCAAAAATGCTTCGGCATCTGCTTTTTCTTTGATTTCTATAATGGGATCTAATAATTGTTTTTGCTCTTCGTTTAGATTTTCGAATAAATTGGCTATTTTTTCGCTAGTGATGGATTTTAACGCAGTTAATACGCGTTGATCATTTACGGTAGCATGACCATTTATTAACGCTTGCCCTTGTTTTTTTTATGAAATTAAATTGATCGTTTCTTATGAAAGGATCCATAATTATCTCTCCTTAATACATTTTTCTATTAGTTTATTGTAGCGGGAAGTTATCTTTTTCGAAATGGAAAAGATGATTAGGAAAAGTTCTCTACATACAAAAAGCTGATGATTCTTATATGGATTCATCAGCTAAAAAATCACTTTGTATAAATAATTTTTTTAATCGTTTCAATGGATAGAAAAAACTCTTCTGCTAATTGAGCCATCGCAGTTCCGCTTTTATAAGCTTGTTTAATCGAATAATTTCGATCATCTATTCTCTGTCTTTCCCCAGAAAGCGTTCCCCACTTTTTGTAGCTTTTGTCTGGTTTCGGAATATAAATAGTTTCCCCTTGAATATACTTCTGAATTTCCCTTACAAGCTCTTCGGGTAATACAGAAGTTGCTTTTACATATGTCATTTTGCTCGCTCCTTATCTTTTTAAGCTTTCAATAAGGTGCAAAGCCGACATTATGAAATGGCGATTGAAGGTCTTCCCACGCAAAGTATCGCCTTTCTATAAGTAGGCTTTGCATGAGACGTTGCACTATCTGGCATTCTATAATTATTTGCCACGAAACTCACCTCTCTTTATTCATAGTTTATAACAAGCATACATGGATTACCAAATACATATAGTTTTAAAAAGAGATTCTAAACTATATTGGGAGTGGTCGATTTCATGAAAAGATATTTAATAATATTCGCAGCTTTTATCATTTCTACTATCTTTAGCACAGGCGTTGTAACAGCAGCCGAAGCACCTTTGGCCCATCACATAGGTTTTCAAGATCAATTGCTCGATTTTAGTGATGTCAAAGTAATCAATCAAGACACAAAAGTTCCACTCGAAGAAATTGCAGCATATCTAGATATCCCTTTTGAAATAGAAAATGGCATTACTTACATACGAAAAAACGGAATAGAAATTAGTTATAACGAAAAGTCTCAACTAACAGCGAAAGACGAAGTAGCACTCGATTGGTCCCCAATTGTTAAAGTCGATGGCAAACTTTTTATCAGTGTGGAATATCTCGCAATTGAAATAGGATACAAAATGAAAACCTTTGAGAAACAAAAAACACAACGTATATACAAAGAGGACTGGGCTCATATGTCGCATGCTAATTTTGAAATTTATTTAGACAAACTTTTGAATAAAAAACAGCCTTCGCAGGCAACTCCAAAAGCAAATGTCTATTTAACATTTGATGACGGTCCAAACAAATTTACAACGACCAATAATTCTATCTTAAAAAAATATAATGCCAAAGCGACTTTCTTCTTTTTAGGCAATCATATGAAAAAGAACTCCTCCATTATTAATGCAGTAGTAAAAGATGGTCATTATATCGGAACTCATAGTATGACACATGATAAAAGCAAAGTTTATCTTTCTTCTAAAGCTTTTATAAATGAGATGATAAAAGGAACGAAACTCATCAAAAAAATGACCGGAAAAGACACGAAACTGGTTCGCACTCCCTATGGAAGCAAACCACATATAACAACTGCTATGAAAGATGAGCTAGTCACAAACGGCTTCAAACTATGGGATTGGGACGTCGATTCAAACGATTGGAAATACACCGATAAAGAAGCCAACAAAATTGTCCAAAACGTACAAGTCGGGGTAGAAAAAGCCTACAAGTCCGGAGACCGAGACATTATTATCCTTCTCCACGATCGTAGCCAAACAACAAAAGCACTACCTCAAATAATTGAATGGCTTCAAAAAGAAGGCTTTACACTTAAAACATACGAACCAGACCATCATATCGTTCAAAACTTTCTAAGAGACACCACTCTTTAAAGAACAAAAGTGCTAAGCGCCTATCTTTGGCTAATTTAGCTCATGGAATCGATAAAACGGAATAAGGCACATAATGGGGAAACTGTGCGGTAGTGAGTTGAATGAAGTGGACGCTGGGATTTCTGCTACAGGGTGGACGCTTTCCGCGGGCACGGCTTCAATCTCCTCGGAGCTCCGAAAACAAATGCTCCTGCGATTACTCGTCGCAAAGACATTAACAAAGATAGCAGGATTATGGTCATTACGGCTTTCTAAATAGCGTTTAAGCCATATGTCGCAACGTGTATTAAAATAAACTTCCCTTTCCTTATCACCTTTTCCTCTAACGATCGCGGATTGATTGGACCAATTGATATGGTTCTTTTCTAACGCAACAATTTCTCCAATTCGACAACCGGTAGAAAACATGAATTCGAAAATCGCTTTTTCCATTGGGGAATGACAGGATTCACGAAGGTGTTCAATCTCCCGTTCGGTTAAATACTTACTTCGATACTAGCTGAAGTAATCTACAGTTATAATAACCATAGATAGGTCATTATAGTATGTAGGGAGAGAAGAAATGAATACTTTCAAATTTACATCGTTGATACTTTTAACAACATTTTTAATGGGTTCATCTTTTGCTGTCGTTAAAATGGGTTTACCATACTCATCCCCATTGCTGCTAGCAGCATTGCGCTTCATACTTGCGGGAATCATAATGGTAGTCATCGTTATCGTTTTAAAGAGGTCACATCCAGTATCTAGAGAGAATTGGATAAGGATGCTGATCATTGGAGGTTTCCAAACAGCCGGTGTTATGGGCTGTATTTTCTTGAGTTTGCGAACGATTACAGCTAGTGAATCCTCGATTCTAACATTCACGAATCCATTACTTGTTGTTGTATTCGGCACCATTTTTCTGCAAATACGTTATACACGTTATCAATGGATCGGTGTTCTTTTAGGTTTGGTAGGGGTAATTATAACAATGGGGGCCCAAATTGAATTTAAGATTGGCATTCTTTTCGGCATTTTTTCCGCCGTGTTTTGGGCACTGGCCACATTATTAGCTAAAAAGTGGGGGGCGATTTTCGATACATGGGTCCTATCCGCTTATCAGATGCTATTTGGTGGATTACTACTCTTAATTGGGAGTTTTAACCTTGAAAGTCCTTTTTTCATTTTGAACGGTGAATCCTTGTCCATTTTATTATGGCTAAGTATAATGTCTTCTATTGTTCAATTTGCTGTGTGGTTTTATCTTTTACAAAAAGGTGATTCAGGAAAGACGAGCGCCTTCTTATTTTTAGCTCCATTCTTTGGTGTCTTGTCTGGGTGGTTACTATTGGGAGAGCATTTAAATCCGTCTCTTATAGTTGGTGGCTTGTTTATTGTAATGGGTATCTATCTAGTGAATCGAAATTTTCAGCAGAGAAAAGTAGTGAAGAAATTTTTATTAATAAATAATCTGGTTAAGCACGAATAGGTCCACTTCACTTCCTATAGTGGACAGAAAAAGAAAACGAACTTAATCTGTCTACTGAGGAGAGGGATATGACCCATTAACTACATATTAATATTAAAAATTTGTTTAAATCCTTCTCTTCCTCTATCAGTAACTTTTACAGCACGAATAGATGGAACATGCACGATCCAATTCAATTCAAAAAAATGTGTCAGCAGTCCATTTCCTAAAGCACCGCCGAGATGATAGTGGCGTTCACTCCAGTCTAAACAAGCGTGAGAAAATGAGCGTCGTTTTCTCTTTAATTCAGTTAAATCGATGCCGAAATCAGTAAAGAATTGCTCTCCTTTAAGTGTAACAATAAATACTCTGTCTTCTTTTTTTAAGTAGTTGGCGTTCAACATCGAGTTGGTTAAAGCGACTCCTAATTTTCCAGCTAAATGGTCATAACAAGTTCTAGCTTCCTGTAGTAATTTTACTTGGTTAGATTGTTTTAAAGAACGTACTTCAGGAGGTGGAGAAATCGCAAGAAATGTTTCTATAAGGTGTGCAACTTCTTTATTGGCTAACTGATAATAGCGGTGCCGTCCGTGTTTTTCAACATTAATAAGGTTGCCTTCTACTAATTTAGATAGGTGAAAGCTAGCTGTTTGAGGTGTTATCGCAGACATGAAGGCTAATTCACTAGCAGTATGAAAACGACCATCCATTAAACTTGAAAGCATTGTAGAACGCGAGGTTTCTCCCAGGAGGGAGGCAACTACAGCTACATTAGGATTAATACTCATTATTACCGACCTTTCTGCATTTTATATTTCGATTATAGTTGAAGTATAGAATGCAAGCAAAATTAAGGTTATTAAAGAGTAATCCTATTAAACTAACGGGTGCGTTAGCAAAATGTGGCCATCATTTCGATGGTCTATTTTTATGTCCAAAACATTAAGTTGGTCTCAGACATGCATTGTAAAATGTTACACTTAAACTAAAGGGGCAGTTTAGTTGAACAAGTGACGAGAATTCACCAAACTGTAAGCGAGTTAGATGTTCAATAACATATTTACCAACTGGTGAAAATCTCGAGAGAACAACTAAAAAGTAATGTGTTAGTAGGAGGGAAACTATGTTTTACTATGAAATAGTTTGTTGTAGTTGTAGACAAAAATTCAGAGTATATGAAGGTTCACTAAAATATAAACTATACAAAGAAAGAACGAATAAGGTCTTTCATTGTGAAGACTGCAACTCCAAAATACGCATGGATGCAATTAAAAACTTCTTTAGATACTTAAATTAGTTGGGATTCAAAAGAAAACAAAATTTATACTAAACAAGAGTTAGATAGTGTAAGTGAGGAAGAAAGACTAAGTGAATTAACGACTAGTATTCTGATGAATAAAATTGATAACGAAGATGACCTAGAGTCTACTACACAAAAATTGTATTCAACTTTCACTGAGGAGGAAAAAGTAGAATTAAGCTATTCGTTCCTCATAAATAAAGAGATTTCTAGATTAACCAATGCAGATTTGTTTTTAGAAGCAATTAATCAGTTAATAAAAGCATATTCAGTTTTCAGAAATGATTTTTTTGTTGAAAAATGCTCTTATCACACATTACGAGGTGTCCAGATAACTCGATTTGTTGATAACGTTCAATGGGATAATTTTAAAAGAATAGGGAAATTACCTCCTGTGATGAACAAGCCCTGGTTATCTGATAACACCCAAGACGAATTAACAGAATTTCAAAACAACTTGCGCGCTGGTACAGAAATCGATCCCCTCCAATCTTTAATATTGGTCGCTAAGAATCTATTAGAGAAGAGTGAGACAAGATCCGCGATTATTAATATATCGGCAGTACTTGAATATTCAGTAGAAAGAAAAATTAGAAATAAACTTCTGGCTAAAGGCAAGACTGAACGAAGTATTGACAGATTATTAGATAAGACTAAGATGGACTTCAGAGAAAGGTGCGATAAGAATCTGAAAAATGCAACTGGAGTATCGTTAGTAACTAATTATCCGAACGAATGGAGAACAGTTCAATTTTATAGAAAAAAATACAGGCATTCAATAGTCCATTCGGTTTTTGAACCAACACCTGCAGACACTAATAAAATGATTATAGAGTTCGAGAAAGTAATTGCTATAGTTGAATCGTTATAACAAACTACATTAGTTGAAGCACTGACGGGTGCTTTAGTTGAACAAGGCTGCCTGTATGGGTTATCTACCCCTTATGGAAAGGTTGATTTACCTTCGCCTTCACTAATGCCAAAAAGACTCAAGGATATTATTGATTTTGAAGAAGTTGATTGACTTTATTCAACTAACGAGATGCTTTACTTCAAGAAGGAGTAAAGCCTTTTTCTTATTGAACTAACGAAGCAGTTTAGTTGAAGAAGGAAATAGATGCATTTACATCTAAATATAGTGTAATAAGCTAAATTGGAGTGTTTACAATGATTAAATTCTTTGAATACAACTGGCAGGTAAGAGATGAATGGTTTAACTGGTGCAATCAACTGACAATTAAAGAGTTGTTAAAAGATCGCAGGGGTGGAGTAGGAAATATATTATATACAATTTTTCACATAATTGATGTGGAATATAGTTGGATTCGTGGTATTCAAGGTAAGGAGGATGTAGTTTTTCAGTTTACTGATTATAATACACTTGAAAAGGTTAAATCTCTTTCAGATAAATCACGAAATGAAATAGGTGAATTTTTAAAAATAAATTTAGGAGGTATAAAAGAAAAACTAGTCAGTGTTTCTTGGGATGAAGATAAATACACTGTTGATGAAATATTACACCATATAATTACTCACGAAATTCACCACATAGGTCAACTTTCTGTTTGGGCAAGAGAATTAGAACTAAGCCCTATACCTGCTAACTTTATTGGAAGAGAGTTAAAACCAGTCCATTCTTATTGAAGTAACGGTGCTTTAGCAAATATGGCCATCATTTCGATGGTCTATTATTATGTCCAAAACATCAAGTAGATCTTAGATATGCATTGTGAAATGTTACACTTAAACTAAAGAAACAGTTTAGTTGAATAACAAAAATATAAAACGAGGGAATTATAATGAAGAATCAGTTTGGGGAATAATTAAAGATGTTTTTTCTTATGTTAAGTACCTCACTCTTACAAAAGAAGAAAAGACTGAAGTTAATTTAAGTTTAGTTAAAGAAAAACATTGGTTCCAAGAACTAATGTTTACTGAACCATCTATACTTAAATTAGTAGAAGGAGATAAAGAAATTAGGCGATATTTTTCATCGAGAAAAATGGTTAGAAAATTGCTAAATGACAAAGAAGAACGGCAGCGTTTTAAAGGATTATTAAGCGATAGATTAAATTGTTATTGAACTATAGAAGCAGGTTAGTTGAAGAAGGAATTTTAAATGTAGATAAGGAATTAGTATTAAAATCATTTATTAGATGAGGTGTACTCAATTGCTGCCAATTCAAATTGAAGAAATTCCAAGTGAAATAAAAGAATATCTAAATAAGATTAAATCTGTGCAGATTCTCACCGAGCTCTAATTTAACACCGACGCATTCCAAGTGCCACTGCCGATTTCATCAGCCGCAGTGCGCTGTACAATCAGAACGCGTCCTTCGTTCACCACAAGGCCTTTGACAACAACGACGATTTTGTTTGACGGTTCCATATGTAAATCATTCCTATAGCAGAGTTTGATTTAAGTATAAATGAAGGGACTCGAAATGAATAGATTCGAGTCCCTGATTATTAAGCTTCAGATGATTGGGGAAGGACAACTGCTTCTTCATCAGCAGAGTCGGCTGGCGTTTCTTCGTCTGCAGAATCTGTAGGGGCTTTATCATTGAAGAAACCGCCTCGAGGTCCGCCATGTCCATGATGGCCACTGCCGCCTTGAGGTTTAAGTCCAAGCTCTTCCATTTGTGTGTGAGCTTCTTCCTCAGTTATTGTACCAGCTTCTACTTGGGCGCGGAATTCTTCCAGTTGAGATTTTTGCTCATCCGTCAATTCTACATGCGGTCCGCGCATCAAGAATTTGGCATCGAAATCGAGACCAAGGGCTTCAACTTTTACTTTCGCTTCTTCTTCCGTCAAGTCACCAGCAGTAAACTGTTCACGAATTTCATTCAACGCTGTTTTTGTTTCTTCATCCAAATCATCAAAGTCAACACGCGTCAAGAAATCTTCCGGCAAATCAACATCAAGTGCATCCAGTTTTGCTTGTGCTTCTTCCTCGTTCAAATCACCAGCTTTGAATTGGTCACGAATATTATCAATTGCTGTGCGCGTTTCTTCATCGATGTTGCCGAAAGGACCTCCACCGTGAAGCCCGCCTTTACCAAATGGGCGCTCAATTCCAAGCTCGTCCAATTTTGCGTGAGCTTCTTCATGCGTAATTTCGCCGGCTTCTTCCTGAGCCCTGATATCGTCCAAAGCCGCTTTTGTTTCCTCTGAAATTTCTTCCGTAGCGCTCACATTATTCGTCGTTGCAGCTAAAATAGGTGGTGCCGCAATCGCTCCAATTGTCAACGCACTTGTTAATAGCATACTACCTGTAAATTTTTTCATGGTCTTTCATCCTCCTAATTTTGAGTGTGGAAATCTTCCACATCCCTACAATAAAACGTCAATGTGTCAGGAGAATGTCAAAGAAAAAATAATGAGAAAAAACTTATCCAAACAGTATTGACCCATTGGATTAACCATTTGAAGATAAGAATTGTACCTGACATTACAATTAATGATGATTTAGGTGGTAAATCATAAAATATGTAATCACTTCTTCAACTAACGGGGCAGGTTAGTTCAATAGGAGGATGAAATAATCGATATCAGCTACCAGATAAAACAAGTAGCCGAAAATGCAATTTCTACTACCCATAGACTTGCTATTAAAATGAACGGTCATCCACCTGATCGCTCCAGCTTTTGACCTTTTCAAGAAGCCTCTCCATGCTTCCATCTTCAAAAGGAGACTCTAGGTTTGCACTCTTCAAAAGCTCAGGGTATGGGAGACGTCCCCCTTGTTTGCACATTTTTAGGAAGCTTTCCCAAGCAGATTTTGGGTCATCTTTCTGTTTGATCCATAGCTAGACTGCAGCAAAATGGGCCAAATCATAGTCCATGTAATAAAAAGGCGTAGTGAACAGATGCCCTATTTCATAAAAACCTGTGCCTTGCTCTAAAAATTCATTGCCATCGTAGTCCCGTTCCTGCAAATACTCATGCTCCAACTCTCTCCACTTTAGCTTCCGAACTTGCATGGTGGCTGTCGGGAATTCATACAGAAAGTGCTCGAATTCATCAACAACTGAGACAACCGGCATATAAATAAATGCTTCGGTCAGGTTGGAAAACTGGTACTTCTGCGTATCTTCCCCAAAAAACCGATCCATCCAAGGCCAAACAAACCGTTCCATCGTAAATGAAAATACCTCACAGGAATCATACGGAATAATGTACTCATGGATATTGGATTGACGGCTCATATAAAACTGAAATGCATGGCCCACCTCATGTGCAAATACCCTGACATCATTTGATGTGCCGTTGAAATTTGCAAAGATAAACGAAGCTACTTCCGGACTGCTATACGACGCAAATGCCCCACCCATTTTGTTTATACGTGATTCCACGTCAACATTCCCTTTTTCCATCAGTTCGTCAAAAAAAGCACCAGTTTCAGGAGAAAGTTCACGGAAAATAGTCCGATAAACCTCTAATATTTCCTGATGTGCCCCTTTAGGCGAGGGCGAACCGTTCTTGAAGAAATAGCTCTCATCATAATACTTCAGTTTGGAAACGCCAATACGGTTCCGCTGTTTCTTTCTAAGAACAGAAATGAAATGCACCCCGTGCTCTTTCACCTGCTTGCGGTATTGAACGAGGTCGTCGGGCGTATGTCCTGTTCTATGCATTCGGTCATAGCCAAGTTCCACAAAGGACGAATAACCTAACGTTTTCGCGATTCGATTGCGTGTCTTAACCAGTTCATCAAGGATTCGGTCAAATTCGGAGGCATGCTGTTTGAAGTAGCCCCATTTTGCTTCAAAGGCTGCTTTTCTAACCTCACGATCAGGTGAGCCCAGATATAGAGCCAAGGTACTTAATCTCAGCTCTTTTCCATCAAAAGGAATGACCGCTTTTCCTAACAGCTCCTGATAATCGGATACAAGGCGATTTTCCATCCTGATATCTTCTTGCACTTCATCAGAATAGGTTTTCAGCTTAATATCTGCAATTTTGAAAAGCTGATTACCCCACTGCCTCTCAAGCTGTTCCCTAAATTTCGCATTCAGGATCTCTTTGTAGTATTCCCCTGTCATCCATAGCAAGCGTGGCTCGGACTCTTGGAAGAGGGCATACTGTTTATTGTATTCATCATTTGCCGTATCTCCAAAATAATGAATCCTCGCTTCGTTTTCTGATGCCTGATAAGCAAGTCGATGATGGTTCAGCCTTTCAAACTGCACATTTTGCTCCTCAAAAGAAGTTGCATTTATAAAGCCTTTCAACATTCTTTCAAAGTCTTTTTCATATTGATCAATATCTAAGATGGAATCCTTTTGTTTGTTAATATTCATTTTTCTCCCTCCAATCTTTAATTACTTTAAAGAGTAATATAATTTACTTTCAAATACAACAATAAAATACTCTGAAATATAGAATAATTACTCTAAAGAGAAAAAATACGTAGAGAATTTCTAAATGAATATATTATCTTTGTTAACTAAAAGTGATACTATCAGGCGATTTCAATCTTATTCAACTAACGGGTGCTTTAGCAAAATTCGGCCATCATTTTGAACTGCCCCGTAAATGTTAGACACCAACTAACATTTACGGGGTGTTTTTATGTGTAAACATTAAGTTGTTCGCAGATATGTATTGTGAAATGCTACACTTAAACTAAAGGGGCAGTTTAGTTGAATAAGGTATAGCATTTAGTATGAGAATTTTTACTCGAAAGGAGAGATAACTTTGGACTTTAAATATCTTGTTTTTGATACCGTTCCTAATGATAGTTTAATGCAGGGCATGGTAAAACTGTACAGTGCTATATTTGACAGTAATACCGAAGATTTAATTAGTAAAATAAACAATAAAACCAAGTTACTGTTTAACATCGTATTAGACGGTGAAAAAGTTATTGGATTTAAGGTTGGTTACGAAATTGATAAAAATAAGTTTTATAGTTGGTTAGGTGCAGTGGATACTACTTATAGAAAAAATGGAATTGCTTCAAAGCTGATGATTCAACAACATCACTATTTAAAAGAACATGGCTATAAAGTTGTACAAACAAAAACTATGAATAAATGGCGAAATATGTTGATTCTAAATATCAAAAGTGGATTTGATGTCATTGATACAATTACGGATGAAAATGGATTACATAAAATCATACTTGAGAAAAGTTTACTCAACTAACGGGTGCTTTACTTCTAGATGGGGAAAGCTTTTTTCTAATTGTACTAACGGGGCAGTTTACTTTAATAAAGGGAGACGAAAAATAATATGATAGAGTTATGTAAATGTGATGTAACATATGATTTAAGGGTAGATGCAGACATCGGTGCTGATGCTATATGGTGCGATAAATGTCTTTGTAACTTTGAAATTACATATGTTCCGATTTCAAGTAAGTTAAGGTCAGAATTGGCAGAATGGATATCGAAATATGGTGAGTGGATTGATTGGGCTAATGATGGAATAGTTCCTAATGGGATTGAACTTGAAGAGGTACATAATAAACAAGGATTAAAGCTAACAGAAAAAGTAAAGAAGGAACTTGAAGGAAGATATAAAGTTTCATTTAAGCCTTCTACATTCGCAAAAAGACATGGAAATAGAAAATAAGAAACTGTACTAACAGGTGCTTTAGTTAAACATGGCCATCTTTTCGATGGTCTATTATTTTTGTCCTAACCATTAAGGTCCTCTCAGATATCCAATGTGAAATGTTACACTTAAACTAACGCCGCAAGATTGTTAAATAAAATATATTTATTTATGTAGAATTTACTGAAACATGGGGGAATTTAAATGAAAAAATGTATGCTGCTAATGTTATTTTGTTTTACCCTAATCTTATCTGCTTGTTCTCAAGGTGAAGAAGATACACAGGAATATTCGGGGATTATTGGTGATGGACAGACTTTGGGTTATGAGTATACGGTAACAAAAGAACAGAATAAATTTTCTTGGAAGGTTGGCTACAAAGGAGATATATCTATTATCGAAGAGAGTGCTGGCAATAAAGAGGATTTAGTAAATTATATGAATGCAGTAATGATAGTAAATTGGTATTAGTAAAACTGATTACATCAGTATCATACCTATTAATTGTTATTATAACAACGCTTATCATTTATAAGAAGAATAGAAAAATGCTTAAAGATGGTGGTGTAATTATTACTATATTAACAGGTATTGCGGTATATATTGCCTTCAAAGCATCATTTGATTTGAGTAGTTTATTACAAGATGCAAAATACTACTATATGACACTAACAACTTAAACTAACGGGTCAGGTTAGTTTAATAATGTTGTTGTTAAATTTGGAACTTTTACCAATATATAACGTAAACTTACGTATGGGGAATTGTTGTGGAATGTGCAATTTATTTTGGAAAGGGGAATTTAGAAGTGATGAAAAAAGCTATAATTTCAGGAATTGTATTTTGTTCAATCTTGTTAGTTGGATGTAATACAACCGAGGTATTAGAAAGCGAACAGGAAGTAGTAGGGGGGGATGAAGGGATATCAAATTTAATATCTGAATTAAAAAATGAAATAATAGTATCTATTACAGAGCAAACGGAACTTGAAAGTGATTCACTAGCAATAATGATAGATGGTGGTACTGATGAATTAACAGTTTCAGTAGGTTTCCCAAAGGATGCAAAAATTGATGATACGTTGATTCAACAAATAGTTGAAGATTCTATTAAGAATGTCTCTGAAACAGAAACAGAAACAATTAGCGAAGAAAAAATGAAAATAAAAATAAAGATTGAGAAATACTAACAGGGAAGTTCTTAAAGGATACAAACAGCCTTAAAAAAAGTAGTTTTATAAGTGTGTGAATAAATGTACTTAAACTAACGGGTGCTTTAGCAGAACAAGGCTTCAGTAGACTGTCTTAATTCTTATTCAACTAAAGCGGCAGGTTAGTTGAACAAGGGGCTTTATTTCAAATGTCAGAATATCTATGAAAAAGTATGGATTAACAAAATAGATGCATTAGGTGGGGGCGGCACTATTGAGCGAAGATATTTATAAAACTGTAGAACAACTGATAAAGAAAACAAAAAGAAAAGAGACTGTAATAACGATAAATAACTTACAAAAAAATAAAGATGGATTTAGTAACGACATTTCAATGTTTCATCTTACTTACTCTCAAGGTGAGGATATATTCTCCAAGGAAGTTGTCTTAAAAGAATTTAGTGAAAATGTGAAGTTTAATAAAGAATTAAATATTCTAAGGAGTAAGGATGTAAATTCGTGCATTAATATTCCAACTGTTTATTTTGAAGATAAAGAAAAGAGAATAATGTTGATGGAACTAGTAAAGGGAGTTACTCTGGACAAATATTACTTAGCAAACCCAGAGGATATACAGTCAGCATTTAGAAATTTTGGTGTCACGCTCGCACAAATTCATTCAATTTGCACTGATACGCTTCGTGACTTTTTTACGGATAACGATTTACGACAAAAAGAGTATATCAATTTCTACATAGAGAGTTTAAAAAATAGGGTTGCGAAGTTTGAAGACCCTGTATATATGAATTGCCTTCTAAATATTTCTGAAATGTTCAAGATTGTTTCATTTACTGAAGTTTTAAATCACGGAGATTATCATTTTTGGAATACAATATTAACTAATGAAAAAACATTATATATTTTGGATTGGGAAAAAGCTTTTATAGGAGACCCTCGTTATGATATAGCGAATACACTTGTCTTAGGATATTCGTGGTTCGGGACTAGCTTCAAAGAACCTATGTTAGATGCTTATCAGAACATCACAAACAAGAAAATTGAACATTTGGAGTGCTTTGAAGCCTTATCAAGTTTTGACTCATTTACTAAAACGGTTCCCTTACTACAAGGTGCTGAGGATTCACATATTCGAGACAGATCATTTGAGTGGTTAAAGAGACGTTATGAACTTTTTGTAAGACACAACGGAAAGAGAATAAAAGAAGCTGAAGAATACTTATTAGCTAAAGGTGTATTATTCAAAATTTAGTAACTTTTCTTATTCAACTAACGGGTGCTTTAGCAAAATATGACCATCATTTCGATGGTTTATTTTTATGTCCAAAACATTAAGTTGATCTCAGATATGCATTGTGAAAGCAGCAGTTTAGTTGAAGAAGAAATATATAAAACCCGATATAAAAAGGGTGAAATTCGAATTACCAGGGCATTAATCTTCAATAAAACTTAGTATGAGAAAGGGGAATATAATATAAAATTCTCATTGTTTAAAAATCAGTCTTTTACAAAAATAATTAACGCTTTGCCAAAAAAATACGGAAATCAAATGAAGCATAGTGATGAGATTGTCTCTGCAATATATTACCCTAAGGATGAATTTGTAGTTACCTTTTCACAAGCTACAAAAGGTATTGAAAAACTAGAAAATTCGGATAGTAAAAAAATTGCTATTGCCTACAATTTTTCAGAAGAAGCACAAAGAATTTTAAAAATAAATGGGTTTCATCAAATCCAATATTCAAGTTTTCCTTGGACTGATGAACAATGGAAAAACAGGAATTCTTAATAATAAGCCTTATTCAACTAACGGGTGCTTTAGCAGAATATGGCCATCATTTCGATGGTCTCTTTTTAATATCAAAACATTAAGTTGATCTCAGGTATGCATTGTGAAATGTTACACTTAAACTAAAGGTGCAGTTTAGTTCAATAAGTAAAACAAAAAATACCGCTCAATAATTCAGACAATGAAAAGTATTTAAAATTATATATTTCCTCTTTACAGCATGGATAAAATGGACTGTCTCAAAAGCACATCAATAATCTGTACGATCTCTAAAGAAAAGTTCCTGTATTGCATTAGGTGTCAAATGTTCATAAATAAGCAAACCTGATTCTTCTAACATGGTTTGAATTTCGTTATTTGTAAACCGGATTTCATCGATTCGCCACTTGCTGAAGCCATTTTAACCATATTTTCAACTCTATTAGACATACCTTTTTCTTCATAGAGTATTTCATCTGCATAGTCAAAAACTATAGGGCTTCCGATGGGACTTTAGCAAATAAATGTTTAATCAGGCTTGAATTTTCATCTCGAATTGAGATAGAACAGTATACGGCTTTTTTTATGAAAAAGGAGGTTAGTGAATAAAAGAAGTGTTTTTAAATAACATATAAAATGTTATTTTTACAAAAAGCATAGGGAGAGTGGCTAAGCATGATAAAATATCCAATCTTAGAAAAAGGTGCAACAATAGGAGTAACTGCACCTTCATCTGGAGTCCCAAGTGAATTACATCACTTGTTGAAATCTGCATTCAAAAGTATAGAAAAGAAAGGTTTTAACTTCATCTGCGGAGAAACTGCATGGACACAAGAAAAAGAAAAGTCTGCATCTGCTATAAAACGTGCAGAAGAGTTCAATAAAATGATGCTTAGTGATGATATTCAACTTATTATTCCTCCTTGGGGCGGAGAGCTACTTATTGAGACACTTGAATATATTGACTTTGAAAATATAAAAAGTAAGTGGATATTAGGTTATTCTGATATAAGTCTGCTACTGTTAGCAATTACATTGAAAACGGGTACTGCTACAGCACACGGAACTAACTTAGTGGATTTAAGAGGAGAGTACTCTGATGATACGACAGCAATGTGGCGAACAGTATTGTCTACCAAAATGAATGAATCAATTCTCCAACATTCATCAGAAAAATATCAAAAAGAATGGCAACCTGATAACCCTACTCCTTATATTTTCAATCTAACAGAACAAACTTACTGGAAATCAACTGTAAACGAAAAAGTTAAGATACAGGGGCGATTACTTGGTGGTTGTATTGATATAATTAGGCATCTGATTGGTACACCATATGGGAATGTACAAAATTTTAAAGAGAATTATATTGAAGGAGATTCTGTTATTTGGTATCTCGAAAATTTGCAGTTATCGCCTACTGAATTGCGTAGGACCCTCGTACAAATGAAATTAGCAGGTTGGTTTGAGGAGTGTAGTGGCATTATGTTTGGGAGAAGTCCAACAAATCCAACTGTTACAAATTATACAGTTGAAGATGTTTATAAAGAACTTTCTAAAGAGCTTCAAATTCCTATTTTGTACGATATTGATTGCGGTCATGTTCCACCACAAATGACTTTTATAAATGGAGCAATCGCTGAAGTTGAATCAGAAAATGGTCAAGGTTTTGTGTTACAAACTTTTAAATAAAATTATAGATGTAAGGTAATGTTCAAACAGACCAAGAAGACTATGAAATGTTTCATAATTGGGTTGAGACAATGCTATATCGTACCCATATAGAACTAAATATAGTTAAACCTTAAACTAACGGGTGCTTTAGTTTAACAAGTGACTGCCTTAGGGGTAGCTTTTTCTTATTGAACTAACAGGAGGTTAACGCAATAAATTAATATTGAGAATTTTTATACAACTGGTTATTTTTACGACATATAATAACTTCGGAGGTGTATTTATGTTTGATTTTATTAATTTAGATTCTACGCATTTTACAGCTTTTTTAGTAGCCACATTGGTAATAGCAATTGTCCCAGGACCAGATATGGCATATATAGTCAGCCGTAGTATTGCGGA
Source organism: Psychrobacillus sp. NEAU-3TGS (assembly GCF_029955155.1). GTDB lineage: Bacteria > Bacillota > Bacilli > Bacillales_A > Planococcaceae > Psychrobacillus. The sequence continues at coordinate 52,906 of NZ_JAPNOZ010000009.1, read as the reverse complement.
AGGTAAAAAGGCTGGAATAGCCACATCGTTTGGAATGCAAGTAGGGGTTATGTTCCACATTCTACTTGCTGCATTCGGCCTTTCAGCTCTCTTGATGACTTCTGCACTAGTTTTTCAAATCATAAAGTATATAGGTGCAGCGTATCTAATTTATTTAGGAATACAAACTATTCGAGACAAAAAGGGATTAAAAATTAATATTCAAGACAATCAAGGCGGGATAAGGAAAGCCTTTTGGCAAGGAGCAATAATAGATATTTTCAATCCGAAAGTTGCTTTATTTTTCCTTACGTTTCTTCCACAATTTATTAGTCCCAACATGGGGAACACTTTTTTTCAATTCATATTTCTAGGAGTTGTTTTTGCTTTGCTTACATTGATAGTTGATATCGGCTATTCACTGATTGCAGGTTCAATTAAAAATGTCTTAGCGAAAAATAACACTGCAATGCAATGGCAGAAAAAGATTAGCGGGTTTACTCTAATCGGTTTAGGGACTTTGTTAGCTTTTGAAAAGAGAGGATAATACTCACTAAAGGTTGCTTTAGCAAAATCTGGCCATCAATTCGATGGTCTATTTTTATGTTCAAAATATTAAGTTGATCGCAGATATGTATTGTGAAATTTTACACTTAAACTAAAGGTGCTGGATAGTTCAATAAGAGAAGGAGAATGAATCTATGTCTATTGAAGTAACTAAATTAAAGGAAGTTATTGACCAATTGGTTGAGACAATAAAAAAACAATTAGAAGGTAATACACTAGTTCCACTTACTGAAAATAAAGCAGTGAGGGAATTAGGAATAATAATTGCAATATTAACTGGTTTGCGTGATAAAACCGAAGATGAAAGTTTAAAAGAACAAATATGGTCTTTAAAAGAGGAAGCTGCCGACACATTTGAAAAATTAGCTAATAGGTTCTTAATTACTGAACAGTCCGTAGATAATGTGTAATAAAAGAGAAGGTGCTTCTTCAACTAACGGGTGCTTTAGTAAACTTGACCATTATTTTCGATGGTCTATTTTTTATTCAAAACATCAAGTAGAGGTAAGAAATCCATTGTGAAATGCTACACTTCAACTAACGCGGCGGGTTAGTTGAAGAAAGAACCTTTTAATCGTAAATTATTACTCCTCCATGCAGATAAATGGGTATTTCTTGTTTATTGTTAATTAATTGAATGGTATATGAATCATCTAATTGAAAGTCATCTAATGGGATATTTAAACCCCCTAAGTAATTTCCAATTTCAATTATTCCGACTTTACTGCCTGCTGAGTTTTGTAAGATAATAGACATAGATTCAAACTTTTCTATAGGTTCAATAATTATACTATGAGGTTTTCTAAAAAAGATATTATTTTTACCGACAGGGATATTGCTAGAAAATGAAAAACTATGGAAAACATAAAGTTTATATTCATTTGATTTTGAAAGTTCTTTTACTTCAGCCTTGAATTCTTCGGGAGGATTGATAATCAACCCATTTTCATCTTCTGCTGATTTATAGAGTTTAGTTTCGATTAATTGATTTTTAATTTCTTCCTCGGAATAGGATTTCATCAATTGCCCGTTCTTGTCAAATAATTTCATATATGAGCCCTTCAGAGTATTAGCTTCAACGGAATTGTTACGAGAGTTTTCGACTGTTTTCTCACCCTTGATATTATTGAAATTCATAAAAATCACAATTGTTAATGCTATTACGAAAAGTATTAGAAATATAGGATATTTTTTTTTCACAAGAAAATTCCTCCTATCATTATATATATTTCCATATATTAAAATTATAACATTTTTTTTATCTACATTAATATTTGGTATTAAAAGTAAATATTTAACTATAAAAGAATCAAGGAATGATAACAGTCCAAATAAAGAGAAATATAAGTTAATGATTGAGGATTCAAGAATATATAATTTGTTAGAAGAAGGTATTGAATACTTTGTAAATATTCAAGGTGTTAAAAAGAGAAGTCAATCAGAATATATTTATACTTTTGGTCAATTAGGTTTGGTTGATGGAACACAATTGGAGGAGAAGGAAAAATTTAATAATTAACTTACGGGTGCTTTAACAAAATGTGGCCATCATTTCGATGGTCTATTTTTATGTCCAAAACATTAAGTTGATCTCAGATATGCTATGTGAAATGTTACACTTAAACTAAAGCGGCAGTTTAGTTGAATAAGCAATGAGAAAAAAATTCAGGAGGTAATTATATGGTGAAATATATAAATTATACGACAGAATCCCCTATTAACTTTGACCAATTACTAACCCTATATGAATCTTTAGGATGGAATTCACTTAAATTAACATGTAATGATTTGGAACGGATGTGCAATCAAAGTTGGTATGCCATTTATGCGTTTGATGAAAAACAATTAGTGGGTATGGGACGAGTTATTTCAGATGGTGTAATTACTGGAGTAGTTTGTGGATTATGTGTTCTACCAAGCTATCAGTCCGAAGGAATCGGCAAAGAAATGGTGAATCGAATAATTCACCATTGTGAGCAAAATCGGGTAATTCCTCAACTAATGTGTGTGGAAGGTTTGGAACCATATTATGAAACCTTTGGGTTCAAAAAATTTACCATTGGTATGTCAAAAAATATAAATAGATAGATTTAACTTTCTTCTTTAACTAACGGGTGCTTTAGTGAACAATTGGCTGCCTGTAAGGGAGCTTTTTTTCTTGAACTAACGAAGCAGGTAAGCTCAATAAGAATAGTGGTCTTAATAATCTAAAAGTCAAAAAGAATATATAACCAAATAAAACTCAAGGAGAGGTAATTTGAAAAAAATAAGAGAAGCAACAAAAGAAGATATGATAAATATTTATATGATGGGCTTTGATGTTTGGGGAGATGATATGCCAGTCGAAGAATATATAACTATGTGTCAGGATTCAATTAAGTATAAAAAGGGGAAATGGTACGTTCTTGAAGCAACAGATACAAAGGAATTATTAAGTTCTCTCATCGTATATAAACTTAACCCTTCAGAAGACTTAATCGTAAAAGGGATAGGTTCAATCGCTACACCTGCAAATTCAAGGAAAAATGGATATGCTTTTTTATTAGTCAAAGAAACTATAAATAAGTTAGAACAGGAAGAAAACTGTAACAACTTTTTCCTGTATAGTAATATTGGGACAGACTTTTATAAAAGATTAGGCTTTATTGTTCTGCCTAATGAAAGTCAAAAATATAAAGACAGTATTTGTATGTACTACTCAAATGAAAATGATATCGACTCTATATCATTTGATATCCCAAATTACTTTTAAGGGACATCACATACTTGTGTGGGATATCGTTGATAACAGTATTGACGACAAAATTGCAGGATTTATTATCAAATTTATAATGTACTTTTCTTCAACGATCGGGTGCTTTACTTCAAGAAGGAGTAAAGCCTTTTTCTAATTGAACTAACGCAGCAGTTAAGTTGAACAAGTAATTATTAGATGCTTTAATTGCTTGAACGAGAATATCAGACTATTTTATTGAGATTACAAGAGAAGAATATAAAATGTTAAAAAATTAGCAGAAGAGGATTTTAAATCATTTTCTGCCTATAATCAAAGTAATAATGGCCATTAAAATTTAAGGAGAATCCATTATGTATTAACAAATGGATTCTCCTTTCTTTTCTTTGCTCTTGACAGAGCGACACTACGACTCAGTTCAGCTTATTTATTTTTTTTCTTAAATAATAAGAAGAACATCCAAATCAAGCCAATAATAATGAAAAGTATAGATCCATAAGAAGAAACCCAATAGATCTTTCCTGTTGGTATAACAAAGGTCGCTAAGATAAATAGAATGACTCCGAAAAATACATATAGGTGTGGTAATATATATTTCGTTATATCCTTCTCCTCCTATATAATGCTATTTTCATTTAATTATTTGGGCATCTGGGCGTGAGGTTGCGGTTTGTGTATAGTGAAGTCTTTCTGTTGGGACACAGATATACCAAGGACACCCTTTGAAATTGTGAATGATGGTGAAACATTATAAGTTGTTTCTTGGTGAGCGTAATGACCGTATGCGTCAATCAAACTTACGCTGCTAACATTAGGTTTAATATCATACATCATAGAAATTTTATGAACTTGACATCTAATGCATCCTACCCCACCATCTACTAAATCGACTGCTAGCCCGTAATCCCCATTTCGATTCCATTTAGAACTACTACTTGAATAGTTTATGGTTTGCACATGAGTTCGAGAAACGGCGGTTCGCACTACTTGAGTACCATACTCTGTACCTCTTACCGGTGATGTATTTCCATTTATACCAATTCCGATGATATCTTCTTTAGTATTCAGAGCTCCTGTAGACCAATCGACTACATTTGTAACCGTATAAACACCTGTGCTTTTTTTAGATACAGAAACAGTCATTGTTTTATATTCAGTAGTTGATTTATCTGAATCACTATATATTGTTACCCTTTCTTTATATTCTTTAAGCCTTTGCAAATATTCCTCATAACTAACTTCTTCAACACTAGTAACAGGAAGAGAAGCTTTAGAATTCAAATTCAAATAATCTTTCTGAATAGAAGGGTTATTAATAGTAGTTATGTAATGCTTGGTGGAATTGCTTACAAATTCCCTTTTTAAGATATCTTCTTTACTCTCACCTGAAGAAACCAAAAGTGTAATTACATCTAGGGTGAATCCTTTGTCTGTTAATGATTTTAACTCATCCTCCGAAAAAACAGGCTCTAATACTTTGACATGATTCTCATCCATTTCTAGTCCATATACAATTTCTTGCGCTTTAATATTTTCACTTTCTGCGCTAGCAAAAGTATTCATTGAAAAGACAAATAATGTAGATAAAAGAATTGCTGTTAAAACTTTCTTCAATTTCATCACTCTTTTCTATTTTTTTAGTACACACTATAGTTCATCATCTAATTGCGATTCTCCAGTAAGTAGGTATTCTTTAACTTGTTTATCTGTCAGTTGATGTATTTTTTCATGTATTTCACCTCCCTTCTTTTTACACGAGATACCAAATATTGTGTATATCCTAAAAATAACATTTTTTCTTGAAATGCCAAGATATTATGCATAAATGGATATTTTCTTTTTTGGAAAACATCCTATTTTTTGTTTTAAAATAGAATTAACAAAACCTGAGTCGATAACTATGCTTTCGAAACATAACAACTAAAGATGGGTACCGCGAGTACAAATCACCAAAACAATTTGTGTAACCTGTCCTTTTTTAGCACAATGCACCGAGAATAAAGACCATTAAAAAGTGGGGACCCGTTATGTTTGACAGGAGTATGTAGAGGAAGCTGATAATCTTCGTCACAATGAAGAGGATCTCTTATACTGAACAAATTAAACATTTAATTGAAAAAGGCATAGACAAATGTAAAACCAATTTATGCGATACGAAAAGAAACGATTGAAAGAGTATTCGCAGATGCAAAAGAAAAGCATGGTATGCGTTGGACAACGTTAAGGGGACTTAAAAAATTGTCGATGTAGGCGATGTTTAATTTCGCTGCCATGAATTTGAAGAAGATGGCCAACTGGACTTGACGTGGTACAGAAATGGTCTAACTAATAACCACGAAGGGGTCTACTATTCACTAAAAATACTCTAAAACGTACGAAAAATTAAAAAGGGTTTCGAAATACCACCAAACCATCTATGAAGTTCAATCTATTGGAGATATATTAGAAGAGATAAACGGATGGATATTCCTACTTTTCTATATATATTGGAAAAATGGTAGTTTTACTCGCGAGGGTAAAATTAACGGAGTACTTTGAATTGATTTCCTTCTTCAACGAACGGGTGCTTTAGCAAAATATGACCATCATTAATGGTCTATTTTTATGTCCCAAAAGATAAGTTCTTCTCAGAAATCCATTGTGAAATGCTACACTTAAACTAAAGGGTATTTTAGTTGAAGAAGGAAAGTTATTATTTGGAGATAGATAGTGCTTGAAATGGATTAGAATTAAGCTTGAATTGGGAGTGAAGTTGTTTTGAATAATTCTTGGAATAAATTTATATATAAAATTGGTTCTCCAATTTATGATAAGTTTTTTAATTCGGGTATCTTTTTAAATGCTCGAAAACAAATATTCCAATCAATAACATTTGATAACAAACAAAAAATTTTGTTTGTTGGTGTAGGAACTGGTGCTGATTTAGAGTTAGTAAATTACTCGGGCTTAGATATAACGGCTATTGATTATTCACCTGACATGCTTGAAAAGGCAAAAGCAAAGTTCGGGGATTCTACTATAAAGTTTTTGGAAATGGATGCTCAAAATATGGATTTTGATAACGAATCCTTTGATTATGTAGTAGCAAGTCTAATTCTTTCGGTTGTACCTGATGCTAATAAATGTTTTCAAGAAATTACAAGAGTTTTAAAATACGAAGGAAAAGTAATTATTTTTGAAAAATTTGCTCCTAAAAATAAAAAGCTATCATTACCAAAAATGCTTTTAAGACCTATTATTGAAGTATTAGGAACTGATATTGGTCGGAGTTTTGAAGATTTAATTCCTAAAAAAAATAGAAGTATAAAGGTAGAAGAAGATATACCAATTATGATGAATGGAATGTATAGAAAAATAGTGATTTCTAAAATTAAATAATTTTTCTTATTGAACTAAAGGGGCAGGTTACTTTAAGAAGGATTGCAGGAAATCATATGCAATAAATAGAAACACTTACTTAACAAACTATGTAAGGAGAAGATACTTTGAACATTTTAACTTTGATTCTAAGTTATTTAATTGGTTCAATCTCGTTTGCTTTAGTAATCGGTAAAATATTTTATAAGAAAGATATTCGTGATTACGGTAGTGGTAATCTTGGTGCAACCTACTCAATTTTAAAATTCAATTTCTTGTAGAATAAAATACGACTATTGAATGAGATAAGCTTATCATTTATTCAGCTAATATTAATCAACCCGTTGAATACCGGTTTCTAAACTCATTATCTATAATAAAAACCATCCATATTTTTTATGGATGGTTTTGGTTTGGACTGACTTAAAATAGAAGGGCCACCCCCATTTTTCTATCAACAATCTTTTTCAAATTCATCAAGCAATGCACGCACTTCATCGGTTGACTTCGTGCTCATCAATTGATTTCTTAATTCACCCGCTCCACGGAATCCTTTTACATAAATTTTGAAAAAGCGATGCAATGCTGTGATAGAACGTGGCAAATCTGCTGCATATTGATCTTGAAGATCCAGTTGCAATCTTAGAAGATCAAGGTATTCCGTAGTGCTATGCTCTTTTGGCTCCTTTTCAAAAGCAAAGGATTTTTAAAAATACCTCGACCGATCATAACCCCATCAATGCCATATTTTTCAACAAGCTCGAGCCCAGTTTGTCGATCTGGAATGTCTCCGTTAATAGTTAGCAGCGTATTTGGAGCTATTTCATCCCGTAATTTTTTAATATCCGGAATTAGCTCCCAATGCGCATCTACCTGACTCATTTCTTTTCTTGTACGTAAATGAATAGAAAGATTCGCAATATCCTGTCTTAATATATGTGCTAACCACTCTTTCCACTCGTCTACATCCGTGTAACCAAGTCTGGTCTTTACGCTGACTGGTAGTCCCCCCGCTTTAGCTGCTTGAATAAGTTCTGCTGCTACCTCTGGACGCAAGATTAGGCCGCTACCTTTCCCTCTCGTTGCTACATTCGGTACAGGACAGCCCATATTAATATCGACGCCTTTAAATCCTAGCTCTGCCATACCAATACTCATTCTGCGGAAATATTCGGGATTATCCCCCCATATATGTGCTACCATTGGCTGTTCATCTTCTGTAAAAATCAAACGGCCACGCACACTTTTCATCCCCTCTGGATGACAATAGCTATCCGAGTTTGTAAACTCAGTAAAAAACACATCCGGTCTACCTGCTTTACTCACTACATGACGGAAAACAACATCCGTCACATCTTCCATCGGCGCAAGTACGAAAAATGGTCGCGGTAAATCACGCCAAAAATTATCTATCATTCAACCTCAAATCCTCTCTCTATGGATATTACTTTAAACTCTCGGTCATAACCTATTAAGCCACATAACTTATTATCAAACACAAATATTTAACTTGTGCAAAACTACGTACGAAAATGGACAATATTTATTTTAACGTATATCAATCCTGAATGGTATTTTTATAAACCAAAATGCAATGATAAAGACTTTTTTATTATACCAGCTCGAACTAAATTACCTCATTTTATCCCTATGGTTTATTCGTGATTACTTTGAAAACCCCATTTAATTAGGTAATATATAATTAGGGTCAAATAGTATTGGAGGAATCAGAATGGAACTTATTGTATATTTAGCTGGTCAAATTCACGATGATTGGAGAGATGAATTTGCACAAAAAGCAAAGTCAAAAAATCTTCCCCTTCGTTTTGTAGCACCACAAACAAACCATGATCGTTCAGACAATATCGGCGAAGAGATATTAGGAAAACAGCCATCTAACTTATATAAAGATGATGCAGCGTCAGATATTAATAATTTTAGAACTCAAGTGTTAATGCAAAAAGCAGATATCGTCATAGCACTATTCGGAGAAAAATATAAACAATGGAATACAGCAATGGACGCTAGCACAGCCATTGCCATGAACAAACCTACGCTTATCATTAGACCAGAATCATTAATCCACCCATTAAAAGAGCTTTCAAACAAAGCAAATGTAACCGTAGAAACCATTGATCAAGCGATTGAGGCTATCAGTTATATTTTTGAATGAATTAAAACAAATAAAATAAACGAAAATCAATAAGGAGTAAGCTAACAAAAACATACTTTTGTTAGCTTACTCCTCTTTTTAATGAATTTACTATTCTTCGTGATCAGTTTTTTCTGTAAGATCCTTATTGTAATTGTACTGAGATGGATCGACTTTAGTAAATCCTGTCGGTGTATAGAATCTCAATAAGTCACCATTCACTACTGTATCAGAAATTCGTAATTTATTATCTACTTCTTGTTTGTACTCATTCGCTTTTTCTAATTGAGTTTCATCCGTTATTGGCAAACCATTTGTAGCATCGTAAATTTTACCATCAATCGAATAGATAGTAGGACTGACATAATCATCATTTCTAAACGTCACTAATTCATTATGCTCTTTTGATAATATGTCGGTACCAAATTGAATATAGTTTTGAGAATTAACTCCAAGTAAGTGTAATAAGGTTGGAAGAAGGTCTATTTGTCCGCCATAAGTATGATTGACTCCACCTTGCATTCCTGGAACGTGAATAATTAATGGCACACGTTGCAAATTAGCACTTTCATAAGGTGTAATTTCTTTTCCGATGATTTGTTCCATCGCTTTGTTATGATTTTCTGAAATACCATAATGGTCACCATAAAATACAAGCATACTGTTATCATATAAGCCTGATTTCTTTAATTCACCAATAAACTGTTCAATTGCTTCATCCGCATAACGAGCAGTTTGGAAATAATTATCTACACTTGCATCACCAGTATCAGCTTTCCCAATTGTTGTTAAGTCTTGGTCCATTTTATATGGATAATGGTTAGCAACCGTAATAAATTTCGAATAGAAAGGTTGTGGTAAAGTCTTCATAAGTTCTAATGATTGTTCAAAGAATGGCTTATCCAATAACCCATATTCAGCCATATCTTTTTCAGAGCTAGTATCATAATAATTAGCATCAAAGAAATGGTCATAGCCGAATGATTTATAGATCTCATTACGGTTCCAGAAACTACCGCTGTTCCCGTGGAATACAGCAGATGTATAGCCATTCTCTTTTAATATCGCAGGAGCCGCTTGATACGTATTCTGACCTTTTGTAATATATGCAGATCCTTGCGGTAAACCAAATAAAGAGTTTTCAAGCATAAATTCAGCATCTGAAGTTTTACCTTGAGCAGTCTGATGGAAGAAGTTATCAAAGTATAAAGTATCAGGATCTTTGATTAATGAATTTAAGTATGGTGTTACCTCTTCACCGTTTTGCTTATAGTCCATCAAAAAGCTTTGGAATGACTCCAAATGGATATAGATAACATTCATATCTTTCGCTACGCCAAAATATTCTGGATTAGGTTCGGCATAGTTAGATTTTGTAAAGTTAATAACTTCTGTTATATCATCGCTATCAGCTAAAGCTCTTTTTGAAGACGCCTTAACAGTTTCAGTAGCATCATATATCGTATAGTTATACATTCCTAAATATTTAACAATGTAGTTTCTATCAAAACCACGAGTTAATAGCTGCGGACGATCAGAGTTAGCCAGTCCTAAATTTAAAACAGATATTGCTAAAGCAAAAGTAATCACTGGGATTGCTGTTTTTTGTTTAATTCTACTATAATCTTTTTGTACTTTTTTAGATAAGCATAGGAAAATCAACAAAAATACATCAACAAAGAACAATATATCATAAGGTTTTAATAAAGAAATAACACTGCCACCTAAATCTCCAAAGTTTTGCGTTTGCGTAATCGTTGGCAATGTAATAAAGTCACTAAAAAATCGATAATAAACTGCATTTGCATATAAAAGTACGGACATAAGAGAATAAATTACAAGAAGTGATGTATATTTCCCTCGTCCTTTGAAAATGAACGAAAATCCAAGAAACAGCATAGCTGAACCCAAAGGATTTAAAAGTAAAAGGAATTGTTGTAGGAATCCTTCTACCCCTAAGTTAAACTGTGTTACTTGTGTAATATATGTTTTAATCCATAGCATGAAAACGGCAAATAAATAAAAACCAAAAAACTTGTTTAAAAGGATGCTTTTTTTGTATTTAAACTATCCATTTTTTCACCTTCCTATTATTTTAACATTTATAATTTACATTAAAATATTAATTTGGTAAAATATAGCCTTTTCTATATTTTTTTAAGCTTTTCTATCCTACCTCTAGTTCGGCCTTCTGTCAAGTAAGTACATCTACTGAGCTTATAATATAGAATTATTCCTATAACAACAACAAAAGCAGACGGTCAATTAGAGGTACATTTTCGCACTTCTAAACCGTCTGCTTTCTATGTTTGATCAATTAATTAAGTTAGACATTCTTAGGACACAACCCTATAAAAAACACGCTCATCCCCCGCAGAAACATCTCTCTACATATTATATATCATTTTAATAATGCATTTTTTATATGGGCTAAATGATGTTCTTCGTGCCAAGATAATTTTGCTACTTTAGTTGCAACTGTTATTTTACCGTTTGTTTGGTGAGTAAACGCTCGATCTAATTGCTCTTCCGTTAAACTATGCCCTAAAGCTACGATGCGCGCATTTATACCTTCCAACATTTTAATAGAACTTTCTACAGGAAGCTGCGTATCCGGTAAAATAGCCCACTTTTCTTCATCAAAAGCCGGTACAGTTGGATTCTCATCAGTTAATGCCAATCTCAAACGCTGATACATGTTCAACTGAGAATCTGCAATATGATGAACTAGTTGACGAACTGTCCAGGCACCTTCACGATAAGTTTTGTTTAAATCCTCATCACTTAATGTGTCGACCGTTTCTCTCAATCGAATCGTGTAAGTTTCGATTTGCTTTAACCATTTTTGAATATGTTCTAATTTTACTTTTTCAGGAACTTGCAATTTTCCAATTGGGTATTTTACATCCATTTTTCAAACCTCTTTTCCCTATTTTTTAATTCTTTGTATTATCAATTAATATATCAATCGGTTCAACTATTGTAAACTTTAATAGAATGACATTTCCAAGCTTTTCGAAAAGGTGCCAGGTTCTAAAACAATTTAGTATTGTTTTAGAACCTGGCACCTATGTAATATTAATTCGTAATACGTTCGAGAAACAACGTAGAATTGACGACCAGCTTTTCTTCAGGGCTAGTTCTTCCTAGAATCCTCCATCCCTGTTTATTTAACTGAGATTCATCAATCGCTTCATACATGATTCTCCTCATCCCCTCTGCTGTACGTACAGCTACGAAAGGATCTAAGGAAGTTCTGATAATTGTTTCAAGCACTGCCTGTTTCTTTTGAACGAGACTAGCGACAAAGATCCGGCTATAAGAGCTGTAGTCGAACTCAGATCCATCCTTCAATATGACAGTAACTTTATCTCCTAAGCCTAAGTGCTCTAGCAAATTACATGATGCGTCATAGGCAACAGCATTCATTTCCAAACAGATAACCTCCGCATCACTGAGCAGGTGAAGAATAATAGGACTAATCGGCATTGGACCGCTACCTACAAATATAATGGGCGACTTTTCTATGTGACGATCTTGCCGCATGTACTGCAATTCCTGACTTACTAGGGAAAAATAACTGTTCCAATTAGGCAAACTTTTGACGATATCTAAGACGGCTCCATCTAATTTGCAGATATCATGAGAATCTCTAAGTTCTACAAGAAATTCGATTTCTGACAGTTTAACCTGTATCTTTTGTTGATTTACTCGAATATACTCGTTGTTTACAATAGCTTGTACCTCTGGTGGAAAATAGTGGGATCTCAACTGAAGTAAGAGATGGTTATACACATCCGATACCAATTGATTCTCAGGTGAAAGATCCGTTTCCTTCTGAAGAAGCTCATTTGCTTCACGGATAAAAGCGATAAAGTTATCAACTCTTTGCATACTTGGCGCGTTACTTGTAGCCAGTAAAGAACCAGTTGAAGAATCCTCCATTTTTTCAATTCCTCCAATACTCTGCACTTAATTCGATACTATGAAATATATTCATGTGGTCCAAGATATAGAAGAAATTGGTGTCACGTAATTATCAACTGCAGCTCTAATGTTATGTTCGGTCCCTACAATGTTAGGCACAACTCTAATTCAATTCTGAGTAGTGACTAACACAGAGACGGGCCACTTGTTTCAATAGAAGCAAGTGGCCCGTTCCCATATAAACTACAAATCTATTTCAAACAATAATGGCGTGTGATCTTGCCTTGGACCTGAATCAATCATTTCAGATTTAAGTACTTTATCTGCCATGCGATCACTCACTAGCCAGTAATCAATTCTCCAGCCAGAATTATTAATTTTGCTTGTTTTAGCACGCTGAGCCCACCAAGAATAAATACCTGTCACATCACCATGAATATAACGAAAAGTATCTGTAAATCCTTTTGCTAAAAGATTTGTAAACCCTTGCCGTTCTTCATCCGTAAAGCCAGCTGAACGACGATTACTTTCGGGGTGAGCCAGGTCTATTTCTTTATGCGCTACATTAAAATCACCTGTTGCAATAACCTGCTTCTCTTTGTCTAACTCTGCTAGATAATCAGCATATTTCATATCCCAATTTTTACGATCTTCTAAACGCTTCAAGCCATCTCCTGCATTCGGTGTATAAACTTGTGTTAAGTAGAAATTTTCAAATTCTAATGTGATGATACGACCTTCCTCATCCATCGTGCCTGGTGCTCCAATCCTTGGGAAGGTGACGGACGGTGTTAGATAATTTTTATATAAAAACATCGTACCTGCATAACTCTTGCGTGCTGGTTCTACTGAACTGTTCCAAACGATTTCGTAATCAGGAAACTTTTCCTCAAGAATTTCTATATGCTTTTTAGTTGGGCCCTTACTCGATAATTTTGTTTCTTGTATGGCAATAACTTCTGGATTGTTTTCCATAATCGTATATAAGACTGCTTGAGATAATAAAGCACGTGCTGAATCGCCCGTTAATGCTGCATTTAGTGAATCAATATTCCATGAAATTACCTTCAATGTGCTTTTCCTCCTGTTCTTGTTTTGTCAATTTTATAAATAGTCTCTACACTTCTATTAAACAAGGAACAAACGAACAGAGCTATTTTTTATTTACTAAGGAAGACTCTTTTTCTCTTAGTAGGAATCCCGTTACTACAAAGGAGCATACTGCTAGGACAACTAGAAGGATAAAAACTGAATGCAGACTTGTTTCTAAAGCATTACCATGTAATTCATCACTTAATAATAGTCCCGATACCGCAATCCCAATAACCTGTCCTAGATTCCTCATGAGATTATTAGACCCCATTGCTGCACCTCGCATATTCCAGTCCACGGCTGATTGGACGGCAACTGTATAAGCAGTAAAGGTTAAACCGAAACCGAAACCAATCACTCCGGTAACCATCATCATCCACGAAACTGGGGTATCCGTGTTAAAGAATACAAAGCCACTACAGGCCAGAATAATAATGCCGACACCAACTAACGTTATGCTACCGATGGATCTCTTACTCATCAATCTGCCTGACAATATCGCACCAATCGGCCATGTGACAGACATTGGCAACATCGCAACTCCTGAGAATGTTGCATTTAAACCTGTAACCCCTTGAACCCAAAGCGGTATATAAAAAGTTATAGCGACGAGGATGAATCCCAATAAAAATCCAGCGATATTTGAAATCGTAATAAAGCCATTTTTAAATAGAGCTAATGGCAACATCGGTTCTTTTCCCTTTGCTTCAATCAAGAAAAATAAACAAAGCCCAACGACGGCCACTATAAATAAAATCACGATGCTGTTTGTGACTTGCTTATGCTCTTTCAACAATGTCAATGCATATAAAAATGCCGTCATTGTGACCGCAAATGTCAAAATACCTGCGTAATCGATGATTTGCTTTTTCTTTTCGATATTTTCATGTAATGCAGTCCATAAGAGAACTAAAGATATTATCCCAAATGGAAGATTTAAAAAGAAGATCCAATGCCATGTGATCTTATCGACAATTACTCCTCCTGCAAGTGGACCGACAATCCCCGCAATTCCCCACACACTACTGATCCAGCCTTGCATTTTTGCCCGCATTTTAAATTCAAATACATCACCAATTATTGTAAAAGGAATGGTTGCCAGCGCACCTGCACCAATCCCTTGAATAACACGATATACGATAAGCTGCTCCATTGTTAATGAAAGCCCGGACAGCACTGAGCCGATTAAGAAAATAATTGTTCCAATCGTAAACATTATCTTTCTACCATAAAGATCGGCAAGCTTTCCGAACACTGGTGTAGCGATAACCAATGCCAATAAATAGACGGATATGACCCATGTATATAAATGGCTTCCACCTAAATCTTCAACAATCCTCGGCATCGCAGTACTGACGATTGTTCCTTCAATGGCCGTTAAAAAAGTTGCAATCAATAAAGCAATCACAACCGATTTCTTTTTCGTATCTTTGTTCAACTTCATTTTCCTTCTTTCATAACTTAATAACTCTCTTATTGTCTAGTTCGTACCAACGTTCGGGCCTTCGGGTCAAAAACGATTGTCTCCAATTTTAGTAAGTAGCTATTCAGATGATACACGACAATTGTATACAATGTAAATGGATAGCCAATCATATCAATCTCCCTTTGTCCGCTTGCGATGAAATAGCGCCCCTGCTTGAGAAACAAATCGCGGAGATTTATCAAAGCATAGTTGATGAAAATTAACATCCTTGCCAATTATAGAGGCATCGTTTAGGAAATGCTATTGAAAGTGATGAGCTCTTCTTCGAAGAAGAAGATGAGACATTTACTCTATAAGTTACTAAAACGAGTGGTAGCTTCAAGATTCTCACCTCCAAAATTGAACGTAAAAAATAGCACCTATTGTGAGATGCTATAACGTATCCACTGATACTAATTATGACTAAAAGTGAATGATTGATTAAGTGTGTATCCCATTAATGTTTTTTCGATAATGGCGAGATCGAACAGCTTTTGGATGCCACTTACGATATCATCTTCTGAAAATCTGTTTGCTTTATCTTCTGACCAGCGTTTGGATTCTTCTACAATTTCAGCTCGCGTCAATTTGTACCCTGTGTCAGGCCAAACCATGATACTATTCTGAATTGTTTTAAAACCGCCTCTAACGCAGCGACAGTACTGATGATCCCCGTCATCCACTTTTCCCAGTATTACAAAAAAACGGGTAATCATTATAAATGATTACTCCGTATTTATTTAAAACTCTCATTATCAATTTTCATTAGATTATATTTTAATTTTTATTCTAATTAACTGTATACATCATTTGATAAATATTCACAAGTAGCTATCGTTACCTTTAATTTAAGCCAACACCAACCACGCAACAGCTTCGCAATGAGTCGTCTGAGGAAACATATCAACCGGCTGCACTTCCATCGTTTTATACCCGCCATCTTCTAAAATGCGCAAGTCACGAGCAAGTGTCGCTGGGTTACAAGACACATAAACAACTCTCTTTGGACGTTGTTCAATGATTGTCGTAAGTAAGGCCTCATCGCAGCCTTTTCTAGGAGGATCGACAACTAGCACATCTGCCTTTTTACCTTCTTTATACCATTTAGGAATAACTTCTTCAGCTGGACCTGCCTCGAAATAAGTGTTTGTAAATCCATTTAACTCTGCATTTCGTTTAGCATCTTCTATTGCTTGTGGAACGATTTCTACACCAAGTACTTGTTTTGCTTGTTGTGCCAGGAATAACGAAATGGTTCCTATTCCGCAATATGCATCAATTACCGTTTCATTTCCAGAAAGCTGTGCATAATCGAGTGCTTGTTTATATAGTACTTCTGTTTGAACTGGATTCACCTGATAGAAAGAGCGAGCAGAAATTTCAAAGCGTACGTCTCCTATAAGATCTTCGATAACAGATTTACCCCAAACATTGTTTGTTTCATCTCCGAAAATAACATTTGTATGGCGATTGTTTACATTTTGCATAATCGAAGTGACATTAGGCTCGACTTCTCGGATTAACTCGATGATCTCATCTTTTTTGGATAGTTTGGCGTGTTTTGTAACGAGCACTACCATTACTTCCCCAGTGGCACGGCCCTTTCTTACAACGAGATGGCGTAACTGTCCTTTTTTCGTTTCTTCATTGTAAGGGATTAAATCTAGCTCTAATGCATGTTCTTTTACAGCACGCATTAATCGGTCTGCTTCATCTGATTGGATTAAACAAGTATTCGTATCTGCAATACGGTGGGACTTGGATTGATAAAAACCAGCGAGTACTTGTCCATCTTCCAAGGCAAATGGAATTTGGGATTTGTTACGATATTCCCATGGTTTCTCCATTCCTTTTACTGGCAGTACCGGAGCCTCTATTTTTCCGATGCGCTTCATCACATTTCGTACCATATTTTCTTTCCATGCAAGCTGTCCTTCGTAGGATAAGTGTTGTAATTGACAGCCACCGCATTCACCAAATACTGGACATGGTGCATCTACTCGAAACGGGGATGGCTTAATAATATTTTGTAACTTTGCAAAGCCATAGTTTTTTAATGTTTTTAACACATGGACTTCTGCTGTTTCATTTGGTAAGCCGCCTTGTATAAATAACGGATAGCCTTCGACTTTTGCTACGCCTGCTCCGTCATGTGTTAAGTCTTCAATATGGACTGTAAGTCGATCATTTTTAGTTACTGGTGTCTTCACTTTATTTCTCCGTTCTTGTTATGATTGATTCATTATACCAAAATGAAAGGCTTTTTGGTTGTCTTCCACACTTTTCTGCCCATTAAAAACAGACGCCTTTAGGACGTCTGTTTTTAATACGTTCGCATTTTTTACTCGCTATCTAACATTCCCAAAAAAGTCGCTGGAATGGTTAGTTTTTGGTTTTTAATGATTAGCTTCGTGAGTTCGTCGATCGTTTCTATGTTATTTTCATCTTTAATAATTTTAATCTCGTTATGTAGCCGCTCCATCTTTTGGTCCAGTGCATATGCCGAGTCAGCTGCTTCTTTGAGCTCTCTTAATAATCTTTCCGGCACAAACTGATCATATTTATAAAAGATTTTATGCTCTAAGCTTGCCCAAAAATCCATCGCTATTGTACGGATTTGCACCTCTACTGTCACAAGTTCTTTACAATCAGACATAAAAACAGGAATTTCTATTAGTAAGTGTAAACTTTTATACCCATTATTCTTCGGATTTTGGATATAATCTTTTACATTTAATATCTTAAGATCACTTTGATTTTGCAGCATTTCATGAATTTGATAAATATCCGAGATAAATGAGCAAGTAATACGGAGGCCTGCAATATCCTTTACATTTTCCCGAATACTACTCACCGAGATTTCTTTACCTTTTCGACCTAGTTTTTTCATAATACTTTCCGGTGATTTCAAGCGAGAACTCGTATGTTCTATCGGATTATATTCATGAATCATTAAAAATTCTTCTTGAAGTATCTCAATCTTTGTTTCAAGCTCGGCTAAAGCAAATTTATATATTAGCATTAGGCGTGTCATGTTTTTTCTCATTTGCTTAAACTGCTCTAGTTGTTCAGGATTCATAAGTTAGTGCTCCTTCAATAGATGTGACTGACAAAATCATACCAAATTTATTTTCACTTCACAAAAATAATGGATATGTATTTATCTATATTGAACTTGCTTTCTTACAATTTCCACTAACTGATCCCATGTTTGAATTTCAAAAGTTGGATGGATTGCCGTCGTATTCTTTTTCACATGCGGATTAAACCAACAAGTGTCGATACCAAAGTTGTTGCCGCCTTGAATATCGGAGGAAAGCGAATCACCTATCATCAATACACGAGATTTATCGATTACTTTTAGTTTGTCCAAGACGTATTCAAATATTTCGGGCTGAGGCTTTTGATAACCCGCTTCCTCTGAAGTAATAATTACTTCGAACAAATCTTTTAAAGAAGATTCACCTATTCTAGCATGCTGTGCAATTGTAAATCCATTTGTTAAAACTGCAAATCTACAGCCTGCAAGATTCGAAAGCATTTCTTCTACGCCTTCTATCATATGTACTTCTTTTCCTAAATTCTCTATATACTTATGCCCAAAAACTTCAGCATCTATATCCAACGCTTGTTCCAAAAATAACTGTTTAAATCTTTCTACTTTAATGTTTGCTAAAGTTGTTCGCCCTTGTTCCAAATCTTCCCACAAAACTTTACTAATCGCTTTATAGCTAGGAAGATAATCTTTCACTCCATTTGGTAAACCATATTCCATAAATAGATTATGGAGTGCGTTCTTCTCGGTCATTCCAAAATCAAATAACGTATCATCTAAATCAAATATTAAAACATCGTATCTCAATTTCTTCATCTCTTTTCTGTTTATTTCATTATTTACTCTTCATCAAATCTTGCTTTAGAAAAACCTCGTCCTAGTATTTCAGATGCATTTAGGAAAATAACAAAGGAAGTAGGCTCTTTTTCTAAAAGGAGTTTCTTAAAATAAACTGCCTCCGATTGTTCCACTACGCACAAAATCATTGTTTTCTCTTCGTTTGAATAGCCTCCTAATGTCTTGATCTTAGTTAATCCACGGTTAATCTCTTCCTTGATAATCGTTTGAATTTCCTCTTCTTTATCTGTAATAATGAGTACTAATTTAGTCGTAGATGATTGTAATTGTACAAAATCGATAACTTTACTTGAGACATATATTGAGATCATCGCATATAGAGCCAACTCAAAATTAAAAACTAATGCAGATGTAATAACAACTAATCCATCTACTAACAGTTGAGAGAACCCGCTTGAAATACCTGTAAACTTCTTTAGTATCTGTGCAATTAAAGCCGTACCACCAGTGGATCCATTTCCTCGGTAAACGATCCCCAGGCCTACCCCTAGCATAATACCACCATAGATGGCACCTAAAAGCGGATTATCTACCATTAGCTTAATATCAGCAGTCAACCAAATGACCAATGGAACAAATATTGTTCCAACAAGGGTTTTTAAACTGAATTCCTTCCCTACAATAATCATTGCTAAGAACAATAACGGAATATTGATAAGCCATTGCACGTATGCAGGATTATATTGAAAAAGCTCGTAAAGAATCGTACTAATTCCCGAAACCCCACCTGCTGCGAGCTTTGATGGTAATAGGAAGATATTATAAGAAAGACCGACAAGTGCCGCTCCAATCATAATTTGAATATACTCCATAATAGAAGTTTTTTTACTATTAATTCTCACCATATCACTTTTTCTCCCTTTTTTGTTTAAATGCTTAATCATTCTAACAAACTTTGACGAATAGTTTAATTATATTTTATATTTATTTTCCATAAACACGAAAAAACCCCGGATGCCCGAGGTTTAAATATTACTTCTCCCTGACTGCTCCATCTCTCAAAGCAGCCCAAAAAGCTACAACAATTGCTCCAATCAGAACAATAAAAGGTGCGTAAAAGATTAAAAAGTTTGTCATACTGCTCCTCCTTAAGCGTGATTGTCTTTTTTGCCACGAACGTAGTCCTTATTGAATAAGAACAAACGTAACAACAAATAGAGTGACGGTATTAATAATGCAAGCCCAGCGATAAATGCAATGATGAGCGCGATCGCCATCGCTTCATTCGTAAAACTATCGTAAATCGTTAAGTATGGATACAGTAAATACGGACGATGAGCAAAACCGTAAGCAAAAAATGCAACGAAAAATTGACCGACTAACAGTCCAAAAGAAAGTCCATATCTTCTTCTTTTCATTAAAAGCCAAACCGTTCCTAGAAACAATAAAAACGATAATCCGAACGCCCACCAAATATCTATCATATTGTTATAATGCGCTTGATTGTGAGTGCGCAGCTCTACCATAATCCCAGCTGCAGTTATAATCGTTGGCAATGCCCAAATTAGCGCATATTTTCGCATAAGATTTGTTGCTTCTAAATCTCCTGCCCTATTTGCATACCAGGTTAAAAATACAGCGGAAATATAAAGTACGGCTGAAAGACTAAGCACAACGATTGCCCAAGTTAATGGACTCGTAAATAATGCATAATAATCGAGTGATGGAGAACCATTCACCATTTCGATGAAGCCACCTTCAGAAATCGTTAGTACAATCGACAATGCGGCAGGTATAAACAGCCCTGCCAATCCGTACATAAACGAATAACCTTTATGGCCTCTTGATCCATATGTCTCAAACGCATAATATGATCCGCGGATAGCAAGTAAAATGATTGCGATACTTGCTGGCACTAGTAGTGTCGTTCCATAATAAAACGCTGTCTTTGGGAAAAATCCAATGATCCCTACAAAGAAAAACACGAGAAATACATTCGTTACTTCCCAAACTGGCGATAAATATCGTTGAATCACATTCGTTAAAATATGTTGCCTTCCTGTAAGCAAACTATATGCATTAAAGAAACCTGCTCCAAAATCGATAGATGCTACAATCAAGTAACCAAACAAAAACGTCCAAAGCACCGTAACTCCAATAATCTCTAACGTCATGAGATGTCAGCCCCCTTTGTAGCATGACGATCTTCTAATTCTTGTTCCACCGGATTTCTCCTAAACATCCGAGTCAGTACAACAATACTTCCAACTCCAAGCACTAAATAGAGTCCTGAAAACAAAATTAACATCGTATCTACATGTCCGCTTGTAGTTGCGGCATCTTCTACGCGCATCAGACCTCTAAGAATCCATGGTTGTCTACCCACTTCCGCTAGCCACCAACCTGCTTCAATTGCTAAAATAGACAATGGTCCTCCTAAAACGATTAACCATCGGAACAGTTTCGAATGAACCAATTTCCATCGCATTTGTATACCTAACCAATAGACGAGTGACAGTAACGTCATCCACACGCCAATCGTAACCATAAAATCGAACAAATAATGAATATATAATGGTGGAATTTCATCTTCTGGGAACTGATCCAATCCGATTACTTCAGCAGTAGGATTGAAATGGGCAAGAATACTTAAAGCGAATGGAATCTTAATCGCATATTTCACTTCGCCGTTGTCTAGTACACCGTACAATATAAGCGGTGCATTTTCTTCCGTTTCAAAATGCCATTCGGCAGCAGCAAGTTTTTCTGGTTGATACTCCGCCAAATACTTTCCGGAAAAGTCGCCAATAATCGCAGCAGCAATGGAAAATACAAGCCCGACCTTCATCGTCAGAAAAAGTGCTTTCTTATGGTATATATGATTCGAGCCTTTCAATAATCGGAATGCGGCAATTGCAGCTAATACAAAAGCAGCTGTCATATATGCTGTTACAACAACATGTGCAACTTTTGTAGGCATTGCCGGATTGAACATGGCGAGTAAAGGATTGATGTTCACTAGCTCCCCATTTAGTACGTCAAAGCCCTGAGGTGCGTTCATAAATGCATTCACAATTGTTATAAATACAGCAGACGCAGATGCACCAATAGCTACTGGAATAAGTAAGAGCAAATGCTTTTTCTGATTCTCAAAGCGATCCCATGTGTACAAGTAAATGCCTAAGAATATTGCTTCAAAAAAGAACGCAAACGTTTCCAAAAAAAGTGGAAGCGCAATAACATTTCCTGCGAGCTCCATAAAATTCGGCCAAAGTAATGATAGCTGCATTCCTATAGCAGTCCCAGTAACTACGCCAACCGCAACCGTTATAACGAAACCTCTTGCCCAGCGTCTGGCGAGCAATATATAGTGCTCATCATTCTTTTTGATCCCAACCCATTGAGCAATCATAATCATGAGGGGAACTCCAACACCAATGGTTGCGTAAATAATATGAAAAGATAAGGTCAACTCGGTTAATACTCGACTATAAAATACGGCTTCTTCATTTCCCATACGTTTCCCTCCTTAGCTACCGAAAATTCTCCCTACAATTGATAGCGCCATGATGCCTGCAACAATAAAAGCGAGCCATATCAAATACTTTTCTTGTTTTTTATACATGCACATCACTCCCTTCGCTCTATTTTACCCCTAATTCAGACAGTTCTAACATCGTCTTCCGAAAAAAAACAGAAGTAAAAAAACCCAGCAATCTGTATAGAATGCTGGGCCTAGTTTTAAGGTCTATCTTGTTCGCGAATTTCATCTATCGGTACAAAAACCTCAATATGTCGATATAAGTTTTGGAATGTAGCTGGAATGTTTCCTCCGTACTCACCATCTAAATTAAGCAATACTTTTTCCTCAGATGTAACTTTTATTTGTTTCGCCTTTTTATAAATAACATGTGGATCCTCTAAATGATCTCCACGAATCGCAAGTGATGCTAAACGGATAAACTCAGCCATATTAACTTTTTTCAAAATTAATAAAGAAAATTGCCCATCATTCACACTGGAGTTTGGAGCAAGTTTTTCAAACCCACCAACGGAATTGGTGAGCCCTACTAAAAACATCATCACTTCATCTTCAAATACTTTATCGTCATATTCAATCCGAACTTTCGTCGCATTGATCGATGGAAGCATTTCTATACCTTTTAAATAATATGCCAATTGTCCAAGTACAGTTTTTAGTTTACTAGGCACTTCGTACGTAAGTTCAGTAATACGTCCTCCACCAGCAATATTTATAAAGTATCGTTCATTATTCACAAGTCCTACATCTACAGGGATCGAATCACCCTTTACAATGATTTCCACTGCTTTTTGAATATCTCTTGGAATATGCAAGGCTCTGGCAAAATCATTCGTTGTCCCCATAGGAATGAGACCGATTTTTGGGCGTTTTTCAAATTCACTAACACCCGCAACCACTTCATTTAGTGTGCCATCTCCACCTGCTGCAATGATTAGGTCGAAATTATTTTCTACTGCTTTTTTAGCGGCGGAAGTTGCGTCTCCTTCTCCTGTAGTAGCATGACAAGATGTTTCATAACCTGCAATTTCTAAAACTTCTAATACCTCGGGCAAGTTTTTCTTAAAAATTTCTCTCCCTGAAGTAGGATTATAAATGATTCGTGCACGTTTCATAGTTTTTTCCTCTCTGCTTCACAATTCTTCCTAGTCATATAGACTTCTTTCCTGAAGAAAAGGTTTCATTGCATTACTAAAAGAGCCGACTTATGCCGGCCCCGCTCTTTAGTTAGTTTTCTTATTTTTGAAGTGCTTGCAACCAGTTATTACGTATGTCTTCATAAACTGCTAAGTGGAAATCTTTATTGTCTGTAAACTCTTTACTCATTTGAGCATAGAACGCTTTTTGTACTTCTTCAAATGTCGGATCTTCTTTTTCAGGGAACTTTGCTCTACCTTCCATAACAAATTGCTGCACTTTTTCGGCACGAGGCCCCCATTTAGAAATAACTTCACCTTCGCTATTTAACAATAAATAAACAGGAATAGAACGTCCACCATTTGTTAAATATTGATCCATCAACTCAAGGTTTTCATCGCGGTATACAGCGCGCACATCAAGGCTAGCTGCCTCTGCAATTCTACGCACTATTGCGTTATTCATCATTGCATCTCCACACCAGTCTTCTGTAATAGCGAGTACATGTGGTGCTTTTTCTTTTAATAATTCGATAAATTCATCATCCGCAGGCACTTCGAATTGTTCGTAAATGCTAAATGATTCTTCTTTTT
This sequence comes from Psychrobacillus sp. NEAU-3TGS, assembly GCF_029955155.1. Classification (GTDB taxonomy): domain Bacteria; phylum Bacillota; class Bacilli; order Bacillales_A; family Planococcaceae; genus Psychrobacillus. The sequence goes on along the minus strand of NZ_JAPNOZ010000009.1, from coordinate 28,509 downwards.
TCGTTGTCATATCATCCATATATTGTGTAAGTGGTTTTGCATTTTCAAAGTATTGTTGTTCAGTAGGCATTCAAAATGACCCCCTTTTTACTTTAGTATACTTCGTTCTAATGCCTTATTCAAATAAGTTGGCTAACAAGATTTAGGGTAAGATTTTGTTATATAGATATAGTTCTTTATAATATTCTATATTCTTCAATTCAGCAAAGCTGATAGCTAATTCTAGTTGCCATTTTAATAAGCCGAATATAAAAAGATGACCCCGAAGAGTCATCTTTTTATTTATCTTTTCACGATTTCTTCGTTTAAGATTTTATTTACAAGCGGTGGGTTCGCTTGTCCTTTTGTTGCTTTCATAATTTGGCCAACTAAGAAGCCAATGGCACGGTCTTTCCCGTTTTTGAAGTCTTCAATAGATTGTGGATTTGCATCTAGTGTTGCGGTAACAATTTCACGAAGTGCACCTTCGTCAGAGATTTGTACTAAGCCTTTTGCTTTTACAACTTCTGCTGCATCTCCACCGTTATCTGCAAGCTCTTTGAATACTTTTTTCGCGATTTTTGATGAAATCGTTCCATCGGAAATAAGTTTAATCATACCAGCAAGATTAGATGGTGTAAGTTGGATGTCTTTCAATTCTTTTTGATCCGCATTTAAGTATGCAGAAACTTCACCCATTAACCAGTTCGAAGCAAGCTTCACATCTGCTCCAAGAGCTATAGTTTCTTCAAAGAAATCGGACATTTCTTTTGTTAATGTCAATACCATTGCGTCATAAGCTGGAAGTCCAAGCTCTTCGATGTAACGTTTTTTACGAGCATCTGGAAGTTCTGGAATTTCCGCACGAACACGTTCCAACCAAGCATCGTCAATAACGATGTCTACTAAATCCGGCTCAGGGAAGTAACGATAGTCATCTGTTCCTTCTTTGACACGCATCAGAATTGTTTTACCTGTTTTCTCATCGAAACGACGAGTCTCTTGTTCAATTATTCCACCAGAAGAAAGTACTTCTGCTTGGCGAATCTCTTCATGTTCTAGACCTTTACGCACGAAGCTGAAAGAGTTCAAGTTTTTTAGCTCTGCTTTTGTACCAAATTCTTCTTGACCGTATGGGCGTAAAGAAATATTCGCATCACAACGTAGTGATCCTTCTTCCATTTTACAGTCCGAAACCTCTGTATACTGGATAATAGATTTTAGTTTTTCAAGGTATGCATATGCTTCCTCAGGTGTGCGAATATCCGGCTCTGATACGATTTCTACTAATGGAGTACCTTGACGGTTAAAGTCTACTAATGAATAACCATCCGCATGCGATAATTTACCTGCATCCTCTTCCATATGAAGACGAGTAATACCGATACGTTTTGTTTCTCCGTTTACTTCAATTTCAATCCAACCATTTTTACCAATTGGTTTATCAAATTGAGAGATTTGATATGCTTTCGGATTATCAGGATAGAAATAGTTTTTACGATCGAACTTTGTATATTGTTCAATTTCCATGTTTAATGCTAGTGCTGCACGCATAGCAAAATCTACTACGTTTTTGTTTACTACAGGAAGTACACCAGGGTAACCAAGGTCAATTACTGTTGTATTTGTATTTGGTTCAGCGCCAAAGTGATTCGGTGCTGCTGAGAAGATTTTAGAGTTCGTTTTTAGCTCTACGTGTACTTCTAAACCAATAACTGTTTCAAAGTTCATATTATTTTACCTCCCAAATTTGAGGAGTTTTTTTATGGAAATCTGTCGCTTGCTCATAAGCATGAGCTACGCGATAAATCGTTGACTCGTCAAAATAATTACCGATAATTTGTAGTCCAAGAGGCATGCCATCTTCAAATCCACATGGGATAGAAATCGCTGGTACTCCTGCTAAGTTAATCGGAATAGTTAAAATGTCGTTTGCATACATCGTTAATGGATCTTCTACGATTTCACCAATTTTAAATGCAGGTGTTGGTGCAGTTGGTCCAATAATAACGTCATAATCAGCTAACACTTTATCATAATCTTCTTTGATCAGCGTACGAACTTGCTGTGCTTTTTTATAGTAAGCATCGTAAGTTCCTGCACTTAACGAATACGTTCCAAGCATAATACGACGTTTTACTTCGTTTCCAAATCCTTGTGCACGTGTTTCTTTATATAGATCCATTAAGTTTGTTACATTTTCTGCACGGAAACCATAACGAATACCATCAAAACGTGATAGGTTAGAAGAAGCTTCTGAAGAAGAAAGGATATAGTATGTCGCTAAAGCGTATTTAGAATGTGGTAATGAAACCTCTTCCCAAGTTGCTCCAAGTGATTCTAACACTTTCAATGCTTCCATAACAGACGCACGAGCAGCTTCGCCAACTCCTTCTCCTAAATATTCTTTAGGAACAGCGATACGTAAGCCTTTAATATCACCCGTCAAAGCAGCTGCAAAGTTAGGTACCTCTACATTCGCTGAAGTAGAATCCATTGGATCCACTCCTGAAATTGCTTCTAATAATAAAGCATTGTCTTCTACGTTGCGTGTAATCGGACCAATTTGGTCTAAGGAAGAAGCAAATGCTACAAGACCTGAACGAGAAACACGACCGTATGTAGGCTTCATCCCAACAACTCCACAATACGCTGCTGGTTGGCGAATAGATCCACCAGTATCAGAACCTAGTGAGAATGGTACTTCTCCTGCTGCTACTGCTGCTGCAGATGCACCTGAAGAACCTCCTGGTACTCTATCTAAAGACCATGGGTTTTTTGTCGTTTTGTATGCTGAATTTTCATTAGAAGATCCCATCGCAAATTCATCCATGTTTAGTTTCCCAATTGTGACCATTCCTGCTGCACGTAACTTTTTCACAACTGTTGCATCATAGATTGGATTGAATCCTTCTAATATTTTACTTGCACAGGTTGTTTCTAATCCTTCTGTTACGATATTGTCTTTTACCCCGATTGGCAAACCAAATAATGGTCCGCGCTCTTCAAAAGGTACTTGATCTAATTCCGCAGCTGTTGCTGTTGCTTTTTCTTTGTTTAATGCTAAGAACGCTTCTACATCACCATCTAGTTTTTCTACACGGTCAAAAGCTTCTTTTGTCAAATCGGCAATCGAAACTTCTTTGCTATGTATAAGTTCTTGTAATTCTTTCGCCGAACGTTCAAATAACGTCATTAGTTTCCCTCCTTACAATGATTACTCCATAATAGCTGGTACTTTTACTTGACCTGCTTCTTGTTCTTTTACATTTAACATCATCGTTTCACGATCAAGCCCTTTAGTTGCTACATCTTCACGTAGAACATTTACTAAAGGTAGTACATGGGTAGTTGGTTCTACATTTGTTGTATCCAACTCTTTTAATTGTTCAGCAAACTCTGTAATTGCACCTAGTTGAAGCGCAAACTTTTCCGCTTCTTCCTCCGTAATTGCAAGACGTGCTAGATGTGCCACATGCTTCACTTCTTCTTTTGTTAATTCTGCCATTTTCCACACCTCCGAATTCAATAACCATAGGCAATATCATACCATTTTTCACTCTACTTGAACAGAGTGACACATATTTATCGAGTAATCTATTTACTGCGTGTATATATGCACAAATGGTTCTTCCTCACCAGGTTTTTTAATAAGTAATGCTTCTGCTCCATTCAACGAATTTACTTGCACTTCTACATTCATTGAAGTATTAAAATGATCCTTTACTAAGCCTGCGAGATGTTGTGTAAATCCAATTACCTCCGAAGTACCATAAAACTGAATAGGAATCGTAATCGTCCATTTTTGAAGCTGTTTGTCTTTAAAATAACCGGTTCCAATGACACCTGTATAATTGGAAAAATACGTTTCTACATCTTGTTTAAAGTTGCGGAATATAGTATCCAAATCACGATAATTTTCTTCTGAATTGGCCGTAGGGAATAACACATATTCTTCATCGATTGGTTTCCAGTCAGATACGTTCTTTCCAGCAGGAGCCGTGCTATAGGTGAAGTATGTTCCAGGGACAACCGCATTTCTACTATTTTGTTTAAAAAGGCCGACTACAATCGGCACGTCTTGTAATCCGTCTATTTGACGCATGCGATTCACGACTTCTTCTGCAATCTTCTTCCCGTTTTCTTCGATTTGAGCTTGTGTTAATTGTTCTTCAAAAGTTGCTCCGTACGCTTCTTTTTGATAGTAATATATCGAATTTAACGCAAGCCCTATAGAAATTCCCGCAAGCTTCACTGTATTCTCTTCTTTTATCAAATAGTTTTGCTCTACAATATGAGTTATATAAACGGGAGCTTTTTTTGCTTTCTCTTCTCCAGTAAGCCCTTCATCACTTGGATTTAAACCACCTTTTGACTTGTTACTTCTATCTAACCAGTCTCTTAAAGTGGTTATGTCTAGATACTGCCCCTCTTGAAATAAATATTTATCGGGTGAGTATACATTTTGCGAAATGCGAAGTAGTCCTGTTTCTACCTCTTTCACATCATATTTTGTTGCCATATTCGAGACAACAAATCCTCTACTAGCACTCTCTTCGTAAGGCAAGATTGTACGGTAGTAAGTTTCATCAAGCTGTAAGCTTGGAATAATTACTGTTTTTTTAGCTTCTTCTTCCGTATTTTGTATAACTTCCGTTTTGGTGTCCGGAGAAGGAGTACATCCAGAAACGAGTAGTAAGAATACTAACATCGTTATACCTATTATTTTTTGTTCATATTTTGAACCCCTTTAATCCGCTAAATGATCTAATAACGTTTGTTCATCCCAAATTTCAATACCGAGACTAGTCGCCTTTTCTAGCTTAGATCCCGCCTCTTCGCCTGCGATCACTAAATCTGTTTTTTTACTCACACTACCTGCGACTTTCCCACCAAGCGCTTCAATTTTTTCTTTCGCTTCTGGTCGAGTCAATTGCAGTAATTTACCTGTAAGTACAATTGTTTTGTTTGCAAATGGACTATCTTCTAGTAGGGACATGTCTACAATTTTACCAGTGTACTTTAGTGCTAACCCGGCTTCTTTTAATCGTACGATTAGTTGTTGTACTTCCTCTTGCTCAAAATAGGTAACTAGCGAGTCTGCCATTTTGTCACCTATTTCAAAGATTGCGGTTAGCTCTTCTCTTGTAGCCTTCATCAATGCATCAAAATTATGAAATGTCTCCGCTAGTATTTTGGCAGCTTTTTCACCGATATGGCGTATTCCAAGACCAAATAATACTCGTTCCATCGAGTTCGTTTTAGATGCCTCTATTGCAGCCACTAAGTTTGTAGCAGATTTTTGTCCCATTCGTTCTAATTGAACTAAATCTTCCACCGTCAATTTATATAAATCAGAAACGTCTTTGATCAGTTGCTCTCTAAATAACTGCTCCACCACTTTTTCGCCAAGTCCCTCAATATTCATCGCATTGCGAGATGCAAAATGGTAAATACCTTCTTGAATTTGTGCAGGACATTGTGGATTTACACAACGTAAAGCTACTTCTTCTTCAATTCGTATTAAGTCGCTATCACATACCGGGCAATGTGTAGGCATTTCATATGGTATTTCAGTCCCGTCTCTTTCTTCTAAAATGACCGATACTACTTCTGGGATAATGTCCCCTGCTTTTCGGATGATCACTCGGTCACCGATACGTATATCTTTTTCCCGAATAAGATCTTCATTATGAAGTGTTGCTCGTTGAACTGTTGAGCCTGCAACAATCGCTGGCTCTAAAATGGCTGTAGGTGTTACTACTCCCGTACGACCTACTGTTAAGTCAACGTCAAGAATAGTCGTTACTACTTCTTCTGCTGGAAACTTATACGCAATAGCAAAACGGGGACTTTTCGCCGTGAATCCTAGCTCTTCTTGCTGCGCATAGTCATCTACTTTAATGACAATACCATCGATTTCATAAGGGAGATCGTTTCTTTTTGCAGTCCATTCTTGAACAAATTCAAGCACTTCTTCGACTGAGTTACATTTTCTTGTTTCTTTATTTGTCGGCAAGCCTTGCTCTTTCATAAACTTCAGCGCTTCGGAATGCTGTTCTATATTTTGTTCAGCACCGTCCCCTCCTAGTCCATAGACAAACATAGACAGATTTCGGCTGGCTGCCATTTTAGGATCGAGCTGTCGCAAAGATCCTGCTGCAGCATTTCGAGGGTTTGCTAACAATATCTCTCCCCGTTCCGCTCGTTCTTCGTTTAGCTTCATAAACGAAGATTTAGGCATATAAGCCTCTCCTCTTGCCTCAAGCGTAACTATATCTCTCAATCGAAGTGGAATGGAACGGATTGTTTTAATGTTAGCTGTAATGTCCTCCCCAGTTGTACCATCCCCGCGAGTGGCTCCTCTTACTAAGCGTCCTTCTTCATAAAGGAGGGAAACAGCTAGACCATCAATTTTCAACTCACATACATACGTTGGTGTTTCATCGATAATACTTTGTATTCGTCGATCAAAATCGCGTAAATCGGCTTCGTTAAATGCATTAGAAAGACTGAGCATTGGGCTAGTATGCGTAACTTTTTGAAATCCTTCACTTACAACCGCTCCTACTCGTTGGGTTGGGGATTCCGGTAGTATTAAATTTGGATTTTGTTCCTCTAATGCGATGAGTTCGTGCAAATATTGATCGTACACCGCGTCAGGTACTATTGGGTCGTCTAACACGTAATATGCATAACCATAGTCATATAAAAGCTTGTGAAGCTCTTTTACTCTTTCTTCTAATTTATCCATGGGCTTTCCTCCACTAAGTGAATTATCCTTTTTCGATTGGTGCAAATTTTGCTAGTAGTCGTTTAATACCTGTCGGACTTGGGAAGGCAATATCTAACTCTGTATCTTCACCATTTCCTCTAACGCTAACAACCATACCTTCGCCCCATTTTTTATGCACGGCTTTATCCCCTACTTGCCAGCCCATTCTTTCTCCACCAGATTGTTTATATGCAGGACGAGTAACGACTTGTTTTTTAGCTTGCTGAACTGGTCTGGTACGAGAAGTTGTCATACTGTTATTGTCACTTTTTCCACCGACAACCTCTATTATTTCATCCGAAATTTCTCCTATAAAGCGAGAAGGGCTATTAAAACTACCTCGTCCAAAAATAGTACGAGACTGTGCACAAGAAATAAACAATCGTTCCTCTGCCCTAGTTACGCCCACATACATTAAACGTCTTTCTTCTTCCATTTCGTCATCATCCCCAATAGAACGAGAATGAGGGAATATGTTTTCTTCCATTCCAATGATAAAGACGACAGGAAACTCTAGACCCTTAGCTGCATGCATCGTCATCAAAATAATATTACCTTGTGATGTATCTTCTTCTTCATCGAGCTTGTCTATATCTGATATAAGCGCTAAATCGGTTAAAAATGCTACAAGTGATTTATCGTCACTTTTTTCCTCAAATGCCTTTGTAACAGATAAAAACTCTTCAATATTTTCTAAACGACTTTCCGCTTCAATCGTCTTCTCGTTTTTTAACATTGTTTTATAGCCAGTTTTTTCAAGTACCTGTTCGACAATTTCAGTTACAGATAAAAACTCTTGCATTTGTGTCAGGTTCTGAATAAGCCCATGGAATCCGACAACGGAGTTTACTGCTCTTGCTGGTAATCCCATAAAGTCGACTTCATGTAATGCATCCATAATAGAACGATCCTGTTCCAATGCATACATTGCTATACGCTCAAATGAGGTTGCACCAATGTTTCTTTTTGGCTCATTAATAATACGAGCTAGTGATAAATCATCATCGTTGTTAGCGATTAAACGAAGATAAGCTAGTAAGTCTTTAATCTCTTTACGATCATAGAACTTTGTTCCACCGACAATTGTATACGCCATATTCGATTTTACAAGCACTTCCTCCATCACACGAGACTGTGCATTTGTACGATATAGCACAGCAAAATCATCGAGTGTACGGTTTTCATTTTCCATCATTTCTTGGATGGATTGCACGACGAACTGCGCTTCTTGCTGTTCATTAAAAGCACGGAAAAGCTGGATTTTTTCTCCTTCGTTATTTTCTGTGCGGAGTACTTTTGGATATCTGCTCGTGTTATTGCTAATGACGTCATTTGCAGCTTGTAAGATGCGCTGAGAAGAACGATAGTTTTGCTCTAGCATGATTGTTGTTGCATTCGGATAGTCTTTTTCAAATGATAAAATGTTTTGAATATCCGCACCGCGCCAGCGATAAATCGATTGGTCAGAGTCACCAACGACACAAATATTCTTAAACTTACGCGCAAGCATTTGCACTAATTCATACTGAGATTTATTGGTATCTTGGTATTCATCCACGTGAATATATTGGAATTTGTTTTGGTAGAACTCTAACACTTCCGGTACTCTTTTAAACAGTGTTACAGTTGTCATGATCAAATCATCAAAATCGAGGGATTGGTTCTTTCTTAAACGCTTTTCATATCCTGTATAAACTTCTGCAACTGTTTTTTCAAATGGGTTCATCTCGTTCATCTGTGCTCTATACGTATCTGCATCTATGCAAATATTTTTCGCACTACTGATTGCATTTAGCATGGAACGTGGATCATATTTTTTCGGATCGATATTTTGTTCTTTTAAAATATTTTTAATAACCGTTAACTGATCAGTCGTATCAAGTATTGAAAAGTTTTTTGAATACCCTATACGGTCGATATCTCTTCTGAGTATTCGAACACACATCGAGTGGAATGTGGATACCCACATACGCTCGCCCGTACCAGCTCCTAAAATACCGTCGATACGTTCACGCATTTCGCGAGCTGCTTTATTGGTAAACGTAATGGCCAGTATTTTCGAGGGGTAGACTTCTTTTTCCACGATTAGATAGGCAATTCGATGGGTTAAGACGCGTGTTTTTCCAGAACCTGCTCCCGCCATAATAAGTAGAGGGCCTTCTGTTGTTTTAACGGCTTTTTCTTGCTCTTTATTCATACCGTTTAATAGGTTTTTTCCTATGAGTTCCATCATGCACTCCCTTTCAAGAACATTTGTTCCAATTATATAGTTCATCTCTTTTATATTCAACTATCGCTTAACAGCTTGTACTGTTTTTAAAGCTTCTGATAGGTTTTCATATACTTGATTGCCAACTATTATAGTATCAGCATATGTAGCCATTTCACTTGCTTCTTTTGCTGTTTTAATGCCGCCTCCGTAGAATAGTCTAGTATTTTGAAGACCTTCTTTTACCTTTTTTACGACCTCTACATCACCGTACATACCACTGTATTCCATATAAAAAATAGGGAATTTAAACAAATGCTCGACCATCTGTGCATATGCGATAATATCTTCATCTGTTTCTGGTTGTTTAGCATTCGTTAACTTAGCTGCTTTACAATCTGGATTTAATATACAATACCCTTCTGGAATAATTTCATCCCAGTTCATCACTTCTCCAAATTCCTTTGTTGCCTCATGGTGTAAATCCTTCACCCATTTTGTCTCTTGGCTATTCAATACACTTGGAATAAAATAAAAATCAAAGCCCGGAGTAATCGATTCTATTGTCGATACTTCTAGTGCAACAGGTACAGCATACCTTCTAATGCGCATTAACAAATCAATCACATTATCCAGTGTTACCCCGTCCGAACCCCCAATGATAATAGCATCGGTTCCAGATTCACAAACCTTTTCTAAGGCTTCTCCCTCTATTTCCTTTGCCGGATCCAATTTAAATATATGGCGCCATTCTTTATAATCCATTTTTTCACCTACATTAAGTTAGTTAAGCACTCTTCATTATAACAAAAAAACTGAACAGAGGCTTCTGTTCAGTAGTTAGCGATAGATAAGTTTAATATTATTCTTTTGATTGTTGGAGCGACAACTCTTCTGGATACAGTCGACCAAGAATTTCATCATAATAATCATTGCCGTAATCATATGCACGTCTTACACGTGAAATGGTTGCTGTACTTGCACCTGTTTCTTTTTTAATTGTTTCATATGTTTTTTTCAAACGTAGTAAATGCGCAACCTCGAAACGCTGGGCAAGTGATTGAATTTCACTTATTGTACATAAATCATCAAAAAACTTATAACATTCTTCTATATTATTTAGCTCTAGTACAGCTTTAAACAATTGATCCGTTTGATGTCCTTTTATTTTTTCAATTTGCATATTATATCATTCCCTTCTTCACTTTTTAAGTCAAGGTAAATAGTTTACCATATTTTCTAATCCTGGCTTGGTCGGTACAAAACTAATCCATGATTTACCTGGTACTAATTTAGCTGGAACACCATTTTCCATGGGAATAAGTATTCCGTCGACATTTTCCCATTCAATCACTTTCATCGTTCCTGCTTGGAAAAGATATGCTCTTCCTCCAGCATTCAATGTTAACTGCCTGCGCCCAGCATTATCAATTGTCGTATGCGGTATTTCCATAAATATTACATTTGCAAGTTCTACAGGTTTTTCCGTTTCCTTATCGATTGTTAAAACTCCGCCTGTTTTTCGTTCATATAAACCACTTTCCGGTATATATGTATACTGATTTTCAAAACTTGCCCCTGTTCCATACTGAATACTTATAGAAGAGACAGGGTCTCCAATTTTGCACCTTCTGCCGAATCATAAAAGGAGAAGGTAGGTATTTTGTGAATTTCCATAGAGGCACCTACTTTTTCTGCCCCTGTGAAAATGTTCTCTTTCGAAATATACGAATTATGTGGTGCCTTACGTTCCTTTGAACGCTTAAAAAGTATACCATCATATTGCATCCCATTAATATTATCTACTACTCTCGCATTTAACATTTTCTGAGCATCTGGGCTATAACCATGTGCAATGTAAAAAGCATCTAATCCTTTAGCAACTTCTACGAAATAATCACGAGCACTTCTAACAGGACCTACTATATCAGGAATCTCACTTTGATAAAGCGCTAGAAATCTCGTCACATTTCCTTCAGCTAACATTTCATAAACGATATCCGCCTGTGCAATCCCTGACTGAGGCCTTGCAAGCGGATGATTATTCATCGTAACGATAATTGGCCTTTGTGTTTGTTCTTCTTCTGAACGAATACCAGTAAACGGTGCAACATAAGGGAGAACAATAGGTTCTTCTACTACCTCTTCTACTATATCCTCCACAATCTCTTCTACGGGTTGTACTTCTGCTGTTTTTTCCTCATTAGAGCAGGCAACAAGAAATAAACCGAGTAAACTTATTATCCCCCATTTTTAAACAATGGAAATCCCCCTACCTCATGACAGCTGGAAACAATACTTGTTTTTTCATCACATCGAAAATTCCTCTTTGCGTAACTCGAACATAAGGTAAGTGCGTAGCTTGCAAAAATAGTAAAGTATAAATGGCATCCCCATGCTTAAATCCTCTAGCTGTCAATTCTCTCTTTAATAGTAATTCCTCTTCTATTAATACTTCCATCGGCTTATCCGATAGGATTCCACCTATAGGAAGTTTAAGCGTGCAAACAACTTCCTCATTTTCAACGATGACTATACCACCGTTCATTTTTTTCATTTCGTTGAAAGCCTGGAGCATGCTCTTTTTATTCTTTCCGATTAAGATAATATCCCCTGTACTAGAATAAGAAGAAGCAAAACCTTTTAATGTCGTTGCAAATCCTTTAATAAGTGTAGAGACTTTCCATTTACCATTACGATCTACTAACAATAAGAAACTTTCATCATGATCAGTTGAAAGCTCGTTATCCGTTGTATCAACCGAAACAGAATAAGGCTTCGTTATAACGTCGTTCACCATTTCAATCCCAAAAGGCATCGAAAATTGAAAATCATCATCGGACATGTCAAAAGCCAAATCTAAATTCGGTATATCTGACCAATCGGTTGCTGCCAATGAGTGAACTCTTTCGCCATCACGTTTTAACCAAACCCCTTTAGATAAAACGGTTGTCGGGACAGGATTCAACTCATCTTCAAGGAAATTGAGCGTAGCAAATCTTCCAGCTGCTATAACTCCATGTAGATTAGATAAATTATAATATTTCGCTACATTGAAGGAAGCCATTAAATAAGCATCTACCGGGCTGACTCCAGCATCTAAAGCAACCTGGATACACTTATCCATCACCCCGTCCGTATGAAAAGAAGGTGTAGCACCGTCTGTCGTCATCATCAGATGATCGAAAATTTGCAAGTCTTTCTCGAGTATCCCTTTTAATAAAATTGGTAAGTCAGGTCGAATCGATGAATGACGAAGCGTTACCGCATAACCATGCAAGATTCTTCTTTCCACTTCTTCAATGGTCATCGCTTCATGGTCTCCATCAGCTCCAAGTAAACGCATACGCGCAAGTGTACGTTCAGAAGCACCAGGGAAATGTCCTTCAATCTTCATCCCGTTTGTCTTTGCTTTTTGCATCCAATACAGCATTTGATCGTCACCGGAAAGGAGCCTTGGCCAACCTGTTAGCTCGCCCCCCATAATAACATCTGGACGCGCAATCCATTCTCCGACCGTTTTAGATGTAAATAATTCTTCCTCATTTTCAAGCTCAGTCTGTGAATCGAAGCGAGCCCACCAATAAAAAGAAAAAGGCAATTTACATAACTCATCCATTATTGAAAACGCTTTCTTATTTTCAAGCATCAAAAACATTACTAAATTATCTGCTATAAATGTCGTCGTTCCTAATTGAGCTGCATAATCGGCAAATGTCTGCGGGTTATATAGTTGGAATGGATGTACATGGGGTTCCATGTAGCCTGGTACAATCTTTTGACCAGCGGCGTCGTATACTTCTGTTTTCGAAGAAACTAGTGGCATTTCCGAGCCGGTATACACAATCCGATCTTTTACAATCCAAATATTTCCGTTCATCCATTTCTTTAAATGGCTGTGTAAATAAGTTGCATTTGTAATAAGGATATCTGGTGCTTGTTTTCCGTTTACAACTTCTATTTGTTTTCTGATTTCTTCTATTTTCCAAATCGGATATTGCATTGCATCCATTCTCCTTTCTATAAGACTACTCATAGAAATAATAGTAGCATAGTACTTTAGTAAAGCAAAGTGTTGAATAATTATTTTTTGTAAATTTTTTTCTAAAATATACCTAGTCAGAAAAGTTAATAATTGTATGGACTGTCACCTTCCCAATTTAGCACAGAAACGATAAAAAGGAATAACACACAGAATAGGGAAACTGTGAAGTAAGAAATTTTAGTAGATAACCACTAGAATTTTCGCTACAGGGTGGACGCTTTCCGCGGGC
>NZ_JAPNOZ010000009.1:0-15172 GCF_029955155.1 Psychrobacillus sp. NEAU-3TGS | reverse complement strand
ACGCAGTTTCCCTATAACGTGAGGAATCTCGACTCACTCTCATCCAGTTAATGGATAAGAACAACCAGTCACTAGTCAGTCATTGAAAGCAATCAATGCTCTTCAGAAAGCAACTAAATCAGCATAAAGGGAACCAAATTGCTAGTGGAAGCAACCATTTCTTAATATAACAAATTTACTTGAAGTGAGAGTCGATAACAGCCGCGCAGTTTCCCAATATCCAATAAAAAAGGATATCCCCAATACCGGAGATATCCTTTTCAAATTATTGAAACGTTCGCCAGCCGATATCTGTTCGGAAAAACAAACCTTCCCATTCTAACTTAGACAAGCCCTTGTATACTTTTTGTTGTGCTTCTAAAAGTGTAGACTCGCTTGCAGCTACTAATATTACACGCCCGCCGTTTGCAACAAAATCCTCTCCATCGGCTTTTGTGCCCGCGTGAAAGACGGCAAGACCAGCCTCTTCAAGAACTGAAAGATTAGGAAGTCTAGCACCTTTCTTCACATCTGCTGGATAGCCCTCTGAGGCAATTACTACACCTAGCATCGCTTTTTCAGACCACTCTAGCTGAAACGATTTTTCATCCATTAATGCCACCATGAATTCACCGAAGTCACTAGTCATTCGTGGTAACACGACTTGTGTTTCTGGATCACCAAAACGAGCGTTGAACTCGATTACTTTTGGTCCTTCGTCTGTTAAGATTAGTCCAGCATATAAAATACCTGTAAATGATGTTCCTTCTTCTGTCATCGCATTTACTGTCGGTACTACAACTGTTTCATAAGCAGTATCCACGACTTCTGAAGAAATTTGTGGAACAGGAGAGTATGCTCCCATACCACCTGTGTTCGGACCTTTATCTCCGTCATACGCACGTTTATGATCTTGTGCAATAACCATTGGATAAATTTGTCCATTATGAACAAATGACATAAACGAAAACTCTTCGCCGTCTAGAAACTCTTCAATTACAACACGAGAGGATGATTCACCAAAAAATTGGTTACCAATCATGTCCTCTACTGCGTTATTTGCTTCTTCTACTGTCATGGCAACTACGACACCTTTTCCAGCAGCTAGTCCATCTGCTTTTACAACTATTGGAGCACCTAGTTTTTTGATATATGCCTTTGCTTTTTCAACTTCTGTAAAAGTTTCATAAGCAGCAGTCGGGATGTTGTATTTTTTCATTAATTCTTTCGCAAATGATTTACTTCCTTCAATTTGGGCAGCAGCTTTCGTTGGTCCAAAAATGCGAAGGTCTTGTGCTTCAAAATGGTCAACAATTCCGCCAGCTAGTGGTTGCTCAGGTCCAACAAACGTTAAATCGATATTATTTTCTTTTGCAAAGCTTGCTAATTCTTCAAATGCCATGACATCGATCGGCACGATTTCTGCATCATTTCCCATACCTGCATTTCCAGGGGCTACAAATACTTTTTTTACCGAAGGTGAATTATTGAATTGCTTTGCAATGGCATGCTCACGACCGCCACTTCCAATTACGAGAATATTCATATTCGATGCGCCTCCTTTAATGTTTGAAATGACGAACGCCAGTGAATACCATTGCGATTCCGTATTCATTTGCTTTGTCGATGGAGTCTTGATCTTTTACAGATCCACCAGTTTGAATGATTGCAGTGATACCAGCCTTTGCAGCAGTTTCTACTGTGTCGTTCATTGGGAAAAATGCATCCGATGCAAGTCCTGCTCCTTTTGCACGTCCTCCAGCTTGTTCTAATGCAATTTTCGCGGATCCTACACGGTTCATTTGACCAGCACCAACACCAATTGTCATATCTTCCGTAGCTACTACAATCGCGTTAGATTTTACATGTTTTACAACATTCCAGCCAAGCTCTAATGCTTTCCATTCTTCTGCAGTTGGTTCACGGTCTGTTACTACTTTTAAATCAGCATCTTTTAATCCGTATGTATCAGGTGATTGAACTAATAATCCTCCTTCTACAGAAACTGTATTCCAAGCATCTATTTTCGTTTGTTCAAATGTAATTGTCAGTAAACGAATATTTTTCTTTGCCGTTAACATAGCAATTGCTTCCTCTGAAAAAGAAGGAGCGATAATGATTTCTAAGAAAATACCTGCAAGCACTTTTGCAGTTTGGGCATCTACTTCACGGTTTAATGCAACAATTCCACCGAAAATCGATGTTGAATCCGCTTCGTATGCTTTATCAAAAGCTGCAGAAATAGTTTCGCCTGTTCCAACGCCACAAGGATTCATATGTTTTACTGCAACCGCTGCTGGAATTTCGAATTCCTTTACAATCTGGATAGCAGCATTGGCATCTTGAATATTATTATAAGAAAGTTCTTTCCCGTGTAATTGGGTTGCAGAAGCAATCGAGAAATCTGATCCAAGTGGACGTTTGTAGAATGCTGCTTTTTGGTGTGGATTTTCTCCATAACGTAACGCTTGTTTACGCTCATATGTAAGTGTTAAAAGTTCAGGGAATTCCTCACCAGTTAACTCTGTCATGTAACTAGCGATTAACGCATCGTACGCAGCTGTGTGACGGAACACTTTTGCAGCTAACTTGCGACGTGTTTCAAGTTTCGTTTCACCAGTTTCTTTTAATTGGTCTAACACTTCTGCATAGTCTGTTGCATCTGTTACTACTGTTACATATTGATGATTTTTTGCTGCAGAACGTAACATAGATGGACCGCCAATATCGATATTTTCAATCGCATCCTCGAATGCAACATCTGGTTTAGAAATAGTTTCGCGGAAAGGATATAAATTGACACATACGACGTTGATCGGAGTGATTTGATGTTCTTCTAATTGTGCTTGGTGTGCAGGATCGTCTTGTTTTGCTAATAATCCTCCGTGAATCATTGGGTTTAAAGTTTTTACACGACCATCCAATATTTCCGGAAAGTTTGTTACAGAGTCTACGGATGTGATTGCTACTCCATTTTGTTCTAAAAATGCCTTTGTACCACCAGTTGATAAAATTTCATAACCAAGCTGTTCTAACTCTTTTGCAAATTCGAGAATTCCTGATTTATCTGAAACACTAAGTAAAGCACGTTTTGACACGTTATTTCCTCCTTTAGTTTAAGTAATAAAAGCCGGTAAAGTCTACCGGCTCCATAATTTTTGTAATGTTTTCGTATATAACTCATGCTCTACTGCATGAATACGTTCTTCGGTTTTCTCTCTATTGCCGTCCACTACTTCTATTGCTGCTTGCGCTAAAATCGGACCAGTATCCATCCCAGCATCCACGTAGTGAACAGTCACTCCCGTTAACTTCACTCCATGTGCCATCGCTTGTCCGATTGCATCTTTTCCTGGAAATGAAGGCAATAAAGAAGGGTGAATATTGATAATCCGGCTAGAATACGCCTCAAGCAAAACATTCCCGATTAAACGCATATATCCTGCAAGAACAATCCACTCTACTTCAAGCTCTTTTAGCTTTTGTAAAATTTCTTGTTCATAAGCTACTTTAGAAGAAAAGCTAGAAGGCTTAATGGCAAGAGTTTCAATACCTGCAATACGTGCACGTTCTACTACAAAGGCATCTGGCTTATCTGTCACTACAAGTGCTATTGTTCCAGATAAATGTCCAGCTTCCACTGCATCATGGATTGCTTGAAAGTTACTTCCGCTTCCTGATGCAAATACTGCAAATTTCGGTTTTCCAATCATTACACTAAACTCCCGTCATGCGTTCCGTTGAACAAGACACCTTCACCTTTCACAACACGACCAATTGTGTATGCTTTTTCCCCGTGATTTTCTGCAATGGTAATTGCTTTTGCGGCTTCCTCTTCAGATAATGCTAATACAAAACCAATTCCCATATTAAATACGTTATATAAATCACGATCCGTAAGCTCGCCTTTTTCTTTTAGCATGTTGAAAATAGGTAGTACTTCCCATGACCCTAAATCTACCTCTACCGCTAATCCTTCAGGCATCATACGTGGTAAGTTTTCATAGAACCCTCCACCTGTTACATGTGCCATGCCGTGAATAGAAAGCTCTTGATGCATTTCCATTACAGGCTTTGCATAAATCTTTGTTGGTGTAAGAAGTGCTTTTCCGATTTCTCCAAGCTCTTCATAACCTACAACTACTGTGTCAGCAGAATAGCCTTGCTCTTCAAATACTATTTTACGTACAAGAGAATAACCATTAGAATGGACACCACTAGAAGCAATACCCACTAGCACGTCTCCTTCAGTTATTTTTTCGCCTGTTACAATTTTAGATTTTTCACAAGCGCCAACTGCAAACCCTGCTAGATCATATTCATTTTCCTCATATAGACCTGGCATTTCAGCTGTTTCTCCACCGATTAATGCTGCTCCGGATTGAACACAACCATCAGCAACGCCTTTAACAATTTGTTCAATACGTTCAGGAACTGCTTTTCCAACTGCAACATAATCAAGGAAAAACAATGGCTCCGCACCTTGTGCTACAATATCATTTACACACATAGCCACACAGTCTATACCAATCGTATCGTGTGAATCTGTCATAAACGCTAATTTTAACTTCGTACCAACACCATCTGTACCCGAAATAAGGACAGGCTCTTTATAATTTAATGAAGACAAATCGAACATACCACCGAACCCACCAAAAGTACCCATGATACCTTTTCTAGCTGTCCGTTCGACATGCGATTTCATTCGCTGAACTGCTTCATAGCCGGCTTCGATATTAACGCCTGCTTTTTCATATGCTTTTGACATGTAAAATCCTCCTATCGAACAAGCTCTTTTTCATGTGGTAATTTCGTATTCGGAGCAATCGGAGTCGGATACTCCCCAGTAAAACAAGCTAGACAGTGCCCACAATTTTTTCCTTCATCCGTTCGTCCAATCGCGCCTACCATGCCCTCTACTGATAAAAAGGAAAGAGAGTCCGCACCAATCAGTTCACACATTTCTTCTATACTATTATTCGAAGCAATGAGTTCCGAATCTGTGCTAATATCAATTCCGTAAAAACAAGGACTTTTTAATGGAGGAGAGCTAATGACAACATGCACTTCTTTGGCTCCAGCGTCTTTTAACATTTTTACTATACGTTTGGAAGTTGTACCTCGTACAATCGAATCATCCACCATGACCACACGTTTACCTGCCACCACTTGACGTACCGGTGAAAGTTTCATCTTCACTCCACGCTCACGTAAATCTTGTGAGGGCTGAATAAATGTACGCCCTACATAGCGGTTTTTAATAAGGCCCATTTCATATGGAATACCAGAAGCTTCTGAAAATCCAATCGCTGCCGAAATACTAGAATCTGGCACGCCAGTAACAATATCTGCATCTATTTGAATTTCGCTTGCAAGTTGTTTCCCTAGACGTTTTCTTGCCATGTGTATATTGATTCCATCTATATTCGAATCGGGACGAGAGAAATACACATACTCCATTGTACAAATTGCTCGTTCTGCTGGCTCTGAAAAACGTTCTGAACGGACACCTTCATCATTAATAATAAGTAGTTCACCAGGTTCAACTGAACGAATAACTTCTGCACCGATTAAATCAAATGCACTTGTTTCCGAAGCTACTACCCAAGCACCATCTAATTTTCCTAACGAAAGCGGACGCATCCCATGTGGATCTTGAGCTACTAATAATTTATCTTCTGTCAATATAACAACTGCAAACGCACCGTCTAATAATCTTAACGCTTCTTTCGCACGTTCCACCAAAGAATTATAATGACTTTTCTTTAACAAATGAGCAATTACTTCTGTATCAGAAGTTGTTTGAAAAATACTACCTTGCTGTTCTAAACTACGTTTTAAACGGCCTGCATTGACGATGTTGCCATTATGAGCGATTGCAAGACTGCCAGTAGTCGAATTAAAAAGAAGTGGCTGCACATTTTCAAGTCCAGATCCACCTGCAGTTGCGTAACGAACATGTGCAACTGCAGCTTTTCCTTGTAGTTTTTCAAGCTTTCCATTACTGAATACATCATTTACTAAGCCTTCACCTTTGACAGCTCGCAAAAATTCTCCATCTGTTACAACGATTCCAGCACCTTCTTGACCTCGATGCTGTAATGCGTGCAAACCATAATAACTAATTGGTGCAGGATCTGGATGCCCCCAAATTCCGAAAACACCACATTCTTCGTTTAAGCCTCTGATTTCAGCAAGCATGGTATTGCCCCTTTCCAAGCGGAACGGAATTCTTCAACAGAACCGCTAATCCATTCAGTTCCGTCTTCGTTAGTAATTACTACTTTATTCGAATCTGTTACAGCACCAATTTTAACTGCGTCATTTACGATTGCTTCAAATTTAGCTGCATTTTCAGGTTTAACTGTTACAAGAAAACGAGATTGAGACTCACTAAATAGTGCTGTTGTTGCAGAACCATTCAATGTTACTTCAACGCCAAGTCCATTTGCACCGAAAGCTTTTTCTGCTAATGCAACTGCAAGTCCACCTTCTGCAATATCATGAGCAGATTGTACAACCCCAGATTTAATAGCGGAAAGTAATGATTTTTGGCGTGCTGCTTCCACTTCTAAATCAATTGAAGGTGCTTGTCCAAAAATACGTTTTTCTACTAATTTTTGAAGCTCTGATCCACCGAATTCTGTTTTTGTTTCACCAATTACATAGACGAGATCTCCTGCTTGCTTCACGTCTTGTGTTGTTACATGTGCTAAATCTTCTACTAGTCCAACTAAGCCAATCGTTGGTGTTGGATAAACTGCTGTTCCGCTACGTTCGTTATATAACGATACGTTACCACCGATAACCGGTGAGTCTAATGCGATACAAGCTTCCGAAATACCATCAGCAGATTTTTCAAGCTGCCAGAAGATTTCTGGATTTTCTGGATTACCAAAATTCAGACAATCTGTAATAGCGAGTGGTTTTGCACCAGAACATACGACGTTACGCGCAGCTTCTGCTACAGCAATTTTCCCGCCTACTACTGGATCTAAATAGATGTATCTGGAGTTACAATCCGTTGTCATAGCTAACCCTTTGTTTGTACCACGAACACGAACTACTGCTGCATCCGAACCAGGAGTTACTACTGTACTAGTACGAACTTGATAGTCATATTGATCATAAACCCATTCTTTTGAAGCAATTGTTGGTTGTTTTAATAGGTTAAGAAGTGTTTCTTTATGATCTGTGACTACCGGTTCCACATTTTCCATCCCTTGATATTCTGTAAAGTAAGCAGGTACAGAAGATGGCTTATAATATACTGGTGCTTCTTCAGCTAGCGCATCTGCCGGAACTTCTGCCACAACTTCTCCTTTGTGAAGCAGACGAAGCATTTTATCATTCGTTACTTTACCTACAGCTACACAATCTAAGCCATATTTATCAAAAATCTTCACGATTTCATCTTCGCGACCTTTTTTCACTACGATTAACATACGTTCCTGTGATTCTGAAAGCATCATTTCATATGCTGTCATTCCCGTTTCACGTTGTGGAATAAAGTCTAAGTTCAATTCCACACCATGTCCAGCTTTCGAAGCCATTTCAGCTGATGAAGAAGTTAATCCAGCAGCACCCATATCTTGAATACCAATTAGTGCATCTGATTTTACAACTTCTAAACAAGCCTCTAGTAGAAGTTTTTCCATAAACGGATCCCCAACTTGTACAGCTGGACGTTTTTCTTCCGAAGTTTCTGTTAATTCTTCCGAAGCGAATGTTGCACCATGAATACCGTCACGACCAGTTTTTGCACCGGCATACATTACTGTATTACCTTCACCAGCTGCAATCCCTTTTTGTATATCTTCATGGTTAATCAACCCAACACACATAGCATTAACTAGTGGATTACCTTCGTAGCAATCATCAAATTGAATTTCCCCACCAACTGTTGGAATTCCGATACAGTTACCGTAACCAGCAATTCCAGCTACAACTTCTTCAAATAAGTATTTCACACGTGGTGTTTTTAACTCACCGAAACGCAAAGAGTTTAGCATCGCAATTGGACGAGCTCCCATGGAAAATACGTCACGGATAATACCACCAACGCCAGTTGCCGCCCCTTGATACGGTTCGATTGCAGATGGATGATTATGTGATTCCATTTTGAAAACAACTGCTTGACCGTCGCCAATATCTACGATTCCAGCACCTTCACCAGGACCTTGTAATACTTGTGGTCCTTTTGTAGGGAATTTACGTAATACTGGCTTAGAGTTTTTATATGAGCAATGCTCAGACCACATAACCGAAAACAATCCTGTTTCTGTGTAATTTGGAAGACGTCCTATAATCTTTTCTGCCATTTCAAATTCTTCGTCTGACATTCCCATTTGTGTATATATTTTTTGTTCCTTAATTTGCTCCGGATTTGGTTCAAGCATGATTGACATGAGATTCCCTCCACTGTTTCACTATTGATTTGAATAATGCAAGCCCGTCTGATCCACCCATTATGTCATTCGCAGCACGCTCTGGGTGAGGCATCATTCCTAGGACGTTTCCTTTTTCGTTTATAATACCCGCAATGTCTTCGATACTTCCGTTTGGATTTTCAGAAGCATAGGTGAAAACGATCTGGTTGTTTTCTTTTAAACGAGTTAGTGTTTCTTCATCGCAATAATAGTTACCTTCACCATGTGCGATTGGAATTTGAATTACTTCGCCTTTTTGATAAGCTGAAGTAAATTGAGTTTCATTGTTTTCTACTTTTAGACCAACCGTACGACACATAAATTTAAGGTTTTTATTACGAAGTAATGCTCCTGGTAAAAGACCAGCTTCTGTTAACACTTGGAATCCATTACATACACCAAGAACTGGTTTACCCGCTTCCGCAGCTTTTACCACTTCTGACATAACATTCGAGAAACGAGAAATTGCTCCGCAACGTAAATAATCTCCATAAGAGAAGCCACCTGGTAGTAAAACACCGTCGAACCCACTTAAATCTGTTTCATCATGCCAAACGTACTCTACTTCTTCTCCAAGCTCATCTTTAATCGCATGATACATATCTAAATCACAGTTGGATCCTGGAAAAACGATAACTGCGAACTTCATTTGCCAGCTACCTCCTCAACTTCATAACGGTAGTCCTCGATTACTGTGTTTGTAAGGAGCTTTTCACACATTTCTTTAACAGTTGTATCTAAATCACGATCCGACTCTTCGATTTGAAGCTCCAGAAACTTTCCGATACGAACATCTGAAACTTCTTTATAGTTCATAGAGTGAAGAGCACCCATAACTGCGGAACCTTGTGGATCTAAAACACTTTCACGTAATGTCACATATACTTTAACTTTTTTCATTTTAATAGTCCTCCTAGTCGGGAAAGTATAATTTCATAAACATCTGTTAAATTACCTAAGTTACGTCGAAAAACATCTTTATCGAGCTTGTTATTTGTTTCATCGTCCCATAATCTACAAGTATCTGGAGAGATTTCATCTGCAAGTAGTATTTCACCATCTAAAGTTTTTCCAAATTCTAGTTTCATATCAATTAGTGTTACACCGATTTCTTTAAAAATCGGCTGTAACACTTTATTAATTTCTAGGGCTTTCATTTTGATCGTCTCTATTTCCTCTGGTGTTGCAAGTTCTAACAATGTAAGATGAGCATCTGTAAGTAAAGGATCCCCTAACGTATCATCTTTGTAGTAAAACTCTACAATCGAATGCTTTAAGGTTGTTCCTTCGTCAATTCCCAATCTTTTTGCCAAACTTCCTGCTGCTACATTTCGAACAACTACTTCTAGAGGAATAATTTCTACTTTCCTTACCAGTTGCTCATTTTCCGAAATTTGCTCAACAAAATGAGAATCAATTCCATGCTTTTTTAATTGATCGAAAAGAATAGTTGTGATCTTATTATTTAATATTCCTTTACCAGCTATTTCTTCTTTTTTCTCTCCATTAAAAGCTGTAGCACTATCCTTATAAGATACAAATAAAATATTTTCATCTTCTGTTGTAAATAATTGTTTTGCTTTACCTTCATATAATAGACGACCTTTTTCCACTGTGAATTCCTCCGATTAGTTAAGTCCTAAACGCTCGAAAATCATATCCACATGCTGAATGTGATAGTTGTAATCAAAGCAATCATCCAGCTCTTCTTTAGAAAGTAGTGAAGTGATTTTTTCTTCTGCATCTACAAATGTACGGAATGCTGTTTGCGATTCCCAAGCTTTCATGGCAAGCGGCTGCACTGTATCATACGCTTCTTCACGAGCTAAGCCTTTGTCGATTAGTGCCAGTAGTACACGTTGAGAATAAATTAAACCTAATGTGGAATCCATATTACGTTTCATATTTTCTGGGAACACCGTTAAGTTTTTCACGATGTTACTAAATCGATTTAACATATAGTTAAGTGCAATGGTTGCATCCGGTAAGATAACACGTTCTGCTGAAGAATGAGAGATATCTCTTTCATGCCATAAAGAGACATTTTCATACGCTGTCATCATATAACCACGAATCAATCTTGCAAGTCCTGTCATATTCTCAGAACCGATTGGATTACGTTTATGGGGCATTGCAGAAGAACCTTTTTGTCCTTTAGCAAAGAACTCCTCTACTTCACGTGTTTCTGACTTTTGTAGCCCGCGAATCTCCGTTGCAAACTTTTCGATAGAAGTTGCGATTAAAGCTAGCGTGCTCATGTACTGTGCGTGACGATCGCGCTGTAATGTTTGTGTAGAAATTGGTGATGCTGCAAGTCCTAAGTTTTCACAAACATATTTCTCTACAAATGGATCAATGTTTGCATATGTTCCGACTGCACCAGACATTTTCCCAGTTTCAATTACTTTTGCAGCAGCTTCAAAACGCTCTAAGTTACGTTTCATCTCTTCTGTCCAAAGTGCAAGTTTTAGTCCGAATGTTGTAGGCTCTGCATGTACTCCATGCGTACGTCCCATCATAACTGTATATTTATGTTCTTTTGCTTTATTTTCCAAGATTTCGATAAAGTTCTGAATATCTTTTCGGATAATAACGTTTGCTTGTTTGATTAAGTAAGAAAGAGCCGTGTCTACTACATCAGTAGAAGTAAGACCATAATGAACCCATTTACGCTCTTCTCCCAATGTTTCAGAAACAGCGCGTGTAAAAGCTACTACATCATGTCTTGTTTCTTGTTCTATTTCTAAAATACGTTCTACATTGAATGATGCATTTTTTCTAAGTGCTACTACATCTTCTTTAGGAATATCCCCAATTTCGGCCCATGCTTCACAAGCTAATATCTCTACTTCTAGCCAAGCATTGTATTTGTTTTCTTCAGTCCAGATTGCACCCATCTCCGGGCGAGTATAGCGTTCGATCATTCAAGTTCCTCCTGTATTAAGACCAGATTTTAGATTTTTCAATTTCTTCTATAGTTTGCTCAATATTAGTTGAAAGAATCGTGACATGTCCCATTTTGCGATTTGTTTTCGCTTCGCTTTTTCCATATAAGTGAACGGACCAGTTTGGATACTTAGTCATCGAGTTTGTTAATGATATAACATGCTGTCCTAAAACATTTACCATCACTGTGTCTGTCCAAAGCTTCGGTTCACGTAAAGGCCAACCACAAACTGCCCGAATATGTTGATGGAATTGCGAAATATTACAAGCTTCTATAGAATAGTGACCCGAGTTATGTGGTCTAGGTGCTAATTCATTTATCAATATTTCTTCGTCGTCTAACACGAACATTTCCACTGCAAGCGTACCAACAAGATTTAAATGATTGGCAATCATATTAGCCGCTTTAATCGCTTTTTCTCTAAGTGATTCATCTATACGTGCTGGGACAATGGTTTCGTGCAAAATATGATTTACATGAATATTTTCACCGATTGGAAGACAGTATGTTTGTCCATCTCCATTACGCTGTACGATAACCGATATTTCTTTCGTAAAAGGAACAAATGCCTCGGCAATACAAGCAGAATGTTCAAATAGCGTTTTAGCAAGTGGTAGGTCCTCTTTGGATTGTATGGTTTGTTGTCCTTTGCCATCGTATCCCCCACGTGAAGTTTTTACGACACAAGGAAATTCAACCTCATCAATTCGCTGTTCCAGTTCCTCAAAAGTACTTGCTTCGACAAATTTCGCAATTGGTACGCCAGCAGCCTGAAGTTCTGTTTTTTCTAGTATGCGATCTTGCGTAATTTTTACAAGTTCGGCACCTTGAGGAACATATGCAATTTGTGATAATCGTTTCAAACCGTCATAATCGATATTTTCAAATTCATAGGTAATTACGTCGCTCACTTCTGCTAGTTCTTCTAAAGCAGCTTCATCATCATAAGCTGCAACAATGCGAATGTCTGCGACTTGGCCACATGGCGAATCCATTGTGGGTTCAAGTACAGCTATTTTATAACCAGCCTCTTTTGCAGCCAACGCCATCATACGACCGAGTTGTCCACCACCGATAATACCGATTGTTTGTCCAGGATAAATTACTTTCGTCATTGAAGATCACCGTTACTTTCAAATACTTTGTTTTTCGTTTCTTCTCTACGTTTTTCTAATCTTTCTGCTATTTCTCCATCATTGATCGAAAGAATTTGAGCAGCAAGTAATCCGGCATTCGTTGCCCCTGCTTTGCCGATTGCTACGGTCGCAACTGGAACGCCCCCTGGCATTTGTACAATCGATAATAATGAATCTAATCCATTTAGTGCTTTAGATTGGACAGGGACCCCGATAACAGGAAGCGTAGTCTTAGCGGCAACCATTCCTGGTAAATGTGCAGCTCCACCAGCTCCCGCGATAATCACTTGTATTCCACGTTTACGAGCCTGCTCTGCATATTCAAACATTAGGTCAGGCGTACGATGTGCAGATACGACTCGTTTCTCATACGGTATATTTAGTTCATCCAGGATTTCACAGCTATATTTCATTGTTTCCCAATCACTAGAACTACCCATAATTACACCAATTTTTGCGTTCATTATTTTCGTCCTTTCGTCAAACAAAAAAATTCCCTAAATAAACTACTCTCTACGGAAGAAAAGCAGTTTACTTAAGGAAATTAGTTGCTTAGTTAGTGTCATTAATAACATACGTAAACACATCCTCTTAGCATAATCCAAAAGTTGCTTTCCCTCATAGTCCTGTCATTTACGGTGACTTGGTAGAAACGCTAAAGCCAATTCTTTAGCATATATGGGGATCTAATTGTCTGTTGCTAATCATATTTTATCAAGACTGATGAGTCACGTCAATGCAAAAATACGAACAATGCATATAACTAAAAATAAATTGTTCGGTTATTGACATTATTTTTATATATTTTCTTCTTTAATACCTTTTAACAGTATCAATTGTTTAACAGGGATTGGTTGTCCGTCCACTTCTGCAAAAATTGGTTCTTCCTTTCTTCCCGCTACTCGAAAGCCTTGTTGTTCCATTCTTTCTATACATGCTGCGATGCTTTCATTTTCCTCTACTTCAAACCAAACTGTCTCTTTTTTCATAGCCAGCCAACCTCCAAATTCAATATTCCTTATAAGGATAGCTTATATAAACATTTTCATCAATTTATGGTGGAGTTGCGGGTGGGAGTTGCGATGAGTTGTCTGAGTTTGGAGAGAGATTGTCCAGGTTGGGAGAAAAATTGTCTAACTTTAGCGAAAGATTGTCCACTTATCGATGGGGATTGTCCAAGTACTAGGCGATTGTCCAATTTCTGCTTTTGATTGTCCACCTATCGAAGGAGATTGTCTAAGTACTAGGCGATTGTCCAACCTCTGCTTTGAATTGTCCACTTATCGAAGGAGATTGTCCAAGTTTTATATTAGATTGTCCATCTTTAGCGAAAGATTGTCCAAGTACTAGACGATTGTCCAACTTCTGCTTTAGATTGTCCACTTATCGAAGGAGAGTGTCCAAACTTGATATACGACTGTTCAACTATGCTATTTCTCATCTATTCTTCCTTTGCAGTTATCTAATTTTTCCCATTCTAAGATATAGTGAGTAGTGTTTTTGGATTTTCCTTTTCTAGAAAGATTCATCGAATTCAATATTCTACCTGCTAACTGATGAGATTCTATACATAAAAAGTTCCTACACTCTTTATTTGTAATCTTGTGCGAAACTAATGCAAACCACTCATGGACTGTAAATAGATGAGCTAATCTATCAATATTTCCACAGACGGAACAATTCCATCCATTACTCTTCTTTTCCATTTCGAATCTGCCGCACTTATTACACTTAACTCCTTTAATTAACTCAGCCGGTTCAATACCCCATTTCTTACACATCGGATATGGAATATAAGGGTGATTATGTTGCATTATTGTTTCGGATACCTCTTTCATTTGAGCAACAGTTAAATATTCTTTCTGCCTTTGTAACTTTCTTATATAAACAGGAATATTTGATGCATAAATAACAGCCGTATGGTTTGGAGCTTTCTTCACAATTGATTTTGTACTACTAAAGATAATTACACCTACAATCGGAATATTTATTCCACGCTTGTTCAACCATTCCCTCAATAAATAAGTGCTCCTATCTACTTGCATTTCGGGACTCCTAAATGGAAATGGATCCTCTTTTCCAGAGTCTAATTCACGTTTCAAACAAGGTGGATTACTTTCAAAATACAATTTCCCCACTATGTTCTTACACTCTAAAATGACTATAAAATACTGACATATGAATAGTGTATCAATCTGGAATTTTCCATTCGAAGTCAAGTTTACATCATGTAAAATATTATAGTTAAAAGGGAAATCGTGTTTCTTAAATACATCTTCTACAGTTGCTTCTCCTATAATACCTGCTTCTGCTGCTTTTATTTTGGAATTAATGATATTCTTCATCGCATGATCATTTGGCAATCGTTCATAAAGCATTTGCATTCCTAAATATTTATAATTCGTTGTACGCTTCTTAATAAGCAAGTCATCACCCCTTTTTGTGCATATTAACACATTTTAAATAAAAGTAAATTTGCATAAAAAGAAAACAATTCTTTTTTGACTAATAAAGCGAGAGGAGAATCGAATTTTGTTGCATAATAAGAAGGCAAAATTCAATTTTACATATTTTTTTGTTGATGAAAAATGTCGTTATTTCCTGGGAAATGTCGTTCTACTTATTTTGATCTGTACAAAAAAAGTCGTTACCGAATAAATCGGTAACGACTTTTTACTTAT
>NZ_JAPNOZ010000008.1 GCF_029955155.1 Psychrobacillus sp. NEAU-3TGS | reverse complement strand
GTTATCAGACTAACAAGTTAATCTGAATAACTTATATCTTAACGTTTTGCATGTTCAGTTTTCAATGTTCATATTGTTTATTTGTCGTTTTGTTTTGGCGACCTTTGTATCTTAACACCCTTTTCCATACTTCGTCAACACATTATTCGACAAAAAGTTATAAAAAGATATTAACATTTTATTCAGATAAATGCAACTAATATCTTTAGAGAGTTTATAGAGCCTTTGAACCCTTGCGGTATTTACTCCGAAAGCAAATACACCATTCGCATTCTTTCCCCAGTATTCTCTTTCTATCTACATTTTCCAATAAAAAAAGAGAGACACTTGGCCTCCCTTTTTCATTACATTCTATTATAAGAAGATAAAGTAACAAATAAATATTACCCACAAACCATACATAATCGGATGAATTTCTTTAATTCGTCCAGCGACGATCATTGTAATTGGATAGAAGATAAATCCGATTGCGATACCAGTTGCAATCGAGTAAGTCAGTGGCATTGCAATAATAACAAAGAAAGCTGGTACAGCAATCTCAAATTTAGTCCATTCAATATTTCCTAATGAAGATACCATTAATACTCCGACGATAATAAGTGCAGGTGCTGTAACATATGAAGTAATTACACTTAATACCGGATAAAAGAATAAGGATAATAATAGTAGAACTCCCGTGACTACAGCTGCAAAGCCTGAACGTGCACCCGCAGCAACACCTGCAGTAGATTCAACATAAGATGTAGTAGTAGAAGTACCAGCAACTGCTCCTGCAGTTGTAGCTATTGCATCTGCTAGAAGGGCTTTTCCTGCGCGTGGAAGTTTTCCTTCTTTCATCAGACCAGCTTGGTTCGCAACAGAAATTAATGTCCCAGCTGTATCAAAGAAATTTACAAACAAGAAAGTAAGAACAACAATCAAAAATTGATGATTTAAAAGAGATGATGGATCTTTGAAAATAGGATCAAGCGCTGCTCCGAAAGTTGGCGCTATGTCTGGAACACTACTTACAATTCCAGTTGGAGTTGGCACTAAGCTAAAAATCATACCGACAATAGCCGTGATCAACATGCCGTAGAAAATTCCACCTTTAATGCCTTTAACCATCATAATTACTGTTATTACTAATCCAAAAATAGTTAATAGTATGTTAGGATCTGTTAAATCCCCTAAACCAACAATTACCGTATCACTGCTCACGATAATTTTTGAATTTTGTAATCCGACAAAAGTGATGAATAAACCTATACCTGCACCAACCGCATATTTTAGCTCTGTCGGTATAGCGTTAATAATTGTTTCACGAATTCCTGTTAATGATAAAAGAATAAAAATAACTCCAGCTACAAATACCCCTGTTAAAGCCATTTGCCAAGGTATTCCGAATTCTAAAACAACTGTAAAAGCAAAGAAAGCATTTAGACCCATACCAGGTGCCAATGCGATAGGATACTTTGCAAGCACTCCCATCAAAATAGAACCAATACCTGCAGCGATTGCAGTTGCAGTAAATACTGCGCCTTTATCCATATACATAAATTCTGGCAAACCTTCTACTGTTTCCAGCGACAGAATCATCGGGTTCACAACTAGGATGTACGCCATTGCAAGAAATGTCGTTAAACCACCGATTATTTCACTACGATAATTTGTTCCTAGTTCATCGAATTGAAAATACTTTTTCATAATATCCTCCATTTATTGTCTGTATAACAGAAAAAGCATACGACTTCATAAAAGTCGTATGCTTTAATATCTCTAACAAGCGAAAGAAAACAATTTCACTCATCGTAGTCGAATCATTTACGGTGATTCGGTAGAGACTTTTGGGCCTTATTCCCAACGTTATACGACAACATAATTAAATTATGATAGTAATATAACACCATACTTTTAAAAAATCAATACAGAAACCGAACATTTTTATATTTTTTAATGTAATAGTTCGTTATTGTGACATTTCTAATCTCTTTACCCTAAAAGAAAATGTTTCTTTAAGCTCCTCCTTTGCATTCGTTATAATGATAGGAGAATTTAACGTTTTTATTAGAAGGAGCGCACACAATGATCAAGGTTGAGAGATTATTATCCATATTAGTCATCTTATTAAATAAAGAAATAGTTTCAGCTGAAGAACTGGCCAATAAACTAGAAGTCAGTAAGAGAACCATTTATAGGGATGTTAACTCATTGGCTCTATCCGGGCTTCCCGTTGTCACAATTCATGGTCGAAATGGAGGCATAGGATTGATGCCTTCCTACAAGATGGATAGATATTTGTTTTCTGACAAGGAGAAGCAAACAATTATAGAAGCTTTAAAACTACAACACGACATTTTGCAGGAGGAGAACCAACTAATCATGGAGAAAATAGAGAAGCTAAAGGGAGATGATGAATCTTATAGCAACTTTTCTTTTTACTCCCCAACCATCCATAGAAAAGAAATTGAGATGGAGACAAATGAGAAACTAAAAACTTTAAGGAAGGCAATGTCTCAACAAAAAAAGGTGAAACTTAAGTATGTGTCTTTTAACGGTGAAATTACCAATAGAGTTATTTCTCCATGTAACATTAATCTAGCGGATGGCAGTTGGTATATCACTGGTTATTGTGAAAAAAGAGAAGACAATAGGATATTCAAGCTTACACGGATCAGGGAAATTCTACTCTTAGATGAAACTTCTCTAACAATTGCAGAAAAAGAATTTAACCAAATATCTAGTGACATAGAAGTAGTGTTAGCATTCGAAAGAAATCAATTGGGCAAGCTATATGATTTTTTCTTGGAAGAGGAAATGGAGATTCTCTCCAATACTATCAAGGTCACTTTCAAATATGATGCAAATAAAAACCTTCTTCCTTTTTTACTAATGTTCGGCAGCTCGGTTGATGTTTTAAAACCAGAAACAATAAAAAAAGAGTATTATTACGAGCTAAATAAAATCCATAAGATTATTAATGATGACAACCAGTTGTCATATATACCATGATATATTCTCCTTAGAAAGGTGGAGATTTAGAAATGACTGAAAATATCCCTGCAAAAGTGGTCTACGGGAATAAGGTTAGGGCAAACAATAACGATGTGAGTATATTCTCTAAAGCGTGGGAGGAATTCTTAAAAAAGCAAGTGAAAGGTGATATCTACGCAGTTTATAGTAACTATGAAAGTGATTATACTGGAGACTTTGATTTTATGATTGGAACGGAACAAACGAGTGGCGAACATAGCATCACGATCGGGAATGACGAATATTATATTTGGGAAGTCGAATCAAATGATCTAGCCGGGGTAGGTAAGGCTTGGAGCGAGATTTGGAAAAGTGATCTACGAAGAGCTTATACAACTGATTTTGAGATTTATAAAACGGACGGAAGTATAACAATTTATTTATCTATAAACGCTAATCCCTAAAAAATAGCCTAGAGTCCTTTTCACAAGGATTCTAGGCTATTCTCAATTAACTATTCCCACTCAATCGTTGCTGGTGGTTTACTCGTTACATCATACAGTACGCGGTTAATATGAGGAACTTCATTGACCAGACGTACACTTATTTTTTCTAGTACATCCCAAGGGATACGTGCCCAGTCAGATGTCATTCCATCTATAGAAGTAACTGCGCGAATTCCGATTGCGTAGTCGTACGTACGGGCATCGCCCATTACACCAACACTACGAATATCAGGTAGCACTGTGAAGTACTGCCAAATATCACGTTCTAAACCAGCTTTTGCGATTTCTTCACGAAGAATTGCGTCTGATTCACGAACGATTTCTAGTTTTTCTTCTGTTACTTCTCCAAGCACACGAATTGCTAATCCAGGACCAGGGAAAGGTTGACGCCAAACGATTTCATCTGGTAAACCAAGCTCTGTCCCAAGCGCGCGAACTTCGTCTTTGAATAAAGTGTTTAATGGCTCGATTAATTTAAATTGCATATCTTCTGGAAGTCCACCAACGTTATGGTGCGATTTAATCGTTTGGGCAGTAGCTGTACCGCTCTCGATAATGTCTGTGTAAAGAGTTCCTTGTGCAAGGAAATCCATACCTTCCAATTTAGATGCTTCATCGTCAAATACGTAGATAAATTCATTACCGATGATTTTACGTTTTTTCTCCGGATCAGAAACTCCAGCTAGTTTGCTCATAAAACGTTCACGAGCATCAATTTTAATCACGTTCATATGGAAGCCTTCAGAGAAAGTTTTCATAACACCCTCTGCTTCATCTTTACGTAGTAAGTTATGATCCACGAACATACATGTTAACTGGTCGCCAATTGCTTTATGGATTAAAACAGCAACTACAGAAGAATCTACTCCACCGCTAAGTGCGCATAACACTTTTTTGTCGCCAACTTCTTGGCGAATTTTTTCAATTTCCATTTCGATAAAGCTTTCCATTGTCCAGTCACCTTTTGCATGACAAATATCAAAGACGAATTGACGAATTAGTTCGATTCCGTAAATAGAGTGTCTTACTTCTGGATGGAATTGAACTGCATAAAGATTCTTCGCTTCATTTGCCATTGCTGCAACTTCACAAGAAGGGCTCGTAGCAATTACTTCAAAACCTTCTGGAGCAACTGTTACATGGTCACCGTGACTCATCCATACAACTTGGTTTGCAGGAAGTTGTCCAAATAAAGACGTAGCATTTTTTACGTCAATTTCCGCTTTACCATATTCTCGATGAGAAGCTTTTTCCACTTTTCCACCGAAATGTTGCGACATTAATTGCATCCCATAACAAATACCTAAAATAGGAACTCCAATTTCATAAATCGCAGGGTCAATATGAAATGCATTTTCATCATATACAGAGTTCGGACCACCTGAGAAAATGATTCCAGTAGCATTCATCTTCTTTAAATCTTCTGCTGTTACTGTATGTGGGTGCAACTCACTGTACACTCCAAATTCACGAATACGACGTGTTATTAGTTGGTTATATTGACTACCAAAATCTAATACGACAATTTTTTCTTGTTCTTTCAACAATGGAGTTGAAGACATTAGCATCCACCTTTTCTCTATTTGTGATCCAAGTGCGCTATCTAGAATAAAAAAACGCGTAAGAAAGTAAACCTCTTTCTACGCGTTAATGTTCTCTACTTCAAAAAGGTGAATGCAAATGTCCCATAAAAAAGACATGACTGCATTCACCTTCATAGTCAAGTTATTATCGGTAACTTGGTAGAGACATCCGAACCATATTATCGGACATATACGAGGGCAACTTGGTCAATTTAATTTGACTATAGTTTACAGCTTGTGGAGTGTAAAATCAACTGCTTAGCTGATTGATTAAATTTTCCCAACTTTCCCGCATCAATGGATAGTCGACCTCTACTTTGTTGCCACCGTAAAATCCTCTTTCATATACACTCGTCAATTGCTTCATATGGTTGCCACTAAAATATCCATCAATCTGTGTAGCATACTCCGTTAAGGTTTGTCCCTGTTCTTTTACATACCCATAAGCGTGGAGCTGTTTGAGTAACTGATGATACATTTTTTCAAACGAATCCCAGTCATTTTTTCTTGTGCGATATAATGGGATTAGCACTTTTGATAACCATTTGCGTCTAAATCGATAAGCAAGCAAACCAAAAAAAGCTAGTCCGATGATTATCCATATAAATGTTGCTTTTCGGTCCAATACCCAATCTATACTATCACTCAGCACTTTGGTGAGCTTCTCGGAAACTTCTGTTCTCTCTTTCGCGGGCTCGGGTTTTTTAGGAGTTGGTGCTGGTGTTTTTTTTGGAGCTTCCAACTCATCCGTTTGAATATCTAAATCATAATTTAAGTTTGCACTATTGTTAAAACCAATTGTAGGTTCGAAAGTCATCCAACCTATATTTGGAAAATAAGCCTCGACCCATGAATGGGCGTTATTATTCGTTATTTCATAAATAGGAATGCTATCTTCTCTTTCTACAATCTCTCCTGGTGCAAAGCCTTTCACCCAACGTGCAGGGATTCCTTCTGAACGAAGTAAAACAACCATAGAAGTTGAAAAATTATCACAATACCCCACTTTAGTATCAAATAAAAACTGATCGACGTAATCCGTATCCCCTTCTGGAATAGCGGCTAATTCCTCATTATAACGAAAACCGTTTTGTTTAAAGTAGCGTTCAATGGATTTCGCTTTTTCATATAAATTTCCGTCACCTTCCGTAATAGAAGTAGCTAACTCTCGTACTCTAGTCGGTAAGGTTTCTGGCAATTGTAAATAGCGATCAAATTCACTTGTAAGACTATCTAAACTTTCTATTTTCGTATTGCGAAGCGCCTTTAAACTATATACGGGCTCACTATAAGCAACATCATAATTTGTAATGGGCACGGCGCTACCACCATTAAACGTAGAAAGCTTTTGATTTGTTTCATTCCACGATAGAGTGAATGGTTCTAAAGCATCTACTTGCTTTATGCCATAAGGTTGCATGACAAAAGGATATTCCTGTAGCATGGAAACACTTGCAGTCGCTGTTCTTTCTTCCTCTCCTGGAGTAATATCTGATTGAATTGATTCCCCAAGATTATAGCTACTAATTTGCGCTTCTGTATTAGATAGAATCCAACCCTTAGATGTATACGTGTCCTTCGTTTCAATTTTCCAATATTGTCTGGTCGGTACAGCTGCTGTAAATACTGGAGTATCATCTGCGACAAATGCACCACCTAAATTTTCATCATTCTCCCCATACCCTACTTTCTTATGCACTCCACTTCCATTTCCACCCTCTCCACTCGAAGCAGATGGTTTTGAAGCAGTGAAAAAAGGTACCGGGTCTGGCCAGATTGGTCCGGCTTTCGGTAATATAAAAGCTAGTGCTCCACTAATGACAAGTATTGCAACTAGACTTCCTATACCACCAAGCAAAAGAGGTGTTTTTACTTGCTCTTTATTTTCCGTCCCAACCCTCTGAGCATATAACAATCCCATTGCGATAAAACCCGATATTAATGCAATCATAATACTTTTTTCTCCATTATATGGACTAAATGTATCTAAGATTGCTATAAATAGAATCGTCAGGATAAAGAATAATAGGATATTTTTCCTAACACGTATCCAATAGTTTAATAAATACGTAGTCATCCATAACAGTAAAAAAAACAAAAAGGTTCGAAAGGGATTCGTTACTTCTAACCATTCACGTGAGATTAAAGCAGCTGTATTCACACGAATGGCTTCTATCAAATAAGCAAAAGCATCAAAAGAGATAAATCCCAAATCAGTATAGATTGAAACAATTATCCAACAAATAAATACTATTTTTATCGGAGCGGCATAGTACCATTTCAACTTTACAAAGTAAAATAAAAAAGAAATCAATAAATACAAACTAAATAAATACAAATGATCTGTATCTGTTAACTCGATAACTGGTTTTAACCATTCAACCGTTAAAACAAACACAAAAAAATAAATGAAAAAAGATAACACTGCTTTTTTACTCATGAACGAGTCACCTCCATAAACGCTTGGGCAAAACGATCTTTCGTAATAGTGTGAACCCGTACTCCTCTACTCGCAGCAAACTGATGCATGACTTGTTCCTCTTTCAATAACTTTTCGTCTTTTTGTTTGACAACAAAGCATGTACAAACGCGCAAGTTACTTGCCGTTTTTTGAATATTATCTATCCATTCATATGTAAGATTACTTGTAACATATAAAAGAGAAGTTGCTTGCGCCAATGCCCCGTCATGTAAAATCACTTGTTCAATTGACTTTGTTAAATCTGGTTGCACTTTCGTTAAATGGTATAGTGCCTGCTGTAATTGACTTTCACTTTGAACAGAGGGGATAAAAAAACGATGTTCACCTAAAGATAAAAAAGCACTGGAACCCTGATGACGCACAATTGCTTGTAAAATAGAGGCAGTTAGATCGACTATCTCTTCAAAACTATCACCGGGTGTCCGGTCCATCAAGACGAATAAATCTTGGGATTGACGGTCTTCAAACTCTTTCGTTTTAAGTGTTTGTGTTCTAGCAAAGGATTTCCAATGAATCCAAGAAACCCGGTCCCCTGGTTGATAAGATCTTAAACCTGTAGCCATGGAAGTATCTTTCATCGTTTGAATTCTCGATACGGCTGCACCTTGGTCATATCTCGTTTCAATAGGGACATATACCATTTCTGTTACATTCGGAAATACAAGGACCGTTTTAGGATTTGGGATAGACGCATCTTTCTTGACCCATCCAAATAAATCACTAACTTGAATAGTAAGCCCCTCTAGTACATGCTCCCCTCGAGGAATATGATCCATTTCATAAGTCCAAGTAAACTCTTTTTTCATTCCCCAAAAAATCATTCGTTTCCATGAAGTGATATTCGCTAATGTAGGACTAACTTTTTCTTCGAACTTTACATACATTAGCGGAAAATGATTATTTCTTCTGATGTGAACGGTTGCCGCGAACTTTCCTCCACTATAAACATTCCGAGTATCTATTGTCCTATTTACATCCAACTTCGAAAGCGGATAAAAAAATAAGAGCAAAGAATAAATAGAAAGGGGAATCAACAAATAAAATAAAAACCAACTAACAAATCCACCTTGGAACATGGCATACACGAACGTTACGATTAAAAGAAACATTATACCAACAAGACCTTTTAACGGTCTTAATCGTTTCAATCGCTGTTTCATTGACTTACTTTCCTCTTATATGGGACTGGTGTTCGTTTAATAATCCGAGTTAATACTTCTTCCGTAGAAATCCCATCATATCTAGCTTCTGGTCTGAGAATAACACGATGACCGAAAACAAAAGGAGTTAAATATTGAATATCATCTGGTATGATGAAATCCCTTCCCTGAAGCATTGCATAACTTTGTGCAGCTCTCATTAGAGCTATAGAAGCTCTCGGACTAACTCCTAGGTAAATATACGTGTCTTGTCTAGTTCGATTGGCAAGATCGACAATATACCCTTTCATCGTTTGGTCAACCTTTACCATTTTCACTTGTTTCTGTAAATTTAATAATTGTTCCAATGTAATAACAGAATCGATCTGCTCAATTGGAGTTAGTTTTTCAACACGATCCAGAATTTCTATTTCTTCACTTGGATTCGGATATCCCATTTTTAATTTCAATAAAAAACGATCGAGCTGGGCTTCTGGCAGAGGGTATGTACCTTCATGTTCTATTGGATTTTGTGTAGCCATAACAAAAAATGGTTTAGGAATCGGCATGGTAATCCCATCAATTGTTACAGATGCTTCTTCCATTCCTTCTAAAAGTGCGGATTGTGTCTTAGGAGAAGTACGATTTATTTCATCTGCTAGTACAATATTACCCATAATTGGTCCTGCTCTAAATTCAAATTCCATTTCTTTTGGGTTGTAAATCGAGACCCCTAATACGTCCGATGGCAATAAATCCGGCGTAAATTGAATCCGTTTAAAATCAGCACCGATTGATTTGGCAAGAGCACGTACCATCATCGTTTTTCCAACACCCGGTACATCCTCTAGAAGTACATGCCCTTCAGCAAGGAGTGCTACTACTGCCAACTCTGCAATATGTTTCTTACCAATCATCACTTTTTCTATATTTGTAATAATAGATTGAATTTGCAATTGTTCCATCATCTTTTCCCCCGGTATCCTCTATTGAAAGATTAGTTTGAAAATTAATATAGTATATAATTAGCATACCGAAAGTTACAATATAATACAAATAAGAAAATGCTTAACCATCTCTCGCAGAAGAAGAATTGTACAGTCACTTCTCGCAAATAATAATATTGGTATGTCGCACATAATAGGGAAACTTCGCGGTAGTGAGTTGAATGAAGTGGACGCTTGGATTTCCGCTACAGGGCGGACGCTTTCCGCGAGCACGGCTTCAATCTCCTCGGAGCTCTCGCTCCTGCGGGGCTTTCAGCTCGTACTGTTCCCGCAGGAGCGTGCGACGAGGAGGCTCACCGCCCGCCCCGCGGTAAGTGTTCGCCTGGAGCGGAAATCAATTGCCTTTGCCGTATCTCTTTACGTCGTAGTTTCCCTATTAGTTAACAAACCATAGGTCTATAATTTCCTAACCAATAAAAAAGTAGAGAGGGGAAGTTCAACATTTCCCACTCTCTACTATTTTTCATATCGGTTAACTATTTCCAGAAATCATCAAACACTGTGATCGGCATATGTCGCTTATGCATAGATCGAGTATAAAAACCTTCTATTTTTTCTTGTGATGCTTGTGAGATTTTTTTACCCTCTAAGTAATCGTCAATTTCTTCGTACGTTACACCGAGCGCTACTTCGTCCGGAATAGCTGGGCGATTTTCTTCTAAGTCTGCAGTCGGAACTTTCAAATATAAATGCTCCGGACATCCTAGTTGTTTAAGCAGCTGCTTGCCTTGTCTTTTGTTCAAACGGAATATTGGAGTTAAATCTACACCGCCGTCGCCGTATTTTGTATAAAATCCAGTGACAGCCTCCGCTGCATGATCTGTTCCAAGCACAACGCCATTATACATTGCGGCAATTGAATATTGTGCCTTCATACGTTCTCTAGCTTTTTCATTCCCTTTTGCAAAGTCCGATAATGTAACACCCGCTTCGCTAAGCGCTCGCGCACTTGCATCCACTGCCTCTTTAATATTGATCGTGACAGATTTAGACGGTTGGATAAAATCCAATGCATCTTGACGCTCATCTTCATCAAATTGAACACCATACGGTAAACTTACCGCTATAAATGCATAGACTTCTTCGCCAGCTTCTTTATTCAGCTCGTCTACAGCGAGTTGCGCAAGCTTTCCTACTAATGTGGAATCTTGTCCTCCTGAAATACCGAGGACCATACTTTTCATAAAGGGATGCTTCTTTAGATACGCCTTCATAAAATCAATACTAACTCGGATCTCTTCTTCTACATTAATGTTTGGTTTCACTTTCAAAGCCTCGATAATTTTCTGTTGCATAGTTGTCATTATGATCAGCCTCCATTTTGCGCAATAAGATTGTGCTCCATCTCTTTTACTTCCTGTATATTGCGCATTTTATTGTCCCAACATTTTTGGCTTAAATCGACCGGATATTCCTCTGGGTTTAGTGAACGTTTATATTCGTCCCATAGTAAGTCTAAATTAGTATGCGCATAATCACGCACTTCTTGTAAATCTGGAATTTTGTACGTAACTTGTCCATCTTCAATCACTTTTACATGCAAGTCTTTCGCTTCAAAGTTTGTCACAAATTTGGATACAAACGTGTGCACCGGATGGAACATTTTCAAACGTTTTTCATGCGTCGGATCTTCATCATGCATCGTAATATAATCGCCCTCAGCCTTTCCGTTTTCTTTATCAATAATTCGGAATAGCTTTTTCTGACCAGGTGTCGTTACTTTTTCAGTAGTAGATGAAATTTTAATCGTGTCCTGCATCATGCCTTCTTCATCCTCAATGGAGACAATTTTATATACCGCTCCAAGCGCTGGCTGGTCGTAACCGGTTATAAGCTTTGTACCAATACCCCAGCTATCCACTTTTGCTCCTTGAGATTTTAAATTTAAAATTGTATATTCATCTAAATCATTCGAAACAATAATTTTAGCATTCGTAAATCCAGCTGCATCTAGCATCTTTCTTGCTTCTTTTGAAAGAAAAGCAATATCACCAGAATCTAAGCGAATACCGATAAAATTGATTTTGTCTCCAAGTTCCTTCGCTACTTTTATGGCAGTAGGAACCCCCGTTTTTAAAGTGTTATACGTGTCCACTAAGAAAACACAGTCTTTATGACGTTTTGCATATGAGTGAAATGCATCATACTCACTTTTATATGCTTGCACTAAAGAATGGGCATGTGTTCCAGAAACAGGAATACCAAACATTTTGCCAGCACGCACGTTACTAGTGGATTCTATTCCACCTATATATGCAGCACGAGTTCCCCAAATAGCTGCATCCATTTCTTGTGCTCGTCTTGAACCAAACTCCATCGCAATTTCATCTTTCACTACTTGTTTAATACGAGACCCTTTTGTCGCTATAAGCGTTTGATAATTAACAATATTTAATAGTGCAGTTTCCACAAGCTGTGCTTCCACCAATGTCGATTCAATACGCATAATTGGCTCATTCGGAAATACAAGTTCCCCTTCCAGCATCGAGTAGACATCTCCCGTAAACCGAACCGTCCGCAAATAATCGATAAAATCTTCCTTGTAGCCAACCTCTTGCTGTAAATATTCTAAATCGCTTTCTGTAAAATGAAAATTTTTTAAGTAATCAAGGCATCTCTCTAGCCCTGCAAAAACAGCATAGCCATTCCCAAACGGAAGCTTTCGGAAAAACAACTCGAATACCGCTTTTCTTTCGTGCATGTTATCCGCCCAATAGGATTCCGCCATATTAATTTGATATAAATCCGTATGTAAAGCTAAACCGTCGTCTGGATAATTCTTTTTCATCATGATCCCCTTCTCCATAACTTCTAACTTATAACGATTGAATCTAGTATACACTATTTCCCCTTTTTCTTGGGTAATTAAACTGATGGTATCTCTAAGAGAAGAGAGATACTGCAGTATCACTATTTTGAGCAAATCACCATAAAGAAACCAGCCATCTGACAAAATGGCTGGTTTCTTTTCACTTCACTTATCCCTCACCTAATGGGGAAATAACCGTCACTATATAGTCTGCCACTGCTTCAATTTCTTCGGGAGTTAACGAATCTTTAAAGGATGGCATTGTTGCTCCACCATTTGTTATTCGTTCGATCACGTTTTCTCTACTTTCGGCAAACTTACTATTCTGTAGGTTTGGTCCATTATGTCCATTCGCCCCTATATTGCCATGACAAGCAATACAACTATTCGCGTAAACTTCAAGGCCAGCATCTACACTGCTTACTGTATCACCTTCCGTTGCTTCATTATTTATAGACCCGTTAGAATCATCTTTTGCTGAGGCATCAATCACTTGCCCTTCAGGTAAATTTCCTCCTAATTTAAAGGTGTAAACTTTATCTCCATGTTTAGACCCTGCTAGTGCATTACCTGCAGCATAAATCGAAATATACTGTTCTCCCTCAATTTCATACGTAACAGAAGGGGCATTGGCACCTGCATCCATCGTATATTCCCACAATTGATCGCCTGTTTTTGCATCAAAGGCAATTAAACGACCGTCGTTATGACCTACAAACACAAGGTTTCCAGCCGTTGTTAGAACACCACTGTATGCTTGAGCATCCCAATTTTGTTGCCATACTATCTTATTTGTTTTAACATCCAGTGCAGTTACTGTACCACGCGATGGTGCATTGGAAACTGGTTGCATAATGCTACCGATATACATAGAGCCTTCCTCAAACGCTTCCTCTTCTTGTCTAGCAAAAGAAAAA
The DNA here is from genome assembly GCF_029955155.1 of Psychrobacillus sp. NEAU-3TGS. GTDB lineage: Bacteria > Bacillota > Bacilli > Bacillales_A > Planococcaceae > Psychrobacillus. The sequence goes on along the minus strand of NZ_JAPNOZ010000008.1, from coordinate 135,759 downwards.
TAGTTATCATTCCCTAAAACATAAAACAGCTCCGTATCTGGGTTATAAGCAGATGGCGGCCAGTTCGCACCACCGGCAGGCCCTGGTTTAAGGGTAATCGGTTCCTCCCAAAACGGAGTAAAAATATCGCCTATTTGCCCTTCGAATGCATCTCCTAAATCGCGGTCAACATCTTCTTGAAAAACTCCTTGCGGGACAAATGCATCTCCAATTGGGAACGGCTGTGTTGCTGCTGTTTTTTGTTCGGCCAATTGAGGTACCGGCTTTTCTTCAATACCCACTAGCGGTGTCCCATCAGTACGATCTAAGAAATAAACCCATCCTGTTTTCCCCGCTTGCCCGAGACCCTTTCGCATCTCCCCATCTTTTTCTACATCAAATAAAACAACTGGGTTTGCGGGATCCATATCCCAAATATCATGGTGCACTTCTTGAAAATGCCATACATAATCCCCATTTTCCGCATTCACAGCAACAACAGAGTTCGCGTATAAATTATCTCCTTCACGATTACTACCGTCTAAGTCTGGTGCTGTATTCCCAGTTGCAAAGTAAATATACCCAAGTTCCGGGTCAACTGCTGGTGTATTCCAAACAGGGCCCCCTCCCGTTAACCAAGCATCATTATCGGAAGGCCAAGTATCTCCATTGATATCCCCTGGTCCCGGAATTGTATAGAAACGCCATACTTCATATCCTAAATCGGAATCGTACGCCATTACGCGTCCGCGAATACCATATTCTCCTCCAGCCACACCCGTATACACTTTTCCATTATAGTAAAGCGGTGCGCTTGTAACGGTATACCCTTCTTCCCATTCCGCCACTTTCGTTTCCCATACTTCTTCACCTGTTTTTTGATCAAGTGCCACTAGCCTTGCATCCAATAACCCTACATATACCTTTCCATCACCTACCGCAACTCCTCGAGTCGTCCAGCCACAACATACCGTATCCATTTCTTGTGGAATATCGGGAGTATAAGCCCAAATCTGTTCACCTGTTTTGGCATCAATTGCAAATACGTCATTAGCACCAGTTGCAATATACATAATACCGTCTACTACGATTGGTGTAGCTTCTCCCGAATACTTATCTTCTGCCCCAGAGCCCAGACTACTAACCCAAGTTGGTTTTAAATCACCTATGTTTTCTGAGGTAATTTGCTTCAAAGTGGAATAACGTCTGTTGTAATAATCACCCCCATGGATTGCCCAATCTTTCGTAGCATAGTCCACTTTAATGTCTGGATTAGCCAATTCCTTCTCCTCTTCTTCGACTTCCGGCTCAACCTCCGCGTTTATCTCTTCTGTTACTGTAATGGTAGCGTATGGAGATCCTTCCTCTTGTTCTTTATCAACATATAGATAAAGAACAAGAATCGTTACTAAGGCAATAATAATTCCTATAAAACCTTTTGCCCACCCCGGTATACGTTCGCCTCTCATCTTCATCCCCCCAAACTATTAAAATAACGTTTCAATAGTTTATGTCTCGGATTCCAGATAAATGTTAGCGTTTACATTTGACTTCATAAAAAAAACTGTCCATGAGCGCTAACTCATGAACAGTTTTTCAAAACAATTATTTAGTTAAGTCTTGGCATCCTTGATAAATCAAATCAAATAGCTCTTCAATATCTGACGCTTCTACGCATGAGAATGCTACGCGGATATCTGTTTTATTGCTTGCAATAACCCCAACTCCATATTGATCCAATAAGTGAAGACGAAGTGTTTCTGCATCTAAATTAGTTAACTTCAAGCACATAAAATACCCTGAGTTAAATGGGTAGTATGTCCAGTGGGAAGCAAACTTTTCGTTCGCAAGTACTTCCTTTGTTTTAATAGCACGCGATTGCATAATTTGAAATTTCTCTTCTTTTTCTTTTAAAAACTCTTCTGATTGCAGAGATTCCAATAGAATTGTTTGGGAAATATGAGAACCGCTTGAAATCGTTCCGCGGATAATTCCTTTTGTTTTTTGTTCTAATGCATCCAATACATCAGGAGTGGCAGCGTAAGTGATAAACCCAACGCGTAATCCCCATACATAATTTTCTTTCGTTGCACCGTCGATTTTCACCGGCAAAATATTTGGATGGCTATCAGCTACTAATCCGAATAATGATTCCTTAATCGAATCTTCGTAGAATAAACCAAAGTAAGCATCATCTAATACGACAACTAATTTAGTACCTGAAGCTGCTACATCTTTTAATACTTGAACAATTGCTTCTGCTTCACTAATCGATGGTGTGTACCCAGTCGGATTGTTTGGGAAGTTTAATAACACAATCGCTTTTTCTTTTTGCTTCGTTAACGTTTCACGGAAGGCTTCTACATGAAAACCGTTCTGTTCATTGAATAAAGGGAACGTTTCTACACGGCCACCTCTTCTAATCTGGAATACTGTATTATAGTTACCCCAATATTGCTCCGGTGTAATTAGGACATCACCTGGATTCATAAACAAATCGGCTACAATACTTAAACCATGTGTCAACGCACTAGTTACAATTGGCATGCCAATTGATTTATTTTGCATCGAAGGGTTATCTTTTAATAATTTTTCTTTCCAAATTGAACGTAATAATTCTTTTCCTTGTGGAGCTGCATATGGGTAGATATCCTTTGGAGCGTATCCTAATTTCTCTTGTATATGACGGAAATGCATCGGTTCTCCATTTTCGGTTGCGATTCCGATTGTGGCATTAAAGCGATGCGCTTTTTTCCCTGCTTCTGCACTTTGGCTTAATATTCCTTTAGGATAGTATAAACTTTTTCCTAAGTCGGATAACATATCAAAAATGACAGGATTTTCTTTTTGCATTTTTTCATTTAATTGCACGGCTAAAGCATTCATCTATAGGTACCTCCAGAAAGTTGATATAGAAATATTGTACTCTATTTCATTAAAGTATTGTAGTTTTTCTCATAATATATTGAGTATTCAAGAATTATCTAATTCTAAAACGACCGGACAATGATCACTACCAAGTACTTGCGCATCAATAGAGGCATCCTTTAATACTGGTGTAAGTTTCTGAGAAGCGATGAAATAATCAATCCTCCACCCAATATTCCGCTCCCTTACTTTATTCATATATGACCACCAAGTATAAGCTCCCTCACGTTCCGGATAAAAATAACGGAAAGTATCTACGAAACCAGCAGCCAATAAATCCGTCATTTTTCCACGTTCCTCAAGCGTAAACCCAGAGTTTCCCCTATTGGATTTGGCATTTTTCAAATCGATTTCTGCATGGGCAACATTTAAATCACCGCACAGAATAACCGGCTTCAATTCATCTAGTCTTTTCAAATATGCCCGCATCTCGTCTTCCCATTCTAAACGATAAAGAAGTCTAGTTAAGTCTCGTTTTGCATTTGGGGTGTAGACATTCACTAAGAAAAAGTCTTCGAATTCTAACGTAAGGATTCGTCCTTCATTTTCAGACTCTAAATCTCCGACGCCATATTTCACGGAAAGTGGTTTCACTTTCGTAAACACAGCAGTTCCAGAATACCCCTTTTTCAAAGCATAATTCCAATATTGTTCATATCCATCTAGCTCCAGATCGATTTGTCCTTCCTGAAGTTTCGTCTCTTGCAAGCAAAATATATCTGCCTTTACTTCATTAAAATAATCTAAAAACCCTTTTTGCACACAAGCACGCAATCCATTCACATTCCAAGATACTAATTTCATATGTATTCCTCCTTACAAAATAAAGCTGTCTATTTCAATTATGTTGTATTTACAACAAAAATAAATTCATTTACACTTATATGTACATACTAATAGATTATGACTTGAGTCTTCCTGCTTGTCTAATCAAAAGAAAAGGACTGAAAATGAATGAATTCTAAAAGAATAACAGAAGATAGTGACTTACAAAAAGCATTTGATATTAGAAAAGAAGTATTTGTAAAAGAACAGGGTGTACCATTAGAAGAAGAGTTTGATCAATTTGATACGCTAGATGGACAATGTGAGCATATTTTAGTCTATTATGAGGACGAACCTGTTGGAACTGGTCGATTAAGAGTAGTGGATGGAATTGGTAAATTAGAACGCATTTGTATTTTAGAGTCTTATCGCAAATTTGGCCTTGGTAAAGTAATTGTTAAAGCATTAGAAGAAATTGCAAATAGAAAAGGATTGGCCCAAGTAAAATTACATGGACAAACCCACGCAGAAGGTTTTTATGAAAAACTTGGCTATGAAACAGCATCAAATGTGTTTATCGAAGATGGCATTCCACATATTTTGATGATAAAAACATTAGATACACAATTAATTTAAGTAATCAACAATTATAACAAAGAGCATGACTTCAAAGGTTATGCTCTTTTTAACTGGAAATTTCCCCAACCAAATTATAGTGCAGACCTACTTGTACCGAATGAATAACACCATGGGCTATCTCAACATTTGTTAACCATCTTTGTCTATCATTTTCACTAACAAATCCTAGTTGTATAAAATTGTATTCTATGTCTTTTTGGGGTTGATATTGTTTTTGCAACTTTTCAGCGTTTGCTTGACTACCTATTACTTGCCAAACCTTACTTTTCTCCTCTATTAATTCAAAAACAGTGGAAAGTGCATGTAAACCATCGGAATGCAGCCAAACTACTGCTTCTATTAAAGGACCATATACTTGTACATTTTTTCGTAGGGCATTGTACAAATCGGTAGTATCTCGATAATCGAGATAGATTGCCTTTATATTCTCTGTATTCGAACAAGACTCTTTCACTCTATTCATTTTTTCTTCGTTCCGTGCAATAACGGAAACAATATAGTTATTATCGGCATACCACTTAGACACTTCTGCTAACATTCCCGTCCCGCCAATTATGCAAATATGTTTCATTTAGTATCATTCCTCTCAAGTATATATTGCTATACTATTTAAAAATGTTCCAGCACATCCACAACAAAATGATACTTTCTATTATCAGTCCAATCTAACTTCCGAAAAAATACGAGTGGCGCTAGATGTGCTAGCGCCACTCGTATTTAGAAAACTCGGTTAAAGTATTACTAGACATTCAAGTCCAGAGCACTTTCAAAACCTTATTGTGCAGTTTGCGATAATCAATTTTATTCCTTTATATTACTTCGAATTATCGGTAATCCACTTTTCAATATAAGGATGTATTTCATTGATTGCTTTGCGACCTGTGACAACCGATACATGACCAGTTTCTACTATATGTAGTGTCTTGTTTTTGCTAGACACCTTATCATTGAGCGGTGCAATCTGTTGTGGTAAAGCAATGTTGTCACGTGTGGCAGAAATATTCAGTAGATTAGCTTTAATATTCGCCAATTCTACTTTGCGTCCACGTACAGTTAATTGATCATTAATGAGTTTGTTGTCCTGATAGAAATCTCTAATCCACTGTCTATAAGATTCACCTGGGAATGGGATACCATCGTTCAACCATTTTTGCATGAGTTTCCAATTTAAAACAAAGTCTTCGTTTTCCACACGGTCAGCTAAACTTATATATGGTCCGACAACATTCGAAATTGGATTAAGTAGCTTGTTTCCGAAATCGATTAATTCGAAAGGAATATTACCAAGCGTATCGACCAGTTTATCTAGCTGAAAATAACGTTTATCCAGCCAGTTTGAATAATGCCCTGCATCTTTAAAATCAATTGGGCTCGTCATCAATATAAGATTGCGAATTGGCAATTGTGGATAAAGTGCAGTAAAAATTGCCGTCATTGTGCCACCCATACAATACCCTAAAAGCGTAATATCTTTCGCTTTTGAAGTCTTTAGCACTTTGCTTACTGCCCTAGGAATATAATCTACGATATAGTCATCTAGTTTCATGTTGCGGTCCTCGTAGCCAGGAGTACCCCAGTCCAACAAGTAAACATCATGTCCTTTATTAGTTAGGTGCTCTATTAAGCTATTTCCTGGATAAAGATCCAGTATATACGGTTTATTGATTAATGCATAAATCATTAGAATCGGTACTTTATTTGTTTTCTTTATCGCTGGCTGATAGCGGTATAATTTTGATTTATTTTTTGTCCAAATAACCTCTTTTGGAGTCTGACCAACTTCTGGTTCAGCATCCGAAGAGATAACTTCTGTTAATCGTTTAATCTGTTGGATGTTCTTATCCTCCGATAAACGGTCGATCCAATTGTCAAATTGTTTGGTATCTAACGTAACCATAAAATCCCTCCTACCATTATTTTTCAATATGGAAACTTTTTGTTACATATATAGACCGCCATTTACATTGATTTCTTGACCTGTAATATAGCTTGCTTGCGCTAAAAATAACACAGCATCTGCAATTTCACTCGTACGGCCTAATCTTTGTACAGGCACTTTTGCAACGATTGCATCTTTTACATTTTCCGGCATTGCTGCAACCATCTCTGTTTCGATGAATCCTGGGCAAATCGCATTTACTGTAATACCATTTCTAGCAGTCTCTAGAGCCAGCGACTTTGTAAAGCCTAGTAATCCAGCTTTTGATGCAGCATAATTCGTCTGTCCAAAACCACCAGCTTGACCGATGATTGAGCTGATATTAATAATCCGACCAGATTTTTGTTCTAACATATGGTTGATAACAGCAGATGTTGTGTTAAAAACACTGTTTAAGTTTATATTGATCACTTGATCCCATTCTTGTTTGGACATTTTACGGAAGGTACGATCTCTTGTCACTCCTGCATTATTAATGAGGATATCGATTTTTCCGAAACGGTTCAATACTTCCTCTATAAGCTTTTGTGAGTCCTCTTCTATAGATACGTCTGCTTGAATAGCAAACAAACTACCACCTTCTTGCTCGATTTCTTGCATAACATTTTCCATATCTAAAGTGCTACTAAGATAATTACCTACAACTTGTGCGCCATTTTTTGCCAATGCTTTAGCTATTTCAGCTCCAATTCCTCGAGAAGCCCCTGTTACAACAGCTACTTTCCCTGCAAGAGGTTTTAATGGATTCGTTTGTTCCAATACGGTTGTTTGCAATTTTGTCATTTAATACACTCCCAATATATGTTTTTTAAGAAATCATTTAATATAGTAGAGGATTACTTCTTAGTACTTGTAGCATTTAAAGCTGTTGTAGTTAAAGGTCCATCTGTTACTTTAGGGGTATTTTGTGCCACGATTGATTTATTAAGCAATTCAATCACTTTATCTAATTTCTTATCTAGATTATTTAGTCCTTTTCTAAGTTGTTCTATCTCTCTAGAAGTATCAATCTTGTACACATCCATTTGATCTTCTAAATCATCCACTTTAGATTCTACGTTTATTACAAGGGAAGCAACGTTTGCAATTTCATCCCTAGAAGGCATATTAGCTTGTTTCAAATAGGATTCGGTCATTTTATTCACAAATCCTTGATATTGTAAATATTGACTTTGAATCTGTCCTAAACTTTCTGCAAAGGATTCTTTTCCAAGTGTATCTTGGATGGCATCTCTCCATGTACTTTCTGTTTTCTCATACACGTTTTTCCACATTGTAAAAGCATCAAATGAAGTTGTCTGGGTCAATGGAAATCATCTCCTTTTCTTAAATTCACCATAACTTTATCACACTTTAACGTAGTAGTGTATATTAAAATTGTAAAGATTATGACTATTCGATAAATTTATAAAACATTCCCCTTTTTTCGACAAAGCTTGTCATACTTTTTCAAAAATATCTCCCTTGACTTAACAAACATATAGGTGTAAATTACACTTATATGCAACAACTTAATAAGTAGGTGATTGATAATGGAATCGAAAGAAGAAACTAAAAAAAATAAGAACACCAATATTGGTGCTCCAAAAAATTTCCTGATCCCAATCATGTTGCTGCATTTGCGTGATTGGAATACACATGGATATGAACTAATGGAGAAAATTTCACAGTTTGGTATGGAATCCGTTGACCAAGGGAACTTTTACCGTCTCCTTCGGCAATTAGAAAAAGATGCATTGGTTACTTCTGAATGGGATACGACATCAGGGGGTCCTGCTAAACGTATTTATTCCATTACGGATGCAGGAAAGCAATATTTAGATTTGTGGGCTGGATCATTGAGTCAGTACCAAAAAATGTTGAATCAATTTTTCAATATTTATAACCCTTTCTTTAACCCACTTCAACCCTCTTCTAATAAGAAAGAAGATGAGGAGTAGTTTCTGGATGTAATGCGAATAGTAGCATTCATTATAAATAACAAACATGTTTTGCTAAATTAAAGGAGGAATTACAGATGGCTAGAGAACAATTAAGCAACGGTGTCGATTTATTGTGGGACGGATGGTTAAATGGATTTAAAACGTTACAAAGCTTACAGGACGATGTACAGAAAAAAGCATTTCAAGCATTTACGTACCAAAAAGAACTTCTTGATTCAACAGTTGCTACGTTGAACGCTATGGAAGAAGAGACAAAAAAAGCGACGCAAGAGTGGCAAGATAAAGTTCAAACGAGCGTAAATGGAATCAGTGCAAACGCACAATTAGAACAAGTTACTACATGGTTAAATAATGTTCAAGAGATTAACGATAAAGCACAAGCTTTATCCTGGAAACCAAGCTACGCAGTTCTGGATCTCTTCGTTCAATCACAAACTCACTTAGAGTCAACTGTTAAAGCTGCATTAGAACAACAAAAACTAGAACGTGAAGAAACACTATACAAAATCGAAGAATTAACTGAGTTACTTAAAGGTGCCCATAAAGATTTATTGGCATCTGTAGGCGTATAACATATAATGCAAAAAGTAAAAGAGAGGGGTCATCATTTTAGATGATTCCTCTCTCTTTCTTTAATGTTAACCTCAGTAGCTTATTAATATGGTTCAGCTTCGTTACTATTCTCTATTGCATTTTTTGGAGCATCGTCGCCTTCACGATTTCCTAGAGGCTTTTGGCTAGATCCTCCTGATTTGGCATGTGCAAGACCTTCTCTTAACTGGCGTCCGTACTCTTCATCTGCCTCTTCTGCCAGTGCAATCATTTTTTCTTGAATTCGTATATCACAGCTGGACAGGTCATTGACAAGATTGGCAAGGAGTTCGTTTTTTTCCCATTGCTCAAAGTTTCGATATGTTTCTCCTGCTTGTTTTGTATTACTTTGTCTATCGATGGATTCTCGTACTAAATTCCCTTTTACCATTGGCGTATATTCTTTACCAAGTTGCTCTGCTTCCTTTAGACCATCTAGTATAGAAGGTTCATAGTTAATATGTGGATTTTGAAAAGGTGCGCGGTCCAACTTATATTGCATTTGCCCACCGCTTTGGTTAGTCGCTACTCGTTTTTTTGGTGCATTAATCGGTAACTGTAAATAGTTTGCTCCTACACGATGACGTTGTGTGTCCGAATAAGAAAATGTTCGACCTTGCAACATTTTATCATCCGAGAAGTCTAGTCCGTCCACAAGTACTCCTGTACCAAATGCAGCTTGCTCCACTTCCATAAAATAATCTTCTGGATTTCGATCTAACACCATTTTTCCAACAGCCATCCATGGGAATTTGTCTTCTGGCCATAGCTTCGTGTCATCTAGCGGATCGAAGTCTAGCTCTGGATGTTCATCATCGCTCATTATTTGCACGAGTAGTTCCCATTCCGGAAAATCACCTTTTTCGATTGCATCATATAAATCTTGCGTTGCATGGTTAAAGTTTTTCGCTTGTATTTCCTCTGCTTCTGCTTGCGTTAAGTTTCGAATACCCTGTTTCGGTTCCCAATGATATTTCACAAGTACCGCTTCGCCTTCTTTATTCACCCATTTATACGTGTTTACACCGGAGCCTTGCATCATTCGGTAATTCGCAGGAATTCCCCAAGGTGAATAAATGAATGTAACCATATGAAATGTTTCTGGTGAACTCGCACAAAAGTCAAAAAAACGCTCCGAATCTTGGATATTCGTAATTGGATCTGGTTTAAAAGCATGGATCATATCCGGAAATTTTATCGCATCTCGAATAAAGAAAATCTTTAAGTTATTTCCAACCAAATCCCAGTTTCCATCCTCCGTATAAAACTTTACCGCAAATCCCCTTGGATCCCGCAATGTTTCCGGAGAATGTCCTCCATGAATAACAGAAGAAAAACGAACAAATACAGGAGTGCGCTTCCCTTTTTCTTGAAACAATTTTGCACGAGTATATTTCGAGATTTCTTCATCGCCAGCTGCTCCATATGCTTCAAAGTAACCATGTGCCCCAGCACCACGTGCATGTACAACCCGCTCCGGAACTCGTTCCCTGTCAAAATGACTTATTTTCTCGATAAAATCATAGTTTTCAAGTGTGGCAGGACCACGGTTTCCAACTGTTCTCATGTTTTGATTGTTCGTTATAGGATGTCCTTGTCTATTGGTTAACGTGTCCTCGTCTTCTATATTTGTTTCAAAATCCGGTTGTTCGTTTGTCACTTGTTATCCTCCTAAACATCATATAGATTCTACTTCTCCTATATACTGTCCAATTTTCATTTATATAAACAAAACGTGAATAATTAAAAGCCTCCCACTACACTCTAGTAGGAAGCTTTTTCCGTTACAAAATAATTAATTCTTTAGTGGATTTTGTAATAATTTCTATGCTATCTTTCTTCAAGATAATATCATCCTCAATTCGAACTCCACCAAGATCAGGAATGTAAATGCCCGGTTCTACCGTCAAAACCATACCTTCTTCAATATGCTGCTCACATTTGGGATTCATAAAAATATCTTCATGGATATACAAGCCAATCCCATGACCCATGCCGTGTCCATAAAACTCGCCATACCCTTTTTCATTTATAAAATCACGAGTTAATGTATCTGCTTCTTTTCCTGTCATTCCAGCTTTTATCCCACCAAGTGCATGTTCGAGAGCTCCTGATACAATCGCATAAATTTCTTTCAACTTAGGGTCTGGTTCCCCTACAGCAATCGTTCTCGTCATATCGGAGCAATAACCTTTATAATACGCACCAAAATCTAATGTGATCATATCTCCTTTTTCTACTATCTTTTCACTTGCTACTCCGTGCGGTAATGCAGAGCGTACACCTGAAGCAACAATCATATCAAAGGAAGAAGAAGTAGCTCCTAGTTTTCGCATATGGAATTCTAGTTCGTTTGCTATTTCAATTTCAGTAATTCCCGGACGAATAACCGTTAAAATATGTGAAAATGCGGCATCTGAAATTTCGGCTGCCTTTTTAAGAATTGCTATTTCAGATTCACTTTTAAATATGCGTAATTTTTCTACTGTCCCAGAGAGCGGTACTAAATCAGCTTTAGCATATTTACTAAACTCAGAATAGTACTGATAAGATACATGTTGTTGTTCGAAACCTAGCTTTTTAACCCCTAAGCTTTCCGCAAGATTAGCAATTTCCTTATAGATAATCGCTCTATCTATTTCTTTTATTGTAAAATTCTTCGTCTGTGCATTCGCTTGGCTAGTATAACGAAAATCTACTAATAAATATGCTTCCGTCTTTGAGATAAGCACAGTTCCCGCACTTCCAGTAAAGTCTGTTAAGTATCTTCTATTAATACCATCCGTTACTAATACTCCATCTATTCCTAACTCCTCAAAAGATTCTCTAAGTTTTACAAGCTTCTCCATTGTTTAACCCCCTGAAATCACTTTTCATATAATTCAATATAATGCTTCAATTATTAATATGACATAAGCAAGGAATTATTAATAGTAGTTTTAGTAATGATCAGATATTCATTAGATTGGAAATGCAAAACGTCTCCAATTATTCTTTTGCACGCTCTCTTCTACTCCGCGTTTATTATATACATATGTTTGTAATTTGCCTTTATATAAAAGATTTAACGAAGAGTGCTGCTCAAAATGATGTGGTTGCACTAAGTAGGGTGCAATTTGTAATTGCGTAGACCTACATTCATTCATCATTGTTGCAACGAATTGCGAACAGAAGAAAGCATACTCTCTTTCAATTTTTATATTCATAGCTACTCCAAATAATCCGATTAAATTATATTTATATAATTCTCTATCCTGTTCCATATGACGGATTTTAGTTCGCATTCGATTATATTCTTTACAGGTTACTTCACATTTATAAATCGCACATGTTGCACGAATGAAAAGCCCTGCTGTCGGTTCTTCCCTAATGAATCCTGCATTAAATGGGTTATGTTTATTTTTCCTACCAAAACTATACATCTCATTCAGTTCTTCATCAAAAGCGATGGATGCATGATTCATGTCTTTTCTCGTATACATTCCTATTGCTTTAGATAACAGTGTCCCTGTATTAGTCAACACGATATAAATCGTCTTTTCCATCTTTTTCACCTCGTTCATAAGAAGCATTTTGCCCTCATATCTGCTTTTCTAATCATCTCTCAAAAGCATCTTTTTCTAAACAGACTCTGGGAGGAAAATTAGTAAGGCTTAAGACGTAGTTAACTAGACAACGCCAGATAACACTTTTTTAACGAAGTATGTTATATTTGTATCGAGTCTAAAATGAAAAGGAGGAATTTCCATGCCAAATATAGGGATACCGGGTTTAATCCTCGTATTAATCATTGCTTTAGTTATCTTTGGCCCATCAAAGCTTCCTCAACTAGGTAGAGCAGTTGGACAAACATTAAAAGAATTTAAAACCTCGACACGAGATATTATAAATGATGAAGAAAAAGAGGAAGTTAAATCCGAAGCAAAAGAAATCGAGCTTGAAAAGAAATAAATCAGAGGAAGAACCAGCTATTATAGTCAATAGCTGGTTCTTTTAATTAAACCGAAAAGAACTAGTATTCGTCTTAGATAGCACTCTATATGAACTATACATTTTCTAAACTATTATGTCTTTTATCCTATAACCATTCGTAATAATTCGTTTAATGATGACGGTAATTAGTTAGTAGCAGCCAATAGTATAAAAGATTTGAAATTAGTTAATATTAAAATTGACTGCTAAAAGGAGGTCATACCTTGCCAAATATCGGTGTACCTGGTTTAATAATCGTGCTAGCGTTAGCTTTAATCATTTTCGGTCCTTCCAAACTACCTCAATTAGGTAGAGCTGTGGGGCAAACTCTAAAAGAATTCAAAACTTCCACGAAAGAAATAATGGATGATGTTACGGATGAATTCAAACTAGAAGACAATGATCCAGAATCTAAGAAAAAAAAATAACAGACGGAGCCAGCTATTTTTTACCTATAGCTGGCTTTTTGATTTCGATTCTTAGCAACTTGTAAGAAGCCGTTTCGTCTAAATTTTATAGACATTATATAAAAGAAGGTCGGGGTTTGGCTTGCGATGAAGAACTTTTTAAAATTCGGCTATTTACAAGCATTGTGTTGTATATTTCCTGTTATCATTTTTGGTGCACTTGCGTTATCTAAATATTTTACTATTCCATTTTTACCACGCTATGATTTTATTTTACTCGTTTGTATAGCTGCTCAGATTTTTATGATTGTATCGAAATTAGAAACCTTTGATGAATTAAAGGTCATTTGTATGTTTCATGTAATCGGCTTGGTACTTGAAATATTTAAAGTACATATGGGCTCTTGGGCGTATCCGGAAGAAGCTTATAGCAAGTTTTTCGGGGTCCCTTTATATAGCGGATTTATGTATGCGAGTGTCGCAAGCTATATATGTCAAAGCTGGAGACGAATGGATTTACATATGTATAACTGGCCAAAACCTTTTTTTGCCGTTAGTATTAGCTCTCTTATTTATTTAAATTTTTTTACGCATCATTTTAGTTATGATGTAAGATGGGCTTTAAAAGCCTTATTGGTCATTATTTTCTTCCGAACGTTTGTAACTTTTCGGGTTAATGAAAGTATTTATAAAATGCCTATGATTCTAGCTTTTTTATTGATTGGTTTCTTTATATGGATTGCTGAAAATATCACCACATTTTTAGGTGCTTGGCAATATCCTAATCAGGAAACTACATGGTCGATTGTGCATATCGGGAAAATTAGCTCTTGGTTTTTACTAGTGATTATCAGCGTTATTATTGTGGCTCAGTTGAAGCGAGTGAAGAGCGGCATGAAGTCTTCTCAGTAATTGGGAGTTGTTGCTCTTGTGCTTGAATTGGTCGTTCTCACATGGTAACTAAAAGCTTTAAAGCATGAATTGGTTGCTCTCGCCGTTGGAATGGTTGCTTTCCAACACAATTTGATTGCGCTTATACATTTTATGGAATTGTATAAACTAAAAACACAGGCGACAGAAGTAAAATCTGCTGCCTGTGTTTTTGGTTAATCTACAACAAAGTATCTCGCATCAGGATGCGCAAATACAATGGCTGACACGGATGCTTCAGGTTCCATCATGAACTCTTCGGTTAACTCTACACCGATATCCTCTGGTTTTAATAGTCCAAATAGTTTTGCTTGGTCTTCCAAATTAGGACATGCTGGGTAGCCAAATGAGAAACGTTGTCCTTGGTACTTAGCGGCGAAACGCTCGCGCATTGTAAAGTCGGTTGCGTCTGGAAAGCCCCACTGGTCTCGGATTTCTTGATGAATTCGTTCTGCAAATCCTTCTGCTAGCTCTAGAGCAGTCGCTTGCAACGCGTGACTTTCTAGAAACTTTCCTTGTTCTTTTAATTTGTTTGCTGCCGTGCGTACACCTTGACCAGCCGTAACGAGCATGAATGCGACGTAATCCATTTCGCCACTTTCGATTGATTTCAAATAGTCCGCAAGACAAAGATAAGGTTCAACAGATTGCCGTGGGAACGTAAATCGTTCTATTTCCGTTTTCGCGTCGCTTGGATCATAGATAATGACATCATCTCCATCTGATTGTGCCGGGAAAAATTGATACAGTCCAGATGGTTTCAATAGGTCTGCTCCTAGAAACGCAGTTACAAGCTCATGTAATTCCACAGCGCGCTGATCCTTTTGTTCAAGCAGTTTATCGCTATATCCTTTTAAGCCTAAATGATGACCAATAAGCGTTCGCATATTTACATACGGATATAAATGAGCCACGGAGTATTCTTTTAATACATGTCTGCGCAAGTCTTTTGGTCTGTATACTTGCACATCCTCTCGCACAGTTTTCACAGGCTTTGTTAAAACTGCCACTGCTTGTTTCGAAGCTCTGTTTGCTTCTGCTACTTTTCGTTTTTCTTGTTGTATCGTTAATTCTTCTAATAGAGTTATTTTATCACCTTCATCTTGCAAACGATTTGCCAGTTCTAGCCCTTGCATCGCATCTTTTGCGTACAGTACCGGGCCTTCATATTCTGCTGAAATTTTTGTTTCCGTGAAGCGTCTAGAAAGAGCCGCTCCCCCCACAAGCATCGGGATATCAATTCCTGCTTCTTTAAAATCCTGTGCTGTAATGACCATTTGTTGAGCTGATTTAACAAGTAGCCCGGAAAGTCCTACAATATCCGGCTTTTCTTTTCGAATCACTTCTATTAGTTCCGCTGGTGTTACCTTTATTCCTATATCCAGCACTTTGTATCCATTATTGCTTAGAATAATATCAACAAGGTTTTTTCCGATGTCATGCACATCCCCTTTTACAGTTGCGAGAACGATTTTTCCTTTCCCAGAGTCATCCTCATTTTTCTCCATAAATTGCTCCAAATAAGATACGGATGCTTTCATCACTCCTGCACTTTGAAGCACTTCAGCAACGATTAGTTGGTTATCGTTGAAGAGACGTCCTACTTCCGCCATTCCATCCATAAGGGGCCCATTAATGACTTCAAGAGGGGTATCATACATGTTGAGTGCTTGTTCTAAATCCGGAATTAGCCCTTCTTTCGTTCCTTCGATAATGTAATAGGCTAGACGTTCCGGTACCGTTTTTGGAATATCAGCTTCTGTTTTTTCCTTCTTTTTATCTCGATAAAAGTCTGTGAAATCTGCAAGTGTTTTGTCAGTCGTTGTAAATAATAAGTCATTAGCCATCTCAATTTCCTGCTCGGGAATGGATGCATATCGCTCTAGTTTTTCCGTATTTACAATGGCATAATCGAGACCTGCTTGTGTGCAATGATAAAGATAAACTGCATTAAGCACTTCTCGACCAACCGGTGGAAGCCCAAATGACACGTTACTGACTCCTAGAGTGGTTAAGACTCGTGG
The DNA here is from genome assembly GCF_029955155.1 of Psychrobacillus sp. NEAU-3TGS. Lineage (GTDB taxonomy): Bacteria > Bacillota > Bacilli > Bacillales_A > Planococcaceae > Psychrobacillus. Next base: position 119,642 of record NZ_JAPNOZ010000008.1, on the reverse strand, counting down.
CATTTTTTCTTTTATCAAGCGAATTCCTTCAATTGTTTCCACTGCAGAGCCAATATATTGTTGATCACCTGTACCTACTGGGAATACTAGTGGGTCAAATATGATATCTTCTGGCGCAAGCCCCCATTTATTCACAAGTAAATCATACGAACGTTCTGCAATTTCCAGTTTACGCTCCCGTGTAACAGCCATCCCTATTTCATCGATTGTTCCAACAACGACAGATGCACCATATTTTTTGACAAGCGGTAGGACAGCATCGAAACGTTCTTCTCCATCTTCTAAATTGATGGAGTTAATAATCGTTTTCCCTTGAGAATACTTCATAGCTTCTTCAATAACTTTTTCATCCGTAGAATCTATTACAAGCGGCACCTTTACTTTTTTCACGACTTCTTTCATAAAGTTTGTCATATCAGTGAGCTCGTCACGGTCTGGATTTGCTAGGCAAATATCTATTACATGAGCACCGCCTTTTACTTGGGCACGTGCAATTTCAGATGCTTCTTCGAATTTTTCTTCTATTATAAGTCGCTTAAACTTTCGTGATCCGATTACATTCGTTCGCTCTCCAATTAACAAGGGACGCATCGAATCATCATAAAGAAGTGGTTCGATTCCAGAAACGACATGACCATGACTAGCTTCAGAAGGTTTTCTTGGGGCAATGCCCTCCACCGCTTCTCGTACTGCACGGATATGTGCTGGTGTCGTTCCACAGCATCCACCGACTAAATTTAACCATCCTTTTTCTGCAAAACCTCTCAACTTTTTAGACAAGGAGTCTGGTGACTCATGATAATGACCTTCCTCATCTGGTAAACCAGCGTTGGGATAACAACTTACATATCCATCTGACAGCTCTGAAAGTGAGCGGATGTGATCGGTCATAAATTCAGGACCTGTCGCACAATTCAGCCCAACAGAAAGCGGTTTTATATGTTCGATCGATATATAGAAAGCTTCAATGCTTTGCCCTGCAAGGGTAGTTCCCATCGGTTCAATTGTTCCAGATATCATAATCGGAAGCTCTTTGTCAGTTTCTGTGAATGCTTGTTTAATCCCTATCGTTGCGGCTTTAACATTTAGCATATCTTGACTTGTTTCAAGTAAAATTAAGTCAGAACCGCCTTCCACTAATGCTTTTGCCTGCACATAAAAATCATGTGTTAGTTCATCAAACGTAATCCCACCAGTTACAGACAACGTCTTCGTCGTTGGCCCAATAGCCCCTGCTACAAATCGTGGCCATTCCAATGTTGAATATTCTTCCGTGCATTTCTTGGCAAATTGAGCGGCACGAAAGTTAATGTCGTAAGCTTGACTACCTAAATCATATTCGTTCAATACTACCGGTGTTCCCCCAAACGTATTCGTACAAATAATATCAGCACCGGCTTCTAAATATTCACGATGAATTTGCTCAATAACACCTGGATTTACTATATTTAAATACTCATTGCATCCGTCATACTGCTCGCCTCCGAAATCGTCCGCCGTAAGATTCGCATTTTGGATCATCGTCCCCATAGCTCCATCGATGAGGAGAATCCTCTTTTCAAGTTGATGTTCAATTAGATGTTTGGACATAGCTGCTCTCTCTCACTTTCTTACTGTCAATTTCTTGAATATGCTTAATCAATTCCAATGACATATCATAACGGAAGAATGGCGTAATAATGTAAATACCATTGAACAATTCAGCGGCAGTGTCTATTAGTTCTTTAGCAATTTGAATACCTTCCGCTGTTGCATGTTCTCTATCTTCCCCACAAGCACGCATTCTTTCTAGCACATCGTCGGATAATTTGATACCTGGCACTTCATTGTGTAAAAACTCTGAGTTTCGAATATTTGTTAGTGGCATAATACCGATAAAAATAGGAGTTGCTAAATGTTTCGTCGCTTCAAAGATTTCTTGAATTTTTTCTTTTGTATAAACCGGCTGCGTAATGAAATAATCAGCTCCACACTCAATTTTCTTCTCCAACCTTTTTACCGCTCGGTCAAGTACTCGGACGTTTGGGTTAAATGCCGCCGCAACTGAAAAGTTTGCTTTTTTTCGAAGCGATTTTCCGGAGAATGAAATTCCTTCATTTAGCTGTTTAATCAGTTGGATCAATTCCAAACTTGAAACGTCATATACGCTTGTAGCACCGGGAAAATCTCCAATTTTTGTTGGGTCTCCTGTTACCGCTAATATGTCATGAATTCCAAGCGCATCAAGTCCCATTAAATGTGATTGAAGCCCAATCAGATTACGATCACGACAAGTAATATGTGCAAGTGGTCGAATATTATTTTGTAGTTTTAACATCGATCCCATCGCCATATTGCTGATGCGTGGAGAAGCAAGTGAATTATCCGCCATTGTCACCGCATCGACACCGGCATCATAGAGCTTTGTTGCACCTTCCATAAAAGTTGTCGTATCTAAATGACGCGGTGTGTCTAGTTCTACAATAATAGTCCTTCCATTTTGTGCTTTTTCATGAAGTGGTTCATTGATATTCGTCTCTGCCTCACGGATAATGATTGGCTTTTTAGGAGCTACGACTTTTGTTGTTAACGGGGATAAATGACCAATTCTTTTTTTCGCAGCTTCGATATGCTTTGGTGTCGTTCCACAGCATCCACCGATTAATCGAACCCCTTCTTCACGAAGAAGCAGCGCTGCCCTGCCGAAATAATCCGCTTCTGATTCGTATACAATACGGCCGTCTTCTATATCTAACAAACTTGCATTCGGAAAGGCGGAAAGATACGCATTGTTCGGCAGTGTAACCTCCTCTAATGCCTGTATCGTATGGAATGGTCCTAGACGGCAATTGACACCAACGACATCTGCTCCTAATGTATCCAGCTGTTGCAATGCATCGTTCAGCGATAACCCATTTTGTAATATGCCAGGCTCATGCATTGATACTTGGGCTATAATTGGCGTAGTTGTTAATTTTCGTAAGTGCGTAACAGTAGCAGCTAGCTCTTCAAAATCATAATACGTTTCAAGCAATAGTCCATCCGGATCCCCAGAGAGTAAGTAATTCACTTGCTCGTCGACCTTTTGAATGATTTCCTCTAAGGTTGCATCACTTTTTCGAATGCCACGAATACCACCGATTGTCCCTAGCACAAACTGTTCACCTGGTGCGGCTGCCTGTTTGGCAATTTGAATTGCCGCTTCATTGATTTCTTTCACACGATTCTCCAGTCCATATCTTGCTAATTTAATCGCATTCGCACCATATGTGTTCGTTTGAATAATATCTGCACCAGCTTTTATATATTCCTGATGAATTTTTTTTATAATTTCAGGTCTTTGGATGTTTAATTCTTCATTGCAATATTCAATTCCATATGAATACAGGAGCGTACCCATTGCTCCATCTGCCGTTAACATATTCGTTCGTAACTTATCTAACAATCCCACTTTGCACCCATCCTTCCTTAAAATAAAAAAGCCTTCTTAAAAAAGAAGGCTTTATAAGCATATGAAATGCGTCCCTTCTCATCTTTCAGACTGTTAGTTGTCTGCTGGATTTAGCACCTAACCTATTCGGCAGGTTGCTGAAGCTTCTCAGGGCCAGTCCCTCAGCTTCTCTTGATAAGAATTCAATATTCAGTTTTCAATGATTAGAGATATCGTACCTTTATTAAACTAAAGCGTCAAGTTAATTTTGAATTTTCTTTATTATATAGATCCAATGGTTCAGTTTCTCAACATGAAAAAAAGTATCCTAAAAAGTACTTTTTAGGACACTCTCATCATTTGTAGCTAAAAATTATTAACAACTAATTCAGCTGTTTCTTTTCCATTTTTAATACATGCCCCTATACCAACACCATAATAAGAGCATCCTGCAAGTATTACATTAGGCAGCTGAAAAGACATCTTATCTCGTAAGGATTTAACCGCTTTCCCATGTTCTAAATGATAATTTGGCATTAAATCATTCCATTTGGTCACTTCTACGACACTTGGTTTCCCATCTAACTTCAAGCTTTTCTCAATATCTTGCAAGGCAACTTGAACTAGTTCTTCTTCACTCATATGTTTCATTTCCTCAAATGCAGGATTCGTACTCTTATAAAACATGCGAACAAGCAAATGACTATTTTCCGATGTATGCTTCCATTTACGACTTGTCCATGTACATGCATTACATTTCACATTGCTATTATGCGAAACGATAAAGCCAGTACCTTCAGCAGGAAGCTGTTCGTCTGGAATGTCAAAACCGAGGTAAATGCTTATAAGCGATGAGCTTTTCAGCTTATTAAAATCAGCGTTCAACACTTCGTTTTGCAATATTCTTTGTGTAACATCGTGCGGAGTTGTTAATATAACGTAATCTGCTTCGATCGACTCATGATTTGCAAAGGAAACCTCATATCGATCGTCCATTTTCTCCACTTTCGTTGTATGTATCCCTTTTAAAATAGTAGCATTACTAAGCTCTTTTTCTAAGCGGTCGATCAAAGCAGAAAGACCATTTTTAAAAGAAATAAATTTTTTATTGGAAGCTGCTTGGAATTTTTCTTTATTGGCTCCTAATCCTTTCATAATGCTACCGTAATCTTCTTTATAGTCTATTAAATATGGTAATGTGGAGGCCAACGTAAGCTTATCTAGATCCCCTGAATATACACCTGATAATACAGGTGCTATTTGTTTTTCGACCAACTCTTTTCCTAAGAAATGCTCTAGGAACGATCCGATTGAGCTGTCTTTTGTAAAGCTTTCATTGGATAGATTAAGATCCTTTAATGCTTCTTCCTTCCCCTCATCGGAAACTAATGTACTACTTTCTAACGATTTCTCACTCATCGGTATTCCAAACACTGTATCTGCTGGAATGGCATGTAGCTCGTTATTTGTATATATATAAGAAATGCCTGTTGCGTTATAGACAAGCTCATCTTCCAACTGTAGATCCTCTACTAAAGGTAGTACCCCTTCATGACGTGCAACGATCGAATCTGCCCCTGTTTCCATAATGAATTCTTTTTGCTTTACCGAGCGAATTTTCCCACCTAAGTAATGATTAGACTCTACTAACACCATTTCCATATCTAGCTCTTTTTCTATTTTAAGTTTTTGCAAATAATGCATTACTGAAAGTCCTGTAATACCTCCACCTACCACAACTACTTTTTTCAAAATGCTCACTCCTCGTCTAAAATCCGGTGTCACTCACTTCCTCTAGTATAAACACTAAATAAAAAATGCGGTATGATTTACGTCACTATTCTTCCCTGTTTCCATTAAAATTCATCCGTAGTTTACCATTTCGTCAAATTTGCAAAAAAAAGTCTTCTATCAGCTAATATCGCAAATAGAAGACTTTTATCATATTGCTCGGATTACAGCTCTCACTGGACTACCATCCGCTCCTTGAATCTTTAATGGCAAAGCGATCAATTCATAATTGCCAGGTGTTACGTCTTGTAGAAGTAAATTTTCTAAAATATGCACACCATGTCGATATAGTGCATGATGCGCCGGCAATTGTTTATCATCTAATGCATCAACAGAGGGATGATCGACCCCTATTAAAAAAATACCTTTTTCTTGCAAGAAAGCGCCGATATTTTCTTTTAATACGGGAATTTTTGTTGGAAATTGTTCCTCATTAACCTTTTTAGCAGTTTTCAAAAGTAATCGTTCGACTCCAGCCAGTTCAAATGCTTCCAGCTCTTCCCTTCCTATTAAATCTAGCCCTGTGACATCTACTAACTTTGCGCGTCCAATATAAACATTAATGTCGAGTTGTTCTATTGTCGGCGCGTCGCTGTCAAAGTGAAAGGGTGCATCGGCATGCGTTCCAGTATGTACACTTGTGGTGAAACGACCAATATTAACGGAGCCGGTCTCTTCTTTTGAGTAGGATAGTTCAAATTGAAACGGCGTATCGCCCGGCCATGTTCCGATTTTATGGGAAAAAGGCTGTGAAATATCGATCCATTGTTTTTTCATTGTCATCCTCCTAAAATAGGGCGAAGTGAATAAATCAACACAACTACTATTACAACCGGTACCATCCAGGTCATCAAAAAGCGCCAAGCTGTATAATATCCAGGAGCTAGTGTGCTGCTAAGCTTAAACTCCTCCTCGACTAATACTTTGTTCATCCTATGAATGATAAAAATAGCTATTAACAGATTTCCAAATGGAAGCATCATATTACTTACTAAAAAATCCGTTGCATCAAAGACGCTTTTTTGAAAGATTGTCACGTCCTTAAGTAAACTGGATGATAATGCGGATGGAATAGATGCAACAAAAATTATTCCTCCTATTATCCAAGTGATCCCTTTACGTGCGTTCTTCCATTTCTCCATAAGTGCAGCAACAATAATTTCGTACATGCTAAAAGAAGATGTCAATGTCGCAAATAAAAACAGAATTAAAAATAACGCTAAAAATACTTCCCCAAAAGGCATTTGACCAAATACTGTTGGTAGTACGATAAAAAGTAATCCTGGTCCTTCCGCTGGCTCATAGCCAAAAGCAAAAACGACAGGAAAAATGGCTAACCCTGCAAGCAACGATACGAAAATATTCATAATGACAACGGATCCCGCAGAATACGGTAAACTTACATCTTTCTTTAAATAAGAGCTATAGGTGACCATGCAAGAAAACCCGACTGCTAAGGCAAAAAAGGATTGCCCTAATGCATACAAAATAGATTCCCCTGTCGTCTTCGAAAAGTCGGGGGAAAGAAAAAATTTCACACCTTCCATGGCACCGTCTAGCGTCAACGATCTAATTACGAGTATAAAGAAAAAAATAAATAATAAGGGCATCATTAATTTGTTTGCTTTTTCTATACCATTTTGTACCCCTGAAGAAATAACCCATACGTTTAGTATTGTAAACACAAGCAATCCTACTAACGTAATCCAAGGAGTTCCAATAATTGTGCCAAACAACACATCCGAGCTTGTATTGTCTGTAATGACATTTCCAACAACCGACATGCCGCTGTATACTAATATCCATCCTCCTACCACACTATAAAAAGATAATAAAAGGAAGCATCCAACGACACCAAGCCTCCCAATCCATACCCATGCGCTTTGTGGCACTAACTTTTTATAAGCAGTAATCGCTTCTTCGCCAGCTCCTCTTCCAATAATAAACTCAGATATTAACATCGGAAGTCCAATTAGTAATGTTAAGCAGACGAAGATTAAAAAGAAAGCACCCCCACCGCTTTGTCCAGTCACATATGGCATTTTCCAGATAGCCCCGAGTCCAATTGCTGCTCCAGCAGAAGACAGGATAAAGCCTAGTTTGGTTGACCATTGTCCTCTATTCGAATTCATATATTTCCTTCTTTCCTCTTAAAGGCTAGTTCTCAAATCCCACAGTTCAGGGAAAAATCGATGATCTAGCACTTTACGTAAATAATTCACACCGGATGAACCACCTGTTCCAGTTTTAAACCCAATAATTCGTTCCACTGTTTTCATATGGCGGAAGCGCCATTGCTGTAGCCAGTCCTCCACATCTACTAGTTTTTCTGCTAACTGATACAAATTCCAGTATTTATCTACATCTCGATATACTTCTTTCCATGCATTAGCAACCGATTCATCTCCTCCATAAGTCACCGAATAATCGCGGTTCAAAACAGCAGAGTTTAGTTGAAACCCAGCTTTTGCTAATGCCTGAATTGACACATCATAAATACTTGGTGCATTGTACACTTTTTCTAGTTGCTCATACAATACAGTATCTTGCTCGTAGATTTTAAGAATATGCTTCGTTTTATAGCCTAGAGCAAACTCGATTTGTCTATACTGAAAAGATTGAAATCCTGATGCTTTCCCTAGCTTATCACGAAACTCCAAATACTCAGCGGGTGTTAATGTTGAAAGTACATCCCAAGCTTGAATGATTTGTGTTTGGATTTTCGTTACACGTGCAAGCATCTTAAAAGCCGCCTGCATTTTATCCTCTTGAATCGCTTGAATAGCACTAGTTAATTCATGCAGTATTAACTTCATCCAAAGCTCACTTACTTGATGAATGATGATAAATAGCATTTCATCGTGATGACCTGATAACCGTCGTTGGCTAGATAAAATGCTATCTAGCTGCAAATAATCACCATACGTCATTTCTTCACGAAAATTAGTATGAATTCCTGTTTCACTCTTCAATTTATCATGCAGTTTCGAAATATCCTCTGACATGTAGCCCCTCCTTTTACGCTATAACTTCTCGTTTATTTTCGAACTTTTTATATGACTCTTCTTTCATTATCTTCTTAAGAATTTGTACGGTTTTCCATACATCTAGAAATGAGTTATATAATGCAACAGGCGCTAAACGTATGCCATTTGGGGAACGGAAATCTGGGATGACTTGATATTCTTTTAATGCTTTACAAATGCGAGCTGCTTCTTCATGCACTAAATAAATATGACCACCACGACGGTCGTGTTCCTTTGGACTTGCAATTGTAAATTGATAGTCACTCAACTCTTCTTCTATTAACAATGTCATATAATCTGTTAATTTCAATGATTTTTCTCGGATAGCATCTATTCCTGCTTCCGCAAATATTTCTAGTGAACCATATAAAGGAGCTGCACTTAAGATATTCGGTGTTCCAATCTGATAAGCACCTGCATTGGAAGCTGGTGTCATTTGAATCGAAAGGTCAAACTGCTTTTCTTTATCAGAACCAAACCATCCTGCAAGACCTGGTTTTTGTCCGAAATGTTTTTGATTCACATATAATCCCCCAACTGCTCCTGGTCCGGCGTTCAAATGTTTGTAGTTACACCAAAAAGCAAAATCTACATTCCAATCACTTAGCTCATGTGGAACCGAGCCAATTGAATGACATAGATCAAAACCAATCAAAATATTTCGTTCATGTGCAGCTTTTGTCAACTCTTTTATGTTTAATATTTGTCCACTTCTATATAACACACATGGCAATACAATTAGCGCAACATCCTCTTGCATAGCTTCTATAATATCTGCTTCATTTAACGTATCCCCATCACGGCTTTTCACTAATACCATATGCTCCTCTGGATCGTACCCATGCAAAGATAGCTGACTACTAATCGCATATATATCAGAAGGAAAGTTCAACTCATCTGCTAAAATTTTCGTGCGTGCACCTTTTGGATGATAAAAGCTTGCGACTAACTGGTGTAAATTCGAAGTCGTTGATCCTGTAATCATTACTTCTTCTTTTTCCGCACCTACAAGTGGTGCACACATTTCACTTAACCTATCAGAGAAATAAAACCATGGATGCTCCCCTTTCATCCATCCATCAATTCCATATTTCTTCCAAGAATCTAATAATGATAGCAATGACTGTTCTGCCCTTTTTGACAGCAATCCTAAAGAATTTCCATCCATATAAATAACATCTGATTGTAAATAAAATTCATCTCGAAATTTATGTAAAGCATCTTGTTCGTCTAGTTTCCTTGCATTATTCACAGTTGTATCTATTTCCATTCTTAATATCGCCATCCTCTTCCGAAATTCCAAATTTTCTTTCTATTTTAAATAAATGATAGACTTTAAGTGATATAGTGTCAATGAAACTATAAATATCCTACGACAAGCATATGAGTGCTTCGATAACAAAAATGAAGGATTTTTTCACATTCATAGGTTTTAGAACGTTCCCTTTAATAATTTGACCATGTGAAACAAGTTTTGGTGACTTATAATAGATATATAGGGACTCATTCTTTTATGTATTTAAGTATCCATTATTCATGACCATTTAAATTTAAAGCTAAAAAGAGAACGTTTATAGTTCCAATAGCTTCAAGATAGGAGATTTCATATAATGTCCACTAACTTAGCGATACTTTTTCCATCTATCGAACTATTACCTGAATGCCCAATTTTAAATGAAACACATACATATATCTTTCACAATGAAAATTCGAACTGTTGGATGACCATCGACAAAAATGAAGTATCTGATCGTGAATATGCACTGCTTTGTTCTCTGTTTCGAGAAGTCAAGCCAACTGGTCTCACCAATGAATCTCTATCAGAAAAATGGATTAAGTTCCTTCATGACAAAGGACCTGTCCCTCTTAAAGAGGATACCGAGATCCGCATTATTCAATTGCATTTTAAAGTGGAAGAAGAAATAGAATCCCATTTGGAAGAGGCAGTCAAACTATTTTTTGACGATGCCATGCGACTCGTTTTTATTTCTTCAGAAGATGCAGTCCTTATCGAAGTGAAGTCTTCCTATATACATACTCTAGATGACTTCTCTTCTTTTATCGTTGCGCTTGAAAGTGATTTTTTCATCAAGGTTAAAATGTATGTAGGGAAATTTCATCCAACAACTATGCCCTTTTATTCACATTTTATAACAGAAAAAGAATGGTTCTTCAAAGGCCTGTCACGGAATCGAGCTGAACGAATATATTCGATGGAAAAGACTTTTCCATTTACCTTGATAGACCAAATATCAGAAGAAATGAAACAGATGATTCACAAAGAAGTATTAGAACCAATTGAATACGATATAGAATTATTACAATCAGTTCAATTCCTTTTCGAAAATGGCTTTAATGCTTCGGTGGCAGCAAAGAAATTGCATGTGCATCGAAACACACTTCAATATCGCCTTACTAAATTTCAAGATATGACGGAAATTAATGTACGTAATTTTGATGGGGCACTTGTTGCTTATTGCGCAAGTTTGATTGCAACCGAGAGGTAGACAAATCGCACATTTAAAAAAACAGAAAATTGTGCACATCTTACATATCATGATTTCTCTAGGATTGGTAACCTATCTATAGAAAGAGAAAATAGAGGAGTTGCTTACAATGGAGAAAATGGTTCTTGAAAATATAAACAAAGTATACGATGATGGTGCAACAGCGGTTTCTAATTTTGATTTGCGTGTCCAAGATCAGGAGTTTATTGTTCTAGTTGGTCCTTCTGGCTGTGGAAAATCAACAACACTTCGTATGATTGCAGGGCTTGAAGAGATTTCCGAAGGTGATTTTCGTATCGATGGAAAATCGATGAATAATGTCCCACCAAAAGAACGAGATATCGCAATGGTATTTCAGAACTATGCACTTTATCCACATATGACTGTATATGACAATATGGCTTTCGGTTTGAAGCTCAGAAAATTTTCTAAAACTGAAATCGATAAACGTGTAAAAAATGCTGCTAGCATTCTTGATCTCGAAGCTCACTTAGATAGGAAGCCAAAAGCATTGTCAGGTGGTCAACGCCAGCGTGTCGCGCTTGGTCGTGCGATTGTTCGTGATGCAAAAGTATTTCTTATGGATGAACCACTATCGAATCTAGATGCAAAATTACGTGTTCAAATGCGTGCTGAAATAGCAAAGTTACATCAACGACTGAAAACAACAACGATTTATGTAACACACGACCAAACGGAGGCAATGACAATGGCATCACGTCTTGTCGTTATGAAAGACGGACTAATCCAGCAAATTGGGACACCTAAAGAGGTATATGAGAATCCAGAAAACATATTTGTAGGTGGATTTATCGGCTCACCCGCGATGAACTTTTTCGAAGGTAAAATCACGGATGGCTATTTCAAAATTGGAAATGTTGCATTGAAGATTCCTCAAGAGAAACTTGCGATGCTAAATTCACAAGGATATAACAATAAAGAAATTCTTCTAGGAATAAGACCTGAACATATATCAGAAGACCCTGAGATAGTAGCTCAATCTTCCGAGTCAACTGTAAAAGCAAATATCGAAGTATCGGAATTAACTGGAGCAGAATTGATGATCTATTCTGCACTCGAAGGACAACAGTACATTGCCCGTATAAGTTCAGATTCACATATTCAACCTGGTCAAAAAATTGAACTATCCTTGATATATCAAGAAGCCATTTCTTCGATAAGGAAACAGAAAGACGTATTAGATAAAAAGGGTGTAAGCGCACTTAAAAATTTCTTGAACTTTAAAATATAAACCCTCGTCCGATTTAGACGAGGGTTTATATTTATTTTATATTTATAATTCTGGAAGCTGCACCACGTATACCTGCTTCTCCCTTATAGATGCTTGCTTCTATACGTTCTTCTTTACCTTTTAATAAAGGGTGGCTGAGATACTGTCCAACCTCTTTTCGGACCGCTTCAATAAGCGTTGGATGATGATTGAATACACCACCACCAAGTACAATACAATGCGGATCGGTGAAGACGAGAATTTGATAAACTTCTTTTGCAAGTGCAGTTACTGCTTCATTTATTATTCTTGCAATATGAACATTTCCTTGATAATAACCCACCATCATCTCTTTTAAAGATAGTTCGGGATTATTAAATTGTTTTCGTCCTTTTAATTCTAGTGCAGGACCAGAAACTAGAGTTTCAAGACTGGTATCTGAAGTTCCCGTTAAACTAAATCCAATTTCTCCTGCCATTCCACTTCCTCTTAAAAACAATCCCTGATGAATCAAGCAGCAAGAAATACCTGTACTCAGCGTCACGTAAACCATCGTTTCTGAAGAAAAGCCACGAGTTGTATACTCTCCCCAAGTGGCCATATAAACATCATTATCCATCATAATTTTGGATTGCGGAAACTCGCTTTCAAGTCTTTCTACCAACGGGAAATCTCTCCACGGTAAATTATTCTGAAAAACAGCTATACCTTTTTCAGCATCCACAATTCCTGGTATTCCTACTGCAATCCCATTTATATCATCAAAATTTACACCTTCATTTATACACAGAGAGCGGAATGAATTAACCAGGCACTGAAACAACAATTCCTCGTCTTTTTTTTCACTTAGTGATTCGTTCGTCTTCACAACAGTTCCGTCATTTTTAAATAGTGCTGTTGCAAGTTTTGTACCGCCGATATCCGCTGCTAGAATGTATCCCATCTATAATCACCTTCCGATTATGACAATTTAACAACTTGAGTAAGATTTCGAGGCTGATCTGGATCGACCCCTAAATGCATCGCCCGTTGATACGCTAGTAATTGAAGATAAGGAACATAAATAGCATGTCGGTTCAAATCATTTATTGTGTTTGTCAATTCAATAATGTGATCTGCGACAAACCCTTCAGCTACTGGTCCGATGGTAAGTACGTATCCACCAAGCTTTTGGATATCCATAACAAGCTGTTGATCGTAGTCTTCTGTCTCCAGTTGAGTTAATAGGATAACTACTGTTGAATCGTCTACTATTGAAATTGGACCGTGTCTAAACTCCAAGCTTGAGTAGCTTTCGCATTCTGTTTGTGTCATTTCTTTTAGCTTCAAAGTAGCTTCTTTTGCAATTCCATTATATGAACCTGATCCAAGGAAGATAAAGCGTTTCTTCGTTAAATCTTCCGCCACACCTTTTGTTAAATCTTCTAATGTTAATGCAGCCTCTACCAACTCTGGAACTTGTTTAAGTTCTGTCAAATTTTGAGTAGAACGCCCTTGCTTTGCCGCGAATACTTGAAGTGCAAACAGCATATTTGAAAATGATTGGGTCATCACAACGCTTTTTTCCGTAATATGATCAAGTGCAATAACTTGATCTGTTGCCGCTGCCATAGGTGTATCCCCATTACACGTGACTGCTAATGTACGGATATCAGCATTGCCCTTTAAATGATCGAGCGCGATAAGAATTTCAGAAGTCGTTCCTGATCTAGATATTCCAACAACAAAATATTTTTTTCCAGGAACAATTGTCGTTGATGTGTGTAGGAATAGCTCAGACGCAGGAACTGCAGAAGCAAATTGACCCGTCACTGTTTGATAATATTTAGCCGCAGAAGCTGCCAAATAAAAAGATGTTCCACACCCCGTGAATAATACGTGGTCTACATTCACGTGTTCCATTATTAGATTGTCTACAAGTTCTAGTGTCTTTTGTAATTGGTCCGCCTGTCCGATTATTTCATTATACGTATGCATAAAATTCATACCCCTATCTATCTTTTATTTTTTCGATAGTAATTTGCTCCATTAATACTTCCACTTGCCCCAAATCAATAAAACCGATTGCTCGATACATCGCGTTAACTGATCCACATGCTATTGCTCGTTTATAAGCTGTGCTAATTTCTTCATTTTGAGCTAACCCGTATAGCAGTCCACCTACAAAAGCATCTCCACTTCCTACAGTATTGATGACGTCAATCGATGGTGCATTTGCTTTGAAATACCCATATTGGTTAACGAAAATTGCCCCTTCTTCCCCCAATGTAAGGCATACATGCTCAATTCCTTCACTAACAAAGCGCCCCCCTGCTTCGAGCAATTCAGTTTCAGTTATAGCAGTTTTACCTAGGATTGCTGCAATTTCATGCTCATTTGGTTTTATCGCAAATGGTTTTGCTTCGATTCCATTTCGTAATGCATCACCACTTGAATCGAGTACCGCTTTCGCACCGTTGGCATGTATAATTTGTATCAGCTCCGCATATGCAGTGGTTGGTAGTCCTTTCGGCAAGCTACCTGACAATGCAAACCATTTGACGATTTTAGACTTCTGTTTTACCCATTCGAGCATGGATTGCCATTCCTCTATGGATATTTCTGGTCCACTCTCAAGAAGTTCTGTCACTTCACTATTCAATGAATCTAGCACTGTTAAACAAATTCGACTTTCACCACTAACTGTTATTAATTCACTTGGAATAGCACGTTTTTTTAAAAGTTGTCGAATTTTCTTTCCGTTAGTCCCCCCCGCAAATCCACCAACATTCACTTCTGCACCTAAGTATTGGAGTACCTTTGCAACATTCATGCCCTTACCCCCGGCCTCCTGAGTAATAGCAGAAACTCGATTTGTCCCTCCAACATCCAATGACTCCACTTCATACACTTGATCAATTGCAGTATTCAATGTGATAGTTGTAATCATTTTTGTAACATCATGATCTTTCTTTTAACTAACTCAATTAATGCCTCTCTTGCAGGTATGAAATATTTACGCGGGTCATTTTCATTTGGATTATCTTGAAAAAAAGCTCGTACTTCTTCTGCAAATAAATCTTTCAATTCGGTTGAGAAATTCACTTTCGCTACTCCATAATCTAATGATTTACGTACACTTTCTTCCGGTACCCCTGATGCTCCGTGCATAACGAGCGGAATATTGGTCAGTTTTTGAATTTTACCTAGCAGATCAAATTGTAGTTTAGGCTCCTTCTTATAGTTACCATGTGCAGTTCCAAATGCAGGAGCAAACGAATCAATACCAGTCTCTCGCACAAATCGTTCTGCCGCTTCTGGATCAGTAAAAAATGCTTCACTCTCCTCCACCACAAAATCATCTTCCACTCCACCGATTGTACCTAGTTCTGCTTCTACCGGAACACCGATAGGGCCAGCTGCATCCGTTACTTTACGTACAAGTGCGATATTGTCTTCTAATGAAAGCTTTGAACCATCTATCATGATAGATGTATAACCAGCTCGCAAACATTCCATTACGACGTCAAATGATTCACCATGATCAAGATGCAATGCTACTGGTACTTTTGCTTGTTCAGCAGCAGCTTTTGCCATAGCAATCATATAAGGCATCTCCACATACTTATACGTACTGGAAGTAGTTTGAAGGATGACTGGGGAACCTACTGATTCCGCACCAGCGATTACTGACTTAATAATTTCTAGATTATGCGCTCCGAATGCACCGATTGCATAGTGGTTTGTATGAGCGTCTTTTAACATTTCTTTCGTTGTAACTAGCGTCATAAAATGACCCCTTTCGTTAGTGGGTTGTTGGTACAACTAAATCTATTTTAAAACTCATAGAAATTTCTATGAGTTTAATGAAGATCTGTGTAAAATCTGCAGCGATCTCCTCTTACAATTGAAATACAAAACTCGACAGGTTGTTCATTCGTGTCATATGCAGTTCGCTCCAATAACAAAGCAGGTTTCCCTACTTTCGTCTGAAGAAGTATACTTTCCTCTTCTCGAATTAAAACCGGCTCGAATGCTTCTTTTGCACGAACTACAGTCACGTTATAACGTTCAGCCAATAAATCATATAGGGACGAGGTTCCTACTTCGTACAGAACCGACATATCCTGTATAACCGACTTTGGCATAAACGATGATTCAAGGATAATTGGCTCCCCGTCCGCACAGCGTAATCTCTTCATTTCAACTACATTCTCACCTTTGGGAAGTTGTAATCCATCCCTCACAGTTGCAGAAGGTTCAACTTCTTTTACTTCAAGCACTTGGTCAGTTGGATGAAGGCCTTTTTCATGTAAAACTCGACTAAAACTATAAAATCCACCTAAGGACTGCTCAAATTTAGGTTTGGAGACGAAGGTCCCTTTCCCTTGAACCCTATAAAGTATCCCTTCTTGAACCAATTCTTCAATCGCTTTCTTAGCTGTATTTCTACTTACCTGAAACATTTCCATTAAACGATTTTCCGAATCAATTTTATCTCCCGGCTTCCATTCACCTGCACGAATCCGAGCATCTAACCGTTGCTTTAATTGATGATATAATGGAATAATACTTCCTTGGTCTAACGGCTTCATATCTTTTTCATCCTTCTTCTTACGTCTTCACAATTTCAATATATCATCAATTCAGAAAGATTTACATCATTTAAATGCATCTTTACATTGAAAAGCAATAACCCCTCTGCAAATCGTCAATTCGACTTCTCCATTTATACCAAGAATTACGATGTCAGCATCTTTCCCAGCTTGAATGGATCCTTTTCTATCAAAGAGACCTAAACGTTTAGCTTGGTTTATAGATGTAACCTGTATCTGTTCCAGAATCGTCAAACTAAGCCATGTGCGTAGATTCAGCCTTGCTTTGTTCATTGTCACTATACTACCCGCAAGAGATCCAGTTGACGTTAATAAACATTTCCCGTCACGAACTGTCACGTTCTGTCCGCCTAAATCGTAAATTCCATCAGGCATCCCCTTCGCTCGCATTCCATCGGTTATAACCAAAATCCGTTCAAGTCCTTTCATTCTTACTACTAGTTTCAATAAGTCCGCATGAAAATGAATACCATCTGGAATTACTTCAACATAAACCTCATCATGTAGAAGAGCACCGCCCACAACACCTGGATCACGGTGGTGCAATCCTTTCATACCATTGAATAGATGAGTCGCATGTGTTATTCCTTGACCTATAGCTTGAACTGTTTCATTGTAAGTTGCATTTGTATGTCCCATCGATGGAATGACTCCTGCTAGTCGAAGTTTCTTTAATAGCTCAAAATTGGCATCTAATTCAGGAGCAAATGTTACAATTTTAATAGCATCTCCAGATAGCTTCTGCCATTCTTCAAACAATTTACAATTAGGTGGCAGGATAGCATCTTCTGGTTGGGCTCCTTTTTGTTCTTTGTTGATAAAGGGTCCCTCCAAATGGATTCCTACCATTTCTGCGACACCCGCTCTACTACTATTTCTTTTGTAACTAGCAAGATTCTTAAGTGTACTACTAATTCGCGAAAGCGGATTTGTCATCGTTGTCGCCAGATAAGAGGTAGTCCCTTCTTCGGCAAGCGCGAGAGCAATACTATCAATGGTCTCTTGCTCTGAATCCATAAAGTCATATCCCCCAGCCCCATGCACATGTATATCTATCATTCCAGGGATGACATATTGTTTATCCGTGCAATCAAACACTTCTTCCTTATTATTAATGGGGGGACAGTCTGCCATTTTTCCGACAGATTCGATTTTTTCACCCTTAATATGAACAAACCCATCTTGTATAACTGATTTTTCAAGCACAATAGTAGCGTTGGTTAAATAGATCATATTGCACCCTCTTTAAATGACTGTATTGAATTTTTCTCTTCCTCCAACTGTAATGTTCCATCGTATTCACCTTTCAACCGGAAAATTTGAGATGACATCCAAGTAAGAAACAATATTGTTAGACTCACTCCGAAAAACGGTAGAAGTCCAGGTATGAATAAGAAAATCCGATATAGTACGTAGAGCCCGATAAAGGACCCAAGAACTTGAAGAGGGAACGAAATACTTAGTAAAAGAGATGATGAAAAATAACGTGCAAAGGGTAGGTCATAATGTGCATATACTTGGAATATATTCATCGACATTACAGCATACAAAATCGAAATCATAACAATCACTGTTAACATAAACAAAGCGTACGTCCCTTTCATCGTTAGTGCAATCTGCAAATTGATGATCAGAAAATAACCGATACCTATTAAAATAACTCCAATCTTATTAGAATTAACAAACTCCTTTTTATACGTAACCCAATAATTTTTTAATAGTGTTCGCAACTCATCTTGTCCTTGCATTCTTTTTCTCATTACTCCAAAGAGCCCCACTGTAGCAGGAGAAACTCCAAAAATTACTAGACCGAGTAGTGTCAACCCAATCCACATCAGTTGCAATACTGCAAGCATCGTTACAAATTCTACGAACCAGTAGAGTTTTCCTTTCCATCCATTTAAGTCCAATCTCGCTACCTCCCTTAAAGGGTAAAACTCATACAAATGAGAATCTTTGTATGAGTATTATTATTTTACTTTTCTTTTGTTGATCGTTCGTAAGCTCCTTGAGCAAGTTCAAGATAATCTTGTAATCCCATTTTATCAAGCGTTTTCTTATACTCATCCCATTTGCTAAAGTCTTGTTTACCAGTGATGAAACTTGCAGTCATTTCATTGATGTACGTTTGGATATCTGTCATAATTGCACCGACTTGTTCACTTTCCTCCACTGTATAATTTAGACCTGGAAGAATGTCTTCATCCTTTATAGTATATGGTAGAGTTTTCTCTGCATTTTGAATAGAGTTTTCTGTAGCTTCTGCACCTTGGAAGAATTTCTGTCTAACCATTCCAGGGTAATACCCACCAGGCCATGTTAAGTACTCACTAATTGCCTGGTCCATGTTCAAACCGTTGGGACTATTTGTAATCGTATCCAAATATTTAAATTTTCCACTTTCATCTTCTTCATACGTGACTCCTTCAAATCCCATGAAGAACATCTTAGAACCTTCTTCTCCATAAAAGTAATCCATCCAACGAACCATTGCTTCTGGATTTTCAGCCTTATCCGTCAACACGAACATTCCTAGATTTCCAAGACCATTGGAAACGAAGTTGTAAGAACGTTCACCAGTTGGACCTTCTAGAACAGGCACACCAATGTAACCATCCAGTTTAAATAATTCTTTCGGGTCAACTTCACTCAACATACCATAGTTTCCTTTAGATGCTTCTGCAGCAAACACATGAGGTTCGGTTGTGAAAACATCTTGGTTAATTAAACCTTCCTTATAAAGCTTGTTTAAGAATGTAAGTAATTCCTTGTATTCATCTGTCGCAGGAACAAAGCGGAATTCTTCAGTACCTTCTTTAAAGTCTAAGTTTATATTCATAGATCCTTGTTTGTTCAAGCCATACGTCCCGCGCAAATAATGAATGAACTGATCAATACCATATCCACTTCCCCATCCAAGCTCATCTGCTTGTCCATTGCCATTTGGATCTTGTTCTTTAAACGCCTTCAATACTTTATACAAATCATCTGTCGTTTCAGGTTCCTCTAGCCCTAATTTGTTAAGCCAGTCTTTATTTATCCATGGTGTACCAGCACGAAGTGATTCAAAATTAGGGTCATAAAAAGTTGGAAAGCCATAAATATTTCCGTCCGCCATCGTCACGCCTTGTTTCACAGAAGGATAATCTTCTAAAATCTTTTTAAAGTTTGGTGCGTATTCATCGATATAGTCATTTAGTGGCAAGAATACACCTTGTTGACCATATTTAAGCAAATCTGTCTTCGAAAATGCTGAAGCGAAAAATAAATCAGGGTAATCACCAGCTGCAAGTTTTAAGTTTTTCTTCTCCGCTAACCCCTCGATTTGTACAGTTTCCCATTCCACATCGATATTGGTCATTTTTTCATACTCTTCCCAAAGCATCAGATTATTCCAGTCCTGAGATGCGAAAAACTTCGCTGCAAAACCATCCACTTGAATTTTTTCTTCTACAATCGGCATACCCGTTGCCTTCACGTTGCTAGCATTTTCCCCTTTTTTAGCTGCCCCTTCCTCATTTGAACAAGCCCCCAAAATACTAGCTGTCAGTAATAGACTTGCGGTCATACCCACAAAATAACGTTTTTTCAACACATTCTCCCCCTCATTTCATATGTTTTTCTCCCTGTTACCCCTTAAGCGATCCAATCATGACGCCTTTGACAAAATACCTTTGTAAAAACGGATAGAGCATAAGCATCGGTAAATTTGCAACTATAAGTACTGCATATTTCAACCCTTCCACGCTTAGTTGTTGGGCTAAAAAGCTTTCTGACGTTGCCTTGATCATGTCATCCGTTTGACCTTGAATAAGAATTTGTCGAAGAATCAGTTGAAGTGGAAACTTCTCTTGATCCTGTAAATATATCAGTGCCTGGAAGTATGAATTCCAGTGACCAACTGAATAGAAGAGAACCATAACTGCTATTACTGGGAATGATAGTGGCAAAACAATACTCCATAAAATTCTGAAGTTCCCAGCTCCATCAATCATTGCTGACTCTTCTAATTCATGAGGAATAGATTGGAAAAACGTTCGCATAATAATGATATTCCAAACTGCAACTGCGTTTGGGATGATCATTACCCAAAATGTATTTAACATCCCAAGGTCTCTGATAAGTAAGTACGTCGGAATAAGCCCTCCACTAAAAAATATAGTAAAGACGATAAATGCCATGATAAATCCCCGACCCTTTAGGTCTTTTCGAGATAGCGGATATGCTGCCAAAATAGTCATAACGACATTTAGAATAGTACCAAAAATTGTATACTTCAGTGTGTTAATAAACCCATTTATAATATCCTTGTTCTGGAACACCTTTTCATATGCATCTAATGTAAACTCCTTTGGCCATAACCACATATCACCTGATATTACGTTCTCAGGGTTACTAAGAGATGCACTAAGAACGAAAATCAATGGATAGATTACGAGTAAAGCCACAATTGCAAGAAAAACATAGTTGAATATATTAAACGCACGATCAGTCTTACTTTCTCTCAATCTAGCCACCCCTTACCATAGACTTGTCTCATTCACTTTTTTCGCAATCTGGTTTACCATAATAAGCATAATGAAGTTAATAAGCGAGTTGAAAAGTCCCACTGCAGCCGAGAAACTGTACTGTGCTTCCAAAATTCCACTTCGATAAACGAATGTTGAAATAACATCTGACGTCGACATATTTAGATCGTTTTGCATAAGAAAGACTTTTTCAAAACCCACTGCCATGACAGATCCAGCATTCAAAATGAAAAGAATTACAATAGTAGGCATGATTGCCGGGATATTGATATGAATAATTCGTTGAAATTTTGACGCTCCATCTATCATTGCAGCTTCATGTTGCGCTGGGTCAACTGCTGCAAGTGCAGCAATATAAATAATAGAACTCCACCCCATCGTTTGCCAAACATCTGAAAACACGTACAAGCTCTTAAACCAAGCTGGTTCTGTTATAAAGCTAATTGGTGATCCTCCGAAAAGTTGAATTATTTGATTGACCAGTCCATCTGTTTTTAAGAACAGCAGTAGCATTCCAACAACAACGACTGTCGATAAGAAATGCGGTGCATATATTACTGTCTGTACGAATTTTTTATAACGTAAGCTTTTTATTTCATTGAGCATAAGCGCTAGTATTATTGGAATCGGAAATGAAACTGCTAACGTGAAAATACCTATTCCTAAAGTATTTTTTATAAGTCTCCAAAAATAATAACTATCAAAGAAACGTTCAAAATGTTTAAATCCTACCCATGGGCTCCCTGTAATCCCTTTAGTTGCGATAAAATCTTTAAATGCAATTTGCAATCCATAGAGAGGAAAGTAATGAAAAATTAGAAAATATAAAATGACTGGTGTAAGCAATACGTATAGTTCCCAATTTTTTCGAAAAGCTTTTTTCCAGCTAACTAATATATTCTTCTTTTCCTTCTGGTGTTTTTCAAAAGACTTCTTTTCCCTACTTTTTTTGATATTCTCGACATATCCTACATCTTTACTCAAATTTGTCACAATCACACCCCTTTTCTTACAAACCTACTTAATTGTGAACAATATTAGATTCTTGAGATATATGAACAACCTTACCACCAGCGCGTATGGATTCTGTTGCTGCACATCCAACAGCTACGCTCATTCGCCCAGCAAATGGAGTTGTAAGAGGTTGCTTATCATACAAAATTAGCTCAACAAAGTCTTGCGTAATTTTTGGATCTGCTCCGCCATGACTACCTTCCTCTGGCTTCATCTCGTAAGTAACATCACTAAGCTCTTTCCATGTATTTGTTTTACGCGTTTTCAAATAAATTTTCCCGTTGACGTCGTCATTCTCTATACGGCCCTCTGTCCCGATGAACGTATAGTTACGCGAATAATCGGGAGTAAAATGACATTGAAGATAAGATGCCTTAATACCTCCTTCTAGCTCCATAATGAGCATATTATTGTCTTCAACGTCGATTTCTTCTCTAAATGCACATTCCGTAAATGTATGTGGTACATACTCAGGACAAGTATTTTTAAGGTCACATTCCGGACATGTTAAATTGTTTGGCTTGTCCCCACCATAATAATCAAGACCACCGAATGCAGACACCTTCGTCGCATACTTACCAGAGATCCAGTGAATTACATCGAGGTCGTGTGAACCTTTTTGTAAGAGAAGAGATGTTGTATTTTGTGATTTTCCATGCCAATCGTGGTAGTAAAAATAACCACCAAAACCTACAAAATGTCGAACCCAAATCGTCTTCAATTCTCCAATAGCCCCTGAATCAATGAGTTCTTTCATCGTCTGGTACATGCTCATGTATCGCATATTAAAACCAACCATCAAATGTTTTCCTGATTTCTTCCATGCTTCAATAATTCTGTCACAGCCTTCAACTGTAATGGCAAGTGGTTTTTCAGAATAAACATGTTTACCGGCCTCAAGAGCAGCAGTTACATGTTCTTCATGTAAATAATCGGGAGACAATACCGCAATTGCATCAATATCATCGCGTTTCAATAATTCTTTGTAGTCCTTAGTCAAAAACAATGGAGTATCAAACTTTTCCTGAAACTTATCCAATCGTTCCTGGGAAATATCTGCTAGCGCAACAACTTCCGATTCTCCATCTGGCTTGTGCCAGTAATGAGCAAGTCCGCCTCGTAAACCTGCTCCTATAATCCCAATTCTTACTTTTCTCATTCCTACACCTCATCTATATTTTTATTCGGGAAAAAGTCTCCAAAATACCGGAAAACGTTTTCCCTAATGGGTTAACAAAACTAATCTGTAGTTTTACGTTGATTGACGTACTAATAATTCAAACGGTAATAAGGTTTTTAAAGCTATATTCACATTATCTTCTATTTGATTAATCAACACTTTTGCTGCAATTACTCCCATTTCATATTGAGGTATCGATATAGTTGTTAATGATGGAACGACATATTGAGCCATTTCATTGTTATCAATACCAATAAAAGCAATATCCTCAGGGATTATTAGACCTAGTTCGTGTGCAGCACGCATTGCCGCTATCGCTAGTAAATCTCCAGCACATAAAATAGCAGTTGGACGATTACTTTGAGGAAGATTCAATAAATCCTTTGTTGATTTGTAGCTTTGTTCCAAACACCAATTAGAATTAATGATCCAATTTTCTTCTACAGTTATTCCGAACTCATTCATCGCTTTCTTAAAACCCTTGAATCGTTTTTCATTTGTCATTTCAATGTCGATACCACCGCCGATGAAACCAATCTGACGGTGTCCTTTTGAAACTAAATGTTCTATAGCTTTGTACGCAGCTTCTTCTCTGTCATAATCTACTGTAGAGATTGCATGATCACTATAGTTAAAGTCAACTCCTACAACGGGTATCATTTCCTTGATCTCAAGAAGTATTTTTTCATCGACTTTATCAATCAGCAATACCCCATCGACTTCCTTTTCTCTAATCATCTGATGGAAAAAGGCTTCATCTTCCAAATCCTCATTACTTAATAGCAGTAGCGTGTAACCTGCATTATTTAATGTTTCACTAATACCTGAATAGATTTTTGAAAAGTAGGGATTAGACTCCGCTAAACGCGGGCTAGCAAGCCATGCTATTCTTTTGGTCTCTTTCTTCTCTGGTCCGGAAGATGCGACAAGATGTCTTGCGTATTCATTTGGTATATACCCCAACTCTCTTACCGCTTGCCAGACTTTTTTCTTTGTTTCAGGATTTACATTCCTTGAAGAATCATTTTTAATAACACGAGAAACTGTCGTAATTGAGACTCCAACATGTTCTGCAATATCTTTTAATGTAACCATTTTTCTACCTCTTTCCCTTGCAACCGTTTTCAATTTATATAATTGTACTACATGGTTCCAAGTAGTCTAGTACAATATCTTATCGAACACGACCAGTCAACAGGTTGTAGGTACAAGTTTGAGTAAAAAAAAGAAAATGCTCTTTTATTCAGAAAATTGGTATAAAAATAATATATAGTCAGAAGACTCATGTGTCAATATATTTTTATATCAATATTTATATTAGTTAGTTGTATTGACTATTCCATCTTTGTTAGAAACAACTTTGGATCTTGTATAGCGACATTGTAATGCTTACACAAGTTTAGTTGTAAAAACATCCCCATAAGCCTGTCTCATAGTCAATTGACCGACTATGAGACAACTCAATTTGTATAATATTTTTATGTGGAAGAAATTTCACTTGATGTACTATCAAAGGTTGTGGAAATTTCATAAGCAACAAGTGTAATCCCAAGTCTATCTTCTAGCTCGTTAATTTCTTGCAACTGCTCACGATCAAGATCCGCAAATTTATTATCTTTCATGATTACCCATCCTTTCTTTTAAGTTAGTCTCTCCTTGAAAAAAGGGATTATACAAAAAAGAGAAAAGCATGATTTATGCTTTTCTCTTTTAGTATTTATGGATTTGTTGACCACAAGCCCGCTGACTTAAGTAAGATTCTCGGATTCATTTTAAGCTGAGCAACCATAAAATCTGCAAGATCTTCTGGTTGCATCACTTTATCTGGATTACCATCAGTTAAATTTAACTCGACTGCCATATCCGTAGCGACTGTGCTTGGCGTTAGTGTAACGACACGTATGTTATGTTTTCTTACTTCTAGCATTAATGATTCACTTAATGCGATAACAGCTGCTTTTGATGCACTATAAGCGCTTGTTACTGGTGCACCTTTTTGTCCTGCAGTGGATGAGATATTAATAATGTCGCCTGTTTTTCTTTCAATCATTTCAGGTAATACTGCTCGTGTTACGAAGTAAGTCCCCATTACATTTACTTGAATTATTTTCATCCATTCAGCTGGATCTAGATCAAGGAAATTACCAAATTTACTAATGCCTGCGCTATTTACTAAAATGTCTATTGAACCAAGATCAGCTTTTATCTTCTCTACTGCTTGGTTAACAGAATCCATGTCAGCAACATCTGCAGTTGCAATGGAAACCTTTACTCCGAAATCTTTTAATTCGGTTGCTACTTGTTCTAAATTTTCAATTGTACGTGCAAGCAACCCAACGTGAATACCTTCTTTTGCAAATGCGATTGCTGTTGCTTTTCCTATTCCCCGACCAGCCCCTGTAATTAGAGCAGTTTTACCAGTAATAACTTGCATTTTTTTCTCTCCTTTTAAAAAGTTATGTACATTCTATACCTAGAGTACCTTCACCTCTCTGAAATGTATACTAATCTGCTTTTCCACAATATCCAGTAAAGGTCAAGAATATGCAAAAATTCTGTTATGTGACAGACAATCCATTAGTGCTAGTAGCAGTCGATAGTGAAGGGAAACACGACGACGTTCTTCCGTAAAATAAAACGATAAAAACTATTCCATAAGCATGGGAAATAAAATTTTCTATAACGTTATGGGACCCAAAAGTTGTATTTACTAATATTGCTCCAAATAAAATAGAAAGAGTGCTAACAGTTATCCTCACACGATCTCCACCTCAGTCAAAGTGAAAACTTCTGCCGTATAAATAAATACACGGCAGAAGCCTTCAAAAATTTAACCTATTAATTAATAATAGATGCCATTTCTTTTTTCGGACATTTCATGAGCTAAGCGTATCGTTGAGGCTGCTAACTCAGCGTATGTTACTTCCTGTTCAGGATTAAACTTGTCTTTATCAGTCTCTAATAATCCCAAAGAACTTGCTAGCGCAACATATCCAGCATATTCCTTGTTCACTTTATTTGCATCCGCAAAGTTCAGTTTATAAATGTCACTATGTTTGCCTGCTTGCTCAAGTCCTAGCACACGTATATACCAAGCCGCTAGTTCTTCTCGTGTCACTTTAGCATCCATATCAAAGCTTTTCGCAGGTTTAATAACGCCCATCTCAACTGCCCGTTCTATGGATTGATATAGTGGATGCTTTGGATCTATATTATCAAATGTTTGGGGCATATTTTCTCTATTCCCATAATAACCGCCCGAATAAAAATAAGAAATGGAATTCATCACTACTTTTAACGCTTCTCCTTTTGTAATAGAAGCATCTGCATTAAAATCTTTCTTGTTTTTGATATCTAATATTTTCGCGCTAATCAGATAGTTGAGCTCCTCTTCAGCCCAAGGATGTGAAATGACAGTTGTATTGTTTGCACCATAAATACTTTTCCATTCTCCTGTTTGTGCATCTAAATAACTCATTGGATCCTCATTGAAAGTTGGAGAATACACTAAATCATAATGATGATTGTCTTCATCAATTCCTTGTTTCATATAATTCAATTTAAGGCTTAATGCCTCTTTTAATTTCGCTTTTGCCTCTTCGGCAGAAATGACTTTATCTATCGTTGGCCAGTTTTCTACCTCTTGGAAATTAATATTTAAGCTACCTAAAGAACCATCTGCTGCTATCTGTACTCCTATTTGGTCTCCCTGCACAACAATACCGTTTACAATTCTCGGGAAATTGAAATAATAATTACCCATTCCCTTTTCAAAAAAAGGCTCATCCACAGGCATAGCGTAATTGTGTAGATAAGATGGTGCCCATTCCTTTAAGTATTTCACTGCTTGAGCAAGCGCTGCTTCTTTAGAAATTGGTTTTTCTGTTTTCTGTTTTTCTCCAATTTGTTCAAGAAGGTGGCTTTTAACATCATAGTACTGAATAATTTCACCTGTATTTTTATTTATTTCTATACTTCCGCCCGTTCCACCGTTCGCATAGTTATACGTATACTGGACACTAATAACAGGCTGTCCGTTGTAATTTTCAATCTCATCTAGTGATGAAATAGTCAATTTAACTTTATCGGATTTAAAATTTAGGAACTGTTCCGCTATTTTTTTGCGGACTCGACTGTAATACCCTTTTGTTTTGGAGGCAATGGATTAGCAGCTAACTTTTCGATTTTCGTTGTTTTGGGTACTTCCTCTACGTAACCATTGGAAGTGAGCCATTTACCTGTAGATGCATGTACACCTTGCCATTTCATTGTTGGTTGGTAGACAAGCTGAACATTGCGCTCACCAGTTTGGTAATCGTTATTTAGCTGATACTGCAAACTTCCCGTTAGATTTTCTTTTACTTTTTCTAATATCTCTTTTTGATCCTTTATTTGTTTTGCATCGTCAAATGTGAATTTTTCCGATTTAATAGGATTTTTGTAAAAGTTAACGATTTCCCCATTTCCAAGAACTGATACTTCTATCCTTTGATCAGCGATAGAAATTTTATTTTCCGTACGTGCAAAAGAAAAGGAGTAGCGAATCGGTTCTGTTAAAATTTGTTGAGGATAATAGTTGTAATAGTTTGGCTCTAGCTCATAATCTTCTGCATTCAAAAATTGTGCTACAAAATCAACCGCTATTTTTTTGCAGCTTCTTTAGAGACTTTTGCTGGAAATAACGAGTCTTTTTCAAGAGCTGGCTGATAGTAAAATTGCTCAATCTCTAATTTTTCTCCAACAAATCCAACACTTCCATACACTCGTTTTCCATCAATCGTTTTGTTGAAAGATAAATCATAACGTACAGTATTATCATCAGGGTAAATGTGAGCACCACCCATATAAAAGTCACTACTCGTTAAAAAATCAAACTTCTTAGGAAATAACTCATGAAACTTTTTAATTAAATCATTCTTCGTAAAAACATTTTCTGTTGAGGCAACTTGAATTTGGATTCTTTCTTGTTGCCCCTCTTCATTGAGGGAAGCACTTGCAATAGAAGAAAACATGCCAAAAGATAAAGCAGATGAAGCTAATACAATTCCAAATTTCTTTAATTTCGCCAAAATAATCCCCCTAAACTTGTATTCTCTGAATTGTACAATATATTCTGTAAATTGTGAACATAATATTTTATAATTCTGTTATTCTCTTCCTTTCTTGGCGCTCATGCACAATCCTTAAGATTCTATGTTAAGTGACTGGAGAACATTCCTATAAAAAAAAGAAGAGCTTTGTTAAGCCCTTCCTTTTTTATAAAATCGTATCATCCTCTAATTTTGAAAATGCTAAGGATACTTTTTCAAATTCTTCATCTGTATCGATAAACGATAGCTCCTCATCTTCTACTCGGAAAAAGAACACATCAATATCCTCGTCTGATTCAGATTGAATATCTTCTATGAATCCTACAGCGGCGTATTCTGTACTCTCAACAGTTAGCAATCCGAGCACTTCCATTTCTTGCTCCTGATCGTTTTCATCTAGCACGGTGAAAATTTGTCCTACTTTAATTTTCTCTTGATTTTGTTCCATCTTAACTCCTCCTCACGTAAAATGTTTAACTCTCTATATAACGTACCTTTGGATTATCATATAATACAGGCTTTTTAGCAATACAAAAATTGGTATTGCCCCTCAATATAGATTCAATTATTTAGTAGTATATACCTTAAACAATGACGTACCATTCCAATAGTAATAATATTGATCAAAATCGCTTAGATATACTGGTACAAATACAAAATGTGAGTAAAACTATTCATCGCGGATATATTATATTAAAGGATTCGATTATTATATTAGGAGTGTTCTGAAATGCACCATAATTACACAAAAAAATTCGCATTTAAAATGGAAGATAGCCATGGGGAGTTAGTTGTAAAAGGGGAAATTGAGGGAGAATCTAAAATCCCTTCTTCTGATGATTTAAAGTGTAAAGGAATAATTGCATTGTTAAATTCTATTGATCGACAGAATTTTAACGAATCAGGGAATGATCATCTATTTGAGCATTACATTAAAGAAATAGAGGAGACAATAAGCGAAGTTAAAAAATATAATAAATTTCAAGGAAAATCAGACTGTCGAGAGGGATTGCTTTAAAAAAAGAGAGGAATTAATCCCCTCTCTTTTTAATCATTTTTTTATTCCTCTTCTTCCGCTTCTTGAGCTTCTAAAAATGCTGCAGATATTTTTTCAAATTCCGCGTCCGTCTCTATTTCCGCTAATTCCTCTCCATCTATCACTTGGAAAAAGAATACATCTACCTCATCTATCGTTTCTGATTGAGCGTCATCTGCAAATGCTACCGCTGCATATTCCTTATCTTCAATCGTTAACAGGCCAATCACTTCTATTTCTTGTTCTCGATTATCTTCATCCATCACAGTAAGAATTTCGCCAACTTCAATACCACCCATTTTTTCATCCATCCCAATTTCCTCCTAACATTTTATAAAATAGAATTTCCTAATTTATTCTACCCTCTAAACCATCGATTAACCCATAATGGGCATGAATTTACCTAAAACTATTTGGAGGAACTATTCAATGAGCCTTTTCTTTATTTCTTTTGAAACTTTTTTCAATGCCTTTTTAGAACCTCTTTCCATGTCATGTTGAAATTTCCTTTCTGCATAACTAACAAACAAAGAATTTAAGTCATATCCTTCTGGATATAAATCGGTTGCTTTTCCTTCCAGTTGCAATCTCTTTATATTTACTTTTACTATTTCATTTTTATAAAACACGGACACATTATTATGATTATCTTTTTTCTCATACACAATACCAAATTCCTCAAGTTCAGTTAGTTTTACTCTGTCTCCTACTTCAAATTCATATGTTACCTCTTCCTGGTTCGCAACTAGAACTGGTTTTTTTATTTTATTGTCTCTTACTCGCTCAAGGTCATACGTTTTATTTTCTATATAACGCTGTGCTTTTTGTAGCACCTTTTCACGCAAATTCATCTTCTTAGAAATCCATAGTGCATTGCTATCACCTGATTTGCCGATTAAAAGCTTATACATAGGCTCTAATGCTTCGCTATTAAATTGCATCGCAGCATTCATAAAGTCACTATGCATTTCCGAGTAACGTTTAATCTCTCCATAGTGAGTGGTTGCGACCGTCATACAGCCCATTTGATAAAATTCCTCGAGTATGGCAATTGCTAGTGCTGCTCCTTCGTTCGGTTCTGTCCCACTTCCAATTTCATCAAAAAGTAGAAGCGTATTATTCGTCGACGCATTCATGATTTCAGATATGTTTTTCATATGAGATGAAAATGTACTCAGGGAATTTTCAATGCTTTGATTGTCCCCGATGTCTACAAAAATTTGATCGAAAACTGCTAGCTCCGTACCTTCAGCTGCTGCTATATGAAAGCCTGACATGATGGCCAATGTTAGGATTCCTATCGTTTTTAGCACGACTGTTTTTCCCCCAGCATTGGGCCCAGTAATGATTAAACTTCGATAATCTTTTCCAATTTCAAAATCTAAAGGCACAATATTTCCTGTTAAAAGTGGATGCATACAGCTTATCAGCTTAATGTACCCGTGATCATTCAACTTTGGTTCTATACCATCCATCGTTTTACTAAACTTCGCTTTGGCAAAAATCATATCATACTGAGCAATAAGTTCGATATTGATGTTAATCTGGCTCGTTTGCTCAAGAATGCTTCCTGAAAGGGTAGCTAGAATCTGATATTCTTCCATTGACTCTTCAGCCTTTAAAGTAGCAAGTTCAGCATTCAATTTAGAAATAGCAGCTGGCTCTATAAATACTGTAGAACCTTTGGAAGAAGCTTCGATAATGGTGCCTTCCACTTGATTTTTATACGACGCTTTAATCGGAATCGTAAACCTATCATCTTTTTTGCTTATAAAAAATTCTTGAATATATTGTTTGTTCGCATTGCTTTTCAGAAATTTATTTAGACGTTCTTCTATTTTTTCTTCTGCTTTTGCCATTTGATTACGGATTCGCTTTAATTCTTTGCTAGCTTCCGAATCGACTCTATTCCCTCTAATCGAGTGATTAATATCCTCTTCAATACTTTGAAATTCCATCATCGAATATGCATAAGCATGTAAGACAGGAGCAAAAAACTCCTTCCCTAACATAAACTTCTTTATCACCCGACACCCTCTTAAAAAATCTGAAATAGCTACTAGCTCAGAAGGACCAAGAATCATCCCTTTTTCAAGCTTTTCCATCAAATAATTTATATTGGAAATCCCCTTTAATGGGAGATGGCTTTCCGCATCCAGTAGTTTTCTAGCCTCTGTCGTCTCATTTAGTCGATTTTTCACAACCTTACTATTGGTACTCGGTTGCAACTTATCCAATAATTCTTTTCCTAAACTACTTACGCAATGGGATTTCACCATTTCCTTTAGTTCGTTATATTGTAATTTTTCAAAGGTCATCTTATTCATTTTTATTCCTCCTTATTTAATCAAATTCGCCTTGGCGTATTTGCGTCCAGATTTTGAAATGAGTTTGCTCAATTCACTCCTTTCAAAATCTGTGACATCCGCCGGAGGCTCTAATTTCATTCAGTAGGGTTTAAACCCCTACTGAATGAAATTAGAAAATGCCCGCAAGAACTCTCCTACCTCTCCATATTTACGGCTTAAACCGAAAAATGGATAGAAAGCTCCTGCGGGCATCAGCCTTGTGGTCGTCACAAGGCATTTTTGATCGTTAACTAATAATAGGATAGAAAAAAGAGCATAGCAGGACAAATCCCACCACGCTCTTCGTCTTAACATACCATTATGTTAATCGATTATATGGAAAAGGAAGCAGTCTTAAGGTAGGTATCCACAATGTTGCTTAAACATTGTGAAACAAGGCACGCTTAATAAGCTAGTACAAAACCAGTTATTAAAAGCCTTATTAAACTAAATTAGTTTATACCTACAACCGACATACTCACCACACCTTTAATTAGAATATTTTCAATATATCATCATTTCACATGCAAGTCAATTAGATATCGTGTAATAAACGCAACCGATATGAATTCATGGCCGTTTCACCCAGCTGATCAAGTAATTTGTAGTTGGCAAACGCCCCAACAACTGCTCCGATACCAGGTAGTAGCTGAAACATTTTAACCAAATCAATATGATCCCTATATTCCTGCTGGAACTCTCTCCAGTCCATATCGGCAATCAAATGTTTTTGGTATTCCCAGTTTTCAATTATATATAATGCATCTTTTCGTTTTTCCTCACTTGAAAAAGCTAATAGGAAAATATGTAATATGAATAGTCGTTCCTCATAATCATCCGTATCGAATCCATAAATCGCGGCAGCTTCAAAAAGGAATTTCATTTTTATAGATAAAAGTAATGGGAAATCAGCAAGCCCTAGCAGTATTCCTCCTGCTCCTGTACCAGCGCCTTCAATAACAGCTGTTTTTCTGAAAGTAGAAAGTTTTTCTTTCAGTAACTCGTCTCGTTCATATAGGCTGAGCTCAAATGGCAAACGTTTTTTCGTTGTCATGTTGGAGCCTACAAGCGTTGCTTTTACCATGTTTTTAATACTTTCTGTCATCACGTGATGGAACTTTTCCGGAATAATACCATTAACCTTGTTCTGTACATTTTTAGCAGCCCGGCCTAAAATACCAGATTTTTTTGTCATTCTAAGCTTCCAAAATTGAAGTTGTTGCTCTACTTCTTTTGTATAATCAACCATATGTCCTCTCCTGTCTTCACGCTGTCTCATTTACTTTCTAGTATAGACCAGTAGAAATTTAATTAAATGGACTAGAGCTTTATTTACATATACATCTAAAGACGTAATAGAAAAATAGTCGTTTAAAGTATTGTACTCTTTAGATCAAACTTATATAATAGCGGAAGAAACATCTAAAGATCTGATAGTTCAGCGGGAGAATACGTCCTTGACAGGGACGGGGTCGGGGGTTCGAATCCCTCTCAGATCATCACACGAAAAACCTTTCGCATCAAGGCGTAAGGTCTTTTTTATGTTTGAATTCAATCATTTTATTTGTTGATTTTATAAATAGTACTCTCTAATTTCATGGACTGTTCTTCCAGCTTTTGAATACGTTCTTCATGCTTTTCATCAACTTTTTCTAATGCTTTTATTCTTTCTTCGTGGTTGTTCAATTGTACCGCATGCCCTTTCACTGTTTCGAACATTGACGGCCTACTCCCTTCCGTCATTCCCATTCCCCCTATCTCAATATAAAAAACACCCTCCACTTCAATCTGTGGACGGCTAAAATTTATTTCCGGAACGCTCGTCTTTCTGCATATTCAACGCATAAGGGACAAACTTTTACTTTTAGATTTCCTTCATTCTTATAAGTTCGCATATCATTTGTTTTTCTTAAGCAAAAATGACATGACTTATTAGATGGTTTTTGAACGCTTTTAATTTTAGATATTAAATCTGTTAATATTTTCATTAGGCTACCTTCCTTTCATCTTTCCTATTTCGGCAAAAGTAAGGTGTTTCCTTTAACAATATTTTGATATAAAAAATAAAGCTAGTTTATCCTGCGTTTACGAGTTTTTCAGGCCAAAAAGAACGCCCGTGTGGACGTTCCTCATAAAGTTTATTCTTTTCTCTTAAGAATTCTATGTCCCAGATGTTGATTTTAAATCCATGGAGTCCCTTAAATCTCTTAATAGTATCGACAAGAGTTGACGAATACTAGAATCAGAATCATTTGTAGCTAGCCCATATAAATAAAAGAATTTATCTGATACATTTGTCGCTGCCCCTGCAATATAAGAGGGGTTAGTAACCTCAAATTCCGGGAAGACTTTAACAGCTTCTTCATTTGCAATTTCCACAACTCTCAACTTAGACATAATCTCCCTCTTTTCCTTAAATACTTATAATAAATATACTCATATTAAATAGTTTTTATTCATATATTAATTTTTATAATGTTTAAGATATAAAAAGAGATAAAAATATACAGGCCAATATAAGAAAAAGAACGCCCAGTGACGTTCCCCCAAAGTTTATTCTTTTCACTTCTCTTACGACGCATTAGGTTCCCAAACTAACTACATCATTAATTAGTCTTTGTAAGCTGTATTTTCTAGAACAATAACTCGTTCCTCACTTGGAGTATGTCCCATTTGTTTCGTATTTTCTACCAATCGAAAAATATTATCACAGCATTGTTGGGCACCTAAAACTAATAATGGTACACCAATAAAATCAATTTTTAGTCCTCTTGAAAAAAAACCTCCAATTGACATTACCATTGGGACAGTTGGAGATGTATTGGAGAAAATTATCTTTTCATTGAATTGATGTTTATTTTGAATCAATAAAATTAAATCTTTCATTGCTGGTACAACTAGCTTAGAGGATTTTCGACCTATTGTATACACTGAGTCTCCATCTTCATCAATACCATGAAAAAAGATTCGTCCAGCATCCTTTTTAGTTAATTTATTGAAATAGTTTACATTTAATATTTGTTCTTTTGTTAACTTTTTCTCTGATTGGGTAATTTCTTTTAATGATAAGCGGCCGCCAAAGCTGTGGTATGCGTTCCGCCATAGTCATTATATATATAAATCATGTTATCATCCTTTATATTTTTATCTATGGCTATTATGCTCATTTAGTCTAGTATCAATTCATTTGATGCCATTTACATTTGGATTTATACATCACTTTTACCAATAAGCATAAAAAATAACACTAGCTTATACTGCGTTTCCGTTTTTTTTTCGAACCAAAAAGAACGTCCTTATGGGGACGCTCTAAATTGGATTATTAAATTTTACTTACTGTACTGGATTATCTTTTCAACGGTGGCCTCTTCTTACCGTCTTCTAAAAGTTTTACCCATTCATTTATATGTTGCATAATGGTGTTCTCAGGACGGACTGCTTGTAATCTTCCCTTAAAAGCAGGATCAAGCATAGCCTTTTTCACAATGCCATCCTTGATTTTCATCCTTTCAGATGTTCGTTTCTTTGTTTTTCCGATAAGCTCAGTATCAATATATACCAAACAATTTTCATCTGTTCGTTTTCAGTCCAAAATAGCTTTCCCATTGTAAAACCTCTTTATAGAATGAAGGATTTCGCTTCAAAACCTATGCCTTTATTTTGTGGTTTATGTTGTTTCTAGTACTTATAACTTAGTGGTAGTTCTGTAGTTAAGCCAATCGACCAGAGTATTGTTTTTTTATAAAAATAACAAAAAAGCTTGCTAATAAACAGAAAATCCCTGCCATAAGGAATGACCCTGTGTAAGAATTAAAAAATTGATAAATGAGTCCCCCTCCATAAGCCGCAGCTGCTGCACCTACTTGGTGAGATGCAAAAATCCAGCCATAAATGACGGCACTTTGCTTTATGCCAAAAATTTGTCTAGAGATACTAATCGTTGGTGGTACAGTAGCAATCCAATCTAATCCATAAAATATAGAAAAAATAAACAATAAAGTCATAGATCCTTCCTTTAACGCCCAAGGAAGAAAAACTAAAGAAGCTCCTCTCAAAGCATAGTAGGTAAATAATAGCCAACGATTATCAAAACGATCCGATAGCCAACCAGATAAAGTAGTACCAACCAAATTGAAGACCCCCATAAACGAAAGAAGAGAAGCCGCTGTAACTAAAGGAATCCCAAAGCTGATACAATAGGAAACAAAATGCGTACCGATTAAACCATTCGTGGAAAATCCGCAAACAAAGAAACTACCTGCTAATAACCAAAACGCCTTCACTTTCACCGCAGCTGATAAACCTTTAAATGCAGTTACGATAGGATTTTCCTTTTGTTCTTCCTTGCTATCCTCTACTTCCTCTTCCTGTCCATATCGAAGAAGTCCAACGTCTTTTGGACTGTTTTTCATAAATATTAAAATGACGATCAGCATAATCAAACTCAAGGTCAAAATTAATCCCATCGCCGGGCGCCACGAATAGTTCTCAATAATACCTGCTAAAACAGGAAGTAAAATTAGCTGACCTGTTGCTGTACTCGCGGTTAAAATTCCTACTGCAAGGCCTCTTCTTTTCTCAAACCAATGATTCGCCACATAGGGGCTTAATACGGTTAAAAATAGACTAGACCCAAGTCCAATAATGACTCCCCAAATGATGATTAGCTGCCATGCTTGCTGCATAATGAAGGTAAGAAGCATCCCCGTCAGCAAAGTGGCCATCGACATCATCATCATTTTCCGTAAGCCCATCACATTGAGTAATGCCGCCATAAACGGTCCAGATATTCCATATAAAAACAAGCTAATCGCAAAAGCAACTGCAATAACCGATCGATTCCAGCCAAATTCGCTTTCGAATGGAGTTATAAAAACTCCTGAAGATGACATCGTAATTCCCGCTACAATAATGGAGAAAAATGTTACAGCAAGGATAAACCAACTATAATGTATACGTTTCAAAACAATTCCCTCCATCTTAAGATACTTTCCTTAACATTAACCCATATTAAATTATCAGTAAAATTGAAATTTCTGAAGTTATCTATTGATATCTCTGATACTATGGTAATAACATAAAATCAAAGTAGGTGAAACAATGGAAATACGCCATTTTGTTACATTTAAAAAAGTTATTGAAACGGGAAGCTTCACGCAGGCTGCGGAACATTTAGGATATACACAATCTACCGTAACTTCTCATATTCAAGCACTAGAAGAACATTTAGGTGCCCCTCTATTTGATCGAATTGGTAGGAAACTAAAATTGACCGATGTCGGCAAAAAGTTATTGCCATATACGAAAGAAATTTTAGAAACCTATGGAAGGATAGAGACTATTACTAGGGATGAAGAGGAGATGAGTGGAGAGTTAAAGATTTCCGCTCCAGAGTCCTTAACGGTATACCGTTTAGAACCAATACTAAGAGAATACAGAAAGAAGTTCCCACAAGTGAGCATCAGTTTAAGTAACGCCACTTGCGGAGATAACAAAAGAGCGATACTTAGTGGTAATGCAGATATTGCATTTCTTATGTTGCCACAACTGCAAGATTCAGATTTAATCGTCCATTCGTTACTGGATGAACCTATTGTCCTTGTCGGAAGTCCTGACTGTTCGCTGAATATGTTAGATAAAAGCTATGATAACCAAAAGCTAAGCGAATGTTTAATCGTGAATGAGGAAGATTGCAGTTACCGAAATATGTTTGAAGAATACCTAGGAGATAGAGGAATTACGCCTTCTCATACCATGAAGCTTTGGAGTGTCGAAGCGATGAAACGTTGTGTCATGAGTGGTTTAGGTATTGCTTGTCTACCTTTAATGGCAGTAAATGAAGAAATCAAAGAAGGTAAATTAAAAGTGATTCCTTGTGATGGGGGCTTTTATCCGATTTTCTCTCAATTTGCTTATCATAAAAACAAGTGGGTTTCCCCGGCACTAGCAATGTTTATCGAAATTACATTGAAGCATGCGAGAGATTGGTCGAACATAGAAACATTTTCGTTGAATAAATAATAGGCTCTCTTTAAGAAAAAAGTTGATTAATTCCATTAAATTGCATTTAAACTAACACCGCAGTTTAATCCAATAAGGAAAATAGTTTGAGGTGGTAAGTTGAAGTTTCGTCTGTTAGGAGAGAAAACTAAAGTTGAAATAGAGATTTTAGGACGTGAACATCCGAATAGCTATGATTATTGGGATGGAAACTGGGAACTGGGTTGTTTCCAATGTAAAAGTTGAAATTCCAGGGTATTATGTTGATTTTTAAGCAAGTTTAAGGACAGATGAAATTAGAGATTTTGTTGATGATTTGAAGTTAATGGATAGGCATTTATCGGGAAAGGCTATATTGAATAATTTTAGATAGCTTTATACACTTTGAGGGAAAAATGGGTAAGTTAGGTAATATAGAATGGTCTGGAGAAACTTGTTATCCAGTAGGAACTGGTGCAGTGCTGTCCTTTGAATTTATGTCAAATCAATCGTTTTTAAAGGATTTGATTAAAGATTTAGAAGATATAACGGATGTATATCCCGTAATTGGTAAACCATAGTTGCTCAACTTAAAAGTAGAAATTTAAAGAGGGTTAAAAATGAATAAAGAAACAGTCAAAAATATAAGAAAAGGGTTAATTGCTGATTGTACTAAATGCTTTGGACTCTGCTGCACAGCACTTAATATTATGCCATCTAGTGATTTTCCAATTATTAAACCCGCAGGTACTCCTTGCATGAATTTACGATCTGATTATAGTTGCCAAATTCATAGCCAGTTAAGAGAAAAAGGCTTTAAAGGCTGTACAGTATTTGACTGTTTAGGTGCTGGGCAAGTAGTTTCTCAGGTTACTTTTAATGGCCAAAGTTGGCGAGATAATCCTAAAATTAGAGAAAAAATGTTCCAAGTGTTTCCTATAATGGAGCAAATCCATGAAATGATTGCGTATGCAGCAGAAGCCATTTCGTACGATATTCCAGCTACCTTATCTGATAAGTTGAGTCAGAAATTAATGGAGCTGCAGGGTTTAACCAAGTTGGATTCTGATGAACTATTATCTCTTGATCTAGTGATGTATCGATATACGTTGAATGAATTGCTTACAGCAACAAGTGATATTATTAGAGAGGATATTATTGCAAAGTTACCTGGAGCTAAAAAGGTGAAAGAATATGACCATGCAAGAGCCGATTGGATAGGAAAAAAATTAAAGGATAAAGATTTGAGGGGAACTGATTTCAGGGGAGCATATTTAATTGCTACCGATATGCAAAATACAGATTTAAGAGCGGTGAGTTTTATTGGTACCGATTTGCGTGATGCTGATTTAAGTGGAGCGAACTTATCAACGAGCATGTTTTTAACTCAAATGCAAATTAATTCAGCTAAAGGTGATGTAGAGACAATATTACCCCCTCATCTACAACGTCCTCCACATTGGATTAACTAAGTTTGTGTATGGAGAGATACTTTTGAAGACTATCTCCGGTCAATTGATACAAAATCTCTTATTTCATTAACGGATGCTTTGGGAAAAATCAACTACTAACTTTAACAAAAGAAAAAAGAAATCGTTCATCGATAATATGAGTGGACGATTTCTACTATAGTAAAACTATATTATGTCTTTCTTTGTTCAGACGTCTATAAAAGATTATTAATCTTCTATTTAGTTGGCCTCCGCCTCTTCCTCCCACACTCGATAGTCAATTGTCATCGATTGTGTTTTCATATCATCCACTTGATCATCGAAGGATTGAACCATCTTCGAAATATCTGAACTAACAAGTTGAAGCGCCGCCTCGTTTTTTTGATATTGCTCATTTGCATTTTGATCAATGGCTTCTACAATTTTACCAGTACTTGCGTCGTCCGCCATGATGTCTTGCACTAATTTCAAAAATTTCCGATCCTCTTCGTGGATAGCATCCACATACTGCTGGAGTTTATCTTTCTTATCCAAATGACTCTCATAAGGTAAAATTCTTGCCGTTAGATTAACTGAATAATAACGATACATTTCCCTTTTAACCTCCTGGAACATAGTCAAACAGCGCTGCAACAAATTCATCCTTATCAAACAGGGTTTCGATTGCTGTTC
Source organism: Psychrobacillus sp. NEAU-3TGS (assembly GCF_029955155.1). Lineage (GTDB taxonomy): Bacteria > Bacillota > Bacilli > Bacillales_A > Planococcaceae > Psychrobacillus. The sequence goes on along the minus strand of NZ_JAPNOZ010000008.1, from coordinate 79,784 downwards.
TCGACGTAGTTAGAAATGTTTTCGCATTCGTAATTTCTGTTTGTAAAATCGATTGAATGCCGTCGAACTGAATACCACTTAAAGGCGGTAAATATTCATGGACATTGGCCCCTACGACCTCTGCTTTATTTCCTGAAGGGGCAACACATGCATTGATATGGTCGGCATAGGAAGATGGATTACTTTCAATCTCATTGATCCGATTTACGACTTTTGTCCGCTCTAGCATAAACCCGTCTACCAATTCGGCATCCAATGCTGCTATAAGCGCCTCTACATGGCGGTTTTTTACTTCCAATGATTCGTTGCCCTGCTGATACATACGAACTGTTGCAGAAATATTTACCTTGATTTTATCAGCTCCGCTCCCTTTCACTAAAATCAGATCACTCCCTGAATAAGCACGACCGGATTGGAATCCCAGTGCATTCAGCATTTCGAGAATGGAATGACTGTCTCCGATTTCTGCAAGCATAGGTCCTAATATATGTTGTAGCTTTTCGAAGCTCTCCGTAAATGAATCTTTCAAATTTAATAGACGGATGAGCGAGCCGATATCTGCACCGAGTACCGTCATGAATGGATTACTACCCGAATAGTTCCCATCGTATTGGGATTCCCGGATGGAGTTATTCGTCTGGATGAGGGACTTCATTTCTTCCAAAAGCCCCTCAATATTCGTCAATTCCTTGACGACAATATCTTTATCAGCTTCACTCAAATATCCTGCATCGACAAAGTGACTAAAAATGACATCACTATTACTTGTCATTTTTTTGATGGAATCTATCAACAGGGGAACTTTTGTATTCATGTCTGCGATCATCGCATTGATTTCATCGCCTTTTGTCACGTACAACTTTGCATAATCCCAGTTCCCCTTTGCCCCTTCAAATATCGATATGTCTAATCCTGTCAGTTCCTTAAGGCCATTTGTGCTGCCTGCTTTCTCTGCTACCGTATACGTGATGGCAAGCTGTTGCAAATGTGCTACTTCTGAATCGGGTAGCTGATCGAATATGTCACGGATTCCTGGTCTTTCTGTATTTGTATCGATCATTTCAACAGTTCCTACAGGAAAGAAACCTCTTGCCCCACTTATGCCATATAAAGGATCGTCTGTTGAAATGAGCTGGTAAATGCCTTTCGTATTTCCTTTCTTCTCATAATACTCTTCTGTGAAATTCCGCAATTGTGCTGGGTCTAGTTTATAAATAGCTAAATAATCATTTCGATTTAAGGAAAATTGCTTATTCACTTCGTGACGAAACTCTGCGTTTGCAAAATAAAGCTGATAATAATTTGTCTGAGCTCCGTTCACACTGTAGACTTTATCAAACACATTGTAGATCAATTGTGTTGATGCATTATTATTGTGGGCAAGAGAATGGGACATTCCGATAATATCTGTCTGATTTGCTGTATCATTGACGTTAAAGTGCTCCTTTGCATCTTTGACGAAGTTATATGTGGCATAAGTCTGTGATGCATCTTGCCCTGCCAACATTGCATTCATATTGTACTCCCAATCCTTCGCCTGCTGACTGCCTTGGGAAAGGATATATAATTGGTCATTATCCTTGCCTTCCGTCTTGAAATAAACAGCAGTACCGTCATAGCCAGATTCATCGCCTTTTATGCTTTTCGCATCGCTCGATTTTAATATTTCGATATCCGCTTTCAATTCGTGACCAGTTTCTTCAAAATAAATCCTTCTGATTTCCTTTTCAAAGTCTTCATTTTTCAGACCTTTGTACTCTAAATCAATTAAACGCAGCCGGAGAATATCAGAATTTAAGATATCATTTTCCATTTGTAATCACCTCTTTCATTGGACTTCTTGATCCACGAACTCAAAAGACCCGGCCCAATGGATCATCTTCTCTATTTCTTCTTCTTTTATCTGCTGACACTCATTTTTATCGTTCTTACATTGCGTGTCATAAACGATTTGGACCGAACCTTCACCATTTAAACTTACGACCAATGCAGCTATACCGAACACATCGGGTTCGAATTCAATTGGCGCATAGTAGACTTCCGAAGACTCAGAAGTAATTTTTTCGAACTCTAGCTTCTGATCGACACGCCCTTCTAAGATTTCCAAGACTACTGAGGCGTTTTCAGTCGACTCATTAGCATAATAATTGATCTTAATCTGAGAATCAGTTCCATTGTCATTTATAGTACTCATTAAAAAACCTTCAAATTGGTCGCCTCTTATTCCATACCCTTGATGAATCACTCCTTCTTTTGGAAATAGCATCCGGTAACGCTTCGTCCCCGAAAGGAAAGAATAATATCCTTTTTCCACTTCTTCAGTAGACTCGATGAAACCTCGTGTAAATTCATCCTGTAGCGCTCGGACATCTGGCAAATCGAGCTCCTGCATTTCTGAAGATTTTATTTCCTTTCCATTTTCCTTTGCTATTTGACAACCTCCCAGCACTAAACTAATGCCTACCATAAATAATATTGGTTTATGGTTTTTCCACATGTCAGCACTCCTTATTGAAGTAGATATTACACCATCAACTTACCTAGCTTTACTAGCAGATTACACTTGTAATCTGAAGTAAAGTGAAGCCCTTTATCTGGTAAAATTAAGATAAAGCTTCCTTTCAATAAAGTTGGTTGCCCCGAAGATTATCGAAATGTTCTCAATTCAACTACTCCATCAACACTTTTATTTGATTTCTTTATCTACGAACTCAATCGATTCGGCCCAATGGATCATCTTATCCACTTCTTCTTCTTTTATCTGCTTACACTCATTTTGATCCTTCTTACATTGCGTATCATATACAATTTGAATCACACCGTTCTCTTTTAGACTTGCGACCAATGCTGCTATGCCGAATGTATCTGAATCAAATTGGAATGGCGCATAGTATAGCTCTGAAGTTTCAGCTTTCACTTTTTCAAACTCCAGCTTTTGTCCAACACTCCCTTCCAACATTTCCAATCCACCTTCAACGCTTTCTATAGTCGCATAGGCATAATAGTTGATTTTAATTTGGGAATCGGTTCCATTGTCATTTATAGTACTCATTAAAAAGCCTTCAAATTGATCTTCTTTCACCCCATACCCTTGATGAATTACTCCTTCTTTTGGAAATAGCATTCGATACTGCTTCGTCCCCGAAAGGAAAGAATAATATCCTGGCTCCACCTCTTCAGTGGACTCAATGAAACTACGCGTAAATTCGTCTTGTAGTGCCCGGACATCCGGCAAATCCTCCGCCTTCATTTCTAAAGGTTTTATATCCCTTTCACTTCCCTTTCCCATTTGACAACCTCCCATTACTAAGCCAATGATTACGAGCCATACTATTAAACTATAATTTTTCCACATGACAGCACTCCTTAAAGAAATAAATGCATGAGTAGATTCTATTTACTTCATATTCTAATAATTAGCATAATTCCTTGACCTGAACAATTGAAATCCAGCTAATATCTTACAATTGCTTCATAAGTCATTTTTTCCCTTCAAACTAAAGGTCTTTTGAAATGCATAATAGCATCGTTTTTTGTTACCTTTCTCACTCTTAATCTACGAAAATAACCACCCCTCTAATTTTGAGAAGTGGTTATAGCTTGTTTATCTACTTACTTCTTTAAAGTTACGGTGCACATTATAGTAAGCATTCTCCAAAATCTTTAAATAATCAGCAGATGTAACGGAACGAACATTGCTTGGGGTCGAATTGTTCTGCATTGCTAACTCCACAATGCGTGGGAAATCTTCTTCCTGTACACCCGGTAAATCTTTTAACTTAGGGATTTTGAGTTGCTCTGTAAAGGAGGTAATCCCTTCTATTAGCTTTTCAACAGCCATATCCTCTGTGTCCGAATCATTTGCAAATTTCATATAACGTGCCAATGTTGCATGCATTTGTTTGTCTTCTTCAGCATTGAAACGTAATACATGCGGTAAGAACACTGCATTTGCAACACCATGAGGAGTATCATAAAGCCCACCAAGTGCTTCTGCTAAACAATGAACTGCTGCGACATCCGCAGACCCAAAACATAAACCAGCGAGTAAGCTGCCTTCTAACATGTCATGACGAGCCTCTTCATTTTGTCCATCACGAAAAGCAATAGGCAACGCAGAAACAATCGTTTCCATCGCTTTAGCACCTAGGGCTTGCGAAATGGGATTAGTTACTTTACATGTATACCCTTCAATAGCGTGAACTAATGCATCCACACCAGTTGCAGCGGTAACAGCTGATGGAACGCTAAATGTTAAGGAAGGATCAAGTACAGCTAGGGTCGGTCTCAAGGAAGCATTTTTGAGTGTCATCTTTCGATGTGTTGATTTCTCGGTAATAACAGCCGATCGAGTCACTTCTGAGCCTGTTCCAGCTGTAGTTGGAATACAAATAATTGGAGCAATATTCGTGTAAGCACGTAAACCATCGGCATAATCAGAAGGAGTTCCACCATTTGGTCCACATAGTGCAATAGTCTTCCCTGTATCCATCGCACTTCCACCGCCAATAGCTACTACAGCGTCTGTAGCAAAGTCGCGAAATATTTTGGCCCCTTCCAAACAATCTGTATCTCGAGGGTTTTGTTCAATGGAGTCAAATAATAATGTACGATAACCAGCCGTCTCTAGGGCAGTTTTTATCGGTGCAACCAGTCCTGCGCGGACTACACCAGGATCACTTACTAATAAAATAGATGAGCCGATTTCAAGCGATTGCAGCATTTCTGGAAGTTGTTTTGCTTTTCCGATTCCCATTTCGATTTGAGTAGAGCAAAAATAGCTATAAGTTTTCACGTATACCCCTCCTATTATTGTTAAAATCATTTATTTACTTGCGGAGTTTGTTAATGAATCTAACCCCATATTTACATGATACACATAATAGATTAATCATTATAGAATAATTTTCAGATTATTTCACGTATTCTATTATTCTATAACCAATCTGACTATTCTATGTTCTTAAAAAACAGGTATACTAATAGAAGATTAGTCTTTCGATATAATGATACGGGGTGAGAATTTGCGACAAGGAAAACTAGCAGGAAAAACTCCAGACTTACATACTACGGACATATTAGAAATCATTTTAAACAGTGCCTACGAAGGAGTAACTGTTGTTGATAAGAACGGAATTATAGTAGAGTTTAATGATGCTTACAGTCGATTTATAAGTGTAGATAAAAAAGACGCAATTGGTCGTCCTGTTTCCGAAGTTATCGACAATACAAATCTTCATCATACGGTAAATACTGGAATTCCTGAACGAGGTGTCATTCAATATATTCAAGGCCAACCAATGGTCGTTCACCGTATTCCATTATGGAAAGAAGGAGTGTTGGTTGGAGCTGTTGGTATGTTGATTTTTGAAGGGGTGACAGAGCTTTACCGTATTTATGAACGTTTTCTAGAAAAGACGGCACAGACCGGAAAAATTAATAGTCAAAAGCTTGTTGAAAATACAAAAGTAAGTAACTCAACTTTAGATCAAATCATTGGTACAAGTGATGCTATTGCCAATCTCAAACGTCTGACGAGAAAAGTGGCTAAAACAGAAGCAACCGTTTTAATTTCAGGGGAAAGCGGGACAGGGAAGGAAATGTTTGCACATAGTATTCATGATCTTAGTCACTATACCCAAGGTCCTTTTATAAGTGTAAATTGCGGGGCAATTCCTGACCATCTATTTGAATCAGAGTTATTTGGCTATGAAGAAGGTGCTTTTACCGGTGCAAAAAAAGGTGGTAAACCCGGTAAATTTGAATTAGCGGAATCTGGCACGATATTTTTAGATGAGATTGGTGAAATGCCCCAAATGATGCAAACAAAATTGCTTCGCGTCTTACAGGAAAAAATGTTTGAACGAGTTGGAGGAATTAAACCAATCCAATTAAAGGCGAGAGTTGTTGCAGCAACGAATCGAAATTTGAAGGAAATGGTTCAGTCAGGTACTTTTCGGGAGGATTTATATTATCGAATAAATGTGATTGAACTTGCTATCCCACCACTCAGAAAGAGATCGGTGGATATTCCCATTCTAATCGCTCATTTCTTGACAGACATCTGTAAGAAATATGAGATGGCGGAAAAAGAAATTACAGAGAATGCAATTTCATCTTTAATGAATTATGAGTGGTATGGAAACATACGAGAACTAGCTAATATTATTGAAAAGGTAGTCATCTTAACAGATGGAAATGTTATTGATTCACACCATCTCCCTAATTATATTAAAGGTCAGCATTTTTCCTCTATCCCTCCTCTTTCTCCGATCAATCAATTGAAAAAGGAGGACGATAATAAAGAAAAGGAAATAATCATACAAGCAATGAAGGATTCGGGAGGAAATAAATCAAAAGCAGCCGATAAACTGGGTATCCACCGTACGACTTTATATAAAAAATTGAAGAAACACGGCTTGCAGTAATCGATTAGTGTAGTTTAAAAGCAACACCTTCTACAAAAGTGTAGCTTATTAGCTACACTTTTTTTATTGGAGTACTTCCCCCTACTACCGTTATAACTTGGCATGGTTCTTGCATAGTTATATGTGAAAAGAAAGGGAGGTAATTTAATTGGATCAACCTGTTGTTTTTCGTACACCCCAAACAATTCACTATGGTCGAAAAGCCTTTGAAAAAGTCGGTGAGGAAACGTCAGCCAAAGGGAAAAAAGCATTGATCATCAGTGATAAAGTGATGGAAAGCTTAGGCTATATAGAGGAATGTAACAATCTACTTTTGAATTGGAAAATTGAAAGTGCTTTTTACACGGGAGTCGCCTCCGAACCAACAGATGTTTATGTAGCGGAATCACTTGAAATATTTGAAAAAGAAAACTGCGATGTAATCATTTCCCTTGGTGGTGGAAGCTGTATTGATACTGCAAAGGCAATTTCAGTGTTGGCAACCAATGGTGGTTACATAGGCGATTACATGGGTGGGAAAAAACTTGCTGATAAGCAGCCAATTCCCCATATTTCTATTCCGACGACTGCCGGAACAGGCTCAGAGGCCACAGATGCTACCATTATTACAAATACAACCAATGATGTAAAATGATGATTAAGCAACCCGCATTTATGCCGGAAGTTGCCATTGTCGATCCATTATTGACACTCTCTTCTCCCAAAGGTGTTACAGCAGCTACGGGAATTGATGCGCTAAGCCATGCAATCGAAGCATACTTATCTATAAAAGCACAGCCAATGACAGATACTCTTGCTCTCTCGGCTATAGAAAAAATAGTAAAAAGCTTAAAAACTGCATATGAGGATGGAAAAAATATTGATGCAAGAGAAGCCATGGCACTAGGATCCCTACAAGCTGGAATGGCTTTTACCAATGCATCCGTTTGCCTTGTCCATGGAATGTCTAGGCCAATCGGTGCATTATTTCATGTCCCGCACGGTATATCCAATGCTATGCTACTGCCTGCTGTTCTTGAATTCAGTTTAGATGCCTGTATTGAACGCTTAGCTGATTTAGCTAGATTATTTCAGCCTGACTGTGGTAATCTTTCCACTAAAGAGGCTGCTGAGCTAACTGTATACGAAGTAAAAAAACTTTGCCAAGAATTAGAGATTCCTAATTTAAAAGGCTGGGGTATCCAACCAGAGGCATTTAATAATGCAATTAGCAAAATGGCAGAAGATGCACTAGCAAGCGGAAGTCCAAATAACAATCCAAAAGTACCTACGAAACAAGAAATCGAAGAACTCTATGAAGTATGCTTCGACTATCAATTCAGCTCAGAAAACATGGTAACAAAATAAAATAAGAAATACATCAGGAGGTTTTTTCATTGACACAAACAACATTAAAAACACTAAAAAACTATGTAGGTGGTAAATGGATAGAGGCAAATACAGACCAATCACTTGAAGTCTATAATCCAGCAACAGGTGAAATAATCGCCCATGTCCCAATTTCAACTACAAAAGATTCAGACCATGCTATTGAGGTAGCCGCAGAAGCATTCGAAACTTGGAAAGATGTCCCTGTTCCAAAACGTGCTCGTATTCTATTTAAATATCAGCAATTATTGGTAGACAATCATGATGAACTGGCAAGATTGATCACAATAGAGAACGGTAAAAACTTTACAGAAGCATATGGTGAAGTGCAGCGCGGAATTGAAAATGTGGAATTCGCTGCAGGTGCCCCAACATTAATGATGGGTGAATCACTTCCATCGATTGCAACAGATTTGGAATCGGGCGTATACCGTTATCCAATTGGCGTTATTGCAGGAATTACACCATTTAACTTTCCAATGATGGTACCTTGCTGGATGTTCCCAATGGCTATTGCTACTGGAAATACATTTGTTATGAAGCCATCAGAGCGCACACCATTACTTGCAAATCGCTTGGCAGAGCTACTGGAAGAAGCAGGTTTACCAGCTGGCGTATTTAATATTGTGCACGGAGCACATGATGTTGTAAATAGTTTATTGGATCACAAACAAACAGCAGCCATTTCTTTTGTTGGTTCTCAACCTGTTGCCGATTATGTCTACAAACGAGGTACAAGTAACCTAAAACGTGTTCAGGCCCTAGCAGGAGCGAAAAATCATTCCATCGTTTTAAGCGATGCGAATTTGGAAAATGCGACAACACAAATTATGAATGCTGCATTTGGGTCTGCTGGAGAACGTTGTATGGCTGCCTCTGTAGTTGCGGTAGAAGATTCAATAGCGGATGAGTTTATTGCATTACTTACAGAAAAAGCGAACCAAATTCAAATTGGAAATGGATTAGATGAAGGGATTTTCCTAGGTCCTGTCATCCGTGATAATCATAAAACGCGTACACTTGACTTTATCGAAGGTGGCGAAAAAGAAGGAGCTAAACTTGTCCGTGATGGTCGTCTAGACGAAGCTGCCAAACAAGAAGGATATTTTGTAGGACCTACTATCTTTGATAATGTAACTTCAGAAATGAAAATATGGCAGGAGGAAATTTTCGCGCCAGTATTGTCGATTTCCAGAGTAAAAAACCTGGAAGAGGCAATTGATTTAAGTAACCAATCACGTTTTGCGAACGGTGCTTGTATCTTTACAAACGATGGTGGAAGTGTTCGCAAGTTCCGGGAAACAATCGATGCAGGTATGTTAGGTGTAAATATTGGCGTTCCCGCTCCAATGGCTTTCTTCCCCTTCTCAGGATGGAAAGATTCCTTCTACGGAGATCTACATGCCAACGGAAAAGATGGATTACAATTTTACACAAGAAAAAAAGTGATTACTACAAAATGGGTTTAATACTTTCACAAAAAGAAGCCATGACATTCAGTCATGACTTCTTTTTTAATAATTAATCTACATCTACTGGTTTTTTCATGAACAATGACAATATAAAGTTAATCACTGCAAATATCAAACCTATCTTAAATACAAAGGATGTGCCAGATGCTACAGATTCCGGTAAACGATCGTTAACTGATACTAGATAACTATTTTGTTTAGCAGATAACAATGAAACCATTACTGCAATTCCAACCGCACCTGCTACTTGTTGGATGGTTTGCGTGATAGCGATCCCATCTGGATAATATCGTTTCGGCAAAGAATTTAGTGTATTTGTTTGTGTAGAAGCAAGTACAGCACCGATCCCTAGCATCATAATGATATGGATGACGATAACAACCCATAGAGCCGCGTCTGTCCCTAATTGTGCGTAAAGTGTATATGCAATAATTACTAAAATTGTACCAGGAGTGATAATTGCTCTTGGACCATATTTGTCAAATAACCCACCTATTATAGGTGCTAAAATACAGTTGAGTAAGCTACCAGGCAGAAGTACAAGCCCAGTTGTAAATGCTGCGATTAATAAAGCCATTTGCATATACATAGGTAAAATAACGAGCATGGAAAGCATATTGAAGAAAGTTATAAAACTCATAAATACACCAAGAACGAAAAGAGGATATTTAAATGCTCTTAAATTCATCATTGGCTGCTCCATTTTCATTTGACGCATAGAGAATATAATAACTCCTATTAAACCAATAACAATTGATCCGATAACTATTGAACTAGTCCATCCATTATCACCGGATACACTGAATCCGTACACAATCCCACCAAATCCAATCGTTGAAAGAATGACGGATAATAGGTCAATGGAAATTTTACGTACTTCATTCACATTCGGTACATAAAAGACTCCGATAATAAGTGACAGTAATAGGAACGGTACTTGAGCCCAGAAAATCCAATCCCACGATAATTTATCTAATATAAGTCCAGCTATTGTCGGACCTAAAGCTGGTCCAGCTAACATAACTAATCCCATAATCCCCATAGCCGCTCCACGTCGATTTGGAGGGAAAATAGTGAAAATGACATTTTGCGTTAACGGTAAGTTAATAGCTAGCCCTGCCGCTTGGATAATACGGCCCGCCAATAAAAAACCAAATGAAGGTGATAATGCAGCTAAAACTGTCCCTAAAATAGTTAGGATAATAGAAGTTAAAAACATTTGCCTTGTTGTGAACTTTTGCATAAGAATACCTGTAACTGGTATTAAAATACCTAGCGTTAAAAAGTAACCTGTTGCCAACCATTGAACTGTTGTTGGTCCAACTTCGAAAATAGTACCCAAGTCCCCCAAAGCAATATTTAATGCCGTTTCACTAAAAAGTCCTACGAAGCCAGCAACTAATAGAGCTGTCATTATAGGGCCAGTTTTTATTTCTTTCTTCACTTAATAAATCTCCTCTAAAGCATTTTGGGTAATAACTGTGAAATAATCTTAAGCGGTTCTGCCTCTTTTTGAGTCAGGCAAAGAAGCATGGCCCCTTCAATGGAAGCTGTCATCATAAGTGCAATAGCATTAGCTTTATCCTTTGTAAATCCATCTGCTAATAACTTTTCCATATAAATAGCTTGTATCTTTTGATACAACTGAGCACATGCATTTCGAACTGGCTCACTTAACGAAGCCATTTCACTCACAATACTGCTAAATGTATATCCAGTAAGGGTTCCCTCCGCCTCAAAATTTTCCACTAATTTTGAAATCATTGCTTCTGCGGCTTCACGTGTAGTCGGATATCGTTCGAAAATCTCTACAATATCCTTTGTAATCTCTTCATTCAACAATTGAAGACAAGCAATGAGTAATTCTTCTTTTCCATTTGGAAAGTGATGATAAAGCGAACCCTTTGAAATATTACATGCTTTAATAATTTCATTTAGTCCTACTCCTTTATATCCTTTTTGTTGAAAAAGATTCGTCGCGATTTCTATTATCAGCGATTTTGTATCCATTCCCGTAGCACACCTCCACCATACCAACCGGTCTGTTTTTAACTATAACAAAAAAAAATGATATAATTCAAGTTTTTATTAACACTCTAATTGTATCCTAATACATAATTTAGACACAAAATCAGCTCAACTGAAACAAGTACCATTTTGATTGTTTATACATATTTGGAAGGAAGTCTGGATTTCTACATAGTAAAACGCAGCATTTACCATTTCATTTGTTTTACGTATACATTATTAGGTTTTGCGGAAGATAAGCTATAAATGCATTATAAAAAATCTGCTACAGCAATAGATAAAGGGGAAAAAGATGAAGATTCGGTTCGGCTATGTGGCAAATGCATTAGGATTATGGGATGCAAGTCCATCAAAAACTTTAACTTTTACACGGTATTCAACTCTTCCTAAAAATGAGCGAATAGAAAAGCTGAAATCTATTACCGCACAAAATTTACAGCACACAAAAAGAATTTTGTACTACAATATCGCACATGAAATAGAATTGTACCGACTTTCCAGCTCACTTATCCCTTTAGCAACCCACCCCGAAGTGAGTTGGGATTTCCTAACTCCATTTAAAAAGGAATGGGATGAAATTGGAAGTATTATCCATAAATTTAAACTAAGAGTAAGCTTTCACCCGAATCAATTTACACTTTTCACCAGTCCTAAAGAAGAAGTTACAATAAATGCGGTAAAAGATATGGAATATCATTATAAAATGCTCCAAGCAATGAACGCCCTCGATACAGGATTAATTAATATTCATATCGGCGGTGCTTATGGAGATAAAAACAATACTATAAACCGTTTCCATCAAAATCTAAAAAACTTCCAAACGAAATTAAGAAGCATATGACCCTTGAAAATGATGATAAAACGTATGATGTGAAAGAAACACTCATTACTTGTGAAAAAGAAAGCATTCCAATGGTACTCGATTATCATCACCACATGGCAAATACCGGCGAGAATGAACTCTCTCTTTACCTACAACGTATATATAACACTTGGAATAGCTTTAATATGGTGCCGAAAGTGCACATTTCTTCTCCAAAATCAGATGAATCCTATCGTTCCCATGCGAATTTTGTTTCCTTAGACTTTATTCTTCCCTTTTTAAAGTTAGCAAAGGAGCTTAACCATGACTTTGACATAATGATAGAAGCAAAACAAAAGAACCTTGCAATGCAAAGACTCGTAGAGGAAATAGCTGCACTTCGGGGAGTTAAACGGATTACAAGCTCATCTGTGGAATGGTAACAGCAGGGAATAGAATAAATAAAATTGATGAGGTGAAATAAATGACAATTGTACGTCTTGGTTATGTCGCAATGAGTATGGAACTAAAAAGCGCATCCCCATCTCAAACAATGACTTTTACCCAATTCACAAAAATTGATGATCGGGAAGCCGCTATTCGTAAATTAGAACGGATCGCACTTTCGAACTTACACAACACACTAAGACTGTTAAAACATAATGTTGCTTCTGATATCCATTTTTATCGATTAACCTCACACCTTATTCCTTTAGCAAACCATGAAGAGCTTCCCGATTGGAATTATATAAAGCCATTAAAAGAAACACTGCGTGAGATTGGGAATTTTGCAATAAAACATAAGATTAGAATTGATTTTCACCCTGATCACTTTGTTCTCATTAATTCGAAAGAAAAGCATATCTTCAAAAATTCTATCAATACTTTAAAGCTACATTACTTATTATTAAAAGCAATGGGAATTGATCCAACTCATCGCTGTGTCATGCACGTTGGTGGTAATTATAAAGAAACCGAAATGTCACTGGAACGTTTTGTTGATAATTGGATGGACGTCCCAAAGGTGATTCAAAATATGATTATGCTCGAAAACGATGATACCTCCTTTACCTTAGAAGATACACTATACTTATGTGAAAAACTAGATATACCACTAGTTTTCGATTATCACCACCATCTTGCCTATCACCAAGATGCTAATTGGGAAAACAACTGGAATAGAGTTGTGCAGACATGGAGACATTCTCCTCTTCCCATCAAAATGCATATATCGAGTCCAAAGAGTGAAAAAGCTTTTCGCCATCATGCAGATTATGTGGATATCGATATGTTTTTTAAATTCCTTTACACAATTAAAGGCAGTACTCCACAAATTGATTGTATGATTGAAGCTAAAAAGAAAGATGAGGCACTTTTTACATTAATGGAGGAAGTAAAAACAAGAAAAGATATTGAAATGATTGATGGCTCTTCTTTCTCTTTAAAGTAGATGAAAAGAAGAGCCGAATTAGGAAAGTACATTTATATTTCAAATGCAGTAAAACTTCCCTCTTCATCAAGATCATTAATTTGAATCACTTTATCGGCAAATTGTTTAACGGCATCAATACTATTTCCTATTACAAGAGATAGAACATTAAAATCTTTTTCCTTTTTCTTTGTATTAAAAGCTTCGATATACGAAGTCGGTACCTTATCTTCTCCGTCCGTAACAAACACAATGTCTGCTAGTTTAAAACGGCTTTCATTAATTACATTTAATGCACTATCAAGAGGAAGCACAAAGTTCGTACCTCCACCTAAGAAGGTTTGGGCTAACTGGATCATGTCAGTGCTTTTTACATGTCCTTTTTCGAATGTTAATATTTGCATAGAGGAAGAGAACAATATTAAACAAAAGTCTCTTCTTTGCCTCCTTGCAATGGACATAAGAGCTAACGCAAAACCTTTGGATTGAGTATCCAACCTTTGCATACTTCCCGATTGATCTAGACAAAGTATGATTGGTCCTTTCCCCAATACCTCCCGCCCTTTTTGCTCATATTGCATCGTCTGACCCTCTACAAAACGACGGAGAAAGTCTTTCTTTGTTAAAGGGTGCATATATAAGCTCAACTCTATCGGTAGTAATTTCTCCACATCATTGCCTAATGTAACTCCACCTTTTCCTATTGAATCACATTGCTTAGGCTTTTGCTTATTGTGAGCTATCTGTTTGAATCTTCCAGCCCACTCTGCAATTTCTTTCATTTTTCTATTAGATGCAATTTTTTCAGCTAAGGTAATTTGATCACGCAAAGGAATCTTTTTCAATTCTGCATCACCACTTCCTGCACTGTAGCCCCCAAATAACGATTTCAGCCCCTCTTTCACTTGTTTTGTTTCCTCCATTGCTTGTGCTATGGCTTGGGAAAAGTTATCCCTATTGCTTTGAAGCAGCCATTGCAATTTCTCATTAAACTTATTCATCGCTTCTTTAAGTTTCTCTTCTAACACCGTCTCATTTGCTGTATCTTCTTGCCGTTTTTGCTTTTGGAATTCCCTGTGAATTGTGTGAAGTTCCTTCAGCTGTTTCTGAAATCTTTCATCTTGTTCAGCTAGCCATTGGTTTGTCCTCTCTCCGAATTTCACCGTGGCAATAGCCGAAGACAAATCATCCAATCGAGTGAAGTGCCGGTAGTCTACAAAATATTCATCCTTCATAATTCTTTCCATGAGTGATTTATTGACAATCAGAACGTTATCTATATCGATTTCCGTAATTTTAGGTTTCATCTTATATAACGAAGCCCAAATGTCTCCCAGTAATGGTTCGAACAAGGGTAATACACCTTCGCCTCTAATCTTTTGAAGACCAGGTGACATCTCCAAAACTTCTTTGAAACGCCTTTTATCGAATGAGTCCGTATTTAATACGGAGAGGTTATCTCTGTAACCAATAGAAGAATTCATAGATGTCACCCCTTTTCACATTTTAAAAAAGATACTTGTAGACCATCTTTTTTCTTCTAGATTATCTAAATAAGAAGGTTCTAAAATCCTATTCAAAATTTCATGTTGCATTAAGATTACTTTATTTAGTAAGACATCGATATCAGCCTCTCTACTTGAATAGTGACTTTTAAGCTTATTTAAATCAGCCACTAGGTCTTTCATTTTTTGAGTTGCTTCTATTCCTGCCTCTGGTGACTGATCGTGGAGTATGGAGTAAAACACTTCATCTGCTTCATTTTGCAAGGAATACAGAGTTTGAGTTAAAACATCATGTGCATTATTTCGAATAATGTATGATACGACCTCTTTTTGGTCCACCTTTTCCCAAAGAACGTTCTCAAGAATCTTCATATCATCTATCTGAACGATTTGCCGTTGGTTAATCAATGCTTTTGCTTGCAATACACTTAAAGACTGCTTGAACCTTCGATCTGATGGATGAATTCCTTCATCTCTTAATCCCACGCGAATCTTTGATAATGCTTTATATACCTCGTCAGGAATGACTACTTTATCAGTCAAGAACTGGAGATGCATCAATTCTTCCATTGACATACACGGCATGTGCATAATTTGTTCCTCTGCTTTTAGCATCGAGATGAAATTCTTTTCATCTACTATAAGCTTAATTTCATATCGTAAGAGGAAACGATCAACAAGTGCATCAAGTTCTTCCTCCTCCTCAGGGTATTCATTGGAAGCCCCTATTACAGATATCAAGGGAACTTTAGCCGGTGACCCGTTATTATAGAATAGCCTTTCGTTAATAAGGGTCAGTAAGCTATTCAAAATTGCTGAGTTCGCTTTAAATATTTCATCCAAGAAAACTATATTCGCTTCTGGCATTTTAGTTTTAGTAATTCGCTTATATACGCCCTGTTCTAAATCTTTTAACGACAATGGACCAAATACTTCCTCGGGTGTACTGAACTTTGTCAGCAACCACTGAAAATAGGTAGTCCCCTCGATAATTTTGGATAATTCACTCGACAAAGCTGATTTAGCTGTTCCTGCAGGCCCAATCATGAGCATATGCTGCCTGGAAAGTAATGCAACTAGAATTCCCTCCACCTCATTTTCTCGTTCAAGAAACTTGGAATTGAGCGCCTGTCTGATTTCCTCTAATTTCTGGTGAGCAGTATACATCATGTTATATAACTCCTTGCTTTTGTAAGATAACTATTTAATAGAACCCTGCTTGTTTTCTCACAGAGATTCGAAGACAAAACCGTTTTATACAGTTTGATTCAAACTTAGTTATTTTACTCTTTTCATTTCAATATTTAACCGAAAGATGTTTCTTCTCCTTTTGTTTCAGTTAATCAATAGAGGTATCTATATTTTATAGGTAATAGTGTGTATTTACTCAAACAATCTGGTTTGTTGCTTGCGTATAAACTTGCGACTGTAAATTTATTTTCTTTCTACTAATCTAACTGAGGTTTAATAACCGTGTTATTATCCCTTCTTACACTTTTTCTGTCGCACTCAATATGTAAAGAAAACAAGAAGAAAAGGACTCCCAACAGTTTTGCAAACTGATGAAAGACCTTCTTAAAAGCCTGAAATATGAGTGTATCGTACCTTTAACCTGTTGTTAGAATCATATTTTTATTACTACTTGTTTTCTGAAAGAATGCTAGATGTTCTTTTAGAAATCCTACGTAACGGTCTACCTCTTCTATTGTTGAGTATGGCGAGATTGTAAAAAATTTATGTGCATATATGGATACCGGTTTGTTTGAGTTTGCAGCTTTTACGAGACGCTGCTTTTTGGTATTTCCATAGAAGACCGTATCTCGTTCGGCACCAATTACTTCTGCGAAATCGTCATTAAATTGATTAATTTCGGTTATTTCTTCTACCGTTAAGATTCCGTTCAATTCCTCATTCCATCTTATCTGTTCTGGATAAAAACGGAATGTTGTAATCGGAGAAACCTCATTCGTAATCACTACATTCGAAATTTCTTTTGTTAACGTCTCTCTAAAAGCAAAATTGACACGAATATAGTTGGCTAAAAGCTCTTGATAGCCTTCTATTCCAAATGCTAATAAAGACGCATATATTGTCAGAGCACTTCCCATCCGTGAGCATTCGAGCGTATATCCTGTATGATAACTACCATAACCGCGATTTCCAACATACGGCGTTTCTGCTACATCTAAATCAACATACTTAAGATACTCTCTGTTTTTGATTAAAAATAAACTCGTAATATATGGTGTTTGGCCAAGCTTATGGAAATCAAAGACCATACTATCGGCAAGTTTGATATGTTCAAACTTCTGTTGATAGGTATTTAATACTTCCTTCACGTTATCTTCCAATAGGAGAGGATTGCTTTCAAAGTTGTAATCATTAAAGAAAGTATACATGCCTCCCATCGCAGAGTCTGCATGGATATATATTGGACATATACCGTATGTGTGTTCCAATTCTTCTGCTATCCTCTTTATTCCTCTAATGTCATCAACCCCAAAAGTGTCAGTAGTTCCCATTGTGGCAAGGACATAAAGAGGAATGCCGCCTATAGCAATAACATGCTCCATTTTTTCTTTTAAATCTTCTAGATTTATAGAATGATCAATATTAGCTTTCACACGAATCATGTTTTCTACGCCAATCCCTGTTGCTTCTACAGATTTATACAGACTATAGTGTGAAAGCTCAGAACAGAAGCAATAGAGATTTTGCGGCACACCATTTTGATTAGACGACGGAGCGTAACGAGCGATGGCAAGACGTAAAGAGTTAAAGACAGCCCCTTGTCCACCCCAAGTTGTGTATCCTGCACTGGTGCTTTCATCGTATCCGATAAGTTTAGATAGCATGCTAGTTATCTCAATTTCTGCTGTTGCAGCTGCTGGACCTTCCACATCCCAAAGATTGTTCCCATTGACTAGTACCATTACTAAATTTCCGATAATACTAGCAATATTCGGAAGGGGCGCTGCATTGGCTACATAATTTCGATTGACGTAGCGGTGTCCTTCTACTAATTTTAGAAGTTCTTGGATCACTTCCTCCATTGGCACTCCCTTTTTCGGAACATCCGCCTCTTGAATGACACGATTATAGTAATCCTCTGTGTATTTGGGCATTTCTCCTAGCGTTAATTTGTTAGGATCCTTTAATTCATCTATTTTCGTTAAAATAGTCCTAAAATAGGATAATATTTCTTCTCTTTGAAAGTCATTCCCGTCCATACTAGGAAAAAGCTTTTGTACTTTCTTCATCGTTTTACCTCCTTGATGTTTTACTAGAAGTAGCTTTATGCATAAAAAAGATGCTTCCCACAAGTTGGATCAACCTATAAGAAGCACTCTTATATTTATCAGCCTAAGCCTTATTGTGCAGTACTTTGACCAGCTTTAGCTTCTGCTGTTTCTACCCCATCATTCCATGCATATATCAATTTGTTAACCTCATTTTTTAACTCTACAAGATTCTCAGCTTCACGAACAAGCTTTTGCATTGTCTGCAGTTCATCATCACTAATTTCTATTAGTTCCTCAAACATTTCAACAGATTCTCGAGAGATAGAAGCTATCTCAACAATAGTTGTCATTATCTGGTGAGAAGCAGAAGATAGTTCTTCTGTGCTTGCAGAGGAGTTTTCATTGTTTTCAGCAATGATTTTTGTAGTTGACAGAATTGTTTCGAACATAGTTCCAACTTCTACAATAGTTGTATTTGTATCTTTAAATTCTTCTGTTCCCTGTTGCATTGACTTGACAACTGTGTCTGTTTCTTCTTGTATATTCTTTACTATATTTGATACTTCAGAAGAAGATTGGCGTGATTGTTCGGCCAATTTTCTTACCTCATCAGCAACAACCGCAAATCCTTTCCCATGTTCCCCAGCACGGGCAGCTTCTATTGCCGCATTCAATGCCAATAAATTAATTTGTTCAGATATTCCTGTAATCACTTTTACAATAGTACCGATTTCGTGAGACTTTTCTCCAAGTTTGTTTATGGCATCAAATGTAGTATTGATCGTTTGGTTAAACTGCTCCATTTTTTCTAAGGAATTCTTTAACTTTCCGTTTCCTTCTTCGGTCAATTCTAAAGTAGTGATCGATTGCTCTGAGATTTGATTGGATCTTACAGATAAATCTTCAATAGCCTGAGCCATTTCTTCCATTGATTCGGCACTTTCTTCGGTAGCTATTAATTGTTTTTGTAATCCTCTACCTACTTCATCAATTGCCGCTCTAACAATATCCGCTTTCTCAGAAGCATATTCACCGATCTCCGCTAGATTTTCTCCCTTTTCTTGGACATTTTTTGAAAATGAAAAAAACTTTTCCCTTACAAGGCTGAAAAACTCAATCAGCTGATTAAAAATAGCATAATCAGCACTCTTTTCATCCACTGGGCTTGTGATATTACCTGCTGACAATTCTTTCATTCCATTTATTATTTCTTTATTAATATGAGGATGATGTTTTAGCGAATAATAACGGTAAGCAAAATACACCGAGACCCCTAATAAGATAACAATTATACCTAGCATAATAGCTTCCATGATAAATAAATCTCCTAACTCCTATTTAGTATTGAATTAGTAATGATGAACAGTTTAAAGCTCCTTCAAAAGGATATACGTTCCATCTGCTATATTTGCAGGAATACCATTTAACTTATTATTATCCTGATATTTATGAACAATATAATTTCCTTCTAAATCTTTATATTTTTTCATATTATGATATTTTTCCATTACACGTATCGACTTCGGGTTTGTTGCTTCCCCTAAAACAGCTTTTACTCCTTGTAACGATGCTTTTGTCATTAATCTACTTCCTAATTGTTGAATAATCTCGTGGCGGCCATGTTCAGCTGTCACTCCTAACATGAATAAGTGTAATAACTCTCCATCTTTAATATCTTCACCGTTTCGCTTTTTGTAATCTTCCATGAAACGTTTATCTACATCTTCCAGTACACGCAGAATTACATTCATATCATAAAAAGAACCTTCAAATACATCTTCTCCAATAATCTCTGGTGCATTTGTGTCTCCAGCAAGCACGCCAACAACATTTTCATGAATATCTTTAGCGACTGCGCAATAACCTTGCTCTACAGTAGATTCTAAATAACCTAATGTAAACTGATAGAAGTCATCATAATCTAAATTTAATTGACCTACCATTGGTTCCTGAACCCATTTCCCTGAAACATTTACTCCAATAAACGAACGAGCTAAACACGCAGCTGCTTTCGGAATTACATCTGTTTGTTCCTTCGTTATAATTTCATATGTATATAACTCTTGTATTGTTTGCACTTATTGATCTTCCTTCCAAATTATTAAAATTTCTTTCTAGTAGATCTAACATTACATAGAATGACGTACTTTATCGATAAATGTACCTGTGAACTCAATTCTTTCAAGCACATTCCTAATTTGCACTTGAGCAATTTTAGAGGCAGGCTTTACTACAAGGATATCCTTAAAACCTAAGCTAGAATAAAATTGCATCGTTTGCTCCAACTGCGGTACAACTTTTGATGGGACAGGAGTTTGGTGAGTCCCATCGATAACAAACGTATATTCTTGTCTTGAGACTTTATTAATCGTATCCTGTAAATCTACCAAATACCCTTCTACATCTTCCGCTCTCATTAATCCATGCACCTGTACTTGAACTTCCTTCGCTACCTCATTAATTGCCATTTTATATTTCCTTTTATCTACTACTATCATCTCTAATCTCCTTTTTCCTATAGTCTGCTACATTTCTTAGGTGACATTTATTTGCTTATTGGGGAGTCTAAAATAAAAGCTATCCCAATCCTAGATAGGGATAGCCAAAGAATCATTCATTACTACTCTTGGCAACCCGACTATCATTATCCAAGAGGATTTTAGACTCGTAGCTTTGCGTCCTTACCTTTCGATAAGTTTGCCTTTTTCAATTATAAGTATAATAGTACTAATATCACGATTTCATATTACTATAATAGTATAAAGAACTTATCATTTTTTGTCGACACTAGTATTTTTTATTTACAAATGACAGAAAATTATAATAGGTCTATTATACTCTTTTATTGAAATTTCTAAAAATTACATCTCATTGATTACTTAAAAAGACTTTATATAATTTATGACTACTAGAAGAACAGACAGGCTCTGAAGTTGGCTGATTAATACCAAGACAGATAATGCATCTTAAAAAACTCTAATAGTTGAACGCCAAAAGTAATCCACATATATTAAATCCAAAACGCAAAAAAATAACCACCTCTCTGATTTTGAGAAGTGGTTATATCTATATTTATGAGGTGAGAATTACTTACTTACTCGCTCACTTATTCTTATTTCCCTAAATGTTCGATTCCATTTTAGCATAATGTATGACAGTTTTCTCTAACACATCAATACCTATTAATATATCATCATGGTCGGTATACTCATCTGGATGGTGGCTAAGACCATTTACAGATGGAACAAAGATAAGTCCAGTAGGGCATAGCTTTACCATGTTCATCGCATCATGTCCTGCTCCACTTGGCATCATTTTATAAGAAATAGCCTGATCCTTACAAATTGTTTCCATTGTTTCTGTAATTTCAGTAGAGAGTAACACTGGTTCTTCCGAAATGATTTCTTGACTTAGGATTTCTAGCTGTCTGTTTCTCTTTACTAATTCAATCGTTTGATTAAGATGATCTAACACGCGCTGGCGTGATTCTAATGAAGTCCCGCGGATATCAACTTTGATTTCTACTTCGCCCGGCACTACGTTCATCGCACCAGCTGGGATATCTAAAACACCAACCGTAGCAACCGTTCCGTAACTTTGCTCATTTAACGCAATTTTTTCAAGCTCCAATGCAATTTGGGATGCACCAAGAAGCGCATCATTTCGCATATTCATTGGGGTTGTGCCAGAATGGGAAGGGGTTCCTACTATTCTTATTGAAAATCTAACCGGAGCCGCTATTCCGGTAACAATGCCAATCTTCTTATTTTCATTCTCTAATACTGGTCCTTGCTCTATATGTAATTCAAAAAAAGCCTTTATCTTTTCATCTTTTCTGCTCGCATGTTCAATACTATCAATTTCAAGTGCACATAAAGCAAGTGCCTCTTCCAACGTAACTCCATTACGGTCTTTTAAATATCTAACTTTCTCCTTATCAAATGTACCGGCCATCGCTTTACTTCCTAGTGTGGAAACACCGAACCTGGAAGACTCCTCACAAGCAAATGAAATAATCTCAATTGGATGATCTGTTTCAATTCCTTTTTCATTCAGTCGTTTAATAACTTCCAATGCAGCGGTAACACCGACAACCCCGTCATACTTACCGCCTTGATAAACTGTATCCAAATGAGATCCCATTAACACAGGCGGAAGTCCCTTTATTCTACCCTCTCTTCTCCCAATTGCATTGCCACAAGAATCGATCCGAATATCTAGTCCTTCATCTTTACACATTCGCATAAATGCTTGTGTACATGCCTGCTCTTCATTTGTATATGCAACTCTAGTTATTCCCTTAGTTCCTGAATTATATTGATTGATCTTATTAAAAAGTATTTGATATCTTTGCTTAGTATCCATATAGATATCTCCTGTCTAATCCTCGTAGTTTCTACTTATTATAAATCTTCGGAATATTTTAGTCGTTAATAATCTAAGTATAAAAAAAGTGAACATAGTTAGCTAGTCTTTTTCTGACAGTTAATATCTATTATGTAGATTTTAATATTTGCGGGGGTGTTGAAGAAAGAAATTAAGTAAATAAAAAAGCACTGTCTACCCCTGCATTCTTATTGAAAGTAGGGGTAGACAGAACAACTTTATATATTACATTACAATACGTGTACCAGTTTTTCCTTCAATTGCATCTTGAAGTTTATCAATCGAAGTAATGATAACGTTCTTTCCGCCTTTTTGTAGGAACAGAATCGCAGCTTCGATTTTAGGTCCCATGCTTCCTTTAGGGAATTGACCTTCATCTAAATAACGAAGTGCATCATCAATTGTCATTTCTAATAAATTTTCTTGGTTTGGTTTACCGAAGTTGATAGCAACTTGTTCAACACCAGTTAAGATGAATAAATAATCAGCGTTAATATCAGCTGCAAGTAATGCACTTGCGAAGTCTTTATCGATTACAGCTTCAATACCTTCGATTTTTCCGTTATTTTCAATTACCGGAATTCCGCCGCCACCAGTGGAAATAACAGAAATACCATTGTTAAGCAAAGTTTCAATTGCTTCTTTTTCAACAATTCTAACTGGCTTTGGAGATGCAACAACACGTCTATATCCACGTCCAGCATCTTCAACGAATGTTAAGTTTCGCTCAGCTACAATTTTCTCCATATCTTCTTTAGAATAGAATGGGCCAATTGGTTTTGTAGGATTTTCAAATGCAGAATCATCTTTTGAAACAACTGATTGAGTTACAACTGTTGCAATTGTTTTATTGATATTACGTTCCGCCATTTTATTTTTAAAAGTTTGTTGGATTAAATATCCTAAGTTACCTTGCGTTTCAGCACCATATACATCTAAGGATACTCGGGAATTACTGATTTCGCCATTTCTCCTCTTATTAATGTATTACCAACTTGTGGGCCATTTCCGTGAGTAATTACAACTGTATGACCTTGCTCCATTAAATCAAGAACAGGTGCAGAACTCTCAACCAAGTTTTCTCGTTGTTCTTCAATTGTCCCTTTTTGACCTTCTTTAATGATTGCGTTACCGCCAATCGCTAAAACGACTTTACTCATATATACACTCTCCAACCTTTTAATTTGTTTCTATTTTTGTTTTCCTAAAAGCTAACATTCCGATAAGAATACCTAATACCGTATCCAAACCTGAACTGTGTCCAACTTCGACCAAGTCATATAGGACTTTCTCAAAATTAGGGGCATTACCGTCAGCAAGTGCATTGACTAGATTTGAAACGGTTGAGCTAAACTCCTGTTTAAGTGCATACCGTAAATATTCTCTCGCCACATCAGTAGTAATCGATTCACCTTCAATTAGTTCTGAAACTTTTTTATAAAAGCTTGTGGAAAGAGTTGGGGAAACGGCATCAAAAGCAAGCATCCCGACAATCATGTCATCGCCTGAAGGAGTTAAGCCTTGTCCTCTTCCAAGAAAGTATCTAAGGACTTTCTCCAATAAATCTTCATCGCGCGACTCTGCAGCTTCCATCAAAAGTATCAAATAGGCTTCAGCACCAAGCCAACTCTGTTCACCTGCTGCAAAAAGCTTATTTAAAAATTCTTTGAACGAAACATCCAGTCCAGTGTGGTTTTCTATTTTCACTAGTTGTGAACAAAATTGCTCAAAACTTGCTTTAAAAATAGCTGTACTATCTAAAGTAGTTAATTCATTTTTAAAGCTATTGCCTTTTTCGATACTGATTGTTACCCTTGGTAATTCTATCGAGTTGTTTTTTTTATTCCATGTAACTGGATCTCCATTGTTAACAGAGGAAACAGCTCTTAACGTATCTTCTTCTTGAAGATGAATTCCAAATGGCAGAAGTCCGTTTTTATTATTTCCAATAAATATAAGAGAATCTTCTATTTTAATATTAAAGCCATTGGCAAAACGACTATGAACGTATCCATTTTCACTTTTATAAAGAAGGAGAGGAACTAGATAACTATAGTCCTCTCCAAAAAGAGTGCATTTATTCATTTATTGTGGGTCAATTAGACCAAGTTTTACAGCGTATGCATCAATTGCTTTTTCGAAGCAAGCTAATGGAGCACGAACTGTACCTGCACCAATTTGGCCAACTCCAGCTTCTTTATGAGCAATACCTGTGTTGATAATTGGTTCAATTCCAGTTTCAACAACTTTTCTTGCGTCAATTCCTAGGGCAGATCCTTTAAAGTCCCAAGTTGGAATAGAGAAGTTAGGGTTATGATCAATACAAATTTCCATCATATCATTACTAGTATTAACTGCGTCGTCCATACCACCAGCACCTACGAAGCGTGTAACACCAGGAGCAGCGATCATTGCAAAACCGCCTACACCGAATGTTTCAGTGATCGCACTGTCACCCATGTCAGGACAAGCTAAGTCTTGATCATAGCCCGTAAAGAATAAACCTTGAGGCGTATTAACAGGTGCTGTGAACCATTGGTCACCCATACCAGCAATACGAATTCCGAATTCATAACCGTTACGGCACATTGCTGTTACTACTGTACCGTGTTGAATTTCACGTGCTGTATCCATTACTGCTTTCGTTGAAGCCATCGCAATGTTTAAGAAGTATTGATCAGTATCAGCCAAGAATTGAATAACATCTTGCTTATCTGAGTCCGCTACATCTGTTTTTAAAATATAAGGAGTAATTTCTTTTAAGAAAATAAGTGAACCAGCAATATTACGTTGGTGGAACTCGTCTCCCATTGTAATTGCTTTCGCCATCATAACGTTAACGTTTAATCCGTCACCTTTAACTTTTATTGCTTTTGAAAGTGTTGGACCAAGTACATCTCTGAACCATGCAAGACGTTTAAGTACTTCGTCAGAGTAAGCACCAAAACGTAGAACTGCACCAATACCTTCATTCATTGTGCAATATGCTTGGTTTCCACCATCACGATTTTCTGCCACAAGAACTGGCATGCTTCCAGATGTAATTCCTCCCATTGGACCAACCGCGTTCACATGGTGACATGGAATGAATTCAATTTCTCCATTTTCAAGCATCTTAGCTGCTTCATCTGCGTTAGAAGCCCAACCTTCAAACAATGTAGCTCCTATGCAAGATCCTTGCATAGGGCTAGTCATATTTTCCCATTTAATAGGTGGTCCTGCATGAAGCAGAACTTTCCCGTTTAACTCTTGAATGACAGATTTGGCAGGCACTACATCTACTAAGAAAGGTGCACTCGATACAACTTTATCGATTACTGCTCGGTTTGCTTCGTCGATTGTTTTATATTGTCCGTACATTATGATTCCTCCTGATAATTCATTGATCGTTTAATTTCGTTAGCCTGAAGTTTAAAAAGCTTCTTTCGATTAACGAAGTACACTTAAAATTTGACGCATTCTTGGGTTGCCGCCAGCAACTGGACGCCAGTCATACTGAACAACTCTTCCGCCGTTAGCAGTAATAGCTTCTGTGAATTTCTTTAATCCAACGTTAACAACGTTTGGTTTTTCTGTTAATAATTTTTGGATAGCTTCAGAAACAGTAATTTCAACTGTTGCAGTTTCTGTTGCAGGTACTAATTCTTTTTGTACTTCTTCGATTTGAATATCAAGCATAGCTAATGCAGTAAGAACCGCTTGGTTGTTACTATCACGTAGAATAACTCCAGCTTTTTCTAATTTTGCTTTTTGCTCGTCAATACCTTGTGGATCTTGGTCAGTACCACATACAGATGCTACGAAGTAAATTTCTTTACCTTTTGCTTGTGCATCTTTTTGAATTTTTTCGATACCAGGGATAAGTGCGCCTGCCATATCTTCATGAGAACCATATCCAAGAACTAGATCAAATAGGATAATTGCAGTTGACTCATCTTGTGCTGCTTTTTGGAAGTATTGAATTCTTGTATCCGGGTCGATCATTGGGTGTGGTTTACCTTGTGTATAAATATCATCCCCAAGGTCGATCACTTGGAATCCATTTGCATTTAGAAGGTATCCTTCCTCATGAGCTCCACTATTATCATAGTTAAGACCACTACTGATTAAAGTAGCCGCTTCATAACCTAATGTACCGCCTGAGTATAGACCTTTAATTGTTTTTTGCTCTGGTTTTAAAGTTACTGCAGGTACTTCTGCTTGTAATCTGTTGTAATTTGGCTTAATAGGGTTGCCTTTCACAAGATCTACTGCAATCGCAGCTGTTTCTTCAAGTGTGTTAGCATAATATACATTGCCTTCATGGTTATGTGGCTCTTCACCAAGGAAAATCGCAACCACTGGTTTAGAAAGACTTTGTAGCAATTGAACAACCTCGTCACGAACTTCTTTTGCAGGTGGTTTAGAGATCAATGTAATCACTTCTGTTTGACTATGTTGTGCTAATGCTTTAATACCATCTAACATTGTAATTGCACCGATTTTATCATTTAGGTCACGGCCACCAGTACCGATTGCATGGCTAATTCCAGCGCCTAAACGGTCAATTTCTGTTGTAACTTCTTGAATCCCTGTTCCAGAAGCCCCGATAACACCAATTTTACCAGTTTTCATAACGTTAGCGAATGCAAGAGGTACGCCAGAAACTACTGCTGTACCACAGTCAGGACCCATTACAAGAAGACCTTTGTCATGTGCTTTTTCTTTAATACGACGCTCATCTTCAACTGTTACGTTGTCACTGAAAATAAGAACGTGCATATCTCTATCAAGTGCTTTTTCAGCTTCTTCCGCTGCATATTGACCTGGTGTAGAAATAATCGCTAGATTCGCACCTGGTAATTCTTTTGTAGCTTTATCCCAAGAACGAACAGTTTCGAAAGCTTCTTTACCACTTGCAATTGCTTGGTTGTTTAAATAGTTATCTGTTTCATCTAGAACCTCTTGGATTTTCTCTTCTGAGTCAGTATCAACAACGATACACATATCATTAGATGCAGCACCTTCAAGTTCCTCTGTGTATAGATCAGCTGCCTTTAAAATATCTTTATTGGCTGGAGTTCCCATCATAATTTGAACTTTGTTAATGCCATCCATAGTAGATATTTTATTTGTAAGAAGCATTAAATTAACTGAATCCTGGTATGAATTCTGTTTAACAATTGTATAAAGCATGTTTGAATGCACCTCTTTGTTATTATTTTTATTAATTTATCAAGAAATCCGAAATGCCCTGGGTAAAATAGGCACAGAAAATTGGGTGGCCACAAGTTGACCACCCTTTATCTTCTACTTAGCAAAAGGGCTTTTGTTATCATAAGCATTGTTGTGAACTACGTCTGAAACTAAATACTCATAAATATGATCAACAATTTCGATTCCGTTTTCTTCGTATTTCTTTTCCCTTTCAGCACTTCTTTGTCCAGGGTAAGACACATGATCAAAACCAGGAGCTGGTTTAATGTTATTCAGATCTTGCATAGTTGTCGCGATACTCTCTTGGAATAGATTTAACGCAGTAAAATATTCCGGATTAATCACAATGTGCAGTTGGCCAAGATTTCGATGTTCGGTAAGATCATGGTACATGGAAGATACTTTGTTTCCAAATGGAAGTCCAAGAAGAATTCCAGATAAAACATCTACCATCATCATAAGACCGTAACCCTTTGGCCCAGCAATTGGTACTAAAGCATTTACCTTAAATGGATCGGTCGTAGGGTTTCCTTCGACATCAACCGCCCATGTGTCAGGAATGGATTCGTTTTTAGAACGAGCGTGAAGAATTTTCCCCCAAGCTTGAACAGTAGTAGCCATATCAAATGTAATGTTCTGCCCGTTTTTGCCTGGTGCTGCAAAAGCAATCGGATTTGTTCCATAATAAGGCTCTGATCCACCAAAAGGAACGACCATCGGATCCGATTGGCAAACAGAGATACCAATTAAGTTCTCATTAGCAGCTTGTTGAACAAAGTAAGAAAGCGCACCACTGTGACTGATTCTTCTTACACCAACAACTGCTACACCGTTTTCTTTTGCCATTTGAATCGCTTCGTCCATTGCTAACTTGGCTGCAACATGCCCTGCTCCATTATCACCGTCAAACACAGCTGTTGCAGGACCAGTTTTTTCAAATTTGAAATCAGGATTTGCATTAATACCGCCTTTAGCAATCCTTTCAGCATAATACTCCACTCTCATTGCTCCATGAGAATGGACTCCTCTAGCATCTGCATGAACTAGAACGTCAGCAACACCACGCGCATGATCCTCAGTTAATCCTGCCTTTTGCAGCTTCGTAGTAATCAACTCATTCAATTGCTCGCTACTTAATCTCATTCCACTCGTCCCTCCTATTTTTCAACCGATTATCTATATTCGAATCATAACTTATTCTGCAAATGGGTTTTTATGATCATATTGATTATTATGGATAACATCTGATTTTAAATACTCATAAATGTCTTCCACAATCTCAATTCCATTTTCCTTGTAATCCTCAATGACAATATCATTGTTTTGACCAGGATAAAGGACTTTTGAGAAGCCTGGTGCAGGTTTGATTTGATTTAAATCGCTCATTGTTTCGGTAATGCTATTTTTAAAATTAGCTATCCCAGTAAAGAATGCCGGGTTGATAACAATATGAAGCTGACCTAATTTTCGATATTCAGATAAATCTTCGTACATGGAAGAAACTTTGTTACCGAACGGAAGTCCAAGAAGAATCCCAGATAATACATCGACCATCATCGCAAGACCATAGCCTTTTGGACCCGCAATCGGTAATAATGCATTTACATTTAACGGATCTGTTGTTGGTTCCCCATTGCTGTCAACTGCCCATGTATCAGGAATAGATTCTTTTTTGGAACGAGCATGAAGAATTTTCCCCCAAGCTTGGACAGTAGTTGCCATATCTAATGTAATCATTCTGCCATCACTGCTCGGTGCAGCAAAAGCGATTGGATTTGTTCCGTAATAAGGCTCAGCTCCGCCAAAAGGAACAACCATAGGATCAGATTGACACATAGAAATACCGATTAGACCT
This sequence comes from Psychrobacillus sp. NEAU-3TGS, assembly GCF_029955155.1. Classification (GTDB taxonomy): domain Bacteria; phylum Bacillota; class Bacilli; order Bacillales_A; family Planococcaceae; genus Psychrobacillus. The sequence goes on along the minus strand of NZ_JAPNOZ010000008.1, from coordinate 50,073 downwards.
TCACTTGCCGCTTGTTCCGTGAAGTAGGAAATTGCACCGCTGTGAGAGATATCTCTCACACCAATAATGGCAACGCCACTTTCTTTAGCCATTTTAATTGCCTCATCCATGGCTAATTTCGCAGCTATATGGCCATTACCGCCATCACCATGAAATACGCCAGATGCAGGGCCTGTTTTCTCGAATTTAAAGTCTGGGTTCGTGTTGATTCCGCCCTTTGCAATTCGTTCTGCATAATACTCCACGCGAACAGCACCGTGGGAGTGAATGCCTCTTGCATCGGCAAACGTTAATACGTCTGCTGCGACATCAGCATGCTCCTCATTTAGACCGGCCTTGTGAAGCTTTGTTTTGATTAGACTTTTTAAGTCTTCGCTTTTCAATCTCATCGTGACACCTCTTTTCTTAATGTATTATAATGATGCATCCCGATTGCAATCTTTAGAATAAACGTATGTTAATGGCTCTCTACCAACTGCATACGCAGCTTGATGCACATACGGAGCCATAAAGATGTAATCATCTTTTTTGACTGGAATCCATTCATTATCTAGGTTATACATACCCTCACCAGATAATAGGTAAGCACCATGTCCTTGGTAATGTGTTTCAACAAATGGGTGGCTAGCTGCCGGGTCGAATGAAAGAATGTGGAAATTCATATCAAAAGCAAGATCTAATGGTAAAAGATCTTTAAGATGTACGTTGTGCATATCATCATAATCCATATACTCAATCTCATTTGCATGACCTGAAACAACCCAAGGCTTCTGTCCTTCTAATGGGTTGTGTTTTTGTTTGTAAAGGAATAGACGAGAATCCCCTGATTCCATGTTTTCCAAATACATTGTTACGCCTGGTGGGCAATATAAATAGCCGCTTTCTTCCAGAATGAACTCTTGGTCATCCGCTTTTGCTTTCACTTTTCCGCTAAGAACATAAACAAAGCATTGTACATCTTCTTCACCGCAGTAACCTTTGCTATTCTTTCCGCCTTCGTGCATTGTCACTACGTAGTCAACAAAGCTAGCACCAAGTTTTGGTGAACCTAAGATGGAAATTCTGCAATTTTCAAACCCAGGGATAACATTATTTACTAATCCCTCTGGAGCGATAAGCGCATATTGACCTGGTTTAATAATTGATCTGCTTGAAAGTAAATCCTTTGGATAACCCATTATTACATTCTCCTCTGTTTGCTTATATTTTTATCTTCACAATGATTCACAGTGTTACTCTTTATAACCCAATTCATAAAGCGCACCAATAAGTGCTTTTACACCTTCTGCTAAATCTGCTGGTTCTGTAAACTCAGCCGGATTATGGCTGATCCCTTTTAAACTTGGAACAAACAGCATAGCTGTCGGTACAACTGGAGCAAAGATTTGAGAATCATGTCCCGCACCACTGTGCATTAATTTATAATTTAAACCATTTTGTTTAAATTGGTTTTCAATCAGTTGAACAATAGTTGCATCCATTGGAACTGGATCTGCATCCATCCACATATCAATAACTGTTTCAACACCATGTTCTTTTGAAATTTCTTTCATTCTTTCAGTCATCTTTTCTGTGAAGTTTACCAATATTTCTTTATTTGTATGACGAACATCTATCGTGAAAATCGCTTTTCCAGGAACTACGTTTACGATGTTCGGCTCCGCTTCAATCTTGCCGACTGTTGCAACAAGCGGATCTCCTTCTTCTCTAGCCATCGAAATAAGTTCAAATATCATTTGGCTAGCCGCATAAACGGTATCTTTTCGGTAGCCCATCGGCGTCGTACCTGCGTGATTTGCTTCTCCTGTAATTTCAACAGTGAAACGTCTTTGTCCCACAATGCTGTAGACAACCGCTACTGGAATTTGTTCCGTTTCCAGAACGCTACCTTGTTCTACATGAATTTCTACAAATGCTTTGAGATCTTCACGCTTTGCAGTATCATCCGCTTTAAATTTAAATCCAGCTTTTGACATCGCTTCCACAAAAGGAATACCATCAAAATCCGTAATGTCTTTTACATCTTCTCTTTTGGCTAATCCAACTATATTTTTAGAGCCCCAGAAGGCATAAGGAAAACGACTTCCTTCTTCCTCGGCCATCGAAACGATTTCGATATTTCTTAGTGGTTGCCCAAAATGTTTTTTCAAATATTTCAGTGCAATAATTCCCGCAACAATTCCATATGCACCGTCAAAACGGCCGCCATTTTTTACTGTATCCACGTGTGAGCCAGTTAAAACAGTTTCATTTGTGTTTTTTCCTGTTAACGTCCCGTATAAATTCCCAATATCATCAAATCGAGCTTCCAGGCCTTCATTCTCCATCCATTCTTTTAATGCATGTTGACCTTCAACCCACTCTTTTGTATAAAGTAAACGAGAAACTCCGCCTTCTGGATCTTTTCCGAATTCGGCTAACCATTCAAGCTTGCCAGCTGTTTCTTCTGCTAAATTGTCAAGCTTTTGTATAATGTCTTTCATATCGTCCACCTATTTCACCATCCTTCTCTGCGCTATGTAATTTCTATAATTATTTTGGTAACGCTTCTATTGTTTGTAATACATGCGGATAGTATGCACTGAATTGTCTTGCTTATTGTCTTTCGCTACACTCTCCATTGTAATCATTGCTACAAAAATAGTCTTTAGCATAAATGGACAAATTTCTATATTTTATCTATCCATTTTTGCTATCCGAACTTTTCTTACCAAATGCCGTTTATCGTCATCTAATTTGTCGATTAGTTTAATCATTAACCGTGCTCGTTGTATCCTTTTGCTTACCATTATCTTCATTCCCGTAATTGTCCCATTTAAACAAGTTCTCTAATAGTAGAGCTAGAATGATCCCCACTAATAATCCGCTGCTAAGAACTGGACGGACTACACTTGGAATAGTAACAAAATAAGATGCAGGGAGGGTCATAATCACAACTCCTACAAACAAAGGAACAGCAGAACGATAGACATTTACCGTATTGAATTCAACCTGTTTGAAGAAATTCAAAGAAGAATTTAAAAGAAGTAAATAAGAGACAAATAACGCTGCACTACCAATACTTAATGGAAGCTGTGAGAAAAAGTGACCAATTGGCGGAATTAGACCCATTACAAGAAACATTAATCCACCAAGAACAAAAGGAATTCTTTTTATAATTCCCGTCTGGCTTAGGAAGCCGATCGAAGATACGTAAGGTGAATTTGGAACTAGCCCAAAAAATCCAGCGATAAGTGTAAAAATACCTGTAATCGTAAAGGAAGCTCTGTATTCAGAATTAGTCGTTTCCACCTTATACATGCTTTCCGTTCCCTTTAGTGCGCCGATCGTATTTGCAGAGTTTAATAATCCTGCGATAACAGTCGTCATAATAATTCCGATATCCCATGCAGGCTTACCTAATGGAAATAGCTCAAGGCCAAACGAGGTAGCTTCACTTACAGGACTTTCCGGCTTAAAAATAAGCGCATAAACAATCCAACCACCGATAATACCGATAAGGAGACCATAGCGACGTACACTTGAAGGTGCCTTTACACTAATCAGGATTACAATAATCGCTACTATGATTGACAATAAAGAAATAGATACGTCGATATGAGCATCCGCTGCCTGGTTACCAAATGGAATACCTAGCATTCCCTTTAAAAAGATTCCAATTAATTGACATCCGAACAAAAACATAAACACACCCATTACGGCAGGTTTAAATAAATTGGCCAGACGAGGTCCTAGCCCTGTTACACCAATCAAAAAAGTCAAAATCGAGGTAATGATAATTCCAACGGTTAAACTGCCCCCTAAAATAGGTAATGGCATCCCTTGTGCCGCAGCTGTACTACATAGCGTTAAAATTACCCCCCACCATAGGCCCGATTGCCCTTCCATAATGGCTCTTTTATGCCCCAAAAACGCTTGCACGATACATGCCAATCCTGTCACGATAAAGGAAAGCTGAAGCATATTGACAATTGTGCCAGGGGAAAGTTCGAAAGCCGCTCCGACAGTGATCGGTATGACAACAATGTTCGTAAAAATAAAAAAGAGCCACTGTAAGCCCGAAATCCAGTTGCTTGATTTTAATAATTCGTTAATAACAATCACCTTTCTTTTTATGAATAACAACAGTCTCAATGCCCAGTAGAATAATACCTACTAAATGCATCTGTACTGGATGTATGACCAAGATAGTATTCCCTAATTTTTAGCCTTTATCTATTCTAGTCTACAGCTATTGATTGAAATTGTCATTGTTTACTATGACCAATTTCAGCTTTGATTTTTGTTTACTTTTAACGTAAAATGGATAGTATAGGAACAAGAGTAATATTTCTTATGGAAACTTTAGTAGAGAGGGTATTCGCATGAAAACCATAAATGATTTATTTATATTAGAAGGCATGAAAGAAGGTATTGTACTTGCAGGCCATCGTGGTCTAACAAGAAATGTACAATCTGTAAATATATCTGATACACCTGACGTGATTAACTTTTTAGGCGAAAATCATCTTCTCCTTTCAACGGGATATGCTTTTAAGGATGACACAGAGAAGTTCTGCGAGCTAATCAAACAAATGCACGACTTAAATTGTTCTGGTCTTGTTATCAAGATTAGCCGATTCTTTCACCAATTACCGCCTGAAGTAAAGTTACTGGCTGATAATCTTGCATTTCCGATTATTGATCTGCCAACAAAACATACATTAGGGGAAGTTTCTCGTCACATATTGAATTATTTGAATGATCATGAGGCAGAGCAGCTATACTATGCGTTACATGTGCAAAAAGAGTTCTCCAACATGCTTATAAAAGGATATAGTTTAAGCGCTCTATTAGAACAATTAGGCTACCTTTTGGCACGTCCGGCACTCTTATTGAATCATAGAGGAGAAATGATTGCTCAAAGCCACGACTTTGTGAAGGAATCCATGAAAGAGATAAAACAAGAGATTCTTCAAAAAGTAAAAGAAGACATACTTGTTGCACGAGAAGGAACAACGTTTTCCATTCCATCAAGGGAACACCAAAACGTTTCCACTTTCCCTGTTCATACGAAACGGCAATATCCTAGTATGCTAGTCATTTTCGATTCGCTTACCTTGCCATATCCATCTTCGCAAATGGCAATCGAACAAGCAGGCAATGTCATTTCATTTACTATCGTAAAAGAGCAAGCAATCGAAGAAAACTCGCGATTGTTAAAAAATAATTTCTTTGCTGATTTAATCGAAATGAAAATCCAATCTGACGAAGAAATATATAGCCGCTCTAACTATTATGGACTTCAAAAAGGGATGGAGAATGTCTGTGTAGTATGTACAATCGATGCCCAAGGAGAAGTATATGAAACGTTGCAACTTTATGAGAAAAAGGTCGGAGAGCTTCATAATAGTGTTTACGATCAGCTAGAAGATGAAATTATACATCAAAATTTAGAAGCAACTTTATTCACAAAAGGGAAGTACTTCGCAATGATGTTACAATTCCCTAAATACGGCGACGAAGAAATTAATACAATTACCCAATTCGTAGAAAATGTCCAATCAAGCTTTAATGGCGATTTTACTCTTTCCTTTGGAGTAAGCCACTCAGTGCCTTCTCTCAAAGAGATACCGACAGCTTATTATGAAGCTGTGGAAGCGATATTAACCGGGTATGAGCAAAATTTAAAAGGATTTATAAAATATTACAAAACAAGGGATTTAGAAGAATTATTAAAGTCTCTTCCTCGTAAAGACTTAAAAGCTCTTTATGAAAATACATTAAAATCTTTGGCCTATCCAAAAACAAAAGAAGATCAGGAACTGGTAAAAACGATTCAAGTTTACTTAGATGCCCAATGTGAGTTTTCGGAAACATCTCGAAAATTATTTGTCCATCGGAATACAGTAAAATATCGAATAGAAAAAGCTGAGGAACTGTTAAACTGTTCACTTCGCGATCCATCAGACTCTCTACGTATACGCGTAGCCCTCGTCATCGGCTCTATTCTGTTAGATGAGGAAGAAGCATTTAGTTAAGAATGTTTAAGCATCTTAAGCCGGACAGCAAAAATCCCAAACCTGAAGAGGTTTGGGATTTTACCATTTATGCATTCACTTTTTTGGAAGCAGTGATTTCTCCATTTTCAAATACAACTTGACCAGCTACAATTGTGGATTTAACTTTTCCTTTAAACGTCATACCTACATAAGGTGAATGTTGGTGACGATAGAATAAATCTTCATTCTTAAGTTCAAAGCTTTCTTCTAAATTTACAAGCGTTATATCCGCATCGTATCCTTTAGCAATTGTCCCTTTGCCATCAAGCTCAAATAATTTTGCAGGGTTTGTCGCTGTTAAAGCTACAATTTTCTCTAAAGGCAGGTTACGTTTGAAATATCCTTCAGTTAACATAACATTTAATGTTGATTGAGCACCGGAGATACCGCCCCAACCTTCGAAATAGTTATCTGTTATTGTTTTCATAGAAGCCGGAGCTGGTGAATGGTCAGAGGCAATTACATTAATCTCTCCATTTGCAACTGCAGCCCATAAATCTTCAACCTCATCTTCATCGCGTAGTGGAGGACAGCACTTCGCCAATCCACCTTTTTCTTCAAGATCTTTTACAGTTAAAGCTAAATAATGCGCGCAAGTTTCAACTGTGATATCGACGCCTCGCTCTTGCGCTGCTCGAATAACTTCAACGACCTTTCTACTACTTGCATGGACAACATGTACTTTACAGCCAGTTGCTTCTGCGTAAGAGATGATTCTTCTTACAGCTTCAATTTCTGAAATAATCGGTCTCGATTCAACAAAATCTCTTGCAGTCGTTTTACCTTGTTTTTGCTTTTCTTCAGCAAGCTGATCACAAATAACTGTACTTTCAGCGTGAACTGCTAAACGAGATCCAAGAGAAGCGATTTCTTTCATCCCTTTGAAAATCGTTTCATCGTCCACATGATTGAAATCAGCAATACCACTCGGTGACATGAATGCTTTGAATCCGATAACACCATTCTCATGTAGTTCTTTTAAATCTGCAATATTTTCAGGAACTAGCCCGCCCCAGTAACGAGGATTTACAATCGATTTTTCATCCGCACAAGCCTTTTTTAGGTCTAAGTTTTCTTTGTTGATCGTTGGCGGTGTACTATTTAAAGGCATATCGAAAAAGGTTGTAACTCCTCCAGCAGCTAAGCTTCGACTTCCTGTTTCAAGTCCTTCCCATTCAGTTCTTCCAGGCTCATTGAAGTGAACATGCGTATCAATTAACCCAGGCAAAACATGAAGTCCTTCTGCATCGATCACTCGATCTGCAGCGCCTTCAAGAGATTGACCAACCTCTTGGATTTTCCCGTCTTTAATCGCAATATCCCCTTGAACAGTGGATTCTGCTGTAACAATTTTCCCATTTTTGATAATCAAATCGTATGTAGTCATCATTCATTCCTCCAAGTATATATCCCTTTGCCATGATTGTATTGGAAAATGACAAAGGGATTGAATAAACCATTTATTTAGCAGAGATTAACTTTCCAATCGGTTCTCCAACGATTCCATTTTCTAAATCAAATACGACATTTCCGCGGACAATTGTTTTTGTTACGCGACAATCAATTTTTCTACCTTCATATGCACTATGTTTGTTTTTGTAGTAAAGGTCTTCTCTTTTAACTGTATAAGACTGGTTAGGATCCACTAAAATGATATCGGCATCTTTGGAAACTGCAATTTCACCTTTATGAGGAATATTGAAACGTTCAGCTGGAGTTGTTGCAATTAAGTCAACAAATTTGTTAACGGCTAATCCACGCTGTTTAACAGCTAAGTCAAACATAAGATCGACATTGTTTTGCGCGCCGCTAATTCCACCCCAAGCTTCCCAAATATTCCCTTGTTTTAAATCCTCTGTACAAGGTGAATGGTCAGACGTTAGCCAGTCAATATTCCCATTAAGAAGCTCATCCCATAATCTTGCTTGGTCTTCCGCTTTTCTGATCGGAGGTTGACATTTTGCTCTTGGTCCAATTTCATCAACTTGATCGGCAGTAAAGGCAAAATAATGAGGGCATGATTCAACCGTTACATCTACACCTTCTGCACGTGCTTTCAAAATAGTCTGTATTGCCTCTGAAGTGCTTATATGAACAAGATGCAATTTACAACCAGTTTCTTTCGCAAAAAGAATCGCACGTGAAACAGCTTCCACTTCTGTAAAAATAGGACGTGATTCTGCATATTCTACTCCAGAGTTTTTACCTTCTCTTTCATATTCTTTAGCAAGTCCAGATGTAACAGACGCGTTTTCTGCATGGATACATAGGATTTGATCCAATTCAGCTAACTTTTGCATCCCTTTGTATAATGTGTAATCATCTACATTTACGAAATCTTCCGGAATATCACTTGTAATATCAGATAAGAAACATTTAAAAGCTAGAACACCAGCATCAGATAATTCTTTAAGTTTGTCTAGGTTCTCAGGTACAAGTCCACCGTAAAATGCGTAGTCTACATAGTTTTGATTGACTGCTGCTTCCAACTTAAGATCTAATGCCTCTTTATTGATTGTCGCTGGAAGTGCATTAAGCGGCATTTCCACATAACTAGTCGTTCCACCAGCAGCTAACGATTTAGATCCTGTTTCAAAACCTTCCCACTCTGTACGTCCAGGTTCGCTAATATGAACATGCGTATCAATCATACCTGGCATAACATATTGACCAGTCGCATTTATTACTTCTTTCGCATCATCCGTGATTTGTTCGGCAATACAAGAAATCTTTTCGTCTTTAATCCCGATATCCAATTTGTAAACACCATCACGCAGTACAACATTTCCACCTTTAATAACTAAATCAAAAATCATTTGAATTCCCCTCTCAGCTATCATAGTATACTTACCATTCTTTCCTAATCATTCGATTAGTCACTTCTTTTATTAACTATTCTCCTTATGTAACTCCGGAGCTACTTCTAACAATTTTCCTTTTAAATGCCTAAATTCAAGCACTGTGTAAAGAACAAAAGCTGTAATGATCCCTACAAACCACGACATATCGTAAAGCGGTTTTAAAAAGGGAACGAAATTGCCAATTAAACAAACGACGCCTGCAATGACTGTTGTTACAATCGCGTTTACATTAAAACCCTTTGTATAATGGTACCTTCCCTTTTTGGCATCATATAATGCATCCAAATCAATATTTCTTTTGGATAAGATGAAATATTGAGCTAACATGATACCGGTAACCGGAGCTAATATCCCACCAACTATATTTAAGAAAGTAAACACACTCGTTGCACTTTCCATCAGTTTCCACGGCATTGTAAGAATCCCAATGATGGCTGCAATGATTGCACCTGATTTGAAAGTGATACTTTTAGGAAATAAAGAGGCTAATTGGTAACCAGCAGGTACAATATTCCCGGTAACGTTAACCGACAATGTTGTTAAGCATAGAGTAAGAACAGAAATAGCAACTGCAAATGCCCCGTCAAACCGAGCCACAACATCAAGTACGTTCCATATTGGTGTACCAAACGCTATTTCAGATCCAACAATAATTGCGATACTTGCAATAGCAAACAAAAGATACGTCACAACAACACCGACTGTTTGACCAATCGCTTGTGTTTTTGTAGATTTTGCTAGCTTCGTGAAATCGGAAACGTTTACAATCGGCGCTGCCCATGCTGCAACTATCGCTGTTAAAGCAGCGAAGAAAATCATAAATTTATTTCCTTCGATTCCTGTGCCAGTATACGCCAAAATAGGCCCAATTCCGCCCGCTAAGTTAATGGCCCAAATTGCCATTCCTCCAAAAACCATATAAACAAGCGGTGAAAGGATATTCGTAAATTTTCCTAAGAAACCCATACCTCCAAAAATCAAAGCTACATTAAATAACCAAAAGATTAAAAACGATAACAGCGCCGGCAATGATAACCCTAAAAGGCTCCAATCTCCACCTAACGTTAAATACTGTGGCCAAAGCTTTCCAATTAAGATAGACAACGCTTGGCTTCCAGCGAACGTTTGAAAGCCGAACCACATAATCGCAGAAATAACTCCCCTTAAAACTCCAGGAATCATTGCTCCTTTTGGCCCGTATGATAAACGCAACAGCATTGCAAACGCTATTCCATACTTTGATCCTGCATGACCGTTAAGGACTAGCATCAATGCAATGATGACAGAAGCAACCATAATAGCTACAAAAACTTGACCGACCGACATCCCTAAAGCAAAAAGACCACCAATGGCAATATAGTTTGGAATGTTATGAACAGAGCCCATCCAAACAGTGAAAAAATTTCCTATGCCCCAATTTCGATCCACTTCTTTAGTGGGTAAAACATCATTACTATAGCCGGCAGCTATCGCTTTCTCTCTATTAAAATGTTTCAAAAAGACTTCCTCCTTATTACAATGCCACTAGTGCTCATCAGCTATGAATAAAACTGTATTAATCCTCTAAGATTAATTACTATAACAGTGAACTACATTAGTATACAAAAAATTAGTTATACTTCTTTAGGTCAGTTAACCAAAAGCACCAACTTTTATTATTCATTGTAAATAAGGAAGGAAAGTATTATGTTCATCTTAAACAAATCATTATACAAAATGAACAACAAAAATACCTTGTGGAAATAGATATCCCACAAGGTATTTTCAGAAAAAAGTTATTTCTCGAAAATTGTCCCTTTTTTGAAACTTGAACCTTTAAAGGCATATTTCGATAGAAGATAGTATGCTATTCCTGCTACCACAACACCAATTATCCATGCAAGCTCCACTTCAACAAACGCTGCGGCAGCTCCGATAAACATCGCAAGCAACCCTGCTGGATTGTAGCCTGCATAAGAACCTTTTTCATTGTACAACTCACCAGTATCTACTCTCTGTTTTCTTAAAATATAATATTCAACCAACAGGATTGAGATAACAGGACCTAAAAATGCAGAGTAGATAAGAACGAACATATTTAGACCAGCCGCTGATGACTCTTGAATTAGTAACCAAGGGAATGCACATAGAGCAAGCAATCCTGTAATTGTTACAGAAATTTTGTATTTTAATTTTGTTAGTAATGTAATTACATACGCTGGTGGAACAACGTTCGCTACCATATTTGTCGCAATTACTGTAATAACGATAAATAGTGATACACCTGCAGAAATATATGGATTATCGATTACCATCGGAAGTGCTATCGCAGGATTTGTTACACCTGTCGCAGAAGCTAACATAGCACCAATAACAATAACAAAACCATATGAAATAGTGATTGGAACAAAGTATAATGCTCCACGTTTTTTATCGCTTATACCCGTTTTCAACTCTCTAGAATAGTCTGCAGCACTTACAAAGATCCCTGCATAATTTCCTAAAAAGACCATAATCAGTGCAAAGAAATGTATTCCCCATGACCCTTCTGCTTGTACCCAAGTTTGAGTAATCTCAGTGCCGTATGATGTTACAAGGATTCCAAAAACATAAATAAGTCCTATCATGAAAATGATTGACGCAACCGTCTCTACCCATTTAATAGCATGGAAACCAAATAGTGATATAACAATTTGGAATAATTGAAGACCTACAAAACAAATAACAATATTATTAAAAGATCCATTCGTAATAATCTTTAAAAATTCATTAAGTGCAGTACCGCCAATCCAGCTTTGAATACCATACCAAACAATAGCAGGTATACCGCGTAGTAATGACGAAATAACTGTTCCCTTTGTACCGAAAGACATTCTAAGCTGTACAACGTATGGTATACCTGTTTTATAGCCTAGTCGGTCATTTAATGCGAATATAGTGGATATGATCCCAATGGAGATTAGAGCTGCCAACATTGTTTGGAAAATGTTTAGCGTTGCTACTCCCGCTATAATTACACTGGCTCCTAACGTCATATTCCCTATGTTAACCCCATCGCCCATCCACATGAAAATATAGTCTCTCGGCTTAACGGTTCTATCCTTTTCGGAATTTGGATGTAGTGATTTATCTAATCCAGTGGCATGTTCAATTTGCGTTTCTTTTGCATCGAAACTTTCATTTGCTGTAGACATTTGTCATACTCCTTTTTTTATCGACTGATGTATTTAAAGCTACGTTTATTTTTGACGATAAATAATAGTTTAACCTGTTGCTATATAATTATTACACTATACGCAGTGTTTGCATTTGGAATGGTAATTTTCTTTCCATAAAAGCAGTTCACTTTAATTAGTAAAATAACTCCGAGTCACATTAGATTAACTTTACTATCCTCTCGAAAACGGTTTCACGATGAACAAGATTTATTATACATAGCTTTAGCCCAAAGGTCTTTATGTCTATTAAACAAAATGTACAAACCCTCACTATATATACTGCATAACATTTATGGATATAGTAGCTCCTTTGTATAGTCTTTTGTACACAATGAACAAAAAAATTCTATGATTAAATAGACAATAAATCATAATTATTGAAATACAGGGGTTGATATCCAATTACATTTTTATGAAAGTTTAATGACAATTTTCCGACAATCATTAGAACTAATGGCTTATTTTGATCCTAGCAAATATAAACCGAGCAACTTACTACGTAGTATGTTTATACCCCACGCATAACATACAAAACACAACTTCTCGCATTAATTGTAAATTTTATGTGGCTATCTAAGTTTTTTATAGTTTTTAAGTAAAGAAAAAGCACTGGAATGTTTACCAGTGCTTTGGGATAGAGAGATAGCCTCACTTTCTCTTAAATCATTATGCGTTTCTCTTAGCAATCATTTCAATTTCTACTTCCGCACCCAGTGGTAATGCTAAAACTGCCACACAAGTTCTTGCTGGATATGGTTCTTGGAAGTATGTTTTATAAACCTCATTCATAGCAGAAAAATTATTCATATCCGTTAGATATACATTTACTTTCACTACATTATCAAATGTTAGATTAGCGGCTTCTAATACTTCAGATAAATTGGTAAAGCATTGCTTGGTTTGTTCTGCAATGTTTCCTTGTAAATTTTCTACCGTCCCGGTATTCATTGCCGTCTGACCAGATAAAAAAAGAAAATTATCCGCTTCTACTGCATGTGAATATGGTCCTGATGCTGTTACATTTTTTGCACGATATGTCTTTCTCATAATACTCTAACACTCCTACTCTTTTCATTGATAAAATTTAATATTTTTGAATTTTTTCTCGTTCAAGAAGTTCAATAATCTTTAATCCAATTTGAACTAACAGCATTTCTTCCGCATCATCAAAATTCATCCCTGTTATTTCTTTGATGCGTTCAATACGATAGACCGCTGTTTTATGGTGGATAAAAAGAAGCTGAGATGCTTTCGTGGCATTTTGATTGCATTGTAAGAAAACTTTTAATGTAGTTATCAAATCTGATTTATTTGCTTGCTGATAGTTTAGCAACAATTGTAATGATGGAGGAATAAAAGTCTTTAACTCTTCAGAATTAGTAAACTTACCTAACATCCTAAAGACCCCTAGTTCAGAATAGGAAGTTACGAACTCCCTACCATTTAAAACCTCTCCAAATTCTAAAGCATCCTGAGCCTTTATGTAACTTTCGGAAATTCTATTAATATTTTCTGATAGCGTTCCTATCCCTACTTGAATAATTATTTCGTTAGCCTGCTTTTTTACCAAATCTAATATACTCGATACTTTTACTTTAATTTTGATTAACCACTCGGGGTCTTCTAAATCGACTTTCCATAGCACTACTTTTAATCCGCTTTTACTACCCATAATTACGTTCGGTAAATACTGATCAATAGCCTCGTGAAGCAATGTCTCTTCATTGGCATTGGAAATTCCTCGTTTCACTTGCTTCGAAGAATTCAGTTCATTCATTTTGCTTATTTTGAACAAAACAACCGCAAATGATCCCTCTATATCCCAACCAATTAAATTGGCATCTTGGTAAAGAATATTGGAAGGTAATTTCCCTTCGATTAATTGTTCCAGTAAATCATTTTTAAATCGTTTGTCTACTTCTGCTACAGCAAATTTTTTAACTAGTTCAAGCGAAAGGGAAGTTGCAGCATTTTCAATTGCAATAAAATCGAGCTCTTCCAAAGGTTTATTCATTTCACCTATTAATAGATACGTTTTTATATGGTTAATCGTTTCAATTGGAACAACTATTTGATGTCCAATTTTCTCTTTTTGTTCCGGGTACCTAACGATTTGACGGTAATGCGGAAATTTCATCTTTTCTGTTTCGTCAAAGTAATAATTTTTTCAACAATTTTAAAATTAGTTAAACCAGGGAGTGTGGAAGCTATGCAAAAGAAATTTCGATCAAATAAGGCAACAGGATTTCCAATTAAGTTCTCTAATGTCTCAATTATTTTTTCTGGACTTTCATCAGCCAATGATAGAGCTGTAATTGGTCATGGATTTCTTTATAATACTGTAGTTTTTTTACTTGCGTATTCAATATTTCTTCCATTACTGGATATAGAACATCTACATAAGGGACTTCTTTAGGAATTTGGATGATTGGCAGCCTACACTTTTCCGCTTCATCGATGATGGACTGGGGAATTTCTTTTACAAATCGATGATTTTTAATCACTAATGCACTAACATCTTTTTCAGCTAACTTCGCAATAAACTGCTTTTGCTCCTGTTCGTTAAAAAAACGGATTGGATATAGACTGGTCAATATTAGTTCTCCACCTTTTAACCAGTCAGTAATATCTGGAGCTTCCATTATAGTAGAACCTTTTACAACTTTATGCAAATATTGCTCTCCACTTAAAACAACGGACTCTTTGAGTGATGATAAATTCAAAACATCTTTCACACGAAATTCCACATAACTCCCTCCTTTCCAGTCGAACAAAAGGGCAGAGAAATGCCTCAGCCCTTTGTCATCCGTTATTGATTTTCTTTTATTATATAAACTTTAATATGCTTTTGGAAAGTGGCCATTTTCAAAAACAACCTCACCACTTACAATGGTTGTCTTAACTTTCCCTTCAAACGTCATACCTACATATGGTGAATGCTTATGACGATAGAACAAATCTTCATTTTCTAATCTAAAGCTTTCATCTAGACTAACAATCGCGAAATCGGCGTCATAACCGACCGCGATATCTCCTTTATTGGTTAAGCCAAATATTTTCGCAGGATTGGTTCCCATTAACTTCACAATCTTTTCCAAGGGTAGGTTACGCTTAGCATAGCCTTCTGTCAGCATAATATTAAATGTAGATTGTGCTCCAGAGATGCCACCCCAGCCCTCGAAATAATTATCCGTAATCGTCTTCATGGAAGCAGGCGCTGGAGAATGATCTGAGGAAATCACATCAATCTCCCCATTAGCAACCGCTACCCATAATTCCTCTAGTTCCTCTTCATCTCGTAAAGGAGGAGCGCATTTTGCCAAGCCGCCTTTTTCTTCTAAGTCTTTCACAGTTAATGATAAATAGTGCCCACAAGTTTCGACTGTTACATCTACGCCTCTGCGTTTTGCTTCTTCTACTACTTGAACCACTTTTCTGCTGCTTGCATGGACGATATGCAGTTTACATCCCGTTGCTTCGGCATAAGAAATAATTCTTCGAACAGCCTCTATCTCTGAAATAATCGGTCTTGATTCCACAAAGTCACGCGCAGATGTTTTCCCTTCCTGCAACTTCTTCGTTGCCAACTGTTCACAAATTACTGTGCTCTCCGCATGAACACCAAGTAATGAACCTATGGAGGCAATTTCTTTCATCCCTCTATAAAGTGTTTCGTCGTCAGAATGATGAAAATCATCTATACCACTTGGCGACATAAATGCTTTAAAGGCGACGACACCATTATCGTAAAGTTCCTTTAAATTATCAATGTTTTCGGGTACTAGGCCGCCCCAGTAATTCGGATTTATAACCGACTTTTCTTCGGAAAGCTTTCTTTTTAACTCTAAATTTTCTTTGTTAATTGTTGGAGGCGTACTGTTTAAAGGCATATCACAATAAGTCGTTACACCGCCCGCAGCCAAGCTTTTACTGCCTGTTTCGACTCCCTCCCATTCCGTTCTTCCAGGTTCGTTGAAATGCACATGAGAATCTATGAGGCCCGGGAAAACATGAAGTCCTTCAGCGTTTATTTCATTGGTACCCTTTGCACTAATACCTTCATTTACTGACACTTCGGCAATCTTGCCATCCTTAATCCCAATATCTCCTCTAGCAACTGACTCCGAGGTGACAATGTGCCCATTTCGTATAATTAAATCATAATTTGTCATGATTATCGCTCCTTTACTTAAAAAAGTTCAAAAGACTATTTTATTTTTCAGCAGACAATAGTTTTCCGATTGGTTCCCCTACAATTCCTTTTTGTAAATCGAAAACTACATTTCCACGTACAATCGTTTTTGTTACACGACAGTCAATTTTTCTGCCTACATAGGCGCTATGTTTATTTTTGTAATATAGTTCTTCCCTTTTAACAACATAGGACTGATTGGGATCTAATAAAATAATGTCTGCGTCTTTATAAATAGCTATTTCCCCTTTATAAGGTAAGTTAAAACGTTTGGCAGGGTTAAATGCGATTAAATCGACAAACTTTTCTATTGCTAAACCACGTTGTTTTACGGCTAAATCAAACATTAAATCCACATTATTTTGAACGCCACTAATTCCGCCCCATGCCTCAAAAATGTTTCCTTGCTTTAAATCTTCCGTACATGGTGAATGGTCAGAGGTTATCCAGTCAATGTTACCTTTCAATAACTCGTCCCATAACTTCGCTTGGTCTTTTGCTTTTCGGATCGGCGGTTGACATTTTGCTTCTGGACCAATTTCCGCTACTTGTTCAGCAGTCATAGCAAAATAGTGAGGGCATGATTCCAGCGTTACATCTAACCCTTCCGAGCGTGCTTTTAAAATTACTTGAACGGCTTCTGATGTACTAATGTGTACTAAGTGTAATTTACATCCTGTTTCTTTTGCAAACAAAACGGCACGCTGAACTGCATCCACTTCCGTGAAAATTGGACGCGAATCAACGTATTCAGCTGCAGAGGTCCGGCCTTCTCTAATCATTTCTTCCGTAAGCTTAGATGTAACAGATGGGTTTTCAGCATGGATACATAGAATCCCACCTAATTCTGCTATTTTTTGCATTCCCTTGTACATCGTATAATCATCAACATTCGTAAAATCTCCAGGAATATCACTTGTAATATCGGAAAGGAAGCATTTAAACGCCAGAACACCTGCATCTGCTAATTCTTCTAGTTTATCTAGATTTTCAGGTACAAGCCCACCATAGAAACCATAGTCCACATAGTTCTGATCGACCGCGGCATCAAGTTTTAGGTCAAGTGCTTCTTTATTAATGGTTGCCGGTAATGCATTTAGCGGCATTTCCACATAGCTCGTCGTACCTCCAGCCGCCATCGCTTTTGATCCTGTTTCAAACCCTTCCCACTCAGTTCGACCAGGTTCACTAATATGAACGTGCGTATCAACCATACCAGGCATCACATATTGCCCACTTGCATCAATAACTTTTTTTGCATCATCTGTAATTTCTTCAGCTATACAAGATATTTTTTCATTCTTCACACCAATATCCACTTGGCGGACTCCTTCTCGAAATACAACATTCCCATTTCTAATAATTAGATCATACATCATTACAGTTCCTCCTTATATTCTTCCAAATTAAATTGAAGATGAAATGTTCTAGACTAAACACCTCATTAAAGTTTTGCAATATGTGACCATCATTTCCTAACAATTAGTTATTCCCTAATACACTCTTTTTATAGATGGGAAGCATACAGCAAGCGCTTTTCAATAAAGATAATTTACTTTTATGATATAATTTCATATTGAATCATTAAATTGACTAACAAAAACTACTCTAGAGAAAGTGTGTGTTACAACAATGAAAACAACTGTCGTTTACAAAAAAGAAGAACAATTTGAAATAAAAGCAGATTTTTATCCCACTTCTATACAGTTTGCTCCTGTCATTGTTTATATTCATGGTGGTGGTCTATTTTGGGGATCAAGAGAAGATATGAAAGAAGAACAGGTTGAATTTTATTTGGAAGCAGGATTTAATGTATTTTCGATTGATTATCGGCTTGCACCTGAAACAAAAATTCCTGATATAGCAACAGATATTGCAGATGCACTTTCTTGGCTAAAGAATGAAGGGATAAACCAGTTTGACTATAATCCAGAAAAAATAGTAGTGATTGGCGGTTCAGCAGGTGGCTATCTTGCTCTTCTATCTGGAACGTTTGATATAAAACCACAAGTGATTGTCTCTTTCTACGGTTACGGTGATATAACTGGAGATTGGGCTTTAAAACCAAGCCCGCATTACAAAAAAATGACAGCTGTACCGAAAGAACTTGCTGACATGCTCGTATCCAATGAAGTGATTACCGTTGGACCGATTCAAAAACGTTATGCCATCTACATGTACGCAAGACAAAATGGGGATTGGATTAGAAAAATAAGCGACATGGATATAGAAGAACTTAAGTCATTTTGCCCATTATACACTTTAGATTCGAATTATCCACCAACCCTTTTATTGCACGGGACAATAGATGAAGACGTTCCTTACGAACAATCGGTAGCCATGTCTGAAGCATTAACGAAAGCGGGAGTAGAAAACCAATTGATCACTATTCCAAACGGCAAACATGTATTTGATGAAGATTGGCAAAATGGGACTATACAAAATGCATTTGACGATGTCATTCAGTTTCTAAGAAAGCAACTTCAACAAGTTAATTGATCCAAAATCAGAGAGGATGTCTACTCAATTTGAGCGGAACACCCTCTTTCGTTATCTACAAATTTCTAAAACACCAAAAATAACCACTTCTCTAATATAGAGAAGTGGTTATACCTTTACTAATTGTTTGTAAAATACACTGTTTATACTATATGACTAATCACATGCTCGGAATGATTATTTTATCTGATTCGACAGTTTTAAAGCCATTCTTTTTGTATTCATCATATACATTTAATGCCGCTTGTAAACTTTCGCCTCTATCCACATTAAAGCCTTTACGTATAAGCGTCCCTTCTAACGCTGAAAGAACATGAAGAATATTTTTCTTACGGGAACTATATCCCATAGCACCGATTCTCCAAATCTTACCATGAAGAGGACCAAAAGAACTGGCAATCTCCACTTCAAAATCTTCTAACATCATAGAACGTACTTCATCACCATCAATTCCTACGGGTATTTCGATTGCAGTAACAACAGGTAGTTTGTGCTTTTCATCGCCAAATATATCTAACCCCATCGCTTTAATACCTGCAACTAATGCTTGTTCATTTAACTTATGACGGGCAAATCGGTTTTCAAGTCCTTCTTCAAGAATAATACGAAGCCCTTCCCGTAAAGCATATTGCATACTTGTCGCTTCCGTATGATGGTTAAGACGGACAGGACTCCAATAATCCTGAAGCTGTGCTAAATCAAAATAATTACTCATAATTCGATTATCCGAAAACTCGCTCTGAGAGGTTTTTAAGCCTAA
Source organism: Psychrobacillus sp. NEAU-3TGS (assembly GCF_029955155.1). Taxonomy (GTDB): domain Bacteria; phylum Bacillota; class Bacilli; order Bacillales_A; family Planococcaceae; genus Psychrobacillus. The sequence goes on along the minus strand of NZ_JAPNOZ010000008.1, from coordinate 30,523 downwards.
CTCAATACTTTTTCTTTTATTTATCACTTCTTCAACCCGTTTGTTATAAGTAATCGGGGCTAATCCAGATGGAACAGATAAACATTTTTGCGTACCGCCAATAACTGCATCAAGCTTAAGCTCATCCACTTTAAGGTCAACTCCACCTAAAGATGCTACAGCATCAACAACTAACAGAACATCTGCATTTCTGCAAGCTTCACCAATTTCTTTTAATGGCTGCATGCAGCTAGTTGAAGTTTCAGCATGAACAATAGCAACAATTTTTGGAGAAACTTCGTGAATTTTATTGATGACTTCTTCAGGGTCAAAAACCTCTCCCCAAGGAACTTCCATTGTTGTAACCTCTGCTCCATAACGCTGGCAGATTTCAGTTAACAGATAACCAAATCGTCCGTATATTGGAATCAAAACCTTATCGCCAGGTTCAATAATACTGCACAGAACAGCTTCCAAACCTGCTCTGGAAGTTCCATCAACCGGGAAGGCCCATTGATTTTCTGTTTGAAATACAGCCCGAAGCATTTCCATTGTTTCATTCATGATATTCGTAAATGCAGGATCAAATTGTCCTAAAATCGGGGTAGCCATCGCCCTTAATACTCTTGGATCAACTTCTACTGGTCCAGGTGTCATTATCGTCCTAAGTGGTACATTTAGATCTGTGTACTTTACCATATATCTTAACTCCTATTGTGAATGTATTTTTATATCAAATGAATAATTATAAAGAAAGTTCATTCAAACAATATGTTTGAAAAAAATAATAATTTGATTTTAACAGGGTGAAACGTTACAATCAAGGGTTTATTCAAAAAGTTAAATATAAAACGCTTTCAATTTTAATAGATATTTATACACAAGATATTATTAATATGCCCACAAATTAGTCCTTCCATTTCGTTTTCTTCAGCAAAATTGAATAAGGAACCAAAATATACCTATAAAATTTTTAAGAGAAGAAAGCAACATTAGGTGAAACCCAGCCCTCTTTTAATGTGAAGACTGGGTTAATTATAGAAATTTGAATAAGAATTATCAGTTACTCAACATTCACACTGTCGATACCATCGGCCACTCTCAGCTTAGCTCCATCAATGTCATCTAGGAGATTTTCCACCAAATGAAGTCTCTCCCCCGCGTCGATTCTGATACCGTTAGCAGCCTGTCGCATAACATTTGACTCGATCTTGATGTCTGAGGGAATTCCTTTTCCCCGTCCATCAGCACCCCGATCCTCAGCGAGTCGAATAGCCCAGAACCCTTCAGCACCTCCAGTAATGTAGTTACTGAGCAACTTCGTTCCCGGCCCATTTTGGACTTCTATGCCAACCTTTGAATTTTCCCCAGCGCTGACCCAGTTGTCCTCGATTAGAGTATCGGGAGTTCCTAGTATAACGAGGACTCCTTGACGATTTCCAATCAGGTTGTTGGAGTGCACCCAGTTTCCAGGCCCTGAGGCATCGTGTTTGTTCTTGTCTCCTCCTGAGTTGCCTAGCGCGATGCCCGCCCGCTGACCGCCAACGATCGTGTTACCTCGGACTTCGTTCAGGTATTCACCTTCCCCATGCAAGTCAATAGCATCAAGGCGACTGCCGACAATGGTGTTGTCTGCCACGAGATTGTTGTGTGTGGAAAACTGAAGCAGAATAGCGTGCCGAAGATGCCTGCCATCGAAGGTATTGCCGATGATCACATTGTGCCGGGAGTCGTTGGTGGCATCTGGATCGTGTTGGTCCCTTGATCCCTCGATAGCTATGCCGTAGCCTTGTCCACCGGGACCGACGGCAGTTGCCTCACTGATGTAGTTTCCAGAGAGCGTCACCTCACGACTTGCCTTGACCGAGATACCATGGCGCTCGAACCTGCGAATGCTAAGGTTCTCCACCAGTATTTGAGAGCTAGCTTGCCCTTCCTTGGCTCCGAGGTGAATCCCGTACATCGGACCGCCACCTGCATCGCCGTCGTCGGGATCGTCTCCAAGAGGTCCCTCATGACGGGAAGTGATAGTGAAATCAGCGATGCGAACATCGTGAACGCCCGAGCCCCGGATCACTCGGCTATCCTCCTCTCCGTCGAGGGAGGTCAGCAGGATGGTGTTCTCTTGACCCTCACCGCGTAGATCTACGCCGCTACGCAACACGATGTTCGCAGACTTGTCGTCCGGTTCTGTGGAGCGCAGGTCATACGTGCCGGCTGGTAGCAGGACTTCGTCACCGGGTTCAGCATTGTCCAAGGCCTCCCGAATGGCTGCTGCGTCGTCGTGTGAATCCGGATTGGGATCTGCTCCAAAATCCGTAACATTAAGTCGCTTTCCCGTGACCGGACCAGGTGTCGACACCGCAATCGGCTCACCAGACCTATCCACTAAGCCAGGGAGCTGCCAGTCCCCTTGCTCAGTCGGTCTAAGTTTCACAACTTCTTCATTCTTTGAAGGCGCAGGTTCTACAGCTTCATCGTTCTCGATTGGCCCAGTGGATTCCTCGACGGTGCAAGCAGTCAAGAAAAACACCAAGCCAACCATCCACCATATATGCACCAGTCCTCGCTGGCTGCTTCGAACTAATTCTTTCATCATTTCTCACGTCCTTTCTGAACTCTTTTCGTCTCTCTCATTTTCAAGAAGGTGACGAGAAAAGCGGTGAGCGCAAACGCTCACCGCTTTTGTGATGTTCTGACATCACTCCATAGCGAGGGGACTATTTCTTTGCGTCGCCCTTGCCATTGTTCCCTTTTTTGTTGCCATTGTCTTTATTAAGTTTGAAGTTCAACGGGATGTCTTTTTCCAATGGAGTATCTGCCGAGGAGCCACCGACATGTACACGGTATTTTCCATCAACAGTAGACCACTCGCCATCAGCCCAGTTCGCTAGATTGTCCGGTTCTTCCGGAATAAAGTAAGAGAACGGATGGTTGGAATCATCTTGATTAATACGCATAGTCACGCGTTGACTCTCACCTGGCTCAAGGTCAACCTTCTCGAAGTTAACAAGACGTTTGGTTGGCTGTCCTGCCTCATTCGGCAATGTCAGGTAGACTTGTGCGGCTTCTTTGCCGGCAACTTCACCAGTGTTCTTGATTGTGAAGGATACGTCAATACCCGACAACGAGCCGTTGTTGCCTTTTCCTTTCGAATTTCCTTTACCACGAACCTTCTTAACCTTCAAGTCATCATACTCGAAAGTCGTATACGATAAGCCGTACCCGAATGGGAAAACTGGCTTCACATCGTTTGCTTCATACCAGCGGTAGCCCATCTCTAGACCCTCCGTATACTTGGCAATTAATTGGTCGGAACCATCACCATATGGTCCTGGACCGCCTACTTTGCCAGTATCTTGACGTGTTCCAGGGAATTGCTCCTCTGTTGCGAACGCAGCTTCACGCTCAGTTGTACCGAATGTCATAGGCAACTTACCAGAAGGGTTAACTTTACCGTAAACCAAGTTTGCTACAGCATTGCCATCCTCCATGCCTGGGAACCAAGCCTCAAGCACAGCAGGCACTTTATCCAACCACGGCATTAGTACCGTACCGGATGTCTTCAAGACCACAGCTGTATTCTCTGCATTGGCCTCCAAGACTGCATCAATCAGCGGCTCCTGTTCCACCCAATCCTCTCGATCCTTATGTGTGTCAAGGTCGATAGCTGGGAATCCAAGGGTATCACGGTCCACAGTCTCATGTGGGTTGTCTCCGACCATGAGCAGTACAACGTCAGACTCAGCAGCCAGCTCAGCTGCAGCTTTTGGATCGCGACCATCGTTGTATGTCACTTTAGTATCATAGCCCAATTCCTCGATAACGTTCTCTAGTCCTTCTTGCGGAGTGACCGTGTAAGGAGCATTTACGTTCTCATTATTGTCTCGTATGGAGCGTGGGGACATCTTTGCCTCACCGGCAAACCATTCAACACCGATTAGTGCAATAGACTCCGGTTCACCGTTTAGTGGTAGGAAGTCGTTATCATTCTTTAAAAGCACGGCGCCTTCCTCAGCCATCTTTCGTGCACTAGCACCATTAGCAATCGGATCGACTATCTCCGGTAGAAACTCATCGTAAGGTTCATCCATATGGCCGAATTCAATCATTTTGATGTAACGCGGACGAAGAAGATTGTCGATGTCCTCCTCTGTCACCTCACCTGAATCAAGGGCATCCTGGATTATCTCCTCCGTATAATACTGTGGTGCCCAGTCTAGCTCGACATTCGTACCGGCCTTAATGGCAGCAACCGTGTCATGAATTGCACGACGGTCACTCATAACATATCCGTCAAAGCCCCAATTGTTCCGTAGTGCATCTTGAAGCAATTCAGAGCTGTCACAAGCATAAGTACCGTTAACGTCCGGGAAAGAACACATCACTGAGGCTGGATCAGCATCCTTTACAGTCATTTCAAAAGGCAGCATGTAAAGCTCGTTCATAGCCTGTGAAGGAACTTGGACACCCATCGTCCATCTCTCCGTTTCTTGCTCGTTGCCGGCCAAATGCTTAAGCTGTGCTTGAATCCCTTGCCCCTGGATGCCTTTGACTTGCTCGGTAGCCAGTATACCCGTCAAGTACGGGTCCTCACTGAAGTATTCATAGTTACGACCACCGTACGGGTGACGTATTAAGTTCATGCCCGGTCCGAGCAACACGTGATGAGCGAAGGCACGCGTCTCTTCGCCGAGAATTCGACCTGCCTCATAGTTCAGCGCTCGGTCGAAAGTCGCAGCCAAAGCCGGGGTAGATGGTAGTCCCGTCGCCTCTGGGTCATTACCACACGATCCGCCTTTTACTCCCGTACCACCATTAGTCATACGGACAGTGGGAATGCCTAATTCGTCAATCCCATGAATCTGACGGCCGGTGTCCTGCCACTCACAACCAGGCAAGGTACCCTCGGGTGCGAATTCGCCGTTCTGATACTTACTAGTACCACCCTTGTTGATCACAATCGTCTCTCCGGTGTCGTTCTCATTAAAGCGTGAAATGGCGATTTGTTGGATTTTCTCTTCCATTGTCATCTCATCGAGAAGCAGCTCAGTGCGCTCCTCAGCAGACAGCTTGGTGTTCATCCAAGGGTTATTCCCTTCCGATTCTCCATTCATTGCATTAGCAGGATTTACTAACGAAGACATAGAAATCGTTGCCGTTAAAATAATTGCACTAATTCGTCTTATCATCCTAAATTCTCCCTTACAATCTACTCTCCAATTATTATCTTTTGAATAATTATTATTTCAACTTTCTCTCTCCCTTGCTATCTATTCCGTGTATCAGTATAGAGAAAAACTATTACACTAGCATGAACGACAAATTACAGATTGATAACAAAAAACACTATATTGGTAACACTTCTAAAGTCCTTAAAATGCTATTCAAGCACTAAAACAAGCATTGATTCGTTAATTAAGTGATTACAATGAATCGAAATAATCATTATTATAAATATAATAAAATTAGATAAAAGAATTACTATTTATAAAATATGCGTTGATCCGAAAGATAATTGGAAATCTCATGGAAGGTGACAAATGAATATCGTCCCTTAATTACATAGACTTCTGGTAAGAGGCTATATATATGAACCAGTAGAAGTAGTAGAAGCTTTATGGTTAAATGAGGGATTGGCAATAATTTAATGGGCATCTTTTCACACCTCTTTTCTAGAAAGTTCTGTTAGCATTCAAACTAATCGTAGACGAACCGGGCACTCCAACGATCAAATCACTAAGAATATTCATCTCCAATTAAACAAGTAATGAAAAAGAAGCATCTCAAAAGTTTATACAACTGATTAGATGCCTCTAGATTATCCTATATGTTGTTTTATTAATTCAGCAATTCACTTTTACTATACATGCACCCTTTCAATATCAAAAAGAGGGAAATGAATATTCTCCTTTATTCATCCCCCTCCTTTTTTATTCAATTCGAATTCATTGGACTGCGATCAATTATGCTAGAGTCACTCTTATTTTAAGAAGTTCATAAAGTTAGCAAATGAAGCTACTAGGTCTTGATAGTACACTACCATTTTATCCTTCAAAGAGATTTGTTCGGATTCTTTTTCTACTTCATTTTGACTCACTTGTTCTGTTTCAGCAGCTAAATTTTCTTCTTCATTTACTGCTTGCACTGGATTTTCCACTGATTCTACAGTTTCTTGCTCTTGTGTTTCTACATCAGAAGCTTGCTCTTCATTTTCTACATTTACTGGTTTTTCTAGATTAACGTCAGCATCATTTGTTAGGTCTGTGTTTTCGATATCAACTGAGATGTCTTGAGATGCATCTGCCTCTTTAGTTGATGTATCTGTTTCATCTGCATCGGACACTACATCAATAGCTTCCACGTTTTCAGATTCTTCACTTGTTTGAGCTAATTTTTGTTCAATAAGAGTTTGATAATATCCAATAACACTGTGATAGCCATCACCGATAAATTGATAAGCTTTATCTACCCATGCACTAGAATCATCTACTTGGTCTTCTTCAGCATTGGGAGCTGCCGGTTCTTCTGTGGCTTCGTCTTCAATTGCTTCTGTTTCATCTGTTGCTCCGTCTTCTACTGCTTCTGTTTTATCTACTTCTTGACCTTCTTCAGCTGTCGGTGCTTCTTTTTCTTCTGCTGATTCATCTTCTACTGATTCGTCTTCTACTGCTTCTGTTTCGTCTGCTTCTTGACCTTCTTCAGCTGTCGGTGCTTCTGTGATACCTTCTTCAGCTGTCGGTACTTCGGCCTTCTTCTGCTGATTCGTCTTCTACTGCTTCTGTTTGCATCTGCTTCTTGACCTTCTTCAGCTGTCGGTGCTTCGGCTTCCTCCGCTGATTCGTCTTCTACTGCTTCTGTTTCATCTGCTTCTTGGACTTCTTCAGCTGCCGGTGCTTCTGATTCTTCTGCTGTTGTATCATCTATATTGTCTTTATTATCTGGATTATCATCAGTTGTTTCGGAATGAACTCGAGCTAGCTTGCTAACTAATTCACCTTTTTCAGGAGACCCAGATAGACTTCTCGCTAATGCAGATACTTCTTGACCATGATTTTTCACATGTTCAATAACTTCTGGATTAACTTCTTTTGTATCAAGCTCTGCTGCAGAAATAGGAGCACCAGCTGCTAAAAAAGTTGCTGCCATCATAGATGTTGACATCACCAGTGGCGCTACTTTCTTCGATAAATTTTTATTAGCTTTCTTCGATTCCATTTGTTTTTTATTCATTACTTGATCTCTCCTAATTCGTATTTTTCTACTGATAGGATGGATTTTTCATAAATTCCGTTATCTATCGTTTCACCTCTTCTTATTCTGAGCAACGGTATTACTCAAATTTTCCGGCAGCACCATCATCTGCCTGCATTGAATATACCAAAGCATTGTTACCATTTTGTGTTCCTCGGATTAAAAAAAATGTCGCTTCCATTACTTATTTATAGAATTTTGCAATATATGAAATAATGTATATCACTTAAATAACTGTATTCTACAGAATTTAATTATGCTCTCTTATTTGTCCTCTCTAATATCTCAGGGTTTTCCCACACTATATAATTTAATAAAAATTGTCCATTTCAACTTTACAAATAAAACTAGAGAGTAAAAATTATCAAAACAATATAACAATTATTAATGACTATTTATATTAAACACGCTAGTGGATTCTCTATATTTTTTGTTAATAAGGACATTTTATTTTCCTTATTTCTCTCAAAACTACTCCATTGCTATTCTACGGACAGCAAATAAAAAAACAGACACATTATTTTTTGTGTCTGTTTCATTAATTAAATATCGTTATTATTCAGTAATATTTGTAGCATCCGAATAAAACTTATTGTTTATAATTTAAAATGTTTTACTAAATCATTTAGCTCTTCAGCTAATTTTGCTAGTTGACCCGATCCTCCGGCCACTTCTTCCATAATGCTGCTTATTTGTTGGGAAGATGCAGATGTTTGTTCAACACCAGCTGCGGATTCTTCCGAAACAGAAGCAATTTCTTCAATTGCCCCATTCATCTCCTGTGCATTTGCTGCAATTTCAGTTAAGTTTTCAGCAATAGTTGTTATACTATTAACCATCTCTGTTACAGCTTCACTAATTCCACTGAAAGTCTCGCCAGTAGATTCAACTTGTGCTTTTCCTTTTTCTACTTCTTCATATCCACCCTGTAACGATTCCGATACAAGACCAGATTCTTTTTGAATATTGCCTACTATATCTGTTATATTCGTTACAGAATCAGATACTTGTTCAGCAAGTTTTCTCACTTCATCCGCTACTACTGCAAATCCTTTTCCATGTTCTCCAGCCCTTGCAGCTTCAATTGCAGCATTTAGAGCTAGAAGATTCGTTTGATTAGAAACGTCCTTAATCACGGTTACTAAATTCGAAATTTCTTGTGATTGCTTGTCTAGCCCTTGAACCTTCTGAACTGAGTCTCGGACTAATTTATCTATTTTGTCCATCTGAGCAATCGAGTTCTTCATTAACTCAGATCCATCTTTCGTCATGTTTAAAACTACCTTTGAATTCGTTTCAATACGATAACTATTTTCATTTGCTTCTTGAACTTTTTCTGCAAAACTATTCATACCAAATGATAAATCACTCGCACTATTGGCTTGCGTTTCAGAACCAGACGCTAATTCTTGCATAGTAATTGCCACTTGTTCTGCACCCATTTTCACTTCGTTTGCTGATTGGGTCAATTCTTCGCTTTGACTACTTACTGTTTCAGAAACAGTATTAATTTGGCTTACTATAGCTCGCAAATTTTGATTCAATTGGTTTGTAGATGTTACTAATTGACCTATTTCATCTTTAGATTTTGATTGTATCTCTTGCTGACTTAAATTACCTGCAGCTAGTTGCTCCATTACATTCGTTACAAGTGGAATTCCTCTTAACATACCTTTTAATAGGAAGAATACTAAGACAATAAGAATGAAACAAGCAATACCAAAATATAAACCCATCATCAATGTAAAAGTTTTAAGACTACTTAATGCTTCCTCTTGTGGTATAGATGTTCCAACTGACCAATCAGTTGTTGGAACTGGGGAATATCCGATATATTCTAAGCCATCATTTACTTGCGTTAATTTTAGCCCCTTTTCACCATTCACCATTTTCTGACCAACATTTCCTATTTCACCAGAAAGTGATTGAAGTTTTTGTTCCAGTATTAACTCACTGTTTGGATGGTATAAGATAGTCCCATCGTTAGAAAGTAAAAATGAATATCCATTTTCCCCCATCTTATAAGACTGCATTAATTGAGGCAATTCATCTAAAAATAGATCTATCGCAATGATACCAACCGTGTTATTACCGTCCTTAATTGGTTTCATAGCACTTAGTATCATTTTTCCAAATACTTCATCCATATATGGCTCCGTAAAATATATATCCTCTTCCTCTATGGCTTTTTCATACCAAGGTCTACTTTTGATATCGAAGCTTGGATCTGATACTACATTATTACTTCCTACTAGAAAATTAGACTTATTACTGGCAATCCACGCCATTGCAACAGCATCATCTGTTTTAACAATCTCATCAAGTGATTTTAATACTCCATCGTAATAAGCATTGGTCGTGGCTTCATCTCTTGAGCCCGCTGTATTCAAGTATTTTAAAATCTCCTGGTTTGTTGCAATTTGCCTAACAATTGTCCCTTTATTAGCAAACATATTATTTACTTGATCTGCAATTGCCTCGCTTTTCGTCGAGACGTTTTCTTCCACACTATGAACTAATAGGGATTTAGTATAGGAGTTAATCAAAAAACCTGTAATTGAAAATACAATGATGATAGCTATAAAAAGTACAAAAGCTACTTTTGTTGAAATACTATTTTTTACCCAAGAAAACAAGTTTAACTTCTTTCTATTATCTTTCTTTACCATTATTAAATTCCTTCCTATCTATACAGTCTACAACCTTAAACTCATACTTCGCTGTCCCAATACATTACACATAATAACTTTACTTTTGAAATTCATCTATAATTTTCAACGCATCGTCACTATTTTCCCCTTCCCTCTAATCAAGAGTTACTTAGATAAATCAACTTGTGCTTCGTTATCCTTACGGAAGGATCATCAACCCCCATGTTTTTGTTGGAATTAAAAAGGTAGCATCTCCCATATACTTTGAATAAGCGAACTCCTCGTTACCATGAAACAGGAATAATTCATTGAATACAACTTGATCCATATCTCCAGATAATCCAAGTCGTTTGAATCGATTCCATTTTCAGTGATTTTTATTTTAGGTAAGACTCCTTCAAAAATAAATTTATCCTTATAGTAAATCTTCCTTATAAATTATAATTGATTTCACGAGTCTTAAGTAACATTAAAACATAGTACTTTACAATCATATTTTAATAATTATTAGAAAGAATATCTCTAAAATATCAATTTACACTTAACTTAAAAAGAATATTGGTTAAATTCTTATAATTATTGACATCTTTTTTCATAGTCTTTTGCGACACTTGATAAAAATTTCTTAAATCTTGAAGAGGAGACTTGACTTGCCATTTCACTTACATAGAATCGCTCATCAGTCCAGTTTATTGTTATGTCCGGAAACAAAAAAGCATCAAGATTTCTGCCAGAATCGGCTAAAATCTCCATGCTTTTTCAACTATGCTGATAAAAAAAAGGGGTTGTCTCAATTTCATTTGAGACAGCCCCTTTAATAATTGCCGATTATGCTTTTGGAGGTGTTCCTTCAGCATTCGATACAATTGCATCGATTTGGATTAAAGCATCTTCAGGTAAAGCTGATACGCCAACTGTTCTTCGTGCAGGAACACCGCCTGGGAAGAATGTTTTGTAAGCTTCATCTACAGCATCCATATCCTCGATATTTTTAAGGAAGATATTTACTTTAACTACATCGTCCATAACGTGGTCGATACTTTCTACAATTGCCTTAATATTTGTCAAGCACTGTTCAGCTTGCTCTTTTACACCGCCAGCTACTAATTCACCAGTTGTTGGATCTAAAGGTAATTGAGCTGAAAGGTGATTGTAATGTGAGAACGCTACAGTTTGCGTAGATAGAGAATTCTTTGGTGCATTTTCAGTGTTGTTTGCCCATATAACAATTCCATGTCTGTCTTCAATAGCTTGTGGAGGTGTACCGTCTCCGTGTGACACTACTGCTTCAATTTGCACTAAAGCATCCATAGGTAAAGCAGCAGCCGCAACTACTGTACGTGCAGGGACATAGGCTACAGCTCTAGCAATAGCTGAATCTGGGAAGAATGTTGAATAAACTTCATTTACAGCTTCCGTATCCGAAAGGTTTTTAAGGAAAATATTAATTTTGACAATATCGTCAAAAGGAACGTCGATACTTTCTAAAATTGCCTTGATATTTTTCAAGCATTGTCCAGCTTGCTCTTTTACACCGCCAGTTACTAATCTACCAGTTTTTGGATCGATAGGTAATTGAGCTGAAAGGTTATTGTAATGTGAGAAAGACACGGTTTGCGTAGATAGTGGGCTTGTTGGTGCATTTGCCGTGTTATTTGTAAGTTTGATGAGGTCGCCTGCTTGTGGGGCGTTTGGAATTGTACCTTCACCATGTGAAACAAGTGCTTCAATTTGCACTAAAGCATCCATAGGTAAAGCTGCAACTGCAACTGTTGTTCGTGAAGGAACATACGTTGGGAAGAATGTTTTATAAACTTCGTCTACAGCGTCTACATCTTTGATATCTTTCACGAATACCGTGATTCTAACAATATCGCTCATAACATGATCGATGCTGTCTACAATTGCCTTGATATTTTTAAAGCATTGTTCAGCTTGCTCTTTTATACCACCTGCTACCAATTTACCAGTTTTAGGTTCGATAGGTAATTGTGCTGAAAGATTGTTGTAATGAGAGAATGCTACAGTTTGTGAATATAGACCGTTACCGTTTGGAGCATTTTCTGTATTTCTTGCTGTTACTGCGTTGTAGTTACTCATGATACGATTTCCCTTCTTGATAAATATTTACTAATCCAGTATGCACCGAAAAACACGGTTTAAACCGCTCAGAATGCACTACAAAATTATATCAGGGTTTGTTCATTTCGTCTAACGTTTTGTGAGAAATGAACAAAAAAAAAAGAAAAAAAACAAAGAGAGAAAAAAAGATTCTCACAAGTCCATTGAACTTGTGAGAATCTTCTTTTTTATATGGAAATATATCATTACATCATTCGCCCGTAAGGTGAAAGTGTGTAATATATTGAACGGTGTGTTCCAAAGCGGGAAATCAAGGCTTATAAAAATGTGGATTGTAATATTTTTAACGAGATTTTATCTTTTTTATTTGATTGCGTTAGGAAAATGTTAACATTTTGCTGGCGCACTTTAGTAAGAATATAATTACTCAATAGTAGAAAAGTAAACAATTATATATATTATCCCAGTAACATGGCGGAGTGTATGTGGCAACACTAGGGTGTTGGTGGGCTTACATTTATTAATAAGACATAATTTTATTTAATAATTCGTTAGTCAGTTCTACTCGAATACTATGTTCCACCCGATTATCAATTTTGATATCTCTATTTGTATTGACGAAAAAATCAGAATGAATTTTTGAATTAGTGACTATTAAATCACTACCATAACACTCTGCGTATTTTACTGGTTTATTAAAGATTTTTGTTTTAGATGTTTCAGAACTAAATATAATATAGTTATCTTTTATAATTATGTTACAAGGTGAATTCTTATTAGCTACTGATAAATTTCTTCAATACGTTGTTTGTGTCAGACCAAAGTATATACCCTAGCCAAATGAAAACTACTCCCATCGGTAATGCTAATATTCGATCATAAGGGTGAGGAATAATTGCAGTAGCCAAAGTAACTACAGCAGCAAGCGAAATTAATATACCCGCAAAGCGTGGAAAGACTTTAGCACGAAATGTCGCAATCCCTAGAAATAAGCCGCCAAGCATATACAGTACTCCAGCAATAGGGGCCAATATAGGAAAAACACCTAGATTAACCTCACTTTTGTTCTCGCCAAATAGTCCTAACATACCTTCTACAAACCTTGGTGCCTCGTTTATAATCAGCGGATAAACAAATGCTTCAATGAAACTAAAAGTCAATGAAATTAACCAAAACAGATTAAATATTATAGATCCTATTAAACCAATCCAACCTACCTCTTCAAGTTGTTTCATGTAAATTCCAATAATCCCTATAATAAAGGAAAGGGACATAGCAATGCTTAAACATGCAACTATCTGCCAGGAAATTGAAGTAACAGAAGTTAAAGTTTCAGGTGGGTGGATGAATTGAATGACTGTGTATAAAACCCCTGCCAAAATTGCAAATAAGCCTGCAACTTTTTTGAAATTCCTTCTGGCTATTTTCAAGTCATCTTCCCTGATTTCAAACTTTTTGCCCATTCGTTATCCTCCTTGATAAAGCGAATTATTACTTTTTAAATTTCATATACTAAACTAAAGAAAATATAGAAAGAAGTGGTCTCGTGGAACATTATGAATTAGTTGAAAATGCACTAGTATATATTGAGGATAATATAGAAGAATCTTTATCATTAGAATCTGTATCAAATCACTTCAATATTTCGAAATTCTATTTTCATAGACTTTTTTCCGCAATGACTGGTTACTCATTTAACAACTACTTACTTTCTAGAAGATTAAATACGTCCGTTAGTCTAATTCAAAACAAGAAGTTATCCTTAACAGACGTTGCATATCGGCTTAACTTTGGAACCCCATCCTCTTTCACTCGTGCCTTCAAAAGACAGTATGGGATAGCTCCTAGCAAACTGAAAGAAAATATGGCGAAGATCAATCTAACACCGATTCCTTTAGTTGTAAGGAAACCGATTAAAAACATAAATGGTGATATAGTCACCGATTTTACCCTAGAAGAATTTAATGCTCTACGAATTTGTGGGATTGCATTTGTAGTTGATTTAGCAACTGAAAATTATAAATTAAAAATACGAACGCATTCTAAAATGCTTTTAGATAATATTAATCAAACTATTAATGGTCCTTGCTATGTCATCTACTCAAATTGTCAGCCGAATTCAACACGATTTAATGTTTTATTCGGGATTCCTTACGATATCCAGATTAATAAACCCTATTACTTTACCGATGATGTACCTTCAATATTTTGTGCTAAGTTTAAATATTTTGGTGACATCCTTGACATAGGGGATGTTCTTACTACTGACTTTGCAAGGTTTTTAAAGATTTCCAAACTAGAAGAAGAGGAATCCAACATCGAATTGATTCAAGCTTTTGAGAACGTTCATCAGCTTGATTCCTCCTATCATCTTTACGTACCAATAAAAAAACATCCAATTGATTCAGAATATTAGTTAATACTTAATTATTTTAGCCTCCAGTTTATTATTTTTTATTACTGTTAATTTAAGATAACATCAAAAGAGCATGTAGACTTTCCACATCTTGCTGTAATTTTAATTAAAGGATAAAGGCTTATTCGTCAACATAATTTTTGGGTCAAGTTCGCCTAAGTACGCCGTCCCATCAATAAAAAGTGGACGAGAGATGCATTTTAAAAATACTTTATCGTCATAAGAACTAAACAAAAAAGCTTCTAGCTTTAATTACTAAGTAATAAAAGATAGAAGCTTTTTTAATTTGGCTGTTTTCTCAAAGATCGTTGCTATGGATATAAGAGAGGGTTACTCAACATTAGCGCCCGATGTTGAACACGAGTTAAACAACACTCTTCAACTAATCGTTATCTATAGCGAAGCAAAAGATGTGAAACCCGGAACAATCCAAGTCCATCTTCACGAAATCAATAATTTGTTACCCTACTGTGCACAACTGAAATTGAAAGACATCACGAGAAAGGGATATCAAGATGCTCTAAACCATCTAAAAGAAAGAGGATATTCTGATAGTACAAGGGAGGGAATTCATCGAACTGGAAGAATGATTTTTCGGAAAGCATTATAGTTGGAGCTTATCAAAAAAGATCCTACTGAGTTTGCCTATCTAAAATCCGATTGTTATTAAAATGGTACAACTGAGAATGGCAAGACTGCTAACATTGGCAAATTTATATCCTGAATTAACCCCACACTCTTTACGACATACCCATACATCACTTGAACAAATTATGGATATACTTGGTCATTCGGATGATCAAATCACCAAGAATATCTACCTCCACTTTACAAAAGAAATGAAGAAAGAAGCTTCCCAAAAGTTTTCACAACTCATGAGAAGCCTCTAAATTTTCCTCTATGTTAGCAAATCACTTTCACCTTACATACAAACCTAGTCATATCAAGGGTTCAGATGGCAAGTTACATCATGCCGCCCATGCCACCCATATCAGGCATACCCATGCCACCAGCAGCTGGTTCTGGGATATCTGCTACTACTGCCTCAGTAGTTAAGAATAGAGCAGCTACAGATGCAGCGTTTTGAAGTGCTGAACGAGTTACTTTTGTTGGGTCTACGATACCAGCGTCGATCATGTTCACCCATTCGCCGTTTGCTGCGTTGAAACCTGTACCGATTTCTTCGCGTTTTAGACGATCTACTACGATTGAACCTTCTAAACCAGCGTTGTTAGCAATTTGACGAACTGGTTCTTCAAGTGCACGAAGTACAATTTTTAGACCAGTTGCTACGTCGCCTTCTTGTGCTGCTGCAACTTCAGCTACTTTGTTGTATACGTTTACTAGTGCAGTACCACCACCAGATACGATACCTTCTTCTACAGCTGCGCGAGTTGCGTTTAGTGCATCTTCAATACGAAGTTTACGTTCTTTTAGTTCTGTTTCTGTTGCTGCTCCGACTTTCACTACTGCAACACCACCAGCAAGTTTAGCTAGACGTTCTTGTAGTTTTTCTTTGTCGAATTCAGAAGTTGTTTCTTCTAATTGGGCACGGATTTGACCTACACGGCTAGCGATGCGATCAGATTCTCCGTTACCTTCTACAACTGTCGTATTGTCTTTTGTTACAACTACTTTAGAAGCACGTCCAAGTTGTGTAATGTCAGTAGATTTTAAATCTAATCCTAGGTCTTCTGTAATTACTTCAGCGCCAGTTAGGATAGCGATATCTTCTAACATTGCTTTACGACGATCTCCAAATCCTGGAGCTTTAACTGCTACAGCATTGAATGTTCCGCGTAATTTGTTTACAACTAGAGTAGCTAATGCTTCTCCTTCTACGTCCTCAGCGATTAGTAAAAGTGGTTTCCCTTGTTGTACAACTTGTTCAAGAACTGGAAGGATTTCTTGAATGCTAGAGATTTTTTTATCTGTAATTAAGATATATGGATTGTCCAGAATCGCTTCCATTTTATCTGAATCTGTTACCATATAAGGAGATGCGTATCCACGGTCGAATTGCATACCTTCTACTACGTCAAGCTCAGTAGTGAATCCTTTAGATTCTTCGATAGTGATAACTCCATCGTTTCCAACGCGCTCCATAGCTTCTGCGATTAATTCGCCAACTTCTGAATCTCCAGAAGAGATTGCTGCAACTTGTGCGATAGACTCTTTACCTTCGATTTGTTTAGAAATTGCTTTTAACTCTGTAACCGCTGCTGCAACAGCAAGGTCGATACCTTTACGGATTCCCACTGGGTTTGCTCCAGCTGTTACGTTTTTCAATCCTTCACGAATCATAGATTGAGCTAAAACAGTAGCAGTTGTCGTACCATCACCTGCGATATCGTTTGTTTTAGAAGCAACTTCTGCAACTAATTTTGCACCCATGTTTTCAAATGCATCATCTAATTCAATATCTTTAGCAATTGTTACACCGTCATTTGTAATAAGTGGTGAACCGAATTTTTTTTCCAAAACGACATTACGTCCTTTTGGTCCAAGCGTTACTTTTACAGCGTCTGCAAGTTTATCTACTCCACGTAGCATTGCACTACGAGCGTCTTCACTGAACTTAATTTCTTTAGCCATGATTTAAGTACCTCCCAAATTTTATAACGATTTTTTAATAAGAAAGTATAAGATTTTTACTCAGTATTGAGCCAGAGACATCTCTAACCCCGTTTTTATATTTAGCCGATTACCGCTAAAACATCGCTTTCGCGTAATATTAAATATTCAGTGCCTTCATATTTTACTTCTGTACCTGCATATTTAGAGAAGATAATGCGGTCTCCTTCTTTTACGTCCAATTCTACGCGAGTGCCGTTATCAAGTACTCGTCCAGAACTTACAGCAACAACTTTCCCTTCCTGTGGTTTCTCTTTAGCAGAGTCTGGAAGAACGATGCCGAATGCTGTTTTTTCTTCTACTTCGATTAATTCGATTACGATACGATCACCTAATGGTCTTAACAAGTGAAACAACCTCCCTAAATTTGTCGAATTTTATATTATTAGCACTCTTACTCTTTGAGTGCTAACACACTTATAATAATAATTAATAACAGAACATTTTGCAAGTAAGAAGGTTAACTTTTTCTTTAATCCCTCCTTAACGGTCAATAAACGCTCCACTTCAGATTTCTCTGGTTTAATGAAGATACCCACTTGAATGAAGTTTCACTTTATCTCTTGTTTCCTTTACAATAAAAGAAGATTGTTAATATAGAAAGGAATCATTTCATATGAAACAACAAAAAACAGGATTATATGTTTTAATCATCTACTGTGTTATGCAACTTTCAGGAGTTGTTTTTATACCCCTCCTTTATAAATTAATCCAAGCTATGAACGTGAAAGATTCAGAGCTCGCCACTTACGGTTGGTGGTTATTCATAAGTATGGGAATTGCCACCTTCTTTACCCTGTACATTATTCGCAAAGATAATACGTTCCTCCGCCCTTTAAAAGGACAGCAAGCTACTTTAGTTGGAACAATCGGCTTTGGAATACTCGGTTTTTTTCTTGTGTTTTTAGGTCAAATGTTTGCAGCGAATTTGGAGATCAAGCTTGGAGTGGAACCAGGTTCTGCAAATACGGAGCAATTTATAGAGATTGCGCATAGCGTCCCTCTTGCCATTTTTTCGATCGTTATCTTTGCACCTATATTAGAAGAGATTATTTTCCGTCGGATCATTTTCGGTTCTTTATTGCCTAAAACAAACTTTATTGTAGCGGCGCTAGTGAGTGCAGTTGCTTTTGCAATCATACACTTTGAGTTTACACACATCCTACTATATGCCGTGTCTGGCTTTATATTCGCTTTTATTTATTACAAAACTAAGCGTATACTAGCTTCGATTATTTCTCATATGTTACTAAATGGATTTGTCGTACTTGTTCAGTTTTACGGCGAAGCAATCAGAAAGTTTCTTGAAACGTATTCACAAATGCCATAAAAAAGCCTTCCATTAGCTGGAAGGCTTTTCTCTTAATCTTCAATATGCTCATTTCGTATTAAATAAATTAGTGTTTGTACCTCTACAGACAAATCAATCGTATGTACGCGAATTGTATCAGGGACAGTTAATCTCACAGGTGTAAAGTTCAAAATCCCTTTTATTTTAGTTTTCGCCAAACGGTCTGCAACTTCCTGTGCAGAGCGACTTGGAACAGTACATATCACTAACTCAATCCCATACTCAGCAAGCTTTGTTTCCATCACACTTGGATGAAAAACAGGAATTTCACTTTTCATCATTCCTTCTACTGGTGCTTTCGTGTCAAACGCAACGACAATCTTCGTATTATGATTTTTCTGAAAATTATACTTAAGGAATGCAGTTCCTAAGCTACCAACACCTATTAACGCTACATGTGCTGCTTCATCTTGATCGAGTGTTTTCGAAAAATTCTAAAAGCGTCGGAACATCGTAGCCATACCCTTTTTTGCCGAGTGCACCAAAATGCGAGAAATCTCTTCGAATTGTAGCAGAATCTATTTTCATTGCTTCACTTAGCTCTTGGGAAGAAACACGTTTATGCCCTGCATTGTGAAAGCTTTGTAGAAATCTATAATATAACGGAAGTCTTTTCGTTGTTGCTTGAGGAATTCTTGGAAGTTCAGGTCTCATGAAAAACCCTCCTATTTCATTGTTACAAATCGTTTTTATATTACTAGACATTTCCGCTATTGTAAAGCTAGGGCGTTGCAACGCTCGTCCCTATACATTACACTTAGGATAGAATTGAGGTGCGAATTATCGTGATTGTTTTACAAGTCAATCAAGTAACTAAATCCTTTAATGGTGAAGATATATTAACAAATGTAAAGTTGGAAGTTCAAGACCGAGATCGTGTCGCACTTGTGGGCCGAAATGGTGCAGGAAAGTCTACTTTACTTAAAATAATTGCTGGAGAGATGTCTTATGATTCCGGCGAAATCATTATGCCCAAAACTGTTCGATTAGGCTACTTAGAGCAACATGCCGGACTGGAATCAAAGCTTTCTATCTGGGATGAGATGAAATCTATTTTTAGTCATTTAATCGACTCGGAAAAAGAGCTTCGTTCTCTAGAGGCACAAATGGCTGATCCTTCCGTATATGAGGACCCGGAAGCGTATGCTCGTGTAACTGCAGCCTATGATGAATTACAGCTCGCTTTCAACGAAGCTGGGGGTTATCGATTCGAATCGGATATCCGTTCCATCTTACACGGAATGCAATTCTTCCCAGAAGATTATGATAAACCTGTACAAGCGTTATCCGGTGGTCAAAAAACGAGACTAGCTCTTGCCAAAATGTTATTAAGCAAACCAGACCTGCTTATCCTTGATGAGCCAACTAACCACTTAGATATACAAACGCTTAGCTTTTTAGAAAATTATTTAAAAAATTACAATGGCGCCATCTTAATCGTTTCTCATGACCGCTATTTTTTAGATCAAGTCGTTAACTTTGTTTATGAGGTTTCTCGTCATAATGTAACTAGATACGTTGGAAATTATAGTGCTTATTTAGATGAAAAGGCAAAAAACTATGAGCTCGACAAAAAGAAATACGAGAAACAACAGGAAGAAAAAGCAAAATTAGAAGACTTTGTGAGCAAAAACTTAGCACGAGCTTCTACGACGAAAATGGCGCAATCAAGACGTAAAGTTCTGGAAAAAACTGATTGGATGGATGCACCAGATGGCGATGAAAAATCGGCTAATTTTGGTTTTACAATCGATCGTCCAAGTGGAAATGACGTATTGCGATTAGAGGAAGTTGCTGTTGGTTATCCAAACAAAACCGTCTCCTCGAATATCTCTTTTTCTGTTTATAAGCAAGATCGAATTGCCCTCGTTGGACCAAATGGTGTTGGAAAATCCACGCTACTAAAAACACTGATGAAACAATTAGATCATAACGCCGGGAAAATTCAATATGGGACAAACGTTCAATTTGGTTATTACGATCAAGAACAAGCAGCTCTTACTGGCAATAAAACCGCTTTGCAAGAACTATGGGATGAATGGCCTCTGATGAATGAAAAAGATGTACGCAACGTATTGGGACGCTTCCTATTTAGCGGTGATGATGTACAAAAAACGATTGCTACCTTATCAGGTGGAGAAAAAGCAAGACTTGCACTAGCTAAATTAATGCTATTAAAAGCAAATACACTTGTACTCGATGAGCCGACGAACCATTTGGATTTAGACAGCAAAGAGGTACTTGAAAATGCATTACTCGATTTCCCAGGAACGATTATTTTTGTATCGCATGATCGATACTTTATTAATCGGATAGCTACAAAAGTGATTGAGTTATCTAGTGATCAAGCGACCCTTTACTTAGGAGATTATGATTACTACCTAGAAAAGAAAGAAGAACTAGAAGAGCTTGCACTGGAGAACGCTGTTGTTGAGAAAACAGTTGTTGTGAAGGCAAATACTTCCACCATCGATAAAGAAGCTAAGAAGAAAGAGCGTCAATTACGTCGACAACTAGAAGAGCTAGAAGCACAAATTCCAACGGTGGATTTGGAGATTGCTTCTATAGAAGAAAAGCTTTGTGACCCAGCTATATTCCAAGACCATGAAGCAGTGCAACAATTACAAGTAGAGTTAGATGGTTGGAAAGAGAAACAGGATGAATTGTCGAATGAATGGCTAGAGCTACAAGAACTATTAGAAGAAATAGCTTCAAACTAAGGGATTCCTATAAAGGGAATCTTTTTTTTGTATATGCAGTGGCGATTTGACGGCTTTTTGCGTTCTGTTGTTCATTTGTCGTGTACACGTGCTAGTTTGTCGCATTCAACTAATTTTTTCTCTCGTTTGCCTCCTCGTTTGTCATAGTCAGCCATTTACTGTAAAATCCCTTGTCGGATTTTGTCTATATATGTTGGTCAAGTACTTTTTTTCTCGATATCATTTTCCACAATTTTATTCACAAGAAAAAACTAGTAACACCAACATATCAACAGACTTATACACATTATCCACAGATTTTAAAGTTACTTTCCCACATAATTGTGTGTAAATGAGACACAATATATAGAAAATACAAAACTTATGCACAAGTTGTCCCCAAACTGTGCATAAGTACGAATGTTCTCTATTGACAAGTTGAATAATACCTGTTAAAAAAATCCCCTTTTCTTGTCGAAGAAAAGAGGATTTCGTTTATTTCCAACTATTTAATTCCATACCGGGACGACCATTCATCGACATATCACTTGTCTTTCCAGCAGAAAACTTAGAATTTCCTGCCGCAGCAATCATGGCTGCATTATCTGTGCACAACGAGATTGGAGGTACGTAGAAAGGTATGTTTTCATTTACAAATGTTTCTTCCAGTGATTTGCGAAGTCCTTTGTTCGCAGCCACGCCACCTGCAGCAATTACTTGTTTCACATTAAATTCTCGTGCTGCTCTTAACGTTTTTGCCGTCAATACTTCAATCACACTTTCTTGAAAGCCTGCTGCTAGATGATTAGGATTGATCTCTTCCCCGCGCTGCTCTGCATTATGCTGGTAATTAATCACTGCGGATTTTAATCCACTAAAGCTAAAGTCATAAGACCCTTCTTCTAACCATGCTCTTGGGAAAGGCACCGCACCATCACTTTCATTTGCAAGTCGGTCAATATGTGGTCCACCTGGATACGGTAAGTTTAAAACTCGTGCTACTTTATCATACGCTTCACCAGCTGCGTCGTCTCTTGTTTCTCCGATTAGGTCGAACTGACCGTCTTCTTTCATCAATACTAATTCTGTATGACCACCCGATACCACTAATGCTAATAGCGGAAACTCCATCGGTTGAACAAGTGCGTTTGCATATATATGACCAGCGATATGATGGACACCGACAAGTGGAAGGCTGTTAGCAAAGGCAAATGCTTTCGCTGCGTTTATACCTATCAAAAGTGCACCTACTAACCCCGGACCTTCAGTAACTGCTACTGCATCTAAATCTTCCGGTAACATATTAGCTTGCTTTAGCGCTTCTTCGATGACCATCGTAATTTGCTCCACGTGGTGTCTTGAAGCAATTTCTGGTACAACCCCTCCAAAACGCTTATGACTTTCGATTTGGGAGGCAACTACATTTGAAATGATTTCCTGACCGTTTTTCACAATGGAAGCCGCTGTTTCATCACAACTCGTTTCGATTCCTAATATATATTGATCTTTTATCATTTAAACTCCACCCACATGACAAGAGCATCCTCTTGCGTATCTGTATAATAATTTTTTCGTATTCCGCCATCTTGGAAACCTAGCTTATAATATAGGTTTTTGGCGATATCATTTGTCACTCGTACTTCTAGTGTCATTAGTACAATTTCTTGCTCGAGCACTACACGAATTGCTTCGCGCATTAAGCCTTCGCCAATTTTTTGCCCGCGCATACGCTCCGAAACTGCTACATTTGTAATATGACTTTCATCCATAACAATCCACATGCCACAGTATCCGACGATTTCTTTTGTTTCCGTCTCCGCTACAATGTAATGCGAATATAAATTCGTCGTCATTTCATGTTCAAATGCTTCTCTTGTCCACGGAGTCGCAAATGCTTCTTCTTCTATTAAAAGTATTTGATCGATATCGTCCAATGTCATTTTTCGATACGTTATTATTTCATTTGTTATCATTTTTCTTCTGCTCTTTCATCCAATTTGCTTCCGCCTCTGTGATGCGCAAGTACTCAGGCACAGTCGTATGTACTTCTGTTGGTTGTAGTTTTTTGGCAAGCTCAACTAAGACAGCGGCATTTGGTAAAGAGAACGCTGCATTTGCGCGCTCAACTCGATCTCCAAGTACTTCTTTAATCTGCTCCCAATGGATACCTACATCCATTCCAACAAATAAAACCGGCTGTCCCATTTCATCCACGGTTTTTAATAATTCTACAAGTGGCATATGGGCTTCTTTTACAGCTTCCCCGTTCGTATAAATTCCTGCGAATACGTTGCCGCGTCTAGCATCCATTATTGCACAAACAATTCCAGGGAAGTACGATGCATTACTAGCTAACACTTGTAAACTCGACACGGAAAAAATCGGTTTTTTCAATGTCCAAGCAAGTGTTTTTCCTATCGTCACTCCGATTCGCACACCTGTATAGGAACCCGGTCCTATCGCAACAGCAATCGCATCAATTTCACTTGGCTTTATATCTGCTTTTTTTAATAATTCTTCAATTGCAGGCATCGCTCCAATAGAATGAGTAATTTTAAGGGATGACTGGTACGAAGCAAGTACTCTGTCATCCTCCACAACAGCTACCGCAAGTGGTGTATGGGATGTATCTATTCCTAACCAAATCATTCAAAAAGCTCCTCACATAATCGTTCATATCTTTTTCCAAGTGGAGTAAATGTAAATTTTCGCTTATCATCTTCCAACCTTTGGATTTGTATAGCCAAACGCTCCGGTGGCAAGTCTTCCTTTATCAAATGAGCCCATTCGATAATGCTTACTGCATCCCCGTAAAACAATTCGTCCCACCCTAAATCCTCATCACTATCCGCTAAGCGATAAACATCGAGATGATTCAAAGGAACACGACCTTCATATTGCTTCAATATCGTAAATGTCGGGCTATTGACAGTTCTTGTAATCCCTAGACCCTTCGCTACACTTTTTGTAAAAGTTGTCTTGCCGGCTCCTAAATCTCCCTCTAAAGTGAGCACGTCACTAGGCTCTAGCTTATCAGCAAGCTGGTACGCAAGTTTCTCTGTTTCTTGCTCCGAATTAATTATTTGCTCGTATATCATCGGTCGCTATCCTTTCAAATACTTGTCTATTTGCTTCTATTATAAAGAAATAGAAGAAGGAATGTAAGTAGACTGCCTTTGAATATAAAAAAATCACTTCGCGAAATGGCGAAATGATTTTACTTTCTTTAGTGCACTAGACGTATAATTTGTTCTACAGCCTGTTCCCCAGCATGCACCCATCTATTCTTATCCTCAATTTTACCGTCTTTGTCGAGAGGATCCTGGAACTGATTGAAACCTGTAGAAGTTAATAATGAATTTTCATCCCTATCTAAGCCAGCATTCACCACATGCTTAATAACATAAGGAGTTTGAAATCTTATATATGCTTCTTGATGATCTAAGTCTCCTTCAAGCACCTCGAATGGTAGCCTTAAATAGATTGTCTCTCCTGCCTCGCGCCACAAGACATTATCAAAGCTTCCTTTATGATAATCCCAATTCCCTCCGATACTATACCCCAAACCTTGAATGCTATTACGCACTTGTCCAAAATAAGCTTGCTTTCCTTCTAAATCCGTTTTTAGCTGCAACATAATCCATTCACTCCTAATTTGTATAATCCGTTCTATCTTTTCCCAAAAAGCAGGATTAATACAAACGGAATGCAAAAAGACCGATAATAAGGAGCTGTAACTCCCTTTATCGGTCTTTTATAGTAATTTAATATTTTCTTAATGACAATGGTTTTTTCGAAAACCATTCATGTCGTATAAATGAAGTACAAACAGCAAGTATCTCTTCAATTTGTTGCGTCGAAGAACCAAGAACTCTAATCGTAAATCCTGATTCATGCAACATGGACATACCTATTTTACAAGTAGGAATGTAACTTTCCAGCTCCTCATACAACTGATTTAGAAATCCCGTCGTACATCTCTCATCTACTACAATCATCGAACCTAAATGTGTATAACTTTCCATAAATCCTATATCTTCTACTTGCGAATCATCAGGTTGTAGCTTTAAATGATCAAAGGCTATTAACTGGTCATCTAAGTAAATTTCATTTTTTAATCTTAGTTGATCATATTTAAACCATTCTCCATCTGGAGACCAGCCCGGAGTTAATATATCCGTATAAAGAAGTGTGGATCCTCTTTCCATTCTTATTACAGTGTTTTGATCATACCTTGCATCGCGATAAGCAATAAGTGGATCCGGAATATATTCGAGGACGCTACCTTTTTTTAATATAAACTCCGTTTCCTGCAGTACTGGTGCGGTCGGTGTTCGATATACTTTTGTGGCAGATTGGGTTGTTAGTATTAACTCCGCCTGTTCTTCAAGTAGCACTTCTATTCGATAACGGTCCCCGCCGACATAACCACCACCAGGATTCACGATAAAAAAGCAAGCCTGTCCTGTATTATCCAAATAATTTGGGCGAAGCACTTTTAACGCACCTTGGAAGTACACCGTTTTTGTGACAGTTTTGTCTTTCTTTTTCTCCATCACAAGTTGTAGGATCCCCGTCCAATTTTCCATCTTATTTCAATCCCGCAAGTAACGCATTTTTACGAATCCAATCCATTACTTCCTCTAATCCAGTATTGTCTTTAAGATTTGTAAAGATGAATGGTTTATTCCCACGGAACACCCTTGTATCCGAAGCCATCACGTCTAAGTTGGCACCTACATATGGAGCAAGGTCAGTTTTATTGATGATGAACAAATCGGATTTAATCATCCCTTGTCCACCTTTACGTGGGATTTTTTCCCCTTGCGCAACATCAATAATATAAATAGAGAAGTCAACAAGCTCTGGACTAAATGTCGCTGCTAAGTTATCTCCACCACTTTCAACAAAGATCAAATCTAAATCAGGGTGACGCTTTTTCAAATCTTCAATTGCTGCAGAGTTCATTGACGTATCCTCACGGATTGCAGTATGTGGACATCCTCCTGTTTCTACTCCAATAATACGATCCTCTGGTAAAACTCCATTATTCATTAAAAACTTAGCATCTTCTTTTGTGTAAATGTCATTTGTAATAGCAGCCATACTAATTTCATCTGCCATATGACGAGTTAATTTTTCTACTAACATTGTTTTCCCAGCACCTACTGGTCCACCTATTCCTATTTTAATTGGTTCCATTTATAAATAATCTTCCTTTCATTAAGACATGAATATGCGTATATTCACACGCTCATGTTTCATCTGCGATATTTCTAATCCTGGCGCAACAGCACCAAAATCACCTTCATCAAGAAGCGCAATCTTATCAACGGCTTCCTCAATATATGTTTGAAACTCTCTTAATAATTGTTGTCCGGCCGTTTGACCTAATGGTATGCCTCTAACTGCATTTTGAACTAATCCTGATATGGAGGAATAAAGAAACGCTGAAATCCCTAACTTTTGTGGAACATCCAGCTGAAAAGCGATGATGGAGAATACAATAGCAGGATGTGCAAATGACACACCTTCTGTTACACGTTGTCTATATGTTTGTAAAAGAGGGCTTGGATATAAATCTAATCCTAAAGTAAGCATTCTCTCACCCATTTTATTTGTGCCTTCCCTCGTTTCTCGAGGCAGGTTTTGAACAGTAATAAGTCGATCCAATCGCCATATTTTTTCATAGTTTTCAACCGCTAGGGCTTCGTAAATAAGCCTACTGGCAAGTCCATCTGAATAGACCAACTGCTCATTTAAGTACATTTTAAGCCATTTGGAAAAACTCGTTTTATCATGTACTTTATTTTCTTGAATGTACGTTTCCAAGCCAAACGAATGACTAAATCCCCCGGTCGGCAAATTGGAATCGCATAATTGAAACAAAGACAATAAATAATTAGTCATGACTATGCCCGATATGGCGGAAGGCTTGTCTCACTTTTCTCTTTTCACGCGCATAAGGAATTTCGAGTTGTTCTAGTAACTCTTCTACCAAATAATCATACTGAACGAGCATTTGGTCTTCTTCAAACTGAGCAGGTAAATGTCTATTTCCTAATTGGTGGGCGATTGTCCCCATTTCATGCATACTGCGTGGCGAGATAATAAGCAAGTCATCAGGAAAAACTTCAATGATGATCATGTTTTTCTCATCCATATACAGCACGTCTCCAGCTTGCAAATCCTTCGCTTCCTTTAAGCGAATTCCAATTTCTTTTCCATGGTCCGTTTTAACTCTTTGAATACGCTTAACAAGGTCGCTACTTTCCAAATATACTTTTTCTTTATGTGTACTTTCTAAAACCTTTGGATCTATTTGATCAATATGTGTCACTACTTCTTCAATTATCATTTCGTCACCTCAGAATAAGAAATATCGTTGCCCCATTGGAACAGTGTCCACCGGATCACAAGTTAGAAGCTCTCCGTTTACACGTACTTCATATGTTTCTGGATCTACGTCGATTTCCGGCGTTTCCCCATTTAATTTCATATCTTTTTTCGTTAAATTGCGAATACCATGTACAGGAAGAACTGTTTTTTGTAAGCCAAGTTTTTCATGTACACCCGCTTCATATGCCGCAGTCGAAACAAATGTGATCGATGCTTTATATTTCGCTTTCCCCATCGTTCCGTACATAGGTCGATAAAGAATCGGCTGTGGAGTTGGAATAGAAGCGTTCGCATCTCCCATTAAGCTTTGTACCGCAATCCCTCCTTTAAGTACCATGCTTGGTTTTACGCCAAAAAATCTAGGCTCCCACAGAACTAAATCTGCAAATTTCCCTACTTCAATCGATCCTACATATTCGGAAATTCCGTGTGCGATTGCAGGGTTAATCGTATATTTTGCAACGTATCTTTTTACACGATTGTTGTCGCCGATTCCTTTATCATTCTCAAACTTGCCGCGTTGTTTTTTCATTTTGTCCGCTGTTTGCCATGTACGAATTAGTACTTCTCCGATACGTCCCATCGCTTGAGAGTCAGAACTAGTGATACTAAAAACGCCCAAATCTTGAAGAATATCTTCTGCTGCTATTGTTTCTGCACGAATCCGAGAATCCGCAAAGGCTACATCTTCCGGAATATCAGGACTTAAATGATGACAAACCATTAACATATCTAAATGCTCATCTATTGTATTTACAGTAAAAGGAAGTGTTGGGTTAGTAGATGCCGGTAATACATTCATCTGACTCGCCACTTTAATAATATCAGGGGCATGTCCTCCACCCGCTCCTTCTGTATGGAACGTATGAATTACACGATCTTTGAAAGCGGAGACTGTATTTTCGACAAACCCACCTTCGTTTAGTGTATCTGTATGAATCGCCACTTGCACATCGTATTCGTCCGCAACTTTTAACGACATGTCGATGGAAGAGTATGTTGCACCCCAGTCTTCATGTACTTTCAAGCCAATTGCACCTGCACGAATTTGCTCAGCAAGCGGTTCTTCTGCTGCCGCATGACCTTTTCCTAAAAAACCGACATTGATTGGCATATCTTCTGCCGCTTCTAGCATACGATGCATATGCCACTCGCCTGGAGTTACCGTCGTTGCTTTTGAACCTTCGGCAGGACCAGTTCCGCCTCCGATTAATGTCGTAAGTCCAGCTGTGAGTGCTGTCTCAATTTGTGCTGGGTTGATGAAATGCACATGTGTATCAATACCACCAGCTGTCAAAATTTTATGTTCACCGGCAATTATTTCAGTAGATGCACCAATGACGATATCTACATTATCCATTAATAATGGATTTCCCGCTTTTCCTATCGCGACAATTTTACCGTCACGAATCGCTACATCCGCTTTGTAAATTCCTGTATAATCTAAAACAATAACATTCGTAATAACTACATCTGGAATATTCTCGTCACGTGTTGCAAGCGGATGACTCCCCATTCCATCACGAATTACTTTTCCTCCACCGAATACAACTTCCTCACCATAAGTCGTATAATCTTTTTCAATTTCGATAAAAAGATCAGTATCCGCTAGGCGTACAGCATCCCCGGTTGTTGGACCGTACATGGAAGCGTACTGTTGTCTTGACATTTTGAAACTCATCGTATTACCCCCGATCTAATGATCCTTCAGTTTTATTGTTCAATCCATAAACGCGTCTTTCTCCACCGAAAGCTACAAGTTCTATTTCTTTCGGATCGCCGGGTTCAAAGCGAACAGCTGAACCTGCTGGGATATTCAATCGAAAACCAAATGCATCTTCTCGGTCAAATTCAATCCAAGAATTAATTTCAAAAAAGTGAAAATGTGAACCCACTTGAATAGGGCGGTCCCCATTATTTACGACAGAGATAATTTTCGTCTCTTTTCCTTCATTACAAATAATATCTTCTTCTTTTAAAACGTATTCTCCAGGTATCATGCCGGAACCCTCCTTTTTAACGAATCGGTGAATGTACGGTTACAAGCTTTACGCCATCTGGGAATGTGGCTTCTACTTGAACATCGTCGATCATTTCTGGAACACCGTCCATCACATCTTCTGCCGATAAAATAGTGGCACCATATGCCATTAGTTCAGCTACCGTTTTACCATCACGAGCACCCTCTAATATTTCGTACGTAATGAGAGATACTGCCTCAGGATGATTGAGCTTTAAACCTCTTTCTTTTCGACGTCTCGCTAAATCTGCTGCAACGACGATTAATAGTTTTTCTTGTTCGCGCGGTAACAAGTGCACGGCATTTCCTCCAATCGTAAAATGAAATAGTATTATCTCATTTTTTAGTTCATCTAGTAGATTGAAAACATTATTTTCTGATAACATTTATACATTTTTAATAACCTGAAAGTTCTCTTTTGCGCATGAAAAGCACAAGTAAAAATTCCTATAAATAGGAAGCATCTTTCAGAGGTAAGTTTAGGTTAATAAACAATAATTTATACAATAAAAAGACCCTATAAGTTAGAAGGCACGTAAGTAAGTGTCATCCTTATAGATTATTTATTAAAATAGCTATCCAGAGATTTTTACACTTTTGCACTTTGTTGTAAACTAAAGTTTTATGCATCGTGCTAAATCTCTTCAATGGTATACTGCAAATACTGCCTTCATAAATTAAGTGTGCTTTTCGATAAATTTAGTGGATTTAGAAGAAGCCTGCCTAAAATAAGCAAGCGGGGGAAGGTAATGTTACTTTTCATCTTTACAGATTATCTACTCGTGTATGTATATCTGAAAACAAATTTCAATCACAATGTTTATTATAGTAACAGTTGATACATATGTCTATTTAATAATACAACAATAGGTACAAAAGCACTAAAACACTGACTGCGGTCCAATTTAGTTCATAAGTTCAATTAATGGAATAACGCACATATTAGGGAAACTGCGTCGTAAAAATCCGATAATACGTCCGCTAAGATTTCCGCTCTGGGCGGACGCTTACCGCGGGGCGGGCGGTGAGCCTCCTCGT
>NZ_JAPNOZ010000007.1:424-99678 GCF_029955155.1 Psychrobacillus sp. NEAU-3TGS | reverse complement strand
CAGGAGCGTGCGACGAGGAGGCTCACCGCCCGCCCCGCGGTAAGCGTCCACCTGGAGCGGAAATCAATTGCCTTTGCCGTATCTCTTTAAGTCGCAGTTTCTATATACTGCTTTCCCCTCTATTACTAACAAAATAAAAACTTGCCATTCCTTAGCTACTTGAATAAAGCTATCCACATGTCTAAATCTTTTGTAATTATCTAACCAACAAAAAAAGCCGTGAAATTAATCACGACTCTGTTTCCTTTATTTATGATCTGAAAATTCTTGATCATCGCCATCCGAAAATTCAATTTCCAAATCAAATTCTGTATATTCCTCTACTCCAAAAGCTTTCGAAACCTTTTCAATCACTTCATCTTTACTCATATCTTTCGTTAGAGCTAGATCTTTGAAAATCGGTTCTAATTCAGCATAAGCCTCATCACCTGTCAAATTCTTAGATTCCAATTTATTTTCGTATTCAGCTTCCGTTTCGGATACATCCATATCAAACGAAGCATCAATTGCGTCTTTTTGATCTGCAGTATCGATATCTAAATCGAAGGATTGAAATCCAAATTCATTTTGCATATCACTATTCGTCGGTGCATCTGTCACTTCTTCTTTATCGCCACATGCGCCGAGTAAAAGAGTCGTTGATAGCACTGCACTTCCGATTATCGAATACTTTTTAGTTTTCATACTAATTCTCCTCACTAATTGCGTAATTAACCCGTAAGGTTAGTTATCTCCATTTTTTATGATGGATAAACATCGAATAAGGTTACTTATCCGGGATAGCGTTTTTCGCTTGATGATGTCGATTTTGTATGGTCTTTATCCTCTTCATCTTTTACTTGTTCATTTAATTCCTCTACTGGAATTGGATCCACGTTTTTCATCTGTTCATCTCTATCGAAAATACTTTCTTTTTCTGTGTTCACCAAATCAGGGTTATCTAATATACGACCAGCAATATCCTGTTTTTCACGATCTTCAGTTGGTTTCTTTGTCATATCAATCTCTCCCTTGATTGTTTTTATTTGTTTATCCTATTTTTAAAATGCTAAACATAAAAATAGAGTATGGGAATTATGAAGGTTCCCACACTCTATCTGTTGATAGTTATTCAGTTTACTTGGAGCTAGTCCAGTTTTTATAATACAAATTCAATTCATTATAGTATTTGTTCAATGAAGAAGTGGATACCTCAAATGACTCTGCAATTTCTTTAATTGTCATGTCTAGCGGTTCAAAGAAACCATTTTCCTGACCGAACCTAATAGCACCTGCTGAAATCGCAACTTCTTTACGTGCATTGGGTTGTTGTTCGACTAAATAATCTTCCACTATTTCTAAAAGTTTTTGATAGTCTCTATTATTTTTCTCGAGGAAATCTATTGCCACTTGAAGTACTCCCGCTTCAAAATGTGTATATTCCCCACCTTCGTACCCATTTTCCCCAAGTAAAGTCCACAAGATCGTGGCCTTTTCTTTCATAAATGTCGGAGCTGATAACTTATCCTGAGCTTCGAATTGGCTAACAAAATCGGCAAATACGTTTTCGTGATCTGTCGGGAAGAAGATTAAGCTAGAAATAGCTAAATAATGTTCTTCTTTCGATGTTCCATCTGGCAAGATGAAGCAATACATATGTACACCAACCGGCACTGGTTTCTCGCCTTCGCGTCTTAATCGAATCGTTTCTTTCGTCAAATATGCACTACAGTCATATAATGATCGTCTACGTCTATTACTTCGCCCACGAACACACGTGGCTCCTTCCACTGTTTGATTGCATTCAATGTAGACGGTCGTACGATTTTCTTCCGTTGTTTTTCTAAATAGTTTGTCCATATTTCTGGCTTGTGATGGAAGAAAAACTCATCCAGTACGATGGCTTCAATCATTTCCATATCCAAGTACTGCTTTAACGAGTCATTCCACTTTTCCACTAGTTCCTGGAATGCAGGTACGTCTTTTCGTTCCGGATATTCATCATAAAATGTTTGTAATATACGTTCCAGTTCTTCTGTTTGTACCTCTTCTATTGTAATGGTCTCTTTTGACTCACAACATTTTTTATATTTTTTTCCGCTCCCACATGGGCATGGATCATTTCGACCTATCATTAAAACACGTCCTTCAATAAGTTAAAAATTTGCTGAAGTCTTAGTTTATCATGTTTCGCATGAAATATTAAGGTACGAACGACTTGGGACATACTTCCAAGGAAAATGCCCCTCTCAATATAACTTCCACTTTCCTGGATATTACAACTAAAAGCTCATTTTTTCCAACTAAATACGTCAAAATTCCAACTAAACCATTCAATATTCCAACTAACGAAAAAAGTGCTCTTAAGTCAATGACTAGAAGAGCACTTTTCAAAGCAATATTAAATAGAAGTCCATCCACCGTCTACTTTTAACGTTTCGCCTGTTACAAAATTAGCTAGATTAGAAGCTAAATATAGAACTGCTCCGGATACATCTTCCGGTTTGGATAGCCCTTCTAATAAAATACGGCTGTCCACATCCTTTTTAAATGCTTCATCCGCAAACATCTTTTCCGTAAACTCAGTTTCCACGAATGTAGGTGCTACTGCATTCACTTTAATACCCAGCTTCGCCCATTCAACAGCTAGAGCCTTCGTCATTTGAACGAGCCCACCTTTACTTGAACAATATGCCGCTCGTTTATAATAGCCAACAAACGCCATTTGAGAAGCTATATTAATAATTTTTCCACTTTTTTGAGCAAGCATATATCTTGCAGCTGCTTGACTAGCAAAAAACGCAGATTTCAAATTCAAATCGAGCACAGTATCCCAGTCTTCTTCCGTTACTTCCATTGCTGGCTTTGCGATATTCACACCTGCATTATTTACGAGCACATCTACCGTTCCAAATCGGCTTGCTGCTTGATCGATTAAATCCTTTACAACAGCAATATCGCTCATATCTCCTTGTACAGCAATACAATTTTCATTGAATGCATGTAATTCGCTGAGTGTTTCGTTCAAAACTGCTTCACTTCGTCCGGAAATAACTACATTGGCATTCAATTTAGCAAAAGTGAGTGCAACATCTTTTCCAATGCCTTTACTTCCACCGGTAACGATTATTGTTTTATTTGCTAATTCAGAGAAAAAAGGTTGCATTATTTTTCCTCATTTCTTTTTAAATCATTTTTTAAGAAATGAATAAGCGTTTGCTCACGCTCCGCATTTTTCTGCTCGGAGAACTCGGCATCCCAAGTATAAAATCCTTCTCCGTTTTTATCTCCCAATTTATTCTCTTCTACTAGATTCGAAAGTACCGTGCCTGACTTCTGATCCGTACTTAAATCTTCAAATAAATAATTGGAAATCGCGGAAAATACATCAAGTCCACCCATATCGGCCGTCATTAACGGACCTGTTACCGGCAAACGGCGCCCAATACTATATGTTACCGCTGCATCAATGTCTTCTTTTGTTGCAACTCCTGCATCTAGTAAAGACTGCGCTTCACGGAACAAAGCATATTGTAAACGGTTTCCGATAAATCCTGGAATCTCTTTATTTAGTAATATTGGTTGTTTATTCATATCTTTAATTACTTGCATTGCTCGCTCTACTGTATGTTCATCCGTTTTTTCTCCTTTTACGATTTCTACCAAAGGAATTAAGTGTGCTGGATTCCAAAAATGAGTGACAACAAAACGATTTGGATATTGCATCTCTTCTGCTAGTAAGCTTGGTTTAAATCCAGAAGTATTACTTGCAATAACTACCTCTTCACTTATCATGCTTTCAATTTGTTTATACATTTCTTTTTTCATGTCCAAAACTTCTGGAATAACTTCAAAGATAAAAGTAGAACCTGCAATCGTTTCTTCTAATGAAGTGGATAATACTATTTTCTCTCTAATCTTTTTCGCTGTAGCTTCATCAAAGACATCGCTATCTGTCATGACTTTTAATTTATTATGTAAACCTTTTTCCGCATTTTCCAAGTCTTTTTCATTAATACCATAAACCTTTACAGATTGCCCCGCCCAAGCAGCAGATAATGCAATCGAATGCCCCATTGTTCCACAACCGATAATTGATACGTTTTCCATATAATCCACATCCCCTTCATGTTTGTTATATAAAATATGCCCAACAAACTTTAAAGCATATAGTTTGTTGGGCATGTGTTTACTTCTATTTCTTAAATTCCTAAGCCAAATGAGAATAATATAACAGCTAAAATAACACCTAGTATCGGCACTACTACTGTCAATGCCCCAAATGCAGGATATGCATCTTTGTGTGTTTCTCCACAAATTGAACGGATTGTAGTTACAACATATCCACCTTGTGGCAATGAATCAAGTGATCCAGAAGAAATTGCAACTGAGCGGTGCAACGCCTCTGTGTTAACTCCTAAATCAATATAATGAGGTGCTAAAAGTGGTAATGCAATTGCTTGTCCACCTGAAGAAGATCCAGTAAGACCTGCAATAACTGCTACTGCAAGTGCTCCGCCAATTAGTGGGCTACCTGGAATATCCGTCATAAAGTCAACAGCCGATGTGAAGGAAGGTGTAGCTTTTACGACTCCACCGAAACCAACAACAGCCGCTGTATTTGCAATTGCTATAACAGCTCCCAAAGCCCCCTCACCAAATGCCTTACCAATATTATGGAAATATTTTCTGTTGATTAGATAAGTTGCTATAATACCACCGCTTAAAGCAATGATTAGGGCTGAAGTTCCTAAAGTGTTGTGGAAGAAAAATGAAATCGCTAATACAACAAGTAAAGGAACCATACTTAATAATGGGTCCGGCAGCTTCGAACGAGTAACCGCTTCTTCATCTGTATCTCTACCAACAAATCTCTCTCCTTGAGACTTGGCCTTGGTTATCATTTTTTTAGCCACCAGTAACCAAAAACCATCATAAACACAGCAACAATAAAACTTACTTCCCAACCAGCATATGGAGTCGTCCCTAAAAATTCAATAGGGATCCAGTTTTGAATTTCAGGAGAACCCGCTGAAGTCATTGTAAAAGTTGTAGAACCAAAACCAAGCGCCGCTGGTATAAAGCGTCTTGGCAGATCTGCTTGTTTAAACAAGCTTAACGCCATTGGATAAACAGAGAACGCAACAACGAATAAGCTAACTCCACCATAAGTTAATACAGCACAGGCAATAACAACAGCTAACGCCGCACGTTTCATACCAATTTTGCCAACAATCCATTGTGAAACGCTTTCTGCCGCTCCGCTATCTTCCATTACTTTACCAAAAATTGCTCCTGCTAAGAACATTAAATACCAAGACCCTATAAAACCAGTAAACCCTGACATATAATTCGTTAAAAAGTTTGCTGCACCTTCTTCCGCGAGCTGCGGAAAAATTGGCAAGCCATTTAAAATTGCCACTAACAGCGCCATGAGCGGGGCGGCAATAAGAAGGTTCATCCCCTTCATCGTTAAAT
Source organism: Psychrobacillus sp. NEAU-3TGS (assembly GCF_029955155.1). Taxonomy (GTDB): domain Bacteria; phylum Bacillota; class Bacilli; order Bacillales_A; family Planococcaceae; genus Psychrobacillus. The sequence goes on along the minus strand of NZ_JAPNOZ010000007.1, from coordinate 94,221 downwards.
AAATCAGCAGTGCTAAGCCACCAAATAAACCAATCATCCCTAACATAACTTTTCCCCCAGTAAGCCTTATCTAATTCGCCTTGGCATTTAAAATCTGTGATACCGCCAGAAGCTTTGTTTTATTTGTTACCGTATCTTCTTACACGTAGTAATGCTTGTTCAGCATGTCCTGCAAAGTTTTCTAATTGGCATAATCGAGCTGCATATTCCCCAATATAAGCACTAGCTTCAGGCGTAACTTTTTGATACGTAACTGTTTTGATAAATTTACCTACCCATAGACCGCCAGTGTAACGTGCTGCACCTTTTGTAGGTAATGTATGGTTCGTACCAATTACTTTGTCTCCGTAAGCTACATTTGTTTCAGGTCCTAAGAATAGGCAACCATAGTTCGTCATATTTTCAAGGAAGTAATTTGGATCTTCCGTTAAAATTTCTACATGTTCAAATGCTAGTCGATCTGCTTCAATTCTAGCTTCTTCAATAGAATCTACTAATAGAATTTGACCGTAATCTTCCCAAGAAACGCGTGCAACATCTGCTGTTGGAAGTGTTTCTAATTGGCGTTCAATCTCCTTCACTGTTTCTTCTGCTAGTTTCTCAGAAGTTGTTATAAGCGCTCCCGGAGAAGTTGGACCGTGCTCTCCTTGACCAAGAATATCCGTTGCAACCATTTCAGCATCTGCCGTATGGTCTGCAACTACTAATGTTTCTGTAGGACCGGCAAATAAGTCGATTCCTACACGGCCATATAGTTGACGTTTTGCTTCTGCAACGAAAGCATTCCCAGGCCCTACAATCATATCTACTGATTGAATTGTTTCAGTACCGATTGCCATTGCAGCCATCGCTTGAATTCCGCCTAAAAGGTAAATTTCATCTGCCCCAGCTAAAGACATAGCAGCGATTGTAGCATGTGGAATTTCTCCATTAATCGGTGGTGTGCAAGCGATTACACGTTTAACTCCAGCAACTTTAGCAGTTAAAACACTCATATGTGCAGATGCTACCATTGGGTAACGACCGCCCGGAATATAACAACCTACACTGTTTACCGGGATATTTTTATGACCTAAAATAACACCTGGAATATTTTCCACTTCCACGTCATGCATAGAAGCAAGTTGTGCTTCTGCGAATTCACGAATATTTTTTTGTGCAAATTTAATATCTTCTATTACTTCTTGTGGAACTTGGGAAACTATTTCATTTATTTGAGATTCAGAAAGACGAAATGATTCCGGTGACCATTTATCGAATTTATCAGATAATTCACGAACTGCTTGGTCTCCTCTTACTTCAACGTCTTTCAATGCCTCTGATACTATTTGAGAAACCTTTAAATCGTTTGCACTAACCTCTTCTTGAGATTTACCTGCTTTCAATACTTTGACCATTATTTATTCCTCCTTTAGATTGTAAACGCATTCATTTCATTTTTGCATACGTATGCAAAACATCCTTACGAGTAGATTATTCTAAATTCAGTGACAAGTCAATAAAAATTATGTAGTTTTTCGCACAATTAATGCTCCATTGACTTCAAGGCTTTCAGTATATCCTGAGAATTCAACCATTTCAGCCATTAAATAATTTACGGTATGTTCCACCATTTTTGTAATTGGCTGCTCCCATGTCGTTAGATTATAAGTTGGCCATGAAGCCATTTCTATATTGTCAAATCCCACTATTTTTGTTTCAGCTGGAATCATAATGGAGTTTTCTCTTAAAGCATCTACAACACCAAGGGCCATAATATCATTTGCCACAAAAATCCCTTCTGGTACTTTCTTTTCTGCAATAATTTTCTTCGCCGTTTTATAGCCACCTTCATATGTATAATCAGAAGTATATTTGTTAAGTGTTACATTATTTTTTTCAATTATGGAAGTGAACCCTTTTTCTCTATCTCTACTCGTAGATGTATTTGCATTCCCTGCAATATATGCTACTTTCGAACAACCTTTTTCGATTAAATACTCCGCAATTTTTTCACTTGCATCCAAGTTATTACAACATACCGAATAGAATTGATCGTTATCTATTTTGCGATTAAAAAGGACGAGGGGGACTTGATTTTCTTTAAAATCTTCGGTCACATTCAACGACAGAGAAGCATCTGTAATAATTACTCCAGCAACATTATAATTTCTTAACATGTCGATATCTTCTTTCTGTATTTCATCATTGTTTGTAGATACAAACAAAATGCTATAGCCAAGTTTATTAAACTCTGTTGTAAATTGCTTTAAAACTTCTGGATAGAAAGGATTATGAATACCTTTCATCACCAATCCGATAATTTTTGTGCGGTTCGTAATGAGGCTTCTTGCAAATTCATTTGGCCTATACCCTAATTCTTTTGCAGCTGCCAATACTTTCTCACGAGTTTTGTTAGACACTGAAGCCCCTTCAAAATAAACCCTTGATACAGATGATTGAGAAACACCCGCAAGTTTTGCAACATCTTTTGCCGTAACATAATACTTCAAAATTCTCACTACCTTTTTCAAATATATTATTAAGACTATACTATGTATCACTCACTTTTGAAATAGATTATTTTTGTAATTTTCAAATCGAATTAAAGCAATTCAAACAAAATAAAAATTTACTATATTTTATGTTTTGTATTATTTACTGTATTAGTGTATTACTTTACAATAATATTGAAGATAACAATAATTCCCGCCCATATTCAATTTTCTATACAAATTAATAGATTTAAATACCTAATAATGAATAAACCAAAAAAGATACAAAGTTACTATGAAACTGAAAGGGTGGAAAAAATGGAATACAATTTTGATAGTCATACTTCTTATCAATCTTTATTTGAATTCAATCCAGATATTGTATATTTTGTAGATGCATCAGGACGCCTAGAAAGAATGAACGATGTGTTTTTCCAAAAGCTTGGATTTAGTAATAATTATGAAATAAGCTCCATTGACTCACTGCTCCCTTTAAGTTATGACCAGATGCATAAAGAGGCATTCCACAAAGTACTTTCCGGTACTCCTCAAAATATGAATATGAAATTCATACATAAAATGGGACATTTATTGGACATCAATTTAACAATGATACCTGCTTATTTAGACGGGGCTATCCAAGGTGTCTTTGGAATAGCAAAAGATGTAACGGATCATATGAAAGCACTACAGTTAAATACCTACTTAGCAAATTACGATCCCTTAACCGGCTTACCAAATAGGAAACTATTTCAAGAAAAGCTCGAACAAGCGATTATCGTTGGAAATACGTTAAACCGAAAAGTAGCCGTAATGTATTTAGACTTAGATCGCTTCAAATATATTAACGACACACTCGGTCATACACTTGGAGATAATTTACTTATACAGATTGCAACTAGACTAAAGCAATGCCTCAGTGAAAATGCAATTATAGCTCGCCTAGGAGGAGATGAATTTGGTATTCTGTTAACGGACTTTTATACCCACCAAGCAGAAGAGCGTTCGAAAAAAATTATTGAATCACTAGATAAACCATTCCTAGTCGAGAATTATAATCTTTTTATAACAACGAGTATTGGAATAAGTATTTATCCCAATGATGGAGAAAACCCGCTTACATTAATGAAAAATGCCGATTCAGCATTATATAAAGCAAAAGAATTAGGAAAAAACAATTTCCAAGTATATTCCTCTTCTTTAAACGCTCAAACGTTTAAAATCTTTTCTTTAGAGTCCAGTCTTCGACATGCAATAGAACGGGAACAATTAGAACTATACTATCAACCAAAAGTTTGCCCTAAAACCTTTGAAATCGTTGGCGCTGAGGCGCTCATTCGTTGGAATCATCCGGAATGGGGACTTGTATCACCCGATGAATTTATACCATTAGCCGAGGAGACGGGATTTATTGTTGAAATTGGAGATTGGGTGAAACGAACTGCTTGCATTCAAATGAAGTTATGGCAAGAATCCGACTTACATAAAATACCGATTTCCGTTAATCTGTCAGCAAATCGTTTTTTAGAAAAAAGCTTAATCTCCAATGTCAAACAAATACTAAAGGAGACAAAATTGGAGTCCAAATACTTGGAAATAGAGATTACCGAGTCATCTATACTAGAGAATGAAAAAGTCGTGTTCTCTGTACTTGAAGAATTGAAGCTTCTAGGTATTAAAGTAGCACTAGACGATTTTGGTACAGGTTACTCGTCCCTCTCTACCTTGAAAAGATTTAAGGGGTTAATAGACATTCTTAAAATCGATCGCACATTTATTCATGATTTAACTTCTTTTGAAACCGACGATTCCAATTTCATCACTAACACTATTATTCAATTAGCACAGCAATTAGATATGGAAGTTGTGGCTGAAGGTGTAGAAACTACTGATCAACTGAAAGTTTTAAACAATTATAACTGTAATTCCATTCAAGGGTATTTATTTTCTAAACCAGTCCCTGCAACAGAGTTTGAGAAACTATTGAGTAAAGGGAAATTGATACCAGAAGAAATGAAAACTAAAGAAGAGAAATTGAAAAGCAACGCTAAAGGTTTCGAAATAATATTAGAAAACCCTTTAAAAGCAACAATGACTCTGACGCAAATCCGTGGAAATAAAGTGGAATTAGGGACAATAGATGTTCTAATAGAGGAAGCTTGTACAAAAAGATTAAAATTTTTATCAGATATTAAATTAGCAGTCAATCATGCGATTATCTTAGAGTTAAAAACAAAGATTCTAAATAAAAACGTAAAGTTTATTGGTTCGATTGTTTCAATAGCAGAGCCTAAACCTCACCTATATCAATATGTTTTGGAATATAAAATGGACGAAACCGAGTTAGTAAATATCACAAAGACTTTAGATGAATTTGGCACTCTTCAAAAACCATCCCTCCTCTCGCAATGCAATTTTATACAAGTGGACCGATATGCATTTTTTAATAAAGATTAGTAATGAAGCCATCCTTTCCAAACACAAGGATGGCTTCTAGCTACTAATATGGAAAACATGGACTTTACTTTTACCAAATTTACGTATACGTATTAGTGAGTTAAACTAATTTTTCAACAATACTCTATCTGCCTCATCTTTTAACTCCAACGATTGTAATAAACTTACAATCAACTGCATCACAGCTTCGTCATAATCAGGAGTTAATATGTACCAATAGTTCGCGTCACGTACAAAAGCTAACTTCTCTTCTTTGTTTGCAGAATATAAAAAAGACTGCATTCTCTCAATTTCTTTTTCTCCACCGTTTCGATCTTTTGCAAACGAAAAACTACGACCGCTATTACTTCCAAGTATTCCGAGCACATCTAATGTCGCTATGGACACTATCTTTTCTCTCTCCATTTTTGCTTGCTCCAGATAATATAAAACATCCACAGATTTTGCGTTGAACGTTTGTTGTAGTCGTTTAAATATGAGTGTGCGCTCCATTTGTAAAGTATTTGAAAGATCGCTAGCATTTACTCGAATTATTTCGTTCATCTCGTCTTTATCTTGTACAGTACAAAATTGTTCTAACATCTCCACATAGGGCACTGAAACTACTAAATTCATAAACTCTTCAAAGTTTTTTGCTACATATCTAACAGGTGGATCATTTGTTGGTGATACACATACAATTGGAGCATCCTTCAGTTTAAGCACTTCATGGAAGTCGGTTAAAAAACCAAAATGAATTCCATTTCCACCTGTTGATGCAAAGGGAATTAAGTCTGGTGGAGTTATAGAGTAGTAATAAAAATAATCATCAATTGGTATTAAACCGATAGTAGCAAGAGATAACCCTTCCTTCTGTAAATCTATTTCAAGCTGAATCAGTCGATATACTTCTTTGGGTATACTATAGGAACCGTAAACATCTTTTAATTCATTTACCATAAGCTATCACTCCTCCTGCTTTCTAAAAAACAAGGAACCTCCTACTAAAAATACTCCACTGAAAAGAAAAATTCCTATCATCCCTATAGAACCACCAATTACTCCAAAAAGGGTTGGTGCGATTAACTGAGAAAAACGGTTCGTAGCAATTCTAAGTCCTAATACCTCCCCTGTTCGATCAGGAGGAGATGCATTGTAGGTAGTCGTCATGGAAATAGGTTGTCCACAGCCTAAACCAAGGCCCATTACAATTGCAAATAAAGCAATCAAGTATACTGAATGACTGAATGGCAACAAGAGAAACGCTATTCCAGCTACTAATATGGACATAAACAGCACCGTATCTCGCTTGTATGCATCTAGCAGCTTCGGCAGTATAAAGCGGACAAACATCGTAGCAAGCCCTTGTAATGCGATAATCCACCCAATTGCAGAAGTGGATAAATGCATCTGCTTTCCTAACAAAGGGAAATATGCGACAAAGATATCTTTCGAATATAACACCAGTGCACTTGAAAATAATGCTTTTCTCACAAGTGGATTTTCAAATAGCTTAAAAGAATCCACTAATTTACTAGGAGGTCTGCTGATTTTTTCTGCAGCCCTTGGAATTCTAAATGAAAATACTATAGAAATAACACCAATAACTATACAAAAAACGTATACTACTTGGAACGATATGTGTTCGGATAAATAACCGCCAACTAGAGGTCCAATAACAGCTCCCAAAGCAACACACAAACTAAACATACTAAAAAAATAATCTCTATTTTTAGGGGTAGATTGGTGCCCTAGCTGATTCTGCAGAGCAATAGGTATACAAATATTAGCTAACCCTAATAACAATTGACTGGCAAATAACGACCATACGGCTGAGTAAAGAGTGGGAATAATCATTCCAGCTATAGAAACTACAAAACCAAAAATAATTGGCATGCGATTCCCAAATTTATCAATTATTTTACCAGCATGAATAGAAAAAATCAGTGGCAAAAATGCAAATGATGAGGTTAAGATACCTATCATAAAAATAGAAGCTCCCAATTCATCAGCTGATAACGTAATAACTGGTCTCGTTGCATTAATAATTGTTTGAAATAAAAAAATAAGTAATAATATTCCTCGTAAATTCATATATATCCCTGCCTATGTCCTTATAAATCTTATTATACTAATTTATGGGATTGGAAGAGTGAATATTTTGACATGAAATTCACTAATCTTTTTAAACAGCAAAAACCATTACTCAATTCACAAAGTAATGGCTTCGAAAATTATTCTTGATTGTATTCATCAATAATATTAGAAAGTAGTATTGCGCTAGTCTCTGGATTTATACTTCCAGTAATAAAACTTCCGACAATAATAACCTCCACTCCTGCTTTTAGCAAGCTAGGCGTGATTTCATCATTTACTCCACCAGCAACTGCAATCTGAATATCATCCAAACCTTCCACAAGTTGTAATAATGTAGACGTCGCAAGTTGTCCGTCCTGTTGCATGTCTTTTCCGACATGCAAACAGAAAAGTCGGGCCCCAAGTGAGTGAATTTCTCTTACTCGCTCGGCACTTTCTATACCGAGCAAATCAATCATTACTTCTCCACTTTTCTCAGCGGCAATTTCCAAGCATTGTTTTATTGTGGCATTTGATGAAAAGCCCATAACCGTCGTTATATTAGCACCTGAATTGAAAGCTTGTAAACTTTCATGTCGTCCAGCATCACATGTTTTCATGTCAGCAACAATAGCTTTCTCAGGAAAATGTTCTCGCATTTTACGGACAACTGTCATCCCGTATTCTTTTATAACACCAGTTCCAATTTCAATCCAATGAATATAATCTTTCGTTTGTTCAACAAGGGTTATACAGTCTTCTATCGTCATACGATCTAAAGCCAATTGAATTTTCACATTACTCATTCGACACCTCTATACTTCACTATCCAAGCCTAATTATTATGTTGCTCTATCAATTATTCCGTTAAATAGTCATAAACACTCTTTGCAATTGTAATTCCGTTCACTCGATTGTTCTCTTCATTTTGTTGTTCTATTTCACCTGGTATGTATACTTTCGAAAATCCCGGTGCTGGTTCTGATTCATGCAATTCATCTATCATTGATCCATTCTAGCTAAGAATGTCTCTAAGTCTATAAAATTTGTTGGATTGAAAACGCAAAAATAATGTCCTAAATGGCGTTTTTTATCCAAATCATCATACATTTTTCCAATATGTGGACCAAACGCTGCCCCTGCAAGCAACCCTGAAAATATATCTACGATAAGTGATAATCCATATCCTTTTGGTCCTCCAAAAGGTGTTAATGAAACTACTTTGTTCGGATCTGTTACCGGCTGTCCATTTTCATCGACACCCCATCCTTCAGGAATAGATTTCCCTTCTTCCTTATGTTGCAACACTTTTCCGAGTGCTACCGTTGACGTTGCCATGTCTAAAATGAACGGTTTATGTTTCTTTGCGGGAATTCCATATGCAATTGGATTCGTTCCTAAAAAAGAGTTTTTTCCACCAAAAGGAACTACAATTTTATCTGTGTGTGACATCGCTATTCCTATTAAATTTGCTTCAGCCGCTTTTTGCACGAAATAACTTAGTGCACCGCAATGGCTACTATTCATCACCGTAACCATACCGATACCATTTTCTTTTGCCATTTGTATTGCCTTTTCTATTGCAAAATCACCGATGACATGTCCAAAACCATTGTCACCATCTACTATACCTGTGGTTGGTGCTGTTTGATTGAATGTAATGTTTGCGTTTGGATTTATGCCCCCAGCTTTTAAACGATTCACATAATGTTCTGTTCTTAAAACTCCATGTGAGTTAACGTTTCTCAAATCAGCATGAATAAGAATTTCTGCTACTTTTTCTGCGTGGGATTCCATTAGACCTGCTCCAACTAATTTATTGATCGCATATTGCTTTGCTTCTTCATGATTTATTGTAACTGTTGACATAATCAATCTCCTATTCTAAATTGCTATGTTTGTTTTTCAATGTGTCGTTGGTTTGCAAACTATCAAGACTATCAATAATGGCTGCATCTAAAATGATATGGGCAGCCTGGTCGAATTGATTGCCTAAAGGTTGAATCGTTTCTGGTTCATTTGGTAAACGGTACTTTGTAGCCGCGGGGATGAGTAATCCATTGTACTGAGCAAGCACTTCTGTATTTGTCGTTATCATAAATATTTGTGAACCTACTTTAGAAGCACCTTCTAAAACATTTAACGTATTTGCAGTCCTTCCCGAGCCTGAAAGGATGATAAGTACATCCCCTCCCGTAATTGCTGGAGTCGTTGTCTCTCCAAGAACAAATACCGTTTTACCACTATGCATTAATCTCATGGCAATTACTTTAGCAATAAGCCCCGATCTACCCTCGCCAGTGAAAAAGAAGCGAATATCCTTTTTAAACAAATCTACTAATTGCTTGTATTCTTGTTCGTTTATACTCGTACAAACATCTTTCATTTCTGTTAGGATCTTTGAAATAGTAACCATACAGTCTCCTTTCTTCTGCTTTCTCTCTATCTCAAAATTTAGTAATTATTTTCTTAAATCTTACTAAACCGATTTAGTGAAAAGTTTAAATGAAACCCCTTTCAAAGTCAACTTGGATTTCGTAATATTCTAAATATAATTTTATTGTTTTTAAAAATCTTATCTTTAAGTAGTAAAATATAGTAATAAGTTGTGTTTTTTAAAAGCAATGAATAATAGATATTTTTAACGAAGTGAGGAGAACATTATGAAAGAACTAACGGAAGAAATACTTAATTTTTGTGAGGAGCGAGGCTGGGGTAGAAACCATGATGCACGAAGTCTTGCAATATCAGTCTCTTTAAAAGCTAGTGAACTACTAGAACATTTTCAATGGTTGGCACCGGAAGAGGCAATTGAAAGAGACAAGCAAGCAATTGTCGATGAAGCGGCGGATGTTTTTATTTATCTACTCCAACTTGCAAACGTATTAGGTATTGATTTAAAAGAAGCTGCACAACAGAAGATGATAAAAAATGCCTTGAAATACCCAGCCCCTGTTAAAACGGAAAGTTAATGGTTAACCTGGACTACTTCAATTATTCAGTAAATAAACTTCTTTTAGCCTACTCGGTTGATTGTTATCCTCATTAGTTCTATCATAGAAAGAACAAAGATTTCATGAAAAGAGGATATATAGAGATGACAATCCTAATGGTAGATGATAATTCAGTAAACTTATTTGTAATTGAAAGCATTCTAAAAAAAGCAGGTTATGAAAATTGTCATCCTTTAAATTCTGCGGAAGAACTATTCCAGTACTTGCGATTGGATGAAAAAGAAGCACCAGCACCGATGGTTGATCTTATATTATTAGACATCATGATGCCAAAAATTGATGGGATAGAGGCTTGTCGACGTATTCAGCAGGATGATAGATTAAAAGAAATACCTATCATTTTTCTGACTGCCTTAAATGATTCCAGACATCTAGTAGAAGCATTTGAGGTTGGAGGAACTGATTATGTCACTAAACCGATCGACAAGTTAGAGTTTTTGGCCAGAGTCCGACTTGCTTTAAGACTAAAATTTGAAAAAGATCGAAATAAAGAACAGGAAGCGAAAATGCAGGAAGATTTATTACTTGCCATGCAAGTGCAAGGTAGTCTCTTAAATGACTCTACCATTGATAAGCACTTAAGTATTCAGGTTTTTCATTCTCCTTCTGATAACCTTTCTGGAGATATGTATCATTGGCATAAATTTAGTGATCATCGATATGGCATTATTCTCTTTGACATGATGGGCCATGGCATCAGCGCCTCTCTTGTTAGTATGTTCATCTCCTCGGTATTAAGAGATGCAATAAAAAACTTAGAAGATCCAGCACTCGTTATTAAAGAACTAAATCGCTACATGACATCCTTACATAATAAAAATAATTTAAATTATTATTTCACTGCAATCTATTTAATCATCGATACCGAAAAAAGAGAGATAGAATATGTAAATGCAGGACATCCTCCAGGATTTTTACGAATTGATGGAACGCTACTAACGATGGAAAGAGGAGCTTGTGCAGTAGGCTTGTTTGACGAGATTCATGTTAGGAAGTCTAAACTTTCCTATAATAGGGATATCCAGCTTCTGCTCTATACAGACGGTATTATAGAGTCAGAGGGTATCGATGAAATGGAAGCACTCGAAAAATTACAAACAATCACTTGCCAAGAATGGAAAGAAGATGAGTGTCTCTTCCAGACTATTCTTAGTGATATTAACCAGTCGAATCAAAAAGATGATATTTGCTTGTTGATGATAAAAACAAAAGAAGAAAAGTGCTAAAGCGCCTGTCGCCTGCTCAATTTAGCTAATAGGAACGTAAAATGGAATAACGTACATGATAGGGAAACTGCGCGGTAGTGAGTTGAATGAAGTGTCCGCTAGGATTTCCGCTACAGGGCGTACGCTTTCCGCCGGCTTGGCTTCAGCCGCTTCCCTCGCTATGCTCAGTCCAGGGTCTTCAGCTCAAGCTATTCCGGCTGGAGTCCACGCCCTTTCGCTCCAATCCATCATAATAGCTAACAACTCAACTTTAACTCTTTCCATTAAGAGCAACAAACTAGTCGCTGAAAGTAACTAAATTAGCAGGAAAGCAATCAAATCTTAAAAGAACAAGTTTACTTCTAAAAGCGATAATTATTAAGCGATGCTATCCCAATAAATGGTTGAGTAATTCGAGCTTTATCCTGCTAAATGCGGATACTAAATAAGCAAGATATTCCCATTGATTGTAGCGCAAGGCGGCGACACCTGCGGGGTAGCGGGACAGGTGAGACCCCGCAGGAGTGTGCGACGAGGAGGCTCACCGCCCGCCCCGCGGTAAGCGTCCGCCTGGAGCGGAAATCAATTGCTTTTGCGTATCTCTTACGTCGCAGTTTCCTTATACTCCTACTCAATTAAAAACATGCCATCCCTTATACTACTTGAAGAAAGTTATCCATCTGTCCTATCTTCTATAGTTTCCTAACAAACAAAAAAAGCAGGGCTACCCTTCCAGTCAATTAGACTGGAGAGATAGCCTCTGCTTTTATTTTTTTCGGTATAACGGTTCGTCTGTTGAAAATTCCTCATAAGAATCCGCGTATTTGCTAATTCTTAAGGATTCCTTATTCCCTAAACCTAAAAATCCATTTGAGGACAGACTTTGGATAAATAATTCATGCACTTTGTTTTGAAGAGTAGGATTGAAATAGATCAATACATTTCTGCAGAAAATTACATGAAACTCGTTAAACGATTGATCCGTCACTAAGTTATGCTGCGCAAAAATAACATTCTTCAAAAGTCTTTCCGCAAAAAACACATTTTGCGAATTTGTTTTATAATACATAGAAAATTCTTTAGTCCCACCGGCTTTAAGATAATTCTTTGTATAATTTTGCATTTTATTCAACGGGACAATTCCTTGCCTTGCCTGTTCTATGGCTACTTTACTCATATCTGTCGCGTAAATCTTTGCTTTGTCTAATAGTCCTTCTTCTTCCAGTAGAATTGCCATAGAAAACACTTCTTCCCCCGTTGCACAGCCAGCATGCCAAATCCGGATCTCTTGATAATTACGAAGAATTGGAACAATATTCGTTCTAAATTCTTTAAAAAAGGAAGGATCTCGGAACATTTCCGTTACAGGAACAGAAAAGCCTTCAATGATTTTCTCTAAAAAACCCGGTTCATGAAACGCCCTTTCTATGAGCGTTGTAATATTTGGAGCGTTTTCTATATTTCTTCTGTTTTCAATTCTCCGTATGATGGAAGCCCGTACATACTGTTTAAAATCATAGCCAGTTAAACGGTAGATTGTTTCCAATAGCAAGTCTACTTCTAGTTCTTTTTTAAAGTTTTCATCTTGACTGTACATTTAATCATCCATTTCTATTCATTAGAAACCCAGACACTTAGAACAGATAGTAGTTGCTCTAAATCTAAAGGTTTACTTACATAATCAGAAGCCCCAGTCTCTAGACATTTCTTACGATCTCGTTCCATCGCTTTAGCTGTAAGAGCAATGATAGGTATATCCGTCAGCTCGTCATTTGCACGTATTCTCTGCATTGTTTCATAACCATCCATATTTGGCATCATAATATCCATTAGAATAATATCAAATAGAGAGGGTTGCTCTTCCAATATCTCCAGACACTCTAATCCATTATTTACGGAACAGACAATCATACCTTCTTGTTTTAAAGCAGCTTCTAGTGCAAAAATATTGCGTAAGTCATCGTCTACGATCAATACATTTTTCCCTTGCAAGACATTTTGCTTCTCTTCCAACAAATTGACTTGTTCTGTGTCTAAAGAAAGAACTTCTTCATCTAATGAGGATGCGGCAACTTCCTCAAGTGAAGTTAACAGAACGTCCTCTTTCCCCAATTTATTAGACAGGCTTGGAAGATACAGTGTAAAAGTACTTCCTACTCCCTCTTCGCTCTCTAAAGTTACATACCCACCTAAATGCCTTGCGTATTCCTGGCAAATCGATAACCCAAGCCCGGTTCCACCATATTTCCTCATAGTAGCACCATCGGCTTGCTGGAATGCTTCAAATATTAATTGGTGCTTTTCTTTTGGAATACCTATTCCAGTATCTTTTATCGAAAACGCAATCCAATAATCAGCCTCTTTGCCTGCAAAAGCTGGTTGTAATTCTTTGTTCGGAACGTTTTTAATCTCTATGGAAATACTACCATTTTCCGTATATTTAAAAGCATTGGAAAGGAGATTCTTTAAAATTTGAAGCATCATCTTTTCATCTGTACAGAAAATATTTGGGATATTTGCTCCCTTTAGAATATTAAACAAAAGCCCTTTTTTCTCTGCAACATGATTAAAGTTCATTTCCAAATAATTCGGCAGATCATTGATATTCATTTCGCCATATATGATCTCCATTTTCCCTGCCTCTACTTTAGATAAATCAAGAATATCATCGATTAAAGCTAAAAGATCTTTTCCTGATGTATGGATGACTTTGGCGAACTTTTCCTCTTCCCCTCTTGATTGCTCCCCAGCATTTTCAGCAATCAATTCAGAAAGGATTAAAATACTATTCAAAGGAGTACGAAGCTCATGTGACATATTTGCAAGGAATTCAGATTTGTATTTAGAGCTTAAAACGAGCTGTTCTGCTTGTTTTTCCAATTCTATTTTTGCTTGGTTTAAAGCTACTGATTTCAGTTCTGCCTCTTTTGAACGCTCTTCTAGCTTTTCATTAATTGTTTGCAATTCCTCTGATTGCATTTGTAATTCTTCTGATTGTGTTTGTAAATCATCCGACTGCACACGTAGTTCTTCTGTCATCGTTTGGGATTCCGTTAGTAAACGCTCTATCTCTTCTCGGTCCTTCGCGCTGTTTAACGTAATACCAAAGTTTTCTATAACATCTCTTATAAATTGTTGATCGGACTCAGAATAATTACTCAAGCTCAATATTTCTATTACTGCGATGACTTCACCTTCATAAAGAATGGGTGCAATAATCATTCCTTTCGGAGGAATACTCCCTAATGCAGAAGGAATAAGTTGGAATTCGTCTAAATCACTTAAAACATGCATACTTTTTTTAAGTGCATACTCTCCGATCAAGCCTTGACCTAATTCGAAATGATTTCTACCTACTGTATCAAATCCATCTGCAAATGTAGCGCTTTTCACGAAAAGATGCCTATCACTTCGAAAATCTCTTACATAAATAGCACCATATGATGAATTTGCTTCTTCCGAAATAGCGGAGATAAATGCTTTACATAATTCAGCGATTGAAGTAATACCTTGGTAGGAATTAAATGTATTGTTAATACGTTGTTGATGCATTTCTCTTAACTCAAGATTTGTCAGCAACTCATTGGTTGCATTCCCTAACTCTCTAATTTCATCTCGTGATCTCAAAGTTATTCTTCGCGATAAGTCTAATGCATTTGTATTGGTAAATGTAGCAATATCTTTTATCGTCGCTATTACTTCATTCATCGTTCTGACAATCGAACGTGATACCAATGTAGACATAACAATAGCTACGATAAATACAAGTAACCCTAACGTGACTAATCCTTGGATTAACGTATCAATATTTTGGTTTAATGCATCCGCTCTATTTTGTCTAAATTCCATTTCTACTTCTCTAAAGTTATCAAACTGACTACGTATTAAATCTATCGTAGCTCCACCTTGATCATTTTCCAAGTAACTCAAAGTGACTCCATTACTTTCTTGTTTCTTTTGATTAATAAGCGGCTCTCCAACCGTGTCTGCCCATTTATTGATATTGTCTTTAATGACCATTAATTTTGCTTGCTGACCCGGGTCATCCACTAACCGATATAATTCATCAAAATTATGTTGCCATTCTCTCTGCCCTGTATAATACGGCTGCAAATAACTTTCTTCTCCCGTAATTATATAGCCTCTTTGTCCCCTCACCATATCCAGTACGTATTTTTCGATTTGGTGGGATAATGTCGTTACTTCAAAATCATGCCCCATTATATAATCTTTATCTGCTTGTACAACAGAAAATTGTTTATTTACAAGAAAGAATGCAAATATGACCATTATGATAACCAATAAATAGCCAGACATGATTTTTGTCCGAATACCGATTTTCTTATTTTTCCCCATGGAATTATGAGCCTACTTTCTATATAGATATCCTATGTTAAGAATATTATACTATAATTTCAGGATGTTTTATCTATAATTCGTAGTTGTTCGATTTATTCCGACTGGAGAATAACGTATGAAAGTATATAGTCGCTATGCAACAAGAAAAACAACGGTTGCCATTTGAAAAAAATGAGGAGTACCGCCATAGATTCAAGCGGTACTCCCTCTCACTTTCTATTATTAATCTAATGTACCAGTACTATTAATCCTTGTTGTAACCTGAATATCAACTTCTAGCTTGCTAATTATTTCTTCCGTCATTTCTCTGTCCCAATTTCCCCTATAGTGCATGCGAAAGTTTTCAGTTAAACCTACTGGGTCAACCTTAAGTTCTTTTAAATCCTCTAAAAATTCCTTAATATCCTTTTCAATTTGCTCACTAATATCATTCTCTAACTTCGTTATACTTGCTAAAGTTGTCAACTCATCTTCTCGATATCCTTTATATTCAATAAGCGTGCCTTCCATTTTCATGTTAATAAATAATTTAGGTGATTCTATACTTTTATTACTTTTCATCTTTACTTTGTTTTTGATAAGATCTATCATCAATTCTTCTTTTTCTTCTCTTTTATCTAATGTAAGATTCAGCGGTGCAAGGTTTTTTTCTCCTAATAAAGCTTGTATTATTAGACCTTCTCGTGGTAGTAATTCTTTAATCATATTATCTTCTTTAAATAGAGCAACTCCGTCAATCTCAATTTTCCCTTCTTTTTTTTCAAGTAGAGGTACTATTGTATCGAAAACTGGATTTGTTTGTGTATATACAAAATCATGGATATTCGTATTTGGCATGAAGGCAGTGTTGATGCTTGGTTGCAATAAATCATTTAAGTATAGGTTGATACTTGGTTTATCCGGATAATTTTCCTTTAATATCTCTTCTCCGTTCTCTTTCACAATAGCCACAAGCACTTTATTACCTACCTCTGCGTTTCTATATAGATGTCTTATTACTTTTTGAACATTTCCATTACGAGCAAATTCCTCATTAAAAACAACAACTCGTAATTGATTCAATACTACCTTTTTGTCTGAAACTGTTTCAATTTCAACAATTCCTTTTGAAACAAAATCGGTAGTCACGGAGAAAATCTGTGTATTTTCTTTGGCTTCTGGCAAAAATTGAGGCATTGCGGCAGATAACTTATATGAATCTTCATCAATATAGTCAAATGCCAAGATGCCAAGCAAACCAACATCCTCCAAAGGTACTTTCAATTCCTTGTCCGCACAACCCGTCAAGCCCATCATAGCCATAATAAGTAGTATTAGCTTTCCGTTCATGTTTGCACCTGCTTTTTCCTCAGTAAATGGATAACAATCAATAATATTGGCCAGCATAGCATGAAGTAAGAAGTATGAAAGGCGACCTCAAATAATTTTTCCTTAACTTCTTTTGACAATGGCATTAATACGATTAAATAGATAGCTATCGTGATTACATAAACATGTGAAGCCTTATTTTTAGATCGAAATGAATCTATACCCTTTTTAGCACACCATAAGTAACCAGTTATCGTAGTTAAAACTAGAAACACCCAGATTGTAATTCCAATTATGTCGATTCTTTCTATATAAGTTAATTCACCCGCTTTAAACAGATGCAAAACTGAATACGTGACATGTTCCAATTGCCATTCTGAATAATACATAACACTTACTGCAGTTACAATAAAACAAAGAACGATACTTATCCAAACTCCTATTAAAGCATGTTTATATGCTTTCTTCTGGTTTGCGATATAGGGAAAATACACCATGATTAGTTCATACCCTAGTATAGACAAATATCCTTTTCTGAAAGCTTCCAAAGCCTGACTTCCATTGAAATTAAATATAGGGAAAAGGTGACTTATATCCCCTTTCTCGATTGCCCAACGTAAAAAGTAAAGTAACGGCATAGTTAGAAAAAACGCCATTATGCAAAACCTTGCGATGGATTTAATTCCACCACTCACAATATAGATGGCTACCAGCAAGAAAAAGAGTATTGGAATAGTAGTACTTTGTTCAGGAAGAGCTGTAGTTTGTATAAGATTCATGTAATCATCGATAATGCCTGCTATAAAAAAGGTTAAGTGTAAAACTATAAACAAATTGATACTCTTCCCAATCCATTTACCTAGTAGTTTTTCATTAATACCAAATACATCTTCATTTTTATACTGTGAATTTATCCAAATCATCGGCCATAAATTAAGACTTGCAACTACTCCAAATAGAAGAGGATAAAGGGCCAGACTATATCCCATCGAACTAAGGTCTTGAGGGAGTGAGAGCATACCGGTACCAATCATTACATTTTGTACTAGAAAAACTACATGATATCCATTCAACTGTTTTCGCTTATCAACATTCAACCTGGCCAACCTCACCTCTATAGAAAGCATTCTACTTTTTCTTTGATCTTGAAATTCCCGATCTCCCTTTCAGGAAAGCCGTTGGAAATCTTATAATTCCATCTAGCAAATCTCCAGCTTTACGAGGAATTACAGGTGTCATAAAAGGAGTACCTAAAGAACTTAAATTCAATAAATGAGCCAACAACCAAGCAAGTGCTAGCATTTGTCCGAACAATCCAAACAAACCTGCTGATAAAATAAAAATATATCGAACAAATCTACTTGTATTACTCATTAGAAAAATCGGTGGTAGAAATGATAGTAATGCGGAAGTTGCAACTAAGACAATTAATATGTTACTAATTAGACCTGCTTCAACTGCTGCGGTTCCAATTACAATACCTCCTACGATACCAATTGTCTGCCCTACTTTTGCTGGCATTCGGGAACCAGCCTCCCTTAAGACTTCTATGATTAGTTCTATAAACAATACTTCTATTAACGGTGGGAAAGGTACTTTACTTCTTGATTCCTGTAAATTTAATAAAAGTTCATAAGGTAATATTTCAGGATGAAACGTTAAAGCAGATACATACATTGGCGTAATCATTATAGTTAAAAAAAATCCAAAAAATCGAAGCATCCTTAGTAAGGTTGCGGTAGTCCAACGATTATAATAATCTTCCACAGAAATAAACATGTCCATAAAGGATGTCGGGCACACTATTGCTGCTTGACTATTATCCATCAGTATTGCAATTCTTCCATCTAATATATAATGGACGATACTATCAGGTCTAACGCTCATATAATATTGTGGAAATGGAGATAAAGGGTTATCTTCAATCAATTGCTTTAAAATAGAAACATCCGGAAATGATGGATAATTAACTTTATCTAATCGATTTTTTAACATCTCTAAATTTTCTTTGTTCACAATATCTTCTACATATAGAAGAGAAATTTCCGTATTCGATTCTGTTCCAATAATACGATTTTCATTTTTCAGCATTGGGTTTTTGATACGCCTTTTAACTAAGGAAATATTTACTTGTAACGATTCCGTAAATGCATCTTGGGGACCGATAACAGTGGACTCTGTTTCCGTGTTTGTAATGGCACGAGTAGATGCACTGTATGTATCTATGCTTAACAGCAAACTGTTATCATGAAAATATAATAGTGTTTGCCCACCCATTAACTTCGAAATAATTTCAGTTTTGTCTGCTGGATCAATTTTCTCAGATACTTGGTGAATTTGATTCAAGTGATTAGCTAAGGGGATGAGGACCATTACTTGCATAGTCATTTTTTCTACAAGTGAATTGCTATAAACAATTGTGACGATACCTTCATTCGTAGGTATTTTCTTAAATACAACATCGTTAATCTGAGTTGTATTTTTCTTTATCAATTCAATTGTTTCTTCTATATCCGCACCGTTAACCTGCTTTGTATTTGACGAAGCTTTATCATTTTCGCTACTTTTGATGGCTCTTATAAACTTTTTAAATTTCACATATACCCCATGCCTTTCATCAAGACAAAAATTTGTATAATCAGCATATCCACTATTAAGAAATTGTATTCTCTTGAATATTTCAATGCAATATTCAATTTAATGGAGTTATAACCAGAATATAACACTAGGAATATCTTCCTCTATAACATATATTTATAAAGGCTTATATTTGAAAATTTTATATAAGACTATTTTATTTTGCAGGAGAATAGAAATGAAGAAATTATTATCTATTGTATTAGCGACTGGAATAGCAGGAGCTAGTGTATTCACACCTTACACAAACGCGGAGGCGGCATCCATTTCTAAAGCAGAAGCTTTAGTAAAAGCAGCAGAACAACATGCTGGTGCTCTAAAATGGCAAATATCTGTTGAACTTACGAAAGAAATTAAGTATCCAGATATGAAAATTTTCAATTTAACAAAAGACGCTTACTTAAATGCGAAAAAAGAGATTGCTAATGTAAGTGCGAAAGATAAAGCAAAATTAGAAAAACGCCTAGAAGATAATGCTGGTATTCACTATACTCGTGCAATGGGATACATTGATGCCATTACATCTGGAAAAAAGATTGTAGATAAAGCAAATCAATTAAATAAATTGTACGCAGCTAATCCAACATCCGATGTAACAGAAAAAAGTTACCATGAATTATCTAGTGAAATTCGTAAACAAGCAATCTTACTTTACCGTGTATATGGAAAATCAACACGTGATGCAATTTTAACGAAATATAAAACTCCTGGTGAAAAAGCACTTGAATCTTCTAAATATGTAATTACTGCAAAAATGGAGCTAGATAAATTAGACAATTTGATCACTAAAAAAGCAGATCAAAAAACAGTAGAAGCACAAGTTTCTACCTTCCTAGATTCGTTAGATGCAATTGAGGACGATGCAATCATTAGTGACCTTTATAGTGCTTATTATGACAGCATCAGAGAAGATGAGAACTTTATAGCACAAGAGAAAGAAATCACTGAATTCTTTAAAAAAGCTACAGAGTATGCAAATGAGGAAAAACTTGAGGAAACACTTAGCCTATACAGCAAAGACTTCCCTGGCTATGCGTCACTTAAAGAGAGTTTAGAAGAGACTTTCAAAGATTATAATGTAAGATACCAAACTTTAGGTCTTGAAGTTCAATACATTATTGACAATACTGCAGCAGTTGTACACGATCAAAAAACAATCTTCAATACTACAGATTCACTTGAACATACTACTATTTACCTTTTAGAAAAAGATAAAGATGGTAACTGGAGATTCCTGGATTCATCAGATATTACGGTTGAACCTAGTGATTCTACTGATGAAGACACTACTGAATCACCAGTTGAATCTGATTCACAAGAGAATTCTGACGTGCAAACTGTAGAATAATAGATTAATAACTGTAGCTATTAGTAGAAATACAAATAGCTGCAGTTTTTTATTTAAAAGAAATAATCATTCCACCTCTGCCTGCATAAGTTCCCATTGTTGCACCCATGTAACGCACAACGACATCCTTTGGATGAAATTGTTGAATAAGTTCTGCTTTGAGCGCTTCCGCTTCTTCTACGTTTCCAGTATGAGTAATTCCAAAAATGGTATTAGAAAAATCTTCTTTTTTATGACGAATAACTTCAAGCGTCTTTTTATGAAATCTCTTCTTCCCTTGAACTTTTTCAAGAATTTCTACTTTGCCATTAACCCCTTCTAAAATCACCTTTATATTAAGGATTTTGGCTATGGATCCTTGAAATTTGCTTAGCCGTCCACCTTTTACAATGTTTTCTAAAGTATCTAATAGGATTAGAATATTCATTTTTTCTCTATCCCGCAAAAGTACTGCAATAATTTCTTCTACCGAATATTCCTTTTGAGCAAGTTCGGCTGCATGGATAATTTGGAAGCCGTGAGCAAGGGAACCCGCCAAAGTATCAAACACAGTAACATTAGCCCCTGAAAGCTCTTTCCCCATACATGCCGATTGATAAGTACCGCTTAATCCGGAAGAAATTGTAAGACATAACAGTTCATCGTTCTCCCCAAATTTAGAGAAAGCTTCGGCAAATGCTGCCGGTGAGGGTTGAGAGGTTTTTGGGAGTTTTTCTGAAGAAAATAACTTAGCGAAGAAAACTTGAGGAGTTAGATCAATACCTTCTAAATAGTCCTTTCCATCTATATTAACTTTCAATGGCACGACCGTAATATCATATTTCTCTATTATTTCATTCGATAAATCGGAAGAACTATCCGTTAAAATTTTTATCATTTTGTTACCGCCTTTATGTTAAAGATATACAGCTGTTTTGATTATAATTATAGCAAATGGATATTTTTTTCATCGTTTAGACGCTTAGAAATTTTTTATGATTTTTCCTATTACTAAATTGCCATCCGAAACTTTTTTCGCACGAATTCGTGAGATGAGTATACAAAGAAAGAGGCGAAACTAACAATGCATGATTCTAAAGAGTGGTTACTAGACGAACTTAAACAAGTGGAAAAATGGGAGAAAGATCAAAATGATTTGTGGTTTTGGGAAAAGCTTGGTCGCCTTCCTTTTAAAATTATCGATAAGTGGACTCCATCCTTCATTCAAAATAAAATAGGAATCATAGTAGATGAACTCGGTCAATATGTTCAAACAGGTGGCAGCTATTTAAGCTCTACATCTAAAATCACTTCCTATTTTCCCGAAACGGAAGTACAAACACTAGAAGAAGTAAAAAACTTACCTATCGCCCAAATGGATGAGGCTGCAGAAAAGCTAACTGGAAACAGAAAGAATTTAGCAACCATACAAGGTGCTAGTACAGGTATCGGCGGGGTCTTCACATTATCTATTGATATTCCGCTCCTTTTAAGTTTGCAGTTAAAAACCTTACAAGATATTGCAATTTGCTATGGCTACGATCCAAATGACAAAAAAGAACGATTATTTATCATAAAATGTCTTCAATTTGTCTCTGCAGACATTGTAGGAAAACAATCCATTCTCGCACAATTGTCTATGTTTGACCAACAAGATGAACATGCAAGACGAGAAATCTTATCCGAAATACAAGGATGGCGAGAAGTTATATTTTCTTACCGTGATCAATTTGGGTGGAAAAAACTATTTCAAATGATTCCAATAGCTGGACTTGTATTTGGTGCGTTCATTAACCGGTCGGCTATCAAAGATATTGGAGAGGCTGGTCAAATGCTATTCCGAAAAAGAAGAATTATTGAAAGACTTGGGAATCATACAAGCGACGAGATTTTTCACGAAAACTAAATATTCTCTGCTACTTTTCATTCATTTCTTCAATTTACTTAAGAAGATATTCCCAAAAGTGAATTTATTATGTGTCAAATAGGATATACTATTACTATAGACCGTAAATAAAAGAAGAGGAGGTATGAATATGTCAGTTGCTAGTGAAGCATCTCAAGTAAACCTAGATTTTTTAATAAATGATTTGGGCCTTCGACAAGTATCAAATACCGCCCTGTTTCGAAAGGGAAATATATTAGTTATTTCGCCATCTGTTCAAAACAAATCAAACACATTTGAACTTGGTGAATCACTTATGAAAAAATATGATCCCGAGACGGATGAAGGATATTTACTCATTCGTATAAAAGATAAGTTCTTAATGGCAAAGCTTCATCCTTTTCAAAGAAAAATGATGACTGCCGAAACAGAAAAGAGTACAAAAAGTAAACCTTCTTTTTGGAAAATTCAATGTTATTGAATCCATTATTCCTCGCATCGAAAATAATGGAGATCGTGAGCTAACATACAAAATTCAAGCTCCAACTTCAAAACAATTAGTTTCTTTTTTTAACAAGATGAAATAAATTGCACTGAGAAATTATTCTCAGTGCTTTTTTATGACTAAAATAACTGTTTCGCGCCATATTAAGATAGAACAAAACATAGAAAGGAGAATTAACATCGGTAGAGACAATAAGCAAGGTAAAAGTAAGAACAAAGACACGCTTCCTCAAACACCTAAAAATCAAAAAATAAACCCAAATAATGTGCAAGAAGAATTTGCAGCGGAGTTTGCAGAGCTTCGAGAAAATCATTCGAAGAAAAAAAGAAAGTAGAAAAGCCTTTTCGAAGGCTTTTTTACTTTTCTACTTACATCCATTTTTTTATTCCCTATAAAATGGTATTAGCCCTTTTTTATACAGGTAGGCTATGGTATTTAGGATAAAAGCTGAAATTTTCTTTGGAAAATAAGCTTTAACATAATATCTTTGATACGCTTTTTTTAAAAAATACCACTGAACACAATCCTTTGCTTGTCTAAAACGTGCAACATCTATTATTTTTATCTCTCCATTGGAGGTGATAAAAATATTTCGCAAGTGAATATCAGAAGGGTTTAGTCCTCGGGCTGAGGCTAATGATAATGCATAATCGATTTCCTTTATATGCCCCACCGTTATTTCCTCTCCATAGGTTATACATTCAAATAGAGTGTGCCCATCTATAAAGTCCATAACTATATGATTTACTCCAGAAAAATAAATGGATGGATAATAAGAGACTCCTTGAAGTATTTTATAGATCTCCCCCTCTTCTTTTGCAAGATGTGTAAATCTAGGGAAAAATATTTTCATTGCTTTATCTGTTGTTTTTATTTTAAAAACAAATGCACTTCTTCCTGTACCAATTAGTTGTAAAGAATCATCATATCTAAGCAGACGATTCTCCTTGCTAATAATAACTGTACTTGCAAGTGCTTCATAAGTATTCACAATTTGACCTCCAATATAATAGAAAAGTACAAAAGCACTAAAGTGTTTGTCTCTGCCACAAGATAAATGGAATACCGTACATAATAGGGATGCTGGGCGGTAGCGTGCGATTGAAGTGTTCGCTAAAATTTCTGCCCTACAGTGAGAAAATAATAGGGTTGCTATTCCAACTGATCCGATAAATGGTTTAACGAGACAGAACATACCGTAAACGCGACAAACTCCTCTCTAACCACCACAAAACCAATCAAACGGATGCTTTTTGCCCTAGTGCGAATGCTTGTAGTGAATACAGTAAGAAATGTCGCGCACTATTCTTATGTCATATAAGTTACCCACATCTCGAAATCAGCAATATTTTCCTAACCAATAAAAAAGACGATAAACCAAGATCTGGTCCATCGTCTTTTAATAGAAAAGAGACATCACCAAATAATTGGTAAGGTCTCGCAAACAACAATCGTTGCCAACAAAGCCGAGGAGATAAATCCTGTATTGACGACTTTGCTGTATAGCTACTCCCCTTAACGGAAGCTAAATTATTAATTTTGTAGGCTAATTATAAGCTCTGGATGCCTTCGAGTCAATTTTTTGAATTGACCATCCGGCTACTTATTGCGTATAATGTATATGAGCATATGTTCATATACATTATGATGGA
The DNA here is from genome assembly GCF_029955155.1 of Psychrobacillus sp. NEAU-3TGS. GTDB lineage: Bacteria > Bacillota > Bacilli > Bacillales_A > Planococcaceae > Psychrobacillus. Next base: position 69,343 of record NZ_JAPNOZ010000007.1, on the reverse strand, counting down.
AAAGAGGATTTATTATGGAACAACAAGAGCATGCATTTTTATCTTCAAATACGGTTGAGGACGCTTCTCGTATTTTTAAGGCACTAGCCGATCCAACTCGTATAAAAATATTATATTTGCTATCTCAAGAAGAATGTTCAGTAAGTCATATTACGGAAGTGTTGAATATGACACAATCCGCTGTATCCCACCAACTCAGCTTACTTAGAAACTTACGACTCGTTAAATACAGACGGGACGGAAACACTTTTTACTACACGTACGACGACGAACATGTGATTACTATTTTAAATCAAGTCATTTCGCATATTGAGTGTAAATAAGGAGGAAAATTTTATGGGTCACCATCATCATCATGGTCACGACCACCACGGCCACTCACATCACCATTTTGAGGAGTCTCGGGAAGGAAATAAAAAAGGGTTGCTAATTGCTTTACTTATTACGACCGGAATTATGTTTTTAGAGTTCTTTGGAGGCTTATTTACAAATAGCTTAGCTCTGTTATCTGATTCCGGACACATGTTAAGTGATGCAAGCGCTTTGCTTTTAAGCCTGATAGCCATCTGGTTTGCTTCAAGAGCTCCTTCTCCTCAGAAAACATTTGGGGGTTATCGCTTTGAAATATTAGCCGCACTATTTAATGGTATTACGTTATTTATTATTGCCGGATTTATCGTTTGGGAAGCATTTGGTCGATTTGTCGAACCTCAAGCAGTTGCAAGCGGCACGATGATGCTGATTGCTGCAATCGGTTTGTTCGCAAATTTATTGAGCGCCTGGGCATTAATGCGTAAAGGCGATGTAAAAAATAATGTAAATTTACGTGGTGCTTATTTGCATGTACTTGGAGACGCTTTAGGATCTATCGGTGCAATTATAGCAGGAATCTTCATGCTATTATTTGATTGGTTTATCGCCGATCCTATTATTTCCGTTCTCGTTGCTTTATTAATATTGCGAAGTGCTTGGGGAATTATTAAGCATTCTGTTCATATCTTGATGGAAGGAACGCCAATCTCGATCGATCAAACCGAAGTAAAGGCTGAATTAGAAAAAATCGAAGGCGTTAATCATGTCCATGACCTCCATATATGGACGATTACTTCTGGGTTAGATTCATTAAGCTGTCATATTGTTATTGATGAGGAAAGGAATAGCCAACATATTTTACAACAAGCCATTGATATATTAAAAGAGAAATTCCACATCGAGCATGCAACAATTCAAATAGAGACTGATCAGATCAAACACAGTGAATTGAAATGCAGGTTGGAATAACGTCATATACAATTCAAGCAGCCCCTTCCTTTAAACGGAAGGGGGATGCTTGAATTGAAATGGTTGAATTCTAAATTTCTACTACTTGTGGTTCTTCCCCTTTAGTATTCATCACTCGGATTTGTGTAGGGGTAATTTTTAAAATGATGAGATTTGGATCTTCTGGACCGTTAAACCAACCTTCTAATGCCTTATTCCATACCTTTTTCTTCATACTCTCATCATCATGTTCTTCAACTGTTCCTTCAATTTCTAAGAAAGCATCGCCTAATCCTTTTCCATCGTATCCTAAAAGAATATGAGTGTTTGGATTCTTTTGAAGCTCCTCTACTTTATGCGTCTTTTTACTTGTCGCTGTGTAAAGAAAGAAATCATCGTTAAAAAAGGTCATATAACGGGAATGCGGTTTGTTTTGTTCAATCGTTGCCATCGTACCAATTAAACTATCCTTTAAGATTTGTTGTGCCAGCTCTTTCGCATCTTTTGCCATGAATTAATCTCTCCTTTATAATGACTTTCCCTTTTATTATTCCTTTTCTGATGTAAATTAATCCTTCAGTAACATAAAGGGAAAAATCCTGTTTCTAATCGGTGCGACCTGTGGAAATGATAAAGGAATACCGCATATATTGAGGATAACTATGGAGTGTAGAGATAATGCGTTATAAGACAGAGCTATTAAGTGTCCGCTGGGATTTTCGCTACAGGGTGGACGCTTTCGCTACAAATCCAGTAGAATTTGCTAATTACTAAGAAATGATGCACTAGTTCTAGTACTATGTTGCATTTTCTATAGCTAAAAACCTTTGATTAGTGGAATAAGATATACTATCTAGCGTTTGGTATCATTTATTGGAAACTATCATTGCTTGAATGGCTAATAACAACCTTCCTTGTAATTTATACAGTATATAAAATAATTCTAAATAAGAAACTGCAAGGCAGATATTAGTTAGCAAGTTCTATTGATTGAAGCGCAAGGTGGCGACTCCTGTGGGATTAGCGAGACAGGTGAGACCCCGCACGTAGCGTTAGTGGAGGAGGAGGCTCACCGCTCGCCCCACGGAAAGCGTCCGCCTGGAGCGGAAATCATGGCGGACATCTTAGTATCTTGACGACGCATTATCCCTATAATACGCATGAGGTTCTAATAACCTAATGCGTTCGTTTCAATGACTAAATAATCTTATTCTATATATCTTTTAATTTCATAAAGCATGAATAAAAACGAATCACCACATTTTCAAAAATTGTGTCGCTCGATTTCTCCCCTTTTCTAATAGCTTTGACTTCATCTCTCTATCTAAATCAAACTGTGTAGCGCTATATTCATCAACCGGGATAAAAACAACATTCTTCTCAAGCTTGCGAGAGATATATCTTTCATCATGTGCATTTTTCATCGTGGAAAAAAGCGCTTCGAATAACTGCAAACCATTCTTAATCTTATGTGGTTGCATCTCCTCTGAGCTACTACTTAGCTTCAAGCCAACGATTGGACGCTCTTTGTTTCCATTATCAAAAATCCACATTGGGAAATTACTTAATACTCCTCCATCTACAACAATTGTGTCTCCAGATCCTACTCTCATTTTAACTGGCTCAAAGAAAAACGGAATTCCACAACTCATACGTAAAGCTCTAGCAACAGGAAAGCTATCTGGAGATACACCATACTTCTCCAAATCATCGGGGAGTACCATCATTTTCCCATTCGTTAAATCCGATGCTACAAGTTTCAAAGATCCTGGCGGTAAATCAGAAAAGGAGTAAACTCCTTTTGCAGCTAATTTTTCCAGAAACCAATTTTCTAAAGCCTTACCTTGGTATAAACCTAACCCCCAATACAAATTCAACCACTTCATAAATGGGATAGGAATAACAGTTTTACGTGGATCTAGTAGAGATACAAAGTCTTGCTCTACCATTATTTCTTCAATTTCCTTTCCCGTGTATCCCGCAGCTATAAAACACGCCAAAATTGCACCGGCACTCGTTCCAGCTACTCGTTTAAATTCATATCCCTTTTCTTCTAATATTTGAAAAGCTCCTACTAACGCTATACCTTTCATTCCCCCACCCGAAAATACCCCGTCTATTAACATACATGACCTACTCCCTTTTCATGTCGTTATAACAATGTAAGAAAAAAGGAGAGGAATTAGAACAATATCCGACATTTATTTACCTATTATTCTAATATGTCAGATTTTCATGTTGCTATAACGAATATTTCTCGTTATAATTAAACAAAATACAAAATACGTACCATTGTACACTATGCGTACATAAATGTAAGGGGTTACAGTAATTATCATTTCTAAGAACAAAGGGGATATAATATGACATTAGAAATTAATCAACAATTGCTTCCACCACAAACCTTTGGGGAAAAGCTAAAAAGTATCGGTCCGGGGATCGTTGTAGCAGCAACTGGTGCAGGAACAGCGGATTTAGTCACTTCGCTCGTAATTGGGACACAATTTGGAATGACATTCGTTTGGGCAATTATCATTGGATCTGTTTTAAAGTATTTTCTAAATGAAGGGGTTGGAAGATTATACTTAGCGACCGGGGAAACGATGTTACAAGGTTGGCATCAACTCGGCAAATGGGCTACTGGTTATTTCGGAGTCTATTCAATAATTTGGGGATTTGTATACGGAGCTGCTGCCGCCTCCACATCAGGTATGGCGATGCATGCTATGTTCCCAATCATGCCAGTTTGGGCATGGGCTATCATTCATGGGGTTGTTGGATTTATATTAGTTTGGTTTGGCCGTTATTTATTATTCGAAAAAGTAATGACTGTATTAATAGGTGTTATGTTTGTGACGATTATCGGTACTGCCGCTTTATTTTTGCCAAGTTTCGGTGAATTTTCATACGGTTTAGTACCGCGCGTACCTCAAGGTTCCTTCTTCCTTATGCTTGGATTAGTAGGTGGTGTTGGAGGGACAATTACAATGGCATCCTATGGTTATTGGTTAAAAGAAAAAGGATGGAGTGGCAAACAGTGGATTTCTGGAATGCGCACAGATTCAAAAATTGCGTATTTGTTGACTGGACTATTCACATTTGCCGGGCTAATTATTGGTGCCCAATTTTTAGCAGGTTCTGGAGTTAGTATACGAGATGACGAAGGATTAATAAAGTTAGCGCATATGCTAGGGGCAGAGTTTGGTACTCCAATGAAATGGATGTTCTTAGTTGCTTTCTGGTCTGCTGCCTATTCATCACTGATTGGTGTTTGGAATGGTGTTCCTTATCTTTTTGCTGACTTTGTTAAAACAGTACGTAAAAAGAAAACAGCTGTTAACGGTGAAGTATCAACTAAAGATCCTGCCTATCGGTTTTTCTTATGCTGGTTGACATTTCCACCGATGATTTTATTTTATTTTGGTAAACCAGTTGAACTTATTATTCTTTACGGAGCGTTAGGATCCTTATTTATGCCATTTTTAGCAGCATCCTTGCTCATCCTATTAAATTCGAAGAAAGTGGCAAAAGAATTTAGAAACAAATGGGTACCTAATACTGTACTTACTAGCTGTCTCATTATGTTTGGATTCCTTGGTATTAGAGAACTCATAAAACTTTTCAATTAACTAATTAAGAACAAAAAAAGGTGAGGGCATGTTGCTCTCACCGTTTATTTTTTAAATATTTAATCTAGAAGGACTATTTTTATTGGTAGGTTTGGCTTTGTTTTCGTTATCATTGGCTGTCTTTGCTTCTTTGTTTTGTCCTCTTACATCTAAATCATCTGGGCTTATATCATAACCAAATCCATATTCTTCACGATCTAGTGATTTTCTCGGGTTTTTACCTTTTGTCATGTATCTTCACCTCCATGACAAATAATTTGTGCATTAGGACAGCTTTTATTCATGTGTAATTAAGAGTTAAAGTTAAGATTTTCTTAGTTTTTCATCCAGTAATTGAAATACTCGTTTCAATTTTTCTTTTGGTAAAATTGCATACTGATTTCCAACATTCACTTCAAAACCACATGACTTTTGTGTCATTTCTTTTAAATAGCCTGTTAATCCGATACTTGTTTCCTTATATAATTCTGCTAATATAGGTTCTACTTTTTCTAAAGATGCTTGAAAATGGACATGGAACATATTGGAAACAGGTACTGGTGGGATAGTTGAAACAGACTCACAGGAATTGAAAAAGAGGGCAAGTTCTATAGCGTCGTGGTAAAACTGATTCATCCTCTGTTCATTTTCATCGAAATAATAATTAGCACTGACGATATATGGATATAAACTGATTAGGTCTCCACCATGTCGTCTTTTCCATATTTTCGATTTGTCCGTAAACGCTTTGTCACCTGCAAGAATTGCACCGGCGACTCCTCCAATTCCTTTATAAAAGGATACATACACGCTATCAAAGAGACTACAAACTTCAGCAGCTGTTTTTTCATAATAAGGTAGTATTTCAAAAAGTCTTGCTCCATCCAAATGTAGTCTAATTCCTTGATCACGACAATATGTAGAAATTTTTTCTATTGTTGCATAATCGGGCAATTGGCCACCAATCTCCCGTTGAGGTAATTCAAGTAATATACAAGCAACCTCTTCATCCATATTCGCTATATCTTCTAACTCTATTAATCTATCTTTATTCGCTAACAAAATAGACTGGATATGATGCAATTCTTTTAGCCCATCTTCCTCATGTATTTCTAAATGGCAAAGCGGATGATATGCAACCTTTTTCAAACCTTTATCATCACACCATATCCGCAATGCGATTTGTTGGGCCATTGTTCCACTTGGAAAAAACACTGCTTTTTCTTTTCCAAGATATTCTGCCATCTTTTTCTGAAATTCTTCGATAATACGACCATTACCATAAATATCACTTTCCTGCTTGCTATCTAAGTTTTGCAAGGCACTCTTCAAGACTTGTATATTTCTCTTTCCATGTCCTGATACTTGATATTTAGTCTCCTTAAATGCTTCGAACAGTAATTTTGCTTCACTCATTTTGTTATCTCCAGTCCATTTTTCGAATAATTGCAATACATTCAATTTACAATAATTCTGGAACTCATACAAATGAAAAGTGTACGGCGTTTATCTATTTCTCCGTTTTAAAGCAGCCTGTATGTAGGCATGGAATACACGTTTCGAAGCCTCGTCACCATCCACTGCAAATTCTTCTGGATGCCATTGAAAGCCAAAAACAAAATGATGTTTCGTGCTTTCTACACACTCGATAATGCCATCTGTTGCTCTTGCAACTACATTTAAGTTTTCCCCTACTACATTTACAGCTTGATGGTGGAATGAATTCACCTTTAACTCGTCTTGTTGCAATAATTCATATAACTGACTTTCTTTCTCTACTTTTACCGGATGAGATCTATGCGTACGAATTGCTTTTTGAGCATGCTGCATTACTGGTTCTTCGCGCTGAGAGTGAATAGATTGATAAAGTGTTCCTCCTGAAGCGACATTTAACATATGTAGTCCCCGACAAACACCTATATATGGTTTATCCAATTCGAGCATTTTTTGTACAAGTTTGAACTCCATCTGATCTAACATCGGCGTAATTCTACCAAGATGTATATGTGGTTCAACATTGTAATAGGATGGATCGATATCTTCCCCTCCTGTTACAAAAAGACCGTCGATTTGTTTTGCTAGTTCTTCTATATCTTCTTCTGGTATAAGTGGTATCAATACCGGAATTCCTCCAGCTTGTATAATTGCTTGTCCATAGACAGGTGGCATAAAATAATTGCCATCCTCTTTCACTTCTGCCGTTATTCCAATGATCGGTTTCATTTTTATTCTCCATTCTCCTATTATGTATACGGTAATAAATATACCCAATTTTTCTCTAACAGAAACGAAACTTACAATTCCGACAAACTACTTTGGAAGTTTGTTTTTTTTCTAACGAGGGAATAATAAAATTAACCAATTAAAAGGAGGAGTTACATGACTACAGATAAATACACAAAAATCGATCAAGAGGTTTCTGGACAAACTCAAAGCAAGCAACCTGGGGCAGAGACAAAAATGACTCCACAACCAATTTATGATGATGAAAATTATAAAGGCTCCGAGAAACTTTCCGGTAAAGTAGCGCTTATTACAGGTGGCGACAGTGGAATTGGAAGAGCTGTAGCCGTAGCTTTCGCTAAAGAAGGCGCTAATGTTGCTATTGTATATTTAGATGAAAATGAACAAGAAGACGCGGAAGAAACAATTCAAGCAATAGAAAAATACGGAGTTAAAGCACTTAAAATTAAAACAGATTTAAGTGACGAGGAGAATTGTCAAAACGCGGTTGACGAAGTGGTTCAACAGTTTGGACAACTAAATATATTAGTAAACAATGCCGGAAAACAATTTCCGACAGACGACTTTTTAAAAATTACACCAGATCAATTACAAGAAACGTTTTCCACAAATATATACTCCATGTTTTACCTAACACAGGCAGCATTGCCTCATATGTCGAAGGGAGATACGATTGTAAATACTTCTTCCATCACAGCATATAATGGTTCACCAGAGCTAATCGACTATTCTGCAACAAAAGGGGCGATTACTGCATTTACCCGCTCCCTTGCATTACACTTAATCGAAAAAGGGATTCGTGTAAATGCTGTAGCACCTGGTCCTATTTGGACTCCGCTTATTCCTGCTACTTTCGATGAGAAGAAAGTAGAGCAACACGGGGCAAATACACCAGTAGGTAGACGTGGTCAACCAGCTGAACTAGCACCTGCCTATGTGCTTTTAGCCTCTGCCGATTCGAGTTATATGTCAGGACAAACTATTCATGTCGATGGCGGGGACTTTGTCAACTCTTAAAATTAATAGAAATAAGAAGCTTTTTGCACTGGCAGAAAGCTTCTTATTCTATTTTCTCAATTTACTCAACGATTTTTTTGAACGCAAGGACGGCGTTATGTCCACCGAAACCAAAACCATTTGAAAGCGCATAGTTTATTTCTGTTTCAACAGCTTCGTTTGGTACATAATTCAAATCACATTCTTCGTCCGGAGTTTCATAATTGATAGTAGCTGGTGCAATATTCTCTAACATACTATTAAGCGTAATAATTGCCTCGATACCACCCGCTGCGCCAAATAAATGACCCGTCATCGATTTTGTAGAGCTGACTTTTAAATTATAAGCATGATCTCCAAATACGGCTTTAATAGCATTCGTTTCAGATTTATCCCCTTCCGGAGTACTTGTTCCATGTGCATTAATATAATCTATTTCAGTAGGAGCAATTTGCGCCATATCTATAGCTAGCTTCATCGCTCTTGCTGCTCCATCAAAATCAGGTGATGTAATATGGAATGCATCTGTAGTTGAGCCATATCCCACTAGTTCACCTAGAATGGTTGCACCTCGTTTTTTCGCATGCTCGTACTCTTCCAACACTAAAATACCTGAACCTTCCGACATAACAAACCCATCACGATTCTTGTCAAAAGGACGACTAGCTTTTTCCGGTGCATCATTTAATGTGGACATCGCTCTCATTCTGGAAAACGCTGCGAAAGATAATGGATTTATAGACGCCTCTGCTCCTCCTGCTATAATTGCGTCTGAATAACCATGTAAAATATTTAAATAGGCTTCCCCTATTGCATGGTTTGCCGTAGCACAAGCAGAAACTGGTGAGAAACTTGGTCCTTTAAATCCGTATTTAATGGCAATAATCCCTGTTGCCATATTACTGATCATCATCGGTACCATAAATGGCGATACTCTTCTTGGTCCTTTTTCAAGCAATACTTTATGATTTTCTAGTGTTGTGTTTATTCCTCCAATTCCCGAGCCAATATAAACACCAACGCGTTCTTTATTTACCGTCTCCAAATCGAGCTGCGATTGATCTAAAGCTTGTTTTGTTGCTGCATATGCGTATTGTGTATATAAATCATATTTTGCTAAATCCTTTTTATCTAGGTATTCCTCCGCTGGAAAATCATTTATAATCCCTGCTATTTGTGTATTAATGTCTTTAAAATCATCCGATTCAATTTTTTTAATACCAGATTTACCTTCTTTAATGTTTTTCCATAGTGTAGGCACATTATTTCCTAATGGAGATACGACTCCATAACCAGTTACAACCACTCGACGTTTCATATACATCCTCCTATCTTTTTCCCTTATTTTTATGTTAACTTACTAACAGCTAAATGCCAATTTTAAAAAAACATATGATCCATTACAATATTTGCAATGAATCATATGTTTAATCAAAAAATAGTCTGTATGGATCAAAAATCAAAGTTGTCTGGATCTGGTCCCACACGGTGATTTTGATTTAAGCTTTCAATAAGCTGCATCTCTTCCTCTGATAGTTCAAATTCAAACACATCTGCGTTTTCTACTATTCGATGTGCTTTCGTAGATTTAGGTATTGTAATAACCCCGTTTTGTAAATCCCAACGTAAAATAACTTGTGCAATAGTTTTACCATATTTATTTGCAATTTGCTGAAGCTCTTCATTATCGAGCAATTGCCCTTGCATGAGTGGAGACCAAGCTTCCAGTTGGATATTGTTCTCCCTACAAAATGCTTTGAGCTCATTTTGTGTCAATCGCGGATGATATTCCACTTGATTCACCATCGGCTTAATTTCTGCGTCTTCCATTAGATCCTTCAAATGATGAATTTGAAAATTACTGACGCCGATTGCTTTTACTCGACCTTCTTTATAAAGTGTTTCTAATGCTCTCCAAGCCTCTTTGTATTTACCTTCTACAGGCCAATGTATTAGAAATAAATCCAAATAATCTAAGCCAAGCTTAGACAAACTTTCTTCGTAAGCTGCAATCGTCTTTTCATATCCTAACTCTGAATTCCAAACTTTAGATGTGATAAAAAGATCTTTTCGTGTAATTCCCGTTTCTTCCATTGCTTCTCGAATACCTTGTCCAACTCCAGTTTCATTGCCATAAATAGCAGCCGTATCAATACTGCGGTACCCATGTTTAATAGCAGTTTTCACAGCATCCACTAGTTCTTGCCCTTCTTCTACTTTAAATACTCCTAGACCAAACCAAGGCATTTCCACACCATTATTTAGAACTGCTCTAGATTGTAAATTTTTCATCATTTTATCGTTCCTCCAATTTGATTAATTGTTTTTTATCTTTTCTTTCTAGCATTCGACTAACACCTGTTAGTATTGCGGCAATTACAACCATTAATGCACCTACCCATGTAGTATGGATAAGTCCAATAGATTCTGCCACAACTCCACCTAAGTAAGAGCCAAGTGCGATTCCTGCATTAAACGCGGCAATATTCATGGCAGAAGCAACATCTACTGCACTGGGAACAAAACGCTCTGCTAATATGACAACATATACTTGAAGACCTGGGACATTCATAAATGCAAACAATCCCATAAAGAAAATCGTTATCAAGCCCGCTACTTTTAATGGTACTGTAAATAAAAGTATAAATAACACAATTGCTTGTACAATAAACATATAAAATAGTGAACCGATTGGGTTTTTATTAGAAAGCTTCCCACCTATCATATTGCCGATTGCAATCGCAACTCCGTAAAAAAGCAAAATAATTGCGATTGTTGCTTGATTAAATCCAGTTATCGTTTGAAGTAATGGGGATAAATAGGTGAAAACGACAAATGTACCCCCGTAACCAAGCGCTGTAATACTCAAGATTAATACGATTCGACTGTTTGTCACAAGCTTTACTTGATCCCGCAATGTTGTTGGATTGCCTTTTCTTAGATCAGATGGAACGAGTACACTATTAGCAATAAACCCTATTATTCCAATTACGACAATTGTCACAAAGGCAAATCGCCAGCCAAACTGTTGACCAATAAACGTACCAAATGGAACACCTGTAATAGTAGCAACGGTTAGCCCTGTAAACATAATGGAAATCGCACTTGCTCTACGATTTTCTGGAACTAAGTCAGCAGCAATAGTCGATCCAATCGACATAAACACCCCATGTGAAAATGCGGAAATTACACGTGCAATTAGTAAAACCGCCACGCTTGTTGCACTTGCAGCAATAGCATTTCCGATAATAAAGACAATCATAATCCATAACAGTAATGTTTTACGTGGCATTCTAGATGTAAGGGAAGTTAAGATTGGTGCTCCAAACATTACTCCCAACGCATATAGCGAAACTGTAAGTCCCGCTGTTGACATAGATATATCTAAATCGTGAGAAATTAACGGTAAAAGTCCCACGCTAACAAATTCAGTCGTTCCAATTGCAAATGCACTTACAGCCAGTGCAAGTAGCGCAAACATACTTCGCTTTTTATCTAAAATCATTTTACCTTTCCTTTCTTTATGTTATCGTATTTCATACGTAAAGTACAAAATACAGAGTAAAATTACCGGCAAATGCTATTATGATTCAAAGGGTTGCAAAATAAAAGTACGCACTTTTAAGTGATATAAGCACCAAAAAGTAATATAGGTACTTTTTGGTGCCTATAGAGAAGGAGAAGCATATGAAGAAAAAGAAGTATAATATATCGGTGGAAGCAACATTAGAAGTAATCGGCGGAAAATGGAAATGTGTCATTCTATGTCATTTAACCCACGGGAAAAAACGAACAAGCGAATTAAAGCGCCTTATGCCAGACATAACGCAAAAAATGTTAACTCAGCAGTTAAGAGAACTAGAAGTAGATGGCGTAATAAACCGAATTGCTTACAATCAAGTTCCACCAAAAGTAGAATATGAACTTAGTGAATATGGACTTAGCTTAGGAAGCATTTTAGATGCATTATGTGCATGGGGAGAAGTGCATATTACGAAAGTATACGGGGACAAGTATTCTGTTTTAGAGGATAGCATTTTAAATGACCAGTTAAAAAGTTAAAAAGTTTGTAAAAAGGAATCTATTCAAACGAAATATCAGCTAAGCATCATATATGCATGATATAGGGATAATGCGTCGTAAGACAGAGCTATTAAATGTCTGTTGGGATTTCCGCTACAGGGTGGACGCTTTCCGCGGGCACGGCTTCAATCTCCTCGTCGCTCACGCTCCTGCGGGGCTTTCAGCACGTGCTATTCCCGCTGGAGTCGCCACCCTTTCGCTACAATCCACTAGAACTTGTCGACTAGTAAGACAAAGAATATAAAGTTGTATTTCTAAATGATAACTAGTTAGCAAAATGCTACCTACCATTTAGTGCTTTAGATCAAATGATTGGAAGTTCTCTTCCTAGCTAATGGAAAAGTTATATTTTATGAAAAAAATGATGGTTTTAAACATGCCGCTACATTGATTTTCGTGAAAAGATGGCGACTCCTGCCGGATGAGTGTGCAGATGAGACTGCACAAGTAAGCGAAGCGTCGGTGCTGGCTCATCGCTCACCCGGCGGAAAGCGTCCATCCTGTAACGAAAATCACGAGGTCACTAGTCAACACACTACGTCGCACTTTTTCTATAAAATGTCCCTAAACAACCGTATTCATTAAAAAGCGAGATCCCAATAAATCAGGATCTCGTTTTTTATATATGCAGTTAAATCGCTTTCCGGGATACCTTTTTTCCATCGTATGCATAAACAGTTGGTTTATCGTCCACTACTGTTTCCATGTATACACTTCTTCCCCATAGCTGATAAATATAAGGAAGTACATTTTCTAAATAATGGGGATCGAGTTCCGTCCCTTCATATCCATGCTTTAAATATAGCTCTCCATTTTTACCGTAGTCACCGTCTTCCACCACGATATAAGGAAAGCTTCCATTCGTTCGCATCGATACTAGCTGATCTCTGACATTTTCATAGTCTTTATCGGTAATTTCATAATTCCCTTTCTTTTTTTCAAACAAGTAGAGATCTTCCTGCTTTACTAGTTCCTTAGTTAAATAGTTTCGAATAAACGAAATATCTGATTCAATTTCTCGCACTTCGAATATTTTTTCACGTCCTGAGTTAGGTTTTACCCCTAACTGTTTCATTTCTTCTGTTGGGTTGTTATACCTGTTTTCAATATCTTCAAAGATTTTCAATCCTAAATAATAAGGATTAATACTTGTTGGAGAAGGCTGAACCACATTTGCATTTAGTTTGGCAAACTCGATCGTCTCATCTGTCGTTAAGTCCATTTCTCTTAAAATCCGTTGATGCCAGTAGGAAGCCCAACCTTCGTTCATGATTTTGGTTTCCATTTGTGGCCAGAAATAAAGCATCTCTTCCCGCATCATCGTTAAAATATCTCGTTGCCAGTCTTCTAATTCACGGCTATATTCTTGTATAAATAGCAATAAATCCTTTTCGGGACTAGGAGGGAACTTTTTTCTTTTTGGGATTGATATGCGTTTAGCATCCGCCGGTTGATCCATATTCCATAAATCATCATATGGTGTTTTTCTTACAACCTCTTCTGTCTCTTCCTCATCCATGTTGTAGTCAGGTAGTTTAGGTCGGATGATGGAAGGATCGATATGTTCCTGAATTGCGAGTATAGCATCTAAAAAGCTTTCTACCTCTTCTTTGCCATAGGTCATTTCATAATCTGCAATTCGCTCAGCAGTTGCAGTCATACTTTCTACCATATCTCGTCGTGTATTGGAAAAACGAACGTTATTTTTAAAGAAATCGCAATGCGCGAGCACATGAGCAATGATAAGCTTATTTTGTATCAAGCTGTTTGTATCGAGTAAAAATGCGTAACAAGGATTGGAGTTAATAACAAGCTCATATATTTGGCTCAATCCAAAATCATACTGTATTTTCATTTTATGAAATTGCTTTCCAAAACTCCAATGTGTAAATCGAGTTGGCATTCCATACGCGCCGAACGTATAAATAATATCCGCTGGACAAATTTCATAACGCATCGGAAAATAATCTAGTCCAAAACTGGATGCTATTTCTGTTATTTCAGCAATGGCATGATGAAGCTTTGTATCCACTTAATGACCCCCTCTCGTTTCAAGTAGATGTTTCATACTTTCGAAATAAACTCTTGAGCGCTTGATAAACATCACGATTTTCCTTGAGGACATAATGACGAAACTTCGGATTATCAATTTTTTTATACGTATTCATCAGTGTAGAGTACCTGCTATGTGCATTTACTTCCCCATAACCAAACATGCTAGAAATATCCATTAATTCATTGACCAGCTTCATGCATTTTTCGTTATCACTAGTCATATTTTCACCGTCTGAAAAATGAACCGGATAAATGTTATAACGAGCAGGATTATATTTTTCCCTTATAAGCTCTAATGCTTTTAGATATGCAGATGAACAAATAGTTCCTCCACTTTCCCCTTTGGAGAAGAACGCTTCTTCTGGCACTACTTTTGCTTCTGTATGATGAGCTATAAACTCAATTTCTACCGTTTCATATTTTGTACGTAAAAATCTAGCCATCCAGAAAAAGAAACTTCTAGCACAATATTTTTCAAAAGCCCCCATAGATCCACTCGTATCCATCATCGCAAGTACGACTGCCTTGGATTCTGGTTTGACCACTTCATCCCATGTTTTGAAACGTAAGTCATCGTTATGGATTGGAGTTATTTCCGCTTTTCCTTTCATCGCATTTCGTTTAATAGCGGTAATGATCGTGCGTTTCTTATCAATATTCCCCATAAGTCCTTTTTTACGTATATCATTAAATTCCACTTTATCTGTGACGATATCCATTTGTTCTTTTTGCTGTAAATTAGGCAGCTCCATTTCTTTAAATAAAGCAGTTTCTAATTCTTCAATCGTCACTTCTGCCTCATAATAATCTTTTCCTGCTTGATCTCCGGCTTGCTTTCCTTTTCCTTGACCGTCTTCCCCTTCACCTGACCCTTTTGCAATTACATCTCCTACTTGGCTGTCCCCGTCTCCTTGACCTACATGCTTTGTTTTATCGTAATTGTAGCGAATTTTATATTCGTCCAAAGAGCGGATTGGTATTTTAATTACATCTCGTCCATTTGACATAATAATACTTTCTTCACTTATCAAATCTGGCAAATTATCCTTTATGGCTTCTTTTACTTTATCCATGTGCCGTTGCTGATCTTGATACCCTTTTCGATGGAGAGACCAGTTTTCCTGGGAGATAACAAATTGTTTTTCTTCTTTTTCACTCACTCTCATCAACACCTACCTATTTTTATCTTATGCCAGAGAGCCAAAGTTATTGCCAATGTGTATAAAAAAACAAGACTAATAGCTACCATCAGTCTTGTTTTTTATATTTATCTATTGAGTAGACTTCCAACGTAACGGAGTAATTCATTTGCTGACGTAGTATTATATCCGTGTTCATCTACTAGCCTTGCAATAACCTCATTGACTTTCTTCAAATGCGTTTCATCTGGCGTTTGAGAAGACGTCGTAATTTTGACGACATCTTTTAAATCGGCAAACAGTTTCTTTTGAATTGCTTCTCTTAAACGCTCATGCGAGTTGTATTCAAAACGTTTTCCTTTTCTTGCATAAGCAGAAAGTCGGATTAATATTTCTTCCCTAAATGCTTTTTTCGCATTTTCAGATATACCGATTTGTTCCTCTATCGAACGCATTAATTTTTCATCTGGATTCATCTCTTCTCCCGTTAACGGATCTCTCATTTTGTTTTTGTTACAAAATGCTTCTACGTTGTCGAGATAATTATTCATCAATGTGATAGCTGATTCTTCATATGAGTAGACAAATGCTTTTTGCACTTCTTTTTTCGCAATTTCATCGTACTCTTTTCGAGCGATTGCAATATAGTTCATATATTTTTCACGGTCTTCTTGCGAAATGGATGCATGCTGATCTAGACCTTCTTTTAATGCACGCAATACATCTAATGCATTGATGGATGGTATTTCTTTACGAATGATCGCGGAGGAAATTCGATTGATCACGTAACGTGGATCGATTCCGTGCATACCTTCGTTTAACGATTCTTTCTTAAGCTCCTCTAGATCAATTTCGTTAAACCCTTCTACACTTTCTCCGTCGTACAGTCGCATCTTCTTGACGATATCAACGCCTTGTTTTTTAGGTACTTCCAACCTTGTTAATATAGAAAAAATAGCGGCAGCTCGTAGTGCATGCGGAGCAATATGAACGTGAGTCATGTCACTTTCTTTAATCATTTTTTCATAAATTCGTTCTTCTTGGCTTACTTTCAAATTATATGGAATCGGCATAACGATAATTCTAGAGTGAAGTGCCTCATTCTTTTTATTGGAAATAAAAGAACGGTACTCCGTCTCGTTTGTATGTGCTACGATCAATTCATCCGCACTTATCAATGCGAATCTTCCAGCTTTAAAATTACCTTCCTGTGTCAGAGACAATAAATGCCAAAGAAACTTTTCATCAAGTTTCAACATTTCTTGAAATTCCATGATTCCACGGTTTGCTTTATTTAGCTCCCCATCAAAACGATAAGCCCTTGGATCAGATTCCGATCCGAATTCAGCAATCGTCGAGAAATCGATACTACCAGTCAAATCTGCAATATCTTGTGACTTTGGATCTGACGGTGTAAAAGTTCCGATACCAACTCGTTTATCTTCTGAGAAAAAGATTCGTTCTATCAAAACATTTTCGATACGCCCTTCATATTCCTTTTCCAATCGCATTGTATTGAGCGGAGATAAGCTACCTTCAATTCGGATCCCATATTCTTCTGCAAAATCTTCTCGCAAATGATGCGGGATTAAATGCAGAGGATCCTCATGCATTGGACACCCTTTTATCGCATAGACAGCGCCTTCATCCGTTCTGGAATATTGCTCTAAACCACGCTTTAGCAATGTAACAATGGAGGATTTCCCTCCACTAACAGGTCCCATAAGTAAAAGAATTCGTTTACGCACATCTAATCTCTTGGCAGCAGGATGAAAATATTCTTCCACAAGTCGTTCCAGCGATGCTTCAAGCCCAAATATTTCTTTTCCGAAAAAGTGATACATTCTTTGCCCGTTTCTTTCAGTTAAACCTGAGCTCTTAATCATGCTATAAACACGTGAATGAGCAGTTTGGGCAATTTCTGGTCTTTCTTTCAACATATCTAAAAATTCCTCGAACGTGCCTTCCCACTTCAATTGATTTTCTTCTTCGCGGTAGCTCTTCACCTTACTTAAAATATCCATCTATTCCCTCCATTCAGGGCTCTATTTTATACATAGTATGAAAGAATAAAGTTTATGATACATAATACTTTTAAGAATTAGCTGATTTTGTATAAGCTATCCAGGCTAGTCAACGTTCCTCGACTGATTGAAAAAGATGAACGAATCTCTTCAAACAACAAATGGTGTTTATAGAGGTCCCCTTTCCAATCTTCTGCAAGGTAGAATTAGTTTATTGTGCTTTTGTAAAAAAGGTTCTTGAATAAGAAAAGCGCAAGCGCATGTCTCTGGCCCAATTTAACTCATGGGAACGATAAATGTAACAACTCACTTAATAGGGAAACTGCGACGTAAAGAGATACGGCAAAGGCAATTGATTTCCGCTCCAGGCGGACGCTTACCGCGGGGCGGGCTGTGAGCCTCCTCGTCGCACGCTCCTGCGGGGTCTCACCTGTCCCGCTGATCTCGCAGGTGTCGCCGCCTTGCGCTTCAATCAATAGAACCTGCTGACTAATCCATAATTAAATGCAAAAAAGCTATTTAATTTGTTTACAACCGTCAAGCAGTTTCTTATTTAGAATCATTTTATGTACAGTATAAATTATAGGAAAGATTGCTATTAAATCCCAGTGGACTCTTCATTCAACTCACTACCGCACAGTTTCCCAATATCACGATCCAAATAATAACATGCCATGCCTTATGCTATTTAAAATAGTTATCCACATGTCTAAATCTTAAATCTTACATAGTTTCCTAACTAATGTAAAAAAGCCACACTCGTTAAGAGAATGACTTTTTTAAATGAATTAATTTTTAGATTGAAATAAACATAATCTGGATATTGAATCATATATCCACGTTACTTACATTTACAAGTACCAGCACCTGTTTTATTGCACTTTTTACATTTCTGATTTGCCATTCATTCACTCCTTTAGTTGATTGATAAAGTATATGGAGGTGAATGATTGTCCAATACATTTAACTTTAAAACTTTTTCCTATAGGTGTAGGACAAGTCTCCTTAAGCTCGTCAAATTCTTGTCATGTACACTTATCCTTCATCTCCCCCATATGATAAAACTAGACTTATTAGGAGATGATTTTATGACCCTATGGATTGATGTTTCCGTTAAAAAGCGGCAATTAAAGCTGTACAATGCTAGTGTATTATTAAAGACATACCCAATTGCGGTTGGGAAAATATTGACGCCTACTCCAACAGGAAATTACATTATCATTAACAAGGAAGTGGATCCCGGAGGACCTTTTGGTGCATTATGGATGGGTTTATCCAAACCACATTACGGTATACACGGAACTAATGACCCGTCATCTATCGGAAAAAAAGTGTCGCATGGCTGTATTCGGATGCATAACAAAGACGTATTAGAACTTTCCTCTATGGTTCCAACGAGTACCAATGTGTATATTCACCAATAAGATCGAAAGACGAAATGAGGGATAGCATGTGAAGGAAAATACGATAACTACATTCTTCTTGTTTTCGCTCGAACATTTAATCGCAATTGCAGTGTTATTCATCTGTGTATCACTTTTATATATGTTAAGAAATGTATTAGCTCATCCATTTAACCACACACTTCTCTTTGAACGTTTCTACGCACTTTCCTTACTGGTAATGGAAATTTCCTACCATCTTATCTTAATTCGAGATGGGATATGGACTTTCAGTGAATCATTACCATTTCATCTATGTAGTTTAAGTCTTTTTTGCTCATGTTTCCTCTTATGGACTGGAAGCAAGCGACTATATGACTTTATCTTTTTTGCTGGCATGGGAGGTGCGCTTCAAGCTGTGCTAACCCCTTCTATCATTGTGCATTTCCCTGACTTTAAATTTATACATTTCTTTTATGTGCATATCGGAATTATATTGACCGCCTTTTATATTCTATGGGTAAAAGGCTATAGACCTACTTTTATAGGGATTATACAAACTATGCTTGTATTAAATATCATCTTTCCTTTCATTTTTATACTGAATATCCTTATCCAAGGTAACTATATGTTTTTAAGAGAAAAACCGATTAATGGGAGTTTACTAGATTTCTTGGGACCATATCCTTGGTATATCATTTCTTTAGAAATAGTCGCTTTTAGCATTTTTGTTCTTGTCTGGTTAATCTTTCGGAAATGGAAATCTCCTCAAAATGATTTGGCGTGATACAAAGTTTTCTATCATAAAAGCCAACTTCCATGGAAGTTGGCTTTTTCAATTAATTTACTGTTTCTGAACCAATCTTCTTCTTTTGATCATCCAATACACGGCAAACGCAATTACACTTAATATTAGAAAGACCGGTAAATTTCCAATGAAAAATACTACAATAGCAGAAGCACCAGCAAGTATTGCGTTTGTACTAGTGACAAACTGACTCTTCGTCTTTTCCCAAGTATTTAAATCATTATTTTCAATTCCGGGAACAATAACCCGATTTTCAATCATTGTTAGTTCAATTGTCGAAAAGGAAGACTGGTTCTCCAGATATTTCATCTTACCGACTATCACTTCTATTTCTTCCTGGACTTTTGCTAAATCGGAAGAAATTTTCAATAAATCCTCCGTTTTCTCTGCTCCTTCCATAAACGTGAGCAAACGTTCTTCGACTACTCTTTTAGATTTTAGACGGGAAGTTAAATCCACATATTGCTCTGTAACATCCTGACCAGTAACGTTACGCTCTAATACCTTTGACGCTTCCCCTTCTGCATCGGATAAAAAAGTTTCGAAATGCATTTCTGGTATTCGGACTACCATATGACCATTACTCGTCTGGTCATCTTCTTTATATACATTGGACTCAACGATATAGCCTCCGTACTCCTTCACCTTCTGCTCGATATTACTTTGCGCTTTTACAAGTTCTTTTACATTCGTTCGAATAATAGCATTATGAATAATCATACGCTGCTCATTTGCCTCAATGGGTTCTTCCGCACTTTTTTCTTCTCCTTCCACCGCCAAACTTTCCTCTTTCTCTACATATGCGGCAGAATCATTTGCACTATCCATTTCTGAAACACTCTTACTTTCTTCAGCTGCACTACAAGCTACAAGGAAACCCAAAAGTACGAATAAAAGAAAATAGAAGACCCCTTTTTTCATGTTTACCTACCCCCTTGTCTATATATAAACAGACGGTTTGTTATATGAAGAGTTACAAAAAGTCAGAAAATTTTATTTTACCAAGCTAATAAAACAGTCTATTAGCAGATGAGAAATTTTTACTTTTTTCTCAAAAACACTTAAATTACCGAAAGATTCAGATAGAATAGATATAAAGTGAAACTTCCATCAGAGGGGATTTTTCGACGCACAGGACGTGCTAGTGGGGACGTTGCGACATGGACGTCGCGCTTTTAGTCCCCGTCATCCCACTGATTGTTAGTTGTGTCCCACACGATGTGGGTCACACAGACGTTGCAAACGCTCTTTTATTTTGCGACGAGCTTTGCGCAGGAGCAACACGATGTTGCGTACTTAGTCTGGGATCATTTCATCAGACTTTTACAGGCAGTTGATCTCCCACTTATCTTTTCACTTTTCTAACATCTTGAAGCGGGAGTCTCACTGCCCGTTAATGCGGGATAAAAATAGAAGGAGGACTTTCATATGAGTAAAGCAAGTGAAAAAGTAATCAGATACAGAGGAACAACATTAAATACTAAAGGCTGGCTTCAAGAAGCTGCTCTTCGCATGCTGATGAACAATTTGGATGCAGAAGTCGCAGAACATCCAGATGATCTAGTTGTATATGGCGGTATCGGAAAAGCAGCACGGAACTGGGATGCTTTTGATGGAATTATCCGCTCTTTAAAGGAATTAGAAAATGACGAAACATTGCTTGTCCAATCCGGGAAACCAGTTGCGGTATTTAAATCTCATGCAGATGCTCCTCGAGTTCTTATAGCAAACTCTAACTTAGTTCCAGCATTTGCAACATGGGAACATTTCCATGAGCTCGATAAAAAAGGACTCATGATGTACGGACAAATGACTGCTGGGAGTTGGATATACATTGGCTCTCAAGGGATTGTTCAAGGTACGTATGAAACATTTGCAGAGCTTGCAAAACAACATTTTGGCGGAACTTTAAAAAATACTATAACACTTACAGCGGGTCTTGGTGGCATGGGGGGAGCTCAGTCACTCGCAGTGACGATGAATGGTGGAGTTTGCATCGGAATTGATGTGGATGAATCACGTATTGATCGAAGAATCGAAACGGGTTACACGGATTCCAAAACAGATTCACTAGAGGAAGCGATTCGTTTGGCTAAAGAAGCAAAACAGGAAGGGAAAGCCCTATCGATTGGCCTTATAGGAAATGCAGCCGATATTTTACCTGAAATGATAACTCGTGGCTTTATTCCGGATATATTAACAGATCAAACATCTGCCCATGATCCTTTAAATGGATATATCCCTTCCCAAATGAGTCTAGAAGATGCTATGAAAAAGAGAGTTGATGATCCAGAAGGATATGTAAAACTAGCTAAAGCATCAATGGAAAAGCATGTGCGTGCAATGGTCGACATGATGGATCAGGGTGCCGTGACATTTGACTACGGAAATAATATTCGTCAAGTAGCAAAAGATGCTGGCTTTGAACGGGCATTTGACTTCCCAGGGTTCGTTCCAGCATATATTCGTCCCCAGTTTTGTGAAGGAAAAGGTCCCTTCCGTTGGGTGGCATTGTCTGGTGATCCTGAAGACATTTATAAAACAGACGAAGTGATTTTACGGGAGTTTAGCTATAACAATCATTTATGTAACTGGATCAAAATGGCCCGAGAAAAAATTCAATTTCAAGGTCTTCCTTCCCGTATTTGCTGGCTAGGCTATGGAGAACGCGCCCGCTTCGGAAAAATTATAAACGATATGGTCGCCTCTGGTGAATTAAAAGCGCCTATTGTCATTGGTAGAGATCATCTCGATTCAGGTTCCGTCGCTTCCCCTAATCGGGAAACAGAAGCGATGAAAGATGGTTCGGACGCAGTAGCAGACTGGCCAATACTTAATGCCATGATAAATGCAGTTGGCGGTGCAACATGGGTATCTCTTCACCATGGAGGAGGAGTTGGTATGGGATATTCCATCCATGCAGGTATGGTCATTGTCGCTGACGGTACGAAAGCCGCTGAAGTAAGACTAGAACGAGTACTAACGTCAGACCCTGGCATGGGTATTGTTCGTCATTTTGACGCTGGTTATGAGCTAGCTGAAAAAACTGCACGTGACAAAGGGGTTCACATACCGATGATGAAGCAGGAGGACTAATTACAATGAGAAAAGCAGTTTGGATCAAGCACGCATCGCAGTTGGTCACTTTAGCAAGTAAATCAGAAGGCCCCCGTGTAAAAGGTGCAATGAGCGATTTAGCAATTATTGAAAATGGAAGTATATGGCTTAAGGACGGACTAATTCAAGCAGTTGGTACTACGGAAGAATTGGAACTTTTCTATACGAAAAGTGAAGCGGATGTAGAGATCATAGATGCAACCGGCCATCTCGTAACTCCTGGTCTAGTAGACCCTCATACCCATATTGCGTTTGGAGGCAGTAGGGAACGGGAATTCGAGATGCGTCTGGAAGGCGCTACGTATATGGATATTATGAGTGCTGGTGGTGGGATTCATGCTACGACACGAATGACCCGCGAGGCAACAGAGAACGAACTTGTCATTCAAACTTCCAAAAGACTAGATTCTTTCTTGGCGCATGGAGTAACTACTATTGAAGGAAAAAGTGGATATGGATTAGATTTAGAAACGGAACTAAAACAACTTCGTGTAATGAAACGATTGCAAGAGGAGCATCCAATAGATATTGTCCCCACATTTATGGGTGCACATGCCGTTCCCGTAGCATTTAAAGACCGTGAAGAGGATTATGTAGATCTCATTATTAATGAAATGCTGCCCTTGGTTGCTAAAGATAAACTAGCAAAGTTTAATGATGTTTTTTGTGAAGTTGGAGTTTTTACACCAGAACAAACCGAGCGTATTTTAGAAGCCGGTAAATCGCACGGTCTTATCCCGAAAATACATGCAGATGAAATTGAACCATACCAAGGAGCTGAGCTTGCAGCAAAAGTAGGAGCAATTTCTGCAGAGCATTTATTGAAAACAACAGAGGAAGGTATTCAAGCAATGGCTGAGAAAGGAGTTATTGCTTGTTTACTGCCAGCTACGGCTCTGTATTTAAGAGAAACAGCTGCAAAAGGTAGAAGAATGATTGATGCAGGGGTGCCTGTTGCAATTTCTACAGACTGCAACCCCGGCTCCTCCCCCACTACTTCTATGCCACTAGTAATGAATTTAGCTTGCATCTCGATGAGACTCACACCTGCAGAAAGTTTATGTGCCGCTACTTATAATGCAGCTTGTGCAATTCAAATGGAAGATAAGGTTGGTTCTTTAGAAGTTGGAAAACAAGCAGACGTCGTTCTTTGGAACGTCCAAAGTTATCAGCAACTACAATATTTGTTTGGTGTGAATCACGTAAAAACAGTGTGGAAAAAAGGGCTGAAGGTCGTTCGTTAAAACAGAAACTTTACGAAGAAAGAACGTGAATAGGAATGATTAGTTTAAAAGGAAATGGACTGACGCTGGAAAATATGCGTGCCCTTTTATATCAGAATAAACAAGTTAAGCTTGAAAAAAATGCTATAGAAGCGGTTGTTAAAAGTAGAAAAGCGGTAGAAAAAATAGTAAAAGAACGGCGAACTGTATATGGCATCAACACAGGCTTCGGAAAATTCAGTGATGTAAGCATTGATGAAGGGAACGTTCGTGCACTTCAACTTCATCTCATTCGCTCACATGCCTGTGGGATAGGTCAGCCTTTTGATGAAATAGTATCACGTGCCATGATTATATTAAGATTGAATGCATTGTTAAAAGGATTTTCGGGTATTCGTCTGGAAGTACTTGAGCGGCTCGCATATATGGTAAATCACAGAATTCACCCAGTAATTCCACAACAAGGTTCACTAGGTGCATCCGGGGATTTGGCTCCCCTCTCTCATTTAGCCCTAGTCCTTATTGGGGAAGGCTTTGTATGGGATGGTGAGAAACATATCCCCTCTAATGAAATATGGGCTAATCACAATCTACAACCAATTATACTCGAAGCTAAAGAAGGTCTCGCACTTATAAACGGAACCCAAGCGATGACAGCACAAGGCGTTGTAAATTGGTTAGAATCGGAAACACTTGCCTATCAAAGTGAGTGGATTGCCGCTATGTCAATGGAAGCTTTGCATGGTATAACCGACGCGTTCCACCCCGCAATTCATGAAGCGCGTGGCTACTCGGAGCAAGTGGAAGTTGCACAACGTATGCTAAAATGGCTTGAAGGAAGCCAACTTGTGACTAAACAAGGAGAGAAACGTGTACAGGATGCTTATTCTTTACGTTGTATCCCTCAAATCCATGGAGCTAGTTGGCAAGTATTAGAGTACGTAAAAGAAAAACTAGAGATTGAGATGAATGCCGCAACGGATAATCCGTTAATAGTAGAGAATGGCGAAGCCGTTATTTCAGGTGGAAACTTTCACGGGCAATCGATTGCCTTTGCAATGGACTTCTTAAAAATAGGAATTGCAGAGCTTGCGAACGTTTCCGAAAGAAGAATAGAAAGACTCGTTAATCCTCAATTGAACGAAGGACTTCCACCTTTTTTAAGCGCGCAACCTGGGCTTCAATCAGGTGCTATGATTTTACAATATGCTGCCGCAAGCTTAGTGTCGGAAAACAAAACACTTGCCCATCCGGCCTCTGTTGACTCTATCCCTTCGTCTGCAAATCAAGAAGACCACGTCAGTATGGGGACAATCGGTGCAAGACACGCCTCACTCATTATTCAAAACGCACGTAGAGTCCTAGCGATTGAGGCTTTATGCGCAGCACAAGGTGTAGAATATCGTGGAGTTACCTTAATGTCCCCTTCCCTCTTCAGGAAATGGGAGGATATAAGAGAAATAACCCCATCAATCACGGAAGATCGTATCTTTCATGAAGATATAGAAAAGCTAAACGACTATATGAAAGAAGAAACTATGAAAAATAAATAAGAAGGATATATGTAAAGTTTAATCAAAGGTTCCCACAAATTGTTTATTCATATTAAGACATTTACCAGGTGCTTTAATATGTTGGACCAAAACGATTTCAACACTATTACAGAAACTCTTAACGCGAAAAGGATGCGACTTGTTGCATCCCTTTCGCATTTTTTTCGGTAACTATATGGGAGCCTTCGTTCGTTGCACGTTAGTAGTGTAGGCAATCAAAGTACCAAACAAAACATTGTAATACTCCTACGTAAAACAGCTATGTGAGAATGATTCCAAACAAAAGGTTTACCTATATAGAATATGGGGTAGTTAATATCTAAGTATTAAAAAGAAACTACAATTAGGAGGAAATTCATATGACAACGAATTCAATCGCAGAACGTAGATGGTGGAAAGTCGGTGCAGCAACATTTCTTTCAGTAGCCTTTTTGGCAGCATGTGGGGACGGGGAAAATGAATCAGATGTGGATGACACTATTGATGAAGAAATAGAACAAGAGATTGAAGAAGAAAACAAAGATGG
This sequence comes from Psychrobacillus sp. NEAU-3TGS, assembly GCF_029955155.1. Lineage (GTDB taxonomy): Bacteria > Bacillota > Bacilli > Bacillales_A > Planococcaceae > Psychrobacillus. The sequence goes on along the minus strand of NZ_JAPNOZ010000007.1, from coordinate 43,325 downwards.
CGAATAAAATCCAAAAACCACTACGGTGGTTTTTCTTTTATGCTTCCATTTTAAAATACAGGTTTAGAAAATAATAACTGTGGGAAATACATAGGAAGATTCATTTGTACAACCTATAGGAACTACGAATTTAAATAAGGATCATAAAGGATGGAAATTAAGTGCAGCAGCTTTTCTTTCAGTAGGATTACTAGCAGCTTGCGGTGATGATCCAGATGATAATGATATGAATGACCCTGTAGATGAAGATGTAGATTTTAATGTGGATGTGAAAGACAACGATAGTGAAGCAGAAGATACGAACGTAAATGAAGAAAATATAGAAGACACAGATGAGGAGGTAATAGATAAAAATCAAGACTAACCTAAAATATTCGCAATAAATATTCGAATTATTTGTGGATAAGTCCGTCGTATTAATATCGATTTTCTTAAGTATAAGTGAGACTTATGAATAAATGATAAAATATGGACGAAAAAATCTATTTTATGCACAATAAGATAATTTAGAATCAAATATTTAGTTATATCGATAAAAATGTTTCGACAAAATTCGAGTTATATACTTTTGTGGATAAAGTTATTCACAAAATTCCAACTGTTGTATAAACATTTGTACAAACTTATTAACAATTGTTAACAGGTTATCCACTATCATCTGTGGATAAGAGAACAGTTGTTCTTAACCTAACTTTTTGTTAGATTAAAGTTATAGATATAAACTATTCATTTTATTTTTCACAATAGACTTTAGTGAATGAAATATAATCAGGAGGTGTTATTAAAATGAGTAAAATGCCAGATGAATTGTTATTAGAGTCTTATAAACGAGCAAAAGAGTTGAAACTCTCTAGTGATTTTATATCTCTCTTGGAAAATGAAATTTGCCGACGCTCATTGATTGTGCATGCATAATCTTTCTAAGTAATTTTCACCGATCTATTGTGAAAAATAACCTATACTTTTATCTAATAGACACCTACCGAACGGTTAAATTTATGAGGTGTCTTTTTTTATACTATTTTACTTATTAATATTCCTCTCATTCCATTTCTATTCGAAAAAAATTTCGACATTATTTTTTACTTGTGTATTTGTGGATAAAGTTATACACAAGTTCAAACCAATAAAACAGTTAATTATTATCAACACTAATGAATTTACTAACAGGTTTTCCACATAATTGTGCATAACTTTTATTTTTTATCACTATCTATAAAAAACCATACATAAAGTGTAACTTTCTTTTCTTTGGTTCGTAAATAGTATAGAGTTAAATTATATGCTTATGTTAAATTGGCATATAGTTATTATTTATGGAGGTTATCTAAATTGAAAAAATTAGCTATATTTTTATTAACAGCGACTCTTGTGTTTTCATCTGTTGGAAACTTTGTATTTAACGAGGACACAATCACAGCAGAAGCAAAAAAATATAAATCAGGTAAGAAAAGTTTCAATACAAATAACAATTCAACAAACAATAATTCAAATATCCAAAAGAAAAAAGAGGATTCTACAACCGCAACAAGTAAATCCAATTCTAATACAAACACTAAGGGAGGATTTACTGCAGGTGGTCTAATGAAAGGCTTATTTATTGGTGGAATTGCTGGTTTATTATTCGGTAGCCTGTTCGCTAATATGGGCTTGCTTGGATCTATTTTAGGATTTGCAATAAACGCTGCAGCGATTATTTTAATTGTTGTAGTTATACGTAAAATCTTCCGTTTGTTTAAAGACAAGAAAAAAGAGGATGCTAACTCATGGAGAAGTTAATAATCCCAGAACAAAACATTATTAACGCTGTATGTGTATATATTGCACGCCAAAAAAATACAATCCCTGAAGAAGTGGAAGTCGAGCTTATGTATGATGATGACGATTCTGGTTTTACAGCAGAGGCTTATGTCAATGGGCAACAACAATTCTTAAGTACATTAAATTTAATTGAAGCACTGCGTATGACACTGCAAGAATTTATGAATCTTGACCCTAACTCAACAGGAATCGAATTAATTTTAGATGATGAACAAGGCATTATAGCGGCAGTCCATTAAAAACTAAAGGCAATTCCGATGACATTGAAAAACCGGCGGCAATTTTTTGCCACCGGTCTATTTTGTTATTGTTGGTTAAATGATTGTCCACTCATTTGTGCTTGAGCTTGAGCTACTAAACGCTTAGTAATTTCTCCGCCAACGGAACCGTTAGCACGCGCTGTAGAGTCTCCGCCAAGGTTTACACCGAATTCTTGTGCAATTTCATATTTCATTTGGTCAAGAGCTTGTTGCACCCCTGGTACTAGAAGTTGATTTGAATTACGATTTGCCATGTTGTTTCACCTCCTTGTGAAATTATATTGTGCGATTTAGGATCATTTATGCAATAAAATAAAAGTTTATTTTTGTGAGTTTTTCATCTAGGTAAATGAGGCTAAGCAGATTGCTTAGCTCCATCTCTTATGGTTACTTCTCGAAAATTTGATGAATTATTTCATTTGATTTACTGTTATTTAAATTTTTGTGAATGCAGCTCGCAGGCAAATCCCTGATACTATCTGTAAAAGCTTTTGCCATTTCTGCCTCTCCGGCTACATGGAACTCCCGCCAACCTCGTTTTTTCTTTAGTTGTTCAATGGTCACCCTCATTCCTTTAAAGAGGTTATTCGCATTTATTCTGTATCCTGGCTCTAATACGGCGGTTCTACTGTCAGCAACTGCACGTCTTCCTTTTGCATCTATTTTTTTCTTTTCTCTCCACTCTTCCGAAACCGGGTCAAATTTAAATGTTAAGTCGTCTCTAACTAATCCCATCGCAGTATCTAAAATACGGACTTCTCCAAAGCTTGGCATGATTATTCCCGCTTCTGGATATGCTTTATACATATACTCTAATTGTTCTGTCATCGCATGGTTTTCCCAGTAAAAATTTGTTTTAACCGGTACCTGTGCATAATAGACAGACCATATATCTTCATTTGCAGTAGCAAAAATGACAATTCCTTTTCGAAGATCATGGGCATTTTCTTCTATCTCATTGAACACTTTTTTCTTTATTTGTTCGAATGCTTTTATTTCCCGCTCATCATTTGATGCTTCCAAATATTCACCAATTCTTTTTAAGCCACTTTTCAGATGGATTTTCCAAGCACCTTTTAGTGTATCTGGGTCTGCAGGATTCGTATTTAAATAAACACTTAACACACAACGATCTGTACAGCTATACGCTTTTAAAGCTTCCAGTTCTTTATTTATCGTCATTTATCCTAAAACCTCCTTTTTTACTTACACTCTTAGCATTTCCCTCGACCGTTTAGAAAATCCGCAATTGAAGTGTTATGTTTATAGGTTCATTTTCATTTTTTTAGAAATAAAAAAACTACCCTTCTAAAGGATAGTTTGTGCAACATCGGATTTGTGCATCATATGGAAGCTCAGAGTAAGGACGATCTAGAGTGAAACTAAAAGAGGTAAACTTGCTTCTTAATATGCATAATTTTCGTTTGGTGAGCGAGGTGCCTGCGCCGTCTATAGCGACTTGCCAAAATCCGATATTATGAAAAGGGTCGACTTATTACCAATTTCCCTTGATAATACACTTTTTTTATTCTCTCTATATCGGTGATTTCCAAGCCCGGAATACCCTCTGCTACTATAAAATTGGCATCTAGCCCTTTTTCTAAACGACCAAATTGATGGTGCTTGCCTAATATAGTCGCTGGATTATTGGTAAGTAAAGCTAAAATTGCATTTTCATCGAAATTATTTTCCTTTAAAACTTGCATAGATGGGTTGGCAATTAACATTAATTGGTCAGGTCCTTTTAACAATTTATCTTCATAAGGAAGCCAAGGTACTTCTGGATATGGCGGTAAATAAGCATCAGTAGAAATGGAAACAGGAATGCCAGCCTTTATAAATTTCAGTATTTCTTCCGGAGAATTTGGTGTTAAATGCGTTCCTCCCATTGGGGTTGCAACTATTTGCACACCCTGATCTGAAGCTCTTGCTATTAGCTCATCGGTAATGCTGTGGGCATGATGTAAAACATCCACACCTACTTCCAACGCCATCTCTATTCCCACTATACCAGCTACATGTGCACCTATCTTCTTTCCAAACCCATGGTAGATATCCACAATTTGTTGCATTTCCTCTATTGTATAAATTAATTCTCCGGCTTTTGGTACTTCATTTTTAGTGAAATTGGCTGGAGTTGCATTGATAAATATATTTTCACCTGGATATTCACTCTCTTTTGCAATTTGTCTTACTAAAAAAGGATCTACTAAATCCTTTTTATGAACCGCTTTAGACTGCGTTATCGAAGTAAAATGAGCTATTTTCTCAAAGCCAATGGATATACTAGTTGTTGCAAAAGAAACGTTTAGTGGAATTCCATGAACCGCTTTCCTATAATCTTCGATAGAAAAATCACCAAGTGGATGACCGCAAATTTGTTCTCCTAGTGCTGTAATGCCCGTAGATAAAGCATGAAGAAGAATTGCTTTTCCTGCTAGGAAATGAGTATCCGAAGTAACTGGATAAAGCGAAGTTGGCGCAAATTCAAGTAAATGGGTATGGCAATCGACTAAAGAAGGAGTCACTACATCGTTTGTATAATCGATAACTTGTATAGAGGAATATTGTTTACGAATGTTTTCCCATGTTCCTACTTCTATTATTTTTTCATTTTGAATCACCATTGCTCCATCTTCAATCGTTCCGATATGACTCACAGTTATAATTTTTTTAGCACGAATCATATAAATACTCATTGTTTATCCTACCAAAAATGGCGTTAAAAAATACGCAAGTAAACAGGCAGTCGCGATTCTAATAATTAGTCCGATAATCGATGCTACTAACGCTTCTCTCTCATTCAAGCTTGAAACTTCTGCCCAAGTTGCAGGAATTTGACCGAAAATAACGGATAATGGTAACCCGGAATTTGCTAAAACAAAAGAGCCAACTATTAATCGTGCATCAATGGACGACGTTAATTCTGCCAGCTGGGCTACAGCAAGCGTAGGAGCGGCAAGAACGGATACAATACCTGTCGCTGGCTCGATACTTAAGAATGTTAGTACAGTGGATAAATTCGATTCAATAAAATCCCAGGCTCCTAAAAATCTTAGTGCACCTATAAAGAAAAACACAGCTGCAACAGCAGGAATAATGATTAAAAATAGAAGCTCAGCGCCTTCTTTCGCAGAAGAAAAAATTGTTTCAAGAAATTTTGTTTTTGGCGTAAATCGGGGTAAACTTTCCAAATCAACCTTTTTTGTATCTCGGTAAATTGTGATGGATAATATCCATGGAACCACAACAATCGGAACAAAGATAGAAAGTATTATAAGCGGAAACGCATTAATGTTGAACGCAGAAAGTGCAATGAGACCTAGCACTAACGTAGCAAAGGATTGCGGAGATTGTATCATCGTTGCAACAGCTATTTTTTGTTCTGCTTTCGTCGCTTTTGCCTTCACCAGAACAGGTCCAGCAATTTTTCCAGCTGCATTAATATCACCTAAAATGTTATAAACACTCGGTACAATGACAGATGGGTTTATTTTAAGCAATTTCATAATCGGAACAAATATCCGGATTAACCCATCGGTAAATCCTAAACGTTCAATCATACGTCCGAAGATCACACTAATAATGATGGCAATTCCTATTTCACTTGTTAAAAAAACATCCACTACAATAGGTTTTACCTCAGCAATAATCGTGTTAAAAAAATTAGAGAGAGAATTAGGATCAAATAATAGGATTAGTAACGAAGCAACAACTAATAGAATTCCGACAGCTTCTACTGGATGCCATTTCGAACGAGAACCCTTTAATTTAAAGCTTGTTTCTTTATTTTTCTCCATACGAACAACCTCCCCACACCACTTTCTATACTTTATGACCAATTTAAAAAATGTGTGTTTGTCTCCACTTTATTGATTAAGCATTCTTTTTAATTTAGCTAAAAAACTCCCAAACAATTAATAAATTCTAACGTAAAATATAGAAAACGATTTTTAAGGAGATGATAAATTTTGGAGGATAAAGACACGAAATGGTCAGACATAAATTCGTGTGAACGAAAACCTAATTTCCTCATATTCCTAGTAGACGAGCAACGCTTTCCAACTGTTTATGAAAATGATGCGCTAAAAAAGTGGCGGAAAGAAAATTTAAGGACACAAGAATTATTGCGTGATAACGGTTTGGAATTTCTTCATCACTATATCGGAAGTACTGCCTGCTCACCGAGTAGAACAACTTTATACACAGGGCAGTATCCATCTCTTCATGGGGTAACTAAAACAACTGGAGGTGCTGCTAATGCTTCTGAACCAGACATTTTTTGGCTTGATCCAAATAGCGTCCCTACTATCGGAGATTATTTTCGTGCAGCCGGCTACGACACCTTTTGGAAAGGAAAATGGCATGCTTCCCATCAAGATATCTTAATACCTGGTACACAAAATGCCATGCCAAGTTATCATCCCGCAACCGGTGTTCCTAACACTACAAATGAAGAATTCTATTTAGAAGCAGATCGCCTTGATGAATTTGGCTTTTCAGGATGGCTTGGACCAGAACCACATGGGACAAATCCAAGAAATTCTGGTTCTTCTGCTCAAATTGGTACGAAAGGACGTGATGAAGTATACGCAAGAGAAGTGGTTAATCTCATCTCCTCACTCGAAAAAAACAGCCCGAAAGCAAATACCAAACCGTGGTTAATTGTTTCTTCCTTTATTAATCCGCATGATATCGCTTTGTATGGAGATCTAACAGAGGTTTCTCCCTTGTTTAACTTTGACATAGATCCATCTGTTCCATTCATTCCACCTGCTCCTACTACGAATGAGTCACTACTTACAAAACCAGCTGCACAAGAAAGCTATAAAGAAACCTACCCAAAAACCTTTCAGCCTACTAGAGATACACTAGTTTATCGACAGCTATATTTTTCGTTGCACAAGCAAGTAGATGATGAGATGTCTAAAGTTTTTAGGGCATTACAAGAATCTAAGTTTTACGACAATACGATCGTTATCTTCACTTCGGATCACGGCGATTTGTTAGGAGCACACGGAGGATTGTTCCAAAAATGGTATAACGCCTACGAAGAAACGATTCATGTCCCTTTTATTGTTCATAGTCCCAAGTTATTTTCTGAGCGCAGAACAGCGGATATGTTAACAAGTCACGTGGACATTCTTCCCACACTACTTGGGCTTGCTAACATTGATGTGCATAAGATTGCAAAAGAACTTAAGCAAGATCATACCGAAGTTCATCCACTTGTAGGACGTGATCTTACACCTGTTGTGTATGACAAAGATAAATCTCATCAAGTACATGATCCAGTCTATTTTATGTCAGACGATGATGTCACAAGAGGCTTAAACCAAGTTAGCTTCTCAGGCGAGCCTTATCAATCTGTAACACAGCCTAACCATCTTGAAGCAGTTATTGCCCGTCTTCCAACTGGTAATAACAATACGTATGAAATATGGAAGTTCACTCGTTACTTTGACAATCCACAATTTTGGAGCAACCCTGGATTAGAAGATCAAACAACCGAGATTAAAAGCCAAATTCCTATTGATGAAACAATCAGTATATCCGTTTCTAAAATAACTACCAAAACCCGTCCTGTCCCAGAAGAATATGAATTGTATAATTTGACGAAAGATCCGCTTGAAATAGAAAATTTATCTCCCCTTTCCCCTAAAAATGATGAAATAGATTATATTGAAAAACTCATGAAAAAGTTATTAGAGGAACAATGCAAACAAAAAAGATTACAACCTAGAAATGGACTAGTACCAGGTCAACCAAATTGCCAAAACAAATAAAAGCAATCTCCCGCCATACATTTAAGTAAGGCGGGAGATTGTTTTTTTAATGGGATTGTACACTGTTTTCTTCCATCCAATATGCTTCTCTAATATTAATCTGCCTGCGAATTTTCCTCATAATATCAATGGAAACTTCACCTGTTTCATATAAGCTTTGGATCTCATCACGCTCCGCTTGAAAGGCTTTGTCTCTCAACTCTCGCTGCTCGCGAATATATTTACTTGAGTCGGCTCCTTTACGTGCTAATTTAAACTTTATGATCATTTCATTGTACTCACCGATAATCACTTCATTGATTGCTTCATTTTCAGGATTCATTGTTTCTTTCAAATAAGCAATCGCCGCTTGCGCCATTTCCATTTTAAGCATGGCTACTTTTTTGTTTTTTTCAATCGAGCTCTAAAGGAGTTGTGTTTTCTTGACTTAAACAAGCTTGCTAAATTAAATAATCCCTCGTTTTAACCATTGTCCATATGAATAATCCTCTATATAGTAAGCGGTTTGTAACAGCAACACGCATTCGATGGATATGCTCTTCCAATAAATACAGTGACTCCCGATTGATTTGCTCATTTGTTTGCAACTTTTCTATATAATTTATTTCTATTTCTAATGCTTTCAAACGAGTTTCGGTTTCTAATGCTTTCCTTCGAGCACTCTCTTCCTCACTTAAATAAATCAGATCATTACGAACTTTATTATAGTGCGAGATAATGGAAACAGCTGATCCTCTGTTTTCGTCAGTAGTTAGTTCACGCATCGTCTTAATCGCAGCATCCATCGATAGAAGGATTGCTTTTCTTTCCATTTCTTCTTTCAGCTTTTCTGTGTTCCCTTTTTCTGTTTTTGCAATAATAGGCAAGAAAATACTTGCCAAGATAAGTGTCACTAAAATTACACCTGCTGCGATGAAAATAATTAATGAACGTTCTGGAAATACATCACCATTAGCTAAAAAGTACGGAATCGTAAAAGCACCAGCGAGTGTTACAGCACCTCGTACACCAGAAATGGTCGTAATGCTAATATATCGCAGAGACGGCTTTGGTAATTGCTCTGCTTTAAGCAGCCATCCGCCCCACCATCCTGCAAATATCCAAACAAAACGTAATAGTAAAAGAGAAGCAGTAATGATCAAAATATATGTAATCACTTCAAAATTATTGAACAAAGGACTTTCAAAAATTTCTCGAGAAACACTTGGAATTTGTAGCCCTAATAGTACAAATACAAGTCCATTCAAAATATAAATAAGAATGGTCCATGTACTTTTCGACACAATCTGTAATTGTACATTCGGTGATTGCTCTCTATCTCGATAAATTGCGTGCACGATACCAGCTGCTACAACTGATAAAATACCTGAAAGATGAAAATGTTCAATTACATAAAAAATGATAAACGGTGTCAATAATTGGATAAGCATGTGAAGTGTGACATCTTCCATACCTAAACGTCGGATAAATACTTTCAATCGAATAATGATAAAAGCAAGCAATGCTCCCCCAACAAATCCTCCGATTGCGATCAATAAAAAGCTCCAGCTTGCTTCTGCAAGCGAAAAAACACCGGTTACCGTTGCTGCAACTGCAAATTTAAAGGCAACCAATCCAGAGGCGTCATTCATAAGCCCCTCGCCTTCTAGCACATGCATAATCGTTTTCGGCATCTTGACTCGACTCGAAATAGCTCCAACCGCCACGACATCTGTTGGCGATAAAATAGCCGCAAGTGCAAAAGCCGCCGAAAGCGGAATCGAAGGAATTAACCACTGGATTAAATACCCAATAACAACTACGGTCAAAAATACGAGTCCAAGTGCTAGTAATAAAATAGGCTTTCGCAATTTCCAAAGAGCTTTCCTCGACACATTTTTTCCATCATAAAATAGAAGAGGAGCGATAAATAGGATAAAAAATAACTCTGGCTCCATTGGAACATGTATTCCTAACGGCAAAGCCGCAAGCAATACACCGAGTGCAATTTGAATTAGTGGGACTGGTATGTATGGCATGAAATGATTTATAAAATTAGAAAGCCCAATAATGGCTAACAAGAGTAGGATAATCATTAAAAATTCCATCATCTATCTCCTTTCTATATGTTCTATTAATAAGTGTAAAACTGTTTTTAAAGGAATACAAATACTAGGGATTTTGTCTCTATAAATTAGTTGATGTGATGGCTATTTACATTGTCTATAGACTAGTTTGAATTGGAGCTGCTTTTGGATTGCCTGGAGAACAGACTTAGATAGGATTGTATCGCTACGATGCATATAAGTGCAAGTAATATTAGTCAAAACAAATCTGCACCTCCAATACACATCCTGTATGTATTTTGAGGTGCAGATCTGTTTATAAGTTTATCCCGCATTAACGGGCAGTGAGACTCCCACTTCATGATTGAAGAAAAGCGAAAAGATAAGTGGGAGATCAACCGCTGGCATGCGCCCGATGAAATGATTCCAGACTAAGTACGCAACATCGTGTTGGGACACAACTACAATCAGCGGGGGATGACGGGGACTAAAAGCGCGACGTCATGTCGCAACGTCCCCACTAGCTCGTCATGTGCGTCGAAAAATCCCCCATTGATTGAAGGTTCACCTTATTTTGATAAATAGTCCAACAATCCCATTGCACTAACTTCTATATCTAACTGCAGGATGCTATATACCTCATGATCATCAGGAATACCCAATCCTCTTAGATGTTCCCTCACTAAGCTTTCTAAACGCTCAGCAAGAACCTCATATCCCTTTTGCTCTGCATATACCGTTTTTGCTTCATCCACATAAACCTTTAACCAAGTAGAAACTTGACGAAATACTTCTGCCGGATCATTCGTCATCCCATAATGTCCAAAATAAATGGTATCGAGCTGCATTTCCTCCATTCCATCCATCGCTCTTTGCATCGCATCTGGGTTAAACTGATTTGGAGAAGTGGAAGGTAGAAACAAATGAACATTATCTGGTACCAATTGTGGATATCGTACCCCAACCGTATCTCCAGTGAACATGCCATTACTAATCGGATCATAAATACTGAAATGGTGATTTGCATGACCAGGTGTATCTAAAAATAGCAATTGACAATTTGGTCCGATTTCCAACGTCTCTCCTTCTCCTTTAACAATCAGTCGCTCTTCTGCTATAGGAAGTATCGGTTCGAATAAGCCCGAAAACTTATCGCCATATACAGCCTTCGCGCCAGTAATAAGTCTAGATGGATCTGCTAAATGTCTCGCACCTTTTGGGTGTACTACCACTTTAGCATTCGGGCAATCTTGCATTAATAATCCAGCTCCCCCTGCGTGATCCAGATGTATATGTGTAACGATGATATACTTCACTTCATCTAAAGATATCCCTAATACCTTTAACCCTTCTTTTACATACTTGATAGACGGGCTAGCACTCGTTTCTACAATTGTTAGTTCCTCTTCTTGAATGACATATATGCCTGTCCGTTCTGTTACCCCTAAGTCATGCCCATCGATTAGATGGATTCTATCATTTAATTGAATCGGAATCGATTGTGTCATTACGTATTCCCCCTAAGTAAGTGTTCTGTCTATTGAATATTCTGTCACTTACTATCTTATCATTTTCTTTCTCCATAATTAAAGAAGATAAAAACCAATCCCCATGATAATATACGCTGCAAATAGCAGCAGTCCTTCAAACCAATTCGATTCACCATCACTGGAAACATTAATAACTAAAAGTGCGGCTGTAACCATTGCGACAAGCTCTGGCCACGTAAACACTAGTGCCATCGTTTGAGGCATAAAAAGAGATACAATTACAAGTACTGGTGCCACAAACATAGCAACTTGCAGCGTCGAACCAACCGCTATTTCCACAGACACTTCCATTTTATTTTTCATAGCCATCGTAATAGCGGAAACATGCTCTGCAGCATTTCCAACAATCGCTACGACAATGACACCTATAAACAACTCCGTCCATCCAAATTTTGATCCGAGCATTTCAAATGTATGAACTAATTGCTCCGACACAAAAGCAACTGCTACCGTTGCCAATAGAAGAATTAGAATAGATTTTCCTTTTGTCCACTCTGGTACTTCTGTTTCTTCTGTTTCCGGTTCATCAGTAGACGAGAACACACCTCGATGTGTGACAAGTTTAAAAAATAGTCCAGCAAGATAAAGCGCGATTAAAATAATAGCAATACCAATACTTAAGCTTACTGTTTGCTCAGTATTCATGGTCATAGAGAAAACTTCCGGAATAACAAATGCCACAATAACAGCGAAAATAAGCAATCCTGAATTGTACCTTGCGCTATGCACACTAAATTTTTGACGTTTAAACTTAATACCACCAGCAAAAAACGATAATCCAAGCACAAGCAGCAAGTTACCGAGAACCGAACCCGTTAGCGACGCCAACACAATCCCAACCATTCCGGCTTTTAATGTAAATATGGAAATAATCAATTCAACTGCGTTACCAAAAGTTGCGTTCAATAACCCACCAACCCTTGGCCCACTCACAATCGCTAAACTTTCCGTTGCTCGACCTATATATCCCGAAAGCCCAATAATACTTAAACAGCAAAGAAAGAACATAATCATCTTTGGCCAATCTAAAAAAGCTCCTATAAGGACAATTGGAACACCAACAAAGACAAGAACGGCTAATAATTTGTTCACTAAAAACACCTCTTCAAATTAATGCATTTCTAATTTATCTTTCCCTAATATAATAAAGAAGAAACCCTTTTCCATTCACTTACATAACCTATAAGGAGAAGAAAAGGAGTGATGAGTTTTAATGATTAATTTGGAACCTATCAACATTGAAGGGCATACGTTTTTATCGATTTCTGTAGAGCTACCAAAGACGAATTTACTTGTCGTATCAAACGACAAAGGATATATCATGTGTGGTGCCCTTGACGTTGCATTGTTGAACGAGAAACTAAAGGATAGGAAAGTACTTGCTGGAAGAGCAGTAGGCGTAAAAACAATTGAACAACTTCTTAATGCTCCTTTGGAATCCATCACTTTTGAAGCAGAAGAACGTGGGATCACCAAAGGTATGATTGGTAAAGAAGCACTTCTGAAAATGATTTAATTTAAAAACAAACGAGCTAGCCATTTTTATATGGTTAGCTTCTTTTTTGTGTACGTTGAATTAGTAGGAAGAGTGTAAATTTGACTTGACTGTACTACATAGAGATACTTCGTGGTAAGAAATAGCCACTGAGCCTTCGCACTTGCCGCACCTCGCATGAGCCAATTCGTGCTTCGTCCGAGTGGGTCTCATGACTTCGGCTCATGCGGCTTTGGCGTGCTACGGCAAAAAGTTTTCACATGTGTGTATCTAGATAAGATTGTCCGATAAACATCGCAATTATCCTCTAAAATATACAATATTGCATAAAGAAATCAGCGTCTCACAACAAGTGAGCCCTCTTTGAGAAATGGTTGCTTTCGTCGATCAGTTGATTGCTTACAGAATATAATTGGTTGCTTACAAGGAGTAATTCATTGCTCTAATCCATTTACTGAGTAAATCTCTGCATTGAAAACTGTACAATGTTGGGATTTTAGTGAGTCGGCACTGATAAGGAAGCGGCTGAGGCAACGCCCGTGGAAAGCGTCCGCCCTGTAGCGGAAATCCAAGCAGATACTTCATACAACTCTTTACGACGCACTATCTCTATAATGGTCTCAATTCAAGAAAACTTGATTTTCTATCAACTGGTAGCTTTCAACTACTTTTTATCCAGCTTATTTTTTTGAAAAGCCCCCCTTCCTAGTTGACTCTCATCGAAAAAAGGAGTAAATTTGTTAAGCATTAGAGAACTGTTCACAAATGAACAATTCTAAAAAGAACGGAGCGATAACAGTGAATTGTAATATTCCCCCTGATAGTAGATCTTCACAATTCTTGCATACTTTTTGGCGTGTAAATAGAAACATGATGCGGTTTATACATAAAACCGCACTAGAAAATGATTTATCTATTCCGCAATATTCCATCCTTATGACCATTGCGCCACGTAAAGAAATGACGCAAAAGCAATTAGGTGAAGTACTACAAATTCCCAAAAGTACATTAAGCACTGCAGTCGACGGACTTGTACAAACCGAATGGCTACATAGACAGCCTGTTCCGGACAATCGACGTGAAATGCAATTAATACTCAGTGAAAAAGGAAACAGCTTGTTTGATAAAATAAGTCAACAAAAAGGGAGTATTCATCGTACGATTGAATCCATTATGGATACACTTACAGAACAGCAATTTGAGGAATTTCAAACAACACTGCTTCATATCGCTGATTTTTTAGATAGTGAAACTATTTCAAAGGAGAACAACCCAGATGATTAAACTATTGAAAAACTTAACGGTGTATAAGTGGATTGTTCTCGCCGTAATAGGATTAGTTTTTATCCAATCCATGGCTGACCTTTATTTACCCACCCTTATGGCGGATATTATCGATAAAGGGGTAGTAGTTGGCGATACACCTTATATTTGGAAAATCGGTGGAATCATGCTTTTAGTTGCGGCGATTGGGGCGGTTGCATCCATTGCAGCAAGCTTCTACTCCTCTAAAGCTGCAATGGGTTTTGGTAAGAATATTCGCCGTAAAGTATTCAAGCATGTAGAACAATTTTCTCTTCAAGATTTCGATGAGTTTGGTACAGCTTCTCTTATTACAAGAACGACTAATGATATAACGCAAGTGCAACAAGTAGTTATCATGATGCTACGTATGGTCGTTAGCGCGCCTATCATGTTGGTTGGTGGGATCATTATGGCTGTCTCAAAAGATGCTAAATTATCGCTTGTCATAGTACTTACAATGCCTGTGTTAGTTGGTGCAGTGTTATTAATTATGTATAAAGGTGTACCGCTCTTCAAAACAGTACAGACAAAATTAGATCAGTTAAATCTTGTATTACGTGAAAATTTAACTGGTATCCGAGTAATTCGTGCTTTTAATCGCGAAAAACAAGAAAAAGTTCGACTTCAAAAAGCAAACAAAGAATTGACCGATGTTTCTATTAAAGTAAATAAAGTTATGGCCATTTTAATGCCGGTTATGATGCTTGTTATGAACATCACCGTAGTATTAATCATTTGGTTTGGTGGCATGCGTATTAATGGCGGATCTATGGAGATCGGTGATTTAATGGCGTTTATACAATACGTTATGCAAATTATGTTCGCACTTGTGATGGCTTCTATGATGTTCATTATGATTCCTCGTGCCGCAGTATCTGCAAACCGGATTAATGAAGTACTGAATAGAAAACCAACCTCTATAAACGAAGGAACGAAACTAGCAAATAAAGAAAGAGGAACACTTGAATTTGATCATGTATTTTTTAGCTACCCTGGAGCAGAAGAATCCGCATTATCTAATATTACGTTTCAAGCTAAAGCTGGGGAAATTACAGCAATTATTGGAGGAACAGGTGCTGGGAAATCAACGCTCGTGAATTTGATTCCACGTTTTTATGAGGTAACAGATGGAACCATTCGTGTAAATGGTGTCGATATTCGAGAGACCTCTCAAGAAGAGATTCGTTCGAAAATCGGATTCGTTCCTCAAAAGGCACTGCTTTTTTCCGGAACGATTAAAGAAAATATTCTTTTTGGAAAACAAGATGCAACTGACGAAGAAGTGGAACATGCTGCTCGCATTGCTCAAGCAGAAGATTTTATTGGCAAAATGGAAAAAGGATATGACTCGGTTATTTCACAAGGTGGTTCCAATGTATCTGGTGGACAAAAACAACGTCTGTCCATTGCAAGAGCACTTGTACGAAAACCGGATATTTACATTTTCGATGATAGCTTTTCAGCACTCGATTTCAAAACAGATGCAAACTTAAGAGAAGCGCTAAAAGAGGAAACGAAAAATGCAACGGTCGTCATTGTAGCCCAACGAGTAAGCACGGTTGCAGACGCAGATCAAATTATCGTTTTAGATAAAGGAGAAATTGCAGGAATTGGTACACATAAAGAATTATTGGAACATAATACTGTTTACCAAGAAATCGTAGAATCCCAGCTAAGAGAGGAGGAAATCGCATGAGTAAACCCAAAAAATCGACATCTCAAGGCGGACATCCAACAGGACCTGGCGGAGGAAATATGATGATGATGGGCGGACAAAAAGCGAAAAACTTTAAAGGTACTTTACGACGCCTTCTGACTTACTTAAAACCTCGGAGCAATCAATTAATCGCCGTGTTTATCGCCGCTATTTTGAGTACCGTCTTTGCCATTGTCGGTCCTAAAATTATGGGGAATGCAATTACAGAACTATTCGAAGGTGCATACGCAAAAATGACCGGTGTTCCAGGAGCCGCAATCGATTTTGAAGCGATCGCAAAACTTCTCCTACTCCTAGCCGCTTTGTATGTGATCAGTAGCTTGTTTACGTATATTCAGCAGTATATTATGTCAAGCGTTGCTCAAAAAACGGTTTATGATTTGAGGGAAGAAGTAAATGGAAAACTAGAAAGACTTCCACTTAAATATTACGATGGTCGACCAAATGGGGAAACGTTGAGCCGTGTTACGAACGATTTAGATACAATCGGAAACACGCTTCAGCAAAGCTTAACGCAATTTATCACTTCGGTGGTAACTATTGTAGGTATAATCATTATGATGCTAACCATTAGTCCAATATTAACTTTAATATCGATTGTAAGTTTACCAGTATCGATGTTCGTCATTCAACCAATCTTAAAAAGATCACAAAAGCATTTTGCCGATCAACAACGAACACTCGGACAACTGAATGGACACATTGAAGAAATGTATACTGGGCACCAAGTAGTTAAAGTGTTCGGTCACGAGAAAAAAGCAGTCGCTGAGTTCGATGAAGTAAATGAACAATTATATGATGCCGGTCGCAGAGCGCAATTTATATCGGGCATTATTATGCCGATGATGTCTTTTATCGGGAATTTAAGCTATGTCGTGATTAGTGTTGTTGGTGGGATATTAGTTACACAGCGCGCTATTTCAATTGGTGACATCCAAGCTTTCATTACTTATACTCGTCAGTTCACACAGCCAGTTATGCAAACGGCTAATATCGCTAATATTATACAATCAACTATTGCAGCTGCTGAACGGGTTTTTGAATTACTTGATGAAGAGGAAGAAGAAAAAGAAGTGACAACAGAAAGTTTATCTAAAGCAGCAGGTGCAGTTACATTTGAACATGTGGACTTTGGTTATGGAGATGAACTATTAATCAAGGATATGAATATTGATGTATTACCAGGTCAAACGGTAGCAATTGTCGGACCTACTGGGGCTGGTAAGACAACGTTGATTAATTTATTGATGAGATTTTATGAATTAAACAATGGGAAAATCACTATTGATGGACATGACACAAGAAAAATGTCCCGAACGGATCTACGCACAACATTCGGAATGGTACTGCAAGATACGTGGCTCTTTAATGGGACAATTAAAGACAATATTGCATTTGGAAAAGACGGAGCAACAGATGAAGAAATCTTCGCAGCCGCAAAAACGGCACGTGCTGACCATTTTATCCGTACTTTACCTGAAGGCTACAATACAATTTTAAATGAAGAAGCATCCAATATTTCGCAAGGACAAAAACAATTATTAACAATTGCTCGTGCCGTTCTTGCAAATCCATCTATCATGATTTTGGATGAAGCAACATCAAGTGTAGACACACGAACAGAATTACTTATCCAACAAGCGATGAATCGCTTAATGGAAGGAAGAACAAGCTTTGTCATCGCCCATCGCCTCTCTACCATTAGAGACGCAGATTTAATATTAGTAATGAATCAAGGAATGGTAATTGAACAAGGTACACATGAGGAACTTATTAAAGAAGACGGCTTCTATGCTGATCTTTATAATAGCCAGTTTTCTACCAAAAAAGCTATTTAAATAGTAGATACACGAAAAGAGAGACAGTAGATTATTTGCTGTCTCTCTTTTTTATATTATATATGGACCGTCATAATCTCCCTTCTCTATTAATATATTTACTATATAAATTAGGAGGGATAGTTTTGGACAAAGTAGAATTCAAAAAGGCCTTTGATATTGGATATGAAGAGATGACCTTTGTTGCAAATAATGATGAAACTTTCATCCGTATAAAAAATAGCTATTCCGTCCCTTCCTCTAAAGTGTCCTCCACAATCGTCCATATTAACGGAAAACTATTTGAAGAAAATAGATACTGGATTTTCTTCACCGAGCTAGTAGAAATAGCTTCAGATGTGAGTACAGACGTTCAAATTGAATTGGATAAATTTGAAGTAGATATAAAAGATTTTGAAGAAGAAGAGTTTATTCAACACTTAATAGATGAAATAACGGACAAATTAGAAGAGCATCAAGTTCATACAGTCCTCAAAGAAATGGAAGTACTTTAACAGCTTTACAGTATTTCATCTGCTATCAGTCTATACGAATTAAAGCGATCTTTCGCAGAATAGGCTATGGTATTCAACATAATTTCGTCTGCTTTATAATTCGTTTGTAATTCGCTCAGCTTTTCTTTTACTTCAGTCGGATTGCCGATTATTAGTTTCTTTTTCATACTTTTCAACGTCTCTTTTTCCACGTCACTTACTATGTATTGCTTCGCCTCTTCTATAGAAGGAATTCCTTGCTTCCCTTCCCCTTTTGCTTTTTGCAATGCCCAAATGAGTGTGCTTTTCGCTATTTCTTCCGCCTTTTCACTTGTTTCTGCACAAATAACGGATACTGTTACAATCACTTCTGGTTTTTTTCGTTTTTTACTAGGTGTGAAAGCATCTAAATATTGGTTAACAATAGCTGCTCCGTCCTCTTCGCTCATAAAGTGACCGAACGCGTAAGAAAGTCCATTTTCAGCAGCGAGCAGAGCACTTTTTTTACCCGTTCCAAGAAGCCATGGTACTGGTGACACTTCTGGAATTGGTGAGGCAGAAATCTTCGAATATTCATGACAAGCAGGAAAATCTTCGTCTAGAAAATGAAGAAACTCTTCCACCAAACTAGGCATTTTATATACGTTCTGTAGGAAATTATCCGATAAAGCATTGGTAGCTTCCGCAGAGCCACCTGGTGCACGACCTAGGCCAACATCAACGCGATTAGGAAATAGAGTGGCAAGCGTATTATAAACTTCTGCTACCTTGAAAGGTTTATAATGTGGCAACAAAACAGCACCAGAGCCAATGCGAATGGTGTTTGTATTCGCGCCAATATAAGCTAGCATTACCTCTGGAGCAGAGCTTGCTAGCCCCGTTAAATCATGATGCTCCGTGATCCAATAGCGCGTATACCCTAACGATTCCCCTAGTTTTGCTAACTCCATCGATTCAATTAAAGCTTCTTTCGCAGTTTGATTGGCGGAAATCGGGGATTGATCTAATATACTTAACTTCATTGTCATATCTCTCCTTTCTTAGTTCGGAACTTCCAGTAAGCTCAGCTTATACTCCCCAACCTGTCCTTTTTCGTATAAATTTGTAATGGAAGTCGAATACTGATGTATGCTTCCTTTAAAAAACAAATCTTGCGCAGGTACTTTTACATCAAACGTACCTTTATAAAGTAGTACGGCTATATCGTGATAATCCTCACTTGTAACATTGAAAACTATTGAAATTAGATGTAAATCATTTACTTTTTTTGATTCGTAATGATTAACCTTAACATTTGTATCATCTAATACAATTTCTTTAATCATTGTATCTTCTAGGTTTCGGTTCATGGTAAATACCCCCAATTTAATACTTTTTAAGTGTACCATCAATGTGAACTTCTTCATCATTCTATGTCTTTAGGGAAGATACCTCTAATTATTTGCTTAAAATATGGGAATAATAGAACCATTTGAAGAAATCCATTATTAATAAAAATTAAAATGGAGCTATACCTAAGTCCATTTTGACTTTCGGAACAGCCCCATAATAGGCGTTATACTTTTCATTATTAATGTATTCTATTTAATTTCTCTTTGTCTTGGTTCAATTGTTCTTGAAGCATGTTAATTGGTCCCAAGTCTCCTCTACTCTCAAGGGCCATTGTGACAGAACGCTCCGCACGTTCAATCATATTTTGTGCATTTTGAATTGCCTGCTCAGTCGGATGAGTGAGAGCTTGACCTACAGCCAGCGTGACATTATCGACAGAATTATGCAATTGACCAATAACATTATCCTCTTTCCAGCTCATTTGTGTATGATCTTCCATTGCAAGTGCCTCCTTTAACTTTTCCTAGATTTCAATACGTCTTTACTATGGCGATATAGGAGCTTTTTATGCATGGAAACCCATTAGCTTGAAAATTAATCCTTCAATAATTTTGAGGGCTTTGGGCACACTAGACTTAACCAATGATTAAAGGAGGAAAAAGTAATGTCTATACATGAACCCGGACCAAATGATTCAGCTAACAACGTAGAAAGGCTCAAGAAAACGATTCGTAATAAGGAAGCAGCAGAAATGGCCATGGAATTTGCAGATGGTGAAGAACTTGCTGCTATCAAGAGGAAAAATGAACGACGCGAAGAAAGTATCGATGGTTTACGAGCAGAGATACTTGCAGAGGCTAAATCACGTATAAACGGATATATTTAACCTGATAGAGGAACGAGCCCAGTAATTTTCGGATTACTGGGCTTTTTTTAATACACTAGAATAATCACACTGTAGATGAAACTAACGTAAGCTATGAAAAAGGAGTGAGCTTTGCATGCACTTTTACTCAAATGATTTTTACTTCCTACCCCAAAATCCTATATATAAACCACCATATTCACAATATACTGCACCAGTTCGATACATTTTGAACCAATCATCTAATTATCAACAAGGTTACTATATGAGTAAGGCAGCCGTTGACTTTGAAAGCATGAACCGACTTCTATGGTTGGAGCATGTCAATTGGACCAGAATGACCATAACAAGTATTGTATTTAACTTACCTGATCTACCCTCTGTGCAAGCACGACTTTTACAAAATGCTACCGATTTAGGAAATTGTATTCGTCCTTTTTATGGTGATCGGCTCGCAGATAGATATGCCGAGCTCATAAAAGAACATCTAGTGCTGGCTGCTGAACTTGTAACGGCAGCTGTTAAAGGCGATTCAAAAAAAGCAGATGAAAAAGAAAAAGAGTGGTACCGAAATGCAGATGATATCGCAATATTTTTAAGTAGTATTAACCCGTACTTAACAAAAGAGGAAGTACAAAAGATGTTTTATATTCATTTGGCTTTAACAAAAAAAGAAGCAGTATTCATGATTCAAAAAAAATATGAAGAAGATATTAAAGTATTTGACCAAATAGAAGCAGAAGCATTAGAAATGTCCGATATGATTTCGCATGCAATCATCAGGCAATTTCCTCATATGTTTTAATTACGAAAAGAGCTTGGAACTGTTTCCAAGCTCTTTTTGCATTTACATATTCATCCATACGCGTGACAACTTTTTGACGTTCGTTACAACTTTGTTAACAAATGTTGAATTTATATAGAAATCTAGATGAACGTTTTGTGAAGTCCCCTTTTAGACGTTGTTATTACGGGTGGTTCTAAATATGATAGAGGCAACGGAATACGGATCACTTCGTAACACGTTTAATAAATTCAAATAATCGAAAGGGGTACAACTATGAAAATGAAAGTGAAATGGGCTTTACTTACGATGATTTTCACTATAGCCACTGTGCTAACTGGTTGTGAACCATTATTAGTTTTAGATCCAAAAGGTCCTCAAGCAAAAACGCAAGCTGATGACATTATGTTATCCATCTTGCTTATGTCAGGTATTGTAATTGCGGTACTTGCAATATTAGTATACGTGTTAGTAAAATATCGTGCTTCTAATCAAAGGGACGATTACGAGCCTCCTCATATTGAAGGAAGCCCACTTGTAGAAGCAATCTGTATTGGTATTCCAATTGTTATCGTCATTTTCCTTTCTTTCGTTTCAGTTAAAAGTAATTACGAGGTAGAGGCAACTCCAGCAGGGTATGAGGATACAAAACCGTTAGTTGTTTACGCTTCTTCTTCCAACTGGAAATGGCATTTTAGTTATCCTGAAGAGGGTATCGAGACAGTTAATTACTTATATATACCTGCAGGTCGTGCGATTGAATTTAAACTATACTCTTATGGGCCAATCACCAGTTTTTGGATTCCGCAACTAGGTGGACAAAAATATGCGATGGCTGACATGGTTACAACTTTACACTTAGCAGCAGACAATCCAGGTGAATTTGTTGGAAGAAACGCAAACTTCAGTGGTGCCGGATTTGCTGAAAATACATTTGACGTTACAGCTATGTCTCAAACTGATTTTGACGAATGGGTAGAAGAAGTTCACGAAACAGCTGAACCTCTTACAGAAGAAAAGTTTGAAGAGTTATTAGAACCAGGACATCTTGGACGTTCTACTTATACAGGAACACATTTAGAATTCGCACCAGCTCCTGAACATAACCATGGTTCCACTGATTCTGAAATGGATCACTCAGAACATGAAAATCATGATTCTAACCATTCTGATGAAGAATCAGATCATTCTCATCATTGATAAATAAGTTTTAGTATCGTATCAAACACTAGATTTTCGAAAGGAGTTACAAAAGTATGGATTTCTTTGATCGTTTTGCAGTACCACATCCAAGCTTTTTAATATACGCATCCATGGTTGGTATTGGTCTAACAATGGTTGCCATCGTTTTAGGGATTACCTATTTTAAAAAATGGGGATACCTTTGGCGCGAATGGATTACCACAGTAGATCATAAACGAATCGGTATTATGTATTTACTAGTTGCACTACTTATGCTATTCCGCGGAGGAGTAGACGCAATAATGATGCGTTATCAGCTTTCAATGCCTGATAACAAATTTCTAGAATCGCAACATTATAATGAAGTTTTCACAACACATGGGGTTGTTATGATCCTATTTATGGCGATGCCGTTCATCACGTTTTTCTTTAACTATCTTATTCCGTTGCAAATCGGAGCTCGAGATGTGGCATTTCCTCGCTTAAATGCACTAAGTTTTTGGCTATTCTTTATGGGGATGGGGTTATTCAACATCTCATTCATCGTAGGTGGATCACCTGATGCAGGTTGGACTTCTTATTTCCCACTTGCAAATAATGAATTCAGCCCATCCGTAGGTACGAATTATTATATGATCGCTATCCAAATAGCTGGTATGGGTACATTAATATCAGGTATTAACTTTATAACGACTATTCTTAAAATGAGAGCACCTGGTATGAAGTTAATGAAAATGCCGATGTTCACATGGTCTGCATTTATCGCAAACGTAATCGTTGTTTTTGCTTTCCCTGTATTAACAGTACTTCTTGCAATGGGAACAATGGATCGATTGTTTGGAACAAACTTCTTTACAACCGGCGATGGTGGTATGGATATGCTTTGGGCTAACTTGTTCTGGGTTTGGGGACATCCTGAAGTATATATCTTGATCTTACCGGCATTCGGTCTATACAGTGAAATAATCTCTACATTTGCACGCCGTAATCTTTATGGCTATAAGTCAATGGTTGCCTCTATGGTAGTCATTTCAGTATTTTCATTTTTAGTATGGACTCACCATTTCTTTACAATGGGTCAAGGTGCATTCACAAATAGTATTTTCTCTATCACAACAATGGCGATAGCTATTCCAACCGGAGTTAAAATATTTAACTGGCTATTCACGCTTTGGAAAGGGAAAATTGTATTTACAACGCCAATGTTATATTCTATGCTCTTCATTCCACTGTTTACATTAGGTGGGGTTACTGGGGTTATGCTTGCGATGTCAGCAGCTGATTACCAATATCATAATACGATGTTCTTAGTAGCTCACTTCCATAACGTAATTATTCCAGGAGTAGTTTACGCTATGATTGCAGGTCTTACATTCTATTGGCCAAAAATGTTTGGTTTCATGTTAAATGAAAGAATTGGTAAATGGACGGCATGGATAATGTCAGTTGGATTCGTTTTAGCCTTTATTCCAATGTATATTACTGGATTAGATGGGCAAGCACGTCGTATGTACACATACTCTGAATCGACTGGTTTTAGTATGTTAAATATGGTTGCATTTATTGGTGCAGGAATTATGGCAATCAGTTTTGCTTTACTTGTCTACAATATTTACTATAGTATTCGTTATGCTTCTAGAGATATTGGTAGTGACCCTTGGGATGCACGTTCACTTGAATGGGCTACTCATACTCCAGTACCAGAATATAACTTTGCTATTACACCACAAGTTGCATCAACTCAAGGATTCTGGGATGCAAAGAAAAATGGACATGAATTATTTAAAGGTAAATACGAAAAAATTCATATGCCAAATAACAGTGGTTGGCCATTTATACTAGGTTGTATTTTCTTCGTCTTTGGATTTGCGATGGTATTTAGCATATGGCCACTTGCTATCGTCACATTAATCGGTATTTTAGTTTGTCTGGTTTATCGTTCGTTCGAGAAGGACCATGGTCGATATATCTCCGTTGAGGAAATTGAAGAAACTGAAGCAAAATTGCGAGGTGTAAAAAATGAAGATAGATAACTCGCTTCCGCTTGAATATAGTACGGAAGAAAATAACTTGAAAATTTTAGGTTTTTGGATCTTCCTAGGTGCAGAAATAATGCTTTTCGCAACACTGTTCACTATGTATTTCACTTTAGAAAATCGCATTGGCAATGGACCTTCTGGTGGAGAAATCTTTGAAATTACACCAGTATTAGTTGAAACAATTTTACTATTAACAAGTAGTTTTGTTATTGGTCTTGGCATTCATGCTATGCGTTTAGGTAACAAAAAAGCAATGATGGTTTTCTTTTCAATCACCCTACTACTTGGTGCTGGGTTCTTAGGCTTTGAAATATTTGAATTCGTTCACTATAATCATGTGGGCGCAACACTACAAACTAGTGCATTCACTGCAGCCCTGTTAACTACATTAGGGACACATGGATTGCACGTAACATTTGGTTTGTTTTGGGGATTAGCTATCCTTATTCAAATTAAAAAACGTGGATTGACTCCTGAGACTACCAATAAATCTTTCATCTTTTCGCTTTATTGGCATTTCTTAGATGTCATTTGGATTTTCATCTTTAGCTTCATCTACTTGAAAGGAATGATGTAATATGAAAGAATTATTCCCTGTTAAACAAGTAATGGGCTTTGTCTTTTCATTGGTTCTTACAGTAGTTGCTTTGTTAGTTTATTTCACAGATATGTCATTTCCGATTGGTATGACAATTCTTCTAGTAACTGCATTTATCCAAGCTGGTCTTCAACTAGTTGTATTCATGCATGCTGGTGAGACTGATGACAAAAAATCGATCTATACAAACGTATATTACGGTTTAATCATTGCGCTCGTCACCATTTTTGGTACACTATTAATACTGGTTTGGGATATGTAAATAACGAATTAAAAGAGAGCGTCTTTTCAGGCGCTCTCTTTTTTACATTTTCTAGAGTTCGCAATCATTTCTTCAGATGCTACCAAAAACATACCTATTAAGAAAGTAAAAACAGCCCCCATTACTGTCCCAATACCGATCCCCATCATTGTACTGTATTCGCTTACAAAAACCCCGTATAAGAAAATGGCAATTCCAATAGTGAGCACTGTTGCTCCTACATATTTTGTAGCATGAAACATTTTCACGTTCGATTCCATTTCACTCATCCTCTCTTTATATATATATTATTCATCTTGTTCACAATATTGTCAAATAATTTTTGTTTTTTCGTCACATATTTTTCTTTCCACAAATAAAGAAACCACGTTATATCTTTCGTAATATAGGGAAACTGCGCGGTAGTGAGTTGAATGAAGTATCTGCTAGGATTTCCGCTGCAGGGCGGACGCTTTCCGCGGGGTGAGCGATAAGCCATCACCGACGCTACGCATACGATGTGATGGCTTATCTGTCTCACTCATCCCGCTGGAGTCGCCGCCCTTCCGCTTCAATCCAATAAAGCATGCTACTACCCATTAGGGAAATGTTAAGCATTACTTCGCCCAAACAACAAGCGTACTTAGATGGAGAAGAATATAAAGAAGATGTAATAACTGCGTAGAAAAAGGACTTCTCCGCTGTCTAATGACTTTGTAGCAGTAGCAATTCTCTTTCTTTTACATTGAATCTATATTTTCTCCAAATACTATGACGCTTTGACGTTCTGTTATAAATTCTCTACCATTCCATTTCAAAATGTTTTGCACATATCCTAGAGCTTCCCCGTTATGCTTGCCGGAAATCTCTTGCAACGCAACAAGCTCATACACATCGTCACCTGCAAAATCTATTGGATAAAGCCCATGGATTGGTTCTACCCAGCCTTCTATCGGCTCTTTCAAAGTTCCATCTTCCTTATAGATTTCCATTAAATAATCTTTATCTTTAAACATTAAATCTAGCGTATACTTCTTTTTAGGAATGGCACTAGCTATTGTTAATTTATATTGATCTTGATAATCGATTTTATAATCATTGCTATCATTAAATTCATCCGAATCGAATACTTGTCGCATTTCTCCCTCTAAAAAGGTAAATAAATATGCTTTTATCGTGCTTTCACTTTCGCCAGTATCGATTACTACTAATATGTCATCCAGCTGGTTTCCAGTAAAATCTCCAAGAAATAGCCGTGGGTTATAACCAACAGTTTCTTTTAAAGAAAATCCTTCATATAAATCTACTTTTTTATTTAAAATATTTAGCGTAATATCTTCCCAATACGAACTTCTGTCGGTCATACTACCTGTTAAATAAACAGTTTCCCGAAAACTATCACCCGTTATATCTCCTCTTTTTTTATCAATAACCGTCTGACCGTTAGTTCTAGCATGTGTTAGACGGCTTAATACTTGCTGTTTTTTCTCTAATAATTGTTCTTTTGATGGGTATGGGGATCGAAAAGATAGAGCTTTATCGATGGCAGTTAAATTTTGTTCTAAATTACCAGCTTTTCTCTGTGCATCTGATAAGTAATACCAATAATAGGAAAAGTCGTTTGTTTGCAATAATTTTTCATAATAAGCTGCCACTTTTTTAAAATAATACGGATAAACATCTTTTGCTCGTACTAGCTCCCCTTCACTAAAGCGGTAAACGTCTACCTTATAAGCATCTCCTGTATCATGTATCCAAATAGCAAGCTCATATTGACCATCTTTTCCGTAATGATCAGGCATATCTTCCACTTCCAATTTACTATAAACAATATTATTTGTAGGTAACCTTAAAATTCTACCGTTTGTCCATTGTAGTAGATCTAGTTGTGAACTCATATTGTCTATTTGCCAACCGACAATTAATGTATTTACCCAGTTTTCTGTTACTGGAGCGACTCTTAAATCGGAAATATTATACCCTTTGCCCTCGATATGTTTTAAAGGTAGCCACTGATTATCATGTTTTTTTAATACCACAATATAATTCTGCTGCTCATACCTATATGCGCCTATTAGTTCGGCCACTTGATCCCCATCAATATCAGCAAGCAAGACCGCCATTCTTTTTTGGGGTTGCTGCAATTCTAGTACGGTAGCCCCAAGCGGCAAAAAGTTCTGCAGTATATTTATATAATCGCCCATTGTACCCCCCATTATGTTTCATTATTAACTATCATATGCGGGTTAATATAAGCTTTAATCATATTTTGCAAAGTTTAAGTTAAAAGTTTCATTTCATTTATTAAAAAGCGCCACTTTAAATTTTTACATTATGACGCCTCTTCGAAGACAACAAACACACTACTCAAATTGTTAAACCATAAAAAAAGACTGTCTCAAAAGTAAGCCTTTTGAGACAGTCTTTAAAATTATTCTGCCAATTTTTCTTCTATCGGCGATTCTACTGATTCATCTGTAGGCTGTTCTACAGATGGTTGTGAAGATGGGGATGGTACGTTGATATATAGTTTACCATTAGCTTTTTGGCGCGTTTCGTTGTTAAAGCTGTCTACAACTTTCACTTCGAGATCTGCTCCATTCGCTACAGTGTCAGCTGGTACTGTCCAATATCCAACGTAATGACCGTTTGCTTGTTCCATCATCGGCAATTCAGTCGCATTTTGGACTTGGCCACCTAAATTCGTTAGCGGCATATGGATAACAAATGTTGCTTTCAATCCAGGTGCACTATCGAATTCAATCTTAACACTTTTACCTGTAGCCAAATATAAGTCTTCAGCTGGTTTTAGATTTTCGATTGCAGGTGCATCATACTGAGCTGTAACTGTTACTTTTTTCGTTATACTATTATTTGCTTTGTCTTTAGCGACTACTTTAATTTCGTTTGCACCATTCTCTAGAAGAATTCGTTTAGAGTACTTGCCATCAACTACTGTTGCATTTTGACCATTTACTTTTACAGTGTCAAGGTTTGCATCTTTAATAGTTCCTTCTACAGTTACTGATTCACGATTTGTTTTTTCTCCATCTTTCGGACTGTCGATTGTCAGTTCAGGTTTTAAAGTATCTAAAATGACTTCAACAGGAGCAGATTCACCTGTTACTTTGCCATCTAGAAGGGAAACTGCTGTAAATTCATTGACACCTTCCGTTAATTCAACTGGAATTGCAAATTTACCATCTTCCCCTACCTCAATAGATCCCGCTTCTTCACCATTTTGTTTCAATTTAATTGTAGTAGTCGGAGATGCGGTTCCTTCTACAGAAATTGAAGCTTCATTTGTGACTAAGTCAGCTGTTGGTGAAGTGATTACTGGACCGTGTACTTCATAGCTCACACGAGCACGAATCATATAGTTCCCTTCAGCAGTTGGTGATGGTGACCAAGCACCTGAAACTCCTTGGAAACTTCTACCCGCATTTGTTCCATTCTCATCTGTTGCAAGACCTGGAGTATTTGGATTAGCAAATGTTTGACGATATACCATAAAGAAGTCACCATTTACCACGATATTATGCTCGCTTAGATCAACAACAGTCCATTCACCATTACGTTTAGCTGTTGCATCAATTGGACCGGCAAGCATTTTACCTGGAGATCCGTCAGCTCCCGTTGCATCCCATACTTCAACTGCGAATGCAGTTCCACCAGGCACAGGCCATTCTGTATCCCAGAATCGGAATACACCATCTGTTACGATTCCGTTTTCTTTACCTTCTGGTAGAGACATTTTCACTGCCCAAGCATTGCCAGCAGCGTTGAATGCACGTGCATTTTCAGCAGTCCCGTCATCGTAACCGATTTCTCCACCTGGATAAGTGTAGAACGGTTCAAGCGCAATATTTTGCGATGTTGCTTCTGCGCCGATCGTAATCGCTACTTCTTGGCTATGATAACCACGTGCAATTACTTTTAATGTATAATCGCCTTCATATGCAGTAAGTGAATAATTACCTGCTGCATCTGTTTCAACAGGTGTAATGTTTGCATCTTCTACAAGTAATAGAGTTGCTCCAGCTACCCCTTCACCTGTCGATTGATCAGTGATTGTTCCACTCACTGTGTTTTGTGCAACTTCATCCAATGTGAAATTAGCAGTTGCCGTGCCATCCGCTTCAATGGAAACAGATTGTTCTTCAGAAGTGAAGCCATAAGCCTCTGCTTTCACTGTGAATATTCCTGCACCATGAGTTAGTGAATAAGAACCGTCAGCAGGATTTGTATAAACCGAACGTCCTGATTCAAGTACACTCACTTGAGCACCTAATGGTAAAAGCGTTGGATTTGCAACTTTTTCTACTACTGGTGGTGCTTCTTTAATCGGTAATACAGGACGAATCTTCGTTGGGTCAACATCCTCTTTTTTAGCAAGTTTGTCTGTACCATTTCCAATAGTCACTTTGTTATTTGCATTGTTAGTGATTACGCTATTTGTTTTATTTACATTATTGTCTATTCCTTTTGCTACTTTGCCAGTCTGCGAAGTCCCAGCAAGTTCTACGTCATCGATATACCATCCCTCTTTCACAACGCTTCCATCAGAAAAGGCATTAAAGCCAATATAGACGCGTTGTCCAGCATAAGCTGACAGGTCCACTTCACCATCAATCCAACCGTTTGATGCGCCTTGGACCATTAGTAATTGTGTCCACTCTACTTGATCAGTTGAAATAAATACATGACCGTAATCCCAAGCTCTTCCTGTAGAAGATTGCTCAAAGTTATGCCATTGTTTGAACTGCAAATAAGAGTTTCCTTCCGGCAAATCGACTGGAGGCATTACTAATGTAGCGTTCATTCGGCTATCGTAATTCCCTTCTAGGTTTGTGGCATATACTTTTTCACCAGATGCAGCATTTCCTGGACCTGAAGTTGGTACACCCCACTCCCAGCTATTTGCATCTCCAAAGGAAGTCCAGCCCACAGGTGTCGATTCAAAGTCTTCTGAATATCCTACTGTTATGCCAGGCTTCACTTGAACAACATATTCTTCACTGTTCACTTCATTATGTCCAAAATCATTTATAGACCATTTGTACGTAAAGGAGTTGCCCGTGATTATATCACCAGGAAGCACTACACTGTACTCACCAGATTTGTAATCACCAGATTTGCGACCAGCTTCAATTGATTGCCATGCACCATTTGCATCTTTGTAGTTTAGAAGGACAGATGCAACGCTAATGTTATCGCTAACTGCAATTGTCAATTCTAAATCCATTCCTGCATATGTTTCTCGAGGTGCTGCATGTTCGAATACAGGAGCCTCACTGTCGTCTCCTTGTTGTGTCACTTGTCCTTTCAGTGTGCCAAGTCCAGTGATAATGGAAGATACAGCCTCGTAAGCATCTACTAATCCATAACCATATGCGTGGTTAGGAGTTGTTGGATATTGAGTGTCCGTTAATGGATTTGCTGTATTAAGAAGAATTTCCTCCATTTCATCGACTGTCAAATTGGCGTTAACTTGGCGAAGAAGTGCTGCTACGCCAGATACAGCAGGTCCTGACATAGATGTTCCGTTCCAGCCACCTTCATAATTACCACCCGGTACAGATGAACGGATGTTCACACCTGGTGCCGAGATATCTGGTTTTGTTTCAGCATATGGTGAAGGTCCACGAAGAGAGAAGCTTCCCACTTTGTTATTGATATCAGTTGCACCAGTCGCAAATGACTCAGGATAATTGGCAGGTGCCGCTACAGATCCCGCACCACCAGGATTCGTAAGCGTTGTGTTCCCTGCTGAGAATTCAGGAAAAATTTCTGCTGCGCGCCAGTTAATTACAACTTCACGGTACCACTCATCGAGTCCAGGACCGCCACCCCATGAGTTATTCACAATATCTGGAGCCATGTCAACGCGTGCATTTCCGTTTGCGTCTGTCGGTGCTAAAATCCATTGAGCAGCTTCTAGCAAGTCAGTGTCAGTCCCACCGTTTGCAGAGAATGCTTTTACTGCAATATATTTGGCACCAGGAGCAACCCCAATTTGATTTGTATCATTTGGTTCACTACCTACCATTGTTCCCGTTACATGTGTTCCATGATCAATATCGTCATATGGAGTAGCTCGTCCAGCCGTTGCATCGAACCAGTTAAAGTCGTGAGAAACTTGTCCAGTTGCTTTATTGTAACCACGATATTTTTCTTTTAAAGCAGGATGATCCCACTGAACTCCTGTATCAATACTAGCTACAACTGTTCCAGCTCCGTCGATGCCCATTTCCCAAACGTCTGGTGCTTTAACACGCTCAACATTCCACTCAATGTTCGCGGTTTCTGCTTTAGGAGCGACAGCATTTTTGGTTTTCGTTGTAAATAATTGACGAGTTTCGTTTGGTAATACTTTTTCAACCTCAGGGAATGTTGCGATTTTTTCAGCAACCTCTTTTGTTGCTGTTACAGCCATTCCATTTACAATGTAATAAGATGTAATATCTTCCGCATTCCCTTTAGCTGCTTCCTGTTCAAGGAATTGCTTTACTGATTGCTGAGATTCAAGAGAGGTTGCCTTAAGTTCCGATACAACAGCAGATCGCTGAACGAGCTTCGCATTGTGTGCCGATAAATTTGCTGCATCTGCACTTTTTCGAGCTTCAGCCGCCACTGCTTCTGAATCTGTTTTCTCTTTGAATTTGATCAGGAATGTAACTTTTTCATCTTGTTTAAAATTTTCTAGTAAACGAGTGCTCATCTTTTCTGTCACAGAAATAGTATTAGAGCTTGACTCTCTGAAAGATTGATGAATTTTACTCGTCGTTTCTGCACTAACTACGTTTGGCGCGACTAGTGAAAACGTCATTAGTAAAGATGCAGCAATACTAAGTGCTTTGACTGAACTACTTTTCCTCCCCATCTTCTTTCCTCCTTTGAATTTTCCAACGATTTTAATACCTAGCGAGAACTTGATAGTCTCTTATCGTACCTAAAAAAGACCAAACAAAAACACCTTCTCCCCCTTTCCCAAACGATCATTTAGGCAAACAGAATCAATGGTGTCATTCATAAATCTCTTGTTGTTATTAATACTATATAGGAAATGATTTGCAAATTTTGTCTATTCCCGTCGAATTATATCTGAATTTTCAAAATTAATAGTTATATACTATTTTATACCTTTTCTTAGATAGGTAATAAGACTCTCGAATTTGTTTAACGGGTTAAGTATAAAGCTCATAGATTATTGGTATTACTAGTTTTATATAAAATTCATTTTTATATTGAATAAGTTAAAATTTGTTACTTTTCCAAAAAATAATCAATTATTCCCAATAAAAACGAAAAGGGTAATTTGACTATTTAATTCAATTCACTTAATCAGTCTTTTATAACTAGATAAATGTATTTTAACCATATTTAAATAAATAAAAATACTTATTATATATTATTTTGGTGATTCTTTTTGACTAAATTAGTTTAAATGTGTTTTTTACAACAACAATAACTCTTTCTAAAATTCATTGAGTTAGGTAATTTGGACATAATTCAGGATTTTTCACATCCCCCACTATACATTTATCTACAGCGCTTAGACCTTAAACTCTTTCAGTTGTGTATAATACATGTAACGACGGGAGTGTGAGAGTGAATGAATTCAACTAAACAAAATTGGGAAGAAGAAGTAGATGAAGAGTTCCTCGAATTTGTGTTAGAGGCACAAAGAGAAGCACTTCTGAAAGAAGCTCAAGAAAAGACAAGCAGAAAAACGAAGCGCCCGTTTCCAAAATGGATATTCTGGATAATGGCGACTGTTTTATTCACTAATACATTTGCAGTTATCTTACAAATATATTCAATTCCAGCTATCGAATTTTTAAAAGCATCAGCGAAATTATCTGCACAAGAGGACATATCACGCTATAAAGAATCTGTTGTTATTGTATTAACAGATGATGGAAAAGGAACAGGTTTTTCTATATCCAGAGATGGAACTATTTTAACAAACTATCATGTCATTGAAGGTAATGATACTGTTACGGTTGGTTTTCCAGAATATGGACGTTTTAAAGCGAGCGTGGTACATACGTATCCTTCAGTGGATCTAGCTGTATTGAAGATAGATGGAGAAAACCTGCCATATCTAGAGCTTGCCAAACAAGCGACGGTGGTAGAAGGCGATTCCATTTCCTTTATAGGGAATCCGTTAAGCTTTACTGGTATAGCAAATGAAGGTAAAATTATCGATTATCATCAGCTAAGTGATTGGGATGTTCCTATAGTGATGATGGAAGCACCAGTTTATCGAGGAAATAGCGGCAGCCCCGTTTTAAATGAGGAAGGTCAAGTAATTGGCGTTGTTTTTGCAACAATGGACCATGATGAATATGGGAGAGTTGGACTGTTTGTACCAATTGATGAGTATTATAAGAATCAAGAAAAAGCTCTTCCCTAACAAGCTTATCTATTTCAACTAAATCTAATTCAGTTTTTATTCTAAGGATATCCAGGAAATGGCTATGGACAACCAACCAGTCATTGATAGCAACTAAATTAGCTCGAGAGCAACCAAATTACTAGCGAAAGCAACCATTTTTCATATAACAAGTTTACTAGCATTGAGACCCGCTTAACTTTCTGCAAGGCGTCACCAAGGACAATAAGCATCCGCTTGATTAATCTTGTCGCGTTCGAGAGGCGGTTTGTAGTTTTTTACCAACAAAAAATGCCGGAAGAAAATGAACATTTTTCTTCCGGCATTTAATTTTACTTAGACATATATTGCTCTCTCCACGCTAAACGTTCTTTATCATTCAGTGCATTTTCCAGTTTTTCATCCCATCTTTCAAGTAATGTATTCCAAACACGCCCATAGAATACATCCTCTTCTTTATTATGGAGAATAAATTCAAAGCATGGAATATCATCGACATACAGCTCTGTCGTCGACTGGATTTCGGATATAACTACTTGTATATCTCCTTCCTCTACTTCCACATCTTTGTCTTGAAGAGCTTCGATGACTTGTTCTTTGCCAAAGGAAAGCTCTACATCCAAATACCCTTCTTTCACATAACGGTAAATTGCCAGCTCATCTTCCCCGTCCATGGCAGTTTTAATGTTACCATTCAAGAAATTTTCGTGAGTAGTACTATAAAGAACAACCTGTGTTTCCACTTCTTGTTCCTCTTCAAATATGCCATTCTCCAGTTGTTGATACCCTTTATTTGTTAAGGAAAACAATCCATCCTTTTTTTCTATTAATCCGGTCCTACCCATTATATCGATTAAATCCTCCACGAAAAGCTGCTCGACAAGTAAGAGTTCGCTTAATTGCTCTGCTTCTGCAATTTCTGCTTTTTGAAATGCCATAAGCATCATTTTCATCAGGATATCCATTTTAGTACGTTTCACCGGTTTATACTCAACTTCAATAGAATGAATTGGCAAACTCCAACTAGTGGAATGTAAGATTTTTATCTTATTGTTTTGTTGCAGTTCATTTTTTAATCGTTTCTCTAAGTTTTGCATTTTATTTATACCTCTATGTTACTTTTTCTCTTGACCGCGCTGATTTCGGTAACCATTCTGTTTCTTAACAGTGCTAAGTAATCGACTGTACATTTCCCTAGAATCTTTTTGCTTCGCACGGGTAGTAAACATATTTGTGCTACCAACTAGGATGAGTAATTCTCTTGCACGTGATAAAGCAACATTTAAACGTCTATAATCATTCGCAAATCCAATATCCCCACTCTTATCTTGATTGTTGCGAACCATGCTTAAAATAATGACGTCCATTTCCATCCCTTGGAACTTATCGACGGTTCCTGTGCGGAAATTCAAATGTTTGAAGTTAGTTTCTAGTTGAATAAGTCGGTCTATACGTTTTACTTGTTCTCCGTAAAAACTAATAACTCCGATACTTTTTTGTTCCTCTTTAGCAAGTCTTCCTTCGTTTTTAGCCGTTTCAGTCGCTTTATCCAAATCTATTAATACTTCTCTAATGGTATCAAGCTCTGCCTGATTAAAACGACTTTTTCCATTTTTCATTCGTTCTTCAAAATACTGCTTTTCGTTTGGCATATCTAGCCATAACAGATGGTCTTGGCGTTTAACGTAATGCGAATCGAGTAGATGATCACGCATAGCATCAGAATCCACTAATCCACACTGCAGGCGATAATTCTCTTCTTCATAAAACGGTGTGATCGTTTTCATAATATTTTCGTGCATTCGATACTGAATAGCGAGCATCGTTTTATTTGTCTTAGGTAAGTTTTTAAACAGCCGTTCGAATAAGGACTCTTTCAGGAGCTTCTTCAACTCGTCTTTTTCTTCAAAACTGTCACTTTCTTCTAAAATAGCTTTCAGTGTTTCATCCAGTGTATCTTCCCCAACAAGCGGCGGTAGTTGATGGTGGTCTCCGACTAAAATGATTTTCTTCCCTTTTAACATTGGTAGTAAAAGCTCAGGTGGAGTCGCTTTTGACACTTCATCGATAATAACAACATCGAAAATAGGATAGTTGTCCATAAACTCTTTTCGAGCAGATGCTACACATGTTGTCCCGATTACATTTGCATGACGTACGTATAGTTTGCGTATTTCATCTAAGTCATGGTCATTAGCTTCCTTCAGCATTGTAAACCATTCGTTTTGTAATGATTGGGTTATTGGTAAACGATTTTTCTCCAGTTCTGTAGCCGTTATTCTTTCTTCCAGCTCAGCAATTTTAGTTAATGCTTTTTCTAGCGCTTCTTCGGGGTTTTGTTTCAATAATTCCTCTAGAGCTTTTAGTTGTTTTTCTTGCTCTAGCCCTTCCGAATTCACTTGTTTCGTTTCTTGCTTGTTTTTTTCAAGTTCCTCTAAGGCTTCACCCAAATGCTCGTTTAAAGTTTTGAATTCATTCTTTTTTAGTTCTAGTTGAGCAGTATACTCGGCAATTGTATCTTTTACTTTATTGCATTCGAGCAACGTACTTTCTTTATCCTGTAATTGGATTTGTAACTGTTGTAATGAGGGAATACTATCTAGATTATCTAGTTGGCCGTGTAACTCTGCCACTTTTCTTTGCAACTGTTGAAGCTCTTCATTTTGAGTAATCCCCTTAATCTTCCATTCACTTTTCGATTGCTCCATCATTGATTTTTCTTGTTTTACCTGTTCAGTAAGCTCTGCTTTAATCGACATAAACATGTTAGCAGAATCAGCTTTTGCTTTTTGTAAAATAGCGCCTTGTTTCCAGACGAATTCCTTTCGGACATTTAAGCCTTCCAAATATACTTCTAACCGCTCGATATTAGCTGATCCTGAAGTTAAGAGACGTTTCATACTGTCGATGAACTGATGAATTTCTTTAACAGAATATGTCGAGTCAAATACTACTCCACTACTATTTACATGACTTTTGACAGTTTCAAGAGAAACATTATTCTTTTTCAATAAACCTTCTATGTATCCAATAGCAGATAGTAGTCGTTTATTTAATTCTCCCCAGTCAGCAAAAGAGATGATGGTTTCAATTAGCTTGTCTAAGTTCGTCATTTGCTGCTCTAACATATAAGAAGGAATGATTTCACAATCGTTCATGCGAATTTTGAGAAAATCAATTTTAGAGATAGAGTGGAGTTCACCTGAAAATTGCTCCAAATGATTGACTTTCGATTGTGCAGCTTGAT
The DNA here is from genome assembly GCF_029955155.1 of Psychrobacillus sp. NEAU-3TGS. GTDB lineage: Bacteria > Bacillota > Bacilli > Bacillales_A > Planococcaceae > Psychrobacillus. Next base: position 6,349 of record NZ_JAPNOZ010000007.1, on the reverse strand, counting down.
AGGCATTTCTCGTTTCGATTAATAACCCTTCCACAATCCGGCTCTCTTGTAATACTTGTTGGTACATTATTTGTTTACTTGTTTGATCGATTTCCAATTGAAGACGTTCTATCTTTTTTACTAATTCTTCTGTTGTAGGATTAGCCTGGATGAATTGTTCCATCTGTTCAATTTCTTTTGATCGTTCGTCTGTTATTTGTTTCAAGTGTTGATGATTATTTTCTAGTTCTTCGCGCTCTTTTTTTAGATGGATCAAACGTTTTTTCAGCTCTTTAATTTCCTTCATTCTTTCTGCGAATTCTATCTGAGCCAATTGTTTTCGTTCTATTTTCTCTTTTAATAGTACAACTTGCTGCTCAAGTGATACCGTATGTTCTTTACAAAGAGCTATTTCTTCTATTAGTTGTTTTTCTTTTAACGGATGGCTATTGATTTCTTCTTGCAAAGCATTTATTGTTTGATCTTTCCAATACCCGCCAACATTTTCTTCGATAAATCTTTTGCCTTCCTCTTCAATGCTTTCCGTTCGGCCAAACCGTAATATGCGAATATCCTTATTGGAAAGAAGTCGACTAAGTGCATTATCAACAGCTAGGTTTGATTGGGAAGCGACTAGTGTCCGTAGTCCTGCTTTTGCATTTTGCTGACAGATTTCCGAGATTACGGTAGTCTTCCCTGTTCCCGGAGGGCCTTGAATAACATATAAATCCTCAGCAGACATCGCTCCAACAACTGCTTCTTGTTGAAACTCGTTTAACTGATTATGAAATTCTAGATCCTTTTTCTTGTTCGTTACGTTTATCGTAGGTCTTTTTTCAAATAGAATATTTTCTAAATTAGCATTTGCAGCAAGACCGTTTTGTAAATCCTCAAATCCTTTACGAAGTCTTCGAATTTGGCTTAGGGTGGAAAAGTTGCTAAATACAGCTTCTTTCCATTTTGGATGCCACTGATTTCTTCTTGCCATTTCTTGAAATCTTGGCTTTAGCTCAATTTCAATTGTTTTCTTCGCTCGGTCTACCTTTAATACTTCTCCAATATCATTTTGGAAACCTTTAATCGAAACGCTTAGTCCTTTTAATTTATTCCATTCATTTTCTTTTACATTACTTCCTATAAGTGTCAGCCTATTAAAATCTTCGTTGAAAATAAATTTTGAAAAAGCAGCCGTTATATCTGCAATATCGGCATTTCGTTCTTGTATTTTCAAATATCCTTCCCAACTAGAAATTCGCTTTTTCACATACTCTGATCTTTCTTCGGCAACGGGTAATTCTCGTATGCTTGTATGTAATTGAATCGGCATTCCCGCTCCATTATTACGAGCCGTAACAAAATTCAAATCGACCGAAAGACGTCTATTAGTCTTTACCGGAACTCTTGTGCCTCTTATATAAAAGTTAGTCGCAAGTAATCCGTCCGTTTGAAGAATGCACTCCATCACACCAATCCGGCCTTCTAGTTTTCCTGCTAAAGACTCGTTTGAAACATTGTCAAAATAAAGAGCAACAGGCGTATTTCCATGGGAGTTCACTGGACGTTTTTCTATATGCACTTCAAAAGATTCTTGCATCCTAAAAAAGGCATGTTCATCAACAGCCCATTCGTGGATTGCACCGCGTGCTTTATTTGTCATCATTAGATTACAGCGCATTGTTTTTACTGGGATTGACACTTGTCTCATGCACATGCCTCCTTTCTAAAAGATGAACGTTTAACAAAATAAAAGAGTACCCATCTCGATTTCTAGAAAATCGGGTACTCTACTTTAGTTCTATTATAACCCTAAATCGACAAATAAAGAACTTACAATATCATGAAAACGTATAGATAGAGAATATTTACTAATAAATATATCTAGTTAAATTCTTTTAAATTTGAACATTTTGTGAATTTTTGATTGCTATCTTATTAATCTTTTAATATGATTAACCTACATCTTAGAACTGAAAATTCGAAACATTAAAATTAGTGGGAGGGAAGGCAGATGGCAAAAAAAATAGAAAGTGTTTTCAATCCTGAGGCCAATCAACAGGGGAAAACTCTTTCAAAACAAGGAACACCGAATTACGTTACAATTGCAGAAAGTCCAGAGTTTAAATCTTTAAAAACGAAAAAGAGAAAATTTATTTTACCAATCGCAATCTTTTTTCTATTATGCTATATCATGTTACCTATTTTGACTTCTTACACAACCATATTAAATACTAATGCATTTGGTGATGTGGCATGGGTTTGGGTATACTCCATCGCTTTATTCATTATGACATGGACTTTATGTATGATTTATGTCAGTAAAGCAAATGGATATGACCGAGAAGCAGATGAAATCTTTGAAAAGGAAAAGGCTGGTGGCTATAAATGAGTTTTGTTGGTTTATCGTTTTTTGTTGGAATTGTCGCATTAACATTATTCGTAACGTATATTGCTTCCAAACGAACAAACTCTGCTAGTGAATTTTACACAGCGGGAGGTGGTCTTTCCGGTTGGCAAAATGGGATTGCTATAGCAGGTGACTATCTATCTGCTGCATCATTCCTTGGTATTGCCGGTGCTATTGCACTCTTCGGCTTTGACGGTTTCTTCTATAGTATTGGTTATTTAGTAGCTTACTTAGTTGTGTTATATATCGTTGCAGAGCCATTACGAAATTTAGGTCGTTATACTTTAGCAGATATGATTACCGCTCGTTTCAACCAAAAGAAAATCCGTGCTGCTGCTGCAGTTAGTACTTTAACCATTGTTCTATTTTATATGATTGCACAGCTTGTAGGTGCAGGCGCACTTATTCAATTATTATTAGGCATTGATTATTGGATTGCTGTTTTACTTGTTGGAATTATGATGACTATTTACGTACTATGGGGTGGAATGGCTGCCACAAGTTGGGTTCAAATTATTAAAGCAGTGCTATTAATGGTCGGTACTGTTATTATTTCATTCCTTGTATTATGGAAATTCAACTTTAATCTTTTTGGTATGTTCACCGAAATGAAAACTGCAACAGCCCATGGAGAAGCTTACTTGCATCCTGGTGTAAAATACACTAATGGCTTAGATACAATATCGATGATGATTGCACTCGTACTAGGCACGGCAGGTTTACCACATATTTTAATGCGTTTCTTTACTGTAAAAGATGCGAAAACAGCTCGTAGTTCTGTTGTATTTGCAACATGGATTGTAGGCGCATTCTATATACTAACGATTTTCTTAGGGTTTGGTGCTGCTGCATTCGTAGGATCCGAAAAAATTATCGCAGCAAATCCTGCTGGTAATATGGCCGCTCCCCTACTTGCACAGGCCCTAGGCGGGGACTTGCTTATGTCCTTCGTCTCGGCGGTTGCATTTGCGACTATTTTAGCCGTTGTAGCTGGCCTTGTATTATCGGGTGCATCTGCATTTGCCCATGATTTATATGGACAAATTATTAAAAAAGGAAAAGCAACAGAGAAAGAACAGATGAATGCCGCTCGTCTTGCTTCCGTTGGAGTTTCTGCATTTTCCATCCTACTTGCATTAGGTGCCCAAACGATGAACGTCGCATTCCTAGTTTCGCTTGCTTTCTGTATTGCAGCAAGCGCTAACTTACCAGTAATTATTTATACGATTTATTGGAAAAACTTTAATACCACAGGTGCTTTATCTGCAATTATTACAGGACTTGTTACTGCGCTAGTTCTTGTTTTATTAAGTCCAAACGTGTGGGCTCCAGATGGCTCTCTTTTCTTTACAGGAGAGGCAATATTCCCATTAACAAATCCTGCAATCATCTCCGTTCCAGCTGGTTTTATAGCAGGCTGGATAGGTACACTAGTAGGAGCACGTGCAGATCTGAAAAAATATGCAGAAGTGGATGTTAAAGCGAATATTGGATTGAAATAAATCAAAGAGGATATCCTGTTTTACTAGGGATATTCTCTTTTTCATATTTTTTAGTTAAAAGAAGTAGGTGGAATGTGACGAATAATCATGTATAATGGCTAGTTTTATAAACCGCAAATCCGAACCGTCCTAACTTAGCACATGGGAAAGGTAAATGGAATAACGCGTATAGTATAGATACTGCGTCGTAATTTGCTATATTAGGAGTCCACTTTGCAAAATGGCACAGTTTTGGGTCGACCAAAGGTTACTGAGTTTTAAGTTGCGTATGCTCAGTGGAAGTCAGGAGATATAAGAGAAGTGAAAGCAAAGCAAGAAATTGGAGTAAAAAATACAACTTTTTATAAACTTGTCAGTGAATATGAAGAAAGCCTGTAATTGTACTTTTTTAATAGAAGAACTCAAATCATTTAGTATTACTATCATTTTCTAAGTATCGATAAGGATGACAAAATCATTTATTGCTACTGCTGTCTTCGGGGTTCGGGACTCGCACCCTATAGTTCATGTGCATGCCGGGTGCACTAAAAAAAGACAATCAAATGAATGATTATCTTTTTTTCTTTAAAGTTTATTATGACCCCTACGGGATTCGAACCCGTGTTACCGCCGTGAAAGGGCGGTGTCTTAACCGCTTGACCAAGGGGCCTTTATATGGCTCCGAAGGTAGGACTCGAACCTACGACCAATCGATTAACAGTCGATTGCTCTACCACTGAGCTACTTCGGAATAGTGGTGGGCCTAAATGGACTCGAACCATCGACCTCACGCTTATCAGGCGTGCGCTCTAACCAGCTGAGCTATAGGCCCACTATTGGAAACTTTGATTTGTGCTAAGCTACGAATCTCTTGCTTATCTCAAATTTCGAACTAATAAATAAAATGGCGGTCCCGACCGGGATCGAACCGGCGATCTTCTGCGTGACAGGCAGACATGTTAACCGCTACACCACGGGACCGTTTTGGTTGCGGGGACAGGATTTGAACCTGTGACCTTCGGGTTATGAACCTTCTGCTCTAACCAACTGAGCTAAGGCCCCAAATAAATAACTGGTCGGGAAGACAGGATTCGAACCTGCGACCCCTTGGTCCCAAACCAAGTGCTCTACCAAGCTGAGCTACTTCCCGTCATATATTATGGTGCGCTCGGCAGGACTCGAACCTGCAACCTCTTGATTCGTAGTCAAGTGCTCTATCCAATTGAGCTACGAGCGCATATATTTTTTTAATAAATGGTGCCGAGGACCGGAATAGAACCGGTACGGTAGTCACCTACCGCAGGATTTTAAGTCCTGTGCGTCTGCCAGTTCCGCCACACCCGCATTTATATTACTTACTTAACAAGTGATGAGCCATGTAGGATTCGAACCTACGACCCTCTGATTAAAAGTCAGATGCTCTACCAACTGAGCTAATGGCTCGAAAAATGGTGCCGGAAAAAGGACTTGAACCCTCAACCTACTGATTACAAGTCAGTTGCTCTACCAGTTGAGCTATTCCGGCAATTATAGAATTATGGTGGAGGATGACGGGCTCGAACCGCCGACCCTCTGCTTGTAAGGCAGATGCTCTCCCAGCTGAGCTAATCCTCCTGGGTAAATAATAAATCATAATAAGTAAATTATTTCTACATCGACTTTTTAATTCAATTCATTGTTAATTTGAACTTTTTTTGATTTATTATATGTATTTATTACAAGCCCAGCGACGTCCTACTCTCGCAGGGGGAATCCCCCAACTACCATTGGCGCTGAAGAGCTTAACTTCCGTGTTCGGTATGGGAACGGGTGTGACCTCTTCGCCATCATCACTAGACAATTTAATGTTCATGTTTGTCAGCCAAACTATTTGTTCTTTTGGCGACTCGGATAATATTACTCTATTATTATCAATATGTCAATACTGAGTTATAAAATTCATTAAAAATACAATGAAGATATGAAGTTTCTAGTAAAAAAAACCTATAAGCTACCCATAGTCATCCTTTTTCAATAGATAATAAAAGTCGCTACCGAATACTCGATAACGACCTTTTCTAT
>NZ_JAPNOZ010000007.1:0-324 GCF_029955155.1 Psychrobacillus sp. NEAU-3TGS | reverse complement strand
GTCGGTTTTCAAGACCGATCCCTTCAGCCAGACTTGGGTATTCCTCCGGAATATGTTGATGGTGGACCTTGCAGGACTCGAACCTGCGACCGGACGGTTATGAGCCGTCTGCTCTAACCAACTGAGCTAAAGGTCCTAAATATAGCGGCAGAGGGAGTCGAACCCACGACCTTTCGGGTATGAACCGAGTGCTCTAGCCAACTGAGCTACACCGCCAAGAATTTTACTTTATTAATATGGTGGAGCCTAGCGGGATCGAACCGCTGACCTCCTGCGTGCAAGGCAGGCGCTCTCCCAGCTGAGCTAAGGCCCCATTTTTTGGAC
>NZ_JAPNOZ010000006.1:341737-342619 GCF_029955155.1 Psychrobacillus sp. NEAU-3TGS | reverse complement strand
CAATGAATCTTTGGAGCGGAAGACGAGGTTCGAACTCGCGACCCCCACCTTGGCAAGGTGGTGTTCTACCACTGAACTACTTCCGCTCGTTTATAAAATTAAATGGTGCGGGTGAAGGGAGTCGAACCCCCACGCCTTGCGGCGCTAGATCCTAAGTCTAGTGCGTCTGCCAGTTCCGCCACACCCGCGTGAATAATTCACATAAAAGTGATGAGCCATGTAGGATTCGAACCTACGACCCTCTGATTAAAAGTCAGATGCTCTACCAACTGAGCTAATGGCTCGTACTATGGTGCCGGAGAAAGGACTTGAACCCTCAACCTACTGATTACAAGTCAGTTGCTCTACCAGTTGAGCTACTCCGGCGTTTGGAATAAATATGGTGGAGGATGACGGGCTCGAACCGCCGACCCTCTGCTTGTAAGGCAGATGCTCTCCCAGCTGAGCTAATCCTCCTGGGTATTAATTTGTATGTATAGAAATATTCCGAAGTAGCTCAGTGGTAGAGCAATCGGCTGTTAACCGATTGGTCGTAGGTTCGAGTCCTACCTTCGGAGCCATTAATGGAGAGCTGTCCGAGTGGCCGAAGGAGCACGATTGGAAATCGTGTAGGCGGGTAACCCTGTCTCAAGGGTTCAAATCCCTTGCTCTCCGCCAGATAACTTCTCTAATACATAATGGCCCCTTGGTCAAGCGGTTAAGACACCGCCCTTTCACGGCGGTAACACGGGTTCGAATCCCGTAGGGGTCACCATTCATTTATAAGATATACCAGCATTAAACGGAGGATTAGCTCAGCTGGGAGAGCATCTGCCTTACAAGCAGAGGGTCGGCGGTTCGAGCCCGTCATCCTCCACCATTAAGTTAAATTAGTAAGTATAA
>NZ_JAPNOZ010000006.1:0-341637 GCF_029955155.1 Psychrobacillus sp. NEAU-3TGS | reverse complement strand
TAATTAAAATGATTAGATTAAGATTTAGAATGAACTAGCAGCTAAAAAAAGTGCAATGTTTAATGTAAATCGAAGAGGCTCAGTAGCTCAGTCGGTAGAGCAAAGGACTGAAAATCCTTGTGTCGGCGGTTCGATTCCGTCCTGAGCCACCATTAATAAGCCGGAGTAGCTCAATTGGTAGAGCAACTGACTTGTAATCAGTAGGTTGAGGGTTCAAGTCCTTTCTCCGGCACCACTCTTGGAGGGGTAGCGAAGTGGCTAAACGCGGCGGACTGTAAATCCGCTCCTTAGGGTTCGGCGGTTCGAATCCGTCCCCCTCCACCAGTTTTTAGGGGCATAGTTTAACGGTAGAATAGAGGTCTCCAAAACCTTTGATGTGGGTTCGATTCCTACTGCCCCTGCCAATTAATAAGTTAACTTGAATAATGGCGGTTGTGGCGAAGTGGTTAACGCATCGGATTGTGATTCCGACATTCGTGGGTTCGATTCCCATCAGTCGCCCCATTGGGGTATAGCCAAGCGGTAAGGCAACGGATTTTGATTCCGTCATGCCCTGGTTCGAATCCAGGTTCCCCAGTTTATTTGCGGAAGTAGTTCAGTGGTAGAACACCACCTTGCCAAGGTGGGGGTCGCGAGTTCGAACCTCGTCTTCCGCTCCATTATTTCCTCCGGCGGCATAGCCAAGTGGTAAGGCACAGGTCTGCAACACCTTTATCACCGGTTCAAATCCGGTTGCCGCCTCCAGTTTTTTAAATTAAACTTTGATACTTATATTTTGCCGGTGTGGCGGAATTGGCAGACGCGCGGGACTCAAAATCCCGTATCCTCTGGATGTGTCGGTTCGACCCCGACCACCGGTATCTTAGCTAAAAACCAGTTAATACAAGAAATAATAAAACACCCTCAAATGTTGATTTGATAACATTTAAGGGTGTTTTTGGTTTATATAATAGAGGCCAGCTTTTTGCTATTAGATTTTAGGTAGAAAACATAAAAGATACTGGAGGATACCGTTGGATATGTAACACTAAATACATGTTTAGCACATCAACTATTTTCTTGCGAAACAGGTAGATATTATAATAGATTTGATAGATATATTTCCTTACAAAAGTGTGTAATTATCGAAAAAGTTAAGGATGACTACATTACCAAAAGAAGTTACCTATAGTATAAAACTTTAGTTTAGAACTTACATATTTTAATTAATATCAAACACTAGTGCTTTTATTAACCGCCTGTTCCACCTATTAAATTTGGTAAAAACATAATAAATGGCTCTGCAAACATAAAAACAAATAGTAATATGATTAAGGCTATTGTAAATGGAAGTGTCGCTTTAGCAACTTGTTCTAAAGACAATCCACTAATAGCACTAGCAACGTTAAGGTTATCCCCAACCGGTGGTGTTAAAAAGCCAATTTCTGCTGCTAAAATCATGATAATTCCAAAGTGCACAGGATGCATTCCTAATTCTGTTACAACAGGCAATAAAATAGGGGCTAATAATATAATTCCAGCTAATGTTTCCATAAACATTCCGATAAACACAAGTAGTATAACAATTGCAGAAAGAATAACCCAGGAGCCGACAGGAAGAGATGTTAAAAACTCCGCAATTAATATTGGGATTTTTTCTATTGTAAGAATTCTTCCATAAGTAGAAGCAGTCGCTATAATAATAAGGATTATCCCAGAAATTAAAGTTGTCTGCTTAAATAATTCAATTGCATCTGCCCGTTTTATTTCCTTATAAATAAAAATTCCTAAAAAAGCACTATATGCTACTGCAATACCTGCCGCTTCAGTAGGAGTAAATATTCCTCCGTAAATTCCACCTAGTACAACGATTGGCATTAAAAGCGTCCATTTTGCTTCATTAATATACTTAAAGCGTTCTTTCCAAGTAGCTTTTTTTCCGGATCCAATAAACCCTCTTTTTTTAGAGATAATATAACTAATCGACCAAAGTAACACTGCGATAAATAAACCAGGTATGATGCCTGCAATGAATAAATCGCCAATAGAAGTATTTGTTGTAATACCATAAATAATTAAAGGTATACTTGGTGGAATAATTATCCCAAGAGTTCCAGCGGAAGCAACTACTCCTGAACTGAATCCTGGATCGTACTTTTCTTTTACCATCGCTGGAATCATAATTCCCCCGATTGCTGCAACTGTTGCAGGACCAGATCCACTAAGTGCGGCAAAAACAGTACAAGCCAAAATTGCAACCCCAGCAAGCCCTCCAGTCTGGTGACCAACAAATGACTTTGCGACATCAATCAATCTTCTAGAGAGCCCTCCGTGTTCCATTATTAATCCTGCGAATACAAATAGTGGAACTGCCATCAAAGCATAAGAATCTACTGTAGTGAACATTCCTTGTGCAATGAACTGAAGTGGCATTTTTTCAGTGATGAATAATGTTAAAACGGATGATATACCTAGTGCAAACGCAATAGGAACACTAAGAATCATTAAAATAATAAAACTTCCAAATAATATTAGAGTAGCCATGCTCACACCCCCTGTAAAATTAATGGCTTTCTTTTATGTTTTTCAATTCCTTAAAGCCATTTACGATATGTTGGGTAACTCTAAATGTCATTAATAAAGCTCCCATTGGTAATCCAAGATATACAATATACATTGGAATTTGGTTGGCAGGTGATACTTGTCCCATGTTGAACTGATTCATAACTGTTTGAACACTATAGTAATCTACAAATATTAGAAAACCTACCCAACAAAATAAAGCAATTATTTTAAGGATTTGACTATAAGTTGGAGAAATTTTATGAAGTATATTCACTAAAAAGTTAAATTTTACATGTCGCTGATATCTTACCGCAAAGGCTGCACTTGTATAAACAAACCAAACAAATGCATATCTGGATAATTCCTCGGACCATGTCAATGACTCATTAAAGATATAACGCATAACAACTTGGAAGATACATAAAAATGAGAAGAAAATTAATAAAATTGCGGATAAATACGTTTCAACATGGTCATCCAAATGTTTATAAAGATTCATTAAAGTCGCCTCCTTGAACACATTTAAACTAAATTACACCCAGAATTTCGTGATTAGATAATGGTATAATCGCCAATTTTCTGGGTGCTAATCTAGAAATTATTATTTTATTGCATCTAGGAATTTATCGTTTCCAGTAGCTTCAAGTAGTTGGATTAGCTTTTCTTTATCCACTTTATCTGCATTTTTTTCATAAAAAGGCACGGAAGCTTCAATCCATGCATTATATTCTTCATCAGTTAGGTCTCTAAAGATAGCACCTTCTTCTTCGAGCTTAACTCTTAGCTCTGCATCAATGGAACTATTTAATTCTCTCAAATACGTAACCGTATCATTTATAGAAGATTGGATTATTTCTTGATTTTCTTTAGAAAGGCTATTAAAGAAATCTTTGTTCATAATATAGATTTCAGGATCATAAATATGCCCAGTTGTTGTAATATACTTACTAACCTCGTGGAATTTACCCGAATGGATTAGTCCAAGAACGTTTTCAACTCCATCGACAACACCTTGAGATAAACCTGTAAACACTTCAGTGAAAGCTAAAGGTGTTGGATTTGCTCCTACTTCTTTCCAATAAGCGATATGCATAGGGACTTCCATCGTACGAATCTTCAGCCCGTTAATATCCTTAGGTGTAACGATTTCTCCTTTATTGTTGGATAAGTGTCTATAACCAAGTTCACCATAATTCAATCCAACAAGTCCGCTTTGTTCTAATCCTTTCAATAATTCTTGTCCAAATTCACCATCAACAACTTCATGTGCTGTCTTTGAATCTTTAAAAATAAATGGAAAATCAAATATTTGTAGTGCAGAAGAGAAGTTTGCAAGTACTCCAACTGAAGGAGAAGACATCTGAATATTACCTGCTTGTGTACTTTCTATCATTTCTCTTTCTCCACCTAGTTGACCATCAGGATAAATATCTACTTCGATATTCCCATCAGATCTTTCTTCAACAAGCCTTTTAAATTCCATAAATGCTTTATGTTGAGTAGTTTCTGTAGAGACAACATGCGCTGCCATAATGGTGATTTTTTTATCACTACTTGAAGCAACGCCACTACTACTTGACGTTGAATTTGTTTTAGAACACGCTACTAGTGTTAATGCAACAACAGCTAAAATTAAAAACAATAACTTTTTTTTCAATTTCTTCATATCCCCTTTATCAATGTGATAGGAACTTTCTTTAAGAACACACCATTCAATTACTTCTTAAAGTCTTAGTTTTTTTATATCTTCGCTCCTTTCAGTCGATTGTCGACATCAAAATTTTATTTTTTAATTCGCCAATACCTTTAATACGAACTACCATTTCATCTTTAGGATTTACGGGACCTACTCCAAAAGGGGTTCCTGTAATAATTACATCTCCCGGAAGAAGGGTCATTATTTTGGAAACATAACTCACGATATAATCTATTCCGAAAATTAAATTTTCAGTATTGGAACTTTGCTTTAATTCACCATTAACATGAAGAGTGATATCTAAATTACTGGGATCGATGTCTCTTACAATACCTGGGCCAATTGGACAAAATGTATCAAACGATTTTCCCCTAGTCCACTGTCCATCAGAAAATTGTAAATCTCGTGCTGTTACATCATTTGCGATTGTATAACCCAAAATTGCGTCTTTAGATTCTTTTTCCGTTATGTTTTTAGTTTTCTTTCCAATGACTATTCCTAATTCTGCTTCATATTCAACATGATTAGTTTGTTTAGGGTAAATAACTATATCCTCTGTAGCAATTACCGTTGTGTTTGGTTTAAGAAAAATAAGTGGTTCTTTCGGTAGTTCAAGATTAACCTCTTTTGCATGATCAACATAATTAAGGCCAATACAAACTACTTTAGAAGGCTCAGTAGGGGGTAATAATTTTAAATCTGTTATGTCTAATTCTTGTTCTGTCACAGTAAAATTGGTAAAAATGTCTCCGTCAATCACTTTTACTTTTCCGTCTTTTAATAATCCATACAATATATTACTATTTTGATTTTCAAATCTAATTATCATCGTAAATAACTCCTTTCATATTTCTTTGATTTTTTACATAACCCATAAAAAGGTAACAGTAGATTGAGGTATATTAACCAGGTAACAGATTAATAGTTTTAATACTCTATGTTCAGGGTAATCACATTTATTCTCAGCTAGAACTTTTCTAAAGTTTTTTTAGTAGTCATATTGTCGACTATCGACAATATAATAAAATATGGAGGGAATTATGTGACCAAAAAAGGATTATTGCCTATAATCGATTGGAGAAACCAGTATTAGAAGAATTAAAAAGTAAGTATGACGTTAAGTTTTTTAAAAACATAAATACTAAAACTGACAAAGTCTTTCTAGATTACTTAGAAAAAACGGAAGGGATTATTGGGTTAGATTTAGTAGTTGATAAGGATCTATTAGAAAATGCACCTAATCTAAAAATCGTCAGTAATGTTTCTGTTGGCTATAATAATTTGGATGTTGAAGAATTAACCAATAGGAACATTATGGCAACAAATACACCAGATGTCTTAACGGATACTGTTGCCGATACTGTATTTGGTTTATTATTAGCTACGGCAAGACGAATTCCAGAGTTAGACCATTTCGTTAAATCAAAACGATGGAATAATCCACTAGAATCAGAACATTATGGCATAGATGTGCATCATAAAACATTGGGGATTATTGGAATGGGGAAAATTGGGCAAGCAATTGCTCAGCGTGCAAGCCTTGGATTTGATATGAAGATTTTATACAATTCTCGTAAAAAAAAGCCGGAAGCTGAAGCAAAGTATAATGCTACTTATTGTAGTTTGGATGAATTACTTAAACAATCTGATTTTGTTATACTAATCACTCCATTAACGGAGGAAACAAATGGTTTTATTGGTCGAAGGGAGTTTCAACTGATGAAAAAGTCAGCCATTTTTATCAATGGGTCTCGAGGAAAAACCATTATAGAAAAAGATCTCATTGAATCATTAAAAAACGGGGAAATTGCCGCAGCTGGTCTCGATGTTTTTAAAATAGAACCGGTTGAACATGATAATCCATTATTAAACATGAAAAATGTTGTGACACTTCCTCACATTGGTTCCTCAACCTATGAAACTGAGTTGAAAATGTCTGAACTAGCGGCTAAAAATCTCGTTGCTGGTCTAAATGGTGAAAAACCACCTTCTTTAATTAATACGGACGTTTGGGAAAATATTAAGCCAGTAGTGAGTAAAAAAGTCAATTGACAAGTAAAAAAATAGAATTATATACTCTTGAACTAATTGTCGACAATCGACTAACTGGCTGATCTTTTCATTCAGGCAATATTAAGGGGGAATATCATTTATTATGAATGATTCCATCAAACAAGAGTCCTTAGGTGAACTTGTAGCAAATGAAATAAGGAAAAGTATCTGGAATAAAGAACTAGAATTTGGCCAAAGGTTAATTGAAAATGATTTATCGGAAAAGTACGATGTTAGTCGGAGTACAATAAGAGATGCACTGAAAATTCTTGAATTTGAAGAATTGGTAATTAGTAAGCCAAGAAAAGGCACTTATATTTCTCCGTTTTCTAATAAAGATTGGCGAGAAATAATTGAACTTCGAACGATGGTAGAAGCTTATGCTTTCGTTAAAGCAATTCCAAAACTTGACAGTGGGCAAATCAAGAAATTAGAGATGATTCTAGAAGATATGAACATCAATACAATAAATGAAAATTGGAACAATTTATTTGACTTAGACATGAAGTTTCATAGTTACGTTGTAAATTTATCTGGAAATTCTCGAGTTATTAGAATTTACGAATCCATTCAGGTTCAAATAAGAACTTTTCTTGTTAATCTTGATAAATATTATTCTAACCACCAGTCATTCTATGAAGAACAAAAAGAACTATTTGAAACTATGTTAACGAAGGACCCTGAACTAATTGATAAAAAGATCCGTATCCATATTGAATATGTAGAAGGTGAACTTCTGGCAGATGACCAAAATACAATTAATGATTAATTAACTTTATTAGAGGTGATAAGGATGCAAAACTTATTGTTTATTGATGGAAATTGGACTGGGGAAAACTTGGAGAAGTTTCCGGTCTACAACCCGGCTACTGGTGACATAGTATCTGAAGTCCCAAAAGGCGGTAAAGAAGAGGCGTTTGCAGCCGTGGAAGCAGCACATCGAGTATTTGAATCATGGTCTGCCACGACAGCTTATGAGCGAGCTGCTCTGCTGAAAAAATACTTTCATTTAATTATTGACCATGAGGAAGAATTAGCAGAATTAATGACAAAAGAAATGGGAAAGCCGTTTACTGAAGCAAAAGGTGAAGTTCATTATGCTGCGAACTATATTGAATGGTACGCAGAACAGGCAAAACGAATTTATGGTGAAACAATTCCTAGCCATGATAAAAACAAACGACTGCAAGTTTGGAAAAAACCTATTGGTGTTGTTGCTGCAATTACACCATGGAATTTCCCAGCTGCCATGTTAACGAGAAAAATGGGTCCAGCTTTAGCTGCTGGATGTACAGTCGTTATAAAGCCAGCAAGTGACACACCATTAACGGCAATTAAACTTGTAGAATTGGCGGAAGAAGCAGGGTTTCCAAAGGGAGTTATTAATATTGTAACTGGTTCTTCTAGTGAAATAGGTGGTGTCTTTTTATCAGATCCACGAGTAAAAAAGATTACCTTCACGGGTTCTACGGAAGTTGGAAAAGTTCTAATGCGACAAGGTGCTGACACCGTGAAAAAGCTAAGTCTTGAGCTTGGTGGTCATGCCCCAATGATTGTTCTTAACGATGCAAATATCGAAACTGCAGTTCAAGGAGTCATGGCTTCAAAATTTAGAAATGGTGGTCAGACTTGTGTTTGTGTTAATCGGGTTTATGTACAGTCTAAAATCTATGAACAGTTCATCGATGTCTTTGCCGCTCGAGTAAAGGAACTTAAAGTAGGTAATGGGATGGAAAGTGGTGTAAATATCGGTCCGTTAATTAATCAGGCTGCCGTGGAAAAAGTCGCTGAACATGTCCAAGATGCTGAAAAAAATGGTGCTACAGTAATTGTGGGTGGCGGCCAGCCAGAAGAAAAAGGGAATTACTATTTGCCAACAATCATTAAAGATGCAAATGAAAATATGTTAATTATGCGTGAAGAAACATTTGGTCCAGTTGCTCCAATCCAAAAATTTGAGAGCATTGAGGAAGCAATTAAATTAGCAAATGATACACCATATGGTTTAGCGGCATATGTCTTTACAGAAAATATTTCGCAAGGTACAAAAATTATTGAAAGATTAGATTATGGAATTATCGGTTGGAATGACGGAGCGCCTTCTGCTGTGCAAGCTCCCTTTGGGGGCATGAAAGAAAGTGGGCTTGGCCGCGAAGGCGGTCATCAAGGGATGGATGATTTTCTAGAAATACAATATGTATCGATCGGAATCTAAACATATATTAGGGGGAGAAGAAATATGTCAATAACACACGGGAAAAGTTTAAAAGAAGAGTTAGTGGAGTTAGACAAAAAGCATTTTATTCATCCGACATCTAATATGAAACAACTTCAAGAGGATGGTCCAACATTTATTTTTACTGAAGGTGATGGGATTTATTTGAAGGATGTAGAAGGAAGAAAATTAATCGACAGTCTTTCTTCCCTATGGAATGTAAACATTGGACATGGGCGCAAAGAACTTGCAGAAGTCGCAAAAAACCAAATGGAAAAACTAGCATTCACTTCTACTTTTAATAACTGGAGCCATGAACCCGTTATAAGACTTGCTGCTGAAATTGCAAAATGGACACCTGGAGATTTAAATGCGACATTCTTTACTTCTGGAGGATCGGAATCTAATGATACTGCTTTTAAAACTGTTCGTCATTATTGGAAAATTAAAGGTCTACCAGAAAAAAAGAAAATTATATCTAGAAAACTTTCTTATCATGGCGTTGCAATGGGAGCTACAAGTGCAACGGGTATTGAACAATTTCATACGTTTACAACGTCAATTGCTCCCGATTTCCACTATGTCGATAGTTCAGTAGAATCATTGAAAGAACTGATTGCTAAAGAGGGTGCTGATACGATTGCTGCATATATTTCAGAGCCGGTTCAAGGATCTGGTGGGGTAAATCTTCCTCCCGAAGGATATTTCCAAGCAGTTAGAGAAATTTGTGACGAAAATAATATCTTATTTATTGCAGATGAAGTGATTTGTGGTTTCGGTCGTCTAGGAACCAATTTCGGTATTGAACGATTCGGTGTGATTCCTGACATTATTACAATGGCTAAAGGTATAACGAGTGGGTACGCGCCATTAGGGGGGATGATTCTTTCCGAAAGACTTCATAATGATATCATTGAAAAAACGGAAGGAAACTTCTGGCATGGGTATACGTATAGTGGTCATCCGACTGCAGCTGCTGTTGCACTCAAAAATTTAGAAATTATTAAGAACGAAAATCTAATGGATAATGTTAATATCGTTGGAAAACAAATGCTTGAAGGTTTTGAGTGGATTAAAGAACAAAATGATAATGTAGACAATGTTCGTGGAATCGGGTTACTAGGAGCGATTAGTCTAGAAAAAGCTTCAAAATCTGCTGAACCAATCGGACCTAAAATAGTTGCAAAAGCCCTTGAAAAAGGATTAATATGCCGTTCTGTTATTTACGACGGGCAAGATACTCTTGCATTCGCTCCACCACTTATAATAACG
Organism: Psychrobacillus sp. NEAU-3TGS; assembly: GCF_029955155.1. Classification (GTDB taxonomy): domain Bacteria; phylum Bacillota; class Bacilli; order Bacillales_A; family Planococcaceae; genus Psychrobacillus. The sequence continues at coordinate 331,858 of NZ_JAPNOZ010000006.1, read as the reverse complement.
AAAAATCAAATGGATGATATGATTACAATTGTCAATGAATCTATTAAAGCAGTAAAATAGTACGCGCAGGTTGGCATTTATGCCAACCTGTTTTGTGTTATTCCCCAGAGTTGCATGTGCTCATTATCTGGATGATTTTTATTAACTATTATTTATCACCTATCATGCTGATATATGAAAAACTATATAATCGAGCATTGGAACTAAAACAATTACTTTCTTCAACTATATACGATGAATAGAGATCTAAAAAGACAATTTGAATCTGCTAACTTGGTGATGCTAGATTTACATTGGGAATATTAGAAGATGAATAATTTGGAAGAGGAAATGGTAGATACAGAGAATGAAACAGCATTAAATCTATACAAATCCGTCGGGTCTGAGGTCATAGAAAAGGAAAATAGATATTTTATTGAGCTCTAATCGTTAATTTCTTTCGACAAAGGGTTCTTCGTTTAATGGTCATTCAGAGAAATTTATTAGTTAATTGTTTAATAAAAACGAAAACAGGGAAGTTAATAATATAGAAGTTGGCTAGGTGAAAGGTATTTCAGAGTGAGCCGACGTAGTAGAAAAATATAAGTAAAATGGGGGACCTAAAAATGATCAAAAAATATAACTTCATTATGAATGGTAAAATTATAGAAGTAAATGCTTCCTCTAAAGCAGAAGCGTATAAAAAAGCAATGACGATAAACTTTGAAATGGATAAGGAAAAGAATCTTCCTACAAAGAATTGTGTATAAATTCCTGATACAAATTTGATGAGGACATTAAAACAGGAATATATTGCAGTTTGTTGAGAGCTATATCGACGCTTTTTAATCAAGCCTAAAACGACTCGATTATGTCAGCCATAATCGAGTCGTTTTCGTTAATAAATGTATTAGAGAGCTAATAGTGAATTGAGCTTAAACCAAGATGGAGAGGATAGGATATTAGCCTGAACATTTAGTTGAATGGGGAAACAATAAAAGGCAGGTTCAACTAAATGAACCTGCTTTAACTTTATTATATTAGTATGAGTTCGTGTTATAGTCTATACCGCTTTCATTATCTATGCTGATCTAACAGAATCTGATTACCATCTGGATCTTCAATTGTAAAATATGCAGGTCCTTCTGTAGTTTCATCCGCTTCTTGCAGTATTTTTATTCCTTTTTCTTTCAGCTGTTTTTGAAGTTCTCGAACATCTGTAAACGCCTCAAGATTTTCTGCATTACTATTCCATCCAGGATTAAAAGTAAGAATATTATTTTCAAACATACCTTGGAAGAGACCAATTATACAATTATCATTTTTCATGATAAGCCAATTTTGTGTAATATCTCCTCCCATAGCTTGAAAACCGAGATTTTCGTAAAATGTTTTTGATATATTTATGTCTTTTACTTTTAAACTTACAGAAAATGCTCCTAAATTCATATCATAACCGCCCTTTAGTCAGAATTATTAATAAGTATAAGAGAGTAAACGAAATTATACAAGCACCAGAAAATAGAAGAGTATCATAACCCTGATGGCTCCATGGGAATAACTACGCTAGTGGTTCCATGAAGTAAGAATGGAGATTGTATTAAATTCATCTATTTGGTATATTATTAAGTATATACAATCTTTGATGTGGCCAAGTAAATAAGAATTGTGAAACAGAAAATATAGCAGCTTGCTGAGAGCTATATCACCGCTTCTTGTTGAAACCTACCACGGAGATGTTATGCAAACATAACCGAGTCGTTTTCGTTAACAAACGTATTAGAGGGCTAAAAGGAATTTTAGCTAAACTAAGGTGGTACCACGTCTATCCAGCACAGAGACGTCCTTTTCCGAGGACTGCTCTGTGCTTTTTATTATTAGGAGGGAACTTTATGACAAATCAACAACAAAATGATTTTTCGAAATGGTATATCGACACAATTCAGAAGGCAGATTTAATGGATTACACACCTGTTCGTGGGTGTATTGCATTTAAACCGGATGGCTTTGAGATTTGGGAGCATATTCAAGCTGAAATGGATCGACGTTTTAAAGAGACTGGACATCGCAATGCTTATTTCCCAATGCTTATTCCAGAATCATTTTTTCAAAAAGAAAAAGATCATATCGAAGGCTTCTCACCAGAGCTACCATGGGTAACAGAGGCAGCAGGTGAAAAATTGGAAGAGCGCCTAGCACTTCGTCCAACCTCTGAAACAATGATAGGTCATTTATATTCTGACTGGATTAAGAGTTACCGTGATCTACCAGTGCTTATCAACCAATGGGCAAACGTATTCCGTTGGGAGAAGAAAACTCTTCCTTTCATTCGTACTTCTGAATTTTTATGGCAAGAAGGGCATACTGCGCATGCAGATGAAGAAGAGGCACGTACGGAAACAATGCAGATGCTTAACATCTATAAAGAGGTCGTAGAAGAGCTATTAGCAATTCCAGTATACGATGGTCAAAAAACTCCTTCTGAACGCTTTGCAGGGGCTGTAGATACGTATTCTATTGAAGCCATGATGAAGGACGGAAAAGCAGTGCAAGCTGGTACATCTCATTACCTTGGAACAAAGTTTGCTGAAGCATTTGATATTAAGTATTTAAATAAAGAAAACAAGCATCAGCATGTGCATACAACATCTTGGGGAACATCTACACGTCTAATCGGTTCGGTTATTATGGTTCATGGTGACGAGCAAGGGCTTGTATTGCCACCACGTATTGCTCCAACTCAAGTTGTATTAATACCAGTAGGTCCTTGGAAAAAGAATCCTGCTATTATGGAAAAACTAGATGAAGTGTTTGCTGCATTAAAAGCAAAAGGTATTCGTGTTCGTCTAGATGATTCTGACCAATCTCCAGGCTATAAATTTAATGAGTGGGAGTTAAAAGGAGTTCCAGTTCGTATTGAATTAGGACCACGTGATTTAGAAAACAACCAAGCACTATTAAAAGCTCGAGATGAAGAGAATAAAGTATCTGTAGATATCCCTAATTTAGTGGAACGCATTGAAGAAGAGTTAACAACAATGCAAACACGTTTACTTGAAAAAGCACGTGCATTCCGTGATCAAAACTCGCATACACATGTGAATTCATTAGATGAGTTAAAACAACATCTTACTGATTCAACTGATAAAGGAGAAATCCCAGGATGGATTCTTGCAGGTTGGTGTGGAGATGACGCTTGTGAAGAGCATGTGAAGAATGAAACGAAATTTACGACACGTAATATTCCATTCAACCCACCAGCTGAAAAAGCAACATGTATCAACTGTGGCAAGGAATCGAAACATACTGTATGGTTCGGTCGTGCTTACTAATTAAATAGAAAATATAAGTTAAAAAATCAACCATTGCTTGTTAAATGGTTGATTTTTTATTTTTTCAACATTTCATGTAAGATAAATGAAATACATTCGTCTAATTATTAAAGAAAGGGGGGATCCCTTGGAGAAGAGCTTAATAGAAGAATGGTTTGAGCTATACGAACAAGATATAACCAGCTTTCTAATATACTACACTGGATCAATGGAAATAGAAGATCTGGTACAAGAAACATTTCTTCGAGCGTGGAGCAAAATAAATAAATATAAAGAGAGCTCCCATCCAAAAACATGGCTTATATCCATCGCCAGAAATATGGTAATCGATCGTTACAGAAGAAATCGAGTTTGGAGCAAAATCAGGCATACCTTATTACAAGAGCAGAATTTTTCTATTAGTACAGAACAGCATATCATTCTAAATCAAGAAAACAGCCATTTATACAATGCTATTAGTCAGCTTCCATCAAAATATAAAGAAGTCATCATTCTTAAAGGGATTTTGGAGATGTCATCCAAGGAAGTTAGCCATGTGATGAAAAGTAATGAGAATAATATAAATGTGATATATCATCGCTCCTTGAAAAAAATAAAGACACTCTTAGAAAAGGAGGGATATGAATATGGAGGATTATAAGGAACTGCAAAATCGTTTGAAAAACCTTCCAAAGTATTCACTGGAGAATGAACAAAAAGAAAAATTATTATATACGTTGAGAGCTAAGCAAAATATAGTTAAGAAACCAGTCTTATTAAAACCAATATTTACGATTGTAGCCATATGCTCTATACTTCTTTTGCTTTTATTAACGCATGAAGATTATTACAAATTTAGTGCACAACAAGGAACAGTTTTTACATTACCAGATAGAGATCAAGAAGTACTGGGAGTGGAAGGTAGGATAGGGATTCTTGTTTTTAATGAACAATTTGTTGCAGAGGACAAGAGAAGAGTGTCCAAGATGATGCTTTACTTCTGGGGAGATGAGCATGCGCTTGTGGACAAAAAGTTCAGAGTAGAAGCGGAAAATATAAAAAGAGAAAAGATTGTGTTAACAGAAGGTGTTCTCTCAAGCGGCCTTTATAGTGAGGATGCTCATACATTAGCTAGATTTGTTCCGTTCCCATCAGAAGGGGAATGGCAGTTATCGTTTTATGTGGAAGATGTACTATTCGAAGCATTTACAGTTAATGTCTTCCCACCATTCCCTAAAACGGAAAACTATGCACTCGTTGATTCTCCAAAGGAAATTCCAATCGGTGAAGCTTATGAAGTATATTTACAAAGTACACTTGGAGAAAAGGAAATAATCGAGGTGAAGTTACTCGATAACAAAGGGAGAGTAGTGGAAACTACCGTTTTTAAGCAGGACAGTAGCGTGATAGACGGTGGAGGGGGAGGAATAATTTATTATTACAAGGGTAATCTAACATGGAAAGATCATGGAATGTGGAAGCTCCTTATTGATGGAGAACAAACGGGAATATTTGAGAATTAGTATGAAAAAGTATTCAAACTCTTGATGATAGTTTACACACATAATTTTCGATAAAATAATAGTAGAGACGTTCCTTCCTTAAATGAAAGGAACGTCTCTATCTACATAATGTATTTACACTAATACTACAGAATCTTTGGAGGAAGATAATATTACCGGCTGTTCAATATGCGTTGCTTTCACATCAAACCTAGGATCAAGGGTTTCTAATTGCTCGCCTAGTAATAACTTAATTGCATAATAGGGGAAATTAATATCGGATAGGCAGCTTATATGTAACCCACCACTCATACGAGGGTTAATTTCTAATAGTTTTGGAATGCCGTCTTTATATCTTACTTGGATATTAAATACGTAAGGAATTTTATATTGTGCAGCCATTTTCTCAGCGATTTCGATTAATTCTTTATTGTATTCAATCTCACGAATGCGTCCATTTCCTTTTTTCCTTGGTATTGCCGTAAGTAAAGTTCCATCGGCTTCGGCTAGACAGTCAATGCTATACTCATAACCATCAAGATATTCTAAAACCATTAAGTCAGGGAAATGTTCTTGCGTTTTTAAAATTTTAATAGCTGTATCATAGGAAATCTTTTGGGAGGAAGCTGTACTGAATATAAAAGGAATAGTATCTGCTTTATTATCGATAATACGGAATCCGCTCGCTCCTTCTCCAATAACAGGCTTAATACATAGCTTCGTATTATTCTGACTTAATGCTTCATAAGCTGCTTGGAACTCTTTCGCATTGTTGACAATTCGGTAGGAAGGAATAGCTACTATAAAATTCCCTTCATTTTCTTGGTCCTGCAAGGAGCGGTACATAGCTGCTTTGTCATCTACTAAGGCCATTAAATCACCATCTGGACAAACTAACACTTTCACACCGATTTCCTCGAATTTGTCTAAATTTTGAGAGATAAGCACATTTTCTTTTCGTGGAACAAATACATGGATCTGGTTTTGTATACAGTAGTCTATACAAAACTGTAAATATGCTTCTCCCTCGATATCTGGTTCTGTGCCTGATACATCACAGTAATTAAAATACACCGTATCTGGATTAGGATGTGTGCCATAGATAACAAACTCTTGTTGATCTGAATTATGTCGAATCATCTCCATGTAATGTGCTACAGTTGAAAACCATCTATTGAACCAAATATTAATCGACATGTTAATTCCTCATTTTCTATGTAATATTTTAGGTTAATTAAAGAAGATTATATTATTAAAACGCTCCTCCACAAAAGTGGGAAGGAGCGTTTTACATAGCAGGAAATCACAGAGCACACTAATTAGAAATCGTTTGCTATTGCAATGGATGGTCATTAGTCATGAGTCACAAAGTGAAAGGTTAGAGGTCATTGGTTTGTCTAATTCAATTTGAGAGTGATTTCCTAACTATGCCCTTGGTAAAGAGTCTCACCTTACCAAGGATTATGCGTATTTTTCATCATCAAAATTAATCGTGATGGAGTAGTTTTTTGCATTGATGATCCCAGATAGCTTGTTTGCTTCTTTTTCGTATTGAAGAGCATTTACACGATATTCTTCAGGATTAAATAGGGCAACCTGGACATAGGTCGTTCCATCTCCATATCCGTACTGTACTCTTTCTTTTTCTGATGCGCCTAATTGTTTATAGATCCTTGCTTGGGCACGCATTTGTGTAGCAAGTTCTATTGCTTCTACAATTGTATAAGCTTTGTCTTTAAAAGTCACTGTATTGCTTATATTCGCTTCATAGATAAGTTTATCGAGTGTTCGAATATCTTTTCTTGTTAATGTAATTTCATTGTCTACTACAGAGACCGTACGAGGTCCAATTTCAGGAGAACTGCCTTTTTCGATAGTTATAAAAGCTACGCGCATAATTTCTTCTTCCAGCTCATGAATTCTTTTTAATAGGATACTTTTTAGTTTTACAGCCTCTGCTAACGAAATATTTGCCATATGTTAAATCTCCCATTCTCTATTATTTGTATTTAAAACAAAAGAATTTGGTTCTCCGCCATGAATTTGAGTAAACATTGCTTCCATCGAATGGATTAGTTTTTGACTTTCCTCCATATTCATCGTTGGACGGAGGAAGACGATTTGAACGGCATCCGTTGTTGTTTCCGTTACTGCTGTGCGGATTGAATCGACAAAGGGACTACCAAATGCTCCGGCAGTATCTTGAAGCGTAAGTATATTATGTAAATTGTTTTCTCTACCATTCAAGCCTTCATAAGATGTGTCTTCATTGCCAATAGAAATTTGAACATTTCCTTCAATCTTTTCTAAATCGTATATGCCTATTGGTATTTCATAACGCAACGAGAAGAAATTATTTAAATCTACTGCAGAATGCATTGGTGTGATATAATTTTGTTTTGCAATTCGTCGATATAGTGTTTCAGCTGAGTGACGGTATCTATTTGGATCAGCACCAAAATTCTTCCACAGAACTCGCCATTCTTTTATGCCGTCAAATTCGGTAACTTTTTTCTCTTCCATTTCAAAGAAAAGCTGTTCTTGAAATAATTGAAGCCGACCTTTAAGCATTTGAGGAGAAGGAGAAACGACAATTTTGGTATAATGAATAATGCCTATTTTAAAATTAGGTTCGATTTGCAATAAAGAATCATTTAATGTAAACATCATAGCAACCATCCTTACAACTATTTTCTTAAGTGTATCATAAGAAAGGAGAACAATTGTGAATATCAATCAATTTCAACAACAACTAATAGAATATGCAGCTTCCATTGGAATTGATAAAATTGGGTTTACGTCTGCTTCTCCATTCAAGGAATTGAAAAATAGATTAATTCGACAACAAGAGCTAGGATATGCTTCGGGTTTTGAAGAACCAGATATTGAAAAAAGAACGCATCCAGAGCTTTTACTTTCTGACGCAGAGAGTATTATTTCGATTGCCGTAGCGTATCCATCGAAAATGAAAGATGCTCCGAAAAGTATAAAAGGAGCACGACGAGGAATCTTCGCTAGAGCTTCCTGGGGAATGGATTATCACACCGTCTTACGAGAAAAGCTTGCGCTCTTAGAATTATATATATTAACCCATATACCGGATGCAAAACTGCGTTCCATGGTAGACACTGGTGAGTTGTCCGATCGTGCAGTTGCAGAACGTGCTGGAATCGGTTGGAGTGCAAAAAACTGTGCGGTTATTACACCCGAATTTGGCTCCTACGTATACTTAGGTGAGATGATCACATCCATTCCATTTGCTCCAAGCGAACAGATGGAGGATCAATGTGGCGAGTGCACACTTTGTTTAGATATTTGTCCGACTGGAGCATTAATCCAAGGAGGACAGTTAAATGCACAAAGATGCATCGCTTTTATCACACAAACGAAAACAATGGTTCCGGATGAATTTCGCACAAAAATAGGGAATCGTATATATGGGTGCGATACATGCCAAACGATTTGCCCGAAAAACAAAGGAAAAGCGAATTTGCATCAAGAAGCATTTACACCAGATCCAGAGCTTGTAAAGCCACTGCTTCTACCATTGCTGAACATGACGAATCGGACTTTTAAAGAGACATATGGACATATGTCTGGTGCTTGGAGAGGGAAAAATCCAATTCAGCGAAATGCCATATTAGCGCTTGCTCACTTTAAAGAAGAGTCCGCTGTACCAACATTGATCGAACTGATGGAAAAGGATGCTCGTCCAGTAATAAGAGGAACAGCAGCTTGGGCTATTGGAAAGATAAACACAGAAGAAGGTCGGACTGCATTGAAGAAAGCAGAGCAAACCGAAAAAGCAGAAGAAGTACTAATAGAAATTCGTAAAGGCTTAGAGTTTTATACAATTGAGAAATAGGAAGTGGAAATAGTGAGTATTAATATCGTGTTATATCAACCTGAAATACCAGCAAATACAGGGAACATCGCTAGAACATGTGCAGGAACAGGGGCAAAATTACATTTAATCAGACCTCTTGGATTTTCAACAGACGACAAAATGTTAAAAAGAGCTGGCTTAGATTATTGGGAGCATGTAGATATTACGTATTATGATGGGTTAGATGACTTTTTTGCGACACACCCTGAAGCGGAATATTATTTAATCACGAAGTTTGGTGCGAAGCCGCATACTACTTATAACTTTAGTGACGCGGAGAAGGATCATTTCTTTATTTTTGGACGCGAAACGAAAGGGTTGCCACGTGAACTAATTGATGCTCATCCGGACCGAGCCCTTAGAATTCCGATGAATGATAATATTCGTTCCTTAAATTTATCTAATACGGCTGCTATATTAATATATGAAGCATTAAGACAACAAGATTATCCTAATTTACATTAAAAAAAACGGACGAGCCCGTAAAGGCATCGTCCGTTTTAACATACATTCTTATTTTTTAGATGCACCTGGTTTGTCATCATATCCTGCAGTGAAGATCGCAGTAAGGAATGCTACACAAACGCCAAGAACTAGGATTAATCTCATATTAAGCGCCTCCTCCAGTATATTCAACCATAAGTATACATTACTTTAGGGTAAAAAGAAATATTGGCAAAAATGAATTTATGGCAAAAAATGTACCTTTTGAGAGTTGCATCTGCCATACAATTCTACTAGGATATAGAAAAGGAGTGATTTTTTAAATGAGTAATTTGAAAAATGGTCCAGAAAACGGTTCGATGGCAACAAATATGGAAGAAGTAAAGCAACTAGGAAAACAAATGGAGAAGCTTCGCGATGACAATGAGCTAGAAAAAGATCATCGAGTATCTGATCCAGCACAATCAGATGATACTTCTTCTATTAAACAGAGGAAAAACGACTGAGCTTTTCAGTCGTTTTCTTTAAAAGAAAGGACGATCAATATGGAATTACATATGGATTCAACAAAACGTTTAGCAAACGGAGTAGAAATGCCACGTATTGGTTTAGGAGTTTACAAAATGACCGAACCAGATATTGCGTTACAAGCAATATCCACTGCACTTGATAATGGTTATCGCCATATAGACACGGCATCTCTTTACGCAAACGAGAAAGAAGTCGGAGAAGCAGTTCGTCACTCTAAACTTGCAAGAGAAGATATTTTCATTACCACAAAAGTATGGAATACCGATCAAGGATACGATCAAACATTAAAAGCGTTTGAAAAATCCTTAGAGCTTCTTGGCTTGGACTATGTAGATTTGTATTTAACCCATTGGCCAGTAAAAGAAACGTTTGTTGACACATATCGTGCAATCGAGCGTTTATATGAAGAGAAACTAATTCGTGCAACTGGTGTTTCGAATCACCACCAGCATCATCTAGAAGCAATTGCAGCAAAAGCCAACATACAACCGATGGTCAATCAGATTGAGTGTCATCCAAGATTAACACAAGTGGATCTTAGAAATTTCTGTACGGAAAAAGGAATTGCCGTTACTTCCTGGTCGCCTCTAGCAAGAGGTAGATTGCTTGATGAATCTACTTTACAAAATATTAGTGCAAAGTATGGTAAAACAACGGCACAAATAATTATCCGTTGGCATTTACAGAACGATTTAATCGTCATACCGAAATCAGTGACACCTGCTAGAATTATAGACAACTTCCAAGTTTTTGATTTTGAGCTGTCAGCTGAGGATATGAAAAATATCGATGCACTAAACTTAGATGAAAGAACAGGGATGGATCCAGAGACTTTTTAGTCCGTAAAAAGAAAAAAGAGGTACATGGATGCTATTCCTGTACCTCTTTCTTTTTTTTTATTTGTTTCATTTGTTCCTGATATTCTTTTTCAACGTCAGTAGTTGTCGGGATAAAGGGCTGCTGATTATAATCGGTTCTTTTACCATATCGTAACATCTCATAAATAATCATCCCGTTATTAGGCATGCCATTTAAAGTTTTCATCGGAATCAAATCAAACAAAACATAGTAAAACGCATAAAAAATAAATCGCTCCCAAAAATCCTTGTATTCGTTCAGAATTCCATTCGCTAAAAGTGCATTAATAACTAATGCAAGCAAGAGGTTAACGAGAATAGGACCAGCATAAATAAAGACATAAGTAAATTTACTTTTTCTTCGTATATCATCATAAGAAAACCAACTATATAGATGGTAATATTTTCGAACATCGAAAATTCCTATTTTAAAAATCCGAGGGCCAGAGCCAATAGTGATTCTTGGGTTTTCCACGCCTAAAATTTTACTTACAATTAAGTAACCACTCTCTCTTAAAAATACTACAATGGGCAAAATGATAAAGGCTGAAATAGCTACTGATAATAAATCTGAAAATCCAAACAAGTATATCGCTTCCCTCTTCTTCAGGATACTCCTCTACTAATGAATACCCATGATAATTAAAATAAATCTTGTAATCATTTCCAAAATCTATTCTAAAACGATAAAGAAAAGTATTGGTGATGTACTGATACCTGATACTTATTTAGTTGTGTCTCGAATGAGTATGGACTTTAGGAATATTTTGTTTAATCGATTAGTGAGAGGGAAGATAACTAAAGAGAATCCATTTAAATAATTTCAAAGAAAGGAATGGGAATATTGAATATGAACGAACAAACCAACCAGCCATATGGATCAATTGAGCGCACAGGAACGATTACAAACAGCTGCAATTGCGATGGAATCTAACAAGCAGCTTCATGCGACTGATATGAATGGGAAAAGAGGCACTAATACTACAGTGGACCTTACAGTAGTTGAAAAGTTAATAGAGGACTGGCCAACACTTTCCAAAAAAGTAACGCAAAAGATGATCGAGTTTTATGGTCCACCGAATGACACTACACATTCAACAATTAGTTGGTACTATAATGGTCCATGGAAGAAAACAATCGTTTATAAAGAAGGAGTTCCTCATGACTTTCCCGAACCTCATGTGGATATGCTCGAACAGTTTATTGACTATCATGTGCCAGCGGAAAAAGCAGGGGAAGTAGCAAAACTATAGGGTAGTCTCGTTATTGACAGAACAAGGGGAGAGGTATCTGTACATTGCGATAACGAAGGCGCCAATACTTTTTCTATGAATATGATGCATGAAATAGTAACTGGTAAGAGGACCGCTGAAGAAGCTCGTGAAAAAATTGCGGAACAGATTACGGAGTTCTTAATGAATAGACCTGCACCATATGCAGAAAAATTTCAATTTGAATTACCTCAAAAGGAACAAGTGGACCCTGATGTGACAATTGTTAAAGATGCAGAGCTTATGCAGGCAGTGGAAAATGCAAAGAAAGAGTTAAATTTATAAACTAAAAAGTCATTATCAGAGCGTAATAGTTCTGATAATGACTTTGTTCGATTTTATAGATAATGTGGCATTACTATCTCTTGTCTTCTACGACGATCATTTCACCTGTTATCGGATGAGCAAATTGTACTTTAAAAGCATGGAGCTCGTATGTTTTAGTAGGTGTTTTCTTCGCTCCATATAAATCATCTCCAACAATTGGATGACCCAGATGGGCAAAATGTACACGGATTTGATGTGTACGACCCGTTTCTAATATGGCATGTACCTTTGTAAACTGCGGATGTCTGCCGACTACTTCGTAATGCGTGATAGCTTTTTGACCAGAAGGGGAAACCCGCTTTCTCGTTGGGTGATGGCGATCGTTTCCGATTGCAGCCCGAATCGTGCCGTGCTGGTTTTTTAACTCTCCTTCCAAAATTGCCTCGTATGTGCGGATAATTGTTTTATTTTCAAGCATACGATCGAGCATTCCTTTAACAATCGGGTTTTTCGCAACCACGATTAAACCTTTTGTGCCTTCATCAATTCGGTGAACATGTTCCCCATAATTTTGACCTTTACTTGATAGATAGTGGGATACGGTATTCATAAATGTATGGTTTTGACCTTCTTCGTTCGGGTGAGTTGCAACGCCACGCGGTTTAGATGCTATTAATAAGTATTCATCCTCATATGCAACATATAATGGGATTTGGTCGGAAGGGGCGTAATTGGACGATTCTCCTTCCCACTTAAAAACTAATACATCTCCTTTTTTGTTTGGTAATTTCCATTGCAATAGTTCCCCACTAGTATTACTCACTGCTTTTTGCATACGTAAGTCATGGATAAGTTTTTTTCCAAGCTTCCAGTTATTTTGTAAAATTGTTTCAATCGTTAGTCCGTCTTCTGGAACTGTATAGGTTAGTGTATGTAACATCCTTTATTCTCCTTTAAAAAAGGTCATGTCTAATGGACACGACCCCTCTAATTATTTTAATACGACTTGATCAAAAAATGCTTGGATATTTTCATTTGGTTGCGCACCAGTCATTCTCGCTACTTCTTTTCCATCTTTAAAATAGATAGTTGTCGGAGTAGCTTCGATCAAATAATCGTCCCAACCTTGTTCATATTCTAGGACATTGTATTTCACAATATCTACTTTATTTTCTTCTGCAAGTGGCGTTAGTCTTGGTGTCATTTCCTGACAGTGCACACATTCTGGGCTGAAGAAATAAGCAGTAACAGGCTCGCCGCTATCGATTTTCTTTTTTAGGTCATCTGGAAGGATGATATTTTGGTAGTTGGGATCTTTTATTAGATCAATTGTAGACTGTCTTAGGTTTTCTTTATCGTAAGGGTTGTCCGATAATGCTTGTTTGTTTTTTTGTCCATTCAATACGAATATTAATACGAAAACTAAGATGATAATCCCGCCAAATATGGCTAATTTCTTCATAATGATTTTTCCTCCTTCAAACTTCTTAAAACAAGTACACTACTAACTGCGATTAAAATGAAAGCAATAAGTGCTAAAAATGGAATCGTAATAAAGCCTAAATAATTTATATACTCACCAGTACAAGATACTCTTCCACAAGCTGGAGCAGAATCTTGCATAAAGTCTAACTTTTGAATGCTATAATGGTATGCAGAAATACATGCACCAATGATAGAAAAGGCAAGAGAAGTAAGTGCAATTTTAGCATTTTTCTGGACAAAAGCAATTCCTACTATCAATACGAGAGGATACATAAGTAGTCGTTGATACCAGCATAATTCACAAGGCTCGTACTGTCTTATTTCTGAAAAATATAGCGACCCAAGTGTTGCGGTAAAAGCCACTACCCACATAAATAACATTAAATTTTCGACTTTTTTTGTCATAGGCTTCTCCTTTGAACTCATTGAACTCCATTCAAAGTATACGGCTTCTTTGAAAACATGTAAAATATTTTAACTGAGCCCTAAAGAGTTATATAATAGAAATTAGTGAAAAGTTTGAGGAGTGGATATTATGTCGGAAGAATTTGATCTATCCCAATTTGAAAAAAGCATGGTTATAAGAGAAACGACTTTTTCTGATATTGAATCTATTTTAGAAATACAGCGCCTGTGCTTTCCAGGGATGGACCCTTGGGAACTAGCTCATTTGCGCAGTCATTTAACGATATTCCCAGAAGGTCAACTAGTAGCTGAATTGGACGGAAAAGTAATCGGTTCATGCTCCAGTCTTATTATTAACTTTGATGAGTACGATGATCGTCATTCATGGTCTGACGTAACAGATTCAGGTTATATTACAAATCATAATCCAGATGGATATAATTTATATGGGATTGAAGTAATGGTGCATCCCGAATATAGAAGAATGAAAGTCGGTCAACGTTTGTATGAGGGCAGAAAAGATATAGCTAGACAGTTTAATTTAAAATCCATTATTATTGGTGGCCGCATTCCAAATTACCATAAACACGCAAACGAAATGTCACCGAGAGAATATGTAACGGCTGTTTCTCGTCATAAAATATACGATCCCGTATTAACCTTTCAATTGATGAATGGTTTTACCTTAATGCGTATTAACCCAAATTATTTACCGGATGATAAAGCTTCCGTTAAATACGCCACTTTAATGGAGTGGAATAACGTAGATTATATCCCATTATCAAAGCGGCATTTTAAAACGAGCTATCCAGTGCGAATTTGTGCAGTGCAATATATGATGCGCAAAATAAATTCGTTCGAACAATTTGCTCATCAATGTGAGTATTTTGTAGACGTTGCATCCGATGCACAATCCGATTTCGTTGTATTTCCAGAAATTTTTACGACCCAGCTTATGTCTTTCTTAGATGAGCCTTCTCCAAGTCAGGCAGTTCGTAAATTAACGGAATATACACCACAGTATATGGAATTATTTGCAGATTTAGCTGTACGTTACAATATTAACATCATTGCTGGCTCTCATTTTGTAGAAGAAGAGAACGAGGAAATTTATAATATTGCGTATTTATTTCATCGTGATGGCGCGATTGACAAGCAGTATAAAATCCATATTACACCAAACGAACGCAAATGGTGGGGAATTAGTGCAGGAGATTCTGTGCAAGTATTTGATACGGATTGTGGGAAAATTGCCATTCAAATTTGTTACGATATCGAATTTCCAGAGCTTGCCCGAATTGCAACAGATATGGGTGCCAATATTATTTTCACGCCATTTTGTACAGAGGATCGCCAAGGATACTTACGAGTTCGCTACTGTGCACAAGCACGCGCAGTGGAAAACCAAATTTATACGGTTATCTCAGGTACAGTAGGAAACTTACCACAAACCGAAAATATGGATATCCAGTATGCACAATCTGCCATTTTTGCTCCATCTGATTTTGAATTTGCGAGAGACGGGATTGTAGGCGAAACAGAACCGAATGTCGAAATGGTTTTAATAGGAGATGTCGATTTAGAAATATTAAGACGACAACGACAAGACGGAACAGTTAAGCATTTAAAAGACCGTCGACATGATGTCTATAGTATAGATTATAAAAAATGAGGAATGGGTGTTTCACGAATGTCTTATAAACAATTGTTCGAGCAATGGAATCGTTTTGCTGAGTTAGAATCTGTTTGGAAAGAAGACCTTCATCTGTTAGCAAATGATGAAAAACGTGTGGAAGATGCGTTTTATAGGGATCTAGAATTTGGTACAGGTGGAATGCGAGGAGAAATAGGAGCAGGGACGAATCGTATGAATACATATACGATTCGTAAAGCCACTACTGGTCTTGCGGCTTATATTAAGATGGCCGGAGTAGATGCGATGAAACGTGGCGTCGTTATTGCTTATGATAGTCGTAGATTTTCTCCTGAATTTGCAAACGAAGCAGCGAATACATTAGCTTCTAATGGTATTCAAGCTTATCTGTATAATGAGCCTAGAACGACGCCGCAGCTGTCTTATTCAGTGCGTAAACTAAATGCATTTATGGGAATTGTTATTACGGCAAGCCATAATCCTCCTGAGTATAATGGCTACAAAGTATACGGAGAAGACGGAGCACAGTTAAATTTACAAGATGCAGATGCCGTTATTCGTTATGTTTCCGACGCTGGTGATGCACTTCAAATAACTCACCAAGCATTTGATGATCGCTTAGTTACCTATTTAGATGAAGATATTGATCAGGCTTATATAGAGGAATTAAAAACCGTGCAAGAAAATCCAGCAATCGCATCAACTACCGATTTAACAGTAGTTTTCACTCCACTACATGGTGCGTCTGGTAAAACAGTGAAACAAATCTTAAGCGAAGTAGGTTATAAAAATATCCATTATGTAGAAGAACAAATGGAACCAAATGGTGAGTTTCCAACGGTGAAATCACCAAATCCAGAGGAACAAAGCGCTTTTGAATTCGCAATACAATATGGAGAAAAATATGATGCAGACATTTTAGTGGCAGCAGACCCTGATGGAGACCGTGTTGGACTAGCGGTGAAAACAGCAGGAGGATACAAACTGTTAACTGGCAATCAGACTGGCGCCATTTTAATCGAGTATTTATTAACACAGCGAAAAGAAAAAAGGAACGATGCCTGCAAATGGCCGTGTGTTTAAAACGATTGTGACATCTGATCTTGGACGAGTGATTGCAGAGTATCATGGTGCAAGCACGGAAGATGTGTTAACAGGATTTAAATTTATCGGAGAAAAGATTAAACAATATGAAGAAACGAAAGAGTACGAGTTTCTGTTCGGCTATGAAGAGAGCTATGGTTATTTAGTGAAAAGCTTTGCGCGGGATAAAGATGCGATACAAAGTGTGTTAGCAATCGTAGAAGCTGCTGCTTTTTATAAAGAGAAAGGCATGACACTAGTAGACGTTCTATATGCGTTATATGAGCGACATGGTTATTATTTAGAAGGACTTGTTTCTGTTACGAAAAAAGGAGTAAGTGGAGCGAGTGCGATAAAAAACTTACTTGAACAAGTTCGTGTCAATCAACTAACAGAAGTTGCAGGCATTGCTATTTCTTCTCAAGAAGACTATGCGACGTCCCTTCGAACATTTGTTGATGGTCGGAAAGCGGAGCAGATTGTATTACCAAAATCGAACGTACTAAAATACTTTCTTGTAGATGGCTCGTGGGTTTGTGTGCGACCAAGTGGAACAGAGCCGAAGATAAAATATTATTTCGGTGTGACTAGTGGGACAGAAGCAGAAAGTATGGAAAAGCTTGCACTTCTAAAAGAAGCATTCTCAGCTGAAATGAATAAATATTTAGAGGATGGATTGCAATGATCCCATGTAAGCATTGATTCGTTATGTGATTAGCGAAGACTTACTTGAAAATCTAGTACTAAAAACTTTCATACGTGTTAATTAGATAGCACTAATATATCTCCATCTTAAAAACCAGCCCTTTCATATGCGAAGGGGCTGGTTTTTACTTGCTTTTGATACAAAGAGTTAAGTTTTTCAGTCAAAAGTATGAAGCTATGTAGATACTGTGCGGTTCGATTAAGTGATATGATGGAAAGTAAGAGAACATAAGGTGGAGGAGTTTACATGCAGTTAAATGAACTCTCAAATATTGAATTATTAAAAGAAATTGCAGAATTTCTAAACGAAGAAACAGAAATGGAGAAAATGCTTCAAGGTGCGCTTCGTAAGCTATTAGAAGGGACGATATTCGAGACCGGTTGGATATTTTTTATCAACGAAAAAGGGAAGCAAGAACTAATCGCCCATGAAAATCTGCCAAATGCATTGCAACAAAATGACTGTAAACACCTGCAAAAAGGTGGGTGTTGGTGTGTTACAAGATTTCTAAATAGCGAGTTAGACAAGGCTTCTAATATTATCGAATGTAAAAGAATTGTCCATTCCAGAAGGAGTAGCAGTAAAGATTATAGTAATATCACACATCATGCAACGGTTCCTTTACAGTCTGGCCAAGAGAGATTCGGTCTTTTAAATGTTGCAACCCCAAACACGATTCGTTTTTCAGAAGGAGAACTTGCGTTATTAGAGTCTGTTGCTTTTCAAATTGGATCTGCGATTAAGCGAATTTTATTAACAAAACAAGAGCAGCAAGTTGCACTTGTACAGGAAAGAAATCGACTCGCTCGCGATTTACATGATTCGGTCAATCAATTACTATTTTCGGTTACCTTAACTGCTAGAGGCGGTATAGAAATGACAGAGCAGCAAGATGTTAAAGACACATTTAAAGAGATTCAATATTTAACGCAAGAAGCTTTAACGGAAATGCGAGCACTTATATGGCAGCTCCGCCCGAAAGGCTTAGAAAATGGAATAATAGAAGGATTAAAAGGGTATGGAGATATACTAGGGTTAACGCTTAATGTGAATGTTAAAGGAGTTATAAATTTACCAGTTAAAATTGAAGAGACTTTGTTCCGAATCGCACAAGAAGCAATGAATAATGTACGAAAGCATTCAGGTGTTTTACAAGCAGAACTGTATTTAACCATTACTTCTACAGATGTATTGTTAGTCATAAAAGATGAAGGACGTGGATTTCATATGAATGAATTAAACAGCCTTAGATCGCTAGGATTACAAAGTATGAAAGATAGGGCATATTCCGTTAGTGGAACAGTAGATTGGGTAACAGAATGGGATAAAGGAACGGAGATATTAGTCCGTTTACCGTATTAGGGGGGATAGAAATGATACGAGTTTTAATCGCCGACGACCATCATGTAGTTAGAAGAGGGTTAATGTTCTTTTTAAAAACGCAAAAAGATATGGACATAGTGGGAGAGGCCTCGAATGGAAAAGAAGCGGTGGACCTGACTGCAACTTTAAAGCCTGATATTGTATTAATGGATCTTGTAATGCCAGAAATGGATGGTATTCAAGCAACAAAACGTATTAAAGCAAAATACCCACAAATTCAAATTCTAATGCTTACAAGTTTTTCTGATAGAGACCACGTTATACCAGCACTAAAAGCAGGAGCTGCAGGGTACCAATTAAAAGATATCGAACCAGATGATTTGGCAGAAGCTATCCGCAAATTAATGCGTGGAGAAAATACATTGCACCCAGAGGCCACTTCTCAGCTTCAAAAAGAAGTGGAAGTCACACCACTTTCCCCGCATGAAGAGCATCCTTTAACTCCAAGAGAGCAGGATGTGTTGGCTGAGCTAACAAAAGGAAAAAGCAATCGTGAAATAGCATCATCCTTATTTGTAACAGAAAAAACGGTGAAAACGCATATATCGAATATATTTGTTAAGCTACAAGTGCAAGATCGAACCCAGGCTGCGCTATATGCAGTCAAACACGGACTCACAGAACCAAGTGGGCAATAAAGTAAAAAGGAAGTTCGCAAAATCATTGCGAACTTCCTTTTTGAATCTGCAAATATGCGTTCAATTGAACAATTAACAAAAAACGGCCAATCAACAACTTATTCATCTGCTAAATGCGGCTCAATATGCACAAGCGCTACGGAAAAAGGCTTTAACTTCATAATACGTTGTTCTATTTCTTCTGTGATTCGATGACTTTCAATTACGTTAAGATTGGGATTTACCGTAACGGTTATATCAACGAACATTAAATTGCCATGCATTCTAGCTTTAAAATCCTTTAGCGTTTCTACCCCTTGCACGCGTTTTACGACAGTAGACAATGATTCAGCCTCTTCCACATTGAATCCATCCGATAATGTATAGGCAGCCTCATGAAAAATTGTATAAGCTGTATAAATAATAATAATCCCAACAATCAATGCAGTAATACCATCTAACATAGGGAAACCAAAAATGGATCCTAATATACCGATTGTTGCACCTATACTAACTAATGCATCTGAACGATTATCATATGCAGCAGCTTTTAAAGCTGCACTATTTATTCGAGTACCTAATTTTAAGTTGTACTTGTACACGATATACATGGCGAGTGCACTAATAAGCCCAACAATTGCGGTTAATATGGAGGGAGTTTGTTGTACTGGATTTGTTATATGTTGAATCGCTTGAATAATTACTTGAATTCCAATCGACGCCATTATGAAAGCAGCAATTAAAGATGCAATAGTTTCTGCACGTAAATGTCCGTACTGATGATGATCATCTGGTGGTTTTTGTGAAATTCGAAGTCCTATTAGGATGGCAATAGATGCAATAATATCTGTGAAGTTGTTTAACCCGTCTGCTTTTAATGCTTCAGACGAGCCGAGAAAACCCGCACTAAGTTTAATAGTACTTAATAGTAAGTAAATACCAATACTTACCCAAGCTCCTCTTTCCCCTTCACGTAAATTTGTATATAGCTCCAAAGTGTTTCCTCTTTTCAACATTTTATTGCATATGAAAACGACTCTCAATTTGAGAGTCGTTTCACATAACTGTATCATTTTTTACTGTTCTTCTGTTATTTCATCTAAATCATTTAATGGAGTGGCTTTAATGATTTCCAAGTATTGAATGTGATGCCCATCAATATCTTTTACCATGAAATCATATCCTTGTTCGATAATCTTTTCACCTTTAACGGCTTCAAAGCTTTTTGTCATAAACCAGCCACCAATAGTATCGATATCTTCTTCATCGATATTAATACCAAGGAGATCATTGACATTTTCGATTAACATTTTTGCATCGATGATAAAATGATTTTCGTCAATCTTTTGAACTTCTGGAAGCTCATCTGTGTCGAATTCATCACGTATGTCACCGACGATTTCTTCGATAATGTCTTCAATTGTAACAAGACCTGAAGTACCACCGTACTCATCCATTAGAATGGCCATATGAATACGTTCTCTTTGGATTTTAAGCAATAGGTCAGCTATCGGCATATTTTCAATCACTCGAATAATTGGCTGCATATAGTCAATTACTGGAGTAGATGCATTTGCAGGATCTTTAATATAAGCTGTTAATAAGTTTTTCATATTAACAAGTCCTATAATATGGTCTTTGTCACCATCGGTTACAGGATATCTCGTATATTGTTCCACACCAATTAGCTCAAATACTTCATGTAGCGTTAAATCTTTTTCAATCGAAATAATTTCTGTTCGTGGAACCATAATTTCTTTGGCAATACGATCATCAAATTCGAAAATCTTGTTTACATATTTATATTCGGCTTGGTTGATCTCTCCACCTTTATAACTGTCAGAGAGAATCATACGAAGTTCTTCCTCTGAATGGGCTACTTCCGATTCGGATACGGCTTTTAAACCAAACACTCGGGTAGCTAAAAATCGTGCAGACCCATTCATACCGTGAATAACTGGATACATTAGACGGTCAAAAATAATTAGTGGTTTTGCAACTGCTAATGTAATTTGTTCCGACTTTTGAATTGCCATTGTTTTAGGTGTTAGTTCCCCAACAACTACATGTATAAATGTTACTAGAGAAAATGCAATGATAAATGAAAGTACGGAGGTAACACTCTCCGGAAGCTCAAAATACTCGAATGCAGGATGTAGTATAGCTTCGATTGTCGGCTCTCCAAGCCACCCCAAACCTAGAGCGGTAATGGTTATTCCGAGCTGACATGCAGATAAATACTCATCCAAATTAGAAACGACTTTTTTTGCATTTATCGCCCTTGTGTTTCCTTCAGCAATAAGCTGATCAATTCTTGTCGTTCTTACTTTTACAATTGCAAATTCACTAGCAACGAAAAATGCAGTGAATGCGATTAAGACAGCAAATGCTGTCAATCGTATGGCTATTTCCAAATAATTACTTTGTCCCTAACCCGAATGAGGGGTAGAACAAAGTATACACCTCCTGTTTTCTAAAAAATAGTTTATACGTTTAATAATAAAATATATAAAAAGAAAATACAAATCTTTCTTCTCACATGGAACAAATTTCTATAGAAACTTAACATAAACTTATCAATTCAATAGCCTAAAAAATGTGATAATAGTAGCTGTATGGATGGGAGGATGACAATTGAAAGATACATATGTTGAAATTATAAAGGCTTCTATTAAACTAGGTTTTACTTCCTTTGGAGGACCGGCTGCACATATTGGTTACTTTCGAGAAGAGTATGTGGAAAAGAGAAAATGGCTGGATGATAAAATGTATGCCGATATCGTAGCGCTATGCCAGTTTTTACCTGGTCCCGCATCTTCCCAAGTTGGAATATCGATTGGTTTGTTAAGAGGAGGAATACTTGGAGGTCTCCTTTCTTGGATAGGCTTCACTTTGCCATCAGTCATTATATTAATGCTTTTTGCAGCTTACGTTACAACTGCTGGTTCATTTGATAGTGGCTGGATTCAAGGGCTTAAAATTGTTGCAGTCGCAGTTGTGGGACAAGCGCTTCTTGGTATGCAAAAGTCACTTGCTCCTGACAAAGTACGTATTTCTATTGCCGTAGTATGTGCTATTTTAACTTTGCTTATTCCAACCGCTATTGGTCAAATTAGCATCATTGTTGCCGCCGGTCTGTTTGGCTACATATATTACAAACAAGAAACCGTGGTACCAGCTCCTAATATGGCACTTACTTTTGGTAAAAAGACAGGGATTATAAGTTGGATTTTATTTTTTGGACTATTGATTTTATTGCCTGTTGTTAAACCTTACTTTCAATCAGTATATTATTCTATTTTTGATACGTATTATCGAGTTGGGTCTATTGTGTTTGGCGGGGGACATGTCGTTTTACCGATGCTTGAAAGAGAAGCGGAGGTAACTCCAGATATATTTCTTGCTGGATATGGAGCAGCGCAAGCAGTGCCGGGACCTCTGTTTACAATCGCAGGCTATTTAGGACAAGTGACTGCCGGAATTCCAGGAGCTATTATAGCAGTAATTGCGATGTTTTTACCGTCGTTTTTATTGGTAATCGGTACTTTGCCATTTTGGTCTTTTATCAGGTCGCAAAAGGGAATTCAGGCCGCCTTAAAAGGAGTTAATGCAGCTGTAGTGGGAATTCTTCTAGCTGCGTTATATGATCCCGTTTTTACAAGTGCGGTAACAAGCACGTTTGATTTTATTATTGTATTAATTAGTTTTATGTTATTAGTCGTGTATAAATGGGCGCCTTTTAAAGTAGTATTAATAAGTGCGTTATTAGGTGCCGCTGTACAATTAATCTAATAAATTTCTTTTTTCAAAATGTATTGACAACGGAATTTTCTGTATGCTAATGTTAAGGGACACTAAATAAAAGGAAATGGAGGTATGAAAAATGATTCGTTTAAAAGATAGCGTAAAAAACTTAATAATTTATTCATACCGACCATTAGACGAAAAATGATTTATTAATAGACATGTAAGAAAAGAAATATGTCTATTTTTAAAGCACATTGCCGTATTGTGGGCAATGTGCTTTTTTGCGTTTAATGATTTCCATTTTTTGGTGAAAATTGATGTGAAGGAGTGTTGGATATGAATATTCAACGAACAAAACAAATTTTATTAAAGGAATCTCTAGAAGGCGGATAGCCGAATATGTAAGTGGATTTGAAGAGAAAAGAGGGGTTAATGAATGTTTTCTGTTTTATTTAAATTAAAATGGTTTTTCCAGGATAACTGGAAGCGATATACGGTTGCGGTAGGACTGCTTATAGTTGCGAGTGTTATAGAAATTTTACCTCCTTGGGTAGTTGGGAATGCAATTGATACCATTACTTTGGGTGAAATGACGTCCAGTCAATTATGGCAATACTTTTTCATATTTATCGCAATAATTATTGTTGCTTATGCACTAAATTTTATATGGCAATATCAGTTATTCGGAGGTTCAATCTCGATTGAGCGAATTTTACGTACTAAGTTAAATCGCAAATTTTTAAGTATGACACCAACTTTTTATGAAAAAAATCGTACGGGTGATTTAATGGCTCGTGCAACTAATGATTTAAATGCAGTGTCCCAAACAGCAGGATTTGGCATTATGACACTAATTGATTCAACGATGTATATGGCGGCTTTAATACTCGCAATGGGTTTCATCATTTCTTGGAAGCTCACATTCTTCGCACTTTTACCTATACCGGTTTTAGCACTTATTATGCAATATTTAGGAAAAATCATTCATGAAAAATATATGACTGCCCAAGATGCATTTGGTGAGTTAAACGACCGCGTTTTAGAATCAATCGCTGGTGTTCGCGTAATTCGTGCATATGTGCAAGAGCGTGCAGATGAAAAAAAGTTTGCTGATATGAGTGAAGACGTCTACCAAAAAAATATGGTAGTAGAACGAATTGATGCACTTTTTGGACCGATTACGAAAGTAGGTACGGGCATAAGTTATGTAGTTGCTTTAGGATATGGTGCGTACTTAGTATCTAGAGGCGAGATGACAGTTGGAAATTTGATCACTTTTAACGTGTATTTAGGTATGGCAATCTGGCCGATGTTCGCAATCGGTGAACTGATAAATGTCATGCAACGCGGGAATGCTTCTTTAGATCGTGTACAGGAAACGTTAGATTATGAACAAGATGTAAAAGATCCGACTAATCCAATCGCATTAAAAAATGCAAGCTCCGTTGGTTTTGAACAAGTTGGATTCCAATATCCCTTATCCCAAGTGAAAAACCTGCAAAATATCCAAGTGAAGCTGAAAAAAGGGCAAACGCTTGGAATCGTAGGGAAAACAGGTTCTGGGAAAACGACTTTTATGAAGCAATTATTGAAGGAATATCCGATTGGTACGGGAGCTTTAACGATTGGAGAAACGACAATTTCAGAACAAACTAAAGCCCAAGTATTAGAGTGGATTGGCTATGTTCCACAGGACCATGTGTTATTTTCACGTACGATTCGTCAGAACATCCTTTTTGGGAAAGAGGATGCAACGGAAGAAGAGCTAGAAGATGCAATTCGGTTAGCCCATTTCCAGCAAGATTTGATGAATTTACCGATGGGTCTAGAAACATTAGTAGGAGAAAAGGGAGTTTCCTTATCAGGTGGCCAAAAGCAGCGTGTGTCGATTGCTCGTGCGCTTATTAAAAATCCTGAAATCCTATTGTTAGATGATTCGCTTTCAGCGGTAGACGCGAAAACAGAAGCGAAAATCATTGAAAATATTCAAACAGAACGTAGTGGGAAGACAACAATTATTACGACGCATCGATTATCCGGTATTCAGCATGCAGACCATATTATCGTGCTAGATGAAGGACTGATAGTAGAAGAGGGTACTCATGAAGAGCTTCTTTTACAAAATGGTTGGTACAAAGAGCAATACGATCGTCAACAGCTTGAGGGGGTGTCGTCATGAGTACAGGAAAACGACTCTACCATTACGCATTATTTTATAAAAAGCCAATTTTGCTTGGTTTAATCTTTTTAACCATTGCGGTGTTTGCCGATTTGTCGGGCCCTTTCATCGCCAAAACAATCATCGACGAACATATTGTAGAAGGTGCCATTGAATTTCAACCGATTCTACTGTTGCTAGGATTGTTTTTTGGGTTAAGTGTTGTTACGGCAGTTTTTCGATATTTCATGTTTATACAGCTACAAGTAGGAGCGAATCGAGTTGTACAAAAACTACGAAACGATGTATTTCAACATATCCAGACGCTACCGATTCAGTACTTTGACAATTTGCCTGCTGGTAAAGTAGTAGCTCGCGTTACTAATGACACAGAGGCAATTCGTAATTTATATGTGCAAGTATTATCACAATTCGCAACGAGTATTATTTCCATTTTAGGGGTCTACGTCGCGCTTTTCATACTAAATGTACGAATGGCTTTGATGGCTTTATTTGTTCTACCGATCATTTATATTTGGATGATTAGTTATCGAAAATATGCCTCTAAATATAATCATATAGTTCGGACGAAAATTGCGGATTTAAATGCAATGCTCAATGAATCGATTCAAGGGATGTCCATTATTCAAGCATTTAAACGGGAAGAACAAATGGACCGAGAATTTGAAGAAATGAATGAAGAGCATTATCGCTATCAGAGGAAATTATTAATACTAGATTCCGCAACTTCGTTTAACTTAGTAAGCGTTTTGCGTTCCGTTATGTTTATTGTGTTTATTACTTATTTTGGCTTACAATCAATGGAACCAGGTACAATCGTGTCAGCTGGGATGCTGTATGCGTTCGTAGATTATACAACTAGACTATTTAATCCAATTACAGGGATAGTGAACCAGTTTTCGCAATTGGAAAGATCATTAGTAGCAGGTTCTCGCGTGTTCACATTACTCGATGAATCAGGTGAAAAAGTAGCAGATAAGAAGATGGAGCGATACGAAGGAAATGTAGAATTCCAAAATGTTTCATTTGCATACAAAGAGCAAGAGTATGTATTGAAAAACTTGAACTTTATCGCGAATAAAGGAGAAACGGTGGCACTTGTAGGGCATACAGGATCTGGTAAAAGCTCTATTATGAACTTATTGTTCCGTTTTTATGATTCTTCCAAAGGTAAAATTCTTATTGATGGAATCGATATTACCACCTTACCAAGACAAACGATTCGCGAACATATGGGAATTGTTTTGCAGGATCCCTATTTGTTTTCCGGAACGATTGCATCAAATGTGAGCTTAAACGATCCGAAAATCTCCAGGGAGAAAGTAGAAGCTTCATTAGCAGCAGTTGGTGGAGAACGAGTGTTAAAAAACTTGGAAAAAGGTTTGGATGAACCAGTTATTGAGAAGGGGAGCACATTATCCTCTGGTCAAAGGCAACTCGTCTCTTTTGCTAGAGCACTTGCATTCGACCCAGCTATTCTCATTCTGGATGAAGCAACCTCTAATATTGACACGGAAACAGAAGAAATCATCCAACATGCAATGGATGTATTGAAAAAAGGAAGAACGACTTTTATCATTGCGCACCGACTTTCTACTATTAAAAATGCAGACCGTATTTTAGTATTAGATCGCGGCGAAATAGTTGAAAGTGGAACACATGAAGAATTACTGGAACTACAGGGACGCTATGAGCAAATGTATAAACTACAAGCAGGAGTATCCTCATACGCATAATGCGTGTGGGGATATTCCCTTTTTTTGTATTGAAAGCATGTAAAGATAGAGCTTCTTAGAATTGAGCAGGGTAACGATGGGTCATTCCAGCAGCTTGATCGTAGTTTGGACAATTTCCTCGCGAGGTTGGACGATCACTTTCGGAAGCTGGACGATCTTTTTAAAAAATTGGACAATCTCCTCCCGAAGTTGGTCGATCTTTTCAAATAGTTGGACAATCTCCTTCGAGAACTGGACAATCATTGCAAGATTGGACGATCACTCCTCAAAGTTGGACAATCTTTTCGAATAGCTGGACAATCTCCTTCGAAAACTGGACAAACATTGCAAGGTTGTACAATCTCTGCTCAAAGTTGGACAATCACCTCTCGAAGTTGGACGATCCCATCAAATAGATGGACAATCTACCTAAAACTGGACAATCATTGAAAGATTGGACAATCTTACCCCAAAGTTGGACAATCTCATTCCTAAGTTGGACGATCCCTTCAGATAGTTGGACAATCACCCCAAGGTTGGACAATCTCACTCCGAAGTTGGACGATCTTTTTAAATAGTTGGACGATCTTTTTAAATAGTTGGACAATCACCCTCGAAAGCTGGACAATCATTGCAAGACTGGACAATCTCACTCCGAAGTTGGACGATCCCATCAAATAGATGGACAATCTCCCTCGTAAACTGGTCAATCATCACTCGATGACTATACTTTACAAGAGAAATTTTTTATCCTGTACGGCGTAATCCCTATTGAAGTTTTATGACGACCATCGTATATTTAGAGAGTCGAAATAAAATGAAAAAGAGGTCATCTATGTTAAATTGGCTACGGGATTGGAAAGTTAAAATAGCTTCCTTCAATAGAAATATTCGATTGTTTATGTTTGCCAATATATTCATACAAACCGGAATGGGAATATTTGCGGTTATGTATAATTTATATATTAAAGAATTAGGCTTTCCCGAAACTGTTAATGGAACGGTCATCTCTATGACCTCCCTTGCAACGGCAATAATACTTATTCCAGCAGGATTTTTAAGTGACCGATACGGGCGAAAAGGAATGATTATTCTTGGGACTATCGTTTCCGTAATAACTCTTTTTTATCGAAGTGTCACAATAACCGAACAGTCCATTATATACGCAGCATTTCTAACAGGTCTGTTTATGGCGCTAGTTCAGGTTTCAGGTGTTCCTTTTCTTGCTGAAAACTCACGTGCTAGCGAGCGAATGCATTTATTTAGTATTCATTTTTCATTAGTCACGATAGCCAGTGTAGTTGGAAGTTTAGGGGGAGGGGTATTGGCGGATGCATTACATTTATATGCCAATATGTCCGTGCTTGTCTCGATTAAGTGGGTATTAATAATAGGATCAGTTATTTTTGGATTGGGATTAATCCCTTTATTTCAATTAAAGCCAAGTGAAAAAGTGGAAGAGACAGTAAAAACGACAGATGCAAGACCAAAAAAAATTCCTAGTAATTTCAAACGAAATATTACTGTAATCGTGCTGTTTGGATTTGCCAATTTGTTAATAGGAACGGGTTCTGGTTTAGTCATTCCTTATTTGAATTTATATTTTTCCAATCGATTTGAGGCCTCCAATTCTTATGTTGGATTAATCTTGTCGCTAGGTTCCGCCATGACTGCAGTTGCCATGTTACTAGGTCCTGCACTTGTGAAGAGAGTGGGGCAAGTGCGTGCATTAGTAATATTCCAGTTACTTTCTATTCCTTTTTTATTTATCACGGGTTTTACAAATTCTCTCATCGTTGCATCCCTTGGTTTCCTACTCCGTCAAGCGTTGATGAATGCTGGAAACCCGATTCAAAGTGCAATCGCGATGGACCTTGTGCATGATAAATATAAAGGACTTGCTAATTCAGTAAATCAGATGGTATTCCACATTGGGTGGGCGAGTACTGGAGGAATTGCCACAGGACTTGTAATGGCATATGGTTTTTATTGGGGCTATGCATATACGTTTTCGATTACAGGTGTTTTATATATAATTGCTTCTACTTATTTCTATATTTTATTTGGACGCAAAAAACTGGGGGCAGTATAAAAAGTGCAAGGGAGAATACTCTCTTGCACTTTTTAGTCGTATACATGAAAAAGCATAAGTTCATGAATCATGTTCTTTACTTCTTGTTCGTCAGTTGGGGTCTCGCCTAGCCATTTAATCGTTCCATCTGGTTCATATTCCGCTGTGTATCTTGCTTTCTTATAGAAGAAAGAAATAGACCAACCTGGTAGTTGCTTATTTTCATATAGTGGCTTGAAGCTAAAATGCTGTAGCAATTCTATCAACCTTTCATGTGGCATAATTTACTCGCATACACTAGTAGAAATGACTAATGAAGGAGCGTCAAATTGTTTACTGATAAATTAAAGCAAGCAATACTAAACGAATATGAAGATTATCACTTTTATCGTTCTATGTATAAATTAACTGACGACCCGTATTGGCAAAGTTTTATCGAGCATGTATATATAGATGAAAAAAGCCATTACGAAATGTTCCAACAACTATATTATATGCTTACTGGGACATTTGTACAGGATTTCCCTGAACCCAAAGAATGTTTTGATTTAAAGGAATGTGCAAAAAGCGCAATTAGAGATGAGTTAGAAGCGGCTGAAATGTATAAAGAAATGCTGCTCCAAATACCGATCCAGCAAGCATACGCTCCACTATTTGTAGCGATGCATGACGAAACAGAACATGCTATTCGTTTTTCAACCATGTACAACGCATTGTAAATTCTTTTAGTGTTTGTCCTTCCTCTGCTATAATAAGTGAGAAGCTAGAGGAAAAAGGTGAAACAGATGAATTTTATATGGACAATCGCATTTATGGCAATCGTTGGAGCAGCTATAGGAGCAGTAACGAATCATTTGGCCATTAAAATGTTATTTAGGCCGCATGAAGCAAAATATATTGGACCATGGCGAGTTCCATTCACACCAGGTTTAATACCAAAAAGAAGAGATGAACTGGCAAAACAACTAGGAAATACAGTGATTAATCACCTATTAACCCCTGACATTTTTAAACGAAAATATTTCAATGAAGAAATGCAAGAAAAGACAACAAAATTGATCGTCCGCCAATTGAATGAAAAAATACTTCTTTCCGATAAAACAATTGCTGATTGGCTGAAGCTTGGTGGTCTTGAAAATATTGCGTCCATGGCAAATGGAAAAATTGAAAACCAAGTAGATATCCAATTTCAACAACTAAAATCAAGATTTGAACAGGAAACGATTCGTGAGCTAGCACCTGCCGAATGGCAACAAAAAGCAGATACAAAAGTCGGAGAAATAGTTGCTTATATTCTGGAAAAGGGAGAAGAGTTTTTCGAGTCCGAACAAGGGAAAATGACGGTAAAAAACTTAATCGATGATTTCCTTTCCACTAAAGGAACACTCGGAAGTATGATTCAAATGTTCGTTGGAGAATCTTCTTCACTTGCTGGAAAAGTGCAACCCGAAATCTTGAAATTTTTAAAAGCACCAGGAACAAAGAATATGTTAGAAAATATTGTACGAAATGAATGGGAAAAGCTAAAAGATCGCCCAATTGTGGAGATGATTGATGGATTCGATTTTGAACCGGTCATTGCGAATGTGAAGAAGTATTTAACTGAGCAATTGGCTATTGAAGAACGTTTAAGTCATAGCTTAGTCCATTATTTTCCGGAAGCAACAGAATGGACACAAACAAAGCTTGTTCCGAGGCTTACTAATTTTGCTTTTATAGAAGCTGAAGCAAAATTAGAAGAAGTGTTGCGTAAAATGAAATTAGAAGATATGGTAAAAGAGCAAGTCGATTCTTTCCCAGTAGAACGTTTGGAAGATATTGTACTTGGTATATCGAAAAGAGAATTTAAAATGATTACCGTTTTAGGTGGATTTCTTGGGGGTCTCATCGGGATTATTCAAGGAATTATTGTATTTATAACGGGATAAAAGGGGCTAACAATAATGATCAATATTTATGATGACATTAACAAATTAGAAGCGACATTACGAAAAACAAACGAGTTCGCAAACGTACAGGCGGCTGTTGATGCTGTAAAAGCAGATGCAGAAGCACTAGCATTATTCCAAAGCTTTCGCAAAATCCAATTAACTCTTCAAGAAAAGCAAATGAAAGGCGAAGAAATTGCTGGCGAAGAATTAGAATATGCGCAAAAAACTGCACAGCTTGCCCAAAACAATGAGAAGATTTCAAAAATGCTTCAAGCCGAAATGGGATTAAGTCAGTTGATTGAAGAAGTAAATCGTGTATTAATCAAACCAGTACAAGAATTATACGAAGGCATTTGATAAAAAGGATCTCTCCACAATTGGATGAGATCCTTTTTATATTATAAAGAAGGAATATTGTAAGGGATGACGAATGTATTATTAATGAATGACTATTCACTGACAAAGGGGAGTATGGAATGTATAACACGTTAAGATTAGAAAAAGAAGGAAGAATTGCTACATTAACATTAAATCGACCAGAAGCAATGAATTCGATGAATGAAATGATGATGCAAGAGCTAGCCGTTTGTTTGGAATCCCTAAAGGAAGATACTTCTATTCAAGTACTACTGCTTAGAGGAGAGGGACGTGCATTTTCAGCTGGCGGAGATATTAAAGCGATGATCAATACAGAAAATCCTTTTAATATAGAAGAAGCGATGGAATATGTATCACGCATTGCATTAGCATTATATACTTTACCGCAAATTACAATCGCATCTGTACACGGAGCAGCAGCTGGACTTGGTTTTAGTATGGTACTTGGCTGTGATATAGTCATTGCCGAAGAAAATAGTAAATTGGCAATGAACTTTATAGGTATTGGATTAGTTCCAGATGGAGGAGGACACTTCTTCTTAAAAGAAAGAGTGGGAGTTTCAAAAGCAAAGCAACTTATATGGAGTGGTCAGTTGTTAAAAGGGATAGAGGCAAAAGAGCTTGGTTTAGTAGATGAAGTTGCTTCTGATAGTCTTGGATGGGCAACCGCAACATCCTATGCACAAAAGCTCCTGCAATCGCCAATCGCAGCGATGATTGCCTCAAAAGAAATTTTACATGCAAGTAAAAAAGAGGAACTGCAATCCATACTTAAGCAAGAAGCAATTACTCAAACCGCAATGCGTAAAACCGCTGATCATATAGAGGGCATTAATGCATTCGTTGCAAAACGCAAACCCGCATTCCAAGGACAATAGTTAACGAATTAACTGCAGAAGATCAACATAAGTGATCTTCTGCTATTTTTGTGGGAAAAATATCCTTTTCAACTAAATGCCTCAGAATTCCAACTAAACCCTCCGTTTTTCCAACTAAATACGCTAGAATTCCAACTAAACTCAATTCTCAAGAAAAATCCCGCCAAAATCCCGCTTTCTCAGGACATTTAGATGGTAAAAATATCCTTTCTAAACTAAATGCCTCAAAATTCCAACTAAACCCTCCGTTTTTCGAACTAACCACGCTAGAATTCCAACTAAATTCATTCTCCAGGAAAAAAGCACAAAAAAAGGACTAAAACCAAGACGGTTTTAGTCCTCACTAGTTCATACATGAAACAATACAAGTTTCCCTGCGCTATTTACTAAACGATGTGTCTTTTCAAGCAGACCTTTTTCTTCGATTGCTGCTTCCCCTTTTTTCTTCGCTTCCTCATCATTTTCGAAAGTCCATGTTTCTTCAACAATTAGCTTTCCTGTTGGTTCAAATGCAGTAAATTTATATGTTTTCATGAAAACACACCCCTTTATTCGTCTCCATTCTATTATACATTAAAAATTCTAAAAATAAATGTAAAGTAAGCTTGACAACGAAATGGGGTGTAAAGTATACTTTACGTAAAGCTAGCTTTACAAAGAAAGAAGGTGTACACATGGAAAATTTAGTTAGAGAAAAGCGAATGGCGCTTGGGATGACGCAGGATGACCTGTCAATCAGGTTAGATGTTTCTAGGCAAACAATCAGTTCATTAGAAAAAGGACGTTATAATCCATCGATTACATTAGCTTTTAAGCTTTCAAAATTGTTCCAATGTACGATTGAGGAAATATTTATATATGAGGAGGAATAGGGATGTATGAGGGGTTTGATTTATTTTCATTTTTAATAGGTTTACCTTTAGCGATTGTCATCATAGCGATAGTATTTTTGGTCATGAGACGGATTGGAAAGCAAAAAAGATGGTTTGATGAACGTTATGTTAGAATCCATGAAAAGGCACGCTCTTTATCTTGGACTGTTACTACGATAACTATATTAATCGTGTGGCTGATAATTATTTTTATGGAAGGGCCAGGGTTAGCTTTCTTCTTAATGACTGCAATTTGGGTGATTCATATGCTCTCCTATGCAATCGGGTCACTCATCGCCAATAGGTCTAACTAGAATGAATGGAGGAGTACTGAATATGAAAAGCAATACAAAATTAGCGCTAGGTGTTTCCTTATTTGCATTAATTGGAATTCCGTTGATTTTTCTATGTGTCTCATTAATAACAGAGAATTGGAAGTTTCTGGTTTTCAGTATTTTCCCAGCTTTTTTAGCTGGATTCACGAGCTTAATGGCAACTCTTAGGCAAATGAAAAAAGAGCGCATTTATAATTAGTAAAGAATAGAAAAGATTGCCTACATTTAATTGTATGCAATCTTTTCTTTATGTTAAAATAAGAACAAATATTCGTTTTTAGAGTGAGGTGGAAGCAATGACAGAAATTCGATTTCTTCATATAGCAGATTTGCATTTGGACAGTCCTTTTAAAGGGATTTCCTCCATTCCGCAAGATAAGTGGAAGGACATACGTGAAAGTACATTTAACGCTTTCACAAATATTATAGAATATGCATTGGAAAATAAGCCAGATTTCGTCCTAATAGTTGGTGATATTTATGATGGAGAAAATCGAAGCTTACGTGCCCAAGCACTATTTCAAAAAGGAATGGAATCGCTACAATCATTAGGAATTCCTGTTTTAATTTGCTATGGAAACCATGATCATCTAAGTGGAAATTGGGTGCGGTTTCAGCTTCCAGACAATGTGCAAGTATTCGGAGGAGAAGTGGAAACAAAATCACTAAATATTAAAGGACAGGAAATTTATATATCAGGATTTAGCTATAAAGAGCGACATGTTTTAGAAGGAATGCATCGCCACTACCCAACTGCTAACGGTAAACATATTCATATTGGCATGTTGCATGGTAGTGTGGAAGGAAATGTAGAACACGATGTATATGCCCCTTTTCAAATACAAGAATTAATAGCAAAGGACTATGATTATTGGGCTCTGGGCCATATCCATAAACGGCAAACATTGCATAATGATCCTCCTATTGTATATCCAGGCAATACACAAAGCCGCCACCGAAACGAAAAAGGGGTAAAAGGATTTTATGAGGTCACCTTAACGAAGCATCATGCAATGCTTCAATTTATCCCATCATCTGTATTTATTTATGATGTAGTAGAAGTTTCCTGTGAGGGAATTGTCCATGCAAATGAATTAATAAAACATATCGAACTAACTCTAGACCACTATCGGAAAATAAACGGAAATGCATTGATTGAACTTATTTTAATAGATATTAGTGAAGAGACGAACGAGCTCATTCAAGGTTCCTCTAAGGAAGAGTGGCTACTACTCTTACAAGAAAGCTTGGAGATGGAAAGTCCATTTATCCTTGTAAAGGACTTGTATATAGCTCATCCTAAAAAAGATAGAAAAGAATTAAATATGCTTTTGGAAAGGATGAATGAATGGGATTCATGGGATTGGAAGCATGTTTTAAAGGATCTGTATCGACATCCTAAAGGTAGTAGATATTTACCTACAGTAGATGAACTGTTTTTGAATGAGACGCTGCAAGAGGCAGAACAACTCCTTTCAAAAGCGGGGGAAAAGGTGGATAAACAGTGAAAATAGAAAAGCTCCATATTTATGGTTTTGGAAAACATGAAAATGTAGAAATCAGTTTAATGAATGGGATCAATGTCTTTTACGGGGAAAATGAAGCCGGAAAGTCTACAATTCAGCAATTCATTTTACACATTCTCTTTGGATTCCCACAAAAAAATGCACAGCTTTTACGCTACGAACCTAAAAGTGGGGCGATGTACGGTGGTAAAATTCATCTAATAGATCAGCATGGGGCTCGTGTGATAATAGAACGGGTAAAAGGGAAGGCAAGTGGGGACGTCACCCTATATTTTGAAGATGGTACAAGAGGTGGGGAGAAGGAACTTTCATCTTTACTTCATTCATACAGTCGTACAGATTTCGAAGCGATTTTCTCTTTTTCATTGCTTCAATTGCAAGGCTTCGAAAAAATGACAGAAGAAGAGCTGACTAGAACACTTCTTACCTCAGGCACGACTGGTATGGACATGTTAACAAACGTGGAAACGCAATTTGTAAAAGAAATGGGAGAGCTCTTTAAGCCTACTGGGAAGAAACCATTGATCAATCAAAAAATGGAAGAGTTACGAGCATTGGAGTTAGCATGGAAACAACAGATGGAAGAAGTACAGATGTATGAGCCTTCTATTAAACGTCTACATGAACTGGAATTGCTCATCGCGGAAAGACTAGAAGAGGAGAAAAATATCTCTGATCAATTACAACAATATATACAGTGGAAGCAACTAAAGCCCATAAAAGAAAAAGAAATAGCGTTAGAACAAGCACTGAACAAGATAGACCATCAAACCTTCCCATCAGATGGCATACGGAGATATGAACAAATAAAAGATAAAGAAACAAGCCTAAAAATTGCCAACGAACAAATAAAAGAAGAACTCAAATTGATAACAACCAGTAAAACTGTCCTTTCGCAAGAAGAATTAGAAGCAATACAGGTTTTTTTAAACAATGAAAGCGAGTGGCATGAGCTAAGAGCAAAGCGAATACAAATAGAAGAGGAACAAAGTAAAACTTTGCAAAGTCAAATGCAACAATTAGCTCTAATAGGTGTAGATTGGGAAAAAAGCTTAACCCAAATGGTTCAAGCGGATGTTTCCATTGGGAAGGAGGATAAACTTGTTTCCTTCTTAAAAAAACAAGAACAACTAGATAGACAAATCGTGCAAGAAAATCGTTTATTGCAAATGAAAAAAGAAGACTTCGCAAAACATCAACATCATTTAAACGAATCGAAACGAACAAACAGATCCTCTTCCCAGAAGAACAATCCAAACGGGATAGCTTTCTTGCTTATTGCAGTCATTCTTTTAATCGGTTTTACATTTAGCTTTCTCCAAGCAAATTGGATAATTGCACTCACAACTGTCCTTATTAGTGTGATTGTTTACGTTGGCTTTACGTTCCTGCTTAAGACATTGCAACAAACAAATGATGTGCAAAAGTATGAGCACTTGTTGTTGAAAGAACAACAGGCTTTAAAAGAGCAAATAGAACGGCTTGAATATACTATACGTGAACTAGAAGGTGAAAAAAGTGAGATTGGTCATCAGGTACGTGCATTTTTAGCAGAGTACCATATTAGTGAACAGCTTTCCCCAAGCTTGTTGCCTAAAGTTTTTAATAGACTTCGAATGATTCAAGAGCAACAAATGCTATTAGATCAAATGGAAATTAAATTATATGAAGTAAGTAAAAGATTACAAACACTATTCGGACGAGCCAAGGAAGTGGCAGCCATCCAGTTAATAGAAGAGATGCTTTTTCACCAGCTGCGTGAATATTATTTAACAGAAAAGAGAAAAGCAGAGGAACAGGGTTTTAAAGCTGAAAAGATTGAACAGCTGGAAACAAAAATACAGGAAACTAGATTAGTTCTTACCACATATGCCAAAAAAGTTGGGGAGCTATTCAAGGAAGCGAATGTAGAAACAGAAGAAGACTATTACACTGCATTTAATATTTATGAAGAGAAACTAGCGCTAACAAAAGAAATCGAGCAAATTAGAATGCAACTAGACAATAGAGAAATAAATATGCATGATTTTAACGAAAGCTTTGAACTAGACTGCAAAGAAAAATTACAAGCCTCTCAACAAGCACGGAATCAATTGCTAGAAGAAAAGGCAACCCTTCAATACAAAACAAAAATGTTGATCGAAAATGATGAACAAAGTGAAAGGCTACAGCTGTTAGAACAGAAAAAGACAGAGCTATATGAATTAGTGAAAAAGTGGGCTGCTTATAAGGCGGTTGTAGAAGCGATACAACAAACTTTTGCACAGTTAAAGGAAAAACGTCTCCCAGAAGTATTGGAGTACGCACAGAGCTATTTTCGCACGCTCACAGCCAATGTTTATGAAGCATTAATCCTGTCGCCAGAGGGAAATTTTGAGGCAGTCAGATCAAACGGACAGCGATTTAAAATTGCCGAGCTTAGCCAAGCAACTAAAGAACAAGCTTATATTTCGCTTCGAATTGCACTTGCAGTAGCATTAAAAGGGACGACACCTTTTCCAATTATAATGGACGATCCTTTTGTACATTTCGATCGTTTCAGGCTGCAACACATGGTACAATTAATGACAGAGCTACAGAAAAAACATCAACTACTGTATTTTACATGTCATGAAAATATGCGATATGGATGGAAAGATGCACATATCGTTGAAGTAGCTGACATATTAGCCGGAAGTGGAGGGAATGTGAAATGAAAGGTATTACACAACTACGAGTAGGGGATCCAGTAGATCATTTCTTACTAATAAAACAATCAACAAAAGGGATAACAACTGTCGGAAAGCCGTTTATGTCACTTATTTTACAAGATAAAAGCGGCGATATTGAAGCGAAACTATGGGATACAAACGAAGAGCACGAAAAACTATATGCTGCTAGTCAAATTGTACGTGTTGGAGGAGAAATTCAAGATTATCGAGGAAAGTTCCAACTTCGAGTAAAAAGTATCCGTCCAGCAAAATCAGACGAACAAGTGACGATTAATGACCTCGTGCCCTCAGCTGAAAAGTCGAAAGAAGAACTAATGGAAGAAGTAATGCAATTTTTCTTTGAAATGAAGAATCCATTGATTCAGCGTGTAACTCGTCACTTACTAAAAAAACATCAGCCTGCTTTCATGACATACCCAGCGGCGACGAAAAATCACCATGATTATGCATCAGGTTTAATCGACCACGTTGTTTCCATGTTAAAACTTGCGAAAGCATTATGCGAATTGTATCCGACGCTTAACAAAGACCTTTTATATGCAGGCATTATCCTACATGATATCGGAAAAGTAATCGAGCTATCTGGACCGGTTGCAACCACCTATACAACTGAAGGAAATTTACTTGGTCATATTACGATAATGGTCAATGAAATTTCAAAAGCGGCAGATGAGCTTCAAATAGAAGGTGAAGAAGTAATGCTTCTTCAGCATATGGTGCTTTCTCACCATGGTAAAGAAGAATGGGGAAGTCCAAAGCGGCCAATGGTTCGTGAAGCAGAGATCTTGCATTATATTGATAATATCGATGCAAAAATGAATATGCTGAATCGTGCTTTAGACAAAACAAATCCTGGAGAATTTACTGAACGTTTATTCCCATTAGAAAACCGTTCGTTTTATAAACCTACATTTGAATAACTGAAAAACAAAAAAGCGTAAAGGCCCATGCCCTTACGCTTTTTGTATGAAAAATTATTTACTTTCTTCTGTTGAAGTATCTGCATCTTCAGTTGTTTTATCTGTATCTGTACCTGCTTCTGCATCTGTTTCAGTTGGTGCTGGTGTATCAGCAGCATTTAAAAACTCATCCAATGCTGTTTTTAAATCTTCATCTTTGATTTTGATATCTGCATCTTTCATCATTTTCGCTACTTTTGTTAATAGCTTTGAAGTATCTGCTTTTTCAAGCTTTAATTGTTTTTCAAGCTCTGCTTTTTTATCTTCGTATGATTCTTTAATTTCACGCTTGTCCGTTACTTCAATGATGTGATAGCCAAAGCTAGATTGTATTGGCTCGCTTAGCACGTTTTTCTCCAATGCAAAAGCACCTTCTAAAAATTTCTCATCCATATTAGTTGCTTTGTTAAACCAACCTAAATCTCCACCAGTTGTTTGTGCTGCTTGTTCAATAGAATATTCTTTTGCAACTTCTGCAAAATCTTTTCCAGATTCAATTTCAGCTTTCGCCTTTTTGGCAGTCTCTTCGTCTTCTACTACTATATGACGAGCTTGGATTTCATTTTTGATATTTTCGTATTCCGCTTTAACTTCTTCTTCAGTTACATCCACGTCCTCAATTAATGCTTTCTCTTGCATCAAGTTAAGTTCTAGGTATTTTTTGTACGAAGATTCTGTATATCCTTGTTGTGCGATCATGGCTTCGAAGCTATCGCCATATTGCTTTTTATCTGCTTCTAGTTGTGCATTTACTTCATCTTCTGTCACCTTATACTTCGATGAAAGTACTTTTTCAATCATCAGAAGCTGAAATGCTTGATCCCCTATAGATGCTTTCATCTCTTCATATAAGTCATTCTGAGTGATATCTCCAACTTTAGAAGTAGCAATTACTTCGTTGTCAGCTGCGGAATCATTACTACAAGCACCTAATGCAAAAACGGATGCTGCAAGTGTGAATGTTAATACTGTTTTTTTCATAGAATTCTCTCCTAACTTCTTGTTGCTGCAGTTGTTACTATAACATAAACGAAATAAAAACAAAAATGGTTCCCGTTCATTTGCCTACCGATTGTTCAAAATATCGCATAGGATACATGGAAAAGGAGGTGTTTTAAATGGGCGGACAATATAACGGTGGTTATGGTTCTGGTTCTGGCTT
The DNA here is from genome assembly GCF_029955155.1 of Psychrobacillus sp. NEAU-3TGS. Taxonomy (GTDB): domain Bacteria; phylum Bacillota; class Bacilli; order Bacillales_A; family Planococcaceae; genus Psychrobacillus. The sequence goes on along the minus strand of NZ_JAPNOZ010000006.1, from coordinate 292,013 downwards.
TGCTTTGATTGTTGTTCTATTCATTCTATTGATCATTGTAGGGGCAGCGTTTCTTTACTAATGAAGACGTGAACTAAGATCGTGTAAAATCGGTCTTAGTTCCCTATTCATTTTTAGGATTATGCAAATCAGAAAAAGAAATGACCCTAAATCATTCAGATGATTTGGGTCCATTTTTTTCTCTTAAACTGTGTAAAATAGTTCTACGTAGAAGGAAACAAGAAGAATCGTGATCAGTATATTAATGGTACGAAAAATCTTCGGGTGTTTTTCTTCTGGAATTTCTTTTGACATAACTAAAGCGTATGTCATTCGGTTTATTTGTAGCAAATAAAATGCTGAGAATAGAACTAACGTAAATATAATCATGTCTAGACTCCCTTCATATACTAGTAAGCATATCAAAGAAGGAACGAATTTTACAAGTGTTACATTTTGCTAAGTATGTGTTGGAGCGATCAAAATTTCAAAACCTGCTTCCGTTTCTTCAATATATGCACTTTTTGGAGACTTGCTTAAATGCTTTACATATATTAAATCGATTAAACATATACCACAATGGTACGCTAATAGCATAGTAAAGTAATGGGAAAAAACAGGTACAAGTAAAGCTCCTATTATTAAAACAAGATTGATAAAGATAAAAGGCGCTAATAAAGAATAGATAAATCTTTTTTTTATAATTGGTTCCACTACTCTAATCGAAACAGTAGGTAAAAATCCAAATTGTTTTTTATTTACTATCTTCAAGTTCTCACGGAACTTATAAAGTGGGAGGTAGTGTAATAACTTATGAAGCGGGTAAATACTTAAAAATCCTAGTGTAAATAATAAAAAATAATCATCTGATTTATGTGTATCATTTATAATTCCTAACAAAACGTATGCGAAAGAAAAAACGATTATAACTAATAGAGAGGATAAGAGAAATAACCTTTCTAAGCCATATTGCTTTTTTACATTAATTGTTTTCCAACAGTGCAAATTGTATGCAACTCCTAAAGAAGAGAATAACTTCAGATACATACAATACGACTTTTACTTTTAAAATGCAATACATAAATTATTAAAAATTATAGAGCGCTTACACTAGCAAAAATTATTCCTTTTGTGTGAAGGATTCGTCGATATTTTTTATAGAGCGTTCAAATATTTCCATGAAATCTTCACCATAAATATTTCTTATCACTGTCATTACATCTAAAAATTCTGGAAACTTTCCATACAATTGTTTCATGGAGCGGGATCCTTCTATAACGGAATGGGGGGTCTCATGATAGTTTTCATACATTTCGTCGAGTAATGTTTTTCCCTTGGGAGTAATCTCTACGTATGTGTTCCGTTTGTCGGATTCTCTTTTAGAAAAAGCAAGTAAGCCGCGTTCTTCTAACTTTTTAGAAAAATTAAAAGCAGTTGAAACATGCATTACTCCAAATTTTGCTACTTCCGATACGGTAGCGCCCTCTAAATGATAAGAAATCCATAATATATGATGTTCATTAATATTCAAGTCATAAGGTTTTATCCATGCTTGCCAATCTTTTTCTACAGCTTTCCATAATGCTTTTGATAGTTGTGCAATACGCTGACTATAGATCATGGCTTCTTTCATCGTATAAAACTGTTCATTCATATGTATACCTTCTTTCTCTATTATAATCTTTCAAACATTATAGCAAGAAAGTATGTAACTGAATACATATTATCGAAAAAAATGATAGTTCATATTATAAAAAATAGAAAAATATTAAGGCACCTATAAAGTAGGACACATAATATATAGGAACAATGGGTTATTTAACTATTCGGCTTTTCAACTTCCATGGCCATAAAAATAGGACCCTTGTTGTTTTAAGATTAAACAACAAGGGTCCTATTATATTGGAAAATGAGCTTAGTTTATAGCAACCTCTTTTTTCTTTGGTAATGCTTTTTCCATTTCTTCGATCGCTGATTGAATAGCGGAAATTTCTTCTTGAAGTTTTGTTTGTAGTGGGGCAGTTTCATTTTTCCATTGCTCCACATCTGCCTTAATCTCTTCAATTGCCTCTGGGATAACTTCTTTCGACTCTTTTGTTAGAGTGCGAATAGAATTTTTTACATCTTGCAATTGAAGTTTTATATCAGACAATTTGTCCCGAAAATCAGTTGAAGTCGATTTTAAGGAAATACGTACTTCACTACCCGACTTTGGAGTGGATAACAATACAGTAGTAGCCCCAGCTAATACGCCCGTTGCAATCCCTAAAAATAATGGCACTATTTTCATTTATATTCACCCCTTATGTATTATATTATTCCTTTTCATAACCTAATTAAAACATATTAATCAAAACAAAAAAAGCTTTCCTCAAGAAAAGGAAAGCGAGTAATTTTAAGCTGTAAGTGCTGTTTCAAATTTAGAGCGTTTAACCAGTTTGCCGATAATCGGATAGATAATAAAAAATGCTACTGCATTAATCGCGATTGCTGGAAGAACAACTAAAACAAATAATTCACCAAATGCAGCACCTGCTCCAAAAACAAAAATCGCAGATGATAAAAATACCGTACCTGATACAAGTGTTCCTACACATGTAAGAACTACAGCTACAGGTAATTTGTTAGCAAATTTAGTAAGTAATAGTACTAATCCAAAGAAGACAAACGCTGTTACCGATTTATCAATAATATTTGGCACAAATCCACCTGGGAATGTAGAAAATAATCCAGAGATTACACCTGTTGAAACACCAAGTAGAAATACACTTTTTACTTCAGGAAACAATAGGATGCCTATAAACATCATCGTTAACATGAAGTCTGGTTTCATCCCGCCATTAAATCCAGGGATAATAATATAAAGCACAGCACCGACCCCTATTAATAGGGACATTAATACTAAATTTTTCGTATTCAATTCTCATCTCTCCTCAGCTTTTCTAAGCTCGATTTGTTAAAATTCCTCTAACGTATCCTCTTGATCGTTAGCAAGAATCTTACTCCTGATTGTAAGTCTTTTTTCCTGTAATTGCAATAACTAGTTTGCCAGTTTTTCAGCTAATTCTTTTGCTAAATCTTGAATTACTTCTGATGTGAAGGTTTTTTCTTTTGTATGCCATGTAGCTCGGAAACCATCCGTTTGGTCATAACGTGGTATAAAGTGTAAGTGAAAATGGAAAACACTTTGTCCAGCAGGTGCCCCATTATTATTGAGCAAATTCATGCCAACAGGTCCAAATGTTTCTTTTAAAACAGAAGCAATCTTTGGAACTACTTTAAATAGATTACTCGCTTCGTCTTCGGATAAATCATATACATATTCTTTATGACTTTTTGGAATAACGAGCGTATGTCCTTTTGTAAGTGGTTGAATATCCATAAAGGCATAAACATGCTCATCCTCATAAATTTTCGCACTTGGAATAGAACCGTCAATTATTTTGCAAAAAATACATTCACTCATGGAAAAACCTCCTATTCATTGTTACCAATAGTTTAGCATATAATAGGACAACTTAAAGAAGATTTTTCGTACAGGTTTTGATAAACTATTTAGAAGAGATGAGGTGCAAGAAATGACAGTATTAGAACTAACTAACGTAACAGGTGGCTATACAAGGAAGCCAGTGCTACATGATCTAACTTTTTCTATTGGAAAAGGAGAGCTAGTTGGGTTAATAGGATTAAATGGAGCAGGGAAGAGTACTACGATTAAACACATAATAGGAACGATGAACGCTGCAAAGGGAGAAATTCTACTTAACGGAAAATCGCTAAAAGAGGATCCAGCAACGTATCGAACTTCTTTTTCGTATATACCGGAAACGCCAGTATTGTACGATGAGTTAACATTAAAAGAACATTTAGAGCTAACTGCAATGGCCTATAATTTAGAACAAACCATATTCGAAGCAAGAAAAGAGTCTCTATTGAAAGAGTTTCGAATGGAAAAACGATTGAATTGGTTTCCAGCGCACTTTTCAAAAGGAATGCGTCAAAAAGTAATGATCATGTGTGCTTTTTTAGTGAATCCCGATTTATATATCATTGATGAACCTTTTGTAGGTTTAGATCCATTAGGTATTCAATCGCTGCTTGATCAAATGAAGGCACGAAAAGACGAAGGGGCCTCAGTTCTTATGTCGACACATATTTTATCGACAGCAGAGAAATATTGCGATCGCATTCTTCTTTTGCATAATGGGAAAATACGTGCACAAGGAACAATGGATGATTTACGAGTTGCTTTTAACAAACCATATGCGACATTAGACGATCTATATATCGAAATGACGAAGGAACAACAAGATGAACAATTTGCGTGAAATATGGGGTAAACGTTTTGTCTATTATATAAATGAATTACAAAAATACTTAAAGTATATTTTCACTGGGCATATAGCGATTGTAATTGTTTTCGTCCTAGGTGCAGGTGGATATACGTACAGTGAGTGGCTTAATACAGCTCCGAAAGATTTTCCCGCTTTTTTAGTTGTAGCATTCATTTTAAGTATTTTGTTGGCGATAAGTTCTCCGGCTACACTTATGAAGCACGCAGATAGTGTTTACTTTTTACCTTTAGAAACGAAACTGAAGGAATATTTCAAGCTTGCACTGAGATGGACTTACTTTTCTTCTATTTTTCTATCGCTTGCGACTTTTATTGTTACTATACCGTTACTTACAAAAGTTGCCGGTGCTACAAAAGAAGAAATTTTATCTTTGTTCGTCTTTATCCTTGTGATGAAGTATTGGAGTATTCATACAGAATTTAATTATCGGTTTGCTTCAAATGGGAAACAAGTTTGGGTTGACCGTTTCATACGTTTTCTTTTGTTATTTGCGGCGCTCTATTTCTTATTGAGTGGAAACTATTTATTTTTAATCGTGGTTGTTATGATTCAACTGATTTATACATTAGTTTGGCAGAAGAAAAAGCAAGAAGTACCATTTCCGTTCGATCATTTTATCGGAGTGGAACAATCCAGAATGATGCGTTTTTACAGATTTGCGAATTATTTTACCGATGTTCCTCATATAAGAGGCATGACAAAAAGAAGAAAATGGCTGGATATTGTTTATAGTTTTGTCCCATATGCGCAAAAAAATAGTCAGCTATATTTAGTATTGCGGACCTTTATCCGCACAAATGATTATTTCTACTTGTGGGTAAGACTTACAGCTATATCGGTTATTGGTGTGTTTTTTATTCCGTTTCCAATCGTTGCGATTATCTTCTCAAGTGCGCTTGCATTTGCAACAGTTGTACAGCTACGACATGCTTTGTTATCAGGACATGAGTTTCGAATGGATCAGTTGTTTCCGGTAGATTCGAATGCTAGGAAATGGGCAGTCAATAAGTTAATGCGTATGATTCAATTCGTACAAGCAATTTTGGTACTTATCGTAGTATTAGTGCAAGGTGAGTTCACGTTACAATTGTTCTTAATACCACTTGCTGTCTACATTGTTTCAGAGCTTACTATTCGAATGAGTAAGAAATAACAAAAAGGCTGTCGAACGACAGCCTTTTTGTTATTTCGTTTGATATTGGATAGCAGCTGTTCCTAATGTTTTAGCTGCAGTGAGCATTGCACGTTCGTCGAAGTCAAACTTTGGACTATGGTGTGGATAAGCTTGTCCTTCTGGCATTGCACCAGTAAAGAAAAATGTCCCAGGAATCTCTTCCATATAGTAACCAAAATCCTCGCCAATCATTAGAAGCTCTGACTCTTTTACTAGTTCTACACCTGGTATATCCTTTGCAACTGCTGCTAAAAACTCAGTTTCTTCTTTATGATTAATAACTGGTGGATATCCACGAGTATACTTGAACGTATATGTACAATCAGCAGCAAGGCAAGTACCTTCGATTACACGTTCTAATTCACGCTCCATTAAATCTCTTACATCTGCATCAAAAGTTCGTACTGTGCCAGCTAGTTTTACATTGTCTGCAATAATATTAAAAGCATTTTCTGCAACAAAAGAACCAACAGAAAGAACAGCAGATTGTGTAGGATCGACTCTTCTAGCTACTAATTGCTGCAAATTCACGACAAGTTGGGAGGCAACAACAATTGCATCTTTTGACTGATGAGGATTCGCTCCATGTCCACCTTGCCCTTGAATCGTAATTTCAAAACGGTCCGCTGCCGCCATAATTGGACCAGTTTTATATTCGATAGATCCAAGAGGGAATAAAGACCATAGGTGCGTGCCAAAAATAGCGTCGACACCTTCTAGACATCCCGCTTCAATCATAGGTTTTGCTCCACCTGGTGCATATTCTTCTGCATGCTGATGAATAAATACATACTCTCCAGCTAATTCTTCTTTTAATTCATTGATTGTACGTGCAAGTATCATGAGGGTTGCGGTATGACCATCATGCCCACATGCATGCATAACACCGTCTACGGTAGATTTATAAGGAACATCTTTTTCATCTTGAATAGGTAGTGCATCGAAATCAGCTCGAAGTGCAACTGTTTTACCAGGTAAAGCGCCTTTTACTCTTGCGACAACACCATTTCCTCCAACATTTGCTTCAAATGGTATACCTAAATTCGTATAAAAATCTTGAATATATTGAGCCGTTTTTGTTTCTTTAAATGATACTTCGGGATGCATATGTAAATAACGACGGATTTCGACCATCTCTTCAAATGCACTATCTAATTTTTCTGTTAATTCTTTTGTCATTAATCTAAGCCTCCATTTATCTTTTTCTCATTATAACAAAAAAGAAGACTATTAGTTGGGTAGATTGATATTTTCCATTTTATTACCAAATGAAAGAATTCGCGTAGTGAATGCTGTGATTCGCTTTGCAGAATTAGGAGCTTTCATTAATCTAAGAGAAGACACTTTTTAGAAAAAGTGCGACGTAGTGTGTTGACTAGTGACCGCTGTGCTTTTCGTTACAGGATGGACGCTTTCCGCCGGGTGAGCGATGAGCCAGCACCGACGCTTCGCTTACGTTGTGCAGTCTCATCTGCACACTCATCCGACAGGAGTCGCCATCCTTTCACGAAAATCAATGTAGCGGCATGTTTGAAACAATCATTATTTTCATAAAATATAACCTTTCCATTAGCTAGGAAGAGAACCTCCAATCATTTGATCTAAAGCACTAATGGTAGGTGGCATTTTGCTAACTAGTTATCATTTAGAAATACAAATCAAACTAAACTTTATATCCGCTCTCTTACTAGTCGACAAGTTCTAGTGGATTGTAGCGAAAGAGTGGCGACTCCAGCGGGAAAAGAACGTGCTGAAAGCCCCGCAGGAGCGTGAGCGACGAGGAGATTGAAGCCGTCCCGCGGAAAGCATCCACCCTGTAGCGGAAATCCCAACAGACAATTAATAGCTCTATCTTATGACGTATTATTCCTATAATAGGCAATAGCAGAGCATATGATTTTAAACTAAACGGGAGTTTACATGAAGATTTTATAGTTCTAATGAGGTACTTCTATCTTGTTAATAGAAAAAAGTAAACCGTCCCTGAACCTTAGCTAGCTTGGGGGGTTTACTTATCATTGCGGATCAACTTTAAAGTAAAGTTAGTACCATCTTTAAATTAGTCTTCTTCATTTGTGGATGAATAAGTAGACACATAAGGAGCACTTGTGAAGAATTGCTGTTTATCGGTAATGTCATCAAAATTCATTGGGTGAGATTTTGCCCAAACTTCATAGCTGTTTGGACCAGACCATTCTGTTAAAATAATATAAGTGTCTGATTTGATTGGTTTTAATACACGTAATGCGATAAAACCTGGCTCAGATTCAAGGGTTGGCGATAAATTTGTATATTTATATTCGAAAATGGGTTTGCCTTCGTCTGAAAGGGGAATGTTTTGTATAGCGAAATAGCCCTTTTTGGAGAATTGTCCAGAAGCCTCAATAATTTCATATTTTCTAGGAGCTTGAAAAACAGATTTTTTGTCAGTTTCATGGATGAGTACAGAATTACCTATTCCATGCAATGCGTATATTTGCTCATTGGGATGTTTCTTTTTTATGGATTCCATAAATTCAGGTGTTCCTGAAGTAATATATAAATTCATGTAAATACCTCCTAAATTTGTTTATTTTTATTACTTTTCCCCTAATTGCAAATTTAAAAACCTTTGAATCCAATTTTAAAGAGGAATCAGGACAAATTTATGACAATTACACTATATACCTATACAATAGGAAATAGAACGACTATAGTGAAGACGTATATTGGAAAAATGATCGTAAGTAGAAGAAAGGCAGGAATTTTGAATGACTACTTTTAATGATACACTTCTTCGTGCAGCCCGCGGAGAAGAGGTTGAGCACACTCCAGTTTGGTATATGAGGCAAGCAGGAAGATCCCAACCTGAGTATAGAAAAATAAAAGAAAAGTATTCTTTAGAACAAATTACGCACGAACCAGAATTATGTGCATATGTTACACGTTTGCCAGTAGAAAATTACAATGTGGATGCAGCAATTCTGTATAAAGATATTGTTACTCCACTGCCTGGAATCGGTGTAGATGTGAAGATAAAAGCAGGTGTAGGTCCAGTAATTTCAAATCCAATAAGCTCAGTGCAAGATGTAAATAATCTTGGAGATTTATCTCCAGAAGATGATGTGCCTTTTGTATTAGAAACGATAAAATTGTTAACAACTGAACAGTTGAATGTTCCACTAATCGGATTTGCTGGAGCACCATTCACACTTGCGAGTTATATGATTGAAGGTGGACCATCTAAAAGCTATAACAAAACAAAAGCGTTCATGATTTCTGAATCAGAAGCTTGGTTTGCATTAATGGATAAACTTGCAGATATGATTATCGTTTATATTAAAGCACAAGTAAAAGCCGGAGCGAAAGCGATTCAGATTTTCGACTCATGGGTAGGTGCTTTGAATGTAGCAGATTATCGTATTTTCATTAAACCCGTGATGACAAGAATCTTTACGGAACTTCGTGAGCTAGGTGTACCTTTAATAACCTTTGGTGTAGGTGCAAGTCATTTAGCAAATGAATGGCATGATCTTCCGGTAGATGTAGTTGGACTGGATTGGCGTTTATCGATCGAGGAAGCACGTGCAAAAGGATTGACAAAACCACTTCAAGGAAACTTGGATCCATCTTACTTAATCGGAGACTGGGCGGAAATTGAAAAACGTGCGAAGCTTATTATTGAGCAAGGGGTAGCACAGCCAGGTCATATATTTAATATTGGTCACGGTGTGTTCCCTGAAGTGAATCCCGATACATTAAAACGTTTAACAACATTTGTACATGAATATAGCCGCGAACTCATCGCAGCAAAGTCTAACTAAACTTTTTGAGGTGACAATGATGAAAAAACAATGGGATTATTAGTAATGGCATATGGCACTCCGTACGAAGAAGCAGATATTGAACGTTACTATACGCATATTCGCCATGGCAGAAAGCCAAGTGAGGAACAACTAGCAGACTTAACCGGTCGTTACAAGGCAATCGGAGGTATTTCCCCACTTGCGAAAATAACGCAAAATCAAGCAGAAGATCTTTGCAAGCGTTTAAATGAAATGCAAGATGAAATCGAATTCAAGCTATATATTGGATTAAAACATATTGAGCCTTATTTAGAAGATGCAGTAGCGCAAATGCATAAAGACGGCATTTCAGAAGCGGTTTCTATCGTATTGGCGCCACATTTCTCTACATTCTCGATTAAATCTTATAATGGTCGAATCAAGGAAGAAGCAGAGAAATTAGGCAATTTAACGATTACTTCTGTGGAAAGCTGGTATGATGAGCCAAAATTCATCCAATATTGGAATGAAAAAGTAAGCGAAGCATTTGCAGCAATGTCAGAAGAACAAAGAGAAAAAGCTTGTTTGATCGTTTCTGCCCACTCCCTTCCTGAAAAAATTCTTGCTATGGGAGATCCATATGCAGATCAGTTAAATGAGACGGCAGATTTAATCGCAAAAGCAGCAGGTGTGAAAAACTATGCCGTTGGTTGGCAAAGTGCTGGACAAACTCCAGAGCCATGGATTGGACCAGATGTACAAGATTTAACTCGGGAATTACACGAAGAAAAAGGCTATACAACTTTTGTGTACACCCCGGTTGGTTTCGTAGCAGAGCATTTAGAAGTACTATACGATAACGATTATGAGTGTAAAGTTGTGTGTGATGAAATTGGAGCTACATATGTACGCCCAGCGATGCCAAATGATCAGCCATTATTCATCGATGCGATGGCCGATGTTGTGTTAAAACAGCTTCGTGCGTAATTAATAGAAAAATGTAATCTCCAAAAGCTACTTCTACTTGGCTTTTGGAGATTTTTTTGTGGAAGCTTAGTTTAGTTGGAAAAACAGCGGTTTTAGTTGGAATTTGGAAGAGTTTAGTTGTAAAATTTGAGCATTTAGTTGCAAAAGGATATTTTATCCATTTTCAGCATGCATTTTCTTCTCCCAAAAGCTATTTTTCGGTATTACTTCTTGGAGATTTCATTTAATTGGAAAAATACCGGTTTTAGTTGGAATTTCGAGGAGTTTAGTTGTAAAATCTGAGTGTTTAGTTGTAAAAGGATATTTTACCCAGAGTTTGCTCTTATCTTTAATCGAATTTCAAACTTTCTTCACACGTATTCGGTAAAATAGTTTTAGGGGGTGGGGAGTTGAAAAAGCTAAGTATATTGTTCGTCTTGTTTTTGCTGGGTGCGTGTGGAAAGCCCTCGTTGCCATCTATTGATCCATCCGAAAAATTTGTTGCAAGCTTAAATGTGGTAGAGGGAACGATAGATTTCATCTCCGAGGAGCAAGAAGTGATGGAAAGTTGGCAACTGGATGCAGCATATACAGGATTTACATTAGTGTCAGATGACCTATTATTACTATATGGATTTACGTTGGAGGAAGCGGTACTTATTCAATTGTCTACGGGGAAACAGTTGGCAACGCTGGATGTACGAGAAGGAACAACCTTTGCTTACGCTTATGAAGAAAATATTTACATAGCAAATGGAAAAGAAAATACTGTTTCTCTTTTCGATCAGAAAGGAGAACTTCTAGCAGAAGCAGCTACCGGTAATTATCCGATGTCGATGATTGCGCATGACGGTGATTTGTATGTAGTGAACTTCAAAGATGAAATTCTTTCGATCTTTTCATTAAATTTAAAGGAAAAAACGAAATGGGAGATTCCTAATTCCTCGCATGGGATTTTAGTGAGTGGAAACGAACTATGGCTCGGTGGACATGGGGCTGGTAGTAGTCCTAATCGAGTTATTAAAAGATATAATATTAAAACTGGAGAGTTGCTCGGTGAGATAGAAGCGCCGATGATGCCGATTCATATGACGAAAGCGGGAAATGGACATATTTTTGCGGTGAGTCATGGAAGCAGCACAGTTTATGAGATTTCAAAAACGGGAGAGGTGCTAGCTTCAATGAAAGCAGGTGCAAACCCATTTTCAATCGCAACATTTGGAGACAACATTGTACTAGCAGGATATGATGATCATCAACTATACTTTATAAAATCGGGCAAAGTAACCAATAAGCTTCAAGTAGGTAAAGGACCATTTCAGTTAGTCGTAAGGGAGGTTAGCAAATGACAACGATATTAGTAGTAGATGATGAACTGGAGATGCGCAAACTAATTGAATTGCATTTGCAAAAAAGTGGTTTTGATGTGTTGCATGCTGAAAATGGAGAAGATGCCATCCAAATGGTTCATTCAATTTCAATTGATTTAATATTACTTGATGTCATGATGCCTGGGAAAAGCGGTTTTGAAGTGTGCCAGGAATTAAGAGAGTTTTCATCAATACCAATCATTTTTCTCACCGCATTAGATGCAAAAACAGACTTAGTAAAAGGGCTTAAGCTAGGTGGGGATGATTATGTCATTAAACCATTTACGGCGATTGAACTAATAGCGAGAATAGATGCTCTTTTAAGAAGAATGGGGAAAGAAACCAAAGATGTAAAGATCACAAAAGGAATCTTAGTAAATGATCCTGCAGGCAGACAAATATTAAGTGGTGGTAAAAAAATCAATCTTACACTTAAGGAATATGAACTGCTTCATTTATTTATGGACAATGAAGGGGTGGCGTTCTCAAGGGAGCAACTCTTAGAAAGACTTTGGGGGCTAGATTATGAAGGCGGGACTCGGACAGTAGATACACATATTAAAACGCTTCGATTAAAGCTTGGTACTGTTGCAGGAAGATACATTGAAACAGTTTGGGGAATTGGTTATCGTTTTGAGGTAAGAAAATGAAAAAACTATCGGTTAAAATTTGGATGTTGTTACTTGTCTTTATCACAACGACGATTGTTTTTTTAGTCATCTTTACGAATTTTTTATATGAGGAGCTTTATGTGCAGCATACAGAAGCTACTATGAAAGAAGTTGCAGAGAATTTGCAGCGTACCTACGATGGCGGAGTCGTAACGGATGATTTTATTAAACAAACCGAAGATTATAATCGTTTTTCAGATATGGAAGTATTTACGGTGCGTAATCCGAGAGAGCTTAGCGCGTGTCTACCGTTCGATATTGATTATGATACATTAATCGGAGCAGAAGAACGAGTCGAACTAATAAATGGAAATGCACTAACAAAACGTGGGTATGAAAAGCGATTTGACCGGGAGGTAGTGTCGGTTATTTATCCACTTGTTGATGAGAATAGATTAGAAGGAATTATTTATATATATGTGCCTTTAACGAAAATTGCTGAGATGGCATCCAGTGATGTACTTTTTTTAATTGCAATTGTTTCTCTTCTATTAATTTGCTTGGCATATATTAGCCTGAAGAGTTTGCAAAGAGTGCTAAAACCTTTAGCCATATTAAACGAAGCAGCATTAGATATGGCTGCCGGAAAGTATGATACACGTGTAAAAGTAGAGTCTCAAGATGAAGTAGGGGATCTAGCACAAAGTTTTAACCAAATGGCCACATCCATTCAACAGGAAGACGATAAGAAGCGCAACTTTCTCTCTGTCGTTTCCCATGAACTTCGCACACCGATTAGTTATATTAAAGGGTATGGAGAGGCATTTGAACAAAATCTAATACCCGAAGAGAAAAAAGCAGAAATATACAATCTTATCGTACGAGAAGCAAATCGTATGCAGAAGCTGACCAATGATTTGTTAACTGTAGCAAGATCAGAAACGTTAGAAGAGGTAGAAACTGGTCCACTCGTTTTAGCAGAAACAATTCGGGAGGTCATACAGCTAGTAAAACCGATCGCTAACGAAAAGGAAATAACGTTTGCTATTTCAATAGACGAAGAAACGATTTTATGTGTAGACGAACAAAAAACAAAGCAAGTGCTTATTAACATTTTAGAAAATGCCATTAGATATTCATCAAACATGTCCAAAATCGTTATTTCGAATAAAACAATGAAAAAAGAAACGATTATTCAAATTACAGATGAAGGATGTGGTATCGAAAAGGAGCACTTGCCTCATATAACGGAACGTTTTTACCGTGTAAATAAGGCGAGAAGCCGATCAGATGGTGGAACAGGATTAGGGTTGTCCATTGCTGCGCAACTAGTAGATGTGCAAATGGTAAACTTGCTTTTGAAAGTGAAGTAGGAAAAGGAACTACTGTATATATTACATTACCAATTTGGGAGGATTTATTCGAATGATAAAATGGATAGGGACTTTTACATTAGCAGCAATGGTGTTAACAGGTTGTGGAGCAGAAGAGGCGAGTCATACAAATCATGAAGAAACGACTTTTCAAGAGATTGTTGTACAAATACAAACTCCTGAACAATTAGCAGTAGGTGAAAAAGTTGTTTTATCTGCCAAGGTAACTCAAGGGGAAGAAGCAGTTGACGATGCAGATAAGGTAGAATTCGAAGTGTGGGAATCCGGTTTACGTGATGAAGGGAAAATGATTGAAGGGACGTTAACAAAAGATGGTGTATATGAAGCAAATCATACATTTGATCATGACGGGGTCTATTATATGTTTGCTCACACTACTGCAAGGGGTCTCCATACAATGCCAAAACAAAAGCTGACAGTTGGAAGTCCAGACTTGAGTAAAGTATTACCAGACGAAAGTGATGAAACAATGCACAACGGTCATTAAAAAATGCTTGCAAAAAGAATATGTTAGGAGTATTATAATGACTAGATGACCGAAATGGTTTTCTGGTCATTTTTATAGTGGAATATGGAGGGGTGCCAAATGGATCGCAAAAAAGAAATCTTAGAAGCTGCTACTAGATCTTTTTCGCTGTTCGGTTACAAAGCTACCACGATGGAGCAAATAGCAAAAATCGCAAATGTGGGTAAAGGAACGATCTATACTTTTTTTGCAAATAAAGAAGTGCTCTTTCAAGAAATTGTACGGAAAATGATTTGTGAGATGAAGCAGGAGGCAACAGATGCTATTAAAGAAGGTGCTTCTTTTCAAGAAAATGCTCATGATGCTTTGATGAAAATGTTGGAATTCCGAGAAACTCATCAACTATATGCCAAAATTGTGGATGAGGAAAAAGATTGGAGAACACCAGCTGCCAAACAAATGCTACATGAAACGGAGCAAGCGATTGTTACATTCATTAAAGAGAAAATTGATAAGTATGTAGCAAAGGGTGAATTGAGACAAATAAATAGCGAACTTGTGGCATACTTATTGTTTAAGGCGTATCTTGCTTTTATTAATGATTGGAATGTTACGCATGACGAATCATTACCCGAAGTAGAAATCGCAAACTTTTTTCAAGAAACAATTTTTCGTAGTCTCTTAGTTTGAGACTTATTTTTTTGATAACAAATGACCAAATGAGTGATTCAGTCAAATAGTTTTAGGAGGAAGATAGAATGATAAAAGCGGAATGGAAAGCGATATTGACGAATCGAAAATTATTGATTCCTATTATTGCTGTATTATTTATTCCTGTTTTGTATGCAGGAATGTTCTTATGGGCTTTTTGGGATCCATATGCAAGCTTAAGCGATTTACCTGTAGCAATCGTCAATTCAGATGAGGGTGCACAAATGGATGGACTAGAGCTTAAGCTTGGAGAAACTTTACAGGATAAACTGATGGATAGTGAGCAGTTCAATTTCATATCTGTGTCGGAAAAAGATGCACAGCAAGGCTTAGAAGATCAGGATTATTACTTGCTCATCGAAATTCCAGAAAACTTTTCACAACATGCGACAACATTACTAGATGAACAGCCAGAAAAAATGGTAATCACGTATAAAGCAAACGAAGGATATAATTTCCTAGCGTCTCAAATTGGTGGCACTGCAATGGATCGTATTCGAGCAGAGGTGAACAAGGAGGTTACTTCGACATACGCAGAACAGCTTTTTGATTCGATTACTAAAATTGGTGATGGATTTGCCGAAGCGTCAGATGGTGCTGGTCAATTAAAAGATGGTGCTTCAGAAATAGATAACGGTGCTAGCGATTTAAAAGGCTATTTAGAGCAACTGGCAAGCAGCACAATTGAACTGCAAGATGGTACAGATACAGTAGTAAATGGTATTCAATCAGCAGCGAAAGGCTCTACTCAGCTAAATGATGGAATAGCTAAACTTGCTGACGGGTCCACTCAGTTAGCGGATGGTGCAAGCCAAACAGCAACAGGTGCAGGCTCATTAAAAGAGGGTATTAGCGACTATACTGCAGGCGTTGCAAAATTAAATGAAAGCTATCAATTACTTAGTGAGAAAGAAAAAGCTTTAGTCGAATCATTAGCGAAGTTACAAAGTAGTTCTGCAACATTAAATGATAGCGCCAACCAATTATCACAAGGGGCTTCTCAAGTAACTACTGGTATTAAAGCGCTAGCAAGTCAAATGGAACAAATAAGTGCTACACTTCCAGCAGAACAAGCAGCAGCATTAACGGAAACACTGAAACAATTAGAAAATGGAAGCTCGTCAGTCTCAGCAGGATTAGATAAGCTTGCTGGTGGAACAAATGCATTAGCTGATGGAACAGCTCAAGTGCATAATGGGGCTGCGCAATTAAGTGCAGGATATACACAAGCAGGGCAAGGTGTTGCAAAACTAAATGAGTCATCTGCGGCATTAGTAGAAGGTTCTTCTAGTTTAGCAACAGGAACAAATACACTAGCAGCAAAAATGAAAGAATTTAATACTGGTATAGGGCAGGCATACACAGGTTCAACAAACTTGGTTAGTGGTCTTAATCAGTTAGCAAATGGTTCTACACAATTACAAAAAGGAACAGGAACGCTAGCAGAAAAATCAGGAGAACTTGCAGTTGGATCGACTAAACTAGCGGACGGTACAAAAGCATTGGTCGATGGTACAGATACATTGAAAACTCGCTTACAAGATGCAAGTAAAGAAGTTGGAGACGTAAGTGCAAATGATGATACATTTGATATGATTTCCTCTCCAGTAGATGTAGATACAGAAGCTGTCAATGCAGTACCTAACTATGGTACAGGATTCACTCCTTACTTCTTATCACTTGGTCTATTCGTTGGGGCATTACTGATTTCGATTGTATTCCCACTTGTGCAACCAGCTATCAAGCCTACAAATGGAGCAGCATGGTTTACAAGTAAAGTAACTGTACTTGGGGTTGTAGGTATTATTCAATCCTTAATCGTCGTAGCGATCGCATTATTTGCGCTTAAGCTAGAAACACAAAATGTAGGTATGTTCATCTTAACAGCGATTATTACAAGCTTTACATTTTTAGCGTTGATTCAATTATTTGTATCTGTTCTAAGCGATTCTGGACGATTCTTGGCTATTCTTGTGTTGATCCTTCAATTAACGACAAGTGCTGGAACATTCCCACTGGAACTGATTCCTCAGCCATTACAAATATTTAATAAACTATTGCCGATGACTTATTCTGTTCAAGCTTTTAAAGCAGCTATTTCTACAGGAAATATGAGTAACCTATGGGCAAGCAACGGTGTACTAATCGGATTTATGGTAGTATGTCTAGTCTTAACATTCGGCTATTTCATGCTTATATTCAAAAAACGTCATTCAAAACAAACAGCAGAAGCATAATAAAAAGCGCTTATCCCTAATGAAAGGAGATAAGCGCTTTTGCTATTCCAAAATAAGAAGTGAAAAAAACTATAAGTGGTATAGCGAACGTTATAGGGATAATGCGTCATAAAGATACCAAGATGTCCGCTATGATTTCCGCTCCAGTCGGACGCTTACCGTGGGGCGGGCGGTGAGCCTCCTCGTCGCTAGCGCTTCCTGCGGGGTCACACCTGTCCCGCTGATCCCACAGGTGTCGCCACCTTGCGCTTCAATCAATGGAACTTGCTGACTACTTTGTATATAAATAAATAGCGCACTAAGTTTATGAGCATCCACCTAGCAGTGTCTTAGTTTAAACAATATAAATTAAGCATATTGTTATTATTAGCCATTTAACGGAAAATAGCTTCCAATAACTTGATATTAATTGTTTGATAGTCTGTCCCATTCAACTTTGCATTTAATTTTATAGCAAATGAGACATGCGTTTGGATTTAGTGCATTATTTCTGAATAAGTAGCAAACTCTACTGGATTGAAGCGAAAGGGTGGTGACTCCAGCGGGAAAAGCACGAGCTGAAAGCACCGCAGGAGCGGTGCGACGAGGAGATTGAAGCCGTGCCCGCAGAAAGCATCCACCCTGTAGCGGAAATCCCAGCGGACATTCATTCAACCCTCTAAGACACACTATCTCTATATAGCGCACTATATAATGAATGCCATACTGTATTTTACTTTTAAAAATTATTAACATCATCCTAAAAAAATGCCAACTAGAAAGGGGAGTATCTAGTTGGCTTTTTTGATGAAATTAAAGATTACTGCATTTATCGCAGTGATTTCCATAGCACTCATGTTGTTCTTCGATGGTTTCGCCACATGTAGCGCAATTCTTTTTAGGCAGGTTACGGAAAAATTCAAGTACGTTTTCTAACATAGTTGTTCCACCTCCATCTGTTATATAACTGGTTAAGTTAAATACATTGTAATATAACACAGAATCTTTTGTCAACACATTAATTCGTTTTTTGTTAAAATAGGAGTAAAGGAGAGATCAGCATGTATTTTATTGATAATAAAGGAATAACCGACCCACGTATTAATCTAGCAATTGAAGAATATGCACTAAATACAATGGATGTGGAAAAAGATTCATTTCTTTTGTTTTACATAAATCAGCCTTCTATCATCATTGGCAGAAACCAAAACACAATCGAGGAAATTAATACAGATTTTGTAGAAAAAAATGGGATTATCCCTGTCCGCAGGTTATCAGGTGGAGGTGCTGTGTACCATGATTTGGGGAATTTGAATTTCAGCTTTTTAACGAAAGACGATGGAGACAGCTTCCGAAATTTTAAAAAGTTTACACAGCCAGTGGTTGATGCATTGCATAAAATGGGTGTTAATGCGGAACTATCAGGACGCAATGACATATTAGCAGAAGGTAAAAAAATCTCCGGTAATGCGCAGTTTTCTACTCGTGGAAGAATGTTTAGCCATGGGACATTAATGTTTGATACAGAAATTGATGCAGTTGTGTCCGCATTAAAAGTAAGTAAAGAAAAAATTGAGTCAAAAGGTATCAAATCAATTCGAAGTCGTGTAACAAATATTGCTGATTTACTTGCAGAACCGATGACAATTGAACAATTCCGTTCTGAAATTCTTTCCTCTATTTTCGGTGGAACAGAAAATATTCAATATTGGGAGCTGACTGAAGAAGATTGGAGTAATATTCATAAGCTTTCGGAAGAACGTTATCAACAATGGGATTGGAACTACGGTAAATCCCCTAAATTTAATATGAAGCATTCACACCGATTCCCAGCAGGCGGTGTCGATGTTCGCTTAGAAGTAAATAAAGGCATTATAGAAGAAGTAAATATTTATGGTGACTTCTTTGGTGTTGGAGATATTAAAGAAGTGGAACAATTATTGACAGGTAAAGTGTATAGTAAGCAAGCGATTGAAGAAGCACTGGAGCAGGTGGATGTCCCTAAATACTTCGGAGGGATTTCAAAGGAAGAACTAGTACAGCTTATTTACTAAAATGGTAGGTATGGCAAACAGAGAATTGCTAACTCCCAGCCTTGTGTGAGTAATGATGGAAGAGTCTAACATACTAACGTATGGAAGACTCTTTTTTGATATAATAAGGTAAGAATAATATTTCGGAGGAGGATTTTTGTGACGATACACCGTGTGTTAGTAGTAGAAGATGATCGGAAAATCGCATCGCTACTTGCAGATACTTTGAGGAAATACCATTATGAAGTACATACAATTGAAAATTTTGATCATATAATCGAGGAGTTTACAGCATTCGATCCTCATATTGTGTTACTAGATGTGAATTTACCATCTTATGATGGCTACTATTGGTGTCGTCAACTCCGTCAGCTAACTACTTGCCCAATTATTTTTGTTTCGGCAAGATCGGGGGAGATGGACCAAGTTTTCGCACTCGAAAATGGTGGAGATGATTTTATTACAAAGCCTTTTCACTATGAAATCGTCCTAGCTAAGATAAAAAGCCATTTAAGAAGAACATATGGTGAGTATGCAGCGAAACAGGAAGAGCGTGTAGTGAAGGTAGGGAAATTACAACTTTATATGGAACGTATGGAATTACATACATCCAAAGAAGAAATTCCACTTCAAAAGAAAGAATGTACCATTCTTGAATTATTACTAAAGAATTATCCAAAGCTAGTCACTAGAGAGCAATTACTAGAAGAACTATGGGATGACCAATCATTTGTTGATGAAAATACGCTTAATGTTAATATGACAAGGGTGCGAAAGAAAATGGCGGATTACGGTATGATATCTACAATTGAAACAGTTCGAGGAGCAGGATATCGTTTGAACCTAAGTCCGGAGGAAGCTTAATATGTTTCGTTTATTTTTAAAGGAGCATTTTCTGTTTATCATTTTTCAATTTTCGTTAGTATTATTTGTGATGTTATTGTACTGGTTGGATGGATTTCGAAATTTAGACACCGCGGTTTATTCCATTGTTATTAGTATTATATTAACGCTTACTTTTTTAGGGACGTTATTTGTGAAAAAATATACGTTCTATAAAAAAATTCTCTCTATCCCAACTCAATTAGAAGTTGTTTTACAACGATCAGCGCAATCTCCCGAAATTAAACAAGTAGAGAATTACTTACAACATATCTATCGTTTATATCAAAAGGAAGTACAACTTTTATACGCAAGACAAAATAGGCATTTACAGTTTATGAATAGCTGGGTACATCAAATGAAAACCCCGATTTCTATTCTTGAACTGATGGCGCAAAATAATGAACAAATAGATTCGATAAGTGTAATGGAAGAAATGGATCGGCTAAAAAGAGGGCTAGAAGCAGTTCTAATGAACGCGAGATTGGACACTTTTGAAGAAGATATGCAAATCGAGCGAATAGATTTAAAGCAATTAGTAAAGGAAGTTGTGACGGAGAACAAGCGATTATTTATCGGCAAGCATCTATTTCCAGTGATTTCAATGGAGGATGATTGCATGATTACATCGGATAGAAAATGGATTCGTTATGTGATTGCACAATTTGTAACGAATGCAGTTAAATATACATTTGAAAAAAATAAAAAAGTGTATTTTGAAACGAAGATCGAGGAGAAGCAAATCATTTTCTCTGTTAGAGATGAGGGAATCGGTATCCCGGCATCGGATATTAA
Organism: Psychrobacillus sp. NEAU-3TGS; assembly: GCF_029955155.1. Lineage (GTDB taxonomy): Bacteria > Bacillota > Bacilli > Bacillales_A > Planococcaceae > Psychrobacillus. The sequence goes on along the minus strand of NZ_JAPNOZ010000006.1, from coordinate 271,297 downwards.
AAGGGTGACAAAAGCATTTTTCACAGGTGAAAACGGTCGGAAAACTGGCGAATCTACTGGTATGGGATTATATTTGGCACAGGAAATTTGTAGCCGTTTAGGGCATGAAATAGACGTTAAATCTAGTGTAGGACAAGGGACAACTGTATCGATTAAGTTTGATAGACAAGAAATTATGAAGCGAGGTGGGCAAGATGTCCATATTAATACTGGAGGAAGTAACGAAAGTATATGAAGGCAAAGTAGCACATCTAGCCATTAATCAATTAAGCTTTGAAGTAGAAAAAGGAGAGTTCATCGCAGTAATGGGACCTTCTGGAAGCGGGAAAACGACATTATTGAATATTATTTCGACTATCGATCGACCAACATCCGGAGAAATTACGATTAGCGGTTTAAAACCAGCAGAGCTCCCTAAAAACGATTTATCTCTCTTTCGAAGAAGGGAGCTTGGTTTTGTGTTTCAAGATTTCAATTTGCTCCCTGCGCTAACGGTGGAAGAAAACATGGTATTACCATTAACGCTCGATGGCCAATCGGTGGAAGTAATGAAAGCGAAAGTACAACGTATTGCAGAACATCTTAACCTAACTTCTATTTTAGAAAAAAGACCATCGGAGATTTCAGGAGGCCAGGCGCAAAGAACAGCTATTGGACGTGCGTTAATACATGAACCGAGTATCATTCTAGCGGATGAGCCTACCGGAAATTTAGATTCGAAAGCAGCAAAAGATGTATTAGAAATTCTTTCACAAGTGAACAAAGTAAGTGAAACGACCATTATGATGGTTACACACGATCCAATAGCGGCTAGTTACTGTGATCGAGTGTTATTTATAAAAGATGGAGAATACTTCAATGAGATTTATAAAGATGACAGAAGACAAACTTTTTTCCAAAGAATACTTAATGTGTTGTCTTTATTGGGTGGAAATGTAAATGACCTTTCAACAATTCGCTTATCATAACGTAATTCGTAATAGTAGAATATACGCCGCATTTTTTATGGCAAGTATATTTTCAGTCATGGTGTTCTTCGTGTACTCAATGCTTATGTTTCATCCCAATATTGAAGATAAGTTTTTAAGAGATATTGCTTTTGGTGGAATGCTAGTTGCACAAGTAATTCTGATCATCTTTACAATGTTCTTTTTGTTTTATTCAATGAGTGCGTTTTTACAAGCTAGATTACACGAGTTCGGGGTTTTGCTAAATCTAGGAATGGAAAGGCAGCAGTTAAATCGTTTAATTTTTTTAGAAACGATGATTTTAGGGTTTATATCTATTACAATTGGGATTTTCTTTGGATTTTCTTTCTCTAAATTTTTCTTCATGATTATCCGAGAATTGTTTTTACTGGATAGTCTACCTCTTTACTTATCATGGAAGCCTTTTGCTTTAACGATTATAGTGTTTTTATCTCAATTTATTATCATCTCCATCAGTAGCGTTGTATTCATCCGAAAAAAAGAGGTTATCCAGCTTATAAAAGGGGACGGCAAATACAACGAAGTCGCTACGTTTAAAAAAGGGAACGCTTTTTTAGGGTTAGGGTTGTTAGCAGTAGCGTATGGTCTCGTAATTTTTTCTATTTTCCATATGAATATATTTATGAGCTTGCTGATTATATTAATGGCTTTTATAGGGACATATTTCTTTTACACAGATAGTATGTTATATATACTCGACATCATCCGGAGAAGGGAAAGTCTCTATTGGCATTCATTTCGTCTAATCGCGTTTGCGGAAGCATCGATCAAAATTAGGGAAAATGCCCGGATGTTTTTTGTTGTGACGATAGTATCGACTATTGCATTTTTATCTGTTGGAGTAGTAACTTCCTTCACTTCCTTTACAGCCCAGTATCGGGATCTGAACCCCGTCAGTATTTTCTATGCTAGTGATTGGGACAATCCATTTGAACAAGCACATATTATGAACTTGTCGCAGGAGCTTCAAAGGGAAGGCTTGTCTTACGAACTCGTAAAATTTAATGTGAAAAAGCAAACTTCCTCTAACTCCCATGAGCCAGTTAATGTGATAAAGGAATCAGAAGTCAATAGCTTGGCGGTTGCCTTGAAACTGCCGTTAATCGACTTGAGGCAAGGGGAAGCGTTATTAGTTTGGAATAACCAAGTGGACTTTGAAAATATTCGAAGTGGAGAGGAACAAACAGTACTCGAAGAAAGTAGCATCCCAATCCAAATAAAAGGAATGTATAAACACTCAATTTTTCCTTCTTTTGCTATAAAAAATAGAGCTTTCATTATTAGTGACGAGGATTTTTCTCTTATAACGGAACCACTATTTGGGTTTAGTATAGAAGAGTCTAAAACTACTTTTTATGCATTTCATGTATCGGAGTGGTTGCGAACTAAAGATGTGGGAACTAATTTAGATAGAATTATGACCGAAACGATGGGTGTTTCAGAAGTGAATCCTAATCCGTTTTATTTTGTGAATCCAGGATTGAATTTTTCTGTTATTCGAGCAACATTTGCATTATTGTTATTTACTGGCTTACTTGTAGCAGCAGTCCTTTTGCTTGCGGCTGGAAGTTTTGTCTATTTTAAACTTTATACAGATTTAGATAGAGATAAAAAGCAATATGATGTCCTTCGAAGAATGGGAGTAACCGATCGAGAACTAGTGAAAATTGTAAATCGACAATTAGTTCCACAATTCTTTTTACCGTGGGGACTTGCAATGGTGCATAGTACATTTTCATTTATCTTTTTACAAGCCTTTTGGGTAGATCTAGCAGCGGTTTCGATTGCAATGGAAATGTTAATTGTGCTAATTGTATTTACTGTTATTCAAGTCTCTTATTTTTTCTTAATTCGATGGAGATATATTGCCCATATACAAGAGTAAAAAGAAGATTGTCAGATGCAATCTTCTTTTGAGATTGAATTGTCAAAACTTTTTTTATATAATGAATTTGGGGATATGAATGAATACTCATTCAAATAAAAAATGGGAGATGGGAAAATGGGTTTAGCTTCGCAAGTTCAACAAATTGCCTCAATGCATCCAGAAAAAATAGCGTATCATTTATGGAGAAAGATACGACTTATGCAGAATTTGACCAAACAGTAGAACGATTTGCACATGGCCTACGAACATTGGGAATTGAAAAAGGTGACCATGTTGGATTTTTACTCGGCAATACACCACATTTTTTAATAGCTTTATATGCAACGATGCGTTTAGGGGCAACTGCGGTACCGATAAATCCTATATATACACCAGATGAAATTAGTTATATTGTGAAAAATAGTGATGCAAAGGTGATTATTGCGATTGATGCATTATTACCTTTAGTAGAAAGAGCGGCTAATGTAATTACGACTGTGGAAAACTATGTTATTTGTGAAACGCAAGCAGAGACGAAAGAGAAGATAGCTAGTCTTTCAGATTCTTTAAAAGAAAGAGTGAAAACGTTTTCATCTTTACTTGCTATTTCTGGAGCACACGTAAAGGCTGTGGAAGTGTCAGATGATGATACAGCGATTATTTTGTATACATCTGGTACTACAGGATATCCAAAAGGTGCGATGCTTACATATAATAATATTTACTCGAATGCACGTGATGTAGCAGAGTATTTGAGTATTAATACAGATGATCGCGTCATTGCAACGCTTCCTGTTTTTCACGTATTTGCTCTAACTGTTGTAGTGAATGCACCATTACTTATGGGAGCTACGATATTGCTAGTTCCTAGATTTAACCCTCAGGATGTATTCACGATTGCAAAAGAACAAAAAGCAACTGTTTTTGCAGGAGTTCCAACAATGTATAATTTCTTGTATCAATACCCAGAAGATAGAGTGGAAGATTTCTCAAGCGTACGTTTGGCGATTTCCGGTGGGTCTTCCCTGCCAGTTGCGTTACTGCATAATTTTGAGAACAAATTCCATGTACGCGTATCAGAGGGGTACGGTTTATCTGAAGCATCTCCAGTAACTTGTTTCAATCCAATTGATCGTGAACGGAAGCCCGGCTCTATCGGGACTAATATTTTGAATGTGGAAAACAAGGTAGTAAACGAATTGGGAGAAGAGGTTCCTATTGGAGAAGTTGGGGAACTGATTGTCCGAGGACCTAATGTGATGAAAGGTTATTATAAAATGCCAGAAGAAACCGAAAACGCGCTTCGCAATGGTTGGCTTTATACAGGAGACCTTGCGAGACAAGACGAGGAAGGTTACTTCTATATTGTAGATCGAAAGAAAGATATGATTATTGTTGGAGGGTATAATGTATACCCTAGAGAAGTAGAGGAAGTTCTATTTGAGCACCCAAGTATTATAGAAGCAGCGGTTGTCGGAGTACCGGATTCTACTTTTGGGGAAGAAGTTCTTGCATTCGTAGTGAAGAAAGATCCTTCGTTAACGGAACAGCAATTGCTGGAGTATTGTTCGGAAAAACTAGCAAAATATAAGATTCCTAAACGAATTGAGTTTTTAGAAGAATTGCCGAAAAACACGACTGGAAAAATTTTGCGTCGTTCATTAAAAGGACAAACGGTTCAATAAAGACAGTAGCCGCTTCTAATAGAGGCGGCTTTTTGTTACTCTGATAATAATAAATTCTATGTTATGCAAATAATTACCTTCTAATAGATATAAGCTATACCAGATCTTATATTAGGAACCGTATACGGAAACTGCGACGTAAAGAGTTGAATTAAGTATCCGTTGGGATTTCCGCTACAGGGTGGACGCTTTCCGCGGGCACGGCTTCTATCTCCTCGGAGCTCTCGCTCCTGCGGGGCTTTCAGCTCGTACTGTTCCCGCCGGAGTCGCCACCCTTTCGCTACAATCCAGTAGAGTTTGCTATTTACTCTGTATAGATGCACTAAATCTAGTACTATGTTGCAAATTCTATGGGTGAAAACCTTTGATTAGTCAGCAAGTTCAATTGATTGAAGCGCAGGGCGGCGACACCTGCGGGATCAGCGGGACAGGTGAGACCCCGCAGGAGCATTAGCGGCGAGGAGGCTCACCGCCCGCCCCGCGGTAAGCGTCCGCCCAGAGCGGAAATCTTAGCGGACGTATTATAGGATTTTTACGACGCAGTTTCCCTATACTATGCGAACAATCCTTTCTAAAGGTGGCTTGTTATTTTGTCATGTTCAATTATTTACCATTAATCTTTTCAATTGTTACTATAAAGAAGGAAAAAGGTTTCGAGTGTCGAAGTAATATGAAAGGATCATTTTGAAAGGTAGGAATGGACAAATGACGAAAAGAAAATTAGAGGCAAAAGATTTATTTAACTTGCATTCAGTTACAAACCCGGTTATCGCACCAAATGGGAAAGAAGCAGTCTTTATTCGCACGGAAATGGACGAAAAAGATAATACATATTATGCGTATCTATATCATGTGAATGTTGAAACATCAGAGGTAACACAATGGTCGCATAAGAAAGAACGTGTATCTGCACCTCAATGGTCTGCGGACGGAAAATACATTGCATTCCTATCGAACCGTGAAGAGAACAATCAAGTTTATATTCTCTCTGCAAATGGTGGGGAAGCAAAGAAGTTAACAGAAGTAGAAAAAGGAATTTCTAGTTTTCTTTGGTCGCCATGCGATCAAAAAATATGGTTTGCTGCCTCATTAAAAGAAGGAAAAGCATGGACAGATGAGTCGGAAAAAGAAGAAACAAAATTGCCGGAAGCATATATTGTAGAAAAAATGAAGTATCATGCAGATGGTATTGGCCTTTTACCCAAAGAGACATATAAACAAATTGGATACATAGATATCGCCACACAGGAGATAACTCAGTTTACAAAAGGAAACTACAATTATAATTTACAAGCTATATCCCATGATGGAAAGAAATTAGTAATGGGTGTTAACCGGGAAGAAAATCAAGACTTTACATTCCGCCAACCGTTATTATTAGTAGATATTGAGACTAAAGAAGAAGCAACCCTAACGGCTGACGAAGGCTATTATGGAGGAGCAGCCTTCTCAAAAGATGACAAGTACATTGCTTTCACAGGCAGTAATCGACAATATGAAAACGCTACTCATACAGAAGTGTATGTGTACGAATTAAGTACAGGATTTCTTCAAATATTAACAGAAGGAATTGATGCACCGGTGGGAGATTATGCTGGTGGGGATGTTCAACAAGGTGTAAGTACACCAGATGTTGTGTGGACAGATGGCAATCATTTATATTTTCAATTGTCTACGATGGGAGACGTTCGACTTTATTTTGCATCGTTAGATGGTGCAGTGTATCCTGCGACAGCGGAAAATGAGCATGTTTATAGCTATGATATAGATGCGACAGGCACATTCTCTCTTGCGACAATAAGTAACGCAATATTTCCCGGGGAATTATTTAAGCAAAATTTAGCGACTGGTGAAAGAGTTCAACTAACGCACTTTAACGAAGAATTATTAAAAGAGATAGAGCTTTCTGAACCGGAGGCAATTGTATTTAAAGGTGCTAAAGATTGGGAAGTTCACGGCTGGCTAATGAAACCAATAGGTTATGAAAAGGATAAAAAGTATCCACTTATCGTAGAAATTCATGGTGGACCGCATACTATGTACGCAAATACATTTTTTCATGAATTACAATTGCTTGCAGCAAAAGGATATGGAGTGTTATATGTAAACCCGCGGGGTAGTCATTCCTATAGTCAACAATTTGTCGACGCAGTACGCGGTGACTACGGTGGAGGAGATTACGAGGACATTATGGCAGGCCTCGATTATGTGCTCGCAGATAACGACTGGATTGATGAAACGAGACTTGGTGTAACTGGCGGTAGTTATGGAGGTTTTATGACGAACTGGATTGTTGGTCATACAAATCGATTTAAAGCAGCAGTTACGCAACGATCGATCTCAAACTGGATTAGTTTTTATGGGGTATCTGATATTGGGTATTACTTCACGCCATGGCAAATTGGTACCGATATGATGGATATAGAGAAACTTTGGAATGCATCTCCGTTGAAATACGCATCGAATGTAAAAACACCGCTCTTGATATTGCATAGTGAAAATGATTACCGGTGTCCGATTGAGCAAGGACAACAATTGTATATTACGTTGAAAGCGATGGGGAAAGAAACAAGCTTTGTACGTTTCCCGCAAGCGGATCATAATTTATCTCGAGTTGGTTTGCCTAATCTACGTCAAACTCGATTAGAACAAATTACTAGTTGGTTTGAAAAATACTTGTAATAATACAAAGCCCCTTCATCAGTAAGAGATGAAGGGGCTTTTGACGATTCAATCGATCAAATTATCTTTTATGAAATCCTTTATTATAATATACAAAAATGAGCAAGAAAATCCAGATAGGACCAACGATTAAAGCAATCCGTGTTTCTGGAAAATATGCCATAAGCACAAGTACAAGAACTAAGAATGCTAAAGCTAAATACGAGCCAAGTGGATAAAACAATGCCTTATATGTTAGTTTGGAAACCTCCCCTTTAGAAAGCGTCTTGCGGAATTTTAATTGGGACAATAGAATAATTCCCCAAGTCCAAACTGCTCCGAAAGTTGAAATGCTCGTTACCCATATAAATACTTTTTCAGGCACCAGATAATTCAATAGAACACCGAATAATAGTAATAAAGCAGAAAATAATACCGCCCTAGCCGGTACTCCAGCTCCATTTATCTTTTTGAAAGAAGGAGAGGCCTGGCTTTGTTCCGCCAAGTTAAATAACATCCGTCCCGTACTGAAAATTCCACTATTACAGCTAGAAAGTGCTGCTGTTAAAACAACAAAATTGATAATTCCTGCAGCTGGTCCTATACCGATTGCTTCGAACATTAAAACAAATGGACTTCCATTTTCACCAATTTCGTTCCAAGGATAGATAGACATAATAACGAAAAGAGCCCCAACATAAAAAATAAGAATACGCCAAAAAACTGTATCGATTGCACGCGGAATCACCGTTTTCGGATTTTTAGCTTCTCCTGCCGTAACTCCGATCATCTCTACACCTAAATAAGCGAACATGACCATTTGCAATGACATTAAAATTCCTGTAATACCATTAGGTGCGAACCCGCCATTAGACCATAAGTTGCTAATGCCTACACCTATACCACCATTACCTAATCCAAATATAATGACACCAAGCCCAACGAAAATCATTGCTAAAATTGCGATAATTTTTATAAGGGCAAACCAAAATTCAAACTCGCCATAAGCTTTCACAGCGATTAAGTTTACTAAAGTCATAATAACAAGTGCAGCTAATGCCCATATCCAACTTGGAGAGTCGGGATACCACATTTGCATATACACTCCGACTGCTGTAATTTCGGCCATACAGGTAACAACCCATAAAAACCAGTAATTCCAACCTGTGATATATCCTGCAAGCGGTCCTAAATAGTTTTTTGCATATCTACTAAATGATCCAGATACAGGATTATATACGGCCATTTCTCCAAGGGCACGCATAATGATAAAGATAAATAAACCACCAATTATGTATGAAACAAGTATTGCCGGTCCAGCTAATCGAATAGCCGTTGCAGAGCCTAAAAATAATCCGACGCCAATTGCTGCGCCTAATGACATGAGGGTGATATGCCGTTGTTCAAGTCCACGTTGTAGTTGCTGATTTCCACCCAAAGTTGTGTCACTCCTTTATTAAAATAATACTTTTGTTGTATAACACTTTAACATAAGAAAGTATGTTTGTGATACGGTTCATATGAACGAAATTGTGATAATATTATGTATATGCATGTAGGACGGGGGTCATGAAAATGCAAGCTATTACAATAAGACCCATTGCAGAAAAAGAGATTATTCGGCTTTGGGAGTTAAGTGCAAAAGAAATATCACCTGAATGGAAAAAATGGGATGCCCCATATTTTCCTTATGAACCGAAAACGTTAGAGCAATTTCTAGAGAAAAAGGATCAACTAATTCATCAAGATGATATGTGGGGCATTTATGTAGAAGATGAACTAGTAGGCTCGCTTTGCTATTACTGGGAGCATGAAGAATCGCTTTGGTTAGAGATGGGCATTGTTATTTATGATCCACAGTATTGGAGTGGTGGTATTGGAACGGAAGCCCTGCGTATGTGGATTACCCATTTGTTTAAAGAATTACCACTTGTACGTGTAGGCTATACAACTTGGTCTGGTAATGAACGCATGATTAAAGTCGGTGAAAAGTTAGGTATGACGATGGAAGCCCGCCTTCGCAAATGTCGTTATTATGATGGGGTTTACTATGATTCTATTCGAATGGGTTTACTCCGGGAAGAATGGGAAGGGCATGTATGACAGCTTTATTTGAAATGAAAAGCTTAACGAAAAACTATTGGCAAACAGAAACACAAATGGAATGTACTTATTTATTTTCCGATTTAACCGCTACTATAGATAGTTCGGAGCGTATAGCTTTACTAGGTAAATCTGGACAAGGGAAAAGTACGCTTTTACGCATGCTCGCACTATTGGATAATGCCGATAGTGGCGAAATCCGTTTTAATGGGGTTCAGGCCAAAGATATGGATACACGAGTCTGGCGTATGAAGATAACTTATGTAGCGCAACAAGCAGTTATGCTTCCTGGTACGATTGAAGAAAATTTAAAGACAGTTAGTAAATTACATAATGAAACATTTAACGACAAGCATGCACAAAAGCTAATGAAAGATGTTGGACTCGAATCGATTGATTGGGCAAAGAAAGCGGCCGACTTATCAGGGGGAGAGAAGCAGCGAATCGCTTTAGTACGTTCTTTACTACTTGCTCCTTCTATTTTATTGCTTGATGAAGTGACAGCATCTCTTGATCAGCAAAGTAAAGCTTATGTAGAAAATTTGTTGATCAAATGGAGTGAGGTTGAAAAAACTGCTTTTATTTGGGTAACGCATGATTTGGAACAAGCAAAAAAGGTGAGCGAACGAATTTGGTATATGGAAAACGGCACACTAGCAGTTGATTGCAAGACGGAATCATTTTTTGAACATCAACACTCATTTTCCGACTCGGTGATATTATGAGTTTATTAGCATTAACTTTTACATTATTATTTGTCGTTATTACGATGCTTTTGTCTGTTTGGCAAAAGCTTGACCTGGAAAAGGATATTGCGATTGGTACGGTGCGAGCGGCGATTCAGCTACTCGCTGTTGGATATGTGTTGCAATTTGTATTTCAATCGAAGAATCTGCTATTTATTGTATTAATTATTTGTATCATGATTGTCGTTGCCGCTCATAATGCAGCAAAGCGGGCAAAAGGTATGAGCGGAGTTGTTTGGAGAATTATTCTTTCGATTGCAACGATGGAAATATTAATGATGGGGCTTTTACTGAGCTTGCAAATTATTGAAGCAACCCCTCAATACATTATTCCGCTTAGTGGGATGACGATAGGGAATGCGATGGTTGCCTGTGGACTGTTTTTAACTCAATTAAAACGAGAAACAGAAAGTTCTAAAGGAGAAATCGAAACATTATTAGCCCTAGGTGCAACGAGTCGGCAGGCAGTTCAGGATGTGCTGAAACGATCCGTGAAGTTTTGTATGATTCCGACCATCGATGCGATGAAAACAGTCGGACTAGTTCAATTACCTGGGATGATGACCGGAATGATTATAGCCGGAGCAGATCCAGTAGAAGCCGTTCGCTATCAAATACTAATCATTTTTGTGTTTACTAGTTCTTCCGCAATTACGAGCATGATGCTAAGTGTGCTTTGTTATAAAAACTTATTCACAAAGGATTTGCAGCTGAAGAAGTGGAGTGAATAAAATGGAACCAATATTAATTGAGGAAACACCTGCTAAAGTTACGGTTAAGTACGATTCGGTAGCACTCGATTTGCCAGAGAGCATAAAGGAACAGCATGATAAGTTTTGGAACGACCAAATAAAAATCAATTCGCATTTACGCAATGGGGAAGTATTTACAATCACTAAAATTAAAAATACGGCAAAAGAACTGCAAGTGACGGTTGCGAAAACAGATTATAAACACTATTTATACACAATCCGTCACAAAGATTGCCCATTTCCTTGTAAAGTCATATTCACTTGTGTAGCCGTTATTACGACTGACAATTATATTGCTTTTGGTCGGATGAATGAATATACTTCGACACCTGGAAGACTGCAATTTACTGGTGGGGGATTAGACGAGACCGATTTAAATGGTTCTGTATTTGATTTGAAGAAAAGTATTGGGAAAGAATTAGAGGAGGAAATGGGTTTACATATTGAATCTTCTTATGTGAAATCATTTGCCCCTAGGTTTTTGAAAAGTAAAGGAGCCTATGATTTTTGGGCCGTAATGTTTGAGCTAAAAGTAGACTACACTTCGAATGAGTTACGAGTAATGTTCGACAAACATAATCGACGTTTAATAGTAAAGGGTGAGCACCCCGAATTTGAAGAGTTTGTGTTCGTATTATTAGAGAAGGCGGATGTATTAGACTTTATTGAAAACGATCATTCCTTAAAAGAAGACTATTTAAATCCTATTTTAATGAAATATGTGAGAAATTGATCTAATTTGAATATAAAAATGCAGGGAGGATAGTATTCCTCTCTGCATTTTTTATGGAAAATAATTTTAGTTGGAAAAAGGGAAGTTTAGTTGGTAAATTTAATGGTTTAGTTGTAATTTCAGCGCATTTAGTTGTAAAAATCGGAGTGATAGTTGTAAAAGGGAAAATTAGTAAAAAAACATAATCATTTTTTGAAAAATAATCATGTTTTTGGTCATATGAAACTACTTATCTTTTATTCACTTTATCCACTGCTCCATAATCATTACTTCTTTATTCGTTGCATCCATCTTGACGGTTCTGCCTATAGGCATTGTAAGCATTGGATGTGTATGGCAACAATCGAATTCTGCAAGTATCGGAATAGATGGTTTTCCAATCGTTTCTAGTAAAATATCATGCGGTTTTCGTCCAGTACCTTGATTGTCGAAAAGTTCATGCTTACCTAAAATAATTCCGGAAACCCGATCGAATACCCCGTTCAATTTTAAAAGGTTAAAATTCTTTTCTACAATGGAGGCGGTTTTCATCGTATCTTCGATTAATAGAATATCCCCTTCTTGTATGGTAGGCATATAAGGACTTCCCCAAATACCATACATAGCATTTAGATTGCCACCAATTAATCTACCTTGAGCAGTCCCTCCATTAACAGAAATTAAATTATTTGGTCTCAGTTGCTTGTTTTCTGTTTTGAGTTCCCAATTAATTGGCTCGTCTGTCCAGTAAGGAGGAGTAGGAACCGTAAAAGGAACTTGTTGTTCTTCTATTAATACTTCCTTGAAATACTCATATGTATAATCAACAAATGGCTCGAATTCGCCAAATGAAGGAACTAAAGCAGGACCATAGAACGTCGGTATTCCTGTTTGGGCGTATATTCCTAACAAAATAGCGGTAGCATCCGAATAACCAATCATAATTTTAGGATGTTTTTTAAAAGCTTCATAGTCAATATAAGTTAAAAGCGCATTAGAATTTGTTCCGCCGATTGTCGACATAATGCAACGAATATCTGGATTTCTTATAAGTTCGTTTAACTCATTTGCACGTTCGTGAATAGTTCCAGCTCGATAATAGTCATGCTTGCCGGTAAGATTACCTTCCACAATTTCAAAGCCTTGCGATTGTAAAAATGATTTGGCTCTTTGAAATCGTATTGGTGAAGAATGAGTGATTGGGGATGAAGGGGAGTAAATCCCGATTTTATCTCCCTTTTTTAAACGTTTTAACAAAGTCATATTTTGGTTCCTCCTTTTAAGTATTTCTATATTAATCATCCTTTTTCTCTAAGTAATTGCAAATCCATTTTTTTCGAGGTAAATATTTTTATGTAAAAGGAAATATTAATGAGGAATATGTGGCACTTTGTGAAATATTTAACTAATGGGATAGTTGGGATGGAGTACTTGCTTTTCGTTTCTTATATAATAGAAGTAATATCTGACGGAAAGGGCGCAGGTTAATATGCAGCTTATTATTACGTTTAGCATTTTAGCGATTAGTATCGTGTTATTTATAAGTAATCGAGTCCGAGCAGATTTGGTTGCTGTTTTGGCTTTATTGGCATTTGTTATTACTGGAATATTAGAACCCGCAGAGGCGCTTGCAGGGTTTTCCAATTCTGTTGTTATAATGATTGCAGGACTGTTTGTTGTAGGGGCAGGCATCGTGCGGACGGGTCTTGCACAGACCGCAGGGAATTTACTACTTAAGTGGTCGGGGAAAAGCGAAAAACGCTTATTTGTTTTATTGCTTATAATTACAGGTACGGTTGGGGCATTTATGAGTAATACAGGGACGGTTGCACTAATGCTTCCGATTGTTATTAGTATTGCAATCAGCATTAATAGCAGTCCATCTAAGTATTTAATACCGCTTTCGTATATCAGTAGTTTGTCGGGGCTTTTGACGTTAATTGCAACGCCAGCTAACTTAATCGTTAGCCAAGTACTTGTAGATAATGGCTACAAAAAGCTTGGATTTTTTGAGATTACACCTGTTGGAGTAATTGCTATTATTGTTGGTATTCTTTATTTTGTTGTTGCTCGAAATGTTGTCTTACCTAATGCAAAAAATAAAAATGCATTAAAGGATGGACATAAGCTCTCGCCGAAACAATTGGCAATCGACTATGAGCTTGGCGGAAACTTACATAAGCTTATAGTTCCGGAGCATTCACCGATGATTGGAAAGCAATTGGCGGAATTAAAGTTGCCAGCTAAGTATCATTTAGCCATTTTAAAAATTGACCGGAAATCGGTAGAAGGTATGAATCTGTTACCGATCACATATCAAGAAATGGCTGGGCCGACTAGTATCATTCATGCGAAGGATATTTTATTTGTCCAAGGTGCCTTTAGCAGCATGGAACAGCTAGCGAGTGATTTTTTATTAGATATAGATGCAGAAGATTCGGAAGCAGACGTGCTTGTTTCGAAACAGTTAGGGATCGCCGAAGTGCTTTTAACTCCCCATTCTAGCTTGATCAATGAAACAGTTGGTAGCATCGGCTTTCGGGAAAAGTATAATTTGAATATACTAGGTGTTAATCGTAAAGGAGATTATGTACTTAGTGAGATGGCAGATGTAAGGCTACGTTTTGGAGATGCGCTGTTAGTACAAGGAGCATGGGATGAAATAGAATTGCTATCAAAAGCGATGCAAGATGTCGTTGTAGTAGGACAACCGAAAGAACACGCAAGTATTGCTGCAGCAAGCGGGAAAGCCCCAATTGCAGGTGCTATTATGTTATTCATGATTATTCTAATGATTTCAGAAGTTTTCCCAGCTGTCATTTCTGTTTTAATTGGGGCAGTTTTAATGATTATTACTGGGTGCTTACGTAATATGGAAGATGCGTATGGAAAGATGAACTGGGAAAGTATTGTATTAATAGCGGCAATGCTCCCAATGGCTACTGCTCTTGAGAAAACGGGCGGAATGGTTATTCTTTCAGAAGGGATTATCGATCTGCTTGGTGGTTTTGGGGCAATGGGCGTACTTATCGGCATTTATTTTATAACGATGGTGTTTGGACAGTTCATAAGTAATACAGCTACGGCTGTTTTGTTTGCACCGATTGCCATGAGTGCAGCAATTAGTATGGGGGCAAATCCGTATACGTTTTTAATAGCGATCGCTGTTTCGTCTAGCATGGCGTTTGCCACACCAGTTGCGTCCCCAACAAATGCATTAGTGATGACAGCAGGGGGATACAAGTTTTTTGACTTTGTGAAAGCAGGAATTCCACTGCAAGCCGTCATGTTTATCGTCATGATGATAGTTATTCCGCTATTTTTCCCATTGTAATTATAGAAGAGGGTTTCTCTAATTGTAGAGAGACTCTTTTTTTGTTTGACAATTTGCTTAATTGTGATATAACTATTAATATTAAGCCCAATTCAAAGTAATTAAATAGGAATAATCTAATTTAAAAAGGGGTTAACAAATGGGTAGGGAGTTTGTTGATATTTTCGACGAGTGGGCGGATTCATACGAGGCTTCAGTTTCTGGAGAAGATCCGGAGTACCGGGATGTGTTTGAGGGGTATGAGAGCATATTAGAAGCAGTTACCAAACGGGTTTCAGGTACTATTATCGAATTTGGAACAGGGACCGGAAATTTAACTGCAAAGTTAATAGAAGCAGGTATTTCGGTTATCGGTATAGAACCTAATACTAAGATGCGTCAAGCGACAGCTATGCGCTTTCCTTTTATGAAAGTATTGGATGGTGACTTGTTGCAATTTGAAGCAGAAACAGAAAGTATCGATGCATTTGTTAGCACATATGTGTTTCACCATTTAACTGATTCGGAAAAAGGGGAAGCATTAAAAAAATATGCAGTGCTTTTACCGACAAATGGGAAAGTGGTATTTGCAGATACTGCTTTTATATCAGAGGATGCAAAACAAGCGCAAATCGTAAAAGAAAGAGCACGCGGGTTTCATCATGTAGCAGACGATCTAGAAAGAGAATATTATACGACGATCCCAATCTTAACAAAATTGTTTAACGAGGCAGGCTTTCAAGTGCAATTCACGCAAATGAATGATTTTGTTTGGTTAATGGATGCGAATAAATTTTAGGAGCGATAAATATGCAAAAAATGAATGTAGAAAGTTTTAACTTAGATCACACAAAGGTAGTAGCACCATTTGTCCGTTTAGCAGGTACAAAAGAAGGAATCCGCGGGGATGAAATTTATAAATACGATATTCGTTTTAAGCAGCCAAATAAAGAGCATATGAAAATGCCAGCTTTGCATTCATTAGAGCATTTGATGGCAGAGAATATTCGAAATCATACGAACCAAGTAGTAGACCTTAGTCCGATGGGATGCCAAACTGGTTTTTATTTATCGGTTATTAATCATGAAAACTATGAGGAAATTTTAGAGATTCTCGAAAAAACATTACAGGATGTGCTCCAAGCAACAGAGGTTCCTGCTTGCAATGAAGTGCAATGTGGATGGGCGGCGAGTCACAGCTTAGAAGGTGCGAAAGGAATTGCGACGGAAATGCTCGCTAAAAAAGATGAGTGGCGCCAAATCTATGAAGAGGAAGTATAATGAACTATTTTCGTAGTGTCCAGGAATTAATAGGAAGAACGCCTATCGTGGAAATTACGCATATTACTATTCCAAATAATTGTAGAATCTTTGCAAAGCTGGAATATTTAAATCCAGGTGGCAGTGTAAAGGACCGGCTCGGCCTATCTTTGATACAGGATGCTGAAAAATCCGGAAAGCTAGTGCCTGGTGGAACGATTATTGAACCTACTGCTGGAAATACAGGCATAGGTATTGCACTTGCCGCAATAGGAAAAGGGTACAAAGTAATCTTTGTCGTTCCTCAAAAGTTTAGTATGGAAAAACAAACATTGATGCGCGCGTTAGGAGCAGAAATAGTCAATACAGAGACGTCTCTTGGGATGCAAGGGGCAATCGATAAAGCACGAGAACTAGTTGGCACTATCCCAAATGCATTTTCACCTTCCCAATTTTCCAATTCCGCTAATCCAGCTACTTATGAAAAAACAATAGGGCCGGAAATTTGGAGAGACTTAGATGGGCAGATTGATGTGTTTGTTGCTGGTGCTGGTTCAGGGGGGACCTTTATGGGTACCTCTACATTTTTGAAAGAGCGCAATGCGAATATAAAAACAGTCATAGTAGAACCTGTTGGATCTATTTTAAATGGTGGGACAGCGGGTTCACACGTGACAGAAGGCATTGGAATGGAGTTTCTCCCTACCTTTATGGATCCATCTTATTTTGATGCGATTCATACTGTACGCGATGAAGATGCATTTGCACAACTTCGAGCACTATCCCAAAAAGAAGGATTGCTTGTTGGGAGTTCATCTGGAGCAGCTTTTTTTGCTGCCTTAAAAGAAGCTGAAATTGCAAAAGAAGGAAGCCACATTGTTACTATTTTCCCAGACTCAAGTGAGCGTTATTTAAGTCAAAATGTTTATCATGTGTTTAAGGAGGAAAAGTAAATGCGTGCGAAAACAAAACTGATTCATGCAGGTATTGTTGGCGATGAAGCAACTGGCGCTGTATCTACACCAATTTATCAAGTGAGTACGTACAAACAAGAAGCTGTCGGAAAGTTCAAAGGCTATGAATATTCCCGAACTGGAAATCCTACTCGTCATGCATTGGAAGTATTAATAAGCGAGTTAGAGGGCGGGGTTGCCGGATTTGCTTTTGCTTCGGGGATGGCTGCAACAAGTTCAGTCATGATGCTTTTTCAAAAAGGCGATCATGTCATTTTGACTGATGACGTATACGGCGGGACATTTCGTGTCATGTCGAAAGTATTAAATCGTTTCGGAATAGAGTCTACTTTTGTAGATACAAGTGATTTAGCCAACATGGAAGCAGCTATTCTAGAAAATACAAAAGCAATTTTTTTAGAAACTCCGACCAACCCTTTATTAAAAGTTACCGATATGGAAGCTGTGGCTAAGCTTGCAAAAGAAAAAAGTCTACTTACCATCGTGGATAATACGTTTATGACCCCTTATTTTCAACAACCAATAGCACTTGGAGCGGACATTGTTTTGCATAGCGCAACGAAGTATCTCGGTGGACATAGTGATGTAGTAGCTGGTTTAGCTGTTGTAAATTCAGAAAAGCTTGCGACTGATTTACATTTTGTACAAAACTCAGTTGGAGCAGTTCTTGGACCTCAAGATTCTTGGTTATTAATGCGTGGCATTAAAACATTAGGGCTTCGTATGGAAGAGCATCAGTCCAATGCACAGCGAATTGCTGAGTTCTTACAGGAACATAAAGCTGTTGAAAAAGTATATTATCCAGGTTTAGAGCAGCATCCAGGTCACGAGCTGATGAAAAAACAAACGACCGGCTTTGGTGGAATGATTTCCTTTGATGTTGGTAGTGGAGAAAAAGCTGATGCATTACTTGCTAAGCTTCGATACTTTACATTAGCAGAAAGTTTAGGGGCAGTGGAAAGTTTAATCTCTGTTCCATCAAGAATGACCCATGCTTCGATCCCACTTGAACGTAGGCTAGAACTAGGAATCACAGATGGACTTGTACGAATTTCCGTTGGGATTGAAGACGCGGAAGATTTGGTGGAGGATCTGGAGCAGGGTTTAGTCTAAATTGTATTCTGTAGTATTATAACAAATAATGAAAAAGGGAATGGGTAATCAATGATCACCTATTCCCTTTCTTTCTCCTTACAGATAAGCATTATGAAATGTATTTGAATAGGATAGGATATGTTTTACCAAAAAAATGCGGAAGCTAAAACGATTCCAGTAATAGCACCGAGCGCAATACCAAAGCCAACACCAAATCCTTCACCAAACCATCCTAGGCCATATCCACCAAATTCTGCGTCTGGTCGAATCCAAACTGTATTTCTGCTGACTCTCGTAACTTCCCCCACGTGAACACTACCATCGCGACATGTTATTCTCACTCTTTGCCCATGATATCTACAACATTGATTGTATAAATCAGATCGATTCATATTCGTCCTCCTCTCAATACAAATTACATACATGTATGTCCTACTAACATATGCGGTTAATGGTATGACACGAAAGACAATCGTCTATTGAAAATAGGAAGTCTCTAATAATATGAAAGGCAATCTTAAGATAAGAAAAAACAAAAAGGAAGAGATGCATGCCCGTAATTCAAACACAAAACCTTCTTTATAAATTTGTGGAATTATGTGAAGAAAAATCAGGAAGAGGGGCAGCTACTATACATGCGGAAATAATAGGAGCCCCTCTCAAAAAACTATTTCCCACTATAAACCCTGACCTTGTACAGTATGAACTATTAAGAAATGGTTTATTTCAGCCGGCAGAATGGAAAAATATCAAAGAGACTGTTCAACAAATGGAAGCGGAAAATGTATGGCAAACCGTAAAACAGGAATATAAATTATTAAAAAAACGGTGGGATGGTCCAAAAGTATCTATTTACATTTTCCCGGTAAAAAATGCAATTGCCAAACCAAATAAGAAAATACCTAAAAAAATAGTGTAGCTTATAGAGGGGCATTATTTTTGTTTTTATCTCCTAATCTACCCAAGGAAGAGATAAAGGCTCTCTTTGCACACGAGTACAATCATGTGTGCCGATTAGATTATTTGAATCTAGCTCCCGACAAGATTTCATTAATGGAGTCACTTATCATTGAAGGGCTTGGAGAATATGCGGTTAAGGATTTGTATGGTGAAGAGTGGCTAGCACCATGGATAAATTTTTATTCACATGAAGAAGCTGTTGCCATATGGAAAAAGTCTTTTTTACCTTCTTTACATGTGACTGGAGTTAAAAATCATCAAGATTTTTTATTCGGCAAAGTGGGAAGGCGTTTACCGAAATGGATTGGTTATCATATAGGATTTCATATAGTAGATAGTTTTCAAAAGAAACATGGTCCTTTTCCGAATAACTTATTATATAAGAAAACTTCGGAAGAATTAATCACTGGTTCAGATTTTCCTATGAAGATAAATGACATTTAAAAACGCGGAAGCCAATGAAATGATTGTATTGATATAAAAATTGATGGTGTTTATCCCATAGATCATAAAATTTAGATTGGATGCTATTGGATTGATTGATGTCATGAAGTTCACTTGGTGATAGTGTGGAAGGCACATCTAACATTTCAATTTTAGCAAATCCTGCTTGCTGTAGTTTGGATATCCACTGATCCTCCGTTAAAATATAGTGTATTCCGTATAAATTTCGCACTTCTTTTTGTAATGCTTCTGGTAAGTTTTGTTTAGCCGTCATCTCAATAATTATCAGCCTACCAGTATGTTTTAAGACTCGAGAAAGTTCATTTAATGTTTTCGATATATTAGTAAAGACGATTACTGATTCAGCAATGGCCACATCAAAAGAATCATCCGCAAACTTTAAATTTTCAGCGTCTCCCTCTATCAACTGGATAGGGGGATTATTATTTTTCAGTCGTTCTTCCGCTTTTTCAATCATAATGGGATGGTTATCAATCGCTGTAACTTGGCAGTGAAACCTTTCCGCTAAAAATGCTACAGTTTGCCCCGTTCCACATCCTACATCTAGTACAGCATCAGTTGGTTGGATATTTTCGGCTTCCAATATAGATTTGGTTAAGGCAAATCCTCCAGGATGTGCACCTCCTATACCAAAATAAGCTAACAAATCTAAATAGTCGTTAGTAATTGGATTTCCCTCCTTTCATTGGTACACATATAGTATGCTTGTCATTCCTATTGGAACTGTATGATTAAAAAAGACGGAATTTTGTAACTATATTACTGGAAAGAACGTACTAATAATAGAATGTATCGATACGGGGGAGATTAACATGAAAAAAATGGGCTTATTCCTTCTTTGTATTATGTTATTAGTATCTTGTGGTTCACAGACAATTATTGAGTGGGTTGACTTTATAAAAATAAATGGGAAGCAATATGATGCAGTCTATACTGCTGTGATTTCCGATTCGGTAAACATAGGAGAAAAAATGGGAGAAGTTAAGTTTAGAGTGGCGGGTAATGTTTCTAATCCAGGTTATCGGATTAAAGAGGGGGATGCAGCATTTTGGGAGAAAGGAACTGAAATATACAGTGTGAAAGATAGAGAGGGCTTAATTGCCATTCCAGATGAGTCTGAAATAAATGGCTATCGTATATACAAAACGGATGAGAACAATCTTAGCTATCATTACAAAGATATTAATCTGGAAGCAATCAATAAAGTCGAAATATACGGAGGGGACTATGAAACTCAACTCAATCATACGATTGTAAATGAACAAGAAATAGCAGAAATAGTAGCTATTCTTAATGAGGGAAAAACAAACGCTTCTTTTAATCCAAACACGACTAATGGTGATCCTACCAGATTCCAAATAGTTCTTTATAGCGAAGAACCGCTTGCAAATAAGTTCTCTTTATATAATGATGGCAATGTTTGGTTTTGGTATCCATGGGACACTTCCATTATCTCAAATGAAATAGAAAGTTATATTAGAAAAAAAGAATGACACAGTAAACATCCTCGTTAAAACAAATGCAGGGTCTCTTTTTATGTATAGCGAAATAAAGGATTTTACGAAGTTATTAGAGAATGTCATATAAATATATAGAGGAGGGAAATTAGTTTGAGCAAGCATTTTTTAAGCATATCTATTGTTTTGTTGAGCATTGCTATCTTTTTCTTAGCTTTTCAGCTAGGAAACAGTGTTTCAATGGAGGAAAAGGAACCGGTACAAATTGTGGATAGTTCAGCTAAAGGATTACTAACATTAGAGGAAGCTGCATCTTACTTGAATATAAATAAAGAAAAGTTAACGTCTATTATTCAGAAACAAGACAGTAGTAGAGAAGTACTCTCCAGCTTTGATACGTACGAGTATATTCCTTATATTCAAATTGGTGAGGAAAAATATTTTAATCAAGAACAAATCGACGAATGGATTCGATACAACACAGTGATATGGAAGGAAGTTGAATAGTAAGATGAGTAGCGTTTTAGTAAGTAGTCATGTGTTTTTACGTGAAATGGAAGAAAAGGATTGGATGGATGTTCATAAATACGCCTCCATGGAAGCGGTCTGCAAATATCAACCTTGGGGACCAAACAGTGAAGAAGAATCAAAGGATTTTGTAAATCAAGTGCTCACGGATGCAAAAAGAGTAGAACGAACACGATTTGTTTTTTCAATCGTTGAAAAGGAAACAGGAAGCATGGTTGGAGCAGGAGAGTTTAATATCCGAGATAGCCAAAATAAGACTGGCGAGATTGGATATATTGTAAATCCAGATTATTGGGGAAAAGGGTTAGCTACAGAGACAGCAAAGGTTTTAGTTGATTTTGGTTTTGAACAATTAAATCTTCATCGCATTTTTGCAACCTGTGACCCTAGGAATATAGCTTCAGCCAAGGTGCTCGAAAAAACAGGGATGGTTCAAGAAGGTAGAATGCGTGAAGACCTACTTTTAAAAGATGGATGGAGGGATTCATTTTTATATAGTATTTTATATCACGAATGGAAAAGTAATTTTTTCAAGGCAGGAGGTAATATATAATGGATTATGTTTACCATATGGTTCCCAGCAAAATGATTGACGATAAGCTGTTATCGTTGAATAGTTTTTTGTGGAACCTCTAAGGCAATTTGTTCTGGGCTACGCGTAGCCTATATGGTGTATAGCGATGCCTTTCATCAGAAGGTTTTGCAATCTATCTATACAATAAATGTAAAAACTTCTTCGTTCGATGCAGATGTAATTACCGAATTGATTCTCTCAGGGGTAGCATCTTAAACGGGAATACGTGTTTTTCACTCCGATCGATTTATGAGTGGACGTTCGTCAAAGTATTATTATTTACGTATAGCGCTCTCCTCTACGAACTCATTAGAGGAGTTACAAATAGGATTAGAAACACTCAAACAGTATTTCGACTCGGACAAGTAGACAAGCTTAAAAATTTTATACCAGTTTACCTATTATAAGCTGGTTCATAAAGTAGACTGATAAGCTAATTTAAACACCATTTTATTTAGAGCTAGAAGGTTGAAAATATATTTGTATAAGGAGAAAAGCAATGTTACAATCACTGATTTTTGATATGGATGGAACATTATTTCAAACAGATAAAATTCTAGAATTGTCGTTGGATGATACTTTTAATTATTTACGTTCATTAAATAAGTGGGATTCAGTAACTCCTATTGATAAATACCGCGAAATTATGGGTGTACCTTTACCAAAAGTTTGGGAGGCTTTGTTACCTAATCATTCGATTGAAGTAAGAGAGCAAGTGGATGCTTATTTTTTAGAAAGATTAATAGAAAACATAAAAAGCGGAAAAGGAGCTTTATATCCTAACGTACAGGAAGTTTTCCGTTATCTAAAAGAAAATAATTATTCCATCTACATAGCAAGTAATGGTTTAACAGAATACTTAAAAGCAATTGTGCATTATTATAATTTGGATAATTGGGTTACGGAGACATTTAGTATTCAACAAATAAAGACGCTTGATAAAGGTGATTTAGTTAAAACAATTATCGAAAAATATGATATTAAAAAAGCTGCGGTAGTTGGAGATCGTCTATCTGATATCAATGCTGCTATGGATAATGGTCTAATATCTATTGGCTGTAATTTTGATTTTGCACAAGAGGATGAACTTGCACAAGCAGATTTAGTAATAGATGATTTGATAGAATTAAAAACAATTGTACATAAATTATAAAAAGTTTTAAGAACTAATGTGGGGAGCCGTAGGATTTATGGCTCCCCATGATTTTTTACGAATCGAAAAAAGCTGTAAATAGTTTCTTCGAGAACCTATAAATGCCGATATCTTCACTAAAATAATTGCAACATTTTATTCTTCATTCATTAATAGAAATTTTAAGGGGATAATACTGAAGATTTGACTAATTTAAACTTTTCCATCCACAAAAAAACTTGTTGAATAATTATGCGTAAGGGTCTATATTGTATACATGCTAAAAAAACAGTCAAAGACGGACGGAGATATTTCTACTACTAGTACGAGTAGATATCGTTCAGCTCTTTGTTAACTAATAGAATAACTTATGGAAAAGTGAAGGTGAACAGTTTGAGTAGCTGGTTAGAATTATATGATCAAATGGGAGATTATCTAGCACCAAGTATGGCAAAGGATCATCCAAATATACCGATCGTGAAAGAAGAAGGCTGTTATTACTATGGTGCAGACGGTAAAACGTATTTAGATTTTACCTCTGGGATTGCGGTAGCTAATACCGGGCATCGTCATCCAAAAGTGGTACAAAGTATTAAGGATGCGGCGGATCAGCTTGTACACGGTCCATCTGGAGTTATTATGTACGAATCTATTTTACAGCTATCCAAAAATCTAGGCGATGTTCTGCCAGGTAACTTAGATTGCTTTTTCTTTGCAAATAGTGGAACCGAAGCAATTGAAGGAGCATTAAAACTTGCGAAATTCGTAACAGAACGTCCGTATGTTGTATCCTTTACCGGTTGTTTTCACGGTCGTTCTCTAGGGGCTTTAGGTGTGACAACATCTAAAAGTAAATATCGTAAATTTTTACAGCCATCGCATCTGTCTTATCAAATTCCGTATGCAGACGTAAAAGGCTGTCCAGCTGGAGTGGATCCTGAGATTTACTGTGTAGAACAGTTAGAAAAAGATTTTACACGTTTATTCAAACACCAAGTGACACCAGAAGAAGTGGCTTGTGTTATTTTAGAGCCAGTGCTTGGAGAAGGTGGGTATATCATCCCTCCGAAGGCATGGGTAAAGAAAATTCGAGAAATTTGTGATGAGCATGGCATTTTATTAATTTTTGATGAGGTGCAAACAGGTTTCGGTCGTACAGGCGAATGGTTTGCAGCACAATACTTTGGTGTAACACCAGACATTATGGCAATCGCAAAAGGTATCGCATCTGGTCTACCATTAAGTGCGACAGTCGCTTCCAAAGAATTAATGAAAAAATGGCCACTCGGCATGCATGGTACTACATTTGGAGGTAATCCGATTGCATGTTCAGTTGCTTTAACAACTTTAGAAATACTTCACGAGGAAAATCTTGTGGATAACTCAAAAGTGGTTGGAGCATATGCAGCAGAACAGTTAAAGAAAATGCAAGCAAAATATCCTATTATAAGCGATATCCGTTCTGTCGGTTTAATGATCGGAATTGAAATTTCCAATCCGGAAACTGGCAAGGTTGATGGACAAGCTGTTATGGAAATTCTAGATTATGCATTAGAAGAAGGCGTGTTGTTCTACTTATGCGGGAACGAAGGGGAAGTTATTCGAATGATTCCTCCTTTAACCATAACAAAAGAACAAATAGATGATGGTTTAGGAATGCTTGAAAAGGCTATTAACCGTTATATGGAGGAGAAATAATAATGAAAAACAAATTATTTATGCTTATGCTAGTATTAGTAATCGCTGTATTAGCAGCTTGTGGCACAAAGTCACAAAACGAAAAATCATCTGGTAGTGAAGGAACAACAACAGAGGGCAAAGAAGTATTAGTAATGGGCACATCGGCAGACTATCCGCCATTCGAATTTGTTGACACAGCAAAAGGGGAAGAAATTATTGGATTTGATATTGACCTTGCAAATTTAATAGGAGAAAAATTAGGGTTTGAAGTGAAAATTGAAAACATTGATTTCAATGGTTTAATACCAGCAATACAAGCAGGAAAAGTAGACTTCGTTTTAGCAGGTATGAGTCCAAACCCAGAGCGTGACAAAGTAGTAGACTTCTCAGAACCTTACAATGAAACACAACAAATGGTTGTTACGAAAAAAGATAGTGGCATTAAAACAGTAGAGGATTTAGCAGGTAAAACAGTTGGTGCCCAAGTTTCTTCTATTCAAGAAGATCTTGCAAAAGAAGTGGCAAAAACGGTTGATTTAAAAGTGGAAAGCCGTAATTTAATCCCAGAAGTAGTACAAGAATTAATGACAAAACGTTTTGATGCAGCAATTATTGAAGATATCGTAGCTGAAAACTATGTAAAGCGAAATCCAGATTTAACTTATTTCCCAGTTGCAGTGGATGATATTGACTATAAAGCAGCCGTATTCCCAGAAGGAAGCGAATTAAAAGCGCAATTTGACCAAGCAATTAAAGAATTGATCGATAGCGGGAAAATTGAAGAATTAAGACAGAAATGGTTTGTGGTTGAAGCTGAATAAGTTCAATTTCATTCAGCAAAAATAACTCCTGAATGAAATTTAGGCCTCCGGCGGATGCCACAGATTTATAGAGGAATTTATCGAGAAAGCTCTGGCCTGCGTGATGCAGGTCAGTTAGTCGTTGTCGCATGGATGCGATGTTCTTAGACTAACTTCCTTACTTGATCTGGGCGCAATGTTTTCTGCGACGAGCTTGCGCAGGAGCAAATACGCCAAGGCAAATTTGATTCAATTTATTTAAATAGTTCGAATAGAAAGGAGGGCAACGATATGTTAGATTTTAATGCAGTCGTTCCCTCTATTCCTTATATATTAAAGGGAATAGGTGTCACGCTTCAGATTGTGTTGGGAGCAACTATAATGGGTATGGTGCTAGGTATTTTACTGGCACTTTGTAAAATCGGAAAAGTTACAGTACTACGGATCATTGCAGATTTTTATACATCCATTTTCCGTGGAACTCCACTCGTTTTACAATTAATGATTATTTACTATGCTATTCCTCAGCTTTTTGATATTAATATTGATCCGATGCCAGCAGCTATTCTTGCATTTGGTTTAAACTCTGGAGCGTATATTTCAGAAATCATTCGTGGCGGTATTAATGCGGTCGATAAAGGGCAGCAAGAAGCATCACTTGCATTAGGTATTCCTTATGCAAAAATGATGAAGGATATCATCTTACCGCAGGCGATGAAAAATATTATGCCAGCATTAATGAATGAATTTATCACATTAAATAAAGAATCAGCTATTGTAACGGTAATCGGTGCTTTAGATATTATGCGTCGAGCTTATGTAGTAGGTGGTTCGAATTATCATTATTTAGAGGCTTTAATGATTGCTGGTGTGATTTATTACATTATGACGCTCATTTTAACATTCCTTGGTAAAAAGCTAGAAAAGAGGATGAGTAGAAGTGATTAAAGTAGAGAACTTGCACAAATCATTCGGTAAAAATGAAGTGCTAAAAGGCATTTCAACAGTAATCAAAGAAAAAGAAGTAATTGCAATCATTGGTCCCTCTGGCTCCGGTAAGTCTACATTTTTACGCTGTATAAACTTATTAGAAGAGCCGACGAATGGTGTCATTACAATCGGCAAAGATATTGTAACAGACAAACGCACAAACATTATGAAAGTACGTGAAAATGTAGGAATGGTATTTCAACATTTCTACTTATTCCCGCATAAGACAGTGCTTGAGAATATTACGTATGCTCCAAGAAATGTACAAGGTATTTCGAAAACAGAAGCGAATGCAAAAGCAGATGAGTTACTACGTCAGGTTGGTCTTTATGAGAAACGTGATGCTTATCCGAATCGTTTATCAGGTGGACAAAAACAACGTGTCGCGATTGCCCGTGCACTGGCGATGAATCCTTCTGTCATGTTATTTGACGAGCCAACGTCAGCACTTGACCCAGAGATGGTAAAAGAAGTTCTTGCGGTAATGAAGTCGCTTGCTGATTCGGGAATGACAATGATCATTGTCACGCATGAAATGAACTTTGCACGTGAAGTAGCAGATCGTATATTATTTTTAGATGGCGGCCAGCTTGTAGAAGATACGCCACCGGCACAGTTTTTCACAGAGCCAAAATCGGCTCGCGCGAAAGAGTTTTTAGAGAAAGTTTTATAAGTAGATATTGAGCAATCCCTTTTGATGAAGGGGTTGCTTTTTGTTGTTTAGAAATTAGTTGGGAGCTACCGCTTGGATTTCCGCTATAATTTAATTGCGCGCGCATGAAGTAAATGGTTTAGAGCAACTAAACTATCATTGAAAGCAACCAAATAACAAGTTTACTTGGTGTGAGACGAATATGACATTGACTGGTTTTTGTGAACGTTGTGCAAATGCTCTATAATGTTGCGCATTTGCCTTTCAATGTTGCGAGTATCGCTTGATATGTTGCGCATTAATAAATGGACCTTTAACGGTATGAAAAGCAGATGCTTGTTTTGATTTAAACATTCCATGCCAAATAAAATATTTTACACAAATTTCTAAAAAATGAAACTGATTGATGTATTTAGACGTAGAATAGAAAGTAAGATCCTAATGAAGGTTTCTTTATTTCAATTTATGTTGTATTCATTCCTTTCATCAAAGGAGAAAACCCGTTTAAGTTGGAAAGGCCTGTGGAATATGCAGTGGGTAGCAATTATTTTTAATTTATATTCTTTTAATTATAAGTAGTCTAATGATAGAACGATTTATTAAAAAGAAATTTCATCTTCCAAAAAAGTATAAAGCTAATAAAAGGTAAACTAACAATCAAACTTATTTAGAGGTTATTCTGGTCATTATCGCTGTAATTGGTTGTGTAAAAATGAATAAAGAGAAAGGAGATTATTAATGGCTCGCAGTAAAAGAGTTAAAGCCATTCTACTTCTACTAATCATGATTTTTATGATAATAGGCTGCGCTAAAAAAGAGGATGAAGCTTTTTTAGAAAAGGTGAAAGGGACTGGTTTTGCGTATAGTGAATATTTTAAGTCAGTAGATGAACTAGATAAAAGAAAAAAGGTCACATATTATATACCTTTACCAATCGACGAACTGGTGAGTATTGCACCTAATTCCATTAAAAATGCTGTTCATCCTATTGACCCTCGAAAATTGCCTTTCGAAGTAAATGAGCAAACAGCATATGTAGTAACATCAGAAGATGAAAGTGGAAATACACAAAATCAAGTCCAGCTTACGTATAACCATAAAGATGACTACAATCAAACAGAAGAATTTTATATCATCACGGTTACAGAGCTCAATGAAAATCCACTGGATAAATATGATTTTTCTAAACAACAAACCGACACAGCGGGTAACGAGTTAAGAAAAGAAATATTGATAGACGATATCCCGATTTTTCACCAAGTAATTACAACAGATAGTGCCCTAGCTTATAGATATTATTCGTATGATGAGAAGCAAAATCAAGTATCAACCGTAGTTACCTCAGCAAATGAATTATATACATATTATAAGGGCCATCTATATCATGTAGGGTATTTAACTGAGAACAAAAATTCAAAGGAAATTCAAGAGGAAATACTTCAACTAACTAGAGACTTTATTTTAGGAATATAGTTAACGGTAGTGCTAAAATTTAATGGAACGTATGTATGGTATTATTAAAAGATAATAGGCAGGTAGCTCAAGGGTGGTCGGCGCACTCCCGTTAGGAAGGGGGTGTGCCCGTGTCAGTATTCGAAGCATTGATGTTTGATGTTTGCGGTAGCTTTTGCAACATTAATCGTAGTAATTCTGTCATTTAACCATAAAAAATAACCCATCCTTGAGTTGAGCGCTCGGTTGGGTTATTACCTATTCAATAGCCAATCCCCTTGAAGGGAACCTACTATTATATTTGGTCGTATGATGTTAGCGCATCATACGACCTTTTTTATTTTACTCTCTTGTTACCTTAAGTATACGTGTGAGTTATTTGTTTTTCAAGTAATCAGATAACATGATGGAAATGGATTTTATTTTTAACAGCGTGAAATTATTATGAAAGTATACTCGTTAGTATAGATGAGTGTTCAAAACGAGACATGCGCATGGTCGTTTTAGCAAGGAGGTAAATATGGAAGAAGAGCTGCAGTGGATCCAGGAAGTGCTGTCTGGAAACAAACAAGCATACGCACATATTATTAATAAATATAAAAATAGAATATATGCAACGATATTACGAATGACAAGAAATCCTCAGAATGCACAGGATTTAGTACAGGAAGCTTTTATCAAAGTGTATCATCAGCTAGATAAATATGATCAAAAAGGTTCTTTTTCTAGTTGGATCTATAGAGTGGCAATCAATCATTGTATGGATGAATTTCGTAAAAAAAGCTACAAGATGAAGCAAGTTGAAATAAATGAAGAGAAGATTGTGAATACCAACCATCCAGAAGTTGTATTTTTGAATAAAGAGAAAAGCAGACAGCTAGAAAGACTTATTGCAACTCTACCGGAGGATGAGCGGATGATTATTCTTCTAAGATATGTAAATGAACTGAGCTATAAAGAAATAAGCGAGCTAATTGAAATTCCTCTCTCCGATGTTCGAAATAAACTGCATCGAGCGAAGAAAAAAATGAGAGACACTGTAAAACGCGAAGGAGGCTATTTTTATGAACTGTCCAAAGGCAGATAAACTTTCGCAGTACGTTGATAACTTGCTAACAGAACAAGAACATATCCAAATAAAACAACATTTAGAAACTTGTGATTCGTGTACAAGTATCGTTCAATTATTTAAAGTGGAAGATCAATTTTTAAAAGATAGCTTACAATCACCAACATTATCAGATGATTTTGCATCTATTGTCTTGGATCAACTGGAGCCATACAGGGAGAAAAAAGCAAGAAGAAATAGCCAATTGGTCAAACGGATATTAATATTAGCAGCGGGAATTTTATTGGCACTTAGTTTAACGGCTACAATTAGCCCTAGCTTTGCTCAATTTATAGGTGGTTTGTTTAGTACAAAACAGGTAGATGAAGGATTGCAGATGGCATCAGATGAAGGGTTAGAAAAAAGGCTTGATCTAGAAGTATCTGATCAGGGTCTTACATTCAAAGTTGAAGATATAATTATAGATTCATCACGAGTAGCATTGTCTATTCAAGTTATTAATGAAAATGGTATAGCGGAGCGACCAAATATATCAGACAATGGAAATATCATTTCTGTTACTGGTTATAATGGTTCTTACAATTATAGTATGGGTTATAGAATGGATAATGGCTTGGATTATAATTCTTTGCAAGTGTTTATTAATGATGAACCTGGATTAGAAAAGGTAACGATCAAATTTCATCTAGTTGAGTTGAATGGCAAGCAGGGGAATTGGGAGCTAGAAATACCAGTAGAAGTAGCAGACAAAGAGAAAGAGACAAGAAAGGTTCTTCTAAATAATGCTGCCCAAAATATTGATGGGGTAGAAGTTATTTTAAAAGAAATACAATATGCTCCTACTTCTAATACATTATTATATGAGACAGCTTATCAAACTTCTGAATTAGTTGAAGCAGAAGAAAAGCTAAAATATTTAAAAGAAGAATTTGGATATAACGTAAGCGAGCTACTCAATTTTGGAACATCTATTAAATATTATATAGAAAATGAAGAGAAGAAAGTTATTCTAAAGTTTTCACCCTTTACCAATAAGGAACCAAATGACGATAAACTAATTATAAGTTCTGCTAAGGGCAAAGGAAAATTAGGTCATGCAGCATGGAAGGAATCATTTGTACCAGAAAAAGTGGATAGCAAACTTACCTTTGTCTTGGAGGGTGTATATAAAGTCGTTCCTACTGATTTCTCGGTTAAGTTTAATCCCGCCAAAATAGAGGACAATCCAGTGTCATTTGAATATATGGGTAATACAGTAACAATTAAGAAAGCGAAACTACAGAATGCTGTAAGCGCAGATGACTCAGCTTTTTTTGAAATAGAAATGGAAGTGAGTCAAGAAAGCAATGCAGCAGTATTAGGTAATTGGGTGTTGAAGGGCGATACTGAAAGGGCTTATAGAATAGATAATGAAACTACTGAAAAAGGAAATGGAAATTTTAGGCGAACTATCTATTTCAAAACTAATGGTTTAGCTAAGGTATCAGATGAAATGTCTTTACATCTGCTAACTGCAACTAGTTTTTTTGAACTAGAGGAAAAGTGGAGAATTCCATTATATGAATAGAACAGTAATTAAAGGTAGACAGAAATAAAAAATTCCTCATCTATTAATTTTGTAGACAGAAGGCATCGTTTCAAAACAAAATAAGAGGCATCATAAGTAACATGCGATTTTCGAGTGCTATTTGCGATTCTTAAAAGGTATCTTGCGAGTTCCGAAACCTACTCCAAATAATCTTTAAAAATTCTATTCCTAAACATTTTTTATCTTAAAATACTTTAATTTTATACCTACTACTAACACTAGATGCTATAATATAGGCAATAAACAAGGAAGGAAGATTTCATGTTGATTGATACACAAGAACTGCAAACTATTATAAAACATCGTTATCCATTTCTTTTAGTAGACAGAATTTTGGAAGTAGAAGAGGGAAGAAGAGCAGTTGGTATAAAAAATGTAACTATAAATGAAGATTTTTTTAAGGGGCACTTTCCTAATTATCCTGTAATGCCTGGTGTATTAATAGTGGAAGCATTAGCGCAAGTCAGTGCAGTTGCGATGCTAACGAAAGAAGGGAACAAAGGTCGGTTAGGTTTGCTAGCGGGAATAGATAAATGTCGATTTAAACGACAAGTAAAACCGGGCGATCAGCTTCGTTTAGAAGTGGAAATTACTCGTATAAAAGGCCTTATTGGAAAGGGAAAAGGTATTGCTACCGTTGATGGAGAATCGGTTTGTGAGTTAGAACTAGTATTTGCATTTGGTGATTAATATTAATTACATTACTATTATTCAATGCTACAAAATAAAAAAGCATCTTCGTCTACAAATAGCCCGTAGAAGAAGATGTTTTTTATGCCATATTCACCCGTTATTAAAGTGTGAATTAAAATTATCAACATTTTATATTATTTTTATTTATTTATTTAATTTACATATTGAATTTGTGTTATTAATGCTATATGATGAATACAAATGAAAGGAGGGAGTGAACAGCTCTTATGGCTTATCAAGTTATTAGTCAGTGTCCTGTTTGTAGTGAAACATTAAAAATTACAAAGCTGCACTGCTCGCATTGTCACACAACAATTGAAAACGAATTTGAATTATCAAAAATGGCATCCTTATCCAGTGAACAGCTACGATTTGTAGAAGTATTTCTTACATGTAGAGGAAATATTAAGGAAGTGGAAAAGGAGCTTGGAATTTCCTATCCAACAGTCCGTGGGAAACTAAATGAGGTTGTTAGCTCTCTCGGATACGAAGCGAAGAAGAAAAATGAAGTAGATGAAAAAAAGGTAATTGCAATGCTAGAAAATGGAGAAATAACATCAGAAGAAGCGTTAAAACTTTTAAAAGATGAATAGGGGGAATGAAAGATGAAAACTGAAATTGAAAAAGTATTAACAATGGTACAGGAAGGGAAAGTAGATGCGGGGAAAGCCTCTGAACTTATCCAAGTTTTAAAGGAAAGAGACTCTGATAGCACCCCTTCGCCAAAATCATATACCGATAAAACATTGAAAGTACGAGTAGTTTCAGCAGAAAATGATAATGTTACAGTCAATTTGCCGATTAAGCTAGTGAAGGTTGTTCTTAAGGCTGGACACAGTATTGCCTCTAGCATTCCGCAGTCGGAGAAATATGTAAAGGATATTGATATCAGCTTGATCTTGGAAGCGATTGAAAATGAACTAGACGGACAAATCGTGGATGTTAAATCAGCAAATGGCGATACAGTTTCCGTTACGATTGAGTAGAGCGATAATATGATTAGCGTAAAAGTAAAAACAGAAGGGATACGGTTTTCTCTTCCTGTTCCGTATTTATTCATAAATCTAGGTATTCTCCTACTTTCTTCAGAGTTTTTGCATAAGCAAATGAATAAATGGATAAAGGAATCTATGAAGGAAAAAGAAATGACATTTACGATTCCGCAATTAGACAAAAAGGAACTAGGGAAAATTGTGAAAGAATTAAAAAGTCATAGAGGACTTGAGATTGTTGACGTTCAGGCGAAAGATGGTACAGAGGTTTTTATTAGACTATAACATACAAAAAGAAGGTAACAAATGAGCAGGGGGAATAGCTTATTTGTTACCTTTTTTTATGCGTTTTTTGAACTATTTAATATATGCAGACAAAAATCTAAATCCTCTTTCAGATGGTCTTCCATTAGTTTCTTCGCATTCTCGCCATCTCTTGCTTTAATCGATTCATAAATTTCCTCATGCTCATCTATTAATCGAGGGCGATTATAAAGCACCACGGTCTTACGAAAAAGATAGATAATGGATTTCATACGATGAATAGTGTCTATCATAAGTGCGTTACCGCTGGCTTGAACAATAATTTCATGAAAACGTTCATTTGCATCCATGATTTCTTCCATAGTTCCTTCTCTTCCTACTTTTATGCAATTAGAAAGAGCGTTTAAATCTTCTTCTGGTAAATAGGTTGCTGCTGCTTTTGCTGAGAATCCTTCTAGTAGACTTCTTACTTGAAACAAGTTTCGTAAATCTTTTTCTGTAGGCTGTACGACCTTTTTATTGACGATAAGCCCTTCATAATTTAATTGTCGCAATGATTCTCTAATAGGGGTCCGGCTAAATCCTAATTCAGCGGCTAATTTTTCTTCGACAATTTTTGTGCCACCTGGCATATCTCCATTCAATATCCGATCACGAATTACCTCATATGCTTGTTTGGAAGCAAAGCGAGAATTTTTATCGTACTGAGTCATTGCTTTCACTCCAATTATCTATTTCATTACTATCAAATTTATCAAAATAAATTAAGGAAAGAAAGTACTAATCTATAAAGTGTCCATTTAGTGTACGAAATAAACAAAAATGTATACAAAATAATGAAAAGAGTATACAATATAAAATGTTAAAGTTATTGTAAACGGTTTCAGATAGAGATTATTAAAACGTATGGTACACATTCAAATTAGGAACACTAACATATATAGGAGGAATAATTATGTCTAAAAAAATTGGTTTTATCGGTTTGGGAATCATGGGGAAACCTATGGCATTGAACTTGTTGGCTAAAGGGTACGAAGTTATCGTGAACGACTTAAACAAAGAGGCAGTTCAAACTTTAATAGATGCAGGTGCAACCGCTGGAGATTCAGCCAAAATAATCGGAGAAAACAGTGACGTAATTATTACAATGCTTCCTGCTTCTCATCACGTACAACAAGTTGTACTTGGGGACAACGGCGTTCTAAGTGGAGCAAAAAAAGGTGCAGTAATTATTGATATGAGTTCTATAACACCAGTTGTTTCTAAAGAAATTGCTGCGATTGCTGAAAAACAAGGTGTTGAAATGTTAGATGCTCCTGTTAGTGGAGGAGAACCAAAAGCAAAAGATGGTACGCTTGCTATTATGGTCGGTGGTAAAGAAGAAGTATTTGAGCAAGTTAAAGACGTTCTTTATGCGATGGGTGCAGAAGTGACTTTAGTTGGTGGCAATGGAAGCGGAACTACTGCGAAATTAGCAAACCAAGTAATTGTAAACCTAAACATCGCTGCGATGTCTGAAGCACTCGTATTAGCTGCAAAAGCAGGTATTGATGTAGAGAAAATGTATCAAGCGATTCGTGGTGGACTTGCAGGAAGTGCAGTACTTGATGCGAAAGCTCCACTTATCTTAGATCGTAATTTCGTAGCTGGCGGAAGAATTGATATTAACATGAAAGACATAACAAACGTGATGGATACAGCTCATAGTCTGGGCGTACCGATGCCTTTGTCTAGCCAACTGTTAGAAATTTTCCACGCATTAAAAGTAGACGGGAAAGCAGCAGACGATCACGGTGGTATTGTGCAATACTTTGAAAAACTTGCAAATGTTGAAGTTGGGAGAGTTTAAACCATGACAACAATAGATAGTACAGAAAAGAGATTAGCTGAGGAAGTCTTAGGAAATATCCAAGCAGTAGATACACAAACCGTAAAAGACATGGTTGTGAATGAACTAGCCGATTTAAATAAAAAAATTATTGTACTAGATGACGACCCAACAGGTGTACAAACGGTTCATGGAATCTCTGTTTACACAGACTGGTCAGTAGAAAGTATGGAAAAAGGTTTCCAAGAAGAGAATTCTATGTTTTTTATATTAACTAATTCTCGCGGGTTTACTGCTGCAGAAACAAAAAAAGCGCATACGGATATTGCTAAGAATATTGCAGAAGTAGCCAAAAAACAAAATAAAGAATTTATCGTTATTAGTCGCGGAGATTCTACTTTGAGAGGTCATTATCCACTGGAAACAGAAGTGTTAAGAGAGACAATTGAAGCAACTTCGGACATTCAATATGACGGCGAGGTAATTATCCCGTTTTTCAAAGAAGGCGGCCGATTCACAGTAGATAATATCCACTACGTACAATATGGGGAGTTTTTAGTGCCTGCTGGAGAGACTGAATTTGCGAAAGACAGAACATTCGGCTATACAAAATCACATTTAGGTGAATATGTAGAAGAAAAATCAGCTGGCAAATTCACAGCGGAAAATGCTACATATATTTCACTTGAAAGCTTACGTTCACTTGATATTGAAGGAATTACAAATCAATTAATGCAAGTAAAGGATTTCAATAAAGTTGTAGTCAATGCAGTAGACTACGTTGATGTAGAAATCTTTGTAATAGCACTAGTTAAAGCGATCAAATTAGGGAAACAATTTATGTTCCGAAGTGCAGCTGCGCTAACAAAAATAATTGGCGGAGTAAGCGATAAAGCACAGTTAACAAGGGAAGAATTAATCCAAGAAGAAACGAATCATGGTGGATTAATCCTAGTTGGATCGCATGTGAAAAAAACGACGGAACAGCTTGAAGTATTGAAAACAAGTAATTTCATTGAGTTCATTGAATTTAATACGCATCTTGTATTGCAGCCTGAAAAATTCCAAGAAGAAATAGATCGAGTGATTTCAACTACTGAAAACTTCATTCGTGAAGGTAAAACAGTTACTGTTTACACGAATCGTGAAAGACTAGATCTAGGTGAAGGTAAAAAAGAAGAAGAATTAAAACTATCCGTTAAAATTTCCGATGCGGTTACAAGCATTGTTCAACGACTGACTGTGCGTCCAAATTATATTGTCGCAAAAGGCGGTATCACATCTAGTGATATCGGTACAAAAGGATTAGAAGTAAAACGTGCAACGGTAGCGGGTCAAATTCAACCAGGTATTCCTGTATGGTTTACCGGAGAAGAAAGTAAGTTTCCTGGCATTGCATACATTATTTTCCCAGGTAATGTTGGTGCAGTTACAACTTTAAAAGATACAGTAGAAATCTTAAATAAGTAATGATCAGGGGGAAACTTACATGCTAGTTAATACAAAAGAAATGTTAAAAAATGCACAAGCCGGTAAATATGCAGTCGCTGCATTTAATGTATACAGTCTAGAAACAGTTCAGGCAGCTATTCGTGTGGCAGAACGGGAAAACCAACCAGTAATTATTGCATTAGGTGAGCGTTACTTTCCAAGCGTTGATGTAGAAGGTTTTGCCGGACTGGTGAAAGCCGTCGCAGAAAAGTCTCCAGTTCCTATTGCACTGCACCTAGACCATGCGTATGAAAAAGAGTCAATCATTCGTGCCATTCGTGCTGGGTTTACATCGGTTATGTTTGACGGGTCAGCTTATGAAATAGAAGAAAATATTCGTCGTACAAAAGAAATTGTGGAAATCGCTCATATGGCTGGCGTATCGGTAGAAGCTGAAATTGGATCTTTAGCAAAAGGCGATTTTTCTGATGAGGAAGAAGGAGATGGCACATTAACGGATCCACAGTCTGCAAAAGATTTTGTTGCAGAAACAGGAGTGGACTTTTTAGCTGCTGCTATCGGAACGGTTCATGGTATGTATAAAGGGGAGCCGAAAATTGATTTGCCGCTATTAGGAAGAATAGCGCAAGCTGTTGATGTACCACTTGTGCTTCATGGTGGATCAGGGACTCCGGATGAAATTGTGAAACAAGCTGTTCAACTTGGAATATGCAAAGTCAATGTGAATACGGAAGTATCAATGGCTGCTGTTACTTATCTGCAAAATGCTTTTGAGCAGAAACAAATGCCACATCTTTCAACAGTTATGGAAGAAATGCAACAAACAATGGAATCTGTCATGACCAAATTTGTACGCTTATTTGCAAATAAATAAGAATTGTCCCTGTGTCTTACATGGGGACAAGCTTCTAAATCGAAATGGGGAATTCGAATGCCAATAGTATCTGTTTGTATAGGGGTTGCACTTCTACTTCTATTAATGATTGTATTTAAGTTAAACGCTTTCATCTCGCTTATTTTAGTTTCGCTTGTTGTAGGTATATTAGAAGGTATGACACCACTGGAAGCAATGACATCTGTCCAGGGCGGTTTAGGTGGAACACTTGGAAGCCTGACGATGATTATTATCTTTGGGGCAATTCTTGGTAAGTTAATGACTGACTCAGGTGGGGCTCAGCGTATTGCTACGACACTTATTCATGCGTTTGGGAAAAAGAGAGTGCAATTAGCAGCTGTTTTGACCGCATCTGTCGTAGGGATTGCATTGTTTTTTGAAACAGGAGTTGTTGTATTAATTCCTTTAGTATTTACGATTGCTACTGCCGCTGGAGTGCCAGTTTTATA
This sequence comes from Psychrobacillus sp. NEAU-3TGS, assembly GCF_029955155.1. GTDB lineage: Bacteria > Bacillota > Bacilli > Bacillales_A > Planococcaceae > Psychrobacillus. Next base: position 233,220 of record NZ_JAPNOZ010000006.1, on the reverse strand, counting down.
TATTGGTATGCCGGTAATCGCAGCACTTATAACGATGCATGGTTTTGTTCCTCCGCATCCAGGACCAACTGCTATTGCTAGTGTGTTCGATGCAGACATTGGAAGAACATTAGTATATGGAGTCATTATTGCGATTCCAGCGATTATTATTGGTGGACCATTATTTACGAAGTTTTTCAAGAAGGAATCTTTAGAAGTTGAAATTCCAAAAGGACTTTTTAATCCGAAAGAATTTACGGAAGATGAAATGCCTGGATTTGCTACAAGTCTTATTACAGCATTGATGCCTGTTATTTTAATAGCATCTCATGTAATTGTTGTCATCGCAGCACCAGATTCAGCTGTTATGCCGTTCTTTGATTTTATTGGTAATGCCAATGTTGCCCTATTATTATCCGTAATTTTTGCATTCTTTACATTTGGTCTGAATCGCGGTAAAAAAATGAAAGAAGTTATGCAATCGGTTACAGATGCGGTTAGTGGCATTGCAATGATTCTCTTAATCATCGCTGCCGGTGGTGCATTTAAACAAGTATTAATCGATAGTCATATTGATCAATATATTGCAGACATTATGGCTAGCTCAACACTTTCTCCATTACTGCTAACTTGGTTGATTGCCGCTATCTTACGAGTAGCTGTTGGATCTGCTACGGTAGCAGGAATGACGGCTGCGGGTATTGCAGCTCCTTTAGTAGGAATTACTGGCATAAGCCCAGAACTAATGGTGTTAGCAGCTGGTGCCGGAAGTATTACATTCTCCCATGTGAATGACGCAGGATTCTGGATTTACAAGGAATACTTCAATCTTTCTATCGGGAAAACGATTAAAACATGGTCTGTTATGGTAACGATTCTTTCGTTAGTAGGACTAGCTGGTGTGTTAATCCTTAATATGATTATTTCTTAACTAAAAAGCGTATTTTTCTACTATTGGATTTTAGAAAAATGCGCTTTTTTGCTGTTGGAAAACAACCTGTTTGACGCGTTGGACAATCATATCTAATAGTTGGACGATAATGCACGAAAACTGGACAAGCTTTAAAGATAGTTGGACAATCTCTATCAAAAGTTGGAAAATAAATCTCAAAACCTGGACAATCTCTTAATTTTCGATTGCAACAGCTTTGTTTTACGTAGGAATGCTGCCCGTGTTAAAAGCTGTGTCTTACACTGGAACTATTGAAGTTTTATTATATGTGTAATAAAATACTTACATATGATATATTTTAATAATGGTGATGAATTACTTCTTGTTTTAGAGGCTTTGTCCAATCCACAGCGTTTAAAAATTATTGCGGTTTTATCTGAGGGGCGACAATACGTTAGCCATCTTGCTCGTGAGCTTGGCATTAGCAGGCCTTTATTGTATCTGCACCTACAAAAATTAGAGGAGGCGAATCTTGTTTCAAGTGATATGGAAATTTTAGAAACTGGCCAAGCAGCGAAATTCTATCAGCTAAATGACATTCATTTTGTCTTAAATGAACAACTAATACATGATTTATCTAAGTCTTTATCGATAAAAAGAAAAAAATAAGCAATCTTGAGGTGGAAAATATGGATGGATTCACTATATTCGGCTTATTTCTCTCGTTACTTCCTTTAATAATTTTTATAGGAATTTTTGTAGCTATTATAGTATTCATAGTGAGCGTTGTTAAACGTTTTGAAAGACGAGCGGACGAAAGACTTGCCTTAGAAAAAGAGAATACCAATCTGCTACAGTCCAAATTAAATGGTATTGAAGAAAGATTAAGTACGATTGAGAAAATGCTTAAAGATGTTGAGTAACTAAATCTGCTCCTTTTATTTTAAAAGTTATGTCTAATACTGGGAAGCTTAAAAAGCGTTATCTTTACAGATGAAATTTTGTAAAAGATAACGCTTTTTTTAGCAGCTTTTATTGCACTTAAAAGACCGTTATCGCAAAGCTACTGGTATAAGAGAACTAATTGCTCGCCATTAATTTAGTTAACAATGAAAGATAATGGCTCTGTCGTCTCATGCTTGGTATGTTCGATCGTTTCGATAAACTTTTCAATTGTGGATGTTAGATAGGCATTGGAACGTCTGATGAAGATTGTTTTGATCTTACTATATTTATCAGGAAGGATATGACATTGGATAAGTCCTCGTTTTTCTAAATGAGCCACAACGGATCTAGGGACGTACGTGACTCCAAGGCCTACTGCAACACTACTTAAAATGGTTTCTAACGTCCCAAATTCCATTACCTTTTGAGGGGGAATATTTTGATCTTTGTACCATGCTTCTAGTCTTGCACGATATCCACACCCTTTGCTAAAACAAAGGAAAGGCTCCTCGATTAATTGTTCTAACGAAGTTGCTTTCATATCTGAAATTAACACAAGCTCTTCTTGAAAAACATCATGAGATACAAGATCTGGGTGCACATCTGTTTCTGTTACAAAGGCTCCGTCCAAACGATGATTCAACACATCCTGTTGCAATTGTTCTGTTACACCTGTTAGAAGGGAAAGATCCACGTTTTTATACTTCCTCGTGTAAGCAGATAATATAGTTGGTAAGTTAATAACTGTTTCTACTGATCCAATTTCTAACTTACCAGAAGGATCTTCTCCGCTTTGTACTACTTTTCTCATTTCAGTCGTTAGGGTTAATATTTTCTCGCAATATACTAATAGTTTTTTACCTTCTGGGGTTAAGCTCATTCCTCTGTTATGACGATTGAAAAGTGGCGTATTTAGTTCTGTTTCCAGCTTATGTATTCTGGATGTAATATTCGATTGCACATAGCTTAATGCTTTTGCTGCTTCCGTTATTGTTCCTTTTTGTGCAACCATTTGAAAAATTTCTAAGTCTTTAAACTCCATTTAGCTTCCTTCCTTTCTCACTTTTATGCTACTTATTATGATATCACTAAAAATGATATCAAACATCATTAATATTCGTTTTACATGATGTCTAATATTGTTGTTTAATAGATTAGGCAAGCAAATAAAGGAGAGTGATGTGTTGTGAAAGGGAATGTCCTTTTAGGTGCAATATTATGTCTTGTTGCAAGCGTGTCGTGGGGAGCAATGTTTCCCGTTGCACATGCTGCTTTTCAATATATAGATCCATTTTATTTTACTATTATCCGTTATGGCTCGGTAACGGTCATTTTAGTGCTATTACTATTTTGGAAAGAGGGTAAACAGGCGTTTCAATTAGAGGGAAAGGGACTATCTCTATGGTTTTTTGGAACGATGGCTTTCACCGTTTATAACTTACTTATTTTCTGGGGAGAGGATTTATTAGGAGAGCCAGGAGTTATGGTTGCATCGATTATGGAATCATTAATGCCTATGATATCTATAGTTATTTTCTGGATGCTTTATAGACGCAGACCTTATACATTCACATTAGTATGTGTATTAATCGCATTTATCGGTGCCTCTCTAGTTATTACAAAAGGTAACTTTGGAGCGTTTTTAACCGCTACAGACAATTTTATTCCTTCCATCCTTATACTAATTGCGGTTATTGGATGGGTAGTTTATACAATGGGTGGTAGTGAGTTCCGGGGATGGTCTGCGTTACGATATTCAACTTTAAGCTGTTTGCTTGGAACAATTACAGCAGGCTTTATAGTGCTAATCCTTACCTTCACAGGTTATGTAAGTGTACCTAATATGGAAACAATTACGATTGTGAGTCCGCATTTATTATTTATGATTATTTTTCCGGGTCTCATTGCATTGCTTGGTTGGAATGTCGGTGTTAGCATTCTTACTCCATTAAATGGGCTGTTATTTATCAACTTTGTTCCCGTTACAACGCTTGTGATTTCACTTATTCAAGGAAATCAAGTAAATTATGTGGAATTGATCGGAATTACGTTTATAATATTCTCTTTAATCGCGAATAATATGTTTCTTCGAAAGAAACAGCAGAACAGTACACCTGCTTCCACAACCAAAGTTAAAGCGTCTGCTTCTATGAAAGAAATTTTATAGAAGCTAGGCGCTTTTATGCGATATACTAGGACTATTGATAAAAGGTTGGTGGTTTATGTGCAAAGGTATATCGGTGAAATATTACTAGTAGCAACAGCCGTTATATGGGGAAGTGGGTTCGTAGCTAGTGCCGTTTCGCTTGAATATTATTCACCCTATCAGATATTGGCTGGAAGATTTTTAATCGGAGCTATTATTTTAAGCATTGTCTTTTATAAAAAGTTGGCGAAAATGAAGAAAAGTACGCTTATTAGTGGAACTATTTTAGGCATTTTCTTATACTTAGCTTTCGCTCTTCAAACTGTCGGCTTACAATATACAACGCCTTCTAAAAATGCATTTTTAACGGCAGTAAATGTGGTCATCGTCCCTTTTATAGGATTTTTCCTCTATAAAAGAAAAATGGATATGTATGAAATGGGGGGAGCAGTATTAGCAGTAATTGGAGTGGCAGTACTATCGCTCAAACTTTCTTCAGAGATTAATGTTGGAGATTTGCTTACCCTTGGCTGTGCAGTAGGTTTTGCCTTCCATATATTTTATACAGCAAAGTTTGTGAAAAAAGAGGACCCCGTTGTTATAACGATTATTCAAATGGTGGTGGCGGCTGCTATTGGTTGGATAGTTGTTGCTTTTAGAGGAGAAAGTGCATTTTCTATGGAGACGGAAGGATTGTTGAACCTTCTTTATCTTGGTGTGTTTTCCACAACAATTGCTTATTTAATGCAGACTGTTGCGCAAAAGTACATAACCGAAACAAAAGCGGCTATTATACTTTCGACAGAATCTTTTTGGGGAATGGCATTTTCGGTTATCATTTTAAGTGAAGTAATGACATTTAAAATGATTGTCGGAGCTGTTCTAATTCTTTTTGCGATTATTTTATCTGAAACTAAGTTTGGTTTTTTGAAAAAGGATAAAATGAAATCACTTGTATAGTTTTTGGATAAAAAAGCGTTTCTACAAATTGTGGAAACGCTTATTATAGTTCAATTCATTCAAAGCAATTAATCATTATATTGAAATGCTAATGACTCTTACTTCACCTTTTAAAGCATACTCTTGTTCTAGAAGGATAAATTAATGAATAGATGAGTGAAGCTTATTTGATTGCCACCCAAATTTCATTATAGGCATTTAAATTTTTCGGATCCGTTTCTATGTATACTTCAAACGGTTTTACTTCGTTTGGCACATATCCTGTGGAAGGAAACCATTCCGAATAGATTCGTTCCCATGTACTGGCTAATGAGGAAGGAAAAGGACCTTGTACTTCAAAAACAACCCATTTAGAAGCAGGAAAGTCTATACTTTTTAATCCTACTGGCACGCCACCGCTATATTCCACTGCAACATAATAATCCATTTTATTTTCATCTTTATTTACTTCTGCCCAAATACCTAAAAGCCCTTTTGTTTCCCCACTTCTCAACTGCTCTAGTTGATGGAAGGTACCATTTTCATGAATGGTATTCCAAAAGTTCTGAAATGCTGTTATGCCACCGTCTTCTACTTCGTATGGAAATTCTCGATTTACTCCTATTACTTGAAAAGCTTGTCGTTCGACAATACGATGTTTCATTTATTTTGCTCCTTTCCTATAGCATGTTTCTCTAATGAAATTATATGCGAATATGAAGACATACTCCAGTTATTATAGTCGGAATGCTTGGATGTATGAAAGTTTGTTTTTAGCGAAAGCTAAGAAAGTGTTTCAATGAAGTTGAAGGAGGTGTAAAACACAATGAGAGCGATACATCGAATTGCTTTATTACTCGTTATAATTGGTGCAATTAACTGGGGATTAATCGGGTTTTTTAGGTATGACTTAGTAGCGTCTATATTTGGTGGACAAACGTCAGGTATCTCGAGATTTATTTATGCGCTTGTCGGATTAAGTGGACTTATCTGCTTACCACTTTTATTTGAACCATCTAGAGATGTAGAAGTGGAAAGAGATACTCGCGGCATAAGAAATGTAAATTATGGAACGGAATTTGGAGAGGAAACAGACTTAACGGATATTAGAGATTATTCGGAGAGAAAAAAGTCTGAGGAAAAGAAATAATTCCGCATTCATGAACGAAGAACTGGCGACCTATTATAGGGTCGTCAGTTTTTTGTTCAAGTGGATAACTTGAATAGAAAATAAAAGGAGATATCCTTATGCATCACGAAGATTACATAGATGGGATGCTGAAAGGGGATTGCTAATGTTCTTAATAAATGTGGAGGCTGCTGTATTTAAAGAGGATAAGTGGCTTTTAATAAGAAGGAGTACAAAGGAAGCACATGCTGGAGGGGAATTGTCATTAGTAGGCGGAACGGTAGAACGGGAAGGCGATTCTACGGCTATTTTAGAAAGAACTTTACGTAGAGAATTGTTTGAAGAAGTGGGAGTTGAAGTGAAAGACCCCATTCAATATGTCCGTAATACTTCCTTTGTTTTGGAAAATGGAAAAGAAGTAGTAGATATCGTGTTTTTATGTGAATTTGAAAAAGGGGAACCATATGCAAAAAGTCCAAATGAAGTGGAATCAGTTCATTGGATGACGACGGATGAAATTATAAAAAATGTAGAGATCCAGCATTATTTAAAAGACAGTATTTTAGCGGCAGATGCTATTAAGGCTAGAGGAGAGTTTTAATGGAAATTAGGTTTAATGAATTTTTCAAAGATGAATTAACCATTCAAGACATACAAAAAGGTATGGAAAGCGGAGAAATTACATCAAAAGAATTAGTTATGTACTATTTATTTAGGATTGCAAAATATGACCAAGACGGATTAAAAATTAATTCCATTTTAGAAATTAATCCAGATGCTATTTTTATCGCGGAAGCTTTGGATTATGAAAGAACAATAAAAGGAGCAAGAGGACCTTTACATGGTATTCCGGTTTTACTGAAAGATAATATTGAAACAAACGATTCTATGCATACAAGTGCCGGAACATTAGCTTTAGAAAATAATATTAGCGATAAAGATGCATTCCTTGTGGAAAAGCTACGAAAAGCTGGCGCAGTGATTCTAGGTAAGGCGAATATGACAGAGTTATCTAACGCAATGTCATCAGAAATGTGGGCAGGTTATAGTGCAAGAGGAGGCCAAGTAAGAAACCCTTATGGGGATGAAAATCTTTTTGTTGGAGGATCAAGTTCAGGCTCTGCGGTAGCGGTTGCTGCAAATTTTTCTGTTTTATCTATAGGCACAGAGACAGACGCATCTATTCTTAGTCCGGCCATTCAAAATTCTGTAGTTGGTATTAAACCTACTGTCGGCTTAGTAAGTCGTACTGGTATTATCCCTTTTACATATTCTCAAGATACGGCAGGCCCGATTGCAAGGACAGTCACAGATGCAGCTATATTATTAGGAGCGTTAACCGGTGTAGACGAACTAGATCCTGCTACTTTTAAAAGCGAAGGAAGGGATGAGCAGGATTATTCCATTTATTTAGACCCCAATGGTTTAAATGGTGCGAGAATTGGTGTATTCCATGCTATTTCAGGAGAATCTGATGAGTATGATGAAGCGTTATTTAAAAATACTGTTCAAATTCTCAGCGACAAAGGAGCAACGGTTATTAATGATATCGATATCCCTTCTTTCCACAGAGACTGGAGTTGGGGAGTCTCGTTATATGAATTGAAGCATAGCTTAGATAATTATCTTTCTAAATTGCCTCCTCAACTACCTGTTCATTCTATTAGTGAATTAATTCAATATAATAAAACAATAGGAGAAAAGGCGTTAAAGTATGGACAAGATAAGTTGGAAAATAGAGAACGGTTTTCCAATACTTTAAGAAATCCGGAGTATTTGAAAGCAAAATTAGAGGATTTGTATTTTTCTCAAGAACAAGGTATTGACTATGCATTAAAAAAATATGATTTAGATGCCATTCTTTTTCCAGCTTACATTGGTTCAACTATTTCCGCGAAAGCGGGATATCCTTCCATCGCGATACCAGCAGGATATATGAAAGGTGGAAGACCATTTGGTGTTACTTTCGCAGGTACAGCTTTTAGCGAAGGAGTACTAATCAAACTTGCTTATGCTTTTGAGCAAGCCACTAAGCATCGTAAAAGTCCCATTCTAGTTTAAAGGAGAATAATAAAGTGAAAATCATTGATACAGTTCCACATTTTCTTCGTAATTATAAACCATCTATGGACTTTCTAAGAGATTACTATGCGAAATATCCGATTATTTTTGCGCACTATTTTCCATTGCATTGCAAAGACACCGAGGAAAGACATACTGAATCGATAAGGACATACCCACAGTATTTTGCTGCGATTAAACAAGTGCATGAAAATATAGTGCCTGTGATTGATGAGATAGCAAAGGAATATGAAAAGTTGTACCAAATTACTTTTCCTGTCGATATAAACTTAATCGTTGGTGGGTTTGGATCAAATGCTTATACCAATCACCAGATTATTCCGGACATTACGTTTGCTTTAGAAAAGTTATCGCCGGAGCCTGATCATTTACGCGTAATGGTTGCGCACGAATTTGGTCATGCAGCGCAAAATATTATTTCAGATCGCGCTGGAATGGATTGGCCAGCCGTCCATTGGACAAGTTTACTAATTGGGCTTTACCGAGAAGGAGTAGCGACACATTTCTCACGACAAACAGCTCCAAATGTACATCCTTCCATCTACTTTTCTTATAACGGTGATGGGGATGAATGGTTAAATTTTGCAAAAGATAATGCAGAAACCATAAAAAAAGCATTTGCTAAGGACTACGAAGTCTTAACTCGTGAAGCATTATTTTATGAATGGTTTTCCATCAATGGTGGAAAAAAGTTTGGATACAGTAGATTGGCCTATTTTTTAGGGGATTTGTTTTTTCAATCTCAATTGAAGGAAATTGGAGAAAAGGAAGCTATTGTGGCATGGAAGGATAAAAGATTTGAAGAACAAGTCAAGCAATGGCTGTTTCAATTATTATGAATAAAGCATTTTAGACAAGGAGAATATAATGTTTATAGACAATCTAGAAGAATACGATGATCCAGTTTCATATGACATCGAAAATAATGCATATCTAGGGGAATTACCATTCTTAATGGAGTGGGCTTCTAAGAAAGCTGGACCTATTATTGACTTAGCTTGTGGCACAGGAAGAATTACTATTCCTTTAGCTAGTAAGGGCTTCGATTTAATAGGTGTCGATTTACATGCAGGTATGCTTGAACTAGCGAAAAAAAAGGCAAAAGAACAAAATGTTCATATTAAATGGGTAGAACAAGACTGTACGCAATTAGATTTAAATTGTAAAAGTCCTTTAATCTATATGGTCGGAAACTCTCTTCAGCATTTCCATACAAATGAATTGCAGGATAAACTTTTGTCCTCTACCCATCAACATTTAGAAGAAGATGGATTGTTTATTTTCGGAACGAGATTTCCAAGTGCAGAAGAGTTGCTGCAGCCAAGTACGGAAGAGTATTGGAAAACGTATAACGATCCAAGTTGTCATAAAGAAGTCGACGTTTATACCATTAGCAATTATGATGCATTAAATCAAATGCAACACTATACGACGATTAGAAAATATAAAAACGACGATGGAAAAATGGTGGATGAAAAAAGAACGAATATAAGCTTGCGATATACATATCCACTGGAAATGGAAAGGCTATTAGCTGATAATGGATTTGCTATTATACAGGTACTAAAAGATTGGAATGGGAATCCTATTAGTAACGGCAGCTATGAAATGATCTATGTATGTAAAAAAGTTGGAGAAAAGAGGACCGATTAGTCTAATGACTATTCGGTCCAAATTCGTCTATACATTATGATTTTGTTTCAATTTCCTCCACTTTTATAAACCTCAATACGATGAATAAAAGAATAACTCCTAGCACACCAGCAGTAATATAACTTACATTAAGATAGTTATTCATCACAAGTGACATCACAGGAGGACCGGCGGCAACCCCGATAAACCTAGCAGAACTATAAAAAGAGGAAACTGTACCTCTTTGTTCTTTTTCTATATTTTCGGTTATTATGGCATCTAGCGCAGGTAGTAGTGCACCAATCGAAATTCCTAGTATGCTCGTTACAACTAACAAAAGGATTAGTTTTTTACTTGTATAACCGACAAATAGGACACTTGCCGATGTACCGATTAAACAAGCAATCATCATTTTTTTGATCGTCTTTAATTTTCCTTTAAGATTTCGACCCGTGAGATATGAAGCTATGCACAGCAATAAAAGAGGAATGGCTAAAACAAAACCCTTTTTTATTCCTTTAATATCATGCGTTTTCTCTAGATTTTCAGACAGAAAAAATAGCACGCCAAATAATATTAGCATAGCAAACAGCCCATTCAGAAATACGGTGAACAACCATTTACCTTCCTGTTTGAACGTTTTCTTTAAGTTAGATAAAAAATCATTTAATTTAACTGGATCATCTTTTTCTTTTGGTACCTTTACAAAGAAGAATATTAATATGATGGAGATTAGGCTAAAGAAGGATATAGAAAAGAACGGTAAAAACCATAAAAAAGCGGCAAATAAAGATCCGAGAATTGGACTCAACACTTTACCAAACGTATTGGAGGTTTCAATAATTCCTAAACAAGAACTTGTTTTTTCCTCATCATCCTTATATAGATCCCCAACAAGCGGCAATACAATAGGCATAGCACCGGATGCCCCTACACCTTGCAAGATTCGACCGATTATAATCCATGTAAAAGGGCTATCCAGTTTCCATGAAGCAAAACCGGCGATGAGACCTCCGATTAGTGCAAGAATTAGACTCGGTAAAATAACCATCTTTCTACCAAAACGATCTGAAAGATAACCAGCTACTGGTATGAGAAATATGGCAGCAACAGAATAGCTGGTAATAATCATACTCGACTGAAAAGAAGTAATCCCAACTTTATTTTCCAATATCGGTAGAACTGGAATAAGCATAGAATTTCCAAGTGTCATAACGAGAGGGATTGAGGCCATACTTACTATACACCAAATACTAACTTTATTCCCTTGATTGTTTCCTGTTTCCATTTGCACACCTCAATGATCTTTTGATTGTGTTCAATCATTAAAGGTATGGTGTCCTGGCGTCTTGTTATTATACTTAAGGTGAAGATGGTTAAAACAGGGAGTGATAAGCTTGGATGCCAAAGTATATACCGAAACCAATCATAGACAGAGAAGAAATTAATGAAACTGTTTTTAAAAAGGAAGTTGACAATACCTTTCGTGAACCACTCGATATAGTAGACATGATTAAATCTACGAGCGTAATTCCGAGCAATATGGTGACACTAAAAAAAATAATTTCGATTCCTGTTAATTTTCCGCCGCCACTTACTAATATGGATCCATATATGCCTAGCCAAAAAGGATAGTTAATGGATTCAAGAATGCCATTAAAAGCCCAGATAGAAAAGATTGTCTTAGACGCACTGTTTTACGGTATTTAGCATCCATTGAAATAGTGTGTAAAGTGAGTAAGTTTTCAATTCCTGTATACATTAGAACGAAAAAACCAAATGACCAAAGGAAGGTCTTCATAAAAGGAGAATCAATAAACTGAGCTACTCCAAAATATACCATGAGCATGTACAAAATATCGGTTGCTATTGCTCCAAGACCAAAAAACCATGCATGAAAAAAACCATCCTTAATCCCTTTGTTTAATAAGGTTGCTTTCACAGGGCCAATCGGTGCTGCTAACGAAACACCTAAAAAGAAGTATGTAAATAATGAACTCATAAAAGTAGCCCTCCGTTAAAATGATGTCTTTGCATCATATTCACAGCGGACTAATTGTACAACTTCCTGGAAAATAAAATTTTCCTACACTAATCTTCTTGGTAGCTTCTTTAGCCTTACTTTAAGTAAATAGTATAATTGATTGTTAAAAAACGTAAGGAAAATATCCGCATTTGATGTTTGGCAAGTAGCTGACCTTCCTTAATTTCTTCTATTAGAAACTGCTCCTGTAGTGGTAATTTAAATATAGATTTACCAAATGCCAAATAAATCCCGGCGTCCGATTCATTTCTTCCTCTACTTGTTAAAAGGAGCCTTTCCCCATAACGTTGAAGTTCTAGAATGCCGATCATTGATGACCAGGGTAGTGGCAACGCAATATTCATATAAGATTTATTGTTAGTTTGATGTGATGAGTAGAGGGCGACAAAAATCACATCTTTTTCTATTTTACGTACCCATGCTCTTGTTTTTACACGTCCGTCTTTTATTGCAATTATATCTCCTATCATTTCCATTTGTTTATTGGAAAATGGCAGATTAAGTTGTTGTACTTTTTTACTAACCATTCGATAGACCGCGGCAAATTGCTTAAACCAACTATGCCAGTGGACTTCCGAAAACAGTTTGTAATCGGATGTATTTTCATAAAAGTCTATAATGGTAGAGGGTAGATTATTTTTTTCTACATATATATTCATATCGTCAACAAGACCTTTGTATTGCTGTTTTCCCTTATGTTTGATTAAAATTTGTTCGCCGATTTTCTGTGCTCCTTTTATGTTACTTATAGGAAAGTGCCAGCCTTGTTCCTTAGAAGTAGGTGTTACTTTAGCCCAACTGATAATCCCACATAGCGCAAATAAAACACAGTTCACTAAACCATGGAAACGCAACATAAAATCGATGTTTACAGTAGTAACTCTCGCCGCGTACAACAAAGAAAAAATAATCGTAACTGCTAATGATCCAAATGATACGAGCACACCTATTTTCTGAAGAGAACTTGGAAAAGTCGCTTTCAAAGTTAATACAATCAAACCGTAAATCCCGATAATATAAAGAAGTACTGAAACAACTTCCAGCCAAGGTGCAAATGTAATACCAAGTGCAACAATAATTGGAGAGACTAATATAATAGTACAAACTATTTTGTAACCAATTGTCTTATATAAACGACCGAGAAAACCAATAAAAACGGGTAATAAAAAGGAAGAATAATGAAAATGAATGCCTGTTAACCAAGTAAGTAAAGGCGAAAATCCAGTATCAATTTTTGCTATATAGGCAAAGAACCACATACCCCCGATGAATAAATACATCATCCCAGCGTCAATTGCAAATTCCTCTAAGTATATAAAGCCTCTTCTTATGAAACGTCTAAATCCATATAAAGCAATTACAAATGTAAAAAGTAGATAAATAGCTGCAAATATAACATCCAGTTTAGTCTGTGGTGTGACTTGTAAAATAAATATCGACAGAAAAGCAGGTACGGCAAAATAATAATATTGCTTTTCTTTTTTTAAGATCAATTGTAAAGTGACAGGCACAAATACAAGCTGGGCGACGGTCAACATTAAAAAATACCATGGTCCTACTGAAAAAAGTAACGCTACTACAAATAAAATAATAGGTAAAAATGCAATTTGCTTAAAAGTCATCGGCTTGAAATTCTCCTTCATATTCAAATAAGGCACCGATTAATGGGTTTGTTATGAAGACATGTATAGAAAAAATATCTCTTTCTTCTATATAGTATTCCGTTACCTGGACGTTACCTTGAAACACTTTAGGTAAAGGAATCTCAATAGGTCCCACAACGAATCGTTGCTTTCGTGACTCAATTCGCATATGTCCTTTTTCGGAAACAAAGAAAACTAACTCGGAATAAAATAAACTTGGTTCGCCTAAATAATCCTTTACGACGCTTTTATCCGAATCTAGACTCATCAGCGCATTAAAATATCTTTTCTTTTTTGGGAACTGAAAAGTTCTTTCCCAGTGGACTTGTTGCTCTCCGTTTGGACCGGTTCTTGTTGTATTAACAATCTTAAAAGGAATGTTCTCTCCTTGCTCTGGAAATAGAAACTTCCAGCAAGTAGCTAGTAAAAAGAAGGGGGACAGCCATTTAGGACCACCGCTTATTTTTTTCATGATACCTGTCGCTTTAAAAGGTTTTCCTTTGGGAAGCGCGTATCTTTTTTGAGCATTGGATGAAGTTTTTCAAACTGTTCTCCTAATATTTCTTGATAGATAGTCATTCATTTAACTCCTTTTCTCGTTCGTTTGCAGCTTGTAGCAGTCGGAATATCATGGCTGGTAAAAAATCCAATAATAGAAAGAACGAATAAAGTGATGTTAAAAGTTATAGGATTAAATGGATGACTCATACTAGCTGGCTCTGCGATAATGGCGGATAAAGTAAGCAACGGAAAAAGGTATAACTGTATTTTTAGTAATCTTTTTTTATGATGATAAAGTAACCAAATAAATCCAAAGATTATTTCTGCCATGCCAATTGTCGCTACAAGGCTATATGCCTCGCTTCCACTTGTGGACAACAAACTGCTCGTCATGCTAATCTCTTCGGGATGCATCATTATTAGTTTTGGGACTAACCCTTGATATATCCATATAAAGGCGAACAGGATAGTAATCATCCAATAACTAAAAAATCGCCGATACTGTGAAATTGGGGCTTCCCCTTTTTCAAGCCATCTCTTTAATACATCAAAGCTTAATGCAGTCGCCCAACCAATGAGAGGACGGAAAATAAGATGGTCGAAAAATCTACCTATTGCACCAAAATTCGTTTCATAATCATATTGCGTCAGAAATTGGATCGAGTTTTGTTTAGGCTTATACTTCCAGTACCCTTTTCCTTCACGAATAATGGAAATTGCTTGGTCTGTCCCAAAGTGCAAGGAAGATGTTCGGGAATCGTCTTTTGCATGAAAAGTACCAACACTTTTTCCCCATCCCGCAATATTTAATCCAAATCCAATATTCGTTTTATATTCAAAATGCTGCGGCTCATCCTCTTGTTTTGGTAAATAGGTAATAGAAGAAAAGCGAAGATCCCATTGTTCATGTTGCTCTGGTGTCTGTGTTGCTTCCCATAATTTATCCATTTCTGCCTCAATAGCGCTATTTCTACATAGATTGGTTTTCGTTTCATACGATTCACCTCAAACTAAGCTTATCATAAGATAAAGGAGTTTTGAGCAGGAGTGAAGAATTGAAATAGAGATAAAAAGATAAAGTATTTTTAAGAAGGGGGATCACTATGTCGGAACATCGTTTTCAACAGACCATCAAAGAATTAGATGAGATGAAATTAGTAGGACTTCGAGTGCAATGCCTAGGAGATCAATATATTAATGAAATTCCTAAAGCGTCCATGGAATTACAACAACGAATTGATGAAATTAAACAAGTAATTAATCCGTCTTTTCAAATAGGGGCGTTCGTTGTTGATAATACTACTGATGAAGAGGACGGTTACTGGGTTTGTGTGGAAGTAAAAGAATATGAAAATATCCCAGAAGGTATGGTCGTTTTAACTGTTCCTTCCCAAAAATATGGAGCTATTAGGCATACAGGTTCGAACAATATGATTAGAAATTCTTATGAAACTTTACATAAGTGGATAGAAGAAAAGGGGTTAAAAAGGCTGAAGGATAAATGGCATTTAGAAATATATTATAGTTGGCAAGATCCCAAAAATGTAGATGTATTACTATTAGATACGGTTATCTAAAATGTTTCTATTGAAAATGGTTATGAAATGCTGATAAAGAACAAAATAATAGTGAAATAAGGAGTTTATCATATATGAACATTCATCAAGCAACGAGTAATGATCTTGATTCCCTAGTGGAACTTTTCGACTTATACAGACAATTTTACAAACAAGCATCGGATCTTAAAGGCGCAAGAGAGTTTTTAGAAGAAAGATTAATAAAAAACGAATCCGTTATTTTCCTAGCCTTCGATGAAGGGAATCCTGTTGGCTTTACACAATTATTTCCTTCCTTTTCATCTGTAAGCATGAAAAGATCCTGGGTGTTAAATGATTTATATGTGAAAGAAACGGCACGAAGAAAAGGCGTAGCAGAAAAGCTAATAAGAAGGGCAATTGCGTTTGCTGAGGAATCAGAAGCAAAAGGTATTTTACTAGAGACGGCTGCAGATAATGTGAATGCGCAAAAGCTATATGAAAAAATTGGATTTATTAAAGAGTCCACTTACTTTTATTATTTTTCGATTGGAAGAATGCAAGTCAACATTTAAATGAATGTTGGCTTTTCTATTGCTTTAGGAACATGAGATAAAGCTAGAAATATTATTGTAGGAGTGGTTTTTTATGAAAAAGATTTTATTCTTTGCTTATCCTCAATATGCCGATTTTGAAATTGCACATGCTTTATTTTTGCTGAGAAAAATCGGTAAATATACGGTGACTACAGTATCCGTTGATGGAGAAGATGTTGAAAGTATAGCCGGGTTATGGACTAAAGTAGAAGGGGCTTTATCGGATATAAATGTGTCGGAGTTTTCATTAATTCTCATTTCAGGAGGAGATGGTGTCTCTGCTATTGTAAATGAAGAGAGTATTACTGCTAAGCTAGTAGAAGCATTTAATTTGGGTATTCCTATTGCCTCTATATGCGCTTCTGCAGTATTGCTTGGAAAAGCCGGAATCTTAGAGAATCGGGAGTTTACATGTAATCAGAGTACCTTTGAAAATAATGAAAACATTTTTTCACAGTCTATTTATACTGGAAAAGATTTAGAAGTAAGTCCTCGGTTGATCACCGCTAAAGGCACAGCATTTGCTGAGTTTGCAGTATCGGTAGGCCAAATGCTTGAGCTATTTCAAGACAAAGATCAATATGATTCGCTTTTAAAGTTTTGTAAAGGTATATAAGAAGGGGATTTAAATATGAGTTATAATTGGGAAACTTGTTCAAAAGAAGTTAGGGAACTAGTTTATCATTTACTTGATAAAACAAAGGAAATTGTAGCAGAAAAATTAATAGGATTTTATGTGCATGGCTCTCTTGCGATGGGAGGATTTAATCCTAAAAAAAGTGATATTGATATCTTAGTAGTAACTTCAGACTCTTTATCCATAGACACCACAAGAAGACTGGCAAAATTGTTTTTAAAATGCTCCAACAATCCATTTCCTGTCGAAGTCAGCTTTTTAAATGAATCACAATTGAAGGAATGGGAATATCCTACGACATTTGATTTTCATTATAGTGAACAGTGGAGAAATAGTTTTGAAGAAGAAATGGAATATTTGAAAGACATGCCAAAGACAGATGCCGATCTAGCAGCCCATATTACAATTACAAATTATTGCGGAATTTGTGTATGGGGAAGACCAATTGACAAAGTATTTCCGGCTGTTCCAAAAGCCGATTATCTTTCATCCATCCTCACTGACTATGAAGATTGTTTAAAAAATATAGAACTAGATCCTATTTACTGTACGTTAAATTTAATTAGAGTCTATTGGTATGTAAAAGAAAATAGAATTTCCTCTAAAGAAGAGGCGGGGATGTGGGGGCTTAGTCATCTTCCGAAAGAATTCCATTCGACAATCCAACAAGTTGTAGCAGCATATGCTAGTGAGGAACAAAATCTTCCTATTGAGTCCGCACACTTAATACAACTAAGAGATTATTGAAAAGAGAAGTGAAAGAGGTGTTGAGGAGGAAAGTTTGAGCGAATGGGAGGTTAACTAAGGATCTAGTACTTTTAGGTCAAAGCGAGCAAGGAAGAATGCTTTTAACAGATTCCATATACGGTAACTTAGAAAATTCGTCGGATAGAAGACTTTACATTGCCATAGTAGTAAAGTTGAAATCATAGTGTTCTATTGGTATAATTAGGTCATTATGACATACATTAAAAAAGACTGTTCGGTGTCTCACCACTGAACAGCCTAGTAATAAAATAGCATCGCTTCAAAGGCGATCAGCAGTTAAGCATGGTAAACCATCCCGTCACTGACTAGGTTTTGGGTGGTTTACTTTTTTTGTGAAAAAGTATATGACAGCGCAATGATAGATACGATTAATGTAGAAAAGCTAATCATTACTACAAGCGCTTCGAAAACATTCATAGCAACATCTCCTTCCTCTTCCCATGAAAAATATATACAGAAAGTATTTCGGAATGAAATGCTGACCACCCATGAAACCCTATTTTATTATTTTTTATTATACCACACATACGTTCTTGTTTTTATCCGTACATATGACTAATACATATGATGTAGATGCGAAGTTTAGCGAGGTCATTTTCTTTTTGGAGGTAGTACTATGAAACAAGAAATAGTTAGCCGTACAAACCAAATAGGATGGAATCAATCTGCCTATCAAGCATGGACAAATCGTCACGGTTCGCCAAAAGAATATGCTCAAAAGTTAATAGCAAACCCTACAAGTTCTGTAGAACACTATTTGAAGTTCATAGGTGAAGTAAAAGATAAAAAAATTGCTAATCTTTTAGGATCTAAAGGAAATAAGGCGGTATCTTTTGCTTTGTTGGGAGCAGAAGTGACGGTGGTAGACATTTCGCAAGATAATAAAAAATATGCGATGGAATTGGCTGACGAAGCGAAAGTGAATATTAAATACATAGTTTCAGATATATTAGAAGTTCCGGATGATGAGGTGCTTATCGATTTTGATGTTACCCTTTTAGAATTAGGAGTATTACATTATTTTGTGGATCTACGTCCTTTATTTAAAGTGGTTTATGATTCACTAAAGTATGGTGGACAATTCATTCTCAGAGATTATCATCCTTTTGTTTCAAAGTTACTGAATGTTGAAGATCGTCGAATGATTGCGAGTGGCGATTATTTTAATGAAGAAGCAATCGAAGAGGATGTAGCATACAGCATTCTATTATCTGAGGAAGATAGAGCTTCTCTACAAAAAGTAACTATTCGAAGATGGACTTTAGGAGAAATAGTTACGGCCATTTCAAATGCTGGATTCCGTATTAATTATCTGGAGGAAGAAGCAAGAGTTAGATGGGCGTTACCAGCAGGATCGCCTGAAGGAATAGAGGATAAAGTACCAGCGTTATATACGTTAATTGCAACGAAAGAGGAATGAAAGCAATGTTTCATTCATCTCGTTTCATGATATAAAACCCACTCCACGCGAACACAACGGAAGCCAGGTAAAAAATACTGCCTATTGTTAAAAAATCTACTAAATACCCCGTTCCTATAATAGCGATTGCAGCACTAACAGACGTCCAAATATGATAATGCCCGATCTCCCTTCCGGCCGTTTCCTTTTGAACGGTTCGGGCTAGGACTGTTTTTTCCGAGTTTTTTTGAACGGCACCGAGCAATCCCATCACCACTTGAAGGATATAAACATGCCAAATCTCAAAAGCGAGCGGAAAAATGAGTAAAATCAGCGCCATTCCCCAAGAATAAATAATCAATAGAATTTTATCACCTGTTTTATCTGCGAGCTTACCAATTATTGGATAGCTCACAGCCGCTGTAAGGGCAAATAGTCCATATGCCCAACCAAACTGTGAATAACTGTGACCGACATTTTTTAGAAGCAGCACATAAAATGGAAATATCATGCTGGATGCCATTCCGATGCTGCCTTGATAGATAATAAATCTTCTGTAATTCATTTATGATACTCCTCATAGAAAAGATTCATGAACCGACCATCAGAATCATATTCTTTCTTCATGATAAAGAACTCCTCTGTTCTAGGGTACGCTTCTTCCAATTGTTCTTGAGTAGGAAAGTGATAGTAGGGAAGATAATAACTCCCATCGTGATCTAAAGTGATATCAATCATTTTGCGAATAATTCTACCAGATTCTTCGATGCTTTCTTCACTTGATCCTTGATTGATAAGCATTACAAGTCCAAACATATCCTCTTTTGCGTAAGACATGACTGCTTCTTCATTTTTCTTTACATAGCGCACGGTAATATTCAATAAATTAAAATCTTCTTCCTGTTCAAGGGTTTTTCTTAAATCGTCAATATAGGAAGTAAATTGATCAACGGGCACAAAATATTCTTGTAATACTTCCGTTTTGTTTACATTTTCATATTCCATAAAGGTAGACTCTGAGCGCATAACATTATTCCTCGATATATAGGAATCATCTATTCGGTGATTGTATGCTTCTTGCGTCCCCCAAAGTAGATTTTTCCCCCAGCCATTTAATCTGGATAAACCAAGAAAGAATTTTGGGATGGCAATTAGACTTTCCCGTTTTAATGTGCTATTAAATTCCAGCTGCCCTTGATCATCGGCCATGTAGTAATCGGTTGTATACATTTCGGTTAGAAAGCCTTCTGGTGCAACAGAGATTCTTGCTAAATGCATTTTACAGCCTCATCTTGAAGAACATTGGTTTTAAAATAAGCACTGTATTCATCATAAGCTAGGGATGTTGTCCGAATTTGATAAAGTTCATCGTCCGTTAATTGCAAAGTGACATCAAGAATGATTCCGAACAATCCATAACCTCCAATGACGAGCTTGAATAGCTCTGGATTTTCTTGTCGACTGACATGCAAAATATTGCCTTCCGCATTCAATAATCTAAAAGATTCTACAGACTCAATCAAAGAGGTATATGCAATATCCCGACCATGTACATTCACACTTAAGGAACCGCCAACAGTGAAAATATTTTGAGACTGACTTACCTTTAATGCAAGGCCATATGGATTGATATAAGACTGAATATCGGCCCAAGTTGTCCCACTTTGTACAGTGATAAGCTTTTTCTCTTGATCAAGCTCTAAAATTTTATTATAGCTTTTCATATCGAGGAGAATTCCATTTGGGTAGAGTGTTTGCCCGCCTTGGCTATGCTGCATTCCGCCAATAGAAATCGGATCATTATTTTTATTAGCATCTAGTATAACTTTTCGTAACTTCTCTTCATCATTACTTGATTTTATTGCTTTCATTTTGACAGGCAAAAGACGTCCGTGATCTTCTATAATTGGATTGGACAGTTGGATTTGAAATAAGTGATAAGAGCCAATAAATATCGTGACATATAAAATAACTGTAAAATAGCGATATTTATACATTTGCCTCGCCTCCTTTTCAAATAAAACTTTACTTTACTATTTTAATAAATCTACTAAATTAGTAAAAGCTACCAATTAACTATTTGGTAGCTTTTACTAGTAATTAAACCAAGAACACCCGTGACTTAATTCCATAGGATACAAGCGGTTTCCCAACACAACATATCGTTTTAGTAATAGTCTGTCATATTCCATTAATCCTTCTAACTGTTGATCGATTTTCATATTCTGATTTGTTACAATTATATTAATGAAATTTAAAGGATTAGAGGTATTCACTTGGACATTTTCGTTGCAAGACAGCCGATTTTTACTCAAGATGAACATATATTTGCATATGAACTATTGTATAGAAATGGACAGGACAATTCTTTTCCTACGATAGCAGGGGATGAAGCAACTTTAGATGTTCTAACACATTCCTTTTTAACAATAGGTATTAATGAACTAGCAGGGGAAAAATTATGTTTTATTAACTTTACGGAGAATTTATTAAAAAAAGAAGTGTTTTCTAAATTTCCGGCGAATCGAATTGTGGTTGAAATTTTGGAGGATATTCCGATTACGACAGCTTTAATTGAAAATCTGCGAGAGATTAAATCTCTTGGCTTTTTGATCGCCTTGGATGATTTTGTCCTACAAAAGAACGTGAATTTATACGGAGAATTATTTTCTCTTGTAGACTATATTAAAGTAGATTTTCTATTAAGTACTCGAACGGAACGATATGCCATTGAACGAATCGTCAAAGCCAATTATCCGAACATTGTGTTGCTAGCTGAAAAAGTGGAAACAAGAGAACAGTTTCATGAAGCGAGGGCTGCTGGTTATAAACTTTTTCAAGGTTACTTCTTTGCAAAGCCTGAAGTGATAAAAGGATCAGAGATTCCAGCAAATTTAGCGCAATATTTTCGGATTATCAATTTGTTGCGGAATAACTCTGTTTCCGTAGAGGAAATTTCTAATGAAATCGAACGAGATGTATCACTTTCTTTCAAAGTATTAAAAATGATTAATTCCCCTGCAGTCCGTTCCAAATCTAAAGTCCGTTCCATCAAACAAGGTGTGCTCATCCTTGGACTGGAGGAATTGAACCATTGGTTATATGTTTTATTACTACGTGAATCTAAAAAGAATCATTCAGGTGATGGTATGGCCCTTATTGAAGCATCATTGTTTCGAGCAAAACTCTGTGAATTATTAGCAAGGCGTAAATCTTTACAAAATGCTTCTGAGTATTTCCTAGTAGGTATGTTTTCTTTAATAGACACATTATTACATCGGCCATGATGCATTTACTGCAAGATCTACCACTTTCGGATGAAGTGGCAGAAACACTTTCTGGAACTAAAACGGAAATGACTCCTTTTCTGGAACTGGCGATTGCATGTGATGAGGTCCGCTGGAATGATATGATCGTTGGAGCAGCCTTGCTTAGCATCGATCATTCCACATTAAATGCCCTCTATGTAGAAGCAAGACGCTTTGCAACTGAAATCACAAACTAACTCCCAGTCATATTGGCTGGGAGTTTTTTTGGCGTACTCAAATAAATATGTTAAGACATATTAACAAGGTCCGTACAATATAGAAATAACATGCCTTATTAAATTTAACATCAAGATTTAGGGCGGCGGCTTGCGAATACTCTACTAGTAATTGTTATTCATTTTTTCCAAAAAGTAACGTTTTTAAATTGTTGCATTTTCTTCTAAAAGTAGTACAATATAATGAGAACAAATGTTCTTTAAAAGGAGAATGCGATATGCCATTGATACCGGAAGAGGCCATCCCTTATTTAGAAAACATGATTTATCTCCCAATGGTATTAACTATTTTAGAAAAGGATCGAATGATTTTTGAAAGAGGTCCCTTTAAGTTAAAACGTCCATATGTAGCTATGGTAGAAGGAGCCACAAAGCATGTTCAAAGTGAATTAAAAAAGACGCATATTTATATGAAAAGGCACAGTATGAAAGTTCTTCGCGGAGAAGGTGATGATATGTTCACCGAATATGTATTTTTTCATGGAGGCTATGAAGAACATCGTCGTTACTTAAATGTCCGACTCCGCAATCGGGTGGAAGAACTACTCACCGTGTATTTGGCGATTGTAGAGAATGCACATTAATTAAAAAAGTTTTTTTGAAATAAAGGTCCGCGAGAAGGAACAAGTCCATTATTCACCAGATGACTCATTCTTCTTAACAAGTGCATATTTAATAGGTTAGCAAATCCAACTTGTCGGCTAATCGTATGTGGAGAAGAAGGTACTTGAATTGTTTGTCCATTTGTTAAAACGATTGTAGAGCCTCCTTCAGAAGGATAAAATGATTCGATGGCTCCAAGAGAAAACCATACGTTTAAATCAGATTTTGGAGAAAGAATGGGAAGTAAAATGCAGGGATTTCCATAGTCATATGCGATAAGAATTGGTAATTTTAAATAGTTTCCAATAGCTTGTTTCGATAATTTAGTGGATAGTTGAATGTTAGAACCATAATGGGAACAGGAAGAGCGGACAATATCATATGGCCTTTTACCTATTATTTTGGTTTCGCCCGAATAGCTAATGGCTTTGGTAAAAACTTTGTTATTAATTACAACTGGTTGAAGTACAGCGGTATCAAATGAAACTAGGAAAGGTTTTTCGTCTTTTTTATTGAACATATACATTCACTCCTTAGGCTGTTATAACTCGATTATAGTTAAATATGGGAAAAAATCAAGTGAATTTGTCGAATTTTTAAAATTGTTATTTTTGGCTATAAAATCTAAATTTTCTAAAAATGATTGCAACTCACGTTCAGCTTTTATATAATGGAAAAAAGGCATCGGGGTGATGGAAATGGACAAACAATATTCATATGCAGAATTTTTAAGAGCAATGGGTCAGCCTGGGAAAGAAAGCTCTGCAGAAAAACTGTTGAACGAAATTTATCTTGATATGTTTTTGAACATTATCCACCGGGAACAAAGTAGTAATCGATTATTGAGATTGATAGACGAGGCGCTGGATCAGAAAGACAAAAAAGCATTTATGCAATATACAAATGCTTTACAGCAGTTAAATAATCCAAAGCAATAGAAGAAAGCCGCTTACACTTAAGCGGCTTTTATTCTGCGTAAATAATATATTGAAAAACATACGTTCGTTTTATTAGTGTTCAAAAAAAGAGTATGTTAAACTGAAATTATTCAAATCGTGGGAGGCTTATGTATGGAACAAATTTTTGATTTGCAAGCTCCGTATGAGCCAGCAGGGGATCAAATAGAAGCAATAAAAGAATTAGTAAAAGGTGTACAAGAGGGGAAAAAACATCAAACATTGCTCGGGGCAACGGGTACTGGGAAAACATTTACGATTTCAAATGTCATCCAGCAAACAAATAAGCCGACCCTTATAATGGCACATAATAAAACACTTGCAGGACAGCTATATAGCGAGTTTAAAGAGTTCTTTCCTAATAATGCTGTCGAATACTTTGTTAGTTATTACGACTATTTCCAACCGGAAGCATACGTACCTCAAACAGATACGTATATTGAAAAGGATTCCAGCATTAACGAGGAAATTGATAAACTTCGACACTCTGCTACATCATCTTTATTTGAAAGAAAAGATGTCATCATTATTGCATCTGTTTCTTGTATATATGGGCTCGGGAATCCAGAGGAATACAGAGAACTGGTCGTTTCTTTGCGGACAGGAATGGAAGTTGAGCGAAACCAACTGCTTAGAAAACTAGTCGACATCCAATATGAACGAAACGACATTAATTTTACAAGAGGAACTTTCCGTGTACGTGGGGATGTTGTCGAAATCTTCCCAGCATCCAGAGATGAAAAATGTCTTCGTGTCGAGTTTTTTGGTGATGAAATTGACCGAATTCGTGAAGTAGACGCACTCACAGGAGAAATAATGGCAGAGCGTGAACATGTAGCCATATTCCCGGCATCTCACTTCGTTACAAGAGAAGAAAAGATGAAGATTGCTATAGAGAATATTCAAAAAGAATTAGAAGAACAATTAAAAATCCTACGTGATGAGGATAAATTACTGGAAGCGCAGCGACTGGAGCAGCGTACACGCTATGATTTAGAAATGATGCAGGAGATGGGATTTTGTTCGGGGATCGAAAACTATTCTCGCCATCTCACTTTAAGAGAAGCAGGCGCAACTCCATATACATTATTAGACTATTTTCCAAAAGACTTTTTATTAGTAGTGGATGAGAGCCATGTTTCGTTACCACAAGTAAGAGGAATGTTTAATGGAGACCAAGCAAGGAAATCAGTATTAGTAAACCATGGTTTTCGCTTGCCGTCAGCACTTGATAACAGACCACTTACTTTTAGTGAATTTGAAGACCATATCCATCAAGCAGTGTATGTATCTGCAACCCCAGGTCCTTATGAGCTAGAACATACACCTGAAATGGTCGAACAAATCATTCGCCCGACTGGGTTATTGGATCCGATTATTACATTGAAGCCGATTGAAGGACAAATTGATGATCTGATCAACGAAATTCAGGAACGTACTGCAAAAGATGAGCGTGTCTTAATTACGACATTAACGAAGAAAATGTCGGAAGATTTGACGGACTATCTAAAAGAAATCGGCATAAAAGTACAGTACTTACATTCCGAAGTAAAAACATTAGAGCGAATTGAAATAATAAGGGATCTTCGTTTAGGAACATATGATGTCCTCATCGGAATCAACTTGTTAAGGGAAGGGCTCGACCTACCAGAAGTGTCTCTAGTGGCAATTTTAGATGCAGATAAAGAAGGGTTCTTACGCTCGGAGCGTTCATTAATCCAAACAATAGGGCGTGCGGCGAGAAATTCAAATGGTGAAGTAATAATGTATGCAGATAAAATAACAGATTCTATGCAAAAAGCGATGGATGAAACGACACGACGTCGTACAATTCAAATGGAATATAACGAAAAGCATGGGATCACACCGAAAACAATTCAGAAAAAAATTCGTGAGGTTATTCGAGCAACGCAAGTGGCGGAAGAAGAAGCGAGTTATGCACAGCAGTTAACAAGTGGAAAACCTCTAACGAAAGAAGAAAAAAATACATTGCTACAAAATTTAGAAAAAGAAATGAAAGATGCTGCTAAAGCACTTAATTTTGAACGAGCAGCACAATTACGTGATGCAATCCTTGAACTGAAGTTGGAAGGGTGAACCAAGTGAAAAACCAAGAAATTATTATAGAAGGTGCTCGGGCACATAATTTAAAAAATATCAGCTTAAAAATACCAAGAGATAAGCTAGTTGTTATGACAGGATTGTCGGGATCTGGTAAATCGTCTTTAGCATTTGACACTATTTACGCTGAAGGTCAACGCCGATATGTAGAATCATTATCGGCCTATGCAAGACAATTTTTAGGCCAAATGGATAAACCGGATGTCGACGTCATTGAAGGTCTCTCTCCAGCCATTTCCATCGACCAAAAGACAACAAGTAAAAACCCACGCTCTACTGTAGCGACAGTAACGGAAATCTACGATTATTTACGTTTGTTATTTGCACGTGTCGGAAAGCCAATCTGTCCAACACATGGAATTGAAATATCATCTCAAACGATTGAACAGATGGTTGATCGACTAAGTGAGTATCCGGAAAGAACGAAAATGCAAGTTTTGGCGCCAATTGTGTCCGGACGTAAAGGAACGCATGTAAAGTTATTGGAAGACATGAAAAAGCAAGGCTTTGTACGTGTTCGAATAGATGGGGAAATCACTGACCTAGATGATGATATAAATTTAGATAAAAACAAAAAACATAATATAGAAGTAGTAATAGATAGAATCGTTCTGAAAGAGGGAGTAGAGGCAAGGTTAAGCGATTCGCTTGAATCAGCACTTCGACTTGCAGACGGTCGTGTATTAATTGATGTAATGGAGCATGAGGAAATTTTATTTAGTGAACATCACGCATGTCCGATTTGCGGATTTTCGATAGGTGAGCTGGAACCAAGAATGTTTTCATTCAACAGCCCATTTGGTGCATGTCCCGATTGTGATGGTTTAGGCTCGAAATTAGAAGTAGACCCAGAACTAGTTGTACCTGATAAAAGTATGACGTTGGAAGAAGGAGCAATCGTTGCATGGCAGCCAACAAGCTCACAATATTATCCCAAATTATTAGAAGCTGTGTGTAAACATTACAAAATCAAAATGAATGTGCCGGTAGAAAAATTGCCGATAGATCAGTGGAGAAAAATTATGTACGGATCAGGCGGAGATAAGATTCGTTTCCGCTATGAAAATGAATTTGGTCAAGTACGCGACAGTCTTATTCAATTTGAGGGCGTTTTAGCTAATATCGAACGCCGATATAAGGACACATCCTCTGACTATATCCGCGAGCAAATGGAAAAATATATGGGACAACATGATTGTCCAACTTGTAAAGGATACCGTTTGAAAAAAGAAACATTAGCAGTAAAGGTAGACTCTTTGCATATAGGTCAAATAACGCGATTTTCTATTGAAGAGGCAAATAAATTCTTTCACGAATTAACTTTGTCTGAAAAAGATATGCAAATTGCACGATTAGTATTAAGAGAAATTAATGAGCGCCTTGGATTTTTAGAAAATGTCGGACTCGATTATCTAACATTGAACCGAGCTTCTGGAACATTATCTGGGGGGGAAGCACAAAGAATTCGTCTAGCTACACAAATTGGTTCAAGGCTAACAGGTGTATTATACATTCTGGATGAGCCATCGATTGGTTTGCATCAACGTGATAATGATCGATTAATCGAGACATTAAAAAGTATGCGTGACATCGGGAATACATTAATCGTTGTAGAACATGACGAAGATACAATGATGGCGGCGGATTACTTAATCGATGTTGGGCCTGGCGCCGGTATTCGCGGCGGAGAAATAGTTGCTGCAGGTACTCCAGAACAAGTCATGAAAAATAAAAATTCGCTTACAGGTCAATACTTAAGCGGTAAAAAGTTTATCCCCCTACCGACCGAGCGTAGAAAGCCGGATGGACGATACATTAAAATTAAAGGTGCAAATGAAAATAACTTAAAAAATGTCAATGTAGATATTCCATTAGGCGTATTTACAGCAGTAACCGGTGTATCCGGTTCTGGTAAAAGTACATTAGTGAATGAAATTCTGTATAAATCGCTTGCTTCTAAGCTAAATCGTTCCAAGGTGAAACCAGGAGCAAATAAAAGTGTAGAAGGCATTGACCAGCTGGAAAAGGTGATTGATATTGACCAATCTCCAATTGGCCGTACACCAAGGTCCAATCCGGCAACCTATACAGGCGTTTTTGACGATATAAGAGATTTATATGCAGCGACTAATGAAGCAAAGGTAAGAGGATATAAAAAAGGTAGATTCAGTTTTAATGTAAAAGGTGGACGCTGTGAAGCTTGCCGCGGAGATGGAATCATTAAAATTGAGATGCATTTTTTACCGGACGTATATGTGCCTTGTGAAGTTTGCCATGGGAAACGCTATAATCGAGAAACATTAGAAGTACACTACAAAGGGAAAAATATTGCAGAAGTGCTGAAAATGACCGTGGAAGATGGATTAGTATTTTTCGAAAACCATCCTAAAATAAGTCGAAAACTGCAAACACTAGTCGATGTTGGACTAGGTTATGTGGAATTGGGTCAACCAGCAACTACCCTTTCAGGAGGGGAAGCACAGCGCGTAAAGCTAGCCTCTGAATTGCATAAACGATCCAACGGAAAAACATTTTATATTTTAGACGAACCAACTACAGGTTTACATGTCGATGATATTGCTCGTTTACTTATCGTCCTGCAACGCCTCGTGGAAAATGGTGATTCTGTACTCGTTATCGAGCATAACTTAGATGTGATTAAAACCGCCGATTATATGATTGATTTAGGACCTGAAGGTGGAGACAAAGGCGGGACAATAGTAGCGGTTGGACCACCAGAGAAAATTATCGAAGCAAAAGATTCTTATACTGGTAGATATCTAAAACCTATTCTTGAGCGTGATCGAAAACGAATGGATGAAGTTATTACCGTAGCTTCTACGAAGTAAAAATAACTGTTCAATCTAAATGAAACCTTATTGAAGTTTAAACGTAATTAATAGGGTAAGTAACTCGTTTTATATTTTAAACTTATGAGGAGGCCTTTCACTATGCAAGAAGAACGTAAACGTATTTTAGATATGGTTGAAAATGGCACGATTACTGCACAAGAAGCATTGGCACTACTAGAGGAACTTGGAAAACAGTCAACACCTATCATTTCGTTAGACAAAGAAGAACCAAAACAAGAACAAACACATGCACAAAACAAGCACCAAAGCGCCGATTTTATAGAAGACTTAAAACGTGATTTCACCGTAATGGGTGAACGTTTTATGCAGTTTATGCAAGGAACTGTGGATAAGATGAAAGAGTTTGACTTTGAGATGCCTTTTGGTGAGCCGGTTATTTTTGAAGAAAGCTTAGTAAAAGACCAAGCGTCTTTCGATGATATTTCTGTGAATATAGCGAATGGTAAAATAGAAATTTATCCAACAGAAGAAACTTACGCACATGCCACAGTAAAAGTAAAATCTTTCAGAAACTCAACAGAAGAGGAAGCGAAAGCACGCTTTGCGGAAGAATTTATTTTCACTACAGAGGGAAATAAACTGCGTGTATACAGCGACATGAAAACAACTTCAGTCCAAGTAATGCTCTATGTACCGAAAAAAGCATATAATCATGTTTCAGCGCGATTGTTCAATGGTGAATTTATCGCAAAGAACTTGGAAGCAAACTCGTTTAAGCTAAAAACAACGAACGGAAAAATAACATTAGATGCATTGAAGTTTAAAAGCGCAGACCTTGAAACTGTAAACGGAGCCGTACAAGTCCAAGATGTTGTTGGTGATTCAATCGAAGTAGAAACGATGAATGGTCGGATTTATGTAGATGGAAAACTGAAGGAATTGGAAGGTTCTTCGGTAAGTGGGCATGTCATTTTAACGACAAAAGACAAGGAAGCACGTAAAATCGAAGGTACTGCTGTTGCAGGAACTGTTGAATTGTACGTACCGAAAGATGTATCGTTAAAAGGAGAAACAACTACGCAAATTGGGAAAATTGATGTGCAACTTTCAGATGTCACACAACTAAACCAATCCGAACAATTGTTAAATAAAAGAGTAGGATTCACTAAAATAGTGGATGCTGAAGCAGAGCCGCTAAAAGTATACGGAGATGCAAAAACAGGATCCGTGCTTGTACGATATACAGTAGACAGTGAATAATAATAACCATCCAAAAGCCGTAAGGAGCATATCGCTTCTTACGGCTTTTACTTTGTGAAGAAGTATTCATTAGATAAAATTCTTTAAATGGCTCGGATATGTTACTTTTTAAGTAAACTGTGCGGTAGTGAGTTGAATAAAGTGTCCTCAGAATTTCCGCTGTAGGGCGGGCGCTTTCCGCCGGCTTGGCTTCAGCCGCTTCCTTCGCTACGCTCAGTCCAGGGTCTTCAGCTCAAGCTATTCCGGCTGGAGTCGCCACCCTTTCGCTACAATCCACTCAATCCACCATAATTGCTAACAACTCAGCTTTAACTCTTTCCATTAAGAGCAACAAACCAGTCGCTGAAAGTAACTAAATGAGCAGGAAAGAAACCAAATTACTGGTGAAGCAATCAAATCTTAAAAGAACAAGTTCACTTCTAAAAGTGATAATTATTAAGCGATGTTATCTCCATGAATGGTTGAGTTATTCGAATTTTGTTCTGCTAAATGCAGATACTAAATGAGCAAGAAATTCCCATTGATTGTAGCGGAAGGTGGCGACTCCGACGGGATGAAGCGGGACAGGTGAGACCCCACAGGAGCATTAGCGACAAGGAGGCTCAACGCCCGCCTGCAGCGAAAATCCTAGCGGTTACTTAATAAAACTTTCTACCGCACAGTTACCCTATATTGCGCATTACAAGCATTCCTAATTGTCTCCCCTTAAAGTAATCCTCTAATTGTAGAAAGAATGATTCTCGGAATAGACTTGCTTACTTTTATGCTATACAAAGGGAGTCCTGCACTATTCTATTGCGTTATCCTTTAATAAATAGGAGAGCACAAGATAAATGAATACAAATAAGATCACTAATCATGCTAAAA
This sequence comes from Psychrobacillus sp. NEAU-3TGS, assembly GCF_029955155.1. Taxonomy (GTDB): domain Bacteria; phylum Bacillota; class Bacilli; order Bacillales_A; family Planococcaceae; genus Psychrobacillus. Next base: position 202,189 of record NZ_JAPNOZ010000006.1, on the reverse strand, counting down.
TAAGAACTATGTGCGGAAAAGATGCATGAAAGGAGTGGAGAGATATGCCTCATGTGACGACAAAGGATATAAAAGAAAAGTTCAATCTTTCATTAGTAAGTGGGGAGGAAGGGATTGGACGCCACGTTGCAATTAGCGATATTTCTCGACCAGGAATTGAAATGGCGGGTTACTTCACACATTATCCATCCAATCGTATTCAACTAATGGGGAAAACAGAGATTTCGTTTTTTGCATTATTACCAGCGAAAGAAAAAAGCGAGCGAATGATGAAACTGTGTGCATCAGATACACCGGTGATTATCGTTTCACATGGAATGGAAGTACCAGAAGAGTTAATCTATGCTTCCAATGCAAACTCAGTTCCTGTTTTAACCACAACTATGCCTACTACAAGATTTTCTAGTATGCTAACTAACTTTTTAGAAAGCATGCTTGCTCCTACGACAGCAGTACATGGAGTGTTAGTAGATATATATGGAGTCGGAGTCCTAATTACTGGTAAAAGCGGTGTTGGTAAAAGTGAAACTGCTTTGGAATTGGTGAAAAAAGGACATCGTTTAGTAGCGGATGATTGTGTGGAAATTAGACAAGAAGGGGAAGATACGTTAGTTGGGAGTGCGCCGGCGTTAATCGAGCATCTTCTTGAAATTCGAGGGTTAGGCATTATTGATATTATGACGCTTTTTGGAGCGAGTGCCATTCGAAAATTTAAACGTATCACATTAGTTATCGAGCTTGAAATATGGGATGAGAAAAAGAAGTATGATCGATTAGGGCTTGAAGAAGAGAAAATAGAAATTATAAATACAGCTATTACAAAGCTAACTATTCCCGTTCGACCAGGTCGAAACCTGTCTGTAATTATTGAGGTAGCGGCGATGAATCATCGATTAAAACGTATGGGCATTAACGCTGCAGAAGATTTTGCAAAACGATTAGATGATGTGATAGGTCAAAACGGTGAATCAAATTACTGAGGAGTCAGTTGAAGGGAGTTACATATGAATTTATTACAAGCGATAGATCCGGTGGCTTTCTCATTAGGGTCATTAGAAGTGCGTTGGTACGGTATAATTATTGCGTTCGGAATAATTATAGCTTTTTTAGTAGCACAAAAAGAAATGGTGAAACGTGGATTTCATCCTGATTATTTAACTGATTTACTAATTTGGGCTGTACCAATCGCGATTATTAGTGCTCGAATTTATTATGTTATTTTTAAGTGGGATTATTACGGACAGAATCCTGGCAAAATCATTGAGATTTGGAATGGTGGAATCGCGATTCACGGAGCTTTAATTGGAGCGTTTATCACTGCCTACATTTTTACGAAAAAGAGGGGTACTTCTTTTTGGAAAGTTACGGATATTGTTGCTCCGAGTATTTTAATCGGACAAACAGTTGGGCGCTGGGGAAATTTCATGAACCAAGAAGCACATGGTGGGGAAGTAACGAGAAGCTTTTTAGAAAACTTAAAGCTTCCGGAATGGATTATTAATCAAATGTATATTGATGGTAAGTATTATCATCCTACTTTTTTATATGAATCGGTATGGAATTTAATCGGAGTTATCATTCTAATTCTTCTACGTAAAGTAAATTTACGTCGCGGAGAAATGGTCCTATTTTATTTGACCTGGTATTCAGTAGGTCGATTCTTTATTGAAGGAATGCGTACAGATAGCCTTTATTTAATAGGAGATTTACGACAAGCTCAGGTTATTTCTTTAGTAACGATTGCGATTGCAATTATTTTGTTTGTATATAGAAGAATGACGGTTAAACCAGTCGTTCGATATCAGGACAAGTAAGGGAAAGAAGGGAATTGTGTGGGGACATTAAAAAGGGGGCTTTTAGCAGGGCTAAAAACTACATGGACATTAAGTAAAGTGATTTTTCCAATTACTTTAATCGTAGTTATTTTGCAGTATACTCCAGTTCTCCCGTGGATCATCGATTTAATCTCGCCTTTTATGGGTCTGCTTGGGCTTAGAGGGGAAGCAGCTATCCCACTCGTTTTAGGAAATGCATTGAACCTCTATGCAGGTATAGCAGGAATCCTTTCACTGGATCTAACGGTGAAAGAAGTATTTATATTAGCCACGATGTTGTCATTTTCACATAATATCTTTATCGAAACAGGCGTTGCGCTACGAGTAGGAGTTAAACTTTGGGTTGTTTTAGTCGTTCGTTTTGGATTAGCTATTTTATCCGCCGTGGTTATCAATTTAGTTTGGCATGGTGGGGGAGAAATCGCTAAGTATGGTGCAATTGCAAGTACCGAGAAAATTCCTGATGGTTGGGGAGAGATTATTTTACTTGGCTTACAAAAAGCGACTTTTGGCGTCTTACAACTTGCACTAATTGTTATCCCATTAATGATTATTATCCAAGTGTTAAAGGACCGTAATTATTTGCAGAAGTTTTCCGAGAAGATTGCCCCATTTACGAAAGTTATTGGCATTCAGCAAAATGCCTCTTTAACACTTGTTGCGGGGCTTACAATAGGGCTTGCATATGGCGCTGGAGTGATGATACAGGCAGTGCAGGAGGATGGAGTAAGTAAAAAGGATGCGACACTTGCCTTTATCTTTTTAGTGGCATGTCATGCTGTCGTTGAGGATACGTTAATCTTTATACCATTAGGCGTACCAATTCTGCCTTTATTTTTAATAAGACTCGTGACAGCGTTTGTATTGACGATAATTGTCGCTTACATATGGCGTAAAGCGGAGCAAAGAAAGCAAGAGGAGGTGGTTACACTATGAAGGGAAAAGCTTATAAAGCACTATTGTTTGATTTCGATGGAACATTACTAGATACGAATGAGCTTATTATTCAATCTTTTTTACATGTTTTGGGAGAAAAATTTCCTGGGAAATATGATAGAGATAGTGTTTTACCATTTCTCGGGCCAACACTACAAGAAACGTTCCATGCCATAAATCCAGAACTAACGGAATCTCTTATGGCAGCTTATCGTGAATGGAATGTTCAGCATCATGATGATATGGTTGTACCGTTTGATGGGGTTGTCGAAACATTGTACAGATTAAAAGAAGAAGGCTACAAACTAGCGGTCGTATCGACAAAAAGAAAAGAAATGATTGGTAGAGGGATCAACCTGATGAAATGTGAGAATTTATTTGACACAATCATTGGACTAGATGATGTTAAAAATGCGAAGCCAGATCCCGAGCCGATTGAGCTTGCGCTTGAAAGACTCGGCGTTGGAAAAGAAGACGCCTTAATGATCGGTGATAATTTACATGATATCGTAGGTGGACAAAGAGCGGGAGTAGATACAGCTGCAGTCGCATGGTCTGTGAAAGGAGAAGCTTTCTTAGCAACTTACCTGCCAACTTATATGATTCATCATATAAGTGAACTTCTCGAAATTGCCAAAGGGCAGACTGTATGAGGAGAACGGAAAGATATCCTGTAAGTGGTGCGAATTCATTATGGCATGTATATGATACAGTTCCTTTTTGGAAAGTAGTGAAAAACTTTATTTTCATACAAGCAGCGAGATACTCTCCATTTTTAAGCTGGAAAAACTTTTTTTATCGTGTGTTTCTTAGAATGAAAGTAGGAAAAGAAACGTCTTTTGCGTTGATGGTGATGGTAGATGTCATGTTTCCTGAACGAATCAAAGTAGGGGAAAACACAATAGTCGGATATAATACAACGATATTAGCACATGAATATTTGATTGATGAGTACCGAATTGGTGATGTAATTATCGGAGATCGTGTGTTAATCGGAGCGAATTCTACAATCTTACCTGGTGTTACGATTGGAAATGACGCAGTTGTTTCTGCAGCTACTCTAGTAAATGCGGATGTTCCCGAAGGATGTTTTGTCGGGGGCAATCCGATGCGCATTATTTATACGAAGGAACAAATGATGGAAAGAAATAATAAATAACAACAAAGCTATTCTTCATGTGGAGGATAGCTTTTTTCTATAGAGCAAATACATAGTTTTTCTTAATATTCTAAAAGGAACTAACGGATAGATTGACGAAATGAGTAATATAGGATAAAATTTATATAATTTAACATATTAGTACTCTAGCATGATGAAGTGATATAAGGAGTGGTGAAATGGGTAAAATTCAAATGTTCGAGAAACCGCTAGGAATGAGAGATTCATTTCCGGAAGTAAACGAGCAAAAAGAATATATACGTTCAACGGCAAGAAACTTTATACGAAACAAAGGTTACGATTTTATCAAAACGCCATCTGTTGAGTATTTTGAAACAATCGGAAAAGCTTCAGCAATTGACGAATCTTCACTTTTTAAACTAGTAGACAATCAAGGAGAAACGCTTGTATTGCGTCCAGACATGACGACTCCTATTGCAAGAATTGCAGCATCGAAGCTACTAAAAGAAAAAAATCCATTGCGTCTTGCTTATTATGCAAATGTTTTCCGGGCACAGCAAAGAGAAGGTGGTCGTCCAGCAGAGTTCGAACAGCTAGGACTAGAGCTAATCGGTGATTTTAGTGCATATGGAGATAGTGAAATTATTCATACAGCAGTAGAGCTTGTGAAGGAACTTGGTGTAGAGAGCTTTCGAATTACGATAGGACATGCAGGATTATTAACGGCCTTTCTAACGAATAATACGAATACAGTGCAACAGGTAGACGCGCTAAGACAGCTATTAGTGGAAAAAAACTTCGTAGGTTTCGAGCAGGAGTTAGACAATCTAGGACTATTACAAGAACAAAAAGAGAATCTTACAAAGCTAATAGATTATACAATTGACTTTAAAGTATTTGAAAACTTCCGAGCCTATTTAACGAATGAACAGCAATATTTGATCAATCAGCTGGAGCAGTTTAAGCGTTTATTGGAACTTCAATTAAAAGATCCATCCATTGTTTCCTTCGATTTCTCACTTGCTAGTCATATGAGTTATTACACAGGCATGTTGTTTGAAATTTATGCGGCTGGAAGTGGTTTCCCGATTGGAAACGGTGGAAGATACGATGAATTATTCAAGCAGTTCGATGAGCAAGTAGGGGCTACGGGATTTGGTATACGAGTAGACAGACTTTTGGAAGTGTTGCCGAAAAGGGATGTTGAAGAAAAGCATACGCTTCTTTTATTTACAGAAGGTGCATATTTGAAGGCCAATGTGCTGGCAGAAGCAAGAAGAAACAATGCGGAACGTGTAACGCTTCAATATATAGAAAGTGTTCATGATTTGGATGTGTATAAACAAAGTTTTGATGAAGTACTAATTGTCTCAGAAGGTGGTTCTTTACGTGAATGAGTTAACAATTGCAATGCCGAAAGGGCGTATTTTCGAAGAAGCATATGAATTGTTTGTAGAAGCTGGGTTCGATCTTCCGAAAGAGATTAATGACTCTAGAAAGCTGATTGTCGAGGCACCAGAAGAAAGAATACAATTTATACTAGCGAAGCCAATGGATGTCCCAGTTTATGTGGAGCATGGAGTTGCTGACATCGGTATCGCTGGAAAAGACGTGCTATTAGAGCAGCTACGCGATGTTCATGAATTACTCGATTTGCATATTAGTAATTGTTATATTGCAACAGCAGGATTACCTAATACGATGATGAACGAAATAGCACCAAGAGTTGCGACGAAATATCCTACTATTGCGACAAACTTTTATAAAGAAAAGGGAGAGCAAGTGGAGATTATTGAACTTAATGGTTCTATTGAATTGGCGCCGATGATTGGATTAGCTGATCGCATCGTAGACATTGTTTCTACGGGCCAAACATTAAAAGAAAATGGCTTAGTCGAATATGAAAAAATTGTCGATATATCCTCTCGCTTAATCGTCAATCCAGTAAGCTACCGAGTTAAAAGTGAACGGATTCGTGCATTTGTTGCACAATTAAAAAACGAATTGATCAAAAGGTAGGGGAGCCCTATGAAAATAGAAAAGCTTACAAATGCAATTTCCTTGCAACGTTCTGTAGAACAGGCAAATGAAAATCACTTAGAGACGGTGCGTGAGGTAATCGAGCAGGTGAAACAAAAGGGAGACGAAGCCCTGTCTGCTTATACAGAAAAATGGGATGGTGCAAAACTAGCTTCTTTACAAGTAACTAAAGAAGAAATGGATGAGGCATTCGCTAGCTTCGACCCGCAATTGATTGAAGATTTAGAAGAATCGGCTAACAATATCCGTTTATTTCACTCCGAGCAAGCACGACAAAATATAGATTTCCCATTAGCTAAGAACTCTTATATTCAATATAAAATTTCGCCACTCGATGCGGTAGGGCTCTATGTTCCTGGAGGCACAGCAGCGTATCCGTCGTCCGTGTTGATGAATGCAATCCCAGCACTTGTAGCAGGGGTGAAACGGGTAGTGATTGTATCCCCACCATCAAAAGATGGCAAGCTACCGGCTTCGGTATTAGTAGCAGCTCGTATTGCAGGGGTGTCTGAAATCTATAAGGTAGGTGGAGCACAAGCGATTGCTGCGCTTGCTTACGGAACCGAAACAATTAAAGCAGTGGATAAAATTACAGGTCCAGGGAATAGCTTCGTGGCACTTGCAAAAAGAGAAGTGTTTGGAAAAGTTGCGATCGATATGATTGCAGGACCAAGTGAAATAGCGGTACTTGCGGATGATACGGCTTATGCAGACGAGGTAGCTTCGGATTTATTGGCACAGGCGGAGCATGACCGATTTGCGTGTTCAGTGCTAGTGACAACGAGTGAAAAACTAGCAGAGCAAGTTGCAATAGAAGTGGAAAACCAATTGAAACAACTTCCTAGAGAAGAAATAGCTAGAGCTTCTATTGAAAACTTCGGATGTATTTATATTGCCGAGACATTAGAGCAAGCTATATCAGCTATTAACGAGCTTGCACCAGAGCATTTAGAAATTATGACGGAGCATGCAGAAGCAGTTTGCGAAAAAATCAATCATGCCGGCGCCATTTTTATCGGTAGATTTAGCAGTGAACCAGTTGGAGATTATTTTGCTGGTACGAATCATGTGTTACCTACTAATAGCACAGCACGCTTTTCAAGCGGACTATGTGTCGATGATTTTGTAAAGAAAACGAGCGTTGTCTATTATTCAGAAGAAATGTGGCAAGCGCAATATCCAAAAATAGCACGCCTTGCAAGACTGGAACAATTAGAAGGGCATGCACGCTCGGTCGAATCGAGAAGTTGGGAGAAGGGGGATTTAAATTGACAAATAAAAGAACGGCGAAAATAGACAGAATGACCAATGAAACAAAAGTGTGGGTGGAGATAGATTTAGATGGAGAAGGAAAAGCGGAAATTGATACGGGCGTTCCATTCATGGATCATATGCTTGATTTATTTACAAAACATGGATTATTTGACGCAACGATCAAAGCGAATGGCGATACACACATCGATGACCACCATACAACAGAGGATATCGGAATCGTACTTGGTCAAGCAGTAAAAGAAGCGCTAGGAGATAAAAAAAGCATCAAACGATACGGAAACGCATTTGTGCCAATGGATGATGCATTAGCACAAGTAGTAATTGATATTTCAAACCGACCACACTTAGAATTCCGCGCTCAATTTCCTACGCAAAAAGTTGGGAATTTTGATACGGAGCTTGTACATGAATTTTTATGGAAATTTGCACTGGAAGCACGGATGAATGTACACGTAATCGTACACTACGGGGTCAATACACATCATATGATTGAAGCTATTTTCAAGGCACTAGCTCGTGCAATTGATGATGCGATTACAAAAGATGAACGAGTAAAGGGTGTACCTTCGACAAAAGGACTGCTTACATAATAGGGGGAAACAAAATGACGTCCATTCAAGTCTATCCAGCAATTGATATGAAGGGTGGAAAATGTGTCCGTTTATATCAAGGAGATTATGAGCAAGAAACAATTTATGGTGATTCACCATTTGATATGGCTAAAAAATTTGCAAATGAAGGAGCAACTTGGATTCATCTAGTCGATTTGGATGGTGCAAAAGATGGAGAGAAGATCCATGCAAACGAAGTTATCCGAATCGCTAAGGAGCTTCCTGTCAGCGTGCAAATTGGTGGAGGTATTCGTTCAAAGGAAGATGTGAGTTTTTATTTAACGAACGGAGTAACGCGTGTCATTATCGGAAGTCTCGCAATAGCAAAGCCAGAGCTAGTAGTAGAATTGTTAGAAGAGTTTGGCGGTGACCGAATCGTCATCGGTTTAGATGCAAAAGACGGCATGGTAGCGACTCATGGTTGGCTAGAGACATCTTCTCAATCTGCTATAGAAGTAGGTCAGTATTTTGCTTCCAAAGGTGCTAAGCATGTTATTTTTACAGATATCGCAACCGATGGAACACTTCAAGGGCCAAATTTAAAAGCAAACAAAGAGCTTGCAAAGGCAACAGGGTTATCCGTAATCGTTTCAGGTGGGATAAGCTCACTAGAAGATTTAGGAGAAGTAGCAAAACTGGCAAAGGATACGACGGTGCGTGGGGTCATTACAGGAAAAGCATTATACAATAACCGTTTCACATTGACAGAAGCATTACAGGAGGTTACAAAATGGTAAAGAAAATTATCCCATGCCTAGATGTGAAAGATGGGCGTGTTGTAAAAGGAATTCAATTCGTCGGACTAAGAGACGCTGGAGATCCGGCGGAGTTAGCTGCATTCTACGATAAAGAAGGAGCAGATGAACTCGTATTTTTAGATATTTCTGCGTCTGTAGAAGGTCGTGATACGATGCTAGAAGCAGTGAAAAAAACAGCAGCTCAAATTTCTATCCCATTAATCGTCGGTGGGGGAATTCGTACTACGGAGAATATGCAACAGCTACTGGATGCTGGTGCAAACAAAGTATCTATCAATAGTGCGGCAATAAGCAATCCTGCTGTTATTACAGAAGGTGCAAAAGCTTTCGGTTCCAATAAAATTATCGCTGCTATTGACGTGAAGTGGTCGAAGGAAGAGCAGGACTGGTTCGTCTACACACATGGCGGTCAAAAGAAAACAGACTGGAAAGCGGTAGACTGGGCGAAAGAAGTAGAGAAGCTTGGGGCAGGGGAAATCTTACTGACAAGCATGGATCGTGACGGGGAAAAGGATGGCTATGATATCGAGATTACGAAACAAGTGAAGGAAGCTGTTTCCATTCCTGTTACTGCCAGTGGTGGAGCCGGAAATGTCGAACATATACTGGCGGCTTTTACAGAAGCAAATGCGGATGCAGCGCTTGCAGCCTCCATTTTTCATTTCAAAGAAACGAGTGTAGCTGAAGTGAAAAATTACATACGTGAAAGAGGAGTCGAAGTGAAATGACCAACTTAAAATATGATGACAATGGACTTATCCCAGTAATCGTACAGCATGCCATTACACGTGAAGTACTAACGCTCGCTTATATGAACGAGGAATCGTATAAAAAAACAGTAGAAACAAAAGAAACATGGTTCTTCAGCAGAAGTAGACAAGAATTATGGCATAAGGGAGAAACATCGGGAAATACACAAAAAGTAGTGTCTATTCGTACGGACTGTGACTCAGATGCTTTAGTGGTAGAAGTTTTACCTACTGGACCTGCTTGCCATACTGGGGAGAATACTTGCTTCCATAACAGTTTAGAAAAGTTTGACGAGACTGTTGGTTATAATGTGGTCACTTCACTTATTAATACGATTAAGGAAAGACAGCAAACAATGCCAGAAGGAGCGTATACGACGTATCTATTCGAAAAAGGCGTAGATAAAATCTGTAAAAAAGTAGGAGAAGAGTCTGCCGAAGTTATTATTGCTTCTAAAAACGATGATGCAGAAGAGTTGAAATGGGAAGCGGCAGATCTAATTTATCACCTACTCGTCCTATTACAAAATCAACAAGTCAGCTTTTATGATTTGCTACAAGTACTCCAAAAAAGACATGAAGAGAAAGCCGATAAAAAATAATACTTTATGATATACTGAAGATTATACTAATAAGGAACGCTTTCGACGTTCCTTATTATTTTTCGGAGGATTATCTTGGATAAAAAAAGTAAAAAGGTTTTTAAGGAAAATATTATTTCATTTTTGCCTACGGGCGATTATTACTATAAAAAAGCTTTAGATGAGCTACAAAAAGAAAAATATGAGAAAGCCCATAAATATTTAAAAAGAGCGGTAGATTTAAGCCCAGATGACCCAGTTATTTTAATGCAATATGCCATTTTACAAATGGAATTAGATAAATTCGATGTAGCGCATGAACTTTTGAGACATGCTTATACAGTCAACCCAAGTGACCCAGAAATCGTTTTCTTTTTGGCAGAGGTGAACGCTCATATAGGAAATTTTATGGATGCGAATCGTTTTGCCAAAAAATATTTAGAGATGAATATAAACGGAGAATATACAGAGGATGCGATGGAAATAGTAGATTTCACGGAGCAGGAAGATGTTCTTTCTCTTCAAGTGGATGCACCGTCCTCGGAAGCTCTTTTTTTACAGGAAAAATCTCGTCGGTTAATGGAACAAGGGAAATTTCCAGAAGCGGTTGAATTGCTAGAAGACATTATTACGCAATATCCTGATTTTTGGGCAGCATTTAATAATTTGGCGCTTGCCTATTTTTATATTGGGGAAGAGGAACAAGCAAAGGCACTGCTTCATGAAGTGTTAAGGGAAAACAGAGGTAATATTCATGCGCTCTGTAATTTAGCCGTTATTTATTATTATGAAAAAAATACGGAAGAGTTAGAAGAGATCACTGAATTTTTATCTAAAATTAATCCTTACTTCATCGAGCATCGTTATAAATTAGGTGCTACATTTGCACTAATCGGCAAATACGAACAAGCATTTAAATGGTTAAGAAGTTTGCAACGTAAAGGATTTGAAGGGGATCCAGGTTTTTATTTTTGGTTATCTCATTCTGCCTACTTCTCGGGACATGAAGAAGTTGCGAAAAGCGCTTGGAATACATTATTAAAATTAGATCCCGAAAAAGCAGGATTTGAACCTTGGTTGCCACATATAAAAGATCTAGATGAATCGCAGATGGAGAACCAAAAGGAATTCATTTTAGAAAAGTTACAGAACCAACATGTGAGTGAGCGAATATTAGGTTTTTATCTGTTGGGAAAATCAGCGCATCGTCAAGAAATTATTTCCCATCCAAAATGGATTGTAGTAGAAGAATTGACGACAATGGAAAAATTATTTTTGGCAAATTCTTTAGGGCATTCATTTAACGAAAAATCTGTAGCTGAGAAAGCTTTTTTAAGAGCCATTGCTGCTACGGACTTACTTTATGAAAAACACAAGCCTTTAGAGCAATCGGCTACATTTTTATTTCAAATGTGGTTTGTGTTGGTGGAACGTGCGTTAAAAAAGGCGTACGGCTTCAAAAATCCACGAGCACTTGCAGCTGCAACGGAATATATGTTTGAATCTTCCCGAAAGAAAAATGTAACAAAAAAGCAATACGCAGAAGAATACGGAATTACAACTTCTACCCTGACGAAATATGTAAATGAACTCATGCAATTTTTGCCATTATTTGACGCATAGGCATAAAAGTTGAAGCAGGTATAAAAATCCTATAGATTGATGGTAGAAGCAATGTAGGAGGAATGTCAGATGACTGAAGAAAAAATTTATGATGTGATAATAATTGGAGCAGGTCCTGCAGGGATGACTGCCGCTGTTTATACTTCTCGTGCGAATCTTTCTACTTTAATGATAGAACGTGGTATTCCAGGTGGACAAATGGCAAATACAGAAGAGGTCGAAAACTATCCAGGTTTTGAAATGATTTTAGGTCCGGAGCTTTCGACAAAAATGTTCGACCATGCGAAAAAATTCGGTGCAGAATATGCATATGGAGACGTATCTGAAATCGTCGATGGAGAAGTTTATAAAACAGTAAAAGTAAGCGGTAAAGAATATAAAGCACTTGCAGTTATTATTTCATCCGGTGCAGAGTATAAAAAAATGGGTATTCCCGGAGAAACTGAACTTGGTGGACGCGGTGTAAGTTATTGCGCAGTTTGTGATGGTGCATTCTTTAAAGGGAAAAACCTCGTAGTAGTAGGTGGAGGAGATTCCGCTGTTGAGGAAGGTGCATTTTTAACGAAATTTGCGGATAAAGTAACGATTGTTCACCGTCGTGATCAGTTACGTGCACAGAAAATTTTACAAGACCGAGCATTTGCAAACGAAAAAATCGACTTTATCTGGAATACAACGTTAAAAGAAATTCACGGTAAAGAAGGTAAAGTAGGAAGCGTAACATTAGTTTCAACTGTAGATGGCTCTGAAAGAGAATTCCAAACAGATGGAGTTTTTGTATATGTTGGAATGCTTCCATTAACAAAACCATTTTCGAATTTAGGAATTTTAAACGAAAACGGATATATCGTAACGAACGAAAGAATGGAAACAGCTGTACCTGGAATTTTTGGTGCAGGAGATGTGCGTGATAAAATGCTACGTCAAATTGTTACGGCTACTGGGGATGGAAGTATCGCTGCACAAGCGGCACAACACTATATTGAAAATGTAAAAGAAAAGACAGCGACGAACGCTTGATTTAATTATTTCTTAATCGATTTGTAACCTGCTTGAAACAATTATAGCGTATAGTTAGAAATATAAATTGACCCCCCTTTTATATAAGAAATAGTTGAACAGGCTGTTTCGCGATTTTAATCGTGAAGCAGCCTCTTTTTGTGAAAATTAATGTATAATAAAATTATTAACACATGATAGATGTGGAGTGACAATTCGTGCAAAGAATCGCAAATTTACTAATATGCAAAGATGGCAAAGTTCTTTTATTAAAAAAGCCTAGGAGAAACTGGTACGTTGCTCCTGGCGGGAAGATGGAATCAGGAGAATCCATCCTCGTTTCTGCAATTCGAGAGTTTACCGAGGAAACGAATGCTAAACCTATTAAACCGCATTTAAAAGGGATATACACGATGGTGATCGAAGAGGATGGCAAACAAATAGATGAGTGGATGTTATTCACATTTGTTGCGAAGGATTTGGAAGGTACACCATTTCATGAAACAAGAGAAGGTCTTTTAGAATGGCATCCAGTAGAAGCTTTACACACGCTTCCAATGGCTGAAGGCGATCGAACAAATTTGTTATTTGCTGTGCAAGAAAAAGGTATGCAATATGGAACATTCGTGTACACACCTGATTTTTCATTGATAACAGAAACGATTCAGCAAACATCGGAGGGAGAAATAAACAATGGATAGTACGCAAAAGCCAGAAACTGAAGTGGTCATTATTACAGGAATGTCTGGAGCAGGTAAGACAGTTGCCATTCAGAGTTTTGAAGATCTTGGGTATTATTGTATTGATAATTTGCCACCAGAGCTTTTAGGTACATTCATTAAGCTAATGATCGATTCCAATAAACAGCCTCGAAATATCGCAGCAGTAATGGATTTACGAGGGGGAGAAATGTTCCATTCTTTAGTGGAATCGGTCAATCAGCTGCAAGAAGCTACAACGATAACTCCAAAAGTATTATTCTTAGATGCAAAAGATGAAGTATTAGTTAGAAGATATAAAGAGACTAGACGCTCTCATCCACTAGCAGATTCCGGGCTACCGCTAGATGGTATAAAAAAAGAAAGAGAGTTACTTTCTGAGTTAAGAGGAAGAGCTCAATTTATTTATAATACATCTACGATGAAACCCCGCCAGTTAAGGGAAAAAATACAAGATGAATTTTCGTCAAAAGGTAGTAAAGTATTTACTGTGAATATAATGTCATTTGGATTTAAACATGGTATCCCGATCGATGCCGATTTAGTGTTTGATGTTCGATTTCTTCCCAATCCGTTCTATATAGAAGAACTAAAACCGAAATCAGGGCTGGATGAAGAGGTATCTAGCTATGTATTAAAATGGGCAGATACAAAGACATTAATCGAGAAGTTAACGGATTTGTTTTTATTTATGATTCCGCAGTATAAGCGAGAAGGTAAAACGCAGCTAATTATCGCTTTTGGTTGTACAGGTGGTCAACATCGTTCCGTTACTTTAGCTGAATACTTTGGTAAACTATTAAAAGCAGATGATAAAACGGTTATTACACATAGAGATGTTACGATAAGAAAGGAATGAAGGAATGGAGCGTACAAAACACCGTAAGAAAATAGTTATTATTGGTGGTGGTACGGGACTATCTACATTGCTTCGTGGTTTAAAGAAATTCCCACTCGACATTACAGCAATTGTCACTGTAGCAGATGATGGTGGAAGTTCTGGTCGATTACGGGATGATTATGATATTCCACCACCTGGAGATGTTCGAAATGTATTGGCAGCACTTTCGGATGTAGAACCTTTAGTGGAAGAAATGTTCCAGTATCGTTTTTCTAAATCAGAAGAGCTGAAAGGCCATTCTTTAGGAAACTTAATGCTAGCAGCGTTAACTTCTATTACAGGTGATTTTGCTAATGCCATTAGTGAGATGAGCCGTGTATTAAAGGTTCACGGGAAGGTTCTTCCTGCAGCCAATCAAATAGTGACTCTCCATGCACAATTTGAAGATCAAAAAATTGTAAGTGGAGAATCTAAAATTCCATCATATGGAAAGAGAATAGAGAAGGTCTTTATTTCGCCATCTGATGTGAAACCGTTACCAGAAACAATTAATACAATACGGGAAGCCGATATTATCGCAATTGGACCTGGAAGTCTATATACTAGTATTTTACCGAATTTACTGGTGGAAGGTATAAAAGAGGCAATTATCTGTTCAAAAGCGAAGAAGGTTTATATTTGTAATTTAATGACACAGGCCGGGGAAACGAGTGATTATACTGCATTTGATCATGTTCACGCTTTAATTGATCATGTTGGTGAAAATTTCTTAGATGTGGTATTGATTAGTAATGAAGAGATCCCTGAAAATGTACAATATTTATACAAGCAGGAAAAAGCATCACCTGTCAAAATAGATATAGAGCAACTAGAAACATTAAACTTAGAAGTTGTGAAAAAAGACATTTCCATCGTCCATAGTGGTGCAGTGCGTCATGATGCGATGAAAGTAGCGAAATGGCTAGTAGAATATGCGTAAATGATTATAGTTGAGTTCTCAACAAGTGAAAGTAATCATTAGCAAGAAAGGGGGAAACGGATTATGTCGTTTGCTTCTGAAACAAAAAAAGAAATGACGCAGGAAGAGTCCAAACCATGTTGTGCAAAAGCCGAACTATCCGCACTTATTCGAATGAACGGATCGCTATCATTTAGTAATAAAGCGCTTAGTTTAGATGTACAAACCGAAAATGCAGCAATTGCTAGAAGGTTGTACACTCTGATAAAATCGTTATATCCATATCAAGTAGAATTGCTTGTTCGAAAAAAAATGAGATTGAAAAAAAATAATGTTTATATTTGTCGTATCCGAGATGGAGCAAAAGAGTTATTAGAGGATTTACAAATATTGAAGGATCATTTTCAATTTGAATATTCTATTTCAAAAGAGTTAGTGAAAAAGAATTGCTGTAAGCGTGCTTATTTAAGAGGTGCGTTTTTAGCTGGAGGTTCTGTTAATAATCCGGAAACGTCTTCATATCATTTAGAAATTTATTCGTTATACAAAACGCATAGTGACGCACTAGTAGATTTGATGAATGGATTTGAGTTGAATGCGAAAACGATTGAACGGAAAAAAGGCTTTGTTGCCTATTTGAAGGAAGCAGAAAAAATTTCTGATTTCTTAAGCATCGCAGGAGCCCACAGTGCCTTATTGAAATTTGAGGATGTCCGCATTATCAGAGATATGCGAAATAGCGTAAATCGTTTAGTTAACTGTGAAACAGCTAATCTAAACAAGACAATTAGTGCAGCTATTCGTCAAGTAGAGAATATACGATATATAGAAAGCTCTATCGGTCTCGACCAATTACCAGACAAACTTCGGGAAATTGCACGTTTACGTGTTGAATATCAAGATGTAACATTAAAAGAATTAGGGGAAATGGTTTCCACTGGAAATGTTAGTAAATCCGGTATTAACCATCGATTACGAAAAATAGATGAAATCGCAGATGCACTTCGTAGAGGCGAAACAATTTAGTGAAATGGAGCGTATATTGATGACAGAAAAACAAGTCGAAGTGAAATTACCCTCGGGATTACAAGCAAGACAAGCAGCGTTATTTGTACAAGAGGCAAATCGTTATATTGCAGATGTATACTTAGAAAAAGATGAGAAAAAAGTAAACGCTAAAAGTATCATGGGCATCATGAGCCTAGCAATAAGCAAAGGAATTACGGTAAACTTAAGCGCAGAAGGCTCAGACGAGGATGAAGCGGTAGAAACATTAGCAAAGTTTATCGCCAATGAAGAATAAAAACAAAGGGCTGTCCCATTCGGTCAAGTTGGACTCGGGGATGGCTTTTTTTGTGGCTTGGCTACCAATACGTTGCGCATTTGAAGGGGAATGTTGCGCGTATGTGCTATAACGTTGCGAGTAGTGATAATAACGTTGCGTGTTCGAAGAGGAACATTGCGCAAATGGACTTCAACGTTGCGCGTATTTAAATTATGCTTTTCCACATAAGAGGCTTTAAGTCTCACCCAATAAAAAATACCCAAGGAAAGTAAATTTCCTTGGGTACAATTTGTATTATGATTTTTTCATTTCGCTGCGTTCGATGATGTGGTCGATTAAACCATATTCTTTTGCACGTTCAGCAGTCATGAAGTTATCACGATCTGTGTCTCTAGCAATTATTTCGATTGGTTGACCAGTGCGTTCCGAAATGATTGTATTCAATTTATCGCGTAAGAATAAAATGCGTTTTGCAGCAATTTCGATTTCTGTTGCTTGCCCTTGAGCTCCACCAAGTGGTTGGTGAATCATTACTTCAGCATTTGGAAGCGCATAGCGTTTTCCAGGGGTTCCAGCTGTAAGAAGGAATGCTCCCATAGAAGCAGCCATACCGATACAAATTGTTTGTACATCTGGTTTGATGAACTGCATTGTATCGTAGATTGCCATACCAGCTGTAATGCTACCGCCTGGGCTGTTAATGTAGATAGAAATATCTTTATCTGGATCTTCTGCTTCTAGAAATAGAAGCTGTGCAACGATTGAGTTAGCTACATTGTCATCAATGCCGCTTCCAAGCATAATAATTCGGTCTTTTAATAATCGTGAATAAATATCATACGCACGTTCTCCACGATTTGTTTGTTCGATTACTGTAGGAATTAAATTCATCCTGATTGCCTCCTTCAAAGGTGGTATTGTCTGTTATTGATTACTGAAAAGTATATCTCAGCTGTAACTTTATCATACACATTAAGGTCAAGGAAGGTCAAATATTAAGCACTAAAAAGTTAAGTTGAAATATTTATAAATCATTTGTATAATAGATTAGTCGCTTGCCCTCGTAGTTTAATGGATATGACACAAGATTCCGGTTCTTGGGATGGGGGTTCGATTCCCTCCGAGGGCGTTTTATCAATTTAATAAAGTACAGTCCATAAACACTTGAAGTATGATTTCCATGCTTCAAGTGTTTTTTCTATTCATTTTTCATACGACGATTATAAGAGACCGCATAGGCATCATGACGAAAGTGAAGAATAGGATCTGCAGTGAGCTCGATTCCTTCAGTCACTATAGTCGGATCAAACAAAATAGGATCATTTGGAAAAAGAGCTTTGTTTAATGTTAATTGACCAACTATTATTTGTTGCCTGTCTTCTGGCCAATCAACTGTTGGATCATCCGTAGCATCATCCTCTGTGCCTAAACGAATGACTAGGTTAAAAGAAACCGGCCCATTTTTTAATCTTTCGTGAAGGTCTTCCTCGAGATAATCGGGAGATGTTATTTTTGATGCTGGCTTCTCCAGCCAAGCTTCTTTTTCTTGTACAGGCTGCCACTCATATTTTATCGCTTGGCATTTTCCATCTTGATTGACAAAATAGAATGCGTGTATTGGGTAATAGTGGAGAAACGAATAGCTTATGGGTGGCTGTTTAAATTGTTCTTGCAGAGCAAGCAAGATATTTTTTCTCTCTGGATACTTTTTGATAATATTCAACACACCTATTGCTAAATCCACTTTGTCCAATCCGGTTTTAGTTGCCGTTAAAATTTTCAACATATCTATAAAGGTTTTTGGATCTTTTGTTATGAAAATAGGTATGGTGGTACTAATTAGATGACTTGCAGTTCCATCTGGTAAATGAAATTGCACAGACATACCTTTAAAAGGTGAAAGAAAATCGGAAGCTGTTGGGTTTGGCGGACTGTTTGAAAACCGGACAGTTGCAGATACCGCTTCCTTTTGCAAATGTGCAGCCGTTGTATAGGCTATGGCATTCCCATTAGGTGTAAACGTTGCCTCGAAAAACAACCCTTTCGCATGTGCGCGACGTGCTCCCGGAAACCTTCCTTGAATCTTTTCCAGTGTATCGATTGCATCTGTTGGCATGGAATCATTCGGATTGTTCATACTATTCATGTGAATCACCTCCGATTATTGATCGGTCTATTCATCCTTACCCTAATTTTTTTATATTAATCAAAAGAAATGAACAAGTTAAGGTATGTTTCGCAATAGCTTTTTAAAGGTAAATGAATATTAAACTTAAGTTAGAGGTGAATAGAATGAAAAAATTATTAGGACCGCTTGTCATCATTATCGTGATTATAGCAATCATTGCAGTGGTTTTATTCTCAAGTAAAAACAGCTTTGTAGATGCTGAAGAAGATGTGAATAAAGCATACGCACAAGTAGAAAATCAGCTGCAACGTCGTTTGGATTTAATTCCAAATCTAGTGAATACAGTGAAAGGCTTTGCTTCTCATGAAAAAGAAGTACTCAGCAATATCGCAGATGCTCGTTCGAAATTAGCAGGAGCGACTACTCCAGAAGATCAAGCAGCTGCCAATGACCAATTATCTGGCGCATTAAGCAGATTATTAGTAGTTGTAGAAAATTATCCAGAGTTAAAAGCGGATGCGAACTTCCGTCAATTAATGGATGAGCTTGCGGGAACAGAGAATCGATTGTCTGTAGCAAGGCAAGACTATAATGCAGTGGTATCGGACTACAATAAAAAAGTAAAACGTATGCCTGGAAGTATTGTAGCTTCTATTTTTGGCTTTGATGAAAAAGAATATTTTAAAGCAGATGCAGCTGCACAGGATGCTCCAGTAGTGGACTTTGAAGGAGATGGAGAATAATGAAAAAAGTTGCGCGTCTGCTCCTAGCTGCGCTACTTTTATTTCTTTTCTTACCAATCGTAGCTGTAGCAGCAACGGATATACCTAAGCCGATACCTGGAGAATCCTATGTACAGGATTACGAGGGCTTTTTATCAGAGACGACTAAACAAGAAGTAGAAGCGCTTGGACTGAAATTAGATAAGGCGACAGGCTCACAAATTGTCGTCATGATTATTAATTCCTTAAATGGGCAAGATGTCAATCAGTTTAGCGTGGATGTTATACGAGAGTTTGGGATTGGGGATAAAGAGAAAAACAATGGTGTTTTGTTTGTGATCGAAACAGACCCTACAAAGCAAGGTAATCGAGATGTATATATTGCCGTAGGTCAAGGTCTCGAAGGTGCGTTGCCTGATGGAAAACTCGGACGTATCTTGGATGATTACACTTATCCATACCTAGAGCAAGGGGCCGTTGATGATGCAGTTCTTTCCACATACCAGGTTTTATACAATGAAGTTGCGACAGAATATGGCTGGGATGGAGAACTAGAAGATCCGAAAGATCCAGCAGCTTCCGGTGGAGGCTTTTCGTTTTCCACAATTATTATCGTTATCTTCGTGATTTATATGATTATCACCATTATGTCTGGTGGTCGCGGAGGCGGTGGTGGAAGACCTGGCTCCGGTGGTAGACGCTCTACACGCATGTTTGGGCCAGGAAGCTACGGAGGAGGCTTTGGCGGAAGAAGTTCAGGCGGAGGTTTCGGCGGCTTCGGTGGTGGTAGCTCCGGAGGCGGTGGAGCAGGCCGCAAATGGTAAATCATGAATAAAAAGCCCTTTTGGGGGCTTTTTTTCGTGTAATTATATGTTTGATTTGCCATTCCTGTTAAAATAATCTTGATGAGAGGAATGGGGGATTTGGGATTGAAACTTGTAGAGATCAATAAAGATAATTGGTTAAGAACAGTTCTTTTAACGACGAATGAGGACGGAAAAGCAACCGTAGTAGAAAAATTTGTAGCCTCCAATGCGTTATCAATCGTGCAATCGATTTACGAAAATGGATGGATTGTTAAAGGCATTGAGGTAGATGACAAGGTTATTGGCTTTGCGATGTATGGATTAGATGACGATACGAAGAATTACTGGATCTGCCGCTTAATGATTGATCATACATGTCAGGGAAAAAGCTACGGCAGAAAGGCTATACAATTGATCTTGGACGAAATGCAACAGCTAGACGGCTGTGAAACAATTTATCTATCGACAGAACCAGATAATGAAGTTGCTATCAAGTTATACGAAAGCTTCGGATTCCAAAAAACAGGCAACATGAATGAAGGGGAAGTAGAGTTTCTGTTGAAATTATGAGCAAGTGTTCCACAAGAAAAAACCAACGATTCGTTGGTTTTTATGATTGGTTAGGAAACTATAGATTAATTGGACAAGGCGATAACTTATATCAAATAGCATAAGGGCACGCTTTATTTTACTCGTAGTTTAGAGAAACTGCGCAGTAAGAAATTTTATTAAGTAACCACTAGGATTTTCGCTTTAGGAGGACGCTTTCCGCGGGCATGGCTTCAGCCTCCTCGTCGCTTTGCTCCTGCGGGGTCTTCAGCTCATGCTATTCTCGCTGGAGTCGCCTCCTTTCGCTACAATCTATGAAGTATAACTCATTAAATGCCAATAAATGGTTTGACGCGACAAAATAAGCTGCGAACGCGACAAAGTCAAGCAAGTGGAAGCTTTTGTAAAGTAATCCCATTATTGTGAGTGTCTCACTCCAAGTAAAATTGCTTTATGAAAATTGGTTGCTCCCAGACTAGAACAGGTTGCTTTCGATAGCTGTTTGATCGCCATTATCCATTATTTAGGATATACTTATTCTACAACTAAATCCAAGCGGTCATGTTCTTCCACTCACTACTGCGAGTTTCCCTATAATGTGCGTTATTCGATATTATCGTTCCCATTAGCTAAATTGGACAGGCAACAGGTGCTTTAGCACTTTTGTTCTTATCTATTATCAGCAATTTCATCCAGTCTCCGCTTAATCTCCTCATAGAAGAAAACTTCCCCTTCTGTAGTAATGTCACCAGCATTTCCAACGCTAGAACCTGGAGAGAAAACGAAAAATCCGTCGGAATAAGATGTAATAGTATATAAAGTTTTATCTTTATCTGCACTGTTTGTTAGGTAAATCTGATAATTTTCAATTTCAGGAAGAGCTGCTGCCCTTTCACCACTTTCTTTTTCTGTTACTTCTTTAACAAAAAAATTCTCCATGATAGTCATGACAGAATTGATTTGGGATCTATCGGATGTACAACCTGACTTAAATTCTACTGTACCTTCTGGGTTGGGCATACGCCCATTGAAACAAAGCGTGTCAAAGGAGACATCGATCGATGGTGTTCGTACTTCCTCTTCATTTTCCACATATGCATCAAAGTTTTCTATTTTTTCTCGAAGTTCCATACTACCGCCATTTTTAGCTACATTATAACCCCCAATTTTTCCAGGCTCTGTTTTGGAAAAAATAAATTCTTCTCGCACTGTATGATAAATTTTCTGTCCTTCGCTATTTGTTAAGGAAACCTCTATGATGGGGCGATAGATATTTGGGTGATCTTCTTCTTGTATTATTTTGAACTTCTCTAGATGCATCTCTATGTTGTTATCTATTAAATTGTGATTATATTTGAATACTAAATTTGCACGGATCGCATTTGTTAGCATATTCTCTGTAAAGAATTCACCAAAAGTGGCTGGATAATAATTCATGAAATCTTTGTATTCCTTTGATTCCAGTAGTTGATTGTAGTCCTCTTGATTTTGCGTTTCGGTTTCGCTTTGTAAGTCCATCCAATCGTTCATTAACTGGGAAATATCCATATTTGGACCGTTATATTCTCTTTCTAAAACTGCTTTTATTACCTCTTCATTGGAAAGAGGTTCAGCCGATTTCTCCGTCTCTGAGAGATTCCAAAAAGTAAGGAAGAGAAAAGAGGCGATTGCTAGGATTGCTAATGATATGAATGCTGGAAATATCGTGCGTTTTCTCTTTGTTTCTATTTTATCCTTCAAGGCAAGCCATGTATTATGTTTTGCTTTTTCTGAACGCTTTACCTCTTTCATTTCCTCAAAAAGCTCATCGAATTCTTTTGATGGTTCCATCTGCATGACCTCCTTCCTGGTGGAATTCCTTTTTTAGTGCCTCAAATGCTCGTGTCATTTTCATCTTTACTTTTGCCTCGGTCCAGCCAAGTATATAGGCTGTTTCTTGAATCGAACATTCTTGTACCTTGCGAAGCAACAGGACTTCCTGATAATCTTTTTTTAGCTTACTTAAGGAATCATACATTCTCACAAGCTGCTCCTTTTGTTCAAACTGGCTCTCTAGCGATAATGCGTTTGTCTCCAAATCATGCTCTTTTTCAAAGGAGAAAAATTGGATAATTCTTTTCCTTCGAAAATAGTCATAGGTCACATTACGTGCTATTTTTAATAGCCAAGTGGCAGTAGAAGCCTGTTTCTGAAAGGAATCCATTCCTTTATATGCTTTATAAAAGGTTTCTTGCGTAAGATCCTCTGCACATTCTTTATGACGGACAAGAAAGTATATATAGCTGTAAACTCGATCGCTGTGGTCTTTGTATAGCTGTTCCATTTCCATCTCTTGACCTCCCCTTACTGCTATAGACGAAGGAACGGATAAAAAGTATCGCTTTAATTTTAACCTTTTATTAAAATGGAATAAATGCTAATGGGGAGGATGTTATAAAATGATTGTCCATTTCTACACAAGACCAGGCTGTCATTTATGTGAGGATGCAAGAATAGTACTAAAGCTAGTGCAAGAGGATGTACCGTTTGAAATAAAGGAGTATAACATCGAAGAAGATGATGGACTTCATGAAAAATATATGCTGATGATTCCTGTCGTTGAATTTGAAAATGAAATAATTCAATATGGTCAAGTGGATTACCCAACTATTCTGGATGCATTACTTTAATAATGCACCAGATTTTTTTGTAGTTTTTGGGAATTGCAAGATAGAGAGGGTAAATCGCAAGATAGGAGTACGAAATCGCAAGATACACCCCACGAACCGCAAGATATCCATTCAGAATCGCAAGATCCACGCTCAAAACCGCAAGATCCCCATTCACAGGAGGATTCCTTTGGATTTCCAACAGCAAATAATGCACTATTATTGCAAAATTGCATAGTATATTATATGATGTTTTATAGAAATTCACTTTTTTTTTAACTAAGTGGGACATTTTTTAACTAAGTGGGACATTTTTTAACTAAGTGGGACAAAAACGTCATAACCAATGAGGAAGTGAAAAATGGAATCATTGCTCACTGCTCAGCTAAAGCTAATACCGGAAATGAGTGAGTTGTTGCAAAAGAGGTATCGAATACTTCAAACGATACAACTTACAAAAGGGATTGGCAGGCGAGTTTTAGGAGAACAGCTTGGTTTGTCCGAAAGAGACACTCGAAAAGAATTAGATACTTTGAGAAATCAAGGGTTAATCGATATTTCAAGAGACGGAGCTGCAATAACTTCTAAAGGCACACAATTATTAATCGACTTAAAAGAAGTTGTAAGAGTATGGTCAGGAAGATTACAACTAGAACAGCAACTGGCAAAACATTTACACATAAAAGAAGTAATTATTGTTCCCGGAGATGTAGATACTAATACGAATGCAACCATGCTTTTGTCACAGGAAGCAGCGAAGTATTTGGAAAGTATTTTGACGGACGAAAAAATAGTCGCTGTCACGGGCGGTTCTACGATTGCTTCCATTACGAATTTTGTACAAGAAACAACCAAGTGGAAACAATTATTGTTTATCGCTGCTCGAGGCGGAGTTGGAAGAGACGTTTCGTTTCAAGCTAATACCATTGCGTCCTTGTTTGCGGGGAAAATGAATGGATCCTACCGAACCTTATATATGCCGGATAGTTTGAGTGAAGAAGCGTACACTACGATGAAGAAAGAGCCTTTCATACAAGAAATGATGGATCTATACGAAAGAACGAATATTGTCATTCACGGCATTGGCGATGCGGAAGAAATGGCTCGCAGAAGAAACACAAACGAGCATGAAATCGAGCGTCTAAAAAAAGAAGGTTCAGTAAGTGAAGCATTTGGGTATTATTTTAATGAACAAGGTGAAGCAGTTCACCGGATTCGAACGATTGGTATTCAGTTAAAACAGCTACAACATATAGAGCATTTACTAGCAGTTGCTGGTGGTGCCAAAAAAGCAAAAGCATTATTGTCTTACTTTAAACAAGCACCAGAGCAAACTGTGCTAGTAACAGATGAAGGTGCAGCAAATGAAATGATGAAAATCATTGAACAAACCAATTAGGAGGAATTTAATATGACAGTAAAATTAGCGATTAATGGATTCGGACGTATCGGGCGTAAAGTATTTAGAGAAGCATTAGAAAAAAGTGAAATAGAAGTAGTAGCAATTAATGACTTAACGGATGCTGCAATGCTTGCACATCTATTGAAATATGATTCAGTGCACGGCATTTTAAATGCAGAAGTATCATCAGAAGGTGAATACTTAATTGTAAACGGTAAAAAAATTCGCGTTCTTGCAGAGAAAGACCCAGCTGCACTTCCTTGGAAAGAGCTAGAAATCGATATCGTCATCGAATCTACGGGAATTTTCAGCACGAAAGACAAAGCTGGAAAACATATTGAAGCGGGTGCGAAAAAAGTTATTTTATCTGCTCCAGCAAAAGATGATATGCCGACATTTGTTATGGGCGTAAATGCGGACAAATATGATCCAACAACAGATCATATTGTGTCAAACGCTTCTTGTACAACAAACTGTCTATCTCCACTTGCAAAAGTGTTATCCGACAAATTTGGTATTAAACGTGGAATGATGACAACAGTACACTCATACACAAATGACCAACGTATTTTAGATTTACCACATAGCGATTACCGTCGTGCTCGTGCAGCAGCAGAATCGATGATCCCAACAACAACGGGAGCAGCTTCTGCAGTAGCGAAAGTACTTCCTGAACTAAAAGGAAAATTAGATGGTATGGCAATCCGCGTACCAACACCAAATGTTTCTTTAGTAGACTTTGTTGCGGAACTAGATAAAGAAGTAACAGTAGAAGAAATTAATAATGTATTAAAAGAAGCATCAGAAAATGAATTAAAAGGAATTCTAGCATTCAGTGAGCTTCCATTAGTTTCAATTGACTATAATGGAAACACTGCTTCATCAACAGTAGATGGACTTTCTACAATGGTACTAGGAGATAATATGGTGAAAGTATTATCTTGGTATGATAACGAATCAGGTTACTCTGCTCGTTGTATCGACCTTGCATTACTGATGGCTGAGCGCGGACTTTAATTTGTAAGAGATAACCTCTATAATATAAGAGGGTAAAAGGAGCAAGGGTTACCCTTTGCTCCTTCTTTTTTTACATAATTGGCATAATTGGGAGGCTTAATTCATGAAGGAAAAACAATCATTAAGCGATGTAACTTTACAAGGAAAGCGTGTGTTTTGTCGAGTAGACTTTAACGTACCAATGGAAGATGGGGCTATTACAGATGATACTCGTATTCGTGCAGCGATACCGACGATTAACTATTTAATCGAACAAGGGGCGAAAGTCATTTTAGCTAGTCATATGGGACGCCCAAAAGGGGAAGTAAAAGAAGAGCTACGTTTGACAAAGGTAGGAGAGCATTTAGCGACACTTTTGAATAAGCCTGTAACAAAATTAGATGAATCCATTGGACAAGCAGTGGAACAAGTGGTTTCTGCAATGGCAGATGGGGATGTAGTGTTATTAGAAAACGTCCGCTTCCATGCAGGAGAAGAAAAAAATGATCCTGAACTTGCAAAAGCATTCGCTTCGCTTGCAGATGTGTATGTGAATGATGCATTTGGAGCAGCACACCGCGCCCACGCAACGACAGAAGGTATTGCGAAATTATTGCCAGCTGTATCGGGATTATTGATGGAAAAGGAATTAGATGTTTTAGGGAAAGCTTTATCAACTCCTGAACGTCCATTTACTGCCATTATTGGTGGGGCAAAAGTTAAAGATAAAATCGGTGTCATCGATCACCTATTAGATAAAGTAGATAATATTATTATCGGTGGAGGCTTATCGTACACATTCTCGAAAGCCCAAGGACATGATGTTGGAAACTCTCTATTAGAAGAGGATAAAATCGAATTGGCAAAAGGCTTTATCGAAAAAGCGAAAGAAAAAGGTGTTTCATTCTATATGCCGGTCGATGTAGTCGTGGCAGATGAATTTTCAAAAGATGCAAACACAAAAGTAGTAGATATCGACCAAATTCCGTCTGATTGGATGGGGCTAGATATCGGGCCGAAAACGGCTGCTCTATACGCGGATGTTATTAAAAATAGCAAGCTGATCATTTGGAACGGACCAATGGGTGTGTTTGAAATGGATGCTTTTGCGAATGGTACAAAAGCGGTAGCGGACGCAATGGCTGAAACGGCTGGGTATACAATTATCGGTGGTGGAGATTCTGCAGCTGCTGTTGAAAAATTCGAGGTTGCCGATAAGATGGATCATATATCTACTGGTGGAGGAGCTTCTCTTGAGTTTATGGAAGGGAAAGACTTACCAGGCGTATCCGCTTTAAACGATAAGTAATGGAGGAGATTTTAGATGCGTAAACCGATCATTGCAGGAAACTGGAAAATGTATAAAACACTATCCGAAGCGAAGGATTTTGTAGAACAGTTAAAAAACAAACAAGTAGATAGCAGCAAGGTGGATGCGGTTATTTGTGCACCGGCAATCTTTTTAGATCAGCTTGTACAAGCGACAAAAGATTCGTTTGTTGCAGTTGGTGCTCAAACAATGCATGAAGAAAAAGAAGGTGCATTTACTGGTGAAGTGAGTGGACACCAACTACAAGATCTTGGTGTTAGCTATGTCGTTATCGGACATTCGGAAAGACGCCAATATTTCAATGAAACAGATGAGTCTGTTCACCAAAAAGTAAAAGCTGCGTTTGAATATAATTTAACTCCTATTATTTGCGTAGGTGAAACGTTAGAACAGCGTGAACAAAATGAAACCGTAAATATTGTCTCAGCTCAAGTAATGGCTGCTTTAGAAGGGCTTTCAGAGGAAAACGTAGAAGCTTCTGTTATCGCTTATGAGCCAATTTGGGCAATCGGCACTGGTAAAACAGCTACTGCGGATGATGCAAATGAGGTATGCCAAGCAATTCGTGAAACCATTCTCGATGGATTTGGAGAAGAAGTGGCAAACAGCGTACGCATTCAATATGGCGGCAGTGTGAAACCAGAAAATATTGAAGAGCTTCTTTCAAAAGAGCATATTGACGGCGCTTTAGTAGGTGGAGCAAGTTTACAGGTAGACTCTTTCGTAAAATTATTGGAGGCTGGACAAAATGTCTAAAAGTCCAGTAGCTTTAATCATTTTAGATGGATTCGGACTGCGCCACGAAGAATTCGGAAATGCAGTAGCACAAGCGAAGAAACCAAACTACGACCGTTATTGGAAAGACTTTTCTAATGCTACATTAATCGCCTCTGGAGAAGCTGTAGGATTACCTGAAGGACAAATGGGGAACTCCGAGGTTGGGCATTTGAATATTGGGGCGGGAAGAATTGTCTACCAAAACTTAACACGCATTCATAAGTCTATTCGAGAAGGCGAATTCTTTTTAGAGCCGAAGCTATTAGCTGCAATCGAGCATGTCAAACAAACGGGAGGCAAGCTCCATTTAATGGGGCTCCTTTCGGATGGTGGCGTTCATAGTCATTATTCTCATTTATTTGCATTACTCAAGCTAGCAAAAGAGCAAGGGCTACAAGAAGCGTTTGTCCATGGATTTTTAGATGGCCGTGATGTGGGACCACAAACGGCAGTAGGTTTTGTAGAAGAAACCGAAAAGCAAATGAAGGAAATCGGTATCGGGAAATTTGCCTCTATTAGCGGCCGCTATTATGCGATGGACCGTGATCGTCGCTGGGATCGTGTAGAGCTTACTTACCGAGCACTAGTAGACGGAATCGGAAGAACAGCTGAATCAGCGACAGCTGGAATATTAAAATCGTATGAAGAAGATATTTTAGATGAATTCGTCTTACCTTTTGTCGTAGAAGAAAATGCAAAACAGGCTGTCACCATCGATTCTGGGGATGCAGTTATTTTCTTTAATTTCCGTCCGGATCGTGCCATTCAATTATCGATGGCTTTGAACACACCTACATTCGATAGCTTTAAGCTTAGTGAAAAACATCCGACAAACCTTAAGTTTGTCACATTTACGCACTATAGCGACGATGTTGTTTCCGATGTAGTGTTTGAAAAAAATAATTTGTATAACACAATTGGAGAAGTACTCGCGAAGAACGGGAAAACACAGCTTCGAATTGCGGAAACCGAAAAATACCCACATGTTACTTTTTTCATGAGCGGTGGACGAGAAGAAACATTCCCTGGGGAAGAGCGTATTCTGATAAATTCTCCTAAAGTCGCAACGTATAATTTGCAACCGGAAATGAGCGCATATGAAGTAACGGACGCACTGCTTTCAGAAATCGCGAATGATAAGTTCGATGCCATTATTTTAAACTTTGCCAACCCAGATATGGTTGGGCATAGTGGAATGCTAGAACCGACGATTAAAGCGATTGAAGCAGTGGATGAATGTTTAGGTAAAGTAGTAGATGCTATTTTAGCAAAAGGTGGCCGTGCTATTATAACAGCAGATCACGGAAATTCAGATGAAGTAACGACGCTAGAAGGGCAGCCAATGACGGCACACACAACAAATCCAGTGCCAGTTATTGTCACCCAAAAAGAAAATTCGCTTCGTTCTGACGGAATTTTAGCCGATTTAGCACCAACCATGTTACACTTGTTAGGGATAGAAACACCACCTGAAATGACAGGTAAAACACTAATCGAAACGGAGAGTTAAAAATGCCAATTATTACACATTTACAAGCTCGTGAAGTATTAGATTCACGCGGGAACCCAACAGTAGAAGTAGAGGTTTTTACAGAAAGCGGAGCATTTGGTCGTGCAATCGTTCCATCTGGCGCATCTACTGGTGAATATGAAGCAGTAGAACTTCGTGATGGTGACAAAGCAAGATACCTAGGGAAAGGTGTTTTAAAAGCAGTTGATAACGTAAATAACATCATTGCAGCAGAATTAGAAGAGAACTTTTCCGTACTTGACCAAGTAGGAATCGATCACGCAATGATTGAACTAGATGGTACAGACAACAAAGGTAACCTTGGTGCAAACGCAATCCTAGGTGTATCCATTGCCGTTGCGCATGCAGCAGCAGATTACTTAGATATTCCGTTGTATCAATATTTAGGTGGCTTCAATGCGAAACAACTACCAGTTCCAATGATGAACATTGTAAATGGTGGAGAACATGCTGATAACAATGTGGACATTCAAGAATTCATGGTTATGCCAGTCGGAGCAGAATCTTTCCGTCATGCACTACGTATGGGAGCTGAAATTTTCCATAGCTTAAAAGCAGTGTTAAAAGACGCAGGTTTAAACACAGCAGTTGGAGATGAAGGTGGATTTGCGCCTAACTTAAAATCTAACGAAGAAGCACTTTCAACGATCATGACTGCTATTGAAAAAGCAGGTTATAGACCAGGGGAAGAAGTACTTCTTGCAATGGACGTTGCTGCTTCTGAATTATTCAATAAAGAAGATGGAAAATACCATTTAGCTGGTGAAGGTGTAGTAAAAACTTCAGAAGAATGGTAGCTTGGTATGAAGAGCTTTGCGAAAAATACCCAATCGTTTCAATCGAAGACGGTTTAGATGAAAACGACTGGGCTGGACATAAATTACTTACTGAAAAATTAGGTAAAAAAGTCCAACTAGTTGGAGACGACTTATTCGTGACAAACACGAAAAAATTGTCACAAGGAATTGAGCAAGGTGTTGGAAACTCAATCCTTGTAAAAGTAAACCAAATTGGTACTTTAACAGAAACGTTCGATGCAATCGAAATGGCTAAACGTGCAGGCTATACAGCAGTAATTTCTCACCGCTCTGGTGAATCAGAAGACGTAACAATTGCAGATATCGCAGTTGCTACAAACGCTGGTCAAATTAAAACGGGTGCACCATCTCGTTCAGACCGCGTAGCAAAATACAACCAATTACTTCGTATTGAGGATCAACTAGATATTACTGCTCAATACTTAGGAAAAGATACTTTTTATAACCTAAAATAATGATCAAAAAAGCTACTTAACGGCATTTTGCTGTTAAGTAGCTTTTTGTAGTTAGCCT
Organism: Psychrobacillus sp. NEAU-3TGS; assembly: GCF_029955155.1. Classification (GTDB taxonomy): domain Bacteria; phylum Bacillota; class Bacilli; order Bacillales_A; family Planococcaceae; genus Psychrobacillus. The sequence continues at coordinate 171,639 of NZ_JAPNOZ010000006.1, read as the reverse complement.
ATTTTAAAGCGTGTAACCCTTACTCAACTTTGTTAAAATTGTAAGATAAGTATGAAATGATTAAATGTCCATGTTAATCATTTGGTTTACAGGGAGAGGGGAAATGAATATATGTCGATTTACCATAAAGTAATTGGAGAAGGATATCCCATCGTTATGTTGCATGGTTGGACACTTGACCATCAAGTGATGTTACATGCGATGGAACCGATATTCGAGAAACGAAGCGGTTGGAAGAGAATATACATAGACTTACCAGGTATGGGGCAATCCGACTCACAACCATCTATTCAGAACTCTGATGATATTTTAAAAGCGGTATTGCGTCTCTTGGACGAGATTATCCCTGATCAACCGTTTATTATTTGTGGTAATTCATATGGAGGGTACATTGCCAGAGGAATAGCCCGATTGCGTCAGGACACAGTTCGGGGATTACTGCTGATGGCACCAATGACTATACCCGACTTCGATGAAAGGGAAGTACCGCAGCAGACCGTTCTAAAAAGAGACAACAACTTAATATCACAATTGTCTTCAAGTGAGGCTGATGAATTTTGCTCCATGGGGGTAGTACAAGGTCAACCTGAATGGGAGAGGTTTCGAAATGAAATTTTACTTCCTTCTAAACAAACAAATGATGAATTCGTAAACCACATCCGTCAAAATGGATATGGCTTCACCTTTGATATTACATGTAAAATTGAGTATCCCACGCTAATTATCACAGGGCGTCAGGACAATGTAGTTGGATACCACGACGCATGGCGATTAATCGAAGATTACCCAAGGGCAACTTTTGCAGTGCTTGATATGGCTGGTCACAACCTACAAATCGAACAAACGGATGTATTTAACGCATTAGTTCATAATTGGTTAAACAGACTTGAGTCGGAGGATTCTCGGATGGTATAACTTTTCATAGGTTAAAATGCTTATGGTGATATTAGAATGGAGTCAGCAAGTTGAGCGGGCTCAGGCTTAGTTGGAAATTTGGAGTAGTTAGTTGGAATTTTGAAACATTTAGTTGGAAAATTTGCAGGTTTAGTTGTAATTTTGAGTTATTTAGTTGTAATATCCAGTAAAATGGAAAATATCAGATAGATTAATTTACTTAAAGAGTTGTAACTTCACACACTTTTTGGTAAAATTACTTATGTTGTGAACGTTTTATCAGGAGGTGGAACAAATGCATACGTTACTAATGGTTTTACTTGTCATTGTATCGCTCGCATTAATCGTTGTTGTATTGTTACAATCGGGGAAAAGTGCTGGTCTTTCAGGAGCCATCTCTGGTGGAGCGGAACAACTTTTTGGAAAACAAAAAGCCCGAGGTATGGACCTTGTGTTACATAGAATAACGATTGTACTTGCAGTGTTATTTTTTATTTTGACAATTGCTGTTACAAAGTTTTAATAATTGAGTTGAACCGAACCGCCTGACCGACATCTGATTGGTTAGGCGTTTTCTTTTACATACTAAGTTTGTGGTAGTTGATTGGAGGTATTTTTATATGAAAATTACAACACCAAAACCATTTTTCTTTGAAGCTGGAAAACGTGCTGTGCTATTGCTGCATGGTTTCACGGGGAATTCATCGGACGTTCGAATGCTTGGACGTTTCTTGGAGAAAAACGGATACACATCTCTTGCCCCGCACTATAAAGGGCATGGCGTACCACCGGAGGAGCTACTTGAGACCGGGCCGAAAGACTGGTGGAAGGATGTCATGCGTGGGTATGACCGTTTAAAAGCAGAAGGCTATGAGGAGATTGCAGTAGCTGGACTTTCACTTGGAGGCGTATTTTCACTCAAATTGGGGTATACAGTTCCTGTGAAGGGTATTGTCACGATGTGTTCCCCAATGACGATGAAAACAACTGACGTCATGTTCGAAGGTGTCGTAAAATATGCCAAAGAATATAAGAAATATGAAGGAAAAACAGAAGCGCAAATAGAAGAAGAAGTAGAGGCGATTCGCCAAACTCCAATGGAGACGCTGGCAGAGCTAAGAGAGTTTGTCTATAATGTTCGAGAACATGTCGATCATATTTACGCACCACTACTTGTCACACAAGGCAAGAAAGATACGGTAATAGATATTGAATCGGCAAGTACCATTTTTGAGCAAGCAGAATCATTAGAGAAAAAACTCAATTGGTATGAAAACTCAGGGCATGTGATTACACTTGGTCCTGAAAAAGAACAATTACATGAAGATATATTAAACTTTTTAGAGTCGCTTGATTGGAATGTGTAAAACACACCAAATGTGCACACGCTGAAAAAGGAGGGATGTAACATGGAAAATATGAAAGAAAAATTATTAGAACTAATGCGAGATGAAGAATATAAACCACTAACTACAAAAGAGCTAGAGGAGCACTTTGGATTAGTGGATGCAGACGATTTTAAAGAACTAGTGAAAACACTTGTTCAAATGGAAGATGCAGGACTCGTTGTCCGCTCCAGATCCAATCGTTATGGTACCCCGGCTCGAATGAATTTAGTCGTTGGGAAATTTATCGGCCATGCGAAAGGATTCGGCTTTGTTGCACCAGAAGAGGGTGGAGATGATATTTTTATTCCACCGACGGAAGTGAATGGAGCAGTGAACGGAGACAAGGTACTCGTTCGTGTATCCCGTGAATCACATGGTGACCGAAGTGAAGGTTCCATTATTAAAATTACACAAAGAGGCACTACCCAAGTCGTTGGAACGTTCCAGGACAATCGAGGGTTTGGCTTTGTTATTCCAGATGATAAAAAAGTACCTATGGACGTATTTATCGCAAAAGGAGATACGTTAGGGGCAATCGAAGGACATAAAGTAGTTGTAGAAATTACGGAGTGGCCAAATGAAAGAAAATCCGCAACTGGTATGGTTACGAAAATTCTTGGACATAAAAATGACCCAGGAGTCGATATTCTATCTATTATTTACAAGCATGGCATTACCATCGACTTCCCGCAAGAAGTGATTGACCAAGCAGAATCAGTTCCGGATGAAATTGACGAAAAAGATTTGGAGAATCGCAGAGATTTACGAGATGAAGTAATCGTCACAATTGATGGAGCAGATGCAAAAGACTTAGATGATGCTGTTACAGTAACGAAACTACCGGATGGTACCTATAAACTAGGCGTACATATTGCGGATGTTAGTCATTATGTAACGGAAGGCTCTCCACTTGATCGCGAAGCATATGATCGCGGAACGAGTGTTTACTTAGCAGACCGAGTTATCCCGATGATTCCGCATCGTCTATCAAACGGTATTTGTTCATTGAACCCGCAAGTAGACCGTTTAACATTATCCTGTGAGATGATCATTAACGGCTCTGGTACGGTTGTATCGCATGAAATTTTCCAAAGTGTGATTCGTACAACCGAACGAATGACTTACCATGATGTATTTAAAATTTTAGAAGAAAAAGATGCAGCGTTAATCGAGCGTTACGAGCCATTAGTACCAATGTTTGAACTGATGGGTGAGCTTGCGGCAATCCTTAGAGAAAAGCGTCAAGAACGTGGTGCAATCGACTTTGACTTCCAAGAAGCTAAAATTATCGTAGATGAAGATGGCTGGCCAACAGATGTTGCGACTCGCGAACGTACAGTTGCAGAACGTCTTATTGAAGAATTCATGCTTGTTGCCAATGAAACAGTTGCAGAGCATTTTAAATGGATGGATGTTCCGTTTATTTATCGTATTCACGAAGATCCAAAGCCGGAAAAACTGCAACGCTTTTTCGCTTTCCTAACGAATTTTGGACTTGTAGTAAAAGGTACGGGCAATGAAGTGCATCCAAAGGCATTACAAGAAATTATTGAAAATATTGAAGGTATGCCAGAAGAGCCAGTCATTTCTACGATGTTATTACGCTCTCTACAACAAGCGAAATATTACGGGGAATGTTTAGGACACTTTGGATTATCTACTGAATTCTATACGCATTTCACATCACCAATTCGACGTTATCCCGATTTAATCGTTCATCGATTAATCCGAACATACTTAGTAAATGGAGATGTAAGCTCAGCAACGATTAATCATTGGGGAGCAATCATCGATGATATCGCCGAGCACACATCGAAACGTGAACGTCGTGCAGTAGATGCAGAACGTGATACAGATGCACTGAAGAAAGCACAATTCATGTCCGATAAGATCGGGGAAGAATTCGAAGGTATTATTAGCTCTGTTACAAACTTCGGTATATTCGTCGAGCTGCCAAATACGATTGAAGGACTTGTGCATGTAACGAATATGACGGATGACTATTATCGATTCGATGATCGTCAAATGATCATGATCGGTGAGCGTTCAGGCAAGCAATTCCGAATCGGGGATGAAGTAACGGTTCGCGTATCCGAAGTAAAACCAGAAGAATCAGCGATCGATTTTGAAATCGTCGGCATGAAAAAAGCATTCCACCGCACGAGAAAAGAAGCACCAAAAGTAATTCATGCAAAGAAAAAAGAAGGCGCAGGCAGAAGAAGCTCTTCTCAACCAGGCCCGAAAAAAGAAGTAAAACAGAAAAAGAAATTTTACGAATCCGTTGCCAAAAAATCGCAACGTCGTAAACGACCAAAAAAGAAAAAATAAAAGGAGCGCTTAGTCGCTCCTCGTAAGCTTTAAGAGGTGAATGAGATGGCAGCAAAAAAGCATGACGATAAAGTGCTCGCACAGAACAAAAAAGCAAGCCATGATTACTTTATCGAAGAAACAATTGAAGCAGGTATCGTATTACAAGGAACCGAAATAAAATCCATCCGTAACGGAAAAGTACAACTAAAAGATGCATTCGTTCGTATCCGTAACAATGAAGCGTGGATTTCCAATATGCATATTAGCCCATACGAGCAAGGAAACCGCTTCAACCATGATCCATTACGATCTCGAAAACTACTTTTACATAAAAAGCAGATCAATACATTAATCGGCGAAACTAAACGAGAGGGCTACACAATCGTCCCGCTAAAAATGTATGTGAAAAATGGCTATGCAAAAGTATTAATTGGCCTTGGTAAAGGGAAGAAAGATTACGACAAACGAGACGTCTTGAAGAAAAAAGAAGCAAAACGTGATATGGAAAGAGCGTTCAAGGAGCGCAACCAATAAGGACTATCCATTATTGGAAAGATGTATCACTTGAAAATTGACCATTTTTGATGTATAGTTAGCTATGTAACAAAGCTTACATTATTCCATAAACGGGGACGTTATGGATTCGACAGGGATAGTCTGAGCTTGAGTTGCGCGTCGGAGGCTCGGCTCCGCAAAAACGGACTTTATAATAACAGGCAAAACAAACAACAACTTAGCATTCGCAGCGTAAGCTCGGATCTGCTTTATCTATCCATCGCCCATGTGGCTAGGTAGAGCTCACTCTTAGTGGGATACGGTTGGCAGTGCCACTTGAGCTGTCAGCAAGAGATTTCCAAGTTAGCGTACATGACGCCTGCTTGTCGGCATAGTGCTACGCGAAACCTAAATAGGCAAGATACACGCGTAGAAGCTTAAGTGTTAGAGTTTCTGGACGCGGGTTCAAATCCCGCCGTCTCCATACTATTTTTGACAGTAGAAACACTGTTAAATCAATGTTTAAACAATGTTAGGGGTATTTGATAGGAGTTGAACTCTTATTGAATATCCCTTTTTTGTTACTAGGGTAAATTACTCATTATTTATATGAACTTAGTTTATAAACCTTCTGATTCCAATTTGGATTAGGGGGTTTTTTTATGTCCAATATTAGAAAACATGGTGTATATGCAATTGAAGATACACAGTTAGTATTCAGTAAAGGGGGAGATAAAAGCAATATTAGTTGGACACCGATAAGCTATGGAATGGAAGTAATTTTTAAACAAATGCAGATAGCTGGCAATAGACCGAGAACAATTCAAAGCTATGATTATATCTTTAAGCAATTTGTTCAATTCAATGGGTTAGTTTTTATAGAGGAAATCAATTCAGATAGTATTTTTAACTATTTGGATAATCTTGAGGTTTCTGTACAAACAAAAAAAATTCGTTTGAAGACAATCAAAGCAGTACTAGGAAAGCTATTTTTTAACAATTGGATAAAGGATAACTTTTGGAAGAACATCCATATCAAAGTTGATAAGGAGGTTAAACCATCTGCTAAAGAATGTGACATTCAAAAGTTGTTTCATTTGATAGATAAATCAACCTTTATAGGCTTTAGAGATGTCACTGCTGTCAAACTGATGTTTAAGACTGGAATAAGAATTCACACTGTATGCGAGTTAAAGGAACGGCACATTGATTTTGAAAAACATTGTTTAAACTTAAATGGATCTACATTAAAAAATCATAAATATTTGAAGCTACCAATCGATGAAGAATTAGCTGACATTTTAATGTTACTAATCAAACAAAATCAGCGTATTAGAAAACATTTTAAAACCACCGGCACAAATGTGTTTATAACTCAGAATGGCCTAGCCATGAATACAACTAAATCATCAAACTGTGCCATTTCAAAACAACTTAATAAATACAGTAAACGATTTGGATTAGAGAACATCAACGCACACGCTATTAGAAGGGCGTTCGCAAAGAACCTCCTAGAGAAAGGTGCAAGTGTACCACTCATCAGTAAAGCCTTAGGACACTCGGATTTAGCCGTTACAACGCAATATTTAGACCTTGATATAGAGGAAGTATCTAACAGTCTAAAACAATATCTATAGCAAATAAAAAGTACCAATAAAGCATCTTCTTAAGAAATGAATGTTTCGAATGTTAATACTGATTGAAAGTAAGGGAGAATTGAATGTTGAGAAATTATAAATTCAAGGATGCAGAGAATAAAAATTTATACATTACTCTTGAAAGCCACTATGTAAAGATTACGGATGCAAAACAAACATATTTGGATTCAAAGCAATCTGGCAAAAAAGACGATTCAATTTTAATAGGGGTAGGAAATGGGAAAGAAATTCTTTCGATTATTACCTCAGGAGTTGATGAAGCTGAAAAGTTCGCTTTAGACATATTAAATCTATGTCAGACAATAAAGTATTAACCCATACATACTGGAGTTAATTTCATCATTACTGGATTGGTAAACTACAAACAACATAATTGAAGTGAAAGGGGAGGAAATAAAAAAGAGAGTAACGATTCGCAGTCGTTACCCTCTACTCAATTAGCGTACGCAAATACAACTAAATATGAGTTTCTAACATGCCTTCATTTTACTTGAAAAAAAGCTAAATTGCAAAGGTCTAGTTTCCTATTGTCTTTTTTAGGATGTACTCTTTCGAGGTTGCCCACTAACTCGAATCAAAATAAAACTGGAAAGGTTATGACGTTTCCGATGCAAACAAACGTCTAGCACTCTATTCTAGCGTTCCTTGTTTCGCTTTGAGTGTGAATGGTGTTAGCGACCATTAACGGCTAGGAGTGGAAGAATTGAGTTGTTAAGGCAACACAGAACACACCAAAGAGTATAATTTTACAGAGTTCCACTATAGATGGATATGTATTAACGATATGATGCAAATGGCTTTAAATCGAATTGTATGAACTCATGGGGGCAATAGTAGTGTAGTAGGTGTGTTGATTTGAAAGAATCGCATTTAACAAGGGCATACATATACGGATACCTCAAATGACGGATTCATGTGAAAAGTGTTGCAATGGCTGACTATGTTTCAGATTCTATTAATTTAGTTTCTGAAATGTAGGCAGTCATTTTTGCACCAAGCCGTTGTCCTCAATTCTGGCTTCATGTTGGGGGAAGTATTTGAATAACGCAAGTAAATATGAAAAATAAACAAAAAAAGAATCCTAGTTACTGGTAACGATATACACCCACCCTTATCGCTACGTTGATAGGCTACTACATTGATATGTGTTGATTATTGAGTTTATATAAAATAATTTGAATAATCTTGTAATTTTAATAGAGTTCGTTTACAATAATATATGGCGTTGCATTTTGGGGGATGTTTGGCTTAGAAGCAGCCATCATTTTAAAAGTGCGTAATAGCTTACTCCAGATAGCTAAGTATCCGATTCGTCGGTACTAAAACTATCATTAGGAGGAATTGAATCATGGGCAAGAAAAATTTAATTGTACTACTCATTGTAGTAGTCCTACTGGGGATAAGCACAGGATTTATAGGCGTCACGTTGGTTTTCAGCAACTTTGGAAATTTCATGGTTGTATTACTTGGTATCTTATATACGTACTGGATGGGTGGTCCTGGGGGAAACAGTGGCACTGGAAATGGGGAGAATAGTATACCTTAGGGTGTGCCCCTCTCTCCCCACACCTATGGGGTGCAATAATACCGTCAAAAGTATGCACACAATTAAATTATAATTCCTCCGGTGGTAGAGGGGGTGTCGCTATGTAGACCCAGATATATAGCAGGCACCCCCATACTTTTTTTATTAGGTTCATATAAAAGTAGTAGCACTATTAAATAGGCAAAAATATAGCCGTGTAATGAATTTAGGTGAACAGTTATCCATTCTAGTGTTAGTGTTCCTAAAGTCGTTACAGCGCTTCTCACAAGTATCATTGTTACATTATAAGTTTTTTGTATGCTTAAATTTATCGAGATAGCCTAAATCAATTGGTGTTTTCTTGATAATCTTCTGTACTTCTTCATGAGTAAGGGCCAAGTAAATACCATTATAGCGTTTTAAATGGCTTGGCATTGGTGCTGAATCCACTGTAAAGATGTTATATACATCCTTCTTCATTCCAGCAGCCTGTTCTACTAGTTGAATCTGTAGATCAACGGCTTGGAACTGGTGAAGTACTTCAGCTTCTTCTTTCATAGCTTCCACGTATTCACGCTTCTTTGACATCATCTTGCTATAGATCTTATCCATAGCAATAGCACGTTCATCCTTAAATAATTGCTGATACTGTTTCAGTTCGTTTGCCGCTTGAAAATGATACTGCTGCAAGGCGTTCTGTAGAATCAAAACTTCTTCATTTTTCTCTTCTAGTTCTGTCTGAAGCTTTATTAATGTTTTCTTTAGTTTATTTTCCAATCCTGATTCACTGGACAAGACACGCTGCACAGAAGCTTCAGGGAGTTCCTTCTGACTGATATACTTTATTTCCATTTCAATTTCAGTAACACGCTTGGAACTGGATTCTATTCTTTCATTAAGCTGATTCAATTTATTATTGTATTCTGCTATGAAGGTATTAATCTTTTCAGTTACGTTCATTTTGATTCACCGCATTCTTCTTCATGAATAATGAAATGTAGTCCACGGAACTTATGAAGGTCATTTCTCTCTACCCATGCAATACCGTGACGAAATTTGTATCCAGCACGATCTCCGTTAAAGTAGTGATGCACGTCACCTTTTATTGTCTTACTTATCTTTACTGGGACTTCTACCTTTATCTTTTCTTCCTCGGCAAAATACGCCCTAATTGCTTCTAATCTATCTGTATTACTCATTAATAACACCTTCCATTTCTTTTATTATGAATATCTGAAAATCTTTAACGTGAAGCATTTTTTTCGCATTAGAATAAGCCCAAATATTCCGCTTAAAACTTCTATGTAAAGAAGGGAAATAAAGCTTTCTTTGAATTAATGACCTTGCAATTATGTTATATTGTCGTTTAGTACTGGCCTGTTTAAGTTCATTCAGTCTAATTATCGCTTTGTACTTATGGCGGCTTAATAGCTGGGTGTAAACGTTTGTAGCATCTGGGGGAAGGTTCTCTAATGGATTGGAGAACTGAATCTGTAACTGTTCCACTTGATTGATTAGTAGATCCAGCTTCATGTTTCTTACTTCGAATGATATTTCATCATTATTCCATTCCTGTGACGTGTCGGTTAATTCCTGAATCATATCTTCAATTAGCTTCATTTGTTTTCACCTTCTTCATAGTAGTCATCATTTTGTTTATCAGGATTAATTCAGCAGCTTCTAAGCCGTATTGAATGAATAGATTAAGAATGATTTCACGCTGGTAATTTTTAAAGCTATCGTTTTTAAGTTGGTAATAAACTGCTGGTCTTGTTTGTCCAAATCTGATAGCAATTTTCTTATAGTCAATTCCATAAATCCTTAGAAGCACCTTTATCGTATCTGCATCTAGTAGCTTTAATAATTCAGTTTTATCGTATCTATTCATTTATAATAACCTCCATTTTTATGCATAGTAAAAAACAGCCCAAACTAATTAAAGTCTGAACTGTTCCTAGTAAGGAGTTGTGTAATGGCACAACAAAGTAACACCCATGCCTAAGTGTTATTTTATAAGGATGATGTTATTCATTCTTACATACTTATACACGCTTGAAGGTGCTAAAGTTCGTAAAGATACTGTGTCCATCTCATGAAGGATTATTATGGGAATATTTATTTGTTTAATCTGTTTTGTAATCTTTCTAAGGCTCTATCATTCACTGGTAGATTAACATTTTCATCTATTGTTTTTGGTATTTCATTAGTACTTTTCTTTGTACCATTTTTAGTACTTTCTTTAGTATCAAGGATTTCTACTTGGCCGCCGAAAATAGCCACCTGTGAAATAGGGTGAATTGTATAGACGCTATTTTTAAAATATCCATTCTGAACCATCCTACGACTAATTAAAGGCTTACCTTTGAACTTAAAAGCTAGCAATTCATTTACAGACTTATTAACTGTGGTTTTTCCAATACCACTGCTCTCTGCAATCTGTTCTTGTGTAGGCCAACATTCACCAGCTTCATTCATATAGCTACAAATGGTCATGAAAACAGTGAAATTGGTGGCTTTCAGCTTGGCAACTAAACCACTTCTAAACGCGGATAAGTACAGTCGTACATAGATTTCATCATTACTAGTATTATTTTTAGAGATTTTTGACATTAAAAACACCTTCCATTCTGTTGTTTGTACTACAATAACGAAAGGTATTTCAATTTCTGACATAAGCTGTTTAAATTTTTTAATGATGATGTATCAAGAAGTGAAGTTAGCAAGATTCAATATCTGAACTTTGCTTGTTTCAGAATCTGATATGTAACTATAACCAATAAACAATAACCAATAACCAATAAACAATTAACTATTAATATTTCTATTGAAAGAATACTATCAAGGTGCATAGCTATAATAACTATAGTAATAGCAGTAAAGTAAAGAAGTTAAATCATATTAGGATTGAGTAAATTTTCGTCAGTTATCAATATAGATTCCGTTATTGTAGTAAAAGGCCGATAGTTCCGCTAACTGTTAAAACTTTCACTACTCATTCTTCTAATCTAAATAACATCCGATCTGAAGCCCTTACTAGTATTCACTGCTGGTAGGGGTACTTTTTTATTCGAATATTAACGTTCATGAAAAATGAATAGCTGATATATAGCAAGCTGGCACAAAAAGAAGGCATGTTCTAATATATCTAAGAGTTGATAATCGTTATCAATAAAGGGCTTTAGCTATCTACAAGGGCAGGTTCATGCCATTAGTTCAGGTGGGCGGCTATTTGACTTCAATTAAAAATTACAAAGGTGTCATAACTTAATAGTATTGACACCTCTTTTCCGATACTGTAATATCAACGTACCAGAGGGTGTCGTAACTTAGTGTCATAAGTGAAACGCAAAAAAGGAGTAAATACATAATGAAATACGGATATGCAAGGGTAAGTACAGTTTCACAAGAATTAGAGGGACAATTACAAGCACTAGAAAATGAAAACTGTGACAATATCTATTCAGAGAAGTTCACAGGAACTAAAGCAGACAGACCACAATTACAAGAAGTTCTGTCACTATTAAAAGAGGGTGACACGTTGGTCGTCACTAAATTGGATAGACTAGCTAGAAATACTGTTGAAGGCATTGAAATAGTAAAGGATTTATTTTCTAAAGGTGTGAGGGTTCATGTGTTAAATGTGGGACTACTGGAAGATACAACAATGGGACGTTTCTTCTTAACTACTCTATTAGCAGTGGCAGAAATGGAAAGAAACCTAATTGTAGAACGTACTCAAGAAGGTAAAGCCATCGCTAAACAGAAACCAGACTTTACAGAAGGTAGACCGAATAAATTCACTAAGGAACAGATTGACCACGCTTTAAAGTTATTAGAAACTCATAGCTATAAAGAAGTTGAGAAGATGACAAGATTGTCAAAAAGTACTCTTATTCGTGCTAAAAGAAAGGTGACAAAATAATATGAACGTAATAGATGAATTAAAGGTTATAGACGGTTATTTTGAAGGTGATAGATTCCTTAATTCATATTATGAGGGGGTAAGCCGGAAACGCTAGATACGGCACTTATAAAGCCGTTGGGATTGCTTCAATGGTTAGAATGATAAATGATACTCCAATGAGTTTCACAATCGATAAAGAACGTACGCTATTAGTTCCAGTCGAACTAAATCAACAATTAAAAAAGGAATTATATATGATTGCTGAAGAATTAGAGAAGAACTAAGTGCCGGTGTTTCCGGTCTTTTTTTATGTCCATAGCTTTTATATAGCGTTAGTACATACGTATTCCTTAAAAGGATAGATACCTAGATGATAAAATTGTTTATTAATAATCAAAAACTAGGAACTAAAGGTAAGGGGGGGCATGGGTGAGGGGGGGATATTTACGCCACACACTACCTCTCAACAATTTCTATACCATTTTTTTAAAGTTGGCCATGTTCATTTAGCGGATTTTTTTTATTATATTTTGATATTAATGCTAAAATATATTAATGATTGTTAATAGTTTCACTTAAACTAACGAAGCAGGTTAGCTTAAGAGTAATTATTTTGAGTTTTTTTGGAGTAAGAGGTTTTACAGGGTAAATTTATTTGAATTTACAGGAAGAAGACGTGAATCTACCACTACTTCTTCTTTTTAATATTAAAATAATAACCATTTATGTATAAGAATAGTAAAATATTTTTTGAGGTTATATACATATCTGAGAAGGAGTAGGTTAATATAATGAATATTAATAATTGGACAGCGGTTGAATGGGGAACTTTAGGAAACTGGGTTTTAGCTTTTGCTACTTTTATTGCAGCTATTGTTGCTTTATGGACTTCTAAACAATCTCGGAAGCCTGAAGTACTGGTTTCGGTATCTTATGGTTTTTTGTAGGTGGAGGTAATATGGGCAGTGGTCAGCATTTAGTAATTACGGCTGTAAATGCTGGAATAGTTCCAGTAACGTTAACTAATACTTCATTTAAATTGCCAAATAAAAAACAAATGGTGTTTCCAATACAACAACAAGATGCAATACCTAAAAAACTGCAACCATCAGAATCTACGGAATACTATGTTGAATTATCTCTAGTAGCAAAAAAATTCCAACAGGAAGGATATAATGGGAGAATAAAATTATTTGTTACTTTTACTGATAGCCTTGGAAATGTATATAAGCGTAGAATGAAATTCAATATAGAAAGTTCTTTATAAAAACGTTTAGTAGGGAGATTGATTGCAAACGCTATTTGAAATGCGGTTATTTCCATATTGCTTGTCAGAAATAACCAAAAAAACAACGCAGTTTGTGAAGGAATATACTTAAGCTAACGGGTGCTTTAGTTAAACAAGACCATCTATTGATGGTCTGTTTACGTCCAAAAACATCAGGTATATTTCAGTAATCCATTGTGAAATGTTATATTTAAACTAACGGAGCAGGTTTGTTCAATAAGAGAAGGAAAAATTTTATGTCGTATTTGACACATAAGGCGGAACAAGGAAGGAGAATAATAGTGGGAATCTGGAACTATAGAGTTGTAATGACAGTAGATAAAGAAAATAAACCTTCCTTCGAGATAAGCGAAGTTCATTATGATGAAAACAATAAGCCTTACGGTTGGGGAGAAGTAATGGCAGATGATTCATTAGAGGAACTAAAGGAATCTTACGAGTATATGGCTACAGCATTTGATATGCCAGTATTGAAAGTAGTCGATGGTAAACTAGTAGAACAGGGGGAATAATGTCGCAGTACGACCATAATGTGTAATAAAAGAGAAGGTGCTTCTTCAAATACGGATGCTTTAGTTCAACAGTCGATTCCAAGGAATCGGCTTTTTTTCAGTATTTTTACTATTAATATATTTTATAGAGTGAATTTTCAGGGATTGTATTGACGTGGAGTTTTCTCTATTTTACAGTGATGGTAATAAAGGTCAGGGAGGTTATTTGAATGAAAACGTTTCGTACTCTAGAACAGTCAAAAAAAGATTTACAGGAGATTCAGGAATATGTGGAACTCATTGAGAAATATCAACCTGAAAATTTTGTGCAACAAGTGATTCATGCCTATGTAATTCATGAAAGCATTGCAAAAACAGCAGAGGTACTAAATGGTCAAGGATATACCATTGAACAAGGGGAGGTATCTGCTTCCATAAAAAGCACACCAGTTAAAGGTGACTTATTACATAAGAAAGTTTTAAGTCTATATTTAAAGAAAACACGGTCCAGTCGCAGGGTTGCTAAAAGTTATTTCTAATAGAAGGAATGGGATCGAACATAGTGGGAGGCAAACGTTGCTAGGTGGCTTAAGGATGCTGCACCATATATGCCTTACTTCGTTATTCATATGAAGAAATTAAAGGTTGGTTAGATAGAAGAAGTAAAGATTTGTGCTAACAGGTGCTTTAGTGAAAAACGGACTGTAAAAGATGTGGACTTGGAGATACCTTACCAAGTTCTTTTTTTATGCAAAATTTATTATTTTTTCAAATTCATTGTCAGTATTTGATTTAACTTGCGTTATTAGTGTGTAAAGCCGAAAGGCAAACAAAACAATAGAGGAAAAGACAATGAATAAAAAAAGTAAAAGAAGGTTGTGAAGAGATCGGTTAAAAAGTTTTTCAACTTTATTGTCAGGATTTAAAGTAGATTGCGTTATTAGCGTGTAGAGCCGAAGAGCAAACAAAACTATTAGGAGGAAAAGAAAATGAATAAAAAAGTAAATGTAGGTTATGAAGAGATCGGTTATAAAATTTATCACTATCTAAATGATGTCTGTGTATTTTTAGAAAAGGATATGGATGAAGTATTTGAGGATATTTCGATGGTAAGTTATAGTGACAACTGGCATATTACAAATACAGGGGATATTATGATTCACTCAAAAGATTTCCGATCGCTATTAATTTATTTAAATAAAGAAAAATACGCTAATTATATTCAAGAACTGGACTTCATTCTTGAGGAAGAAAGTTGCTATGAAGAAGTAATGGTCTTATATAGACAAAAAAAGGATATCGAAGAAAAGATAAAAACTATAGAACAAAGAGATATAAATAATGAAATTAAGTGGGAAGAACATAAATGGGGAAGAAATAAAAAGTAAAATATAACACTATTCTTATTAAGAGATACAGTTTAAAATGCTGTATCTTTTTTTATTGTCTATAATTTGAAGTTGTTACAGTCGATAACTGATAGCTCATGAAGATTGTATAGTGGTCTAGATAGAAAAGAATGGGACCGAAGGATGTATAAAGGGCAATTATGGAGCAATTGATGAGATTGTATAGTTAAATATCGCCCTGTTTTCTATAGAGGAGAGCAGAGGGGTTGTTTTTCACATTCCAAAGTCTGGTTAGTTTGGAAAAAGAGTGAGTAGATTAATGTACACACAATAGATAAAATAAGGATACGATGTAATGGTTTGAGTACAGTATTAATTATATCCTTTTTATAAGTTATAATAGTATTTAAGACAAGGGAGGCAATTTAATGAGTAGTTGGCGAGAATTAGTAGAAAATCAGTTAAGTGAGCAAAAAAATATAGTTGCTCAAATAGATTTGAGCAAAGCAAGTGTACTTTATTCTAAAGATATAAAACATCATAGAGAATTGAAAGTCTTATCTGGAGACGAAGAAATAGTAAGAGCATATATATTAGATAGATTAGTAAATGATTTAGATTATCGAGCTGAAAATATAGAAACGGAGAAAGAATATAATATCCATGGTGGGCATTCTAAATTAGTGCCGAGAATAGATGTGATTGTAAAAGACGACTTCGGAAATCCATTCTTTTTTATTGAATTAAAATCCCCAAGTAAATTTGAAAGAGATAAATCAGAAATTGAGGGACAATTATTTGCTTTAGCACAAGCAGAAGAAAGAGATTTTAAAACTAAAGTAAAATACCTAGTATATTACACTTTGGATGAAGTAGCAGGGGAATTGTTAGATAAATTATTAATTATAGATTTTGAGAAATATCCAACCTATGCAGAATGGGAAGCTGATGGGTATATATCAATAGGTACAAAATTGACTGGTGGATATGGTAAGCCTAAAAAGCAACCTTTACTGAAGGGTGATAAAGAGTATGACCTAAGATTAAAGATAGATAAAGATGAAGTGGATGGACTAGCTAAAGACTTACATAATAAGCTTTGGGGTGGTGGCGGAACTAATGATAGTGAAATATTTTACTCATTAGTTAATATAATTTTAGCTAAAATTCAAGATGAATATGAAAAAGTCAATGGTGAAGAATATGATTTCCAGGTATATCAGTATGGAGTAAATACAGAGAGTCCTAAAAAGTTATATGAGAGGATAAATGATTTATATAAGAGGGCAAAAAAAGAACAGTTAAATATAAGTGATGAACAACAACTTAATGATGACAGTGTTATAAACCTTAATAAGTTCCAATTAAATAAATTGATTTATACTGTTCAAACTTTAGAGAATATTTCTTTTTTAGAAGGTAGAAATTCATTAAACAATAAAGATATTCTAGGAGATTTCTTTGAAAGTATAACTAGAGATGGTTTTAAGCAACATAAAGGACAGTTCTTCACTCCAACTCCAATTGTGAAGTTTTTACTATTTGGATTACAACTAGACACTTTAGCAATTGAGAAATTGAATAATGAAAGAGAATTACCTTACATTATTGACCCATCTGCGGGGAGTGGCACGTATTTAGTTGAAGCAATGAGAGTAATAACAAAAGAGTTAAAATACAAGCAAAAGTACAAACTTAAATCGAGCAGGCAGCTTGAAAAACGTTTTGAAGAACTATTTACTCCAGACCATAATGAAAATAAATGGGCTAGAGAATATTTGTATGGCTCAGAAATAAATTTTGATCTAGGAACAGCTTCAAAAGTAAATATGATACTGCATGGCGATGGTTCAACTAATATATTTGTAAAAAGCGGATTACTTCCGTTCCATTTGTATAGAAGTAGTGCACCTAATGTTTTAGAAAATAATAGTTCAACCGATTCTAATTATGCTAAAGAAATTAATGGTAGATTCGACGTTGTTATTAGTAATCCTCCTTTCAGTGTGGACCTAGACACAGAGACATTGAGAAGTGTTAAAAATACTTTTATTTTTGGTGAAAAGAAGAACTCAGAGAATCTATTTATTGAAAGATATTATCAATTGTTAAAAGAAGGTGGAAGATTAGGTGTCGTTCTTCCAGAAAGTGTTTTTGATACTATTGAAAATAAATATATTCGTTTATTTATTTATAAGTATTTTAATGTTAAAGCTGTAGTTAGTTTACCCGAAGTTACATTTGAGCCTTACACATCTACTAAGACAAGTATTTTATTTGCTCAAAAAAAATCTTCTAAAGATATAACGTTATGGAACGATAAATGGAATGAATATGGTAAAGAATGGGGTAGACTAAAGACTCGTATTAATAACTATATTGATTACTTTATATATGAAAAAAAAATAAATGGAAAATGGGCTAAAGATGTAGTAGAAAATTTAAAGGGAAATAATATTTCAATTATTAAAGAACATATTGATCGGTACTTGAAAGATTTTATTATAGATAGTGATAAAGAATTAGATGTAAAGGATTTGCTAGTAAAGTACCAAGAGGAAATTGATGAGGTCTCTAAAATTGAAAAAGAAACTGATGTATTTGGTTTTTATAATGCAGCATGGGTTTTTGGAGAAGTAGCAAAAGAGTTAGATTATAATGTCTTTATGGGAGAAGCATCTCATGTAGGATATAAACGTTCGAAAAAGGGAACGGAGAAAGTAATGCCGAATGATTTATATGATTTAGAATTTGCGCCACTAAAAATTGAAGAAGAAAGTGTGCTACAAGAATTAGAAGATAAGTTACAAAAACTTGTGGTAAAAGAAAAGGCTTTGCAAGAATTTTTAGAAAATCTCAAACAAAATGAGATAGAAAAGAGCTCAAGTAATTTAGCTAAACAAATTGTGAAACAACAAAATCAGTTAGAAAGCGTTACTGCAGAAGTAGCATATTTACAAGAAACTATTTCTGAAGTAAATGAAGTTTTTGCTAAATACTACGATGATAATGGAATTTTGAGGGAAGAATATCTAGAACGTGATGATGAAGAGTTAATTAACAAGTTTAAATATGGGTTTTTAACTTTGCTAAAAAGTGAAGAAATTGTTCTACGTGAACAAAATAGAATTAAAATTTTAGATTATATTAGGCAAGAGGTGAAGTGGGAATGAAAATAAAGCATCAAAAGATGTCAGAATTTTCTTCTGAGCCCACGTTGAGATTTGATTTCAAATTTATAGTTGGAAATGTAACAGATGATAAAGATTACTATACTTATAAATCTCTGTTTAAAATCATTCCATATAAAAAATGTGAAATTGATTTGGATACGACAATTCAATATGCGGAAATTGGGAATGTAAGTAAATTAGGAGAGGTTTTCCCTGTAGCACTTTCTAATGATAATAGAAATGAATTGAATGAAGATTTATTTAAAAAGATAGAAAAAGGGGATATTATTTCACCAGAAAAAGGCGATATACTGCTTTCTAGTATTAGACCTTATTTAAATAAAGTAGTATTGATTAGGGAAGATGAATTTACGAACAATAAAGATATATACTTCACAAAAGCTTTTATTCAAATAAGACCTTTAATAAATAGTAAAGTTCTTTACTATTTATTAAGAACTATTTTAAGTTCTAAAATAAATGCTGTTTCTAGACAAGGTAAGGGTTATCCAACATTAAAAGAGTCAGATTTAAAAAATATAAGGTTTTCAAAGGATCTTCTAGACCATATTTTAGACAATGAAGAAACTATTTTAGCAGATTTGGAGAAAGTTGAAAGTGAAATTGGGAAACTAAATTCTTTAAGGATTAATAAAAAAGAAATAGTTGATAAGATTTTTGCACAAGAATTTAACTTAGATATAAAATCTATTTTTAATGTTGAATCTATAAAGAATTTGAAAGTTCCTATTAGTAGTATTACAAATGTAAATAAAGATTTAAGGTATAGTTTTAGATGGAACAAAATGAAGGAATTACAAGGATTTATGTATGAAAATATAGATTGTATAGAGCGACTAGGTAAGTATATTCTTTCAACTAATAATGGATGGAGTCCAGAATCAATAGTCGCTGGAGAGGGGATTCCGGTATTAGGACAAGAGCATTTTGATTTTGGCGCATATCTTGATGTGCATCCCACAAAAGCAACTATAAAAACTAGGCCAGATATTAACAAGTTCTTTATTAAAAAGGGAGATTTCTTTATAAGTAGAGGAAATACAGTAGGTTTGGTTGGTTTAGCGAGTATTGTACATGAGGAGATAAATGAAAATATCATATATCCGGATTTATATATAAAAGTTCAATTTTCTAAAGAGATTTTACCGAAATACATAGCTCTAGTTTTTAATTCTTTTCTAGGTAGATCTTATTTTAAATATGTATCTAAGGGGAAAAATCAATCTATGGTGAAAGTTTCTAGTAATGAATTATTGAATTTTTATTTACCTATACCTGACATGTCTACTCAAGAGAAGATAGTTAAATCTGTTCAAGAGAAAATTGAGGTACAGGATAATTTATCAAGAAAAGCAATCTTAGGTTATGGGAAGATAGATAAGATATTTAATGATTTTAAATAGTGACAAAACCAATTACTTCTTATCTTAAGAACTAAACGATTAAGTGCGAATGGGATAGATAATAAGGTGAAAGAGAATCTGAATTAAAAGATTCTCTTTTTATTTTATATATACATGGTATAATGTGGTTAAGAAAGTTTATAACCAAGTTCATGAATAGTGTAATACACCCTTACAATAATAAATAGTTTAGATATAATAGTATGGATGCTGCAAGAGATTTCCAAGTTAGCGTACAGGACGCCCGCTTATCGGCATATTGCTACGCGAAACTTCAAATAGGTAAGATACACGCGTAGAAGCTTAAGTGTTAGAGTTTCTGGACGCGGGTTCAAATCCCGCCGTCTCCATATAGCAACTTCATTGAGTTTCAGTGAACGTCAATGTGACGTAAAGCATAAAATTTCCTTTTGGAAACTTTATACTTGATTTTTTATTTGATAAAGCAGTGACTTTAAGTATATCTTTGCCATATTGCCAAGATTTAACGAAAAAGGATTAACGCAAAACGAAACGTCAGGTTAGTGGATTTTTAATTGGATATTTATGTTACTTCACTATAAAGAATTTGGTTTCTAGCTGTTCAATTTCTTGAATGGTTAATGCCTTTACTTTAAAGAATAATAATAAAGAAGCTAAGAGAGTGTTCTCTTAGCTTCTTTGTGTTGAACGATTATCTTCTAGGAAAACTAACACACCAGGAGGGTGAAAGCCTCAGTTCGACAGCCCCATTACAACTACAACTACTTTCCGTCAGTGATCTGATTAATTCCACGTTCTAGCAATCCTGCAAAACCTGAAAGGATTCGGTTAGCTGCAGGTGCGTTATCTGCAGGATTAGGCAATGCATTCATACATGCTCGCATTGCAGAAACTTGATCTAGATTTTTTGCTTCATCTGCCAAAACCACTCGTTTATCTACTGCTGCTAGAAAAGTAGTATCACCTAGCCATGCTAAATTATAAAGATAAGCAGTTGGTTGTTTATGGTTCAGCAGTCCTGTTGCATGTCCAATAGTATCTTTACTTGTAACTAGACTCGCTGGCTCTTTCATCATTTGCTCCACAACTGCGTTAATACTAGTTACAGTAGGTTGTGTTCCATTAAAATCAAATGGCTCGTGAATTTCATAGGCTTGGCGAGACTGTAATACTGATGTATAGAATGCGGCTATTTGTTTGGCCTGTGTTAAATATTGCCCACCATTAGAAGGGATTCTTAAATCTCCAGTCCCCGTGTGACCATGTGCGGCCAGTGCTAATCCCATACCAGTGTAGGCATTATATCCAGACGAACCGAATGGCTTTCTATTAGTACTTCTACCACCGATAGGAACAAAGGTACGAGAATTATTTGTTGTCCCATATCTTCCTACGACTGTATTAGAAAATGTCACAATTGCACTACGGTGTGCTGTTGACTTATTGACTATGTCTGAGTAAACACTTAAGGCACCTGCAACTAATGCAGCAATATTTAGTGAAAACTTAGGCACAGGATTCAAACCTTTATATTTATATGGCGTTGTGTCCGTATTAACTTCATTAAGACAGAACTGATATAAATGCTGACCAAGCTTATCAAAAAGGTTCTTTGCGATTGTGTCCACTATGCCTTTTGTATTAGCATTAAGTCCATTATAAGCTGAACCTTTTTTAACTAATGCTAATCCTAGCAAAATCATACCATGACCTGGATCGTCCAATACTGCACTATAAGTTAGTTTATCTACGTTGAACTGCCCACTATTGTTAAAATTGTTCATAAGTAAAGTAATTTCACTAGCGATCCTGGATTTTCGGTTAGTATCAGCAGTTCGAGGATACAAAGCTGCTAAAAATTGAAGTTGCATTCCCATTCGTTGTTTAGTAGTTGAATCAGCCAGGTTCCGATGACCGGTAATTTGGTCCAATAGCTTGTTGTACCTATTTCCATATTCAAAATAAGTTTCAAATGCGTTTTCTGCTTCAGTTAAAGTAGATAGTAATGCCATTTATAAATACCTCCATGTTCTTATATTTTTTGGTCTTCACTAAATAAAGGGAACCTTAAAGTTAAATTAACAACTCTCATTAACTAAATTTTGTTTTTTTATTAGTTGTCAGTAATTTAGCATATGCATCAATGACAAAACTGTTGAGATTTATCGAAAGTATAGATAAAATTAAGGAGTGGCGGCAATGACTTGGGGAGTAATAAGTTTTGGTAAATATCATATTGGTATCCCACAGGGTTTAAGATTAGTTACTTGAATGATGTTTAGTCATCGGCCGACAAAGAACAAAATTCTCTAAAATAAGACAGACTAAAATTGGTAAAAGGTTGTTAAAAGTTGCACTTTTAACCCTTTATATATAGAAGGGCCATTTTTTTTATCTAAAAATAGAACGTATGCTCTATTTCGGAAAGGGTGAAGGTAATGAAAAGAATAGATTATGAAGAAATTATCGATATTTTAACTCCTAAAATAAAGAGAGCTTTAAAGGAAACAACGTTCCAGGAACAAGAAGAGCTTGAACAAGAATTAAAAATTAAAATACTCAAGCAAATAGATAATTTAAAGGTTGATTTGATTCCAAACTTCTTTGATCTTTTAAGTAAAGAATAAGTTTATAGGAGGACGCAACAGGATATAGTGTCTTTCCATTTTTTAAAGGGATTAATAGTTGTATATAAGAATTTATTCTTTACCTTTTAATAAATTTATCTTAATGGTTGGGTGGTATCGGAGAATGATTATTGAAAGAGGTCAGATAAAAAATCCTATACTCATTGGTTTTTTAAACCAAGAAGATAATGCAAAAGTATATGATCTTTATTGCCAAGAACCTTCGAATGAAAAAAGAGAACTACTGAATCGAAGGTTTGTAGAATTTTATTATAAGATTAAGCTCATTACCTATTTTTCTAAAGTTATAGGTTTTGAAGCTAAAAGATATGACAAGAAAGATAGGGAATATAAAGAAAGAAATCAATTAGTTTTAGACAAAAAAGATGAGGATAACGAAGATTCAATAATGAATTTATTTGAATCAAAAGCAGATGTGTATTTTTTCAATAATACTAAATTAGAAGATTACATTGAAGACCCTAAAGTATATAAAATTGTTTCTAAACTTACCAAAAGGCAGAAACAAATTCTCTATTTATCTTATATTAATAACATGAAAGATATTGAAATAGCAAAGTTGCTTAGAGTATCTCAACAGGCAATAACCAAAACTAAAAATCAAGCTCTAAATAAAGTAAGGAGGGAAATAAAAAATGGATAATGTTGAATTTGTTCAAATGATAGGAGATGTCGGACTTCCAATGTTAATAACCCTATATTTATTAATCATATTTGAAAAAGGATGGATTATCTATAATGGTAATTCAAGAGTTAACAAAAGAAATAGCGTCACTAAAAGAAATTTTTCGAAATAATCTTTGACGGAAATGGAGAAGTTCAGTGTATTAAATTATAAACATTTAATAGAAAATACATCTATGCTAAAATATTTTCTTAGTAAAAATTTTATCTCTCTTTATCTAAAAAAATCTTTCAAAGAAGGGGGTATTAAAATTGGCTAAGGAAAATGAGTGCAATTCCACGGCTCGATTGGCTATCTGACACCGCAGCAGATGGAGGAACGATGCTGGGAAAGCAGTGTCTGCATTACCTGACCCCCATTTTTCGAGAACGACATCCATAGTGCTTCTTCCCTTTGCAAATCACAGGATTATCCCATAAATAGATGTCGTTCTGAAAAACTTAAGTAGATCCAATGGGGCAAATTAATTCTTTTCTGATATACGTTGCGGTTTCCAGAACTGCTCTAGTAATATGACCAGAATCGTTCCCACAAGAAGGCCATTGCTGACGATATCCTGGATGACCGCTGGCAGTGTGCTGAAAAGACCTGTCGGCAGGAACATGATGCCAATGCTGATCAAAAGCGTAATGCCAAGGATGGACAGTCTGCGCTGATCGAGTATTTCTTTCGTAAGTGACGTTAGCGCAATCGCAATCATATTAATGAAAGAAGCCATCAAAGCTGCATTCGCAATCGGTCCTGGAAGAAGAGATAATACATGGACTATGGACGGAATGAGTGCGAGAACAGCAAGTCCCATGCTCGCGAATAGGAATGGCTTGATCTTCTTCTCACCAGTCATTTGCAAGAAGCCAGCCGTGACAGGGAGCGGCACGACCACGAGCGATGAAAAGCCGGATGCAAGAATATGAGATATGCCGCCTGTATACAAGCTGCGATTGATTGTCGACTCGAAATTCTTTGTATCATTGCCAAGAGATTGACGGACTGCGGTAACCGCAGCAATCGTATTGGAGATGAGCAGGAAAGAAAACAGTATTGCTGTAACAATCATCCCAGCATTCAACTTCGGCAATCCCCAGGCAAACAGTTCCGGAACTTGGAATATCGCTGAATGTGTAGGCGCACTGATTGATGCCTTGCCCAGGACAAGTGCAATGAGCCAACCTGCAAGAATACCGATAAGAACGGCATAGCTTTTCACCCAGCCTTTCCCCTTGTTGGAGAGTAGGATGACAAAGATGAAGACGAAGAAGGCAATCGCTGCCATGCCATAGTCAGGCACAGCCGGGTCCCCTTTTACTGCAAGCATCCCTTCAAGGAATACACCACTCAGCTGCAGAGCGAGCAGCAATAGAAACGTTCCAGTAACAAGCGGACTAAAGAGAAACAGAATTTTTTGCACAAGTCCGCTGATGCCGAGTACGATTAAAAGAATACCTGCAAAGAACACAGCCCCCATAAGGAGCGGCAAAGCTGTCTGCGGATCACCAGTCTGCTGGATCGCGATTGCTCCCAGCATGACGAATATGCTGACCCATGAACCAGCAGGACCGTCTGCAAGAGGGAGCCTGTGACCGATGAATCCTTGAAGGAATGAACTGATTCCGACGATGAAGAAGACACGCTGCATGAGCGAGGTGATTTCATCAATGGAAAGGCCGAACGCCCCGCCAATTACAATCGGCAGAGCAATCGCATTCGCCAAAAGGAAGATGAACCATTGGAACGTACTAAGTGTTCCGTTAATATATTTCTTATTCAAAACATTCACCTGCACAATCTATGTAATTTCAGCTTTGTAAAAAATTTGGCCATGATCAAGGTTTTTCCTAATTATGGCCTTTTTATTTCGCACCCGCTGTTATCAAAATTTCTTCAATTTCTTAAATCCTCTAACATTCTAAAGCGTAAGTATGCCCCTTATATCCTTATACAAAATACGAGAGTTTGATAATTGAGAAATCATAAAGTAATGATATTCTATTTGATATCATATGGGAAATATTAAAAAAGTAAGTTTTTCTTATCTTTTTCATATACAAGAGGGTTTCATTATTGGATGTAACTATAGAGGATTGTGGAAGAAAGATTTCAGCTACAGCCAAAAGATTACATATTTCACAACCCTCGCTGAGCCAGTAATTAAAAGTAATGGAGAAAGAGTTAGGGACAAAACTAGTAGAGAGAACTGGCAGATTTTTAGAAGTGACAGAGGCAGGATCAGCAACCTCTATTATTCTTTTACCGTCATTCTATTGGTGTTTATACAATTTTAATATATTGTTCATTTTGATTTTATAAGATGTAAAATCTATGTTTACTAAAAAAAGTTTATCGATGTTCATTTTGAGTAGTGGTCTTATTCTTACGGGGTGCAGTACAAATGAGAGTGTTAGTGAAAACGAGGAGCAGAAAACAAAAACTCAGGAAGAAACTAGTCAAGTAGAAAATATATCAAATGTTGAAGAGTTGGCCAAAGGCGAAGAACTATCCAACATCCTTACCTCTACGAATTGGCAAGGCACTAAAGTATATGATGAAGAAGGAAATAATCTAACAGAAGAGAATAGTAATTTTATTGGATTGGCAAAATACGATCAAGAAACAAATCGCTATGAATTTTTCGATAAAGCAACAGGTGAAACACGTGGGGATGAAGGGATATTTTTCATCACGAATGATGGTAAAAAGCGGATTTTAATTTCCCAAAGCATGGGCTATCAAGCAGTTGTGGAGCTTACGGAGATCAGTGATGAAATATTTACTTATAAACGAATGGGTGTAGATAAAAGTGGTAATGAAGTAGAAGTGTATGTTGAACACGTACCATATAATGAGACTGAGCTCGAGTTTACTAATAGTGGTGAAAAGTTAACTAGTGAAACAGGCGAAATTATTACAGAAATCCCAGGTAGTCGTATTTTAGGGGAAACGTTGTGGAATGGTACTAAAGTGTTGGATAATGAGGGCAATGATGTAACAGAGTACAATAATAATTTCATTAGTATTGCTAAATTTGATGCGGAGACAAGTAAATATGAATTTTTCGATGTAAATAGTGGTGAAAGCCGCGGAGATTTTGGATATTTTGATGTGATTAGTGATAATAAGATTCGTACACATGTATCGATTGGAGAAAACAAATACGGTGCTGCTCTGGAAATCACTGAATTAAATGATGATCGCTTTACTTATAAACGAATGGGTAAAGATGCTGATGGAAATGACATCGAAATCTATGTGGAACATGAGCCTTATAAAGGTGAATTTAATCCTTCCTTTGGATTTTAAAGAAATTTAAGTTATCCTAATGAGGAATTGGTACTTACTATAGCTAGGGGGTGAGGAGGCGGTATGGATATGCGTACAAAATTTTTAATCACATTTCTCGGTAGTCTGTTTGTTATTATATGCTCGATGGTAGCTATATTTTGGCTTTTGTTGTTTGCTATAAATGGACAAGTCTCCTCACCTGTTCAGCTTTATAAATCCGTTGCGCAGCAAAAACAAATTACATATGACGAGCAAGAAGCGTTGGTTACCTTTCGTAAGATTGCTAAGGAAAATCCGGATGATTTGATGAAGCCCAACATTCAACAAAGTATTGATACCTATGAAATGAAAGGTTTGAATATTGTTATCCGAAAACAAGATGAAATCCTTTATCATTCTCCTGACCTTGTTCTAAAATCTCTAATCGTTCATGCACCAAAATTTGATATTGAAAATATTTATACTCAAGGCACCATTGACAACAAAGGCAGTCTTTATCGCTATCTTAAGTTTGATT
The DNA here is from genome assembly GCF_029955155.1 of Psychrobacillus sp. NEAU-3TGS. Lineage (GTDB taxonomy): Bacteria > Bacillota > Bacilli > Bacillales_A > Planococcaceae > Psychrobacillus. The sequence goes on along the minus strand of NZ_JAPNOZ010000006.1, from coordinate 144,629 downwards.
TTCATTTTTCCGATAATGAAAAAGGTAGTGTGATGATCTTAAAGCAAGAAAATAGCTTTGCTGAATTTTTACAAAGATGGGGGTTCTTTATAATCACCTTAATCCTAGCCATTGCTATTTTTCTTGTTATTATGTTTAACCGTTCTCTAAATAAGGCAATTATTGTCCCTTTACGGGAATTAGGTATAAAAGTGCAACAACTAAAAGAAGGTAAGTTGGAAGGGAAAATTGAAATTTCAACAGGCAAAAAAGGGGAAGTGAATGAGCTTGCGCAAGAATTTGAGAAATTGCGTGAGGCGTTAAACAGAGTCAGTAAAGAAAATAAAAAATACGAGGAAAATAGAAAGGAATTACTTTCTAATATCTCTCATGACTTAAAAACACCTATTACTTCGATTATTGGCTATGTAGAGGGATTAAAAGATGGTGTAGCAGATACAAAAGAAAAACAAGGTAAATACTTGAATATTGTTTATAATAAGGCGAAAAGCATGAACTTTTTAATTGATGATTTATTTGTATTTTCTAAACTAGACCTCCAAAAATTACCCTTTCATTTTGAGTATATTGACTTAAAAAAATTTCTCGTGCATTTTGTTGAAGAATATCAATTAGACCTTGAGCAAATAAACATTCAACTTACTTTTCAAGATGTTCATTTAAACAAAGCCATTGTACGAATAGATGTACAACAAATTCGACGAGTGCTAGATAATATGATCCAAAATAGTGTAAAGCATATGAACAAGAATGAAAAAAAAATAACGATTGTTGCAAAACAAGAAGTCGATGAAGTGATTATTACCGTACAAGATAATGGTGCAGGGATGGCTGAGGAAAATTTAGAAATGATTTTTGATCGATTTTATCGTATAGAAAGCTCCAGAAATAGTGATAAAGGTGGCAGTGGTTTAGGTCTTGCTATTGCAAGGCAAATTATTTTAGAGCACGGTGGAATCATAAAAGCGGATAGCAAATTAGGTGAAGGTACAAGCATCACTTTTACGCTGCCCTTAAAGGAGAATGGACATAATGAAGGAAATTCTATTAGTGGAGGATGATCAGGATATAGCAGAATTGCAAAGGGATTATCTGGAGCTAAATGAGATGAATGTCAATATCATTGCCGATGGATTAGTTGGTTTAGAAGAAGGACTCACCGGAAAATATGATTTAATCATACTAGATATCATGATTCCAAGTATGACCGGATTTGAAATTTGTAAAAGATTACGTGAGGAAGTGGATACACCTATTTTAATGGTATCTGCTAAAAAGGAAGATATCGATAAAATCCGTGCGCTTGGATTTGGTGCGGATGATTATATTACCAAACCCTTTAGCCCTAATGAGTTAGTCGCTCGTGTAAAATCACACTTAAATCGTTATGAGCGTTTAACAAAGGGACCTCAGACAATATCGGATGAAATCTTAGAAGTCAATGATATTCGGTTGAATACAAAATCACATAAAGTATTTTCCTTTGACCAAGAGATCAATTTGACGACAAAGGAATTTGAATTATTGAAATTTCTCATGAAGCACCCAAATCAAGTATTTAGTAAAGAAGATTTATTTGAACGAGTTTGGGGGTTGGATTCACTAGGCGATACATCAACCGTTGTTGTTCATATTAAACGACTACGAGAAAAGATAGAATTCGATCCAAAAAATCCATTATTATTAGAAACAATCTGGGGTTCTGGGTATAGATTTAATAATAACTAAAAAGAACCCAATTTCTTTATTTATTAAGGAAAAATTGGGTTTTTACTTTGTCATTTTCCTAGTTGGATATGCAAAATAAAACCTAAAGTGATTACTTTATACAATTTGAATCATCTCTATAAAATTTTGAGCAGCCTTGGATAAATTATGATCTTTGAGCCATATTATTCCAACTGGTCCAGTCAACTTGGTTGTGCTTGATATCCGATAAGCATTTACCGGATACCCTCGAAATCGTTGAAGTAAGGTTTCTGGAACAATAGATGCAGCAAAGTCAGCTGTGACTAGATCCATCAAAAGACTAATATCAGAACACTCTCCAACAATATTAGGTTGTAATTTGAAACGGGAAAACGCTTCTAAAATCAAGTAATGCACACCTAGTCCCTCTGTACTTGGAAAGAGGAGAGGGTGATGTTGAATATCAGTAAGTGAGATTTCTTCATCAAATGATGGATGTTCCTTAGACGTGACAAAGTAAAATGGCTCGTTACATAAATGAAGTACCGAAAAATCGTCTAGATTTAGTGGCATGCGGATAATTGCTAATTCCACCATTCGGTCCCTGACTAATTGGCAAAGGTGGGAAGATTCATTTTGTTGAATTTTATATGTTATATTTGGGAATTGTTTTCGAAATTGCTCAAGAATATGAGGCAATCGGTTAACAGAAAAAGTGTTCACTCCAATAGTGAGCCTTCCATTTAAGCCTTTACCAACTTCCATTACTTCTGTTTTGGTTTCCTCCATCAATTGGGTTATTTGTAAAGCATTTTTGTATAGAGCATTTCCTGCCTCTGTCAGTTCTAAATATTTTCCACTTCTCTCCACTAATGTTGAACCGAGTTCCTTCTCCATAGCTTTCAGTTGCTGGCTTAATGGTGGTTGGGACATATGAAGTCTTTTAGCAGCAGCAGAAATCTTCCTTTCTTCTACAATTGCAATAAAATAGCGTAGTTGCTTAATATCCATCATTAACATCCTTCCATTCTATATACGATAAATATTAGTAAAGCAAATTTTATTAATATTTTTCATATAGGTATTACAATGATAACATGTTTATAAAGGAGGTGCAGGCTATTATGAAGCTGAAAGGGATTTGTTTAAGTTTTCTCGTAGTTATGCTTACCGCATGTAGCACGACTCCAGACTCAGAAGAAGGTTCAACTATTAAATTAGAAAAAAAGGGGGAAACTAATGTGGAACAACAGTTAATTGCTGCAGCAACAGAAGGAGACATAGAAACCGTTTTAGAATTATTAGAAGGCGGAGCCGATATTAATGCGACAAATAATCAGGGAGATACGGCTGTAATGGCTGCAACGCAAAAAAATAATGTAGATACTGTTAAGACACTTATCGAACACGGGGCAGATATAGATATCCGCAATAACAATATGGATAATGTGCTTTTATATTCTGGAGCAGAAGGTTTGCTAGAAATCGTGAAGCTTGCTGTTCAAGCAGGAGCTGATACAACAATCACAAATCGTTTTGGTGGAACTGCGCTCATTCCAGCTTCAGATCGGGGACATGTGGATATTGTGGAGGAGCTTTTAACTAACTCTGACACGGACGTCAACCACCTTAACAACTTACATTGGACTGCATTATTGGAAGCAGTCATTTTGGGGGATGGAAGGGAAAATTATCAAGAAATCGTACAATTATTAGTTGATCATGGCGCTGATCTCAATATTAGTGATAGAGATGGGGTTACCCCATTAGAACATGCAGAAAGACGTGGATTTAAAGAAATTGAACGTATTTTGAAAGAAGCTGGTGCATAATCATCATATTTGAGCATTAAAAAAGTGGTGACTAAAAAATTGGTATTTGAAGAACTAGTTGCTTTCACGAGTAATCTGGTTGCTCTTAGCCATTTACTGGATGCACACAAAGAATAGGCGGAATTAGTGAAGATGGGCTTTTTGGAGACGTTTGAAAATAGTACTTGGAAAAGAATAGGTTCAAAAAATACAGTTACATTTTCTTCAAAATGTAACTGTATTTTTTCGCGTCTGAAAACTAATTTACTCTCGGCTCTTGTAACCCAAATAGAAGCAAACAAACCACTACTATTACCAATCTTCATGCACTCGAAAGATTATATTACAAGTCGCATTTCCCGAAAGACTCGTAACAGCTAAAGTAACTGGAGTTGTACCATTCAACACAGTGTCGACCGGAAAGCTTTGCTGTGCTGCATGTTGTCCTCCTTTAGCAAATCCGCTCATAAGTTTGATTCCAGTCGAGGTATTTATGGCAGTAGCAGAAACATCAGATTGACTACAAGTTTCGGATGAAGGGGTATCGCTTATATTTCCAAAGGAAGCCCCGGTAAGTGTAGAACCATATCTTAATTGCCATCTTAAATCGTTGCTTGCAAGAATATCGAAGCTGCTGATTTGTACATTGACCGAGTTATTTCGATTGGAGCCGTCAGGGAAAATGGCTTTTCGTCGGAAGCTGATCGTTGGAACAAAGGCACCGGCTCCTACTGTCATATTTAACCGGCTTTCGGAGGTGATTCTATTCGTTGGTACAGTTGGACCGAGAACAGCATAATACCTTCCTCGAACTATTGTGGAAAAGGAACCGCCTGATCCTCCATTTTCGGCACGTACACGAATGACTTGGTTTGGATCAGAAAGTAAAGTTAAGTTAGTGCCTTGGGTTTGTCGATGGCAGACGACGATTTGTTGGAAATTTAAAGAGTTCACAAATACAATACGGAACTCAATGATTCCGTACTCGTATCCAAATCGTATTTGGAACATTTTCCCCGCCGTTGTATCAAGTGTAAGTTTACTTGGCCCAGAACCATTAAGCTTATCCTCATTCCATGACGATTGATAAACCTTGAATATTTCGACTCCATTGTTAAGGATCCCGATAAAAATGCCTGCAGAGTCTTGACCGAAATAGGCTCCATTACTTCCATCAAAATATCCCCAAGTTGCTTTTTGAGTCCCAGTTGGAGCAACCGGTATACGGATAGAAACACCGGCCTCGAATGAATTTCCAGGAAATAGCTTTCCGCGTTCTGCCGTATCTAAAATCGCTGAAGTATTTGGAGTTGTCGATGTTGATACTTGATAGAATCCTTGTGTGTTGGTAACTGTTCCACCCCCTACGGTAGAAATGACATCTCTTAATGCCGAAATACCATAGTTAGATGTATAGTTAAAAAGTGGAGTTGCTTCAGCGGTTTGTAAACGATCAAACATGGAATTTAATGTTGGGGAAATCCCTGTTAAATTAATCGTGGGCCAAATGAAATCTGTCACAAGTTATGCCTCCTAGCTAAGAAATAAGTTCATTAACATGTATATTCCATTACGAACTATTAAAGAATCAATGTATTTCTTGTAAAAACTGCTCGGGGTGCGACCTCTAACTGTATTCATACTTTTCAGCACACATATTTAAAAACCTTCTAATTCAACTGGTGAATTAGAAGGTTTTTGCTAACAAAGTTTGTACTAATCTGGTTTATTACTAATGTACTGAAGGTGTCCTCAAGGTTACGAAATTCTTTAATGTGACTACAAACTTCAATGAAACAATCCAGATTCTCGCGACTTTTTAAGCATTAGTTTTGTTTTTCGGTTTATCTTTTCTTTTAAGAAGGTGCCGAATAGTAAAAATACTAAGCTGAAGAGCAACAGGAAGGAAGCATCTCGTATTGCTCTTTGCCAAACGATCCCTCCTACAGCTTCTCGCATAAGATCTACTGCATACGTAAAAGGGAGTGCAGGGTTAATCGTTTGAAAAAATTCTGGTAAAAGAACGACTGGATAGGTTCCGCCTGCCCCTGCAATCTGCAGGACTAGCATAATAATGGCCAGCGCTTTTCCTACATCGCCAAATACGGAAACGAGCGTGTAAACAATGGACATGAAAACGAAACTAATAATAAATCCAAATAATATAAACCATAAAGAATCTTTGACATCCACACCTAATAGAACAATGTCGCCTATTGTTACTATCAATGCTTGGAGTAGACCAATGGCTGTGAAAGTAAACAATCTACCGAAATATACACTACGTGCACTTACATTCATTTCATGATTGGCATCTGTAGCAAGAAGTGATATAAGCAGCAAACAACCGACCCAGATAGCAAGAACTGTATAAAAAGGAGTCATGCCTGTTCCATAGTTTGCGATAGGGAAGAGTTTGTTTTCATTCAAGACGATTGGCTCTTCGAAGAAGCTACGTTCCGCTTGTGGATCATTGCGGAGTAACTGGATTATTTCAGTGATATTCGTTTCCCCTTGAACTTTTCGTATCCTATCTGCTAACTGGTTCACTTTATCATGTATATATGGGTATTGTGCCAATGCTTGATCTAGTGTTGTTTTTCCTTCTTTAATATGGGCATCTGCGCTATTTAGAGTACTTGCGACTTCCGGTAAAGTTGACTGTATACTGGTCAGCATTTCTTTCGCATTTCCTAGCGTCTTTTTTGCTTTGGCTACTTCGGAAAGAACAGTTGGTTCAATCGTGTTTTTGTATTCGTTTATAAAGGCATCCAATTGGACGGATGTATTCTGAGCTATTTGTTGTAGATCATTCAATGTTGTTTGGAATTGTTGTTCTTTATCTTTTACAAGTGTATCGATGGTTCGGGTATTTGTTTGCGCTTCTTTTAAAAAAGCTTTTAGTTCGTTCGTTTTATCAATGGCATCATCTAGCTTTGTTTGTTCTTCGTTGTTTGCTTCCGCACCTGAGTCGTTTGAGCTATTAGATACTTCCTTTAACCAATTAAGGTCCTTACTAATCGCGTCGACTGTTTGGATATTGGAGGTCATCTTGTTGTCGAGATCCTCTTTTACTCGGTCCAATTCTGTAAAATCCAGTTGGACATTTTGAACGCTTTGCAGAAATTCATTTGTATTGTTTGAAATCTTTGATACTTTTTCCAAATCATTCTCCACTTGAGGAGCCAGTTCATTTAAGCGATTTTGCGCTTTCGTCAAGAAATCTATCGTTCTTTCGATGGAACCCAAACCTTCAGTCGTTATTTGTTCGGCACGTGGTAACATGGAAGTAGCTTGAGTGATAATTTTCTGTGCGGAAGAGGCATCTTTTTGAGCACCGGTTAGCAAATTGTGAATGGCGGGCAAGTCTTGTTCCATTTTGAATACATAGTTTTCGAAGTTTTGAATATCTGGCAGGTCTCTTTCTATTTCAATCCCTAAATCATTAAAGAGGTCAAAAATGACTCCATTCACACTGGAGATGAATTGACTGCTAACTTTTTGAACAATAACCGTGGCACCTTTTTCCGTTATTTTGGGCGCAATGGAGTTTATTTTTTCATTTACATAGTATTCGATATCCGCCTTCTGAGGGTTATCCGAAACGACGGAAGCTAGCTTTTCGGAAAAGTTTTTAGGAATAATGATGACGGCAAAATAATCACCATATTCCACTTTTTCCATAGCCATTTTTCGAGAAGTAAAAGACCATTTCATGTCTTCATTATTTTTCAATGTATCAATCAGTTCATTTCCAACGTTTAGTTGTTCTCCCCGTACTTCTGCCCCTACATCCTCATTTACAACGGCAACAGGAAGCTGATCCGTTTGAGAATATGGATCCCAAGAAGCATAAATATTAAGCCATGCATATAAAGATGGCAGGAAAACTAGTCCTCCTATAAGAATGGCAGCCACCCAATTTTTACTTATATTTTGAATGTCCGTCTTGAAAATCTTCCAACTATTTTTCATAACTTGACCACCCTACTAAATTGAAGTTAATCGGTCCTAGATGGTGGTAGTATACCCTCAATAAATAGTGATTAACCTAAGTGGGGGGAAGAGGTATATTTTTGCCATTTTTAACTACAATCCGTAACGAATCTAAAACGTCTTTAATGAAAATGATATATGAAAATTATGTAGTTTATGTGAATTCAATCCCCAAAATTGTACTTTTCGTTACAAATGATGTACCTTTTGTTCTACATATGGACACTTGGTTATAAAAACAGCCGAGGCAATAATTCCCCGATTATAATGTGTTTTGTATCCCAAATTGTTTGCATTTATTTGGTCATATAATTCACATTTTCGGAGGGGTCATCGTGCGAAATACACAGCAGCTGAATAAAGAAGAACAGCAGCCAGAAAAGAAAAAGAAGAAATTTGAGATGCCGCATATCTATGTTATTTTATTTGTCTTTAGTGCGTTAGCGGCATTGACAACATATTTTATCCCAGCGGGGGAGTTTGAACGTGTACCAGGACCAGATGGCAGAACGACTATCGATCCGAATTCCTTTCAATATGTTGATCAGACACCAGTAGGTATTCAGGACTTTATAACGGTTATTCCTCGAGGATTGATTGATGCGGGAGAAGTTGTATTCTTCACGTTTATCATTGGTGGAATGTTTATGGTACTTAGACGTACGGGAATTATTGAAATTGCAGTTGATAAACTCGCAAGGAAATTTGCGCATAAAAGTATTATGCTCATCCCTGTTTTAACAACAGTATTCGCATTGATCGCAACATTGATTGGAACAGCTGAATTATCACTCGTTTATATTCCGGTAATTATGCCGCTAATTATTGCACTTGGCTACGATTCGATAACAGCTGCAGCCATTGCACTTTGTGGGACAGTTGTTGGATTTACAGCAGGAGTATTAAATCCGATTAACACAGGGCTTGGACAGAAGTTATCTGGACTGCCGGTTTTCTCAGGGCTTGGATTACGCTTAATCGTATTTATCATAGCGGTTACGGCAGCAGTTTTATTCATTATGCGATATGCAAAGAAAATCAAACAAAATCCGACGCATAGTTTTGTGTATGAAGATGATATGGAAAAACGTTCATTGTATAACAATGTGGGAAAAGCTGAAGCTATTCCTGCAACAGGAAGACAAAAGTGGGCAGCAATTGTAGCCCTAGTATTCTTTGCCATCCTTGTATACGGAGTTATTTCAAGAGGCTGGTTTATGGTTGAAATGGCAGGACTCTTTATCATTATGGGAATTGTCGTAGGGATCATTTCAGGTCTTAAAGTTGGCGATATTTGCGAAGCATTTAATCAAGGTTTTAAAGACGTCTTAATGGGGGCGTTCATCGTTGGACTGGCCCGTGCGGTCGCTGTTGTATTAGAGGACGGTAACATTATGGATACGATTGTCCATGCACTTGGTGCAGTCGTTGGTGATTTGCCGCCAGCATTAGCAGCAGTTGGTATGTATGTTGTGCAAGTACTTATTAACTTTGTTATTTCATCCGGTAGTGGACAAGCACTAGTAACAATGCCAATTATGGCACCGCTTGCAGACATGGTTGGAGTGACAAGACAAACTGCTGTTCTTGCTTATCAGCTTGGAGATGGGTTTACACATATTTTCTACCCGACAAGCGGATATTTCATGGCAGCTTTAGCGATTGCAGGTGTGAAGTGGCAAACGTGGATTCGTTTCTTCTATCCATTATTCCTAATATGGGCTGGAATTTCTATTGTAGTACTTGTCATTGCCCAGTTAATTGGCTGGTCATAATAATTGTAAAAAATAGCATCCATGCATATGGGTGCTATTTTTTATAGTGTGTTACTGGAAGTAGGTTAATCAAATATTGATTAGCCTACTTCTCGTTTTTGGCAAAGTAAAAGTCGCTCATTTAAATCCTAATTTTTGCATCACGTTTTTGGCGAAGGAGCGGCTGACGGGTACTTTTGAACCGTCTTTCAAAATAAATTATAAGCGCGGTTAAACCATGGTTCCATGGCAGTAACATACTTGACATTGACAATGTATCCTCGATGCACTTGCAAAAAGTCTTCACCAAGTTTTTCTATCAATTGATAAAGCAACAAATCCGATTCATATTTGTGCTGTGCGGTTTTAATAAAGGTTTGGCGGTTTTCTGTTCCGATATAGTAAATCTCATCTGCTTGAACAATAATCATTCTATCTCCGTCTTTTGCCGGAATTGTTTTTGTTCCTTGCGGCTGTGTACTTTTTTGCATTTGCTGATCACTATGGAGCTGAGCGTGTGTTAGTAATTTGTCTACGGTTTTACGCAGTCTTTTTTCATCAATCGGTTTGACAATGTAATCAACAGCATCGAGATTGAATGCCTCAAGCGCGTATTCATCGTAAGCAGTTGCAAATACGATCATTGGCTGCTTTTTCATATGTATAAATTGTTTCGCCAGTTCCAGTCCATTTCCTTTGGCAAGCTCGATATCCAGAAACACAACATCCGGTTGAAGATCATTAATATCCCATAGCGCCTCATGCATCGTTTCCGAATCACCGATAATTTCTATATCGCCTGTCTCGGTTAATAAATACTTTAATTCTTCTCGTGCAAATTGTTCATCCTCTACGATAAAAGCTTGTAGCATATCCATCTATCTCCTATTAAAAGTGTATCGGTAATGTGATAAAAATTGTTGTTCCTTGTCCCTGCTTACTTTCCATTTTAAATGTGGCGTCTTGGCTAAATAGGGCAGTTAAGCGCTCTTTAATATTGAATAGGGCAGATCCGCTACCGTTTTTCGTTGAATTGACAACACGCTGACCTAAATCCGCGAGCCTTTCCGACGGTACGCCAATTCCGTTATCTGTAACGGTTAATAGCAGTTTTGCTTCTTCTTGTTTAATATCAATGCGGATTTTTCCGATTCCGCCTAAGTCTTTTAATTCTCCATGTGTAATAGCATTTTCAACAAGCGGTTGCAGTAAGAAAGGTGGTATAAGCGCATTATTTAGATGGGATTGCATTTCAATTGTGAGCTCAAACTTATCCGGAAACCGGGCGTTTTCTAATGCGAAATAAGCATGGACATTTTCCAACTCTTTTTCCACACGAACAAGACGATTTGTAAGTCCTCTTAAATTGTTCCTTAAAAAGGTCGATAAATGGAGCAACAATTGTCGCGCTAGCAATGGATCCATGCGGCATAGTGCTACAATTGTATTTAAAGCGTTGAACAAAAAGTGCGGGTGAATCTGGGCATGAAGCGCTTTTACTTCAGCATCCTGCAACAAGTGATTATAACGTTCAACCTCGCCTAACTCCAATTGGCTAGAAAATAAATTACTGAGCCCTTCTGCCATTTCCCGATCTACCGATGTGACGTGAAATGGATGGTTAAAGTAAAATGTTAATGTCCCAATCGTTTTATCTTTAACGATTAATGGAAAAATAATAAACTCATACTCCGGGGAGTGGGCGCTTTCGATTTTACCGGTTTTAAATACGAGCTCTCTATATTTTATTTCCGATTGGCTGCTAGGTCCGCCAGTATGTGCAAGCTCCCTAATGCCCCGTGTGATTGCCACATCATCAACGTTTGTTAACTGCTGGATGATCTTGGTAGCTTTTCTTGCAGAGGATTCGTTTAATCCTTGGCGAAAAAGTGTCAGCGTCTGATTTGCAATCGAGAGTGCCGTTGCCGTTTGGCTGGCGCGTGTATGTTCCTCATCCTGAATAACGCTATTAAAAACGATTGCACAAATCCAGATTCCTATGCCATTAATGACGATAATAGGTACCCCAGTATAACTGATTAAATGAAAAGCGGTACTGTGCTGAGAAGCAATCAAAGGGATAAGCAGAATTTGAATGATAAGGATCAAAAGCCCGCTTAAAAACATTGGCAAAGGACGTATTAAGCCAAAGACTCGCAATTTCCGTCCAAACAGTCCTGCCAATCCACCACCAATAAGCGTAGCAATGAAAGTGGCATCTCCAATAAATCCACCCATTATTAAACGATGGCCACCTGCAATCAATGCCGATCCAAGCCCAACTACTGGACCGCCGACCAATCCACCTATGATGATGCCGATATTACGTGTATCTGCAATAGCATTGTCCATCTGAAGAGCAGGGTTCCACAAGCTGGAAATCATATGAGCTTCCGGATTGACAACTATAGCTGTATAATTTCCGATTACACCAAATAAACCAAAGAGTAGAATCATTATAAAGCTGTCTTTCATATTTAAATCTCGATAAATCATCTGTCTAAAAGTGCGCAGACGTGTTATGAGGAAAGCAATCGTGATGATTAGTGTCATTCTTGACAGCATTTGTGCAAGTAAATCCCACATGTCGGAATCCTCATTTCTTTTCAATTTATTAATCTTCCTGCATTAAAAGTATATCTTTCTTTTTGTCAACGCGTTGCTTTATATAGCGTGCCCCGAAATAATATGACAAGATTATCGTTACTTGGTCTCTAAGTTTATTTATAGTTTCCTATGAAGATTGCATTGTTCTTTATAGCGGTTAACCGTATCAATACTAAATTACCATTAATATAATATCAAATCCTAAACAGTTGGATGTAATTGTTTAAGAAGTGAAGAAGTCCTTATTACCAATAGTTTTTTGTCCAATTATTCAATAAGGACTATTCTTGCTAGGATCACTGAAATAAAGGCTGTTACTGTTTAAAAATTTGAATGTAATCTTTCGTTTTATTGACTATTCCTCCATTAAATTCAATCCACTTCTCTTTTTCTCGCTCTACCGCTCGATTTTGCCATTCAAACCAAATTAATGAGCATTCACTACAATGACTCTCGACACCACTATTATTTTGCATATCTCTACGTATAAATAAGGTCCTTTTCCGACAGCAGTAACAATAAATTATTTTGTCATCACTTTTTTTTATTATTATCATAATTTATCCCTCCAATATACACTAGTAATTGTCTATTGTTTGGAAATTTATTCTTTATTCTATAAATTGTTCTGTTAGTAAAATAGATATGGAGGTTAGCCATAGAAGGATAAAGAATTGGAGAAATAAGTGAAGATGGACAGGTGTTAGGCAATTTATGTTGATCGATTGATTTGTGACTGAAGTAGCTGGTTTTATTGATAAGCAGAAAAGAGAGTGAGGTTGGCTGGCCTTTCAATATGCCTTCAGACAAGGGGAAGTACCCCTGTGCAACTTAAATTTCAAGCGTCTCACTAAAGAAGTGCCTGTTTGTCCACAATCTAAAGGGATTATGGACAAGAAAATCCGCTAATTAAAAGCCCTCTATTTTATTGTTTTTATGAATTTCTTCCGTTCCAGCATCCAATGCGGTCTTGTAATAGTTGCATTTGTGTTCGATGAGTTCCATTGTTTTTTCAAGTTCTTCCATCTGTGCAAAAACAGTAGCTTTGCGTTCCATAAACAAGTCATATCGTTGTTGCAATGATGCATCCCCCTCCGAGCACCAATCAATGAAATTTTTAATCTCTTTAATAGGCATCCCTGTAGATTTTAGACATTCTATTACTTTTAAAGCATCTAGATCAGATTCTTTAAACATTCGTATCCCGTTAGGTGTTCTTTCTACAAAAGGAATTAGTCCTTCCTTGTCGTAGTAACGTAAAGTATATGCTGTGAGATTTAATTTTTTTGCAACTTCTCCGATAGAATATTTCATCGTTGTTTATCTCCTTTTTAAGTAGACTTAGAGCTAACTCTATGAATTGACATGATTCTATCATGTTAAATGCTGATTGTAAAAAGTACGACTCAACTGTTTTAAAGTTTTGATTTATGTTCTAAACTGATGCCTTGACTTAGAGTTAACTATAAGGTTTATCCTAATTTTGAAAGAGAAAATATAAGAAAGTTCTCTTAAAGAATCGTATTATTGGAGGGGTAGACAAATGGTAATAGCTAAAGCGCGTGCGGTAGATGGTCCAGACAAACCGTTTCGACCTGCCGAAATCAAAAGACGTAATTTAGATTCACAAGATGTTCTGATTGAGATTAAATATGCAGGTATCTGTCATTCCGACATCCATACTGCCCACGGAGAGTGGGGGCCAGTCCATTATCCACTCGTTCCAGGACATGAGATAGCGGGTGTTGTCACAGAAGTTGGACCTAATGTTACAAAATATAAGGTAGGAGACCGAGTGGGTGTCGGCTGTATGGTTGGTTCCTGTGGCGAGTGTAAGAACTGCCGAAATGGAGAAGAACAATACTGTCTAAAAGGGAAAGTCGATACTTACGCTGGGGTCGATAAATACGGGGAGCCTACTCAAGGGGGGTATTCTACCCATATTGTAGTACCGGAAGATTTCGTACTCAGAATCCCTGATAATATCGATTTTGACGTTGCAGCACCATTGCTGTGTGCAGGAATTACAACCTATTCTCCACTAAACCATTGGGGAGCGGGACCTGGTAAGAAGATAGCGATTGTAGGTTTGGGCGGTCTTGGACATATGGCTGTTCAAATTGCACATGCCATGGGTACTGAAGTCACTGTTTTGTCGCAAACCTTGAAGAAAAAGGATGATGGCCTGAAGTTAGGAGCAGACAATTACTATGCAACAAGTGACCCAGAAACATTTGAGAAACTTGCAGGAAACTTTGACTTAATCATTAATACGGTAAGTGCAAATATTGACTTGAATGCATATCTAGGACTACTCACGCTTGATGGCACATTGGTAAACGTTGGTGCTCCTGCAGAACCACTTTCACTAAACGTGATAAACTTAATCGGTCATCGCCGTTCATTTGCAGGATCAATGATTGGCGGAATACGTGAGACACAGGAAATGTTAGATTTTTGTGCAAAACACAATATTGCTCCTAAAATTGAAGTGATTTCTGCCAATCAAATTGACGAAGCATACGAACGAGTACTCGCTTCAGATGTGAAGTATCGATTCGTGATTGACATTAGTACAATGTGAATTGTATAAGTGATAATCGAAACAATATTTTTCTGCAAAATTCTTTAAGGTGTCTTAAAAGCCCGGCTTTTGGGACACCTTTTTTATAGAAGGAAAGGTGATAAGCGTTGAAAAAAATTGTAAGTGTATTTATGGTAATGATCTTATTAGTTGGATGTTCCTCTAATAGTCAAAAAGAAACTGTATTTTACAGTAACGAGCAAGACACTACACCCAGTCAGCAAGAACATGGTGAAATAGAAGTGGTTGCCGAAAATCTCGATGTTCCTTGGTCAATTGAAAAAAATAACAATACTTACTATTTGACTGAAAGAACTGGGTCCATTGTGAAAATAGAAAATGGAAAAATGGAGAGGCAAAGTGTAGAACTTGAGAAAGACCTTGCGACAGCTTCGGAAGCCGGACTATTAGGATTTGTACTTACTCCTGACTTTCAGGAGTCGAATCTAGCTTTTGCTTATTACACGTATGTAGACAGTTTGGGGCAATTTAATCGTATAATAACACTTCACTTGGAAGATAACGTGTGGAGGGAAGAAGGGGTGCTTCTTGATAAGATCCCAAGTGGCTCCTATCATCATGGAGGAAGGCTTAAAATAGGTCCAGATGGCAAACTCTATGCAACCGCCGGTGATGCTGCTGATTCAAAAATAGCACAAGATCTCCAGTCGTTAGGCGGTAAAATTTTAAGAATGAATTTAGATGGGTCAATTCCAAAGGATAATCCGTTTTCGGATTCATACGTCTATAGCTATGGTCACCGAAATCCACAAGGAATTACGTGGTTGCCTGATGGAATGCTATATGCCAGTGAGCACGGAAACAACGCAAATGATGAAATAAATAGAATAGAGCCTGGTAAAAATTACGGATGGCCAATTATAGAAGGGCACGAAGAACAGGAAGAAATGGTTTCACCTCTATTCACTTCTGGAGATAATTCAACCTGGGCACCTTCTGGAATGGATAATTATAATGGAAAATTGTACGTTGCCGCATTAAGAGGGACTGCCGTTATAGAGTTTGACCTTGAATCAGGAGAAAAGCGTGAAGTAATAACAGGCCTAGGCAGAATCCGAGATGTGCTAATAGACGATAATTACCTTTATTTCATTAGTAATAATTCGGATGGACGTGGAAATCCAGAGGAAAGTGACGACAAATTATACCGCATCCCTCTATCAGTTTTAAATTGATTGAAAAGTATTCATGGCAAAAGGATAGGTGAGTTCTAAATTTATAGATTGGTGATGGAAGATTTAGAACTCCTAACATAACTAATTATTTTTTGAGTTGTATATATCAATATTGCTTCGAAGTTGATCTAAAAATTTTTTCGCTGCACTCGAATGAGTTAGAGACATGGATCAACAATGCTGGTTTTGGTAATTTTGCTTCTGTAAAAGAACAGAACTTAAATAAAGTTGCATCCATGCTACATGTAAATATCGAAGCAGTAACCATTCTGTCTTCATAGTTTGTGAGAGATTATGAAAATGTGGAAGGGACACAGATTATTAATGTCTCTTCAGCAGGCGGCTATATAATGATTTCTGATTTTGTGACCTATTCCGCAACAAAGTTCTACGTAAGTGCGTTCACAGAAGGTCTTACCGGAGAGTTAAAAAGTAAAGGATCAAAAATGCAGTCGAAGGTTCGAGCCCCAGCCATTACACAAACATAATTTGAACTAAGTACTTTGGATTTAGACGAGTTTCAATATGAAGGACAATTTCCTAAGTTTCATACATCAGAAGAAATGGCTAGATTTATGTTAAAGCTTTATGATAGCAACAAAACTGTAGGTATGGTAGACGAATCTACTTATGAGTTTCATCTAAAAGATCCAATTTTTCCATTCAGGGAATTTGAAAACAAGAAATAAAATTGGTGCTCCCCTAAATTTGTTATCTTACATGGAGTTTGTTTATGTGCATTATTTCTATTTTCTCTGATTAGCTCGTACTTAAACTGACGGGAATGTTTCTTAAAATCTGATGTATTATACATAACTGAGATTGAAAAATTAGAAAATAACCGTGTATATGTGTAAAATAATAATGAGATGTAATCTGAATAATAAGTTTGTATACTAGTTCCCTAAAATCATTATTAAGTAGCGATTCAGTAGAGACATAATAATTTCTATTTGCAAGGAGTCTAGTATAATGAGATTAAAGGCAGAATAAAAGCTAGTATATGCAATTTATTGTATAGAGATGAAAAAGAAGGAATTTATTAAATAATAGAGTCCTTTTAAAATCGTTAAGGGTTTTCCTTGCAAGAAAAGGGGAAAATTCCCCTGTGTTAGACATAACTTCAAAACGATTCTTAATAGTTTTGAAGCTGTATGTGAACAGGGATGCACCCAAAAATAGTATAAAGGAGATCAAAACTATGTATCGTAATATTCTTAGACATCCGGGACCTACTCCAATCCCTAAAAAAGTGGAATTGGCAATGGCTCAGGATATGATTAGTCATCGTACGGAAGAATTTGTCAAACTCTATCGACAAACTACTGCACGTGTGAAACCTATCTTTGGGACGAAGCAGGATATTTTGCTTCTTCCTTCTGGCGGTACAGCTGCATTAGAAGCAGCTGTGGTAAACACTGTTTCGCCAGGAGATGAAGTAGTCATCATCACAGTAGGCGCATTTGGAGATTATTTCGTTTCGATATGTGAAAAGCATGGCTTGCAAGTACATAAACTTGAAAAAGAGTGGGGGGAAGCTTGCACCAAGGAGGATCTGATTGACTTTTTGAAGCCATTATCCAATGTGAAGGCAGTGTTTGCCACTTATAATGAAACGTCTACAGGAATCTTAAATCCTATTGAGCAATTGGCAGAAGCAGTACGCGATCATTCGGATGCCCTTTTTATAGTGGATGGAGTGAGTTGTATTGGGGGTGCCCCTGCTGAAATGGACAAATGGGGTATTGATATTTTGGTAACAGGTTCTCAAAAAGCGATGATGCTTCCTCCGGGACTTTCCTTTGTAGCGGTAAGTGAACGGGCATGGAAAGTGATAGAAGCTAATCAAACGAATGCCTATTATTTGAATTTATTAAGCTACCGTGAATGGGCAGAAAAAGGAATGACCCCTAATACTCCAGCGATTTCGCTTATTATGGGACTTTCCGCTGTATGCGATTTAATAGAAGAGGAAGGCGGATTTTCGAAAACAGTTGAACGACATGAAGTCATGAAAAATATGGTTCGGGAATCTATGAAGGCCCTATCCATTGAATTGTTAACAAGTGATGAGTATGCATCACCAACAATTACGACGATCCGGACCCCAGAAGGATTGGATCTTGCAGACTTTTTAAGCCACTTAAAGAATAAGTATCACATTGATTTTGCTGGTGGTCTTGGTCCTCTTCAAGGGAAGGTGTTCAGATTCGGACATATGGGATATTGCTTCCCTAGCGACATACTTCAAGCAGTTTCACTTATCGAAGCAGGTTTGCAAGATTTTTCTTATCCATTTGAACCTGGAACTGGAGTAAGTGCGGCACAGCGTGTTTACTTGTCCTCATTAGGTAAGTAATATTTTATATTTGACCGTTTGATGCTCAAACATCATTCGGTCTTTTTTATTTTACTAATACCTTTTGCTGTGTACTAACATTCAAATTTGTTTCGGATACATGGAAAAATCAATAATCTATTTAAATCGATAGGAGAAACTATGCAATAAATGGGTTTCTCATTTTCTTATCCAGAAATTCACCAAAAGTGCACATATAGAGCATTTATCACGGTGAATAACCATATCAGTAACACGGGACCACAACAGTAGATTTCCACAAAATGAATGAACATAACTTTATCATAGCTAAGCTCGGCTTTTCGAAAACCAAAGAAATCCCCTTGACTGATAATATAAATAAACGCACTGTCCACCATAAGGCAGGACATTAAAACCGCACTGTTTGGCAAGGAAGTAACATAGCGCGGGTTGCCACTAGTCTCCATATACAACGGAATGTCCCATTGCTTGCTTAATACAAAGCTTGCAATGACTAGAATAAAGAGGAAAAGCGAAATGTTGAACGGATGCTTTCGATAATCGATCAGCTCCAACATTATTTTCGTTTTTCCTTTATAATCCCAATTCTCTTCTACTTCTACTCGATCGCCTCTTAAAATATACACAAACCCTGCCAGAACAAATCCACAAAGTAAATACAGCGAAAAGAGCTGAAAAAACAATGACCAGCTATAAAATAGCGCGAAGAGCAGGGGGATAATGATAATGCCAATAAGCCATTTGCTGAATGGTCGATTATCCTGAAGCCACTTATTTAAAGCATCCCGATTATCCTTTCGATATACATATGTATCTTCATGGTACGTAGAAAATCGATTCATTATAAAAGTCACAACGACAATTGCCAATCCAATCCCGAATAAAATATAGGAAGCTTTCGGATAAATGGATACCAAATCGTAGTTGTTAATAATCCAATTGCCACTGAAAGCGACGATTAAAATGCCCAAAAACATGCTGTACGCGGATACGTGTCTCATCCAATCACCTCTTATTCTATTGGAATACGTTTATTCTTTAAATTTACGTTGTGATGAGGCGAATAGTTTCATTTTAAATTCTGACCCTGTGATAGAAACATTTACATTAATTCAAACAAATATAAAAGTAGTAATCTTCCCAATTATTTCTGACATCGGTAAAAACCAGGTTAGGGAGTATACTGATAAAGTAAAAAGGTTTACTTCAGTAAAATAAGGTATATTATATTTGTTGAATAGATTCTCTTTAAAGACAAGAAAAGTAGGTGAACAAAATGGGGAAATATCAATTGGATACTAAGAGCAAGATGGCTGTGGCAAAGTATCATGAAAAACACAAGCCTGCCAAATTTGATAAAAAGCATCAACTTGAAAAAATACGTACGGAGTATTTGAAAAAAAAGCAAGAATAATAGGAATGAAGACATAGGAAGACTAAAAGCTCTCTATGTCTTTTTTAATTGAAGATAGATATAGAGGTGGTAATGAGCTGGAATAATCATAGGGGATTTGTGATTAAGAAAAAGGGAGGGTGAATATATCACTCGTTTCTTATCAATGTACCTAGTTTTAGTTACTTGGTTTGAAACATTCCAAGTTCTTCAAGTAATGACTTTGGTTGATTAAAAAATATTTCACTTAAGGTTCTTTCCTTCAAGAACGATAAGAAATTTGATATTTATGTAATTGAATTGTAATACTATTTTTGGTAACTTAGAAATGAAAATTTTAATGAACTTAGAAAAGGAGTGATAATAGTTGGAGATTGATGTAAAAATGAAAAAAGAAGCACGTAAGGATTTATTTTGGTTTTTCATTTTTGTTGGACTACCCTTTATATCCATCATTTATTCAATCGCTGAATTTCTTTATGTGAATAGAATTTGAGTCTAGTATCTCCAAACAATAATAAAAAAACTAAACATAATTTAATGAGCTTGGAAATCCATTTCCAGCTCTTTTTTTTGATCGTTTAAATTTTCTTTACCTATAAACATTCATGTTAATTCCTAGATCAAACGCAAAGAACCATAAAAAATTAACCTATCCTTGAGTTGACAGCTCAGATGGGTTACTTATATCAATAGCCAATTCCCTTGAAGAAATCCTACAATAAACAAGACCAATTGATGTGCAAACATCAATTGGTCTTGTTTATTGTACTCAGATGAAATCTCTTCTACTGTTCTAGGCATTTATTAACTTGGAATAATCACATATACAAAAACTATCCCACATTTATAATTAAAAGACTCTTCTCACCGTATTCTCTGCTTCCTCATCCACTGCGTTGCGACCCACTTCTCGCCATTGATAACCGGTGTTCCAGCATGTAAAGTCAACTCATTTAAAGTTTGATCGTTATAGAAATACTCGAAATAAACTGCCATACCTTTTTTAGGAGATACAGAAAAATTTAGTTTAGGGAAAGTGGTTTCTCCGCCTTCTTCTACATCATTCAAGTACATAACGAGTGTACTTATTCTATTATTGTTTGCTATTTTACTAGTGGATGAAAAGAAATCGTAGTGAGCTTTATACTCTTGACCAGGCGTATATCGAAGAATCTGAAGGCCTTCTCCGTGTTCAATGGGTATATTCATAATAGTAGAGATTCTTTTTTCGACTCTCGCAACTATTTCGTTTTCACTTTCTTCAATAAACATACTGCTGCTTGTTCTTAGTTCATTTACTTCTCGTGTTGCTCCAATTTTTGAACGCTTCATTTTGTCTTTAGACAATCTGATTAGTTCCTCGCACTCTTCGTCACTTAACACATTTCCTAACATCACGATCAATGGCTCTTCTAGTCTCGTGATTATATCAATCTCTCTATCTGTAATTATTTTATTCCCAACGTGATCAAATATAGTTTGCTCTCTGCTCTCCGTTATCATCTTTAATGCTCCTCAACTATGAAATTTTTAAAACAACTACATTTTGGGTAAGAAATATACGTGTTAAAGGACTTTTTACTTTAAAAGGGTATTTTCTCCTACTTAATTCTGGAATTAATTTCATTTTATTTTATCACGGCGTTTTTATATTTCGCAACTTTGTGAAAATTTTCGCAAGCAGATTCTTCTTTTATATCAACTAGTGAATAAAGACAATGGTAGAATAAGATAAACTTGAATTTGAAGGGTGGAGCGAGTGGAGTGATTAAAAACCTTACAACCAATGACCATTCCGAATTAGAAGGAGAAGCCTATTTAGAATTATTTGACCAAACTATTAAGCTATATATAGATCAAGATTCTGATCTCGAATATGCAGAAATATGTATAACTTATTTAAACAATTTAAGTGAAGAACTGATAGTTTCACTGTGTGAAGCATCTATTAGATACTGTAATGAATTTCTAGAAGATATCGGTGAAGAGATGATCAAATTTTCTAAGCCGACAGATGTTTTAGCGCATATTACACCAAACACGATATGTATTCCGAATCCTAAAAATAAGACTGAACCCGTCATTGATTTAGAATTAAATTGCACGTGGGAAGTGGAACATGGGATGGAATGGATCATACGAAATGGGGAAGTTATGTATGTTGGCCCATATCATGGAATCAATCCATATGGAGATTGTGATAGGGGAGAAGATTGGAATTATATAGAGGTGAATAATGTTTGAAAAGCGAAGAGCTATTTAAAGTAGAACAAGAAAAATGGATACCGGAGATTTCATTAAAAAACAATTTTCAATTAGCAGATATCCATTTGGTAGCTGGAATTGATATTGCATATTGGACAGAGGGGAAAGCCGATTTTGGGGTTTGTTGTATTGTAGTAATCGATTATATCTCCAAACAGATCGTAGAAGAAGTAGAATTTTGTGGACAAATAGACGTGCCCTATATTCCAGGGTATTTAGCTTTTCGAGAACTTCCGTTAGTGAAGGAAGCAGTAAAAAAATTGCAAAGCAAACCGGACCTTTATATGTTTGATGGAAATGGATATTTACATTTCAGAAAGATGGGGATTGCCACACATGCTTCTTTTTACTTAAATAAACCCACGATCGGCGTTGCAAAAAGTTATTTGAAAATAAAAGATACAGATTTTTACATGCCTAATAATGAAGCGGGAAGTTTTACATATATTAAAGTTGATGGAGAAATATATGGAGCAGCATTAAGAACGAGAAAGGATGTAAAGCCAATTTTTATATCATGTGGGAACTGGATAGATTTAGAGACTTCTATAATAATAACCCTGCATTTTGTAGAAAATAATAGTCGACTACCAATTACAACACGATACGCTGATTTAGCTACTCATGAGAGTAGAAAGAAATTTTTAAGCAGTATTAAATAAACAACACTCAGAATTAATAAAATAGAAAAAGAATCCATCGATCGCAATGATGAATTCTTTTTCTTATTCTATTTTTTATTTATCTGATTGAACTTGAAATACCTCAACAGTATCGATCGTTTCTTCTCCAGGAATAGTCGTACTGATAAAGACAGTATTCGAATCCTGACTCCAATAACCTGTGTAAGAGATAACAGCATATAAATCTGCATTTTGCATAATCAAGGATGGGTTGGAAACTTTTCCATTTATTAGCTCAGCTACATAGACATTTGTTTTATATTCTTTACCTACTTGGACAGGTGCATCAAATAGAATTTTGTTTTTATCGGGTGAGAGTTTATAAAATGGTACCCAAATACCTTCCTCGTCTTCGCCGCCTGCTACAAGCTGTGTCACTTGTTCTGTTTTTAGATTTAGTGTATAAATCCCAGATTTTCCGTTGTATATATCGTTAAAGATAATTGTTTCTTCGTCTAAAAAGTGATAGCGGTCCATCGAATCTATTTTTTCTAATGGTGATAATTGTTCGATTTCCCTATTATCCGTCAAATGATAAAATCCATAACCTTCTTCTAATGATTTTCCTACTATATATATCCCATTACTACTCGTTTGGAAAGATGAAATGGATAAACCATCCCACTCAAACATGTCTGAGATTGTCCATGAAGTTTTTTGATTGGTTGAAAGGTTTGTTTTCTCAAGAACTATATCACTTTTCTTATGAATGATTTGAATAACTGTTGAACCTTCTTCGTCACCAAAGTATGTCAGATATTCTTCTGAACCTGTTCCAATGAACTGTTTCGTATTCGTTTGAAAATCTAGTACGTAAAACTCTTCGTTCACAAGAGACAATGCTCGGTTACCGTTCTCGGATAATAAGTAGAATGGTTTATCTGCTATTTTCTCTTTTTTCATTGTCTTGAGATCAAGATGATACGTTGCTTTGTTTTGATTGTAAAATATGTTATTTCCTTTGAAACCTGGGTAGTTTACTTTTACATCAATAGGAATGGAACCATCATGTTTTGCGATAATACTTCCATCCGTTAAGGCACTTTCTAATTTGACATCTTCGGAAATGGTTACGGTTTTAGTGCTAGCGTCTCCATTGAGCGTGCATCCAGTAGCGATAAGACTGCTTATTGTGAGTACTGCGATTCCTTGCCATTTTCTTTTCATTTTTTATTCCTCCTATTAGTTGCTTGCATACATAGCATAAGGAATGGTTGTTTCAAATTTTGTGTGACTTGTTGTCAAATTGTTGCAAACGGGGAAATGTTATACTAACAACTGCCTGGTCTAATTTTTCTTCAAATATAATGGTTCCTTTATGACGTTCGACTATATCAGCACAAATAAATAAGCCTAAACCTGTACTTCCTTCCTTTTTCTGATGAACAAAAGGCTCGAAGATGTGTCCCAAAATAGTCGGGGGGATAGGGAAGCATGCATTTTTTATTAGGATTTCATCATGTAACTCTATGTCAATATCGTGACCCGCTTTACCATGCCGAATAGCATTATCGATCAAATTGATAAAAAGCTGTTTGATTTCATTTTGATAGCCTTGTACAATAAATGGCTCTCCACTTACCACAATCCTCATATCGTACTGTGTTGACTTCATTTGCATATCCTCAGCAATCGATTGTACAAGCGGATACAGATCAAATACTTCCGTTATGTTATTTTGAGTCTTTGACTGGTACTTCGATAATGTAAGTAATTGGGTGACCATTTCATTTAAACGATCACTTTCACCTCTTATTTTTTGAGTGGCTTTTATTAGAAAGGTAACATCATTAAAATCCTTTTCTCCAATAATTTGTGCATAGCCTGAAATTGTCGTAAGTGGAGTTTTTAATTCATGGGTTACATTATTAAAAAAAGTTTGGCGCTTTTCTTCTAATAACATGACCTTCTCTTTTTCCAGTTCAATTGTCTGGACATGTTGCTGAATTTCATGTTGCATCAGCTTGAAATGCTTTGCAAGCTCGCCGATTTCATCCGTTCGATTGATAATAGGAATGGGCTGATAATTACCTTGTGCCATTCGCTTAGTTGCATTTGTTAAGTCATGAAGTGGTTTAGTGAGCTGGTTTGTTAGTAATAAAGAAATGAGAAAGACACCTAAAAATAATAAGATAGTAAGTAGGGTAAAGCTCCTTAATAATCGCTCGTTGTGCTGAAAAACATCTGTATAATCAGCGGTAAATCGAATGACACCATAAAACGTATCGTCGATATAAAGCGGATAAGCAAAATAAAGTAGTGTTCCATTTTCAACGGGTTGAATGGTGTAGGCAGATTTGTTTTGAAATGCCTGTATTAATTCATCACTACTCTCATTTTCTACATCCGTTTGATACCGTTGATGTTCAATGAGTAATGGTTGGTCAATGGGGGCAGCTTCATACAGAAACTGCCCAGTTGTATCATATAGAGCCACACTTTGGTTATTGATTTTACTAAGCTCATTTGCGATGGTGTAACTATCTTCGATAAAAAAGCTTTCGTCTTGTTTATGTAATTGTTTGAATTGTTTCGTATATTGTTTTGTTGCAAATTGTAACGTGGTAACATCTGATTCTAAGTTAGTTGTCGTATGCTTTTCAAGCATATTTGCCAATACGAAGTTAAATAGAAATGCAGCCACCGTAAACAAAATGAAAAACCCTACAAAGAACTTTTTTCGAATGGTCCATTTCATCGTTTAGTTTCCTTTCATTTTATAGCCGATCCCAAAAACAGTCTCAATAATGGAAGGATCAAGTTTCTTCCGGACTCTCTGTACATGAACATCGACCGTCCGAAGCCCACCTTCATAGTCCATTTCCCAAACGGTATCTAGTATCTCTTCTCGTGAAAATACACGATTTTTATGTTGAGCGAATAATAATAGTAACTCATATTCTTTAGGTTTTAGCGCTACTACCTCATTGTCTTGGAAGACGCAGTATGCACGAGGATCAATACTAATTGATTCATTTACTTTTATAAAGTGAAAGGGAGTTTGTGATGCATTTCGTCTTAATAATACTTTGGCACGTGCAATGACTTCTCTTACATCAAATGGCTTAGTCATATAATCTTCGGCTCCGAGTTCTAGTCCCAAAACTTTATCTACTATATCATCGCGAGCAGTTAGCATGAGGATTGGCAAATTACTATTAGATGTAATACTTTTGCATAACTCAAAGCCTGTTGTATCAGGTAACATTAAGTCCAAGATAACTAAATCTATTTCCATTCCTTGAAGATATTCTAAAGCTTTCTTCCCGGTAAAAGCGCCATAAACACTAAATCCTTCTTTACGAAAAGAATAAGATAATATATCGTAAATGGATTCCTCGTCTTCTATGATTAAAATTGTTTTCTTTACAGTATTCATTTTACACATCCTCTTAAAAGCAGCTAACTTACATTTTACTATAAAGTTGTTTCTAAATTGTTGCTGCTGAATAGAGTTAAATGGTTATTCGATGTTACTTAAATGAAATAAATAGTTCAATCAGTTGGTATCTTTAACTAAACAAAACAAATAAAAAGCTGCCAGAGAGGATTCTGACAGCTTTGATTTGTTTTATAGCTTCAATACTTCTCGCTTCACTTTTTCCATAATCCATTTTGACTAAAAATATCATGAGAAGTTTAAAAACAGCTATCTATGTGGGAACTAAGAGGTAGCCATCATATGAAAAATATGGTTGAAGAAAAAACTCAGAATAGTCTAGTAGACAGGGGCGCTAAAGTAATTTTCATGTTATGCTTGCTTTTTAACATAACAAAATATTAATAAAAGGAGAACGTGATATTATGAAAAACATACTAAAAATGATTGCTGCCACAATGATGCTAATCTCATTGAATTATGCTTCTTGTGGGTCAGCAAGTGCTGCTTCAACTTCAAAAGTTATGTGGGATAATATGGAACTGAAAAAAGGTCAAATTGGGCGAGTTACTATCTTAAAAGAAACTATTTTAATGCATATAGGTAAAGATCCTTCGGTTGAGGGAGGGGCAGTCCGTGCTTTGAAACCAGGGGAAGTGTATCGAGTCTACTCAACTAAAACGCCAGATGGGTATGTACCCATGTATGCGGTAGGTGGTGAGTATTACATTATACAAAATAGTACTTTAAATGGTGTACATGTAAAATACGAAACACCGTCCAAAGCAAAACTCGCTTTACTTAACAAGAAATAGTCACCATTAGGTGGCTATTTTATTGTGTCTCGAATGATACAAATATGTAAATCAATAATAAGAGGTGATGGTCATAAAATGCGGAGCAAAGTGCTTCACAGTTCAAGCAGATATTAATGGCGAATTGCAAACAATACCTGTGACAGCAAGGACATCTGTTCAAGCCCGGAAAGTTGTACGTCTACAGTATGGGGATCAGTTAAAAATTATTGCAGTGAAGGTCGAAACAGTGAAATAAAGATTATATATTGATGCGTTTTTACTAGAAAAGCAGGGGCCAGTGACGATATATTTGATTGATTGAAGCACCAACATCCATTGGTCTATGTATTGTACTCAAAAGTTGTTTTTCATATATTCCTTATTATTCTAAAGATTTCTTATTTTCTCCTACGAAAGGATAAATATTCTAAAAATCGGTTAGCGGCAAGTGAAAGTGATTTTTGTTCTCTCATCCCAATACCGATATTTCGGTAAGCAGGCACTTCCAGCTCTTTTGTGATTATTTGGTATGGAATACGCTGTAAAATCAATTCTGGTAATATGCTGATTCCTAGTCCGTTTTCTACCATCGACATAATGGCATAGTCATCCCAAGTCGTAAAATGAATTTGTGGTGTGATTTCGTGTTGCGCAAAAATCTCGGAGATCTCCGCTTTTGCTCCCTTTTCCAATAGCATAAATGGACTGTTCGATAACTCTTTTATTGGAAACTTATCGCAATCCGCGAGAGGATGATCTTCGGGAATTACTACTAACAAACGGTCTTGCTCCACAAAAATAGTTTCCATTTCCCCTTTTGTCGGAAGTCGTAAAAATCCAAAGTCGACCCGCCCTTCGATAATCCAGTTTTCGATTTCTGTATAATCCCCCAATAATAATTCAAAATCAATCCCCGGATAATCTTTCCTAAAAATTTTAATGATGTTAGGTAACCAATGTGTTGCTACGCTTGAAAAGGTTCCAATCCGAATGATTCCAGTTTGTATATCGTGTAAATCCTCAATCTGCATCAATAGCATTTCATGTTCGTTACAGACTCGTTTTAACTGAGGTAATAACTTTAAGCCATCGGACGTTAGAGTGATACCTCCGCGTCCTCTTTCAAATAGTAAAATTCCCCACTCTGCTTCTAAATCGTTAATCATTCGACTGATCCCAGACTGCGTATAGTTTAAATCTTGAGCAGCTCTTGTAAAGCTTCCATATTCAACGGCTTTCACAAAGGCCATATACTTTTGGATATTCATATTACTCACTTCTTCCATGCTATTTTGTTATGTAAAACATGACAAACATTTGATTTTGGAATACTTGTTAATATGCTAATCTACTACTACTGGAAAATCAAGTTGGAAAGAGGGCGCGTATGAAATCTAAAATTCAGTTTATATTATCGATGATAATTTTTGGCACCATTGGTGTAGTAGTTCGGTACATTGATCTATCGGCAAGTGAAAGAGCTTTACTAAGTAGTTTTTTAGGATGTTTATTTTTGCTACTAATCTTCATCCTAATGAAGAAAAAAATAGTCTGGACTGCAGTAAAATCGAATGCATTATTTTTAATTCTTTCCAGTATTGCATTAGGAGGAAATTGGATTTTTCTTTATCAATCATACGACCATACGACACTTGCCAATGCAACACTAGGTTATTACTTTGCTCCTGTATTTGTAATGATTCTTTCACCACTTGTACTTCGGGAACCATTATCCGTGAAAAAAATTGTGTGTATTCTCGTTGCAATTATAGGAATGGTATTAATTGTGGGGGAAGGGTTGAGTGCACCCAATTCAGAGGATCTTCTTGGACTTTCATTTGGATTAATCGCTGCTGCATTTTATGCGGCGTTATTGCTTTTAAATAAATTTATTAAAGAGATAGGGAAGTTAGAGTTGACCATTATTCAGCTTGGAACAACTTCTTTACTATTACTGCCGTATGTTTTATTAACGGAAGGCTTTGGTATTTTTTCATTATCCAGTTCTGCGATTCCTTTTATCTTCCTATTAGGGATTGTCAATACAGGTATTGGATTTCTGTTGTTTTTCTCTGGTATGGAAAATTTAAAAGGGCAAAGCATTGCAATGCTAAGTTATGTAGATCCGTTTGTAGCTATCATGATTTCTGCACTTATTCTGCAAGAGCAAATGACAATAGTTCAAATATTCGGTGGTGTATTGTTACTAGGCTCCACATTTATTAGCGAAATAGGATTCATTCGCTTTTCCAAACAAGTTATAAAGTGAATAGCGATAGACAATAATTTTAAATTTCTTCTTTAGATTTAGAAATGGTATAAAACAAAGAAAAGATATAGACATACGGGAGGATAAAATGAAAATTCTACCAGCAAAAGAACTTTTTCTACAAGGAAAATGAATCAGCGATATTGTTTTTACATTCTTACACAAGTCATACACGTGATATGAAAAATTTAGCTGAATATCTCAACGAACGTATTGTTTGCACATGTTGGAATCTTTGCATTAAAATTAGCCCAAGAGAACCCAATTGAACGACTCGTTGTAATGTATGTCCCGAAAGAGCGGACACCAGAAAGATTAAAACAACGCCTCGGTGATTATGCAAAAGGATACAAGCAGCTCGAAGTGAAAACAACTGAGGAGATTATAAATGAACTGTTGTCTTTTCAGGAAATGTCCTTACATTCATTTGAGCTATTCCAACAGTTTATTCATCATACAATGGGGCAGAATTCTCTTATTACCTCTCCAATAGCAGTCTATTATGGAAATAAGGACGACTCTTTGTATGAAAAAGCGCAAATTTTATAGTCCATAATGTCTCTTCAGTTAAAAAGAGAATAAAAGCTTTTCCAAATTCTACGCATTTAATGACTTTAGGGAAAGACAAGGATTCAATTTATGAAGAAGTGTTTTCTTTTTTAGTATAGAATAATTATAAAAAAGGGTTGAGTATGATGCCGGTTAATTCTTTTGAAGATTATCCGATGAGCTGGAAGCCATCGATTGATAAAACTAAAAAGCCGATTTATCAAGTACTCGCGGACCAATTGGAGCAGGATATATTAAATGGAGTTTTACTACCGGGAACCAAACTTCCTCCGCAGCGAGAACTAGCCGATTATTTGGATTTAAATTTGAGTACCATTTCAAAAGCATTTAAAGAGTGTGTGTTAAAGGGCTTGTTAAGTACATCTGTCGGAAGTGGCACCTTTGTATCGTATGATGCGTTATCGAATGCATATTTACTGGAAGATGCGAAGCCGAAGCATCTAATTGAAATGGGAGCCACACTCCCAGATAATGCTTCTTTCGAGCCACTATTCCTCCAGTTGAAAAGTATGCT
Organism: Psychrobacillus sp. NEAU-3TGS; assembly: GCF_029955155.1. Lineage (GTDB taxonomy): Bacteria > Bacillota > Bacilli > Bacillales_A > Planococcaceae > Psychrobacillus. The sequence goes on along the minus strand of NZ_JAPNOZ010000006.1, from coordinate 114,778 downwards.
ACAAGAGACAGATTACGAAAAATGGTTTAGTTATGGCCGAGCAGGAGAAAGCCTTTGGCAAAAGGATGCGGCTATAAAGCTAATTCGAAGGGGTGGGTTTGAAACAACGGTTGATCACATTTTATTTGCAAACGGGGGACAAAATGCAATGGCTGCCACATTGGCTAGTCTTTGTCAGCCAGGAGATCGCATCGGTGTTGATCAACATACTTACCCGGGATTGAAAACAGCTGCAGCGATGCTTAGTGTGAAAATAGTACCGATAAAATCAGAGAATAATGAAATGAGTCCAGCAGCCTTTGAATATGCTTGTAAAAATGAGCATATTAAAGGGATTTTCTTAATACCAGATTATCATAATCCGACAGCTAGCTGTATGTCTGTAGAAAATCGAAGAAAGATTGCTTCAATTGCCAAAAAGTATAATCAGTTCATTATTGAAGATGCTACGTATCATCTCCATAACAAAAAACCACTTCCGGCAATCGCATCCTTTGCACCGGAACGAGTCATACATATTGCAAGTTTATCCAAATCAATAGCTCCGGGGTTACGACTGGCCTATGTAGCGGTGCCAAGTCAATTTAAGGAGCTAATTTCAAAGGCACTTTATAATTTAAATATATCAGTATCCCCATTACTAGCAGAATTAGCAGCACGTACTATAGTATCTAATCAGTTTGAGGTCTTAATTGAACGGCATCGGGAAGAAACAATTCGCAGAAACCAAGTCGTCAATCGATATTTGGAGAACTATACATGTTTTGGTCATGATGCTGGCATCTTTCGATGGCTGTTATTACCAGGCATTATCACAGGGGCTGAGTTTGAAAAGTTAGCCGCCGAGCGCGGGGTACAAGTATATGCGGCTGAACGTTTTGTAGTTGGAAACAGTAGCCCAGAACGCGCTGTAAGGGTTGCTGTATGCGCACCAGAATCACTCGAAGAGCTTGAGCAAGGACTGACTATACTTAAATGTTTACTAAACGATCTTATTTAATATTGAGTAACTTTGGTAGGCATTTTTCAAATACATGTAAAACAAACTTTGTATTTATAATCGGAATTTTATGATAATATTGTCCGCCATACAATTTTAATGTTGTATGGCTTTTTTGTGCATGTTATCATGATTCAAATCTAGTAGGCGTATTAAAAGATAAAGGTGGTTAACTGGTCATTTATTCTTTGGAAAAAAAAGTAGCTATCCATATAATCATAAAAAAGGAAGGTTTATAAATGGAAAACAAGTTTGCAAGTAGAACGCATTTAATAAAATCCTCGGAGACTCGTGAAATATTGAAAGTAACCGCAAGACCTGAAGTTATCTCTTTTGCGGGAGGACTCCCTGCTCCAGAGTTATTTCCTGTAGAAGCTCTAAAGGAAGTATGCAATGCCGTTTTAAATGAAGAAGGAGCGGCTTCTCTTCAATATAGTACAACTGAAGGATACATCCCTTTAAGAAATGCTATTTGTGAGATGATGATAGATAATGGTATCAACTCCACGATTGAAAATATTCTTATAACATCCGGATCCCAGCAAGCAATCGACCTTACCGGAAGATTATTCCTTGATGAGGGAGATACTATTATTTGTGAAAGCCCAACCTATCTTGCAGCGATTAACGTATTCAAGTCATATAATGCTAAATTTGTAGAAGTTGATATGGATGAAGATGGCATGATGATGGAAGAGTTAGAGAAAAAACTGCAGGAACATCCAAACACAAAATTTATCTATACCATTCCGGATTTCCAAAACCCCACAGGCCGGACTTTAAAACTGGAAAGACGAAAAAGAATGATTGAGCTTGCCAATCAATATGATGTACTGATTATAGAGGATAATCCGTATGGCGCTATTAGATTTGCTGGAGAGGAACTTCCCCCTTTGAAACATTTCGATGCGGAAGGAAGAGTAATCTATTTAAGCACTTTCTCTAAAATCTTTGCCCCTGGTCTTCGTCTTGGATGGATTTGTGCAGATGAATCCCTAATTGATAAGTATGTTGCCCTAAAACAAATTGCCGATTTACATACAGACAGTTTTGCTCAAAGAATTACAGCTAAATATATGGAACTATTCCATATCGAAGATCACATTCATAACATAAAAGCTGTTTATAAAGAAAGATGTGCAACTATGCTCTCTTGTATCGAAGAACTTTTTCCCGCAAATATTTCTTATAGTAAGCCAGAAGGAGGATTATTTATATGGGTTGAGCTTCCTGAGGGGCTGGATGCAGCGCATATATTTTCAGAGTGCTTAAGAAATAATGTCGCCTGTGTTCCCGGAACTCCTTTTTTTCCAAACGGTACAGATAAAAATACATTACGCCTAAATTACTCCAATATGTCGAACGAGAAAATTAGGGAAGGTATGAAGCGTATGGGAGAAGTATTGCATCGTGAATTAGAAAAAGAAACAACCCTTCTTGATTCCAAGCTGACTGTCTGACCGGGAATAAAATTAAGGTCAAAGACGAAGTGGTACAAAACTAAATGTTTATGCTTTTAAACTAAATTGGAGGAAGAAGGTATTCACTATGGTTAGTAAAATGAAAGACACAGCAGAAACGTACATAAATGATCCAGAAAAACAAAAACAATTATATAAAAGAACATTACTTATTATAGTTATATCCCAAATGTTCGGGGGAGCAGGACTGGCTGCCGGAATAACAGTTGGAGCATTGCTTGCAGAACAAATGCTTGGTACGGGTGCATTTGCCGGTATTCCTGCTGCTTTATTTACGTTAGGATCAGCTGGGGCAGCATTAGTAGTAGGAAGACTTTCTAATCATTATGGAAGACGCAGGGGTCTCTCCACAGGATTTATAGTAGGTGGACTTGGAGCAATAGGTGTTGTAATTGCCGCTGTCTTAAACAGTGTGATTTTATTATTCGCTTCCCTGCTCGTATATGGGGCAGGTACTGCTACAAATTTACAAGCACGTTATGCTGGTACAGATTTAGCAACGAAAAAACAGCGGGGAACTGCGGTTAGTATAGCCATGGTTTCCACGACACTTGGTGCAGTTGCAGGTCCAAATTTAGTCGAAGTGATGGGAAGTGTGGCTCACTCTATCGGTGTTCCAGAACTCGCAGGTCCCTTCATTTTATCCGCAGCCGCATTTATATCCGCAGGGATTTTTCTATTTATTTTTTTACGTCCTGACCCGTTCAAGATTGCTTTACAAATAAATGCACAAAAAGAAAATATGGAAACTAGTGAAGTTCCGGAACAGAATCCACTAAATAAAAAAGGAATTGCAGTTGGAGCTATCATTATGGTACTTAGTCAAATTGTGATGATTTCCATTATGACGATGACGCCGATTCATATGGGACATCATGGTCACGCTCTAGGGGCAATCGGGCTTGTTATTGGTTTCCACGTCGGTGCGATGTACTTACCTTCCCTTGTAACAGGAATTCTTGTTGATAAGATTGGTCGACCCGTCATGGCGATTGCTTCGGGAGTAACATTGCTCCTTGCAGGAATTGTAGCATCGATAGCACCAGGAGATTCTGTATTTTTCATGATTCTTGCCCTATCTTTACTCGGAATAGGATGGAATTTTGGATTAATAAGTGGTACAGCTTTAATAATTGATTCGACTGAGCCTGCGACACGTGCCAAAACGCAAGGTACAGTGGATGTTTTTATAGCTTTAGCAGGATCCGCAGGCGGTGCAATGTCGGGTATGGTGGTTGCTGGTTCCAGTTATGAAATGTTATCACTTGCTGGTGGGATTTTATCCTTAATCCTTATTCCCATCGTTGTATGTTCTATTGGCAGTAAAAATAAACAGAAGCAGTATTTAAAGGAGTCTCCTTTTAAAAATAAAGGGATAAAGACTTAGAGGGAGTTTGAGCTTTTGGCAAGGTGGTAAACAGATAAAAAGCTGATTTTTGTATTTGTAATACTAGTTTGGCTTTTAGGTGAAAGTACAGTACTAATATGAAAGAGGAGGATTTTTTGATGAATCAAATTAAAGTCTATACAACTAATACTTGTCCATATTGTACAATGATGAAAAATTTCTTAAACGAGAAGGAACTTCCTTTTGAAGAAGTAAACGTCCAGGAAGATCCGATTGCTGCAGACCGTTTAGTAAAAATGACAGGTGAAATGGGAGTACCACAAACTGAAATAAATGGTCAATGGATACTAGGATTTGATCCGGAAAAAGTAATGCAGCTAGTTAAGTAAACTAAAAATTACTAATATCCTTAGCTGTTTAGTAAAAGTTATAAGAGAAAAGAGGGTAGCGTTAGTTCTTCCTCTTTTCTCTTTTTAATGATAAAAGGAATAGCTGTTTCGTAAGTATTTTTAGACAGCTTACATATGATTGAAAAGAGGAAAGAAAATGAAAAATCCCATAGTCATTGTTGGAGCTGGTTTAAGTGGGCTTCGAGTTGCATCTCTACTCACTGCACAGGGAATCGAATGTAAGGTGCTAGAGGCTAGAGATAGGATTGGCGGTAGGGTCTTGAGTACTTCTGTTCCAAACAAACCTGAATTAGGCAAATTTGACCTTGGACCAACCTGGTTTTGGCCACGGTATGAGAGCACGATTACCAATCTCGTTAAAGAATTGAATTTAGAAAGTTTGGTCCAGTATACAAAAGGGGCAATGCTTTCAGAACGATCTCCAAACGAAGCGCCAGAGCATTTTGTGCTTCCCGAAAATGCTGATGCAAGGTCGATTCGATTAATAGGAGGGGTTCAATCTCTTATTAATGCTGTAGCAAAGACTATACCTTCAGAAACGGTCGAGTTAGAAACACGAGTTACAGCAATCCGACTAGATAACAATTCTCTTATAGTAGAAGCAAATACTGCTGATGGAAAGAGAAAAAAATTTTCAGCAAGTGCTATTATCCTAGCATTGCCACCTAGGATTGTAGCTCATCAAATTGAATTTTCGCCCTCTCTCCCGCCAAATCTAAATACTGATCTACTAAGCAAACCCACTTGGATGGGAGGGCAGGCTAAGGTAATTGCAGTTTATGACCGTCCTTTTTGGAGGGAAGCTGGGTTATCTGGTTTCGCAACAAGCTGGGTAGGACCCTTGCAAGAAATCCATGATGCTTCTCCTCATACAGGGGCTGGTGCATTGTTTGGTTTTTTCGGATTACCTGCAAGAATGCGCCGAACAATGGGTAAGGATGAAATTTTAAAATTAGTTATAGACCAATTGGTTAGGCTCTTTGGACCCTCGGCTCAACAGGTAAGGGCTATCCTTTATAAGGATTGGGCTCAGGATACTGAGACGACTGTCGAGGAAGATCTAGATCCACTTAGAGATTTTCCGATTTATGGTCAACCACCAAATGCAGGAATTTGGGAAAAGAAAATTTATTTTGCTGGAACTGAGACTAATTCACAATTTGGCGGTCATCTGGAAGGTGCACTTCAATCAGCTGAACAGGCAGTTGCTGAGATTATTCAGTTAAAGAACTAGCCGTAATGATACATTTTGTACTGGTCTAAAAAAATAAAACAAACAACAACACCTTTCGTTGAAAGTGGGTATACAATACCTAAATTATCAACGTGAAGGTGTTTTTTTCTATAGGGTAAAAAATACTTCTAATAAAAACAGAACTATAAGAAATATTATATTGGCAACAATAATTTGGTAATATACTACAATAGGAATTTGCTCTTATCTTCTAATCCATACTTAAAAGAGTAGCAGTTTTTATAATAGTCGTTTTCATATAATTTCCAAATGATATTCTATAGAGCTATACTGAAATTATAATATTGAAACATTTTTTAGCGGAGGTCCTTGAATGAATTTGGTTGGAAGTATATATAAAAAGATGAGCTCCAAAGATAAAGTAATTATTGCCATAGTTCTATGTTGTTTTATAGGTTCTGTTATTTTTGTTTTTAATAATTATTCCTTTTATGACAAACCTATAGCAAAGATTGTCCATACCAATATAGAAGATGTGGTCAAAGTAAGTGATATAAATGGTAATGAAGATACTTTATATACACAGCATATAATTGCAAAATTATTAAATGGAGAAGAAAAAGGAAAGGAGATTCATTTAACAAATGAATACTCCCAATCCAAAGCCTATGATCATGAGTTTCAAATTGGAAATGAGTTATTTGTTAAAATCGATCAAAGTGATAAAAAGGATGTAGATTTAACGGGAACAATTCAAGAGGTCAAACGGGATAAGTATTTGTTGCTGATTGGATGGGTATTTATCATTGTCTTACTGATTGTCGGCAAAAAGCAGGGGCTATTCTCGTTTATTAGTTTAGTATTTAATGCCATTCTTTTATCATATGCACTAGATGTCTATATTCATAATTCCAGTCAAAGTCTCTTATGGATTTGTGGAATAAGTGTTATTTTGTTTACGGTCATTTCATTGTTGCTTGCGAATGGTTTAAATGAGAAAACATATGCAGCTATTATCGCGACCTTGCTTGGAACTTTTGTATCTCTATTGATTACATACCTTGTTCTGTTGGTTACTGGAGAAAAGGGACTGCGTTATGAGGAAATGCAGTTTATTACTCGACCGTATCGCATGGTATTTATGGCGGGATTATTCCTTGGCTCTTTAGGGGCTGTAATGGATGTAGCTATAACTATGTCTTCCTCGATTTTTGGATTATATGAGAAAAATAACTATATATCCGTAAAAGCACTCATTAAATCAGGAATGGAAATCGGAAAAGATATTATGGGCACGATGACAAATATTTTGTTTTTTGCTTATGTAAGTGGTTCGATTCCAACGCTTATTCTCTATTTTAAAAATGCTTCTCCATTTGGTTATACGATTTCCTTAACTCTTTCACTGGAATTGGCTCGTGCGTTAGCGGGAGGTATAGGAATTGTGTTGACCATTCCGATAGGTCTGTATACTACCTTATTTTTCGTGAATAGAAAGAGGGCAAAACTATGAATGTATTAGTGTTATTGGGAGGTATCTTGTTACTATTAATGACCATTATCGGCGGCAGAAAAGGGGTAAGGTCTTTTTTTGCTTTGTTTTTCAACTTTGCTGTCATTATAATAACAGTTATTTTGCTATGTTCCCCGGATATTAATCCAGTAATTGTAACTTTATTCGCATGTGTAGTGATTAGTTGCATCAATCTTTTCTATATTAATGGAGTGAATAGCAAAACAAAAACAGCTTTTCTGTCCACGATTATTTGTATTGTTATCTTACTTTTATTTATTATCTTCGTAACGAATAAGTCAATGATACAAGGATTTGGCGAAGAAGAAATAGGGGAGCTTGGAGCGTTTTCCTTATTAGTCGAAGTAGATTTTGTGAAAATTGCAGTGTCAGTGATTATTATGAGTACAATTGGGGCGATTACGGATACGGCAATAGCAGTTTCCTCTCCTATGCGGGAAATCCATTATCATCATCCGGACATTAGTCGAAAAGAGTTATTCCTCTCTGGATTGTCTATTGCAAGAGATATATTAGGAACTAGTGCAAATACACTGTTTTTTGCGTTCTTTGGAGGATATTTAGCATTGCTCATATGGTTTAAAGATTTATCGTATTCCGTTGGGGATATCGTCAATTCGAAGATTTTCAGTGCCGAAATAATCACGATCCTTTGTGCAGGAATTGGTGTAACATTGGTTATTCCTATAACGACATGGATTACAGCTTATTTTTTTGTGAGGAACAAAGAAACAAATGAAAAAGTATGATAAAAAGGTTCATTACTATATATTTTCTAACCTTCAAATAATTATTTGGAGGTTTTCTTATTTGATAGACAGCACCAATTAGAATAAGCAAAAAATAACAATATAACATTCGAAAAATTTGTGTTAAAATAAAATATCAGTCTATTTAATGATAAAATAAGTACATATTATTTCAACTGGGGAGAAGTGATTGTACTCTTTTATAATAGATGTATGAAGAATATGTTGGGGGATAGTAGGATGAAAAATTTATTAATTAAATGGAACCAAATTAGCCTTGTAAAAAGGATTGTAGTCGGTATTATAATCGGTGTTATCTTAGCATTAACCCTTCCTAATGCCGCAAGTGGGGTCACGATTCTTGGCTCTTTATTTGTTGGTGCATTAAAGGCAGTTGCACCAGTACTAGTATTATTCTTAGTGATGCACGCCATTGCTGGACATAAAAGCGGTAAGAAAACGAATATGAAGTCAATTCTGTTTCTTTATTTGCTTGGTACATTCCTAGCAGGTGCTGTAGCTGTAGTTGCAAGCTTTATATTCCCAGTTACATTAACATTAACAACAGGTGCAGAAGATCTTGCACCACCAGAAGGTATTGTGGAAGTTGTTCAAACATTATTATTTAACTTAGTTGCTAATCCGGTTGATGCTATTATAAATGCAAACTATCTAGGTATACTAACGTGGGCAGTTGTACTTGGACTTGCCTTAAAGAGTGCAAGCCAAAATACGAAAGACATGTTAGGTAGTTTTTCAGATGCAATAACGAAAGTAGTACAATGGGTGATCAATTTAGCGCCACTTGGTATTTTGGGGCTTGTATTTGATGCAATTGTTACAAGTGGGCTTTCTGCTTTAGTTGAATATGGTAGATTGATTTTGATTTTAGTAGGATGTATGTTGTTTATCGCACTTGTCGTGCATCCATTACTCGTGTTCATCTATACGCGAAAAAATCCTTACCCTCTAGTTTTCATGGTTTTACGAGAAAGTGGTATTACGGCATTCTTTACTCGTAGCTCTGCTGCAAATATTCCAGTAAATATGAAATTATGTGAAAAACTTGGCTTAGATGAAGATACGTATGCAGTATCCATTCCTCTAGGTGCTACTATTAATATGGCTGGAGCAGCCGTTACAATTGCTGTTCTAACACTTGCAACAGTAAATACGCTAGGTATTGAAGTCGATTTTGTAACTGCTCTTCTGCTTTCCGTTGTAGCAGCTATTTCTGCAGCGGGTGCATCAGGTGTTGCGGGAGGATCTCTATTACTTATCCCTTTAGCTTGTAGCTTATTTGGAGTTCCAGCTGATATTGCTATGCAAGTTGTAGGGGTAGGTTTTATCATTGGTGTTATTCAAGATTCTTGTGAAACTGCACTGAATTCTTCTTCTGACGTATTGTTCACAGCAGCGGCTGAAGAAGCTAAAGTACGTAAAGAAAACAAAGTTGGTAAAGCATCTCCTGTTAATTCTTAAAAAGTACAGCCATAAAAGCTATAAAAGCTACTATTACCGAAGATAATTCGGTGATGGTGGCTTTTTGTTTTAATAGGAGAAAGTTGAGGTAAATAAAGACTAGTCCTCTAAATAGTGGTGAAACCGAAAAAAGTCACAAAGACATAAATTACGATAATGGAATCGAATATATGTTTATTTCACTTTGTTTCTTCTATATAGATTGACCATAATCTTCCAATACTTCTTTTGAAATCGGTAACATTTTATAAATAGTATTTGGACATAATGAGTAATAAATGTATACTTAGTAAGGAAGTTTAATGGTCAGACGTTTGACCTTCTAATAATACTATTTTGTGGAGGCATTAAATGAACTATTTAATCTCAATCTTAGGCTTAATTGTTGTGCTGGCTCTTGCCTGGGTTGCAAGTAATAATCGCAAAGGAATAAAAATTAGACCAATTATCCAAATGCTTGTTATTCAAGTAATATTAACTTACTTATTACTGAATACGAAATTTGGATTGATACTTATTAAAGGAATAGCCGCTGGTTTTGAAAAATTACTTGAATTTGCAAATGAAGGAATCAATTTTGTATTTGGTGGACTTGCGAATGAAGGACAAGCTCCTTTCTTCTTAACAGCTCTACTTCCTATTGTATTCATCTCCGTTCTGATAGGAATTCTACAACATATTAAAGTGCTTCCTTTCATTATGAAATGGTTGGGCTGGATCATCAGTAAAGTTAATGGCATGGGTAAATTAGAATCATACAACGGAGTAGCATCTGCTATTGTTGGACAATCTGAAGTTTTCATTACGGTGAAAAAACAGCTTGGTCATCTATCTCCTCAACGTCTATATACACTTTCAGCGTCAGCGATGTCTACTGTATCGATGTCTATTGTAGGAGCATACATGACGATGATTGAGCCGAGATATGTCGTAACGGCAATCGTGATTAATTTATTTGGAGGATTTATCATTGCTTCCATCATCAATCCATACACTGTAACCGAAGAAGAGGATCTCCTGGTTATCCAATCTGAAAAACAAAGCTTCTTTGAAATGTTGGGCGAGTATATTTTAGATGGATTTAAGGTTGTCATCATAGTTGCGGCGATGTTAATTGGATTCGTTGCATTAATGGCGGGGGTAAATACCTTATTTGATGTAATATTTGGAATCTCGTTCCAAGAAATTATGGGATTTGTTTTTGCTCCATTCGCTATTTTAATGGGTATTCCTGTTTCAGAATCAGTAACAGCGGGAGGTATCATGGCTACCAAATTAGTGACAAACGAATTTGTAGCAATGCTCTCATTAAATGAATTAGCGTCAGGCTTAAGTGAGCGATCAATCGGAATCCTTTCTGTTTTTCTTGTTTCCTTTGCAAACTTCTCTTCCATTGGAATTATTTCCGGTGCAGTAAAAGGTCTTCATGAAAAACAAGGTAACGTTGTAGCGCGAATGGGCTTGAAGCTTTTATACGGAGCAACATTAGTAAGTGTATTATCAGCAGTTATTGTAAGCTTTATCCTATAATCTTAACAAAGAAGATTCGCTATTCGTAGTGGATCTTCTTTTTCGTATTTCCGTCCTATCATGTAAATTTGTTGGAGAAATGCTAAAATTGAAAAGATAGTTATTTTGAGAAAAGAGTTTTGACCATGCATAAACTTAAAAATATTCCATTACAAACAAAAATATTAGGTCTAATTAGTACGTTAATTCTTTTAATTATTATTCTTCTCGCAAGCATATTTGCTTACCTTCAATCGGTCGATACAAGAAATCATGTGAAACAGCTGGCGTTACAATCAGCAAAGTCGATTTCTCTCATGCCAGAGCTTAGGGATGCTATTGAACAAAAAGATATTGAGACTCACTTCGGACCAATTGCCGAGCAAGTAAAAGATCAGGTGCATGCGGCAAATATAATTATTGAAAATCGAGAGGGCATTATTTATTCACATACGAATCCAAGCCTGGTCGGTCAGAAGAGTTTAGACGATACCAGTTATCAGACATTGGTATTTGGTGGTTCTAATAATTTTGAAGCGCAGCGTGAGGAAGGCGCAGTTTTAATTGGGAAGGTTCCGATTATGGCTGATTATGGAGAATATACTCAAGTGATTGGAACGGTATCCGTCGAGTTTCTGGAAAGTGACATCTATGAGAGTATATATCAGCGGGTGAAAATTATTATTATCGCATCACTAATTGTATTGCTGTTAGGAATTACTGGAGGTATATTCCTAACAAAAAGTATAAGAAAAGATACGTTGGGGTTGGAACCACATGAAATTGCTGCATTGTATCGGGAAAGAAGTGCCATTCTTTTATCTGTTAAAGAGGCAATTATAGCTATTGATGAAAATGGATTTTTAACTTTGATCAATCATTCTGCAAAGTCTATGCTGAATCTTAACGAAAAAGATTTTATAGGTCAGCATATTCAGCATGTCCTTCAGGATATAAACATAGAGGATGCGTTAAAGACAGGAAAGACTGCTCATAATGTGGAGGTCTTGATCAATGATAAAATGTTCATCTTTAATATAATCCCGATAATCGAAAATGGAAATGTAACAGGCGTCGTTTCTAGTTTTCGAGACAAAACGGAGTTAAAAAAGCTGATGAATACAATAACAGAGGTACGTGACTATTCAGATGGACTTCGAGCACAAACACATGAGTACACCAATAAATTATATTTGTTATCAGGATTATTACAGTTAGAACGATATCAAGATGCATTTGAGCTTATTCAAAAAGAGTCTATTACTCATCAGCAGCAAAATGATATATTATTTAACCAAATTCATGATGCAAATGTCCAAGCTATTTTGTTAGGGAAGCTTGGAAAAGCATCGGAAAAGAAAATTATTCTTGAAATTGATGCCGACAGCTATGTAGACCCTTTACCAAGTCATATAGAGGTAACAGACATTATCACAATTATAGGAAATCTTATCGATAATGCGTTTGATGCGGTTGCAGAGCAGAAAGAGAAAAAAGTGACTTTTTCTATAATGGGACTTGGAAACGATATTATTATAGAAGTAATGGACAATGGAAAAGGAATCTCAGACGACTTGTTGGCATCCTTGTTTACGCTAGGTTACTCCTCTAAGGGTGAAAATAGGGGGTATGGTCTATTTAATGTCAACCGTATTGTAGAATCGCTTGGTGGAACAATTGAAGTGAGTAATAAACCTAATGGTGGGTCTATTTTTACAGTCTACCTTCCTAAAAAGGTTTTCGGATAGAGTAAGGAGTGGGATAAAGTGATTAAAGTTGCAATAGTTGAGGACGATTTTCGAATTGCCCAAGTACAAGAACAGTTTTTGCAAAAGGTAACGGGTGTAAAATTGGTCGGGAAGGCGCTAAATGCGAAAGAAGCGATGGAGCTTTTAAACGAAAATGAAGTAGATTTACTTTTACTAGATATCTATTTGCCTGATAAGCTTGGTACCGATTTATTAGCTACAATTAGAGAGAGTTATCCAGCAGTTGATATTATTATGGTGACAGCTGCAACGGAACGAACAATGCTTGAGAAGACAGCCAGATATGGTGTATTTAACTATCTATTAAAACCAGTAACCATGAAAAAATTTGTAGAAACCATTGAAGATTATAAAAGAAGAAAAGAATTATTAAGCAAGAGTGATGAGATTGATCAGACAATAATCGATAGATTCTTTGGAATCACCAACCAATCGACAATCCTGGAAAAGGATCTTCCTACAGGTGTTGATCGCCATACGTTAAAGAAAATAAAAGAAGTGGTGGAAGAGCTTAAGGGCGTCTCGATCGATGAAATGAGTGAGACGATGGGGGTATCTAGAACGACTGCAAGAAGATATCTAGAATTTCTTGTTTCAGAAAATGTCTGCATCGCAAAACATGAGTATGGAATTGTAGGAAGGCCTCTGCGAAAATATTACTTAATAGAATAACAAGTAACATTCATTCTACTTGAATCAATTAACGAGGGATAAACAATGAGGAAAAAAATAATAGTCATTGTGATGATTTTGGTGACGCTATTAACCGGATGTTTACCGGAAAAGAATCAAGAAGTCATTGCAAATGAAGTAACGATTATTGCTCCGAGTTCAATGGGTGGAGGCTGGGACTTAACAGCACGGGCAATGCAAGACGTTTTAATAAGTGAAAACTTAATAGACGAAGATATTCAAGTAATGAATAAAATAGGAGCTGGTGGAGAGTTAGGCTGGAAATATACAAATCAGCAAAAAGGTCATGTATTAGCTATTAATTCTAGTTTGCTCATTACCAATCATTTATTAGGCCAGAGTAAGATAACTTATAAAGATTTTACACCAATCGCCACGTTAGCTACGGAATGGGAGGTTGTGATCGTTTCTAAGGATTCAACTATAAGCAGTGCAAGGAGCTTAATGAACAATATGGAAGAAGCCCCCCATAATTTTAAAATTGGTGTTTCTCCAAGATTAGGGAATGATGATCAGCTATCGTTTGTATTGGCGGGTAAACAAGTGGGATTAAAATCCGATGAGCTTGATTTTTATATATATGAAAACAGTGCTCAAGTAGTAGATGCCTTATTAAAAAAGCAAATAGATGTGGCAACAATGACTTTAGCAGAGGCAAAAAAATATTACGATATCAATCAAGTGAAAATACTCGTTATTTCATCAGATAAGAGATTAAAAGAGCTTCCAGATGTTCCTACATGGTCAGAGGAAGGCATTGATTTAGTATTTGAACATTGGCGTGGTGTGATGGGACCGCCAAACATGACGAAGGATGAAATTCAATTTTGGGATACGACAATCGAAAAAATGGTGCAAACAGAAAAGTGGCAGCAAACGCTAGAGAAGTATATGTGGAAAGACTTTTATAAGAACAGTAGTGAAACTGCAAAATTTCTAGAAGAGCAAGATAGGATGTATGAAACTTTAATGAATGTAAATAGGGAAGATTAATATGTCTATGAACAAAATAAACAAAATAGTTTAAATAAATTTAATGATATAATATTTCGTATTATTTACTTTTTACACTAATAGCTGTACGATTGGCAAAAGTACAAGACACTGGCTTGTTTCAAACCTAGCTACTGTCTTTACAGCGTTACTTTTTAATATAACTATTGGAGGAACGGATAAATGTGGATTCTAACTGTTTATACGAATGATGGTAGTATTAAAATGTTTGAATTTGAGGACGAAAAAGAAGCAAGAGAATCAACAGAAAAGATAAAAGACAATAAAATTCTCTCAAATGTCGTCTATTTCAACGATCGTATTATAGAAGCTGTTATTTAAGAGGAATGTTATAATTACAAGGTTGACTCCAAGATCTATGTGTTAATATCTCCACCTTTTCATACAAGAGGGGAGAGAAGGACTGCATAATCTGAGACAGCCTTGTTTTTTCGTATATAAGTGATTAGTAAGAACGGGAGGACATCATGACTTTAGCATCTGTTGTTAAGTTGATAAATAAAAGAAAACAAAGCCAGCTTCCATTTATAGAAACTTTACTATGTGGCATATTAGGTGGTTTGATATTCACATTATTAAAATTACCGTTGTCGTGGATGTTAGGACCTTTAACGGCTGTTATAGTCTGGAAGTTATTATCCAACCGGAATTCATATTGGCCGGCAAGTTTTAAAAATGGAGGTCAAATGTTACTAGGTTATAGTATGGGCCTATCGTTTACGATTGCTAGTGCGAAACAGATTGTAGACCAGCTACCATCCATGGCTATTATTACTATTCTAATGGTAGTTGTCGGAATGGCAATTGCTTTTTTTGTTTCCAAATTAACTGGCATTAATATAGCAAGTGCGGTAATGGGGACGACGCCTGGTGGGTTATCCCAAATGGTTTTATTGAGTGAAGAGATCAAAGGAGCAGTTCCACCATTGTTACCTTCATGCAAACAATTAGAATGTTAACAGTTATCTTCATTGTACCTACACTGTCAATTCATGCATTTTCAAGTGGTGGAACAATAGCCGGTACTCCTACTGTTGATGTAGTAACGCAAACAGAATACAGCAATTTTTTTCAAATTATTACGGTTCTTATCATTGTTCTACTTATCACTGCGTGTGCAGTTCGCTTCAAATTTCCAACCCCATGGATTATAGGACCTCTACTATCATCCGCTATATTAACTGTGGCTGGCTTTGGAACATTTCCGTTACCTCACATACTTATCATACTTGCCCAGCTTTGCTTAGGTGTTTATTTGGGTCTCGGAATAAAAATGGATATGCTGAAAAATTGGAAAAAGCTACTGCCCTTTTCGATTGTTTCTGGATTTTTGATTGTTGGTTTTGCGCTTGTTTTAGCTTATGGCTTACATATCGTCTATCCGATTTCAATGACTACAGCTTTTTTATGTATAGCTCCAGGTGGCTTACCAGAAATGGGTGTTACGGCACACACCGTCCAAGCGGATGTATCAATGGTTGCCGCCTATCAGTTGTTTCGTGTTTTTTTCATATTGTTTATCGTTCCGATTTTTTAAGGTATGTATTTGGTGGCCCGGATGTTTTAGAGAGTTCGGCAAAAGCTTAACTTATTCTATTTAAAGACTTACGACCTGATTTGTAACCTGCACTCCCATATATAGCTCAAAAAACGCTTGGATTTACCAAGCGTTTGTCTAAATCTATTCCTAATTTTCAAATAATAATTTTAATGTACTAAATGGCTGTAAAGTATTTAAATAACTATATTTTGTAAACGTTTACATAGATGTTTTCCTCCTTTATATTAATTAAATAATATCTAAATTGTTTAATTATTTTCCATATTTGATAAATGACATTTGGGGAAAAGAAGTAGTGAGGGGGAAAAGTATGTTAGCACTTTTAGGTTTTTCAATGATCGCCGTATTTATGTATTTAATAATATCAAAACGTATGTCCGCTATGGTTGCGTTAGTTGCGATACCAATTTTGTTTGCATTACTAGGAGGATTTGGACAGGGCATCGGTGAAATGATGCTAGAAGGTATAAAGCAAGTAGCACCGACTGGTGTCATGTTAATGTTTGCTATACTGTACTTTGGTATAATGATTGATGCGGGCTTATTTGATCCGCTTGTGGCAAAAATTTTAACGATTGTTAAAGGTGATCCATTAAAAATTGTTATAGGTACAGCTATTCTTGCGATGATTGTTGCACTTGATGGTGATGGAACAACAACATATATGATTACAGTATCAGCAATGCTGCCGTTATATAAGCGCATTGGAATGAACCCACTTATCTTAACCTGTGTTGCGATGCTCTCATTTGGCGTTATGAACATGACACCTTGGGGTGGACCGACAGCTAGAGCGGTAGCAGCATTGCAGCTTGATGTAGCAGATGTGTTCACACCTCTTATCCCTGTTATGGCTGCAGGAATTCTGTGGATTTTATTTACAGCGTTCATTCTTGGGAAAAAAGAGCGTAAAAGATTGGGAGTTGCCAAGATCCAATATTCAAAGGAAGAGATGCTTGCTGTAAGTGAGTTAGCGGCAACTTCCACAGTAGAGGACTATAAACGACCAAAAATGTTATGGGTTAACCTTGCATTAACAGTTGCACTGATTGTTTGTTTGGTTACTTCTGTATTACCATTATCTACTTTGTTCATGATTGCTTTTGTTATAGCGCTTATGATTAACTATCCAAATCTAGAAGATCAGAAAGCCAGAATTTCTCATCATGCAGGAAATGTACTTGCAGTTGTTGGATTAGTTTTTGCTTCGGGTATTTTCACTGGAATTTTATCTGGAACGGAAATGGTTGATGCAATGGCCAATAGCTTAGTTGCCGTTATTCCAGAATCTTTTGGTTCGAGTTTTGCTGTTATTACTGCTGTAACAAGTATTCCATTTACTTACTTTATGGCAAATGATCCTTACTATTTCGGCGTGTTGCCAATCTTGGCTGAAACTGCTGCAGCTTATGGGGTAGATCCAGTAGAGATTGCGCGTGCTTCTATATTAGGTCAACCAGTTCATGCGATGAGCCCATTAATGGCTTCTGCTTACCTACTTGTGGGGATGGCTGGTGTAGAATTTGGAGATCACCAAAAGTTTATCATTAAGTGGGCATTAGGTTCATGTTTTGTCATGATTACAGCAGCAATTTTGTTAGGAGTTATAACTTTCTAATATAAAAAATCATCTCGGCTTTTTAGCTAGAGATGATTTTAGTATTTTTCGGGGAGTTTGAGAAAGGTATGTCTAACCGGAATATTTAATAATAGAGGAATTTTTCAGTCTTAAACAGGATTGTTTAAGTGATGGTACAATAGGAATTAAGGTAGATTATTGTTCTAATTTAATGGAGAAACTAGTGGAGGTGTGAATATGAATAAAAAATGGACGTTTGAACAAATACGAGATTATGTTGCGAAGAACTCAGATAGTGAATTACTTTCAAAAGAATATCTAGGTTTTTCGCAAAAACTACAGTTTAAATGTTCATGTGGAAATGAATTCGAAAAAACATTTACAAAATTTAAAGGTAGTAATCAAAAAAATGTTCTAACTGTCAAGAAGCGAGACCTTCTCGTTAAAGTTTTCAAAATATTACCTCGATGATTAATAGAAACAAGAAGAAACCAATCATAGTATTTAATCTATGATTGGTTTCTTTTTGTTCCTAGCTTAGGAAATAATAAGCTCTATGGCTTGTAGATCAGTATAGAGAAACTGTGCGGTAGTGGGTTGATTGAAGTGTCCGCTAGGATTTCCGCTACAGGGCGTACGCTTTCCGCCGGCTTGGCTTCAGCCGCTTCCCTCGCTATGCTCAGTCCAGGGTCTTCAGCTCAAGCTATTCCGGCTGGAGTCCACGCCCTTTCGCTCCAATCCATTTTAATAGCTAACAACTCAACTTTAACTCTTTCCATTAAGAGCAACAAACTAGTCGCTGAAAGTAACTAAATTAGCAGGAAAGCAATCAAATCGTAAAAGAACAAGTTTACTTCTAAAAGCGATAATTATTAAGCAATGCTATCCCAATAAATGGTTGAGTAATTCGAGCTTTATCCTGCTCAATGCGGATACTAAATGAGCAAGAAATTCCCATTGATTGTAGCGCAAGGCTGCTCACCGCCCGCCCCGCGGTAAGCGTCCGCCTGGAGCGGAAATCAATTGCCTTTGCCGTATCTCTTACGTCGCAGTTTCTCTATTATGGGCGATATTCCAATATTATTGCTCATTTCCATTTGCCATAGGGGGCGGATATAGGTACTTGCTCTATTGTTTCTATTTTTTGAGGGTTGAACCAAAGTTATTAAGAATTATTGGTCATCAAGTGTAAGGAATCTTCGCTGCAAAGCATTCTTTGGAAAAGAGATTCTTAACATTTCATTTTGAAAAGTAACTAGAGTATCTTTTTCAGGGATTGTATAAGGAAGAGTAATCATTTGCTCTCTTCTTGAATAAAATTGTTTTCTGCCTGTGTGCGTGGGATATTTAATTTCTTCCTGAATAGAGTCCTCTACACCTATTCTTAGATGATTTTCTACAATTTCTAATTTAATCTGATTGCGTTTGCAGCCAGGTAATTTTACTTCGACAATCACGTCCGTTTCGGTTTCAAATGTGTCAATTTGAAATGAATGAAATGGAAGATGATTGTCTAGATGGTTAAAAAATTGACTGAAAAGCGAATCCATTTGTTGCATCATATTCCATAATGGTTTAAAACCAAATTCCGATGCTACCATGAAATGATCATTTTTCTTTTGGGGAAG
The DNA here is from genome assembly GCF_029955155.1 of Psychrobacillus sp. NEAU-3TGS. Taxonomy (GTDB): domain Bacteria; phylum Bacillota; class Bacilli; order Bacillales_A; family Planococcaceae; genus Psychrobacillus. The sequence goes on along the minus strand of NZ_JAPNOZ010000006.1, from coordinate 95,826 downwards.
ATTACCATCGCCATAATTCATTTTTGTGCCTCCTACCAGTATTTATACTCATGCATACATTATGTAGGGGCGAAAGATGGGAGTGGGCTAAGTGAAATGTAATATGTACAAGCGAATAAAATTTTCTTTACTTTTTACCAATGTTATGATTTAATTCATTATATCAACAAACCGTAATCATTACTATTTGTGTCGATGATATTTTTATATTCAGTTGATGGCTTATAGCTTATAGTTTAGTTTTTAAATTATAAGGAAGTTATTACTAGGAGGAACAGCAATTATGAGAGTAAATATTACATTGGCTTGTACAGAGACGGGCGATCGAAATTATATTACAGCGAAGAACAAGCGGACCAATCCGGAACGTATTGAACTAAAAAAATATTGCCCGCGTGTACGCAAAGTAACGCTTCATAGAGAAACAAAATAATAAAGAGGGAGGTATTACAATGGCAAAAAAATCGAAAGTGGTCAAGGACAAAAAACAGCGAGAACTGGTTATTCGCTATGCAGAACTTCTGAAGGAATTAAAAGAAATGGGAGATTATATTGGGCTCAGCAAGCTTCCGAAAAATTCGTCACCTACACGATTAAAAAATCGTTGTGAAGTGACTGGAAGACCAAGAGGTTATTTGCGTAAATTCAATATATCTAGAATTGCATTTCGAGAATTGGCACATAAAGGACAATTACCCGGTGTAAAAAAATCGAGTTGGTAATATAAATCAGGATTACATTAAATACTTTAGTTTGTCTATAACACTTGAAGAGAAGGGCTAGGAAAAGAATTTCTTTCGAAAAGTATAGTTAACCTAATGACGTTGGAGAACCTTCAATGCAATTATTGGGAGATTTGACCGTTTGATGTCGACTTAGGGATAATGTGTCGTGAAAAGCATTATTACACCCTAACTTACTAGTTTCAAATAATCTGTATGTATCTTATTAGTATTCCTTTAATGTAATCTAGAAAATGTTTATTCAACAACTCCAAAAGTTTTGTGTTGATGACGGGTATTAAAGAGTAGGAATTAATATAGCCATAAAAAAGCACTATCTCCCTAGGGATAATGCTTTTTCTAAATTATTCTTTGCAGTACTTTCTTCTATCAATTATCTGGATGCAGGTTATTTTGCATGAGTTCCTGTACTTTGTCAATCTGTTCCTGAGACGCAAGCTCGGTCTTATACCAGCCTTTATTGCTCATTATTTCAAAAAGCTGATAATGGTTTGAATTTGCATTTTCAAAGCATTGCTTATATATTTCTCGTAGTTGTTGATGTGTTGTCTCTAATATAGTATTGCTGATGCTTCGACAGCGTCCTTTTTCTAATTCTAAACAAAGCTGGAGTATTTCCCGGTCTGTTAGTCCGCGTTCTGCGATATTATTTGGCATATGAATCCACCTTTTGTTGTTATTGAATGTTATTTGTTTGGTTGAAATATTGGGAGAGCTCGATAATTTTTAGCTGGTGTTTTTCTGCCATCTGCTCAAGTGTTTTTCTTAGCTCTGGGTCTTTACATTGCGTTGCACACCAGTTCATCGTTTTTGCGGTGATCACCTCTGCACGAATTTCATCCTCCATAAATGCTAATTCTTTCATCGTTAGAACAGTCATCTCATATCACCTCCAAAACTATAAGAAAGTCTTTTCTCATACTCTTTCATACATATGGACAATTTATTGATAGCGGCACCAATAGGATTATTTATCGTTACCATTGAATTTAATTGCTGGGATATTATTGTAGATGAAGCTTGGTGAAATTTCTTCATCATTATTTTCAGCATAGAACTCTTCTTGGATAGCGATATTCGCTTCCGTAGCTGAGGTAACATCTTTTTGTAGGTAAGTTTTTTTTCTTCATTCATTTTTTCGTTCAACTCAATGTTTACTTCGGCTGCTTCCACTTGGGAAAACTTATCTTTTTTCATGTTCTTCACTCCTATTATTTTTAGTATGAAGCAAAAAGGAAGGAAAATACGAAACGTATAACAATGAATTGCCAATTAGAACTCAATTACCCTAAAAAGAAATAAATAAAACCAGACTATAGCTTTGAACTAGGGTCTGGTTTTAAGAGGCACATATTATGAAGTTATTTCTCGCTCAGCTGACTGATTCATCCGCTGTTTCTTAGATTTTCTAAAATAAAGTAATTCATAAATACAAGGAATTACAATCAATGTTAGTAATGTTGCCATTGCTAATCCACCTATAACAACAATAGCAAGGCTTTGTGATACTAAACTTCCTGATTCCGCTTGCTTCATGAGTAGTGGAAGCATTGCACAGATTGTCGCGATTGCGGTCATGAAAATTGGTCTCATTCTTGTTGCGGTTGCTTCGACAAGTGCATCGCGAATAATCATTTTTTGTTCATTTTGCTTCACACGATCTAATAGTACAATCGCATTTGTTACGACAATCCCAATTAGCATTAATGCTCCAAGAAGAGCTGTAATATCAACTGATATTCCACTAATAAGAATTCCAAGGATTGCTCCAATTGCTGCAAGTGGTAATGAGCATAGAATCGCGATTGGTGCTTTAATAGATTTAAATGTGATGACCATGATTAAAAATACAATTCCGATAGATACAAGCATTATAAGGAATAAATCTGTAAAGTCTTCTGCTTGTTGGCTGCTTGAACCACCGATAAGGACATCGACATTTTCTGGGATATCTAAACCTGCTTTATCCTCTTTATCGCCGAAAATTTCAAGATTTACTGCACTTGAGATTTCTGATAGCTTTGCTGGATCTACGGAAGCTGTAACTCGAAGATAGGTATCTCCGTCTTTATGAAACTGGTTCGTTGATCTTTCCTCACTTTGTAATGTAGCAATCGATGAAACTGGAACAAGACCTGTATCCGTCATAACTTGGATTTTTTCTAAGTCTTCTGTTGTTTTAGTATCGAGAAGTGGTTCCAAGAATACTGTTTTTTGTTTATCATTCACACTAATTGTTCCGATTGGTGTTTTATTTAACATGACACCTAACTGTTGTGCAACTTGTTCTGTATTTCCTTTTGACGGGTCAACTACGAGAGAGTGCACTGTTTTCTTTTCGTCTTGATTGGTCGTTACTTCCTCTACACCTTCAATACTTTGTACTTTTTCTTTTATAGCTGTTGCTACTTCTTCCAAATCAGTTACATTTTCACCAACGACATCAATTGTAATACTCGTGCTTGAACCACCCATCATAAAGGAGGCTGCCGATAATTCTAAAGTGGCATCAGGATAGTCCTCTTTTTTCTTTTCCATTTCTTTCATGATATGTTCTGTATCTTTTTTATCGTGCACTAAAATACTGAAGGACGCTTCAGTTGGTGATCCTACCCATCCATATTGAGCTGCTTCTGCTGGAGAACCGACTTGAGAAAATACATGCTGCACCTCATCTATTGCCAGAATGGAGGATTCAAGCTCCAATGTCTTTTCCTTTACTTCCGTTATTGGTGTGTCATTTGGGTAACTAAGTGTTGCCATGACATAGTCAGCAGAAGAATTGTCCACTGCTCCTTTAGGGATGACAAAATAAGTACCGATGGATCCGAAAAATAGAAGTATGGAAATAGTGAAGACAATCCATTTGTGGTTTAAAGACCACGTAACTAGTTTTGGAAAACGAATAGCTGGTTTATGTTCAGGCATCTTTGTATTTTTTAATAATCTTGCACTCATTACTGGCACAACAGTTAACGCTACGAGTAACGATGCAAGTAAGGAATAGGTAACCGTTAAGGCAAATGGTAATAGGAATTCTTGTAATCCACCATTTAATAAGCTCATTGGTAAGAATACGGCTACTGTTGTCAGCGTGGAAGCAGTAATCGCAACACCTACTTGTTTTGTTGCGTCAATAACCATTTGAACGGAGAATTTCTCTGACTGCATTTTGCGGAAAATATTCTCGATAACAACGATACTGTCGTCTACTAAACGTCCCACTGCAACAGCGACACCACCAAGCGTTAAAATATTCAGGGTTACTCCAGACATTGATAATAGGAATAACGTAAAACATAGTGATAAAGGAATCGATACGATAGTGATAAAGGTAGAACGGATATTTCGTAAAAAGAGCATAATAACAATGGTTGCAAATAGTGCACCAAGTAGCACTTCTTTTATCATCGTATGAACGGAGTTTTCGACTAAATCAGCGGATGATACGTAAATGACAGATTCCTGCTGATTATATTTTTCATTGATTTCCTTTGTTGCTTTTTCAACTTCTTTACTAATCGTTACAGCATTCGATTGGCTGTCTTTCGTGATGCTTATATCTAAGCTGTCTTTTCCATTAAAACGGCTGATAAAGTTTGTATCCTTTGTTTCTTCAATAGAGGCAATATCACTTAGCTTTACATTTGGAGCTACTGTTAACCCCTTTAGCTTTTCAATGCTTGTGACATCCCCAATTACTTTAACATTGCTCGTTTTACCGTCTATCGTTTTTTCTCCGACAGCTACAGCAGTATTTTGACCTTGAAGTACTCCCATGACCGCTTGAAGAGGAATTTGATTTTCGGCCAATTTTTCTTCATCAATCTTGATAGAAATAATGGAATCCGTAACGCCATATACATCTACATTAGAAACACCTTTAATCTCTTGATAGATAGATTTAAGCTCTTCTCGTGCAAAATCCATATTTTCCGTAGTTAAACCTTCATCAAAAGTAACGGCAATGTTGACGATTGGAATCATGGACGTATTTAGCTGTGATATGGTAGGTTTAGCTATATAGGGAGGCAATGCCACACTGCTAATTGCATCCTGTACATCCTGTTTCGCTTGTTTCATATCAGACCCTGCTTCAAAAAATAGGTCTACTTTTGAAAAGCCATCCCCCGTTGTAGAATAAACAGATGTTTTTCCATTCAATCCAGTAACTGCTCTTTCAATTGGAATGGTCACTTCAGACTCCATTGTTTTGGAGTCAGTGCCATGACCCATAGAAATGATCGTTACTTGCGGATTATCCGCAGTCGGTAAAAATTCCATTGGTAGCCTAAAATAACTGACTATACCTATCACTAATATTAAAATCGTTAATACAGCGACAGCGGCCCTGTTACCAAAAGCCCATTTAGTAAACGTTGACATAGAAATAATTCCTCCTAAAAATTACAATTTTGCACCAATAAAATGCTAGCATAAAAGAAAAGTAAAAAAACAGATTTGTAGATAATTTTAAAAATTTTACAAAAACTTAATTTCTAAAAGCTCCCTTCTATCGGTAAAGTTCCTATTTCATTTTAGAAAATAGAAAAATGTTCCACATTGAACCTTAGATTTAACTTTTTCTACGACCTAAGGCTTAGAAGGGGGGAGTTAACTGGCTGACGCTAATTATTAGGAATAACCTGGTCACGGTTATGGCTATAATGAACCATGGAAAGATGATTTTAGGAATATGTCTTGATATAAGTAAACTTAAAGGAGTAATGCATGATGAATTTTATATCCTCATTATTTGATTCGCATATTGACTTATATATAAGACTGGTTGTAGCAACGATAGTCGGATTTTTTATAGGTTTAGAAAGGGCGATAAAAAATAAGCCCGCAGGTATTAGAACTCATATATTAGTATGTTTAGGATCGACATTAGCGATGTCCTTATCAACTTTAAATCAAGGACCCTATATGGACCCGATGCGGTTGGCAGCTCAAGTAATAAGTGGCATTGGTTTTCTTGGAGCAGGTGTAATTTGGATAGATAAGGGAAATGTGAAGCGTGGACTTACTACTGCTGCAAATCTTTGGATTACTGCGTGTGTCGGTTTGACAATAGGGTATGGAGCATATGATTTAGCAATTATTACGGCAGTGTTAATGTTTATAGCGATGAACTTGCCAAAGCTTGTGGTGAAAATAGGGATTTTACCATCCAGAGAAAAAGATGATGATAGTGATGGGGAGTAACCAAATAGTTTAAATAAGACAAATGAAGCAAAGACTACAATTATCGTAATTAGCGGTAATTGTAGTTTTTTATGGTTATTTACTGCCAAGAAGTAGGTTACAGAATGGGGGATAAAAGCAGTGGAACAAACAAGTAACCAAAAGTTAATCGATGACTGGATTAAGCATTATCGCTCCTTTACTTCACAAGGAAAAAATGCCTCCTACATACCAGCTTTAGAAAAGGCAAATTCTTCTCATTTAGGCATTTCCATCATAGAACCAGATGGAAGCATTATAAGGTCCGGTGATTGGGAAGTAGTATTCACGCTACAAAGCATTTCTAAAGTAATTAGTTTTATCGCAGCATGTATGCATCATGGAGTTCCTTATGTTTTGGAACGGGTCGATTTAGAACCAACCGGTGATCCATTTGACTCTATCATTCGTTTAGAGATGCATAAGCTCGGCAAGCCACTAAATCCCATGATTAATGCAGGAGCTATTACGGTATCTTCTATCCTACCGGGGGAAGACTCAAAAACGAAGTTGGATTCCGTATTACTATTAATGGAGAAAATGGTTGGGAAACCATTTACCTACAATGAAGAAGTGTTCCTCTCTGAATGGAAAACGGCGAATCGAAATAGAGCGCTCGCTTATTATTTAAAAGAGACAGGCTATTTAGAAATAGAAGTAGAGGAAGCTTTAGAAGTGTATTTGAAACAATGCTCGATTGAAGTGACGACAGAAGATATTGCTTTGATGGGGTTAGTACTAGCACATGATGGCTATCATCCACTTCAGAAAGCCCAAATCCTTCCGAAAGAAGTTGCTAGATTGGCAAAGAGTCTTATGCTGACTTGTGGTGTCTACAATAACTCGGGACGATTTGCTGCATTCATTGGGATTCCGTCAAAAACAGGAGTTTCTGGAGGCGTTATGGCAGCAGTACCACCTCGTGTTAGACAGGAGGCATCTCCTCTACTCGAAGGATGTGGGATAGGTATTTATGGACCTGCTATCGATGAGTATGGAAGTAGTGTAGCGGGAGTTTTTTTATTGGAGAAAATAGCGAAAACATGGGATTTGAGTATTTTTTAGAATAAAAATATATAAGGCTTTCCTAGTGTTGTACATAAGGGAGGCCTTCTCTCTAAATACTGTCCTATTTAGTTGTTGATACCTTATAAAAACAGTCGTATAATACGTAATGGAATCACTAGCAAATTCTATCCATTTTATTCTGTTTTCTTCCACCCACTCTCTGGTAATCTTCCGCATTACCAAAATATGACCTTCGTCATGCCACAAATAATATTTCTTTCATTCTTTATTTTAAACCGGATCGATTTCAATTTTTTAATAAAAGGAGTGCAGTAAATGACCAAAAAGTTTTTCGGTTTCATCGTTATAGCTACTCTAGCTGTATCGATAATATTAGCAGGATGTTCAACATCTAATTCACAACAAAATAATGATAAAAGTAAGGAAGCTCCAAAAGATGAGCTTGTTTTAGCTTTTGGGTCTGAACCTGAAACTGGATTCGATCCAACGACTGGTTGGGGACGTTATGGTTCTCCTCTATTTCAAAGTACTCTATTAAAAAGAGATGACAAGCTTAATATTGTTAATGATTTGGCAACAAGTTATGAGGTAAATGAAGACGGCAAAGTTTGGACTGTAAAATTACGTGAAGATGTGAAATTTTCAGATGGCGAGCCTTTAACAGCACAAGACGTTAAATTTACTTTTGAAACAGCGATGAACAGTGGATCTGTTGTGGATTTGAATGGATTGGAAAAAGTAGAGGCAGTGGATAATACAACTGTTAAATTCATACTGAAGGAAGCACAATCTACGTTTATAAATAATTTAGTTGCAACTGGTATTGTACCGAAGCATGCATATAGTGAAAACTATGGAGAAAACCCAATAGGCTCCGGACCATATCAGCTCGAACAATGGGACAAGGGCCAACAGCTAATTGTTAAGGAAAATCCTGAATACTATGGCAAAAAACCTTACTTTAAAAAAGTTACTTTTGTATTTTTAAATGAAGACTCTGCCTTTGCGGCTGCTCAAGCAGGAACAGTTGATCTTGCGTATATCCCAGCAGCATATAGCAAACAGAACGTTCCTGGCATGAAAATTAAAGCAATAAAAACAGTAGATAATCGTGGGATTGTATTTCCTTATGTGAAGTCCGGTAACTTTACAAAGGACGGCTTACCAATTGGGAATGATGTGACAGCAGATCCGGCTATTCGTCACGCGATAAATATTGCGGTAGATCGAAAAGCATTAATCGACGGAGTGTTAGAAGGCTATGGTTCCCCAGCTTATACATCAGTCGATGGGCTACCTTGGTGGAATCCAGATACAGTGATAGAAGATGCAGATGTAGACGGAGCACGTCAACTATTAGAAGAAGCAGGCTGGAAAGATACAGATAATGATGGAATTCTTGAAAAAGGCAATATGAAAGCAGAATTTACTCTCTATTACGTTGCGGATGATGTAATAAGACAATCACTTGCAATTTCCGTTGCGGATATGATGAAACCACTTGGTATTAATATAAAAGTTGAAGGCGGCAGTTGGGATATTATCGGACAAAAAATGTATTCCGAAGCTGTTCTGATGGGATGGGGAAGTCATGACCCGCATGAAATGTATAATATCTATGGCGGTAATAATGCCGGAGTAGATTACTATAATACTGGATATTATCGAAACGATACAGTTGACGGATATTTTAAAAAGGCCCTTCAAGCGAAAAGTGAAGCAGAAGCAATTGAGTTTTGGCAAAAGGCTCAATGGGATGGAACGACTGGTTTAAGTGCAAAAGGAGATGCTCCATGGGCATGGTTAGTCAATATTGATCACCTGTACTTAGTGAAAGAAGGTCTTGATATAGGAGAACAAAGAATCCACGTACATGGACATGGTTGGCCGGCAACAGATAATATCGTTGACTGGAAATGGAGTAAATAAACGTGCGTAAAATGCTTTTAGGAAAGCTAGGAATCTTTCTATTACTGAAAGGTTTAAGAATGCTTACATTATTAATAGCTATTTGTTTCATTTCGTTTTTGTTAGTAAAAAACTCTCCAATAGATCCGATTCAAGCCTATATTGGTGCGGATATGTTAAAAGTGGGGCCGGAGCAACGAGAAAAGATAGCCGAGTATTGGGGACTTGATCAACCAGTTATGGTGCAGTTTTTGAATTGGGGATCTGCCCTACTGGCTGGTGACTTGGGCACATCCATGATTTTTCGTCGACCGGTAGCGGAAATAATAGGAGAACGATTTGTAAACTCTCTTGTCCTAATGATAACAGCATGGGTTCTATCAGGAGTAATTGGTTTTGTTATGGGAGTTTTGTCTGCTATGAAGAAGGACACTTGGATTGATCGATTGATTAAGTGGTATTGTTACACACTTGCATCTACTCCTACTTTTTGGATGGGACTTTTAATGCTCATAGTGTTCGCTGTGTGGCTCGGCTGGTTTCCAATCGGATTGGGTGTTCCAGCAGGGGTACTTGCAGCTGATGTGACCATTGCAGATCGAATAGAGCATCTTATTCTACCGGCCATTACACTAAGTATTATTGGTGTTGCTAATGTTGCGTTACATACGCGTCAGAAGCTAATCGATGTACTTGCGAGCGATTATGTGTTGTTTGCGAGGGCTAGAGGAGAACGTGGTTTTATATTGTTTTGGAGGCATGGATTACGTAATGTTGCTTTGCCAGCAATAACCTTACAATTTGCGGCGTTTGGCGAATTATTTGGAGGCGCTGTACTTGCAGAGCAAATATTCTCTTATCCAGGTCTAGGACAAGCGACGGTAGAAGCAGGTCTTCGGGGAGATGTTCCGCTTCTATTAGGATTAGTCATTTTTAGTACATTCTTTGTTTTCGCAGGGAATTTAATTGCTGATTTGATTTATTATGCTGTAGACCCAAGAACGAGGGAGAGTAGAATGATATGATTCAAAATCTCCATGTTCGAAAAAAAGAAGAAAATCGATTTTCGTTAAATCGAAGACAAAGGAAGCTCATAACAAGTATTGTTGCGGCGATACTTTTGCTAGGTATAGTAGTGGTTGGTGCTTTACTAGATGAGGATAGAATTGCGACTAATCTTATTGCTCGTAATTTAGCACCGTCTTTTGATCATCTTTTTGGTACAGATTGGCTAGGGAGAGATATGTTTGCCCGAACAATTATGGGCCTTTCATTAAGTGTGAAAGTTGGATTGATTGGAGCAATTGGCAGTACGTCTATTGCGCTAATTCTAGGTATGGCAGCAGCGACAATGGGTAAAGTAGCTGATCGTATAATCTCATGGCTGATCGATCTATTCCTCAGTGTCCCTCATCTTGTGACCTTAATACTCATTGCGTTTACGTTAGGAGGAGGGTTTAAGGGGATTGTCATGGGGCTTGTTTTAACTCACTGGCCAAGTTTGGCCCGTGTTATTAGAGCTGAGGTTATGCAAATTCGATCAGCAGAATATGTTCAGATTTCCAAGCAACTAGGAAAATCTAGGGGGTGGATTGCAGTTCATCATATACTTCCCCACCTAACCCCGCAAATCTTAATCGGTTTTATGTTGATGTTTCCTCACGTGATTTTACACGAATCTGCCGTAACATTTATAGGTTTAGGGCTGTCTCCACACGAGCCGGCTATTGGCATTATTTTGTCAGAATCCATGAAGTATTTGTCTGCAGGTATGTGGTGGCTTGCTTTTTTCCCAGGCCTTTGCCTGCTTATGATAGTTCAGACATTCGACCGAATAGGAGAAAATCTTAGATTACTTTTGGATCCTACGAAAAGCAATGATTAATAAAAGGAGGGAGAAAAAATGCCTATCCTTGAAGTGGAAAATTTATCGATATCATTTAATCAATATACAGCTGGTTTGAGACGGAAAAACATACAAGTAATTTCAAGCCTGCATGTCACGCTTGAAGCAGGGGAGATATTAGCAGTAGTAGGAGCGAGTGGTTCGGGGAAAAGTTTGCTCGCTCATGCGATTCTTGGAATACTTCCCGATAATGCGCTCGTAAGTGGAACCATTAAATATAATGGGGAAGTGCTCAACGCTTCCACACAAGCATCACTACGTGGTAAAGAGATTGCACTTATTCCACAATCGACAAACTATTTAGACCCACTAATGCGTGTAGGAAATCAAGTTCGTACCTCCGTCAAAACTGGAGATGCTACTGTAGCCCAACGAGCGGTTTTTAAAAGGCTTCACTTACAACAATCGGTGGAGAAGATGTATCCCTTCCAGCTTTCTGGGGGAATGGCAAGAAGAACGCTTCTATCCACCGCAATCGTAAGCGATGCGAAGGTAATTATTGCAGATGAACCTACACCAGGTCTAGATCCAGTAGTTATGAAAGAAGCGTTAAATAACTTCAGAGAGTTTGCAGATAATGGATGTGCGGTTATGCTCATTACACATGATATTGAATCTGCTTTAACAATTGCTGATAAAATCGCTGTGTTTTATGCAGGTACGACAGTTGAGGTAGCTCCTGTAGAAGATTTTACGGGGAACGGCGAATCATTGCGGCATCCTTATAGTAAAGCATTATGGAGAGCCTTGCCTCAAAATGATTTTATTCCAATTCCTGGTTCGCAGCCTCATCCAAGTGCCCTGCCAACTGGTTGTTTGTTTGCACCGCGTTGTACAATGGCAACCCCTGCATGCAGTGAGAAACAACCGGATATGCAAAATATCCGCGACGGAATGGTGAGGTGTATGCATGCGACTTGAAGCAAAAAATATTGGATTTCGATATGGTAATGGACCATGGCTATTCCAACATGTCAACCTAACTGTAGAACCTGGAGAAATTGTCGGACTCACAGGACCTAGCGGACGTGGTAAAACAACTTTATGCCGTATTTTATCGGGATATGAAAAGGCGTTAGAAGGAAATGTGACGATTGGTGGTTTGCCCATTGCTTCGAAAGGAGTCCACCCAGTTCAATTAGTTTTCCAACATCCAGAAAAAGCAGTAAATCCACGTTGGAAAATGGGGAAGGTGCTTAACGAAGGAGGAAGGCCCGACATAGAACTGCTAGATTTATTAGGAATTGAGCAGGAATGGTTAACTAGATGGCCGGGAGAGCTATCAGGTGGAGAACTACAGCGATTCTGCGTAGCAAGAGCCCTAGGAGCTGGGACTCGCTTTCTTATAGCGGATGAAATGACTACGATGCTGGATGCAATCACACAAGCTCAAATTTGGCATGCAGTTATGGAAATTGCAAAAAAAAGAGAAATGGGCATCATCGTGGTAAGTCACGAAGCTAAGCTTGTTCAAAGACTTTGTGATCGAGTGATTACATTAACTGACCCAAATTAAGTGACTAAAGTATTTTTAAAAGAATTTAGCCCTTTAGGTAAAAAGATGTGCATTCAATTATTTTACTATAGCTGAGCAAATTGTTTATAAGCCGCTCTAACGTGAAAACGTTGGGGCGGCTTGTTTTGCGTTAATAGAACTTGTCTTATAAATTATTTAAATTAGTTCTTTTTTAGTAGCAGTCGGTAATATACTAATTGCAATAGATCATATTTATCTATGTAAAGGAGACAATGCATTGGAAAGTATTAAAGAGACTACGCTTTCGGAATCAGTCGATAATTTTTATTCCCGTATTGGTAAAAGAATTGCTGATATTATAGCTAGTATTATTCTTTTATTACTACTAGCACCATTACTTTTATTTTTTTCGATTCTTGCATTGTCACTTTCAGGTAGGCCTATTTTTTTTAGACAAATTAGAAGTGGTATGTATAATACATCTTTTGAGATTTGGAAATTCCGAACGATGCAAACCATGATGGATGAGTCTAGCAGTCATCAATATGAATGGGGAAATGGCGTCCCAAAAAACTTTTCTTTTGTTAAACCGATAGATCAAGAAGTGACTAAAATTGGAAAGATATATAGGAAGTATAGCATCGATGAATTTCCTCAGTTATGGAATGTTCTGAAAGGTGATATGAGTTTTGTAGGTCCTAGACCGGAGATGGTAGAAATTACGAGCCACTATTCCGAAGAGCAAAAGAAGCGATTACGAGTAAAACCGGGAATTACAGGCTATGCCCAAATAAATGGCCGTTCAGAAATAAGTCATGGACAAAAAATGGAGTTGGATCGATATTATGTGGAAAATTGCTCCCTGGCATTAGACATAAAAATCATTGCTCGTACCATATTATTAGTTATTCGGGGGAAGGGGGCGTATTGAATCGATGACTTTTTTTCAATTAAGAATGGTTAGAAGAAGATGAGGCAGACAATTAGTTTGAAAGAAATTCTTCGTTTATTTTATAAAAAACGTAGAGTAATAATTATTGTTGTGCTACTGATTACATTAGGAGGAGGGTCCATATATTTTACAATACCACCGGTTTACGAAGTTAGGACGGACCTCCTAATTAATAATTCGAATAAAATTTCCCCAAATACTTTACTCCAAGCGAATGAAATTGATACAAATTTACGGCTTATAGAAACATATAAGCAAATGTTAAAAAGCGACAGAATGATTAGTAAAGTGAATGAAGAATTAGAAAAACCCTACTCGAAAGGAACCATTACAAATAACGTAATAATAGAAACGAGTAATAACTCACAAATTATTACGATTGTTGTAAGTGAAAAAACACCTGAAGCAGCTGCATTGCTGGCAAATATTTATGCGGAAACTTTTCAAAAACAGGTTAATGAATTAATGAATCTAGAAAATATAAATATTTTGAAAGAAGTTTCGGCTGAAACAGATGTAACTATGGTCAAACTAAGTGCCATTTTATATTATTTTATTTCCTTTGTTATAGGGATACTTCTCTGCATAATTACCATTCTTATAAGAGAATTTTATATGACAGATTTAAATACAGTTATTAAAACAGAAAGAAGTTTAGGTATACCTAGCTTAGGGACGATTTCTATTACTAAGACAAAGAAAAGTATGAAAAAAAGAATTAAGGATAAGCAAAACCAATTTTTGCAAAATTTGAATAACCGTCCCCATTTGATTGAAGAATTTAGAAATTTACGTGCGAATGTTCAATATCAAATGGAACAAAAAAAGATTAAAGCATTTATGGTAACAAGCGCGAATGTGGGGGATGGAAAAACCTTTGTTAGTGGCAATTTGGCAATCGTCATGGCGATGGACGGTAAAAAAACAGTATATGTAGATACGGATCTTCGGAAACCGGATGGAAGGAAGTTATTTAATCTTCCGGAAAGAAAAGGTCTTACATCTGCCGTATCAGGAGAATTTAAATTGGAAGAAATAATACAGCAAACTTCAATTAATAATTTATTTTTTATAAGTGCTGGTCCGACACCTACCAATACAGCAGAAGTATTATCTTCTACAAGGATGAAAGAGGTTGTGGAGGAATTGAAGACAAGCTATGATGTTATCATTTTTGATACATCTCCGTTATCGGTAACAGATGCACTAGGTCTATCATCATTAGTAGACGGATGTTTATTTGTCGTTAATGCCGTAAATACAAAAGAAGAACTTGCGAGAAAGAGTATGTCTAGATTAACAAAAGTAGGGAGAATATTTTTAGGGTCGGTATTAAACAGAAGCGATATTAAACAAAAATGATGGGAATTATTACTGCTATAGATAGGGGACTTTGAAATGCTTGTAGATATACACAATTATATATTGCCGGTTGATGAAAGACCGGGAAATGATGAGGGAGCAATTCGACTAGCAAAGCAAGCAGTGGAGAACGGAATAACACATATTATTGCAGCGCCACATAGTATGAACAAAGCCTGTAGTGACTTTGAACCATGGATTAAGCATCTAGTAACTAACTTGAACAAAAAGCTTATAGAATTAAACATTCCGTTAACAGTTCTCGAAGGAATGGAAGTACAACTCAAGGAGGGTTTACTTGATGATGTAGAGAAACAATTTTTACCACTAGCAGGTACAAATAAATATATATTAATAGAATTACCTAAAAATAGAATACCTGCATTTACCCAAAAACTATTTTATGAAATTCAATTAAAGGGATATATACCTATCATCGCACATCCAGAACAAAACGCAGAAATAGTTAAAAATCCGGCAAAACTCTTTGAGTTAGTAAACAAAGGGGCACTTGTTCAAGTGAATGCAGCAAGTATGCTAGGTATACATGGAAGGCGGATAAAAAGGTTTGTCAAAAAATATGTCGACATAATCTTATTCATTTTATGACAACTAATTCGTATAAAGATGAGAAGGCGCCATTTATTCAAAATAATGCTTATAAAGTTATTCAAAAAAAATTTTCTTTAGAACTTGTAAATTATTTCAGAGCTAATTCGGAGCATGTAGTGACAGGTACCGAGTTCCATATCCGTGAACCGATTCAATTTTAGGGAAAGCAAGCTGATGGGAGAAAAAAATGACTGATAGTACAAGTAAATGGTTGCCCAATTTATTATTTTTAACTTTGGCAATGAGCGCATTCGTATTTGTTGAACCTTCTCCATATGATCTGTTTTTCATACTTATTATGTTAATTGGTTTTGTTTTCTCTATTTATAACTTTACAAAAGACATGATATTCCCATTATTGATACTTTGTGTTTTTTTAATATGTAATTTACTTCCTTTATTTTTCATAGAAGAAATAGGGTCATCCATTTTTTTTACTGCAATTACTTTTTACTTAGCATTTACATGGATTGTATTAATTGGAATGAGTGACTTTATAAAACCACCGTATTTACAATTCATCCTACATGGCTATTTAATTTCGGCCTGTATTTCAGCGATTATAGGTATATTAGCATATTTTTATATCTTACCTTCAAGTGATTTTTTTTTAATGTATGGAAGGGCGAAGGCGCTTTTTAAAGATCCAAATGTGTTCGGTCCTTTTCTCGTTATACCTGCTCTATTTTCGATTAGTATGGCAGAGCTGAAAGATAGGAAGCTAAACAAGAAAGTTTTTTATTATCTCACATTTCTACTTTTGTCAGCGGGAATCATTATTAGTTTTTCTAGAGCTGCTTGGGGAAATTTTGCAATTTCTTTATTAATCTATTTGTGTTTATTTAAAATTAATCATTTTAGAAATCGAATCCATACGATTATTTTTCTTATTTTAATCGGTATTCCAGGAATTTTATATTTCATTCAAACTCCTATGGTTGAAGATTTACTAGTTACTAGATTAAGTTATCAAGGTTATGATAACGATCGATTTGATACACAGCTTGCGGCATTTGAAAGTGGACTTTCAAACCCTTTTGGAATCGGACCTGGTCAGTCGGAAAATACTTTTCAATACTCACCGCATAGTCTTTATGCGAGGGTTTTTACTGAAAATGGAGTGGTCGGATTAATCTCATTTTCTTTACTTTTGATAGTTAGTATATTTAAGGCTTTTGCTAGGTTTTGGAATGCAAAGGTTTACGGGACTTTATATCTAGTTATCTTCGCTTCTTTAACTGGTTTAGCATTTAATAGTTTATTTGTTGACACATTACATTGGAGACATTTGTGGTTGCTATTAGCGTTAGCTTGGTTACCAGAAAAGTAGCTTATAATTCAAACTTAATAGTACGGCTATTAGAAACTAAATAGAGCAAAGAAATGAGTGGTAGGGTGAGTATCCTAGTGAGTATTAATTGTACAACTTATAACCATGAGAATTATATTGCGGATGCAATAGAAAGTTTTTTGAGTCAAAAAACAAATTTTAATTATGAAATTCTTATTGGAGAGGATTGCAGTACTGATAATACAAAACAAATAGTAGAAAAGTATGCAAAAATGTATTCCGAGAAAATTAAATTAATAACTTCTTCACATAATGTTGGTGCGCGAAAGAATTCACTACGTCTTATTGAGAACAGTAAAGGTAAATACATTGCAGAATGTGAGGGGGATGATTATTGGACAGACCCCTATAAGTTGCAAAGACAGGTAGATTATATGGAAAATCATCCGGATTGTAGTTTATGTTTTCATTCTGCAGAGATTATCCAAGCTCCAGATAAGTCCACTGGTAGGATGATTAGATCCTATTTTGAAGATACTATAAGCCCGATAGGGGATATTATTAGTGGCGGGGGAGGCTTCTGTCCTACACCTTCTTTGCTTTATCCTAAGAGATATATGGAAACCCCCCCTTCATATTATTTAAAAGCACCAATAGGGGACTACCCTATGCAAATGTATCTTGCAAGCCAAGGTTATGCATATTACATGGATAGATGTATGAGTGCTTATCGAACTGGTGTTAAAGGTTCGTGGACAAACCGTATGAGCTTTGGCTCCAACATTAAAGGAAAAATCATTCAAATTAATGAAGGGATTATTCAGTTATTAGACGGATTCAGTGAATCGACAAAGCATGAATACCAAAATGAAGTAAATAAAGCGAAACAAAAAATAGAGTTTGAGTTACTTATACTTAAAAAGCAAAAAAAGGAACAGAAATACTTTAACTTTGGTAAGTATTCTTGGTTATTGAAAATAAAAGCTCGCATAAAAATATTTATACGCTGTAATTATCCCAAATTATTTTTAAAATTGTCTAAATTAAAAACAGCTAAAATAAGTAGGAAAACTAATGAGTAAGAATCAATCATGAAAGAGTTCTCCTCATTAAAGAAGAAGACAATATCTGCTGTATTTTGGAGTTTTTTCGATTTAATAGCTAACCATGGTATTCAATTTATTATTCAAATTATTTTAGCAAGACTTTTATTACCAGAACATTTTGGTGTGATTGGCATGATTTTGGTCTTTATTGCCATTTCTAACTCGATTGTTGACAGTGGATTTACACAGGCTCTAATTAGGGATCAGCATACAACACAAGAAGACTATTCAACTATCTTTTATTTTAATCTGGTTATGTCTTTTATTTTATATGTAATGCTTTTTATTAGTTCCAAGTCTATCAGTATTTTTTTTGAAGAACCGCAGTTAGTTGAAATAATTAGGGTTCTTTCTATTGTGGTAATCATTAATTCATTAGCAGTTATTCAAAAAGTTATGCTTATGAAGCGAGTAGATTTTCGAACAATAACTAAAATTAGTATGGTATCTTCGTTTGTTTCAGGAACTATAACGATTGTCGTTGCTCTTTTAGGTTTTGGAGTTTGGAGCCTTGTAATTAATATGATTGCCCTTCAATTTTTTCAAACATTACTTTTTTTCTTCTATAATAGATGGCTACCGTCCTTTACATTTAACTATCAATCATTCAAAAGATTTTTTGGGTTCGGTTCAAAATTACTTCTTTCGGGACTAATAGATACAATCTATAATAATATATTCTTTTTTATCATAGGGAAGGCCTATTCTTCTATTCAACTAGGATATTACTCAAATGCAGTAAAGTTTCGAGATCTTGCTTCCCAGTCTTTGGCTTCAACTATTCAACGTGTGACGTATCCAGTACTTAGCGCTATCCAAGAAGATGAGGAACGTCTGAAGTTAGGATTCAAGAGAATCATAAGAATTTCTGCATTTATCAATTTTCCATTATTGATTGGATTGGCAGCAACTGCAAATCCACTTTTCCATATTCTTTTTGGAGAAAAGTGGATTCCTTCAGTTATCTACTTTCAACTTCTTTGCTTTGCAGGTATGCTGTATCCACTTCATGCTTTAAACTTGAATATTCTACAAGTCAAAGGTAGGTCTGATTTATACTTATTAATAGAAATCATAAAAAAGTCTTTTTTTTCGCTATTGATTCTTTTAAGTTTCTTTCTAAAGTTAGGGATTATCGGTTTAATTTGTGCGGCAATGTTAAATTCTTATGTATCGCTATTTATAAACACATATTTTTCAGCAAAGGAAATTGCTTATTCTTTTAGGGAACAGTTGAAAGATCTAATGTTTCCTTTTTTGATATCACTTCTTATGGGTGTGAGTGTTTATTTGCTTGGTGATGTTTTGCCTAGCAATCATTTTGTTCAACTAGTTTTTCAAATAATAATTGGGATTATTATCTATATAGGGATGAGCAAAATTCTTAGAATACAAGAGTTAACTGTTGTATTTGAATTACTAGTTCCACTATTATCCAAAATAAAATACTGGTCAATCAGGTAAAATAAATTGAATCCAAACTATATTAATATCTATTTAGAGAGGGAATGAATAAATGAAAATACTTTTGACTTCCGCAGGGAGAAGGGGATATTTAGTTAAATATTTTAAGGAAGTGTTAGGTAATGAAGGAGAGGTACATGTTGCGAACAATACGGATTCAACAGCAATGTTATATGGAGATATGTCTGTAATTACACCGCTTATTCATGATGAAGGTTATATTCCATTTTTGAAAAAATATTGTCAGATTAACCACATAGATGTAATTATTCCACTGTTTGATATTGACTTACCAATCCTCTCAAAATGTATAAATGAATTCAAAGAGATTGGAGTTAGAGTTATCGTTTCCAATGAAGCTTTTATCAAAATATGTAATGACAAATGGGCGACATATAATTATCTTAAAAAGAACGGTTTTTATACACCAGCCACTTTTTTAAACATTTCAGATGTGTTAAAAGCAATCAATGATGGAAGCGTACATTTTCCACTAATAGTTAAACCTAGATGGGGAATGGGGTCTATTTCTATATTTGAAGCAGATAATAAAGAGGAGTTGAAAGTTTTATATGAAAAGACAAAAAAAAATATTAACTCTTCATATTTATCTTTTGAGTCAAATCAAAATAATAAATTTCCGGTAATCATACAAGAAAAGCTAAATGGTCAGGAATATGGATTAGATATAATAAATGACCTTAATGGAACATATATGACAACTGTTGTAAAGAAAAAGTATGCAATGAGGTCTGGGGAGACCGACCAAGCAGAAATCGTAATCAATCGGGACCTGGAGCTTATCGGTAAAGAGATTGGAAGCTTAACAGGTCATATTGGCAATTTAGACATTGATGCTTTTAGTGTTGATGGGGTTCCCTATGTATTAGAGATGAATGCTAGGTTCGGCGGAGGGTATCCTTTTAGTCATCATGCCGGGGTAAACCTACCAAAAGCAATTTTTTTGTGGTTAAAGAATGAACCAGTTGAACAATCGGTACTAGAACCAGAAATTGGTGTAATCGGTTATAAAGATATCCAAGTAATAGGTGATGGCATGGGTGTAGCAACTATTCAAAAACTAAAGGAGGCTATTAATCATCGAAATTATGTTTAAGGAACCCATTTACATTACAAGGCCACTACTGCCGAATCTAAATGATATTTTAAGTAGTTTGACAGATGTTTGGAATAATCAATGGTTAACTAATAACGGACCTCAGCATTCCAAACTAGAAGACCAATTAAAACAATATTTGAATGTAGAAAACTTATCATTGTTTAATAATGGCACGTCGGCACTACTCCTAGGAATAAAAGCTTTAAATCTTACTGGAGAGGTAATAACGACTCCATTCACTTTTCCAGCAACGGTTCAAGCACTTGATTGGAATAATTTAACCCCAGTATTTTGTGATATTGATCCCACCACTCTTACTTTAGATGCCGCAAAAATCGAATCTCTCATAACTGAAAAAACTTCTGCAATTCTTGGAGTCCACACATTTGGAAATCCATGTGATGTTAAGCGAATTCAAACAATAGCTAATAAATATAATTTGAAAGTGATATATGATGGTGCCCATACTTTCGGAACAAACATAGAGCAGCACCCTATCGGAAATTTCGGGGATATGACAATGTTCAGCTTTCACGCAACAAAACTGTTTAATACGGTAGAAGGTGGAGCACTGACTTATAAAGATGAAAGTTTAGTAGAAAAATTAAACCTTCTTAAGAATTTTGGGATTGCAAATCCTGAAGAAGTCATATTGTCTGGTCTTAATGCAAAATTGAACGAAATTCAATCGATAATAGGACTTGAAGTTTTGAAATTAGTAGAGTTGGAGCGTCAAAAGAGACATGAAATAAAAAAGGTTTACGAACAGTATTTGGCTGATATTCCTGGTATTCGAGTACTGACAAAAAATGAAGGTGATCAAAGTAGCTATCAATATTTTGTCATTCAAATTGATAAGGAAATATACGGGAAAACTAGAGACTGGCTTCACGAAAAATTAAAAGAGTTTAATGTATTTACAAGGAAGTACTTTTTTCCGTTGTGTAGTGAGTTTAAATGGTATGAGAACTTGAAATCCGCAAGAAAAGAAAATCTTCCACAAGCACATAAAGTAGTGACAGAAGTATTAGCTATGCCATATTACGGAGAATTACAAATGGAATCTGTAATAAAAATCTGTAAGGTAATTCGTGAAAGCCGATGAAAGGAATTATTTTAGCCGGAGGGTCTGGTACCCGTTTATATCCTTTAACCAAGGCAATTTCAAAGCAAATGCTTCCAGTATATGATAAGCCAATGATTTATTATCCACTATCTGTATTAATGCTTGCAGGCATAAGGGATATTTTAATCATTTCAACACCAAGAGATATTGAAGGATTTAAGGAATTACTAGGTGATGGTACTAAAATAGGAATCGATTTGCAATATACAGTGCAAGAAAAACCATTAGGTCTCGCAGAGGCATTTACTATAGGTGAAGGGTTTATAGGGCAATCATCTGTAGCTTTAGTGCTAGGAGATAATATTTTTTATGGCTCGAATTTTGGCAATAAGGTACGAGACGCAGCGAATTTATCAGAAGGAGCACTCATATTTGGTTGTTATGTCAAGGATCCAAGGGCATATGGTGTTGTGGAAGTTGATGAGCAAAAGAATGCGATATCAATAGAAGAAAAACCTGATAAGCCAAAATCTTCTTATGCAGTTCCTGGATTATATTTTTTTGATAACGAAGTAATCAATATCGCTAAAAAAGTGAAACTTTCAGCTCGTGGTGAGTTAGAGATTACCTCCATTATTGAGAAGTATCTACAAAAAGGAAATCTGAAAGTGAAGATTATGGGTAGAGGATTGGCTTGGTTAGATACTGGTACTCATGAATCATTATTAGAGGCATCCAATTTTGTTGAAGCTATTCAAAATCGGCAAGGGCTATATGTTTCTTGTATTGAAGAAATTGCATATCGCAGGGGCTATATAACAAGGGAACAGTTGCTACAGCTCGCCGAGCCATTACTGAAGACGAACTATGGAAAGTATTTAGTAGATATTGCAAATTTCAATAAAGCTTAAAGGAGTTTAAGATGAATATTTTAGTTACGGGTGGAGCAGGGTTTATTGGATCTAATTTTATCAAATACATGCTTTCTAAATACAATTATACTGTGATTAATTTAGATTTATTAACTTATGCCGGTAATTTAGAAAATTTCCGTGGTATAGAACTTTCGGAAAGATATCATTTTGTTCAAGGGGATATTTGTGATCGGGAACTTCTTAAAGAGCTATTTAAGCAATATGATATTCAGTCTGTTATACATTTTGCAGCTGAATCACATGTTGACAGAAGTATTGAAGACCCTGAAATATTTTTAAAATCGAATGTATTAGGTACCCAAGCTCTACTGGATACGGCAAAAGAGTATTGGAAAGCTAATAAAGCAGATAAATACTGTACAACTTATAAAGATGATGTCAAGTTTATACACATATCTACTGATGAAGTATACGGTTCTCTAGGGAAAACGGGAAACTTCACAGAAGATACAAAACTTGCCCCCAACAGTCCTTATTCAGCTTCTAAAGCAGCTTCAGATATGATTGTAAGAGCTTATTATGAAACCTACAAGTTACCAGTAGTTATTACAAGATGCTCTAACAATTATGGATCATACCAATATCCCGAAAAGTTAATCCCCCTTATGATTCACAATGCCTTAAATGAGTTACCTTTACCGGTATATGGTGATGGAAAACAAGTGAGAGATTGGTTACATGTTGAGGATCATTGTTCCGCGATAGACACTGTTCTCCATAGTGGAATAGTTGGAGAGATATATAACATAGGTGGAAATAATGAAAAAGAAAATATTGAAATAGTCAAATTCATACTAAAATCCTTAAATAAGAGTGAGGATTTAATCGAGTTTGTTCAAGATCGATTGGGACATGATAGAAGGTATGCAATTAGTAACCTCAAAATAATGAGAGAACTGGGCTGGTCACCAATGTTATCGTTGGATGAAGGTCTAACTAAGACAATCCAATGGTATAAAGACAACAAAGCATGGATGAACATTAAGAAGGAGTCTAGTACAAAAATTTAGAAATGAAAACATATACTATTCAATAAGTTAAAGGAGTAATAACAGGATCCTTTTCAATATTTCTAGAATGACAATTTCTCTTGTAGGGAATTTTACTTTATACCGGCCTTAAGGATAATTTGAGATAGGCGGAACCTAGAAAACAAAATGAGGGATAATAGATGAGAATTGTTCAACTGATCACACATATGAATGAACTAGGCGGAGCTCAAGTACATGTCCGTGACTTAGCTAGACGGCTTGCAGTGGATGGTCATACGGTGACAATTGTTTCTGGGGGGGAAGAAACAATTGCAGAGGATTTAGTTATTCCTTCCGTTGAATTTGTTCATAGCAAATTTTTAATACGAAATATTCACCCAATAAAAGATTTTATAGCCTTATTAGATATACGGAAAAAAATAAAAAAAATTCGTCCTGAAATAGTTGCAATCCATTCATCAAAAGCAGGAATTCTTGGTAGGATCGCTTGTTGGTCCCTGCGTATTCCTTTTGTATTTACGGCGCACGGTTGGTCATTTACAGAGGGAGTGGAGCAGAAGAAGCAAAATTTTTATAGAAGAATTGAAAAGTGGATTGGGAAAATTAGCTCAACAGTCATCACTGTTTGTGATTATGATAGAAGCCTTGCCTTAAAACATCAAGTGCTTCCATACGAAAAACTAAAGACTATTCACAACGGTGTATTAGACAAGAAAGATACTAGTAGTGGAAAAGAACCGAGAGAAATTGTGAAAATTTTGATGGTAGCTCGCTTTGAAAAACCAAAAAAGCAACAGGAGCTCTTAGAGAAACTTTTGCTTCTTAAGGATTTAAACTGGCATATGATTTTTGCAGGTGATGGAAGTTTAAGACAAAAATCATCTCAATTTGTCCTGGAAAATAACCTAGGTCATAAAGTAACATTTTTAGGAAATCATTCAAATATCGCAGATTTATTAAGTGATTCTGATTTGTTCATTTTAAATTCCTCATGGGAAGGGCTTCCTTTAAGTATATTGGAAGCGATGTCACAAGGCCTCCCGATTATTGCCTCTAATGTTGGGGGTGTGAAAGAAGCGGTTAGAGATTGGAAAAATGGTTTTTTAATTCATGAAGATTTATCTGAAAAGCTTACCATATTAATAAAAGATGAGTTACTACGAAAAAAAATGGGTGAAAAGAGTCGTGAAATATATGAGGCAAGTTTCAGGTTTGAAAAAATGTATGAGAAAACAGTTTCTACGTATCATAACTTAACTATATCGGGGGAAAATAATTGAAGGTATTAGTAACTGGAGCAGCAGGGTTTATCGGTTCCTATGTGGTACGAGCGTTATTAGAACAACAATTTACTGTTGTTACAGTAGATAATTTGTCGACAGGTAAGCAGAGTAATCTTTTGGAGGATACTCGATTTTATGAAATGGATATAACAAATAATGATTTAGAGCGTGTGTTTAAATATGAACAACTAGATTATGTAATTCATTTAGCTGCTCAGTCTTCCGTATTTGAGTCAATAATAAATCCAATGGATGATTGTCAATCGAACTTAGTTGGTACACTTAATATTCTCCGTTTTTCTAATCAATATAATGTGAAGAAATGTATATTTGCATCTTCAGCCGCTGTATATGGAAATCCCACTACTTTGCCTATTAAAGAAGATTCGAAACTGGCTCCACTGTCTTTTTATGCTTTATCTAAGCTATCTGCTGAAAAATATGTGCTACTATATGAAAAACTATTTGGACTAAAAAGTTGTATATTAAGATTTTCAAATGTATTTGGTCCTATGCAGGCGAGTGGAGTAATTACAAAATTATTGGATTGTTTATTAATTAGTAAAGACCCAGTCATTTTTGACGGTAATCAAACGAGAGACTTTATATATGTAAAAGATGTTGCTGCTGCTTGTATTCAATCATTATTATCTGAAAGTACTGGGACATTTAATATTAGCTCTTCAAACGAAATATCCATTCAGCAAGTGTTTGAAGAGATAACAGTCCTTACTGGGATTCAGACTAAACCAATATATAAATTATTACGAGAAGGAGAGATTGTAAGAAGTGTTCTTTCCAACGAGAAAGCAATAACATCTCTTAAATGGTCTCCAACGTATAGTTTTGTATCCGGTCTTGAAGAGACAATCAATTATCATACTTATTTAAAACAGACCTAAATTGAACGGAGGATTATTTGGAGCTCATTCTTATTAAATCGTATAACCATTTAAAATTATTCGAAAAAGAATGGTCTACAATTTTGGAAGAAATTCATAACACAAATCCTTTTATAGAATTTGAATTTGTGTATAATTGGTGGAGGTTTTTGGGAGAAGATAAAGAAATTGAAATATATGCAATTAAAGAAAATAATAGTATTATAGCTTTTTTCCCTTTTCATTCTGAAAAAAGATGGTTTGGCTATATACTGCATTTTTTAGCATATGGAGATGCTAATTATATGGATATCATTGCAAAAAAAGTGATATGGATCGGGCGATAATGTTTGTTTTTGATGCACTGATAAAGACGAAGAAGCAGGTTGTTTTTTATTTGCATGGCTTATTAGAAAGTGTAGATACCCCTCTTAAACTATCTAATTATTTAAAAGCAAGAAATATTAAAGAGAGATATTATCAAATTGAAACTCCTTTTATTGATTTACAAAATCTTTCTTATAATGAATATATGCATACCCGCAAAAAGTTACATGGTTTGGATAGAAGGGAAAAAAAGCTGCATTTACTTGGAGATGTTCGTTTGCAAATTTCTCCCTCTACAAATATGAGCCAAATATTTGAGGTACATCGAAAACGATGGGAAAAGAAAAATGATACTAGCGGGTTTTCAAGTGATAAAAAGAAAGCATTTTTTAAATTTCTAGCGGAACAAAATCACGGAATACTAAATGTACTCTTAACAACATTGACGTTAGAAGATGAGATAATTGCCTTTACTTATGGATTTTCATGTAGAGGTAGATATTTGGGTTATGTATTGGGACATGACTCCGATTTTGATGACTACGGTCCAGGTAGAATACTAGTTAAAGAGAAAATCAAAAAAAATAAAGATGATGGATTTCATAAACTGGATATGAGCATAGGGTATGAACCTTATAAGTTTGATTGGAATACGGATCTTGATTACACTAGAAAAACAATCTTCTCTACTAATACTTTCAAAGCTAAAGTATATAGAAATTTTTTATGGTTGAAGGCGACGTCTATTTCTACAGTTAAAAAAAATTACCCTCTTGTAATATTCCGTAGAAATGTAGTTGGCAAGTTAAAATATTATCTCCGTAATAAAGATAAAATCTATTTAAGAAAATTTCATTGGAAAAATAAGTTGATATCTTTCATGTTTGAACGAAAGAGGTATTTAATTGCAAAGAGAACAGAAAGTAACATACATGTTAAAAGTGAGTTTCAGCTTATAACTCCTAAAGAAGTACTTACGATGAAGCAAGATCGAAAAAATATATTACAAAAGAAATTTCGTGGATTTAAAGGATACTACTTTGAAGATAAGCATGTGCCTTTTTGGGTCAATGATAATGTAATACGGTTAGATGATATTGAAGTTATAACAAACCTAAAAAAAAGAAGTGTTTATATTCAG
Source organism: Psychrobacillus sp. NEAU-3TGS (assembly GCF_029955155.1). Lineage (GTDB taxonomy): Bacteria > Bacillota > Bacilli > Bacillales_A > Planococcaceae > Psychrobacillus. Next base: position 69,005 of record NZ_JAPNOZ010000006.1, on the reverse strand, counting down.
GAATGGGAACATCAAGATTTAGAGAAAGTTATTTCATTTGTCCAAACAAAATATAATCCAAAACATATATTTATTCATTTAAGTAAATACGATAAGGAAGGTATAAAAAAGTTGGAAGCTTACGGTTTTCAAATCATCGAAAAAATTTCTTACTCAAAAGTATTTGGAATTAAAAACGTAAAAAAAGAGATAATAAGATAACAGGAGAAGTGCATATAATCATCCGTGTGAAGCAAATCCTTTTTGATTTCTTGTTTGTGTTAAAAGGGTCTGTATTAAATTATTTATACTATCAATGGGATTACTATTATAAAAAATATTAGCAAATTCAGAATTTGGCGTGGCAGATAAATCACCGAAGTCAACTCTAGTAAGGAAGTAGACTTATGCATTGGAAAGTTTGTTCTATTACTAAGAACAATGAAGAAGAAGAAAGGATGAAGTCCTGGGAGCTCTCGTTATTTCTTTAGATATGGAGCTAAATTGGGGAGTACACGATGCATTTACACTTCAAAACTATGGAGAAAATATACTAGGGGCTCGCATTGCAATACCTAGAATTTTGCAGTTATTTCTCAAGTATGATATTCACGCGACTTGGGCAATTGTTGGTATGCTTTATTGCAAAAGTAAGGAGGAACTTCTTTCAAAGCTAGAAGACTTAGAGGTTCCATATGAGAATGAAGCTTTTTCTCCAAAATCTAATCTGTGGCAAGTTGGAGAGAATGAAATACAAGATCCGTATCATTACGGCCATTCACTGATTGATACAATAAAATCCCTACCTAACCAAGAAATTGGAACTCATACATTTTCCCATTATTATTGTTTAGAAGCAGGGCAAAGAACTGAACATTTCGAAACAGATTTACAAGCGATTGTTCAACTAAATGAAGAAATTACATCATTAGTCTTTCCAAGAAATCAAACTAATAATGACTATTTATATGTTTGTAAAAAGTACGGCATCAATGCGTACCGTGGTAATGAAAAAACTTGGATTTATAGTCCTTACACAAGTAAAACAAATACCCGAACAAAAAGAATGCTCAGATTGTTAGATGCGTATGTAAATTTGACAGGACACCATACATTTCCATTAAAAAGCATTCAAAAGGAACCAATCATCAATATAAAATCAAGTCGCTTTTTAAGACCCTATAGTAAACAACTTGCAGTATTAGAAAAATTGCGTTTAAGACGTATAAAAAATGGATTAACAAAAGCTGCTAAAAACAATGAACTATATCATCTTTGGTGGCATCCACATAATTTTGGAAAGAATATTGAAGAGAATTTGCAGTTTCTCGAAGAAATCTTAAAGCATGTAGATTATTTAAAAGCAAACTACAATTTTCAAAGCATGCATATGAGAGATGTAATAGATGTACTGAAAATTATTTCATAAAAAGCACGAAGGGAGTGCTACTCACCTTCGTGCTTTTTATGTCACTCCATATTTCCGATGTAGTTCAACAATCTCCGCATCTTCATTTCTTTTCTCAGTAATTAAATCCCTTAAAATTTGAGATCCTAACATGCTATATACTGTCCCGTTTCCGCCGTAGCCTAATAAATAGTAATGATTGTTTTTGGTAGGGTGTTCACCGATGAAAGGAAGGTTATCGTTAGACTCGCCAAAGCTCGCCGCGTACGCGTAGTCAATTTTTAAATCATAGTTTGGGAATAATTTCATAGTTTGATGTAACAAGTTGTTAGCGCGTTTCATAATTAATTCGTCTGAAACCGGCGCTTCTGGTATATCCTCATCTAATCCACCCGCAATTATTCGGCCGTCTACCGTTGTACGTATATAAAGATATGGTCGTTTTGTTTCCCAAATAAGTGCTCGTTTATACCAGTCAGATAAATCTTCAATTGGATTGCTTACAAATACATAGGATCGGTTAATATCTGCACCAATTCTATTGCCAACTGGTGTAGTTTCATAACCTGTTGTATATATGATATGTTTTGCATGGAATGTCTGTCCGGAAGTACGTAGCTCGAGGTGATCTTCTACATTAAATACATCTTGCACCTCGACATATGGAAAGAGATGAACTCCCATCGATTCGACTTTCTTTAGAAGTGCTTGTACAAATTTTAATGGGTTTACTTCTGCATCATTAAACGTAACTAAAGCACCTAACTTAGAAAATGGAAACTTTTCTTTTATATCCTTTTGCTCGTAATAGTCACATGGAAGTCCATACTTTTGCAAAGTAGCGTATTCGGTTTTTATTTTTTCCACGTCTTTTTCATCGCTCGCATAACAAATACTAGGTCTACGAATAAAATCTGCATCTATATGTAGTCGATTTACTGTTTTTTCAATGTCATCCACTGCTTCATAACAAAGCTGATAAAAGCGGACAGCCTCTAGTTCCCCTATTTGTTCAATCAATTCATGCAGCATAATATCATTGGAATACTGCAGCAAGCCTGTATTGGCACTAGTGCTACCAGTGCCAAGCGCCCGTTTATCTAATACTGCAACGGATAAACCAGCCTCTGCTAATGCAAGAGCAGTTAAAGAACCGGACATGCCAGAGCCGACAATTACTGTATCATATAGATCTAGCTTCTCGTAAAGCATATTTGGAGTAAAAGGAGCAGTTGTTGTAGGCCAATAAAGTGAGCCATTATGTATGTTCATGCGGTGATTCCCCCTATTATATATTTCTATTAATATACCCCCTCCTAATAAGATTTAAGCCTATTCATGTTATACTAGATAATATTAACTTTAAAGGATGTTTGAAATGAATCAAGATAAACCACATGTACTAATAATAGATGGAATGGCCCTGTTATTCCGCTCATTTTTTGCAACAGCTATGTCCGGAAACTACTTCAAAAATGAGAAAGGGATTCCAACGAATGCTGTACAAGGATTTGCACGCCATGTACTTGCAGCACAAAATTTAATGCAGCCGACACATATGGCGGTTTGTTGGGATAAAGGGATGCATACGTTTCGGAATGAACTGTATGACGGATATAAAGCAAACCGTCCGAAACCAGCAGAGGAACTAATCCCCCAATTTGATATGGCACAAGATTTATCGGAGCATTTAGGCTGGATGAACTTTGGAGTAGTTGGAATGGAAGCAGATGATACAATCGCTTCTATTACTCATAAATGGCAAGAAGATGCGAAGTTCACAATCGTTAGTGGAGATAAAGATTTATTACAGCTACTTCATCCATCAACGGAAATCGCATTTACGAAAAAAGGATTTACAATCTACGATGTGTACAATGAAGCGCGTTTTATAGAAGAGTATGGAATTTCACCGTTACTATTCCCTGATGTGAAAGCGTTCATGGGAGACACTAGCGATGGCTATGCAGGCGTAAAAGGGATTGGGCCGAAAACGGCATTACAATTAGTGCAAACTTATGGCAGTGTGGAAGCAGTAATTGACTCCCTTCATTTATTGAAAGCAGGGCAACGAACGAAAATTGAGACAGATCTAGAAATGCTAAAATTATCAAAGGAACTTGCAACAATTAGAAGGGATGTCCCAATCGAAGCAGAATTAAATCATTTAGCTGTAAACGATATCCCGGCTTCGAAATTCGATTATTTATATGAACACGGCTATACGATATTGGCAAGACAGCTTCAAAAGTAGAGCGATTTGTATGTTAGTTAAAGAGTTTTTCCTGATTCGTTGGGAAGAACTCTTTTTTGTTGGTTAGGAAAACTATATGTGATTAAGACATATGGATAACTTTTTTCAAATAGCCTAAGATTTTATACGCGATATAGGGAAACTGTGCGGTAGTGAGATACGGCACAGGCAATTGATTTCCACTCCAGGCGGACGCTTACCGCGGGGCGGGCGGTGAGCCTCCTCGTCGCACGCTCCTGCGGGGTCTCACCTGTCCCGCTGATCCCGCAGGTGTCGCCGCCTTGCGCTTCCATCAATAGAACTTGCTGACTAATCCGTAAACAAATGCAAAAAAGCTATTTAATTTATTTACAACTGTCCAGCAGTTTCTTATTTAAAATCATTTTATGTACAGTATTAATTATAGGAAAGGTTGCTATTAGCCATTCGGAGCAATGGCAGCTTTCAATAATTGATCACAATCGCTAGATAGTCTATCTTATTCCACTAATCAAAGGTTTTCACCCATAGAAAATACAAAATCGTACTAAATTTAGTGTCTTATTATGGAGTAAATAGCAAACTCTATTGGATTGGAGCGAAGGGGTGGCGACTCCGGCGGGAACAGTACGAGCTGAAAGCCCCGCAGGAGCGGGAGCTCCGAGGAGATTGAAGCCGTGCCCGCGGAAAGCGTCCACCCTGTAGCGGAAATCCAAGCGTCCACTTCATTCAACTCACTACCGCACAGTTTCCCTATTATATGTGTTACCCATTTATCCTTCCAATGTGCTAATGCTAGAGACAGGTGCTTTAGCACTTTTGTAACGTATCAATTCTTAAGTAGGGAATTTAATCATACAATGACTAAGTTTTACTGACAAAAGAAAAATAGTAAAACTATTATCAAAACATAGAAAATAAAATATAATTACTTTATATATAAGATGGACATGGTTTTTCGCAAGGGGGAGACTGATTTGATTCGACTTTTACAAAACAAAGACTTGGAAGCTGCAGCAAACATTGTTGCTTTTGCATATCCAGGGATGAATATCCAAACACCAGAGAAAAAAATGGAATTTATAGGACGTTTAACGAAAGAGCAAGAAGAACAAAATGGTATTCAGTATTTTGGGTATTTTAATGAGGAAGAAGAACTTTTAGGTATGTATCGTCTGCATGATTTTGAATGTAATGTGAACGGTAAATTCCAGCGTATTTTTGGTATTGGAATGGTAGCGGTGCATCTGCTTCATAAAAAAGAAAAAATTGCATTTACACTTCTTTCTCATTTCCATCAATATGCTAGTCAAGAAAATGTATCGCTAGTATCACTTTATCCGTTTAATCCAAGTTTTTATCGCAATATGGGTTATGGTTATGGACCAATGAAATATGAATTTAAAATTAAACCGAATGCACTTGTTTCAAATGGTGAAAAAGGATTGGTCAAGTTCTTGTCTCCAAAGGATGAAGAAGTAATCGTTTCCCTGTATAACGATTATGCGCAAAAAAATCATGGAATGATTAAAAGAACGTGGACTGAACGACAACGAATTAAAAATGGGGTAACTAATTATGTCGGCGTGATAGAAAATGGACAGCTATTAGGTGCATTAGCATTCACTTTAGAAACGGTAAAAGATAGTCACTTTTTACATCAATATATGATTGTCCACGAATGGATATGGACAGATCCAATTGCCTATAAACAAATAGCTGCTTGGTTATATTCCCAACAAGATCAAGTGGATCGAATTATTTTTCGGACAAATGATCCATCCTTTTTATACACGCTTTCGAATCCATTAAACGGCTCCAATCATCTGATACCTAGTGTTTATCATGAAGTGGCAACTACTGGAGCAGGTTTAATGTATAGAATAACTAATGTCGTTGATTTCATACACGAAATGAATTTCCAGCAGCTCAGAAGACCGGATGAATATATCAGGTTATTAATAGAAATTGAAGATACATTCTTAATAGAACAAAACGGCTTATATGAAGTTATTTACAATGGTGATTTTTGGAATGCCACAAAAATATCGAATATCAATGAAGAAGCAACCATTAAGATAGGTATCCATGATTTGAGTTCCTGGTGGATGGGATGCATATCGGTTGAGGCGCTTCATAATTTTGGAGTTATATCTATTGGCGACATAGATATTAAGAAGCTTGATGAGTGGTTTAAACCGAAACAAAGTCCTATTTGTTTCACATCGTTTTAAAGACTTATACAAAGGGGTATGAAATGATTACTTTTAAAACAATGGAGCATTTAACTTTTAAAGAAGCGCATGAACTTTTTACGAATGGTTTTGAAGGGTATTATATACCGATGAAGATGTCATTGGATGCTTTTGTTGCACGTTTCGGAAATGAAAATCTTTCACCAGCTTTGTCGATTATTATGTTTGACGATAATAACCCGATTGGATTTGTTTTACAGGGCATTCGAGAAGTAGATGGTAAGAAAATCGCCTGGAATGGCGGTACGGGTATTATTCCTGCGTACAGAGGGAAGAAACTAGGTTCTCTACTGGTAGAAAAAGCCCTTCATCTATTAAAAGAACAAAATGTAGATATTGCAACATTAGAAGCTTTGTCCATTAATCAGCCGGCTATTAAACTATACGAAAAAGCTGGCTACAATGTAATCGACACATTACATTTTTTAGAGGCAGATGGAGAGCTCTCTTTTGATGAAGAAGTTGCAGACGAATTTTCTATAAAAAGATTGCCTGCTATACAAGTGAGCAATACAGGGATATTTCCTTCTGTTGTACCTTGGCAAGTAGATACAACTAATACTCCAAGAGTTGGGGGTGAAGCAATAATTGCAACAAAGGAGAATGAAATTCTTGCAGCTTGTTTAGTAAGGACAAAGCAACAATATGGGGGAGAAATAGAAGGAGTCACTTTGTTTCAAGCAGCAATTGCTACAGAGAAAGAGGAAGGGGAGCGTGCGCTCAAAGCGGTCCTCCAAGAAGGATTATACTTTGAACACTCACTCAAAAGGACGACGTATAATTTATACGATCATACGAAAAAAACACTTCCTTTTTTACAGAGCAAAGGATTTAGAAATACGGCCATTTCCCAAGTATTTATGGTGAAGGAATTATAGAGGAAATATAACGAAGACTGTTCCTAGTGTAGAACAGTCTTTTTTCACGTTAATCCTGATCATCAAGGGATTCTGTCACTTTTTGCATTAGCCCTTTTATTAAATTTTGGAGTGATTTGTATAAAAGTTAAAATAGATGCATTTTGAGCATAGGATACTTTGCGAATTTTACTTTCTCGATTTTGCCCACCATTATCATGAATGAGTAAAAAAAGCTCATCGTCTTCTATTTCGTATCCGATAAGGGGTACCCAGTGATAAGAAAATGTCGCTTTTTTTCTCCAACGAAAGGAAAAATATTTATCGAATTTGAGCGCAACGGGTCTACCGTTTTTAAGTTCATCTAGTGCTGTATGAAGAGAACATTTTTCAATTTGCCAATTTGGACCGAGTATTTTGCGAAGATTACGGACAAATCGATGGGTAAATAATCCGATGCGAGTACCACCCAGTTTTTCGTAAAGTGTGTTGGGGGTATCAGGAAAAGTATTTTCTTGTAAATAATTTAATAATAGAAATGCTGTCACTGGACCGCATGCAGAGGCTTGATAGTCTGCTCTAATCGATGAATCATATTGAGATAAGCCTTGTAGCTGTAATTGGATTTTCATACGGACCCTCCCTTTATTCTGCATTATCGGACAGTAAGCCCCTACTTCCATGCTAAGAGAATCTTTCCTTTCAATAGGTGGGGCTCTTTATTATTTTATATAAATTCCAACTAGTTTGCACATTATCATAAACTATTGAATATAAAAATAGAAATTTTAGAATATTTTATATATTTGTTGATTGAGTTATTTGTTTGCCATACAATTAGAGATATTAATAAGTAGAGAGCAAATGAATTAGGAGGAATCCAATCATGCAAAAAGTAATAGTTTATAGAAAAGTGGATCCACGTGTTTTAGATTATTTGCGAACAACATGTGAAGTTATTTATTTTGAAGAGTTAGATGAATCGACATATCCCGAGTTCATGTCTCATTTAAAGGATGCAGAAGCATTACTTGGTTCTGCTCTAAAAATCGATGAGGAAACTTTGGATAAAAGTCCAAAGCTGAAAGTAATAAGTAATATTTCGGTTGGATATGATAATTTGGATTTAGATCTATTAACAAAACGGAATATAATTGCAACAAATACACCAAGCATTTTGAATGAAACTGTAGCAGATGCAGTCTTTGGTGTACTTCTTTCTGCAGCTAGAAGGATACCAGAGTTGGATGCGTATGTGAAACAAGGAAATTGGGATTCCATGATTGGAGAAGAATTATTCGGAACTGATGTGTATGGAAAAGTAATAGGCATTGTAGGAATGGGTGGGGTTGGAAAGGCAATTGCTACACGTGCAAAATTTGGATTTGGTATGGAAATTCTATATCATAATAGAAGTCGTGATGAGGAAATCGAATCGACTTATAATGCACAATATTGCAGTTTTCAGGATTTGCTGAAACGTTCGGACTTTGTTTGTAATATGGTTCCACTAAGCGAGGAAACGAAAAGCATGTATGGGGCTAGTGAGTTTAAGCTGATGAAGCAAAACGCTATTTTTGTAAACGGATCACGGGGTGCTGTCGTTGATGAAGATGCTTTAGTTGAAGCATTGAAGAATAAAGTAATTGCGGGAGCTGGATTAGACGTATATAAACAAGAACCGGTTAAGGTCGATCATCCACTATTGAAACTTGCGAACGTCGTCACTACACCACATATTGGGTCAGCGACGGTAGAGACGAGATTTAAAATGGGGATGCTCGCTGCTGATTCTGTTTTACAGGTACTTAGAGGGGAAACCCCTACGAATGCATTGAACATATTAACCTCGCGTGATGCAATAACAAATGAATAGTGTGAAATAAAATATTACAAAATACATAAAGCCCTTTGAAACCAAAAGTAGCGGTTTCAAAGGGCTTTAACAATTTGTGATTATTTGTTTTGAACATCTAAAAATTCTGTTACTTGCTCCTGCGCGAAGCTCGTCGCAGAGAAAAAGGTATACCACCAGGCAGATAGCCCCTCAATATTAATTAATTCTGAGCATCTAAAAATTCTGTTACTTGCTCTGGTGATTTTGCGTTTGCACTGTGTAAATGTGCTTTTTTCTCGCCGTTTTGATAAATAAGAAGACTTGGAATTCCCATTACTTCGTATTTTTCTGCGATTTCCGGTAATTCGTCACGGTTTACTTCATACCATGTATATTGGTTGTACTTTTCAATGATTGGGTCGATGAACATTTCCATGCGTCGGCAATCGGGGCACCAACCAGCTTCGAATTTTACTAGTACTTCGTTGTCACCAGAAATGATTTCGTTGAATTGTTCTACAGTTGTAATTTTGTTCATATTAAAACCTCCTATAATCTTTTTTCATATATAGGTTCCAGGCGACCCTCTTATGATTAAATGCCAAATTTCTGTATTTGATCAAGCTCCTCGGCGAAGAGCTTTGTCGTGGCTAAGCAGGTGCCTTTCACTTTTCTAAATTAGTTTACACTGTTTCAGAAAGACTAGAAAGAAAATTGCTCGTTTTTATTCATTTTATTATTGCGAAAATTTAAAAATTGTTCTAAACTAATAGACATAGAGAGTGTTCTATTTTTTTTATCTATAAAATGAATGAGCATTCATTCAAGACGAAGGGGAGGCTTTTGCACGTGACATTTCAAATTAAAAAAGCAGCTGTTCTTGGCTCGGGGGTAATGGGATCTGGAATTGCAGCACACTTAGCGAATATAGGTATTCCGACATTATTGTTAGATATCGTGCCAAAAGAAGTGAGTAAGGAAGAGGAAGCAAAGGGGTTAACATTAGAGCATCCAGGAGTTCGTAATAAATTTGCTCAGACTGCTTTACAAAAATTGCTGAAGCAAAAACCCGCACCTCTAACTTCTACAAAAAACTTACAACTCATTACTGCAGGAAACTTTGAAGATGATTTAGAGAAGTTAAAAGAGGTCGATTGGATCATTGAAGTAGTAGTGGAAAATTTAGATGTGAAAAAAAGTCTGTATGAAAAAATAGACACAGTTAGAAAAGCGGGGACAATAATTAGTTCCAATACTTCAGGTATTAGTATTAATGCAATGGTGGAAGGAAGATCTGAAGATTTTGCTAAACATTTTCTTGGCACACATTTCTTCAATCCACCACGTTATTTAAAGCTGTTAGAAGTGATACCTGCGAAAACAACCGATATCCAGGTAGTAGAATATATGAAGCAATTCGGTGAAGATATTCTAGGAAAAGGAGTCGTATTAGCAAAAGATACGCCTAACTTTATTGCCAATCGAATCGGCACGTATGGTTTACTTGTGACTCTGCGTGAAATGCAGGCACGCGGATATTCTGTTGGAGAAGTAGATTCGGTTACTGGCCCACTGATTGGACGTCCAAAATCTGCGACGTTCCGCACATTAGACGTAGTCGGATTAGATACGTTTGCACATGTCGCAAAAAATGTATTTGACCAAACGACCGGGGAAGAGCAGAAAGTGTTTGAAGTACCGGCATTTATGCATCAAATGCTTGAAAATAAATGGCTTGGTGCAAAAACAGGGCAAGGTTTCTTCTTAAAAGAAGGAAAGGAAATTAAAGAATTAAATACGGAAACACTTGAATATGAGCCAGTCAAAAAGCTAAAAACACCATCGATGGAAATGGCAAAACAGCAAAAAGGATTAGCGGCAAAAGTGAAAACGTTAACATATGCTAAAGACCGTACTGGAGAACTGCTGTGGAGCATTTTAAGCCCGACACTTATTTATTCCGCTAAGTTGCACGGAGAAATTGCAGACGATATCGTATCCATTGACCAAGCGATGAAATGGGGATTTGGCTGGCAGCAAGGACCGTTTGAAATATGGGATGCAATTGGTGTAAAAGAGTCAGTTGAAAAGATGAAAGCAGAAGGAAAGGAAATCCCTACATTCGTACAGTCGCTTTTAGATAAAGGATTCGAATCCTTTTATAAAGAAGAAAATGGCGATCTTTATTACTTTGGTGGAAATGACTACAATATCGTTTCTTTCAATGAAAAAGTAATTGACCTGAAGCGTTATAAGAAAAAACATGGTGTTATTAAATCTAATTCCGGTGCTAGTTTAATAGATTTAGGTGACGGAATTGCTTTACTGGAATTCCACTCTAAATCAAATGCAATTGGACTCGACATATTACAAATGATTAACTTTGCGATTGAGGAAGTGGAGAAAAACTTTAAAGGGCTTGTTATTGGAAACCAAGGGAAAAACTTTAGTGTTGGTGCAAACCTTGGGATGATTTTGATGGAAGCTCAAGACGATAATTTATTTGAATTGGATTATGTTATTCGAAGTTTCCAAAATGCAACGATGAAAATTAAATATTCCACTAAGCCAGTGGTTGTTGCACCATTTGGAATGACACTTGGCGGTGGTGCTGAAGCTTGTTTACCAGCAGCACATATTCAAGCAACGACCGAAACCTATATGGGGCTAGTAGAAGTAGGGGTTGGTCTAATCCCTGGCGGCGGTGGTAACAAAGAGTTATATATGAAGCATTTAAAAGGGCTTCCAAAAGGCGTCCAGGTGGATTATCAATACGTTGCCAATAAAGTATTTGAAACAATTGCAATGGCAAAGGTTTCAACGTCTGGAGAAGAAGCTCTTGAAAATAACTTCTTAAACTTTGCAGATGGTATTAGTGTGAATCCTGATCATCAATTGTATGATGCAAAACAAGCAGCACTTAGTCTTGCAAATGCTGGATACAAAGCCCCATTACGAGAGAAGGTTCCTGTAACAGGGTCTCCTGGATATGCAACATTACTTTTAGGTGCTGAGGGTATGTTCTTATCTGGCTATATTAGTGAGCATGACTTGAAAATTGCGAAAAAGCTTGCCTATGTGATTGCTGGAGGAGAAGTTCCATACGGTACATTAGTGGATGAGCAATATTTACTTAACTTGGAACGCGAAGCATTTTTGAGCTTGGTAGCTGATCCAAAATCGCAAGCAAGAATGCAACATATGTTAGTGAAAGGTAAGCCATTGCGCAACTAAGTATGCGTAGGTGATAAGGGAGGAAAAACTCATGCGTGAAGCAGTTATCGTAGCAGGTGCAAGAACACCAGTTGGTAAAGCAAAAAAAGGATCTCTCGCAACTGTTCGTCCAGATGATTTTGGAGCATTAGTTGTAAAAGAAACATTAAAAAGAGCGGGAAACTATGATGGACCAATCGATGATTTAATATTAGGCTGTGCTATGCCAGAAGCAGAGCAAGGGATGAATGTTGCTCGTAATATAGGGGCTTTGGCAGGCCTTCCTGACTCAACACCAGCGATTACAGTGAATCGCTTCTGTTCATCAGGCTTGCAATCGATTGCATATGCAGCGGAACGAATTATGCTAGGGCATTCGGAAGCAATTATTGCAGGCGGAGTAGAGTCAATGAGTATGGTTCCAATGATGGGAAATACGATCCGACCGAATGCACACTTAGCAGAAACAGCTCCGCAGTACTATATGGGGATGGGGCATACAGCGGAGCAAGTGGCAAATAAGTACGGCGTGAGTCGCGAAGACCAAGACGCCTTTGCAGTGCGTTCACATGAACTAGCTGCAGCTGCCATTGCTGCTGGTAAGTTTAATGATGAAATTGTTCCAGTAGAAGTAGTGAAGCGTTTTGTAGACGAAAGCGATAAAGCGCAGGAGAAGAAGTTTTTGTTTGAAATGGATGAGGGAGTTCGGGTTGGAACATCTATTGAAACACTTTCCAAGTTACGTCCTGCTTTTAACGTCCGTGGTTCAGTAACAGCGGGTAACGCTTCGCAAACTTCAGACGGAGCAGGGGCAGTTTTAGTGATGGACCGTGAAGTGGCGGAAGCACAAGGATTAAAACCAATTGCTAAATTCCGTTCCTTTGCAGTAGGAGGAGTTGCACCTGACGTAATGGGAATTGGCCCAATTGTTGCCGTTCCAAAGGCATTAAAACTTGCTGGTTTATCTATAGAAGATATCGACGTTTGGGAGATTAATGAAGCGTTCGCTTCCCAATCGATCCAAGTTGTACGTCATTTAGGGATTGATCTAGATAAAGTAAATGTAAATGGGGGAGCAATTGCCCTTGGTCATCCGCTTGGGGCTACAGGTACTATTCTGACATTAAAAATGATGAGTGAATTAAAACGACAAGGAAAACAATTCGGTGTTGTAACGATGTGTATCGGTGGGGGAATGGGAGCTGCCGGAGTGTTCGAACTGCTATAAACAAACTTTTCAAGGGGGAATTTAACATGACGGAAGTAAAACAAATGATTAAAGGTGGAAGCTTTTTAGTAGAAGACGTGGAAGCAAATCGTATTTTCACACCAGAGGATTTTACAGATGAGCAAAAGATGATTGCGAAAACGGCGGAAGACTTTGTCACAAATGAAATATTACCGGTAGTAGAAAAATTAGAAAATCACGAGTTCGAGCATTCGGTTCGATTACTTAAATCTGCAGGTGATCTAGGCTTACTGGCAGCAGATATTCCAGAAGAGTACGGCGGGATTGCATTAGATAAAATTTCTTCTGCACTAATTGCGGAGAAGTTATCTGTAGCTGGTGGTTTTTCGATTACACACGGTGCCCATGTAGGAATCGGAACTTTACCAATCGTCCTTTTTGGTAATGAAGAGCAAAAACAAAAATACTTACCAAACTCCGCTTCTGGAGACAAAATTTCTGCATACGCACTTACAGAGCCAGGTTCAGGTTCAGATGCTTTAGGAGCAAAAACTACTGCAAAGTTAAACGCAGAAGGCACGCACTATGTTTTAAACGGGGAAAAACAATGGATTACAAATGCAGGTTTTGCAGATGTATTTGTTGTATACGCAAAAGTGGATGGGGATAAATTCTCTGCTTTTATCGTAGAGCGTGAATTCCCAGGCGTTTCTATTGGAGCAGAAGAAAAGAAAATGGGGATTAAATCGTCTTCCACTCGCACACTTATTTTACAAGATGCCCAAGTACCAGTAGAGAACTTACTAGGTGAGATTGGCCGCGGTCACGTCATTGCGTTCAATATTTTAAATATTGGTCGTTACAAACTAGGAGTTGGAACTGTTGGAGGTTCTAAACGTGCACTAGAATTAGCAATTTCTTATTCTAATCAACGTCAACAATTTAAAACGCCTATTTCTTCTTTTAATTTAACGAAACAAAAATTAGCGACAATGGCTTCGAAATTATATGCGACAGAAAGCTTAATCTACCGCACTGTTGGATATTTTGAAGAGCGTATGAGTCAGTTGAGTGTAGAAGAACAAAAAGATGGCAAAGCGATTGCAGCATCTATCGCAGAATACGCAATTGAATGCTCTATTAACAAAGTAGTAGGTTCCGAAGTATTGGATTATATTGCGGATGAAGCTGTGCAACTACATGGAGGATATGGTTTCATGCAAGAATACGAAGTAGAGCGTATTTACCGTGACTCGCGTATTAATCGTATCTTTGAAGGGACGAATGAAATTAACCGACTAATCGTTCCAGGTACTTTCCTTAAAAAGGCAATGAAAGGCGAATTACCACTTCTTCAAAAAGCACAAAGCTTACAGGAAGAGCTACTTATGATGATGCCAGAAGAGGTAAGTGATGCGCCATTAGCACAAGAAAAAGTATTAGTAGCAAATGCGAAGAAAATTGGTTTGCTAGCAGCTGGTCTTGCAGCACAGCGTTTCGGCACTAAACTAGAAGCAGAACAAGAAGTACTTGTGAACATTGCAAATATCGCAAATAACTTATTTGCAATGGAATCGGCTGTTCTACGTACGGAAAAAGCCATTGCACGTAATGGAGTAGAAAAAGCGAATCAAAAACTGCTTTATACTCAAATTTTCTGCCAAGAAGCGTTCGAAGCAATCGAGAAGGATGCGAAAGAAACGCTCATCGCATCTGTAGAAGGCGATACATTACGCATGATGCTATCCGCTCTTCGTAAACTAACACGTAACACACCTTATAATGTTATTGCTAAAAAACGGGAAGCATCTGTTAAATTGATTGATGCAGAGAAATATGTCGTTTAATTAACCCCCTACAAAAAACGATGGACGCAAAGTGCGGTTCATCGTTTTTTTTGATATGATAAAAAGAAAAAAGGTGAGAAGTAATGACAATACAATTTTTTGGTTATCCTAAATGTAGTTCATGTAATAAAGCGAGTAAGTGGTTGAAGGACAAAGATGTAGAATTTACATATCATCACATTGTGGAGGACCCTCCCACAAAAGAGTTAATAAAAGAAATAATAGAAAAAACAAATGTCGAATTAAAGAAACTTTTTAATACGAGTGGTACAAAATATAGAGAGTTACAACTAAAGGACAAGTTACCGAATATGACGGAAGCGGAACAAATTGAAACGCTAGTATCCGATGGTATGCTTGTGAAGCGACCACTTGTTTTTGATGGTAAGCATTTGACGCTTGGTTTTAAAGAAGAAGAGTTTGAACAAATTTGGTCAAACAACTAAAGTAACTTGTTTTTAATATAAAAATATGTGAATATTATAGATGAATATATAACTTATTTGAGAGGGGTATAATTTATGAGCACACCAAAAGAATTGAAATACTCAGAAGAACATGAATGGGTAAAAACAGAAGGTGGAAATGCACGTATCGGTATTACTCATTTTGCGCAATCTGAGCTTGGGGATATCGTGTTTGTCGAGCTTCCACAAGTGGGAGACGATATTAAAGCAGGAGACCCATTCGGTAGTGTGGAATCAGTAAAAACTGTTTCAGAACTTTATGCTCCAATTAGCGGAAAAGTGGTTGAAGTGAACAGTGAGCTAGAAGATAGCCCTGAATTTGTAAACGAATCTCCGTATGAAAATGCATGGATGATCGTTGTTGAGCCATCAGATGCTTCAGAAATCGATGGTTTATTAACTGCTGACCAGTATGAAGAATTAATTTCAGAATAATAATTAAAACGCCGGTTAATTGTCGGCGTTTTTTTCATATACTGAGTTAACGATGAAGATTAGGGAGAGAAGCTAATTGGCTAATGTATTTAGTGAAAAAGTAATTCTCGTCGAAGGAAGGTCGGATAAGCTTCAGCTTTTACGGCTTCTTGATGAATCCCCAGAAATTATTTGTACAAATGGTACAATCTCCAATGTAAAGCTAGAGGAAATCTTAAGCCCATATGATGACTTGCCGATTTATGCTTTTTTAGATGCAGATAAATCAGGTGAGCAAATACGTTCAATCGTCCGAAAAGAATATCCAGAAGCAATTCATCTTTACACAAATCCGATGTATTGTGAAGTCGCAAATACTCCTTTCAAAGTTTTGGCTTCTATATTGAAACGTGTTAATATTAAAGTGAAAAAAGAATTTTTACTTTAGGATGATGTTTTGTGAAGGAATGGACGAGTGAACAATGGGAGCATTACAAAAATAACAACGAGCTTTCATTATTCTATCTTTATACACCGATGTGCGGTACATGCATGGTGGCAAGCAAGATGATGCAAGTGATCGACGAACTAGTGCCAAATCCAGTAGGCCAAGCAAATATAAATTACCTCGAAAGCCTGGCAATGGAATATGAAATAGAAAGCGTCCCATGCTTACTGATCGCCAAAAAGGGACACGTATATAAAAAGATATATGCTTTTCAATCCGTTCCTTTTCTGCTAGAAACAACAAAAAATATTGACGATCAAGCGATGATATGATAGTATACTTCTTACTGAGCTTTACCAATTAAATAGTATTACTCTTATTAAGAGTGGTGGAGGGAAGTGCCCTACGAAGCCCGGCAACCGTCATGTAAATGAAATGGTGCCAAATCACACAAAGCAAACGCTTTGGGAAATGAGAGAATGGATAAGTTCTTTTCGATGGATAACTTACTTCCCTTCTGCTCTTTTGCAGAAGGGATTTTTACTTTATTGTGCAAGATTCAAACTTGCACAATAAAGTAATAGCCTCCGGCGGATGCCACAGATTTTGAATTGAGCTAGCTCAATTCAAAATCTGGGCGCAATTACGCCGAGGCGTAATTGATTTAGGAAGGTGTGAGATTTACATGATAAGTTTAAAAGATGTTTCGAAGAAGTTTAAAACGAAACTAGGTACGATAATTGCTGTTGATGATGTAAATCTTGACATAAAGCAAGGCGAAATTTTCGGCATTATTGGATATAGTGGTGCTGGAAAAAGTACAATGATCCGTTTGCTAAATGGATTAGAGAAACCAACTGCTGGACAAATTATTGTGAACGGAAAAGAAATTACATCGATAAATGAGGAGAAGCTTCGTCAAGTTAGACATAAAGTAAGTATGATTTTCCAACATTTTAATCTGTTATGGTCCCGAACAGTTGCAGAAAATATTGCATTCCCCCTTGAAATTGCAGGAGTTCCAAAGGATCAACGAGTAGCGCGTGTTAATGAATTGATTGAACTTGTGGGGTTAGAGGGAAGAGGCGACTATTATCCTTCACAACTATCTGGTGGGCAGAAACAGCGTGTGGGAATTGCTCGTGCACTGGCTAATCGTCCGGAAGTTCTGCTTTGTGATGAGGCGACATCTGCACTGGACCCAGAAACAACGGACGCTATTTTAGATCTATTGGTTAGTATTAACGAGAAACTTGGCTTAACCATTGTATTGATCACTCACGAGATGCAAGTCATTCAAAAGATTTGTAATCGAGTGGCAGTAATGGAAGGTGGACGAGTTGTAGAAGAAGGGGACGTCCTAGAAGTCTTCCAAAATCCACAACAACCTATTACAAAACGGTTTGTTTCGCAAGTTTCTGAACCGACGCAAACAATGCAAACGATACAAAATTTAGTGGATATATATCCAAACGGTAAGTTAATCAAACTCACTTTTGTAGGAGAACAAACAGAGCAACCAATACTTTCTAGGCTGATCAAACAATTCGAGCTAGAAGTAAATATCGTGCAAGGAAATATCTCGCATACAAAAAGTGGTGCATTTGGGACACTAATTCTTCAAATAGATGGCGACGCATTAGCTGTCGATGAAGCAATACGATTTATACATGAACAGAAAGTAAGTACAGAGGTGATCAACAATGATTAATACGCTTTTTCCGAATGTTGATTGGCCTAAAATGTGGGAAGCAGCACTAGAGACATTATATATGACAGCAGTTTCCACTATTTTAACTGCAATTTTTGGTTTAGCACTTGGGCTAATATTATTTTTAACAAGTCCACATCAAGCATGGGCAAATAAATTAGCGAATTGGTTAACAGGGGCTATAGTCAATATTTTCAGATCTATCCCTTTTATTATTTTAATCATTTTGCTTATTCCTTTTACGAAATTACTACTTGATACAATTCGTGGCCCAAACGCAGCTTTCCCAGCTCTAGTAATTGGAGCAGCTCCGTTCTATGCACGAATGGTATTAATCGGTTTACGAGAAATTGATAAGGGTGTTTTAGAAGCGGCAAGATCAATGGGGGCAAAGACTTCTACTATTATATGGAAGGTTCTCCTTCCTGAATCATTGCCAGCCCTAGTTTCGGGAATTACAGTCACTTGTATTTCGCTCGTTGGCTATACAGCGATGGCAGGAATAATTGGTGCCGGTGGTTTAGGAACACTAGCGTTTCTAGATGGCTTCCAACGAAATAGAACGGATGTCACCTTAATGGCTACGATTTTAATATTAATCCTTGTGTTCATTATTCAATGGATTGGAGACATGGTGACGACGAAGATTGACAAACGTTAGGTGTTTACGGGTCTACCCGATCACATATAAAAATGGGGACAATAGAAGGAGAGAATACAGATGAAGAAGTTTTTAGCTGGAGCTTTATTATCCGTAAGTGCGCTTGCGCTAGCAGCTTGTGGAGGAGAAGAAGAAAGCAATAAATTGGTAGTAGGTGCTTCCAACACACCACACGCTGTCATTTTAGAAGAAGTAAAACCAATCTTAGAAGAACAGGGAATTGAATTAGTTATAGAATCTTACCAAGACTACGTATTACCAAATAAAGATTTAGAATCCGATGAACTAGATGCAAACTATTTTCAACATATTCCATATTTAGAGGATCAGATTAAACAATTTGGTTATGATTTTGTGAATGCTGGTGGAATTCATATCGAGCCAATCGGTTTATATTCTAAGAAATATAATTCTGTTGAAGAGCTTCCAGAAGGCGCTACAATCTTAATGAGTAACTCAGTTACAGACCACGGTCGTGTTTTATCGATGCTTGAAAGTGAAGGATTAATCAAATTAGCAGAAGGTGTTGAAAAAACGACTGCTGAAATCTCTGATATTGTAGAAAATCCGAAAAATCTTCAATTTGATCCAAACTATGAACCAGCATTAATGGTTCAATTATATGAAAATGACGAAGGCGATGCGTTGCTTATCAACTCAAACTATGCAATCGACGCAGGGTTAAATCCAATTGAAGACTCTATCGCAATTGAAAACTCAGATTCACCATACGTAAATATCATTGCAACAAAAGCTGGTAAAGAAAACGATAAAAATATCAAAGCATTAGTAGATGCATTACACTCAAAAGAAATCCAAGACTTCATTCAAAAAGAGTGGGGCGGCACAATCGTTCCAGTAAATGAATAAATAATATGATTAAGCAGGCACGCATATGAAGTGCCTGCTTTTTTATATGCGAGATAATAAAATCGCATCGCTCGTAAAGGAACCCCATGCGCTCGGAAAGCCGAGATACGCGCCTCGGAAAGGAAAGTTATGCGCTCGTAAAAGAAAGGAATCCGCTGCATAAGAAAGTTCATCACTCCTAGAGGAACCCCACGCGCTCGCAAAGCCGAGATCATCGTAGGGGAACCTCATGCGCTCGCAAAGCCGTGGTATGCGCTCGTAAAAGAAAGTTATGCGCTCATAAAAGAAAGCTATCCGCTCGTAAGAAAGTTCATCACTCCTAGAGGAACCCCACGTGCTCGCAAAGCCGGAGTATCCGCTCCTAAAAATAAAATCAAAATTATTAGATTTCTATCGGTATCCATGCTATCCTAATTCTGAGGTGATAAAAATTGTTTATTAAACCGTATACAAAATCTACTCATTTGGAAGCGATGGAAATGCTTTTAAAGAGGCTTTCTTTAGATCACCCGAAGCATCTAACAGTAACAAATCAAATCGGTACTACCAGAGCTGGGGATATTGGGGAAGAGATAGTGTTTCGAGAATTAGAGAATATGCATTTACCTTTTAAATTTTACGCTTTTCATAAGTTATTACTACATGCAGAAAAATCATTTGAGTTGGACTTTCTTTTAATCACTCCTTTCGGTGCTATTATTTTGGAAGTGAAAAATATGATCGGCATATTAGAATTCACGGAGAATCCATCACAATTAATTCAACGCAAAGAAACGGGGGACATAAATAAAATTCCTTGTCCTGCTGTCCAATTGAACGATTACAAATATCAACTCTCACAGTTTTTTAATGATCACAATATCCCCATACAAATCTTCGGAGCAGTTGTATTTGCCTCAAGAAAAAGCTTCGTTAAAACCTCTACAAATAAAGCGCAAATTCTTTATAGAAATGAAGTTCGTCCATTCCTTCGAAAGTTTCAAAAACTTCCATCCACAGTAACTGAACAAGATATGGAAAAAATTAAAGATGTTCTTCTATTGAGTAATACTCCATTTACTCATTTCCCTCTTTCCAAACATTTTTCAATACAACCAAAAGATATTATTCGTGGCGTTGAATGTACAAGATGTGGATATCTCGGAATGCAAAAAAGAAACCGTACATGGTATTGTCCCTCCTGTAGAAAAAATGATTACTCTGCGTATAAAAACACAGTTACCTCTTACTTTCTATTGTGCAAAGATACTATAACAAACAAAGAATGTAGAGAATTTTTACTTTTAAGCAATAGACATGAAGCAAAAAGAATCTTAGCTAACTCCAATTTAACGAAAACTGGAAGTCATAAATCTTCGGTATATAAGTTAATAGAATAGTTGGACCACAATCGTTCTTTCTACAAATTAATTTCAAAAAAATGTTTAATAACAAAATACTTGGGTATGTACCATAGTGTAGGTGTAAAAAATCGAAAGGAATGATTCATTATCAATTCAGAGGGATTACCTTACACGGAACAGATGGACCACGCATTCAGAGGAGTACACGGATTCGGATATGACGAATTACGGAGCAGTCAAGCTTTACGAATGAAAGTGGAAAAAAGAAGACAACGAGATTATGAGAAAAGTGTACAAGTTGTTGCGAGAATTGATGCGAAAGCATTTAGAGGCTAATAAGATGAAATCCATGAAGACAAGTGCTTCATGGATTTTTTTGTTAACACTATCCTTATAGTGAAATCGATTCTCAATTAGAGATTCGTATTGAAAATATCAACTTATTCCAATTTCCCATAGAGTTTAAGGGAAAAGGTATTAATATCAAGATTTTTCTATGTTTTATATATTAAATAAGAAACTGTTTCAAAAGATTTGCCAGAGACTTCAGTTTGGGTTAAGATTAGAATGATAATAAATTAGAATGGTTATGCATTCATAGTTACTTAATGGAGGGTATTCAATGTCAACTTTAGTGATTAAGGATTTACACGTTGCGATCGACGGTAAAGAGATACTTAAAGGTGTTAATTTAACGATTAATACAAATGAAATTCACGCTATTATGGGTCCAAATGGTACTGGTAAATCTACTTTAGCTTCTGCTATTATGGGCCATCCAAAATATGAAGTAACTTCTGGTTCAGTGGAATTGGACGGGGAAGATGTATTAGAAATGGAAGTAGACGAGCGTGCAAAAGCGGGTCTATTTTTAGCAATGCAATACCCAAGTGAAATTACTGGAGTAACAAACGCAGACTTTTTACGTTCAGCTATTAATGCACGACGCGCGGAAGGCGAAGAAATTTCTTTAATGAAATTTATCCGCGAATTAGATAGTAAAATGGAATTTTTAGAAATGGACGTAGATATGGCACAACGTTATTTAAATGAAGGATTCTCAGGTGGAGAGAAAAAACGTAATGAAATTCTTCAATTAATGATGTTACAACCAAAATTCGCTATTTTAGATGAGATTGACTCTGGTCTTGATATCGATGCGCTTAAAGTTGTTTCTAAAGGGATCAATGAAATGCGTGGAGAAGGATTCGGAAGCCTAATCATCACTCACTACCAACGTCTTCTTAACTACATCACACCGGATCATGTGCACGTAATGATGCAAGGTCGCGTTGTAAAATCAGGTGGTCCTGAGCTTGCGCAAAAATTAGAGGCACAAGGATATGACTGGATTAAAGAAGAGTTAGGAATTGAAGATGAGACAGTTGGACAAGAAGCATAAGAAAGGGGACGAATAAGCATGACGGTTGAAACAAAATTGGCATTAACCGAGCAAGATATCCGCTCCTTTTCAGAAGGTAACCAAGAACCAAGCTGGATGACGGAACTTCGTCTGAAAGCATTAGGTGAACTGGAAACACTTCCAATGCCAACACCAGATAAAACAAAAATTACAAATTGGAATTTCACTGAATTTCCTACACATACTGTAGAAAGCAATGCTTACACTTCTCTTGAGGAACTTCCAGAAGAAGTAAAAGCACTTGTGCATGCAGAAGAACAAAAAAATATTTATATTCAGCGTAATAATACACCTGCTTTTGTATCTTTATCAGCAGATTTACAAGCTAAAGGTGTTATTTTTACAGATATTTACACTGCCCTACGTGAGCATAGTGATCTTGTTCAAAAATACTTTATGACTGATGGTGTAAAAGTAAATGAACATAAACTAACTGCACTTCATGCAGCACTTTTAAATGGTGGAGTATTTGTATACGTACCGAAAAATGTTGTAATCGAAGAGCCAGTTCAAGTTATCTATTTACACGATAATGATTCAGCATCTCTGTTCAACCATACCCTACTTGTTGCGGATGAAAACAGTGCTGTAACATATGTAGAAAATTACTTATCTACTGTAGAAAAAACAACTGGCCAAGCGAATATCATTTCAGAAGTAATTGTAAAAGATAACGCGAAAGTAACATTTGGTACTGTAGATGTATTAGCAGAAGGATTTACCACTTATGTTAACCGCCGCGGAGTAACTAGTCGTGATGCAGTGCTTGAATGGGCACTTGGCATGATGAACGACAGCGATACAATTTCTGAAAATGTAACGCATCTTGTAGGTGATAACTCTGAAGGACATGTGAAAATGGTTGTTGTAGGTCGCGGGAAACAAAAGCAAAACTTTACAACAAAAGTTATTCACTGGGGTAAACATACAGAGGGACAAATCTTAAAACACGGTGTGATGAAAGATGAAGCTTCTTCTATTTTCAATGGTATCGGGAAAATTGAATTCGGTGCAACGAAATCGAATGCAGAACAAGAGTCTCGTGTCCTAATGTTAAGTGAAAAAGCTCGTGGGGATGCAAACCCAATTCTATTAATCGATGAAGATGATGTAACAGCAGGTCACGCAGCTTCTGTTGGCCGAGTAGATCCACTTCAGTTGTACTATCTAATGAGCCGTGGTATTTCAAAACACGAAGCAGAGCGTCTAGTTATTCATGGATTCCTTGCTCCAGTAGTGAACGAATTACCAATCGAAGGTGTAAAGAAACAGCTGACGGAGGTTATTGAAAGGAAAGTTCGCTAATGCTCAGTAAAGAGATTCGAAGCTATTTTCCCATCTTAAACCAAGAGATTAACGGGCATCCACTTGTCTATTTGGACAGTGGTGCTACTTCTCAAAAGCCAGTACAAGTAATTGAAGCAATTAAAAAGTATTATGAATTTGAAAACTCTAATGTTCATCGTGGTGTTCATACACTAGGGAATCGTGCGACGGAAAGCTATGAAGGAGCACGTGAAAAAGTTCGTAAGTTCATAAATGCTAAGTCAACTAAAGAAATAATTTTCACTCGTGGTACAACGACTTCTCTTAACACAGTTGCCCAAAGCTACGGCAGAGCAAATGTAAAAGAAGGCGATGAAATTGTTATTACACATATGGAGCACCATTCGAATATCATTCCTTGGCAACAACTTGCGAAAGAAACTGGTGCTACACTGAAATATATAGACTTAGAAGCAGACGGGACACTGTCTTTAGAAAAAGTTCGTGAAACTATAACTGATAAGACGAAAATTGTCTCCATTGTATACGTTTCAAACGTACTTGGTACGATGAACCCAATTAAAGAAATTACACAAATTGCACATGAACACGGAGCTATTATGGTTGTGGATGGAGCTCAGGCTGCGCCACACTTAAAGTTAGATGTTCAAAACTTAGATTGTGATTTCCTTGCCTTTTCAGGTCATAAAATGTGTGGACCTACAGGAATTGGTGTACTTTACGGAAAACAAGCATTGCTAGAAGAAATGGAACCAATTGAATTCGGTGGAGAAATGATTGACTTTGTAGGTTTGTATGAATCTACATGGAAAGAGCTTCCTTGGAAATTTGAAGGCGGCACACCGATCATTGCAGGTGCAATTGGTCTTGCGGCTGCAATTGATTTCCTTGAAGAGATTGGATTAGATGAAATTGAACAACATGAGCATGAACTTGCTGCGCTTGCGATGGAGAAAATGTCTACGGTAAATGGTCTATCTATATATGGACCTGTAGATCCATCTAAACGAGCAGGAATTGTAACATTTAACTTGGATGATGTGCATCCACATGATGTTGCAACTGTGCTCGACATGAGTGGTATTGCTGTTCGTGCTGGTCATCATTGTGCACAGCCTTTGATGAAATGGTTACAATGTACGGCAACTGCAAGAGCTAGTTTTTATCTTTATAATACTGAAGAAGATATTGACAGACTTGTAGCTGGACTGCGCACTGCAAAGGAGTATTTTAGCGATGTCTTCTAATTTAGATCAACTATATCGACAAGTAATAATGGACCATTATAAAAATCCTCGCAATAAGGGAAGTATTGAGGATGGCGCTTTGACAATTGATATGAATAACCCGACTTGCGGTGACCGTATTCATCTGACGCTTCAAGTGGAAGATGGTGTCGTTCAAAATGCCAAGTTTGACGGGGAAGGTTGTTCTATTTCCATGTCCTCTGCATCAATGATGACACAAGCGATAAAAGGGAAGAAAATCGATGAAGCACTTCAATTATCGCATATCTTTTCGGACATGATGCTTGGGAAAGAATACGACGATTCCATTGATCTCGGTGATATTGAAGCATTAAACGGGGTTGCCAAGTTTCCAGCACGTATTAAGTGTGCAACGTTAGCTTGGAAAGCAATGGAAAAAGGCGTTTCTGAAGAACAACAATAAAAGTAGAACGGAGGAATTACGATGGCAAAAAAAATGCCTGAAATTGGTGATTATAAATATGGTTTCCACGATAAAGACGTATCCATTTTCCGTTCAAAACGTGGTTTGACTAAAGAAATCGTAGAAGAAATTTCACGTATGAAAAGTGAACCACAATGGATGTTAGATTATCGTTTGAAAGCATTAGAAATTTTCTATTCTAAACCGATGCCACAATGGGGTGGAGATTTAGGAGCATTAGACTTTGATGAAATTACGTATTACGTAAAACCATCGGAAGCTACACAAAAATCATGGGATGAAGTACCAGAAGAAATCAAAGCTACATTTGATAAACTAGGTATCCCTGAAGCAGAACAAAAATACCTTGCTGGTGTATCTGCACAATATGAATCAGAGGTTGTTTACCACAACATGAAAGAAGAACTAGAAGATATGGGGATTGTATTTAAAGATACAGACTCTGCACTTCGTGAAAACGAAGATATCTTCAAAAAATATTGGGGAACAGTTATTCCTTCAACAGATAATAAATTTGCAGCACTTAACTCAGCAGTATGGTCGGGTGGGTCATTTATCTATGTACCACCAGGTGTAAAAGTGGATACACCACTTCAAGCATACTTCCGTATTAACTCTGAAAATATGGGTCAATTCGAACGTACGCTAATCATAGTAGATGAGGGCGCTTCTGTACACTATGTAGAAGGTTGTACAGCTCCTGTTTATACGACAAACTCACTTCACTCTGCTGTAGTTGAAATTATCGTTAAAAAAGATGCTTATTGCCGTTATACAACAATTCAAAACTGGGCGAACAACGTTTATAACTTAGTTACTAAACGTACAGTTGTTGAAGCAAACGGAACAATGGAATGGATTGATGGAAACATCGGTTCTAAATTAACGATGAAATACCCAGCATGTATCTTAAAAGGTGAAGGTGCACGTGGTATGACCCTTTCAATCGCAATTGCTGGTAAAGGGCAACACCAAGATGCTGGTGCGAAAATGATGCACTTAGCACCAAATACGTCATCTACGATTGTTTCGAAATCGATTGCGAAACAAGGTGGTAAAGTATCATACCGTGGTATCGTACACTTTGGACGTAAAGCAACAGGTGCTCGTGCGAACATCGAATGTGATACGTTAATCATGGATAACCAGTCTACTTCGGATACAATTCCATACAACGAAATCTTGAATGATAATATTTCTCTTGAGCATGAAGCAAAAGTTTCTAAAGTATCAGAGGAACAATTATTCTACTTGATGAGTCGTGGATTAAGTGAAGAAGAAGCTACAGAAATGATCGTAATGGGCTTCATCGAGCCATTCACAAAAGAACTTCCAATGGAATATGCGGTGGAGATGAACCGTCTTATCAAGTTTGAAATGGAAGGTTCTATCGGGTAATTTCTATTTTTTCTTACCAAAAAGCAACAGGGTGAATGCATATTTCACCCCTGTTGCTTTTTTTGTATAAACAGCTGTCATAATGTTATGATAAAATAACTTGAACAGTGAGGTGACAAACATATGATTAAAATTGGCTTAACTGGTTGGGGAGATCATTCTGACTTGTACGTATCAACGGCAAAGGATAGATTGAAAGATTATAGTGCGCATTTTCCGGTCGTTGAATTAGACACAGCTTTTTATGCGATACCTCCTATCAAAAATGTTTTGAAATGGATAAAAGAAACGCCAGATAATTTTCAATTTGTCGTAAAGGCGTATCAAGAAATAACCGGACATTTACGCGGGGAGTCCCATTACGAATCAATGGAAGAGATGTTCGAGCGTTACCGAGAGTCCATTCAACCTTTTAAAGAAGCAGGAAAACTTGCGATGGTGTTGGTGCAATTTCCCCCTTGGATTACATGTGTCAAAGAAAATGTAGAGTACATACTTCGAGTGAAAGAAGAATTGAAAGATTTCGAGCTAGCGATTGAATTTCGCCATCAATCTTGGTATTCTTCTAAATTCCAAAACAGAACACTAGATTTCTTAAAGAGTCATCATCTTCACCACACCGTGTGCGATGAGCCACAAGCTGGAGAAGGTTCTGTTCCGCTGATACCAATCGCCACTTCTGATAAAGTCCTTGTTCGATTACATGGTCGAAATACATATGGTTGGAAAAACCCAGGTAATAATGAAAAATGGCGTGAAGTACGTTATTTATATGATTATAATAAAGAGGAGCTCACATTTATCCAAAACAAAGTGGAGCAATTGCAGAAACAGGCAAAAGAAGTAGTTGTATTATTTAATAATAATTCTGGAGGGCATGCGGCAAAAAATGCGAAATCCTTTCAAAAAATGCTTGGCATTGAATTTGAAGGACTTGCTCCCAAACAATTAGACTTATTTGAAGGTGGGATATAATGGAGTGGGTGTTACTAGTAGTTGCTGGGTTATTTTCTGGTATAGTGGGAGCATTAGTAGGTTTAGGTGGAGGAGTCATTTTAGTTCCAGCTGTGTTGTTTTTTGGGACGACACTTGCATTAATTCCTAATATTACTCCTCAAAGCGTTGTGGGGCTTTCTGTCATCATGATGATCTTTACGGGTCTTTCTTCTACGTTATCGTATATGAAGTCAAAGACGGTGGATTTTAGAAGTGGATTTATCTTTTTTATCGGAAGTATTCCTGGAACTATACTTGGTGCATGGGTGAATAAGGGATTGGATTTACCGTCATTTAATTTGTATTTTGGTATTTTACTTATTGTTTTATCTACCCTTTTACTTGTGCGTGATCATTTGAAGCCAGTGAGATGGTTTGTGGAAAATGGGAAGAAGCGAACGTTTACGGACGAAAAAGATACGTATGTATATGGATATCCTATTTGGTTTGCTTTGGTATTAACATTTGGTGTTGGATTTGCATCGGGTCTATTTGGTATTGGCGGTGGTTCGATTATAGTCCCTGCCATGATTTTGTTATTCTTGTTTCCTCCGCATGTGGCGGTTGGAACATCGATGTTCATGGTGTTTTTATCTTCGCTAGTAAATTCGGCAACACATATATCACTTGGTAATGTACCTTGGCTTTATACAATACCAGTTGTTCCAGCTGCATATATTGGTGCGAAAATCGGTGCCAAGTTAAATAAAAAACTAAATTCAGATTCACTTGTTTTGGCACTTAGAATTGTGCTGTTATTATTAGGTGTACGCTCTATTATTGATGGGTTGTTTTAATAACTTTATTTAGTCTTGCTCTCCGCGCAAGCGAGGCATATTTGATCAAATAGAAGAGGTGTATGAAAGGTGAGAGAAACAATCCATATTTATCACACAAATGATTTGCATAGCCATTTAGAAAATTGGCCGATGATACATCAGTTTCTCTCGGAGCGTCATAAAAGCCATGGACCGACTGACTCCTATTTAACACTCGATATCGGAGATCATATAGATCGTTCCAATGTTTTCACTGAAGGAACATTGGGGAAAGGAAACATCCAATTACTGAATGAAGCGGGTTATGATTATGTCACCATTGGTAATAATGAAGGAATTACGCTTAGTCATGATGATTTAAACACATTGTATGAAGCTGCCAACTTCGAAGTAATTGTGTCCAATTTTACTGATTTAAGTGGAAATATTCCTTCATGGGTGCTTCCTTATAAAATTCATGTGACACCGACGGGTATACGGATTGGTATTGTAGCAGCGACCGCTGATTTTGGATTGTACTATGAGCAATTAGGCTGGCATGTTCAACAGCCACTTGAGCGTTTGAAAGAAGTTTGCAAGGAAATAGAAAGAGATGTTGATGTGCTTGTTTGTTTATCTCATTTAGGCGTGTCACAGGATGAGATCATGACAGAGAAGATACCAGAAATCGATCTTATTTTAGGATCCCATACGCATCATTTCTTTGAAAAAGGTAAAATGATAGGTAACACTTTACAAGCTGCTGCCGGTAAGTATGGTGCATATGTGGGGCATGTGACAATCGATTTTGATCATGAGACAAAAACAATCATATCGAAGCAAGCCATGCTGTATGCCACAGATACTTTAGCAAAGCCGAAAGATCTTGATCTACAACTGAAAAAGTGGGAAGCTCTTGGTAACGAGGAACTTTCTGAAGCTATTCTTCAGAATGAGACCTTTTTGCACAAAGATTGGTTCGGTCCTTCAGATATGTCTCGATTTTTCGGTAATGCTTTGCTTACCTTTACGAAAGCTGATTGTGCGATGTTTCCTGCTGGGATATTTTTAACAGACTTACAGATTGGTCCTATTAGTGCTAGCGACTTACATCGATGTTTGCCACATCCGATAAATCCATGTGTTATCACATTAACAGGAGCAGAATTGTTGGAAATTGTGGAGCAATCTAAAAATGAGAAATGGCCACACTTAGAGGTAAAGGGGCTCGGGTTTAGAGGCAAATACTTAGGGGCTATTATTTTCGAGCAATTGATGGAAGATGAGCATGGGGATGTATTTATTGGTGATGAACGATTGTTACTTGAAAAAGTGTATACATTGGCGACACTTGATATGTTCACATTTGGTTATTTTTTTCCTTCCTTTAAATTTGCAACGAAAGAATACTATATGCCGGAGTTAATACGCGATGTAGTTAAGTGGTACGGCAATCAGTTACTGAGTCAAGCATAATAATCCTTCTTATTACATAATAGTAATAAGGGGGATTTTTTGCTATTCTATCGTAAAAAAAAGCGTTTTCCTTTTTTTTCTGCTCAGCGAAAACTAGCTATACTAATAATGTTATTTATCTTATCAGTTGCAGGCGTATTTTATTTCGTTAACAACCAATTGACTCCAACTTATCTGGATTATGCGGAAGTACAAACCAATAAAATCGCATCAATGGTTATTAGTAAAGCAATTAACTCAAGGACAGCGAACGTTTTAGATGTAAACGATATTATCGAGGAAGTACCGTCAACAAATGGTAGCACCAATATGGTAACGACGAAATTTAATACAGAAATTATTAATCGTGTCTTGTCGGATACGAATAGTTTGGTGCAAGCCCATCTAGAACAAGCAGAAAAAGGAAACTTATCGAGTTTACCTTATCTAGATGATATTGAATACGATAAAACAACGATGGAAGATCAAGGCGGCGTTGTATTTTTTGTGCCGATGGGGCAGGCAACGAATATACCGCTAATCGGTAATTTAGGACCTAAAATTCCTATTCGGTTTCATGTGATTGGAAATGTTCAATCGACTGTTGTACCGACTATAGAAAACTTTGGTATTAATAATGCGTATGTAGAAGTGAGTATTCATATTAAAGTAAATGTCCAAGTTATTGTACCGCTTGCTAGTAAAATGAGTGTTGTCGAACAAAAGATTCCCGTAGCCATGGGATTAGTGCAAGGGCAAGTGCCGCATATTTATACTGGAGGAGATGGTTCTGCTGCTCCGTCTGTTGAGGTGCCGATTCCGTTACCTGAAAAATAAAAATTCCAGAGAAAACAGAAACAACTGTTACAATAGAGAAAATGAATATAATAGGTAGAGGCTGCAGAGCTTAATAGTACTATACAGGAAGATGACGCTTATGATCGTATACGAAAGGAAGTTTTGCCGAAGCTAAATATAGTCCGTCAAACGATATTTAGTTGGGGTTATTCTAAAAAAGAATAACACTGTCATTTATATGAAAAATATAAATGGTGAGCTACAGATGGTAAATAATCGTTTTTATGCTTAAATTCAATAGTGGAAGCCAACCTATATACATATGTAGGTTGGCTTTTTATATTTTTGAGGAGGAATAGGTTTTGGAAAATACGATTTTTTCTTTATTGCCACCGTTACTTGCAATCATTATGGTGCTTGTAACGAAGCGAGTTATTTTATCTTTAGGGGTTGGAATTGTATCTGCAGCGCTTCTCGTAGAAAATTTTGCTCCCGTGGATTCGTTGCTATTATTATGGGAATCATTTAGAACTTCTTTTTGGGAAGAAGGGTTAAATGCTTCTAATATTTATATTTTGCTTTTTATATTAATGCTTGGTGTTGTGACAGCGTTTGTAAGTTTATCAGGCGGTAGTACAGCATTTGCTGCATGGGCGATTAAAAAAATAAAAACTCGCCGTGGCTCAAAATTATTAACCGCTTTTTTAGGAATGCTCATATTTGTAGATGATTATTTTAATGCGTTAGCAGTTGGTCAAATAGCTAGACCCATAACTGATTCACATCGCATTTCACGCGCAAAGCTTTCTTATTTTATCGATTCTACTTCCGCGCCTGTTTGTGTCGTTTCACCAGTTTCTAGTTGGGGAGCGTTTTTAATCAGTCAGTTAGGTGTTATTTTTGCAACGCATGCAGTAACAGCTTATACGCCACTTGAAGCATTTGTGTTAATGGCACCTATGAATTTTTATGTACTTGCGACTTTAGCGATTGTTTTTTTCTTAGCATGGACAGACTTTGACATAATGGAAATGAAGAAACATGAGAAGAGAGCGAAAGAAATGGGAGAACTT
Organism: Psychrobacillus sp. NEAU-3TGS; assembly: GCF_029955155.1. Lineage (GTDB taxonomy): Bacteria > Bacillota > Bacilli > Bacillales_A > Planococcaceae > Psychrobacillus. The sequence goes on along the minus strand of NZ_JAPNOZ010000006.1, from coordinate 37,393 downwards.
TTCGATTCGTCTAAACCAAACCCAGGAAATCTAGAAGGAAATTTCCCGGAAAATAATTATGGAAAAGTAATGGATTTAGTTTTGCCAATTGTGTCGTTAATAGTAGTGACGCTATTTGCAATGTTTTGGACTGGCTATAGACTTTCTGGTTATGAGTTGAATTTATTTGTTATTTTTGAAAATACCGATGTGCCATTTTCTTTATTTATTGGTGGCTTGGTAGCGACCATTTTGGCTGTCGTACTATATGTTCGACAGTTTAATACGAATCCAGAAGCGAGCATTAATTTAGTATGGAAAGCAATTGTAACAGGGATTCGTTCCATGCTTCCTGCTATATTTATTTTAATTTTTGCATGGTCTTTATCCTTCTTGATCAATGCATTAGAGACAGGCGTGTTTTTAGCTAATCTCGTAACGGACAACAATATTCCGGTCGGCGTTATTCCAGCATTGCTCTTTGTATTAACAGCATTTATGGCATTTGCTACTGGATCTTCTTGGGGTTCATTTGGTATTTTATTGCCAATTGGTGCTAGTATTATTATGGCGATAGAACCAGAGTTATTGTTGCCAGTACTTGCAGCGGTTCTAGCAGGAGCGGTATTTGGAGATCATTGTTCACCGATTTCGGATACAACCATCATGTCAGCTACTGGAGCTGGGGTTAATGTAATCGATCATGTTATGACGCAATTACCATATGCGATTATTAGTGCGGTTATAGCGGCGATTGGCTATTTAGTTCTTGGTTTAACAGATTCCATTTTTATAGGGTTTGTTTCGGTTATAGGGATTCTAATTGTATTGTTTGTTGTTTGGAATGCGAAAAATAAGAAGGAAATGGAAGCAAATTAATAATCCATTTTGGCTCTGAAGAGTTAGTTCAGAAGGTTGTTTGAATTCTAATAATATGGTACATTGACAACAGTGTAGTCAGTTTATGAAGAATGGAGTAGGTATGAATGACATCGTGTAAACCAACGAAATCAGAGCATCAACGCAAACCAGATTGGTTAAAAATAAAGCTTAATACGAATGAAGACTATAAAGGTCTAAAAAAATTAATGCGCGAAAATAATTTACATACAGTTTGTGAAGAGGCAAGATGTCCGAATATACATGAATGTTGGGGTTCTCGAAGAACTGCTACTTTTATGATTTTAGGAGCAGTTTGTACTCGTGCTTGTCGTTTCTGCGCGGTTAAAACAGGTCTACCAAATGAACTAGATTTAGCAGAACCAGAACGCGTTGCAGATTCTGTTGTTATCATGAATCTAAAACATGTTGTGGTGACAGCAGTAGCTCGTGATGATTTAAAAGATGGCGGTTCAGAGGTATTTGCTGAAACTATTCGTGCAATCCGTCGTAAAAACCCGTTTACAACAATAGAAGTACTGCCTTCTGATATGGGAGGCATTGAACAAAATATCCAAAATATCATGGATGCAAAACCAGATATTTTGAACCATAATATTGAAACGGTACGTCGATTAACTCCAAGAGTTCGAGCTCGAGCAAAATACGACCGCTCACTTGAACTACTGCGTCGAGCAAAAGAAATGCAACCAACTATCCCTACGAAATCTTCTTTAATGTTAGGTTTAGGGGAAACTCATGAAGAGATTTTAGAAGTAATGGACGATCTTCGTGCAAACAATGTAGATATTATGACGATTGGTCAATACTTACAACCTACGAAAAAGCACTTACCTGTGTTAAAATATTATTCACCTGCTGAGTTTGGAGAATTACGTAAAATTGCAATGAGCAAAGGTTTCTCACATTGTGAGGCTGGTCCACTTGTAAGAAGTAGTTATCATGCTGACGAGCAAGTAAATGCTGCGGCGAAACAAAAACAAGCACAAGGCGAGGAACTTCTAGCTACTCAAAATAGCTAATGGATGGGTGATGGAATGATAGTTGCAGAAGGTTTTACATATGAAATTATAGAAAATTACCGAGATGCATATAAAGAAGAGGCTTTTTTGGATCGCTATAGTGAAATTCTCTCAAAGTATGACTATATAATGGGGGACTGGGGATATGGTCAGCTTCGTCTAAAAGGATTTTTTGAAGATCGAAATCATAAAGCGACCTTCGATACGAAAATAAGTACGATGAAAGATTACTTATATGAGTATTGTAATTTCGGCTGTGCCTATTTTCTAATCAAAAAAACGGGTGTTGCCCCGAAAGTAAAAGCAAAAGTAGTAGAGGAAACCATACAAGAAAACCTAGAGCAGGATCATTTATGATCTTGTTCTAGGTTTTTTATTAGGTAAGAAAGAGTTTTAGTTGGAAAATTTGCGAATTTAGTTGGAATTTTTGAGGTTTTATCTGGAATTTTACTGCTGTTAGTTGGAAAAAGGCCGCTTTAGTTGGAAAGCTGTGGTTCAAGGGAGTTACAGACAATCGATAACCATAAAATTATAGAAAAGAGAGGAAGAAAGTGTATTGCCACCTTCTACCTCTCTTAAAACTTGCACAATAAAATAATTTCTCAGTTTAGTAATTCTCTTAAGTAATCTCTTAATTCTTCCGCTTCTACTTCTGTTCTATTATAGACATGCTCTAAATAGCCTGGTTCTTCTAAATCATCTGGTCCCAGTATTGCTGCTCTACCGTATTGGATATCCATTACAAGCACTTTACCAAAAAAACGAGAGCTTTGTAAGATCGCTAAATCATATCTTTGGGAATCTCCTGTAAAACCAACGAATCTCGTTTTTGTATCTTCCACATCATCGTATAAAAAAAATCGCTCCATTTGGTGACACTCCTTCCTAACTACGAATTATGGTACTATAGAAGAGAGGTATATATCAACTGAACATGACTCAGGAGGCTTTCCAATGTATTTTGTAGATCGAAAAAAAATAGCTGAGACAATTGCACATATGAACAAATTAATAACACTGATCGAAGGTGAAGTAGATTGGCACTCAGATGAACAATCTAAATTAGCTTTAGAGCGCGTAGGACAAAATATCATTGAATCCATTATTGATATAGGAAATTCAATGATTGACGGTTTTATTATGCGTGATCCAGGTGGTTATGATGATATAATCGACATTTTAACGGATGAAAAGGTTATTCCAGCAGAAATGGATGCACCATTAAAAGGTAATTGAATTTAGAAAAGAATTAGTACGACACTTTTATGCAGTTGACCATAAGCAATTAGAACAAATACTTATTGACAATTTAACTTATTTAAAACAATTCCCTGGATATGTAGAAAATTATTTGCTTAATGAATTAGGACCGGTCTCTGCATTTTTACCGGAGGATTCCAATGTTAAATTATAAGGCCTATTGTTTAGATTTGGACGGAACAGTGTATAGGGGGAAAACTCCTATTAAAGAAGCGGTGGACTTTGTACATTATCTACAAGGGAATGGGATCGAACCTTTTTTTGTAACGAATAATTCTTCCATGACTCAAAAACAATTGCAAGAAAAAATTGCGAAGATGGATATTCATGTGTCAGTAGATCATATTATTTCTTCTTCCATTGCCGCTGCTAATTATATAGAGGAACATTATCCGAACAAATCGGTGTATATGATTGGAGAAATTGGATTAGAAGATGCACTAGAAGCTAAACAAGTAGTTCGGACAGAAGGTATTGCGGATGTAGTAGTGATGGGGATTGACCGCGGTATTAATTATGACAAGCTTGCAACTGCATGTCTTTCCATTCGAGCAGGTGCAGCATTTATATCGACAAACAGCGATCATGCATTTCCGGATGAAAGAGGATTAATACCGGGCAACGGTGCTTTTACAAAATTAGTAGAGTATTCTACTGGTGTAGAACCAATATATATGGGGAAACCTGAAGCATTTATGCTTGAGTTTATTCAACAGAAATATGGGTATAAAAAAGAAGAGATGATCATGATTGGAGACAATTATTCCACGGATATTTTAACTGGGATTCATATGGGCATCCATACGGCCCACGTGAATAGTGGGGTTAATCGTACAGAGGAAGTTCAAAGTAAAGCAGAGCAACCGACGTACTGTTTAGAGACACTACATGATTGGATAAAATAAAAAGAAGAAAATACCACTATTAGAATAGAGGATTTTCTTCAATATATGCATATATTTTTTTCACAAGATCTTCTGGGGAATCCCCTTCGACAACATCTCCGTTTACGATTGCGAGTAAAGTTTCGGAGCATAAGGAACAATGACTGAGGCAGCCATATTCTAGTACATCTAAGTTAGGATCTTGTTCTAATATGTCAAAAGCTTCTTGAGAACCATTTGCAAGGTTGCTTATACAAAATTCAACCATAGGATTCATAGCTGTCACCTCACTACAACGTCATGCTACTCCTTTTTTCGCTATCCGTCAATGCAGAAGCTCCCTTGTGAAAAGCATCACAATCATTTATAATTTTAGATGACATTCAAAGATGAGGGAGATAATTATGCGAAAATTAGTATTATTAGGTGGAGGATATGGTAATATGCGAATTTTGTCGCGGCTGTTGCCAAATAATTTACCGCTTGATGTAGAGATTACTTTAATAGACCGAACACCATTTCATAGCTTAAAAACCGAGTTTTATGCGTTAGCAGCTGGAACATCCTCTGATCATGAAGTCCGTGTGGGGTTTCCGGAAAGCGAAAAATTAACGATTAAGTATGGAGAAATTACGGAAATTGATGTAGAAGAAAAACAAGTACTATTAGCAGACGGTGGAGCAGTCCCTTATGATGATTTAGTTATTGGGTTGGGCTGTGAAGATAAGTATCACGGAGTACCTGGTGCGGATGAATTTACGTATAGTATTCAAACCATCGGTCGTTCTCGTGACACATACGCAAAACTTGGAGGACTTCCTGCTGGATCAATCGTTGGAATCGTTGGTGCAGGTTTAAGCGGAATTGAGTTAGCTAGTGAACTTCGTGAGAGTCGTCCAGATTTAAGGATAAAACTATTCGACCGTAGCCCACGTATTTTAAGAGATTTCCCAGAGCGATTGAGTAATTATGTGAAAAAATGGTTTGATTCAAACGATGTAGAAGTAGTTAGTAATTCAAACATTACTAAAGTAGAACCAAACAAATTGTATAATCATGAAGAGGTTATCCCTGTAGACGTGGTTGTTTGGACTGCGGGTATCCAACCAGCAGCTACAGTGGGTGCATTACCAGGTGAAAAAGATAGTTCTGGACGAGCTATACTAACACAATATCATGATTTACCAAATTACGAGAACGTCTTCGTTGTAGGAGATTGTGCATCTCTTCCTTTTGCACCAAGTGCGCAATTAGCGGAGGAGCAAGCGGAGCAAATAGTTAAAGTGCTACAAGCCCGTTGGAGAGGTTTACCGCTTCCTGAAAAAATGCCAGAAATAAAGTTGAAAGGCTTTATGGGTTCCCTTGGAAAGAAACAAGGATTTGCTTACATGGCAGATATTTCAGTAACTGGCCGTATTGCAAGACTGATGAAATCTGGATTGCTTTGGATGTATAAAAGACATAATGGTTAAATAACCTTAGAAACGTTGTAATATCAGCGTTTCTAAGGTTATTTTTTTGTCCTCTTTAAGAAATTTATGTGGTGTGTATCATTTTCTCTAAATAATTCGGCATGGTTTAGAGTAACTGTGACTTAGAGAGCTTGAAGAAAGTGAACGCTTGGATTTAGCACGGCGGTGCTTCGCTTTCCGCGGGCGAGCGACGAGCCGCTTCGTCGCAAGCGACTGCAGGGTCTCGTCTGCCTCGCTTTCCCGCAGGAGGCTCGCGCCGCCGCACTAAATCCCTTCAATTATATTGCAGTATATGTAACTCCAGAAATTGGATAAGGGTAACCAAACAGCTGTCGAAAGCAACCAGTTCTAGTCTGAGAACACCCAAACGTCTGTTAAGAGCAACTAGCTCTAGTCTGAAAGCAACCAAATTAAATTACTCTGGAGAGCAACCAATTTTCATAAAACAAGTTTACTTGGTGTGAGACGCCGATGACTACCTCGCAGTTTCCCTATACTGCGTGAATTACCCATGAAAAGTAGTTGTTACTATATACACAATAAATATTTGGAACGCAAGGTTTAAAGGTATATAATCGCTAGTTCTTTTTGTAAAGTCTCATTACTATGAGTTTGCAAAAATATATATGACAGGAGGTTTAATTTTTCTATTTATAGGAAATATAAAACTTGTATTTGTAATAGTGATAATGTGACAGGAAAAGTTGAAATCCTTTTTTATTGTGTAGTGTAAGGTACTATATATGAAAACTATTGATAACTAATGAGAGAAATAGTTTCCATAAAGTTACATATCTAAAATAGACGGTTACTGCTCTTTTTGAAGTGAGAAGGAGGTGAATGACGATATGTATAAGAGAGTAGTACAAGCGGCTATTATGTTTGGCATTTTAAGTGTACCGACATTTGCATCAGCGGATGGTGGACTACTAAGAAATACGTTAAACAAATCTTCGAATCTTATAGAAACGGTGACAGATTCGGTTTCGGAAGTGCAGCTAACTGAAAAAGTTGCCGAAACGGAAGAACTGATCCAACCTGTTAGGAAAGTAGTGAATACCCTAGATGAGACTACGGAGAAGCTAACGGAAACTGTAAAAAGTGAAAAGCCGATAGTTGACTTAAATGTTTCTTCAAACCCTTCTATAGGAGTTAACCTTGGGGTTGTGGAATCAGAAGTATCAAAAACTCCAACTGTAAAGGTAGATACGTCCATTGTGAAAGTAGAAGTAGATGATACAGCAAAAATAGAAGCTGATTTGTTGGAGGCTCATACTCAGGAATTAAATAAGAAACATCCACAAGTCAGTGTAAAAACTCCTATTATAGATGTGGAAACTATAAGAACTGAACAATCTACTCCAAATACAAATTCGGATTTACCTAAAACAGCTACTGCGCTATCTCTGTTAGAACCGGATAATGTAGCGCAAAAGAAGGAAATCGTTATCCCTGAAATAGAGCAACCCATTCAACATGAACAGCCTATTTTAATGGATGAGCCAGAAATTGGTTTTGAATCGGAGGATCTTCAGAAATCATATCTAGGTGAAGTAGTTACTAAACCACTGGACACTGCTCCAAAGCGGGATATAAAAAAGAAAAAAGAAAAGCGACCAGAATCTTTTCCAAAAATACCTTCTGAGGATTACAATCAATTAAAAGTAGTGCCTACTTTTCAATCAGGCCCATCCACTCCAACACAAACTGGTGGATCAGGAGGACCCATGCCATTCGCAACCATGAATGAAATGGCAATGGCCTTTGAAAGTAGGGGTGCAATTTTTCCAACCATGACACGACTATTATACGATCAGTGGTTGAATGCACCGCCGTTCCAACCACCTCGACAATCTCTTTTTTCTATAAGTAGCATATAAAACTTATATTAAAAGGAGAGAATAAAAAATGAAAAATGTACTCAGAACTTTAACAATTACAGGTGGATTGGCAGCTAGTTTATTAATTGGAGCAGGAGCAGCTTCTGCAGCAGGAAATGATAATTCTTTGTTGAATGGTGAGCATGATTTATTGGAAAGATTAAACTTTTTGGGATCTGAAGATAATGGTATTCTCGTAATTGATTCACAGAAAGATGCAGATTCGAATGTGAATGTAGAATCTACGGAAGATGCATATCAGTCGAATTTAGATGCAGATGCTTCAGCCACAGCAACATATGAAGGCGAAGACGAAACCGCTTCAGTTGATACTGATGGAGACGCTGGAGTAATGAATGAAACAGTAGCAGATGAAGAAAATGACATGTATTCATCTACAGCAGAAGCAGATGCAGAGGGTACAGTCGGAGCAATATATGAGGGCAAAGACGAAACTGCTTCCGTTGATGCTGATGGAGACGCTGGAGTAATGAATGAAACAGTAGTAGATGAAGAAAATGACATGTATTCATCTACAACAGAAGCAGATGTAGAGGGTACAGTCGGAGCAATGTATGAGGGCGAAGAGGAAACCGCATCATTAAATGCTGATGGAGATGCAGGAGTAATGAATGAAACAGTAGTAGATGAAGAGAATGACACTTACTCTTCAATGACAAAAGGTGCGTTTGTCGGTAGCTTAAATTCTTTGTTCGAAAATGAAGATGATTCTTCCTATCTGAATGCAGATAACAACACTACTTTCATGAATAGTATTGAATCAGACGACGAAAATGAGTCATCTACATTTGCTCTTGGAACTGATTCTGCTTCTTTCTTAGCTGTAGGTTCTGAAGACGATGAAAACGAAAATCATGCAACATTCATGTCAGCTTTATCTGCATGGATCAAAGCTGAGCAAATGGAAGACTCATCTTATCTAGGGACTGAAGTAGATACTACATCTATGTTAGGCTTAGAATCAGAAGAAGAAGACTCTTTCTTCTCCATGTTAGATGCTACAGCAAATCTTTGGGTAGAATCTACAGAAAATGAGGAAGAGAATGATTCAAGCGAATTGGGATTAAATCTTGATCTTGGCTTGTTAGCAAGCTCGGAATCAAAAAACTAATAACTTAAGCTCAACTTATACAGTGTATAGACATACTTGACTGCAGACATCCTTTAGAGGTTGTCTGCAGTTTGTTTATTGAGAGCATATTAAAATACATTTATAAAAAAGCTATCAGAATATGAGTACGTCCTTTTGTGTTTTTGTTTATGATTCAACATAAAAAACTTTGAAACAATGTTAGTGTATTGTCTCAAAGTTTTTTGATTGTTATTCTTTTTCGCTCACATACCCATATTTCTCAAGTGCTGCATATACTGGTTTTAGCTGAATATAACCTTCACCAATCATCTCTTCATTAATCATAACAAGTGGATAGAAAAACTCATCTTCTGCGATACGGTTTGCGATATCTTGCTGGCTTTCATTCTCAATTGGCTGCTCGATATCAATATACGTAAACGTTATTTCGTTTGCTGGGAATTTACGGTTAATTGCAGCACTAAGCCATTCGTATGTATCCCTAGAAGATGGCGCATTTACGCAACTGGCGCACACTACATCAGCACCATAAATTTCTATATTTAACGCTTGAGGTTTTGTCATTGTTTAGCTCCTTCGAATTCTTTATTGGATTTTTTCCCTTACTGATATTATAATGATTATAATGAAAGGAGTCGATAGATATGACTGATACAATGAATGAACAAGTTCAAGAAGTTTTAGATAAATTGCGCCCATTTTTACTACGTGATGGGGGAGACTGTGAGCTTGTTGACGTAGAAGATGGTATTGTAAAGCTACGCCTTCTTGGAGCTTGCGGAACTTGCCCAAGTTCAACAATTACATTAAAAGCAGGTATTGAACGCGCTCTTTTAGAGGAAGTACCTGGAGTAGTGGAAGTAGAACAAGTATTTTAACTTCATTCAGCAGGGCACACAAACACTGCTGAATGAAATCAAAGCCTCCGGCGGATGTCACAGATTTTCAGTGGAATTTATCGAGCGAGCTCGATAAAAATCGAGACGCAAATACGTCAAGGCGAATTTGATTAAATAAATAAAAAAGAAGCCATTAAACATAGGCTTCTTTTTCTTTTTGTTCTCGTATTTCTTGCCAACGTTCTTTTGCCATTTCTACAATTTTAGGCTCAAAAGAGGTACTTTGTTTTTCAATTACTTTCGAAAAGTAACGTGTAGCGTATTCCACGTCTCCAATTCTTCGGGATAACTCTGCTATCAAATAGAGAACTTTCGTTTCAGACATTTGCGTTCCACTATAATCTCCAAACGAATAGGAATCTACATAGCGATCCCTTGCTATTTCGATGAAGCGCAGTTCATCCGTCTGTTTTTGCTGCAGACGGTATAGCCAAGCGGTTCGTAGAGCCAATCCCGCGATATTGATAAATTTCTCTTTTTTTATTGTTCCAAAAATAATTCCTAGTTTGTAGGTGTTAATACCTAATTCTATACTTCTTTCATTTCCATATGAACGTGGAACCCATTTGTTTGCAATCTTTTCTTGAATTTCGTCCTTAATACCAGGAGCAAAGTATTTTGAAAACTCCTCTGTAAATGAAGCTCCGCAATGTTCACAAACGAATATATTATAGAGTAAAGGGTTTACCTCTTTGTTTTGGTATATTGGTTGGAAGTCAGAAGCATAAGATTCTACTTTGACAAATTTAGACCGGACTTTAGTCGTTATAAATTGTTTTTTACAGTGTAAGCATTCGATGCTTTTTTGATAATAAGGAGAAATTTCCATAAAAAACCCTCTTTTCAGCCAGTTTGTTCCTAGTTCTATTATACTCTATAATTCTATTGAAAGCGAAATAATTAATTTCTTGTTGGATGTAATTGATTCAAGTAGTTTTCCTTGTCTAGATAGTAAAAACACTGCTATTATATACAAAAGGAAGGAATGGTGATTCAGATGACAGAAGTAGTAATTATATCTGAAGCGGCAGCTTACCGCGTAAAAGAAATGATGACGCATAATGGCGAAGAAGGAGCTATGCTTCGCGTTTCAGTAAATGGTGGTGGATGTAGCGGTCTTTCTTATGGAATGGGTTTTGAACATGAAAAAAAGGAAGATGATATAGAGCTTTTACAGCATGGGATTGATATTGTAGTGTCGAAAGAGGATGCTCCAATTCTAAATGGTACGACGATCGATTACAAAGAATCCTTAATGGGTGGAGGCTTTACGATAGAGAATCCTAACGCTATCGCTTCCTGTGGATGCGGAACTTCATTTAGAACGGCTCAAAAAGCCGGGACTCCTGAGAACTGTTAAAAAGTTGGAGAGAGCATTTCCTACTAATAGGAAATGCTCTCTCAATATTTGTTGTCTGTAAATTCTAAACTAAACAATCCTTTAACAATGTATTGAAATAGCGTGATAAAAGGGATAATATAAGAGATAAGAGGTTTTTGTCGCAAATTAGACAAAAGAAAACGTTAAGATGACGAATAATTTGTGTCATAAAGGTCTTCTAAAATATATAAAAGGTGGTTGTGATTTTCTTGAAAAGACCAACAATTCTAGTATTAGGTGCAGGTTATGGTGGATTATCCACTGTAGTCAACCTTCAAAAATTAGTAGGAACAGATGAAGCAGACATTATTCTAGTGAATAAAAATGATTATCACTATGAGTCTACATGGTTACATGAGGCTTCAGCAGGTACTTTACGTCCAGATCAAGTTCGTTATGATGTAAAGAGTGTTATTAACCAAAGCAAAGTAACTTTTGTTAAAGCAACAGTTGATGCAATCGATGTTAATACAAAAAAAGTCGCAACTAGTGCTGGTGAGTATACATATGACTACCTAGTAATTGGTTTAGGTTTTGAAGGGGAAACTTTTGGAATTCCTGGCTTAGATAAGTATGCGCTTTCGATTGCGAATGTAAATGCAGCACGTCAAATTCGTGATCATATTGAATATCAATTTGCTAACTGGTCAACAGATGATGTGCAAGACGATACTCGTTTAACAATCGTTGTAGGTGGAGCAGGATTTTCTGGTATCGAGTTTTTAGGTGAATTAGGAAACCGTATACCTGAACTTTGCAAAGAATACGACGTACCGAAAGAAAAAGTACGTGTAGTATGTGTAGAGGCAGCTCCAATGGTACTTCCTGGTTTTGACCCAGAACTAGTGGAATATGCTGTAAGACGATTAGAGTCAAAAGGAATTGAATTCTCTATTGGAACACCAGTAGTAGAAGCAACTCCAGAAGGCGTTAAGATCAAAAAAGGCGAAGACGAGTTTGAATTCATCACAGCTGGTACTGTTGTATGGGCTGCTGGGGTTCGCGGAAATCGCTTAATCGAATCTTCAGGCATTGAAAATATGCGTGCTCGTGTTAAAGTAGACAAAGATATGCGTGCTCCTGGTTTCCCAGACGTTTTCATCGTTGGAGACTGTGCACTTATGATTAATGAAGAGATTAATCGTCCATATCCACCTACTGCACAAATTGCTATGCAACAAGCTGTTACAGTTGCGAAAAATATTGTTGCTCTAATGAAAGGCAATGATACAGAAGAGTTTGTACCTGCACTAAAAGGAACAGTATGTTCACTTGGAGAGCATGATGCAATCGGTGACGTAATGGGTAGAAAACTTACTGGAACAAAAGCTTCCATCATGAAAAAAGTAATTGATAACCGTGCACTTTACATGATCGGTGGAGTTCCACTTGTAATTAAAAAAGGTAAATTTAGTTTATAATAAATAAAAATTTGCAGCTCCCCCTAATTTAAAGGTGGGAGCTTTTTTAAAGGGGATGTTGTTTATATATGACTAAAAAAGATCGGGGAAATGTCTGGCTAGGGGTAGCCGGCTTAGTTATCAACGAGATCGGTGAATGGCTTGTAGTGAAAAAAAGATATGGCGGACTTGATGGGAGATGGTCGCTTCCAGCTGGTTTTGTCAATAATGACGAAACGGTAGATGAAGCAGCCTTAAGAGAAGTTAAGGAAGAAACTGGGGTAGAATGTCTACTTCAACATATGATTGGTTTTAGAAGTGGTGTTATCCAAAATAAGATTAGCGATAATATGGCTATTTTTCTATTGCGCCCCATTGAAAGAGATCCCATTCTGAAAGCACAACTATCGGAGCTTTATGAAGTAAAATGGATTCATCCTTCTAAATTATTGCATGATGAAAATGCTTCTGTTATGATCCGTGAATTAGCAGAAAAGAAATTTGAAGATGGCTTTAGCACACTTGATGGTATAAACCCGGGAGATGTATTTGGTTATACGAGTTATAAATTATTCATTAAGTAATTTTGAGTTAACAGCAAATGTTCAATCAACTTATTTTGCTATGGACTTGAACGTTTGGAAAAACATATATCGTGGTTTTAACTGTCGGGGGATGCTAATACTACTACCCCCGACAGTTTTTTTGATTAGTCACATATGTATCTTAAAAGGTAATTAAACAAAATATAAAAGCATAAGGTTAAGGAGGAGATTATGGCTTTATAGCGCTTCTTTCAAGGTTTAACTTTTACTTGAATTTCTTTACCGATGCTAAAGATAGATTCCGCCACAGGATTATCGTATAAAGTGTCTAGGGGACACTCTAAACACAAGTCACGATTTATGGTAGAGCGATTATTAAATCCAAAGCTAACTGAAGAAATTTAATTGTGAGCCAATGTATTTCACTTTTTTATTTACAAATAACTCTATATATGATATATTATCAGAATATTAAAATAATCATTAAAGGGGCTGTTGGAATGGAAAAGGTAAAACAAGAAGTGGTTACTAGAAACTGTCCATATTGCAAAGGGGAAGGCTATTTTCAATTACGCTTAGGCGGTTCCGAAACTTGTAATTGTTGCAATGGTTCAGGGAAAAAATAATTCCTTTATGACAAATAGGTGAAAATACACAAGTACATTGAATACTCTCCTCCGTTAAGGTAAACTAGTAAAAGATGCTACGGAGGTAATAGATTATGGGAGATTTTATGCTTGTGCAAATGATCATTTCGGTGCTCATATTTTTTGTCATGTTTTTTGGAATCGCTTTTTTACTTAATATGCTACTTAGAATGACATGGTTTATGGCAATTGTTTATCCAATCGTTGTCATATTTATAATTGATGAAGTTGCTTTTTTTGATTATTTCACAAAGCCAGGAATTGCTTTCTCAGCACTTGGGGAAAAGTTAATGTCATTGCATGCAGCAGATATTATTATTTTGTCTAGTGGACTTGTAGGGGCAATTGCAGCTGGGTTTGTTATTAAATACTTAAGAAAAAATGGATATCAAATGTTCTAAAAGGATGACTCACTTAGAGTCATCCTTTTTCTCATACTATTGCCGTATAAATAATGATAGAAATCGCGATACCTGTTAGAGCACCCATGAATACTTCGATCGGTTTGTGGCCGAGTAAGGTTTTTAACTCTTCAATTTTCTCTTCGCTTTTCATATGAGACCATTCTTTTGTTTGGGTAACAAAATTTTGAAAGTCTACGCGCATTTGGTTGATGACTACTGCTTGTTTGCCTGCTTGAAAACGAACACCAGTCGCGTCAAACATGACAATAACAGCAAATACAGTTGCAACTGCAAAGAGGTTCGAATCAATTCCTGTTTCATACGCAATTGCGGTACAAAGCGAGGTTACAGCAGCAGAGTGAGAACTAGGCATTCCACCAGTAGAAGTGAATAATTTCCAATCTAATTTTCTTGTTACGAGAAAATGAATAGGAATTTTTACAAATTGAGCAAAGAAAATAGAAAAAAGTGCAGCCATTAATGGTGTGTTTTGGAGGATTGCCAAAGTAGACACCGCCTTTCAGTTAACTTAAGTAAGTATAGTATAACACATTCATACAATTCGAAAAATGAATCTTCTTCCTATATAATAAGAATGAATCCGAATATGTAGGGGGAAAAATAATGATTATTAGTACAAATGAAGTATTATTCGATGAAATTCAATCTGAAACACTAGTGGTGGCTGTTTCAAAACATGCGGAAAACACAAGTAAATGGGAAGCGTTCCTAAGTAGTTATGGCGAACATATTACAGAATGGGTAAAGAGTGGAGACATTTCATCAGAACTTAAAAAAATTGTAAAAGTACCTGTAGCGAATAAAGAAACTTTAAAAAGAATTCTTTTTGTAGGAATTGGCGAACGTAAACAATTAACTCAAGAAAATATTCGCGAAGTTTTTGGTCTTGTTGGAAAAGAATTATTAGCCAGCAAACCTGAGTCATTAGCAATTTGGATTCCATCATTTAGCACAGAGTCTATTTTGGACGGAGATATCGCTTATTTAGCTGCGGAAGGGCTTACAATGGGTTCATTTGTATATGAAGGATATAAAACATCTTCCAATGTTCCGGATTATTATTTACCAGCAATTGAGCTTTTAACCGATGAGGATAGTGATGAAATAGTTTCTTACTTTGAAGTAGGGACAGTTTATGCGGATGCAGTAAATGAAGCTAGAATTTTAGTAAATACTCCAGGTAATGTCCTGACTTCTACACAATTGGGAGAGTATGCACGAGAACTAGGCAGTACATATAATTTCGAAACAGAAATTTTAGGTAAGAAAGAAATAGAAGAGCTTGGGATGGGTGCTTTACTCGCCGTTAACCAAGGATCCGTAGAAGAACCAAGGTTAATCGTTTTAAAGTACCAAGCTACTGAAAAATGGGAAGATGTTGTGGCACTTGTTGGTAAAGGAATTACATTTGATACTGGTGGTTACTCAATCAAAACAAAAACAGGTATTGTCGGGATGAAAGGCGATATGGGAGGAGCAGCTGCAGTGCTAGGTGCGATGCAAATCATTGGTGAGCTCCGTCCTAACAAAAACGTAATTGCAGTAATTGCATCGACTGATAATATGATCTCTGGCAATGCTTTTAAACCGGATGATGTGATTACTTCAATGAGTGGGAAAACGATTGAGATTTTAAATACGGATGCAGAAGGGCGCTTAGTGCTTGCTGATGCAGTAACGTATGCTAAACAGCAAGGTGCGAACTACATTGTAGACGTTGCCACACTAACTGGTGGAGTTATTACAGCACTTGGTTATGATAAAACCGGAGCACTTACAAATAATGAAAAATTTTTCGAAACTTTCATGGAAGCTTCTCTTGAAACAGGAGAGTTTACTTGGAGATTACCTTTAACGGAAAGCGATAAAAAACGTATCCGTAAAAGTGATGTAGCAGATTTAAACAATTCACCAGGTAGCGATGGTCATATGATTTTTGGCGGTGGATTTGTTGGAGAGTTTGTAGAAGAGACGCCATGGATTCATTTAGATATTGCAGGAACTTCCGATACGAAAGCCGCATATGATTTCGGACCAAAAGGCGGTACTGGTGTTATGGTACGGACTCTTGCAACATTAATTGAACGAATGGCTGAAGAAGAATAGGGAAAACGCACAGCCTATTACTCCTTAACCGCATACACTGTTGGGAAAGGAGGAACAGCATGGTACGATATAATAGAGGTGGCTTTGGTGGAGGCTTTAGAGGTCCTGGCTTTGGATTTGGTGGAATTGGTGGTCCATTTATAGGAGGTTTAGTTGGGGGTCTTTTAGGTTCTTCATTTGGAGGATATGGTTACAACAACAGATATCCATATTATCCACCTTATCCACCATACCAACCATATCCATATTATCCATATTATCCGTATTATCCTTATTACGGTGGTTATTAATAATAAACAAAAAGCTTTTGCAACACGTGAATTTTACGGTTGCAAAAGCTTTTTATACTTTTGCAAATCATATGAGCAAGTAAATTCTTTATTTTGACGAAAAAATTGACAGCCACTTGCGGAATACATCTTCCCTTCGTTATGATAATACTGAATACTTTATAGAATAAGAGGATAGTTATGAAAAACCCATATGTGTTTGGATTTTTACCGTTAATAACGATTTTATTATTTAGTTTAACTTTCTCTGTTTTTACGATGAATAAAGCGATAGCATTGTTTAAAGTTATAGGTGTATATAGTGGTATGCGAGAATTCTTATCTGATTTAGAGCTGAAACTATTTTTACTCATTATTTTAACACTAGTTTATTTTATGCTGTTTTCTGCTTTAAAACTGATTGCGGAAACAATACATGAGATTGGGATGTTATTTTTTTCAAAGGATTTTGAAGGGAAGACTATTTCACAAGCTCGTGGCGGTTACGTGATCTTTTTTGTAGGAGCAGTAATTTCTGCTGTTGGTTTACAGTCCCTTCAATTATTGCTGCTCATTTTTCTTGCAACTGCATTGATCTATTTTATATATGTCGTTTTTAAATTGAGTAATTCGATGAGTTTATTGGGGACAGTAGGGTTAATCATGTTCGAGATTATTATTTGGAGTCTATTTCTAGCGTTAGTAATTTATGCAATCATCAAGCTATACAATGGAGTTATAGCAAGCTTACCTTTATTGTAAAAGACAAAAGAAGCTATGGTTAAGTAGCTTCTTTTGTCTTTTTGAAAAGTATAAAGCTCATGGATAACTTTATACTGGAATTCTTCATCCAGCTTCAAGTACCTTACACTTTAGTTCTTTTTCATTATTTGATTGAAGATGGAATGGTGAAATTTTTTCGATTCGATTGGTTTCATATTTTTAGGCAAATCATAGCCAATCCAAACAGTAGACGTATACGTATCCGATAATCCTGCTATCCAATAATCCACATAATCATTCGTTGTACCTGTTTTAGCACCAATATACGATGATTGAACTGAAATGCCTTTGCCAGTTCCATTAGCGACTACATCATGTAACAAATTACGCATCGTTTGTACGGTTTTTGGTGACCAAACTTCTTGTTTTTCCTCATTCCATTCATATAAGATCTCGCCATTTTTGTCTACCACTTTACGAATTGCATGTGCAGGTTTATACATACCGTTTATAAAGCTTGTATATGCATCAGCCATTTCCAACGGCGTGACTCCTTTTGTCAGCCCACCTAAAGCGGCTGCATAGGAATGATCTTCGTTTACTATATGGTTGAATAGAAACGGTTCCAGTTTATTAAATGCCGTTTCGATACCGGTCGTTTGCAATAAGCGAACAGCAGGTGTGTTGTAGCTAAAACGAAACGCTTCTTTAATCGTGACATTCCCATAAATTGCTCCTCCATAATTTTGAGGACAGTAGGTACCTATGCAGAACCTTCCTGCATTTATCACATTTTGAGGTGTTAAAGAAGTCGTTTCAAATAAGGGGGCATATACAAGTAAAGGTTTAAATGCTGAACCTGGTTGACGAACTGCTTGGTATGCTCGGTGAAAGTCGTACTTTTTATAATCTTTTCCTCCATATAGACTTATAATTTCCCTCGTTTCATTATTAATAACAGCAGATGCCGCTTGGAGGCCGGGAGTTTTAGTTAGAAGATTATTGATATACTTATCGTCTTTTAATTGCTTCGCTGGATCGAGTGCAGTATATATGGTGATTCCTTTTGTACTGATTTCGCTGACTCGAGATTGAAGCTCTTTATCGAAAAAATGTTTTTGGTGTTCGTTTTGAGCAGCAGCTATTTTTTCTAGAAAACCTTCTTTATAAGCGATTAGATTTTTTAATTCTTCCATTACGTAAGTGCTATAGGCAGGATATAGTTGTGTTTTCGTTTTTATATGCAATACAATTGGCATTGCTTTTAAAGCATCACCATCAGTAGCAGTTATCTTGTTATTTTTGACCAATACATCAATGAGTAACTCTTGTCTTTTTTTCGTTGCATCGAAATGGACTAAAGGATCATATAACATTGGGTTATTTGGAATAGCGCTTATAAAGGTGAGCTCGGCTTCTGTTAGCTCGTTTAACGGGCGGCTAAAATAATAAGTTGCGGCAGCCCCTATTCCATAGACTTGGTTTCCGAAGTAGATCTCATTTAAATAATTGGCTAGTATTTCCTCCTTTGTGGATTGTTTTTCCATTTCATAAGCATATAATAATTCCGTTACTTTTCGTTCATATGTTTTTTCAGTAGTCAAATAACGCAATCGGACAAGTTGTTGTGTGATAGTACTTGCACCTTGTTCTTTTGAATTGGCAATGGCGTTTGCAAAAACGGCACGGAAAATCGCACTAAAATTAAATCCAATGTGGTTATAAAACTCTACATCCTCACTTTGTATAAATAATTCTTGAGCAAATAGAGGGATAGATTCAAGTGGTAGAGGTTCTCGCCATTCAACATAATCCTCTGAAAAAACTTGCTCCTGTTTATCAAGGAGAACAATAGGTGAAGAAATTGATGGACTCGATATTTGAATAGACTTTGCGAGATTATCTTTATATGAACTAGCTACTAGTATTTCTGTATGTATAAAAGAATATAAAATCCATATGAAAGGAAAACAAAGTAATAGGATGATAAAACCGATTGCTTGGCGCATTTGTTGTACTCCATTTCATCATTATAAAGATCGATTACATCTTATTGGAATTGAGTCCAGATTATCATAATCCATGACAACTCCTTGTTAAAAGAATAGCACACTTTCTAGTGGAAAGTGTGCTAGTTTTAAGTTGTTTTTGCATGAAGTTCTTCTTCTAACAATACATCTTCAAAATCTTGCACTGGTTTCTTTCGTGCAAAATAAATAATGAAAAAGGCGATTAAAAATAAGCTGCCAGTTACAAAAAATACAGAAGAGATGCCAATATATCCGCTTATAAAACCACCAAACATAGGTCCAATAATATTTCCTAAAAAACGGAAGCTTGTGTTATAACCCATTAATTCCCCTTGTACTTCGATCGGTGCTTCTCTTCGAATCAATGCTGTCGTTATTGGTATGAGTCCACCAGATGCAATTCCAAATAAGAATCGTAGGACGATCAATTGCCATAAATCAGTAACGAAAGCTTGTGGAATGATAAATATAAACGCGATGATTAGTAAAGCGGATAATATTTTTTCGTATCCCATTGTATCTCCAAGTTTCCCCCAGGTTCTAGCAAAAAGTAAACTGCCGACCCCTGTTGCACTAAAGGTAATACCTGCGAGTAAGGCTACTTCGGTTGAATTAGTTAAATGCGAAACATACAAAGAGAGAAGAGGCTGAATACTAAATAAACCGATTTGAACAATCGACGTTATTATTAATACATTTAAAATAAGTCGATGGTGAAAAATACCCGAAATAACTGTTTTTCTGGAAAATTCATGGTCGCTAATCTTCTTCTCTTTTTTTATTTCTCGTATACCGAAAATAACGAGTAATGCAGCGAGTGAAACAGCGGAAGAGGTAATAATAAAGGTATACTGAAAACCGAAAGTATCTGCTAAGAAGCCACCCATTACCGGGCCAAATAGTGTACCGGATACACTTCCTATTTGTAGTGTCCCCATCGTTTTTCCAGCTATATTTCTTGGTGTTTGTGCGCTTATGAAAGCTAGTGAAGTAGGGATAAATCCAGTAACAATCCCCATAAATAAACGAAGGATAAAAAATGCTTCTACAGAATGAACGAAGCCCATTAATAAAACACTTGTTGCAATGCCAAAACCATTAATAATCAGTATAGGTTTGTACCCATATTTGTCCGCAATTCTTCCCCAAACTGGAGACATTAAAAAGGCGGTCACAAACGTAACTCCAAATACTAACCCAGCCCATTTTTGAACGTAGCTTTCAGAAAAGTCACCCATACTGTTAATATATAATGACAAAAAGGGCATGATCATCGTCATTGTGCCCGAGACGAGAAAGTTAGAAAACCACATGATCGTAAAATTTCTCTTTTGTACGCTCACCGTAATCCCTTCTTTCTTTTTTTGTTGCGTACTTAATAGTCACATACTAGTATAGAACATTTCGAGTGACTAAGAAAGTTAGATACTTTGTCACTGAAATTGAGATACGAATATGGTAAACTATTTTGGGGTGAATAAATTCGTGAAAAAAATAACTTTATTCTTAATTATAAGTACCGCGCTTATCTTAAGTGCATGTGGAACAACGGCTAAAGAAGCACCGAAAGAAGAAAAAGTTCCTGAAAAAGAAACAGCTGTAAATACTGATACCCAACAAAAAGGAGAGATAACCATGTATCCACAACTGAATGCAGAAGTTGCTTCTAATGAAGCATTAGTTATTATGCATACTTCTATGGGAGATTTGAAAATCAAACTATTTCCAGAATATGCACCAAAAACGGTCGAAAACTTTTTAACGCATGCGGAGAACGGCTATTATGATGGCATCATTTTCCACCGTGTTATTCAAGATTTCATGATTCAAGGTGGCGACCCGACTGGAACTGGAATGGGTGGCGAAAGTATTTACGGAGAAGAATTTGAGGATGAATTCTCGATGAACCTATTTAACATAAGAGGCGCTTTATCTATGGCAAATGCTGGCGCGAATACGAATGGTAGTCAGTTCTTTATCGTTCAAGCAACTCAACCACCAGCAACTGTAGAGCAATTAACAGAAGGTGGATGGCCAAAAGAAATTGCGGAAGCATATGCGAAGAACGGTGGAACGCCACATTTGGATCAAAAGCATACTGTTTTTGGACAAGTAATAGAAGGAATGGATGTTGTTGACCAAATAGCTGCGGTAGAAACTGGTGCACAAGACAAGCCGGTAAAAGATATAACAATTGAATCCATCGAGATTATTGAAAAATAAGTAAGGAAGTGTAGATATGTTTACTTTTTTACAGCCAGCGTTCCTTTATTTGTACTTTCCAGAAGATAAAACGGAATATATTCCAGTAGTCATCGAATTTCTTGTATTATTGGTAATTTGTATATTTGTTTTCAGATGGTTCAAAAAGAAATCAGCAAGAGACGCCGAAAAAGCAAAAGTATTAGAAGAAAAAATCATGCAAATGAGAAAAGAAGAATTAGAAAAGCAGTCATCTCAATGAGATGACTGCTTTTTCGTGTTCAAGTGGTATGCTAATTGTTTAGGGAAACTGCGCGGTAAAGATCTTAAGATGTTCGCCATGATTTCCGCTCCAGGCGGACGCTTTCCGTGGGGCGAGCGGTGAGCCTCCTCCTCCGCTAACGCTACGTGCGGGGTCTCACCTGTCTCGCTAATCCCACAGGAGTCGCCGCCTTGCACTCCAATCAATAGAACCTACTAATAATCACTATAAAGTATGTCTTATTCAATTAACCATAGGTTTTCCCTATAGAAAAAACAATGTAGTACTAGATTTAGTGCATTATGTCTTAGTAATTAGCAAACTCTACTGGATTGTAGCGAAAGGGTGGCGACTCCAGCGGGAACAGCACGAGCTGAAAGCCCCGCAGGAGCGTGAGCGACGAGGAGATTGAAGCCGTGCCCGCGGAAAGCGTCCACCCTGTAGCGAAAATCACGGCGGATACCTAATAAAGACTCACCGCGCAGTTTTTTCCTATACTGAGCAAGTAAAAGCTTCTAATAGATGATTATTCCAGTGCTCTAGTAAATCGGGCAACACCATCTTGAATCGTTTCGAACGGGCAAGCACAGTTCATCCGTAAAAAACCATCACCAGCTTCTCCATACTTAGTCCCTGGCTCTAGCGCTAGTCTTCCTTTCATTAACAGCCGTTCCATTATATCTTGTTCAGAAAGTCCAGTACCTCGGTAGTTGATCCATAACAAATACGTTCCTTCTGGTTTCGCTACTGTTATTCCTTCAATTTTGGATAAATGCTCTACAGCGTAGTCCATATTAACGGAGAGAACTTTCATTAATTCCTCTAGCCATGGTCCACCTTCTTCATAAGCTGTTTGCAATGCCGTTAACGCAAAAATATTTAGCCCCATTACTCCACGAGTCATAGCAAAATGCTCCAATGTTTTTCGTTTTTCTTCATCCGGTACAATAGTAGCCGCTGCTTGAATTCCTGCGATATTAAATGTCTTAGTAGGTGCAAAGAATGTAATAATATTCGAAATATCTTCTGCTGCATTTAGCAAAGGAGTATGTTGAAAAGGTTTATATGTAAGGTCTGCATGGATTTCATCCGAGAGAATTAGTACATTATATTGTTTACATAGTGCTGCCATTTGTCGAAGGTCTTCTTTGCTCCATACCTTTCCACCTGGATTATGCGGATTGCATAATACAAATACTTTTATCCCTTTTTGTAAGCACTCTTCAAAAAGTTCAAATCCACTTCATATCCGTTATCTTTTTCTGTCAAACGGCAAGTGATGACTTCTCGTCCTAAATTTTTAGGAATACTTGTGAATGGGGGATAAACAGGTGTGTGTATTAGTACTTTATCACCTAGTTCTGTAAATAACTCGATTGCTTCTGCCATGGCCGGAATAACACCTTGGCGAAATAAAATCCATTCGTTATCAATCGCTAATTGGTGCTTGTTTAATGCCCAACTAGACAAAGCTGTTTTAGCTTCTTCTGGTGTAATGGCGTAACCAAAAATTGGATGTTCCATTCGTTTATGAATGGCATCTGTAATAACCGGTGCAATAGCAAAATCCATATCTGCAATCCACATAGAGAGCACGTCTGATGTATCCTCCAAAGAATAAATTTGATCAAGCATGTCCCATTTAACAGAGAAGGTATTTCTTCGATTATAAATAGTAGAAAAATTAGACAAAATAATTTCTCCTTTCAATTTAAGATTATTATGTTATTATATCCCTAACTAATAAAACTAGTAAGGTGAAACTAAATGGATACAATTGAAATGAATAGAAAAGCAATTTGGACTCTACAAGAGTGGGATCCATTCAATTTAGGAGTAGATGGTTACGAAACAGAAACAGCAGATGTTGTAGCAGATTTACAGAACATTGATCATCCTTCTGAACTGGCGAAACGGATTCAGGAAATTTATGAGCATTCGTTCGAGCAGTGGATACCACTTGAAAAATGTGTGGAAATTTCATATAAGTTGATTGCCTTAAAATATGAAATGAAATGTATTATTTAATAAAAAAAGCTTTCGGTTTCAGTATATCCCGAAAGCTTTTTTTGTTTTATGCATCTTGTAAGCCATCTAATAAATTGGATGCTGGTACTTCCAATGCGTTCGATAATTTTAAGATGGTTTGGACAGATGGTGTTTCGTTGCCTGATTCATATGCCTCTAGTTTTCCTGTACCAATTCTTGTTTTTAAAGCAAGTGTTTCTAAAGAAATATTACGCTCTTCTCTTAGTTGTCGTAATTGTTCATGCAATTCTTTTTTCATAAATTCATCCACCTCTTTAAAAGTCTTAATTGTTACTATATTATAGCACAATTCTTTTTAGAACAGCTTTGAAGTATTGACAGAAAAAGTACTTTTATCCCGTATAACGGGCAGTAAGACTCCCGCTTCAAAATTGAAGAAAAACGAAAAGATAAGTGGGAGATCAACTGCTGGCATGAGCCCGATGAAATGATCCCAGACTAAGTACGCAACATCGTGTTGCTCCTGTGCAAAGCTCGTCGCAAAATAAAAGAGCGTTTGCAACGTCTGTGTGACCCACATCGTGTGGGACATAACTAACAATAAGTGGGGGATGAAGACCCCCCCACTTATTGTAGTTTCACTTTATTACAAAAACAATTTAATGATTCCTTGCACAAAAATAATAATGATTGCGATAGGAGCAGCAAAACGAACGATAAAATACCATGTACTAAACAAGGAATGTCCTAACTTTAACTCATTGGAAAGTTCTTCCTTCGTTAATTGATAACCAGCAAATAAGGATATGAAAAATGCACCTAAAGGTAATCCAAAACTGCTGGTGATAAAATCTGCAAAGTCAAAAACAGTCATTCCAATAATATGTAGATCAGAAAGTACTCCAAAAGATAATGCGCTTGGAATTCCTACTAAGAAGATAATTATGCCGTAAATCCAAGAGGCTTTTCTACGGCGGTCATAATTAGAACGAATTCCAATAGATACAGATATTTCCAACATCGAGATAGACGATGTCAGAGTAGCGAAAAGCAGTAAGATAAAGAAAATAATCATAAAAAATGCACCGAAAGGTATTTGTTCAAATACTGCAGGTAAGATAATGAATGCCAAACCAGGTCCTTGATCGGGAGTGTACCCTAGTGCGAAAACAGCAGGGAATATAACAAGTCCAGCTAATATGGAAACTCCGATATTCATCAGGGATACATTTAACGCAGAACTTCCTAGTTTTTCTTCTTTTGATAAATAAGAAGCATATGTAATCATCACGGCTACTCCAACGCTTAGAGAGAAGAAAGCTTGTCCCAGTGCCAGCAGAATTGTTTTTCCGTTAAAATAAGACCAATCTGGGACAAACAAAAATTTAATCCCTTCCATTGCGCCATCAAGTGTTAATGATCGTATGACAAGTGCGATAAAGAAGACAAATAAAAGAGGCATCATCCACTTACTAGCACGTTCAATACCGCCTTTGATACCGCCTTGCACAATCCAGATGGTTAAAAGCATAAATGCTCCTTGTGCAATGATTACTTCCCAAGGATTTTGGATAATAGAACCAAATAACTCACCGAAGTAATTTTCGCTTCCACCTTTCAGTTTAAAAAATATAGCTCGGACTAAATAACTTAAGATCCATCCGCCTACAACGCTATAAAAGGATAAAATAATAGATGAAAATATTAATCCGGACCAACCTAACAGATACCATGGTTTTCCTGGAGCTTGTTTTTTGAAAGAAGTGACAGGGTCTGCTTGTCCACGTCTTCCGATTACAAATTCTGCAAGTAAAATAGGAAGACCAATTAAAAGTGTACTAATAATGAAAAGTATAAGAAAGACACTACCACCATTAGTTCCTGCCATATACGGAAACTTCCAAATAGCCCCTAAGCCGATTGCACTTCCGGCCGCAGCTAGTATAAATCCAATTTTCGATCCGAAACGATCTCTTTTTGCCAAAAATAACTCCTCCTTCAGGTAGAACGGTCTTATTGTACACGAGGTTAAAGAGAAAATGTAGACTTATTTTGAAACATTCTAGAATTATCTTTCGTATCACCTATACAACAAGAGAGAGTGAGGGGGAGCAATGCATAATAGTGGAATGATTGAGCGTGCGCAAAAAGGAGATAAAAAAGCATATGCGGAGCTAATTCAAATACATCATCGAACGGTAGAAAAGTTTGCTTATCAATGCGGAGTAAAAGCAAATGATTTACCAGATGTTACACAAGAAGTATTTGTTAAGCTATATCGTTTTTTGCCTCAATTTAAGCATGAACGTTTTACGACGTGGTTATACAAAATAACATTAAACGCAACAAGGGATTATTACCGTAAGGAAACAAGAGAAAAGGCGAAAGAAGAAAAACTGACGCGTAATGTAACTACATCCTATTGCACAAAATCAGCAGAAGATAGAATTTTAGTATTTGAAGAAGATCAAGAATTACATAAAGCAATTCAATCGTTAGATGAGAAATATCGACACCCAATCATCCTTTTCTATTTTCATGAATTATCCTATGTACAAATAAGTGAAGTACTAAATGTTCCAATTTCCACGATTAAAATAAGGTTACTTCGAGCAAAAGGTCATTTGAAAACTGCACTAGAAATGAACGGAGGTACTGAGCATGGACGATAAACGATTAGAAGAACGTTTGCATTTATTGAAAGATTCATATGAGCGAATCCCATCGGAAATGGATGTAGATGCCATATTGAACAAAATAGAGGAAGCACCGCAAGTAAATGAAAAGAAAAACAAAGGAACGAAATGGCAACGAGTAACAGTTTGGGCTGTGAGTATCGCTAGTGTTTTTATCATCGGAGTGTTAAGTGCAGATTATTTGGAAGGTGGAGGGATAAAAAATAGTCAAAACAAGCAAGAAGAACTGGAGCGAACGGATGATTTGATAGAATATGCAAAAAGTTTGAAGGATCAATACGAAAAAGAAAGAGAAAAAAGACGTCAAGTACTAGATATACCAGCTAAGGATTTTAAAACACTATCTTTTGTTCAGCAAGCAGATGGGTTTGCATCATCGATAGATTATTTTTCAAAACAAACATATGAATCCAATTATTACACTTCTAAAGATCGATACAAGGAGTTGTTTGAAAAAGCGGTTAATAATATTCATCTACCTTCAGAAATGGTTGGTGATGTATTAAAACAGCAGGAAAAATTAGATGAAGCAAAGACTTCGCAGTTTTTTAATTCCTATTACTCGAAAATTATAGATTTAAAGATTTATTTTAATCAAAAACAAAATGTAACCAAAAAACAAGTTGTTTCGCTTGAAGCGGAAGGTTTATATTTAGAGAATGGAAAATTCCATTTTAATGGGGATGACAATTATCTAGCGCATAAAGCATTTTTAGCTCCCCCTGTTGCAGGATATTTAGAAATGCTTGAGCAGGAACCATATACTTATGCAGGAGAGCTTGTTTATTCCCTAGAAGATTCGGTAGCCGCTATGTTGATGTTTGAGAATAGTTTATTAGAAAGCTTTGATTACTATAGTAATATATCAACGATGAAAGCATATTACACAGAAATCTTTCATGCAGTTGTAAAAGGTACTCAGGATCAATCTATTTATGGTGATGATGGAAAAGTGAAGGAAGAATATCGTCAGTTATGGAAAGCAATGATGTCACAAACCAGCAATTCACCGGTCAATTATATTCTTACTCCAATTGTAAAAGAATTTGAAGCAAGTAATTGGAGGAAATCTGATAGTTGGGAAAGCCTCAATTATGGAGATGTCGATGATGCACTTCATTTAGCAATCAATGGAGACTTAGGACAATTTATAGAAAATCCGCCATCTGGAAAAAACGAAACATCTGTGGATGACAATTTTGTTCAAAGAGTTCATGCGTTATATAAGTTATTCGCAGGGACTCATGATCAAACAGTTTTAAAAGATGCTAAACCAGAAGAAATAGTTGGGCTATATTATTACTGTGCTCAACTAGGTGATAAAGAAACGAAATATGAACTGTATATTAAAGATGATCAGTATCAACAAATTCCAAAAGAAGAATATATGAAGGCTCCGCATCAAAAGATAACAGATTTTCGCAAGGAGTTTTCTTCGCTACATTTTGAACAACGTTCTGATAAAGAGGGGTATGTAGTATTAACGCTTCATCCTGACCGTACTCTTTACATGCACGACGAAGTAATTGGTTTTGCGGTGATCCACACAGAAAACGGTTGGCGAGCTGCATTCATGCCCACTCAGTGATTTTTGCTAGTCGGTATACCGATATGTTATAATTTACCGTGACTATAACGTATATAAAGAAAGTAGGAACGGGTATTATGACAAAAATTTATAAGGTAGGAGATGTGGTCACGGGCAAAGTAACGGGTATTCAGCCTTACGGAGCATTCGTTGGTTTAGATGAACATACACAAGGACTAGTGCATATTTCTGAAATAACCTATGGATACGTGAAAGAAGTTGGGGAGTTTTTAACAGTTGGCGAAGAGGTGGATGTGAAAATTCTTGAAATAGACGACGATGCGGGAAAAATTAGTTTATCCATCCGTGAGCTACAAGAAAAACCAGTCGTTCCTAAAAAAGAAGATAAGCCACGTAAAACACTACAAGCCCGTGTAGATGAACATGACGTGGAAGGCTTTAACACACTAAAAGAAAAACTAGGCGAGTGGATAAAAAAATCTATCTAACTGTTCTTTGGTCAAAAAATGGAAGCAGCTCTTATTGAGGAGTGCTTCCATTTTTTATTTTACGTAATCGATATTGTAAGTTTTGTCTGCTCATTCCTAAAGCTTCCGCTGCCTTTGTCACATTCCCATCATGTTTATCCATCGCTTTTTGTAAGTAATAAGCTTCGGCTTCTCTCAAATACTCATCCAATGGCAGCAAGTCTTTATCCGAAGATATAACAAAGTCCTCTGCTTTTTTCGATGATTCGTTGAAATCTTGTACTTTTAACTTAAAATGTAGAGGCAGCATATCAAATTTCAATATTCTTTCCGTTGTAATCATCGAACTAATCTCATCTAAGAGTAGCTCTAATTCTTTTAGATTTCCTGGCCAGTCATAACTTAATAGGGCTTCTATAACGTCTTCTTCTATTTCTTTAATGGTAGAGCCATACCGATTTAAATACCGATGAAAATAATCTTCTACAAAAGGTAATATATCTTCCGTTCGTTCTCTTAGAGGCGGAATATTAATCGTGACAGTTGTAAAATAATAATACAGTTCCTTGCTTAATTGTTTCTTTGCGATTAGATCGATTGGGTCTAATCCGATACTTGCGATATACAAATTTTTACTATTGCTATTTGCATTTAAAATATCCAACAGCTTAATTTGTAAATCGATGGATAATAAATCGATTCTTTCACAAAATATAGTGCAGTTCGATAGAGATCTAAGCTCTTTTTCAAATTTGTCTATTAAATGTTTATCCGAACTATGACAATACAAGCTGATAAATTGTTCATTCGGAGGGGAAAGCTGATGGTGTATGGCTTCAGCGATTAGGTCTTTCCCAGTGCCGGCTTCTCCGGTAAGTAGTACGGGCATTCGTACATGGGCAGCTTTAATAGATCGTTCCTTTACATCCTTCATAAGTTGAGATGCTGCCGTAATAGTGGAGAGGGTAATCGCTTCATTATACCTTTTTAGAGGCTGGTATATTAGCCGTTCCAATGTTGTAATATCTCGGGAAAATTCAATCGCGCCAATCAGTTTACTATTTCGAAATAGGGTATGTATCGTTGATTGTGGTTATTTCTTGCCCATTTCTATTCCAATACGTTTGTTTCACACGTAAAACTGGTTTTTCACTATGCAATACTTTTAACAAGGTACTTTCTTGTTGCTCAAATTGAAAAAGGTCCAAAATGGATCGGTCGACTACGTCTACTGAATCTAGACCTTCAATTTCTTTCATTTTTTCATTATAAATAATCGTTTTTCCTGTTATATCAACAGCATGAATTCCTACAGATACATGCCCTGTAGCAAACTTGTAAAAAGGGAGAAGCTTACTCAATTGGTCCTTCATCTAGCTCACCTCAAAAATATTTTTAACATTTTAAAATTTAATACTTGAAAAACGCAACAATCTTTTGCATTATTATATATGTAAATGATTTATAAACGCAAATTATTTTTGCACTAACAATTAAAGGAGGATTTACATGTTACCTTATAAACACGAACCATTCACAGACTTCTCCAAAGAAGAAAACAAAAATGCGATTAAAGAAGGATATAAAGTAGTTGAAGCATATTTAGGTGAAGAGTATCCATTAATCGTTGGTGGAGAGCGTATTACTACTGAAGGTAAAATCACTTCTTATAACCCAGCAAAGAAAGAACAAGTGGTAGGGATTGTTTCAAAAGCGACGAGAGACATTGCTTCTAAAGCGATGGACATTGCAGATGAAACATTTAACACATGGAAAAAAGTTAAACCAGAAGTACGTGCAGATGTACTTTTCAAAGCAGCAGCAATTATGCGTCGTCGTAAAGCTGAATTCTCTGCATTATTATCAAAAGAAGCGGGGAAAACATGGGTTGAAGCTGACGTAGAAGCAGCTGAAGCAATCGATTTCTTAGAATATTATGGTCGCCAGATGTTACGTTTAAAAGATGGTGTTCCAGTTGAAAGCCGTCCAGGCGAATATAACCGTTACGACTATATTCCATTAGGAGTAGCAGTAGTTATCTCTCCATGGAACTTCCCATTTGCTATTATGGCTGGTACTACAGTTGCAGCAATGGTTGCTGGTAATACAGTATTATTAAAACCTGCATCGACCACACCAATCGTTTCTTATAAATTTGTAGAAGTATTAGAAGAAGCTGGTATGCCTGCAGGCGTAGTTAACTTCATCCCTGGTTCAGGTGCAGAAATTGGTGACTTCTTAGTTGAGCATCCACGTACCCGTCTAATCAGCTTCACTGGTTCTCGTGATGTTGGTTTAGGAATCGTTGAAAAATCATCTAAATTGGCAGATGGTCAAATTTGGATTAAACGTACGATCCTTGAAATGGGTGGTAAAGATACAATCGTAGTAGATAAAGAAGCAGACTTAGAACTAGCTGCTCAATCTATCGTAAAATCAGCATTCGGTTTTAGTGGTCAAAAATGTTCGGCATGTTCACGTGCTGTAATCGTGGAAGATGTATACGATCAAGTAGTAGAGCGTGTAGAAGAGTTAACAAAAGCATTAACAGTAGGAATTCCTGATAATGATGAGCACTTCGTTGGTCCAGTTATCGATGGTTCTGCATTCAATAAAATTATGGAATACATTGAAATTGGTAAAGGAGAAGGCCGTTTAATAGCTGGTGGTACTGGTGATGATTCAGAAGGTTATTTCATCCAACCAACAGTTATTGCAGACCTTTCTCCAACTGCGCGCATTATGCAAGAAGAAATCTTCGGTCCAGTTGTTGGTCTTACAAAAGCAAAAGATTTCGACGAAGCAATTGAAATTGCAAACAATACGGAATACGGTTTAACGGGTGCAGTTATTACAAATAACCGTATGAACCTGGAAAAAGCACGTGAAGATTTCCATGTAGGTAACCTTTACTTTAACCGTGGATGTACAGGTGCGATCGTAGGATACCAACCGTTTGGTGGATTTAATATGTCTGGTACAGATTCAAAAGCTGGCGGTCCAGATTATATTGTTCTTCATATGCAAGCAAAAACAACTTCTGAAATGCTTTAATACTATATAACACTAAATAGGTAGGCACATCTTTGGTGGGTCTACCTATTTATAAAATAAAAGAGAAAGTAAATACTTTCTTATTTTTATTTAAGTATCGATGGATATACAGTGCTTTGCCTCTTGTGGGCAGACATAGGCGGCTTGCGCTTTTCTAATAAGAAACGGGGGAAATGAAGATGACAAACTCACAACATGTGATTGATCAAACAGATAAATTTGGTGCAAATAACTACAATCCACTTCCAATCGTTATTTCGGAAGCAGAGGGTGTTTGGGTAAAAGATCCAGAGGGTAATAAATATATGGATATGCTTTCTGCATACTCTGCAGTGAACCAAGGGCATCGTCATCCTAAAATTATTCAAGCGTTAAAAGACCAAGCAGATCGTGTTACTTTAACATCTCGCGCATTTCACAATGACCAATTAGGACCATGGTATGAAAAAGTGAGTGAAATTACAGGAAAAGAAATGGTATTGCCAATGAACACTGGAGCAGAAGCGGTAGAAACTGCATTTAAAGCTGCTCGTCGCTGGGCTTATGATGTAAAAGGAGTTGCAGAAGGCCAAGCGGAAGTCATCGCATGTAATGGGAACTTCCATGGTCGTACAATGACAGCAGTATCTCTATCATCGGATCCAGAATATAAACGTGGCTTTGGACCAATGTTACCTGGTATTAACTTAATCCCTTACGGAGACTTAGAAGCACTTAAAGCAGCTATTACACCAAATACTGCGGCATTCTTAATCGAACCTATTCAAGGGGAAGCAGGAATTCTAATTCCACCAGCTGGATTTATGAAAGCAGCATATGAACTATGTAAAGAAAATAATGTGTTGTTTATAGCTGATGAAATTCAAGCAGGTCTTGCGCGTACTGGTAAAATGTTCGCTTGTGAATGGGAAGATGTAAATCCGGATATGTACATCCTAGGTAAAGCACTTGGTGGTGGGGTATTCCCAATTTCATGTGTAGTTGCTGACCGTAGTGTACTTGAGGTATTCAATCCAGGATCTCATGGTTCTACATTTGGAGGAAATCCTTTAGCGTGTGCAGTATCCGTTGCTTCATTAAATGTATTAACGGATGAGAAACTTGCAGAACGTTCATTAGAGCTAGGTGAATACTTCATGAATGCATTAAAAGAAATCCAACATTCTTCTATTAAAGAAGTTCGTGGACGTGGATTGTTTATCGGTATGGAACTGACAGAAGAGGCTCGCCCATATTGCGAGCAGTTAAAAGAACTTGGATTATTATGTAAAGAAACACATGACACGGTGATCCGTTTTGCACCACCTCTAGTGATTTCAAAAGAAGACCTAGATTGGGCAATCGACAAAATAAAAAAAGTATTTAGCAATCAATAAATCATAGACAAATAGGAAGTAATGTATGTTACAATGATTCCGAAGAAATAATTATGAATTAAAGAGGCGAAATAATCAAATGGCTGAAAATTTAAACCTGTTCACATCAACCCAGGCTGTCATTAAAGAGGCACTGCAAAAATTAGGTTATGACGAAGCAATGTATGAGTTACTGAAAGAACCACTTCGCATGATGGAAGTTCGCATTCCAGTAAGAATGGATGATAATACAGTAAAAGTATTTACAGGTTACCGTGCTCAACATAATGATGCAGTTGGACCTACAAAGGGTGGAGTACGTTTCCATCCAGCAGTAACGCAAGAGGAAATGAAAGCACTTTCTATGTGGATGACACTGAAAGCTGGAATCGTTGATCTTCCATATGGTGGAGGTAAAGGTGGAGTAGCTTGTGATCCACGTGAAATGTCCATGGGAGAAATTGAACGATTAAGTCGTGGTTATGTACGTGCAATTGGTCAGATTGTTGGACCAACAAAAGATATTCCAGCTCCAGATGTGTTTACAAACGCACAAATTATGGCATGGATGATGGATGAGTATAGTCGTATGGACCAATTCAACTCACCAGGTTTCATTACTGGTAAACCACTTGTACTTGGCGGATCACAGGGTCGCGATCGTGCTACTGCACAAGGTGTTACTATTGTTATTAATGAAGCTGCAAAAAAACGTAATATCGATATGCAAGGTGCACGTGTAGTTATCCAAGGTTTTGGTAATGCCGGCAGCTTCTTAGCTAAGTTTTTGAGTGATCAAGGTGCAAAAGTTATTGGTATTTCTGATGCTTATGGAGCTTTACATGACCCTAATGGTTTAGATATCGATTATTTATTGGATCGTCGAGATAGCTTTGGTACAGTTACAACACTATTTGAAAATACAATTTCTAACCAAGAACTGTTAGAGTTAGATTGTGATATATTGGTTCCAGCAGCAATTGAGAACCAAATTACTTCAGAAAATGCTCATAATATCAAGGCTACTATTGTAGTAGAGGCGGCGAACGGGCCAACAACTTCCGAAGCTACTAGAATCCTTTATGATAGAGGTATTTTATTAGTTCCTGACGTATTAGCTAGCGCAGGAGGAGTAACGGTTTCTTACTTTGAATGGGTACAAAATAACCAAGGTTATTACTGGACAGAAGACGAAGTAAACGAAAAATTAGTGAAAAAATGGTAGATGCTTTTGAGAATATCTATGAAGTAGCATCAACTCGCAATATCAATATGCGTCTAGCTGCTTACATGGTTGGGGTACGCAGAACAGCAGAAGCATCACGCTTCCGTGGTTGGGTATAATAAGTTAGTCCATAAAAACGCTTGTAAAATACAAGCGGTTTTTATTATCATTAAAGAAGATAAATTAAAGGAGGAAGTTCAATGAATGCATTCTCATTTTATAATCCTGTAAAATTAATATTCGGAAAAGGGCAATTAGCTAAATTAACGAATGAGCTTGTAAATTACGGTCGAAAAGTTCTTGTTGTATATGGCGGAGGTAGTATAAAGAAAAACGGCCTATATGATCAAGTGATGAAAGCTTTAAAAGAAGCGGATATGCAAGTATTTGAGTTATCGGGAGTTGAACCGAATCCTAGACTTTCTACAGCAAAACGCGGAGCAGAAATTTGTAAAACAGAAGGAATTGACGTTGTACTAGCAGTTGGAGGTGGTTCCGTTATCGATTGTACGAAACTAATCGTAGCTGCTGCAAAATATGATGGGGACGCATGGGATTTAGTGACCCGTAAAGCAGTACCAAAAGAAGCGCTTCCATTCGGGACGGTCTTAACATTAGCAGCGACAGGTTCAGAGATGAATTCAGGTTCTGTTATTACCAATGAAGACACACAAGAAAAATACGGATGGGGAAGTCCGCTCGTATTCCCGAAATTTTCAATTTTGGATCCAGTACATACGTTTACAGTTCCTCTGGATCAAACGGTTTACGGTATTGTCGATATGATGTCTCATATGTTTGAACAATATTACAATGAAGCGACAAATACTCCTGTGCATGATGAAATGATTGAAGGTGTCCTTCGTGCTGTGATTGAAACGGCACCGAAGTTAGTGAAGGATTTGGAAAACTATGAGCTGCGAGAAACGATTTTATACGCAGGCACCTTAGGATTGAACAACTTCTTACGAATGGGTTACATCGGAGATTGGGCTAGTCATAATATAGAGCATGCTGTTTCAGCGGTATATGATATTCCTCATGCTGGAGGACTAGCTATCATTTTCCCAAGATGGATGCGCCATAATGTTCATGTAAATCCAGAACGCTTTGCAAAGTTAGCAGAAAAAGTTTTTCAAGTGGACCCAACCGGTAAATCAGCAGAGGAAGTGGCACTAGAAGGAATTGATCGATTAGTATCGTTTTGGTCTTCGCTCGGTGCACCGACGAATTTAGCTGACTATAATATAGATGATTCTCAAATTGATCTAATGGTAGAAAAAGCAATGGTCAACGGAGAATTCGGTAATTTTAACAAGCTGGATGCACAGGATACAAAAGCAATCTTAACTGCATGTCTATAAGAAAAAATGTAAGTATTGGTTTATGCTGAGTAAAAAGATAATATTTAAAAAGAAAACACATGAGGGAGCAACTGCTCAATCATGTGTTTTTAATATTGTATGTTGGTCTCGATGAGTGGTCCACGTTCTAATGCCGTCATCTTCATCGAATGAGATGGTGACATCTGTTACACCTTGCTGATTTAATATAAGTTCTTTCAATACATCATGAATATCATCTACTTTGGCGAACGAAAGAGTTGGATCTATTTCTGCAACTAAATTGACGTGCAAAAATTCACCTTCTTTGATTACTTCTAACTCTTTAATATCTTTTACATTGGGATTTTCGGATATAACATGTGCAATATGTACAAGCATTTGCTCATCTGTTTCTCCTAGAACACCCCTAGCATTGTCTAAAAAGACCTTACCTACTACGTAAAACATCATGACCCCAATAAGGATGGAGGCAATTCCTTCTGCTTGTAGAAATCCTGTAAAATGTGAAATTAATACTGCGATAAATGCAAGAACTCCACCAGATGTAGCTACTAAGTCTTCCATAAAAACGAGTTTCGTCGCAGGCTTTGCCCTATTTAGATTTGCAAAACTCGTCGTAAGTGGTGCAAGGAAGCCGCCTTTTATATTTACTTCGTGCAAAATTTCTTTACCTGCTTTGTATAAAACGGCGAATTCTAAAATAATCGAGATTCCCAAAACGATCAAACTAATAACAAAACCACTAGCAGCAACCGGATGCTGAATATGATGCCATCCTTCTTTAATAGTCTCGTAAGAAAGAATTCCTACTAATAGTACGGCACCTAAACAAACGAGATTAACTAAGCGACCAAATCCATTGGGAAACCTTGGAGTAGGGGCTTTCTTTGATAGGGCAGAACCGATAAATACGAAAAATTGATTCGCCGCATCCCCGATGGAGTGCATCATTTCTGCGAACATGGCTACATTACCAGTTAAGAAGAATGCCCCGGCTTTTAAAGCTGCAATGATAGTATTGACAATTGCAGCAGTTAAAGAAGGCATATTTCCCCCTTTTAGTAACTTAAAAAATCCTTTCATACGAATGACTCCTCCTGTCAGATAGATTCTACTTCCACAGTTTCAATAAATTTCTGTTTTTTGATTGTATTATAGAATTCTACCGTATTTTTTTTAGTGACTATAGACAACCGCAAATCGATTTCATGCTTGATGATATTATTGTCTAAAACTACATCTTTTATCCGAATACTTTCTATATAAAGACCACTAGCTTGAAGAAAATCATATACTTTCGCAATGCTTTCTGTATTTGAAACTATTACAATTAGTGACAATTCTTTTGATCTCAATCTTTTAGGTCCTATTTTCGCCATTAACGGGGGAATTATCTCAATACCGATTAAGACAATACATACACTTAGTGCTGCCTCAAAATAAAATCCTGCACCAACAGCAATACCAATTCCACCTGCGCCCCAAATCATAGCAGCAGTCGTTAAACCAGTAATACTATCGTTACCTCTACGAAGAATAACCCCTGCGCCAAGGAAACCAATACCACTTACAATCTGAGCGGCTAAGCGCAGGGGATCCATTGTTATGTTAATACCTTCATGTGGGTGAGCTTTGTATGCGGATTCAATCGATATGTATGTCAGCAGGCAACTAAATGTAGCGATAACGATGCTAGTTTTTAACCCAACTGGTTTCTTTTTTAGTTCCCTCTCTATACCTATTATTAAACTTAATAATGCCGCAATAGCTAATTTAAATATGATCTCAGCGCTACCGCTTATATCTGGCAACCATTCCATTATGTATTCCCCCTATATTTTTAAAATGATAAGTTGAGTATCTATTATATATATGAGGAAAAATATCGACGTATATCATAATTGATTCTTTAGAGCTTTATTGATATGTAATACCCATTATTAACGGGTTTAATCCTATTTGGATTTTTTCCGCTTTCTTAATCCTTGGGTATTTAAATTAATTAGAATTGAAAGGTTTAGAAGTAGAAATAATAAGATAGAATAAATTTATTGAAGTTTTTTTAGAAAAAGTGTTGCTTTTTATTTATAACCAGGTATATTAATACTTGTCCTTCGGAACGACATTCAAACGATTTGAAATCTTTCAAAAAAATGTTTGACATCTAATCCGAAAGAAGTTATACTAATAAAGTCGTCAAAATGAGACGACAACATGAACATTGAAAACTGAACATGCAAAACGTTAAGAAATATAGCATTTCAGATTAACTTGTTAGTCTGATAGCTAAACAATTATGACATCATTTAATG
>NZ_JAPNOZ010000005.1:143547-207823 GCF_029955155.1 Psychrobacillus sp. NEAU-3TGS | reverse complement strand
TTGTTGTCTCGTTTTGACGACTTCTATATAATATCAAGGTTCAACACTTATGTCAACACTTTAATCTAAAAAAATTAAACTCTTTCCTTTTCAGATAGAATTAAGGAAAGAGTTATTTTTAAGTCATTCTATAATACTCTCTATGTACAAAGATCTTTTGGCCGCTAAGTCAATTATTTGGCCAGTTTCTGTTAAACGAATCATAGGTCTCATTGGGGAATCTCTATGAGAAAACACAACTTCCCCTGTTCTTCCATCTGACAAGTGAACGCGGGTTGAAATTGGCAAATCACCCACGAGTGAAATTAATGCATGAACGGCTTCGATATTATATTTGCCAAACTCTTCTTCCTTTATCATCTCTAATACTTTGAATGAGGAGCTCTTCGCACGATAAACACGTTCGGATGTCATTGCATGATAAACATCTGCTACAGCAATTATTTGAGAGTAAACAGATATATTATCCATTTTGTCTCCTTTTGGATAACCACTTCCATCTAAACGCTCGTGGTGCTGGAAGATTGCAAGCTTCAGTTCGGATTTCAATAAAGGGCTGTCTTGTATCATTTGCAAACTATATATAGTATGTTTTTTAATCTCTGAAAAATCGGCTTCGGTTAAATAGGACTTTTTCTCTCTAATCTTTATATCCACTTTTGCCATTCCTATATCCGCTAACAAACCAGCAGTTGCTATTTGCTTAATCATTCCTGGTGGATAATTCAATTTTTTTGCTATTGCACCCGCTATTATACCAACAGCAATCGAGTGATGGGCAATATAGTTATCTATAGAAGAAAGACTATTTAAGTAAGAAAAGATTTTTTTATCGTCCATAGCCCTTTCAACTAAGGGCATAATTATATTGCGTAATTTCGCTAAATCTACTTTTATCCCAGCTTCCCAAGAAGAGAATTCTTTATAAAAACTATTTATCGCATCATTGTATAGTTTTATAAAATTTGTTTGGATAGCCGGTTCATCTTTATTTTGTATAGTATTTACTTGCTCTTCGTTTAATTTATTTATTTCTTCTTCCGTTCTACCAAATACATTTTCTATTATTATAGGTACTTTCTTAACATTAAAGGCACGTAACACTTGAATATGCTCTCTTGTTATTTTCGTGTCCTTTCGAATAATGGGGTTTTTTGTATTAACCAAAATATCTTCAGCAAGGACACTTCCCAATCTCAATTCCTCTAACTTTTCTAAAGCCTGGTACATTCCATTCCCTCCTTTTTCTAAATGTTTCTTTAATTATACTAAATATTATTGGTTACTGTATATGTATGAAAAACACTCTTAAACAAATTAGTTTAAGAGTGTTTTCATTTACTTATTCACTTATTTCTTCTGTAGAGGAAGATTCCGTATCAGTAGAAGGATTTTCTTCTATCTCCATGTCTTCATCCTCTTCTTTTTCAACTTTTGCAACGGTAGCTATTAGCTCATCGTCTGCAAGTCTCATTAGTCGGACACCTTGTGTACTTCTACCTGTTATAGAAATATCTTTTACGTCCATTCGAATGAGCATACCATTTATCGTAATTAACATTAAATCTTCTGTTCCATCTACTGCCTTAACAGCGGATAAAGGACCGTTCTTATCGGTAATTTGACATGTTTTCACACCCATACCACCGCGACTTTGTAAACGATACTCAGATTCCGGTGTACGTTTTCCATAGCCATTTTCTGTAACAACTAATATTTCTTGGTCCGGTTCTATAATTTCCATACCCACCACATAGTCATCGTCTTTTAAACGGATACCTCTTACCCCACCGGCAGTTCTACCCATAGAGCGTATATCAGTTTCTTCAAATCGAACTAGCTTACCTTGTCTTGTTCCAATGATTATTTGTTTATTACCATCCGTCAAACGAACAGCAATCAATTCATCATCCTCACGCAATGAAATGGCGATCAAACCATTTGCTCGAATATGCGCAAACCCAGAGACAGGCGTACGTTTGGTTACACCATGCTTTGTCGTAAAAATGAAATAGCTATCTTCTTCGAAGGATGCCATTGGAATCATTGCTGTAACTTGTTCGTCTTTATCCACACCTAGTAAGTTAATAAGCGGTAATCCTTTTGCTGTTCGACCATACTCAGGTATTTCAAATCCTCTAGCCCGGAAAACTTTCCCTTTATTTGTAAAAAATAAAATAGTGTCGTGTGTTGACGTGTACAATAGATGCTCTACAAAGTCATCTTCGTTTGTACCCATCCCTTGAACTCCTCGACCACCACGTTTTTGACTCTTATACGTATTAGCAGGCAATCGTTTGATGTACCCTTTGTTTGTCAAAGTAAGTACGGAGTTTTCTACAGGTATTAAATCTTCGTCTTCTAAAACTTCTGCTCCACCGGCAACAATTTCAGTTCGGCGCTTATCTGCATAACGATCTTTAATTTCTGTAATTTCTTCTCGTATAATCTCAACTACACGATACTCATTTGCCAAGATGAATTTTAGTTCTTCGATTAGTTTAACTAAAGCTGTATACTCTTCTTCAATCTTATCTCTTTCTAAGCCTGTTAAACGTTGTAAACGCATATCTAAAATCGCTTGGGCCTGGCGTTCAGACAAATTGAATTTTTCCATCAAACCATTTTTTGCTTCTTCGCCTGTTTGCGATGCACGAATTAAAGCAATAATTTCATCAATGTGATCTAAAGCAATTCGTAAACCTTCTAGAATATGTGCTCGATCTTCCGCTTTATTTAGTTCAAATTGTGTACGACGGCGGATAACTACTTTTTGATGTTCTAAGTAATAATAAAGCATTTCTTTTATGTTCAATACTTTTGGTTGGTTATCCACGAGGGCCAACATATTCACGCCGAAGCTAGATTGCAAAGCCGTTTGTTTATATAAATTATTTAATAGTACATGTGAGTTTGCATCTTTTCGGACTTCAATAACAATTCGCATACCATTACGATCTGATTCGTCCGCTAAATGGGTAATACCGTCAATTTTTTTATCGCGAACTAATTCTGCAATTTTTTCTATTAAACGAGCTTTGTTTACTTGATATGGTAACTCTGTAACGATAATTACTTCTTTACCGCTAGCTTTTTGTTCGATTTCCACTTTTGCACGAATTAGTATAGAACCTCTACCTGTTTCAAATGCACGACGAATACCACTTTTCCCTAAAATGATACCACCTGTTGGAAAGTCAGGTCCTGGGATTATCCCCATCAATTCCTCTATCGTAATGGCAGGATTTTCAGACAATGCTAACACACCATCGATTATTTCACCTAAATTATGGGAAGGAATATTCGTTGCCATACCAACTGCAATTCCAGAAGCTCCATTTACAAGTAGGTTAGGAAATCTACTTGGTAATACAACAGGCTCTTTTTCCTGTCCATCATAGTTATCTTTGTAATCTATTGTGTTTTTATTAATATCACGTAATAACTCCATCGCAATTTTAGACATTCTGGACTCGGTGTAACGCATTGCAGCTGCTCCATCACCATCAACTGAACCAAAGTTACCGTGTCCATCTACTAACATATAGCGGTAGCTCCAATGCTGTGCCATACGAACCATCGCTTCGTAAATAGAGGAGTCACCATGTGGATGGTATTTCCCCATTACGTCTCCTACAATACGAGCAGACTTTTTATGGGGTTTATCCGGAGTATTTCCTAATTCTTGCATTCCATATAAAATTCGTCGATGAACAGGCTTTAGCCCGTCTCGAACATCTGGCAGTGCACGAGATACGATAACACTCATTGCATAGTCAAGAAACGATGTTTTCATTTCTTGACTAATATTGATCCCTTTGACACCTTTATTCGGTATTTCTGACATCCTAAAGACCTCCAATCATACACATTCTTAAATATCTAAGTTTTTCACATACACAGCATTTTCTTCGATGAATTGACGTCTCGGTTCTACTTCTTCACCC
Organism: Psychrobacillus sp. NEAU-3TGS; assembly: GCF_029955155.1. Classification (GTDB taxonomy): domain Bacteria; phylum Bacillota; class Bacilli; order Bacillales_A; family Planococcaceae; genus Psychrobacillus. The sequence goes on along the minus strand of NZ_JAPNOZ010000005.1, from coordinate 203,876 downwards.
ATTAGCTGCTCAAATATCGCATCTGCTTCCATTGCGTTATCTAAGTTTACTTGTAGTAAAGTACGTGCATCTGGATCCATCGTTGTTTCCCAAAGTTGCTCTGCATCCATTTCTCCTAGACCTTTATAACGTTGAATATTTGGTTTAGAGGTTTTTGGTAAACGATCTAAGATCTCTTTTAATTGTTCATCGTTATAGCAATACTCAATATGTTTTCCTTGCTTCACTTGAAATAAAGGTGGTTGTGCTGCATATACATAACCCGCCTCAATAAGCGGTCTCATGAAACGGAAGAAAAAAGTAAGCAATAAAGTTCGAATATGCGCTCCATCAACGTCAGCATCCGTCATAATAATAATTTTATGATAACGGGCTTTTTCTAACGTAAACTCTTCGCCAATGCCAGTTCCTAGTGCAGTAATCATTGCTCGGATTTCAGCATTTCCTAAAATTCGATCTAAGCGTGCTTTTTCTACGTTCAGAATTTTCCCTCTTAAAGGTAAAATCGCTTGGAAATGACGATCACGACCTGATTTAGCAGATCCACCAGCAGAGTCACCTTCTACGATGTACAATTCACTTTCCGCAGGTACACGGGATGAACAATCTGCAAGTTTGCCCGGTAGACTAGAAACTTCTAATGCTGACTTTCTACGTGTAAATTCACGAGCTTTTTTCGCGGCAACTCGTGCTCTTGCAGCCATAAGTCCTTTTTCAATAACTTTACGGGCAGTTTGTGGATTTTCTAGCAAAAATCGATCAAAGCCCTCTGAAAACAAGCTGTTTGTAATCGTGCTCACTTCGGAGTTACCAAGTTTCGTTTTTGTTTGTCCTTCGAATTGAGGATCTGGATGTTTTACAGAAACAATGGCTGTTAATCCTTCACGAACATCATCCCCGGTTAAATTGGCATCTGCTTCTTTTAACAAACCATTTTTTCTAGCATAGTCATTAATCACACGAGTTAGTGCTGTCTTAAATCCAGACTCATGCGTTCCACCCTCATACGTATTAATATTGTTTGCAAAGGATAATATATTAGACGCGTAACCAGAGTTGTATTGCATAGCAATTTCAACGGCAATTCCATCTTTTTCTCCTTCTACAAAAATAGCTTCTTCCGTAATCGGCTCTTTTGTTTTATTTAAATCTTCAACGTATGATTTTATTCCGCCTTCATAGAAATACTTAACGGATTGTTCTTGGCCTTCTCTTTCATCCGCAATTGTTATCGACAAACCACGATTTAAATAAGCTAATTCACGGACACGATGTGCCAATATATCAAATTCATATATAGTAGTTTCCGTAAAAATTTCCGCATCTGCTTTAAATCGGGTAGTTGTACCAGTTATATCCGCTTCTCCAATAACTTCCAAAGGAGCGATCACAGCACCACGTTCAAATTTGATACAATGAATTTTTCCATCACGTTTTACATATACTTCTGTAAACTCGGAAAGAGCATTTACTACGGAGGCCCCAACACCATGAAGTCCACCTGATACTTTGTAGCCGCCACCACCAAATTTACCACCTGCATGTAAGACGGTCATAATAACTTCAACTGCAGGTTTACCCATTTTTTCTTGTATATCTACAGGTATACCACGACCATTGTCTTCTACTCGAATCCAATTGTCTTTTTCAATTGTTACGATAATATGATCACAGTATCCAGCAAGTGCTTCGTCAATACTGTTATCCACTATTTCCCATACAAGATGGTGAAGTCCCTTCGAACTGGTAGTACCGATGTACATACCTGGACGTTTTCTAACTGCTTCTAATCCTTCTAATACTTGTATCTGATCGGCATCATAAGATTTTTCTAACTCTTTTTCTTCCATAGCCAACTTGCTCACCTACTCTTTCATCACTTCAATAATGGTGACTCATATCTTTAAAAGTATAATTTTTATTAATCGATAACTGCTCCTTGTTCCACATGAAACATTTTTGCATGTTGAATCGTATCATGTGCAATGCCTTCTACACTTGTCGTTGTAACAAATGTTTGGACATCACCTTGAATCGTGTTTAACAAATGCGATTGTCTATAGTCATCTAATTCTGATAGAACGTCATCCAGCAATAAAACAGGAGCTTCACCTACCTCCTGTTTTATCAATTCAATTTCAGCTAATTTTAAAGACAAAGCCGTTGTTCGTTGTTGGCCTTGTGATCCATATATTTGAACATCATAATCATTAACGAAAAATTGAAGGTCATCTCGGTGCGGACCTGTTAAAGTCACTCCACGATCAAGTTCTCTTTTTTGATTATCTGTTATTTTTTTTTCAAGATGTTCTTTCATCTCGTTCTCTGTCCAATCTGCTTTAATACCAGAAGTGGAATTATATGAAACGGTCAACTTTTCTAAACCTCTAGAAATACCAAAATGGATTGGTTCTGCCCACTTTTGGAGTAAATCCATAAATTGAAATCTTTTTTGGATTACTTTCACAGCAGCATCTATATATTGTTCCGTGTACACATCATACATAACATCCTTAAGAAAAGGCTTCCCTTGATTCTGTTTCAATATATGATTTCGTTGTTTTAATATCTTTTGGAATTGAAGTAAATCATGTAAATAAACAGGGGAAATTTGGCCGATTTCCATATCAAGAAACCGCCTTCTAACTTGTGGACTTCCTTTTACTAAGTATAAATCTTCCGGAGCAAACATGACGACATTTAGCTGCCCGATATAATTACTTAATTTTTTTTGTTCTAAGTGATTAACTTTCGCTTTCTTACCTTTTTTTGACAATGTTAATTCTAAAGGCAAATGACCATACTTTTTTTGAATAGCCCCTCTTATTTTACCATAGTCTGCTTCCCAACGTATCAATTCTTTGTCATTGGAAGTTCTGTGTGATTTTGCCATCGACAATACATAAAGGGATTCCATCAAGTTTGTTTTCCCTTGTGCATTTTCTCCGATAAAGACATTTATTTTGGAGGAAAAGTCCAACTCAATTGATTCATAATTACGGAAATCTTTTAACTCTAACCGTTCAATATACATGTTAATCCCCGTTCTCTGGTCCAATCATCTGGAATCTTCCTACCCCTGGAATATTTACAACGTCTTTGTGACGCAGCTTACGGCCTCTTCGATCTTCTACTTCACCATTCACATAAACGGCATGTTCACTTAAAAACCATTTGGCCATTCCACCTGAATCTATTGCATCTGTCATTTTCAATAGTTGACCAAGTGTAATAAATTCTGAGTCAAAACGAATCTCTTCCAACAATAATTCAACCTCTTCTCATTTTCATTATCCCTTCATTTTACTCCAAATAACCGAATAAGTAAAAAAAAGCGTAAATGGTTTGCAATGTAGCTTGTTTTCGAAGTTTTATACGTAACAGTCATTTTAATCTTACGACAAGTAACCTCTTAGTTTAGTGAACTATTTCCTCTATTCCACTTTCAATACTTTTTACTAAAACTAAACTGTATAGATATACCGTTTGGTTAACTGCATAGTTATCCACATTGTTGATAATTTTCTCCAGCGTAAAAAAGATAGCCACGATAGTGACTATCCCCAATTTTTTAAATTTTTTTCAAATTAATAAGTTCTTACCGGCAATATAAGCTGCAAAATAGAATCATCGTGAACAGATTTCAGTACAAAAGGTCTCATTGCTCCAGAGAACAAGATTTTTACATCTTGACCATCGATTGCTTTTAAAGCATCCATCATATATTTTGCACTAAAAGAAAGTTTCAAATCTTCCCCGTCTATGGATTCTGCTTGAATCTGTTCTTCTACATTTCCTATTTCAGGAGAATTAGAGGACACTTCAACAAAACCATCACCAATAGTTGAAAAACGAACAACATTATTTCTTTCTTCTCTTGCGAGTAAAGAAGCTCGATCAATTGCTTGGAGCAATGATTTTCCGTTAACTAAAATGGTTGTTTTGTATTCATTTGGAATCAATCTTGACGTATCAGGATAGTTTCCTTCTAACAACCTTGAATAGAACAACACATCTCCCGTTTTAAACAGTATTTGTTGTTGTGTCATAACGATTGCTACTTCAGAGGATGTTTCTTCTAATATTTTGTTTAATTCATTTAAGCTTTTCCCTGGAATAACAACACTATATTCTTCTTGAGGTAAATCTTTTAGTGCTGTTTTTCTTTTAGCTAAACGATGGCTGTCTGTTGCTACACAGTGAAGCTCTCCCTCTTTTACTGACCAATTAACTCCAGTGAGGACTGGACGACTCTCTGAAGTAGATACAGCAAATACCGTTTCTCTAATAATTGATTTTAGTAAATCAGAAGGAATAAAGAATTGACGATCCTCCTCAATTTGTGGAAGCAATGGATACTCAGATGCATCTAAACCAATTAAGTTAAACTCTGATTTACCTGAACGAATATGTGTTTGAAATTGATTGGTTACTTCGATTTCTACTTCGTTAGTAGGAAGTTTTCGTACAATCTCGTTGAACACGCGAGCTTGTAAAACTATTGTTCCTGCTTCTGTCACTTTAATAATTTGTTCTCCATTTTTTTCTGTTGGAATATACGTTTGAATAGTGATATCGGAATCACTGCCCGTAATATAAAGTCCTTTTTGTGAAACTTCTAATTTAAGACCAGTTAAAATTGGGACAGTTGTTTTTGAACTTACTGCTTTCATTACGTCATTTAATCCCTCTAATAAACTATCTCTCATTACTTCGAATTTCATTTTTGTACCTCACTTATATAGTTATTATTTATTTAAAAGAATAATAGATATAGTAATAGGGCTTGTGGATATGTTGATAAGTGTATTTTAACCTTTATATACCTGATTATCCACATGTGAATAAGTTGTTCTTAAGTGAAAGGATAAAGAATAAACTTATCCACAATGATTTATCTCCCTAAAATAGTTTTTATTTGTTTTAAGTCATCTTGCAAATTTGTATCATCTTTAAGCATTTTAGAAATCTTCTCGTGTGCATGAATAACAGTCGTATGATCTCGGCCACCAAACTCTTCCCCGATTTTCGGCAGAGAAAAGTCTGTCAGTTCTCTAGAAAGATACATTGCGACTTGACGAGGAAATGCAATAGATTTAGTTCGTTTTTTAGCCGCGAAATCTTCCAACCTAATGTGAAAATGCTCCCCAACTACTTTTTGGATGTCTAAAATGGTAATAATTCTTGGACGTGCATTAGGCATAATATCTTTTAGTGCTTCTGTTGCAAGTTCCGGGTTTATATCTTTATTTACAAGAGAAGAATAAGCAACCACGCGTATTAATGCCCCTTCTAACTCCCGAATATTCGAATCGATTTGATTTGCTATATAGGCCATTACTTCATCCGAAATATCTAGTCCGTCAGCTCTTGCCTTTTTACGCAAGATAGCAATTCTTGTTTCTAAATCTGGTGGCGCTATATCTGTTATTAAGCCCCATTCAAAGCGGGAACGGAGTCTATCTTCCAGTGTAGGAATTTCTTTTGGCGGTCTATCACTTGAAATGACAATTTGTTTGGATTCTTCATGTAATGCGTTGAAAGTATGGAAAAATTCTTCTTGAGTTGATTCTTTTCCGGCAAGGAATTGAATATCATCTATTAACAGGACATCTATGTTCCGGTATTTATTGCGAAACTCAATGGTTTTATTGTCACGAATAGAGTTAATGAATTCATTCGTAAATTTTTCAGAAGATAAATAAACCACTTTTGCATTGGGATCGTGTTCTTGTACATAATGACCAATCGCATGCATTAAGTGGGTTTTTCCGAGTCCAACTCCTCCATATATAAATAGAGGATTATATGCTTTTGCAGGTGCCTCTGCTACGGCTAAAGAAGCAGCATGAGCGAAACGGTTTCCTGATCCAATAACAAAAGTATCAAACGTGTATTTAGAATTTAAAATTCCAGGGGAAAACTCAGATTGTTCTCCATTAGTGTTAGGGATTTTCGGTTTTGGTATATCAAACTCTTCTACGTCTTGGTTCTTTGGTACAACAAAAGAAATAAGAAGTTCGTTACCAGTTACTTCTGTCAAAATTCCAGCAATTAAATGGACATAATGGTTTTCAAGCCAGTCTCTTGCGAAGGAATTCGGCGCAGCTATTGTAACAGTCTCTCCTTTATATGAAAGTAGCTTCGTCGACTTTAACCAAGTTTCAAAACTAGGTTTCGATGTTTTCTTTTCTACTTCAGAGAGAACCTTTGCCCAAAGTTCTTCTAAATGTTCCAATAATCTAGTCTCCTTTTTTAGAGTAGTAAAACGTTCATATTTACAACTTGCAAAAATAATTAATATGTATAGATTAAAGACATATACACAAATCCACTTCCTGTGGATAAATATTGTAAACGTACGTGGAAAAACTTATCCACAGATTATTAACAACTGTGGATAAGAAAAATTGGTAAAATTTAATTGAAAAAGTAAAACACAAATATCGTAACAAAAAAACATTGTAATTACAAGAGATTTAAGAGTTATCCACAATTATCAAATTATTAACATTCCAGGTTGTCCACAAGGTATGATTATGTTCAGAACATGTTCATAAGTCTTGTGGATATTTTTTTCTGTTTATTTTTTTATACACAAGCAAAAAGAGGAGTAATAATAATTGTGGATAAACTATCTTTTAAACAAGGACTATAAGTATTTGAAAAACGATTGACATAATCACAGTAGTTATATATAATATCGGAGACTGTCTAAAGAAATTTGTAAGATGATCACTCAGGAGGTGTCATATAGATGAAACGTACATTCCAACCAAATAGCCGTAAACGTAGCAAAAACCACGGTTTCCGCGCACGTATGAGTACTAAAAACGGTCGCCGCGTATTAGCAGCACGCCGTGCAAAAGGAAGAAAAGTATTATCAGCATAAGTCCACTGACCATTCAGTGGTCTTTTTTTTCTTTTATAACGATTAGTCGGAGCAGGTGAAACGATGAATAAAAGACAACGAATAAAAAGAAATGCAGAGTTTCAAGAGATCTTTAAAAAAGGAAAGTCATTTGCCAATAGACAATTCGTTGTCTATTGCTTAGCAAAAGAAGAGGATTATTACCGTGTTGGATTGTCGGTAAGTAAAAAAGTAGGAAATGCAGTAGTCCGAAATCGTATAAAGAGATATATTAGACAAACCTTTTTAGAAATACATGATCAAGTGTATTCGAAAATGGATTATATAATTATCGCCAGAAATCCGGCGGCCAAGCTAGATTTTCATGAAACCAAAAAAAGTTTGGAACATGTTTTAAAAATTGCAAAGGCAATCAAAAAGAAAAGCTAGTGTAGACTTTCTTAGAAATGGTAAGATGAAATGAAGATATATAATTAGGGGGAAAGAAGGTTGAAAAAAAGATTATCATTAGTACTATTACTAGTAGTAGTAACTGCACTACTTGCTGGTTGTTCTGAATTTAATGAGCCGATCTATTCTGATTCAGAAGGATTTTGGAATCATTACATCGTTTGGCCGTTAGTTTCAGCTATTACTTACTTTAAAGATTTACTAGGCACTTATGGTTTAGGAATTATTACGGTAACAATTATTATTCGATTAATAATCTTACCTTTAATGATTAAACAGACAAAAAGCTCGAAGAACATGCAAGAAGTACAACCTGAATTACAAAAATTAAAAGAAAAATACAGTTCTAAAGATGCGGTAACTCAGCAAAAGTATCAGCAAGAAATGATGGCTCTTTTTAAAGAAAGAGGAATCAATCCAGCTGCTGGGTGTTTACCGGTGTTTATCCAAATGCCAATACTAATAGGTTTTTATCATGCAATTAGCCGCATGAATAATACACCTGAAATCAATCTAGGTGACTTTTTAGGATTTGCGTTAGCAGAGCCTAGTATAATACTTGCAGTTCTAGCTGGTATTATGCAATTGATCGTTTTACGTACTGGTCCGGCAATGGATAATCCGCAAATGAAAATTATGATGTATATCATGCCATTTATGATTATCGGATTTGGTATCGTATTACCGGCTGCATTAACATTATATTGGGTTATCGGAAACATCATCTCTATTATTCAAAATTTATTCATTTATAAACCTTGGAACAAGAAAGCAAAAGAACCTGTTAAATCGGGAGGGGCTAAAAAATGAATCAGATTACACAAACTGCGCCTACAAAAGAAGAAGCTATAACTATTGCACTAGAAAAGCTAGGAGTACCCATGCAAGATGTGTCGATTACAGTAGTGGAAGAGGGTAAAAAAGGTTTTCTAGGATTTGGAGTAAAACCTGCAGTTGTACAAGTAACTGTTTTAAAAAAAGAAATAGTAGAAGAAGTTCCTAAAACAGAAAAAATTGAAATAGAACAACCTCAACAGGTCCAGCTTCATAACACAGAAGTAAGTGTACTAAGTGAGAAAGAAGAAACACCTGTAAAGCAACAAACGAATGAATTGGCAATAGAGGAAACAACACGATATATAGAGAAAATCGCTAAAGAGATGAAAATAGATGATTTAGTAATAACTGAAAAAAGAGATGGAAAGTTTGTTCATCTTCATCTAAATAGCGATAAAGCGGCGTTATTAATAGGAAAGCGTGGACAAACACTGAATGCGCTTGAAAATTTATCCCAGCTTGTCGCAAATAAGTTTTCTAATTCCTTCATTATTATTAAATTAGATGTTGGAAATTACCGAGAGCGTAGAAGAGAGTCACTCGAGCAGCTTGCAGAAAGAATGGCAGACAAAGCTGTTCGAACAGGTAAAAAAGTAGAATTTGAGCCGATGTCTTCTTTTGAAAGAAAAATAATTCATCATGCACTATCTGTTCGTGTAGATATAGAAACCTATTCAATGGGGACAGATCCAAATCGTTATTTAGTTATAGAACCAATAAAGTAAAAAGAAATGGGTTTTAGCTCTCAATAGCTGAAATCCATTTTTTAAATTTTATCCCGCATTAACGGGCAGTAAGACTCCCACTTCAAGATTGAAGAAAAGAAAAGATAAGTGGGAGATCAACTGCCCCGATTGGTTCAACTAACAATCAGTGGGGGATAAAGAACCCCCCCACTGATTGAAGTTTCACTTTATTAGCAAATCCCGCAGATTGTGAAGGAAGTATGAGAATAATGTCAGCCAGGCCAAGTCGGATTTATACGAAGATAATCGATATGGTTAAATTGGTACATTTTGTTCACACGAATAAAAGTATCTATGCTTCTGATTTTGGGTATTTTGTGGTATCGTTATATGTTAGATAGTCGTGTTCGTTTACTTATTCACATGTGGATAAGTGTTAAACTGTAAGGAGGTAGACACTAGTGGAATTTGATACAATAGCAGCTATTTCTACACCGCTTGGTGAAGGGGCTATAGCAATAGTAAGAATCAGTGGGTCTAATGCAGTAGCTATAGCAAATAAAATTTTTCGTTCACCAAACGAAAAAGATTTACTAAAACAAGCATCTCATACGATACATTATGGACATTTAGTTGATCCTAAAACGAATGAGGTAGTAGAAGAGGTAATGCTATCCTTAATGAAAGGACCAAAAACATTTACAAGAGAAGATGTAATAGAGATAAATTGTCATGGAGGACTTGTATCGGTCAATCGTGTCTTACAACTCATTTTAATAAATGGTGCACGACTCGCAGAGCCAGGTGAGTTTACGAAACGTGCATTTTTAAATGGAAGAATCGACTTATCGCAAGCAGAAGCTGTCATGGATTTAATAAGAGCAAAAACAGATAAAGCGATGAATGTTGCTTTAGGGCAAATGGACGGACGATTATCTAGACTTATTAACACATTAAGACAAGCTCTTCTTGAGACTTTGGCACAGGTAGAAGTAAATATTGATTATCCAGAATACGATGATGTGGAAGAAATGACACTTCCACTGATGATAGATAAATGTACTTGGGTGAAAGAAGAAATTGATAAACTATTAATTACTTCATCTCAAGGAAAAATACTTCGTGAAGGACTTTCAACTGCAATTATTGGAAGACCGAACGTTGGAAAATCTTCTTTACTAAATAGTTTAATACAAGAAAATAAGGCTATTGTTACGGATATAGCGGGAACTACAAGAGATATTATAGAAGAGTATGTTAATGTACGCGGAGTTCCGTTAAAATTAGTAGATACTGCTGGAATCCGAGAAACAGAAGATATCGTTGAAAGAATTGGTGTAGAAAAATCACGACAAGTATTAAAAGAAGCAGATCTTCTTTTACTTGTGCTAAACAATGCAGAGCAACTAACCGAAGAGGACCGTCGACTATTTGAAGCGGTTGAAGGTATGGATTGCATTATCATCATTAATAAAACAGATTTACCGTCCGAAATAAATATGGACGAAGTGAAGCAGTTGGCAGGCGATAAACGAGTAGTCACGACTTCCTTACTTCAGGAAGAAGGGGTCGATGAATTAGAAGAAGCAATAGCTACTCTATTTTTCGAAGGATCTATTGAAGCATCGGATCTAACATACGTGTCGAATGCTCGTCATATATCCTTATTACATTTAGCAAAAGCAACTGTAACAGACGCAATTGAAGCTGCACATAATGACGTGCCAGTGGATATGATTCAAATAGATGTGACAAGAACTTGGGAAATACTAGGCGAGATAGTTGGAGATACAGTGGAAGAAAGTCTAATTGACCAGTTATTTGCACAGTTTTGTTTAGGAAAATAAAAAATTGAGAGGAAGTAACGAACATGCCAAACTTTGAAGCAGGCAAGTTCGATGTGATTGTTGTTGGAGCAGGACATGCAGGCGTGGAAGCAGCACGAGCAGCTGCTAAAATGGGTGCAAAAACGCTTGTTTTGACAATAAATCTTGATATGATTGCATTTATGCCATGTAATCCATCCATCGGAGGGCCAGCGAAAGGAATTGTTGTGCGTGAAATTGACGCATTAGGCGGAGCCATGGGAAAAGTAATAGATAAGACACATATTCAAATGAGAATGCTGAACACTGGGAAGGGTCCAGCTGTTCGAGCACTGCGTGCGCAAGCGGATAAAGTGTTATATCAACATGAAATGAAACGACTACTTGAAGAACAAGATAATTTAACGATTCACCAAGCAGTTGTAGAAGAATTACTTGTAGAAGATGAGAAAATCATTGGATTAGTAACACAAGTAGGGGCTATTTACCGAGCAGAAACAGTGGTCATTACTACGGGTACATTTTTACGCGGAGAAATAATCATTGGAGACTTAAAATATTCAAGTGGACCAAACAATCAGCAACCTTCTATTAAATTAGCGGATAGTATCCGAAATTTGGGCTTTGATTTGGTTCGATTTAAAACAGGTACTCCACCACGTGTAAATAGTAAAACAGTAGACTATAGTAAAACAGAAATTCAACCTGGCGATGACGTTCCTAGAGCATTTAGTTTTGAAACAACTGAATTTATCATGGATCAATTACCATGTTGGTTAACATATACAAGTGAAAAAACACATCAAATTATTAATGAGAATTTACATTTATCTCCTATGTATTCTGGTATGATTAAAGGAACTGGACCTAGGTATTGTCCGTCTATTGAAGACAAGGTAGTTCGATTTAATGATAAACCGCGCCATCAGATTTTCTTAGAGCCAGAGGGAAGAAATACAAAAGAAGTATATGTTCAAGGATTATCGACTAGTCTACCTGAGCATGTTCAACGACAACTAATAGCCTCAGTTCCTGGACTTGAAAATGCAGAAATGATGCGTGCTGGCTATGCAATTGAATACGATGCAATGGTACCAACTCAATTATGGCCAACACTTGAAACGAAAAAGATTAAAAACTTATATACTGCAGGTCAAATTAATGGAACTTCTGGATACGAAGAAGCAGCAGGTCAAGGATTAATGGCTGGTATAAATGCGGCACTGCGAGTACTAAACAAGGAAGAAAAAGTGTTAAGCAGATCAGATGCATACATCGGAGTATTGATCGACGATTTAGTAACAAAAGGAACAAATGAACCATATCGTTTACTTACTTCACGTGCAGAATATCGTTTGTTGTTACGTCATGATAATGCTGATTTAAGACTTCTTGAAATAGGCTATGAAATCGGTTTGGTCCCTCAAGAGAGATTTGAACAATTTTTAGCTAAAAAGAAACGAATAGAAGATGAATTAGATCGTCTTCGCACACTAATCATTAAGCCAAATGAAACGACACAGGCGTTAATACGTAGTGTAGATGGTAGTGAACTAAAAGATGGTATACGTGCTGCTGATCTACTGAAGCGAACAGAAATGCACTATGATTTAGTTGCCGAATTGGTTCCGTCAGAAGTAGAATTAACATTAGAAGAAAAAGAACAAGTTGAAATTCAAGTAAAATATGAAGGATATATTGAAAAATCTCTTCAACAAGTAGAAAAACTTAAAAAAATGGAAGACAAAAAAATTCCTGACCAAATTGATTATGATGCAATCTCTGGAATTGCTACGGAAGCTAAACAAAAATTAAAGCAAGTCCGTCCATTATCTATTGCACAAGCATCTCGTATATCAGGAGTAAATCCAGCGGACATTTCTATCTTGCTTATCTATATCGAACAAGGAAAAATCGCTAAAATATCTGGATAGTCTTAAATGATAAGGAGAACTACATGAACGAAGACCAATTTAAACAAGCCCTTCATGAAAAAGGAATTTCACTAAGTGATGTTCAACTAGAACAGTTTAAAAAATATTATGAACTACTAGTTGAGTGGAATGAAAAAATGAATTTAACAGCTATCACAGATGAACCTTCTGTCTATTTAAAACATTTTTTTGATTCTATTAGTGCTTCTTTTTATGAAGATTTTAATGGCCCTTTCTCTGTTTGCGATGTAGGAGCAGGGGCTGGATTTCCAAGCATTCCTATAAAAATTTGTTTTCCACATATAAAAGTAACTATAGTTGATTCATTGAATAAAAGAATTCAATTTTTAACTAATTTAAGTAAAGAATTAAACTTATCCAATGTTCAATTTGTGCATGCTCGAGCAGAAGAATTTGGACAAAACAGTGAATATAGAGAAAAATATGACATTGTAACTGCAAGAGCTGTAGCAAGGCTCTCTGTCTTATCTGAATTATGTGTCCCTCTAGTAAAGGTAGGGGGCAGGTTTATTGCAATGAAGGCTGCTAGTGCTTCCGATGAGTTAAAAGATGCGAAAAAAGCACTAGATGTGCTAGGTGCTGAGAAAAGTGGAGAGTATTCATTTCTTTTACCTATAGAAAATAGTGAGAGAACGTTATATGTCTTTTCTAAAACAAAAAGCACACCGAAAAGATACCCTCGAAAGCCAGGTATTCCAAACAAAACGCCTATTATTTAACCTTACTAAACAGCTTGTTTCTATCTACAATTCATTAATATACAAAGTTATTTTCTTTAGAAATAGAGATAAGAAGCAAGTATGTTAAGGTGCATTAAATTGAGGAACGTTCCACGTGAAACATTTATAGTAGTGTAATTTTTTCGTGAATATTAAGTGTATAGAGTTTCTAAAAGGTGGTGCTTGTTAGATGAAAAGTCCTTTTTCTCGTTTTTTCGGAAGCTCTGAAAAACAAGGACAAGATGTAGTTGTGGAACCCACAAAACATCATTTAGAAGAAGTAGTGAATATAGCAATTGAAAAAATCATACCCAATAGATATCAACCGAGAACTGTTTTTGATGAAGCAAAAATAGAGGAACTTGCTCGAACTATTCATACGCATGGTGTAATTCAACCAATAGTCATCCGCAAAATGGATGATGAAAAGTATGAAATTATTGCTGGGGAGCGACGTTTTCGAGCAATGTCGAAATTGCAGTGGGCAGAAGTACCAGCAATTATTCGTAATTTAAGCGACAAAGAAACTGCTTCTATTGCTTTAATAGAAAACTTACAACGGGAAGAATTAACTGCAATCGAAGAAGCAGTCGCTTATCAAAAGTTGCTAAAACTGCATGAGCTTACCCAAGAAGCATTAGCACAACGTCTTGGAAAAGGGCAATCTACTGTGGCTAACAAACTAAGACTGCTAAAACTCCCGGAAGAAGTGCAAGAAGCAATTCTGAAAAAAGAGTTATCAGAAAGACATGCAAGAGCATTAATGCAAATTAAAGACAAAGAAATCCAAATACAATTGATGAACATGACAATAGAACATCATTGGAATGTAAAACAATTGGAACAAAAAGTAGAAGAAATTATAAATCCTCCGGTGAAAGAGGATAAAAAAGCAACAAAATCAAAAAGAAAAGCTGTCAGCAAAGACGTACGAATTGCTTTAAATACGATAAAACAGTCCTTATCTATGGTTACCAAGAGTGGTATTAATATTAAAACAGAAGAAGAAGATATGGAAGAATTTTATCAAATTACTGTGAGAATACCTAAAAAGAAATCATAATATATTATCAAATTCAAACTCTGGCATTTTTGCAAGAGTTTTTCTTTTGTTACAAGAATAATATCCAATTTTCTTGAGAAATTTGATAGAATGGAATAGAGTCAAAAAATTACGACGAAAGTAGGTGCAAGAGTGGGAAGAATTATTGCAATAGCCAATCAAAAAGGTGGTGTGGGAAAGACTACTACATCTGTTAACTTAAGTGCCTGCCTTGCCTACTTAGGAAAGAAAGTTCTACTTGTAGATATTGATCCACAAGGAAACGCTTCTAGTGGCGTAGGTGTAAATAAAGGTGATATAAGTCAATGTATTTACGATGTTTTAATAGATGATGTAAGTGTTTTAGAAACAATTCAAGAAACAAAAGTGGAGAATCTGTATATTGTTCCCGCTACTATTTCTTTAGCAGGAGCAGAAATAGAATTAGTTTCAACAATTTCTCGAGAGGTTCGATTAAAAAAAGCATTACAAGAAGTAGAAAGTCAATATGATTACATTGTTATTGATTGTCCACCGTCTCTTGGATTATTGACTATAAATTCGTTGACTGCTTCAGATGCTATTATTATACCGGTTCAATGTGAGTTTTATGCCTTGGAAGGTTTAAGTCAATTGTTAAGTACTATACGACTTGTACAAAAGCATTTAAACAAAAATCTAGAGATTGACGGTGTTTTATTAACTATGTTTGATGCCAGAACTAATCTAGGTATCCAAGTCATTGAAGAAGTAAAAAAATACTTTCAAGAGAAAGTATATAAAACGATAATTCCTAGAAACGTACGCTTGAGTGAAGCACCCAGTCATGGAGAACCAATTATTATTTACGATCCGAAGTCTAGAGGAGCAGAAGTATACTTAGAACTAGCGAAGGAAGTGATTCGTAATGGCTAAAGCTTTAGGAAAAGGTATTAACGCACTCTTTCCGGGGGAAGATCAATTAAAAACAGAGAGAGTTGAGCAAATTAGTTTAACAGATATTAAGCCTAATCCTTATCAACCTCGAAAAGTATTTGATCAAGAAGCGATGAAAGAGCTTACTGAGTCTATTAAAGAACATGGTGTATTACAACCAATTATTCTTCGTAAAAAAGGTTCAAAATATGAAATAGTTGTTGGAGAGCGAAGGTTCAGAGCTTCTCAGCTTGCTAGTTTAGATATAATACCTGCTGTAATTCGAGAGCTGACGGATCAACAGATGATGGAGCTCGCTATACTAGAAAATTTACAGCGTGAGGATTTAACACCAATAGAAGAAGCAGAAGCTTATCAAAATTTAATGGAACATTTAAAGTTAACGCAAGAACAACTTGCATTTAGATTAGGAAAAAGTAGACCACATATTGCTAACCATGTACGATTACTAACATTACCTGAAGTCGTAAGAAATGCTATTTCTGATGGTATTCTAACAATGGGACATGGGAAGGCTTTACTAGGTTTAAAAAAGAAAAAAAACATTCCAATAATCATGCAAAAAACGGTTAAAGAAAACTTAAATGTACGTCAATTAGAAGCATTAGTACAAAGGTTAAATGAAAATGTTCCACGTGAAACAAAAAAAGAAGAAAAAGATATTTTTACGAAAGAAAAAGAATCCGAATTAAGAGATCTATTTGGTACATCTGTTTCGATAACAAAAGGTAAAGAAAAAGGAAAAATTGAAATTGAATTTTATTCAGAAGATGATTTAGAAAGAATATTAGAACTATTAGAGAATTGATTCAGCCTATTTCTAGGGCAACCTAGGAATAGGTTGTATTTTTAGAGACGAGATGAGGATTACGGATGGTATTGTTGGGGACTTTAGTAAATGCTCTATTAATAATTATAGGGGCTATTGCTGGACGGTTGTTAAAAGGAATTCCTGAGAATATGAAGCAAACAGTTATAGGTGCAATTGGAATAGTGGTGACTGTTTTAGGTATTCAAATGGGCTTAGAAAGTAGTAATTTTGTATTAATCATTATTTGTATAGTGTTTGGAGCAGTTATAGGTGAATGGATTGATATAGATAAATGGTTAAATAAACTAGGTCAACTTTTAGAGAAAAAGTTTGGTTCAAAAGCTTCTCAAGGAGGAAGTATCGCACAAGGCTTTGTTACGAGTACTCTTATATTCGTTATTGGCGCTATGGGTGTATTAGGAGCATTAAATAGTGGACTTCAAAATGATCATGAATTACTCATAAGTAAAGGAATTATAGATGGCTTCACTTCTATTATCTTATCAGCAACTCTAGGTATAGGAGTATTGTTATCAGCAATTCCAGTAGCAATTTACCAGGGAGTAATTGCTTTATTTGCAACACAAATTACAAAAATTATACCAGAAGCTGCGCTCGAGTTATTTCTCCAAGAAATGACAGCTACTGGCGGCATAATGATTATAGCAATTGGTTTAAATTTACTTGGCTTAACCAATATTAGGGTGGCGAATCTCTTACCAAGTTTAGTGGTTGTTGGCATTGCGGTTGCTATTATTTATATCTTTTAGATTATAACGATGCCACGCTAAAAGAAGAGAGCGTGAAATCACTCTTCCCATTTCAAAGGTGAGATTGAGTCGGGTACTTTGCAAAACATTATATTCCATAAAACCTCCAATATTAACAACAGCTTTAATGGAGACTTCTCCGATTGGGGGTAATTCTTTTTTTACTGCCTTTCCAGGGAATAACGGACCACGATGTACAATAATCTGTCCAATATTGTTTGCATTCCCTAAACAAGCATCAATAGCAATAATATAAGGCGAATCAGGTGCCCTTTTTAATTCCTCTGTTATTTCTTCTAGATTCAAAGCGTGTAAAGGATTATCTAAGGTTCCGACAACTTGAAATGGAAAAGAAACGAGTTGCGTTAAAAAGGAGCCAGTCATTGGTCCAAGCGCATCGCCTGTAGAGCGATCCGTTCCTATACAGCAAAAAACTAGGTTTTGGTGATCAAAAGGAATATGTTCTAAAAAGTAGTTGCTTAATCGCCAAACTACTCCTGTTTCTTTATAATAGATAGTAGAGGGATGTTGAGTAACTGTCGCTTCAGAATTCATGAGTTTTACTCGCTTTCTTTTTAGCATAGTATATGCATCTAGAAGATTATTTATTCAAGTAGAGGTGATAAACGACTTTATGGAAAGAACTATTCAGAAAATACGGGATTATTTATTTACAGAGGACACATGGATACAGCTTGGAATAATAAGTATAAAAATAATTGTTATTTTATTGCTAACAACTGTTGTAGTGAGAGTCGGTAAACGTATTATCAAAAAATTATTTTTTGTGAGACAAAAAAGTCCTTTAGGATATTCAGAACGCAGACAAAACACTTTGGAAAAGTTATTACAAAATATTTTAGCTAATGTAGTGTATTTTACTGCGATCATAGCAATTTTAAGCACTTTTGGTATAAAAGTGGTAGGACTACTTGCCGGAGCCGGAATTGTGGGACTTGCAGTTGGTTTTGGTGCGCAAAGCTTAGTAAAAGATATAATTACAGGATTTTTTATAATATTTGAAGACCAGTTTGCTGTGGGTGATCAAGTACAAATTGGTACAGCTAATGGAATTGTGCAGGAAATTGGTTTACGTACAACGAAGATGAAAAGTTATACAGGGGAACTTCATATTATTCCAAATGGAAGTATTACGAATGTGGTTAATTATTCTATATTTAATTCATTAGCTTTGATAGATTTTAGTGTGGCTTCTGAAACAGATCTTTTAACATTAGAGAAGAATATACAAGAATTTCTGAAAGGTTTACCGAGCAAATACGAGGATCTTGTTAAACCACCAAGTTTTTTAGGAGTACAAAGCTTTAGTGCAACGGAGATAGTTGTCCGTATTACCGCTGAAACAATACCGACAAAACAAGCGGGGGTTGCTAGAAAGGTACGTAGAGATTTGAGAGAGTTCCTGGAGCATAAAGGTATTCAAATTTCATAATTAAATAGCGATATTAATCCTAGTAAAAGAAGGTGATTGAAATGGAAAGTAAGCAATTTCAATTAAATGATATTGTAGAGATGAAAAAGCAACATCCTTGTGGGACAAACGCATGGAAAATTATCCGAATGGGAGCAGATATTCGGATCAAATGTGAAGGTTGCCAGCATAGTGTGCTCATTCCGAGAAAAGAATTTGAAAAAAAAATGAAGCGACTATTAAAACAAGCAGATACTGAGTAAAGATAGACTTTTAGCATTAAAATCAATATAATGAACAGGTTATAATTAAAAAAAGTGTAAGTTAATATAGAGAAGGGTTGTGACATATATGGCACTGACGGCAGGAATCGTAGGATTACCAAACGTAGGAAAATCCACATTGTTTAATGCAATAACAAAAGCGGGGGCACTTGCAGCTAACTATCCATTCGCTACGATCGATCCGAACGTAGGTATTGTAGAAGTTCCAGATGCACGTTTAGATAAATTAACAGAGTTAGTAACACCTAAGAAAACAGTTCCAACGGCATTTGAGTTTACAGACATTGCAGGAATTGTAGAAGGCGCTAGTAAAGGTGAAGGTCTTGGAAACAAGTTCCTAGCTCATATTCGCGAAGTAGATGCAATTTGCCAAGTAGTACGTTGCTTTAATGATGAAAATATTACACATGTTTCCGGTAAAGTAGATCCAATCTCCGACATAGAAGTAATTAATCTGGAGTTAATATTAGCGGATTTAGAAAGTGTAGATAAACGTTTGGCACGTGTTGCGAAAATGGCGAAACAAAAAGATAAAGATGCAATGATAGAAGAACCGATTCTTTCACGCTTAAAAGAAGCTTTTGAAGCCGGCAAGTCTGGTCGTTCGGTTGACTTTACGGAAGAGGAACTTCGAGTAGTAAAAGGTCTGCACTTATTAACTATTAAACCGATGTTGTACGTTGCAAATGTATCAGAAGACGATATTATGGCAGACGAAGAAAACGAATATGTACAAAGAGTACGCGCATTTGCAGCTGAAGAAGGAGCACAAGTAATTGTAGTTTGTGCAAAAATCGAAGAGGAAATGGCAGCTCTAGAAGACGATGAAAAGCAAATGTTCCTAGAAGAACTAGGAATTGAAGAATCAGGATTAGACCAATTAATTAAAGCGTCTTATTCATTACTTGGACTTGCAACCTACTTTACTGCAGGTGTACAAGAAGTACGTGCATGGACATTCCGCAAAGGGATGAAAGCTCCACAATGTGCAGGAGTCATTCACTCTGACTTTGAAAAAGGATTTATCCGCGCAGAAACAGTTGCTTACGATGATTTAGTTGGCACTGGATCAATGGCAGCTGCAAAAGAGGCAGGAAAAGTTCGTCTTGAAGGAAAAGAATACGTTGTACAAGATGGCGACGTAATGCTGTTCCGTTTTAACGTTTAATAAAAAAGATTAGCGAAATCTCTCGCTAATCTTTTTTTAATATATATAGTTTTGGTTTTATAGGATCATCTTTTATTAGAACAGCTTTTGGATATCTTCTTAACTCTTTATACATTGCAAAGTCTCCAGCTGCACCTGCTATTAGCCATGCTCCCAACAGAACAAGTACTGGCATTTCTATTATATATCCGACGAGCATTGGAAGAACGCCGGTCATCCAAAATGGCAGCAACAGTGCTTTTTTCATTGCGTGATTAGGTAAAGGAACGGTAGTTGTTGCGTAAGCAATCCCCATTTTCAAGTTAACACCGTAATCCATGCTACTCCATGGAACTTTCCCGAAAAGATAAAAACCGATCAAATGAAAAAATTCATGTAAAACAATAAGAAGTATATACCCAATACAAAATAAGAAAAAGCCCAAAAATGTTAAAGTTAGTTGTATGTCGCCATGTAAAAAGGTATAGACAATCAGTCCAACAATGGAAATAATAACGGTCATAAATAAACTAGACCAGGCTACCTTTTTCAAATCAATTTCAATTATGGATAAATAATGCTCTCTATTTTCCATGAACGATCCCTCCAATTAATAAATATACATGAATTGAAAAAGTAATGACAATCATTCTTGAAATAATTAACTCCTTATGGTACAATTCATTGATGTGAGTAATAGAATTACTTG
Organism: Psychrobacillus sp. NEAU-3TGS; assembly: GCF_029955155.1. Classification (GTDB taxonomy): domain Bacteria; phylum Bacillota; class Bacilli; order Bacillales_A; family Planococcaceae; genus Psychrobacillus. The sequence goes on along the minus strand of NZ_JAPNOZ010000005.1, from coordinate 183,401 downwards.
CTCCTTGTCGATTGGTAACAATCGGCCAAAGACCATAGGGAGGTGTAAATAGATGAGAAAGTACGAATTAATGTACATTATTCAACCAGCAATCGAAGAGGATGCTAAAAAAGCTTTAGTTGAGCGTTTTAACGAAATCCTAACTTCAAACGGTGCTGAAATCATCGAAGCAAAAGACTGGGGTAAACGCCGCTTAGCTTACGAAATCAATGACTTACGTGAAGGTTTCTACCAAATCGTTAAAGCAAACGCTGATTCTCAAGCAATCGATGAATACATTCGTCTAGCAAACATCAATGAGGACATTATCCGTCACATTGCTGTTCGTATCGACGATAAATAATAAAATCGACTAACAAAAGCTGAATGAGGGAGGTTGTACACTGATGATTAACCGTGTCGTTTTAGTTGGAAGACTAACAAAAGATCCGGAACTTCGCTATACACCAAGTGGTGTGGCAATGGCAAGATTTACACTAGCTGTCAATCGAACATTTTCCAACCAACAAGGTGAAAGAGAAGCTGATTTTATCAACTGTGTCGTTTGGAGAAAACAAGCGGAAAACACAGCTAACTTTTTGAAAAAAGGAAGTTTAGCTGGTGTCGAAGGGCGTATTCAAACAGGCAGTTATGAAGGACAAGATGGAAAACGTGTTTATACGACGGATGTTGTCGCAGACAGTGTTCAGTTTTTAGAACCACGTAGTAGTTCTGGAGACCGTGGCCAATCGGGACAACCATTTGGTGGCGGACAACAGCAACAACAGCAAAATCCATATCCAACATATCAGCAAAACCAACCAATGAATCAGCAAAATTATACACGTGTAGATGATGATCCTTTTGCAAATAGTAGTGGACCAATCGAAGTTTCGGATGACGATCTACCATTTTAATAGGACAACACACATGTTACTTTAACCGAAAAGGAGGCAATCTATTATGGCACCACGTCGCGGAGGCAAAAGACGCCGTAAAGTTTGTTACTTCACAGCTAACAACATCACTCACATCGATTACAAAGATGTAGATTTGTTGAAAAAATTCGTGTCAGAACGTGGAAAAATTCTTCCACGTCGTGTGACAGGAACTAGCGCGAAGTACCAACGTAAGTTAACACGAGCTATTAAAGTATCTCGTATCATGGCTTTACTTCCATTCTCTTCTGAAGAGAGATAAGTTTATAATTCAAAAGACCGGGAAACCGGTCTTTTTTTTATTCCCAAATTTGAAAAAGGTGCGCCTGCAGTGTATGGGGTTTTAGTTGTCGTAGTAAATCTGTTACAATAAATAGATGATTAAAAAAAGGAAGGTACTTCATGCAAAAAAATGAGACAAACTATTTAACGTATGGATCTATGATGATTGCCCTATTTGCTATCCTCTTGGCAATGTCTGTATATGTGCCATTTGTAGGTTTTTTCACGTCGTTTATTGTTCCATTACCTATTGCTTGGTATAGTGCAAAGTTCGTAAGGAAGCAAGCGGTTTTTGTGATGTTTATTGCTATTATCATATCTTTTATAATCGGTGGATTTTTTGGCTTTGTATTTGGATTATTAGTCAGCCCATTAGGATTTATAATAGGTGACTCTATTCGAAATAAAAGATCTAAGTTGTATATGCTGATGGCATCAGGGATTTTTCTATTATTCATGGCAGCAGTACAATACATAATTTCTATTTTAGTATTAAATATAAATATTTTAGAACAACTATTAGAAGGTATTGAAATATACTATGAACAAATAGGGAATATTATGGCCTCTGTTGGACAATTACCAAAAGACTATGATGAAATGGTGAAACAAAGCATACTGCTTATTCAAGCAATTATGCCTTCCTACTTTATTGGAGGCATTTTCATAACTGCTTTTCTTTACCTAGTGATTAATCTATCGCTACTGAAAAAGTTAAAGCTAGATGTTCCAAAGTTTTCAAAGTTCATGGATTTTAGACTACCTAGAGTGGTGTTGTGGTATTATTTAATCGTATCCATTTTCTCTTTATTTATGGAATTTGAAATGGGCACTTTTGGGTATTTACTATTTGTGAATGCGGCACTCATTTTAAGAGTACTTTTGTTTTTACAAGGTGTTTCGCTCATTCACTACTATTTTTATGTGCAAGGGTGGCCGAAATGGTCGATGGTTTTAGCAAGCATTCTTGCCGTACCACTTTTTACGTTCACAATTATATTAGGGGTTTTAGATTTAGGATTTAATTTGCGAGCGTATTTAAAAGACAGGTACAAAAAATAAGGAGCTGATCAAGTGGCATCTTTTTTTAGGAAACGGCCAATTCGATATCCACTCGTTTTGTTCATGTTACTCGGTGGAGTGGCAGCTTATATACTGTTATCTAACAATTTATTAGTCGGATTGTTATTTACTTTATTAGTAATAGGGGTATCTATTTACGCATGGATTTTAGAACAGCGTGTATATGAAGAGACAGAAAAACATATAGAAACACTCTCTTATCGTATGAAAAAGGTAGGAGAAGAAGCACTATTAGAGATGCCTATTGGTATTTTATTGATAAATGATCAATATGTCATTGAATGGGCAAATCCATATATGATGCAAAAGTTACCGTTCGATACAATTATAGGTGAAGAGTTATTTTCTATATCCAAAGATTTTAAACAGCTTTTGAAGCAAGAAGATTTAAAAGAAATGGTTATATCATTGGATGACAATGACTATAAGGTGTTGTATAAAGCAGAAGAAAAGTTATTATACTTCTTCGATATTACGGAACAAGTAGAAATGGAATCCTTATATTATGGAGATCGAACAGTTATTGGTGTTCTGTATATCGATAACTATGATGAAATTGCCCAAGGGATGGATGATCAAACCCGAGGACAATTAAATAGTATTGTTACCTCCTGTGTCAATGACTGGGGTGCCAAGTATGGAATTTACGTGAAAAGAATTTCATCAGATCGTTTTTTAGCGGTCTTTAATGAATCCATCTTAGTAGAACTTGAGAAAAATAAATTCTCGATTTTAGACGATATTAGAGAGACTACAGCTAAGTTTGGATTTTCTTTAACGTTAAGTGTTGGTGTTGGTGCAGGATCTATTTCGCTTGTAGAACTTGGGGAATTAGCACAATCGAGCTTGGACTTAGTATTAGGTCGTGGTGGTGATCAGGTAGCCATCAAACATCCAAGTGGAAAAGTGAAATTTTACGGTGGTAAAACAAATCCAGTAGAGAAGAGAACGCGTGTTAGGGCAAGGGTTATCTCGCATGCGCTTCGTGACTTAATCCAAGACAGTGATCAAGTGTTTGTGATGGGACATCGTATGCCCGATATGGATGCGATTGGATCTGCTGTTGGAGTTAGAAAAATGGCCGAAATGAACAAAGTAGAGGGCTTTGTCGTGATCGACTTTAATGAACTAGATAACAGTGTGACCCGATTAATGGATGAAATAAAAGAAAAGCCTGAGCTTTATGATCGTTTTATCAGCCCGGATGAAGCAATGAGTAAAATGACAGATAAAACGCTTCTAGTTGTAGTAGATACACATAAACCAAGCTTGGTTATTGATGAGAAATTGCTTCAAAGAGCAGAAAAAATAGTCGTCATTGACCATCACCGACGAGGAGAAGAATTTATATCTAATACGATGCTCGTTTATATGGAGCCATACGCATCTTCTACTTCTGAACTTGTTACAGAATTAATCGAATATCAGCCTAAACACCAAAAGGTAACAAGCTTAGAAGCCACGTCGATGCTTGCAGGAATAATAGTTGACACGAAAAGCTTTACCCTTCGTACGGGAGCTAGAACGTTTGAAGCAGCGTCCTATTTACGTACGAATGGAGCAGATACGGTACTTGTACAACGTTTACTGAAAGAAGATATTGATACGTATATTGAGCGTTCTAAAATCGTGCAAACGGTTGAATTTTTCGGTGAAGGCATTGCCGTTGCACATGGTGAAGATAATATTACTTATAGTCAGGTATTGCTAGCGCAAACAGCCGATATTTTATTGACGATGAATAATATTACTGCTTCGTTTGTTGTTGGGCGTAAAAGTGATTCTAAAATAGGTATAAGTGCAAGATCCCTCGGAGATGTAAATGTACAGTTAATAATGGAAAGCCTGAATGGCGGAGGCCATTTAACGAATGCAGCATGCCAATTAGAAAATATAACAATAGATGAGGCCATAGCATTATTAAAAGATGCTATTACGGAAACTACTAAAGGAGGAATTACAGAATGAAAGTCGTATTCTTAAAAGACGTAAAAGGAAAAGGGAAAAAAGGGGAAATCAAAAACGTAGCAGACGGCTATGCACATAACTTTTTATTGAAAAACAAACTTGCAGTTGAAGCAAATACAGCTGCAATCAGTGCATTAGAAGGTCAAAAGAAAAAGTCTGAAAAAGAAGCTGCCGAAGAGTTAGCAGAAGCAAAAAAATTAAAAGAAGTATTAGAGCAACTTACAGTTGAACTGAAAGCAAAATCAGGTAGCGATGGTCGTTTATTTGGTTCAGTAACAACTAAACAAATTGCAGCACAATTAGAGAAATCTCACGGTATCAAATTAGATAAGCGCAAAATGGAATTAGACGATGCTATTCGTGCATTAGGATATACAAATGTTCCAGTTAAACTACACCACGAGGTAGTAGCAACATTAAAAGTCCATGTTACAGAAGAAGCGTAAGGAGAGAGAAGAATGAGCGATCCATTGTTGGACCGTGTACCGCCGCATAACCAAGAAGCTGAACAGTCTGTCATTGGAGCAATATTTTTAGAACCACAAGCATTAATAACTGCAGCAGAAATTGTAATGCCAGAGGACTTTTACCGGGTCGCACATCAAAAGATATTTCAAACGATGCTACGGTTAAGTGATCAAGGAAAAGCAATAGACGTCATTACTGTAACTGAAGAACTTTCAGCTAAAAAAGAATTGGAAGATGTCGGAGGTATTTCATACATTAGTGAGATTGCAAATAGTGTTCCTACTGCTGCTAATATTGGCCACTATGCAAAGATAGTAGAAGAAAAGTCTATTTTACGTAGACTTATTCGTGTGGCTACTACAATCGTAGAGGACGGATTTACTAGAGAAGACGAAGTAGAAGCCTTGCTATCAGAAGCAGAAAGAAAAATGATGGAAGTTGCCAACCGAAAAAACGCTGGTGACTTTAAGCATATAAAAGATGTATTAGTAGAAACGTATGATAACATTGAAAAGCTTCATTCACAAAAAGGGGAAGTTACGGGTATACCTACAGGATTTCGTGATTTAGATCGTATTACCGCAGGTTTCCAACGAAACGACTTAATCATCGTAGCTGCACGTCCTTCTGTTGGGAAAACGGCATTTGCGCTTAATGTAGCCCAAAATGTAGCAACAAAGACCGATGAAAACGTAGCCATCTTTAGCTTGGAGATGGGGGCAGAACAGTTAGTAATGCGTATTCTTTGTGCAGAGGGAAATATAGATGCTCAAGTGCTTCGTACTGGTACACTTACAACGGAAGACTGGCGTAAGCTTACGATGGCGATGGGAAGCTTATCAAATGCTGGTATTTATATCGACGATACGCCTGGTATTCGTGTAAATGAAATACGTGCTAAATGTCGACGTTTAAAACAGGAATCTGGTCTTGGAATGATCTTAATTGATTACTTACAACTTATTCAAGGAAGCGGTGGGAGTCAAGCAAATCGTCAACAAGAGGTTTCTGAAATTTCTCGTTCTCTGAAAGGGTTAGCTCGTGAATTAAAAGTTCCAGTCATCGCACTTTCACAGCTATCTCGAGGGGTAGAACAACGACAAGATAAACGACCGATGATGTCCGATTTACGAGAATCTGGATCAATTGAGCAGGATGCGGATATTGTATCTTTCTTATATCGTGAGGACTACTACGATAAAGAAACCGAAAACCAAAATATGATTGAAATTATTATTGCAAAACAGCGTAATGGCCCTACTGGCACGGTAACGCTTGCTTTTGTGAAAGAATTTAACAAATTCGTTAATATTGATTGGAGTCAGCATCAAGCTCCACCAGCCTAATTAACAACACGAACGTATTAATGTTTCACTCATTAATCGTTCGTGTTTTTTAATGAAATTAGTTGACGGAGATTTAGATGATTGGTACAATAACACTGATTTTATTTAGGACATATGAATGTCCGACGGAGGTGTCGGCAATGCCATCAGTAGTAGTTGTTGGAACACAATGGGGAGACGAAGGAAAAGGAAAAATTACAGACTTTCTTTCGGAAAATGCAGAAGTAATCGCACGATATCAAGGTGGAAATAATGCAGGACATACAATCATTTTCGGAGGCGAAACGTATAAGCTTCATCTCATTCCTTCCGGTATTTTTTACAAAGATAAAATCTCTGTCATTGGAAACGGTATGGTCGTAGATCCAAGGGCACTAGTAAAAGAAATAAAAGGACTACATGATCGAGACGTAAAAACGGATAACTTACGTATTTCTAACCGGGCACACGTCATCCTTCCGTACCATATTAAACAAGATGAAGTAGAAGAAGCGCGTAGAGGCGCAAATAAAATTGGTACTACAGGCAAAGGGATTGGACCAGCTTACATGGATAAAGCAGCACGAGTTGGTATACGTATTGCAGATCTTCTCGATTATGAGGTATTTAAGGAAAAGTTAGAACATAATTTAGCTGAAAAAAATAGAATGTTTGAGAAGTTTTATGAAACAGAAGGTTTTACAGTAGAGGAAATTTTAGAAGAGTTTTATGGTTATGGAAAAGAAATTGAGAAGTATGTCACAGATACTTCAAAAGTATTAAACGATGCATTAGACGAAGGTCGTCGAGTACTTTTTGAAGGAGCGCAAGGTGTCATGTTGGATATTGACCAAGGAACGTATCCATTTGTAACTTCCTCCAATCCAGTAGCTGGAGGGGTAACGATTGGTGCAGGTGTTGGACCAACAAAAATTTCTCATGTTGTAGGTGTTTGTAAAGCCTATACTTCTCGTGTAGGTGATGGACCATTTCCGACAGAGTTATTTGATGATGTAGGAAGTCAAATTCGAGAAGTTGGAAAAGAGTATGGGACAACTACTGGTAGACCACGCCGAATTGGTTGGTTTGACACCGTTGTGATTAGACACGCAGTACGTGTAAGTGGTTTAACGGATCTAACAGTTAACTCCATTGATGTGTTAACTGGTTTAGATACGGTAAAAATTTGTACTGCTTATAAATACAAAGATGAATTAATCACGGAATATCCAGCGAATCTTCGTATGCTTGCGGAATGTGAACCTGTATATGAAGAGTTACCAGGTTGGAACGAAGATATTACGAAATGTAAAACGCTTGATGAGTTACCGGCAAATGCACGTCATTATCTAGAGCGTATCGCACAACTTACCGGTGTACAAATATCCATCTTTTCAGTGGGGCCAGATCGTACACAAACTAATATTATTTCGAGCGTTTGGAGATAGGAAAAAAGTAAAAGCTGTCGAGAAGTGTAGACTTCTTGACAGCTTTTTGTCGTTTCGTTCAAAAGTTACAGGAAAATTAGCATTTTAAAACTTCTAATATGACAAATATAACAAAGAAGAGAGTAAATTCTTGTATAATAGACTATTATTTAGCAATCAGGCATATAAAAGAATAAAAAAATAGAAAATAGATTAGTAATTCACCTTTTTTGGAATCTAATAGAATATATTGGAACCAATACTACAGTTTCTTTACAACTGGCGTAATTTGTTCACTTCCTCATTTCAAATATGTTAAATTAAAGTAGTGTGAAAAGTAGAGTAGATTGTAAATAGTTTGGAAGGGGCTTTACCATGTTTTTGAAAAGAAAGAAGAAGGAACAGGAATTTCAAGAAACTGTTCTGGCAAACAGAAAGTCAAGTATATTGAAAAAAGCAACCGTATCAATTTTGCTCATTTCTAGTCTATCCTTTAATATCGCTTTTGCTAATGAAGATGACAGTCATCTGTTGAAAGAAATTTACCATATATATTCTAATGGACAATACATAGGAGCTATATCTGATCAATCAGAGATGAAAGCAATGATGGAACAAAAAGTTCAAGATTTGCATTCTGAGTACAAGGATTTTTCTTTAAAAGCTGGCTCTAACTTATCCATTGTACCAGAACAAGTTTTTACAGCTTCTACAAATGACGAAGCAACACTTCAAAAACTAGATGATTTAATAGAAGTAGAGGCAAAGGCTTTTGCATTATCCGTTAATGACGAGATGGCGGTCTACGTCAAAGACTTAGATGCTTACCAAGAAGCCGTACATAAATTAAAATTACATTTTGTTTCGGAAGAAGAGCTACAAACAATTGAAGCACAAAAAGATTCTAATGAAACTTTACCCCAATTAAAAGAAAATGAAACACGTATAATGGATTTAATCATAAAAGAAAAAGTATCAGGTGTTACTGTAAATATTAATCCAGAAAAAGTTGTTTCGCCAGATGAAGCAGTTAAACTTCTTTTAGAAGGAACTTTAGAAAAAGAAACGTATAAAGTAGCTACAGGTGACGTATTAGGTACTATAGCTAACAAGCATAATTTAACTTCCGCTGAGCTTATTGCATTAAATTCGGGGATTACAGAATCTACCTTATTGCAAATAGGGCAAGAGTTAAATGTAACTGTCTTAAAACCGCTTATTAATGTAGAAGTTTTATATGAAAAAAAAGCTGAGGAAGTCATCAAACATACGAAAAAAGTAATAGAGTCAGATGAAATGTATAAAGGTGATACTAAAGTAAAACAAGAAGGTTCTGATGGAAAGAAAATAGCTACTTATGTAGTACGTAAAGAAAATGGTATTGAAGTAGGCCAATCAGTCATGGAAGAGACAATCCTTGAAGAACCTAAGGAGCATATCGTCCTAAAAGGGACTAAAGTGATACCTTCTCGTGGTTCTGGTCAATTTGCTTGGCCAGCTGAAGGTGGATATATATCCAGCAAAATGGGTTATCGCTGGGGCCGCCAGCATGAGGGAATAGACATTGCACGTCCTAATGGTTTCACCATAAAAGCTTCGGACAATGGTGTCGTGGAAGCAGCAGGATGGGATGGAACATATGGTAACCGAATAATTGTCAATCACCAAAACGGTTATAAAACGACCTATGCTCATCTTTCTTCTATAAGCGTTAGTGTAGGGGATGTTGTGCCTCAAGGTTCCAAGTTAGGTATAATGGGAAGTACTGGTCGTTCAACAGGTACGCACTTACATTTCGAAGTGAAGAAAAATGGTGTAACGATTGATCCATTATCTGTGTTAAACTAAAAAAGGTAGAGACGGTCACTAGTTTGGCTGTCTCTTTTTTAATTTTTCCTTTATTCGACAAGAGTTTGTAGATCCCGCTGAACACTCGAGGAACTTTTGCTAAAAACGTTGCGTCAAAAGGAAAGCTTTCTAAACACACAAGTAAGCCATTGCTACAAGGATGCAATCTTTATTAGGATAATCTTTTTACTTTATCATGGCGAATTACTTTTTGTTAGATGTCGAATTTGATAATTTCCTGGGAAATAATTCGACAAACATTGACTTTTCTTATCTTGTTACCAACTACTTCCTTTAAGGATGCGAAGAGTCTAAAAGCATGATAGAGTAAATATATGAAGAGAAAAATAATTCATTTCTATAAAATACAGAGAAAAGAACGAAAGGGGTTCTATAAATGAGTAAAAAAATATTAGTAGTAGATGACGAGAAACCGATTGCAGATATATTGCAATTTAATCTAAAAAAAGAGGGTTACCAAGTATTTTGTGCCTACGATGGCGATGATGCGATGAAAAAGGTAGAGGAGCTACAACCGGATTTAATGTTATTAGATATCATGCTTCCAAATAGGGATGGTATGGAGGTTTGTCGGGAAGTAAGGAAAAAATATGATTTCCCTATCATTATGCTAACTGCAAAGGATTCAGAGATCGATAAAGTGCTTGGTCTAGAGTTAGGTGCGGATGACTATGTGACAAAACCATTTAGCACAAGAGAGTTAATAGCAAGGGTGAAAGCTAATATGCGTAGACATCAAACAATAACTGGCGATGCTGAAACTACAACGAATGATATTGTAATTGGACCACTTACGATACAGCCAGATGCATATTTAGCATTAAAAAGAGATATAACAATCGAACTGACCCATCGTGAATTTGAGCTATTGCACTATTTAGCAAAGCATGTTGGACAAGTGATGACTCGTGAGCATTTATTACAAACGGTATGGGGATATGATTATTTTGGAGATGTTCGAACAGTAGACGTAACTATTCGTCGTCTGCGTGAGAAGATTGAGGATAACCCTAGTCATCCTACTTGGATTGTAACTAGAAGAGGCGTCGGTTACTACTTACGAAATCCTGAACAGGAGTAAACATATGCAAAAGGTTGGTTATTTTAAATCAATTCATATGAAGATTGTTTTCATCTATATATTACTAATAATTATTGCGATGCAAATTATTGGTTTATATTTTGTTCGAGAGTTAGAGCAAACGTTAAAAGGGAATTTTCAAACCTCTATATTAGATCGTGTCGGTTTACTGGAGTATAGTGCTAGAGAAGAAATGATAAAAATAAGAAATGAAGAAGATTCAACAGTACAACAAAGTCTGCGTTCGATTTTATCTGGTATAGATTCAGATGATATTAAAGAAGTGCGTGTCATTGATGCAAACTATCAAATTCTTGCAACTTCGGACGTAAACAATCAATCCATCGTTGGACAAAGATCCATGGATGAATTAGTGAAGCTATCTATAACGGCAGCAACTCCAGAGGATAATATATTCGTCGATCGGGACACTCGTGATCGAATTTGGGTTTTTGCAACGCCAATCATCTATCAGGGAGAAGTAAAGGGTTCTTTATATATCGAATCAAATATTGAAAATGTTTTCGGACAGATGAATGAGATCAATCAAATTCTTGCTGGAGGTACAGCCTTTGCACTTGGAATTACTATAATTCTTGGTATATTAATCGCACAAACGATAACTAGACCAATATCCGATATGAGAAAGCAAGCGCAAGCTATGGCAAAAGGGAATTTCTCTCGTAAAGTACGTGTATACGGGAATGATGAAATCGGCCAATTAGCAATTGCTTTTAACCATATGACAAATCGTTTACAAGAAGCGCAATCCACAACAGAGGCAGAGCGTAGAAAACTTGCATCGGTACTGGCTAATATGACGGACGGAGTTATTGCAACGGATCGTAAAGGAAGAGTTATCCTTATTAATGACCCGGCCATTAGATTATTGCGTATCCCAAGAGAAATGGTTTTAAATCGTCCGATTATATCGGTTCTTGGAATTGATTCTTCCTATTCATTTGAAGACTTAATTCATTTAAAAGAATCGATGAATTTAGATTTAAGTACACAGGAACGTCCATTTATATTACGTACGAACTTTTCCGTTATTCAAAAAGAAACAGGTTTTGTTAATGGATTGATTGCGGTGCTACACGATAACACGGAACAAGAAAAAATAGATATGGAAAGAAGAGAATTTGTTGCAAATGTTTCTCATGAATTGCGAACTCCATTAACAACAATGAGCAGTTATTTAGAAGCACTTGCAGATGGTGCATGGAAAGATGATGAAATTGCACCTGCTTTTTTACAAGTAACACAAACCGAAACACAGCGGATGATTCGTCTTGTGAATGATTTGCTGCAACTATCTAAAATGGATAGTAGGGATTATGATTTGAACAGTGAGATTGTGAATTTCAACCAATTTTTCAATCGAATTATAGACCGATTTGAACTTTCTAAATCTCAGCATGTTACTTTTCATCGGATGCTGTCCGATAAGGCATATTATGTGGATATTGATACAGATAAATTGACACAAGTATTGGATAATATCATTTCAAATGCTATGAAATACTCACCAGACGGAGGAAATATCCGATTTGGAGTTGCTGAGCAAGACCATGTATTAACGGTAATGATCTCTGATGAAGGTATGGGTATACCTTCTGAAAATGTTAATCGAATTTTTGATCGTTTTTATCGAGTGGATCGTGCAAGAGCAAGGTCGATGGGTGGAACCGGTCTTGGACTTGCTATTGCCCGGGAAATGATAGAAGCGCATGGTGGCAGGATTTGGGCAGAAAGTGAAGAAGGGTATGGTACGACTGTATTCTTTACTCTAAAAGTTGAAATGGATGAGGAAGGTGAGTGGGATTGAAGTACATTGAACAGGTGAAATCATTTATTTTACTCTTACTCATCCTTCTTAGCTTAACACTTACTTTTTCGATATGGACGTATTCACCTTCCTATGATCTCAGTGGCACACCAGTAGTAGATATTGCAATTGCCGAGAAAAAGAAACTGGAAGATGTGGTGAAACCTTATCGCTTATTGCTCAGTCAGGAAGCATCATTAAAAGGTTCCGATAGTACGCAAATAATCGAAGATGTATTAGATTCGATGACCAAATGGGAAATACAAACGGTAAAGCTTTTAAATAATCAAGCAAGTGATCAGCAAATTAATGACTACATTAAAACGCCGAATGCTCTTACCTTCTTTTTTCCAGCGGAAGTTCCGTTTAATATATATAACAATATCTTAACCTTTAGTGATTATAATCTACCAAATGCTTCTTTCGATCGGTTAATCGTTGAATGGAGTAAAGATACTAGAGGTCAATTGAATTTATATTTCATTAGTACAATCACTAAAAAAGTATATATGGCTAATGTCGGACAGGCTAATCAGGAAGATTTTATTAGCCACTTAAAAAATGAAACGATGGATTTACCCGTGTATAATGAGATAGTAAGAGAAAAGCGACTTTCGCTATATGTTTCTGCTAGTCCCAAAACTATTTCTAGCTATACGTATATTGAAGAAGAAATTGCACCGGAGAAGTTTAAAAATGCCTTATTCACGAATCCAAGTCTCGTTCGTAGTAATCCATTAGGTACAACTGGACGGGAGTATTCTGATGATAGTGCACTTATGAATGTCGACTATTTACTTAAAAGATTAAGTTATGTGCATCCGGCTTCTGAAAGTGACAAAGTTGGTAAACCAGATGAGCTTATTCAGCAAAGCTTGCACTTCATTAATGAGCATAGTGGATGGACAGATGACTATCGATATAGTAAGATAAATAGTTCTACAAAACAAGTAAGTTACCAGCTCCATTTTCATGGAATGCCAGTTTTCAGCAAAGATCCAGAAACCGAGATTAACGTACATTGGGGGACCAATCGTGTTTATCGTTATAATAGACCGTATGTTTCGATAGCTGATACTCGTAGACAAAGAGATATTCAGTTGCGGTCTGGACAAGATATATACGACTTGATCCATGCCCTTCATGAGAATAAAGTGCTTTCCATAGATGACATTGCAATAGGATATAACTTGTCACGAAACGGTCAGCAGCGAATAGTGGACCTAGAACCTTCATGGTATTATTTGTCGAATGGTTCTTGGACTAGAATCACTCCCGAACTTTTAGGAGGCGGCAAATTTGGATTGGAATAAAACGAAAACGATATTTATCATTGTATTTTCTATTTTAAATGTATTTTTATTTTGGCTTTATTCCAATAGATACAATGAGGCATTGAATGTAAAGGAGCGCATCGATACTCCTATTGAGGAACGACTATTGCTGGACAATATTAAAGTACCGAAAACAGAATCATTAATCCAAGAGGCATCGTATATTTCGGGGAACGCACATCAATTTAGTGAAGAAGAGCTCAATCAATTAAAAAACCAGAACTTAGAAGTTGAAGACGGTTATGCATTAATTGGTACATTCAAAGAGCCACTGCCAATCACAACAGAAAATTCTTTAGAAAAGCTAGTAAAAGAAAATATTATCCGTGGTAACTCATACGGATTATGGAAAATAGATGAAGAGAAAAAATCTGCAACGTTTTTTCAAAAAGTAAATGATCGGCTAGTTTACCACAATCAAAATGCACAACTAATCGTATATTGGAACGATGAGAAAGAGCTTATTCGGTACGAACAAACCGTATTGGATAATCTAGAAGAGTATGATGAATCGAAAAAATTAGTGTCGCCTATGTTTGTATTTCGAGCTTTGTACTCTAGCTCATTATTAAAAGCGGATTCGACTGTAAAAGATCTTAAACTTGGATATTCCACGTTAGCTACACTAACGGAAACCCAGGTATTTGTATTTGCACCAACTTGGTATGTACCAGTTGAACTTTCAGATGGAAAGATGGAAGAGTATTTTGTCAATGCTGTAGAGGGAACAATTAGTGAAATTCCTAAAAAGACCGAACAACCAGAAGTAAAGTAAGGAGTTTTAACAATGAAGTTTAGTGTTTTAGCAAGTGGGAGTAGTGGGAATGCTATTTATGTGGAAAATGAGGAGCATTCTTTTTTAGTAGACGTAGGCTTAAGTGGTAAGAAGATGGAGCAGCTTTTTAGCGAGATAGATCGCGATATAAAAAAATTGTCGGGTATTTTTATTACTCATGAGCATAGTGATCATATTAAAGGACTAGGTGTCGTTGCAAGAAAACATGGGATTCCTATTTATGCAAATGAAAAAACATGGCTAGCAATGGATTCTCTTATTGGGAATGTGCCGGTTGAACAACGATTCCAATTTGATATGGAAGCTGTGAAAACATTTGGTAGTATTGATATTCAGTCATTTGCAGTATCACATGATGCGGCAGACCCAATGTTTTATATCTTTCATGAAAATGGTCGTAAACTTGTCTTAATTACGGATACTGGGTATGTTAGCGACAGAATGAAAGGGCATATAAAAGGAGCGGATTCATTTGTTTTTGAAAGCAACCACGATGTGAGTATGCTTCAAATGGGACGCTATCCATGGTCTATTAAAAGAAGGATATTAAGTGACGTAGGACATGTATCCAACGAAGATGCTGCAGTTGCAATGAGTGAAGTGGTGGATATTAAAAACACGCATATTTATTTATCGCATTTAAGTAAAGATAATAATATGAAAGATCTTGCACGAATGAGCGTTGCACAAACGTTAGAATCTTGTGGAGTTATTGCAGGAGAATATGTACATCTTCACGATACAGATGCGAATGTTCCAACCGAATTAGTTTCCGTTTAAATAGTAAAAGTTCCAAAGTTCAGGCTTTGGAACTTTTTTATTTATCTTTCAACCAATTTTCATCTTATTTTAATGTGAGTTGGGTAAAGTAACTGTACAAACAGTTACATAAAAAAGAGAGGAAGATAAAACATGGAACCAAATAATCCATACGGACCACAAGAAGAATCGAAAATAGAAGAACCTGTAGTAAAAAAACGAGAAGTAAAGAGGGAAAAAAAACGAGGTGTAGCTGGTTATTTTTTTAGTGGATTAGCGGGTGTATTAGTTGGAGCTTTACTTGTATGGTTTTTAGTACCTTCTGTCGTGACAAATTTACCCGCCGACAATGCTACTAAAACAACTAATACTAATGCAAAAACAGAACAGCTCTCCGTGGATATAACTACAGACGTGACAAGCGCCGTAGAAAAAGCGTCGGGAGCTGTTGTTGGAGTTTCAAATATCCAATCAGTAACGAATTTTTGGAGTCAATCCCAATCAGAACAGGAAGCTGGAACAGGTTCCGGAGTAATTTATAAAAAAGAAAATGGTAAAGCATATGTCATTACGAATCATCACGTAATCGAAGGTGCAAAGGCGGTAGAAGTAACTTTAGCAGATGGTGCAAAAGTGGAAGCTAAATTAGTTGGTAGTGATGTATGGACAGACTTAGCAGTTTTAGAAATTGACGATAAGGGCGTGGATACAGTCATAGAGTTTGGAGATTCAGATGCATTAAAGCAAGGAGAATCTGTCATTGCGATTGGAAACCCACTAGGACTTGATTTCTACGGTTCTGTCACAACTGGTGTTGTATCTGGTAAAGATCGTGCTATACCTACAGATATAAACGGAGATGGTGTAGAAGATTGGCAAGCGGAGGTTTTACAAACAGACGCAGCGATTAACCCAGGGAATAGCGGTGGAGCATTGATCAATTTAGCAGGACAATTAATAGGAATAAATTCGATGAAAATTTCAGAGTCTACCGTAGAAGGTATGGGACTTGCAATACCAGTTAATTCCGCTATTCCAATTATAGAAGACCTAGAGGCTAACGGAAAAGTAAATCGTCCATCTATGGGAATTACGTTGGTCGATGTAACAAATGTACCTGCGATTCATCAACGTGATACGTTAAAATTACCAGTTGAAGTGACAACAGGAGTTGTAGTAGATCAAGTAATAGAAAATACTCCAGCAGCTTTAGCAGGGATGAAACCTTATGATGTTATTGTAGAAATGGATGGTCAAAAAATAGAAAACACGATTGAGCTAAGAAAGCATTTATACAATGAAAAAGAAATTGGTGATGAGCTGAAAGTAAAAGTATATCGCCAAGGAAAATTAGTGGAACTAACGATTGTATTAAAAGAAACAGATACATTATAAACATGTGGATAACTATGAATTGTAAATAAAAGATTTACACAACGAGTAGGAAAAGAAATGCTGTTCTTTCCTACTCGTTTTTCATTTGATAAAATAGATTGTGGATAAGCACGAATGTTTTGTGCATAACTTATTAAATTATTCGGAAAACGAAAGGAAGTATAAAATTGAGAATATTCAGTTGTGAAACTCATATAAATCAAGCTTTGGACATGTTCGTTGCAGAACAAAAAACCTTCCCAATGCTTGAAAAAATAAATGAGAACGAAAAGTTATCCACAAAATGCGCATACTGTAATGTCGCTGCAATATATATTGTAGAAAATGAAAAATAAAACACAATATGTAGATAAGCATTGTGGATATGTGTATAAGTTATGTGTATAACTTGTTTGTAAACAGAATGTAAAGGTGGATAACTTGTGAATATACAAATTGTTTCGGTAGGGAAGTTAAAAGAAAAATACTTAAAATTGGGGATAGAGGAATACTCGAAGCGATTAAGTAGCTATGCGAAAATTGATTTGGTGGAAGTACCGGACGAAAAAGCATCGGAAAATTTAAGTGAAGCCGATATGGAAATCGTGAAGAAAAAAGAAGGTGAACGCATTCTCTCCAAAATTGGAGCTGACACTTATGTAATTGCGCTTGCAATTGATGGAAAGATGAAGTCATCTGAGCAGCTTGCCAGTGATTTAGAGTCGTTAATGACATATGGACGAAGCAAAATCGCTTTTGTTATTGGCGGATCTCTTGGTTTGCATGAGGATGTGATGAAGCGTTCGGATGAAAAGTTATCTTTTAGTAAAATGACTTTGCCTCATCAGTTAATGAAGTTGGTGTTGGTGGAGCAGATCTATCGTGCTTTTCGGATTATAAAAAATGAACCTTATCATAAATGATTGCCAAACAGATTACTGATGGGCAGCTAATTTCTATAATAAATTTTAGTATTTACTCGGGGTATTTGAATGGAAGACCGTTTGAGATACAATTGGCTGGTAAATGATAAAATGTTCAACCGTTGTAAGTAATTATCAAAAATTGAAGGAGATTAAACCAATGAAGAGAGTATATTTAGCCAGCCCATTTTTTAACGAGAAGGAGATTGAATGCTTAGAACAGGTGGAAGCAATTTTGGCGGAAAAAGGTTTGAAAGTATTCTCTCCGCTTAGAAATCCAATTGATGAACGTGTTGAGGTGGGTTCACGTCAATGGTCCATTGAAACATTTATGAATGATATAAAACATATTAAGTGGGCAGAAATCGTCGTAGGTATCTATCATGGTAACTATTCGGACAGTGGAACAGCGTGGGAACTTGGTTATGCTTATGCCACTGACAAGCCTGTTATTTTAATCCATCTTGGTCCAAACAGTAATTTAATGGTACATGAAGGTTCGCATGCAAATATAACTCTAGAGGAATTGAAAGATTATGATTTTGATCAATTAGCTAGTTCTTTCTATACAGGTAAAATGCTTTAGTAGTTCAATTTTCGATTAATGCGGAATAACACTAGTAAATACAATCAAAAATACCACCTAAAACCTTGATTCTATAACGTCTTAGGTGGTTTTGTTACTTTTAATTTCTTCCGCTATTATTTCACATTTTTTAATTGCCCAGTTGTAGTGATTTTTCCTATTTCGTAAGGGAATACTCTCAATTAAAGCAAGTAATTCATCAAAGGATGTTTGTGCATTTGATAATAGTGTTTGTTGCTTTATACGCTCCATCTGAGTAACTCCATTCTCTAATTTATCCTCATTTTGAGTATATTATAATTTTTAGAAGAATGTAATAAGGACTACTTTAGTATTTTTCGCTTGAATTATAATGTAGACCTAATCCTATTTATGCTTGTCTTCGGAGTAACATATACAGATGAATTTAACAAAGATATATACACTTTTAGTTCCAACCAAAGACTGGTTTTCAAATAGGTAGGGTTTTTAGTATCAAAATCCGTTCAATGTTATACTTTTAGTAGTATATTACAGGGGGAGGCCGTCGTATGAAGCAACTTTATATAAAACAAAAGGTATTCAGTCTAGGTGGCAAATTTACGGTAAAGGATCAGCAGGAGAGAGATGTTTACTTTGTGGAGGGCAGTTTTATGCAAATTCCAAAGACTTTCTCCATTATGGATACAACAAGAGAGGAAATAGCACTCATCACAAAAAAGGTATTCAGTTTTTTACCTCAGTTTTTTGTGGAAGTAAATGGTCGAGAAGTATTAACGATAAAGAAAGAGTTTTCCTTTTTTAAGGCCCGCTATACGATTGATGCAGCAGGTGTGGAAGTACATGGTAACTGGTGGGATATGGATTTCCAAGTGTTACAGCATGGAAAAGTCGTCGGTAAAGTGAGCAAGGAATGGTTTACATGGGGCGATAGCTACCAAGTTCAAATTCTGGATGAAGAGATGGAGGGCGTCATCATAGCAATCGTTGTCGCTATCGATTGCGTCAAGGCTGATCAAGCAGCAGCTTCCTCGGCAGCAACGATGTAATGTTTCTCTTAAAGAATGAAATAAAATCATAAAAAAGCAGGGAATCATGAATGGAGTCCCTGCTTTTTATGCTTCTTAACTTTAAAAATATTACTTCCAACTTCATTAAATGCAATAGCTAATAAAATAATAACTGTACCTAACCACTGAAGAGGCGTTACTGTTTCGGATAAAATAATGCTAGCAGATAGTATGGCAATAGGTAACTCAATGGAGGTTAATATATTGGCAAATCCTCCAGAAACTAATGGTGCACCTACTGCAAAAAATAATGGAGGAAGTACAGCTCCAAACAATGAAACTCCGACCGCGGTAGTTAGTAAATTTTGCTCTAACGGCAGTACAGATGGAATATCCCGGATGAACAGGATAAATACCAAAATGGTTGATCCTGTTACCATTAAAGAGCTCCGTGTCCACGCATCCACTTCTACAGCAACCTTTCCGCTGAAAAATATAAATCCCGCATACGTAAAGGCGGATAAAATTCCAAAAATGAAACCTTTAATTGGCAGACCTTGTATGTCTCCATCTAAAACATTTGAGGCAAAAAAGACTCCAATTAGGATTAAAATAATGGAGATTATTGTCGTAGGAGCAGGTTTAATTTTGCTGAAAACCCATTCTAAAATAATCCCTATCCAAACAAATTGGAACATTAAAATGATAGCCAATGAAGCGGGTAAATATTGCATTGAACCGTAATAGAAGATACTTGTTAAACCTATAAAACAACCGGTCACCATGACTTGAAGAACGTTCTTCTTAGTAAGCCCCTTGAAACTGGAGCGTTTCATTAAAGTAAAAGACCATAAAAGTATAAAGGAAATTGACATTTGAACGATATTGATTTGGCCGAGGGAGTAGCCGTAACCAAATCCAAGCTTCGCAAATATTGGTGTAAAACCAAAAAATGAAGCTCCCAATAATATAAACAGAATACCTTTATTTAGTTTCAATATAATACCTCCTTGGTACTCAAAACAACCAGGTTATTATATCATAGATAAGTGGAAGATCAGCACACATGGAAAGCATTCCTAGTTACTAAAAAACATAAAGAACAAAGTTAATGTCAATAAAACGCAAATATAAGTTTAGGGAGGTTTTTTAATGAATGAAATTATTCTAAAAAAATTGCTAGAAATTGAAGAAAAATATCAAGTAAAGGTTCTCTTTGCTGTCGAATCTGGTAGCCGCGCTTGGGGATTTCCTTCTAAAGATAGTGATTACGACGTACGATTTATTTATGTGCATCAACCAGATTGGTATCTATCGATTGATCCGCAAGGAATTGGTACGAAGAGAGATGTAATTGAAGTACCGATCAATGATTTATTAGATATAAGCGGTTGGGATATTACAAAAGCTTTGCGTTTGTTTAGAAAGAGTAATCCACCTCTTTTGGAGTGGATGCGAAGTAATATTATTTATTTTCAAAAGTACTCATTTATCGATAAATTACGCGGGTTAGAATCGGAAGTTTTTTACCCAAATGCAAGCTTGTACCACTACTTAAACATGGCGAAAAACAATTATCGAGAATATCTACAAGGCTCTGAAGTAAAAATAAAGAAGTACTTTTATGTGCTTCGACCTGTCTTGGCCTGCAAATGGATTGAAGAGTATAAAACGGTACCACCAATTGACTTTCATGAATTACTACAAGCAATGGTTTTAAATGACAGATTAAAAAACGAGATCGATCATCTTCTAGAAAGAAAGATAAAAGGCGATGAATTAGACATGGAGCCGCGAATTGAAGTGATCAATGAATTTTTAGAAAGTGAAATGGCACGACTGGAAGCTTATATTCAAACATTAACAGTTAAAATAGAAGATCCTACAGAAAAACTAGATGTTTTGTTTAGAGAAACATTAAAAGAAGTATGGGATAACTAATTTAAATAGCGACATTACTTAGAGGTAACTTTTTCCTATTCAGGATATGTTTCAATTATATTACCAACCTCTTTAGTAAAAAACGTTACTTCACCATAAAGAACAAATTGTTTATTACATATGTAATGAAATTGTAAAAATCCTTCCAAATATTAAGTAGTGAATAACTCTATGAAACTACTTACTATGAATATATAACGAATTGGAAGGATTGATAGAATGCTTAAAAAATTTGGGAAAGCTACGATTGCTTCTGTTTTATCTATATCTTTATTAGTACCGATGAGCGCAATGGCGGCGGATAGTTCATATTCAGTTGAAGGGGGAGACACCCTTTGGAAAATTGCGTTGAAGACTCAAACAGGAGTTCAGGAACTAATTGAGGCAAATCCACAGCTTGCGAATCCAAATCTTATCTACGCTGGTCAAAAGATAAATGTTCCAACAAAAGAACAAGCTAGTGTAGAGCAAGAAGTGATTAAGCTTATAAATATAGAACGAGCAAATGCTGGGCTTCCAGCACTGAAAGACGATTGGGAGCTTGCAAGAGTAGCAGAAGCGAAGTCTCAAGATATGCATGATAAGAATTATTTCGATCATACAAGCCCAACCTATGGTTCACCGTTTGATATGATGAAAGCCTATGGTGTTACATATAAAGCAGCCGGAGAAAACATTGCAAAAGGTCAACAGTCTGCATCTGATGTAGTAAAAGCATGGATGAATAGCGAAGGGCATAGAGCAAACATTCTCAATAAAAACTTCACGCATATTGGAGTAGGATATGTGAAAGACGGTAATTACTGGACACAAATGTTTATACAAAAATAAGAGCTGTTAAAGATTAAAAAGGACCTATACCGTAGGTCCTTTTTAATCTTTATCCACATAGAAATTAGCATTCAAGTGTAATTAACTCTTTTAAATGTTAAGCTCTATCGAAACTGCCCTTTTTCATAATAAAACTCATATGTCTTCCACTTTTTTTGTCTTGTCGGTAAGAGAATCCATCTGGACTCAAAAACGTACAAGTACGGTCTATCGTAATTTGCTGATAAGGGATTCCTGCTAACTCACACTGCCTTTTCACGGTTAACTGGTTATCAATATGATACTTGCGTGTTTCGTCCTTGTAATAAATAAAATCATCTGTATAACCAAGCTCTTTAAATTGAACATATACATCTTCGTCTACTTCAAATTTCTCCTGACTAAGGGCTGGACCAAGTTGGACGTGTATATCATGCATATTACATTGCTCTACTTGCTTTAAATGTTCAAAAAGCTTCCAAGTAATTTCTTTGACAGTACCTTGCCATCCAGAATGAATGACACCAATGAGGCCAGTGTGCTCATTGAAGAAAATAACGGGAACACAATCAGCGGTGAAGCTACATAATAACAAATCCGGCTCATATGTATACAAGGCGTCTGTATCCAATATAGCGTTCTCTGTTGTATCAGCGCCGCGGCCTTTGTCGTCGAGCGTTACTCGGTGGAAATTAGCGCTATGTGTTTGATTGGCACAAACAAAAGTCTCCAATCCGCAATTTAAAGATGCAGCAAGTTTCTTACGATTTTCTAATACATTACTAACATTTTCACATACATGCAATGCCATATTGTTTTGTTCGGATTCCCGACTATCTTTCAAGCTCATACCTGCTATGAATTTTTCGTTGTTTACGTATATTTTTGTATTCATCTCATCACCTAGTTTAAATATATAATAGTATATAGAAAAAGTTAATTAAAAAAGACCTCAACATTACTGGTGAGGTCTAAATTCATCATATAAACAAAAAAGCAGCCGAAATAAAGATTCCTGTAATAAGCATGATTATTAATCCATAACCCATAATATCCTTTGCTTTTAACCCTGCAATTGCCAAAGCAGGTAATGCGTAGAATGGTTGAATCATATTTGTCCATGCGTCTCCCCAAGCAACAGCCATTGCTGTTTTAGGTAAAGAAACGCCTAGACTTTGTGCAGCTTCTAGCATCACAGGAGCTTGTACAGCCCACTGTCCCCCGCCGGAAGGGACGAAGAAGTTTACAAGACCTGCACTCCATAGTGTAAGCATATGGAATGTATGCTCATTGGAAATAGATATAAATGCATCTGATAATACACTTGCAAGTCCTGAAGCAGTTACAATACCCATTAATCCTGCATAAAATGGAAATTGAATAATAATACCGGTTGCACTTTTAACCGAGTTTGTAACAGCTTCTAAAAATAGCTTTGGTGTTTTGTGTAATAGTATCCCTACAATAAGAAATAGAAAATTAATGATATTTAGATTGATAGCAAAACCGTTAGTAGCAATATAATATCCTAAAAAAGCAAGACCAGTTAAACCAATTAATAATGAAAGTATTTTACTATTTTCTAAACGATCAGCTGGTGTCATCTCCACATTGTCCACTGTAGCTGCAGGCATAGCATTTGAATCCTCTAGGAGACTACGATCGATGATAAATGCTTGATCTTTCGTTGGTGTCATTATTCTATTAATAATGGGTACTAGAATGATTAGTCCAACAACAATGATTAAATTAAGTGGTGAAAAAAGAGTTTGACTAGTTGGCACTACGCCTATAAGGTTTTCGGTAAAATGACCAGGTGTGGCAATAGTTAACGCCACAGATGACGAAAGACCACCACTCCATATGATAAACCCACTATATGCGCTTGCAACTAACAGTCGATAGTCAACCCCGTCTACTTTTTTAGCAATTTCTCTTGCTAGTAATGCCCCGATGATTAAACCAAATCCCCAGTTAATCCAGCAAGCGACTAATGCTACAAGGGTAACAAGGATGATCGCATGTCCAGGTGATTTTGGTACACTTGCTAAGTTTCCTAATAGCTTCTTAAAAAATGGACTACTCGCCATAACATGTCCTGTAACTACAATAAAAACCATTTGCATAGAAAATGTTAATAGGCTCCAAAAACCATCTCCCCAAAAACTCAATAATTGAACAGGTGTACTAGGGGTTAGTAATAGAGCAAGTCCGCCCACAAGAAAAGTAAGAATAACTACAAGTACATATGGGTCAGGCATGTATCGTTGCATTAATCTGTTTGATAATGAAATCATTACTTTCAAGGTTTTATCCTCCTGCGATAATATTTATTGATCTAAAATTTCTGAAATCTAAAGTTTCTTAAATTTACTATTCTCTTAATAATAATTCCCCCTTTTTCTTCCTCATAAGAAAGAGTTTACAAGCTGTCAGAATATATGTAAAATTCATAAATAGAATAGTATTTATTCAAAAATGGAATAAAACGAGGTTGTCTAAAAATGGAATTACGTGATTTAAAATCGTTTATGGAAGTGGCTGAACACGGGAGCTTTACAAAAGCAGCAGAGCACTCATACCTATCTCAGCCGTCGTTAAGCAAGGCAGTAAAAAAGTTGGAAGAAGAATTCCACGTTAGTCTTTTCGACCGTTCCACGAGACATCTCTACTTGACTGATGCTGGAAAAATTGTTTATAGACAAGGACAACAGGCGTTTAATATGTTGAATGAGCTACCTAATTTGCTGAAAGAATTAACGGATGCGAAAATAGGAGAAATTAAGATAGGAATTCCGCCTCTTATCGGCACTCTGTTTTTCCCTTATATTGCTCGTATATTTAACGGTCAATTTCCAAATGTGAAGCTTGTACTCGTCGAACTAGGTGCTAAATTGATAGAGCAGCTTGTAGAAGAAGAGAATATCGATGTGGGGTTAATAGTTCTGCCGGCTGATGAATCGGTATTTAATGTTCATCCCTTTATTGAGGATGAATTTGTACTGTTTATTCACGAAGAACATCGACTAGCCCAATATACATCTGTCGCATTAACGGATTTAAAAGATGAACAATTTATTGTTTTCACCAAAGACTTTGCTTTGCATGAATTTGTCATTCAAACATGTAAAGAAGCAGGTTTTACTCCATCTATTTCATACGAGAGCTCGCAGTGGGATTTAATAGTAGAGTTAGTGGCTTCCAAATTAGGGGTTACCATATTACCGAAAACCATTTTTATAAAACAAAACAATCCAGTAATTAAAACAATACCATTGGATGATCCAGCACTTCTCTGGAAAATAGGCATTGTAACGAAAAAAGATGCATATCATTCCTTTGCAATAAGAAAATTTCTGTCATTATTTCCTTAATAGTTGATGAAAACAACCATTTATAAAGGAAAGGCTCTAACATATCTCTCCTGGAATTTTCCCATGATTTCTCTTAGCTTCCATGACTTAAAACTACAATATGCGACATAGTTTGAGATAGAGATGTTTTATTATTAAAATAACTATGATAAACTAATAAAAGGATATTGATATAGAAAAGATGTGTTCCCAGGTTGCGTCTTGTCTTATTATGACGCCAAAGAAGGAGCGTTTACATCCTTTCTGCAAAACTTAACATATAAGGATATGGTAAAAATGAGTAACGGACAAACAAATACAGATGTTATCTTAATTGGTGCCGGAGTCATGAGTGCAACTTTGGGAACACTGCTGAAAGAATTAGCACCAGACTGGAAAATTACAGTATTCGAAAAACTGGATAAACCAGGAGAAGAAAGCTCTAATGAGTGGAATAATGCGGGAACAGGGCATTCTGCACTATGCGAGCTAAACTACACGACTGAAAAACCAGATGGAACAGTAGATATCAGTAAAGCGATAAAAATTAACGAGCAGTTTCAACTTTCTAGACAGTTTTGGTCTTATCTTGTAGAAAGTAATCTAATTAGCAATCCACAAGACTTTATCATGCCATTGCCACATATAAGTTACGTACAGGGAGAAAAAAATGTACAGTTTTTAAAAAATCGTTTTGAAGCGCTTTCAACTAATCCGTTGTTTGAAGGGATGGAGTTTTCCGATAATCCCGAAAAACTGAAGGAATGGATTCCGTTAATGTTAAAAGAACGAACTTTAGATAAACCTATAGCGGCAACAAAAATTGATTCCGGAACTGATGTGAACTTTGGTGCTTTAACGCGCATGTTAATTGACCACTTAGCGAGTAAAAATGTTGATATTAAATACAATCA
Organism: Psychrobacillus sp. NEAU-3TGS; assembly: GCF_029955155.1. Taxonomy (GTDB): domain Bacteria; phylum Bacillota; class Bacilli; order Bacillales_A; family Planococcaceae; genus Psychrobacillus. Next base: position 157,374 of record NZ_JAPNOZ010000005.1, on the reverse strand, counting down.
TCAAGTGAATGATCTTAAACGCACGCCAGATGGCTTATGGGAAGTAAAAGTGCAAAGCGATAGCGGTAAACTCGAATATCTTAATGCGAAATTTGTCTTTATCGGGGGTGGAGGTGGAAGCTTACCTTTACTGCAAAAAACAGGTATTCCGGAAAGTAAGCATGTTGGTGGATTCCCGGTAAGTGGGCTCTTCTTAGTATGTAAAAATCCGGAGATTGTAGAGCAACACCACGCAAAGGTTTATGGTAAAGCTGCCGTTGGTGCACCTCCAATGTCGGTACCACATCTTGATACTCGATATATTGACAATAAAAAATCATTACTATTTGGACCGTTTGCCGGCTTCTCGCCAAAATTTTTAAAAACCGGTTCTAATATGGATTTATTAGGCTCTGTAAAGCCAAATAACGTGTTAACTATGTTATCGGCAGGAGCAAAAAACATGGGATTAACAAAATACTTAGTTCAACAATTGATGCTATCAAAAGAACAACGCATTGAAGAATTACGAGAATTTGTTCCGAATGCTAAAAGTGAAGACTGGGATATCGTAGTAGCAGGACAACGTGTGCAGGTGATTAAAGATACCGAAGCCGGCGGTAAAGGCACGCTTCAATTTGGTACGGAAGTTGTCACAGGAGCTGATGGTTCTGTTGCTGCATTACTAGGTGCTTCTCCAGGTGCATCTACTGCAGTTCACGTTATGCTTGAAATAATCAATAAATGCTTCCCACAACATGCAAAAGAGTGGGAACCGAAGATTAAAGAAATGGTTCCTTCCTATGGTGTATCTCTAGTAGAAAATCCAGAGCTTTTCCGCGAACTTCATGCTTCAACTGCGAAGGTACTTGGTTTAGATGAAGATATGCCGAACGAAGGCCATTCTTCAGAGGAAGAGACACAGGAGTTAGAAAAAGTTTAATAAAAGCATGTATAAAAAAAGTCGATCCATTAATGGACTGACGATTTTTTTCGTGCTTTGTTGCCAATTTGGCGACCGCAGTTATTGGAGTAACTCCCCATAATATCTTCATCTCAAGCCAAGAAAACTTATTATTTTTAGAACTGGTTGCTTTCCCCAGTAATATGGTTGCTCTTATGCAGATTAAGTTGCTTTCCTGATAGAATTGATTGCTTTCAATGACTGATTGGTTGCCCTAAACCATTTCCTGGCACCAAAACCCTTTGCTAAGACCACCAATTTCAAAGCAACGCCACTTATGCTTTTTCTGTGAAGGAGTTGTCAAAATAACTAGACATGGTAGTATAGAGGCATAATAGGAACTGTTTTAGAATGGAGGATATGAAAGTATGGTTAATTTACCTAATTGCCCAAAGTGTAATTCAGCATATACATATGAAGATGGAAATCTTTTCGTTTGCCCAGAATGTGCGCATGAGTGGACTATAGGAGGAGCAGAGGAAAACGAAGATACGCAAATAGTGCGAGATGCGAACGGGAATATTTTAAGTGACGGTGATTCTGTAACTGTCATTAAAGACCTAAAAGTAAAAGGCAGCTCCTCTACTTTAAAAATAGGTACTAAAGTTAAAAGTATTCGTTTAGTCGAGGGCGATCATAATATTGATTGTAAGATTGATGGTTTTGGTGCGATGAAGTTAAAATCCGAATTTGTAAAAAAAGCATAAAATAGTGAAAAGGCGAAGCATGTAACTTTATGTTTCGTCTTTTTTTTCTTCTATAGTGTTCAATGTTATACTCGAATTATTAAATAAGCTTTACTAGGAGAGTTTTATGGTTTTACGAGATAGTAAGTATGCAATCATTCTGACTGTATTGTTGACAGTGTTGGCAAGTGAGTTTAAGGTAATTCCATTTAGCGGAGAAGCCTTTCGTTTTGGTTTAGGGAGCATTACATTTTTTCTACTTATCCTTATCCGACCTCCAGCTTCTCTCCTTTTAACGGGATCCATAACAGGACTTTCTGTTGTGATTGCTCGAACGGTAAGAGATGCATTATTCCATGGAGATTCCTTCTTTTTAAGTTTTGTTGAACATGCACCTGCTTTTTTATATTATTTTTTGTTCGCATTAGGATTACGAATGATAAATATGGAAAAATATAAGACTAATCCATTCCTTTTAGGAGCTCTCGGAGTTGGTTTTGAATTTATCGCCAATGGCACAGAGCATCTGGTGCGAAACTGGTTTATGCATGAGGAGAATTTAGGTTTTGAAGAATGGGCATTACTATTAGGAGTGGCGGTTCTTCGTAGCTATTTTGTCGTTGGGTTGTTTAGTTCCATCGCGATGTCGGAGCAAAAGAAACGGATGGAAGAAATGCTCAACGTAAATTCAGGGCTGTATGCAGAAACACTTTATTTGCAAAAATCGATGAATCATATTGAACAAATCACTGTTTCTAGTCATGACCTGTACCGAAAATTAAAGCACCATAATATGCAAGCATTAAGTGTACAAGCATTACATATTGCGCAGGAAATCCATGAAGTGAAAAAAGACTCCCAACGAATTTTAGCAGGATTAAAGAACGTAACAGAAGGGAAAAAAGATGACCCTATCTATTTGTCTGAAGTAATTCAGCTAGTTATCCATGCAAATGAAAAATATAGTGAGTTGTTAAGGAAACAGGTTCATTTTTCCGTTTTGACAGAATTAGATTTTGAAACAGACCAACAAATCCCTTTACTTGCTTTGCTAAACAATATTGTAGCCAATGCCGTAGAAGCAATAGGGGATAAAGGAGAAATACATATAAGCCTTTTTGAGAAATCTAGCTATACATATTTTTTGATAAAGGACACAGGAAAAGGAATCCCAAAAGAAGATATACCGATCATTTTTGAGCCTGGATATACAACGAAGTATAACGATAAAGGAGTTGCCGCAACGGGGATTGGTCTTTCACATGTGAAAGAAATTATCCAAACAATGACTGGCGACATTCGAGTGGAAACGAGGAAAGAAGGAACTGCTTTTCAAATCCAAATCCCGACGAACAATTTAAGAAAGTGAGTGAACCAACCTGCGCTATTTTATAGTTGATGATGATCCAGCAAGTAGAAATATGCTAAAAAAGATAATAACAGAAGGGGATATTGGACTAGTAATTGGTGAAGCTAATAGTGGTATCAGTTCCTTATCTCCAATCGCTACAATGCAGCCAGACGTTGTTTTAATCGATTTTTTAATGCCGGAATTGGACGGCATTGAAACAATTGAACAGTTAAGAAAAAAGGGATACCAAGGGCAGTTTATCATGATTTCTCAAATTATTAATAAAGAAATGGTCGGTGAAGCTTATGAAAAAGGGGTTGAATTCTTTATACATAAGCCGATAAATCGAATTGAAGTTCTAACTATTTTACGGAAAACGGCAGAACAAATTCGACTGAAGGATTCCCTTCTTGCGATTAAAGAGTCTTTGGCTAATATTACGTCCATTAAACCAATCTATAAAAAACAAAGTGTAAAAGAAATTGTTCATTCTATATTAAGTGATATGGGTATTCTTGGAGAGGTAGGAAGTGACGATATTGTTGCGATGGTAGAGTTTCTCTTCGACCAAAAGGATTCAATGATTCAACTGCCTCCATTAAAAGAATTATACGAAGCTGTTGCTACAAAATCAGGTATTCCTTTCACCCATTTACAAAAGGAAAGTAAGGCAATAGAACAACGCTTACGTCGAACAATATTAAATGCGATGAATAATATAGCTTCTTTAGGCGCCATCGATTACACGAATCCTGACTTCGAATACTACGCTCCTCGCTATTTCGATTTTCAAGAAATTAGAAGTCAAATGATTCACATGCAAGAAGGAAGAAAAAACTTTGCAAAAATGAAAGTAAACATTAAAAAATTTCTCCAAGTTCTTTATATGGAAGTGCAAGAAAAATACAATGAGATTCAAACAAAAAGATAACTCTATAATTTTTTGTCGGATTTCGTCGGATTTCGTAAGTTTCCTTTAAAATTATCCTTAAGCTTACTCTTAAGGTAGGAAAGCGTTTTCATTTTTATTAAGGGGGGACTTACGGTTGAAGAAAAAATTTAAATTTACATTGGCATATCAAATTTTAGTCGGGCTTGTCTTAGGTATTATCGTGGGTGCTATCTTTTTTGGTAACCCTGCTGTAGAAACTTACTTGCAGCCTATAGGTACAATTTTTATTAATATGATCAAAATGATTGTTGTTCCGATCATTGTTTCTACACTTATTTTAGGTGTAGCTGGAACTGGGGATATTAAGCAATTAGGTAAATTAGGTGGTAAAACATTAATTTACTTTGAAGTTGTGACGACGATTGCCATTATCGTTGGGTTATTAGCGGCGAATATTTTCAAGCCAGGTGAAGGTATAGACATGTCTACACTTTCAAAAGGAAACATCGATCAATACGTTCAAACAACGGAACAAGTACAAGACCATGGTTTCATGGATGTAATTGTAGGAATTGTTCCAAGTAATATTGTTCAGTCTATGGCAAGCGGAGATATGCTTGCAATTATTTTCTTTTCAGTGTTATTTGGTTTAGGGATTGCAGCTATTGGAGATAGAGGAAAGCCAGTATTAGCATTTTTCCAAGGAACTGCGGATGCAATGTTCTGGGTGACAAACTTTATTATGAAATTTGCTCCATTTGGTGTATTCGCTCTAATCGGGGTAACCGTCTCTAAATTCGGTTTAGAGTCATTACTGCCACTTGGTAAGTTAATGATCTTGGTCTATGCGACAATGATTTTCTTTATCCTTGTTGTACTCGGTGGAATTGCCAAGCTCGTTGGTGTGAATATTTTCCACCTTCTTAAAGTATTGAAGGACGAGTTACTTCTTGCCTACTCTACTTCTAGTTCGGAAACCGTTCTGCCAAAAGTAATGGAGAAAATGGAGAAGTTTGGTTCACCAAAAGATATTGTATCGTTTGTTGTACCGACTGGGTATTCATTTAATCTAGATGGTTCTACATTATATCAAGCAATTGCGGCGATTTTTATTGCACAAATGTATGGTATTGATCTAAGTATTATGCAACAAGTCACATTAGTACTTGTGTTAATGGTTACTTCAAAAGGAATCGCTGGTGTACCTGGTGTATCATTTGTTGTGCTACTAGCTACGCTTGGAACAGTAGGAATTCCTTTAGAAGGATTAGCATTTATCGCAGGAATCGACCGACTTTTAGATATGGCACGTACAGTTGTAAATGTCGTAGGTAATGCATTAGCAACAGTTGTTATGGCTAAATGGGAAGGTAGATTTGATAAAGAAAAAGAAGAAAAATACGTTGCTTCTATGGAAGAACTAGCGTAAGAATATGTGTGTACAAAACCGGCTATCCATTTGGAGGTCGGTTTTTGTTATGTCTTTGGGCTGGGAACGTTTCTGACTCTCCACATGCAGATTAACGCGAAAAGCATACTACCTGCTGTTGCATTAAATAAAATACCAAAACCAAATATATCAATTAGCAATCCTAAAGTAGGTGGAGAAATGATGGCTGCTAAAGAGGAAACGAAGTAATATAAGCCTGTTCGAGTTCCAAAGCTATGTTCATCTCCAAGGGAAACGATATAGGGGTAAGAGTTGATATTGATGCATGCCCAAAACATACCTCCTACTGAAAGCAGACTTCGTAAAGAGAAGACTGATTGGACCCAGTTTAATAATAAGAACACGAAAAATAATCCGACTATGCCAAAAAGGATAATCCTCTTCTTTCCAAACTTTGCACCTAAGATGCCACTTGGAATAGCTGAAAGGACAAAACTTAACGAAAAAAAGGCTAAAGAAAAGGCAGAGGCACTTTTGGATAATCCGAGCTCATTTACTCCGTATAGTGTAAATAATGCTTCCATTCCTTGTATGGCCATAAACCAAAAAAAGATCGCAGCTAAAAGAAAAACAGTTGGATTATTTAATTCTGCTTTGTAGTTTATTTTTGGCTTCACTGGTGCAATGAAAGGGATAGAGTCTTCTTTTTCTTGGATATTTTTAAAAACGACAACCAGCGCTATGATTAAGGTAGCGGATACTGCTAAAAACGGTAAAGACTCTTCGATACCAAAAAGATATGAGCCTATACTGAACGCTAAAATACCACCGCAACCACCCATGAAGTTAATGATACCATTTGCTTTTGTACGTTTCTCTTCAGGCGTTATATCCGGCATTAATGCAATAGTTGGTGACCGAAAAATAGCCATGGATACATTCATGCAAACCATGAATAGGATTAACGTAAGCAAACTTGTATGAAAAGGGATAAGACCGTAAAAGATTGCGGCAAAAGGAATGCCGATGAGTAAATAAGGCATGCGGCGTCCAAATCGGGTATTCGTCCGATCACTTCGGTTTCCGATATAAGGTTGTAAAAAAAGAGCGAAATAATTATCAATTGTCATTAGAAAGCCAATAAGGGCAGTACTTGAAAGATAATCATTTAGAAAATATGGGACAAATCCATTGTATAATGCCCATCCTAAGCTAATACTAAAAAACCCAACCCCTAGTAGCCATGTTTTTTTCACTACGTTCCCCCTCGTATAGACGCTTTAAGATCCCACTTTACATGGAGGAATCTCACTGCTCTTATAGAACCTTCTTCGTGTTAAAAAACTCTTCAACCAAGACAGCAGACTGGGCAAATTGCAATCCCAATTGCCAAGCTCCTGCCCCTTTCAAACGATACTCCACTACTAGTTCTAGTTTTTCAGCACGAGCTCTGGAATCCTCGTACCACACGATATGTCTTTGCCCATTTATATTCAAATATTGATAAAAGGGTTGCTGATACTCGGTGGAATAGGAAATGGGAACTTGCGATATCATAGCAGTTTCAACCGCTTCAGCAACAGAAACTGCCCTAGCACTTACTGCGTTTCCGTTGTCCATTGTCCAATCATAGCCATAGCGGGGAACACCGAGAATAATTTTATTTCTGTTCATATGTTGAAGGGCAAATTGAATTGTTTTTCTTACTTCAGTTATTGGGGCAACAGGACCAGGTGGGCTACTTGCTTCGTGAAAGTCGTAAGCCATGATAAAAACAAAATCTACTGATGCACCGATCCCACCGTAATCATATCCTCTTAACCAAGGGATATTATCAGTCGTCTTAGGTGGAACAGCAACAGTTGTGTAATATCCTTCAGGACTTAATCTAGCCCTTAATGTATGCAAAAAGCCGGTATATAGATCCCTTAGTTCTTCAGGTACTTGTTCAAAATCGATATTTACACCTGCAAAGTTCTTGTTCTTAACTAACTGGTATATATTATTGATAGCCCGATTTCTTATTTCCGTTGAACCTAATATTTGTCTAGTAAGCTCTGGGCTAAATCCAGTAGAAGTTAGATTCGTAATAACGGCTAGAGGGGCTACCCTATTTTCTCTTGCAGTTTGTATCATTTGCTGATCGTCTAATATACTTAAGCTTCCGTCTTCTAAAACATGATATTCAAAAATGCCTAAAAAAGTATTAATAGGGGCATATCTTTCTATAAGGCTCGTATTTCTATCGGGCGTTGAAGGTGTAATGTAACTTAAATTTTCTGCGCTGTACTTTGTTCTCGGAGGTAAATATAATTGAGTTCCTATCATTAACACATCCGAATGTAATCCATTGTAAAGGCGTATTTTTTCCATAGAAATGAAGCTCATCCGAGAAATTGTATACAATGAATCTCCAGGCTGCACAATGTAGATGTTAGTCGGAATAAGTAAATCCTGGCCAACTACTAGACCGTCTGTTGCTAAATCGTTAATGGCGCGAATACTGTCCATTAAAACTTGGTACTTGTTCGCAATGGAAAATAAAGAATCGCCCGTTTTAACTACATAAATAAATATAAAAACCCCTCATCTCCGCATTAGTCATTCTTTTAACCATATGTCATTGCTTTTTTGTTCATAACTAACAGCCTGATAGCACCCAAAAATAAAAACAAGCACTAACTTGTAAAAGTAAGTACTTGTTTTTGTTTTTTAGGCCAGCATAAAATTGAATATATTTAGTTCTTCAAAATTAAATTCTATTCTTATATAAAAGAGAGAGGCTATGTCATTTATCCAGGTAAATTACGGAATGTAGATACATTCCGTATCGGAAATTTCGGAGTAATCTTTGATGAAGATATACAAGAGTTATGTAATATTATAGAAGAATATATGAAAGAGGTGGCGATATGAGCAAAATTGAAGGAGTAATATTAGATTGGGCTGGAACAGCGGTAGATTTCGGATGCTTTGCACCGGTAAATGTATTTATCGATATATTTAAAAATGCTGGTATTGAAGTGACAATGGAAGAAGCAAGAGAACCAATGGGAATGCTGAAAATAGATCATATTCGAGCGATGTTATCTATGTCTAGAGTAACTAAGTTATGGGAAGAAAAATACGGAAGATCATTTAATGAACAAGACGTAGAAAACTTATATGCAGAATTTGAACCTGCATTAATGGCTTCATTGTCAGAGTATACATCTCCAATTCCTGGCGTAGTACCCGCCATGGAATTATTAAAGAATCAAGGATTAAAAATTGGATCAACAACTGGATATACAAATAACATGATGGACTTCGTTGTATCGAGTGCTTCCCAAAAAGGCTACAATCCCGATTTTTATGTCACACCTGACGATACAAAATCTATAGGAAGACCATATCCGTACATGATCTATCGAAACATGGAGCAACTAAAATTATCGGCATCATGGAAGGTAGTTAAAGTAGGCGACACTATTTCAGATATTAAAGAAGGTGTTAATGCCTGCGTTTGGTCTGTTGGTGTCATTGTGGGAAGCTCTGAAATGGGATTAAGCTTGGATGAATATAATGCTTTATCAGAATCTGAAAAAGAAGTGGCTATTGATAAAACAGCAACCTCTTTTAGAGAAAATGGAGCAGACTTTACGATAGAAACAATGAGTGAACTTCCTAAGTTAATAGATCGTATTAATAATTATATCTCTGAAGGCAAAAGACCCGGATTAAGATAAACGAGAAGAAGGTAAAAGGTGTAGCAAATGCTCTGATAAGAAATAGAGCGTATGCTACACCTTTTTAGCGTAAAGAGGTTATACACAAGTTTGAGGGCTGTTCTAATAGAGGAACTAAATAATGGAAAACCAATCAAATGATCAGCATACTATAAACACAACCTCGAAAAAAGAAGCGTGCATATAGTGTGTAACGAATCAAATACCTTAAAAAGGCAACATGGAAATCAGTAGATAAAATGAATGGTGGGCTGATCGATTGGTTAAATGCTATTAAAGAGGCAATTAATTTCTATCTATTAAGCAATGTAATCATCTTTAGGAATGTCGGTAGGAGTTCCTTTGCTATAATACTTTCCTTTAGTAGAAATAGCTAAAATTATTGTAAGTATAGCTGCTAAGATCGCTGCGAAAAACGCTGCAGTACTTTGCAAAAATGATCCCATATATCCTAATGCAGCTATCGTTCCTAATGCACTGGAGATTAATAGAGAAACGACCCCAACAGGATTCCATTTATATAAATACTCGTGTCGAGCTTCATAATAACCAGGTCCAATTTTCAATAGCTTTTTCACAATCATTGCATCCGTAACTAATATAGCTGCCCAAGCGAGTAAAAAGACTCCTTGGAATGTCATTGCAGTGTCTAGATGGTCGACAATACCACCTAGCATTAAGCCTATAGCAACTACTCCTGATACAACTACCCAAAAGCGTCTACCTGGTGTAAATTTAAAAATGTTCTCAAAGAAGTTAGCGAGTGACAAAGAACTACTGTATATATTTGTAACATTTATACGCAGTTGCGTTAGCATTGTAAATAATGCGCCGCCTATACCTAAGAGCAGAACAATGTAAACTCCTGGATTTGGCTCACCTAAACGAACACCAAACCATATACCAAGGCCGCCCATGACACCAAAACAGAAAATTTGAGGAATAAATCCAATAGCGAAAGAACCTACTTTAATATCTTTGGGTTTAAGAAAACGTGCATAGTCCGATGATAGTAAGGCTGTAAGCCCCATTATTCCGTGATGCATCCCGATACAAAGTAGTAAGGCTTGTCCACCCATTTGGACTCCTTCTGGCATATACGTCCAAAAAGCTCCTTCATAAACGGAGGGCTTGTAGAATGACATAACAATGGCTGCTATTAAAAAAATACCGAAAATCGGTAATGACCACTTTTGTAATTTATCAAGCTGTTTGATTCCAAACCAATTTAGTGGAATTACGATTGATCCGAAGAAAATGATTAGCGCCCATTCTGGTAGGACGGGGAAGAAGGTGTGAATAGCGGAAACTAAAATTAGTCCTTCAAATGCACAATACATGATGAAGTTTGTTGCATAAATGAATGAGGTTAACGATGCACCTATGTAACCAAAACCTCCACCCCTAGATAATAAATTGACATTCATACCGGATTTTGCTGAAAGATAAGCAATGAATGTTCCGAGTATACCAGCAACGATTATCGCATATATGGAGGATATGATGGCATTGATGGCTCCGAATTGGAGTGCCATAACGCTTCCCATTTGAAAATAAAAAATTGCCGTTGCGATACCAAATGTGATGTTAGTAATGCTAAACCAACCCATTTTTCTCTTATCTCGTGGCACTCTGTCTAGTGAATAATCATCTTTCATTTCTTCTGACACTTTGTGATCTGCGACTTGGACAGATCCCATAATATCAACTCCCTTTTGAATAAATTTATGAAAATATAATTCCCATTTTTTATATATAAATTCGTTCACCAATTCATCCATTTTCCATTATATCAATAAAATCAAGGTTTTATCAAATGTCGTGTTTTTAAGGACATACGAAAAATGATTTTTCTGGAAGTTTAAAAAGTCGTTTTGAATAGACCGGTTGACACATATCTGATGTTGTTGTAGACTATGAAACATAAATTAATTAAATATGACCTCACTTGATAAGTGGGGTAGAGGCGCGATATTTATTAGTCTTTAGCGGAGTTTGAGAAGCAATGATGCTAAGGAGAAGGAAATGTCGCCGAAGTTTGTAAATATTTCTCCGTATTACATGCTGGGTCTGCAGTGAATAATTGCAGGACTGTCCACTATAAACGTCCCGGTTAATAGTGGTGTGCTATCTCATTTGGGTAAAGTAGAGGATTTAGGGCAACTATAAAAATTGCGACCTGAGTTCATCTCAGTTCTTTTTTATAGGTTGTCCTTTTTTATTGTTTTCCAACATAAACTAAAAATAAAAGGAGAGAAATACAAGTGAAAAATAAATTTCTATTACTAATGATGTTCGCATCAATCTTGTTACTTTTAGCGGCATGTGGAACGGATAACACAGAAAAAACAGGTTCAGGTTCGGCCACACAAGAAAGCGATACATTTACAATCGGTTTAGAAGCTGGATATCCACCATTTAACTGGACACAAATGGACGATTCCAACGGTGGAGTGAAACTTAAAGGCAACGCAGAGTACGCAGGTGGATACGATGTAGAAATGGCTAAGAAAATTGCGGAAGGTTTAGGAAAAGAATTAGTCATTGTTAAAACAGAATGGGATGGTTTAGTTCCGGCTCTAACATCAGGTAAAATTGATGCAATAATGGCGGGGATGTCTCCAACAAAAGAACGTAAAGAAACAATTGACTTCTCTGACAACTATTATACTTCCAATTTTGTAATGGTCGTAAAAAAAGGCGGACCTTATGAAGGTGCTAAGTCCATCCAAGATTTAAAAGGGGCAAAAGTGACTGGTCAGCTAAACACATCCCATTACGGAGTGATCGATCAAATTGAAGGTGTAAAAAAACAAACAGCTATGGATAATTTCCCAGCAATGCGGGTTGCTTTAGAATCAGGTAAAATCGATGGTTATGTATCCGAACGTCCAGAAGGAATTAGTGCTTCCTCTGCCAATGAAAACTTCGTTATGGTTGAATTTACAGATGGATTCAAAGCATCAGAAGAAGAAACGGCAGTTGCAGTGGGTCTTAAGAAAGATAGTGAACTAACAGAAAAAATTAATGAGATTTTAGCGAAGATATCAGAAGAAGAACGTCAAGAAATTATGGATAATGCAATAAAAAATCAACCAGCTGCAGAATAATGACAGAACATATCGGCTGCAATTTTATTGCAGTCGTTTTTTACGCTTAAAAGGAGGAATATGATGAGTTTCGAGTGGATAGTATCAATCGTTTCCGATAACTGGCCGATGTTCCTTCGGGGAGCAGGAATTACTTTATTAATTTCTATTATCGGTACAGTAGTCGGTTCGGTTATCGGTTTATTAGCAGGAGTTATACGGACAATTCCGGTGCCTGAAAGAGCAGCAAAACGAATAATACTAAAGGTAGTAAATATAATTCTTTCTGTATATATAGAATTTTTCCGTGGAACGCCAATGATTGTACAGGCAATGGTTATTTATTATGGATCTATGCTAGCTTTTAATATTGATATGAATGCTCTAGTGGCAGCTGTTTTCATTGTATCGATCAATACAGGAGCCTATATGGCAGAAATTGTTCGGGGTGGAGTCATTTCTATTGAAAAAGGACAATTTGAAGCTGCCCAAGCAATCGGGATGAATCATATTCAAACAATGCTACATGTGGTTTTACCACAAGTAATTCGTAATATATTACCGGCAACAGGTAACCAATTTATCATTAATATTAAAGATACATCCGTACTAAACGTCATTAGTGTATCGGAGTTATTTTTCCAAACAAAATCGATTGCAGGAAACAACTTCCGTTATTTTGAATCATTTTTCGTCGCGTGTGTGTTGTACTTTGTTATGACATATACAGTAACACTAATCCTACGTTATTTTGAAAGAAAACTAGATGGTCCTGAAAACTACAGCATGATTGGTCAACCAGCGCAAGTAACTTTAACGAATACGAAAGAAAGCTAAGATGGAGGAGGAGCAATAATGGAAAAAGTAGTTGATATACAACATTTAAGCAAATCCTTTGGAGCACGTGAAGTACTAAAAGACATTGATTTCTCTGTTAAAAAAGGTGAAGTGGTCAGTATAATCGGTTCTTCTGGATCCGGTAAATCCACGCTGCTTCGTTGTATTAATCTTTTAGAAAAACCAAGTGGCGGTCAAATTATTTATAACGGTGAAAATATTTTAGATGATAAACACGATATCCATGCTTATCGTACAAAGCTAGGAATGGTTTTCCAACAGTTTAACTTATTTAATAATCACAATGTGTTGAACAACTGTGTAGTTGGACAAATAAAAGTGTTAAAGCGTTCTAAAGAAGAAGCAGAAAAAATAGCAATGAAGTATTTAAAAGTCGTTGGGATGGATCAATATGTGAACGCAAATGCAAAACAATTATCCGGCGGACAAAAGCAACGCGTGGCAATCGCTCGTGCGCTTTCAATGGAACCAGACGTAATGTTATTTGATGAACCAACATCGGCTCTAGATCCTGAGATGGTTGGAGAGGTTCTGAAGGTCATGAAGGAGCTTGCGGAGTCAGGCCTTACGATGTTAATCGTTACACACGAAATGGAGTTTGCAAAAGAAGTTTCAGACCGTGTTGTATTTATGGATAAAGGGGTTATTGCAGAAGAAGGTAGCCCAGAGCAAATTTTCAATAATCCAATTCAAGAACGCACGAGAGAGTTCTTAAAACGTACGTTAAAATAAAACAAAGGACATCCATTTACGTTAAAACGTGAATGGATGTTTTTGCTTTATGCAGTAAGATATTATATTGCTATGAGGTGGCAGTATAGATAAACTGCACGGTAAGATACTAAGATGTCCGCCATGATTTCCGCTCCAGGCGGACGCTTTCCGTGGGG
>NZ_JAPNOZ010000005.1:0-143447 GCF_029955155.1 Psychrobacillus sp. NEAU-3TGS | reverse complement strand
CCCACAGGAGTCGTCGCCTTGCACTCCAATCAATAAAACCTACTAATAATCCCTATAAAGTAAGTCTTTTTCCATTAATCATAGGTTTTTCCTATAGAAAAACAATATAGTACTAGATTTAGTGGATCATTTCTTAGTAATTAGCAGACTCTATTGGATTGTAGAGAAGGGGTGGCGACTCCAGCGGGAACAGTACGAGCTGAAAGCCCCGCAGGAGCGAGAGCTCCGAGGAGATTGAAGCCGTACCCGCGGAAAGCGTCCACCCTGTAGCGGAAATCCAAGCGTCCACTTCATTCAACTCACTACCGCGCAGTTTCCCTATACAATGAGGTATCTCAATATACAACTATAGAACTACCTAGATTTTTATTAAGCAAATTAATAAAACATAATTGAAATTTCCCCTAATCTACTTCATTATTAATAATAGACAGTCTTTTGTGATGCATTTGTACAAAAGAAATATGCTCAAAGAAGGAAGAAACTTGTGAGAGAAGAGAATATTACTCGTATAAATTTAGATGGGAAAGAATTAATATTAATCGGAACCGCGCACGTATCAAGACAAAGTGCAGAGCAAGTAAAAGAAGTAATTGAGGCAGAAAAACCAGATTCAGTATGCATAGAGCTAGACGAACAGCGATATCAATCCGTGATGGAAGGAAGCAAATGGAAAGATACAGATATTTTTAAAGTTATCAAAGAAAAGAAAGCTACATTGCTTTTGATGAATTTAGCAATATCTTCTTTCCAAAATCGTTTAGCCAAGCAATTTGAGATAAAGCCTGGACAGGAAATGATTCAAGGGATTGAATCAGCGAAAGAAAATGGAGCAGAGCTAGTGCTTGCAGACCGAAATATTCAAATTACCTTTTCTCGCATTTGGCATAATCTCGGATTTATGGGAAAAGCAAAACTGCTTAACGGAGTAATCTTTAGTATTTTTAGTAAGGAAACTATTTCGGAGGAAGAACTAGAAAAGATGAAAACGCAAGACACACTAAATGCAGTGCTTGCTGAATTTACTGAGTCTTTTCCAAAGCTAAAAACTCCATTAATTGACGAAAGAGATCAATATCTTGCACAAAAAATTAAAGATGCACCAGGCAAGAAGGTAGTAGCCGTTTTAGGTGCGGCGCATGTTCCTGGTATTACGAAAGAGATTCACAAGGAACATGATTTAGAAAAACTTACAGAAATCCCTCCAAAGTCAATTGTTCCGAAGATTTTAGGTTGGGCAATACCAGCTCTACTCGTTGCTTTAGTCGTCTATACTTTTATAGCAAATCCGACTGCTGGCTTTGATCAAGCGTTAAGCTGGATTCTGTGGACTGGAAGTTTTGCTGCTATTGGAGCTGCGGTTGCACTCGGGCATCCGCTCGCAATCTTATCGGCTTTCATCGTAGCTCCAATCACCACATTACACCCTCTAATAGCGTCTGGCTGGGTTTCAGGTATTGTTCAAGCATATTTCCGTCGTCCGAATGTGGGCGACTTTGAGACACTAGCGGAAGATGTTTTTACGGTCAAAGGTTTTTGGAGGAACAAAGTGACTCGAATTTTATTGGTCGTTGTTTTAACAAATCTTGTTGGATCTATCGGTACTTTTATAGGCGGCGCAGATGTAATTCGCGTATTTTTTAATAATTTATAAAAAAAGTAAAGCCAGCTATTCAAGAGGATAGCTGGCTTTACGTATTAGTTTTTCTTTTTAAGGTCTACTTCTTTGTCATCTAGTTTGAATTCTTCTGTTACATCATCCACGATATCTTTCGTAGAATTTTTAAATTCTTTTAAGGTTTGTCCAACTGCTCTACCTAATTGAGGTAATTTCGAAGGTCCGAATACGATTAAAGCAATGATTAAAATGATGATTAATCCTGGTACACCGATGTTTGGCATTGGATGTTCCTCCTCGTAATAATAGATTAGTTTTCTAAGCTTTCTTCCTCAAGAGCTTGTTTTGCTAGCTGTTTTTTATAAGACCAGCTTGAAACGAGAATACTTATTTCAAATAGTAATAGTAATGGAACAACGATGATAAAATCAGAAATAAAGTCTGGAGGTGTGATAGAAACTCCAACTACTACTAGTATAAAGTAAGAAACCTTTCTCATCTTTCTTAATCGATCCGGAGTTATGATTCCTAGCTTAGTTAAAAACAAAATAATTACTGGTAATTCAAATACAATACCCACCGGAATGATTAAGTTAAACATAAACGTGAAATATTGCTGCATTCCATAAGTTTCTAATGCACCGATTGAATCGTTAATATTCGACATAAAGTTCAACATAAGTGGAAAAAGGATAAAATAACTAAAACTAATCCCTGCTAAAAACAAAAAGAATGAGACTGGTATAAAGTAAATTGTTCCTTTTGCTTCTTTTTCTAATAAACCTGGCTTTACGAATAACCAGATTTGATACATTGCAATTGGTAAAGTAATTAATATAGCTAAAATTAGAGCACATTTAACATAGATCATAAGGCCATCTGTATAACCAAATACGTTCCATTCAACATGGGCAGCTGTCGGTTGTTGTTTTATAAAAGTTAATGTCTTAGGTGCAAGCCAAAACCCTAGTGCAAGTGAAAGGATAAATGTTGTTGCTACAATGATAAGTCTTTTGCGTAATTCAGTTAAATGTTCGACAAGTGTCAATTCTGGTTCATGTGTCATTTGGTTTTACCACCCCATCTTCTCAAACAAAGTGAAGTTTGCTTATGTTTTAGTATAATTCATTCAATCAAAATAGATACTCTAGTGAGTAGTATAGACTCACGTCATCTTCACATTATACTCTTTCCAATGGATTTGTAAATAAAAGTACTCCTTGTTTACCTAATAAACATTTAGAAGCATGAATTAAACTAAGTGAATTAAATACATTATACAACTTGATTGTAAAAGTATAAAATTATTAGGACTATATTGTATAGTTTAATGAGGGCTAATCCAGTAACTTCTGCATTTTTTCCTAATAATTTGTTGACTCTTATTAATGTACTTAGGTGAATAACCAGTTTAATAATGAAAAGACTCCTAAATTGCTGTTACTGCAATTTAGGAGTCTTTTCATTTAGCTTTGTGCAACTTCATCTTGGTAAACTGGTACCCAGCCTTCCGTTGTCACGAAAATTCGAACTGCAACTACTTTACGGTCTTCTGCAAGTGTAAAGTAATGTGTAATATTTTCAGGAACAGAAATTAGATCCCCTGGTGATAAATGAACTTCAAAGAAACGCTCATCCTTCCCTTGGATGATAAACACACCATGACCACTTACAATATAACGAACTTCATCGTCTGTATGAATATGTTTGCGTTCAAAGTTTTTCAGTAGCTCATCTAAGTTAGGGTTAGAATCGGATAAGGAAATGATATCGGATGCTTGGTAGCCTCGACGTGCCGAAATATCATCAATTTCTGCTTGAAAAGCTTGTAGAATATCCTCTTTTTCTGCATCAGTAAGTTCAAATTTCTCACGAAGATGCACAGGTAGCTTTTCAATATCCCAATGTTCATAAACAACTTCTTGGCTTTCTAAAAATGCCGCAACCTCGTTTTGCGCTTCAATTGTTTCATTTGTTCCTTGAATTTTAATAATAGCCATTTCAATCTTCCTCTCTTATTTTGATTTTATTTTAAGTAATGCTACTTGATACTGAAATAAAAACTCACAGGCTTCTAATAGTTTCTTTGCTTCAAAACCGTCTTTACCCCAAACCGTAATACCATGATTTCGGATTAATACAGCTCCTTTATCGGCATGGATATGGGAACTAAATTCTTCCGCTAGGCTTGGAATATGCGCATGGTTTGGGATTATAGGGATAGAAAGTAATGCATCCTCTTCCCATAAACCAAACGCTTTAATAAGCTCCTGACCTTGAAAATCTATTTTGCCATCGTCACCGTATATCTCTGAAATTACATTATTTGCTACTGTATGAATATGAAGACTACAGCCAGCTGAGGTTTTGTTGTATATAGCACAATGCAGTAATGTTTCTGCAGATGGTTTTAAATCAGTTTCTTCCACAGGATCAGCACTCGCATTTACGAGTAAGAAGTCTTCCATGGTCCGTTTCTTTTTATCTTTCCCACTAGCTGTTACTAAAAAGTGTAGTGGCTGGTCGCTCACTTTTATCGCTAGGTTTCCGCTAGTGCCCATGAACCAGTCTCTTGCTGCTAGTTCGTCTTTAATGTCTGCTAACTCTTTCCATTTGCTTTGGAGTGCGATCATATTTCTACCCCTAACTTTGCATCTATTATGTTAATAACGTCATGAAAGCTTTCAAACGGCTCAAATGGAATATGAAGTTCTTCGCATTTTTTAATAAGGAAATCTCGTGCAATGACGATGTCCGCTAATTTTGCAGCTTCTAAATCGGTGATAGAATCTCCAATTACAATGCTTAATGCATCAGTGTCTTGCAGTTTGCGAATAATGGATGGCTTGCAACAACCACAGCCCTGGTTGGTACATTGATCATCGCAACCATATGGGAATTTAATCTGTATTACATCCCCAGAAAAATCCGATTCGTTACAGTAAACTTCGGAAAATGGCCCGAATGTCTCCAGCATCGGATTCACAAAAAAGTCAATTCCACCACTCACAATATAAAGTGGGATATTATGTTGTTTTGTATAAGAAATGAATTCAGCAAAGCCTTCGCGTATTTGTGCATGCTCAAGTAAATATGAAACAATTTGATCTTTCAATGAAGTAGGTAGTAGTGCAAACATTTGAGCTACTCCTTCACGGATCGATTGTTTCTGTGCCAAAATATTTTCTTTGATCGGTAAATATTCAGGGGGAGCAAATTTCTTCATAATCGAGATGATATTATCTTGAGTTGTGATAGTACCATCAAAATCGCAAAAGATGACTAATTTTTTCATTGTGTTTACCCCCATAATTCGATTGCTGATTTGAGTTCAACATGCTGCTTTGCTGCTTCTGTAAGTGGAATTCCTGCAAGCACCGCTTCCACCGCTTGTCTGAAGGCACGCCCTCCGCCAATTGCACCAGCAGGATGACCATGTACCCCGCCCCCAGCATTAATAATGCTATCAACTCCAAAGTCCTGCATTAATAGAGGTACTAAGCTTGGATGTATGCCAGCAGAAGGAACTGGGAAAGTTCGTTTTACAGCACTTGCTTTCGTTAATTCTTCACCTAGAGAAAGAGCTGCCTTTTTCTCAAGTGCAACACTTCCGTACGGAGAAGGAAATAACGAAAAATCTGCTCCCGCATACCGTGTTAATTTGCCAAGTAAAAGGGATGTTGCCACACCATAAAATGGAGAAGAAGTGAATGCCCCGCTATATGCGGGATGTGCCATTAATGGTAGTTGGATATCATCGTCTTCAGCTAGTTCTTGAAGAACATCCAGCCCGTATGCATGGACATTGAATAGTAAAGCATCTGCACCGAGTTCTTTCGCCATTTTAGCCTTTTCTCGTAAACCAGATGTTCGTCCTGATAAATTCACTGCATAAAGCGTACGATGTCCAGTTTCTTCATACACTTGACGCAATACTTCCTTGGCAGTTGTAATTCGTTTTTCAAAAGGGGTTAATGGATTGTCGAAAAGGATCTCATCGTCTTTTACTAGATCTACCCCTCCAAGTGCTTGATGTCGAAGCTGTTCTGCTAAATAATCGATGTCCCTTCCAATGACTCCTTTGAAAATGCTCATGATGAGCGGTCGATTATGTACATTTAATACGTTTCTTATTTGCTCAATACCAAACCTCGGTCCTGGAAAATTTGCTAATAGCTCTGGTGAAAATTCTAAGTCTAATAGTTTCACTTCACCGTCTAATGATAATTTGCCAAAAACAGTTGTTAGTATGGCAGGTAAATCTGGTGAAAAGTTGACACTAGGATATTCTATCTTTATCTCTGCTTTTATTTGATCTAATTTGATTGGGTGTTGTATATTTTCATATTCCTTAATCGAAACAACATTCCCTTTATGCTGTTTTAATTGCTCTTGTTCCAGTAAAGGTAAATCGGTCCATGAACCAATCGTTAGACCTAAAGCGATGCCTTCTGCTTTTTTTTCGAATGATCCAGGCTTTCCGTATAATTGATAAACAGAAGTTACTCCACTCATAATTTCAATCTCCTTTAATATAAATTGCCCAATAATATAAAAAACCTCTTCAAATAAGAAGAGGTTAAGTAGTTAACAACTTCTTATTTCTCAGTCAACTGACTGCAAGAATTAGCACCGTGTTCAATTACTGAATCGGTTGCCGGGTATCATAGGGCTCGTCCCTCCACCTGCTCTAAATAAGAAAAATTATTCAATTAAAATTACGTTATATTGTCAAATTAATAATGATTATTTCATGCAACGGGTATTATGTCAATACAGTATTTAGATTTTTTATAAAATTTAAAAAGGTAATTGACAATTCTTTTTTGAGTATGCTAGGATTCTAATCAAATAACATTACGTGAAAAATAATAGCACTCTTATCAAGAGCAGGCAGAGGGTAATGGCCCGATGAAGCCCAGCAACCGACCGTAATACCGTTGTGAGACGGGGCGCTTTTTGCGCCGAGATGAAGATCTCTTAAGGCACGGTGCTAATTCCATCAGAAAGGAAACTTTCTGAAAGATAAGAGGCGAGAAGTCTCTTATTCTACGCCTCTTTCTTTGGAAAGAGGTTTTTTATTTTGTAAAAGGAAGGTAGAGAAAAATGACAATTGCCACGAAGAAACAATATGAATCTTTAACAGAAGAGCAGGCTATCATATACGCAAAAAATTTGAACCTTTTTTCGAATGATGCGCAACTTACTTGTAGTGAAATTGGTGATGGTAATCTGAATTATGTTTTTCACATTAAGGACTTGAGAAGCGGGAAGGGTATCATTTTAAAACAAGCATTACCCTATGCAAAGGTAGTTGGTGAAAGCTGGCCACTAACATTGAAGCGTGCGCTAATTGAAGCAAATGCACTAAAAAAACACGGTGAATTTGCAGCAGGACTAGTACCAGAAGTATACGCAATTGATGAAGAATTGGCGATTACCGTGATGGAGGACTTATCCCGTCTCACTATTTCAAGGGAAGGATTGATCGGCCTTGAGTCCTATCCAAAGTTAGCGACCGATATTGGGAAATATCTTGCGCAAACCTTATTTCATACGTCTGATTTTGCATTGCATCCATTTGAAAAAAAGAAACTAGTTTCGGAGTTTTCCAATCCAGAGTTATGTAAAATTACAGAGGATTTAATTTTTACAGATCCATTTTTTGACCATGAAACAAATGATTTTGAACCTTCATTGCGAGCAGAAGTGGAAGCCATTTGGAATAATGAACTTCTAAAATTAGAAGTGGCAAAATTAAAGAAAAGCTTTTTAACAGAAGCAGAGGCTTTACTGCATGGAGATTTGCATACAGGAAGTATTTTTGCGAGTGAAACGGAAACGAAAGTAATTGATCCGGAATTCGCTTTTTACGGACCAATTGGATTTGACGTAGGCTTATTTTTAGCCAATTTAATTGTTCAAACGATTACAAGAGAAGGAGAACAGCGAGATGTAATCCTCCGCCATATTGAACAAACATGGGAAGTATTTTCTGCTGATTTTTCGGAACTTTGGGAAAACAAGGCGGTGGAATCATATAAAGATACAAAAGGATTTAAAGCTTATGTATTGAATAAGATTTTCCGAGATACTCTTGGTTTTGCTGGTTGTGAGTTAATTAGGAGAACGATTGGCTTAGCCCATGTAAAAGACTTGGACGGAATTGTAGAGGATGAAAAAAGAATTCTGTCTAAGAAACAAGCATTACGCATCGGAGAACTTCTCTTATTGAAACGCGAAAGTATAAGTTCTATCCAAGCGGTAATTGTTTTACTTGAGGAGTTGCAAAAATGACTATTCCGTTATCGATCAAATGGAACAATAATAAACTTGAAATATTGAATCAACAAAAGTTACCGCTTGAAGTAGTGTATGAAACTCTGGAAACACTGGAAGATGTATATGATGCCATCCTAACTTTAAAGGTTCGAGGAGCTCCAGCAATTGGTATTACCGCTACCTATGGATTAGCAGCAGCAGCACAGTTTTACGAAACCAATTCATTGGAGGAATTCTATCAATTACTAAGTAAAGATGCACTATATTTAGCTGGATCTAGACCAACAGCTGTCAATTTAGTGTGGGCTTTGGAGCGTCTACGTGGTTCAGTGGAGCAGGCGGAAACTGTACAAGAAGCGAAGAGACAATTATTAGAGGAAGCAGATAGCATATACAAAGAAGATGAGGAATCTTGCCGTGCTATTGGTGAATATGCATTATCCTTACTTGAAGATTTTACAAAAGTCATGTCTATTTGTAATGCAGGCACCATTGCAACTGCGAAATATGGAACTGCACTAGCACCTTTCCATCTAGGTGCTGAAAAAGGAAAGCAGTTTCAAGTATATGCTTGTGAAACGAGACCTGTTTTTCAAGGAGCACGACTTACTGTATGGGAGCTTCAACAATCTGGAGTCGATGTCACTCTGATTACGGATAGTATGGCCGCTCATACGATAGGAGCAAAAGGAATCGAAGCGATTATCGTTGGGGCAGACCGAATTGCTGTAAATGGCGATACGGCCAATAAAATTGGGACACTCAACTTGGCTTTATTGGCAGCGGCATATCAAATTCCATTTTATGTGGCGGCACCTTCTTCTACTTTTGATTTGTCCATCGCAAATGGAGAAACGATACAAATAGAGGAACGGCCTTCGGAGGAGATTACGCATATCGCTGGTAAACAAGTAGCACCAGATAATACAAAAGTATATAATCCGGCCTTTGATGTGACACCGGCCCATTTAATAACGGCGATTATTACGGAAAAAGGGATCATTTATCCGGAATACAGTAACAACATTATTGCATTACTCGGTACAAAAAAAGGAGAAAAATCATGAAAACAAAAATAGCTTCGTTAATATCGGTACTATTGATAATTGGCATTCTATTAACGGGATGTCAGCCAAAAAGCAATGCAAAAGAAGAAACGTCAAAGCCTAGCTCGGAGAAAGTTTCAGAAAATCCTTTGGCTGGAAAGAAAATCGCACTGATTTTACAACAAAATCTTGGGACCTTTTCTGCGCAATATATTGAAGGTGTAAAGGAACAAGTAGAGAACTTTGGAGGAACTGTTACTGTATTCAACTCAGAAGGGGACTTAGCAAAAATGGCATCGAATTTAGATGCAGCGGTAAATCAAGGCATGGATGGAATCTTAATAGACCATGGAACAAAAGAAGCATTAAACCAAGGTGTTCAGACTGCCGTAGACAAAGGGATCCCAGTAGTAGCATTTGACGCTGGTGTGGACGTAGAAGGAATTACTGCTTTAGAGCAAGGCGATCAAAAAATGGCGGAAATGACCTTACAGAAATTATCGGAAGATGCGAATGGTGAAGCCAATATCGTGAAAATTTGGGTTGCTGGTTTTGCGCCGATGGAAAGAAGACAAGTTGCTTACGAACAGTTTTTATCAAAAAATCCAGGAATTAAAGAAATTGCTACATTTGGAGCAGCAACACAAAATACAGCACTAGATACACAATCACAGATGGAAGCAATATTAAAACAATATCCAAACGAAGGGGATATCACAGCAGTTTGGGCAGCTTGGGATGAATTTGCAAAAGGTGCAGTTCGAGCGATTGAACAGGCAGGCAGAACGGATATTAAAGTGTATAGCATAGATATGAGCGATGAGGATCTGCAGATGATTCAAAAGGAAAATAGTCCTTGGGTTGCTTCCGCAGCTGTTGACCCAATGGATATAGGGCGTATTCAAGTACGTTATTTATATCAAAAGATTAATGGTGAAAATCCAGAAGCGAACGTTGTACTAGAACCAGTGTTTGTCGATGCATCTAAACTTCCAGAAGAAACGGTGACGACTAATAGCTTACATGAGTTTATCGAGGACTGGGGTGCAAGCGAACAAGGGTATACGGATGCACTAAAAGAGTTGGAAAATCAATAAACTCAACTACTAGCAGCTGTCCTGAAAAATAGGGCAGCTGTTTTTATAGAAAGGAGCATGTTTGTGGCTAACCCTTTTCTGTCGATGAATTCAATACGTAAGTCATTTGGAAAAGTGACAGCACTAGAGGATGCAAAGTTTCACCTAGAAAAAGGGGAACTGCATGCATTGCTAGGTGTAAACGGTGCTGGAAAAAGCACACTGATGAAAATTTTGTCGGGAGTGTATGAGCAAGATGAAGGTGAAATTTTGATAGATGGTAAGCGTGTTAATCTACGTTCACCAAAAGCGGCAAAAGAAAATGGGATTTACTGTGTTTACCAGGAAGTAGACACCGCAATTGTACCTGAATTATCTGTTGCCGAAAATATTATGCTCGATACCATTGCAACGAATAATAACTTGTTTATCTCTACATCGAAACTCTACAAAGAGGCGAGCGTTGCATTAAAGCAATTACAGGCAGAGAATATTCCAGTCCAACAGCCAGCATTTAAACTCACGTTGGCGGAAAAACAACTTGTTTTAATCGCAAGGGCACTTGTTAGTTCGGCAAAAATTATTATTTTTGACGAACCGACCGCTCCTTTATCGCTCCACGAATCCACTAAGCTATTTTCTGTCATTCATCAATTGAAAGCACAGGGAGTTGGTTGCATATTTATTTCGCATCGACTTCCAGAAGTGTTTGAGATTAGTGACAGAATAACTGTTATGCGCGATGGAAAGCTGGTAGACGTTTTTCAAACTGCAGATGCAACCGCAGAGAAAATTATCGAAGCAATGCTCGGTACTTCCTATCAACAAGAGCAATATAGTAGGAATCACGCTTTAGGAGAAACGTTGCTAGAGGTAAAAGAATTATCAGATGGCCAAAAGTTAAAGGATCTTTCCTTTACTGTCGCAGCAGGAGAGATTGTCGGTATTGTTGGTCTGGTAGGTGCAGGGAAAACCGAACTAGCAAAAGCATTATTTGGCTTAGAATCACTTCAAAGAGGAAGTGTGGAGCTTTTAGGTAAGAAGTTAAAAGCAACACATCCCAGAGATGCCATTGACGCAGGGATGGCCCTAATTCCAGAAGAACGTAGAAAAGAGGGATTATTCGTTCATGAATCCTTGCAAACAAATGCTTCTTTTCCTAACTTACGAAAGTTTTCCAATCCATTATTTATGAATAAAAGAGCGGAAAAAAGTTTTGCAAAGGATATTATTAAACGATTACAGATTAAAACAGATGATACGGAAACGCCGCTGGTTCATTTAAGTGGAGGAAATCAGCAAAAAGTAGTAATCGGTAAGTGGACTTCGCGAGATTCCATTCTGTACTTATTTGATGAACCGACAAAAGGCGTTGATATTGGAGCAAAAGCAGATATTTTTAAGCTAATTCGAGAACTAGCAGAGAGCGGAAAGGGCTGTCTTTACTTTTCGAGCGAAATTCAAGAAGCACTAGGTATTGCCAATCGTATTTTAGTCATGTATAACGGTCAAATCGTGAAGGAATTTTCACGGGGAGATGCGACCCAGGAAAGGATTTTGTTGTATGCAAGCGGTGGGAAAGAAGAATAGATTAAAAGAAAACGGGATTCAATTTCTATTCAAATATGGTGCTATTGCGTTATTAATCATTATTATTTTGTATTTTAGTTCTATTAGTGAAGCATTTTTAACTTATGCTAACTTTACGGATATATTGCGTTCAATCTCTATTGTTACGTTACTTGCATTAGGGGTCACCTTTACATTAGTAGTAGGCGGATTTGATCTGTCGGTTGGTTCCACCATGTCCTTGTCAACAGTCATAACAGCTTCTTTAATGGTATGGTATGAGATGCCGCTTTGGCTTGTTATTATTTTACCGATTTTAGTAGGAGTATTAGTAGGTGTACTTAATAGCTTTCTAATTGTAGTATTAGGAATACCAGATTTGCTTGCGACATTAAGTATGATGTATATCGTTGCGGGTTTTCATCGCACCTATACGGAAGGTTATTCTATTTACAATAATATGCCACTTACTGCTGGTGGTACTGCTCCGGGTCAGTTGTCGGAAGCATTTCTTTGGATTGGTCAAGGAAGAATGCTTGGTTTACCGGTTCCTGTATGGATCATGCTAGGAATGGTGTTAATCGCTTATGTAGTACTCCATCATACTCGTTGGGGACGGGTTTTATATATGACTGGTGGAAATGCAGAGGCTGCTACGTTGTCTGGAGTGAATACGCGTAAAGTGAAGTTTGCGGCATATGTGATTTCTGGTGTATTTGCTTCTATGGCAGGCATACTGTTCACTGCACGTGTTGGTTCGGGTCAAATTGATGCGGGAGCTCCGATGTTAATGGAAGCAGTGGCGGCTGTTTTTGTAGGTTACTCCGTACTTGGAGCAGGGAAGCCAAATGCTATCGGGACATTCTTTGGAGCAGCAGTGATCGGAATATTATTAAATGGCTTAACAATCATGAATTTGCCGTATTATGCATTTGATATTATCAAAGGTGCAGTGTTAGTGTCAGCACTTGCTGTGACGTATGTTTATGCGAAAAAAAGATTCAGCCAAACAGGATAAAGTGAAACTTCAATCAGTGGGGGGTTCTTCCCCCCGCTGATTGTTAGTTAAACCAATCGGGCTTTTACGGGCAGTTGATCTCCCACTTATCTTTTCGCTTATCTTACATTTTGAAGTGGGAGTCTTACTGCCCGTTAATGCGGGATAAATTTTGTGTCTCGAAGTACTTGTTTTCTTTTCATACGAGTATATAATTCTAGCATATCCTATATTATTTTTCGGAATGGATGGAATGTATGAGAACGTATAATGAGAAGATCAGTATTTATCATGGAATGGCTTCTACTACAGCACTTAACTTTTCCAATAACTTTTTCCCAATTTTTGCGATCACGATACTGGGTGCGACTAATTATCAAGTTGGATTAATCAGTTCGTTGCCTCCATTGATCGCCTTGTTAATGACTATTCCAGCAGCAGTGTTATTAAATCGAGCCAATGCACAAAAGAAGCTAGTGGCTATGTCTGTGCTTCTCGCAAGGTTAATGTTCTTATTCATTGTATTTGTGGTGTATTTACCCTCTTTTTCCCTTCAAGCATGGGCATTTTTAGCGATTATTGCTTTTATTAGTATTCCGAATACAGTCGCTAATGTTGGCTGGCAAACGCTTATTAGTGGGATGATCGAGGAAACTAGAAGAGGACAGTTTTTCAGTGATCGTAATCGTTTGTTGACGATGGTTGGACTTGTGACAACTTTACTAATTGGTATTTTAATGAGGGATGCTTCAGAGAGTATTGTTGCTTATCAGCTACTATTTGCTATTGCTTTCCTCTTTGGCTTGCTAGAGGTGTACTTCTTATTAAAGCATGAAGAAGATGTCGTGAAAGTAGAAAACGATCAACCGAAAAAGAAATCAATGGATTGGAGTATTTTTAAGCATACTCATTACGTTTGGTTTTTAGCAGCCGCACTCTTTTTTAACTTTGCTTGGCAAATGGCTTGGGGACTTTTTAATATATATAATGTTCGAATAGCTGGTGCAACTATTTTTTGGATTAGCATGTTTTCTGTTGGTAGTATGCTTATGCAAATACTCACATTTCCACTTTGGAAAAAATGGGCTGATAAGTATTCCAATATGCATGTATTTATATGGGCAGCACTTGGAATGGCAACAACTCCTTTTTTAGTTACGTTATCTACAAACTTGTATTATTTAACGTTCATCCAAACGACATCAGGTTTCTTCTTATCTGGTACGGTATTGATCTTATTTAATTTATTATTAGAGAAATCTCCCGAGCAATCTCGTACGTATTGTATTACGACCTACAACGTCTTATTAGCATTTGTGGCATTTGTTGCTCCACAAGTTGGTATTTGGTTATTAGATCTCTTTGGTATGGAAGTGGCTATGTATATCAGCTCCATACTACGATTTTTAAGTGCCTTTGGATTTTTATATGTGTATATTAAACAAACAAAAAAGTAAAAAAAGCGCAGATTTTATGCGCTTTTTTATTTTGTATATGATATTGGTCAAGTGGTTCTTAAGAAAGTGTCCACCGCACTAAATCCCAAATGCAGGATCAAGGAAGAATTCCTAGTAAATAGCAAAAGGCAACCAAATAGCAGTTGAGATTGACCAGTTCTAGTCTAAGAGCAACTAAATGATCCTTGAAAGCAACTAAATTACTCACGCAAATGTATTATTACGATTGAGTTTTTAAAAATAGATTTAGTCTTTTTTTGCTAGCCCATGCAGGATAAATTGAACGGTTCGCTCCGTTTCCAGTTCATCATCCCATTCGCTTTCTGGGAACAAAATATATCGAGAAATTAAAAAGCCGAATATACTCGAAATGGCAAGCCTAGCAGCGCTTAATGTTGGCATTTCAATTAGTTGACCTTTATCTTGATATCCTTTAATAACTTGCAAAATACGATCGAACGTTTTTCGGGCAACTTGTTCTATAAACTGCTCTCTTAATTCTGGTTGGAATGGTATTTCCTGTATCACAATTTTAATAACGGGAAGCATCTTTTTAATAATATCACTTCGATTTTTAATCGCTGCTCTTAAAAAATCTTCAACGTTTTCATAGGGACGATCAAGTACTTTATGAAAATCATTTACAATGAACGGACCAATTAGCTTTGTCATTAGGGGAGCGACGATAGAAACAAGCAGCTCTTTTTTTGTTTTATAATGTCTAAAAATAGTGCCTTCTGCTACTCCTGCTTTTTTCGCAATCTCATTAGTAGACGTTGCCGCATATCCTTTTTCAGAAAATGATTCTATTGCAGCAATGATAATCTTTTTTTGCTTATCAGTTAATTTTTCTTCTTCAAATAGTTGTTGTAACAATACTTCATCTTCGGACATTGGTTGCTCCCTTCAAATTTTTCGGTACTTCTTTAAGGCGACTATATTTAATACAATAAATACAAGAGCGAATCCTAATAATACAAATAGCTCGTTTTTAATATCATTTATTCCAAAGCCTTTATACATCACATCTACTAATGCATTTCCACCATAGTACATAGGCATAAATTTGGCAACGATTTGCATCCACTCGGGCATTCCCTCAAAAGGTAGTATTCCTGCAAAAAAGACTTGGGGAACAATTGCTATCGGTATAAACTGCATCATTTGAAATTCAGAATTTGCAAATGCTGACAATAAGATACCAAGCAATAATGCAACAAGTGCTAGTGCTAGATTAATCAGAATGACATTCCAAAGAGACCCAACAAGCATAATATCTAAAACCTTAGTAGCATAAAAAACAACGATTATTGTTTGAATGATAGCAAATAAACCATACCCGATTAAATAGCCAAATACAATATCTTTTCTTTGAATAGGTGTTGCCATCAAACGATCCAGAGTACCAGTCGTACGCTCTCGTAACAACCCAATTCCGGAAATGAGGAAGACGAAAAAGAATACAAAGAAGCCAACTAAAATGGGACTTAACTGATCAAAAAAAGTTGTTTCACTGTTTCCGTAAACATAAGATGTGCTGATTTCTGGCATTGTTAACTGAATTAAATTTATTGGTGTATTAGGGAGTTGCTGTCCGATATCCTCTGCGAATTGTGCTAAATTAGTTGCTTGTTCTTTTGCGTTTACAGTAGAAATTGCTTGCATTACTTTAGTTTGTAATAGTTTTGCTTTTGATGGATCGTCATTTGTAAGGGTAAGATTTAATTGATCTCCCTCCATTTTTAGCACACCATCTAAATCTTCCTCTTTAATAAGTTGATTTGGACTTTTTAGTTGATCGAATGGAATGACCTTTAATTCTTTTTCTTTTAGCTCATCTATTAAGCTTTCTTCCGCTCCATTTACCCCTAATCTTGGAGTATTTGGATCAGAGGATATTAAAAAATGCAGTAAAGTTAAAATGACTAATGGTGCGACCATCATTAAAGCAAGTGTTCGTTTGTCACGTACCATTTGGATGCAAACACGTTTAACTAATGCGATTGTTCTCATCCTTTTCACCTCCTGCTCTTAAAAATACTTCTTCTAGACTGTTAATGTTGTAATGGCTTTTTAAAGCGGCCGGAGAACCATTCGATATTATTTCTCCACCTCTTACCATCGCAAGCTGATCACATTTTTCCGCTTCGTCCATTACATGTGTAGTGATTAATATTGTTTTTCCTTCACTTTTCAAACGAACAATCTCCGCCCAAATAGACTTTCTAAGTTCTGGATCAATACCGACTGTCGGCTCATCAAGTATTAAAATTTGAGGATCGTGTATTAATGCAATAGCTAGCGATAATCTTCGCTTCATACCACCTGAATAATTTTGTACCTTTTTAGATAGATGCGAAGTTAATGCTACTAAATTTGCTGCGTAGGCAATTCGTTCTTGTTGTACATCTTTTCTTAATTTATAAAGAGAAGCGAAAAATGCAAGATTTTCTTGACCGGTCAAATCATTGTATAAAGCATCTGCTTGTGCCATATATCCAATGCTTTGTAAAAGTTTCAAATTAGGAACTTGTGTATTTAGTACTTGGACTTGGCCAGAGGAAGGTTGGTCCATCCCTACGATGAGTTTTACTAATGTTGTTTTACCCGAGCCAGAAGGACCGATTAAACCAAAAATTTGTCCGGCATCTACTTTAATATTAATGTTGTTTAAAACGTTCTTTTTGCCGAAGCTTTTACTTACTTGTATTAACTCAATGGTTGAAGTCATTTATAAAACCTCCATTTAATAAAAGTGAGTGATTACTCACTTTTATTATATGCAAAATCTACAATAGGTCAATAGCGGTTTAGAAAAATAAAAGATACAATGAGAAGAGAGCATAATAACCTAACCTATACAAAAGTAGATGATGAAGAGGGAAGTGTTTTATGAAGATATTGATTTCTCTACTGGTTATACTAATATCGTTCTTGATTTATTTTAATTTGCAAATAAAAGAACCTTTTAAGGAAAAGTTCCACGGGAAACAATTTTCGACATTTCATATCGATTATCGGGAAGATACGATAACAATCGGGATGATTGGTGATATTTTGCTGCATCATCCGTTATACAATTATAAAAGTTTTTTATCCTCTTTTGAGCCAGTCAGAGAAGAGCTAGAATCATTAGATATTTTAATAGCCAATCAAGAGTCTATCCCAGCCG
This sequence comes from Psychrobacillus sp. NEAU-3TGS, assembly GCF_029955155.1. GTDB lineage: Bacteria > Bacillota > Bacilli > Bacillales_A > Planococcaceae > Psychrobacillus. Next base: position 126,230 of record NZ_JAPNOZ010000005.1, on the reverse strand, counting down.
GTAGCGAATTTGGTTTGTCAGGGTATCCTGATTTTTCTAGTCCATCTCATATTATTAGTGACTTAAAGGAAGTTGGAGTAGATCTAATATCGATGGCAAATAACCATACACTCGATCAAGAAGAGGGAGGTGTACGAGCTGCCATCAATTATATGAAAACAGTTGATATGCCTTATGTTGGTGCATATGAAACTTTCGAGGATTTACAAAAAGACCGTATCATACAAGCAGATAATATTGACTTTGGATTTCTCGGCTATACTTACGGGACGAATGGTCATCAAACACCTAGTGGAAAGGATTATTTAGTTAACCGTATCGATGAAGAGCGAATCAAAGAGGATATACTCGCTTTAAAGCGCAAAGTAGATTTTGTTGTAGTCAGCATACATTGGGGGACAGAGTATGAATTGGAACCTAACGGGGAACAAAAAAGACTTGCAAATGTAATTGCAGATGCAGGAGCAGATATTATTTTCGGACATCATCCACATGTGATTCAGCCATATGAATTGATCACAACAAGTAGTGGCCACAGAGCGCATGTGTTTTATTCACTTGGAAACTTCTTTTCTGCACAAAAAAAAGAGAACACAAATGTCGGTGGAATTGCCGAATTAGAAATATTAAAGAAGACTATTAATGGTAAACAAGTGTTAAGTATAGAGAATCCTTCTTTTGTATCAACAGCTGTATTAAGAGGGGAGCCGTTTACGGTGCAACCGCTTGTTCAAGTGGAAAACCAGAGTGGCCATACCGATAAGTGGGTGCAACAACATATATTTGGTAACTGTAACTGCCAATATTGAATGATACAAAAAAAGTTATAGAAGCAAAACTCTGGCATGGTTATGAATGCTAGAGTTTTGTTTTTTTTTCGTAACAATTCTCTAAATGCCATTACATGTCGTTTGTTTTCCATTACAGGAGAGCATACACAGGAAAACAATCGCTTGAAGGCTGGATGATTAAGGGAAAGAATAGAAAGATTATGTTGCCGAACCTCTCTGTCTATTGTATGGATAGACAGAAGTGACAAACCTTGCCCGCTATGAATAATCGTTTCTTTAATCGCTTGGTTACTACTAATTGTAAGTATAGATTTTACCTTCAAGCCATTGGAACGAATCATATGTTTTAAATATTCTCGTGTCCCAGAGCCCTCTTCTCTCATGAACCATATTTGGTTTTGAAGATCTGCCATATTTACCAACTCTTTTGAAACTAACTCATGCTGTATTGATCCAACAATGAATAGTTCATCCTCCATAAAAGGCTCTACCTGCAATTCTCTATCATTGTTTGCCCCTCTATTAAACCAATATCGACATTAAATAGTCGAACTGATTGTACGATTTCTTCCGTGTTTCCTATAAATATTTCTAGTTCAAGATTTGGATACTTGGAATGTAGTTCCACGAGTAATGGCGGAAGAACATACTCGCCTATAGTAAAGCTTGCACCAATGATGAGCTTTCCTATAATATCGTGGTGATGTTCCAGGATATCCTTTTGTGTTTGCTCGTACATGGAAAGTATTTGTTTAGCTCGTTCATATAAAATTTCTCCAGTAGGTGTGATTTTCAATACCTTTGGTGAACGAATAAACAGCTCCGTTTTAAACTCGGCTTCTAAGTTTTTTATATGCACACTCACACTTGGTTGAGAGATGTGAAGGAACTCGGCAGCCCTTGTAAAATTTTTTGTTTCTACTAGTGTTACAAATGTTTTAAGGGCATCATAGTACATTTAATCACATCCAATCATTAAAAATCTTAATAATAGCGATTATATATATGTATTTTACTAATAATAGAAATTTCCGTAAAGTGAACTTCATATAGGGGGGATTATGGAAGATGAAAAAGAAAGTTAATATATTTAAAACGAATCAGTCACTTTTTTATGGTATAGGTATAACACTGGTTATTGCTATATTAGCAAAGTTATTATCCGGAGTTCCTTTTTTATCTATCATGGGACAATTAGTGATTGCTATAATACTAGGTATGGTTTGGAGCGCAACAATTAGTGTACCAACGCTGTTTCAGAGTGGCGTTTCTTTTTCGAGTAAAAAGTTATTACGATTAGGTATTATTTTATTGGGCATGCGATTAAATTTAGAGGATATTTATCATGCAGGATTAAGTGTATTTTTAATTGCTCTTATTAATATTCTTTTTGCTTTATTTGTTGTATATGGATTTTCTCGTTTGTTTGGGGTAGATAAGAGGTTAGGTATTCTAACGGCTTGTGGGACAGCAATTTGCGGAGCGGCAGCGGTTGTGGCGATCGCACCACAAGTGAAAGCAAATGATGAAGAAACTGCCATAGGAGTTGCAACAATTGCTATACTTGGTACGCTATTTACGTTAGTATATACTTTTCTTTATCCTATCATGAATTTAACTTCTAACGGATACGGTGTATTTGCTGGTGGAACATTACATGAGATAGCACATGTTATAGCTGCAGCAGATCCAGGGGGAAGCAACGCTGTAGATCTAGCTGTAATTGTGAAACTTACACGAGTAGCACTTTTAGTACCAATTGCTTTAGTTATAGGTTTTATTGTGAAAAAAAGAGAAAAAGGTGATTCGAAAAGTAAGTTTTCTTTGTCCAGTATACCTTGGTTCATCATTGGATTTTTAGTAATGAGTGGTATTAACACGCTGGGGATTATTCCTGAAGAACTTGCTAATTTTATTGTTTCAGTTGCATATCTTCTTATTGGGATGGCAATGGCAGGGCTTGGGTTAAATATTGACATAAGAACATTTAAAAAGTTGGGAGTAAAGCCTATTGCTGCTGGACTGGTAGGCTCTATTTTATTATCTATTCTAGGGTATGCACTTGTTTATGTATTTCATTTAAATGTTTAGAAGGGGGTCTCCATGAAAGAACAAGATCATGATCGTTTATTGCGGATAAAAACAGAAGGAGTACGTGAGTGGCAACACCAATCCGCACATTACAATCGCTACGAAGCAACTCCTTATATGGCACTTGAGGCATTGTTTGATGAGTATGTATGTACTACTTCCGATAAATTTGTAGATTTTGGTTGTGGGAAAGGACGTTTCCCATTTTACATTCATCATCACCTGCATGTGTCTGTGACAGGAGTGGAGATGAATGGACAGCTTTATCAAGAGGCTTTAGAAAATTTAACTAAATACATGGAACGAGCAAAGCCTTCACGGGCATCTATTCGATTTGAGCATATTTTCGCCGAAGGATATGAGATTGAATCAGATGATAACCGATTTTATTTCTTTAACCCGTTTTCCATTCAAATATTTCAAAAAGTCATTAGTAATATCTTATTGTCGGTAGAACAACATCCTCGTTCAGTTGATGTTATTTTATACTATCCTACTTCAGAATATATACAATTTCTCGAGGAGCATACTGCTTTTGAGTTGTTGAAAGAAGTGAGAGTACCAGAGTTATATCAACAAAATAACAATGAACGATTTGTAATATTTAGATATGAATAGATGAAAGCACCCTACAATAACTATTGCTTGTAGAGTGCTTGTATATATTATTTCATTTCATTACTCCTTGAAGGAGCTCCTCGTATTTCACATACCAAGCTTGCCACTCATCTTTTCTATCTATTGTTCGACCATCTAGAATTGCTTCAATTACATCAAGGCATACATGCCATCCTGCAAGGTCTTTTATTGTTTGCTCTGTATAGGACGAGATAGTTTCGATAAAGGTTAATTGGCAACCATCCGAACCAGAAGATAATTCAAATCTAGCGATGTCTTTATCCCATTCAAAAGCTAGTACTTTGAAAGGCTCATAGTCTACAATTTGCATATCTATGAAAGTGCCATCCTGCATATCAAACTTGATAAGTCCATCTTTGCGTAAATCAACGACTTGAAGTTCTGTAAACCATTGTTGCAGCTTGTCATTCTCTGTCAACATCGACCAAACTTCTTCTACAGAATGTTGGAGATGTCGTTCGAAATATGCCGTATAGATATCCTTTTCTTTTTGAATCGTTGCAATCATTTAAATCCTCCTTAGCAAGTAGTATTATAGGCAGTGCATTGCTTCTTCCGCTTCATCCCAAGGAACTTTATAGCCTTTTCCTCTGGCGCAGAAAATAGAAGTGGATGTGTATTCAGGATCTGCTTCTTTATTGTAGCCGATTTTTTCAATTACTTCCTCTTTATTATGACAATGATCATATCCACCAAATAGTAGGCTTAGCGTTCCTTTGCCATGTGTGAAGGAAGCAAACGATGTACTGTAGTTCATAAAGGTTGCAACGGGTACTCGTCCTTTTATAATTACTTTGTCACCAACGTCACCCACGTTTTCTGGCGTATCAAAAGTTCCATGTGCTTGTTGGATATCAGATAAAACTCTTCCTATAAGGTCCATTTCTACTTTAATTTTGAAATTATAGAAAGGTTCTAAAAGCACATTTTCTGCTTTTTCTAACCCTTGTCTTAATGCTCGATATGTTGCTTCTCGAAAATCTCCGCCATGTGTATGCTCATTATGGCCACGACCTGTGAGTAGTGTTATTTTGACGTCGGTAAGAGCAGACCCTGTCAGTATCCCGTGATGGTCACGTTCTGTTAGATGATGCAGCACTAAGTTTTGGTTACCGATCGATAAATCATTTGCATGGCATACATTGTCCAAAGAAATGCCACTGCCACGTTCTGCAGGTTCGATTAATAAATGTACTTCTGCATAATGCTTTAATGGCTCAAAATGACCATAACCTTTAACTGGTGTAGCAATTGTCTCTTTATATAAAATTCTAGGCTCACTAAAAGAGACGTTAAATTGGAAGCGTTCCAATACAATTTGTTGAAGCACTTCTAGCTGAATAACACCCATTACATGTACATGTATTTCCTGAAAATGCTCGTCCCAATAAACGCTTAACGAGGGATCCTCTGCATCTAACAATTTAAAGCATTGTAATACTTCTTTGACGTGAATAGAAGCATCAAAATTCACTTTTGATTTTAAAGCAGGAATCATATCGAAGGTCGTTTTGTCATTAGTGGCGCCAATTCCGTCGCCGATAGAGGCACTTGATAGCCCGGTTACTGCCACTAGCTCGCCCGCCACCGCTTGTTCCACCGTTTTGAATTTATTTCCGCTATATACGCGAAGTTGTGTAATTTTTTCCGCTAATTCCTCGTACCGCACTTCATCTCTTACTTTTAGCTTACCGCTTAGTAACTTAAGGAATGTGACTCTATTTCCACTTTCGTCATGACGAATTTTGTATACCTGTGCGGAGAACGCTTTTTGTTGATAATAAGAGGACTCTGTTAATAAATCCAATCTCTCTAAAAATTCGATAATGCCAATATCTTTTAAAGCAGAGCCGCTTGCACATGGAAAAATTTTGTTTTCTTGAATCATGCGCCGACAAGTTTGAATCCACAACTTTTCGTCATAACCACTCTCCATATATGTTTCCAGTAATCCTTCATCTCGTTCTGCTAAAAATTCGATAAAATTTTCATTTAAAAAATTCGTTATATCACACACATCTTCTGACAAGTTAGCTCGAATTTCGTCTAAAATGTTCGCTGCATCGGTTCCTTCATAATCGGTTTTATTGATGAAGAAAAAAGTAGGTATCTGATGTTTTCGTAGTAGCTGCCATACGGTTTCGGTATGTCCTTCTACGCCATCTACCGCACTAATAATAATGATAGCAAAGTCCATCACTTGAATAGCTCGTTCCATTTCTGGGGAAAAATCGACGTGACCAGGTGTATCTATGACATAATAAGTGGAATTGTTATAGGAGAAGATTCCTTGATCCGCAAAAATCGTGATTCCTCTATTTTTTTCGATTGAATGGCTATCGAGAAAAGAGTCTTGACGATCGACCCGTCCTCTTTGTCTAATTGTCTTTGTATGATAAAGTAGTTGCTCAGAAAAAGTCGTTTTCCCGGCGTCTACATGAGCTAGTATCCCAATGGTTTTATACATGAAGTCACCTCTGTTCATTTGTAGTGAATGACTTTATTATAGCAAAGCTTTCATCACAAAAGAAAAGCCACCTTGTATGACAAGGTGACTTATAATGTATTAAGATTCTACATGAACTTCTGTATCTTTTATTTTCATACGTTTGAACAATTTCCATGTCCAACCGTCATGTGGCTTGAATAAAAACACGAGCATAAATAGTACACCTATCATTGCTGCCATCATGCCTGCAATAGAGGTATTCCATAGTTTTGCTAAATAATATCCTGTGATTGCAGCCATAACTCCAAATGCCATACTCCAAACAATCATTCCCACAACACTTTTACTCATCAGGTAAGCGGTAGCAGCAGGGCCAATAAGCATCGCCACAACAAGAACTGCCCCTACGCTATCAAAAGCAGCAACAGTTGTTAAAGAAACGAGTGTCATATAAGAATAATGCATAGCAACTATTGGCAAACCGATAGAAAGCGCAAAAACCGAGTCGAAAGTAGAGAGCTTCATCTCTTTGTAAAAGATAACTAGAAATAATATATTAAACAAAAGGACGATTAGCAACATCCAAACAGCTTTTGGCATGGAAACCCCTAAAATCTCCCATGAATCCCAAGGAACAAAAGCAATTTCACCCATTAGCACATGCTCTACATCTAAGTGGACATTCCCTGCAAATAAAGTGATAAATAACACCCCTAGTGCAAATAAGGAAGTAAACACAACTCCGATAGCAGCATCTTCTTGTAAGCCACCTGACTGGAGCAATTGCACAAGAAAGGTAGTAAGTAGTCCAGCGATAGCAGCACCAATGAGCATCCAAAATCCACTTAATGATTGTGTAACCATAAATGCAACAACAATTCCAAATAACACGGTATGACTAATAGCATCTGCAATCATAGCCGTTTTGCGCAGAATTAAAAATACACCAGTTAACCCACAAGTAATGCCAACTAATGATCCAGTCAAGAGCACCCAGAACTCATTCATGGTTTACTGCCTCCTTTACTACATTTCTTTGCTTAAATGCTTTTTTCTTTAATGATTTGGCGATGAACCCTCGCGTTGGTGCGAAAAAATAGGATATGACAAAGAGACTAGCAGCACATAATACAATAATTGGTCCGGTTGAAAGTCCTGTACGAACGGAGCTAATAATCGTACCTAATGCCCCGGAAAGAGCACCGAAGAATGCACTAGTAACAAGAATAACTCCAAGGTGATTTGACCAAAATCTAGCGGCAGCAGCAGGTATAATGAGCATAGCTGCCATCAAAATAACACCAACTGCCTGTATTCCAGTTACAATCGTAAGTACAGTAAGAGCTGTCAATAAAACGCGTAATCGTTCGACTGGTAATCCGACGCCTCTTGCAAATACCGGGTCAAAAATCATTAACTTCCACTCTTTAAAAAATAGTAAACACATTAGTATGATTAACAAAGCGCTACTTGATAGCCAAACTAGATCGCTTTTCGCCATGGTAGCAGCTTTTCCGAATATAAAATCATTCAATCCACTTTGATTTCCTGTGCCGCTTTGATTGACAATGGTAAGGAGAACGATTCCAATACCAAAAAATACGGATAAAACAAATCCGATTGCTGCGTCTGCTTTAAGTTTTGAGTTTCCGACAATCCACTGGATCATATAGACAGCAAGTGCAGAAGTAATGGCTGCACCTAACATTAAAATTGGTAAATCCTTTTGCTGAGTAACTAAATAAGCAATTGCAATTCCAGGGAGAGCAGCGTGGGCAGCTGCATCTCCTACTAAGCTTTGTTTTTGAAGAAAGGCAAAGGTTCCATTTAAACCTGCAGCTATACCTAGCAAAATAGCCCCTATAAGAACCCAAAGCAAGTTTCCGGTTAGCATTATTCCCTCACCTCTCTCAATTGAACGTTTTGTTCGATTTCGTTTGATCCATAAAAAATAATTTTCCGCCATATGCTTCTTGCAGATTGTCTTCTGTAAATGTTTGCTCTGTTGGTCCTGCTGCAGTAATCGTTCGATTCAACAAAATCATCCAATCAAAATAGTCAGCTGCTGTTTGTAAATCATGGTGAACAACAAAAACAGATTTTCCTTTTGCTTTTAAGTCTTTTAAAATAGCAATAATTGTACGCTCTGTTGCTGCATCCACACCAACGAATGGTTCATCCATAAAATAGACTTCCGCTTCTTGCGCTAGGGCGCGCGCCAAAAATACTCGCTGCTGTTGACCTCCAGATAATTGACCAATTGATCGATCAGCAAAAGCTTCCATTCCAACATTTTTTAAACACTCCATGGCGATTTGTTTATCTTTTGCTGAAGGTTTTTTTATCATACCTATATGTCCGTAACGTCCCATTAGGACAACATCTAAAGCATTTGTAGGAAAGTCCCAATCGACTGCATTTCGCTGTGGAACGTAGCCAACTGTATGATCTTTTGGGTTAAGGGGGCGTTCTAAAATATGAACAACCCCTGTTTTATTTGGTAATTGGTTCAGTATTGCTTTGATTAGTGTAGATTTACCAGCTCCGTTTGGTCCAATAATGCCCGTTAGATGACCTACTGGAATAGTTAAATTCACATTTTGTAATACAACTTTTTCTTCATAAGCAACCGACAAATTTGTTACTTGTAAAGCGTCCATGTTGCTTCCCTCCTATTTAAGTGAATCGACAATCGTGTTGACGTTATGTTTGTACATGCCAATATAAGTGCCTTCTTCTGTTCCTTCCGCACCCATGGCATCAGAGTAAAGCTCCCCGCCAATTTGAATCGTATGGCCTTTTTCCTTTGCACCTTCTATAACAGCCTTCATTGCTTTGTCAGAAACACTGGATTCTATGAAAACAGCTTTAATATTGTTTTTTACTAGAAAATCTACGATATTTTGAACATCTTTTAAGCCATACTCAGAATCTGTACTTAGTCCTTGTAAACCACGAACTTCCATACCATGGCTTTTTCCAAAGTAGTTAAATGCATCATGTGCTGTTACAAGCACTCGTTGTTTTTCGGGAATTTCACTAATCCGTTGATCTGTCCAATCAGACAAATCGGATAATTTTTTAAAAAATGCTTCTTCATTTTTTGCAAATTCCTCTTTACTGTTTGGAAGTTCTTCCGAAAGTGTTTTGGTTAGTTCTTTTGTCGCTATTTCCCATACGTTAATATCAAACCAAATATGTGGATCTGACAGTTCAGGATGTGCTTCATCCTTTAGTATTTGATCTTGTGGGACTATGTCACCAATCCCGACAACCGTTTTTTCTTTCTTCATTTTCTCGAAAATGTCGCTCATTTTGCCTTCTAGTTCTAGTCCGTTGTAAAAAATGATGTCGGCCTTTTCTAAGGTTTGTAAGTCCCCTTGTGTCGCTTTGTACAGGTGAGGATCAACACCAGGTCCCATTAATGATTTTATTTCTACTTGGTCGCCGGCAATTTCTTTAACTGCATCCGCAATTTGCCCGGTTGTTGTAACAACTAAAGGCTTCGTGTCTTTTCCAATATCCCCCCTAGCATTGTTGCTACATCCAGCTAACAAAATAGCTGTAATGAATAAAAACAAGATTTTTTTCATTTTAATTCCTCCCTTTTCCTACGTTCCACTTTATTTCCCTAAGGAAACTTTTGGAATAAAAAAAAGCATCTTTTTCTTGAGTGCCATTAAATTTCCTTTGGGAAACATTTGTTCACAAGGATAACACTTCATTTTTATTTTGTCAAAGTAATGTATGTAAATTTTTTAATAATGGTGATTATAAGAAAAAACTTTTCTTAGTGTTATACTTTAATGACAAATTGAATGGAAAGGAGTTGATAGCTCATGCAATACTCGAAGTCTAAAATGGAGCAACTAGTAAAACATAGTGCAGAGCTTTCCAAACGTTTGAAAGAAGTAATGAAAGAGCACGACTTAGAAAAAAGTTTCGCTTTAAAAGCACTATATCATTCAGAAGTAAAAGACGGCGGAAGATACCAGAGAGATTATCAAGATTTATAATTGGTAAAGGGGAAGAGGTATGAAGGCAAGAAACCTTTATTGTATATAACAAGTGGTTCTATTCTATTTGAGAACTATATTGTTAATAAACAAGAAGAGGTGACAGATTTAGAAAAAGATCTTCCTCCACTCAAAGTTCAGGTGAATACAACAGTTATCTTGTTTGTAGTAGATATGGATGCGCCAGCTTTCAAAGGTGGCACCATTAGTGAAGTCAAACCACATAGATAAATTAATTGTAGAGCGTGCCAATCATTTGTTGATTCGACACGCTTTTTTTCTACTTATTACTCTTCAATCTTTCCAAAAACTTCATCTTTTGTTTGATCGAATGCTTTTTGCAAATTGCGTTTGTACGATTCTTTATCTTTTCCAACCAAATTTGGCGAACTTCTAATTTCTTCTTCGTAGTATCTTAAAATAGCGAGAAGTGATATTGATTCATTTGCGACACTATTCGTCATTAATGTACGTTTAATACCATCTACGTAATAATCTTTTGTTCCAACTGGCATGTTCCAACTTCCTTTCCATCGTAAACATAAAAAGCATCTTCCCTTAGTTGTTACAAAGGAAGATGCTAATTCAAGTGAATGAATATGGTTGATCGTTGTCGTGACGAATAATTCGTAAAGAAAAGAAAATCCCTATAAACGGCATAGTGAAATAAAAGGAGACGATTCCTCCAATGTTTCTTTCCAATTACGTTTTTTCGTACGGCAGCAATTTCAAGCTGTTGCTTGTTCATAGCTGCACTTAACACCTCCTATTCCGCGTAGGTTTTGGTGTGTACTTGAAATAGGCAGGTCTCCTGGCTTATGATCATGGCGTTTCTTTCCCTTCCCATTAATATTTAACAGTGGATGTGAAAGAATTGCTCCCATTTACAGTTGCGGGACAGCGTCGGTTTTTCACCGAACTTCCCTTTTAAGCTATTTTCCTAAAGGAAATTAGCACCTAAATCTACACGTTATTCAGTTGTTCTTTACTATAACATAGATGAATTGGAAGCATATTTTTTTGTAAACAATCGCAAATTTGGACAAGAAAACAATATGGTCCCTTCCTATAATCAATAGGAGGGGGGGAGAAAAATGACAGTATGGAAGAGAAAAAATTCTTATCAAGTTTATATTTATACTTGTTTTTTATCACAGTTGTTTTTTACATTTATTTTCACTGTAAGTTTGTTATATCAAGTTAAAATTGTCATGCTAGATCCATTTCAACTAGTTTTAGTAGGAACTGTTTTGGAGCTATCTGTTTTTCTATTTGAAATTCCAACTGGAGTAATTTCAGATGCAAAAAGCCGTAAGCTCTCCATAATAATTGGGTACTTTTTAATAGGGAGTGGTTTTTTAATCGAGGGGTTATTCCCATATTTTATCGCTGTGCTTTTAGCGCAAGTTGCATGGGGGATTGGTTATACATTTACTAGTGGTTCCTTGCAAGCTTGGATTGCAGATGAAGTAGGGGAAGAGCAAGCTTCCTTAGCGTTTATAAAAGGAGCAAAGGCTGGTAATCTTGGGCAAGTCATAGCAATACCTCTAAGTATATTAACGGGTCTTTATATGATTAATCTACCAATCGTTATTGGCGGACTTTGTATGTTTGGGTTGGCGATATATTTAATCCTATTTATGAAGGAAGAAAACTTTAAACCTTTAGACAAAACGGAGGGAACATCTAGTTGGAAAAGTATGAAGGTAAGCATGGGGAAAATTATATTTCATACAAGAACCAGCTTTATCATCAGAATGCTATTCCTCATTGCATTATTCATTGGGTTTTATAGTGAAGGATTCGATCGTTTGTGGATGTCCCATTTTTTTGATGTATCTAATTTAGTAGCACTAACGGCTGAAAAGCTAGTTTTATTAACTGGAGGTATTCAATTTATAGTTGTGCTCATTTCTTTTGGGGTACTCCATTTCATGAATAGAAGCTCCATCCATCAGAATTTAAAGCATATTTATGCTTTGCTATTTACTTGTAGCTTATTTATTATTGCTTCATTAATCGGCTTTGCAGTGTCAACATATGCGATTGGCTTATTAGTACTTTATATCGTAATTCAAGTAACAAGAAAAGTGATGTATCCGTTAGAGGATATTTGGCTAAATAAGGTTATTCCTGAATCTTCCACACGTGCAACATTTTTTTCCGTAAAAGGCCAAGTGGATGCTATCGGTCAAATTGGGGGAGGTCCTGTAATTGGTTATGTTGCTGCTAATTCTACGATAAAAACAGCGATTATTGTTAGCGCAGTTTTGTTAACTCCAGTTCTATTTTTATATAATATCGTTATGAAAAAGCACCAGTCTTAATACTGATGCTTTTGTTATTTAACTCGGCACTTAATTTGTTAATATACCATTCCGAAGAAATTCTACATTAGCGAGGGGAATATAAGTCGCATATTTGACTTCTTTATTGAACCCAATAAATTTAAAAAGCCTCACTCTGCCGAGTGAGGCTCCTATTCAGACAAGCAGCATTGTCAAATAGTTATGAGAAAAACGAAGGGAGATCTTTTCAGATGCTTAATCTGTTTCTCCGTATATATTTACCCCTCAGGAATAAGGGTAAACTGGTAATATTTGCGGAATTTAACTCAGTCCATTTTTCTTCTCTTAATCGGCAGGTAGATTTCCATAAATATTTTCTCGTATATCCAGTCATGGCAATGTTCATCGTAATATTCAAAGTCATAGACGCTTTCATCGACCTCATAATGAGATGATGGTAACCAATCTTCTAAAATATATTGCCAAGTGCCTTTGATAGATTGGACGAATTGTCCTACTTTGACGAGTGGGGTTCTAAAAACCGCGTATGTTGCTGCTGGAATTTTCAACTTTGTCAGTTCTTGAGGAAGAAGGGTGTCCTCGTCATAGTTTACGGCAAATAAGTAAGTGAAGCTGTCTTTCAATTCAGTTCCACTTATATTAATACAATACTCCCCATGTTTTTTAGGAGCCAATAGATTGTACAGCGTTGTTTCGATTGCTTCATCAGCTGAAATCCTTTGTTCCCAAAAAGCAGGTGCATCCCTTGTGTAAGAAACCTTTTCCAAGTGACTCTCAAATGTTTTACCTGCAATATCAAAAGCTTCTTTGTGAATAATTTTTGGTTGCATCACTATTCCGCCAGTCTGTTTTTGACGAAGACTGAGTAAATCTAATTTTTGTGGTAAGGAGATTGGACAGTGAAGCTTATATAAACTTGGAGGACTTCCAAAACACTTTTTAAACGCTTTTGTAAAACCGGAATGCGTTTCAAATCCATAATCTAGTGCTATTTGAATAATTCTTTTGCCTTGGACTAACTCGTACAAAGCGAATTGAAGCTTTCTTTTCTGTACATAGTTCATAACGGGATACCCAATATGTTTATCAAAGATTCTATAAAAATGATAAGGAGAATAGCCAACAAGAGCAGCTAGTTCCTCTGCATTAATCTCCTCTTTAATATGTTCGTCTATGTAATCAATAACTTGTTGTAGTAATAATAACTGTTGTATAGCAATTGCCACCTTTTTAGTTTATCTATTATTCATAATATATCTTAATATTCCATTATAATAGAATGTAATTTCATGATTTTAAAAAAGGGGGATAAAAGGTGCGAATGTTGATAGACAAAATTAACCAGTTAACAGAACAGTCAAAGGGGATATGGGGGATTGTTATAGAAGATTTGTATGGAGATGAGAGGTGGGAGTTAAACGGGGATGAGCTTTTTTATGCAGCAAGTGTTATAAAAGTACCTATTATGGTAGCAGTTTTTTCAGCTGTTGAACGTGATGAAATATCATTAACAGCTGAAATTATCCTAAAAGAAGATGACTTTGTAGGAGGTTCAGGGGTTATTCAACATTTAACTCCCGGCACAGCCCTTTCTATTTGCGACATTGTAATGCTAATGATTATTCAAAGCGATAACACAGCGACGAATATATTAATAGATTTAGTAGGAGTAGAACCTATTGTACAGACAATGAAAGAAGCAGGTATGGAAAAGAGCACCTTTACAATAAATTAATGATGAATAACCCTAACCCAAAAGGCTTTAATCAAATTACGGCTAATGATATTGGAAAACTATTAAAGCTGATGGCTACAGATAAGCTAGTAAGTGAAGAGGCTAGTAAACAGATGATTGCTATCATGAAAAAGCAACAAATAAAAGATTGCTTACCTGAAAAACTACCTTCCCCATATTCTAACTTTAATGATGGGATGACACCTTGGGAACTTGCCCATAAAACAGGTTGGATACCTGGAACTCGTCATGACGTAGGGATTTTTTATGTCGGACAAAGAAAGCTAATCGCAACTGTTTTATCAAAGGAAGAAGATGACCTAGTTTCCAAGCAAGTTCTAGCTCAAATAGGAGAAGAAATATATACTTATTTACAGGATAGCTCCCTAAACGTCTAAAGTAAGCAAAACAACCGATTTCTTTCAAAAGAGGAATCGGTTGTTGCGTGTTATAATAGACATATTATTGGAGGGAATACATTGACGAATTTTAGCCGACAACCGGCATTCATTTATACATTTGCATATAACGATGCAGAACGCTCCCTATGTCATTTAGAGATGCGCTCTTTTTTTGGAGCAGATACAGAAGCCAAAATCATAAAAAGCAATGTGAAGATAGATCCTAGTAGGAGCCCATTTATAAAAGGAAGAGTGGAAGTTTTAGCAGAGGGAGACACGGTGGAAGAAATCATTGCACAAGCACCCATGTTTGGCAACGAAGAACAGACAAACAAAGTGATGTTCCTTAAAATTAATGATCGACAAGGGAAAGATAAAGTTGAAAATAACGAGCGCCTTCAAATAGAACGAGCAATCGGCAGTGAAATGCAAGGAGAATTCGACTTACATAACCCAGCCCAACTTTATGCGGTAGTTCCATACGGTGGCCGCTGGTACTTTGGGTTATATACGAAAAGTGAGCCTATTTGGTTTAAGCATATGAAAAAACCAAGAGAGTATTCAACTGCACTTAGCACAAGAGTGGCTCGCGCAGTAGCAAATATTGCAGTTCCACGTCCTGAAGGGATTCTAGCAATCGATCCTTGCTGCGGAATTGGAACAGTGCTTGTCGAAGCTCTATCTATGGGAATAAACATAGTCGGAAGGGATATTAATCCACTTGTTTGCTTAGGTTCTAGAGAAAATATTGAACATTTTGGTTTAACAGGGGATGTAAGGAAAAGTGCTATTGAGGACATCACCGAAGCATATGATGTTGCCATTATTGATTTGCCGTATAATTTATATACGCATGCATCATGGGACGAACAATTTACGATATTGAAGCACGCTAGAAGAATAGCCAAAAAGGTTGTTATTGTAACAATTGAGTCTATGGATGAGCGATTAGAATCGATTGGATTCCAAATAATCGATCGTTGTATTACAAAGAAGCAGCAGTTTTCACGTGAAATAGTTGTTTGCGAGTAATTTGGAACGAAAGGAGAGCACAGGAATGAAGGATCTATCCATTGGTGGACTTTTAGACGTAATAGGAGAATTATTTTCGGATGAAATATCTATTGCAGTATCCGATAAAGAAAAGTATATCTATTATCGACCAAGTAAACGAATAGATTTGAAAATTACTTCTGGTGATCCTGTGGTAGAGGGAACACTTGCTTATAAAGCGATGAGCGGAAAGCAAAAAGTATCAGAGTTTATCGACCGAGAAGTGTTCGGTGTTCCTTATCACGGGATGGCTGTACCTTTTCAGCATAAAGGAGAGCTAGAAGGTTGTGTACTAGCTATTTATCCTGCATTTACGGAAGGAAAGTCTGTCGTAACGATCAAAACACAGGATGGCTGGATTCCAATTTCGTTTTCAGATGTTATCTATTTAGAAGCAAGAGATCGAAAAACGCATATAGTGACGAAGACATTTTCAGGAACCCACACAAGTTCACTACATGACTTCGAATATAGGCTTCCCAGACAATCCTTCATACGCTGTCATCGTTCATTTATCGTGAATGTTCATCATATAAAAGAAATTTATCCAGACACACATTCTACGTTTATTCTAGTGATGGAAAATGGGGAAAAAGTATCCGTTAGTCAGTCATACTCTAGTTATTTTCGAAAGTTATTAGGATTTTGACAATCCATAGAGGTGGAGTCTTCTGCTGAATGATGATAAAAAGGCTTGTATAAGGGGAAATCATCCTTTTATTCAAGCCTTTTTTAGAGGATTATTTTATTAAAATAATAGTTTGAAAATATACGTTAAGAAATTTGCTGGTTTAATCATAAAATTCTCTGCTCTAATCGATCAATAAGCTTCTTTATCTACTTTTTTCGAAATTGTGACAATATACGATAAAATAAGATACATGTATCTTACGAGGAGGTTTAATTGATGGAAAAGAATCTTGAGCGTATAAAAGATAGCAGCTTGCACGATCTTGTCGTAAAAGCGGAGAATGCTGCATCGTGGATTAGAGACGGTATGACATTAGGTTTAAGTGGATTTACAAGGGCGGGCGATGCGAAAGCGGTTCCATTTGCATTAGTCGAGCGAGCGAAGAAAGAAAAATTCAAAGTAAATATTTTTACAGGGGCTTCTTTAGGTTCTGATTTAGATAAAGTATTATCGGAAGCGGGTATTATTAACAAACGCCTGCCTTTCCAAGCAGATGCAACGATGCGTAAAAATATCAATGCCGGCAATCATTTATTTGTTGACCAACATCTGTCCCATACAGCAGAAATGGTACGTAATAGAGTCTTACCACAAATTGACTTCGCTATAGTGGAAGCGGTTTCAATAACGGCAGATGGTATGATTATTCCTACTACATCTATTGGTAACAATTTAACTTTTGTAACACACGCTAAAAATATTATTGTAGAAATTAATCTAGACCAATCGGAACAATTAGAAGGTTTACATGACCTATATGAGCCGGCTGAACAAGGACAAAGACTTCCGATTCCATTAACAAAAGCAGATGATCGAATCGGTACAGTTGGAATGCCTGTTGATACGGATAAAATTCGTGGTATCGTTTTTACTAAATGCACAGATTCACCATCACCTATTGTTCCACCGGATCACGAGACAAAAGAAATGGCACAGCATTTAATCTCTTTCTTACGGGAAGAAGTAAAAGCAGGAAGACTTACTAATAATCTGGCTCCTCTACAAGCAGGTATTGGTTCGGTTGCGAATGCAGTGTTACACGGACTCATTGATTCCGAATTTGAAGATTTACAAGTATACTCGGAAGTGCTACAAGACTCTGTGTTCGAGTTAATCGATGCAGGAAAAGTCAATTTTGCATCAGCTTGCTCCATCACGCTTTCAGAAGAAATGATGAAGCAAGTATATGGAAACTTGGAGAACTATCGAGATAAGTTAGTTCTACGTCCACAGGAAATTACAAATCATCCTGAAATTATTCGTCGACTCGGATTGATCTCGATTAACACAGCGCTTGAGTTTGATATTTACGGAAACGTTAACTCTACGCATGTTTCTGGAACGAAAATGATGAATGGTATTGGTGGTTCAGGGGATTTCGCTCGAAATGCAAAACTTGCCATTTTCGTTACGAAGTCTATAGCAAAAGGCGGAAACATTACAAGTATTGTACCTTTCGTCGCGCATGTAGACCACACCGAGCATGATGTAGATGTGGTTGTGACTGAGCAGGGCTATGCAGATCTTCGCGGATTGGCTCCAAGAGAACGTGCAGAACTGATTATTAATAATTGCGTACATCCAATGTACAAAGCACAATTACGTGATTACTATGAAGAAGCTCTAACAAGAGGTGGACAAACTCCACATGTGCTTGAAAAAGCATTCTCGTTCCATACGAATCTAGCGAAAAATGGAACGATGCTTGATGAGAAAATAAAATCATATATATAAAACAAAAACCGATCTCATTTACATGGAGATCGTTTTGTATGGAAGGAATATTCCTTCCTTCTTGCAGATAATGTGTCGCAAAAGCTAAAACATTGCGCGTTTATAATATTTGCCTTAGTGCGTCGGGTCGTATGAGTCTCATGACTGCATAATTGCGCAGACTAGAAATTACCCTCTGCGTCGCATTATACCTCAACTATGCAAAATAAAAGGGGAGTTTTCATTAGTGGATATCTTTTTTCTTAAATCTTCCACCGCGCACTTCTGCGATATTGCCGATTGCTAAAAATGCATGATCATCAATTTCTTCTACAATCGATTTTAATTTTGCTTCTTCAATTCTGGTAACGACTGTGAAAATCACTTTTTTATTGTCCCCCGTATAGGCACCTTCTCCGTGCAAGTAGGTTACTCCACGCCCAAGTCGATCCATGATAGCATCTCCAATGTCCTCTATCTGATCGCTAATAATATAAATAGATTTGGATTCATCTAATCCTTGAATGACAATATCAATTGTTTTGAATGCGATGAAATAGGCTAAAAATGAATACATCGCCTGTTCCCAAGTAAACACAAAGCCCGCCACACTGAAAATAACTAAGTTAATAATCATAATAATTTCTCCAACTGAAAATGGTAGGGCTTTATTGAATAAAATTGCTAGAATTTCGGAACCATCTAAGGAACCACCATTTCGAATAACAAGACCGACACCCATTCCTAAAATGATTCCTCCGAAAACAGTTGAGAGTAATAAATCTTTCGTAATGGGATCTATATTATGTAAATAGGAAGTACAAATAGATAAGACTGTAATACCAAATAAGGTGGATAATGCGAAGGTTTTCCCTATTTGTTTATAGCCAAGGAAAAAGAATGGAATGTTGAGGATAAATATAAAAATACCTAAACGGACACCAGTAAGGTGTGAAAGAATAATTGAGACCCCAACTACTCCCCCGTCTAATATTTGATTTGGTACTAAAAATAACTCCAATCCAACTGACATTAAAATAGCACCAATAGCAATCATTAAAGTCCGTGCGAAGATGACTTTTTTAGGAGCATTTCTATGGGGAGTTTTTTCAACCTTTAGTTCTGCAGATACGTCACTCAATTTAATCTCCTCTTTTCTATAAGCTTTCTTTTTATTTTATAGAAGTTTTTGGGATAATAGAAGGGGAAGATATTACGTTGTGTAAGGAAACAGCAATTAATTTGACAAAAACAACAGATGTAATTATGATGGTTACATCGGAAGGTGGAAAGATATGAAGATTAGTAGTCGATTTACAGTCGCTGTTCATATACTATCTCTCGTAACATTAGATCGAAATATCGTTTGTACTTCTGAGTGGATTGCAGAGAGTGTTAATACAAATCCAGTGGTAATTAGAAGAGTAATGGGTAAGCTAAAAAAAGCAGGACTTATAGAGATCCGACGTGGGCTAGGAGGAGCTACGCTTCAAAAGCCTTTACATGATATAACTCTTTTAGATGTATATCATGCGGTAGAAGTGGTAGAAGAAGGAGAACTTTTTCAAATGCATGAGAATCCAAATCCCAATTGTCCTGTCGGTGCTAATATTCAAGGGGTATTGGAACTAATACTGTTCCGTGCGCAAGATGCAATGGAGGCAGTTTTAAAGGAAGTTACGATGGAAGAGTTAGTTAAAGTGTTAAGCAAAAAAATTGGATGATTTCTATTCAATTTTTTTACTATAGTTGTAACGGTTTAAGTTACAACCAAATAAAATTTTATTGGAGGAAAAAACATGAAAATAGGTATAATTGGGGCAACAGGAAAAGCAGGAAGTCATATATTAGAAGAAGCAAAAGTTAGAGGGCATGAAGTAACGGCAATTGTGAGAGATGCTACGAAACTGAATGCGAAAGACGTTCAAGTTTTAGAAAAAAGCATATTTGACCTTACGTCAGAGGATATAAAACAGTTTGACGTTGTCGTAAATGCTTTTGGTGCTCCGCTTGGTGAAGAGCAAGCCCATGTAGATGCTGGCCATGCTTTAATCGAGGCGATTAAAGGAACTGATACAAGGGCGATTGTTGTAGGTGGCGCAGGAAGTTTATATGTGGATGAAGCGCAAACAATCCGTGTAATCGATACACCTGATTTTCCTGACATTTTCAAGCCTACAGCAACAGGTCAAGGAAGAAATTTAAAAGAATTACAAGAAACAGCTGATATTAATTGGACATTTGTTAGTCCTGCTGGCCACTTTGACCCAGAAGGTAAAAGAACGGGTTCTTATCAATTAGGAAAAGATAATCTAATTTTAAACTCAAAAGGCGAAAGCTATATCAGTTATGCAGATTACGCAATCGCCATTGTAGATGAAATTGAAAATGCCAAGCATGTTAATGAACGTTTTTCAGTTGTTTCAGAAGCGGAGTAGATAATGGAAATTGGTATATATACATTTGGGGACCTAGGTCCAAATCCGCACACTGGAGAAACAATTAGTGCGAAACAGCGTTTAAAAGAAGTGATTGAATTGGGGAAAATGGCTGACGAGGCAGGTCTTGATATTTTTGGTGTTGGCGAACACCATCGGTTGGATTATGCTATTTCGTCTCCTGCAATTGTCCTTGCTGCGGTTGCACAAGCTACAAAACATATTAAACTAACGAGTGCAACAAGTGTTATAAGCACCCTAGATCCAGTTCGTTTATTTGAAGACTTTGCAACTTTAGACGTTATTTCCGAAGGACGTGCTGAGATCATAGCAGGTAGGGGAGCATTTATAGAGTCCTTTCCCCTTTTTGGATATGAACTGGATGATTATGATGCATTGTTTGAAGAAAATATAAAATTACTACAACAGTTAAATACAAAGGAAATCGTGACTTGGCAAGGTACATTTCGTTCTAACCTGGAGAACGCAATGATTTCTCCACGACCAATTCAAGAAAAGCTGCCACTTTGGGTTGGAGTAGGAGGGACTGCTAAGAGTGCAATCAGAGCTGGTAGACTCGGAACAGGATTGGCAATGGCTATATTAGGAGGACCGCTAACACATTTTAAATCCTTAGTAGATTTATATATACAAGCGGGTATGGAAGAGGGACATAAACGAGAAAACTTACCGATTGCAGTAAACGCACATACCTATATAGCAAAAGAAAGCCAACAGGCAAAAGACGAGTTTTATCCTTATTACGCTAATTATTGGTCTTATGTGAATAAGCAAAGAGGAATGGCAACAAGAATAACTCGTTCTGATTTTGAGCAAGTAGCAAGTCCAGAAACGGCCCTTTTTGTGGGAAGTCCACAGCAAATCATTGAAAAAATACTTCGCCAGCATGAAGCATTCGGACACGACCGTTTTATCGCACAAATGGATATCGGTGGCCAATCATTTAGTGAGGTTGCAAAAGGGATCGAACTACTTGCAACAGAAGTGGCTCCGATAGTGCGGAGAGAAACAAGTAAATAATTATTAGAAAACGACTGAGATACATAAAGTATCTCAGCTTTTTTTTGCTCTGGAAAATTATAAAATCCAAATAAATAACTTTCTCTAAGCAGCATAAGTTATTTCACTATTTAGGGAAACTGCGCGGTAGCAAGCTCTATATAGGTGACCACTAGGATTTTCGCTGCAGGGAGGACGCTTTCCGCGGGCACGGCTTCAATCTCCTCGGAGCTCTCGCTCCTGCGGGGCTTTCAGCTCGCGCTGTTCCCGCCGGAGTCGTCGCCCTTTCGCTTCAATCATACAAAATTGCCCACTTATCAGTGTCGCCACACTAAAAACCAAATATTATACAGTTTTCAATTGTGATATTCATCCAATAAATGGCCTAGAGCAATCAATTACTCATTGTAAGCAACCAATTTACTACTGAGAGCAATCAACTGATCGAATAAAAAAGCCATTTCTGAAAGAACAAAATTCACTTGTTATGAGAAGCTGATTTCTTCAAGCAATTATGTGTAATTCGGACAATCTTATTTAGATATACACAAGCGAACACTTTTGGCCGTAGCACGCCAAAGCCGCATGAGCCGAAGTCATGAGACCCACTCGGGCGAAGCGCGAGTGGGTCTCATGCGAGGTGCGGCAAGTGCGAAGGCTTAGTGGCAATTTCTTACCGCGCAGTATATCTATTTTGCGCAAACTCTTATTTGCCGGAATACACAATCTATCAAACTTAATATTTGTAATTATTATTATAATCTGACATTATGGTATGGAGGCTATTTTTTTATTTTAATAGTTTTGAAAGCGCATACGCTAATAGATGCTTGCATATATATTTGTGGTGTGCAAAAAAATGTTACTTAGGGGAGGAATTACAGAATGGTTTACGCATTTCCGAATACAGAAGGTTCAAAGATTACATTTAAGGACAAGTATGAAAACTATATTAACGGCGAATGGACACCCCCAGTAAAAGGACAGTATTTTGATAATATTACACCGGTAACAGGAAAAGTATTTACCCAAGTTGCACGGTCAACCGCAGAAGATATCGAACTTGCATTAGATGCGGCGCATGCAGCAAAAGATGCATGGGGTAAAACTTCTGTTGCTGAAAGGTCAAATATATTAAATAAAATTGCAAATCGTATAGAAGAAAATTTAGAAATGCTAGCAGTTGCAGAAACTTGGGATAACGGGAAAGCAGTACGGGAGACTTTAAACGCAGACTTACCACTTGCTATAGATCATTTCCGTTATTTTGCGGGGGCTATCCGTGCCCAAGAAGGTGGGTTAAGTCAAATTGATAATGATACTGTAGCTTATCATTTCCATGAACCGCTTGGTGTAGTAGGACAGATTATCCCTTGGAATTTCCCGCTTTTAATGGCAGTTTGGAAGTTAGCACCGGCATTAGCAGCAGGTAACTGTGTTGTGTTAAAGCCTGCTGAACAAACTCCTGCATCTATTTTAGTACTGACGGAGCTAATTGGAGAATTGTTGCCGCCAGGTGTTTTAAATATTGTAAATGGCTTTGGTTTAGAGGCTGGTAAACCACTAGCATCTAGCCCAAGAATTAGTAAAATTGCATTCACTGGTGAAACGACTACTGGTCGATTGATCATGCAATATGCGTCTCAAAACTTAATCCCGGTTACGTTAGAGCTTGGAGGAAAATCACCAAATATTTTCTTCGAAGATATTATGGACGAGGACGATGCATTTTTAGATAAAGCGGTGGAAGGCTTTGTTTTGTTTGCGCTAAACCAAGGAGAGGTATGTACATGTCCTTCTCGTGCACTTATCCAAGAGTCTATCTATGATAAATTCATGGAACGTGTTCTGCAAAGAGTGGAAGCGATTCAAACAGGAAATCCGCTAGATCCTAATGTGATGATGGGTGCTCAAGCTTCCTCAGAACAAATGGAGAAAATCTTATCTTACTTAGATATTGGTAAACAAGAAGGCGCAGAGTGTTTAATCGGCGGAGGGCGTAACACACTTGAAGGCGAGCTTGCAGAAGGGTATTATATTAAACCGACTGTATTCAAAGGTAATAACAAAATGCGCATTTTCCAAGAGGAAATTTTCGGACCAGTAGTATCCGTTACAACGTTCAAAACAAAAGAAGAAGCATTAGAAATTGCAAATGACACATTATACGGGTTAGGATCTGGTATTTGGACAAGAGACATGAATACGGCATACCGTTTTGGTCGTGGTATTCAAGCAGGTCGTGTATGGACAAACTGCTACCATCAATATCCTGCGCATGCTGCATTTGGTGGATATAAAATGTCTGGAGTAGGTCGTGAAAACCATTTGATGATGTTAAGTCACTATCAACAAACAAAGAATCTTCTTGTGAGCTATAGTGAAAATAAGCTTGGCTTCTTTTGATTAGAAGGAGGTGCATGTAGATGGTTGAGCGTGTAATTGCTACAGAAGCTGCACTGGAACTTATCGAATTATTGGAAAGTAAGCATGGTTCATTAATGTTTCATCAGTCAGGTGGTTGCTGCGATGGTTCTTCTCCGATGTGCTATCCTGATGGGGACCTTATTATTGGGGATCAGGATGTATTATTAGGCAAAATTGGGGATGTTCCATTTTATATGCATAAAAGCCAGTTCGATTACTGGAAGCATACGCAGTTAATCATTGACGTGGTGGAAGGTCGAGGGGGAATGTTTTCTCTTGAAGGAGTAGAGGGGAAGCGTTTCTTAACAAGGTCTCGTGCATTTACAGAGGAAGAATATAGACTGCTATAAGTATAATAATGAGCGAATGGGAAGGGAAAAACTTCTTATTCGCTTTTCTTAATGAAAAGAGACCAATATATTGTTTAAATAGAGGAAAATATTAGTTCGAATATTGCTATAATTATGTTAAACTACTAATATTGATATTTTTAAATATTGTTTGGATATGTCTAGTTGGAAGGGAAGATTACATAGCAATGATTATTGGTTTAATTATAATACTTTTGTTCGTACTGTTTTTACCTTTTAGTGTAAAATACGTAGAGCATAACTTAGAGGTATTTTTATTCATCATGGGTATCGCAGCGGCTATTGTTAGTGGCGTATTGGACATGTCTCTAATAATAAAAGCGTTAGAAGATCCTATTAAAATTACGCTCGCTGTTTTAGTGGCAGGATTATTGTTTAAATGGCTACAAACTCCTTTAGAAAAAGGGATTCTAGGTATAAGTAATGCAATGCCTTTCCGGTTATTTAGTGCACTGATTGTTATTATTCTAGGGCTGATTTCCAGTGTGATAACGGCAATTATTGCTGCTTTAGTATTAGTATTGATCGTAAGTGTGATTAAACTGGACCGTAAATCAGAGGTAAGGCTTG
This sequence comes from Psychrobacillus sp. NEAU-3TGS, assembly GCF_029955155.1. Taxonomy (GTDB): domain Bacteria; phylum Bacillota; class Bacilli; order Bacillales_A; family Planococcaceae; genus Psychrobacillus. The sequence goes on along the minus strand of NZ_JAPNOZ010000005.1, from coordinate 101,516 downwards.
TTGTATTGGCTTGTTTTTCAATCGGTCTTGGAGCAGCTTTAACTCCAATCGGAGAACCACTTTCTACGATTGCTATTAGTAGATTAGATCAAGACTTTTTCTATCTAATCCGTTTAATTGGACCAGAAATTATTTCTGCTGTTATCATTTTCGGGATATTAGCTGCTGTACTCGTAAAGCCAAAACAAAACGAAGATGGCTTATCTAGTAACCAAGAAAGCGAGTCATATAAAGAAATCATTATTCGAACCGTTAAAATTTATTTATTTGTAATGGGATTAACATTGCTTGGAGCAGGTTTTGAACCATTAATTAATAATTACTTGCTTGATTTACACCCAGCTATTTTGTATTGGATCAATATGATTTCAGCTGTTTTGGATAATGCTACGTTAGCCGCGGCTGAAATTAGTCCAGCTATGAGTGAAGAAACAATTCGAGCGATTCTTCTCGGGCTTATGATTAGTGGAGGAATGCTTATTCCTGGGAATATCCCGAATATTATTTCTGCAGGTAAACTAGGTATTCAAAGTAAAGAATGGGCGAAGTTTGGGTTCCCACTTGGACTAGCAGCAATGGTTGTCTATTTTATTGTGCTATTTGCATTCTAAATTGTTTAAGTATAAAGGGTGGATGGAAGTGTCTATGGAAGGCTCTTTTGTCCACTCTTTTCATTTTTTTCGATATACTTAAAGATAACAATTAAAAATGAAAGAGGTTTTGACAAATGGTAGAAAAATTACTCCGTTCCCATGCATCCGTTCGAAAGTATAAAGAATACACACTCACGAAAGAAGAGATCTTTGCGTTAGTTGAAACTGCACAACATGCAGCGAGTTCTCATTTCGTACAAGCATATAGTGTCATTTGGGTTACAGACGCAGCGAAAAAAGAGGAACTGGGTAGACTTTCACAAAACCCAAAACAATTTGAGACAGCAGGTGCAGCATTATTACTATGCGCCGACTTTCACCGACTTCAAGCAGCGGGGAAACTGCATAATACAGAGATTGTAATTGATACAACCGAAAATGTTTTAGTTGGAGCAGTCGATGTTGCTTTGTTTGCACAAAATTTAGTGATTGCTGCAGAATCGAAAGGATTCGGAATTTGCTTCATAGGTGGTGTGCGCAATGCCCCTACAGAAATTAGTCAATTAGTGGACTTGCCGGAAGGTGTTTTCCCGCTATTCGCTATTACTTTAGGTGTGCCAGATCAACAAAATGAAGTAAAGCCTCGTCTTCCAGTTGCTGCGGTATTACATGAAAATAGTTATGATAGTGCAAAATATGAATCGCTATTAACGGAATATGATCACACGATGGAGGAATATTACGCAAACCGTGGTTCAAATCAAAAAACAGCAAATTGGACAGAACAAATGGCAGAGTTTCTAGAAAGCCCGCGTCGTCCACATATCCGTGAATTTCTAGCGAGTAAAGGATTTCACTTAAAATGAAATGGTCAATTGAACTTGTAAAAAGCTATATGGAGCCTCATCGAAATGAAGAAAATGCAGTTCCCATGGCCGCATATATGAAAAACCTTTTTCCTTTTCTAGGCATTAAAACGCCTGAAAGGAGAATGTTGTTTCGAGCACTCGTGAAAGAGAATGAGCTTCCTAGTTTGAACACGGTACAGGAGGAAGTATGGGCACTTTTTCAATTAAAGGAACGAGAATATCATTACATAGCGATTGAATTACTTGCAAAATACCAAAAACAGTTAACAATCGAAGATCTACCTTTTTGTTTAAAGCTCATTGAAACAAATTCTTGGTGGGATAGTGTCGATGCTATTGCGCCTAAAATTGTTGGGGATATTGTGAAAATGAATAGAGTAGAAGGAGAGGCTGTCATGATGGAGTGGGCTAAGTCTGAAAATATGTGGACAAACCGTGCCTCCATTTTGCATCAGTTAAAGTATAAGCAAGAGACGAATGAAGAATTATTGTTTGCGACAATTAATCGACATGCTACCTCGAAAGAGTTTTTTATTCAGAAAGCAATTGGTTGGGTGCTAAGAGAATATGCAAAAACAAGCCCAGAGGTTGTTCGTCAGTTTGTAGAAAATACTAAGCTTGCACCGTTAAGTAAAAGAGAAGCGCTAAAACACATGAAATAACGAAAGGGGCTATCTTAAAAGGATAGCCCCAATTTTTTAGACGCTTTCAGTAGAGTTTATGTCGTCTTGTTGCTCTTTCTTACTTTGTGAAAAAGTTTTCCGTATAGTAAGGAGTAGCATCTTTGTTAAAGGCGGTACCTACACCTAGATTTCGGTAATCCGCATTTAGTATGTTTTTCCGGTGACCAATAGAATTCATCAAACCTTCATGGGCAAAAATACTGCTAGTTTGTCCATAAGCTAAGTTCTCCCCTGCGTAAGAAAAAGTTAAACCGTCCTCCTCTAGCCGATCAAAAGGAGATTTCCCTTTTAAATTCTCATGACTAAAGTAATTGTGAATGGCCATATCCTCGCTATGCTTACGGGCTGTGTTACTCACAGCTTCATCATACGTCAGAATAGATAAACCTCTAATGACCCGAGCAGAATTTGTTAAGTCAAAAAGCTGAAACTCGAATCCTGTCTTTAGTTCCTCCGAAGGTTCTCCAAAAGTCTTAGATTGATTTTTTTCCACAGATTCTTTCATAATTTGAATGGCGGTAATTGTGTTATTTTCATGTAAATCGTAAAAGAATGTCACATAATTATGATCGATAAAGTACAAATCATATTCCCCTGCATCAGGTAATATATAGATGATATTTCCTTTTTTTAATTTTTTAATCGGTTCTCCTAACTTAGCAAGAACTTCATCTCTAGTACTATCCATACTTAAACCTAAAAATGAAGAATCGGAAGGTTGATTGGTAAACATGGCATTCACTGTATTTTTGTTATCGTATGAAACCATCATAAAGTTTTGATATTCTTCATGGTAGGTATGCCAAACTAAATTATATTCATTCAAGCTCACTCGTTTTGCATTGCCATGAATTTTCTCAATGTCACTTTTCTTCATTCCGATGGTAATTTGATCTAATTCGATTCCTTCACCGGGTGTTGTTTGCTGATTGGAAGAAATATTTGTGGCTGGTTCCTCTTTTATTTCTTTCCAGTATGCTTTAGCTTCGTTCAAATAGTCCATGACCTCTATTGAATCAATCCATTCATCTACAGGTTCTAAAAAAGTAAGGTCTACATATTTTTCAGCATGCTGTTCCCATAAAGGTCTAGAAAAGAAAATGGCAACAACCAAAAGTAGCAACCAGCCTATTTTTTTCATCCAATTCACCTTCCAACCTATTTCTTAATTTCCCCACAAACTATTCGATCTCCTGAATTACCGGAAGGATCTGTCTTATAATCATCCGCATTTTCATGAATAATAATAGAGCTACCATCTGCGTCTAGTAGAGAGTTACTTTTTCCTGCAGCTAATACAACTGCCGGTGATACTGTTTCTAATTCTACTGTACCATTAGCATCGACTTCGATGTTAGGCAAATCCCCTAAGTGATAGCCTTTTGGATTTTGAAAACCATGCTCTTTATGCGTAGGATTAAAATGAGCTCCCGCAGTTTTAAAATCTGGTTTTTCACATAGCGCAGTTTCATGGAAGTGGATAGCCTTCACTCCTGGTGATAGCCCTTCTGCTTTTATGAAAATATGAACACCTTTTGCTTGATCTGTGAGGGTAGCCTGACCTACTTCTTTCCCCTCTGTGTTAAGAAGTGAAACTTGTACTTGTTCATTTGAATCTGCTCCTGCTAATGGAAAGCTGCATCCACTTAGTATGGCTATTATTAAAACGTATAAGCTAATATATTGTTTCTTCACCTGAATTCCCTCCTCAATATAAGTCCATTCAAGTCTTGCCAAATAGAGGGATTATATTCATAAATAAACGAATAAAGTGAAACTTCAATCAGTGGGGGTTTTTCGACTCACAGGACGTGCTAGTGGGACGTTGCAACACGATGTTGCGTACTTAGTCTGGGATCATTTTATCGTGCTTTTACGGGCAGTTGATCTCCCACTTATCTTTTCGCTTTTCTTAAATCTTAAAGTAGGAGTCTTACTGCTGGTTAATGCGGGGTAAATTGGAAAAGAAAAACCGTTTAGCTTTTTACGCTAAACGGTCTTTCTTCTTTTGTATTCCCATAAACAAAATAAGTGCCAAAATAACAAATACACTAGACAATAAATATAGATTTTGATAGCCAAATTGGGTAGCAATTATTCCGAGTATAAAAGATCCTACTGCTAGTCCCGTATCAAATAATGTGAAGAATGTAGCAGTCGCATATCCGCTTCTAGCGTGCGTTGTAGATTGGATAGCAAGTGTTTGAAAGCTTGGCACGACGGCTCCATAACCAAGTCCGATAAACGCTCCTGATAGTAAAAATAGGAAAGGTGAGTTCATCAAAGCAAGTAAAATTAGTCCGATAACGAAAGAAAGTAAACCAGGAATAATTATATACTTCGGTCCTTTTTCGTCAAAAATTCGTCCAGTATACGGTCGAGTTACTAGCATCACAATAGCAAATATCGCAAAAAAACTACTTGTTAAATGCAGCACCCCTTTTTGTTGTGAATAAATCGACAAATACGATAGAACACTAGCATAAGAAAAACCAACTATACAAGCATTGAGCGCAATAGGTAAAGCCTTTTTCTCAAAAAGGTCATTCCATGTCAAACGAGTTTTTGCAGAAGGAGTAGTAGGTTTCTCATCTGCTGGTATCATTAAAGCTGCTATAGCACCGATAATAAGTAAGGCAGTCAATGTAAGAAACATTGCATCATATGAGAAAGATTGAATGATGGTTAATGTAATGAAAGGCCCTACAACAACAGCTAAGTTTGTAGACATAACAAAATATCCTAGTCCTGCGCCGCGTCTAGAAATGGGAATATTATCTGCTGCCAAGGATCCACTAGCAGTTGTTGCAATACTAAAGAATATCCCTTGTACAAGGCGTAAAACTAATAAAGCCTCAAAGGGTTCGACAAAATAATAGAGTGCCGTACATAGCAGGTAGAGAAAGAAGGTAGTCCAAAGTACTTTACGCTTACCGATTAAGTCCAGTATCTTTCCGGAGAATGGTCGCACTATAATTGCGGAGATTAAAAATATCGTCATTAATAAACCTGCATCTTCATCCGATCGAGACAAAACATCTGTGGCATAGAGGGGAAGGGCGGATACTAAACCATAAAATATAATAAAAATAGAAAAGTTTGTAGCAAACAAACTGATAAATGCTTTTGTCCATATAGGTTCTTTTTTGTTCACATGTATTACTCCTTATTTAATTTTGCGTAATAGCTCGATCAATATAGTCTCTTCTTCCTTTGTAAGACCTTCGACCATTCTATCTTCAAATTCCAAAATAGATTCTTTTATAGCAGAGAAGTCCTGAGAAGCCTTTTCTGATAAACGTACAATTTTTTCACGACGATCTTTTCCAGGACGTATATCAATCCATCCAAGCTCAACTAAACGATAAACGGTGCGAGTAATGGTTGGCGCTTCCACATTTAAATACTTCCAAATTTGTGTCAGTGACATTTCCCCATGTTTTTGAATGGTGTAGAGAACTGTCCATTGGGAAGCATATAAATTGTGTTTTTTTAAAGTAACATTTATTTCATTTGTTAAAAAACGTGTTTTCTGAAAAAGCTCATGAAAAAGTGGGTTCATCGATTAAAAGGCTCCTTTTTTAAATTGTTAAAGAAATATATTTACCTAGCTAAATATATTTTACTACGATTGATGCAATCTGTAAAGAAAGATAAAAAGAGGATTGCATTGAATGAGGAAGACATGTCCAAACTGATTAGAAAGATGAAAACAAGGAGACAAAGTGATATGACAGAATTTCCTATAATCCACACGAATATTTGGGACTCTCTTTGGGCGGTGCCAGTTATCGTTGTGTTAACTGAAATTTTAAAAAGAATGCTACCTATTCGTCCGCAATACATATCTACTATTGCCACGTCTATTGGACTTATCATTTCTATTTTTATAAGCCATCCGCATAATTTATCGGCAGGTATTTTTATGGGTTTTTTCTACAGTGGTGCAGCGATAGGATCTTATTCTTCTATTAAAACTTCCATTATGGCTTACCGTAATCGTGCATAAAAAACCGAGCATCTCTGCCCGGTTTTACTTTAGAAACATTGAAAAGATGAGATTCTATTTAAATCTGTTCCATAATACGTCCACATACGTCCGGTCCATCTAAAGCCAGCTACCGATCTTCTACCAACAAAGGTTGGATAAAACCAGAAAGAGTTACCGTTTATGAGCCAGATGTACGTATTTCGGAATAAACAACCCCTTATAGCACCCGGATCAACCGCAAAAGCTGATACAGATTGCTGCTGACGTTGCGGCGTAAATGACGGCGGTGGGTTAGTTGGTGGATTTCCTTCTGGGTTTTGTTGCTGCCCTGGTGGAAAACTAGGGGGAAATGAAGGTCCTTGTTGCCCCGGAAATTGCCCGGGAAATTGACTCGGAAATTGTCCAGGGAAACGACCAGGGAACTGATCTATTGGTGGCATCATTGGCATCGTATTACCCGGGAAACGTGTACTACCTGAAGAAAATGGGTTTTGATCTTGTGGAAATGGAAATTGATTGTTCAACGCAAAAATCCTCCTTTTCTTACATTGTCAAATTAGTATATGGGGGGAGGATTTTTATGGAACGGTGATTTGCCTTATCGAATATAAAAAAGTGCTTTTTCAATTAATTGTTCGCTGGATATTATGTTATCTCCTCCTCCTTGTGCCATTTTTTCATTGCCTCCTCCTTTCCCATTTAGGTAGGGAAGAACATTTGCAACTAATTCTTTCATGTTTTGTTCTACCAAGTCGCCTTTTGCAGCTACTATTTGTAGTTTGTGTTCATTTTCCGAAACAAATAAGCAAGTTGTTTCAGGTGAGCTAGCTACTACTTTCCGTGCTAATTTCTGCAATGCTTGAATAGTACGGTTATGAAAAGTGGCTGTAATAATCGATGTTTTAGCTTTCGATAGTAGTTCTTTTGCTTCGTGATGTATGCGCGTATCTTTTAATTCATTTATTTGTTTTTCAAAAGCTTTTCCGTTGTCTAGCAATGTCTTTGCTGCATCGGGTAGCTTCTCTTCTGGTGCATTTAAGGTGTTTATTAAATTTAGCAAAACCTGTTGCTTGCGATGTAAATGCGCAAGGACCCTTTCTCCGCAAATGAATTCTACTCGGATATGGCTTTTTTGTTTTTCTGTTCGTAGTATTTTAACGAGTCTAACTTGTCCTGTTGTTTCAGGGTGGGTACCGCCACAAGCGTTGTAATCGAAATCAGGTATGATAACGAGTCGTATATCTTCTGTTAAAGTAGTTGCTTTTCGTAGCTTGTACTGCTTAAGCTCTTCTAAAGTAACCCACTTCGCGTCGATTGGTCGATTTTCCATAATGATTTGATTGGCTAGCTTTTCAGCTTCATTTAATTGTTCTTCAGTAACGATAGACGATTCTAAATCGATTGTTGCGCTTTCTTTCCCTAAGTGAAAACTAATCGTTTGGAATCCAAATAAGCTTTCAAATGCAGCGGATAATATATGCTGTCCGGCATGTTGCTGCATGTGATCAAACCGTCTATCCCAATTGATAGAGCCTTCCACTGTTTCTGTATTTACTTGTAATGGTTCCGCCAGAAAATGTCTGATTTCCCCGTCGATTATTCCCACATCCACAACCGGAATTCCATTTAATGTACCTGTATCATGTGGCTGTCCACCACCAGTAGGGTAGAATGCAGTTTCTGAAAGGATGACGTAATCCTGTTCCTGTTTAATGACTCGAGCAGAAAATGTTTGGATATATGGGTTTTCATAATATAACTTTTTAGACATGGGTCATTCACTCCTTCTATCGTTTATATTAAGAGTAATCCTACTATTTGCAATAGTAATTGTACAATTGTTTTAATATACTGATAGTATAAAGGAACAAAGAATTGAGGAATTTATAATGAATGTACAAGCGCAAAATTATTGGATTTCCTTTTGGGAAGGAAAAGAAATGCCTGAATCTGTTAGTGCATGGCAATTCGGAGGAAGTCCAGATGAATTAGTCCAACTTGTTGTAGACGGAGTAAAATCAGCAACCTGTTCCGGGCATATATTTTATGAGATAGAAAATGAGGCTCTACCAAAAGTAGATGACTATAGTATTGTATTAAACAGCAAAGATGAACCTATTTGCATCATACGAACTTCCGAAGTAAGCATAATGCCTATGAATGAGGTTCCAGTTGATTTTGCATACGCAGAAGGAGAAGGAGATCGTTCCTACAAGTATTGGCGTGATGTGCATATCGAATTTTTTACAAAGGAGCTCAAAGAAGTAGGAATAACGTTTTCTGAGGATATGCTTTTAGTTTGTGAGCGTTTTGAATTGATAGACGTCAAATAATGGGGTGAAAAAATGTTTCGAGCAGTTAAGTTATATACTGATAAACTAAAACAACTTAAGGGCTTCTATGGAAATGTATTAGGGCTTACTATTCTTGAATCAGGGGATGAGTTTTTCAAGTTATCTATCGGTACGTCCACATTAACTTTTCAGCAGTCTTCTAAAAATACTGTATACCATTTTGCTATTAATATTCCGGGAAATCAGTTTACCCTTGCAAAGTATTGGGCAAAAGAAAGAGTTACATTAAATAGAGAAGATGCAGTGGATGAAATTTACTATTCTCGTTTTAATGCAGATGCATTTTACTTTGAAGATCCGGCAGGCAATATAATCGAACTAATTGCAAGGCGACATGTAGATAAATGGAGTGATTTCAGTAGTGATTCTCTTTTAAACCTAAGTGAGGTCAGTATAACTACTCCTTTTGTCCAGGAGGTAGGGGAACAATTACAAGCTATTGGTGTACATGTTTCAGGACACGTGGATATCGATCCCAAAGAGCTTAACTTTCTAGGGAGTAAGGATACATTTATTTTATTGGTCCCGCCAAACAGAAGATGGTATTTTTCTAAAAAAATAAGTATCACTTCGCCTATTGAAATAGAATTTACAGATGGTCAAACGATTAGTATGTCGGAAGATGGGAAAATAAATGTAATATAACGAAAAAGACTAATACGCTACCCTAGCAGTATTAGTCGCTTTCTTAGTTGGAATTCTCTTTCAAAGCTTGCATTAAACTTGAATAGGTTTTAATGCTTGTTAAATCGATTTCAAGTGAAAGAATAGATTGTGCTAATTCTGGGCGAATACCTGAATAAATCGCTTCTACACCGATAAGTTTAAGCGCTATTAATAATTGGTATAACTGATTGGCAACCATCGAATCTAATACTGGTACTGCTGAAAAATCGATAAAAATAGTTTTCAGTTTTTTGGATGAGCTTTGGGCTAAAGTAGATTCGAATATTATTTTGGCTCTTTCATCATCAATACTACCAACGAGTGGCAATACACCAATACCTTCTTTAATAGGAATGACAGTGCTGCTAAGTTCTGTGATTAATGCCTGATTAGCAACCAGGATCTTTTGAGAATATTCATGGTGGTGCTTAGCAAAAATATCCACAATATAATCGATAGCCGAATTCATCAAATCAGACCAAATGGCCACTTCAATACCAGAAACTTTCTCATCGGTCTGTTCAATAAACATTTCTACATAATTCCAGAATATTTTTCTGACCTTGTTGAACCCGTGAACACTTTCATATAAAGGAAAGGATTCTTCTACTCGCATCTCCGCCACCTGGAAAGCACGATTTTCTATATACGCTCGAAAGTCCTTTTTATCTTGGATGTACACGGAGGAAATTGCCTCAATAAGGGAACCATTTTCAGTTCTCAGAAATACTTCAGTATCGGTTGTAGCATAAGAGGGATTGTCCAAAAGCTTACTCGCTAGCCAATCTTCCGTTATTTTTGATTTGTTTTCAATGATAAAATTATATAGCTCCTTGTTTAAGTCACTCATTTTATGCATTCTCCTTCTCCGATCCTTCTTGTAAGTATATTGTAGAATACTCCTAACTTATATTCTAGTTAAGAATGTGCGAGGACTTAGAATAATAGTGTACAATGAAAAGAACAATAGTTTTTTGAAAATTACAAAGCGGGTGATGTGAATGGGAAATGATCTAAAGGAACAAATTGAACATACTCAAAAAGAAATTGGTTTTTCAGGATCCATCCTTGTAAAACAGAGAGAACAAGTGCTTGCTAAAAGTAGTTATGGATATGCCAATCGAGCAGATAAATTAGACAATGAGATAAGCACACGATTTGGAATAGCATCGGGATGCAAAATATTTACAGCAGTAGCTATTAGCCGACTTGTAGAAGAGGGTAAGCTTTCGTTCGATAGTAAATTAAAGGAATGCCTAGACATCTCCTTTCCAAATTTCAATGAAAATATTACAATTCATCATCTTCTGACTCATACTTCGGGCATTCCTGACTATTTCGATGAGGAGATAATGGATGACTTTGAGGAATTATGGATAGAAAAGCCAATGTATCACATGAGACGTCTTCAAGATTTTTTACCATTCTTCCAACATGCCCAAATGAAGTTTAGCCCAGGCGAGAAATTTCACTATAATAATGCTGGTTTTATCGTGCTCGGTTTAATCATCGAACAAGCAAGTGGCCTTGAATTTAAGGATTATGTACAAAAATCCATTTTTGAAAAAGCAGAGATGACGGATTCAGGTTATTTCGCATTAGACTCTCTTCCAGCAAAAACAGCATTCGGCTATCTGGAGCACGAGGATGGAACATGGAAAACTAATATGTACTCTATTCCTGTTCAAGGTGGTTCAGATGGGGGAGCCTTTGTAACGGTTGGGGATATGCTGAAGTTTTGGGATGCTCTTGTGAATTATAGATTATTAAGTGGGTCATTGACGAAAACATTATTGACACCTCATGTACAGGAAGAAGCGGATGATTTTTATGGCTATGGGGTATGGATAAAGAAAAAAGAGGATACTATTTTTAAGTATCATTTGATGGGATATGATCCAGGGGTAAGCTTTCATTCATCCTATTATCCAGAAATAGATGCTAGCCTTGCGGTGTGTGCAAATATTTCTAGTGGTGCATATAAGATTATGAGTGAAATAGAGGGAAGATTAAATTGATTTTTTCGTTCCTTACTTTTTTATATGGATAACGGTAAAAAGAATAGAATACAGCGCTTTTCCTAATACTAGTATGTAGGAGACAAGTGGTACTGTGTTTCACGGGTTTTTCCTCTTCTGCTATATATAATCTTTATAGCAATAACATATAAATTGGATTATTTTATTTACAAAACATGATAAACTGTATAAACGGAGGTGGACTTTTTGAAAATAACATCCTATGAGGTTGAAAAAATAAAAGACCCAACAGGCATTATTACGGGCGATCGCTATGAGTTTTTATTGGGGATCGAAGTGCCGGAAGATGACGAGTTATTTGATGAGGACAGCTCATTGGATTTACGAGTAATTTTAGCAGTTGTAGAAACAGAAGAAAGAATCGTACAATATCATTTCTTGAATCGAAGCAATGGCAAAGTACTAGACTTTGGACTTGAAGAGGAAGAAGAAGTGGAAGTTCTTGCTTTTTGTAAAGAACATTATAACGAAGCAATTTAAAACCGAGAAGGGACGTTCTTCTCGGTTTTCTTCTTTTGTAAATTGGGGTAAACTGAAATATACAATGATTTCACAAAAAGGTGGCCACATTAATGGAAATAACCAAGTTAATGGAACATATCAAGATAACTGAAGTAAAAAATGCAAAACAAATAGAAATAACAGGACTTGCTTATAATTCACGTAAGGTGGAAGAAGGACAAGTGTTTGTTTGTATAAAAGGGTTTAAGGTAGATGGACACCAGTTTGCTGGACAAGCAGTTGAAAATGGAGCGGTAGCACTTGTAGTAGAGGACTTTATAGAAAGTTTGGAAGTACCTCAGTACAAAGTAGAAAACGGTCGAATTGCACTTGCCACACTTGCAGATGCATTTTATGATCACCCAACAAGAAAATTAAAAACGATTGGCATTACTGCGACAAACGGGAAGACTTCCACTTCGTTTATGACAAATGCTATATTAGAAAACCACGGTTTGAAAACAGGATTAATGGGCACCGTTGTGGTGAAAATCGGTGATTATGCAGAACCATCTGAGCTGACGACACCTGAATCTTTAGATTTACAACGGTTTTATGCACAAATGGTGGAAGAGGATGTATCACATGCGACGATGGAGGTATCTTCATCTGCACTTGAATTGAATCGTGTAGGCTGCGTGGATTTTGATATTGTTACTTTGAATAATATTAGTCGCGAGCATATCGATTTACATTCGTCATTTGAAAATTATTTTGAACATAAATCTAGTCTTATCCGGAACGCTGGTGAGGATAAAATAGCAATCTTAAACTTAGATGATACGTATTCGGCCTCTCTTGTAGACCAAACAAAAGCGGAAGTCATCACTTATGGTGTAGAAGAACAGTCTGCAGATGTAACTTGCAAAAACCTCGATTTATCAACTGGTCGAGCAAAATTCACAGTAGTCATTTCTAAAGATATAGTTACGAAGGATCTTGTGATTCCAAAACAACAATTCCAAATTGAACTTTCTACACCAGGTTTCCACTCTGTATATAATTCGATCGTTAGTATCATTATTGGCTTATTATGCGAAGTGCCTGTTGAAACGATTCAAAAGAGCCTAAAAGAGTTTGTGGGAGTGGAACGCCGTTTCGAAATCATCTTTGAGGATGATTTTAAAATTATCGATGACCACTTTGCAAATAGCGGGAACATAGATATTACGTTAGGTACATTAGAAAGAATGGATTTTAACCGTATTTGTCTTGTGTATGCAATAAGAGGAGATCGAGGAGTTACCGTGAATAGAGAGAATGCGGAGACAATTGCGAAATGGGCGCCTAGACTAGGGATACATGAAGTGATAGCTACATTAAGCCGTTCGCATGTAACTCAAAAGGATGTTGTCTCAGATAGCGAACTTGCAGTATTTGAAGAAGTAATGGAAGAAGCAGGGATTAATGTTCGTTTATATGAGGAATTGCCAAGTGCAATAGAACAAGGTCTACAGAACATTGAAGAAGGTGATCTTGTATTACTTGCAGGCTGCCAGGGAATGGATTACGGTGCAAAAATAGCATTAGAACAACTGGAAACAATTCGACCAAATGTAGACAAAAAGAAATTATTTCAAGCACTTGAAAAACGTGTAGCTGGTAATTCATAATAACGAAAAAAGACCGATAATAAGTATAATATTTTTGGCTTCCATTGAATTAGTAGAACTCACAGTATATCTTACAAATAGCCCAGTGCCTAACTGGGCTATTTTATTAAAATACCCTTTAACTTAAAATCAACATTCACAAATCATTATTACATTTCCATCAGGGTCTTTGAAATTAAAATAATGATTATGTTCTATTTCTGTAATCAAATTTACTCCCTTTTTACGCATATAATGAAATGCTTCTTCAATATTTTTAGTATTTAAGTGGAATGCTGGTGTTTTAAAAATTCTTTCCTCTGAATAAATTTTGCTATCCAATACAATCCCTGTACCTTCCATAGGAATAACGTAAAGGTGACCAAACTGAATTTTTCCTTCTATTTTTAATCCTAAAATATCAGAGTACCAATCTCTCGCGTTCTCTATATTGCTTACAGGAATAAATACTGTTCCGATTTGATTTAAGATAGGATTATTCATAGAAACACCCCTTGAAATTTTTTTATATTTTAATATTCCATCTATCTAATATAAAATCCTGTCTCTTTTAAAGGATTTGAAATTCAATAAGATTACATCAGTCGGAAATAATAAGTAACCAACAAAAAAGGACTATCCAATCAATATAAAATTGGATAGTCACTTTTGAATGTTATGCTAGGAAATGAAACTCGTGATAATATTCAATCGGTCTCTTTGTTACTTCTGCTATCTTCTCCGTCGTTTTCGACTACAAACTTCAACATAGACAACTTATTACTCCAAAACTGATCATAATAGGAAAGCCAGTCTTTTAACTCTTGAAAGGTTTCTGGTTTTAAATGATATCTTTTTTCTCTACCAACTTTTTGTCCGCTCACTAAATTGGCTTCTGAAAGTATATGAAGATGCTTGGCAATTGCTGTACGACTCATCGGAAAGTGGGAAGTAATTTCCGATATAGGAAGTTCTTTATGAGCAAGTAGCTTTAAAACTTCTCTCCGCGTTGGGTCTGCTATTGCTTGAAACACATCATATTTTTGTGCAGAGGAGGACAATTAGTTTTCAACAGCCTTTCGCAAACCGTTTTGGACAATGCCTACCCAACCTTGAGACATTGTTTCACGAATAATAGCGCTTTTTTGATTTGCTTTTGGAATGATTGCATCCGGCTGTTTCCACCCACCGTGAATGAGCGTGAACTCTGTTTGATCCCCTAATTCTTTTAAAATAAAGGATACGACCCAACCATCTGTATCCCATATAAATGTAAGCTTATTAGGAGCATCTACTTCTGTTACTTTGCAAGGAGATGGTCCGAAAGGTGATTGAATATGAAATTCATGGTCTACTTCCAGTTTAAAGTCATTTGGCATAAACCATGAGGCAATGCCCTCGGATGTTGTTACTGTATCCCATACTTTTTGAATGGGCGCATTTAATACGATTGTTTGCGTAATATCAGGTAATGTATTTTCCATCGATTTCCCTGCTTTCATTTTGAATATGAAACCTTTTAGTTTCGTTTTGATTATTATATAAAACCTTTTGGTGTCATGTCAAATGAATCACACATTTTTCGATGTTTCTGCAATTACCGTTTAGGGGAATAGTCAAGTGTCGTGAATAATTCTTTTTTCTCGTTTTCCGTCAACTCTCTCCATTCTCCAATAGGAAGCCCTTCAATTGTAATATTCATAATTCGAATGCGTTGTAATCGTTTTACAGTAAAGCCAAGTGCAGAACACATTCTTCTAATTTGTCTATTTAGACCTTGCGTTAAGATGATGTTAAACGTATAGGGTCCTAACTTTCTTACTTTACAAGGAAGGGTCTTCGTTCCAAGGATGTTAACTCCTGCCGCCATTTTCGCTAAAAAAGTATCTGTAATTTTTTCATTGACTGTGACCACATATTCTTTTTCATGACCTTTTTCAGCACGAAGAATTTCATTTACGATATCGCCATCATTAGTTAATAGAATGAGGCCATCAGAGTCTTTATCTAATCGACCTATATGGAAAATGCGAAGTGGATGATTCACATAGTCGACGATGTTGCCTTTAATATGGCGTTCCGTAGTGCTTGTGATGCCTACAGGCTTATTTAAAACAAGGTACACTAGTGGTTGTTCCACAACAATTGGTTTTCCGTCTACCTGTACATCATCTCCAGCTTCTACTTGACTACCTAACTCTGCTTGCTTTCCATTTATCATGACTCTTCCGTCTGTGATCCACTTGTCCGCTCCACGGCGGGATACAATGCCGGCTTCACTTAAAAATTTATTTATACGCATGATTGCCACCTACTTTTATGAGTTAAAATAATTATATCAAAGCGTGAAACCATTATAGTGCAAATTCCGTAAAAAAGAAAAGGAGTGAGTGAAGATGACGGTAAATGAAAAAATCGAACGAACATATAATGCACTTAAAAAAGTTTTAGGATGGACGGTAGATAAGAGAGTAACATTATCACTTGCAGGGTATTATGTAACATTAGAGAGAGAATTTAACGAAAAAAGATACAATGAGATTTCAACGCATATTAAAAAAAGTGTAGGCATGTTTAATCCATTGCGTTCTCACTTACATCCTCTTTTCGTTTCTACGCTCGATGTAAGTGATATGGAACCGAAACAAGCGGTCGATTTGCTTATAGAAAAAACAGAGGCATTAAAAGCAGCATCTTTTAAGATTAATAGCTATGCGTATTTAGCTGCGTTAATGATGTCTGAGGACAAAGAGAATTGGTCAGGAGAAATAAAGCGTGCAGAACAACTAATGGCAGATATGAAAAAACATCATCGTTTTTTAACATCTACAGATGACTATCCTTATGCAATGTTTTTAGGAAAGCTGGAAGGTGACACTGCTCTTCGTGCGGAAACGATGAATAGATATTACAAACAGCTGAAAGATTATAAGTTTTACGCAGGAAATGAATTACAATGGATGTCCCAAGTATTAACGTATACGAGTCCCAATTATGAAGAAAGCTTAATACAACGAGCAGTTATTATTCGGGATGGGTTAAAAACTGTCAAAATAAAAACGTCGGCTCCACAATATCCGATTATTGGATTTATGGCTGCCCTAAAATTAGAGGAAGATCAGTTAAATGAGATCGTGACTACTTACGAATCAATCGCAAATATGAAGTTGTTTTCCTGGTATAAAGAATCTGCACTGCCAATAGCGTTTGGACTTTCTTTAAGATCATCAAAAGATATATATGCAACTGCCGCAATTTCGATGGCAACATCATTAGAACTTATTTTGCAAGCGCAACAAGCGATGATGATTTCTACTATTGCGGCAACGAGCGTAGCAGCGTCTTCCGGTACCAATTAAACATCATGGTATACTATCAATGAAACAGACGATTAAAAGGAGCAATAAATATGAAAACAAATCCGATGAGCCAATCTAGAACAATTCAAACCCATTTAGTCCTTCCGCCAGACACAAACCATCATCAAACAATTTTCGGTGGAAAAGTACTTGCCTATATCGATGAAATTGCGGCAATTACTGCAATGAAGCATGCAAAAGGTGCTGTTGTAACAGCGTCTATAGATTCAGTAGACTTTGTTTCTTCCGCAAGAGTGGGAGATGTAATTGAATTAGATGCAATTGTTTCTTCAACTGGCCGTTCATCCATGGAGGTATATGTACGTGTAACATCGACGAATGTTTTGACTGGGGAAGAAAAGCTAACGACCGAGTCTTTTGTAACGATGGTAGCAGTGGATGAAAACAATAAACCGATTCCAGTAAAAGGCATTCATCCAGAAACGAAAGAGGAAATTCGTTTATTTGAAACAGGACCTGCTAGACGCTTACATCGTAGACAACGCATGGAGATGAGATACTAGAAGAGTAGGAAGTGATCGCATGTTAAAGCGAATCGACGAACTTTATAAATATATTTTGATTATGCTGCTCGTCGTTTATTTGATCAATTCTATTTATGTTAAGGAACTGACACTCACCTTTATCATTATAGCTTTTGTAATTATTTTGGAGTTAGTAAAACATCGGAAACATATAAAGAAGCTTTCTTTCCCTCAAGTAGCTATAATCGGGATAGTATTACTAACAGGTAGTGCTGGAATTATTTATTTACTTGTGTTGTTTCAGATTTTTTTAGATCCACTTTCTTTATCCTACCCTTTGGAAACAATGTTATTAGTCCTTTTTGTATTCATCTGTTTATACGGTTTAGGTTACTTTTTAAAAAGAATATTTGGGCGGGCATTGAAAAATCCGTAAAATTCACTTTAGAAGTTATGAAGATATAGCTTCTAAAGTTTTTTTGTGAAACTATAAGAATGTTCAATCGTATGTACTTGTAGAGGTGTTGCAAATGAAACATATATATGAACGGACGGCAAAGTATACGAAGTTAGGTTCATTGTTAACATTAGTCATCTATATAGCGCTAGTTTTTATTTTTAAAGATGTTATGTGGAAAGATTTCGAGACTCATTTTATATTAGGATTTTCAGTATGCATGCTATTAGGTACTTCTTACTTTTTTCAGCATGCTGCAGAAAAGTTACCAGATGAGAAGAAAATAGATAGCGAATATTATTCGATCGAATTTCCTGTTAATGAGTTAAACTTTCAAAATGATGTATCGCTCATTCCTAATAGTTACTTAGTTTCTCATACAGGAGAACGGCTTTACATGATTACACCGACAAAAAATGAACCAATCAAACGTAAATTAACTGCTTTCGCTATTTTAAAAAGTGGTATGTTCTTCCCCATTACGTATGATTTGACCACAATGGATGGAAGACTTGTAAGTCATTTTACGATAAAAAATAAACTTAAATATATGCAACTGAAAGTATATGATCATACAAGATCACCTATATCCACTGTAATTATGCCAATATTCTCTTTGAAAAATAAGGCAGTTTTTTTCAATGCGGATAATGAAAAGATGCATGAAATGAAAGCGAAAAGTACATACGGTGATATAGACGTAAATAGTTTTGAGGGAAAACGCCTGGCAACGTACCGTTTTGGTATGTTTCCTTATGCAACTCACCCAGCATTTGAAGCGCAAGCGATGAACACGCATGTATCGCTGGCTTCTGATTTATCTCATATAGAAAAATTAACTTTTGCCGCGTTGTTTTATTACTGGACGGCCAATCAATAAGGAGCTGACATTGTATTGTCAGCTCCTCCATCAATGCGCTTTATAGTTGTAAATTGGTTTAATCACTTCTAACACATCTACCGTATCCGCAACATGAGCAAGTATGTCTTGCATATCTTTATAAGCGAATGGTGATTCATCAACCGTACTCGCTAGAACAGAGGTACTCCACACATCTTTCATCGAATCCTGAAAGTCCTCCAATGCCACAAGCTTTCTGGCTTGGGAACGGCTCATAATACGACCTGCACCATGTGGACCAGAATAATTCCAATCAGGATTGCCTTTTCCTCGACAGATCAATGAACCATCCCGCATATTCATTGGAATAATGACAATTTCTCCATCCTGTGCAGAAATAGCACCTTTCCGTAAAATCATATTGTCTAAATCGATATAATTATGAATTGTGTCGAATACGGATTCAATCTTCCAATTCATCCCCCTACAAATGACATCAGCCATCGTTTTACGATTAAGTGCTGCGTACTTTTGTGCAATGGAAAGATCCCATAAATAATCTTTCATATTTTGACCTTCTACATATGCTAAATCTTTCGGAACAGAATCCCCCAGAGATTGATGGGCAACTTGCTGATAATGTTCCGCAATTTGTTTTCCTAAATTTCTGCTTCCCGAGTGAATAACTAAATAGATACTGCCGTCACTTCCTTCGTTCAGTTCGATAAAATGATTTCCACCCCCAAGAGTTCCTAAACTCAAACGAGCGCGACTTTCATTTATAGGAGCAGCAACCTCTGCAAATGGTATTTCTATTGTATGACGATGTTCTTTGTTTCTAATTCGCGTTCCGCTTGGGACGTTTTTCTTAATTGTTTTATCTAGCTTTTCGAAGTTAACATCTTCTCTTTTAAGCTCTAGTTTTGCGCAAATCATACCACAACCTAAGTCTACTCCTACAAAATTAGGTACAACTTTGTCGGAAACTGTCATCGTTGTGCCAACAGTACAGCCTTTCCCAGCATGAAGATCTGGCATCATCCGTATTTTCGTGTCTTGTAAAAAGGGAAGACTACAAAGCTCCTCGACCTGACGCTTTGCGGTCTCCTCAATTGTATTTGTAAATACAAGTGCACGATTAAATGTTCCTTCTATTTCTATCAACATTTCACCTCATTAAGTTAGTTTTTAAACAAGTTAAACCAGCCTTTATATTTAAACCAAGCAAGCATCGATACTGCAATAATTAACATAATACCAAGCACAATAAAATAGCTATAACGCCATTCAAGTTCTGGCATGTTTGTGAAGTTCATCCCATATACCCCAGCGATAAATGTTAAAGGGATGAAGACGGTGGAAACAGTTGTTAAAATCATCATAATTCGGTTCATCTGGCTCGAGTTGATGGACATTTGACTATCCCGAATATCAGCTGTTAGCTCTCTGTTCGATTCCACCATATCGGCAAGCTTTAATAGGTGATCGTAAATGTCCCCAAAGTAGGCTTTTTCCGTTTGTTGCAAATTGACACGTTCAGAATTCAACACCCTGTAGATTAAATCTCGCATAGGAAGAATTGTTCGTCGCAATCGCAGTAAATCACTTCGTAGGTCAAATACTTGATCTAAGGATAAATGGTATACATCGGAGGATAGCTTATCTTCTATATCGTTTAAATAATCTTCAATTTTATAGACAATTGGAAAATATGCATCCACCACTTTATCGAAAATATGATAAGCTGTATGCATCGCTCCGTGGTTCCACCATTTTGTATTTTCAACAATACGTTCGCGTGCTTGATCTAACTCATGCATAGAAGGAAAATGGAAAGTAACTACAAAGTTTTCTCCAACAAACAAATTTAGTTCCTCTGCTTCTAATGTTTCTTCGTTAAATGTATGCAATACAAAAAAAGAATGACCATCGTAATGATCCACTTTTGGCCGTTGAAGTCGAAACAAACAGTCCTCAATTGCAAGTGGATGAAAATGAAAGAAGGAGCTAAGTAGTGTTTCCTCTTCTTTTGTAGGTTCACCAATATCAACCCAATACCATTCAAACATTTTCTCATTTATATCCTCCAACTGAAAATCGCTGATTATTTCTTGGTTGGACGTTCTTCCAATTGTTCGAATCATACTAAAACCCCCTTGCAGCCTCTATTATCTCATAATTCACTCTATGTATTCAAAATCATTACTTAATTATTCGTATACAAAAGTAAAATGCCAAGGGAATCTGGTTAGTCCTTGGCATTTTACTTTTTTTACTTTTTGGTTTTTGTCTGCCTCACTTCTTTTTTTAATCCCATTATTAAAGAGGCAATCATGAAAAGCATCACAAAAGAAAAAGGTAAAGCTGCAATAATGATGGTATTCTGCAAAGCATCGAGTCCGTTAACGGCTAACAAAATGGTTGCGATGACTGACAAGGTAATTCCCCAAATAAGTTTTACTTTATTTGGCGGAGTCAATGAGCCGTTTGTTGAGAGCATACCGAGAACAAAGGTGGCAGAATCGGCCGATGTGATGAAAAAGCATGCAATAAGTACCACGGCAAAAATCGATACAATTGTCGCCAAGGGCATTGCATGGAACATTTCAAATATAGTCAACTCAGTAGACGCTTTCGCTAAATCAGCAACGCCTCTTTTTTGCATATCAATGGCAGTTGAACCGAAAGCGGAAAACCAAATTGCTCCAAGTATTGTTGGCGCAACTAATACGGCAGTAACAAACTCTTTAATTGTTCTCCCTTTTGATACACGAGCTATAAACATACTTACAAATGGAGCCCATGAAATCCACCAAGCCCAGTAAAAGATTGTCCAATCTTCCAGCCACTCGCGATCAGTTAGACTGAGTGGTGCTGTACGTAAGCTCATTTGAACGATGTTGGCTAAATACCCTCCAAAAGAGTCCGTGAGCATATCAAAAATGAGTAATGTTGGACCGAGAAGGACAACAAAAACAAGTATTGCAAGCGCTAATACTAAGTTTGTATTCGATAAATATTTGATTCCTTTACTTAAACCGGACCATGCGGAAGCAATAAACAGAACCGTTACGATAGCAACAATAATTATCTGAGAAACGATTCCAATTGACATGCCGAAAAGATAGTTCAAACCTGCATTAATTTGAACAGCACCAAATCCAAGTGAAGTAGCTACACCAAATGCAGTGGCAAAAATAGCAAGAACATCTATCAGGATACCAAATGGTCCTTCCATCTTTTTACCGAAAATCGGTTTCAATGTTGCTGATATTAACCCTGGTTCATCTTTACGGAACTGGAAGAAGGCAAGGGATAATCCAACAACCCCGTACATAGCCCACACGTGAAATCCCCAGTGAAAAAAGGACTGACGGAGAGCTTCCTTAAAGGCCGCAGCTGTATTTGGTTCTGCAGTTGCTGGATTGATAGCATAATGCGACAAAGGTTCAGCAGCGCCATAAAAAACAAGCCCAATTCCCATACCAGCAGAAAACAACATAGAAATCCATGTCACCGTTGAAAACTGTGGGCGATCTGTATCTTTTCCCAAGCGGATTTTTCCGTATGGACTAAAGATAAAAAATATACTTAGTACCAGCATAAACGTCATTAGTAGCATGTAGTACCAACCAAATGAGGATGCAACAAAGCTTTTAATAGTTGTAGTAATTGTTTCAAAACTTTCGGGCTGGAGAGCTCCATACCCTGCGGCTAATATGACTAAGCCCATAGTGATATAAAATGTAATAGATAGTTTCTTCATACTTCCCCCTCGTAGAATGGATAATTTTAAATGTCTAACTATACTAATAAAATAAGGTGAAATCAAATGATATCAAGGGTTCCGTTTCTTCAGAGTTGTACCCAAAATTTAAAGATTTAAAACAATTAGAAACAGTGAGGTTAAATTACTTAAAATTCTGTATTGACAGAACAGTCGAAAGGATGTAATCTAGTAATCAATCAAATAGAACAACTTTCTTATCAAGAGAGGTGGAGGGACTGGCCCTACGATACCTCAGCAACAGGCTTTTAGTACTGTGCTAATTCCAGAAGCGTTTCGTGCTTGAAGATAAGAAGAGAATCATTACTCTGACGTGTAAACCTCTTCTTGTTTTTAAGAAGGGGTTTTATTTGATTTCCAATTCAAATTTAAGGAGGAAGAAATCATTATGACAACAAAAACAGCTATTGCAGCACCATTCAGAGCGGATCATGTGGGGAGTTTATTAAGACCAGAAAACTTACTACAAGCAAGAAAGGACTTTAAGGCCGGAACTATCAGGAGAGAGCAACTAAAAGAAATAGAAACAAAAGAAATTAAGCGTATTGTAGACAAACAACTTGAAGTTGGTTTAGAGCTTGTGACGGACGGGGAATTTAGACGTGACTGGTGGCATCTAGACTTTTTAGAACATCTAAATGGATTTGAAGGATATGTCCCTGAAAAGGGATATCAATTCGATGGATTAGAAACAGACAAATACGAGGTTCGAAACATTGGTAAGATTTCTTTTAACCCAGATCATCCATTTATCCAAGACTTTATCGAGTTCAACAAAATTGTAGACGGCCGTGCAGTTGCAAAACAAACAATTCCAAGTCCAAATCAGCTATTCCATCCTGGTATACGAGACGAAAATATTTATCCAGATGTAGAGGACTTTGCAAAAGACATTATTAAAGCATACCAGGGTGCAATTCAAGCATTTTATCAAGCAGGAGTAAGGTATTTACAAATCGATGATGTGTACATTGCTGGACTTTCTTCACCAGATATTCCTTATAAGGAAGAGGAAAGAGCGTTTTTAATTGACCTTGCACTACGTGTCATGAATGGTGTATTGGAAAATAAGCCGGAAGATTTGGTGGTGACGACTCATTTATGCCGTGGAAATTACCAATCAACTTGGGCATTCGGAGGAAGTTACGCACTAATCGCTCCAACCTTTTTCGCTAAAGAAAAAGTAGATGGATTTTTCTTAGAATATGATGACGATCGTTCAGGCGATTTCAAGCCGCTTGCGCATATTCCAAACGGCGGGGCAAAGGTAGTATTAGGTGTATTCACTTCTAAAAATGGAGAACTAGAAAACAAAGAAAATATTATCGCTCGTGTAAAAGAAGCATCTGAATATGTACCACTTGATCAACTAAGTATTAGCCCCCAATGTGGCTTTGCTTCTACTCATCATGGCAACAAACTTACTGAAGAGCAACAGTGGGAGAAACTAAAGTACATCGTGGACATCTCAAAAGAAATCTGGAAATAATAAAAGGTAACACCTCGTCGTACGCCAATTACCCATTTGTATAGGCTAAAACGAGTAAATATAAAATACTTTCTTTCCTGAAGGTCTCATTTGATTGTTGGGAAAGAAAGTTACAAATGGCATTACAAACACCACACACATAAATATGGGAAGTATCGAAAAGAGCGTATTCTTCGGAGACGTTCTTTTTTTCTATATTAAGTGCAATTTAAAGATCACAGCTACAGTCATCTCATCGTACAGGTTGCTCTCTTCTGGGTAGTGAGTTGAATGAAGTGACCGCTTGGATTTAGTTGCAGAATAGGTATGCCCAATAAGTGGCTAAGGGCAACCGAACAACTGTCGAAAGCAACCAATTCCAGTCTGAGAGCAACCAAACGACTGTTGAGAGCAACAAGTATCAGTCTGAAAGCAACCAAATTACTTCTGAGAGCAACCAATTTTCATAAAGCAAGTTTACTTGGAGTGAGATGTTAATAATAATGGTGCATTATTCAGGGTTTCTTTACAAAAAGCATCTGCTTTGTTAGCTTTGTCGCGTTCGCATCACATTTCGTCGTATTACATCATTTACTGGAATTTATCAGTTGCAAATATCTCCTAACATTCAATATTAAACAGTGGCGCTTTAGCCTTTGTTCCTTAGTAGGCAAATGATTCCTCTCATCGCTCAACCAGCGGACGCTTCATTCATCTCACTCACACGCCGTTTCCCTGTACTGCGCAAACTCTTCTTAAAAAAGGAAGTTTTTTATTTGCATGGAACTGAGATGTTTGTCTAGTTTATCGGGGGGGGTTTTGCATTTACTACTATAAGTGCAAGAAGGAGGTGATTTAATCATGAACCAAAATCGTCATTCATGTAGTTCATGCGGACAAATGCCACAATGGGGTAACCAATGTGGTTGCGGGCAAGTATCGCCGTGGCAACAACCAGCTGCTCAGCCGATAGTATGTCCTCCACAATATCGAGTGCGGGATTCATTTTTACCAAGAATGCAACCGGTGATTCACCCAATTGTGAATGTGAACAGAGAGCATATCGTCAATGTCCCACAACATTTCTGGACTGAAACAAATCGAAATGTAGTAGTTAATCCACCTCAGCAAGCTTTCCCGATGCAACAAGGCGGATTCCAACAGCCTTTTGGGCAACAATTCGGTCAACCAATGGGCCAACAAATGGGTCAACAATTCGGTCAACCAATGGGTCAACAACAATTTTTCCCAGGCCAGCCTAGATAAAGGAAAGAAAGACTTCTAGTTTAGATGAGCAAATGCCTTTATATTAAAGCGCATTTGCTTTTTAGATTGTAGAAAATCTAATATATTTCAAAATTCAAAACATATTGTAATATTCTATATTTTTTGATAAAGTAGAACTTATTCTAGATTTGGAATTTGTATGCAAAAAGTAAAGGGGTGGGAAATAAGATATGAAAATTTTTCTTTCAATTGATATGGAAGGAATTACAGGCTTGCCAGATCATACATTTGTAGACTCGGGAAAACATAATTATGAACGTGCCCGACGTATAATGACGCAAGAAGCAAATGCGATTGTGGAAGGGGCTTTATCAAGCGGAGTAAAAGAGGTTCTAGTAAATGATAGTCATTCGAAGATGAATAATATTTTAATAGAGGAATTGCATCCAGAAGCGAAATTGATAACAGGTGATGTGAAACCGTTTTCAATGGTGCAATCATTAGATGAATCGTACATAGGTGCAGTATTTGCTGGCTATCATTCAAGAGCAGGACAACCAGGGGTTATGAGTCACTCAATGATATTTGGAGTAAGAAATATGTATATAAACGATGTGGAAATAGGTGAATTGGGATTAAATGCATATGTAGCAGGTCACTTTGGTGTACCGGTTATTATGGTTGCTGGGGATGATGGAGCGTGTAGGGAAGCAGAGGCGCTGATTCCTGGAGTGGTTACTGCAGTTGTGAAAGAATCGATCTCTAGATCTGCCGTTAAAACCTTGCATCCACAAAAGGCACATGCATTGTTGAAAGAAAAGGTGGAAGAAGCGATTAGCAAAAGTGATCAAATAAAACCTCTCGTACCACCAAAAAATCCTACGTTAAGAATTGAGTTTGCTAACTATGGACAGGCGGAATGGGCAGCTCTTATGCCCGGTTGTGAAATTATAGAAGGAACAACAATAGTTAAGTTCGAGGCGAAAGATATATTAGAGGCCTACCGTGCAATGCTTGTAATGGTAGAGCTAGCAATGCAAACGAAATTTTGTTAAGGGGGAAGTTTGCTTATGGCGAAGTATATTATTAAACGTTTTTTAATGATGATAGCAACGATTCTTATCATTGCTACGTTAACTTTCGCATTGATGCATACCATTCCAGGTTCTCCATTCGATGATGAGCGTACTTCTAATCCTACTATTCAAGCGAATTTAGAAAAGTTTTATAAATTAGATGAACCAATGCATATTCAATATTTATATTATTTGAAGTCTATCGTTACTTTTGATTTTGGACCTTCCATTAAAAAGCCTAACGAATCTGTAAATGAATTACTTGCAAGAGGATTTCCAATTTCCTTTGAGCTTGGAATGGTCACCATTTTAGTCGCTTTGTTGTCGGGGGTTACTTTAGGGACTTTCGCGGCCTTAAGGCATAACGGGATTATAGATTATACAGCAATGACTTTTGCTGTTGTGGGGATTTCTGTTCCTAACTTTGTTCTGGCGACCTTACTTATTCAGCAAATTGCAGTAAATTTAGAATGGCTTCCTCCTGCCACGTGGAGTAGTCCATTACATATGATATTACCTACCCTCGCTCTTGCAACTGGACCAACGGCTATCATTGCGCGCTTAACGAGATCAAGTATGCTTGAGGTGTTAACGCAGGATTACATTAAAATGGCTCGTGCAAAAGGGCTTTCACCGGTAAGAATAGTTGTTAGGCATGCATTAAGAAATGCACTTATGCCTGTAGTTACCATTATGGGAACGATGCTCGCAGGAATTTTAACGGGAACATTTGTTATTGAACGGATCTTCGCTATCCCGGGAATGGGAAAATATTTCGTAGAGAGCATCAACAACCGTGATTATCCAGTCATAATGGGATCGACCGTATTTTATAGTGCATTTTTAGTATTCATGCTATTCCTTGTGGATATCGTATACGGTTTCTTAGATCCACGTATAAAACTACATCGAAAAGAAGGGGATGCGTAATGACTAATTCAACTACAACTAAAATAGTATCCCCACAAAGTGTAAAAGACGAATGGTTTCGACCTAAACAAAAAGAACAAGGAAGAGCAGAATCTGTAGTCAGACCTTCTTTATCCTATTGGAAAGATGCTTGGAGGAGGTTAAGAAAGAACAAGCTGGCAATGGTTGGACTAGCTTTCCTTATTTTCCTATTGTTTATGGCTATTTTCGGACCTATATTATCTCCTTATTCCGTTACAGGAACAGATTATCCCAACCAAAACAAAGCTCCTTCTTTAGCCCATTGGTTCGGTACGGATGAAGCTGGAAGAGATGTATTTACTAGAACATGGTATGGAGCTCGAATTTCATTGTTTGTAGGTGTGATGGCAGCTCTTATTGACTTTTTTATAGGTATTATCTATGGCGGCTTTAGTGGGTATAAGGGAGGCAGAACAGACGCAATAATGATGCGCGTCATCGAAGTACTTTATGGATTGCCACATTTGTTGGTGGTCATATTGCTAATGGTTGTAATGGGACCAAGCTTAACTACAATAATTGTGGCCCTAACCGTAACTGGATGGGTCGGAATGGCACGAATTGTTCGAGGGCAGGTTTTGCAAATAAAGAACTACGAGTTTGTCACAGCTTCCAAATCATTTGGTGCAAAAACATCGCGAATCATTGGGAAAAACTTACTTCCTAACACGATGGGACCTATTATTGTACAGATGACACTTACTGTACCGGGTGCAATTTTTGCAGAAGCATTTCTTAGCTTTTTAGGTTTAGGAGTTGCAGCACCATTTGCCAGTTGGGGTGTGATGACAAACGATGCCTTACCGGTTATCCTATCTGGTCACTGGTGGCGATTATTCTTCCCAGCATTTTTTATTTCCTTAACAATGTTTGCTTTTAACGTACTAGGAGATGGACTACAAGATGCACTGGATCCGAAGCTTAGGAGGTGAGAATAGGTGAATGAACGTAAGAAAAAAGAGAAGAAAATGATATCAGATGAGAAAGTATTACAAGTTAATAACTTACAAGTTTCCTTTCGAACATACGGAGGAGAAGTCGAAGCTGTTAGAGGTGTTGACTTTGACTTGTATAAAGGAGAAACACTTGCCATCGTTGGAGAATCGGGTTGCGGTAAAAGTGTGACTTCAAATGCGATCATGGGGCTGATTCCTCAACCACCTGGAATTATTAAAAATGGCCATATTCTATTTAAAGGAAAAGATTTGACGAAATTGACAAAGGGAGAGCTGCGCAAAATCCAAGGCGTGGATATTTCGATGATCTTTCAAGATCCAATGACTGCGTTAAACCCGACATTAACGATAGGGGAGCAGTTAACGGAAGGTCTCCGTACCCACAAAAAAATAGGAAAGCAGGAGGCAAAGAAACGAGCTATCGACATGTTAAAGCTTGTAGGAATTCCAAACCCTGAGGAGCGTTTAAAACAATTTCCTCATCAATTTTCCGGAGGTATGCGTCAACGTATTGTAATAGCGATAGCGCTTATTTGTGATCCAGAATTACTTATCGCGGATGAACCGACAACCGCACTGGATGTAACAATTCAAGCGCAAATTTTGGAGTTGTTTGAAGAAATACAACGTAAGAAAAAGATATCTATTATATTAATCACGCATGATCTTGGAGTGGTGGCAAAAATTGCAGATCGCATTGCAGTAATGTATGCGGGTAAAATTGTAGAGATTGGAAATAAGCGAGAAATCTTCTATACTCCAGAGCATCCATATACACGGGGACTATTAAACTCTGTTCCTCGCCTAGACTTAGAGGACGAGGAATTGCAACCTATCGAGGGAACTCCACCGGATTTATTTTCTCCTCCGAAAGGTTGTCCATTCACAGCACGTTGTGATTATGCGATGGAAGTTTGTGATCATGTATACCCATTTACAAATAAGTTATCTGAAGCTCATAGAGTAGACTGCTGGCTACAAGATGAGCGTGCGAAAGTCATCAAGAATAGCGATAGGGTTGGATGAGCGCGCGATAGTGCATTCACATAGACAATACAAAGGGGGAACTGAGATGAAGAAGTGGTTATCATTATTTGTAGTCGCGTTATTTGTACTTGTGTTAAGTGCTTGTACAGCTACAAAAGATGCGGGTGAAGCACCAAGTACAGAAAAAGAGGGTGACAAAGGGGAAACGGGAACGGAAACAGAAGCAACGCCAACTGAAAAAGTACTATATTTAAATAATGGGAATGAACCAACCTCATTCGATCCATCCGTAGGATTTGATGCTGTGTCTTGGAATGCATTGAACAATCTTATGGAAGGGTTAGTTAGACTTTCAAAAGATCATTAGCAGAACCCGCTACAGCGGAGAAAATAGACGTATCCGATGATGGTTTAACGTATACCTTTACTATTCGTGAGGATGCAAAATGGTCTAATGGAGACCCAGTCTTAGCAAGTGATTTTGTGTATGGATGGCTACACATGTTAAATCCTGAAACGGCATCTCCAGCAGCATTTCTAGCATATTTCATTGAAGGAGCAGAAGCATACAACAGTGGGACTGGTACAGCTGATGCTGTAGCGATTAAAGCAGTACAAGATAAAGTTTTTGAAGTGAAGCTAACTACACCAACAGAAGCATTTTTAAATATTATTACAAACCCAAGCTTCTTCCCGGTTAATGAAAAAGTAGCAACAGAGAATCCTACTTGGTTCGCAGATGCAGAAACTTTCGTAGGGAATGGTCCGTTTAAATTAGTTGACTGGAAGCATGATGTAAGCTTTACGTTTGCAAAAAATGAGAATTATTGGGATGCGTCAGCTGTAAAGCTTGACAAAGTAGAGTGGGCAATGATCAATGACTCCAATACAGAATATCAAATGTATCAAACAGGCGAGTTAGACACATCGGCAGTGCCATCTGAACTTGCTGAAAGCTTGATGAACAGCCCGGAACTAAAGAATGAAGACCAAGCAGGTTTATATTTCTATCGATTCAACGTCTCTATGGAACCATTTACAAACAAAAAAATCCGTCAAGCGTTTGCATATGCTGTTAACCAGCAGGAAATGGTCGATTTCGTAACGAAAAATGGGGAAAAACCAGCAGAAGGATTTGTTCCTTATGGATTCATTGGTCCTGATGGAAAAGAGTTTAGAGAAACTGCTGGAAAGCTTGTTGGTTTTGATGCAGATAAAGCAAAAGCATTATTAGCAGAAGGTATGAAAGAAGAAGGGTATACGGTATTACCTGAAGTAACATTAACTTATTCTACAAGTGATACTCATAAGAAAATTGCAGAAGCATTACAAAGTAAATTTAAAGAAGTGTTAGATGTAGATGTAGCACTTCAAAATGTAGAGGCAAGTGTATTTGCAACAGAGCAAAAAGAATTTAAGTACCAGTTGTCGCGTTCTTCTTTCTTATTTGACTACGCGGATCCAGTAAATGCACTTGAAAGTTTCATTACTGGTTCATCGATGAACCGTACAACTTGGTCAAATGCGGAGTATGATAAATTAATAACAGATATTAAAAACGAAACCGACCAATCAAAACGTTGGGAAATGTTAATAGAAGCAGATGCTTTGTTAATGGAAGAGATGCCAGTATTCCCAATTCACTATTATAACCAAGTGACATTAGAGAAGCCGTCCGTATCAGACATTGTAAGACATCCAGTAGGCTACTTAGATTTAAAATGGGCAGATAAAAACTAAAAAAGAAGCGGTGCCTATTTAGGTGCCGCCCCTTTTGTTTATTAAAAAGGAGAAAATAACTATGAAAATTCGTCCTAAACGATTACGACAAGGAGACACGATTGGAATTATTGCTCCCTCCAGTCCACCAAACTTAGAACAGTTAAAGCGTTCTTTAACCTTTTTAGAGGAGCTAGGATTGTCTTATAAAATAGGGAAAAGTGTAGAAAACGTGTATGGCTATCTAGCAGGCACGGATGAAGAACGTTTAGAAGATTTGCATGAAATGTTTGCAGACCCTGATATAGCAGGGATTATTTGCGCAGGCGGAGGATATGGTTCTGCTAGGTATACAGATAAAATAGATTTTCAATTAATGAATGAATGCCCAAAGATTTTTTGGGGTTATTCCGATATTACTTTTTTACATACAAGCATGAATATTTACTCGGAAATCGTTACTTTCCACGGACCAATGCTGGCATCTGATGTAGGAAAAGATACTTTTTCTGATCTATCGAAGAAAATGTTTCAGCAGTTATTTGAACCAATGGAACTTCACTATACGGCAACGATTTCCCCTTTAGAAAGTCTTTCGACAGGTGTCGCGAGAGGCGAGTTAACGGGAGGGAATCTATCTCTTCTTGCAAGTGGTATCGGAACGAGGTATGAAGTGGACACAAAAGGTAAGTTGTTATTAATCGAAGACATTGGGGAAGAGCCTTACCGAGTAGATGGAATGCTCAACCAGCTAAGGCAAGCGGGAAAACTAGAAGAAGCAGCTGGTTTTGTTATTGGAGATTTTAAAGACGCAGAACCAAAGAAACGTCCCATATCATTGTCATTAGAGGAAGTGCTCGATCACTATATAGGTCAATTAGGTAAACCGGCAGTAAAAGGCTTCAAAATAGGCCATTGTGAACCACATTTTGCGGTTCCGCTTGGAACAGAAGCAGTACTCGATGCAGATAACTTAACACTTACTATCTTACCGGGAGTTGAATAAGGGAGGCTAACCAATTGAATATTCAATCGATTGAAACGTTTGACGTAGCAATTCCGCTTACTAAGCCTTTTAAAACGGCTCTTCGGACAGTTACTACTGCTTACTCCGTTTATGTGAAAATCACGAGTAGTGAAGGAGTTGTAGGTTATGGGGAAGCTCCTCCGACTCATGTAATTACTGGAGACTCCATGGCTAGTATTCGGTATGCGATTAACGACATAATAGCACCACAGTTAATCGGGCTTAACCTTTGCGAAAGTGAACATATTTTTCAAAAAATAAATGCATCGCTTGTCAGAAATACAAGTGCTAAAGCAGCAGTCGATATGGCTATACATGATCTAATCGCTCGTCAAGCAGGACTTCCTCTATATCAATATTTGGGAGGGTATCACGATACATTGGAAACCGATTTTACGGTAAGTGTGAATGCACCAGATGAAATGGCTGAGGACGCGGAGCGGTACGTGAAGAATGGGTTTCATGTTTTAAAAGTAAAAGTTGGTATAGGTGATATGAGAGAAGATATTGCACGTATTCAGGCTATTAGAGAACGAGTTGGAAACGAGCCGAAGCTAAGGCTTGATGCAAACCAGGGTTGGAATGCAAAAGAAGCAGTTAAAGCAATTCGAGCAATGGAAGATGCTAGGCTAGGGATCGAGTTTGTCGAGCAACCTGTTCCTGCTCATGATCTAGAAGGCTTAAAATATGTTACAGAGCGTACAGATACACCAATTATGGCGGATGAAAGTGTATTTTCGGTAATAGATGCTAAAAGGGTTTTGGAAATGCGAGCTGCAGATTTGATTAATATTAAGTTAATGAAATCCGGTGGTATTCATCATGCTAAAAAGATAAATGCGCTTGCTGAAGCAAATGGCGTGGCATGTATGGTTGGAAGTATGATTGAAACAAAGATAGGAATTACTGCGGCGGCTCACTTCGCTGCTAGTCAACCAAATATTCACTTCTTTGATTTTGATGCACCGCTTATGCTTGCAAAGGATCTAGTTGTTGGTGGGGTTTGTTACGAAGGAAGTAAGATGACGTTTTCAAAAGAGCATGGACTTGGTATTTCACGATTGGAGATCGTATAGGGGGTCTATAAATGACAACAGGAGTGCATGAGTGGGTTTGTTGTGTAAAAGTAGCAACTGTTTGGACGGAGCCGGCTTCGGCCAGAGAATTGGATGCGCCTGGGATTTCAAACCCAGTGTTAATAGCTGACTGGTTGGAGGCACTGCCGTATAAGGAGCGACTTGCTCTTTGCGATGAAAATCGAGTACAAACGCAACTTCTTTACGGAGAGCCAGTACTGGTAGAAAAAATAGAAGGGGATTGGGCGAAAATTATTGCGGTATGGCAGCCTTCTAAAAAGGATTCTCGTGGATATCCTGGCTGGGTTCCAGTAAAACAATTAAAGAAGTCAAAATGTTTGAATCCAATTGGCATTGCGCGTGTAGCCGCTGTGAAAGCGCAGTTGTGGGATAAAGAAAAGAAACCGTTACTTATCGTTCCATTTAATACAACACTTCCGGTTATCTCAGAAGATGCATCCTACTTTTACGTTCATACTCCCCATGGAGAAGCATTACTGCAAAAAAAATATGCAGATGTTGCTATGTCTATGGAACAATTTTCAAGGAGATCAGCGGAAGAGGTCTTAGCTTTAGGAGAACAATATTTAGATCTTCCTTATTTATGGGGTGGAATGTCTCCCTATGGCTATGATTGTTCTGGATTTTCATACAATATGCTAAAGGCAGGCGGATATTTGATCCCTCGTGATGCAAGTGATCAGGCGAAAAGCGGAGAAGAAATTTCAATACACGATATGGCCTCGTGGAAAAAAGGGGATTTACTATTTTTCGCTAATGATGAGGGGACAGGTCCGGTTCGCCATGTTGGCTTCTATTATGGAAATGGACAACTATTGCATTCGCCTTCTACGGGAAAAACGATTGAGATTATGGAGTTAGAAGGTTCTAAGCTTGAGACAGAAATCTGTGCAGTAAGAAGATATGCCGTTTAGGGGGGATTTACATGGCAGAAAAGGTTCTTTTATCCGTACAAGATTTAAGACGACATTTTGAACTGGGGCACGGCGAAACGTTAAAAGCTGTGGATGGCATCAGTTTTGACATTGTAAAAGGGGAAACGTTTGGTCTAGTTGGAGAGTCTGGTTGTGGGAAGTCTACTGCAGGACGAACAATTTTAGGATTGTATAATAGAACACAAGGCAACGTTATATTTGAAGATAAAAATGTACACGAAATGAATGATAAAGAGCGGAAAGAATATCTCAAAAAGATGCAAATGATTTTCCAAGATCCGTATGCATCCCTAAATCCACGTTCAACTGTGCTCGAAATAATTGCGGAACCAATGGAAGTACATAAACTATATAAATCCAAAGAGGCATTGAAAAATAGAGTTTACGAGTTATTGGAAGATGTGGGTCTCAACAGAGATCATGCTAACCGCTATCCCCATGAATTTTCAGGAGGGCAAAGACAGCGCATAGGGATTGCTCGTGCACTCGCGTTAGATCCTGAATTCATCATAGCGGATGAGCCAATCTCGGCTTTAGATGTCTCCGTTCAAGCGCAAGTAGTAAAGCTCTTGCAACGATTGCAAAAAGAAAAAGGATTAACGTATTTATTTATTGCACATGATCTATCAATGGTGAAATACATTTCTGACCGTATCGGAGTAATGTATCTAGGACACATGGTAGAGCTTACAACGAGCAATCAGTTATATGAGGAACCATTACATCCATACACACAGGCATTATTATCCGCTATTCCGATTCCAGATCCAGATATCGAGGAATCACGTGAACGTATTCTATTGCATGGCGAGCTGCCTAGTCCAATCAATCCACCGTCCGGTTGTGTTTTTAGAACACGCTGTGAACATGCAATGTCCATTTGTGCAGAAAAAAAGCCTGTATGGAAAGAACAAGCGACAGGACATTTTGTTGCATGTCATTTGTATAATTGACATATAGCAGAAATTATTGTATTCTGAAAATAACTTAAAGAAAAGGAGTGAGGCATTATGGCAAATTTAATTTTTAGTACACGAATCAGTAAGATCATGATGTCCCACTCTAGATATATCTAAAAAAGTATAGTTTTTTATACTTTTCTATTTGATATGCTTCTTTTCTAATGACCGGGAAACCATGATTGCTGATTCGTGCAATCATGGTTTTTTATTGTCTAAAATTAGGAGGAAGTAAATTTGAATTTAATCGAACAATATGGTTGGAATGATAAATGGGAAGAAAAAAAGCAAGGTAGTGGTATCGTAGGGCGCGTCCTACTAGAGCATAAACATTTATATCGAGTAATAACAAACGGAGGAGAATGGTTATGTTCTCTTTCTGGAAAGTATAAATTTGATCATGGGCGGGAGGCATTTCCTGCCGTTGGAGATTGGGTTGAACTAGAACAAATGCCAGGAGAGGAAAAAGGGATTATCCATGAGGTGCTTCCTCGTAGCTCACAGTTCTCAAGAAAAGTGGCCGGTTCAACAATTGAAATACAGTTAGTCGCTGTAAATGTCGATTACGTCTTTCTTGTCATGTCTCTTAATAATGACTTTAATGTACGCAGGTTGGAGCGCTACTTGTTAGCAGCATGGGATTCTGGAGCAACACCTGTAGTTGTTTTGACAAAAAAAGATGCATGTGATGACTTGGCATACTATCTAAGTGAAGTAGAATCTGTTGCTTTTGGTGTTGATATATTCACGGTCAGTAGTGTAACTGGAGAAGGAATCAATAGCTTGGCGAACCTTTTGTCAGCAGGTAAAACAGGTGCACTACTAGGATCTTCCGGAGTAGGGAAGTCTTCCTTGATCAATGCATTGTCTGGTGAAGAAGTAATGGCTGTTAATGGTATTCGGGAAGATGATAGCAAAGGCCGGCATACAACGACGCATAGAGAGCTAACCCTATTACCGGGTGGAGGGTTACTAATCGATACCCCGGGGATGCGAGAATTTCAACTTTGGGATACAAGTGAGGGCGTAAGTGCCAGTTTCAAAGACATTGAGGAACTAGCAGAAGGATGTCGTTTCCGAGATTGCAAGCATGAAAAAGAACCAGGTTGTGCAATACAAGAAGCTATATACACTGGGACCATTAAAGAAGAGCGATATAAAAGCTATGTAAAATTAATGAGAGAACTTGCCCACATTGAACGAAAAAATGATGTGGCTGCTCGAAAAGTAGAACGAGATAAGTGGAAACAAATTACGAAAACCCAGAGAAGTAATTACAAAAAGAAAAAATAGATCTTGCAACGAATAAAATAAAATTGCCCGACTACTAATTCATTTGATTAGTAGTTTTTTTATCTTTTAAGAGTTATGAAATAGCTGTTAGGTGGTTGTTTAGGGAAACTGTGCGGTAGCAAGCTCTATTTAGGTGACCACTAGGATTTCCGCTGCAGGGCGGACGCTTTCCGCGGGCATGGCTTCAGCCTCTTCGGAGCTCTCGCTCCTGCGGGGTCTTCAGCTCATACAGTTTCCCTATACTGTACGACAAAGAGCTGTCGAAAAAACAAGACATATTTAAAGGCAATGTATGTTTTTTTATTCAGAAATTCGGGAACACTGATGGAAGAATCGTATCAATTGCACAACCATAATTTTCTCGTTATAATATAGTCAAAGTTAGTCAAAGTCAGTTTGCGAGAAGAGGTGAGAAGGTGAAAAATATATCTGACATTATTGAAGGGTATTTGAAGTCCATTATAGAAGAAGAGAGTAAGGGACAAATTGAAATAAAAAGAAGTGAAATTGCTGAAAAATTTCAGTGTGTCCCATCTCAGATAAATTATGTGATAAATACTCGATTTACCCAAGATCGCGGATACTTAGTGGAAAGTAAACGTGGTGGCGGTGGATATATTCGAATCCTCCGCGTGCGGGCGCATACGAAAGCTGATTTGATTGAGCATATAATAAAAGGACTAGAAAAAGGGGCATCTGAGACGGTAACAGAAGATATTGTATTCCGATTGATCGATGAAGAAGTTCTTTCTAATCGAGAAGCAAAACTTATCTTAGCTGCCCTTAATCGAACGACACTTGCTATTCCACTGCCAGCAAGAGATGAGCTAAGAGCGCGTATACTATGTGCAATGCTACTTACTTTAAAATATGAAAAAAAGTGAAGATGAACGGGGTGTTGAAAAGTGATTTGTGAAAATTGTAAGCAAAGACCTGCAAAAGTAACGGTTACGCAAGTGCATAACGGTGAACACTTTGAAAGACATTATTGTGAGGTCTGTGCAAATAGTCTCCACCCGTTTTATGTGGAATATAAACATGATCCATTATCTCTCCATCAATTATTAACAAATTGGTTCAATCATACAGATCAACAACCAATGCAACAAGTGCAGAAAAAACTTCCATTAGAATGTGAAGCGTGTGGTTGGTCTATTCAACGATTTTTAGATGAAGGGAAATTTGGTTGCGCCTCTTGTTACAATAGTTTTCGCGAACAATTACCTACCGTATTTAAACGTTTACATAACGGAAACGTGACACATGTTGGGAAAGCACCTGGTGCATTCGGCGAAAAATTAGCGGTGAAAAAACGAATTGAAGAAATAAGGTTGCAAATGAAAGAAGCAATTGAAACAGAAAAGTTTGAAGAGGCCGCCTTGCTAAGGGATGAGGTAAGGGAACTAGAAGATAAACTTGCCGCTGGAGGTGAAGAAACGCATGTCGATTGAACGTTTTTTAGATAACTCGATTTCTAGTTGGATGGCAGGAGATGGAGAACATTCCGATATTGTCATGAGTACAAGAATTCGACTAGCAAGAAACTTAAACGGATATCGATTTCCTCTTGCATTTACGGAAGATGAAGCGCATAAAATTGACCAATCCGTTTCGGCTACGTTATTAGATGCGAATGAGGATCTACAGATGAACTTCTCCTCCATTCAAATAAAGGATTTGTCTGAATTGAGTCGTCAAGTCCTTGTAGAAAAGCATTTAATCAGTCCTAAGCTAGCAAATTCGCCGATGACGGGTTCAGCCCTTATATCTGATGATGAGCTGTTAGCGTAATGGTCAATGAGGAAGACCACATTCGTATTCAATGCTTATTTCCAGGTCTTCAAATTCAAGAAGCATACAAGCAAGCAGACACGATTGATCGAGTTTTAGAAAAAGAGCTATCTTATGCGTTTGATGAGCAATTCGGTTATTTAACAAGCTGTCCCACTAATACAGGTACTGGTTTACGTGCATCCGTTATGATGCATTTACCAGCATTAACGATAACTAAACAAATGAACCGAATCGTAACAATTATCTCTAGATTAGGAATGGTTGTAAGGGGTATTTACGGGGAAGGCAGTGAAGCGCTCGGAAATGTATACCAAGTATCCAATCAAACAACTCTTGGTAAAACGGAGGAAGACATAATTGCCGATCTTCAAAGCATTGCCGAACAAATTATTCAAAAAGAAAGAGAAGCAAGAAATGCACTTTTAAAGCATTCAGCCAATACACTAGAGGATCGGTTATATCGTTCTTTAGGAACCTTATCGTACGCACGTATTATGACCACGGAAGAGGCGGCGAAGTGTCTGTCCGATGTGCGTTTAGGGATAGATATGGGACTTATTGAAGATGTAGATGAGACTATCTTGAATGAATGTATGGTCTTTATGCAACCAGGATTTTTACAACAATATGCCGGAACGACTTTAAATACTTCTGAACGAGATTTGTTTCGAGCAAAGTTGCTAAGGGAAAGGTTGCAAAAGGGAGAAAAAACGAAAACAAAAGGAGAGAACTCATATGATGTTTAATCGATTCACACAAAGGTCGCAAAAAGTTTTACAATTAGCGCAAGAAGAAGCAATTCGCTTAAAGCACGAATCTATCGGCACAGAACATATATTGCTTGGTTTAATCCGTGAAGGCAGCGGTATAGCTGCAAAAGCATTAGAAGCGATTGAAGTAGATACAAAAGTGATTGAAGTGGGAATTGAAGAGCTAGTTGGAACTGGAGCAGAAGAAGTTGGTCCAATCGTCAACTACACACCACGTGCGAAAAAAGTAATTGAGCTTTCCGTAGACGAGTCTCGCAAACTGGGACACTCCTATATAGGTACAGAGCATTTATTGTTAGCATTGATCCGAGAGGGAGAAGGAGTGGCGGCAAGAGTTTTAAATAATGCAGGTGTTAGTCTAAACAAAGCTCGCCAACAAGTTCTTCAATTACTAGGTAGTAATGATCAATCTCATGGTAATGCGAATAATAGTGCTGCTCCGGCAAGTACTCCTACGCTCGATGGATTAGCACGTGATTTAACTCAAATTGCTAGAGAAGGCACACTAGATCCGGTAGTGGGGCGTAGTAAAGAAATTACACGTGTTATTGAGATCCTAGCGCGCCGAACAAAAAATAACCCTGTTTTGATAGGGGAACCTGGTGTTGGTAAAACAGCAATCGCAGAAGGTCTTGCTCAGCAAATTATCCAAAATGAAGTCCCGGAAATCTTGCGAGATAAGCGAGTAATGACACTTGATATGGGAACAGTGGTTGCTGGAACTAAATATCGCGGTGAATTTGAGGATCGCTTGAAAAAAGTAATGGATGAAATTCGCCAGGCTGGAAATGTTATTCTATTCATAGATGAGCTTCATACATTAATTGGGGCAGGTGGAGCAGAAGGTGCAATAGATGCATCGAACATTTTAAAACCAGCACTTGCACGCGGTGAAATTCAATGTATTGGTGCGACAACATTAGATGAATATCGAAAATACATTGAAAAAGATGCTGCGTTAGAGCGTCGTTTCCAGCCAATCCAAGTGGATGAACCATCAGTCGCTGAAGCGATTCAAATTATATACGGCTTACGTGATCGTTATGAAGCGCATCACCGTGTGAAAATTACAGACGAAGCGGTAGAAGCGGCAGTTAAAATGTCAGATCGTTATATCTCTGATCGTTTCTTACCAGATAAAGCAATCGATTTAATCGATGAAGCAGGCTCAAAAGTAAGATTACGTTCTTACACAACACCTCCTAATTTAAAAGAATTAGAGGCAAAGCTTGAAGCAATTCGTTCAGAGAAAAACGCTGCTGTTCAAAGTCAAGAATTTGAAAAAGCTGCATCTTTCCGCGACAAAGAACAAAAGCTTAAAGATGAGCTAGAAAAAATGAAGAATGACTGGAAAGAAAAACAAGGAAAAGAAGAGTCAGAAGTAACAGTAGAAGATATCGCGGCAGTTGTTTCTATGTGGACGGGAGTACCTGTTTCTAAGCTAGCGCAAACTGAATCTGAAAAGTTATTAAAGCTAGAAGAGAAGCTGCATGAACGAGTAATCGGTCAAGCGGAAGCTGTAGATGCGATTTCTCGAGCAATTCGCCGAGCTCGTGCAGGTTTAAAAGATCCTAAACGACCAATTGGTTCCTTTATTTTCCTCGGTCCTACTGGTGTAGGTAAAACAGAACTTGCTCGTGCACTTGCAGAAGTAATGTTTGGCGATGAAGATGCTATGATCCGAGTTGATATGTCTGAGTATATGGAAAAACACTCAACTTCACGTCTGGTAGGTTCACCTCCAGGGTATGTTGGATTTGATGATGGTGGACAGTTAACGGAAAAAGTACGTCGTAAACCTTATTCTGTAATCTTGTTAGATGAAATAGAGAAAGCACATCCAGATGTGTTTAATATTCTCTTGCAAGTTTTAGAAGATGGTCGACTAACTGA
This sequence comes from Psychrobacillus sp. NEAU-3TGS, assembly GCF_029955155.1. GTDB lineage: Bacteria > Bacillota > Bacilli > Bacillales_A > Planococcaceae > Psychrobacillus. The sequence continues at coordinate 61,147 of NZ_JAPNOZ010000005.1, read as the reverse complement.
TTCTAAAGGACGTACAGTAGATTTCCGCAACACAGTTGTCATTATGACATCTAACGTAGGAGCGGATGCACTTAAATACAATAAACATGTTGGATTTAACCTACAAGAAGCTGGGAAAACGGATTATAAAGACATGAAGGGCAAAATGCTAGAAGAATTGAAAAAAGCATTCCGTCCTGAATTCTTAAACCGTTTAGATGAAATGATTGTCTTCCACTCACTAGAAAAAGAACATTTAAAACAAATTGTTTCACTAATGACGGAACAATTAGCTAAACGCTTAAAAGAACAAGGAATAGAACTCGAGCTTACAGAAGCAGCTCAAGAGAAAATTACAACAGAAGGATTCGATCCGGCCTACGGTGCACGTCCATTGCGTAGAGCACTACAAAAACACGTGGAAGACCGACTCTCTGAAGAGTTATTAAAAGGGGAAGTATTAGCAGGGCAACATGTCGTGTTTGATGTAGAGAATGATGAATTTGTTGTACGTACAAAAGCGGCGGTAGCAGCAGAAAAATAATATTGCGGGCATTCCAACCCTAAGGACGGAATGCCCTTTTTTACTCATTATTAATCTAGCATCAGCGCCTTTTCCCTTAGGGTCAGATAAGGAAAACTGCTCCTATGAAAACTCGTCGCAAACAAAATCGCTTGCGGTGGGGGGCTACCTATTAGGGCTGCCAGATATGGGAGGTGTTTGCTTTGCCACGAGACTTGGCGTATTTTGCAGACCTATCACGTCCTCATCTACCTTTCGGAGTCAAAATAGGCGCTTGTGCTTTTTACATAGGAGGTACCATGGCGAAGAAAAAAACGAAATTTATGTGCAATGCTTGCGGTTATGAGGCTGCTAAATGGATGGGAAGATGTCCAGGATGCGGTGAATGGAATACGATGGTGGAAGAAGTGGAAATCGTATCGAAAGGTCCTAAACGGACTTTTCAGCATTCTACAGGCGTAGCGCAAAAAGCAACACCGATTATTGCAGTGGAAACTGTGGAGGAGCCTCGAGTAGCAACCGACTTTGGTGAGTTAAATCGTGTGCTTGGCGGAGGCATAGTACCTGGTTCGCTTGTGCTAATAGGTGGAGATCCGGGTATTGGGAAATCGACACTTCTTTTGCAAGTTTCTGCCTTACTTGCGAATAAAGGAGAGCGTGTTTTATATATATCAGGTGAAGAATCTATCCGCCAAACAAAACTTCGTGCAGAACGTCTTGGGGTTACCTCAGCAGAACTATATATTTATTCGGAAACGAATTTAGAATTGATCAACGAAACAATCGATAGTGTAGAACCAAAATTTGTAATCGTGGATTCTATTCAGACGGTTCACCATCCGGAAGTAACAAGTGCTCCAGGAAGTGTGTCTCAAGTACGCGAATGTACAGCAGAACTAATGCGTATAGCCAAGACAAAAAACGTCGCTATCTTTTTAGTTGGACACGTAACGAAAGAAGGACAAATTGCAGGACCTCGTATACTTGAACATATGGTAGATACCGTATTATATTTTGAAGGAGAACGCCATCATACGTATAGAATTTTAAGATCACAAAAAAATCGCTTCGGTTCTACCAATGAAATAGCAATTTTCGAAATGGTGCAGCAAGGATTAAAAGAAGTGTTAAACCCATCTGAATTATTCCTGCAAGAACGTTCTCATGGGGCAGCAGGTTCAGCGATTGTTGCTTCGATGGAAGGGACAAGGCCGATTTTAGTGGAAATACAAGCGCTTGTAACACAATCTAGTTTTAACTATCCGAAACGAATGGCAACTGGAATTGATCAAAATCGTGTGTCATTACTCATGGCGGTGTTAGAAAAACGTATGGGATTACTGCTTCAAACACAAGATGCATATATAAAAGTTGCGGGTGGAGTAAAACTAGACGAACCTGCGATCGATTTAGCCGTCCTAGTAAGTATCGTATCCAGTTTTCGGGATACAGGTGTAACTCCTACCGATTGTTTTATAGGAGAAGTTGGGTTAACAGGAGAAGTCCGAAGAGTCTCTAGAATTGAACAACGTGTGCAGGAAGCGGCAAAGTTAGGGTTCAACAGAGCGATAGTTCCGGCGTCTAATATAGGTGGATGGGATTACCCAAAAGGAATTCAAGTTATAGGTATAGAATCTGTAAATGAAGCAATGAAAGAAGCATTTTCTTAAGTTGAAGTATTAAAAACCTACTTCTTGTGGTCTTAATAGACGTAATAAGACCACAAGAAGTATAATTAATAATTAATGGAGGTGGCATTTTGTTGAAATGGATTATACAAATCGCATTTGTTTTAATCGGTGGTACATTGGGTTTAATATTATTACCGCATTTATACGAGTTCATTAATTTATCCAACAACCCTTGGATCCACAATCCTTACGTATCTATTTTAATTGGAGCAGTTTTACTGTACATTGCAGCCTTGTTTTTAACGGATTACTTAATAAATTTTATTAAGTGGATGGAAGAACGTCTGTTGAGGGCACCGATTGGAGATTTACTATTTGGTACACTTGGTTTAGTTATCGGATTGATTGTCGCATTTTTACTTGGATCGGCTATTAATAATATTGCCTTTCTGGGCATTGACTCTATTGTACCGGTATTATTATCAATCGTACTTGGATACTTAGGTTTCCAGGTAGGGTTTAAAAAACGAGATGAATTAATTCATGTTTTTACTTCTACTAAGCAACAAACTAGCAAAAAGAAAGCTGCAGATGAAGAAGGTGCACAAGGTTTAGGTCTGGGAACATATAAGTTGCTAGATACGAGTGTGATCATCGACGGACGTATTACGGATATATCAGAAACAGGGTTTATCGAGGGAGTATTGGTAGTTCCACAGTTCGTGCTAACAGAGCTGCAACATATAGCTGATTCTTCTGACACGCTTAAAAGAACAAGAGGACGCCGTGGATTAGATGTGTTGAAAAAACTACAAACCGAACGTGCTTCTGCAGTCTTAATAGTAGAGGAAGACTTTGAAGATATACAAGAAGTAGATTTAAAGCTAGTCCGTCTAGCTAAAAAGATGAATGGAATCGTTGTAACAAATGATTTTAACTTGAACAAAGTATGTGATCTACATCAAGTACGTGTTTTGAATATTAATGACTTAGCAAATGCAGTGAAGCCAGTCGTTATTCCTGGGGAAATAATGCATGTAGTTGTCATTAAAGATGGAAAAGAACATAATCAAGGTGTTGCTTACTTAGATGATGGAACGATGATTGTTGTGGAAGGTGGAAAAGCATATATCGGTCAGGCGATAAATGTGGAAGTGACAAGTGTATTGCAAACCTCTGCAGGTCGGATGATTTTTGCGAAACCACAAGAATCTAAATAAGGGGAGGGGTTGTTTCCTATTTTATTAGGGAAAGCCCTTTTTCTATGTAATGTAGGAGGGTGTGCTATTGTTGTATACGGTATTGTTACCTGCTGCTGGAAGTGGTAAAAGGATGGGAGCAGGCCAAAATAAACTTTTTTTAGAATTAAGAAAGATTCCAATTTTAATACATACTTTACGCGCTTTTGAACAAGATCCGAAGTGTCATCAAATTGTATTGGCAGTGAAAAAAGAAGAACAAGCTTTTATCGAAGAGCTGCTAGTAAAACATCGGATTTCGAAGGTTGCCGCTATTACCGAAGGAGGAGCAGAACGGCAACATAGTGTATATGCTTGCTTAAAGGCTTCGCCGTCTAAGGGTATTGTGCTCGTACATGATGCTGCAAGACCGTTTATAAGACAAGAGGTTATCTATCGATTAGTACAAGCTGCAGAAGAATTTGGAGCGGCGGTAGCGGCGGTTCGTGCAAAGGACACGATGAAAAAAGTAGAAAATGGTATAATCCAGGAAACAGTCGATCGAGAAAGCCTCTGGATTATTCAAACACCGCAAGCATTCCGGTATGATGTACTGGAAAAAGCAGAAAGAGTAGCAGAAAAAGAAGGTTTTTTAGGTACAGACGAAGCAATGCTTGTAGAGCGACAAGGTGAGCAGGTCCATATTATAGAAAGTACCTATGATAATCTGAAGATGACAACACAAGAAGATCTTCTTTTTGGAGAAGTAATTTTAACTAAACGAGAACAGGAGGAACAATAGAATGATGCGAATTGGTCAAGGATTTGATGTGCATGAGTTTGCGGATAATCGCCCGTTAATAATAGGAGGGGTAACGATTCCTTACGAAAGAGGTCTTATCGGGCATTCTGATGCAGACGTGCTGCTTCACACAGTTACAGACGCAGCCCTTGGAGCAATTGGAGAGGGAGATATAGGAAGACATTTCCCAGACACTGATCCTGATTTTAAAGATGCAGATTCAGCAAAACTTTTAGAGCATATTTGGAAGTTAGTAGATGAAAGAGGATATAAACTAGGGAATATCGATTGTACGATCATCGCCCAAAAACCAAAAATGGCACCACATATAGAAACGATTCGCGCACGTGTCGCAGAACTTCTACAGGCAGACGTTAGTCAGGTAAATGTGAAAGCAACAACAACTGAAAAATTAGGTTTTACAGGACGTGAAGAAGGAATTGCTTCCATGGCAACTATATTGCTTCTAAAGAAAGACTAACTTTTAAAAACAGGTTAGCAGTGGTAAAATAAAAAAAGTTTAGATGCACGAAAACTAGGAGGAAAATCAATGACACAAGAAGTTCGCGTACGCTACGCGCCAAGTCCAACAGGGAACTTACATATTGGAGGAGCACGTACGGCATTATTTAACTATTTATATGCACGCCATCATAACGGAAAATTTATCGTTCGTATAGAGGACACGGATATCGAACGTAATATCGAAGGTGGCGAATTATCACAACTGGATAACTTAAAATGGTTAGGTATCGACTATGATGAGTCTGTTGATATCGGAGGACCTTATGCACCTTATCGTCAAATGGAACGACTAGATGTTTATACAAAACATGCAGAAGAAATGGTAGAAAAAGGCCATGCTTATAAATGCTTCTGTACATCAGAAGAATTAGAAGCTGACCGTGAAGTACAAAAAGCAAATGGGGTAGCTGCTCCTATGTATAATGGTAAATGCCGTCATTTATCAGCTGAAGAAGTACAAGCAAAAGAAGCAGAAGGTTTTCCTTATACTATTCGCATGCGCGTTCCGGAAAATGTGACTTATACATTTGAAGATTTAGTACGTGGATCCGTTACATTCGAATCAAAAGATGTTGGTGATTGGGTTCTTGTGAAAGCAAATGGCATCCCAACTTATAACTACGCAGTTGTGTTAGATGATCATTTCATGAAAATCTCCCATGTATTTCGCGGAGAAGAGCATTTATCCAATACACCTAAACAATTGATGGTATTCGATGTGTTCGGATGGGAATATCCGAAGTACGGCCATATGACATTGATCATTAATGAAAGCCGTAAAAAACTATCTAAACGTGACGAATCCATTATTCAATTCGTTGCTCAATATAAAGACCTTGGCTACTTACCAGAAGCAATGTTCAACTTCTTTGCATTACTAGGTTGGTCTCCAGAAGGAGAAGAAGAAATTTTCTCTAAGGATGAGCTCATTAAAATATTTGATGTAAACCGCTTATCTAAATCACCATCTATGTTTGATAAGCAAAAACTAACATGGATGAACAATCAATACATTAAACAGTTGTCATTAGAAAAAGTAATCGAACTTGCACTACCACATTTACAAAAAGCGGATCTTCTTCCGGCTGAATTATCAGAAGGTCAACGTGTCTGGGCAAATAATTTAATCGCACTTTACCAAGACCAAATGAGTTACGGTGCAGAGATTGTAGAATTATCTTCTTTGTTCTTTAACGATGAACTTGCATATAATGAAGAAGCGACAGAAGTATTAGCGGGAGAACAAGTTCCAGAAGTAATGGCTGCATTTAAAGTACAATTAGAAAGCCTAGAAACTTTTGAAGCAGCAGAGATTAAAGCTGCGATTAAAGCTGTACAAAAGGAAACAGGACATAAAGGGAAAAACTTATTTATGCCAATTCGTGTCGTAACGACTGGTCAAACACATGGCCCTGAATTAGCAGATGCCATTAGCTTAATAGGAAAAGAAAAAGTAATCGAACGCGTTGCTAAGTACGCAAAACAATAAGATTGACTTTCCGCTCCTAAGGTGTGAAAATGAGTGTACAAATACGAGAACGAAGAAATAGAAAGCGAAGAAGAGGAGAAGTAAGTAACACATGTTCTTTAGAGAGGACCATCACCGGCTGAAAGTGGTCTGAACGAGTGGGTTACCGAAATGCACCTCAGAGCGCCACGCCGAACATGTCTAGTAGGCTGGACGTATCATCTGCGTTAAAGATGTCGAGTGGGAAAAGAGATATTTTTCCAATCAGAGTGGAACCGCGCTTTTGCGTCTCTGTCTAATATTAGGCAGAGGCGTTTTTGTGCAAAAAAGGAGGAGGTACCAAAATGTTGGAACGTATCAAAGAAGACATAGCTGTTGTTTTTGAACAAGATCCTGCAGCGACAAGCAAGTTAGAAGTAATATTAACATACGCAGGTTTACATGCCGTTTGGAGTCATCGAATTGCGCATGCTTTATACAAAAAACAGTTTTTTTTCCTTGCACGAGCAATCTCTCAAATAAGTCGCTTTTTCACTGGTATCGAAATTCATCCAGGAGCTACCATTGGTAGACGTTTTTTTATAGATCATGGTTCAGGAGTTGTAATTGGAGAAACTTGTGAAATCGGAAATGACTGTACGATTTATCAAGGTGTCACTCTTGGTGGAACGGGAAAAGAAAAAGGAAAGAGACACCCAACTCTTGCAGATAATGTACTCGTTGCAACGGGAGCGAAAGTATTAGGATCTATTACTATTGGGGAAAATAGTAAAGTGGGTGCAGGTTCCGTTGTTCTGAAAGACGTACCAATGAACTCAACGGTTGTTGGAATACCGGGAGTTGTCGTTATTCAAGACGGAGTAAAACTAAAACGGGACTTAGATCATCAAGACTTGCCGGATCCAATTGCTGATCGTTGCAAAAGGATGGAAGAAGAAATTGCGGCACTTCAAGAGGAAATTAGACGACTGGCAAAGGAAAGGGAGAAACAAATATTATGACAATCCAAATTTTTAATACTTTAAAGCGTGAGAAAGAACCATTTGTGCCAATGGAAGAAGGAAAAGTAAAAATGTATGTTTGTGGTCCAACAGTCTACAACTACATTCATATTGGAAATGCACGCCCCGTTATTGTGTACGATACGGTAAGAAAATATCTGCAATATCGTGGATACGATGTGACGTTTGTATCGAACTTTACAGATGTCGACGACAAAATTATTAAAGCAGCAAATGAGCTAGGAGAAGACGTATCAGAGTTAACTGCTCGTTTTATTAAAGCATATTTTGCTGATGTGGAAGCGCTTGGCTGCAGTAGAGCAGATTCACACCCTCGCGTTACGGATCATATGGATGAAATTATAGATTTTATTCGAGTATTAGAAGAAAAAGGCTACGCTTACGAATCTCAAGGAGATGTATACTACCGTACGAGAAAGTTTGACGGCTATGGTAAGCTATCCCATCAATCAGTAGATGATTTGAAGGTTGGAGCACGTATTGAAACTGGAGAAAAGAAAGAAGATGCTTTAGATTTTGCTCTATGGAAAGCAGCGAAACCAGGTGAGATTTTCTGGGAAAGTCCTTGGGGGCAAGGGCGTCCTGGCTGGCATATCGAATGTTCTGTAATGGCACGAGAAATACTAGGGGATACGATTGATATTCACGCGGGTGGTCAAGATTTAACCTTCCCTCACCATGAAAATGAAATTGCGCAGTCGGAAGCTAGAACAGGTAAAACATTTGCGCGATATTGGATGCATAATGGGTATATTAATATTGACAATGAAAAAATGTCTAAATCACTTGGCAACTTTGTCCTAGTGAATGACATTCGTCAGCAAATTGACCCGCAAGTACTACGTCTATTTATGTTAAGCGTCCATTACCGCCATCCGATCAACTATTCAGTCGAGCTAGTAGAGCAAGCAGAAGCTGGTCTTGATCGTATTCGTACCGCATATGCAAACGTATTGCATCGATTGAATGCAACCGCTGACTTAGGGGATCAACATGATATTTGGCTGCATAAAATCGCAGAAGTACAAACACAATTTGAAACCGCGATGGATGATGATTTTAATACTGCAAATGGCATTGCGGCAATCTTTGAATTATCCAAGCTTGCTAATACGTATTTGCTAGAAAAACAAACAGCAGAAAAAGTGTTGAAACAGTTTATAGCCGTATTCGATAAATTAACGGCAGTATTAGGTTTAACATTGCAAAAAGAAAATGAAGTGCTCGATGAGGAAATTGATGCGTTAATTGAAGAGCGTAACCAAGCGAGAAAAGATCGTAATTTCGCAAGAGCGGATGAAATAAGAGATCAATTAAAAGAGATGAATATTATTTTGGAAGATACTGCGCAAGGTATCCGATGGAAACGAGGATAAACTTGTGGAAAACTTTAAATTATCCGATGTGAAACAACTAAATGCTTTAGCGTTAGCGTATATGGGAGATGCTGTATTCGAACAAGTAGTTCGAAAGCATCTCATCTTTTCCGGTCGCGTTAAGCCCAATACTTTGCATAAAGAGGCGACAATGTATGTATCCGCCAAAGCACAAGCGACAATTGTACGAGAGATGTTAAATACCGGGTTTCTAACAGAAGAGGAGGAAGCTGTACTTCGAAGGGGCCGTAATGCGAAGTCTGGTACAGTTCCGAAAAATACAGATGTCCAAACATATCACTATAGTACTGCGTTTGAAGCAGTTGTGGGAAGTCTATACTTAAGTGAACAAGAAGTACGTCTACAAGAGGTATTACAATTTTCAATTGACTTTATAGATAAACAGAAAGGGGAGAAAAAGTAAATGGCAGAACAAACAGAGCAAACGGGAGAAATTATTGCCGGTAAAAATCCAGTGGTGGAAGCACTGCGCTCAGGTAGAGATATGAATAAGGTATGGCTCGCAGAAGGAATCCAAAAAAGTGGAGTTTCTGAAATCATGCAATTAGCAAAAGAGGCAGGAATCATTGTTCAATTTGTTCCCAAAAAGAAATTAGACGGTTTGACAGATGCGAACCACCAAGGAATTGTTGCATCCGTTGCCGCCTATCGCTATGCAGAATTAGACGATCTATTTGCTTTAGCAGCAAGAAAGCAGGAGGATCCACTTTTTGTTATTTTAGATGAAATTGAGGATCCGCATAATCTTGGTTCAATTATGCGAACGGCTGATGCAGTAGGTGCTCATGGCATTATCATTCCGAAAAGACGTGCTGTTGGACTGACGGCAGTTGTTGCAAAAGCATCTACCGGGGCAATTGAGCATATCCCGGTATACCGAGCTGGCAATTTGTCTCAAACGGTAGACGAGTTAAAAGAACGTGGTGTGTGGATTGCTGGAACAGATGCTCAAAAGTCAACAGATTATCGTAATATGGATGCAACACTTCCCCTTGCCCTGATCATCGGTAGTGAAGGTAAAGGGATGAGTCGTTTGTTGAAGGAAAAATGTGATTTTCTTTATCATTTGCCAATGGTCGGTCATGTAACTAGTTTGAATGCGTCAGTAGCTGCGTCAATACTTTTATACGAAGTATTGCGCGTCCGAAATCCGCTTCAAGGATAATAGCATGCAAATTCTACTTGTCGATGGTTATAACATCATCGGCGCATGGAGCGAGTTAAGGAAGTTAAAAAATGATAAATTACTAGACGCTAGAGACAGATTGATCGAGCTAATGGCAGAATATAAGGCATTTACAGGTATTCGAGTGATTGTTGTTTTTGATGCGCATCTAGTGCCAGGTATTGAACACAAAAAGAAAGAATACGATGTGGAAATCATCTATACGCGGAAAAACGAAACAGCAGATGAGCGAATCGAAAAACTTACTTTAGAACTAAGCAGCAGAAGGGTGCAAATTTATGTAGCAACTTCTGATATGACAGAACAAAGGGTAATATTTGGACAAGGAGCGCTAAGAAAATCAGCAAGGGAATTTGAAATTGAAATGCTAGCTATTTCTTCGAAAATTACGAAAAAAATGAAGCATATACAAGAAAATAAGCCCACTTCTACTATACCCTTAACAGAGGAAGTTGCAGAAATTTTTGAAAAATGGCGAAGAGGAATGAAATGATTCATTGACGCTATAAAATTTCATCCTGTATACTTGTGGTAACTATTAGTAATTTAGCTGAGGTGACTTCATTGGAAAAGACAGAACAGAATCTACAGCAATTGGATAGTTTACTAGATGAGGAACTTGTAGAGCTGGTTCATCAAGGAAACACTGAAGCGCTAGATTTCTTAATAACGAAGTATCGTTCGTTTGTTCGAATGAAAGGAAGGTCCTATTTTTTAATAGGTGCCGATAAAGAGGATATTCTCCAAGAAGGAATGATTGGATTATATAAAGCAATACGAGATTTCAAGGAAGAGAAACTTGCTTCTTTTCGGGCGTTTGCAGAGTTATGTATTACGAGACAAATTATAACTGCGATTAAAACAGCTACCCGTCAAAAGCATATCCCGCTAAATTCTTATGTCTCTTTGGACAAGCCTATTTACGATGAAGAATCAGATCGTACGCTAATGGATATGATTGCTGGCTCTGTCGTAGATGATCCAGAAGAGTTAATTATTAATCGAGAAGATTATGATTACATGGAAGGAAAAATGGCTGAAATCTTAAGTGAGTTAGAGCAACAAGTACTCGCGTTATATTTGGATGGACAATCTTATCAAGAAATTTCGGAAGAGCTAAATCGTCATGTGAAGTCAATTGACAATGCATTACAGCGTGTTAAAAGAAAACTAGAACGCTATATGGAGATTGACAGTAATTATGTATAAATGCTAATGTTTGGTTGACACTGTTTCTGTAAAATGATAATCTTGAAAAAGAATTATACGCGTAAAAAGGTGATAAATTGACAAAGAAAATTGTCTTAAGTTGTGTGCAATGTGGACACCGGAATTATACAGTTCCTGCGTCGAAAGAGAGTGCATCTATACGTACAGAAAGAAAAAAACACTGTGCGCATTGTAACGCACATACACTTCATAAACAAACGCTGTAAGTTTGAAAGTAAGATAGATTTTCCATGTGGAGGTTTAGCTAGAATGGCTAATGTAGGTGGATTTTTTAAAAATGTAATGTCTGAAATGAGAAAAGTAAGTTGGCCAAAACGCAAAGAACTAACTCGCTATACAATAATTGTTCTTGCTACGGTTGTATTAATGACTGTGTTTTTTGCTATAGTAGACTTAGGGATCTCAGAATTATTCCGCTGGTATTTAGGATGATAACAAGTAGCATGTAAATATTTTTTGAAATAGCCCGTCTTAGAAAACGAACGGGTTTTTTCATTTGTCTAAAGAAAAGGAGGGAAAGGACGTTAGGTCCTGACATGTATGGAGAAAAATTGGTATGTAGTTCATACTTATTCTGGGTATGAAAATAAAGTAAAAGCGAATTTAGAAAAACGTGTAGAAACGATGGGGATGTCAGATAAAATTTTTCGCGTGTATATCCCTGAGCAAGAAGAGATCGATTTTAAAGATGGCAAAAAACGCGCCGTTTTAAGAAAAACTTTCCCGGGTTATGTCTTTGTAGAACTAATTATGACTGATGATGCTTGGTATGTAGTTCGAAATACGCCAGGAGTAACAGGGTTTCTTGGTTCTTCAGGTGGAGGTACAAAACCAACTCCATTAGCGCCGGAAGAAGTGCAATCTATGCTGAAACAAATGGGTACAGATGATCGCAAGGTAGAAGTTGATTTCACAATAGGAGAATTGGTAGAGGTTTTAGAAGGACCGTTTGCTCACTTCCAAGGTAAAGTGGAAACAATCGATTTAGAAAAAGCTAAAGTAACGGTTTCCGTAGATATGTTCGGACGAGAAACAAACATGGAATTAGATTTTGATCAGGTGATTAAAATATAATTATGTATAGATACTTGCAGAAGTAACAAAAAAATGGTATCATTTCAAAGGTCAGACTGAAAATACGTCTGCATTAATTTTCTAATGTTATCAGCGCAGAGCTGAGAGACAGATATTTGAGTGGGAGGGGCAACCCAATTACCACATCACGGACTTAAGGAGGTGTGTCTCGTGGCTAAAAAAGTGATTAAAGTTGTTAAATTACAAATTCCTGCTGGAAAAGCAAACCCAGCACCGCCAGTTGGTCCTGCATTAGGACAAGCAGGTGTTAACATCATGGGATTCTGTAAGGAGTTCAACGCACGTACTGCAGATCAAGCAGGTCTAATCATTCCGGTTGAAATTTCTGTATTTGAAGACCGTTCATTTACTTTCATTACAAAAACTCCGCCGGCAGCAGTGTTACTTAAAGTAGCAGCAGGTATTCAATCTGGATCAGGTGAACCGAACCGCGTAAAAGTGGCGAAAGTGAAACGTGAAAAAGTTCGCGAAATCGCTGAACAAAAAATGCCAGATTTAAATGCAGCATCTGTTGAAGCAGCTATGTTGATGGTAGAAGGTACTGCACGCAGCATGGGTATTACGATCGAAGACTAATACTTAAAGTGCATTTTTGATATGACGCATTTGTTTTTTTGAAAGGTTGTAGTTGTTCATTTGGATAACTGCAACCTTTACACGTGGGAGGTTTAATTCCGCTAAAACCACTATCAAGGAGGACATTTTAAATGGCTAACAAAGGTAAAAAGTTACAAGAAGCAGCTAAATTAGTTGATAACAGCACATTATACTCAGCTAAAGAAGCGATCGAGCTTGCGAAAAAAACAAGCACAGTTAATTTCGATGCAACAGTAGAAGTTGCATTCCGTTTAGGAATTGACACTCGTAAAAATGATCAACAAATCCGTGGGGCAGTTGTACTTCCAAACGGTACTGGTAAAACACAACGCGTATTAGTATTCGCTAAAGGTGAAAAGCTTAAAGAAGCTGAAGCTGCTGGTGCAGACTACGTAGGCGATGCAGAATACATCAACAAAATCCAACAAGGATGGTTTGACTTCGACGTGATCGTAGCAACTCCTGACATGATGGGTGAAGTTGGTAAAATCGGTCGTGTTCTTGGGCCAAAAGGTTTGATGCCAAACCCGAAAACAGGTACTGTTACATTTGACGTTACAAAAGCAATCGAAGAAATTAAAGCAGGTAAAGTTGAATACCGCGCTGACAAAGCTGGAATTATCCACGCTCCAATCGGTAAAGTTTCTTTCGAAGACGATAAATTAGTAGAAAACTTCATGGCAGTATTTGAAGTAATTCAAAAAGCTAAACCAGCTGCATCAAAAGGTGTTTACATGAAGTCAGTAAATGTTACAACTACTATGGGGCCAGCTGTAAAAGTTGATGCTCAATCTATTAAATAATAATTGACAACGTAGAAGTTATCTGGTAAGATGACTTTTGTTGTGAAATATACATTTGTACCGAAGACAGTAGGAGTGACTCGTCACTTAATATCCTACCGAGGACAAGCAAATTCAGATTCTTATTAGATGATGACTTTCTGCCTCTGTGTCTATCCGTAGATCAGAGGCTTTTCTTTTTTCGGTATAAATGGCCAATTCTTATAGGAGGTGCCAAAATGAGCAAAGCAATTGAAACAAAAAAAGTGCAAGTTCAAGACATTGCAGAAAAGTTTAAAGCTGCCGCTTCTGTAGTTGTAGTTGATTACCGTGGTTTAAACGTTGCGCAAGTAACAGAATTACGTAAACAACTTCGTGAAGCTGGTGTGGAATTCAAAGTTTACAAAAACTCACTTACACGCCGTGCTACTGAAGTAGTTGGAGTTGACGGGATTAATGAACATCTTGTTGGTCCAAACGCAGTTGCATTTTCTAACGAAGATGTAATCGCACCTGCAAAAATCATTAATGATTTTGCTAAAAAGAACGAACAGCTTGAGATCAAAGCTGGTATCATCGAAGGAACTGTAGCATCTGCTGAAGATGTAAAAGCATTAGCAGAACTTCCATCACGCGAAGGACTTCTTTCTATGCTTCTTTCAGTACTTCAAGCTCCAGTGCGCAACTTCGCACTTGCAACAAAAGCTGTTGCAGAACAAAAAGAAGAGCAAGGCGCATAATTCATTACGCGGCTTGATAAGAAAAAAACGGCTAACAGCCTAAAAAATATCCAATTACAGGAGGAAATTATAATGAACAACGAGCAAATCTTAGAAGCTATCAAATCAATGACAGTTCTTGAGTTAAACGACTTAGTAAAAGCAATTGAAGAAGAATTCGGTGTAACAGCTGCTGCACCAGTAGCAGTTGCTGCAGGTGGCGGAGCTGCTGCTGAAGAAGAAAAAACTGATTTTGACGTAATCCTTGCATCTGCTGGAGCTCAAAAAATCAAAGTAATCAAAGTGGTTCGTGAAATCACTGGTCTTGGATTAAAAGAAGCTAAAGAATTAGTTGACAACGCTCCAAAACCACTTAAAGAAGGCGTTTCTAAAGATGAAGCAGAAGCTTTCAAAGCTCAACTTGAAGAAGTTGGCGCAGGCGTAGAAGTTAAGTAATTTTTGTACACTCCGAAGAAAAAAGCTCGTCAGTAAACGACGGGCTTTTCTTCGTATGTATTGTGGAGGGTTATTCGGTGTCTGATCATTATTATTCTAGAAAACCTCAAACGGAAAGTAAACCACGTCATTGGAATTTTACATTGCTCGGTCACAATTTTCGATTTGAAACAGATACTGGTGTATTTAGTAAGAGCGAAGTAGATTTTGGCTCCCGTGTATTAATCGATGCTTTTGAAGTGCCTGATCAAGAAGGTGACTTTTTAGATGTAGGGTGTGGGTACGGACCTATAGGTCTTTCTATTGCAAAAGCAAATGAAGAGAGAACAGTTCATTTAGTAGATGTAAACACACGTGCAATCCAACTTGCAGAAAAAAATGCTGCTGCTAACGGGGTACAAAATGTACGAATCTATGAAAGTGATGGGTTGTCAGCAGTTACTACTGCAAACTTTGCGGCTATTATAACTAATCCACCGATTCGCGCTGGAAAAGAAACTATTTTTCGTTTTTACAAAGAGTCCTATGAGAAGTTGGTTTCAAAGGGAGAATTGTGGGTTGTGATTCAAAAGAAACAAGGGGCACCATCTACTTTTAGTTATTTAGAAGAGATTTTTGGTCAAGTAGAAGTTGTAGAGAAAGCAAAAGGCTATTGGATTATAAAAGCTACAAAAGATTGACTTGACAAAATCGCTATGATATTATAATAAAATGCAAAAATATTATTTTGAGGACGTGTGCCCTTTTGAATAAAACTTATAAAATTGGGTATACTGGCCGAGAAAAAGTTTGGTTAATCGAAAAATGAGCTCTTATTAAGAACTCGTTTTCTTTTTGTCTTTCGTTATCATACACCAAAATGTGTATAACGAAAAGACCTATTATCGCTTTATTGAGGGGTGAATGAGTTGACAGGTCAACTAGTTCAGTACGGACAACACCGCCAACGCAGAAGCTTTGCGCGTATCAGTGAGGTGCTTGAACTTCCGAATCTAATCGAAATTCAAACAGCATCTTACGAATGGTTCCTTGAAGAAGGTTTGCGTGAAATGTTTAAAGATATTTCACCAATCGAGGATTTTACAGGCAATCTATCACTTGAATTTGTCGACTATAGTTTAAATGAACCGAAATATTCCGTCGACGAATCGAAAGAACGTGATGCAACATATGCGGCACCACTGCGCGTAAAAGTGCGTCTCCACAACAAAGAAACGGACGAAGTGAAAGAACAAGATGTCTTCATGGGTGATTTCCCACTTATGACAGAAACAGGTACTTTCGTAATTAATGGTGCTGAGCGCGTTATCGTATCTCAGTTAGTCCGTTCACCAAGTGTTTACTTCCATGATAAAACAGACAAAAACGGTAAAAAAGGCTTTGGGGCAACAGTAATCCCGAACCGCGGTGCATGGCTAGAATATGAAATTGATGCAAAAGACGTAGTGTACGTTCGTATCGATCGCACTCGTAAATTACCAGTGACTGTTTTACTTCGCGCTTTAGGCTTTGGATCCGATCAAGAAATCATCGATTTAATCGGTGACAATGAATATCTACGTAATACGCTTGAAAAAGATAACACAGAAACGTCTGAAAAAGCGTTGCTTGAAATTTATGAGCGTTTACGTCCTGGTGAACCACCAACAGTGGAAAGTGCAAAGAGCTTGTTATATTCTCGCTTCTTTGACCCAAAACGCTATGATCTTGCAAATGTTGGTCGTTACAAAATGAATAAAAAACTGCATATAAAAAATCGTTTGTTCAATCAAACGGTAGCAGAAACGTTAGTGGATCCGGAAACGGGTGAGATATTAGTAGAAGCGGGTACACTTATTGATCGTCGTGTGCTAGATAAACTAATTCCTCATTTAGAAAATGGAATTGGCTTCAAAACATTATCGCAAGTTGGTGGTGTTTTAGAAGACGACATTACAATCCAATCGATTAAAATATTTGCTCCAAACGATGAAGAACAAAAAGAAATTAATGTTATTAGTAATGCGTATGTAGAAAATGAAGTAAAAAATATTACGCCAGCTGATATCGTTTCTTCTATTGGTTATTTCTTTAATCTATTATTCAATGTTGGAAACACAGATGATATTGATCATCTTGGTAACCGTCGTTTACGTTCAGTAGGAGAATTGTTACAAAACCAATTCCGTATTGGTCTTTCTCGTATGGAACGTGTGGTACGTGAACGTATGTCTATTAACGACACACAGTCCATTGTGCCTCAACAACTTATTAATATTCGACCAGTTATTGCATCTATTAAAGAATTCTTTGGTAGCTCGCAATTATCTCAATTCATGGACCAAACAAACCCACTTGCCGAACTTACGCACAAACGTCGTCTGTCAGCGCTTGGACCAGGTGGTTTAACGCGTGAGCGTGCTGGTTTCGAAGTACGTGACGTTCACTATTCTCACTATGGTCGTATGTGTCCGATCGAAACACCAGAGGGTCCGAACATCGGGCTTATTAACTCACTTTCAAGCTTTGCAAAAGTGAATAAATTTGGTTTTATCGAAACACCATATCGCAGAGTTGACCCAGAGACTGGCTTAGTAACGATGCGCATTGATTACTTAACTGCTGATGAAGAGGATAACTACGTAGTAGCACAAGCGAACTCTTTATTATCAGATGAAGGTGCGTTCTTAAACGAAGAAGTAGTTGGGCGTTTCCGAGGGGATAACACGGTATTCAGAAGAGAACAAGTGGATTACATGGACGTTTCTCCAAAACAAGTTGTTTCTGCAGCGACAGCATGTATCCCATTCTTAGAAAACGATGACTCGAACCGTGCACTAATGGGAGCGAACATGCAACGTCAAGCTGTTCCATTGTTAAATCCAGAAGCTCCTTTTGTTGGAACTGGTATGGAACATGTGAATGCACGTGATTCTGGAGCTGCTGTAATTGCGAAGTATCACGGAATCGTAGAGCATGTTGAAGCGAAAGAAATTCGTGTTCGTCGCATTGAAGAAGTAGATGGAAAAGAAGTTAAAGGTGATTTAACTTCGTATAAAGTCCATAAATTTGAACGATCTAACCACGGGACATCTATCAATCAACGTCCAATTGTTAAAGTGGGAGATCGAGTAAAACCACTTGATATTCTTGCAGACGGTCCTTCTATGGAACAAGGAGAGCTTGCTCTAGGACGTAACGTGCTAGTAGCCTTCATGACATGGGATGGATACAACTACGAGGATGCTGTTATTATGAGCGAACGCCTTGTGAAAGATGATGTATATACTTCTGTGCATATTGAAGAATATGAGTCAGAATCACGAGACACGAAGCTTGGACCAGAAGAAATCACAAGAGATATTCCAAACGTCGGAGAAGATGCACTTCGCAACTTAGATGACCGTGGAATTATCCGTGTTGGTGCAGAAGTACGTGATGGGGATATTTTAGTTGGTAAAGTAACACCTAAGGGAGTTACAGAACTGACTGCCGAAGAACGTCTACTACATGCTATTTTTGGTGAAAAAGCACGTGAAGTTCGTGATACATCTCTACGTGTACCTCATGGTGCTGGCGGGATTGTATTAGATGTAAAAGTCTTCAATCGTGAAGATGGCGATGAGTTGTCTCCAGGTGTTAACCAATTAGTTCGTGCTTATATCGTTCAAAAACGTAAAATCTCCGTTGGGGATAAAATGGCCGGACGTCATGGTAACAAAGGGGTTATCTCGCGTATCCTTCCGGAAGAAGATATGCCGTTCCTTCCAGATGGAACACCAGTTGACATCATGTTAAACCCACTTGGTGTACCTTCTCGTATGAACATCGGGCAAGTATTAGAGCTACACTTAGGTATGGCTTCTAGACTACTTGGAGTTCATATGGCTTCACCAGTATTTGATGGTGCCAACGAGGAAGACGTGTGGACGACAATGGAAGAAGCAGGTCTAAACCGAGATGGTAAAACAACATTATACGACGGACGTTCAGGCGAACCATTTGATAATCGCGTTTCTGTCGGAATTATGTATATGATTAAACTTGCCCACATGGTAGATGATAAGTTACATGCTCGTTCTACTGGACCATATTCACTTGTTACGCAACAACCTCTTGGAGGGAAAGCGCAATTTGGTGGACAACGTTTCGGTGAGATGGAAGTATGGGCACTAGAAGCATATGGTGCAGCTTATACATTGCAAGAAATTTTAACTGTGAAATCCGATGACGTTGTAGGACGTGTTAAAACGTACGAAGCAATTGTTAAAGGAGAAAGCGTACCAGAACCTGGCGTTCCAGAATCATTCAAAGTATTGATTAAGGAATTACAAAGTTTAGGTATGGACGTTAAAATGTTAACGATTGACGAAGAAGAAATTGAACTTCGTGATTTAGATGAAGATGATGATATCCCAGCAGCTGATGCACTTGGAATTTTGCCACAAGCAAGCGAAGAGGAACCAGTTGAAATCGGGGAATAAA
Source organism: Psychrobacillus sp. NEAU-3TGS (assembly GCF_029955155.1). Lineage (GTDB taxonomy): Bacteria > Bacillota > Bacilli > Bacillales_A > Planococcaceae > Psychrobacillus. Next base: position 42,093 of record NZ_JAPNOZ010000005.1, on the reverse strand, counting down.
AATAAAAATCGGACAGGTGATACCTGTCCGTATTTCCGTATAAAATTGCATAATGCAGAGCTACTTGGAAAGTCTTTTTAAAAGACACAAGACTAAAGGGAGGTAGGCTCCTTGATAGACGTTAATAATTTTGAGTATATGAAAATTGGTTTAGCTTCACCTGATAAAATCCGTTCATGGTCTTATGGAGAAGTAAAAAAACCTGAAACGATTAACTATCGTACTTTAAAACCTGAAAAAGATGGTTTATTCTGTGAGCGTATTTTCGGTCCGACAAAAGACTGGGAATGTCACTGTGGTAAATACAAGCGAGTTCGTTATAAAGGTGTTGTATGTGATCGTTGTGGAGTAGAAGTTACACGTGCGAAAGTTCGTCGTGAACGTATGGGCCACATCGAATTAGCTGCACCGGTATCACATATCTGGTATTTCAAAGGTATTCCAAGCCGTATGGGTTTACTTTTAGATATGTCTCCAAGATCACTAGAAGAAGTAATTTATTTTGCTTCTTATGTAGTAATCGAGCCGGCAGATACACCACTTGAAAAGAAACAATTACTTTCTGAAAAAGAATACCGTGCATACCGTGATAAGTTTGGAACAAAATTCCAAGCTGCTATGGGTGCAGAGGCAATTAAACGTCTACTTCAAGAGATTGATTTAGAAAGTGAAACAGAAAGCTTAAAAGAAGAGTTAAAAACAGCACAAGGCCAACGCCGTACACGTGCGATTAAACGTTTAGAAGTAGTAGAATCATTCCGTAATTCAGGAAACAAACCAGATTGGATGATCTTAGATGTACTTCCGGTAATTCCACCAGAATTACGTCCAATGGTTCAATTAGATGGTGGACGTTTTGCTACATCCGATTTAAACGATTTGTATCGTCGTGTTATTAACCGTAACAACCGTTTAAAACGATTATTAGACCTTGGTGCTCCAAGCATCATTGTTCAAAATGAAAAACGTATGTTACAAGAAGCTGTAGATGCTTTAATAGATAATGGTCGTCGTGGTCGTCCTGTTACTGGTCCAGGTAACCGTCCATTAAAATCACTTTCACATATGCTGAAAGGGAAACAAGGTCGTTTCCGTCAAAATTTACTTGGTAAACGTGTAGACTACTCTGGTCGTTCGGTTATCGTAGTAGGACCAAACTTGAAAATGTATCAATGTGGTCTTCCAAAAGAAATGGCTATTGAGTTATTCAAACCATTTGTTATGAAAGAACTAGTTGAACGTGGGTTAGCTCATAACATTAAGAGTGCAAAACGTAAAATTGAACGTATGCATGCAGAGGTTTGGGATGTATTAGAAGATGTTATTAAGGAGCATCCGGTTTTACTAAACCGCGCACCTACTCTTCACCGCTTAGGTATTCAAGCTTTCGAACCTACATTAGTAGAAGGTCGTGCAATTCGTCTTCATCCATTAGTATGTACAGCTTATAACGCTGACTTCGATGGTGACCAAATGGCCGTTCACGTTCCTCTATCAGCAGAGGCACAAGCAGAGGCACGTCTATTAATGCTTGCAGCACAAAACATTCTAAACCCGAAAGATGGAAAACCAGTTGTTACACCTTCTCAAGATATGGTTTTAGGAAACTATTACTTAACACTTGAGCGTAAAGGAGCAACAGGAGAAGGTTCTACATTCTTCGGTCCAGAAGAAGTGCTAATTGCTTATAATACAGGGCATGTACATTTGCATACTCGTATCGCTATTGCAGCATCGTCCTTAAAAAACCAAACATTTACGGAAGAACAAAACAAGATGTTGTTACTAACAACTGTTGGTAAAGTAATTTTCAATGAAATACTACCAGAAACGTTCCCGTACATTAATGAACCAACGGATTTCAACTTACAAATTGAAACTCCAGAAAAATACTTTGTTTCTACAACTACTGATGTGAAGAAACATATTGAATCTACAGATCTTGTACAGCCATTTAAGAAAAAAATCCTTGGTAATATCATTGCAGAAGTATTTAAGAACTTCCATATCACGGAAACTTCAAAAATGCTTGACCGCATGAAAGCACTTGGATTTAAATATTCTACTAAAGCAGGTATTACAATTGGTATTTCCGATATCGTTGTACTTCCTGATAAAGGTGAAATTCTAGAAGAGGCACAAAGTAAAGTAGATAAAGTTATGAAACAATTCCGCCGTGGATTAATCACGGAAGACGAGCGTTATGCGAGCGTAATCGGACATTGGAGTAAAGCGAAAGAAGTAATTCAAGATAAGCTGATGAAAACTCTTGATAACATGAACCCAATCTTCATGATGAGTGACTCAGGTGCCCGTGGTAACGCATCTAACTTTACTCAACTTGCAGGTATGCGTGGACTGATGGCCAACCCGGCAGGACGTATTATCGAACTTCCGATCAAATCATCGTTCCGTGAAGGGTTAACGGTACTCGAGTACTTCATTTCTACACATGGTGCTCGTAAAGGTCTTGCCGATACAGCGCTGAAAACAGCCGATTCAGGTTACTTAACTCGTCGTCTAGTAGATGTTGCGCAAGACGTAATCGTTCGTGAAGACGATTGTGGAACAGATCGCGGTTTACTGATTGGCTCGCTTATGGAAGGAACAGAAGTTATTGAAGAGTTTGGTGAACGTATTGTTGGTCGCCATACGAAGAAAACGATTTTCCATCCTACTACAAATGAAGTCATCTTAGAAAGAGACGGACTTATTACACAAGACGTCGCTCGCGTGATCGAAGAAGCAGGAATTGAAGAATTGACAATTCGTTCTGCATTCACTTGTAATACAAAACACGGTGTATGTAAAAAATGTTACGGTCTAAACTTAGCGACTGGAGATACGGTAGAAGTTGGGGAAGCAGTAGGTATTATTGCCGCTCAATCAATCGGTGAACCAGGTACTCAGTTAACGATGCGTACATTCCATACAGGTGGGGTTGCGGGAGACGATATTACACAAGGTCTTCCACGTATCCAAGAGATTTTCGAAGCGAGAAATCCAAAAGGGCAAGCTGTTATTACAGAAATTACGGGTATTGTTACGGAAATTGATGAAATAAGAGAAGGCCAAAAAGAAATTACTATTCAAGGTACTGTAGAAACACGTAAATACTTAGCACCATATAATGCGCGTTTAAAAGTTCAATTAAACGATGTTGTTAACCGTGGGCAAGTATTAACAGAGGGTTCTGTAGATCCTAAAGAATTGTTAAAAGTAAAAGACGTTTCAACAGTTCAAGAGTACTTACTAAAAGAAGTACAAAAAGTTTATCGTATGCAAGGGGTAGAAATTGGGGATAAGCACATCGAAGTAATGGTACGCCAAATGCTTCGTAAAGTAAGAATTATTGAAGCAGGTGAAACAGACCTACTTCCTGGTTCACTGCTTGATATCCATCAATTTGCTGAAGCAAACAAAGATGCTGTTCTACAAGGCAAAATACCAGCAACTTGTCGCCCAGTTATCCTTGGTATTACAAAAGCTTCTCTTGAAACTGAATCGTTCTTATCTGCTGCATCCTTCCAAGAAACGACTCGTGTCCTAACAGATGCGGCGATCAAAGGAAAACGTGATGAATTGTTAGGATTGAAAGAGAATGTTATTATCGGTAAATTAGTTCCAGCTGGTACGGGAATGCAACGTTACCGTCAAATTGAAATCTCTCCTAATGAGGCAGATGCGGAAAAAGAAGCAGTAAAGGCTGAGTAAGGAAATTATTATTAGGGAGAACTAATTCTCCCTAATAATTTTAATGATAAGTGTTGACACTTTTTTCAAGGAATGATAATATACTTAAGGTTGATAGTTATCGGACTTGTAGCTTTGGAGGATATGAAAATGTCTTATGAAAAAGTCAAGCAAGCGAAAAAAACAATCATTGGTACAAAGCAAGCAGTAAAAGCAATGAAAAAAAGGTTTGTCAAAGAAGTTTATATTGCGCTTGATGTAGACGAAAAAATCATTGAACTTGTACGGTTAACAGCACAAGAAAACAATGTACTAATTCACTATGTTGAGTCTAAAGTAGATCTTGGTAAAGCTTGTGGACTGCGCGTTAGCGCGTCGGTAGTAGCTATTACTGTGTAACAGTTTTTGTGAAAATCACAAAAGCTTTGTTTTTACCCAAAAAATGAACCACCTGGATGTGTGGTATTAACAAGATGAAATGAAGGGAGGAATAATCGATGCCTACAGTTAACCAATTGGTCCGTAAGCCTCGTCAATCCAAAAGCACGAAATCTAAATCACCAGCGTTAGGAAAAGGCTATAACAGCTTTAAAAAATCAGCTACGAATCTGAACTCACCTCAAAAGCGTGGAGTTTGTACTCGTGTTGGTACTATGACGCCGAAAAAACCAAACTCTGCACTTCGTAAATATGCACGTGTACGTTTAACAAATACGTTAGAGGTAAACGCGTATATCCCGGGTGAAGGTCACAACCTTCAAGAACACAGTGTTGTTCTTCTTCGCGGAGGACGTGTAAAAGATTTACCAGGGGTACGTTATCATATCGTACGTGGTGCTCTTGACACAGCAGCAGTTAATGGTCGTATGCAAAGCCGTTCACTTTACGGTGCAAAACGCCCGAAAGAAAAGAAATAATTTAATCTATAATTAGACATTCGTCGAAAGGAGGAAAACACATGCCTCGTAAAGGTCCTGTTTCCAAACGTGACGTGTTACCAGATCCAATTTATAATTCGAAACTAGTAACTCGTTTAATCAATAAAATGATGGTTGATGGTAAAAGAGGTACTTCTCAAAAAATCCTATACGGAGCGTTTGATCTTGTAAAAGAACGTTCTGGTAAAGATGCATTAGAAGTATTTGAAGCTGCATTAAACAATGTAATGCCAGTTTTAGAAGTTCGTGCTCGTCGTGTTGGTGGTGCAAACTACCAAGTACCGGTTGAAGTACGTCCTGATCGCCGTTCAACTTTAGGTCTTCGCTATTTAGTAAACTATTCACGTCTTCGTGGAGAAAAAACAATGGAAGAACGTTTAGCTAACGAAATTCTTGATGCATCTAACAACACTGGTGCTTCAGTTAAAAAACGTGAAGATATGCACAAAATGGCGGAAGCTAACAAAGCATTCGCACACTATCGTTGGTAAGATTTACTTTAAAATGATACCTAATCTGAAATTGGAAGGAGAAATACAATATGGCTAGAGAGTTCTCCTTAGAAAAAACACGTAATATCGGGATCATGGCTCACATTGATGCTGGTAAAACGACTACTACGGAGCGTATTCTTTATTACACTGGTAAAATCCACAAGATTGGGGAAACTCATGAAGGTGCCTCTCAAATGGACTGGATGGAGCAAGAGCAAGAACGTGGTATTACTATCACTTCTGCTGCTACAACAGCTTCTTGGGATAACCACCGTGTAAATATCATTGATACACCTGGACACGTAGACTTCACTGTTGAAGTTGAACGTTCACTTCGTGTACTTGATGGTGCGGTTACAGTACTAGATGCTCAATCTGGTGTTGAACCACAAACTGAAACAGTATGGCGCCAAGCTACAACTTACGGTGTACCACGTATTGTTTTCGTTAACAAAATGGATAAAACGGGCGCGGATTTCCTATATTCTGTAGGAACACTTCATGACCGTTTACAAGCTAACGCTCATCCAATTCAGTTACCAATCGGTTCTGAAGATCAGTTCTCTGGAATTATCGACCTAGTAACGATGAAAGCTACTATGTACGGTAACGACTTAGGAACAGACATTCAAGAAGTAGAAATTCCAGAAGAATACAAAGCGCAAGCTGAAGAATACCGTGAAAAACTAGTTGAAGCGGTAGCTGAACTTGACGAAGAGTTAATGGAAAAATATCTTGGTGGAGAAGAAATTACGAACGAAGAACTAGTTGCTGGTATCCGTAAAGGTACTTTAAACGTAGAATTCTATCCAGTAGTATGTGGTACTGCATTTAAAAACAAAGGTGTTCAAAAAGTTCTTGACGCAGTTGTAGCATACCTTCCATCACCACTAGATATTCCTGCTATGAAAGGAATTGATCCTGATACAGATGAAGAAGTAGAACGTCACTCAGACGATTCAGAACCATTCTCTGCATTAGCGTTCAAAGTAATGACAGACCCTTATGTTGGTAAGTTAACATTCTTCCGCGTATATTCTGGTACATTACAATCAGGTTCGTATGTACAAAACTCTACAAAAGGTAAGCGTGAGCGTGTAGGACGTATCCTACAAATGCATGCTAACTCTCGTGAAGAGATCTCAGAAGTGCACTCTGGAGATATCGCAGCGGCTGTAGGGTTAAAAGATACAACTACTGGTGATACACTATGTGATGAAAAAGCTTTAGTAATTCTAGAATCTATGGAATTCCCAGAGCCTGTTATCTCACTATCAGTTGAACCAAAAACAAAAGCAGACCAAGATAAAATGGGTCAAGCTTTACAAAAACTTTCTGAAGAAGATCCAACATTCCGCGTGCATACTGACCAAGAAACTGGACAAGTAATCATCGCTGGTATGGGTGAACTTCACCTTGATATCTTAGTTGACCGTATGCGTCGTGAATTTAAAGTAGAAGCTAACGTAGGTGCTCCACAAGTATCTTATCGTGAAACTTTCCGCTCTTCAGCTGAAGTTGAAGGTAAATTCGTACGCCAATCTGGTGGACGTGGTCAATTCGGACACGTTTGGATTGAATTCTCTCCAAACGAAGAAGGAAAAGGTTTTGAGTTTGAAAACGCAATCGTAGGTGGGGTAGTACCACGTGAATATATTCCAGCTGTTGAAGCGGGTCTTCGTGACGCACTTGACAATGGGGTAATTGCAGGTTTCCCACTAATCGATATTAAAGCTAGATTATTCGACGGATCTTACCATGATGTTGACTCGAATGAAATGGCATTTAAAATTGCTGCATCTATGGCATTGAAAAATGCTGTATCTAAAGTTAACCCAGCACTTCTTGAGCCAATCATGAAGGTAGAAGTTGTTATTCCTGAAGAATATTTAGGAGACATCATGGGTGATATCACGTCTCGTCGTGGTCGCGTTGAAGGTATGGATGCTCGTGGTAACGCACAAGTAGTACGTGCAATGGTTCCACTTGCTGAAATGTTCGGATATGCAACGTCTTTACGTTCTAACACGCAAGGACGTGGAGTATTCTCAATGGTGTTCGATCACTATGAAGATGTTCCAAAATCAATTTCCGAAGAAATTATTAAAAAACATAAAGGTGAATAATTGATATTTCACCAAAATTAAAGTATAACTAGTTTATAGAGTATAAAAGTTAGGGGGACGTACGCCCTCTACCTTTTATCATAAAAAATCATACAATTACTGAGGAGGATCTCTCTAATGGCTAAAGAAAAATTTGACCGTTCAAAAACGCATGCTAATATTGGTACAATCGGACACGTTGACCATGGTAAAACGACTTTAACTGCTGCTATCGCAACAGTTCTTTCTAAAAAAATGGGTGGTACAGCTAAATCATACGCTGACATCGACAACGCACCAGAAGAAAAAGAGCGTGGAATCACAATCAATACTTCACACGTTGAGTATGAAACTGAAACTCGTCACTATGCACACGTAGACTGCCCAGGACATGCTGACTATGTTAAAAACATGATCACAGGTGCAGCTCAAATGGACGGCGGTATCTTAGTAGTATCAGCTGCTGATGGCCCAATGCCACAAACTCGTGAGCATATCCTTCTTTCACGTCAAGTAGGTGTTCCTTACCTAGTTGTATTCATGAACAAATGTGATATGGTTGACGATGAAGAATTATTAGAATTAGTTGAAATGGAAATTCGTGACCTACTTTCTGAATACGAATTCCCAGGTGATGATATTCCAGTAATTAAAGGTTCTGCTCTTAAAGCTCTTGAAGGCGAAGCAGAATGGGAAGAAAAAATCGTTGAGTTAATGGACGCTGTTGATAGCTATATCCCAACTCCAGAACGTCAAACTGACAAACCATTCATGATGCCAATCGAGGATGTATTCTCTATCACTGGTCGTGGTACAGTTGCAACTGGACGTGTTGAACGTGGTCAAGTTAAAGTTGGTGACGTAGTAGACATTATCGGTATCGTTGAAGATGCTAAATCAACTACTGTAACAGGTGTTGAAATGTTCCGTAAACTTCTTGACTATGCAGAAGCTGGAGACAACATCGGTGCTCTTCTTCGTGGGGTTGCTCGTGAAGAAATCCAACGTGGACAAGTATTAGCTAAACCAGGCTCAATCACTCCACACACTGACTTCAAAGCTGAAGTTTATGTTCTTTCAAAAGAAGAGGGTGGACGTCATACTCCATTCTTCTCAAACTACCGCCCACAGTTCTACTTCCGTACAACTGACGTAACTGGCGTTTGTAACTTACCAGAAGGCGTAGAAATGGTTATGCCTGGAGACAACATCGAAATGACTGTTTCTCTAATCTCTCCTATCGCTCTAGAAGAAGGTACTAAATTCTCTATCCGTGAGGGTGGACGTACTGTAGGCGCTGGTGTAGTTGCTTCTATCACTAAGTAATTGATAATTTAAATGTTTAAATCCATCTCGTGACGACGAGATGGATTTTTTTTGTTCTAGAAGTTTTAAATTCTCCATTGTGTGGATAAATTTTTACGTTATATAAACAGATGATGGAACGTGATATGGAGATATAATTGAAGAATTAGTTGTTCTCGCTTGTAAACTAGTTACCTTAAATAGTAATTTAGTTTCTTTTCCTAGTTACTTGGTTGCCCATAGCCATTTATTGGGTATATTTATTATGAAACTACATAATTTATGGGATTTAGTGTGTGAAGGTGAAATGCCCGCGATAAGCGAATCACCGACGTACTAATTCTCAGCTGTTACTTTATCAAGACTTATTAAGATACATTATCCCCATATTATGAACAAAACTTTTTTATAAATAAAAATAGTGTAAACTGATTGTAAGAGGTGGAGTCTAATGAATGCACAAATCTTATTGATTGAAGACGATCAACTAATATATGAAATGATTAAAGAACGATTTATCCAGTGGTCATTTGATGTAATTCGTCCAGATGACTTTCAAAAAGTAATGTCAGATTTTATTGAACAAAAGCCACAATTAGTTATTATTGATATACAATTGCCGTCCTATGATGGCTTTCATTGGTGTAGAGAAATTCGTCATATCTCTAAAGTTCCGATAATTTTTTTATCCTCCCGAGATCATCCGATGGATATGATTATGGCGATGCAAATGGGGGCAGATGACTTTGTACAAAAGCCATTTAATATGGATGTACTGCTTGCGAAAGTACAAGCATTACTACGGAGAACATATGATTACCAGGAAGAAAAATTAGAAGTTAGTAATTGGAATGGTGCAATCATTGACTTTGCAAAAAGTGAAGTGAAGAAGCAGGATAGATCTATCGAGCTCACGAAAAATGAACTTTTTATATTACGTATCCTACTAAAATCTGTGGACACAATCGTTTCGCGTGATGAGTTAATGCGGCAGCTCTGGGATGATGAACGATTTGTAAACGACAATACGTTATCTGTTAATGTGAATAGATTGCGGTTAAAACTAGAGGAAATTGATTTAAAAGAAGTTATTCTAACGAAAAAAGGATTAGGCTACATGGCAATTACGAAAGAGGGGTAATGTTATTTGTTCATAATGTACATGAAAGAAAGAAAAGCATGGATTCTTTTTTTTATTGGCTTGCAAATTTGGTTGAACATCCTATTAACTTTAGATATCGCTTTCCAAGACGTTGCTATTCTTTATATCAACCTAGTGTATATTTTAACTTTCCTCCTTTTTATATGGTGGAGGTATAGGAAAGAGACAACTTATTATAAAGAATTAGAAGAAAGTGCAACGTTTGATTCTCTTCCAAAGGGTGAGTCTAGCTTTGAAAAGAAAATTACAAGCATTATGGAAGAATTAATATTAGTAAATAACGAGGAACTGAATCAATTGAAGGTGGAGCATTTAGAAGAGAATGATCGGATTTTATCTTGGATTCATGAAGTTAAAACACCATTGACTGGCATGAAGCTCCTAATCGATGCTGTACAAGAACAACCTTTGCAGGAGAAGCTTGAGGTCGAATGGTTAAGAATTCATTTATTACTAGACCAGCAGCTTCACCATACAAGGCTTCCTTCTTTGGAAAAGGACTTTTTAGTAGAATCTGTTCCACTTCAAAAATTAATACATAAAGAAATCATTGAACTACAAGCATGGTGCATGCAAAAGGGGATTGGTTTTGAAATTGAACTCTTACAAAAAGATGTGCTGACCGATCAAAAATGGTTAGCATTTATCCTTCGTCAGTTGTTAACAAACGCAGTGAAGTATAGTGATTCAGATAAAGAAATTCACATTTTTTCTAAAAAAGACGAATCAGGTCATACTATTTTAACTGTAAAAGACTTTGGAAGTGGGATAACAAAGGCAGATCTGCCACGTATATTTGAAAAGTCATTTACCGGTAAAACGGGGAGAAATACTGCTGCTTCCACTGGAATGGGACTGTATTTAACGAAAAAAGCTGCTGATAAATTGGGGATACGAATAATAGTAGATTCTAAAATCGACGAAGGCTCATCATTTTCATTACAATTTCCTTTAAAAAATGAAATGAGCAAAATAACGAGTAGATGACAAAATTGTCATCTACTTTGTTTGTTTGTCATGTAAATCGAACGATTAAACGTATAAAAAGTCTTACACTAGAGTTAATACTATGTAGGAGGTAAATACATGACTATTTTGAGTGGACGTAAAATTAGAAAAGTTTATGGAAAAAAATCAACTGCGCAAGAAGTGTTGAAAGGTATAGATATGGAAGTACAAGAAGGGGAATTTGTTGGCATTATGGGACCATCGGGTTCCGGAAAGACAACGTTATTAAATGTTCTTGCTTCGATTGATAAAGCGACTGAGGGTGTTATTGAGATCAGCGGTCACAATTTACGAACGATGAAAGAACGAGAGTTATCTAATTTCCGTCGCGAACAATTAGGCTTCATATTCCAAGACTACAATCTCTTAGATACATTAACGGTGAAGGAAAATATACTGTTACCACTTTCTATTAGTAATATATCTAAAAAAGAAGCGGAGGGCCGTTTCAAAGAACTTACTAAAACATTAGGAATTGACGATCTCGCAAATAAATATCCAAACGAAATATCTGGAGGACAAAAACAAAGAACATCGGCTGCCCGAGCATTAATCAGTAATCCTTCCGTAGTGTTTGCCGATGAACCAACAGGGGCTCTAGATTCTAAGGCAGCTACTGCGTTACTCAGTAATCTTGAGAAAATAAATAGAGATAAAAAAGTGACAATCATGATGGTTACACATGATGCGGTTGCCGCAAGTTTTTGTTCTCGCGTGTTATTTCTGAAGGATGGACAATTATATACGGAACTGTATAAAGGTGAAAAAGATCGGATGCGTTTTTACCAAGAGATTATGAGTACGCAAAGTGTGCTTGGTGGTGATGGCTATGACGCTTAGTCAATTAGTTCTTCGGAGCATGAAGAAAAATATTAAGCATTATTATTTATATTTCTTTGCCCTTATATTCAGTGTAACGCTTTACTTTTCTTTTGTTACATTGCAATACAATCCTAGTGTAGTAGATGTATCGCAAGGGGTAAAGGTTGCTGCCGGTTTAAAGGCCGCATCGTATATATTGTTATTTGTAGTAGTGTTTTTTGTTCTATATGCGAATCTGTTGTTTATGAAAAGAAGAAGTAAAGAAATTGGGCTTTATCAGCTAATAGGAATGTCTAAAGGGCTTGTGACAAGGTTATTAGTGCTTGAGAATACAATTCTTTGGGTTAGTGCACTGACGATAGGTGTCGGACTTGGTTTTTTAACTTCTAGAGTTTTTGGAATGGTTTTACTGCGCATTTTAGAAAAAGATGTATTAGTTGAGTTAATATTTTCGGTGGAAGCACTGCAAATGACGATTTTCGTGTTTTTAGTGTTATTAATCGTAGTATTGATCCAGACTGCAATCGGTATCAGACGAGTCTCGTTACTTGCATTGTTTACGGCAAATGCGACAGCGGATGTAAAAGTGAAACGATTTAGTGGATTTCAAATGTTACTCGGCTTCATTGGTCTTTTATTAATTGGTTATGGGTATTACTTGTCTACTACTTTGTTCGAACTTGATAGTGAAAATCCTAATATGCTTTTTTATAAAATGATCGCAATTTTAGTTTCAACAATTGGAGGAACATTTTTTGTTTTTCGTTTTTCAGTTGCATTTATAATGAATTTAATTCGAAAACAGAAAAGAGGACATTTGTCTATACAGGACGTATTATCTTTAACGCCAATTATGCATCGCATGAAATCGAATGCTATGTCGTTAACAACAATTACGGTTATCTCCGCAACTGCTTTAGGTATTCTTTGTTTGTCGTATATCTCCTATTATTCAGCAGGTTCCACGGCAAAATTAAACATACCGTTTGATTATATTATTATGAATGACCAAGGCGGGACATTTATAGAGCAGTTAAACGAGAAAAAAATAGAATACACACAAACAGATATCGAATTATTAAATGTAGATGTTGATACGTCGGCTATATATGCTAGTGACATGCCTGCGGGATTAAGTATGGTATCTAAAGGTCCCATGGTTATCACAAAGCTAAGTGATATGCAAAAAGAAATGCCAGAGCTTTCCTTAAAAGAAGGAGAAGGGTATATCACAGGATATAGTAGTATGATGTCAGAAATAGTGAAACTGGAAGAAAATAAACCAGTACAGCTAACAACATCGAATGGAGAAGAACCTATTACCATTAAAGAAATCAAATCCAATTCATTGCTCATCTATTATGTAACAGGTGCTGGCATGTCGATAGTCGTAACAGATGATCAATTTGAAAAACTGAAAGCAGACGCAATGATCAGCGAGCAAACTATATGGCAAAAACAAGTTGGTATTGATTTAGCGGATAGTGCGCAACTAAAAGAAGTACAAGCCATATACGAAGAAACAACAAATAATGGTCATTTTGAAGTGTCTAAAGATGATGGTGTAATTGAAAGTGTGAACATGGATACGCAAGAAGCATATAGATTGTCGATGCTAGATATGTTTGGACTAGTGATCTTTGTAACAGGATTCTTAGGTTTAGCATTTTTAATGACTACGGGCAGTATTCTTTACTTTAAACAAATGACGGAAGCGGAAGAAGAGAAAGCTTCCTATACGGTGCTTAGAAAAATTGGTTTCACGACGAATGAGTTGATGAAAGGAATTTATAAAAAGCAATTGTTTAACTTCGGTGTTCCACTAGTTATTGGTTTAGCACATAGCTACTTTGCGGTTAAATCGGGTTGGATGCTATTTGGCACGGAACTAGTAGCACCTTTACTAATTACAATGGGAGTTTATGTAGTTTTATATTCAATCTTTGCATTTCTCTCTATTGGATACTACCGAAAAGTAGTAAATGAATCGCTATGATGATTAATTAAAGAAAATGCCCCTTTGTTTTGAAAGCAAGGGGGCATTTTCCATTGACATTCAGGCTAAGAAGAATTAAACTTTCACTTATTAGTAATCTAGTACGTGAAAGTGAGTGTTTTTATGAATGCTGTTTTAATTGCAGTTATAGTAATGTTGGTTTTGAGTTTACTTCGTATAAATGTCGTGTTTTCTTTAACAATAGGTGCAATAGTAGGCGGTCTTACAGCTGGTTTATCCATCACAGAGACGATGGCTTCATTTACAGGTGGATTAGGTGATGGTGCAGCCATTGCTTTAAGTTATGGAATGTTAGGCGGTTTTGCAATTGCCATCTCTAAAACAGGAATTCCTGAGTTACTAGTTATGACCATTTTGAAATTAGTAAAACGTAATGGAGATACACAAAAAACTGGTTTGGCTAAAGCATTGGTTTTCTTTGTGCTACTGTTGATGGCTATATTCTCGCAAAACCTCATACCGATTCATATTGCTTTTATTCCATTATTAATCCCTCCGATTTTAAAGATTTTAAATTTGATGAACGTGGATCGTCGATTAATCGCTTGTATTTTGGCGTTTGGTTTAATAACTCCATACATGAGTTTGCCTTTTGGATTTGGGTTAATATATCAAGAAATTGTGGCTAAGCAAATAACAGCAGCGGGAGAAGCAATCTCTACGTCAGATGTATATGGACCGATGTTAATTCCGGCTATCGGAATGGTAGTAGGATTAATCCTTGCGTTTATAGTATTCCGTAAACCTCGCTACTATAAAGAGTTAGATACAAATGAAATAGAAGAGGTAGAAGTAACGATTGAGAAGAAAAATGTAGTTTTTACTATCCTTGCTCTTGTAGCTGCTGTTGTCGTGCAAATACCGACGGGGTCCATGATTTTGGGTGCATTATCTGGTGTAGTTATATTATATATAACAGGAGCACTTAAATGGAGACAAGCAGATGAATTGCTAACGGATGGTATGCGTATGATGGCATTCATAGGTTTAGTTATGATAGCTGCAAGCGGATTTGCTGCAGTAGTGACAGACTCAGGTGATGTAGAGAAGCTAGTAACGGCATCTACATCTATAATGGGTGACAACAAAGGTCTTGCAGTGCTGATCATGTTACTTATAGGTTTGATCGTTGATATGGGTATTGGTTCTTCGTTTGCAACGATCCCTATTATTGCGGTTATCTTTGTTCCGATTGCTCAAGAATTTGGTTTAAGTCCAGCAGCAATTATTACATTGATTGGAACTGCGGGTGCATTAGGTGATGCTGGTTCTCCTGCTTCTGATTCTACTTTAGGTCCAACAGCAGGTTTAAACGTAGATGGTCAACATAACCATATACGTGACACTTGTATACCAACGTTTTTTATATTTAACATTCCGTTAATCGTTTTCGGATGGATTGCAATTATGTTTTTCTCGTAATAAACGAATTTCTATAGAAAGAAAAGGATGATCTTTAATGAGGTCATCCTTTTTTGTATAGGGGAAGTCAATCATTGGGGCATCTCACAAAAGGAAGTATTAGTTGCTTTACGGCTAGTATAGTTACTTCTGATAGCTGATAGCTTGCTTATGCCTGTTTACTGGATAAATGTAATTAAACTATAACCGAAAAGGGATACTTCGACTTAGTAGGTTTGAAGAAAGTGACCGCTGGGATATTTGTCGCGTTCATAGCAAATTATATAGCGCTACATCAACTACTGTGATTTCACTTTAGAATATACCTCTTGAAGGAGTGCCACTAATTAACTAGTGCTATCATTAATAGATTGTAGTGGGCGACTCCTAGATGTTGGTCCTCAAGGTGTTGCCACACGATGTGGCATTCTTAACCTTCGTACTTCTGTGAGAAGATGAGACATCTTAGGCGAACGTGTAAGCGTCTGCGTGGATTATCGCTCATCCCCTGGAAACCGTCTGTCCTGTCGAGAAGAACCTATTGTACAGCTCATTCAACTCACTAGCGCACAGTTCCCTAAACGGTGGTATGCACTCTTCTGGTCATAATGTTATCCTAATGAATAATTCCACAAATTCACAACACCATATCACTTGTATTTTGTTGCGGAATTTTATATACTAAAACCCGGCTTAAGAAAGCAAGTGTAGCTGTAAAATATGTTTCTAAAACAATTTAAAAGAATTTCGCTAAAACACTTGCGAAATCTTTTTTTATTGTTTATAATGTTGTAGTTGGTCTTTGACTGCGATGAAGCGAGAGGTTACCGACACACCCGGCCGCTTTGCCATGGCGAGTGATCGGAAAATTTTCGTGGAGAATGTCTAGAAAATAGGCGAGAAGGAGGGAAAATAATGGCAAAACAAAAAATTCGTATCCGTTTGAAAGCGTATGATCACAGAATCCTTGATCAATCTGCTGAGAAAATTGTGGAAACTGCTAAACGTTCAGGTGCAAGTGTATCAGGTCCGATTCCACTTCCAACTGAGAAGTCGACGTACACAATTCTTCGTGCTGTTCACAAGTACAAAGATTCTCGTGAACAATTCGAAATGCGTACGCATAAACGTCTGATCGATATCGTTAACCCAACACCACAAACTGTTGATGCGTTAATGAAGCTTGATTTACCATCTGGCGTTGATATTGAAATCAAACTTTAATGGTAAAAAAATAAAACAACAAATTATTATAGGAGGTGTGACGGATGACCAAAGGAATCTTAGGTAGAAAAATCGGTATGACGCAAGTATTTGCTGAGAACGGTGACTTAATCCCTGTAACTGTAATTGAAGCTACTCCAAACGTAGTACTTCAAAAGAAAACAGTTGAAACAGACGGTTACGAAGCTATTCAGTTAGGATTTGAAGATAAGCGTGAAAAGCTTTCTAACAAACCTGCTAAAGGGCACGTAGCAAAAGCAAGCACTGCTCCTAAGCGCTTCATCCGCGAATTCCGCGGCTTGGATACAGCTAATTACGAAGTTGGTCAAGAAGTCAACGTAGAAAGTTTTGCAGAAGGCGATGTAATTGATGTAACAGGTGTTACTAAAGGTAAAGGTTTCCAAGGTGTTATTAAACGCCACGGACAATCACGTGGACCAATGGCTCACGGATCTCGTTACCACCGTCGTCCAGGTTCAATGGGGCCAGTTGCTCCGAACCGTGTATTTAAACAAAAGAAATTACCTGGTCAAATGGGTGGGCATGTAGTGACAATCCAAAACTTACATATCGTAAGAGTGGATGCTGAACGCAACCTACTACTTGTAAAAGGTAATGTTCCTGGTTCTCGTAAATCATTAGTAGTTGTAAAAGCTGCTATTAAATCGAAATAATCTCTTGAAGAAAGGAGGAAACAGGAATGGCAAAAGTATCTTTATTGAATCAAGCAGGATCTTCTGTTGGTGAAATCGAGTTAAACGATAAAGTTTTCGGTATCGAACCAAACGAAGCAGTTTTGTTTGAAGCTATCATTGCTCAACGTGCATCACTTCGTCAAGGTAATCACAAAGTGAAAAACCGTTCTGAAGTAGCTGGTGGTGGACGTAAACCATGGCGTCAAAAAGGAACAGGTCGTGCTCGTCAAGGGTCGATTCGCTCTCCACAATGGCGCGGCGGTGGTGTTGTATTTGGTCCAACTCCACGTAGCTATAGCTATAAATTACCTAAAAAAGTACGTCGTTTAGCTCTTCTTTCAGCTCTTTCATCTAAAGTGCGTGAAGAAAGCATCGTAGTATTAGAAGGTTTAGCTTTTGATGCACCAAAAACAAAAGAATTCGTGAAAGTGTTATCTAACCTTTCAATCGATAAAAAAGCGTTATTCGTAACTGCTGATTTAGATGAAAACGTAGCATTAGCTGCACGTAACATCCCTGGAATCACAGTTGTGTCTGCAACAGGCATTAACGTATTAGATTTAGTAGGACACGATAAATTAGTGTTAACTAAATCTGCAGTAGAAAAAGTTGAGGAGGTGCTTGGATAATGGAAGCACGTGATATTATTAAACGTCCGGTCATTACCGAGCGTTCTTCTGAAATTATGGCAGATAAAAAGTACACTTTTGAAGTGGACACTCGCGCTAACAAAACTCAAGTTAAATATGCAGTTGAAGAAATCTTTGGAGTAGATGTTGAAAAAGTAAACATCATGAACTACAAAGGGAAATTCAAACGTGTAGGTAAATTTGGTGGGTACACTAACAAACGCCGTAAAGCGATTATTACATTAACTCAAGATAGCAAAGATATCGAATTATTCGAGATCTAAATCTTATAAAAACAAATCAATACTCAAGAAGGAGGGAATACAATGGCGATTAGAAAGTATAAACCAACGACAAACGGACGTCGTAACATGACATCGTTAGATTACGCTGAGATCACAACAGACAAACCTGAGAAATCACTTCTTGCTCCTGTGACACGTAAAGGCGGCCGTAACAATCAAGGTAAAATTACTGTTCGTCATCATGGTGGTGGACACAAACGTCAATACCGTATCATCGATTTCAAACGAAACAAAGATGGTATTGAAGGCCGTGTAGCTACTATTGAATATGATCCAAACCGCACTGCGAATATCGCATTGATTAACTATGTGGATGGAGAAAAACGTTATATCCTAGCTCCTAAAGGCTTACAAGTTGGAATGACAGTTGTGTCAGGTCCAGAAGCTGATATTAAAGTAGGTAACGCTCTTCCATTAGAAAACATTCCAATGGGTTCAACAATCCATAATATTGAAATGAAACCTGGTAAAGGTGGTCAGCTAGTACGTTCTGCTGGAACATCTGCACAATTACTTGGTAAAGAAGGTAAATACGTAATCGTACGTTTACAATCTGGTGAAGTTCGTTTAATCCTAGGTGTTTGCCGTGCAACTATCGGTGAAGTAGGAAACGAACAACACGAACTAGTAAACATTGGTAAAGCAGGTCGTTCTCGTTGGTTAGGTAAACGCCCAACTGTACGTGGATCTGTAATGAACCCTAACGATCACCCACACGGTGGTGGTGAAGGACGTACACCAATCGGTCGTAAGTCACCTATGTCTCCATGGGGTAAACCAACTCTTGGATACAAAACTCGTAGCAAGAAAAACAAATCCGACAAGCTTATCATTCGTCGTCGTAAAAAATAATGTGGTTTACTACGGTTCAAAGAACGGACCGTGGTGTAATCACGAAAGGGAGGATTCAGCATGGGTCGTAGCTTGAAAAAAGGACCTTTCGCAGACGATCATTTACTTAAAAAGGTCGATGCACAAAAGGATTCTGAGAAAAAACAAGTGATTAAGACTTGGTCTCGCCGTTCGACAATTTTCCCTACTTTTATCGGATTAACAATCGCAGTATATGATGGACGTAAACATGTTCCTGTATACGTGACTGAAGATATGGTAGGTCATAAACTAGGCGAGTTTGCACCAACACGCGCTTATAAAAGCCATGGTGCAGATGATAAGAAAACAAGACGCTAATTTGAGAGGAGGTCATTCAAATGTCACAAGCAAAAGCTATTGCTAAAACGGTGCGCATTGCTCCTCGTAAAGTAAGATTAGTCGTTGATTTAATCAGAGGTAAGCAAGTTGGTGAAGCAGTTGCAATTTTACAACTTACTCCTAAAACAGCATCACCTGTTGTTGAGAAAGTATTAAAATCTGCAGTTGCGAACGCTGAGCACAATTATGATTTAGATATTAACAACCTAGTTGTTTCTGAAATTTTTGTTGACGAAGGTCCAACACTAAAACGTTTCCGTCCACGTGCACAAGGTCGTGCAAGTGCGATTAACAAACGTACTAGCCACATTACTGTAGTGGTATCTGAGAAGAAGGAGGGATAATTCGTGGGTCAAAAAGTACATCCAATAGGATTACGAGTAGGTATTATTCGTGACTGGGAGTCAAAATGGTACGCTGGTAAAGACTATGCAACTCTACTTCACGAAGATTTAAAAATTCGTAAACACATTGAAACTCGTTTAAACGATGCATCTGTTTCTACTGTAGAAATCGAACGTGCTGCTAAACGTGTTAACATTACAATTCACACTGCGAAACCAGGTATGGTAATCGGTAAAGGTGGTACTGAAGTCGAAGCACTTCGTAAACACTTGAACGAACTTACTGGCAAGCGCGTACACATCAACATCGTTGAGATTAAAAGAGCTGACTTAGATGCTAAACTAGTAGCAGAAAGTATCGCACGTCAATTAGAAGGCCGCGTATCTTTCCGTCGTGCTCAAAAACAAGCAATTCAACGCACAATGCGTGCTGGCGCTAAAGGTATTAAAACTCAAGTATCTGGACGTCTAGGCGGCGCTGACATTGCGCGTGCTGAACACTATAGTGAAGGAACTGTACCACTTCATACATTACGTGCTGACATTGATTATGCACATGCTGAAGCTGACACTACTTATGGTAAGCTAGGCGTTAAAGTATGGATCTATCGTGGGGAAGTCCTTCCAGTGAAGAAGAACTCTGAGGAAGGAGGCAAATAATATGTTAATGCCTAAACGCGTTAAATATCGTCGTGAACACCGCGGAAAAATGCGTGGTGAAGCGAAAGGCGGTAAAGAAGTATCATTCGGTGAATTCGGTTTACAAGCAACTGAAGCAAGCTGGATTACAAGCCGTCAAATCGAATCTGCTCGTATTGCAATGACACGTTACATGAAACGTGGCGGTAAAGTTTGGATTAAAATTTTCCCGCATAAACCATATACGAAAAAGCCTCTTGAGGTTCGTATGGGATCTGGTAAAGGTGCTCCTGAAGGTTGGGTAGCGGTAGTAAAACCAGGAAAAGTTATGTTTGAAATTGCTGGTGTATCTGAAGAGATCGCTCGTGAAGCGTTACGCTTAGCATCACATAAGCTTCCTGTTAAATGTAAAGTAGTTAAACGTCAAGAAATTGGTGGTGAATCTAATGAAAGCTAATGACATCCGTGAACTTACTACTGCAGAAATAGAACAAAAGGTAAAATCACTGAAAGAAGAGCTTTTCAACCTTCGCTTCCAATTGGCGACTGGTCAATTAGAAAACACAGCTCGCATTCGTGAAGTACGTAAAGCGATTGCGCGTATGAAAACTGTGATTCGCGAAAGAGAAATCAGTGCAAACAACTGATAAAGGAGGTTTTCAGGCATGACTGAGCGTAATCAACGCAAAGTATACACAGGCCGTGTTGTTTCAGATAAAATGGATAAAACAATTACTGTTTTAGTTGAAACTCATAAAAAACATAAGTTATACGGTAAACGTGTTAAATATTCGAAGAAATTCAAAACTCATGATGAGCAAAACGAAGCACAAATCGGTGATATCGTGCGTATCATGGAAACTCGTCCGTTATCAGCTACAAAACGTTTCCGTTTATTGGAAATTGTAGAAAAAGCGGTTATTATCTAATAATAAATTTCGGAACTAATTCATTCCGAAGGGAGGTTACCTAAGTGATCCAACAAGAAACTCGTATGAAAGTTGCTGACAACTCAGGTGCACGTGAAGTTTTAACAATCAAAGTACTTGGTGGTACTGGTCGTAAAACTGCTAATATCGGCGATATCGTCGTATGTACAGTTAAGAAAGCAACACCAGGTGGCGTTGTCAAGAAAGGTGACGTCGTTAAAGCTGTAATCGTTCGCACGAAAAGCGGCGTACGCCGTAAAGACGGTACTTATATCAAATTTGATGAAAACGCATGTGTTATTATCAAAGATGATAAAGGACCGCGTGGAACTCGTATTTTCGGACCTGTTGCGCGTGAACTACGTGACAGCAACTTCATGAAAATCGTATCTTTAGCTCCAGAAGTTCTTTAATTTACATGAAAGTGCCAATCAAGGAGGTGCGACAGAATGCATGTTAAAAAAGGCGACAAAGTAATGGTAATCTCAGGTAAAGACAAAGGAAAAACAGGTGTTATCCTTGCAGCTTTCCCTAAGAAAGACCGTGTGTTAGTTGAAGGTGTAAACATCATCAAAAAACATATGAAGCCAAATCAAGTAAATCCGCAAGGTGGAATTGTAAGCCAAGAGGCAGCAATTCACGTATCGAATGTTATGTTAATCGACCCTAAAACTGGCGAGCCGACTCGCGTAGGTTATAAAGTAGAAGATGGCAAAAAAGTTCGTGTTGCGAAAAAATCCGGTGAAATTATTAAATAAGTAAAGAGAAGGGAGGTACACACATGAACCGCCTAAAAGAAAAGTATCTTAAGGAAGTTTCTCCTGCTCTAATGAGCAAGTTTGAATATAAATCAGTAATGCAAGTACCTAAAGTTGATAAAATCGTTATCAACATGGGTGTGGGCGATGCTGTATCTAATACAAAAGCACTTGATGCTGCTGTTGAAGAATTACAAATTATCTCAGGTCAAAAACCTGTAGTTACGAAAGCTAAAAAATCGATCGCTGGTTTCCGTCTTCGTGAAGGAATGCCAATCGGAGCAAAAGTTACACTACGTGGAGAGCGTATGTATGACTTCTTGGATAAATTAATCGCTATCTCTCTTCCACGTGTACGTGACTTCCGTGGTGTTTCTAAAAAAGCATTTGATGGTCGCGGTAACTACACGCTTGGAGTTAAAGAGCAATTAATCTTCCCTGAAATCGATTATGATAAAGTTTCGAAAGTACGCGGTATGGACATCGTAATTGTAACAACTGCGAACTCTGACGAAGAAGCTCGTGAGTTATTAACACAGTTCGGTATGCCATTCCAAAAGTAAACTAAGGGAGGCGAAAACGTGGCTAAAAAATCAATGGTCGTTAAACAACAACGTACGCCAAAGTTCAAAGTGCAAGAATACACACGCTGTGAGCGTTGTGGACGTCCGCACTCTGTATATCGTAAATTTAAGCTTTGCCGTATTTGTTTCCGTGAACTTGCATACAAGGGACAAATTCCTGGCGTTAAAAAAGCAAGCTGGTAAACCCCTATAAATGGGAAGGAGGTAAATGTAATGACAATGTCAGATCCAATTGCAGATATGCTTACACGCATTCGTAATGCTAACATGGTTCGTCACGAGAAATTGGAAGTTCCTGCTTCAAACATGAAAAAGGAAATCGCAGAAATCCTAAAACGCGAAGGTTTCGTACGTGATGTAGAATTAGTAGAAGATAGCAAACAAGGTATCATCCGTATCTTCTTAAAATACGGTCAAAACGACGAGCGCGTTATTACTGGTTTGAAACGTATTTCAAAACCTGGTCTACGCGTTTACGCAAAAACAAACGAAGTGCCTAAAGTACTAAATGGTTTAGGAATTGCTTTAGTTTCTACTTCAAATGGTTTATTAACAGATAAAGAAGCTCGCGCTAAACAAGTTGGCGGAGAAATCGTAGCTTACGTTTGGTAATAATCAACAAACGAATGGAGGTGCAACAAAATGTCTCGAGTAGGTAAAAAACCAATAGAGGTTCCTGCAGATGTTACTGTTACAGTTAACGCTGATAATACAGTAGTAGTAAAAGGACCAAAAGGTGAATTAACAAATTCTTTTAACCAAGATATTAAAATTGAGCAAGAAGGTAATGTCATTACTTTAGTACGTCCTTCAGAGTCTAAAGAACACCGTACAATCCACGGTACAACACGTGCTTTATTAGCAAATATGGTCACTGGTGTATCACAAGGATTCGAACGTGGTCTTGAATTAGTTGGGGTTGGTTATCGTGCGCAACTACAAGGAACTAAACTTGTACTTAACGTAGGATACTCTCACCCAGTAGAATTTACTCCTGAAGACGGAGTAGTAGTTGAAGTTCCTTCTAATACAAAAGTTATCGTTCGCGGTATTAACAAAGAACGTGTTGGTGCATTAGCATCTAACATCCGTGCTGTTCGTCCACCAGAGCCTTACAAAGGTAAAGGTATTCGTTATGAAGGCGAAGTTGTACGCCGCAAAGAAGGTAAAACAGGTAAATAATGCATCCCGCATTAGAAAGGAGTGACCACTGTGATTACGAAACAAGACAAAAATCAAGTTCGTAAGAAACGTCATGCACGTGTTCGTACAAAAATCACGGGTACTACTGAACGTCCTCGTTTAAATGTATTCCGTTCTAACAAACATATTTACGCACAACTGATCGATGATTCACAAGGTGTAACAATCGTAAGTGCGTCTACTATGGATAAAGACTTTAATGGTACAGCTGGAAATGTTGAAGCTGCTACATTAATCGGTGAAACAATCGCAAAACGCGCTGTTGAAAAGAACATTAAATCTGTTGTATTCGACCGTGGCGGTTACTTATATCATGGACGTGTTAAAGCGTTAGCTGAAGCTGCACGTGAAAACGGCTTAGAATTTTAAGAAGAAGGAGGGACATATTTCATGCGTGGTATTGACCCAAACAAACTTGAACTTGAAGAACGCGTAGTAACGATTAACCGTGTTGCTAAAGTTGTAAAAGGTGGACGTCGTTTCCGTTTTACTGCATTAGTAGTAGTTGGAGATAAAGACGGACATGTTGGATTTGGTACTGGTAAAGCTCAAGAGGTTCCAGATGCAATCCGTAAAGCAGTTGAAGATGCAAAGAAAAACTTAGTAGAAGTACCAAGAGTTGGAGGAACTACTCCTCACCAAATTATTGGACGCTTCGGTGCTGGATCTGTTCTAGTTAAACCAGCTGCACCTGGTACAGGAGTTATCGCTGGTGGACCGGTTCGTGCGGTTCTAGAATTAGCAGGTATCACAGACATTCTTTCTAAATCACTTGGTTCTAACACACCTATTAACATGGTTCGTGCTACAATCCAAGGTTTAACAGAACTAAAACGTGCTGAGGACGTTGCTAAATTACGTGGTAAATCAGTAGAAGAACTGTTAGGATAAGGGGGGAAATTGACAATGGCAACTAAATTAGAAATCACCCTTACTAAAAGCTTGATTGGTACTAAACCAAATCAACGCAAAACAGCTGAAGCCCTTGGACTACGTAAATTACACCAAACTGTTGAGCATCAAGACAATGCTGCTATCCGTGGGATGGTTGGCAAAGTAGCTCACTTGGTAACACTTAAAGAAATTTAAGGTATATCTTAATAATAAGGAGGTGCCACCAAATGAAACTTCATGAGTTAAAACCAGCAGAAGGATCTCGTTCTACGCGTAACCGTGTAGGTCGTGGTACCGGTTCTGGTAATGGTAAAACTGCAGGTAAAGGTCATAAAGGTCAAAACGCTCGTTCAGGCGGAGGAGTTCGTCCTGGATTTGAGGGCGGTCAGAACCCATTATTCCGTCGTTTACCAAAACGTGGATTTACGAACATTAATCGTAAAGAGTTTGCAATTGTGAACCTTGACACATTAAATCGTTTCGAAGAAGGCACAGAAGTAACACCTGCATTATTGATTGAAACAGGTGTTGTGAGCAGTGAAAAGTCTGGTATTAAGATTCTAGGTAATGGAACTCTTGATAAGAAGTTAACAGTAAAAGCTCATAAATTCTCTGCTTCAGCTAAAGAAGCAATTGAGAATGCTGGCGGACAAACCGAGGTGGTTTAATGTTTCAGACGATCTCCAACTTTATGCGTGTGAGAGATATTCGAAATAAAATCATTTTTACTTTATTGATGTTGATCGTCTTTCGTATAGGGACATTCGTTCCTGTACCTTACGTCGATGCAAATGTATTGAAGCAAACAGATCAATTAGGTTTAATTGGTTTCTTAAATACATTTGGTGGTGGAGCACTTGCTAACTTTTCTATTTTAGCAATGGGTATCATGCCATACATCACAGCATCCATTATTGTACAATTGTTACAAATGGATGTTGTACCGAAGTTTACGGAGTGGGCTAAGCAAGGAGAAGTTGGAAGACGTAAACTTGCTCAATTCACACGTTACTTCACTATTGTGTTAGCTTTTATTCAAGCAATTGCTATGTCATATGGTTTTAACCGTATGTATGGTGGTTCTTTAATAAGAGAAGAAGGCATCTTGAATTACGTTGTAATTGCAATTGTATTAACTGCAGGAACTGCATTTTTAATGTGGTTAGGAGAACAGATTACATCAAAAGGTGTTGGAAATGGTATTTCTATCATTATCTTCGCTGGGATCGTAGCTGCTATTCCAAATGCGATGAACCAAGTGTATGCACAATTTATTGAGGGTGCTGGAGAAGCACTATTTATCAATATTGTGATTGTATTATTATTATTACTGGCAATTATTGCTGTTACGGTTGGAGTAATTTATGTTCAACAAGCGTTGCGTAAAATTCCAATCCAATATGCAAAACGTGTTGCTGGCACAGCCCAAACGGGTGGTCAACAAACGCACTTGCCTTTAAAAGTAAATGCTGCGGGAGTAATTCCGGTAATCTTTGCTTCTGCTTTTCTTATGGCACCTCAGTCACTTGTTCTGTTCTTCGGACAGAATAGTACGACTGATTTCATAACAAGAGCATTAGATTATACACAACCTATTGGTATGATTATTTACATTGCTTTAATTGTTGCCTTTACTTACTTCTATGCATTCATTCAAGTGAATCCAGAAAATGTAGCCGACAATTTGAAAAAGCAAGGTGCTTATATTCCGGGGATACGCCCAGGTATAAACACTCAAAGTTATTTGACTAGCGTATTATATCGATTAACTTTTATCGGTTCTATTTTCTTGGCTTTAATTGCAATAATGCCATTACTATTTGTTAAGTTTGCGGGTCTACCGCAATCAGCTCAAATTGGTGGTACCAGCTTACTTATTGTAGTTGGGGTTGCATTAGAGTCGATGAAGCAATTGGAATCACAATTAGTTAAACGTCATTATAAAGGCTTTATGAAATAATATGGTTTTTAGGAACGGTTTATGTTCCTAAAAATCTACAAATAGTCCTGAGGGGGTATTTTCGTATGAATATCGTTTTAATGGGTCTGCCAGGTGCTGGTAAAGGTACGCAGGCAGATAAAATTGTTGAGAAGTACGCAATCCCTCATATTTCTACAGGCGATATGTTTCGTGCAGCTATTAAAGATGGCACGGAGCTTGGTTTAAAAGCAAAATCGTTTATGGATCAAGGTGCATTAGTACCGGATGAAGTAACGATAGGTATCGTTCGCGATAGATTAAGTAAACCAGACTGTGAAAAAGGATTCCTACTTGATGGTTTTCCACGTACTGTACCGCAGGCAGAAGCGCTAGATGCTTTACTTACGGATCTTGGAAAATCAATTGAGCATGTGCTTAATATTCAAGTAGAACAAGATGAATTGATCAAACGTCTAACTGGCCGTCGTATTTGTAAAGTATGCGGCACTGCTTATCATTTAGTCTTTAACCCACCTGCTAAGGACGGGTTATGTGACAAAGATGGTGGAGAGCTTTATCAACGTGCGGATGATAATCCGGAAACGGTAACTAACCGTCTGGAAGTAAATATGAAGCAAACACAACCTTTGCTTGACTTTTACGACAACAAAGGTGTTTTAACAAATATAGATGGACAGCAAGATATTACAAAAGTATTTGCTGATCTAGATGCTCTGTTACAGGGCAACCGCATCTAATAGCCCGGTGCCTGTCGCAGACGACTGAATACCCGGGCACTATGCATAAGAACGAAGACGTTTTTTTCGAGAGCTGCAAAAGCATATTGCGCCCGGTATACGAACTGGATGAATGGAGATGCATCTATAACGAGGACCCCCTAGTCCACGTGCATTTTGACTTCTGAAAGGGTATAATGGGTTTCGTGGAAGCATCTATGTAACGAACGGGTACTATGGAACTCATCCAACACATTCGTGCGAACATGTTGACATGAGGGAGACGGGTTTCTACCAGTCAGTCTACTCCGTGGATTGCAAAAAGCGAAACCTTACGAGTGTCTTTCGAACATCTCTCATGATTTCCAAACATATGCTTGAAACGAATAGTTTCGTTCCGTTAGAGGCTATACTAAAAGCAAATTACGTTTGAGTTTTGATGAGAACCTGATTTGTATATAGAAGGGAGACAGGGTTGATGGCGAAAGATGATGTAATTGAAGTCGAAGGAACAGTTGTTGAGACTTTGCCAAACGCGATGTTTAAGGTAGAATTAGAAAACGGTCATACGATACTTGCGCATGTATCGGGTAAAATTCGTATGCACTTTATCCGCATTTTACCTGGAGATAAAGTCACAATTGAACTTTCTCCTTACGATTTAACTCGCGGTCGTATCACGTACCGTTTTAAATAATCTTTTGCACTCCGGACTACTAAGGAGGTTGGGTTAGATGAAAGTGAGACCATCTGTGAAGCCGATCTGCGAAAAATGTAAAGTAATTCGCCGACGCGGTAAAGTAATGGTAATCTGTGAAAATCCTAAACACAAACAAAGACAAGGATAATTAGAAGGAGGTGCACGACACATATGGCACGTATTGCTGGTGTTGACATTCCACGCGACAAACGCGTTGTTATTGCATTAACATACATTTACGGAATTGGTAAAACTACTGCACAAAAAGTACTAGTAGAAGCTGGTATTTCTGAATCGACACGAGTTCGTGATCTTACAGAAGACGAGTTAAACAAAATCCGTGAACAAATCGGTGTATACAAAGTAGAAGGTGACCTTCGTCGTGAAGTATCACTTAACATTAAACGTTTGATGGAAATCGGATCTTTCCGTGGTATCCGTCACCGTCGCGGCTTACCTGTACGCGGACAAAATACGAAGAACAATGCACGTACTCGTAAAGGTCCACGTAAAACAGTCGCTAACAAGAAAAAATAATCGGTAAAGGAGGTTTCTTCTTAACATGGCACGTAAACAACAAACACGTAAGCGTCGTGTGAAAAAGAATATCGAATCCGGTATTGCTCACATTCGCTCAACATTTAATAACACAATTGTGACTATCACAGACATGCAAGGTAATGCACTTTCTTGGTCAAGTGCTGGAGCTCTTGGATTCAGAGGTTCTCGTAAATCTACTCCATTCGCTGCACAAATGGCTGCAGAAACAGCTGCAAAAACTTCTATGGAACATGGTCTTAAAACTTTAGAAGTAACTGTTAAAGGTCCTGGTGCTGGACGTGAAGCGGCTATCCGCGCACTTCAAGCTGCAGGTCTAGAAGTTACAGCTATTAAAGACGTAACACCAGTACCACATAATGGTTGTCGTCCACCAAAACGTCGTCGCGTGTAAAAGGTGCTACTCAAATTGTTTGAGAACATCATTTATTGTACAGACTGAGGTTGTTCAAACAAGCAACCAGTTAAACGATCGAATTCATGATGGAAAGAACCTATACATTCGATGTTTTGAGGGAGGGTAAATTGGAATGATCGAAATTGAAAAACCAAAGATTGAAAGTGTAGAAATCAGCGAAAATACCAAGTTTGGTAAATTTGTTGTAGAACCGCTAGAACGTGGCTATGGAAATACTTTGGGAAATTCTTTACGTCGTATCCTTCTGTCTTCTTTACCAGGAGCTGCAGTAACTTCTATTCAGATTGATGGCGTTTTACATGAGTTTTCAACTATTGAAGGCGTAGTGGAAGATGTTGCATCTATTATTATGAATGTGAAAAAGCTAGCTTTAAAAATCTACTCTGATGAAGAAAAAGTCATTGAGATTGATGTAAAAGGAGAGGGAACGATAACAGCTGCTGACATTACACATGACAGTGATGTTGAGATATTAAATCCAGAACTCTATATTGCAACAATCGGCAAAAATGGTCATTTCCGTATGCGTATGTACGCAGGTCGAGGCCGTGGCTACACTCCTGCTGATCAAAACAAACGTGAGGATCTTCCTATCGGCGTAATCCCGATCGACTCTATTTATACTCCAGTTTCACGCGTTAATTTTCAAGTGGAGAATACTCGTGTTGGGCAATCGTCTAACTACGATAAACTAACTCTTGATGTGTGGACAGATGGCAGCACCGGTCCTAAAGAGGCGATTTCGCTTGGAGCAAAAATCTTAACAGAGCACTTGAATATTTTCGTAGGGATGACAGACGAGGCACAAACTGCTGAAATCATGGTCGAAAAAGAAGAAGATCAAAAAGAGAAAGTATTAGAGATGACTATCGAAGAGCTTGATCTTTCTGTTCGTTCTTATAATTGTTTAAAACGCGCAGGTATTAATACAGTACTTGAGCTTGCAAACAAATCAGAAGATGACATGATGAAAGTAAGAAACCTAGGACGTAAATCCTTAGAAGAAGTAAGAGCGAAGTTAGATGAGCTTGGCTTAGGATTACGTAAAGAAGACTAAGCGATTTTTGATATAGCTAGATTTGAACTATTCACCAAAGGAGGGAAACATCCATGGGTTACAGAAAACTTGGACGTACAAGTTCTCAACGTAAAGCGATGTTACGTGACTTAACAACAGACTTAATCATTAACGAGCGTATTCAAACTACTGAAGCACGCGCGAAGGAATTACGTTCTGTCGTTGAAAAAATGATCACTTTAGGTAAACGCGGAGATTTGCATGCACGTCGTTTAGCTGCATCTTACATTCGTCGTGAAGTAGCAACTTCTACTGACGAAGAAGGTAATGAAACAGATGTGTTTGCATTACAAAAGTTGTTTGATGATGTAGCACCACGTTACGCAGATCGTCAAGGCGGTTATACTCGTATTATGAAAGTTGGACCTCGTCGCGGAGACGGAGCACCAGTTGTAGTAATTGAGTTAGTTTAATTTAATTTATTCTACAAATTGAAGAGGGCAATTGGTGCATCCTACCACCCTCTTCTTTTTTCAAACAGATTTATACGACATTATAAAAGCAGAGTGTTACGATGAGCGGACTTAAACATTAAGTTGCGTCTCGTCTAGCTCTACGCACCTCATTTTCGGATTGGTCTTGAGCACCCAATCTTGAAATAAGTTATAGAAGAGCGCATTTCTCTAAATGAGGTGCGCGCTTTTTTAATTTGTCGTAATATAGTGTAAAGCGTATTAGTTTAGCTGAGACGAGCAAGAGGAGGTAAAGGATGAAACGAGAAATTATTTCTTTACAAGAAGTAACTTTTACATATACAGAAGAAGATGAAAACATACGACCTGCAGTAAATAATGTATCATATACAGTTTACGAAGGAGAATGGGTTGCGATTGTCGGTCATAACGGGTCCGGAAAATCTACGCTTGCACGTTTAATGAATGGTCTTCTATTTCCTCAGACGGGAAAAGTACGAGTTTTTGGAGAGCCGTTAGATGAACAAAGCTTATGGGATACACGCTCACAAATGGGAATGGTTTTTCAAAATCCGGATAACCAGTTTGTAGGGGCAACTGTGCAAGATGATGTTGCGTTTGCTTTAGAAAATAACGGGATCCCTTTTGAGGAAATGGTAGAACGAGTAAAACGGTCTTTACTAAAAGTGAAAATGAGCGATTTTATGAATAGTGAGCCGCATCATTTATCTGGTGGGCAAAAACAACGTGTTGCGATTGCGGGTGCTATTGCTTTACAGCCCAAAATATTATTGCTAGATGAGGCGACCTCTATGTTAGACCCACAAGGAAGAGATGAAGTGCTTTCAACGGTACAACAGCTTAGAGCAGAGACAGATTTGACCGTTATTTCTATTACACATGACCTGGAAGAAGCATTACTTGCTGATCGGGTCATTATGATGAATCAAGGGAGCAAATATGCAGAAGGAAAGCCCGAAGAGATTTTCCAACGTGGACAGGAGTTAGTCGATTTAGGATTAGATCTTCCTTTTGCGATGAACGTTTCTAGATTATTAAAGAAACAAGGAATTCCATTAGTAGCAGAACATATGTCAGAAGAAGAATTGGTGAATGATTTATGGACATCACACTTCAACAAGTAAGTTACGCCTATTCGAAAAATACACCATTTGAAAAAAGAGCACTCTATGATGTAGATTTACATATCCCTTCTGGGTCGTATCAAGCGATTATTGGGCATACTGGTTCAGGTAAGTCAACGGTTTTACAGCATTTGAATGCATTATTAAAACCGACGGAAGGTTCGATTAAAATTGGGGATGTAGAAGTAAAGGCGGAGAAGAAAAATAAGCAACTTAGAAAAGTTAGACAAAAAGTAGGGATAGTATTTCAATTTCCTGAACATCAATTATTTGATGAAACAGTGTTAAAAGATATTATGTTTGGTCCGATGAATTTTGGCGTGTCGGAAGAAGAAGCAAAACGCCGCGCAATTGAGCTAGTAAACTTACTGGGCTTACCGAACGAGGTATTAGAAAAGTCACCCTTTGATTTATCGGGAGGGCAAATGAGACGTGTTGCCATTGCAGGGGTTCTTGCGATGAATCCAGAGGTGTTAGTCTTAGATGAACCAACAGCAGGTTTAGATCCAAGAGGAAGAAAAGAAATAATGGATTTGTTTTATCACTTGCACAAAGAAAAAGGGTTAACGACGGTTCTTGTGACACATAGTATGGAGGACGCCGCAAGATATGCGGATCGGATTGCTATTATGCATGATGGTAAATGTGTATTAGCTGGAACACCGCAAGATATTTTTTCGGATGAAGTTCGTTTGATGGATTATCGTTTAGAACTTCCTCAAAGCATTAAGTTTCAGAAAAAGGTAGAACAGATGATGGAGAAGAAGCTACCTGTACTTTGTTTGACGGAAGAGATGTTAGCAGAGGAACTTGCGCAATTTTTGAAGAAGGAGCGTGAGTTGTAATGCTAGAGAAAATGATATTTGGTCGATTTATACCTGGAGATTCGTTTATTCATAGGTTAGATGCACGTGCAAAATTGATCTTTGTATTTTTGTTTATTGC
This sequence comes from Psychrobacillus sp. NEAU-3TGS, assembly GCF_029955155.1. Classification (GTDB taxonomy): domain Bacteria; phylum Bacillota; class Bacilli; order Bacillales_A; family Planococcaceae; genus Psychrobacillus. The sequence goes on along the minus strand of NZ_JAPNOZ010000005.1, from coordinate 9,817 downwards.
GGTAGTGTTTATCGCAAATAACTGGATTACTTATGCAATTTTAGTTGTGTTTACATTTTTGATCATCCGAATGTCTAGAATTAGGCTTTATTTTTTGATCAACGGGTTGAAGCCGGTCGTCATTTTAATCATATTTACTTTTTTATTGCATTTGTTTTTTACACGAGAAGGTGCAGTTATATTTGAGTGGAAATTTTTAAAGATATACGAGGAAGGTTTACGTCAAGGGATATTCATTTCCATCCGCTTTTTTGTCCTTGTTATTTTGACGTCTATTTTAACGCTCACAACGACCCCTATTTCGATTACAGATGCATTGGAGACATTATTGAACCCATTAAAGAAATGGAAGCTACCTGTGCATGAATTAGCGCTTATGATGTCCATTTCGTTAAGATTTATCCCAACTTTGATGGATGAAACGGATAAAATTATGAAGGCGCAAATGGCGAGAGGCTCGGATATGACAACGGGTAGTATGAAAGAAAGAATGAATGCGATCGTACCGTTACTAATTCCTTTGTTTGTTAGTGCATTTAAAAGGGCCGAAGATTTGGCGACTGCTATGGAGGTGCGCGGCTATAAAGGCGGGGAAGGAAGAACGAGATATCGTAAACTAGAATGGGCAACAAAAGATACGGTAATCATCGTTACTCTCCTCATACTAGCGGTCGTTCTTATTTATTTTAGATCGTAATCGGAGGTGTATGTCATGCGGCTACGGGCGATTATTAGTTATGATGGAAGTGCGTTTTCGGGCTATCAAGTGCAGCCGGGAAAACGAACCGTTCAGTTGGAGTTAGAAAGAGTATTACAGACAATGCACAAAGGGTCTATTGTAAAAGTGGTTGCTAGTGGGAGAACGGATGCTGGTGTACATGCAACAGGACAAGTTATCCATTTCGATAGTGAGCTTACATTGCCGATGGATCGCTGGAGAACGGCTTTAAATGTACAACTACCAGGAGATATTCGGGTGTTATTAGTGGAACAAGTGCAGAGTGACTTTCATGCAAGATATAATGCAGTTGGAAAAACGTATCGTTATATTTGGTCATTGAATGAAGTGCATAGTCCATTTGAACGCAACTATAGCGTGCATGCAGACCGTTACAAGCCGGATATTAAGAGGATGAAAGAGGCATCTATTCATTTGCTAGGGACCCACGATTTTTCAAGTTTCTGTGCATCTAACACGAGTGTGAAAGACTTCGTGAGAACAATCCATTCGATTCGTTTGGAAGTAGATAAAGAGATGAATCAGCTTCAAATGGAGATTAGCGGGAATGGATTTTTATATAATATGGTTCGAATTATCGCAGGAACTTTGTGGGAAATTGGAATCGGGAAAAAAAGTGTAGAGGACTTGCCTGAAATCTTGCAATCATGCAATCGAAAAAATGCGGGGAAAACCGCGCCAGCACACGGTTTGTACTTAGAAAAAGTAGTGTATTCACAATGAAGCAACCTTTCCAGGTGTTTTTCATAAAATGCTTGACTAAATGACGCATTCGGGGTAAGATGATGTATGGTATTTTCATTAACCCCACAATATAAGCCCCGAAACTTATTGGTATGAGGATATAGAAAATTATAGATCGATTATGATTGAATTAGGAGGACAAAATACATGCGTACAACATTCATGGCTAAAGGTCACGAAGTAGAACGTAAATGGTTAGTAGTAGACGCTGAAGGCCAAACTCTTGGTCGTCTAGCTTCAGAAGTTGCAGCTATTTTACGTGGTAAAAACAAACCAACATTCACACCAAACGTTGATACAGGTGATCACGTTATCATTATCAATGCAGAAAAATTCATTTAACTGGGAACAAGTTAAATGATAAAATTTACTACCGTCACACACAATTTGCTGGTGGACTTAAACAACGTACAGCTTTAGAAATGCGTACTAAGTACCCAACGAAAATGATCGAATTAGCGATCAAAGGAATGCTTCCTAAAAACACTTTAGGACGTCAAATGTTTTCTAAACTAAACGTTTACGCTGGAGCAGAGCATCCACATGCAGCACAAAAACCAGAAGCATACGAGCTTCGCGGATAATAACTAAGAGGAGGACATACACTTGGCACAAGTTCAATATATCGGCACTGGTCGCCGTAAAAGTTCAGTAGCACGCGTACGTTTAGTACCAGGCGAAGGAAAAATCGTTATTAACAAACGTGACGTAGAAGATTACGTACCATACGAAACTTTACGTGAAGTTATTAAACAACCATTAGTAACTACTCAAACTTTAGGTAGCTATGATGTACACGTAAACGTAAACGGTGGAGGATTCACAGGTCAAGCAGGAGCAATCCGTCACGGTATTGCACGTGCACTACTTACAGTAGACCCTGATTTCCGTTCAGCATTAAAATCAGCTGGATTCTTAACACGTGACCCACGTATGAAAGAACGTAAAAAACCAGGACTTAAAGGCGCACGTCGTGCACCTCAGTTCTCAAAACGTTAATTTTATATTATCAGTTCAAAGCACTTCTCGAGATATATCGAGAGGTGCTTTTTTTAGCTTGGGGAAATTAAAAATGGATGACATGTAAATAGTTTTCTCTCAACAACATAATATATGCTCTTTTTTATCGAGAATACGTCATAAAAAGATTTATTAAGTTGATCTTTGGCTAGTGTCGCGGCCTGCAGTGAAAATCAATGTCTGGAAACTACTTGCTTACTCATAGTCGAATAGCTAAAACAAAGTGAGAATGCCTGAATCCAGTAAATGGCCGTGAGTAAGGGAAGTGACCAATTCTAGAAATAACAAGTTACTTATATGAGACGACTATCACACTGGCTCATTTTAAATATTGTCCATATTTCCTTAACGTTTTCAGTAAAAGGTATTACGGCACGCATTAATATATTGTTATTCCTCTTTAGGTAAAAATAGCTTCTGGTATTTTATCTTACAACGGACTATCAACCTGTTGAATAGCTTCGGTAATGAAGAGGCATTACAGATTCCTGTATCCGGACATCAAAATTTTAAAAAGTAGTTGTTTCGTTGTTTTTGGAGGTGTATATTAAGTGAAATATTTTAAAACTAGAAAAACGTGGGTGGGATGATGAATAATGGAGTTTACTTCTGAAAGATTATTGTTTCGTTCGTATACACAAGATGACTTTGATTTCTTGTATGGCATGCTTTCTGATCCAGATATGGTGTGCTATATCGGAAATGGAGAGACACGAGATTTAAAAGGTGCTGAAGTATTTTTAGAATGGATTTACAGCCAGTATGAGATGAATTCTGAGTATGGCTTAAAAGTGGTTGTTCGGAAAGAAGATAATGTTCCGGTCGGACATGCTGGTATTGTCCCGCAAAAAGTAAAGGGGAAGGATGAACTGGAGGTAGGTTATTGGATTGCAAAAAAGTATTGGGGAAATGGTTATGCTTCTGAAGCAGCGAAAGCCTTTTTACATAGAGGGGAAAAACAGTTAGGGGTAGATAGGTTTATATCTTTAATCCAACAGGGGAATAAGGCTTCTCGAAAAGTAGCAGCTAAGAATGGAATGAGTGTAGAGGCAGAGATTATTTTTAAAGGACATAATGTATACGTCTATTCAAATTGATAGTCGAATTTTAGAAAAAGAGGAAATGTATGAAAAGTAAATTTAATATAGTTACATCAACGATTCTTGTTAGTATTTTTATTGCACGGTTTGGGACTTTTTTAGTTTTGCCGTACTTAACGTTGTTTTTGTTGGATGAGTTTCATTTCTCAGCGGTACAAATAGGTACAGTTATATCTACGCTTGCTTTATCTAATTTAATTATGAGCTTCCTGGTAGGTCCATATATCGATAGGTTTCCTAAAGATAAAGTGATTATAACCGGGTTAATCGGTTACCTGGGTTGTTATATATATTTTCCTTTTATCGAGCAGTATGGTGGATTTATATTGTTTGCAGCATTGCTTGGTGCCAGCCAATCGGTTGTTGAACCGACTTACCGGGTGTTATTAAGCCTTTATACCGAACTGGAAAATAGAAGATTCATATTTAATGTTCGATATTTCCTCATTAATATTTCTGCTGCTATTGCACCGTTAACATCTGTATATTTTCAGCAGTTTGGTATGGAGAATTTGTTTTTTGTAGTAGGCTTTATTTTCTTTATTAATATTATGACCTTTGCAATCATTTTTAGAAAATACCCAATGAAGCAAGTATCTGGACATAAGGAAAAAACGTCTATTTTTCAATCCTTCTATGTATTCAAGAAGGATTATGCATTTGGCATTTTCATATTGGCATTAATTTTTATTAGCTTTGGATATAGTCAGTTCGACTCGACGTTTAGTCAATATTTAGGTATACGATTTAACCATGAGTTAGCTATTCAATATTTTGCATGGCTAATTACGACAAATGCTATTACAGTAATTATTATTCAATATTTTGTTTATAGATTGGGGGAAGTTATTAGTACAACGTCTTCCCTCATTATAGGCAGTGCTTTGTTATCGTTAGGTCTCATCTGCTTTGGGCAGAGTGAACGAATTCTTTTATTAATATTAGCGATGGTTGTTTTTACAGCAGGTGAAGTGTTAGTTTTTACAATGATCGATATTCATATTGATGGTATATGTGAGGATCATGAAAAAGGGACTTATTTTGCATTATCTGGCGTGAAATCAGTTGGAAGAATTGCTGGACCAAGTATGGGAGGCATTCTTTTAGACAGTTTGAATAGTGGAGCACTTGTATTTACGATTATCGGTGGAATTACATTGCTTGCAATACCATCGTTTTATTTTAGTAACCGGATGGAAGAAAGGAAGAATAGACATGCAATTATTCAATCTGATTAAAAATGAAAAAGCGTATTGGTTAGTTGATCAAGTGAAGATGGAAGGGAAATCGCAGGAGGAATACAAAGAAGCGTTTAAGAAAATCTTAAAAGCTTACGACGAAGAACAAATAGGCTATCTATCTTTACTAATGGATGAGGCATTTGAAAAATGGTTGCTTGAGCGAGACTTTAGAAAGATTTCTTCTATAGTGGAGTACACAAAGCTATTGGAAGAAGAGATTAATCTGGACAGTGATCTTTTGTTCCATTCCTTATCAGATGGTTTGATGACGGACACAGAATTTGCACAGGTGTATGAATTATGTAGGACAGGAACTGCAAATAAAAATATACCTCAGCCGATCGAGCAGGTGATGGATTCCATCGGTAAAGAGTTAGGGGAAGACTGGAGAAGCCATTGCTACTACTTTTTAAAAGGACAGAAATTAGTTGGGATAAGTATCCCGCATATTGAGATGGGAACAGAAGAAGAAGGAAGGATGTTCTACTTTGGAGTGATTCCAGAAATGCGAGGGATGGGTCTAGGTGCTGAGATTCACAAAGTTACACTTTCAATCATGAAGAAGATAAAAGCTACATACTATGTTGGAAGTACAGATGAAAGTAACGCGCATATGGTGCAGATATTCAAGAAAAACGGCTGCGTATTAAGAGATAAAAAAGGAATTTATCGAATCGAAAAATGACTCATTGAAGCTATCATACTCTTTGTCCCTCATACGTATAATGAGTGAAAAAGGAGCGATGGACCTGAAAAAGTGGATAATCATCTCGGCATTGTTTTTCATCTCTTTACTTGCTGTTATTTATGGAACGAAGGCAAGTGATACTGGTTTTTTCCTACCAAATCCGTTAAGTGGCGTGAAAATAGTCATTGACCCAGGACATGGGGGGATAGATGGGGGTGCTAGTCACGGGGAGGTAGTGGAACGTGATATTACATTAGCTATGTCTCTAAAGCTAGAGAAAAAATTAAAAGCACAAGGAGCAACAGTCGTCATGACACGCACGAAAGAAGGAGATGCAGTAGCAGAACATAATCCGGATGGAGATTTTCCAACAACTCGTGCTAGAAAGCGAGCAGATTTACTCCTTCGAGAAGAGATTATGAATAACTCGGAAGCTGATATTGTCCTTAGCTTACATGTGAATGCAGTTCCTGAAGAGAGATGGCGTGGTGCACAAGTATTTTATCATGCGGATGGTCACGAAGGTGGAGAACTTTTAGCTAAGTCCATTCAAGGTTCTATTAGAGAAAATATAGGTAATACAGAGAGAGAAGCACTCGCTATTAAACAGGTGTATATTTTGAAAAAAGCAAAAGCACCAGCAGTGTTAGTAGAAACAGGTTTTATAAGTAACAATGAAGAGCGAGAATTACTGCAATCGGATAAATACCAAAATCAAATGGTGGATGCCATTTCAGATGGTGTACTTCGTTTTGTAGAAGACAATATTTACTGAGCCAATGTTTAGGAATGTAGACACTCGTATATGGTATACTATATGGCGAATAGTTAACTAAAGGGGAGTGTCTACAGATGATTAATGAACAACAAGTTCGTGCGTTACTTGGCGAATTGAATGATCCATTTTTACATAGAACTTTAGAAGAAACAAACGGAATATCGACAGTATCTATAAAAGAAGAAAAAAATCATGTTAGTGTTAAACTAGCGATTGCCAAAATAAATTCAGCAGAGCAAATGCAACTACAAAGTAAAGTAGTGGATGTATTAAAAGAAGCGGGAGCGGCAACAGTAGGTATCCGCTTTGAAGAATTACCAAAAGAGGTATTAGAACAGTTCCGTGGGAAAGCAAAGGAAAGCGATAATGAGAGCATTCTATCCCCTAATAGCAAAGTAAAGATTATCTCCATCGCTTCTGGTAAGGGTGGAGTTGGTAAATCTACTGTATCGGTTAACTTAGCTGTAGCACTTGCACGTTTAGGCAAAAAAGTTGGACTAGTGGATGCAGATATCTACGGGTTTAGTGTGCCGGATATGATGGGGGTAAAAGATATCCCACAAATAAAAGATGACCGCATCATTCCGGTAGAACGCAAAGGGGTAAAAGTAATCTCTATGGGGTTCTTCGTTGAAAATAATACACCAGTCGTTTGGCGTGGACCAATGCTTGGAAAAGTATTAGATCAATTTTTCAAAGATGTCGAGTGGGGAGAACTAGATTTCCTATTATTAGATTTACCGCCGGGTACTGGAGATGTTGCATTAGACATTCATCAAATGTTGCCGGCTTCTAAAGAGATTGTTGTAACAACACCTCATCCAACAGCGGCTTTTGTTGCTGCAAGAGCAGGCGCAATGGCACTTCAGACAGATCATGAAATACTGGGTGTCATCGAAAATATGTCTTGGTATGAAGCGAAATCTACAGGAGAGCGTGAATTTGTATTCGGTAAAGGCGGTGGCCCTAAGCTTGCGGATGAACTCCGTACAGAATTACTTGGTCAACTTCCATTAGGACAGCCAGATTGGAATGATATCGATTTTGCTCCATCTGTCTATGCTGAAACACATGATACAGGGAAAATCTATTTAGAAATCGCACAAAAAGTAATCGAAAAAGCATAAGAAAAGGCCGTTTCCTCTAAGGGAGCGGCCTTATTTTTGCGTCTCGTCTTTCTTCTCGTCAGAAGCACCCGATTCCTCTTTGGACCCACCGCCACTTTCTTTCTGTGAACCAGAACCAGCTTCTTCCACTAGTTTTTGCCACTTTGTTTGCAATAGAGGACTTTGAATCGTTTCCTCTACAACCTTTTGCATTTCTTTTCGCATATCACTGGATTGTAGCACCTTTTCTAATTCCTTTTTCATCTCAGCAGAGCCGAAAAAGCTTTCTAAGTCTTTTAAATAGGTGGGATCCTTCATCAGTGCTTTCATGAGTTCTTCTTGCTGTTTCACCATACTTTTGGCCATGGTTTCCGAAAATTTAGGGTCTTGGTAAACTTCCTTCCAAAATTCTTCGGCTTCCTTCGATAACATTGTTTGTTCAACGGATTTCTTTACCTGCTCATGATCAATTACTAACAATTCTTTAAATTGCGGGTCATCTAAAAGTGTTCGAATGGCTTTTTTTCCGTCTTCGGTCTGTAACGCATCTATGAGCATTTTTTTATTTTCCTCATAGGAGGGAGGAGCAGTAGAGCTGCTACATCCGGCAAGAAGCCCAAGACTCAACAAAATAAGTGCAAAATACTTCATTATCGTCACCGTCCTTTCGATTATTGTTCACATTTGTTTCAGAAATATGTATAGTAACTAGGAAGAAATAGATTTTTGGGTAAATGGTTGTTACAATTTAAAAAGAAGAAAAAGAAAAGTTGGAGGAAACTTTGCTGTGACTATACGAAATTGGTTTAAATTTTTTCTAAATGCCATGTTGATCGGTGGAGTCATTACCGGTATTTTGGGCTTATTTATACGATGGGATGATGCTTTCGCAAAATATTTTGAAGCAGGGCAATGGGGAGAGTTTTTTGCAGCTTTTGCATTTATGATTGTTATGGGCTTTACCGTAAGTGTAATTGCACAAATGGGTTATTTTGCTTACTTAACGATTCATCAAATGGGTGTTAATATTTTCAGAACGCTTACACTCTGGAATTGGGTTCAATTACTCATTATTGCAATTGTCATTTTTGATTTAATTATGTTCCGTTTCCGTCCGAATGCAGAGACTACCGGACAAATTTGGCTATATGTTATCTTACTTGCGATATTAATAATTACAGCTATAGTAGTTGCCATTGCTAAAGCGAATATGACCAAAAAACATACCCTTATTTCTGCATTATTTTTTATGATCGTTGTATCCACATTGGAATGGTTACCAGTATTAATGGTACGAGCAGATAATGTGGATAGTTGGGTAACATTATTATTATTCCCGATTCTTGCAGTAAATGCTTACCAATTATTAGCTTTGCCGAAATACAATGCAAAATCAGATGAGGATCGTTTGAAATTAGAAGCACGCAGAAAAGAAAGAAGAGAAGTTGCTGCTAAAACAAAGTAAATGAAAACTGCCATGACGAATGATTGTCATGGCAGTTTTTATAATAGGACTTATGGAATTTTATTCGGGAAACGTTTTTGTATTCATTTTTAAACCGAATATATTTTGTTCTATAGGTAAAAATGATTGAGACTTTAAAAGTTTGGTCAGTTGCTTTATGTCAACCCGTTCCTCTTGGTGAAGTGGTACGGAAAGGACATCTCCTTTTGAAAGTACAGGAACTTCCCCATCCCAATACTTACTGGAACTTAGCAAGTTTACCTCTTGATCCCAAGCAATTTCTTGAACCTCCACTGGAAATTGATAATCCTTCGTTCGAAACCAAAGCGGTTTTTCACCCATAGCCTTTTCGAATTGATCTACTTCTTTTTGAAATAAACCGGGATTCTCTATATAAATTGCCCCATCCTGACCTAAAAGCCCAATCGGAATATGTTTATCTTGCATAGTTTTTATAATGGGTGCAGATCGTTCCATCCACTCGGTGCTTATAAAAAAGTGTGGATAAGGCGCTTCTATATCCTTTAGCAAGGTTTCAATTTCTTCTTTTCCAAAGGTTAAATCAATTGTAACTGTTTTTCCGTATGTTCCTTTAGAAATTACGGTTGGTTTTTCTGTTAATTGAAATACAGGTAGGATAGAGGAATAGTTTCTTGGGGAGATGAACAACAGTGTGATTAATAATGCGAATGAACCGACCAACAATAGCTTTTTTTTCAAAGTAACACGCACCTTTTCAAATCATTTTAATAAACTTTATGTTTTAGTGTTGACATTCATGTTAAAACGATGTTAAGATACAAAGGTCGCCAAAACAAAACGACAAATTAAACAACATGAACATTGAAAACTGAACATGCAAAACGTTAAGACATATAGCTTGATAGACTAATTTATTTTAGTCTAAAAGCAAAGCAATTATGACATCATTTAATG
>NZ_JAPNOZ010000004.1:492496-524454 GCF_029955155.1 Psychrobacillus sp. NEAU-3TGS | reverse complement strand
CTTCAAGAAGGGATAAAGCCTTTTTTCTTATTAAAATAACGCGACAGGTAGAAATTAAAAATGGATAAAAACAACGGCTACTTCAAAAAAAAACTTAAAAATTGATTAAGGATTACTGGTCTAAAACAGCTTTTGATAACCTAGATCCTTAAAATCAAAGATACAAAGTAGTATAGTAAATTTTTGGTAAATCTCGTTTAAGGAAACTATTACCAACAATTTTCGTCCTTTTAATAAATAACAAAAAGGAGAGAAAAAATGTTACAATCATTTATTTTTGATATGGATGGAACTCTATTTCAAACTGATAAAATTTTAGAAATATCATTGGAAGAAACTTTTAATTATTTACGTTCACTAAATAAATGGGATACGATTACACCTATCGATAAATACCGTGAAATCATGGGTGTACCTTTACCAAAAGTATGGGAAGCCTTATTACCTAATCATTCTGATGAAGTAAGGCAACAAACAGATGCATATTTTCTACAGAGATTAATTGAAAATATAAGAAGTGGGAAAGGAGCTTTATATCCTAATGTGAAAGAGGTTTTAGAATTTTTAAAAGAGAGTAACTGTTCAATTTTCATAGCGAGTAATGGGTTAACTGATTATTTAAATGCAATTGTGCATTATTATAATCTGGATAATTGGGTAACCGAAACATTTAGTATTCAACAAATACAAACGCTTAACAAAAGCGATTTAGTCAAAAACATTATAGAAAAATATAAGATTAGTAACGCAGCAGTAGTTGGAGATCGCCTATCAGATATAAATGCAGCAAAAGAAAATGATTTAATTGCAATTGGATGTAATTTTGATTTTGCAAAAGAAGATGAACTTGCTCAGGCAGTTTGGGTAATAGATGACTTAAATGAGTTAAAAACAATATTCATTCACCAAAATGAAAACTGATTATTTACGTACCATGTAATAATGGTTTCTCATTAAATTCTCTTTTTTGAAACTTGAGGTTCATGAATGGTTAAGAGATTTTAAGATTTGAGGCTTGTTATTGTTACTCGATTAGAGCGCTTAACGGATAAGCGCTCTTTTTATTATAGAAGAAAGTATAACGCATTTTAGTATATATATAATGTTATCGAGATTGTGAATAATTAAATTTAAACTAACGACGCAGGTTAGGTGAATAAGAAACGGCTAAGTTAGGGAGCAATTTTTGTTAAAAGATGTGCTTCTAAAAATAGAAATAAAGTTCATTGAAAAACATTAAAAGTTGCATTAAGCTGATGTGTAAAGTTAATTTGCGAAAAATCTTAGTAGGGAGTTCTTTATGAGGCTAAATATAATCACTATTATCACTATAATTGGAAGTATTCTTCTATTTTTTGCTTTTTCATTAAACAATAATTTCCCTCGCTCATATCATCACGCATTTACAAAAACAACAGATTTAAGTAAGGAAAATATTAATGGAATATTTTTAAATAATGACTTTTATAGCCAAGAAATAACACAAGAATATGGGAAGAAAACAGAACAAAGTAGAAATGTAACAGATTATGACTATTATGAGCTAAACAGAGGAATTGAAGTAGCAGTAAATAAAACAGGTAAAATTTCGAGATTTATAATAACAGACAGCAATTTGAAAACTGCAAAAGGAATAAAAATTGGAAATGAAAAGAAGGATATCATAAAAGAGTATGGGGAGAATTATTATTTTCGCACGGAACAAGGAGCAAATATTATTGGTTATTTAGATAAGAAAAGAAAAATATCATTAGAGTTCTGGTTGTTTGATGGAAAAGTAAATCTTTATAAACTTGATAATAAATCAATGAAGTAAGGATATTTATTAGATTACTATTTAAATTTTTCCTTGCAGTAGTAATAAAAGTGAATAATTGTACTTAAAGAAACGGGGGATTTAGTTAAATAACGATCTTCAACAATCGGTCGCTAACTTGAAAAAGCTATAAAAAGGAGTTTTGTTAATGCAAACCTATAACATTACAGAAGAAGATTATAATAAAGTAATTGATGTTTTGAATGATTGGTGGGGTGGTCGAGAGATGACACATTTGTTGCCTCGCCTGTTTATCGAACATTTCCAGTCAACAAGTTTCATAGTTGAAGACAATGGAGTGTTATCCGCATTTCTAATTGGATTTATGTCGCAATCAAATTTAAATGAAGCATACATACATTTCGTGGGTGTTAATCCAGAATTCAGGAAAAAGGGTTTAGCAAAAGAGCTCTATGAATTGTTTTTTGCAAAGGTTAGAAACTTAGGTTGTAACACTGTCCGTTGCATTACCTCACCAGTGAACGAGGGTTCTATCTCTTTTCATAAATCAATGGGTTTTTCCGTTTCCTTAAAAAATGATTACGCTGGCGCAGGACAAGACCGTATTTTATTTACTAAACGTATTACTGATTAAAGTTTTCCTTATTCAACTAACGGGTGCTTTAGTAAAGTTCATAGGGTTGCTTAGGCAACTCCTTTTTCTTATTGAACTAAAGACGTAGGTTCTGAAGAAGAAAATGGGAGTGAAAAAATAGTTGATCAATAGTATTTTTAGATTGATTGGTTTAATTTTAATGGCTAGTCCAGTTCTCTTGTATGGACAAAATATTGTTGGCGAAAAAGTGGCTATTATGATCCTTATTGTAGGTATAATAATTACATTTTTATTTAGAAAAAATAAAAATGTACAAAGTAAATGATGAAGTAAACTATGGCCACATTTCAAACATAATGTGTAATAAATGAGAATGTTCTTATTCAACTAACGGTGCTTTAGTTAAACAAGACCATCATTTTCGATGGACTTCAATGGGAAATCTATTATACAACAAAAATGAGTTACGTAACTGTGTCTAAGGTGGTGTGGATGAATCTCTTTATTGATTTCAGCACGAGTGGAGATCCGTTTAATGAGTCTAAACATCTAATTAGTATTTTTCAATAATTTTCATATTACTCCAAATTCATTTAATAAATCGCTGCACATATGAATTTTTATGGCCAATGAAAGCTGTTCATAGTCTTCCGGTTTTTTGAAATTCAAGCCGGTTAAATCTGAAATCTTGTTTAGCCGATAACGAAGCGTATTTTCATGAAGAGATGATTGAATAGATAATTCACGTAAATTTCCGTTGCACATTATAAATTGTTTTAACGTATCGAAAAGAAATAAAGTATTCTCAGCATCGAAATCCCTCAAAGGATTTAAACGGCTTTGACTAAACCGTTGCATTGCCTCGGACTTTGCAAAGGGAAAGATTGCCTTAAAGGTTCCAATATTTTTATGTAGTAAAAAATTGGAATCCGAATTTGTGTGTAAAAGCGCCGCATAGAAAGCTTCATGAATGGCTTGTTTTATTTCTTCTAACCTATAATGAAAGTCACTAACTCCTATGGATATCCTTAAATCTGGATCTAATAGAGTGTTAATGATTTCCTTTAATAAGGAGTCCTTATCATTCAAATGAATAAAATCCTTAGAGTACAACAGAATGAAACCGTTATTAAACCGTAATAAAGATATAGAAGCTTGATTAAATTTACTATTCTTAAAGTGAGTTTGAATATTAAAAAAATGTTGATTGTCAAAATTTTGTTTAAAACAAAAGTACATGATAAAAAATTATTCTTTAAAGATGGATTGATTTGTAGCGCTTGTTGTTTTATTTTGCTTTGATCGATTGATTTGTATAGTAGAGTATCAATTTCTTTTTGTCCAAAAAAGGCGTCTCCAAGCATATGGATGGAATTTGTTACCGATATTATAATATTTTCAAAATATATACCTGGTTCAATCAGAAATATAGGAAAATCCATTGATTCAGCATACCGCAGAGCAGAATCATGTATCTGTAATCGATAAACATTTTTAATAGCTAAACCGCTTGCTTTTTTATTGACCAAGTATTTGATCGCATCATTAATGAGGTATTCTTCATCTTTTGCATATAAAAAAGTTGTTAAAGCAAATTGATGTTCTTGAAAATTACTATGAAAATATCGATCCTTTAAACTGCGATCAAGTTCATAGTCTAAAATTCCACAAGAGGTGATTTTCCTTGAAAGTCCTTTTTCTCCTGCAATTAGCTTCATTCCATTGAAAATTTCTAAGTTTACCAAGTCTTTTAGTGTAACTTCCACGATCTTCCCCCCTTAAATCCGGCATGATTCTAAAGTATCGTTGTGGAAAAATACAATTATTTTGCATTTTGTGAATGAAAGCCCCTAAGCTTTACTTTTAGCATTTTCTAATAAAAAACCTTATTGCACAAAAAGATTAAACTTATTTTATTCCCTAATGTACATTCCTTTAATATAACTTTATCACTACCTTATATAAAAATACACACTTTTTATATCTGATTATTGTAATTTTATACAATAGTTAGATTTTTTAATTAAATCAGCCTGTAGTAAAATACAAATATCTTTAAGGATAGGAGAGATGCATGAAGCGATTGGGGGTGCACATTTTCTTTAGCCTAAGGTAATTTCTTTTATTTATTATCTGAATAATCAAACTAAATGTTTGTATGGTACTACTTGTTAAGCTTTTTTTAACACATAAAAGGGGGAATTAATTTGAAAAAATTGTTCTTATTTATGCTTTTACTAGTTGTAAGCGCTTTAACTTTAGCTGCATGTAGTTCAGAAGGAAGCAAATCAGTAGTAAGCGTTTCTGCCGACCCAGCAAAGTTAGTAGTAAATGTTGGAACAAGTCCAACCTATCCACCATTTGTATCAGAAAAAAATGGAGAACTTGTCGGGTTTGACATTGCCTTAATCAAGAAGATAGCAGAAGTGGAAGGCTTTGAAGTGGAATTCTCAATCATGCAGTACGATGGTTTAATTCCTGCACTGAAAGCTGGACAACTGGACGTGGTAGTAGGGGCAATTTCTATAACGGACAAAAGAATGGAAAGCATCAATTTTTCAAATGCTTATTATGCATCTGGTCTTTCTATCTTATCGAAACCTGATTCTGGTATAACGAGCTTTGAGGACTTAAAGGATAGATTAATCGGTATCCAAAAAGGTACTTCATCCTACAACTATATGATCTCTAACGGTATTGAAGATCAAAATATTAAACAATACGCTGATATTAGTACTGCTTATAGCTCCCTTGAAAATGACGGTGTTGACGCAATTTTATACGATAATCCATCAAATATTAACTACATTACTGAACAAAATTCAGAGGCAAGAATAGTTGGGGACATTTTAGCTGGTGAATTTTACGGGATAACGGTTAATAAAGACAAGGAAGATATACTAAAAAAATCAATGAAGGATTAACGAAAATCCAAGAAAATGGTGAATACGAAAAATTGTTTGATGAATATTTAAATGGTGAAAAAAATGGTTTTGTAGAGGGGGTTTTGACACCTGAGGAAGTTGCTATTTAGGTTTAATAAGGGATTAAATTACTCTTGAGTATGAAAAAAGGTTGGTAGATTAGAGAGGGACTAGTAAGTAGCGAGTTTCCATTAATCTCCCATTTTAGAAGGTGGCTAATTCAATATGCAAGTAGTTTTAGAAAATCTCCCACAAATTTTGGAAGGTCTTAAGTTTACGGTTTATTACTCTATTGTAGCAATCATTTTGGCTGTTATTTTCGGTTTAATAGCCGCTTTGATGAAACTTTCAAAGTCGTCGGTTTTAAGTGGGTTTGCATCAGTTTATATTGAAGTTTTCAGATCGACGCCATTATTAGTACAGTTATTTTTCATTGTCTTTGGTTTAACAGGATTGCTGCCATTAAACGAGTGGTTTGGGCAAAGATCTTATCCTATTATTGCCGCAACCATCACGCTCGCTTTACATGAGGGGGCTTATATTTCGGAGATTATTCGTGCTGGAATTCAAGGTGTCGATCGTGGGCAGAAGGAGGCAGCAGCAAGTATTGGAATGACAGAATTTCTAACAATGCGTTATATAGTATTACCTCAAGCTTTTAAACGTATGATTCCGCCGCTCGTCAATCAATCCGCACAAACGATTAAGGATACATCCTTACTTGCTCCAATTGGAATTATTGACTTAGTTTATAGAGGTCAAATCGTTATTGCAACTACATTTGAGCCATTTGCGATTTGGCTTACGATTGGGTTAATTTATTTTATTCTCATTTTTTCTGTTTCACAATTTGCTGGCTATCTTGAAAGGAGGCTCCAACTTGATAACCGTTGAGAACTTAAGAAAATCATATGGTGAACTTCAAATTTTAAAAGGGATTAGTACCCAGATTAGTCATCAAGAGGTGGTTGTTCTGATTGGGCCATCTGGAAGCGGTAAAAGTACATTCCTTCGTTGTCTTAATGGACTTGAGAAAACAACTAATGGAAAAATTGAAATCGCTGGAATGGAATTAACCAATCCAGAAACCAATATTCATGATTTAAGGCAACATGTTGGAATGTGTTTTCAACAATTTAATTTATTTAAGCATTTAACGATTATGGAGAATATTACAATAGGACCGATGAAGGTCTTAAAGAAAAGTAAAGCGGAAAGTGAACAAATTGCCCGTGAATTATTAAAAAAAGTTGGTTTACAAAATAAAGAGCAAGATTATCCTGACCAACTTTCAGGTGGTCAGCAGCAACGAGTTGCCATTGCTCGTGCTCTAGCAATGAAACCGAAAGTGATGTTATTTGATGAACCTACATCTGCTCTGAATCCAGAAATGGTAGGTGAGGTTTTGAATGTTATGAGTGACCTTGCTCATGAAGGAATGACTATGGTGATTGTTACCCATGAAATGGGCTTCGCACGTGAAGTAGGGGACCGTGTATTATTTTTGGATGACGGATATCTTGTTGAAGAAGGAACACCAGTAGAAATTTTTGAAAGACCGAAAGAAGAGCGAACTAAAAACTTTTTAGCGAAAGTATTGTAGCTATAAATTCTGGATTTTAGCAAGGGAAGGGTGTGGTGACGATAGAAATCTATATACTAAGCCGTGAACAAATAAGGAAAATTTTAAAGATGGAGCAAGTTTTCAAAGGTGTAGAGGCTGTATACCAGTTGAAATCCCAAGGTAAAACAGAAGTTTGGCCGCACGTAGCCTATGATTTTATCCCTGAGGAAGGGGTTATGGACATAAAATCCGGCTATGTGAAGGAAA
Organism: Psychrobacillus sp. NEAU-3TGS; assembly: GCF_029955155.1. Taxonomy (GTDB): domain Bacteria; phylum Bacillota; class Bacilli; order Bacillales_A; family Planococcaceae; genus Psychrobacillus. The sequence continues at coordinate 517,327 of NZ_JAPNOZ010000004.1, read as the reverse complement.
TGCAATTGCATGGGTTAAAAATGTTGAATTCATTTCCTCTTAATAGTGAAAAAGGAATTTCAACTTTTAATGGAATGATGATGGTATTTGATTCAAACACCGGCATTCCATTAGGTGTGATGGATGCATCTTATATTACCTGTATGAGAACTGGAGCAGCAGGAGCAATTGGAGCAAAAATTTTAGCTAGAGAAAATTCTCGAAACTTATTAATTTTAGGAACAGGTAATCAGGCGTTATATCAGATTGCGGCAACTATTCTACTAATGCCGAAGATCAATAGGGTAAGAATTGCAAGCCCACGTAATAAGGATAAGGAATTGAAATTTGTTACTTCTATTGTCGGTCAAATAAAAGAGGAATTTGGAATAGATGTTACCGAAACTATACAATTTGAGGCTGTTGAAAACTTGAAAGAAGCAGTCGGGGATAGTGATGTGATTATAACAATCACTCGTTCAAAAAGTCCGATCATACAGAAGGAATGGGTGAAAAAAGGAACACATTTTAGTTGTGTTGGTGCAGATATGGAAGGCAAACAAGAAATTGACCCTGAGCTTTTTATAGGCGCACGCATCTTTGTAGATGATATCCCCCAATGCATGAAAGTAGGTGAATTAGAGATCCCTATCAAAATGGGGATTGTTACTGAATTTGATATTGTTGGTGAAATTGGAAGTGTTATTGAAGGAGAAGTAACTGGAAGAAGTTCTGATGAAGAAATTACGATTTATGATACTACGGGTGTTGCTTTATTGGATCTAATTACTGCTAAAGTAGCAATAGATTTAGCAAAGGAAAAAGGTTTAGGAACTTTTATTGAAATCTAAAAAATAAATTCCAAGGGAGAGTTAAACATGTATATTAAGGATTTTAAATTAGAAAAATGGTTAAACCCAATCGTTGAGGATGCGAAATATAATTTGGGTTCAAGTTGTGTAAAAGCGTTTACTGTCGAAGAGTTATTTGAATTTATCGGAAAGGATGTAAATGAATTCACAAAAGAACTACAGAAAATGAGTCTTCATTACGGTCACTTTTTCGGATTTGAGAGACTTTTAATAGCAATAAGCAAAATGTATAAAGATGTTACTAAAGATATGATCTTAACAGTGCATGGTGGAACGGGAGCTAATAATCTAGTCATTACTGAATTAGTAGAACCAATGGACAATGTTATTGCATTAGTACCAAATTATCAGCAGCATTATTCAATACCAGAATCACTAGGTGCTGAAGTAAGGTATCTAGAGTTGAAGGAAGGAAATGGTTATCTTCCAGATCTGAATGAATTAAGAAGTTTAGTAGATCAGAATACAAAAATGATTACTTTATCAAATCCAAATAACCCTACAGGTGCCTTTATTGAAGCAGAAATGCTTAAAGAAATCTGTAAAATCGCTGAAAGTGTAGATGCTTATGTACTTTGTGATGAAATTTACCGAGGTTTAAATGAAGGTTATATGACATCGATTATTGAGCTGTATCAAAAGGGAATTGTAACAAGCAGTACATCAAAAGTATTTTCTATGGCTGGTACGCGAGTAGGTTGGATAGTGACGAGAGATAAAGAAACTTACGACCGACTTGAAAATAGACGTTCTTATGACACAATTTGTAATGGTGTATTTGATGAATTAATTACAGCAATCGCTTTCGAACATTTCGAAAAAATATTAGAGAGAAACAGAGAAATTGTCTCAGAAAGCAAAGTAATTGTTGATAAATGGCTAGAAACACAACCGTATTTAAGCGCTAATTATGAACAATGTGGTACTACTATTTTTGTTAAGTATGACTTTGATATTCCAAGTGATGTGTTGTGTAAGGATATACTTGAAAAAGCAAGTGTAGCACTCTGCCACGGTGATTGTTTCGAAATCCCACATTCATTCCGAATTGGTTATGCTTTTGGCGATCCCAAAACGTTAGAGACTGGACTCGAGGTACTAGGAGAATATTTTGCAAATCTTAAAATTGAAAAGAACGTGACAACAGTTTAAGTAAAATTGTTGTTTGGGAATTGATGAAGACGGAAATGAGATGCTTTTAAAAAGGGGGATTTTGTTTGTTTAATTCAATAATGGACGAAATAAATAATAATTTAATGAATGATTTAATCAAGTGGAGAAGGTATCTACACCAAAATCCCGAGTTATCTTATATGGAAGTAAAAACATCGCAATTTATCTATGACACACTTTTGACTTTTGGTAATTTAGAAGTATCACGACCTACACCAACAAGCGTAATGGCTAAATTGATCGGTAGACATCCTGGAAAAATTATAGCCTTTCGTGCAGATATTGATGCACTACCTATTCAGGAAACAACAGAATTAGAATATTCTTCGCAAAATCCTGGTGTCATGCATGCATGTGGCCATGACGGACATACTGCGATGTTATTAGGAACCGCAAAAATATTATCAAGTGTAAAGGATCAGATAAATGGAGAGGTTCGTTTTATTTTCCAACATGCTGAGGAAATGACACCTGGTGGTGCCATAGAAATGATTGAAGCGGGAGTAATGGAAGGGGTAGATTGTATATACGGAATACATCTTTGGTCACCATTAGAAACCGGTAAGATTGGTATATGTTATGGGCCAATGATGGGATCTCCGGATTCTTTTTCTATTACAATAAATGGTAAAGGTGGACATGCCGCATTACCGCACGAGACGATTGATAGTATCACTATTGGAGCACAAGTGGTGAACAATTTACAGCATATTGTTTCAAGAGGAACAGATCCATTTGAAAATGTGGTAGTTACAATTACTCATTTTTCAGGGGGGAGTAAGTGGCATGTTATTCCAGGAAATGCAGAAATAAATGGAAATGTTCGAACGATAAACCCTAAATTGAGAGAAACCATGTCTGGGAAAATAGAAAAAATAATCAAAGGCATTACAGAAGCTCATGGGGCAACTTATGAATTTAAGTATAGTCTTGGCTTTGATCCAGTTATAAATGACGAATCAGTAACAAAAGTAACGGAAGAAATTGCAAGGGAAATATTTGGAGATGAGTCAATCACTAGAATTAAGCCAGTTTTAGCTGGGGAGGATTTTTCTGCTTATCAAAAAGTTGCACCTGGGTGTTTTTTCTTTATTGGAATAGGAAATGAAGAAAAAGCGACAAATTATCCGCATCATCATCCTAATTTTAATATTGATGAAGACACATTAGGAAAAGGGGTAGAGATGTTTGTTGCTACAACGATGAAATTACTTTGTAATGAGAAATCTTATAATTTAATTTGATTCATTTTTTAAAAAAATATAAAAGAGAAGAGGTTAAATATGTCTGTAAACATAAAAGCAGAAATAAACAATGAGAATACACCTCCCAAAAAAGAAAAGGAAAAACAGAAAGGTGTAAATACTTTTGTATTGTTGTTTGTCATTGTAGTGATTTCGGCAATTTTAACATACTTAATACCTGCTGGAACTTTTGAAAGAGTGGAAATTAATGGGAGAACTGTTGTTCAAGAAGGTACCTTTCAATATAAAGATTCTACTCCTGTTGGACTTTTTGAACTTGTAACTAGTATTCCCAATGGAATGGTAGAAGCTGGTGGGGTAATATTTTTCGTATTATTAATGGGAGGATACTTCGGTATTTTGAGAGCGACTGGTGCCATTGATGCATTAATAACATTGCTATCAAAGAAATTAGGTAATCATGAAAAATTAACAATTCCTGTTTTAATGCTTTTCTTCGCAATTATTGCAGCTTTGACAGGAGCAGCTGAATCAAATTTAGTGTATATTCCAATTTTAGTTCCTCTTGTTATTGCTTTGGGATTTGATACGATGACCGGTTTAGCAATTATATTAGTCGGTTCTTCGGTAGGTTTTACAGCAGCCGTTATGAACCCTTTTACAGTAGGTGTTGCTCAAGAAATTGCTGAATTGCCGATATTCTCGGGTCTCGGGTTAAGGTTGATATTATTGTTAGTTCTTTATACTTTAGCTGTCATTTTTGTTTATCGTTATGCAATAAAAGTTAAGAAAAATCCAGAACTCGGAGACTATGGAAAATATGCTCCGCAAAATGAGAGAGCAAAAGTTAATAATGACTTTAAGTTAGATAATAGACATAAATTTGTTTTATTCTTCTTTGTATTAAATTTTATCGTTCTTATTTTTGGTGTTTTGAAATACAACTGGTTTATTCAAGATTTAGCGGGATTGTTTTTTCTATTTTGTATATTAGTTGGTTTTGCCGGAAAATTAGCACCGAGTTCAATTGCCGAAAATTTTGTTGTTGGAGCGAAAGAGCTACTAGAAGCAGCTTTAATAATAGGTGTAGCTCGGGCTATATTAGTTGTTCTTAGTGAAGGTCAAATAATGGATACAATCCTATTCCACGCAGGGAATATAGTCTCTCAAATACCAACAATGTTTACACCTTTAGGGATGTTCATTATACAAATGGTCTTAGATTTCTTTGTTCCTTCGGGTAGTGGGAAAGCAGCTTTAACTATGCCTATAATGGTACCGCTTTCAGATTTAGTAGGGGTAACAAGACAAACTACTATACTTGCATATCAATTTGGAGATGGTATAACAAATCTAATTTTCCCAACCTCTAGTTATTTAATGGCTGCACTTTCGATTACTGGTATTGCGTACGGTAAGTGGTTAAAATGGTTATTCCCATTTCTCGTTATTCAACTAATTTGTGCTATTGTAACATTATTAATTGCACAATTTATTCAATATGGTCCATTTTAATCTGAAATCTATAAAATTGGTACTTATATCAGAGAGTAGCAGTTTGTTCTGTTTTTACAAAATATGTTCTTGCAAAATACGCTATCTACTGGGAATTCAGCAAAAACTTTATAAACACTTATTAATTCTTCTACAACTAACGTGCTTTATTTAATGATCACAATCTAAAGCAAACTAAAATAATTTTAAGTCCTTCTCTTTAGAGTAGGACTTTTTAATTTGTTGCTAACTACACATTATAAAGTAGAACTTATGTTCTTATAATGAAGAGGGAAGGATAAAATGAGTTTGTGAATAAAAATTTCATAAGCAAATAGCGGAAGAGGTTTTTTAATTGAAAATGTACTTGCATTAGTTCTTCAAGCCAAGTATGAAAGGAATGTTTTCTGATGGATCATTTCGATAAAATGATGGAACATCAATTGGACTTATCAAATGTACGTGACCGAGGGAATAAAAAGTGGGTAGCCATGATGCTTCCAGAACATTTGAAGTTAATTAGAAATTATAATGAAGAACAATCGAAAATACCACGTCCATAATTGAATGAGTGGGATTTAGATGCAATAGAAGAAACAATAAACATAGCTATAAAACGAAAATGTGATGTAACAATAAAGATGTGGAGAGATGGAGAATTTATTCTTCGTGGTGGTATAATTCAGAATGTTGATCTTAAGAATAGAACAATTGAAGTTGATGATCCTTTTGGACTTCACAATTATAACCTGGATGTAATTGTGGATGTGACTGTATTAGAATAGGTTGAGGTGTTATAAATGGAGACTGAGCAAAAAGAAGAAATTAATCAATTAATTGAAGCCTTGATGCAGAAAATGCCTCGCGAAAAGGTAATGGATACACTGAAACAACTACTACATATGCCCGATGAAGGTATTGATGAGGTGGCAGAATATTGCCGTATACTAGATGAAAGAGAAACCACCAACCGTTAATTCGGAAGGTGGTTGCTTAATTGTGTTTTCAATAGCAGTTTTTCTTATTGAACTAACGCAGCAGTTTAGTTGAATAAGAAAAAAAGGATTTTATTATTTTACGTTGAATTATATAAATTATTCAAGTGCATTTTCATCGATGTAACTTATTGGAATTAAATATAGGGGGTTATTAAATGCAGTTTCATATCAGAGTGCGAGCAGGTGCAATTATCATAGAAAATAATAATATATTATTAACAGTATATAATGACCCGATAAGAGGTATCGTCTATGATTTACCAGCAGGTGGAACAGAACCAAATGAATCTATTACTGATGCAGTTAAAAGAGAAGCCAAAGAAGAAGCATGTATCGATGTAGAAGTAGGTCCTTTAGCCTTTGTTTATGAATATACACCACATCTTAACCTTGAAAAGTTTGGAAAAACACATACATTAGTTATGATGTTTGAATGCAAAATAATAAACTACACGACTCCAAAATTTCCAGAAAATCCAGACTCGAATCAAATAGATGTTAAATGGCTACCTATATCGGAGTTACAAAATGTTGAAATGTATGCAAATATCGGTTCTTATTTACAGAGTTACACTTCTAACGGTAGAAACATTGAATTAATCGAAGAACATAAACTAATTCAAGCAGTTAGGTGAAATGTTAAGGGAATTAATTCCTTACTTCCACAAACGGGTGCTTTAGCAAAATATGGCCATCATTTCGATGGTCTATTTTTATGTCCAAAACATTAAGTTGATCTCAGATATGCATTGTGAAATGTTACACTTAAACTAAAGGAGCAGGAGTTGAAGATTCGATTTCTGAAATAATCAATCTTTAATTTGAAAATTAATAGCGGTAAACAGATAAAACCTCGAATTTTGAGCAAAAATAAGCTCAAGATACGAGGTTTGTTTTTACCTAGAAATTGAAAATTGTCCACCGTTTTTTTATATAAGTTTGCATTTTGGTTGAAGAGAAATTTATTTTACAAATAAATATAAAAAGAACATATATTCGCGTTATAATTTATTTGATAATACTAACAAGGGGGATAATTGTGAAATTAAAAAACATTAACATTCAAGAACGAATGAAACATTACAATGTGCAAGGTTTAAGTATTACATTGCTTGAGGGCGGTGAAATTAGTGGAACAGTTAATTACGGCTTATTAGAAGTGGAAAGCAATAGAAAAGCAAATGAAGATTCTATTTTTAGTGCGTGTTCAATTAGTAAGTTCTTAACAGGAATACTTGTAATGAAGCTAGTAGAGGAAGGACTTCTTGATTTAGATGATGATGTGAATGAAAATCTTAAATCGTGGAAAGTATCAGAAAATGGTTTTACTAAAAATAAAAAAGTGACATTAAGGAACTTACTAAGTCACCAATCTGGAATTAAAGACCCTGAAGGTAGTTTTCCTGAACTGAACTCGAAAATAGGTGTTCCTTCAATGGTTGAACTATTAGAGGGGAAAACTCTATATTGTAAAACTCCTATTGACGTCAAGTGTGAACCAGAAAGTGAATTCCATTATTCTGATGCAGGTTTTTGTATTATTCAACAACTTATAGAAGATGTTACGAAAAAACCGTTTCATCAAGTTACGAATGAGCAAATATTTGAACCATTAGGAATGGCAAATAGCCATTTCAATACAACAATGTTGGGAGTGGATAGACAAAACTTTTCTTGTGGTCACAACAAAAACGGTGAAAAGACGGGAAAAAATGAACTTGGAAATGCTTCTTCGAGCTCATTTTTCAATATTTTAACATAGCCTTTTGGAAAGCAAATATTACTTACTTTCTCTCTACATAAGTACCGCTAATGTGATCATGAATTGCTCTTTTATCTTCTAGAAGAATAACCATAAATACACTAGCAACTCCTGACATTCCAAAAGTAACCAAGGCGAGGATATGTTTACCCACTACTTCTCTCAAAAACATATTAAAAATCGTTACGTTTTCATCATCTTTAAAACGTTTAATTTTAATATTACATATCTTTTTACCAATTACATATCCGCCCCAAAATACAGGTGTAATAGTCAAGTACGAAATATAAAATAACTTCCAAGTTAATTCACTAGTTGGTTTAATAGGGTATACCTTGTAAATGAAGTAAATTAAGATTCCACAAATTGTAGATATCAAGAAATAATCTATAATAAACGCCGACACCCTTATAAAAAAGCCAGCTGGATTTCTACTCAATTATTAATCCTCCTTGTTTAAGCGTTAATGTCTTTTTACGAAGCATTGAGTTTAGGTAAAGACTAAGAAAAACCTAAATGTGGAAAAACAGTTGGTACAAGACTTGAATGCTGTAAAAAAGCGAATATCGAATTTGATGTAACTGAACAAAAAAAACAAGTGACAATTACAACATATGCATCTTCTGGGGTATACAATGACTTACTTCAATATCATTGTGGTGTAGCAATTATATTGAACTACATGGATGGCTAACGGGTGCTTTACCTAAACAAGACCATCATTTAGATCGTCTATTTTTACGTCCAAAACATTAAGTTGATCTCAGATATGCATTGTGAAATGTTACACTTAAACTAAAGCAGCAGGTTAGCTAAATATGGGTGTAGCATTAATCACTAAAAATACATTATGAAAAAGGGATATTATGAACCACTACCAAATTGTAAAAGAAGTAATTAATGATTGGGACCCGATGAATATTTTAAGTTTCTCATCTGAGGATGAATATGATCCAGAAATAAGTCGCATTGTATCGCGATTACCAACTGCATCTGTTGAAAAATTAGCTGTAGTGATACATGAGGTCTTTGATGAAATGTTTTCGAGGAGTAGAAGTAGAATACCTTCAATTAATAATTGTTATCCAAGTGCATTAAAAATTTGGGACAAAATTTATAATAAAAAATTTCCAAACTTTAAAAAACAATATTAATCAAAAGCAATATTATTAAACTAACGGGTGCTTTACTTCAAGAAGGTGAAAGCATTTTTGAACTAGAGGTGCAGGTCAAGTTGAGGAAGGATAATGTTAAAATTTACTTTGTGAGGTGAAAAATGAGCTCTATTGAATTAAACAAATCTAAATATATTGTCTCTAATATTAAAGACATTTTGCATAAAAATCTTATTCTTGCTAAACCGTTAAATAAAGATGAAATTAAAAAAACTAACCTAGTTAATCCCCCTATATACGATAATGAGAAGTATCTCATTCAGGAACAATGGTTATACAGTATTAATATCGGAGAATGGGAAGATGTAGAAATTATTATTCAAGGAAATAATAAAAAGCCTGATGCGGAGATTATCGAAATGGCGGAAAAAATATTAGGCGAACTTCATCTACATCTAAGCTGTGCATTAAACTATTTACAGAAGTTCTTTCCTAATCAAGAAATGAAAAACTACTATCTATCGACTTTATGTTTTGGAAATATAGTTAATTTTGACGATCATATATTTTCAGGTTTTAGTTTAGCTTTTATTTATGAGGATACCTTTGAGTTTCAGTATAAAGTAAAATTTAAAGACGATGGATGGCCTGTTGGATTTGAAGGTGGGCCAATTTAATAATCACATATGATTTTTTCTTCTTGAAGTAACGGGTGCGTTAGTCAAAAGGAGCAACGTCATTATGACGTTGCTCCTTTATGTTTAAAAGTATTTCTGATAATACTCTTTCCTAAGCCTTCCGCTTAATTGAGCGTAGATCCTAGTTGTTTCACTTTTCTCATGCCCCATAAGACTTTGTATGACTTCAATAGGAGCTCCATTATTCATCAAATGAGTTGCATAGCTGTGTCTAAGTTGGTGTGGATGGATTTCTTTATTAATTTCCGCACGATTGGAAATCCGCTTGATGATGTATCGCATTTGGGCGACACTCATTTTATGTGGCTGTCTTGCTGTCACAAAGATTGCTGGATTATGGTCATTACGGCTTTCCATATAGCGTTTAAGCCATATGTCACAACGTGTATTAAAATAAACTTCCCTTTCCTTATCGCCTTTTCCTCTCACGATCGCGGATTGATTGGACCAATTAATATGGTTCTTTTCTAAGGAAACTATTTCGCCAATTCGACAACCGGTAGAAAACATGAATTCAAAAATCGCTTTTTCAATTGGGGAATGACAGGATTCACGAAGGTGTTCAATTTCTCGTTCGGTTAAGTACTTGGGTATCCGTTTCCCTATTTTGGGTTCTTTAATCTTGGAAGTTGGATTCTTACTAAGAAAGCCTTCTTCATGAGACCAACGAAAAAATGATTTCATAAAGCGAATACGATGTGCAAGACTGGCTGGTTTTAAATGCTTACAGGATATAGCAAGATATTCCTTTAGTTGATTTGTATCCAGCAATGTCATCTCCACATCATTAAAATAATCAATTAGTAGCGAAGACTGTAACTGGTAGGCTTTCAACGTTTGTGGCGAAAAGCCCTCTATTCGCTTATCAGCTTCAAACGAAGCCCATGCTTTTGAGAGTAACAAATCCATTCCCCCTAAAATAGTACTATTAAAAGGATTATTGCCAACTTAATAGAATTATAGACATAGGGTGTATTTTTCTAACGTGCTGGTTAGTTTAGTAAAAATATAAAGACAATAACAAGTAAATCACTAAAGTGGAGTGTTATAATTGAAAGTATTTTCTAAACTTTTTACAAGTACAAATATTAGTAGTATGGCTATGTTTCTTGGGTTTCTGACTTTATATACTATTATTTCAGATATAGATCCTAACATATATACTATTGCAATCATTACAATACTTTTTTGGGTAGCTAATTCATTGCAAGTTATCAAAAAGCATGATGTAGCACATCGGTACCTCCTGTTTTCTAGTTATTATTAAACTAAAGGGGCAGGTTAGTTGAACAAGAAATTAGTTATGTTTTAATCGCTTGATACTACTATGCTAAGTTTTTATAAAAGGATATAGAAAGGACTGATTTTTTAATGGATATTAGAAAACCTAATGATTCTGAACTTGAAAAGGTTATTTTACTTTCTCCACAAGCTTTATTTGATGGCACATTGGGTGAAGTAAAACCTACAAATGAAAAAATTAAACGTCTTATTGTACCATTACTGGAAAAGGGAAGCTATTATTTAATAGCAACAGAGAACGAAAAATTAATGGGATGGATTCTTGTAGGTGCAGGTAAAGACCAATTCACTGACAAGATGAATGGATTTATTTATGAACTGTTTGTTATAGAACAATTTAGAGGAAATGGTGTTTCTAAACAGTTAATGAAAACTGCATTTGACCATCTAAGAAAAGATGGATACTCTGAAGTTCGTCTTAGTGCGTTTGCAGGGAATCCAGCTATTAAACTTTACGAAAAATTGGGCTTTAACATAAGAACAGTTTCTATGAGTTTGCCATTATAAATAATTATCTTATTTCACTAACGGGTGCTTTAGTAGAACAAGGCTGGTTAGGAGATAGCTCTTATTGTTAAAGAGGTTTATGGAGGGATGAAACAAATGGATAACGGGTTTATTAAAATTAGAAAAGCAATTTTAAGCGATGCGGAAGGAATAGCTAAAGTACATGTAAACAGTTGGAAAACAACATATGCCAACATAGTTTCTGATGAATATTTAAGTAGTCTTTCGTATGAAAGTCGTGAAAAAATGTGGACCAATGCGATTCCGAATGGAGGTGTTTATGTAGCAGACCATGAGGGAATAATAGTTGGTTTTTCTAAAGGCGGTAAAGAAAGAAGCAGTAAATATAATGGGTACGATGGAGAGATATACGCTATCTATATTTTAAAAGAGTATCAAGGTAAAGGTATTGGAAAAGCCCTTGTTAAACCAGTCATAGATGAAATTAAAGGAATGGGATTAAACTCTATGCTTGTTCTTGTCTTAAAAGATAATAGTTCTCGTCTTTTTTATGAATCACTTGGAGGTAGAAAAATAGATACTGTTGAAGTGGAGATTGGAGGAAAGAAATTTTCCGAACTTGTATATGGTTGGGAAGATGTAAGGAATATATTTTAATTATTCTTCTTCAACTAACGGGGGCTTTAGCAAAATCTGGCCATCAATTCGATGGTCTATTTTTTGTTCAAAACATTAAGTTGATCGCATGTGTGTATTGTGAAATGTTACACTTAAACTAACGCGGCATTTAGTAGAAGAAGTAATGAAATAATTTGTTTAAATATTTTAAAATATTATATAAATAATCTTCAATAAATGATTGGGAGAAATGGGGTAATACAATTGAGTATTAAAGAGATAACGGTAGAAAATAGAGAAAAAATCGTTTCCTTTTTTAAGGCACATTGGGGAAGTCCTGAAATGGTAATTTCCACTGGTATTTATCAATGCGATACATTAAATGGTTTGATTTTCGAGGAAAATAATCAGATTATTGGTTTGGTTACTTATGTCATTAAAGATGATGAAATTGAGGTTATTTCATTAGATAGTCTCCAAGAAGGAAAGGGAATAGGCACTTCTTTAATGAAAAAAATAGAAAACATTGCAAAGCAGAAAAAATTACAAGTAGTAAGTTTAGTAACAACAAATGATAATTTGAATGCTTTAAAATTTTATCAAAAAAGAGGTTACAGAATTACAACTATTATTCCTAATGGTGTAAATAAAGCACGAAATTTAAAACCTTCAATACCTTTAATAGGAAATGAAGGAATTCCATTAAATGATGAATTAATATTAAAGAAAATATTGTAGGTATATAAAAATTATTGGTGTTTGTTAATTTGGGTTATTCAACTAACGGGTGCTTTAGCAAAATATGGCCATCATTGTGAAATGTTAGACTTAAACTAAAGGGGCAGTTTAGTTGGAGATGAAACTTATGATAGAGTATTTCCGACTATATGTATAAAGGGGGTATTACATTGGTTCAAAAGTTATTTTATGTCCTGATTGCATTAACGTTATTTATGAATAGTGGGTGTTCCAATGAAGGAGAAACAACTACAGTAACAACAATTGATAGTATTGATGCTGAAGAAGTTTTAACATTGGACTCTGATGCGGATATTTTTCAGTATGATGGAGTTATCTACAAAACTAATATTGATTGGGTTGAAGAATTGTCTTTAACAAAAGATGTTCAAATCGGTGAAATAAAAACAAAAAATGATGCAAATAAAGATTTTAGAGATGAGATGTCGAATAAACTTCCTGTAGGTGCAAAGATTTTTTCCACCAAAGAAAGAGGAGATATTTTAATTGTTGAATCTGAAGGAGAAATCAAAAAATATCTTGCAATCGTTGAAGGGTAAACAAGTCTTCTTCAACTAACGGGTGCTTTAGTTAGATAAGTGGCTGCCTGTAAAGGTAGCTTTTAATTATTGAACTAACGGGGCAGTTTAGTTGAATAAGGAAAATATTTAATGAAAATTTATTAAAAAGGACATATTCATTTGAATAGTTCTTTTTTATTTCAAAAAGTGCATCTTTTTTGTATGGTACGCTCTCTAATAGATAGGATGGTGAAAAAAAGATGACGAATAAGGAAAAGAAAGTGAAACTATCTATTGGAGGGGATCAAGAAGCACTGTTGTTTTTACTTAAACAAGAAAAAGAGAAACTTTATAGGACTGCTTATAGTTATGTTCGTAATGAAGCGGATGCTTTAGACGTTTTCCAGCAAACAGTGATGCTGGCAATAGAGTCTATTCATCAGTTACGAGAGCCAAAGTATTTCACGACATGGCTGATGAAAATTTGTATCAATGTATCACTTGGTGTACTTGAAAAACAAAAGAAAGTGATTTCAATGGATGACCTGAAACTTCAATCCCTCTCCACCGAAATAGCAACATCGGATGAAAAGATGGACTTACTCGATGCGATTTATCAATTAGATGAAAAATATAAAACAGTTCTTCTTTTAAAATATTATGAGGATTTAACTTTTGAGCAAATAGCAGAGATACTTGGCGAACCGATTGGTACAGTCAAATCTAACAGTAAGAGGGCGCTAACAAAAATAAAAAAAACATTAAAGGGAGTGTACATAGATGAACGAAAAAAACCGATTTAAAGAGGCAATTAATGAAATTCCTGTTCCTTCTAAAGAGTTAGATGCTATATTGTCAGACGCTTTTAAAAAGGAGAAGAAGCAAGTGAAATTCTCCTTCAAAAGAATGGCTAAATATATTGCAGCCGCGGGGCTAATATCGATTTGTACAGTTTCATCTGCTTACGTATCACCTGCATTTGCTAACTTTGTTACCTCAATTCCAATTATTGGTCAGGCATTCGACTATTTCATCTTACAAGAAGACTATTATCAAGCGTATGAGGAAATTAGTACGGATATTGGTTTAGTTGAAAAAAGCAATGGAATAGAGATAATTATTGAGAAAGCATTTTACGATGGGAATACAGTAACCCTTTCATATATTTTACGAACAGAAGAAGATTTAGGTTCATTCCCAACTTTTAAAAACCTGCCAACTAATGTAAGTGGTGGTGGCTATGAAGGAGAGTATGTGGATGGTGTCGGCTATGTTGGCATGATGAGGTTGTCTATGCGTGATAAGGCACAAGACAAAGTGAATATAGATTGGAATCCTCAAGAAATTTATTCAGAAGACCAAACAATTGCAGGGGACTGGCATTTTGAATTCTCTTTAAACAAACTAGAAGGAAAACATATCGCGATTAATGAACGAGTAAGTCATCAAGATGGTGTATCGGTTGAGTTAATCGACGCAGTCAAAACGAATGTTAACTTAACGATTAATTATATCCAAGACGTTGAACCTTCTATTCATGATAGATGGGATTTTGTAGAAGCTGAGTTAAGTGCGATTGATAATTTGGGCAATAAATATAAAGTACCCTATAATGGGGGAACTGGTACAAAGGATGGTGATTCGAGTGAAGATATCACGTGGAATGCAACGATTCATGGTCTTGACCCAGAGGCAACATCCATTACATTTTCCCCTTTCGCTCATGTAAGTAATACTAGTGATAATAAACGAATTGATTTCGATCCTATTACAATTGAATTAAATTAACTAGTGATAATGTAATATCCTCAATCGTTCAAGGTGTCGAATTTGTTGTTATACGAATAATGTGAAGGATTGCACTTAAACTAACGGGTGCTTTAGTAAACAAGTGGCTAGCCTTTAAGGGTAGCTTTTTCTACGATGAGGAGAGTTCAATAAGATAAAATTATGGATATGTATAATTATTCTATATTTTCTTTTGAGAATTGTGCTTGTTATGATAAAGATGAAAAAATGAACCTTATTTCTTAAAGAAGTATGTATAGGAGGGGATGGAACAAATGCAGTATTCTATCAAACCAATTGCCTTTGTAAATAATACTAGAAAAGATATCTTGGATGATAATTGGGGTTCAATCATATCTACAATTGAACTAGCGGAAAATATCAATGATTCTTCATTGAAAGGTATTAATGAGTTCTCACACTTAGAAATCATTTTTTTCTTTAATAAGGTATCAGATGATAAAATTCAGTATGAAGCAAGACATCCAAGAAACAATAAAGATTATCCCGAGGTTGGAATATTTGCTCAAAGAGGAAAAAATAGACCAAATAAATTAGGTGTAACTATTGTTGAACTTGTTGAACAAAAACAACGTATATTAATAGTTAAGGGATTAGATGCATTAGACGGAACTCCGGTTATCGACATTAAGCCAGTAATGAAAGAATTTCTGCCAAAAGATGAAGTAAGCCAACCAGAGTGGTCATTCTCTTTGATGGAAAATTATTGGGAGGATTTAAAGTAATTATTTCATAAACTCTGTAAAAGTAACTTTTGATCGTTTATTGAAATGAAGATCGAAACTAGATTGTGAAATATTGTACTTAAACTAACGGGTGCTTTACTTCAAGAAGAGTAAAGCCTTTTTACTTATTGAACTAAAGGTGCAGTTTAGTTGAATAAGGGAACAAATATAAAGAAAAAAATTTACTTAATAAAATAAATTTTCTTCTTCAGATGACAATCTAAAATTTCTTTTATGAGACGAGTTTTAGACCTACTGCGGCACCTAAAACCATGCCAATAAAAACAAGTCTTTTCCAGTTTTTTGATTCACCATATAAAACCATACCTAAAATTGCTCCACCAGACGCACCAATTCCTGTCCAAATAGCATAAGCCGTACCCATGGGAAGTGTTTTCATTGAATAAGCAAGAAGAATAAAACTCGCTCCAAACCCGAGAATCAAAAGTACTAATGCTTGCCAATTACGATTTTTATGTAGTTTATTTATCATGACAACACCAAACATTTCAAATAAACCTGCTAAGATTAATGAAATCCATGCCATTAGGATTCATCTCCTTCCTGAACTTTGTCTGTTGTAACTAATTTCAAGCCAATTACTCCTGCTAATAAAAGTAAAATCAAGAGTACCTTTTCTACTTTAAATGGTTCTCCAAAGAATAGAAATTCAGAAAAGACAGTTCCTGCTGTACCTATACCAACAAAAACTGCATATACAGTTCCCACTGGAAGTTTTCGTCCAGCCATAATCATTAAAGAAAAACTAACGATAATAGCAATAACAGTTCCAACCCAAGTCCAAAAGTCATTTGCATGTTTTAAACCAATAACCCAAAAAATTTCAAAGAAAGCAGCAATAAATACTTTAATCCAGTCTTTATTCATCTAATTGACACCTCCGATTTTATTCTTTCCCATAAAAACAAAAAAACCCAAGAGAAAACTGTTAAAAAACAGTTTCTCCCAGGCTTTTATCCTTCCGTGACACAGCAGAGCTGTGAGTTTTCTCTCGGACCAGACCAACATGGAGAGTTGCGGAACCCTAGAAAACATTTAAGGTATATAGTTACCTTGTATTATACACATTTTTAAATCTTATTCAATCTTAGATTATCAAAAAGAATAATCTATAATATTCAATTAATGAGTGCTTTAGTTAAAGTTCATCAAGCTTCCCCGGCAGCTCTTATTCTTAATGACCTAACGGGGTTGGTTAGATATAAAGACAAGTAAAACCATTCTATATTGAATGGTTTTGTTCTTAGTTGTTATTTGAGGCTGTATCCTTATAAATTAGTACCTGTTCTAAAACTTTTCCAATATGATACATAAAAAAGTTGAGTATCAGCCCTCCAAAACAGACGGTCATAATCGTTCCGATGCCAATTGGTCCATTGAAAAGCATAGCTATGATCAAAATTACGAGGAAAATGAAGGTCCGCGAAAAAAATATCGTTTTCCCAGTTAGCTCCTGAATAATCAATGTTAGTCGATCAATAGGAATCGGTGCAAAATTCGTTTTCAAATAAATTGCGGTTCCTAAACCTGTAACGACTAAGCCAATTCCAAACCAGAAGACCTTACTGTACCATAATTCAGGTGTTATCAAATTGTGCGATAAAAAAAGCCACATATCAATTCCTATACCCGTTATAACTGCTGTTAACAACCCTAATATTTCTGGTCTTCTTCTTGTTAAAATTGAATTGAAACTAATTACTATCAATGCAATTATTATTTCCCAACTCCCCACTGTAAGCCCCGCATTTATGGACAGTCCTACCAAAAGGGCATCAAATGGTGACGTTCCAAAATCCGATCGTATCATGAATGAAATCCCGAGGGTTAACAGTAAAATTCCTATAACCTAAAAAATATATCTCATAAAAATCAACCTTTATATGATTATTTTTGTTGCAATTGCAACAAATATGATTTAAAATGAATATAGACCTTTTTTGTTGTATTTGCAACAAAAATATTAATGGAGGATTTATTTATGATAGAAATTCTGCGTGAAATCGGCATGATTGCTAGGGCTTTAGATTCAATCAGCAACATTGAATTCAAAGAGTTTGATCTAACAAAAGGCCAGTACTTGTACCTTGTGCGTATATGTGAAAATCCAGGAGTCATCCAAGAACAATTAGTGGAGATGATTAAAGTGGACCGGTCCACAGCAACTCGTGCCATCCAAAAACTAGAGTTAAACGGTTTTATTGAGAGGAAAGTTGATGGGGACAACAAAAAGATTAAAAAGCTATATCCAACGGAGAAAGGGAATACGGTCTACCCATTTATTAAAAGAGAAAATGATTACTCCAATCTTGTTGCTTTGGAAGGATTTTCTGAAAAAGAAGCAGAAATCACATTGGATTTATTGCTGCGGATCAGAAAAAACATCGAAAAAGACTGGGAATTTGTTAAAAAAGGAAACAAGAGAAATTACTAATTATATAAAGGAGCTGTCTAATCTAATGACTATGACGATAAAGAAAAGTACCCTTGAAGATTCAATTTACCTCCAATCCATCAGTGTAGAAACATTTACCGAGACTTTTAAGGACCAGAATTCACCTGAAGACCTTAATGCATACTTGGAGAAGGCATATAATGTAACCCGACTAGAAAAAGAATTGGTCAATCCGGCTTCGCAATTCTATTTTATTTATTATAATCAGGAAGTCGCTGGATACCTGAAAACAAATATCGATGATGCCCAATCGGAAGCAATGGGTGATGACTCACTTGAAGTAGAGCGAATTTATGTGAAGAGGAAATTCCAAAAACATGGTTTAGGGAAGCACTTGATGAATAAAGCAGTGGAAATAGCGAAAGTACAGAAGAAAGAGAGAATCTGGCTAGGCGTATGGGAAGAAAATGAAAATGCCATAGCTTTCTATCAGAAAAAAGGGTTTGTCCAAACGGGCGCTCACTCTTTTTATATGGGCGATGATGAGCAAGTGGACTTGATCATGACCAAAATACTTTAATAATATTTTTGAAAGGCGGAATATCATGTATATCCCAAAATATTTCAAGGTCACCAATGTTGACGAGATTCGGGAATTCATTCAACATAATTCGTTTGGAACGCTTGTTACGACAAAAAATGGGAGACCAATTGCGACTCATTTGCCGTTGCAGCTGCTGCAAGAAGAAGGTGCATTCTATATAACGGGGCATATGGCTTATGGGAACCTCCAATGGCACACATTAGAGACCACTGAAGAAGTATTGGTTATGTTTCAGAGACCACACGCATACATCTCATCCTCGTGGTATGAACAAGAAAATGTCCCCACATGGAACTATCAAGCAGTCCATATATATGGAAAGGCTAGTATTTTGGCCGGTAATGAATTAGAACAGGACCTGAAAAGCTTACTGCAAAAATACGAAAACCACCGTGAGAATCCCATTCTATGGGATAAGCTATCTCCTGAATTGCTGGAAAAAGAACTAAAAGGAATTGTGGGTTTTAAAATTAAAGTACAGGAAGTTCAGGCTGCCTATAAACTGAGTCAAAATCGTAATAAAAAGGATTATCAGCACATATTTGAAGAACTATGTAAGGAGAAAGATTTAAATGCAATGGCATTAGCCAAAACAATGAAAATCCGAGAATATCCAGGATGATGAAGGTGAACTTCATAAACTCTATAGATAGCGGGATTACTAGGGGAGTTTTCAATCTCTTATTCAACTAACGGGTGCTTTTCTTCAAGAAGGAGTAAAGCCTTTTTTCTTATTGAACTAAAGGTACGGGTTAGATTAATAATAAATAACAATATGGGAAGAATAAGGTGTAAACATAAATCTGAGGTGAATCTTGATGGTTAAGCGATATTTAGTCTTATTAGGATTTTTATTTATTTTTCTTACTCTTACGCAAGTTGTTGTTAAATCAGAAGCCAAATCAGAAGTAAAAGGAATGTATGTCACAACAGAGGACATTATTGTATTCCCAGTTATTGATCAAAGAGGTTACATGGTATAAAAATTTCGCTTTATAAAAAGTTGTAAAGTTAAAAGCTTCAGTTTATTGACAAGATGGGTTTATTACAATAAACTAATCAACAAGAGGTTTATCTCAATAAACCCAATGGGGAGGGTTGTCAGAATGGAGCCGTATAAATTGTTCGATGCCGAATACAAATTTACTTGCCTGATTTGGGATAACGAACCTATTAATTCTACTGATCTTGTAAAGCTAAGCCAAGCAGTGCTTGGCTGGAAAAAGTCCACGACTTATACTGTTTTAAGAAAGTTATGTAAACGGGGAATCCTTAAAAACGAGGAAGCAACGGTCACATCCATTGTTAAAAAAGAGGACGCGCAGAAATACGAAAGTCAGATGGTTGTTGAAAAGTCCTTCAATGGATCCTTACCGCAGTTTTTAACTGCTTTTCTGGGTGGAAAGGGGATTTCTAATGAGGAAGCCGAAGAGTTGAAACGAATTATTGAGGAGGCAACTAAATCATGAATCTGTTTCTTGTAATCCTTAATATGAGCATTACTGCAAGCTTTGTTGCACTTGCGGTTATCATGGTGAGATTTCTTTTGAGACGAGCTCCTAAAATATTCTCTTATATTCTATGGGCAGCCGTAGCCATCCGACTGATCACCCCTGTTAGTTTTACCTCAAGCTTAAGTGTGTTAGGCTTTGTAAAGTTCCAGAAGAAAACTGGCACAGGTTTCATTGAATTTGTACCCCAAGAAATTGGGATGCAGAAAAATCCAGTTGTGGATATTGGAATTAAGGAGATAAGCCATTTTATAAACTCATCCCTTCCAGGGTCTACCCAGATGGCGAGCGCAAACCCCATGCAAATCATCGTGTGGATTGGAAGTTTAATTTGGATTACAGGTATAGTCATTCTTTTGCTTTTTAGCATTCTGTCGTATTTGAAAATATTAGTTAAGGTCCGAACGGCAACACTTGTCAAGGATAATATCTATGAGACTGACCAGATTGACACACCCTTTGTTTGCGGTTTTCTGAAACCGAAAATATATATCCCAATCGGCATGAGTGATCATGAGCTGTCTTACATTTTACTACATGAGAAAATTCATATCACGAGACGTGATTATTTGATAAAACCTTTTGCATTTATGGTCCTCATCATTCATTGGTTTAATCCGCTAATGTGGTTATCTTATGCGCTTATGAGTAAAGACATGGAGATGTCCTGCGATGAAAGTGTCGTTAACAAAATGGGGCATCAGATTAAAGGAAGCTATTCGACCTCATTGCTTACGCTTTCTGTTAGTAAGAAAGGCTTGCTAACCGGTAGTCCACTTGCTTTTGGAGAGAGCAATGTGAAGGCAAGAATTAAAAATATTCTTACGTACCGCCAACCTTCTAAAAGGATGAGGGCAGCTTTTATGCTCGTTATTGTAACATTAGTTGTAGGATGTACAGCCAATCCCAAGCCTTTGCAGCAAGCACTGCAGCAGGAAACCTTGCAGTCATTATATTCTGGATATAATATAGAAAAGCTAATGGAGAACAAAACTCTATATGTAGGTAACGCTAGTAAGGTAGGCGGTCTCCTCGGCGGAATGCCCGTACCAACAGGTCTTGAATGGAACGGGATGGCACTTCAAACAACGGCTCAGCCTTATGGTGTAACTGCCAATTATATAATGAATGATCCTGTTCCCGGGAAAGATGAGGCTGAAATAAATAGCGAACTTTATTATCGTAATTCCATTCTCCTCTTAAGTCTGATTGATAACGTCGATAGTATAACGTATTCGATTGTTGATAGCCCAGACCAAAACGATGGTGTAGTTAATACCTTTACGTTTACAAGAGAACAGGCAGACAAATTGATTGGAGAGGATGTCAGACATTATGCCACAGACGAAACAAGCCTGCGACAATTGATCGATCGTTTTGAAAGCCTGTCGTTTAGTGAAACCAATAACGCCCCTTAACGTTTATCATTTAAAATATGCCCTGCAGGGGATACTTTAATGGATCTCATAGCGTTAATGCTTATTTCTTTAATAGACGATATTTCGAAGTAATGATATGTCCAATTTCCAATTTCCCAATTTAAATTATGGGGAATTGGTTTTTTTTATATTGTGATTTCCTTAGCGTTGTAAACGCGATTTTCGTGACACTATTCCTTATAGTGCAAAATAACTCTCAAAAAAAGTGCAAATTACCTCCAAAAGTGACAGGTAGATCTAAGTAAGTAATTCCTATTATGAAACTATATCTAAGAAAAACCTTCGTCTTGTTCGGATTATGAATGGTGAAGAATAAGTAAATTAAGACAATTTAGGGGCATAAAGCGCAACTTCCTTCTTCAACTAACGCCGCAGTTTAGTTGAAGAAGGGATATGAAATTCCATTCTTTTTATTTCGCATTTGACTCAAACTGAGAAATAAAAAAAGAGCAATGGTAGATAAATCTAACCTTTGCTCAAAAATTCTTAACAGTTGCAGATCATTAATACGTTTCCATCTAAATCCACAAAGTTAAAATAGGCAAAATCACCAATACGCTCTATTTCTCTAACAACTGTTATTCCATTGTTTTTGATAAATTTGTATGCTTCATCAATATCTTTGACGAAGAAATTAAATAAAACATGGTTTGAAGGATTTAGTATAAAGCTCGGATCGAAAGTATGGTCGTCTAAAGTAAGTCCAGTCTCAGCTGTAATAGGGATATTGTAAACAGGAGATGAAACATTATCCTTATTAAAGGGTATTCCAAGTAGTTTGCTGTACCATTCTGCAGACCTTTCTAAGTCACTAACATGGATAAAAACATTATTTACCTTACAGGTAATTGGAGAAGCGATTGAATTCATTAACATTCCACCCTTTGTTTATATTTTCTTTTACTAATTCAACAAATCGTAAGAAAAACATTAGCAGTATGAACAAACTTTGAAAGAAAGAACCGAAGAGGTCTTTTGACATTTCAAAATAATTAATTCCAACTTACTGGTGTTTTTACTAATTGTGCCTTTATTCCAAGTTCTTCAGCAGCAGCTAAAATAAATTCTTTCCTAAAAAAATAACTTTTATGGCTTACTATTTTACCGTTTTCAATCTCTTGTATTTGAATGTCATGTATTTCAGGACTATGGTCATTATTAGTTAGCACAATAATAACTGGTTTACCCCAAAGTTCTATTTCTATAGCAGTATGGCCAGGCAATCCAAATCTTAGAGAACCTTTTCGCATCTCCTCTTTAGAGAATTCCTGGAATCCAAAGAACGCTTCATTTTGTGCTTGATCACTAAATAATCTTAACATACTATTTAAATCTCCATTATTAAAGGCTTCTAAGTATGCTTGAATGGTTACGTTATGACTTTGTGTATCTATTTTAGTTTTTGATTCTGAAAAATCCAAAGAAGCTATTTTTCTTCTCGCACGTTGAACGGAAGAATATACACCACCTGGAGTGCTTTGGACAATCCCAGCTACTTCATCTGCACTAAACTGGAAAATATCCAATAGTAGAAATGCTGCTGTTTGTTTAATGGTCAAATTCGACTCCAACGATATTAGAATCTCTTCCAATATTAGACGATCTGAAAAATCAAGACTTGGCTCAGGTACTTCATCTAAAGTTCCTATTTCACGTTTGAGCTTTCTACATTGGTCCAGCCAGGTGTTTGTTGCAACTTTGAAGAGATAGTATTTTTTATCAGTAATCTCACTCCAACGTTGGGGTAGTAATCCAAAGGACTTTATCATTGTCTCTTGATAAAGATCTTCGCCATCCCAAGCGGAACCAGTTACATATTTACAATAGTTCCACAGGTCTGATGAGTATACTAAAACTATTTCTTCAAATTCATATCTTAATTTTCGAGCTTCATCCAAAAAACCTTGTTAATGTTATTACTTAGTTCCATATAATTTCCCTCCTAATGTACTTACAATAAATAGACGTTTGAGAATAGAAAAATTATACGGCTTAGTAAAAAAAAATAAAGATACTAAAATTTGTTCCAAAGCAATAGCAAGAAAGACTAAATTAGGGAGGGTGATAATACACAATACGAACAAAATGTGCAATAGAAAAAAGATATTTATTCAACTAACGGGTGCTTTACTCCAAGAAGGAGTAAAGCCTTTTTTCTTTTTGAACTAAAGGGGGGATACAAAATTGGGGAAAACAGTTACTTTATTTAGTACAGAAGATAAAGATTCAAGAGTGGTAGAAAGATTCACTTTTGAAAAATTAGGTATTGACGAGGGTATGGATGATAAAGCAGAAAAAAGTAATAGACGAACTTTTCCAAAGATGGGTTTGGCATAAGCTTAATATTTCTTATAGCATAGTTATAGAAGAGGACTAACTTGCATGGACGATAATATTTTACGACCAAAAGGGCAACTTACTTATTCAACTAACGGGTGCTTTACTTAAAGTAAGGATTAAAGCATCCTTAGTACAAATTACTACTTTGTTTTAACAATTACAGTGTGATGAAGGGGAATTATAAAAGGACATACTCTATATGCAAACTGAATATAAGTAGGATTAAGAACATTTTAATCAGGGGTTGATAATTTTTGAATGAATTGAAAAAAATTGTTGTTATATTGATTGAGATTTTTGCTTTCTTAGCAATCGGCTTTATATTTACAGTACATATACTTAAAAATGTCTATAAAAGCTATGGAATTTTACTTACAGGGAATGTTTGGGTTAATTGGTTCGGAGTATCTTATATTTTATTTGTCCTATACACGCTGATTGTTGGATTATTGATTATGAACGAAAGTAATTTTTATTACCAACGGCGGACATCAACTTTTTTTTGGCTTCTTTTCATCAGTTCAATTTATATAGTATTTATTCCGTTTATTAGAGGTGAAAACCCGTTTTAAATTTTAATGACAGTCAATACAAACAGGGAAGTTATAAAATTAGTTCTTCAACTAACGGGTGCTTTAGCAAAATGCGGCCATCATATAGATGGTCTATTTTAATGTCCAAAACATTAAGTTGATCTCAGATATGCATTGTGAAATGTTACACTTAAACTAAAGCCACAGTTTAGTTGAATAGGGATAATTATAATAAAATTGGACAAACTAAACCTAAATAAAACGTATATTCCACTAATTTGAATTAGTGGAGTATACGTTTTATTGTGTGTTTTGGATAGGGGTGCTTCTCATGTATCCTTTTAACGCAAATTTACATCTTTATTTGAAACAGCCAAACCCTTATAGGACAAGGGTTTTGGCTGTTTTATATTTTCACTTGAGGTTGTTACAAGAAGGATTAACGCAAAAACGATTGAAAATCGACCAAAAGAGAAGAAATTAATGAAGAAAAGGTAATTTTCAATCGAGT
>NZ_JAPNOZ010000004.1:482858-492396 GCF_029955155.1 Psychrobacillus sp. NEAU-3TGS | reverse complement strand
CACAAAAATCGCATGATTATGATCATTTCGGCTCTCCATATACCGTTTAAGCCATATGTCACAACGTGTATTAAAATAAACTTCTCTTTCCTTATCACCTTTTCCTCTAACAATTGCCGATTGATTGGACCAATTTATATGGTTCTTTTCTAGCGAAACTATTTCTCCAATTCGACAATCGGTAGAAAACATGTTCCATAGCGGAATGACAGGATTCACGAAGGTGTTCGATCTCCCGTTCGGTTAAATACTTGGGTATCTGTTTGCCTACTGTGGGTTCTTTTATTATGGAAGTTGGATTCTTACTCAGGTATCCTTCTACATGAGACCACGAAAAAATGATTTCAAAAAGCGGATACGATGTGCAAGACTGGTTGGTTTTAAATGCTTACCGTATATGGCAAGATACTCCTTTAGTTGATTTGAATCCAGAAATTCTATCTCTTCATCCTTAAAATAACCAATTAGTAGCAAAGACTGTAACTGGTAGGCCTTCAACGTTTGTGGTGAAAAGTACTCTATTCGTTTATCCGCTTCAAACGAAGCCCATGCTTTTGACAGTAGCAATTTCATTCCCCCCCTTAAATAGTAATACTAAAAGGATTATTGCCAACTTAATAGAATTATAGACATAAGAGGGGGGTGTTTAACTTATGCTCAAGATTCGAACAGATTGTGAAAAGGTTGCGGTAAAAACAAACAAAGGAGTTGGAGAAGTTTGAAGCAATTTATATTACTAATATTAATTGTTTGCGGTATTCTGACAGGATGCGGAGGAAATAAAGTAACTATTTCAGAAATTAATTTAGAAAAGACAAATGACATTGTGAAAAATTTTATAATGGATGTAGAAAATGATGAAAAAGGTACAGGATCTGGCATTTATATGTACAACGATTCCAAAAAACGCTATTTGTATCTTAATCAAAATTTCTTGGATGATGGAAAAGAATTTGGAGATATAGATATCAAAACAGATAAAAATTCGATCAACATTTACCTGAACGACATTTCTAATTCTGAGGGGGAAGTAGGCACATATAAGTTGTATAAAATAAATGTCAAAGGGGACTATGAGTACCTGAAAGTTTTTAAGAATGGTGAAGAAACCCATTTTGAAGGGATAGGGACTTAGTGGATGATGCCACAAAGGGCACGATTTAATAGGTTCTCTTTGTACTTTTTCGACTAAACCAGCCAATAGTTTGTTTCATTTTGATAGTGAGTTGAAAGTTTCATTTTAAAGTATGCCATAGTTCAGTGTTTGTGAGTCTTCTACTTCAACTAAAGCCGCAGTTTAGTTTAACAAGTGTTATTAAAAATAACAACTTAATATCTGGGATATCAGCAGCCATCCACAATATAAAACCGCTAGAGAGGTGATACACTCTCTAGCGGTTTCCCAATTCTAAGTTAATACTATTATAGCATATTATTTCCTGAATTATCAGTCTGTTATATATTTATCATGCTTGATAAGATGAGTGATACAAAGGGGGAAAACCATATGAAACTGGGATTAAAAAATAATGAAGTAAGAATTGTTCCATTTGATGTAGAATGGAAAATTGAATTTTCAAATGTGAAGAGAGAAATACAATCAGTTTTAGAAATTGATGAAAATCATATAGAACATATCGGAAGTACAGCAATCGAGGGAATAAGTGCAAAGCCAATTATTGATATTCTACTTGGTGTTGATGATATTCATAAAATCGATAAGGAGATGGAAAGAAAACTTCGTGTAATCGGTTTTTATCGACTACGTGTAGTAAGACCAAATGAAGTAGTATTTGCAAAATTTGAAGATGAAACTTTTGATGTCAAAACACATTATATTCATGCAGTAGCTTTTAAAGAGGAATTGTGGGAAAACCTTATCTTTTTCAGAGATTATTTAAATGAGCATAACAACGAAAAAATGGAGTATGCCAATATTAAAGAAGATTACCTACGACAAAATAACCCAACAGATATTAATGAATATACGGATTTTAAAGAGGAATTTGTTAAAAAAATTTTTGCTAAAAGACATTTATAAAATTAAAAAAGAGTAACAAAAAATAGTTTGTGAAGTATTGTACTTAAACTAACGGGTGCTTTAGTAAAACAAGACCATCAAAAATGATGGTCTTGTTTTATGTACAATGTGAAATGTTACACTTAAACTAACGGGGCTGGATAGTTGAATAAGTCAGTTTGTATTTATTATATTATGCTAATTACCCTGACCATTCATATAATTATTCATCACCTGTTACATTAGCAATACAACGCTCCACATACTCCAGTACTACTTCCGAAATCGGGTATAGGCCCGTTTCCTCAGAGGGCAGTTTTCTGACTTCCCAGAACTTCTCCATCAACTTCGTATCTCCTTGAAAAGTAACATTTGATATTTCTATTAACTCGCAAGCAATTTGATGACCTTCGTCTGATTCAGGTTTAATATCGTGTTTTATACACCACTCAATTCGTCGTAGCAAAGAAATATACTGATGTGTTGTCCAATCATTGTTGCCGAGATTTGGAATTGACTCTTGCAAGAATACCTTTTCATCAACTTCAAAATAGTCAATCCATTTTTTAGAACTATTTTGTGAAATTTGAATAAGTTGAGAGACACGTTCCCAAGACAAAGATTCTTCCAAGTCAATCATATTAATTAAAGATTTTGTATTAGAAATGCTTGTTTGAAGTTTGGAAAGTCTATCTTGTAGATAATTATGATGCGAAATTAGAATTTGTTTATAGGATAGTCTATCTAATAAATCGCGAATATTTTCGAGTGGAAGTGAAAGTGATTTTAGAATGATGATTTTTTCTAATTTAAACAAATCCTCTTCTGAATAATATCGTCGTCCATTATCATCCTTAAAACTTGGAGTGAGGAGATTAATCTGATCGTAATAACGAAGTGTGCGAACGGAGACATTTCGCTGTTTTGATACCTGTCCTGTAGTCCATCGTTTCATTTCATTCCCTCCTAAAAATAAAGCTTGCAGGTTACGTAACGTCATCTAATATAGTTGGATTATACCATATAAAGGAAGAGTGATGGCGGATGAAAACAAATGAAATGAACTGGAAGGAAGAAGACCGTTGGGGTTTGAAAGAATTTATATTTTTAATGTTACTTGAATTTGTATTTGTAATGGGGTGTATAAAATTCGTTGTTCACCCAATTTATTCTCACTGGTTCGATAATGCTCTATATGCTGGAACATTAATTGGGTTGACAATAGCAATTACTCTAATTTTAGGTGTTTATTTTATTGCTCTCCGTCCGAAAAAACTTTCTTGGAGTGAAGTAGGGATAAATAAGTTCGCTGTGAAGGATTGGAAAATCATTGTTATATTTTCTGTTATCTTAATGGTTGGTGCCGTGATAATTGTAGTGCTTACTAGTTTTATAGGGAATTCGTGGGAGAACAGCAAAACAGAGGCAATACAGCAAAACATAACTTTCGTTACGGTTCTAATTGCCTTTATATCTGCGGCAGTTATCTCACCAATATACGAAGAAATTTTTTATCGCGGTTTTTTATATCGCTGGTTACGTACACGCATAGGATTTATTGGAGCAATTTTACTTAGCTCAACAATCTTTACAATTATTCATATTCCAACATATAATGTAATGCCAGTAAATTTCTTTAGTGGTATCATTTTTGCTTTAGCGTATGAACGAACTAATTCGATCTGGCCATCAGCTATTATTCACGGTTTAACTAATGGAATTATGGTTTTGTTGACAAGTTTGGGATAGAGATATTGTTATGAGTAGCAGGAACATACAATGCGAACTACCAGATACTAGAGATGAAAAGATTAATTATGTAAAATCAACAAAGTTTGTGAAGGAATATACATAAACTAACGGGTGCTTTACTTCAAGAAGGAGTAAAGCTTTTTTCTTATAGAACTAAAGCGGTAGTTTAGTTGAAGAAGAATATGGGAGTTTTTATGTCGCATTTGACACAAAATGCGTAACAGAAAGGGTGATATTAATGCTTTGGAATTATATAGTATTGAAAAAAAAATAAGTGAAGAAGAAGTTATCTTTGATATTTGCGAGGTTTATTACAATGATAATAACCTAATGGATGGGTATGGGGCGAGAACATTTTAAAACAAGAGTCATTAGAAGATTTAGAAGATGCTTTAATTGGAATACAGGAGGCTATGAAACAACCTATACTCGAAATCATTGGTGACGATGAAGGATTGAGAGAGATTTAATGCGTCACATTACGTAAAAAAAGACCCTTAATAATAGAAATTAGGGATCTTTATGAAAGAATTTAATATTTATTCTTTTTGCATTTTCTATTATCTGCGAATATAGCGATAAAGGTACCGGACAGAACCGTCATCCATAAAATGAGATCCATTTTTTTCATCTCCATTCGTTTTTATTAGTATACGTCTAATAAGAATAAAGGATTCAGCGTTATGACAACTACAATTGCAGTGTAAATCGCAGATGAACAGTTTGTAAATAATGTGTAATAAATGAGAGGTGCTTATTCAACTAACGGGTGCTTTACTTCAAGAAGAAGCTGGCTTAAATATGTAATAAAGGAGGCGATAATAATGATAGAGAAAGATAAAGGCGAAATTAACGAAATAGTTTACAATAACACTGTTTACTACAATGGAAAATATAGATATTATCCGACTATTACTGGTTTGATGGGCGTATTAGATGAAATTATTAGTTCCAACTCAACTACCGACTACATTAGAATTACACCGTTTTATATCAATGAAAAATTGAATAGTCAAATCGAGTTCGAAGAATATATGTTCTTTATAGAGTGTAGAGATTGGTTAGACGAGAAGATTCAGGAGAAGCACATTATCGAATGTCTTAATGTTCCAGATACCCCAAGGCAACTTAATGATTTGAGAATAGGGACAGTTCTATTTCCTTTATGTCAAAATGACGATGTAACTTCTTATAAAAAGGCACTTGAGAAGTACAAGGAAATTTTAGGAGAACTTATACTTAAAATGATGGAAATTGCAAAATCAGAAATAGGATTAAAAGAAGAAGACTTACCTTTTGGATATTTCTGCTTTGAAGTTCATAGTGGGTAATACATTTGTTGTTCAACTAACGGGTGCTTAGTTTAACAAGTGGCTGCCTTTAGGGGTAACTTATTCTTATTGAACTAGCAGTGCAGGCTAGTTGAACAACAAATGCTTTATTCTATTGAATAAATAAAGGGTTTTTTATTGATAAAAATCGAAAACATTCATAGTTAATTTGGATGGAGTATCATTACTTGGAATTAAAAAGACAGAAAAAGCAGGCGGAATATCATTGAATTTACATTTACCTTCGTCTTTTGTTTTTCAAGATGACTATAAATCAATTGATTTGATGAATAAAAAATGGATGGATGATGATGAAAAATGGTCATAAACAATAAGAATGTCTATATCAAGTTTAGTAAGTTTTTTTCAGAGAGGTGGAAATTATAATGAAAAATAATTTAAGGGATATTGAGCTAGACATAATTAATACAGACCTTCCTTTAGTTGATACTTTGTATTTAACTAGTGCATACACACTGGTTCACTCAATTAATTTTCACTCTTCAAATAAGGAGGATGTAGTGAAAATACAATTTATT
Source organism: Psychrobacillus sp. NEAU-3TGS (assembly GCF_029955155.1). Taxonomy (GTDB): domain Bacteria; phylum Bacillota; class Bacilli; order Bacillales_A; family Planococcaceae; genus Psychrobacillus. The sequence continues at coordinate 486,754 of NZ_JAPNOZ010000004.1, read as the reverse complement.
TCCGTCACTTCATTATATCAAGGTAATCTGTGTTTCTTTGTAGATGGGGATAATGTTGGGGAGGTATTTATTTCAAAAGGAATAACTCAATTACCCATTAAGTTAGAAATAAAACAACAGTTATCATCGTACTTTCAGCCTCATTTTGAAGAAGATCATAATAAGTTGCGAACTGGAGTTCAAATTAAAACAGTAGAAACATTATATTGATTATGAATATCCAACAATTAGGTGAAAAAATTAAACTATTACTACCACTCGTAATTCAACTAACGGGGCAGTTTAGTTGAATAAGCAGAAATGGAATTCATTAGTTTAAAATGGATAATTCACTTAATATTGGAACATCCATTAATGTCAAACGTAAAGTAAAGGGACTGTTTCAGTTGAATGAGATACATATAAAAACGTAATTATTAAGGGGGAATTTCAATGGGCATTTATATGGTAATAGTACCAATGATTAGTATGATGTTAGGTTTGTATTTAGTATGCCTGGGACTTTGGGAATTAAGGGTTGGTTTAGATAGAAAAAGATTTATAACCTTCTCGTTTACCGGGCTATTTTTGATCTTTATACTACCAGATATGTTTGGGTTTCAATTGATGATTAATAACTTTCACTAAAAATTTTTCCGCTTATTGAACTAACGGGGCAGTTTAGTTGAATAAGGACAATCTAGATAGAGTGGAAAAACAAATAAGTATAAAAAATTTGATTCACTTTTTGATTAGACTACCGTATGGCATTTCACTCTTCACCTATATAAGATTGTGGTATGTCATCACCAATTATTTTTTTTACAAAATCTATATAAGGCTGCGAAACAATCCTTGGATTTATATTAGTTTTTCGAACTATAAAATCTTCCTGTCCAAAAACTGCTTGATTTGTCATATCCATGGCAAATTGTTGTGCGTATCTAATAGTTTTCTGGTCATCTCTCGTGTCATTCTCAACTAAATATATCAAGTTAACATTTCTGTCTAGTTCTAAATTTTTATATATGACTAAGTATCCTAAAACTTCTATCAATCTTTGATCAACATATATGCTAAAGTCATCAGAATCATTAACTCCTAAAATGAAGAAAAATTCTAAACTTTCATTATACAAAAGTCGAGTGAAAGAATAACTTTCAAAGCTTTTCATATTAACATCTCCTATATAACTCATTTAAAGATACTATAACTATATAAATAATGGTAACACAAGTTAATCGAAAAATATTGCGGGTTTATCAATTTAGTGATTGAGTTAAAGAAGAGATAAGGGGCATTTCTTGTTCAACTAACGCGTGCTTTAGCAAAATATGGTCATCATTTCGATGGTCTTTTTTTATGTCCCAAATAATATGTTGTTCTCAGATTTGCATTGTGAAATGTTACACTTAAACTAAAGGGGCAGGTTAGTTGAAATAGAAAGCACATTCAAAGAAAGAAGCACGAAGAAGCTTATGCTATAAAATTCTTCGTGCATTTAATTTTATGGAAAAGGAACAATCGTCCAGCCTAATCCAAAGATTGTTACAAAAAACAGTCCAATAAAGATACTTATACTCATTCCCCACAAACCCAAAGTTCTACTTTTTGGGTTGAATACTGAAATAATTCCAAAGACAGCAGAAATTAATACCCATGAAGAGAAAGTATTTGCTAACGGTACATCATATCCGGATAGCAGAGTGACATTGATAATCGCTAAGGATAGGAGACCCATAATGACACTTAGCCATCCTAATCCAGGAAATATAATTTTTTTTATTGAGCCCAATTCCATAATTTAACCTCTCCTAACTTCAAATAACGTACCATACCTATTTCTCTTAGTGATTGTATTTCACTTTTGGGGCCAGTAACGACAACTCCGTACGTTTTATACCCATTTTTCTCGATGTAATGTATACGCTCTTCCAGTTCGAGATTTTTATGGGAAGAGACTTCTACAGCTATATCTTCATACGGTTGGAGGTTCTTTAACATTTTCAAAAAAGTCTCCTCGTGGGATTCAGAGTCCCGAAAAGGGGACCAGTAAGTTTGATCAGGCTGAACGGGATAACCAATTGGAGAAATAACATCCCCGTCGGAACTAAGCATTTTATCTTCTGTTCCTGTATAGATTGCTGCCCAAGTCACATCAACATTTTTCATCTCATCTTCTACTTCTTGAACTAGATAAAGATCGTCTAATGAGATATAAGCCTCCACAACAGTTTCCTCCGGCAATCCGGATAACACACGCCACTCATTATCACTATTGAATTCAACGGATTGGTTTGGATGAGTAATCCATTGGTTTGTTTGTGTTGGGTACTGAGGATATATTTTCTCTAGCTTAGAAGTTGTTTTGTTATTTACTAAGTCATTGAGAACAAAATGTAAATCATAGTCTTTTGATGGGTAAAACTCATCTCCAATTTGTTTATATTGTTCAAATGACAAGTCCATCGAAAAAAGAGAGAAGTCCATTTCGAATTCCATTTCCTCGAGCGTTGTATTTGGCTCAGTAATATAGAGAGTAGTACTTGCGACGTCCATTAAAGTAGTAGATTTGGTTCCAAAAGCATAGTATCCAAAAGTCAGCATATAGCAGGTAGGAACAATTAGAAGGATGACTGTTAGAGTAGAAAGAATCAATTTCCATTTAGACGAATTGATTGCTCTTTTAATCTTTTTAGTGCCTTCGTTACTATGCGGAAGTTCTTCCTTCTTCGCGTTATTTATTAATTTTCATATGGATCCATTATGATTCCTCCTGTGATAACATTTCCCGTAACCTTTTTCTTCCACGTGATAAATGACTCTTTAAGGTATTTAACTTGATATTCAAGATATTTGCGGCTTGCTCATTTGACCAATCATGCACATCACATAATAGAATCGCCTGTTTTTCTATTGGTCTTATATAATCTAAATAACGTAATAGTTCATTGTAAGCATCATTTTCAACTACTATATTTTCTGGACTATTTAAATCAGAAATTGAAAATTCATTCGTCATTACATAACGTTTATCTTTTCTGAAATGATCAATGTATGTAAAATAACCTACCTTAAAGAGCCAAGGCTTTATTTCCTTGATATCATTGGTGAGCAATGCAATATGTGCCTTTGCGAAGGTTTCCTGCAGTAAGTCTTCTGCTTCGGCATGATTTTTTGAGAGAGAATATAAATAGCGATATAAGTCATTGAAATGAAGTGCATATATTTGTTCTAGATCCATCACTTCCCACCTTTCACTTTAACCACGGATTAGAGGCAGAAAAAGTTGCAATATAAATAAAATATATTATAAATGAATTCTTTAGAAGTAATATAGAGAATTTGTATTCCTTTTGTGAACCATTTTACTAAAGCGGCAGTTTAGTAAAAAAAGAGGGAATTCACATCCGTATCAAGAACAAATACTATAAATGAAAGGAGTGACTAGATGATTGAAAGAATAGACACTGTATGCTTAAAGGTAATTAATGTTGAAGAATCAAGTAAGTGGTATCAAAATATTATGGGGTTTAAAGAGACTTATAAAGGCGAGGGTTATCGAATTCTAAGCATTGGAAACAGCGGAGTGCCTTTAACTATTGAAGAAGGTGATGTAAAGCATACCAATAATGGTACATATCCTATATTTTTTACAAAAGATATTAGTGAAACATATAAAAAACTAAAAGAACAACATGTTAGTGTTAGTGAATTGCATAATGATGGTGTAAACAACTTTTTTGATTTTTATGATCCAGACAACAACAAACTACAAATTTGTTATTGGAAATAATTATGAGTTCCTTACTCAACTAACGGGTGCATTACTTGAAGATCATTGAGCTGGTAAAACAGCTCCTTTTCTTGTTCAACTAAAGGGGCAGTTTAGTTCAATAAGAAGTGGTAAAATAATA
>NZ_JAPNOZ010000004.1:335995-482758 GCF_029955155.1 Psychrobacillus sp. NEAU-3TGS | reverse complement strand
CCGTATCTCTTTACCGCGCAGTTTCTCTAAACTACGTAATATGACATCTCTTATTCCAACTATTATAATGCTAATCCGTATAACAAAATCCCTGTTGCTACCGCTACATTTAATGACTCAGCTTGTCCTAAAAGAGGCACTATAATATTTTGATCGGTCTTCTCTAGTATCTCTTTATGAATGCCACTTCCTTCATTTCCTACGATTAACGCAAAAGAATCGCTTTTCTCCACTTGATGGAATGGCGTAGAGTTTTCAAATGCTGTTCCGAAGACAGTTACTTGTCGATTCTTCAATGCAACGATCCATTCATGTAAATCTCCTTTTACAATAGGGATATGAAAATGGGATCCTTGTGCTGAACGCAATGTTTTAGGGTTATATGCATCCGCGGAACCTTTACCGAGAATCACCGCATCGATTCCTGCAGCATCTGCTGTGCGAATCATTGTACCAATATTGCCAGGATCTTGGACAGCATCTATTAATAACAAACGTTTCCACTTTGTTTGTACTTGCTCTTCTACAGTTTGCTGTTTGCAATGCGCAAATATTCCTTGTGTGTGTTCTGTTTCAGCAAGTTCCTTTTGGATGACATCATTTATTTCTACGATTTCTAAATTGTCTACATCCCAATTTGCTGGAATCTCGCTCGTATCACTTAGCATAATTGTAAGCACCTGTTCTTTTTGTTTAATCGCTTCTTCGACTAAGTGATAGCCTTCGATAATGAATTCACCTGTTTTGTCTCGTTCTTTTCGAACACTTAACAGTTTTTTCCAATGCTTCACAAGGGAATTTTGGGGAGATTCGATTCGTTTCATTTATATGTACCGCCTTTTTTATTTAATAGTAACAAATTCGTGTATACCTTGCGAGAGTTTGGAAAAGATAATTACGAGGAGTGATAAAAATGGATTTTCAAATTCGAGAAGCAATTTCAAACAATTTAAAAGGGAATTCTGCAACAGATATTCGTAACGTAGTCGAAGATGCTATTCAAAGAGGCGAAGAACATCTTCTACCTGGGCTTGGAGTTATCTTCGAAAAATGGTGGAAGATGGCCGATGATACAAAACGAAGCTCCGTATTAAATGAAATCTCTGCAGCATTCAAATAAAAATAATCCGTGAAGAAATAATACTCTTCACGGATTATTTTTATTATTCCCCTTCTTCTGTCACATGCTTTCGTACATGAATATAAAAAATGAGATATTGCACTAATGATAGAACGACAATATTTAAAATAATTAGGATCTTAGAGGTAGGAATTAGTAAATGAAAAACGGCTGAAAGAGGTAATGACCATGTGAAGAAAGTATAAACTTTCTGAGTCGCTACCCTTGTAATCATTTGCCATGCTTCGTCATCTTCCATGTATTCAAGCGGCTTAGTTCGCCATACCGATAATTTTTTAGTTGGGTGTTCTTTATTATATTTCTTTAACTTACTAGATAAAATAATTGCCATGATAAGAAACACCGGAATTAGCAGAAAGACAATACCACCTTCTAATGCTTCAAGTTGGATCGTATATGAAAATGAGGTTTTATTGTTAACGTAAGTAGTGACTGCACCGGTAATCATGAAAACCAATGCCATAAATATTAACATAAAACCAATTTGCCAAAGTGGATACTGTACCCGAAAATCTTTTTTCATCGTTATTCCTCCTCTTCTAGCCAAAATAGTTCGTCTACCTTACATTCCAAAACATGTGCAAGCTTTAAAGAAAGTGTAATAGAAGGAGAAAATTCTCCTTTTTCGATAAAACCAATAGTCTGTCTTGTCACACCTACTTTTTCTCCTAAAACCCCTTGCGTATAACTAAATCTAGCGCGTAATTCTTTCACACGATTTTTAAGCATTTTTCTCCTTCTCTCGAAAAGTTAACTATTATATACATAATGTAATGTATACTTAACATAATGTCAATGATAATTAACTTCTTTATTCTGACAAAAATGTTAATCCCTAATTTTTCAATAGCTCAATAATTGGAAAAGTAAAGATTGTGAAAAAATTCATAAAGATTCAATTGCAATTTGTCGAATTATCTGTATAATTACTCTATTAGAATTAACGGGAAAATTCTAATAAAACATATACTTATATTTTTATAAAGAGGCGATTTAACATGACTGTATCAACAGAACAAATAGTAGAAACATTAAAAGAGTTTTTAGACGAAAGCCAAGTGTCTGTCAATCAAACAGTACGAGAACTACATAGTAAAGACGAATCTTATCATCATGTCAGTCTACCTGATATCGTTGTTTTTCCTAAAACAGCAAATGACGTGAGCCAAATTATGAAAATAGCAAACAATTTCAAAGTAGCAGTAGTTCCTTTTGGACGTGGCTCCAGCTTAGAAGGACATATTATTCCATACGACAACGGAATTACAATTGATTTTTCATTGATGGATAAAATTTTAGAAGTTCGTGAGAATGATTTATTAGTAAAAGTCCAACCCGGTGTGACGAGAACGCAACTAAATAAAGAACTAAAGAAATACGGTCTTTTCTTTTCCGTAGATCCCGGAGCAGATGCAACCTTAGGTGGAATGGCTGCTACAAACGCTAGTGGTACAACTACTGTTAAATACGGTGTGATGCGAGATCAAGTTCGTGATTTAGAAGTAGTACTTGCAGACGGTACGATTATACATACAGGAAATTTGGCTGCCAAATCGGCATCGGGTTATCATTTGAACGGACTTTTTGTAGGTTCGGAAGGAACGCTCGGCTGCTTTACAGAATTGACTTTAAAGGTGTACGGGATCCCAGAGTTTACAACAGCAGCAAGAGCAGTGTTCCCGACTGTTCAAAACGCAGTAGAGGCCGTTACTTCCATTTTGCAGGCAGGCGTACCAATCGCACGGGTAGAGCTAGTGGATGAAAGCTCCATACGTCAAGTAAATCGATTTAGTGAAACAAATTATGCTGAAAAGCCTACTCTTTTCTTAGAATTTGACGGAAACGAAGCAGGATTACAGCAAGATGTAGAATTTACAAAAGAAATAATGGAAGATCATCTTTGTGAGGAAGTTCAATTCGAAACAGATAATACTGCACGCACAAAGCTTTGGGATGCTAGACATAACCTTGCGTATGCGTATATTCACGGAAACGTAGGGAAAAAAATGATGGTAACCGATGTTTGTGTACCTATTTCAGAGCTAGCGGACGCTGTCATATATGCAAGAAAAGAACTGGATGCAATTGGTCTTGTCGGAGGAGTTCTAGGACATGTCGGAGACGGAAACTTCCACGCGTTATTGATGATTGATATGAACAATCCAGAAGAAATAGCTAAAGCAGAAGCATTCAATGAAAAAATCGTTCACTATGCTCTAGAGCGAGACGGTACTTGTACTGGCGAGCATGGTGTAGGGGTAGGAAAACAAAAGTATCAAGCTACTGAACATGGAGCAGCGTTACTAGTAATGGAAAAAATTAAAGTCGCACTTGATCCGAACAATATATTAAATCCAAACAAAATCGTAAAAATAGAAAGCTTAGGTGAATAATTTGAAAATATTAGAGTCTATTAGTAATTTTGCAGGAAAGTATTTTGCATTTTTAGTAATCGCAGTAGCGGTCATTGCATTTTTAATACCTGATACGTTTCTTCCATTTGGTAAGTATATTACAATTTTGCTTGGAATTGTTATGTTTGGGATGGGTCTTACGCTAAAGGCTGTAGATTTTAAATTGATTTTAACGCATCCGAAACCTGTTATAATCGGGGTTTTAGCCCAGTTCATCATTATGCCCTTAACTGCATTTGCAATTGCTTATCTTTTGCAATTACCAAGTGAGTTAGCGGCTGGTCTTGTTCTTCTCGGTTCTGTACCCGGGGGAACTGCTTCGAATGTTATGGTTTATTTAGCCAAAGGAAATGTTCCATTATCTATTACTATGACTTCTTTCTCGACTATCTTGGCACCTTTATTAACACCATTATTGTTGCTTTTACTTGCAGGACAATGGATGCCAGTCAATGCGGTTGATATGTTCATGTCTATCATTCAAGTAATTATTATTCCGATTATTCTTGGATTGCTTTTGAAAAAAATATTACCGAATGTAGTGGAAAAAAGCTTAAGTATTTTACCACTTATATCAGTACTAGCTATTATTACAATTGTTTCTGCAGTTGTTGCAGGTAACGTAAATAACATTGCTTCTGCTGGTTTCTTAGTGTTTGTAGGAGTATTCCTGCATAATGGAGCAGGGTTATTATTAGGATATTTTGCTGCGAAGCTAATGGGTCTTTCCGAATTAGATCAACGTGCAATTTCCATTGAAGTAGGTATGCAAAACTCTGGTTTAGGTGTGGCACTAGCAACCGCTCACTTAGGTCCGTTAGCTGCTCTTCCAAGTGCTCTAGGAGCAGTTTGGCATAATATTTCCGGTCCAATTTTAGCGACTTATTGGTCCAAACGCCCGGTAAAAGAAAGCACTGAAACCACAACAACTAAAATACCAAATAAAGTTTCAAAAGCTTAATCATTTACTTTACTAAAGACCTATCTTAAGGATAGGTTCTTTTTTTGTAAAAATAATAAAGAGTGATTCAGCGTCTCCCGAATCACTCTTCGTATGTAGCGATGAAGCCGTCCATCTTGACGATCGACATCGCATGTATTGGAATAGCCTGGTGACAAACCCTGTCTTCCCAGTCTATTGTTCCTAAATTCCGATTAAGCCATTAGAGAAGCTAACACTGCCTTTTGTGCGTGCAAACGATTTTCAGCTTGCTGGAAAATGTATGAATTCGGTCCATCAATTACAGCAGTAGAGACTTCTTCTTCTCGATGAGCAGGCAGACAGTGTAAGAATATATAATCATTCTTTGCATTCGCCACCAGCGCTTCATTGATCTGAAACTCTTTAAAGTCTGCTAAACGTTTCTGCATTTCCTCTTCTTGCCCCATAGATGTCCAAACATCTGTATAAATAACATCTGCATTCACCACTGCTTCTACAGGATCATTCGATACGAACAAAGATCCACCATTTTGTAAAGCAATCGCTTTTGCTTTTTCCATAATTTCTGGATTTGGTTCATAACCAACCGGTGTTGCAACGGCAATATGCATCCCCATGTATGCTGAAGCTATAACTAGAGAGTGTGCCACATTATTCCCATCTCCAATATACGCAATCTTTAAACCCTGTGTATATCCTTTCACTTCATGAATCGTTAGAATGTCTGCCAGCGCTTGGCAGGGATGATACATATCTGTTAATCCATTAATGACAGGTATGCTCGCATGCTCGGCTAATTCTTTCACCATTTCATGCGAATTTGCACGAATCATAATGCCATCTAAATAACCAGACAATACATGGCCCGTATCATAAACTGATTCACCTCGACCGATTTGCAAATCATGTGAATGCATAAACATACCATTCCCACCTAATTGTTTCATACCAACTTCAAAAGAAATTCTAGTTCTTGTTGAGTGTTTTTCAAAAATCAGCCCTAATGTTTTACCTTCTAAAAGTGGAGGACATTTCCCCGCCTTTGTTAGCTTTTTCAATTCAACTGCAAGCTGAATTATATCTACTATCTCCTCTTTTGAGTAATCAAAAAGAGTTAATAGATCCTTACCTTTTAAACTATCTACAACTTTTAAGTTCGCCCATTCTAAAAGTTTCATTTATAAAAACACTCCTTTGTGTATATTTATGTAATTATCATTATAAATATGAATAATAATAAAGTCAACTGAATTTATATGCAAAACTGAAAATTAAAAAACGTCTAGAATGGCATTCATTATGCTCTTCTAGACGATTTTTATTAATCAAACGTAATTTTATTTACTGCATCGCGGTCTAATTTTTTGATTACTTCTACAATCAATTTGACTATGTTTTCATAATCATCGCGATGAAGAATTCCAGCATGTGAATGGATATAACGCGTTGCAATTCCAATTGATAATGCTGGTACACCATTCAAAGAAATATGCATAGAGCCTGCATCTGTTCCTCCACCAGGGATCGTTTCAAATTGATATGGAATATTATTTTCTTCTGCCGTATCAATTACAAAATCACGCAATCCTTTATGTGATACCATTGATGCATCGAACAATACAATTTGTGGACCCGCTCCCATTTTGCTTGTTGATTCTTTCGCAGTAATACCAGGTGTATCTCCTGCAATACCAACGTCAACTGCAAAACCGATATCTGGATTTACTTTTACTGTAGAAGTTTTAGCACCACGAAGTCCAACTTCTTCTTGAACAGTTCCTACACCATATACAATGTTCGGATGTTGTACATCTTGCAAACCTTTTAATACGTCGATTGCAATAGCACAGCCGATACGATTATCCCATGCTTTTGCAAGTAATAATTTTTCATTGTTCATCACCGAGAATTCAAAATATGGTACGACCATATCTCCCGGTAATACTCCCCACTCCATCGCCTCTTCTTTTGAGGAAGCACCGATATCGATGAACATATCTTTTACGTCCACTGCTTTTTTTCGTGCATCCGCTGTTAAAATATGAGGAGGTTTTGATCCGATCACACCGGTAATAGTATCACCTTTACGAGTCACGATTGTCACTCGTTGTGCAAGCATTACTTGAGACCACCAGCCACCGACTGTTTGAAAGCTTAAAAATCCTTTGTCATCAATTTTAGAAATCATAAACCCGACTTCATCTAAATGCCCTGCTACCATGATCTTGGGACCATTTGCGTCCCCCACTTTTTCAGCGATCAAGCTTCCTAAATTATCATATTCTATTTTATCTGCAAAGGGCTTTATATACTTTTCCATTACTTGACGAGGTTCACGCTCATTCCCTGGGATTCCTTTTGCATCGGTTAACTCTTTAAGCATTGTCAATGTCTCATCTAACTTTGTCATTATTTCGCCCTCCTAAATATAACTGCCATATCAATTATATTCTAAACTCATCCTATTTTCAAAATTAAGTGATAGATTTTAATCGGCTCCTGCTCCGCCGCCTCCTCCGTCACCACCGCCACCACCACTGTCTCCGCCGAAAAATCCTCCTGAATCGGATGAACCTCCGCTAGAGGTAGCACCCGGTGTCCAGTACCATGTTTTTGCCACATAGTCCATTGGGTCTGTTCCAGCTATTAATAGTGCTGCCAAGGGAATCGTTTCATCCACAACTGGTATGTGCACATTTTTTCTACCAAATAGATATGCCCGTGTCGTCCACTTCTCCTGCTCTGTTTTCGAAAGATCGGCAGGCATTCCACTTTTTATACTTCTTTGGAAAGAGCGAATACTATCTTTTACACGTACAGCATTCAACGAAAGAATATTTATCGGCACAGCGATATATAAAAGAATAACCGCTAAGATTAAACCAAAGATTTCACTCATCAATTCATCATTTACTATGTTCCCAACCATTAAACTAATCACAATCATATAAAGAGCAAAATACCAGTGAGCAGTTAGTTTAACCCAATTAATAATGAGAACGACTATCGTAATAATCCCAATGAATACAATACTTCCGCTGCTTCTGAAATCTGCATAGTAGCTTATGGCAACGAAAGTCGTTAACAATATGATTGCTAAACTAATAATAATCTTTGGTAGTTTGTGATGAAAAGTTCCCGCTTCTTCTAGTTCATCCTGCACTTTTTTATGCCAAGTTTTTTGATTCTTTTTAAACTCTTTTGTCCTAGTATGATAGTAATTGGCCATCCCATTATCTCTTTCTTTTCTTGGCGCTCCCGCTGCATCATGCAAATGGAATGCCCATTTACTTGAACCACTTTTAGTGCTAAATAGCCATTGGATTAAATAAGCTTCGGATAAGCCCTTTGCAATTCCTCCGTTTTTCAAGCGAAACAATAAAGTTTCTTTAGGCGCTTTCGGGTCATTTTTAAAACGTATTGCCGCTCGTGAAGGTTTGACTATTGCAGCTTCTTTTTCAACTAACGAAAATAAACCGGCTAAAAAAGTTTTCTTATCCCGTTTTCCTGTCTTATATACAGAAAACAAGTATAAAATATCAATGTTAAGTATGTACTCTTCATTTCCTTTTCGCCAAAAATGTCTTTGAGGTAAAGCAATAATAAAAAGTACAGCAAGGATCACTAATATAAGCGAAACTTTTGGTAAAATTTTTATAAGTACAGGAATTTCTGATAGCCTCTTTTTCATCGCATCCGCTTGTTTCTTGTCGTTTGCAAATGCTTCTTCCATCGAGCTAGTACTTTTCGTTTTCTCTATACCTGTCAGAACAGATGAAGGAAAAAAGAAGGATGTTTTTGTGAAGGTAAATGCCTCCGAAATCGGTGTTTTAAACCGAATTCCATGTTCAGACTTCCCATTTTTCTTCGCATTTCGATCGAACAATACTCCATCGAATTTAACAGGATCCATTGTTTGAGGGAGAATAAAATCTATTGTTACATTATGAAAATCTTGATCATGTGCATCTCCATCTCCAAAATATGTAACATCGGCAACACTATATGTATCATATGCTTTCACTGCATTCTTAAGAGTATATACATACAAAAAAGAAACTTTTTCGTTTGTTTTGTTAATATTTGTTCGATATACTCCATTCTCTTTCTTAACATGCAATGTTTTTAATGTATTATCTTCGATGAAACCTGGTTCTGGACTTAAAGTAGTTATTTCATGAGCGTAAAAATTCACCACATTTTTATCATGTTCTTTTGGAAAGGATCGCTTTAGACTTGTATAATTCCCATCAAAATTATAGGTAAATACTTCATTCACTAAAAGATCGCCATTTGGTTGAATCCAGGATTTAATATGTATTGTGTCTATTGAGTAGGATCTCTCTTCCGCAACTACACTAGATGAAAAAGCTAACAAAAATAATACAAGCAAAAAAAGGAACTTTTTCATTAACTTCACCTCCACATTAATAAGTTAATATGTTTACGGTTTACAGTAGAAAAAGTTCCAATTATTTGATATTTTCATATCGTTATATAGTCTTCTTATATAAACCGCTCATTTCTAGAAAAAAGCTATTATGAATAACTTTCTTCTCTTTTGCTATAAACTTCATAAGCAAAATAACCAAATAATAAACCTAACCCAGGTCCCCAAGCAATTGTTGATAGTAAAGAAATTTGGAAGAATATGCTTAAAAGTATAGCAATAGCAAATCCAATCATCATTCCAAATGGGATTAAACTATCTAATAAACTTTGAGCACTTTTTGATTTTTTCTTACCAAGTGCGCCTTTCTTATATTTATATTGCATTCTTAAAACTACAAATACTGCAATTCCTCCTACTATTACAAGTGGGATTAATGTACGCACAATATCCAAAGTTAAGCCCATTTTTTACCCCTTCATTCTTTTGATTTTGAATTGATTCCATTTTAACATAGTTTATTCCATTAACGTTCGTATTAAAGGACTTCGGAAGAATTATTGCCATACGTTTAGCGAACAAAATGGAGGAAGAATGCGTCCTAGTCACATTCCTCCCCCCAAAAAAATCATGGTAATAGTATAGAACTGATTTAGCTCAAAGTATTAATAACCACTCTTCTGTCTTTCATAATTTGTTTCATTTTTAGAAATATACGCTTGCAATACATCTTCACTAGTAAAGCCTAGCTTTTTTGCAATGGCACCATACAAAACCCAAATTTTTTCATATGTACTTTTCGTCGATTCATGTAAAAATGCGATGATTGCCTCGTTTGTTAAAAGAAATAGTGTAGTTAAGTCTTCCTCTTTATCTTCCATTGGCCAATCTGTTAAATCATCCAAGCCTTTTTCAATTCCCAATGACAATAAAAAATGAATAGAGTCGACATACTCTTCTAAAATAACATTCTGTTCAGACGATCCCTTATCACTCCAGAACTTAAAACAACGTGTTTCATTCGCTAATTCTGCAAGTTCTACAACAAGGGCTAATCCTTTTTTTACAAATACATCTTCATCTACTCGCTTATTTGTTTGAATATATTCGTCCAATGCTTGTTGCATTTTAAAAAGTTTTGTTAAATTCATCATTTCCTCCAATTATTTTAAATTATTTTGAAACCAAACTACCTCTTCTATCGTATAGCAATTACTATGTATTTTACAAGGAGGACATTTTTGATGATTGTATTACTACGACTGCTAATAATTGTCATAATCATATATGCATTTTATAAAATTCTTCGTTATTTGTTTGATCCGAAGAGAAAGTTAGATGAATCCTATGAGAAAGAACAGTACTATTTTTATGATGATATAAAAAATGTCCGTAAGAATTTTTTCATAACGTATAAAGGTGCATTATTTGAAGGTGAAAAGTATTTAGGTACGACGGAACAAGCATTTGAAGTAGTATCTATTTTCGTTTGGATAAAAGATCCTTCCAAACTACAAGGGTTTTCAAAAGAGGATTTTCGTTTTTTGCAAAATGAAATACGGATGAATTACCCATCTGCCAAAATCAATTGGAAGAGCCCGATAGAGCAGCTCATGAAAGATGAAGCATAGCTGAAACACGAAAACAGCTATCTCTAAGTCAATATTGCAAATGGAAATAATGTAATATTCATGAGATGTCGCACATAATAGGGAAACTGCGCGGTAGTGAGTTGAATGAAGTGGACGCTTTCCGCGGGCACGGCTTCAATCTCCTCGGCGCTCCGAAAACAAATGCTCCTGCGATTACTCGTCGCAAAGACATTGGTCAAACAAAGTTCGACCAATGTCTTTCCTGCGGGGCTTTCAGCTCGTACTGCTCCCGCCGGAGTCGCCACCCCTTCGCTACCATCCAATAGAGTTTGCTATTTACTCCATAATAAAACACTAAATTTAGTACTATGTTGCATTTTCTATGGATGAAACCTTTGATTAGTTGAAAAGATAGACTATCTAGCGATTGTGATCAATTATAGGGAGCTACTATTGCTTGAATGGCTAATAGTAACCTTCTCTATAATTTATACTGTACATAAAATGATTCTAAATTAGAAACTGCTTGACAATTGTAAATAAATTAAATAGTTTTTTTGCATTTAATTATGGATTAGTCAGCAAGTTCTATTGATGGAAGCGCAAGGCGGCGACACCTGCGGGCTCAGCGGGACAGGTGAGACCCCGCAGGAGCATGCGACGAGGAGGCTCACCGCCCGCCCCGCGGTAAGCGTCCGCCTGGAGCGGAAATCAATTGCCTTTGCTGTATCTCTTTACGACGCAGTTTCCCTATTCTACGTGCAAATTAGAAAAGTGATATAACTTACTTAAGTTACTCTTAAAAAATATCAATATATATTGAACTTTATAGTTATTGAACATAAAAATAGCGAACACCCCTAGATCATACTTGGGTTGTTCGCTTTTACTAACCAAAAAAGTATAAATACATAGACGATGAGCAGCATTAAAAAACCTACACGAAAATTCGTATGCTTTGTTTTATGTCGGAACAACTGCATTCCTAAGTAAGCACCAATGCCCCCGCCAAAGATAGCAAGCGACCATAATGTACGCTCTGAAACTCTTTGTTTATGGTTTTTCGCCTGTGATTTGTCATAGCCCATAACGACAAACGAAATAACAGACATGATTAATATAAAAAAGGGAATAATTTGATTCATATTTCTACCCCTTGTACAAAAAAAGCTGATAGAATCTCTATCAGCTTCTTTATCGTTTATTATTTAGCGATTGCTTTTTTTGCTGCATCTGCAAGTTGTGTAAATGCTGCTGCATCAGTTACAGCTAGATCAGCTAACATTTTACGGTTTACTTCGATTTCAGCTAATTTTAATCCGTGCATTAAACGGCTGTAAGAAAGACCGTTTAGACGTGCTGCCGCATTGATACGTGTGATCCATAATTTACGGAATTCACGTTTTTTGTTACGACGGTCACGGTATGCATACATTAGAGATTTCATAACCTGTTGGTTTGCTACTTTATATAATGTATGTTTTGAACCGTAATAACCTTTAGCTAATTTTAATACTTTTTTACGACGCTTTTTTGTTACTGGTGTGCTTTTTACGCGTGGCATGATTCATTACCTCCTGCTATTCTTTCAAGATTTAAATTTCTTATTATTTCATGTAAGTAAGTAGTGTTTTGATACGTTTGTAATCGCCTGAAGAAGCTACTTTAGTTTTACGTAGTTTACGTTTAGCTTTAGTAGATTTATTAGCGAATAAGTGGCTTCCAAAAGCACGGTCATGTTTTAATTTTCCTGTACCCGTCTTTTTGAAACGCTTTGCAGCTCCACGGTGAGTTTTCATTTTCGGCATGTCGAATTCCTCCTAAACAATTGTACTCTATTACTGTTTTTCGTTCTTTGGTGCAAGCACTAAGAACATACTGCGGCCATCCATTTTCGGTTTTGATTCAACCGTAGATACTTCCGCACAAGCTTCGGCAAATCTATCTAAAACGCGTTGACCAATCTCTTTATGAGTAATCGCACGACCTTTAAAACGAATAGATGCTTTCACTTTATCTCCTTTTTCAAGGAACTTGATCGCGTTTTTAAGTTTCGTTTGGAAATCATGTTCATCGATTGTTGGGCTCAAACGAACCTCTTTCATCACGATAATTTTTTGATTTTTACGGACTTCACGATCCTTTTTTTGCTGCTCAAATTTGAATTTACCATAGTCCATGATACGAGCGACTGGCGGCTTGGCTTGAGGAGCCACAAGGACAAGATCCAAATTTACACGACCTGCGATTTCAAGTGCTTCGTTACGTGTTTTCAATCCTAACTGATCGCCATTTTGATCAATAACTCGTAGTTCGCGTGCTCGAATGCCATCGTTCACATACATGTCTTTGCTAATAACAATCCACCTCCAAATAGTGTCGCGAATACATGGTTTGGGCATAAATTTCGTAGAAACGAATTACTTACGCCGTTTTCGATCAAATAAAAAAACGAGCAGACATAAGATGTATGTCTGCCCGCCGATATAAGAACATGCAGATGCCTACATGTTACAGTCGATCGTGTGCTTACCAGTCAACAACAAAAAGTGTCAAACAGGTGAGAAGCGGGCAGCCTCTTCTTATACCACAAACTTGTATTCAATAACCTAGATAACTATACCATGTAGATTCGTACATGTCAACAGTATTTATGATCTAAGAAAATAAAAAATTTCTACACAGTAATTGTCTAGCTCCAACGCCTTGCTCCTGCGCAAAGCTCGTCGCAGAAGACCGTTGCCCCTCGGGGTCAAATGTGAAAAAGCTGCTCCTGCGCAAGCTCGTCGCAAACAAAATCGGTTGTGGTGGTTGGAGAGCTGCCTCCTTGGCCCGCACGATGCGGGTCATGTCTGCTTTGCCACAGGATGTGGCGCACTTTGCAGACCTACCACATCCCCATTTGCCTGTCGGGGCAGACATAGGCGCTTGCGCTTTTCTTATTAATGTTTTGTTTCTTCTTGAATGCGAGTTAAAAACTCCTCAAATGGAATACTTTCTGATTGCTGTTCTCCGTATTTACGTACGTTCACGTTACCTGCTTCTAGCTCTTTATCACCTAATACAAGCATGTATGGAATTTTTTGCATTTGTGCTTCTCGAATTTTATAACCAAGTTTTTCTTCACGGTCATCCATTTCTACTCGGAAGCCTGCTGCTACTAATAGCTCTTCGATTTGTTTAGCATAATCGAAGTGTACTTCATTGGATACTGGAATGATTTCTACTTGGACTGGAGCTAACCAAGTTGGGAAAGCACCTTTGTACTCTTCGATTAAGAATGCAACAAAACGTTCCATTGTAGAAACTACCCCACGGTGAATTACAACTGGACGATGTGGCTTTCCATCTTCTCCAACATACGTTAAGTCAAAACGCTCTGGTAATAGGAAGTCCAATTGAACAGTAGATAGCGTTTCTTCTTTTCCAATGGCAGTTTTCACTTGAACGTCTAATTTTGGTCCGTAGAATGCTGCTTCGCCTTCTGCCTCGAAATAATCTAAGCCGAGCTCGTCCATTGCTTCTTTTAACATTGCTTGTGCTTTTTCCCACATTACGTCGTCATCGAAGTATTTTTCTGTATCTTGCGGATCACGGTAAGATAGACGGAAAGTATAATCTTTTAGATCAAAATCTTTATAAACAGATATGATAAGCTCTACAACTTTTTGGAACTCTGCTTTAATTTGATCTGGACGCACGAAAAGATGCGCATCATTCAATGTCATCCCGCGAACACGTTGTAAACCGGAAAGTGCTCCAGACATTTCATAACGATGCATTGTACCAAGCTCCGCAATACGTAAAGGAAGGTTACGATAAGAGTGCATACCATTTTTGAAAACCATCATATGATGTGGACAGTTCATCGGGCGTAAAACTAATGTCTCGTTATCCATTTCCATTGGTGGGAACATAGAATCTTGGTAGTGATCCCAGTGACCGGAAGTTTCGTATAAATCTTTTGAACCAAGCACTGGTGTATATACATGTTTGTAGCCAAGTTTAAGCTCTTTGTCTACGATATAACGCTCAATAACACGACGAATCGTTGCACCATTCGGTAACCAAAGTGGTAAACCTTGTCCTACTTTTTGAGAATTCGTAAACAATGCTAGCTCTTTCCCTATTTTACGATGGTCACGCTCTTTAGCTTCTTCTAGCATATCTAAATGGTGCTTAAGCTCTTCTTTTTTAAAGAATGCAGTACCGTAAATACGTTGAAGCATTTTATTGTCACTATTCCCACGCCAATATGCACCAGCAATGCTTAATAATTTGAATTCTTTTAGTTTTCCTGTAGATGGTACATGTACTCCGCGGCAAAGATCGAAAAATTCTCCTTGCTCATAAATGGATACTTGCTCTCCTTCTGGAATTGCTTCAAGAAGCTCTACTTTATACTCATCTTCCTTGAACTTTTCAAAAGCTTGCTCGCGGGAAACATCGTGTCGAACGATTTCAATATTCTCATTAATAATTTTTTTCATTTCTTTTTCGATTGCTGGGAAGTCTTCTGCCGTAATCGGTTCCGGCGAATCAATATCATAATAAAAACCATTTTCGATTACTGGCCCAATTCCAAGTTTTACATCTTTAAACAAGCGCTTAACAGCTTGCGCAAGCAAGTGTGCAGAACTGTGACGAAGAATTTCCAACGCTTCATCGGATTCAGGTGTAATAATTGCAATTTCTCCGTCTGTAGTAATTGGTGTCTTAAGATCGATTAGCTGTCCACTAAGTTTACCTGCTAACGCTTTTTTACGTAATCCAGGGCTAATGGATTGCGCGATTTCTTCAGTAGTTGTCGAAACAGGGAATTCCTTTACTGCTCCATCTGGAAATTTTAACTTAATAACTTCTGCCATGTTGAACACTCCTTTTAAATTATGTACCGGAAAACGCAAAAAAACCTCATCCCTATAAAGGGACGAGGTTCAAATCGTGGTTCCACCCTTCTTCTGTCTACTAAAAACAAAAGTAGACGAAGCTCTGCATCGGCTAACGGGCCGGTGACCGGTAAACTGCTAGTATATGTATTCACAGTTACTGCTCGGAGGTGGTAAATCGATTGCCGGTACTTAAGAAGCTTTCAGCCAAGGCTTCTCTCTCTAAAAAGTCGTACAAACTGATTGTTGTCCTCTTCAATGCATTTACTTATTCTTATGAAAATGATTATACTCCACACCATGTGCATTTGCAAGTCATTGTAGGAGGTTATTCTTCTCTCCAATTCTTTCCTTGTAGAGAAATGGGAATCGTAAGAGCACGAATTCGCTCCATTATTCGTCCAGCTTTCACCACTTCTTTTTCTCCTCTTTGCGTAACAGATAGATGGTGCTCTAACTCGGAGTAATTGAAATTAGACGTTATAAAAGTAGGTAGCTGTTCTGACATTCGATAATGTAGGATTGTTCCTATTATCTCATCTCTCGTCCAACTGGACATAACTTCAGCACCAAGATCATCTAGCATTAAAACAGGAGCTTTTTTTACAAACTCTATTTTTTCAGAAAGCGATTGATCTTGAATCGCTTGTTTCATTTCTCGTAAAAATTCAGGAACGTAAACTACTACAGAATGAATATGTTTTACTGCTAGCTCATTTGCTAGGGCTCCAAGAAGATAGGATTTCCCAACACCAAACTTACCGTGAATATAAAGCCCTTTCTTCGGTAATGTATTAGTTCGATTTAGTTCCTCTAAAAAGTCAACTGCTGCACGAACAGCAACCACTCTACTTCCATCATTCACATCAACATCGCTAAGACGCGCTTCCATAACCTCTTTTGGCATATGTATGCTATTAATCATAGAAGTCACTTTTCTGCGTTCATCCTCTATTATCCCTCGTTGACAACGAATATATTCTAAACCAATTAGACCACGCTCTAAAACTAATTTAGGTTCGTATCCTTTCATAACATTCATGCAATGCTCTAGGGATTCACAAGAACGACAGTCATGGGACTGCGACTTGTATTCATATAATTTACTCAAGCCCCGATCTACGATTCGTTTAGATATATCCCCCGCGTTTTCTTCTAAAAACTTTTGCACACCTGGATCTTCTAACACTTCTTTTTTCATTTCATCTAGCCTTGATGAGAATTCTGGTGTTTGAACCATTCTTTTTAACGTTTCATTAATACGCTCCATTATTTCCACCTACCTCTTCAATGCATTCAAATCCGCTAATAGCTTTTGTCTTTCTTGATCTATGTTTTGAATACCATTTGTTGTTTCTCCGGATTGTTTCGTTTCCCCATCTTTTTTATAAAACCAATCCGGCACTTTTTCTTCGCGTACTGGTTTTTTCGTATAGGATTTCTGTTTGGATCCTTCACTTTTCCATTTTATATATTGTTCATGTTCGCTTCTGGCAAGCTCCATCGCCTGTTTTGCTGTTTTTACATCTTTTCTCATCCAGTGGGAAGCAATTTTCTCAGCATAATTTTTTGTTAGTTTCATATCCGTACGAAGCAACACATATTGCAATAGCACATTCACAACACCAATGGGCATTTTAAAATGGGTAACAAAATGATTAGCTAATTGTACATCTGCTAAAATTGGGTCTTTGCCGTTCGCAATATCCTTTAATACGACTGCTGGAGCTGTCGTTTCTAAATAATGGATAAGTTCTTCCTCTTTCGATAATGGCTGGCTCTTTTCAGGTACTGCTTTAGCTGATTGCTCGATTTTTTCCATAACGGGAGCAGTTTTAGAAACAGTTAGTTTATAGTAATCAGCGCACGCTTTTTTTAATCTTGCTTCGGAGAGATGTAATTCATCATCTAACGCAAGTATGACTACTTTTTGCATCTCTACTGGATGTAAATTGTATAAAAAAGCTAGTTTAGCGATTACTTCTTTTGCTTCTATCGTCATCGCTGACTTTGGAACAAGTTGTTCCGACAGCCCTTCCTGCAATAAAGCAAAATCAAATTGATCGAAGTAAAAAGGCAAAGAATCCATTCTTTTCTTAGATTGAAAATTATCTTCATAAGACAAGGCATTCCCTGTTTTGGAAGATGGTTTAAATACGTCCATAAAGGTTCGAGAAACATCCGTAAATCCGTCATTCCAGTTTGTAGGTTGGATAAAGCGATTCCGTAATTGTTTATATGCATTTTCCCCAATTTTACCTAACAGAAACATCGACAATAATGGATCTTTTAAAAAAGACTCTGCATCAAGTGGAGCAGTTAATTCATAATAAAAGACACGGCCATCATTCTCTGATTTTTGCCAAGTACGAAGCAGCCCGATTGCTTCTAACGCAATTCTCGCTTGAAAAATTTTACCGATAGAAACACCTAATACATTCATTAGCTGATAATGGGGCAATCGCTCATTATTTTGTGCTTCTCCATCTGCCCATAGTGTTAAGTACAGGCTAATACTTTCCGCACCAACTAATGGTTGATACAATAATGTTAATAACTGGCGATCATAATCCGAAAAAGAATATGGCAAGCGAATCATATACATGTCTGCTGGCTGAAGCTCTTTATATAACATCAACAGTTGCACCTACTCTCTTGCTGCTTATAATGTTGGATTCTTTTTTATGATTTCTTTTAATTCTTCTATAAAGACTGTTATATCTTTGAATTGACGATAGACAGAAGCAAATCGAACATAAGCCACTTCATCTACTTCTGCAAGCTTGTCCATCACTTTTTCGCCAACTTCCTCGGATTTTACTTCGGAATTTCCTGCTCTTCGTAATTCTTTTTCAATGGAAAACACGATATCTTCTAGCTGATCAAGTGCAACTGGTCTTTTCTCACATGCACGTATCAGTCCTCGAAGTATTTTTTCACGACTAAATTCTTCTCGTGAACCATCCTTTTTCACGACGATCAAAGGGGTTTCTTCCACCTTTTCAAATGTGGTAAATCTAAACCCACAATCCTCGCACTCTCGCCTTCTTCTTATCGCCTTATTATCGTCAACAGGCCTTGAATCGACTACTTTCGTGCCATTAAACTGACAAGTTGGACATCTCATAATTGTCTCACCTAATTCCTTACATTAATTTGTATATCTATTATAACAATATTATCGTATAAAATCGAAAAAGCAGAGGAATCGCTTCCTCTGCTAAGTCATCTCGGCTAAGTTATTACGCTTGAACTGTCATGCGCGACTTAGGTACATTAACTGGACCCATACCACGAGGCATTTCAATCGTTTCGCGTATTCCAGCATTAAGAGCATCTGCAATATAATTAGCTGCAATTGACGGGTCTAAATCACCACATGTATACACATCAATGCTCGCATAACCATGCTCTGGAAAGCTGTGAATCGTTAAATGTGATTCGGAAATTATAACGACTCCACTTACACCTTGTGGTGCAAATTTGTGAAATGCAACTTCTCTGACTTCCGCACCAGACTTAAGTGCAGCATCAACAAATGTTTGCTCGATAAATTGCATATCGTTAAGTTTGTCGAAATCGCATTCCCATAGTTCTGCAATAATGTGACGTCCCATTGTTTCCAATGTCCGTTTCCCCCTTTGATAAGTTTTAGTTTAAAAATTAACAATCAAAGTTGACTACCACGGGGGAAAGTTAGTCCAAAGAGGTCCTAACCCTTTAAGTAGTCCATGTACGTGAAGTACACGATTATCATTATATGATGTATTGATAAAATAAGCAACAAATAAAAAATCCTCTTTCTAAAATATAGAAAGAGGACTAATTATTTTATAGGCTCGAACCTACTTTAAGACCAGACGCTACTTTTTTCGTCAAATCAACTACACGTGCAGAATAACCCCACTCGTTATCATACCATGCAAGTACTTTTACTTTACGATCACCAATAACCATTGTAGTTAATCCATCTACTGTAGAGGAAAGAGTAGACGTATTAAAGTCAATTGAAACTAGTGGCTCAGTTGTAAAGCCTAAAATCCCTTTCATGGATTCTTCAGAAGCTTTTACAAATGCCGCATTTACTTCTTCAACAGTTACATCTCTTTGCACATCTACGACTAAGTCTACTAAAGAAACATTTGGAGTAGGTACACGAAGTGCCATACCATGAATTTTCCCTTCTAACTCTGGCAGCACCAATGTAAGCGCTTTTGCTGCACCAGTAGATGTTGGGATGATAGATTGCCCACATGAACGTGCACGTCTTAGATCCTTATGTGGATTATCTAAATTATTTTGATCGTTTGTATATGCGTGAACCGTTGTCATTAAACCGTTCTCAATACCAAACGTATCATTTAATACTTTTGCAACAGGTGCTAAACAATTTGTCGTACAACTTGCGTTAGAAATAATATCCTGGCTTTCTAAATCTAATTTATCATCATTAACACCCATTACAATAGTTGCATCTTCATTTTTGGCAGGAGCAGTGATGATTACTTTTTTCGCACCTGCTGCTAAATGAGCACTAGCTTTTTCACCATCATTGAATTTTCCCGTTGACTCGATTACGATGTCGACATTTAATTCTTTCCAAGGGAGATTCGCTGGATCACGATCATTCACAATTTGAACTCGTTTGCCATTTACAAGAAGCGCATTTTCTTCTATTTTTACTTCTCCTGAAAAAGTACCATGTGTAGAGTCATATTTTATTAAGTGCGCTAACGTTTCTAAAGGGTATCTTGCATTAATTGCGACAACATTTAACTCTTCCTGTACTATCGCTTGGCGAAACACCATTCGTCCAATACGTCCAAAACCATTAATTGCAATTGAAGCTGTCATGTGAAAAATCCTCCTGTAACTGTGTGATACTTTATATTTACAACTTGTAATTAGTATAACACATTATCCGAATCATGTAGCCCTAAATTAGAAGAAAGATATTTTTATTTGTAATTGGGTTATTTATCCCTGTTCAATAAGTGGTGTATCTAAAAATTTTCTCAAAAAAAACCGAAAACAGCCCTATTTTCGAGTCGTCTTCGGTCTTTTGTGCTACACGATTAACACATTCCAATCGCTTAAGATTTTTTTTAGTTGTTGTTCTGTGGATTCCAATGTTCCATTATTATAAATAACCGCATCGGCTTCTTTTTCTTTAAGAGATAATGGAAGCTGTGATTGGATTCTTGCCTTTGCTTCTTCTAGCGTAAAATTATTTCGCGCCATTAATCGTTCCAATTGCGTTTCTTCTGTAACTGTTACGACTAATATTTTCTCTACATACGATTGCAGTCTGCTCTCAAATAATAATGGGATATCCATGATTATGGATGGATGACCCGCTTTTTGAAGCTCTTCTTTTTGACGAAGCATTTCTGTACGAATTGCTGGATGGATAATATCATTAAGTTGTTTCCGCTTAGAGGGACTTGAAAAAATAATGTCACCTAGTTTTCCGCGGTTTAAGGAACCATCTTCTGCAATTACTTCTTGGCCAAATACTTCCTTTATCTTCCCAAGTGTTTCCGTTCCTTTTTCAACGACGACTCGGGCTACAACATCTGCATCTACAATTGGGTAGCCTAATTCCTTTAACATATTGGAAACAGTACTTTTCCCACTTGCAATACTTCCAGTTAAACCAATGATCATAACTATCCTCCGTTATTTCTGACATGTACCACAATAAGTGGAGGTTCTACCACCTATCGTTTTTTGCAGCGTTTTTCGACCACAAATTGGACAATTCTTCTTTCCATACATTTGTAATCTGTTTTGCATATTTCCTGCTTCTCCATTAATAGAACGATAATCGGAGATCGTACTTCCTCCATTTTCAATACTATCAAGAAGCACAATGACAATCTCATTGAATAATTGTATTTTTCTTTCCTTGCTGATACGTTTCACTTTTCGCGCGGGATGCATTCTTAATCGAAATAATGCCTCTGTTGCATATATATTGCCGCAGCCTGAAACGACATGACCATCCATGATAAATTCTTTTATCGCTTTATTTTCATATTTTGGTAAAATACTCATCGCCAAATAATGATCTAAAGCATCCTGATCGAAGGGCTCTGGAGCCATTAACAATAATGGTGGATGATCTGCTTCACTTTCTAATAAACGAAGCTCACCGAATCGCCTAATATCAGCATATACAAGCATGTCACCTTCCTCCAAATGGAATATGACATGTGAATGCCGTTTAAATTTTTCTTCTTCAATTTCATGCAAGTTACGAACGTAGAACCAAGCCCCAGACATTCCTAAATGTGAAACGAGTAAATGAGGGGTTCCATCCTTCATTAGATGAAAATAGATATATTTAGAACGCCTATCTATTCTTTCAATCATCATTTGAGGTAGTGCTTCTTTGAAAACATCTACATCTGCCCCTTTAATGATAGCCTCTTTGCCATTGGCTTTAGATGTAATAATTGTTTCAGAAACGTCTACAGATTGAATTGTTTTGCCCGTCGCAATTGGTCTTAACGACCGAACGACCCCTTCTACCTCTGGTAATTCAGGCATATTCAAAACTCCTTACTTCGTTTCGTACCAAGAAGCACCGAATGCATAATCGACTTTCAATGGTACGAGCAATTTAATCGCAGTATCCATTACTTCGGGTACAATTTTTTCAAGTAATGCAATTTCCTCTTTTGGTGCCTCGAAAATTAACTCATCATGCACTTGCAAAAGCATCTTCGTTTGCATTTTCTCATCTTTCAAACGCTGTGCCATATCAATCATCGCTTTTTTAATAATATCAGCTGCACTTCCTTGAATAGGAGTATTCATCGCAGTTCTCTCCGCAAAGCTTCTTAGGTTAAAATTAGAACTCGTAATTTCTGGTAAATATCTTCTTCTATTTAATATCGTCGTAACAAATCCTTTTTGCTTTGCTTCTCGGATAATATCATCCATATATTCTTTTACACCAGGAAAACTATTTAAATATTGCTCAATAAATATGGCTGCTTCTTTTCTCGTTATATCCAAGCTTTGCGATAAACCATAATCACTAATCCCGTACACAATACCGAAGTTTACTGCTTTTGCAGCACGGCGCATGTCCGATGTCACATTTTCTGCATCTACATGAAAAACATCCATTGCAGTTTTTGTATGAATATCCAAATCGTTAATAAAAGCTTCTACTAAGTTTTTATCTTCCGACATATGCGCAAGCACACGAAGCTCGATTTGTGAATAATCGGCTGCAAACATCACCCAATCAGGTTGCGATGGGACAAATGCTTTTCGAATTTTTCTACCTTCTTCTAAACGAACCGGTATATTTTGCAGGTTTGGGTTAATCGAGCTTAGTCGTCCTGTTGAAGTTAGTGCTTGCTGGTAGCGTGTATGGATTTTCCCATCTTTTTCATGAATTTCTTTTAATAATCCTTCAATGTATGTTGAATTTAATTTTCCTAATTGGCGATAAAGAAGAATTTGTTCAATAATTTCATGCTCTCCAGCTAATTTTTCTAATACATCCGCTGCTGTGGAATAACCTGTTTTTGTTTTCTTTATAGGTGTTAATCCTATTTTTTCAAACAATATTACGCCCAATTGTTTAGGAGAATTAATATTAAATTTCTCCCCTGCCAGCGCGAATATATCTTGCTCAATGGATTGTAGCTTTACTTCTAAGTCATGTCCCATCTCGACAAGTATTTGTTTATCCACTTTTACTCCGTCTGATTCCATTGTTCCTAGAATAGATGCAAGTGGTAATTCTAAATCTTTGTAGAGCTCGTACTGTTCATTTTCTTTTAACTTTTCTTCTAAAGTCGGCTTTAGTTGCCATATCGCTTGCGCTTTTCGTGCCGCATGTTCAGCGAGTTTCTCAAGTTCTGGCGTTGATTTTTTCGCACCTTTTCCATAGACGCTCTCATCTGTCCAAACATTAAAATTCCCGAATTCTTTTGCTAGTGTCGATACATCTCCAGAAGAAATAGATTGGTTGACAATATAAGCTGCTAATAGCAGATCAAATTCTGCTCCTTGGATACTAATGCCATGTTTTCTACTTACTGCTTGGGTTGCTTTCGAATCCGATAAAAATTTATGTTTTTCGTTATCCTCTAGCCATGCACAAAATGCGTCTGATTGAAATGCTTTAGTCCCTTGGATAAAATACGAATCCTCACCGTTTGAAAAAGCGATTCCTAATAATTCACTTGTATGATATTGTTCATCATACATTTCGAAATGAAGAGCCATTTGGTCTTTTAATATGGAAGTATCTACTTCTTCTAACACCTGATAATTCATTTCTGCAGTTTCTTGCTCTTCCGCGACGAAATCCGATTTCTCTAAAAGTGTTTTAAACGAAAGCTCTTTCCAAATCTCCACAACCTCTTCCATATTAGGTCCATTGTATGTTAGATCATCTAGTGTTACTTCAATTGGAGCACTCGTTTCAATGGTCGCAAGTATTTTACTCATTTTCGCTTGTTCTTCGTTTGCAACTAGCTTTTCTTTTAATTTCGCACCACTAACAGCGTCTAATGCTTCATAAAGCTTTTCTACAGAACCATGTTCTTTTAATAGTTTGATCGCTGTTTTTTCTCCGACACCTGGTACACCTGGAATATTATCGGAAGCATCTCCCATGAGCCCTTTCATATCAATAATTTGTTGCGGAGTAAGCCCGTACTTTTCTTCTATATGTGCAGGTGTATATTTTCAATGTCTGTAATACCTTTTCGGGTAATATAGACAGTCGTACGATCCGTTGCTAGCTGTGTCAAATCTTTGTCTCCTGAAACAATGACAACCTGTTGACCTTTTGCATCAGCTTGTTTACTTAGTGTCCCAATAATATCGTCCGCTTCATACATTTCCAATTCATATCGTTTAATCCCGTATGCATCGATTAGTTTACGAACGTAAGGGAATTGTTCAGAAAGCTCCGGTGGTGTTTTCTGTCTTCCACCTTTATATTCTCCAAAAGTAGAGTGACGGAAAGTCGTTTTACCTGCGTCAAACGCCACAAGCATATGCGTCGGATTTTCCTCGTCCATAATTTTTTGTAGCATTAATGTAAAACCATATACAGCATTTGTATGTATGCCGTGTTCATTTGATAATAATGGTAAAGCAAAGAAAGCTCGGTATGCGAGACTATTCCCATCCAATAAAAGTATTTTTTCGTTGGACATTCCATTCACTCCCTCAAAATAAAAAATATCATTTAATAAATAAAATCGTCATTCCCTATATCTTACCATGAGAGTAAGGGGAATGACGATTCATATACTATTCTAAGTAACCTGAAAGAATTTTCGCATAAGGAGAATCAGACGGGATGATAATCATCGAATCCTCACCAATTGTTCGCTTATAGGATTCTAGTGTCCGATAAAGAGAATAGAACTCTGGATCTTTAGAGAAACTTTGATTGTAAATTTTCGCCGCCTCTGCATCCCCTTCTGCAGCAATCATTGCAGCATCTTTTTTGGCAGTCGCAAGCATCTCTTTCACTTGACGATCTGTATCTGCTTCAATACGACGTTTGTCTGCATCACCTGTAGATAAAAACTTTTGTGCAATACTTTGTCTTTCTGAAATCATTTCATTATAAACGGATTGTTCATTTTCTTCCGGTAAGTCTGTGCGTTTAATACGTACATCTATTACTTCGATACCGTATTTATCTTTTTTAAGCAATTCATTTACATGTGTTGTAATTTGATCATTTAAACTTCCTCGGGAAGAATTTTCATCGTTAATAATCTCGCTATATTCTAGTTGACCAAGCTCTGAACGTACGACTGAATAGATGAACTCTTCCATACGAGATCCTGCATTTACCAAGTTACCAGCATTCGAAATCATTTCTTTCGCATTTACAACACGCCAAACAGCATAATTGTCAATAATAATTCGACGTTTATCTTTCGTGTTAATCTCTGCTTCTGATAATTTATAGTTCATTTGATGTTTTGGAATGGTTGTAACACTTTGTATGAATGGTATTTTCATATGCAGACCTGGTGTATCTTTAATATCTTTAATCTCTCCAAACTGGCGAACTACTCTAAATTCGCCTTCTTTCACGACATAGATATTTGCAAGTGCGATAATAATAACAACGAATGTTATAAAAATACCGATAAATGGCTTTGTATATTTTTTGTAATCGACTGGTGTTTTTTCTTTTTGTGGCTTCTTTTTCTTTTGCATCGCATTAAATTTTTCTTCAAGATTGGAAAATGGATTATTGTTATCCGCCATTATTGCCCACTCCCTTCTTCTGTTTCGGTATCCGCTGGTGGCGGTGTTTGTTTAGTAGATTCCAGTGGTTGGAGCGGTAAATACTTCATCGTGCCACCATCATCTTTCATAATATAAATTTGGGCGTTCGGTAACACTGCATCGAGTGTCTCCATTACAAGTCGCTGTCTCGTAATCTCTTTATTGTCTGCATATTCTACATAAAGTTTATTAAATAACTCCACATCTCCGAGTGCTTGCTGGATACGAGCAGTTTTATATCCAGTTGCTTCCGAAATGATTGCATCCTTTTCCCCTTCTGCTTCACTCATCTTTTGGTTCATATATTTTTCTGCTTGGTTTACTTTTGTATTTTTCGTTTCCTCTGCATCCGTTACAGCAGTAAATGCAGCTCGGACTTCCGCATTAGGTAGCTCTACATCTTGCAGTTTTACAGTAAGTACGGTTATTCCAATGTCATATTTGTCTATTAAAGAACCTAATAGTTCAACAGTATCTGCTTCAATTTGTGCTTTTCCGGATGTTAAGGCATCGTCGATTTTGGAGTTCCCAATAATCGAGCGAATAGAGGCGGACGTTGCATCATGCAGTAAATCTTGCGGACTTTCGGAGTTAAATAGGTACGCTTTTGGATCAGTAATTTTCCATTGTACAACTAAATCCGTTAAGACAATATTATCGTCTCCCGTGATCATTTTTGTATCTTTATCAAAAGATTCTATTTCCCCGTCGGCTGCTTGTTTATATCCAAATTGCAGACTGAACGTTTCTTTAGACAGTTTTTCTACTTTTTGAATCGGCCAAGGCATTTTAAATTTCAACCCTGATTCTGTAATTGAGTCGCCTGCTTCTCCGAATGTAATAACGATTGCTTGTTCTGATTCATCTACTGTGTACCAGGATGTAAATACAGCAGATAATAAAATAATTCCTAGGATTGAAGCAACAATGATGGATATTAATCTCTTTGTACTCATCATAATTCCCCTTTCTATATGTATAATCCTATTACGGAATAATAGTCCATTTGGTTTCAAAAATAATAAAACTAGGCTTAAAAAAGACGTCAACGATTGCGTCGCATTATAGAGAAACTGCACGGTATGTTGCCTATTAAGGGTTTACTATGATTTTCGCTTCAGGCGGACGCTTTCCGCCGGCATGACTTCAATCTCCTCGTCGCTTACGCTCCTTCGGGTCTTTCAGATCATGCTATTCCGGCGGGAGTCGCCGCCTTCCGCTTCACTCATTATGTATGATCTGCTAATTTGGTGTCTGCAGTTATCAAAGTTTTAAATTTATCAAGTTTACCACATAATAATTAGAACAATTTAGACAATGTTATTTCCAATTTCGTAGTTCGTTTATCAGGATATAGCTCGTCTTTTCAACTATTTATTGGTATTAATCTTCTTTATATCATCGTCTCCATCTAAGTACACTTGTTGTTTGGACGAAGTATCTGACTTATTGTAAAGATGGGAAATCTCTTTCCATAATACTTGACATTTTCCTTACAGCTAGTGACATTGCGGAAGTAGCTTCCTTTATTGGATTGTAGCGGAGGGGAGGCGACTCCTACGGGATGAGTGAGTAGATGAGCCATCGCAGGCGAACGCGCTAGCGTCGGTGATGGCTCATCGCTCACCCCGTGGAAAGCGTCCGCCCCGCAGCGGAAATCCCAGCGGACATTCATTCAACTCACTACCGCGCATTTTCCTTAAACTGCGCTAAAAAAGTGGCAGAACTTTGTTTTTGGGGAAATTTATCTACAAAAATTACTTTTTAGTTTCTAACAATTGAAAAAAGCTAGCGGAGGGCTAGCTTTTTCAGGTAAATCGTTTGGAAAAGGGGTCTATTTAAATGTAACAGACGATTGTAAATCTTTAATGAATATATTGTAAATTTTACTTTACCAATTATTATTTTTGTATTTTTTATAATAATTAAACTGACGAGCAATTAAATACAACTTTCTCATAAAATTCGTATCATTTTTATAAAACATTGGATTTCCCCATTTTCCCGTTCTTAACAGATGTCTTATTTCTCGTTGAATTTCATTATTATTAACAAACTTCTTTAATACAATCTTAGGGACTACGGTAAACAAATAATGCTCATTTAACAATGTTAACGGCTTTGCTTTGTTGTAAATGACGTCGTCCACAAAATATCTCGCCATATTATGTCCAAGAGCTGTCGTATAATAACTAGAGCGTCCTTGACGAATATTCACTTCGAATACTTTAAATTTACCATCGCGTTCATCATACTTCAAATCGAAGTTAGCAAATCCTACATACCCTACTGCTTCTAAAAAATGTTGAAGCTTAAGCATCAATTCTTCGTTATACCTAGTGATTAGCGCCGTATAGTTTCCAATTGCAGTAACCGTATGTTCTTGCAACACAACCTGTGCGAGCGTACTTAACTGGGCTTTTCCCTTTGAATTTATATAAAAAACTGAATCCCACATATACGTGTCGTCGCCAGGAATATAATCTTGAATGATTAGATCTTCCTTATAGCCACTTGCATTCACTTTGTTAATGACATCATTTAATTCTTCGCGTGATTCTACACGATATACTTTTTGTTGCCCAGGAAATTTATTTTTGTAATATTGAACCCCATTGCTTGGTTTAATGATTAATGGAAATAATACCTCTTCTGTAAAAGGCTCCTTCTTGGCACAAGAATAATAGTATGTTTTTGGTGCATCAATGCCATGCTCCTCGCAAAGCTTATAAAAATTAGATTTGACGAGAAGATTATTCATTAACTCCTCTGACATATAGTTAAATACATACATTTCTTTTAATGCTTTTGCATTCTCAATTATTAGTCGGACATAGAAATCATTTGTACCGATTAACAGCAATTGCTTTCCAGCCGTTTTATATTTCATCGCTACTTCTGTTAAAACTGTGACAAAAGCAGCTTTATCCCATAAATTCGGATGAATTTCAATATGATCGATGACACTGCTCCATTTCGTAAAGGACATTTCTTCCTTTCCGACTAAAATTGGCTTTATTTTATATTCCTCATGAAATGAAATAGCCATATTATAAGCATTCATATCAGTCCCCACAATAATTGGGATAAACGGTTCTTTGTTCATATTTACCTCCATTAACTTTGCACAAGTGGAATGTACACTGTAAAACATGTACCTTTTCCTACTTCACTTTCTACTTTTATCAACCCATGATGTGCTTCTACTAGATGCTTTACGATGGCCAGACCTAGGCCAGTACCACCTGAGTTTCTACTTCTTGCACGATCCACTCGATAAAAGCGTTCAAATATTCGGCTAATCTCTTTCTTACTAATTCCAATACCTTCATCTTGAATTCGGAATATGCCATACTTCTCATCCTTGAAAATGGAAATATGTAATGTTGTATGGTCAGGCGAATACGTAATTGCATTTGTCACTAAATTCATCAAAATTTGCATTAAACGATTGGAGTCTCCTAACACTTTCACGGAGTCTTCTACTGCTAATGCCAATTCTATATCTTTTTCTTCCAAAAGATGTGTAGACATCTCGATGCATCGATCCAATACATCCTTCAATTTTACATTATTCAAATTCACTTCATACCCAACTTGTTCCACTTTGGAAAGGTCCAACAAATCGGTAATTAGCATTTGCAATCGATTACTTTCTTTATGAATAATCTCAAGAAAAGATAATAATGTATCCTCATTTTTGTATGCCCCATAAAGTAATGTCTCCGAAAATCCTTTAATAGAAGTTACCGGTGTTTTGAGTTCGTGGGACACATTTGCAACAAAATCTTTTCGTACTTGCTCTAACTTAATAAGTTCGGTGATATCATGCATTACCACTACGATACCTAGCCATCTTCCGTGTTCTCCAATTACAGGTGCCCCATAAGCATCCATATAATAAGTATGTAAATTTCGCTTGATCTGAATTTGTTCACGGGATGAGGATTCCGTTAAAAAAAGTTTATCGATAAAAGCTTCTATCTTATCTGGAAGACCGATTTTACGAAAAAGTTTTCCATCTATATTTTCAAAAGAAATTTGTAATTGCTTCAAAAAGGATCGATTCACAATCGTTACTAATCCATTTCGGTCAATCATGATCAAGGCACTACCCATGTTCTCAATTAATGTTTTTAACCGTTCTTTCTCCGTTTCACGCATAACTGAAATATCATGTAAATTGCGTGCTAATATATTGATGGAATTGCTTAATGTAGACATACCAGAAAAATCATCTTCAAATGCCCGAATACGATAGTTACCTCTTGCAAGTTCCATCGCGGTTTCGGTTAAATGTTCAATTGGTTGAGCATATTTTTTAAATATGTTGGCTCCCAAAAATAAAGCAACAAGAAAAGTGATGAACAAAATAAAAAATAAAAACAACCAGAGTGATTGTTGTTCATTCGCCATTTCATTATTTTGAAGCGCTGAACTTAGTGTTTGCTTTATAGACGATTGCTCTTCTTTTGAAAGTTCGGTTGCAGCTAAATCTGTAGCTATTTGCTCCATTTTGGAGTCTATTAAAACAACAGTGGAATGATGAACAAAAATAGGATAAAGTTGCCCAAGAACGAGACCAAGACTAGCTAAAATTAATCCAATTACTATAGAATACGTTCGTAATATTTTGGATTGGAATCTTTTCATTACAATTTAGGTTCCTCGAATTTATATCCTAGACCTCTGATCGTTTTAATGAAAATTGGCTTTCTACTATTTTCTTCAATTTTATCTCGTAAATGACTAACATGAACATCTACAATTCGAGTATCGCCGGCAAAATCGTAGTTCCATACAGCACTTAATAATTGGTCGCGTGTAAGTACTCTATTTTTGTTTTCAATTAAGTAAACAAGTAATTCAAATTCTTTCGGTGTAAACTCGATTGGTTCTTCATTTAAAAGCACTTCAAATCGATCCGGATAAATTTGTAATGGTCCAAACGAATATATTTCTTCTTTTTGTTTTATTTCATTCATTTGATGCTCTGATGAAATATTAGAACGTCGTAGCATTGCTTTTACACGAGCAGTAACTTCACGAGGGCTAAACGGTTTGGTCATATAATCATCCGCACCCAATTCAAGACCGAGCACTTTATCAAACTCTTCGTCTTTTGCAGTAAGCATAATAATCGGTGTTTGAATTTTTTTTAGGCGTAGTTCCTTGCATACTTCCATTCCGTCCATACGCGGCAACATCCAATCTAACACAATGACATCCGGATTTTCTTCCACTGCTCGATTCAGACCTTCTAAACCGTCATATGCAGTAATGACCTCAAAACCTGCATCCTCCAGATTGTATTTTAATAATGTTACAATTGAGCTTTCATCATCCACAACTAATACTTTTTTCATTTATTTTGCCTCCAAAGTTGATTTGAAACCCCCATTCCAAATCATTTGACCTCAAATGTAGACTTACTGTTCGTTTGCTGGTGGATTAACATAAAAAGTACCAGCCAATACTGCATTCTTTTGTTCATTATTAGCAATAACTGAAATTACTATTTCATTTGAAATTATATCAATCTCCATTACTTCGAACGTAAACTTTAAAGTTGAATAGTGATACGCAGGTGCTAAAAAGCTGATGTTTTGCTTTGTTATATAAGCTCCTGGACCGGGTAAGTATTTAGAGATAGCAGCTGTAATAATACCCATTAACATAATTGGTGGGACAATAGGTTTTTCATAGATTGTTTTGGAAGCAAAATCGTGCTGAATATATAAAGGATTATTATCATTTGTTAACCCTAAGTATAGAAGTAAATCCTTATCTTCTATTTTCTCAGTAATTGTTAATTTTTCACCAATAAATAAATCATTTATATTCTTACCCTTTTTCTGTATCTTTCCCAATAACAAGATTTCATCCTCCCATCAATTAGCTATATCTATCTTAACAATAAGTACAAAAAAAATCGAGCAGGTTTCCCACACTCGATTAATATTATCGTGAATTATGCTAAAACATTCATAACTGCTTTAACAGAATCAGCAGATTTACTTAGTAAACCCTTTTCATCCTCCGTTAGTTCAAGCTCAACAATCTTCTCAATACCACCTGCACCCAGTACGGTCGGAACGCCAAGATATATACCATCCATACCATATTCACCCTCTAAATAAGCAATAGAGGGTAATACACGCTTTTGGTCTTTAAGAATTGCTTCAGCCATTTCAACCAGCGATGCTGCGGGCGCATAATAAGCAGAGCCATTTCCTAAAAGATTAACGATTTCAGCTCCTCCTTTTCGAGTGCGGTCCACGATTTCTTCTAAACGGCTAGCGTCGATAAGGTTTTCTAATGGAATACCCCCGGCATAAGAGTATCTTACTAATGGAACCATATCATCGCCATGTCCGCCAAGAACAAAACCAGTAACATCTTTAACAGATAAGTTTAACTCTTGTGCCACAAACGTACGGAAACGAGCTGTATCAAGTACACCAGATTGTCCGATTACGCGTTCTTTTGGCAAGCCTGACTCTTTATAAACCGTATAGGTCATTGCATCAACTGGATTGGTTAATACGATGATAGTAGTATTTGGTGAATACTTTATTATTTCACTCGTTACTGCTTTCATTACTTTTTGGTTTGTTTGAACTAAATCATCACGGCTCATTCCAGGTTTACGTGCAATACCAGCCGTAATAATTACTAAATCCGAGTTTTTTGTATCTTCATAGTTAGAAGTACCAATGATCTCCGCATCAAATCCTTGTACTGGTCCAGCTTGTGCCATATCTAATGCTTTCCCTTTAGTAGCATTTTCTACTTGTGGAATATCTACTAAGACAATATCACCAAGTTCTTTTTGAGCAAGTAGAAAAGCAGTTGTTGCTCCTGTAAATCCGCCACCGATTACTGAGATTTTACTTCTTTTCAATGTCATTAGAAAACTCTCCTTTTGTTTAAATCAATTACGCCTTGGCATAGTTACCTACAGATTTTGAATCAAGCATGAGGCCTACAGTATGTCTCGAACTTAGACTGCCTGCCCTGACTTCTTTCAAAATTTGTGACATCCGCCGAAGGCTTTATCTTCGTTCAGTAAGCTTTTGAGCATCCACTGAACAGTAAACAAAACCGAATTCATCTCACCACCCAAATAAGTGGGGGTCTTCTACTGAATGAAGATAAAAGGAAGGGAAAAATCCCTTCCTTTAAGACCAAAATTCATTTCAAATTACATGTTTTTGATAAGTTCATCACCGAACTCTGAACATTTAACTTCCGTTGCTCCGTCCATTAGTCGAGCAAAGTCGTAAGTTACTACTTTAGATGCAATTGTTTTTTCCATAGAATCCATGATTAATTTTGCTGCTTCAGTCCAACCAAGGTGTTCAAGCATTAATACACCAGAAAGGATTACAGAAGATGGATTTACTTTATCAAGACCAGCATATTTTGGAGCTGTTCCGTGAGTTGCTTCGAAGATAGCATGTCCAGTTACATAGTTAATGTTAGCTCCTGGAGCGATACCAATACCACCAACTTGAGCAGCTAATGCATCAGAAATATAATCTCCGTTTAAGTTCATTGTAGCAACTACATCGAACTCTTTCGGACGAGTTAAGATTTGTTGTAAGAAGATATCAGCGATTGAATCTTTTACTAAGATTTTACCAGCTGCAAGTGCGTCTGCTTGTGCTTTGTCAGCAGCTTCAGTTCCTTGCTCTTCTTTAATTTGATCGTATTGGTTCCAAGTGAATACTTTATCACCGAATTCTGATTCAGCAACTTCATAGCCCCAATTTTTGAAAGCTCCTTCAGTGAACTTCATGATATTTCCTTTATGAACAAGTGTTAAAGATTCGCGACCTTCTTTAATAGCATAGTTAAGTGCAGCGCGAACTAAACGTTTCGTACCTTCTTCAGAAACTGGTTTAATACCAATACCTGAAGTTTCAGGGAAACGGATTTTATTAACGCCCATTTCGTTTTGAAGGAAACTGATTAACTTTTTCACTTCATCAGAACCTTTAGCATATTCAATACCTGCATAGATATCTTCTGTGTTTTCACGGAAGATCACCATATCAGTATCTTCAGGACGTTTTACTGGAGAAGGAACACCAGTAAAATAACGAACTGGACGTAAGCAAGTATATAAATCAAGTTCTTGACGTAATGCTACGTTTAAAGAACGAATACCACCACCGATCGGTGTTGTAAGTGGTCCTTTAATAGCGATTAAATATTCATTGATTACATCAAGTGTTTCTTGTGGTAACCATTCGCCAGTTTGATCAAACGCTTTTTGACCAGCAAGTACTTCTTTCCATTCAATTTTCTTTTCACCGTTATATGCTTTTTCAACTGCTGCTTCTAGAACGCGTGAAGCAGAAGCCCAAATGTCAGGACCAGTCCCGTCTCCTTCGATGAAAGGAATAATTGCTGTGTTTGGTACGTTAAGTACTCCGTTTTCTACAGTGATTTTACCAGTTGTCATGTTATTATTTCCTCCTACTATATCTATAATGCTATCAACTCATATTAAGTTGTTGAACAAAAATTTTTTAGGGCAATAAAATTATCTTTCTTCAATCGGAATATATGTTTGCAAACCAGGTCCAACATAATCTGCACGAGGGCGGATTAAGCGGTTGTTAGCGTATTGCTCGAGAATATGTGCAGTCCAACCAGACACACGTGAAACTGCAAAAATAGGTGTAAATAAATCATGGTCAATGTTTAATGAATGATACACAGAAGCAGAGTAGAAATCTACGTTAGGTGGTAAATTCTTTTGTCCAGTAACGATTTCTTCAATGCGAACAGACATATCATATAATTTTGACTCACCGCGAAGAGTAGTTAATTTTTTAGACATCTCACGTAAGTGTTTCGCACGTGGATCTCCTTTACGATATACACGGTGACCGAAGCCCATAATTTTTACTTTGTTATCTAGTTTTTCATTAATATACTTGTCCACATTATCTAGTGAACCAATTTCTGTCAACATTTTCATAACTTGTTCGTTTGCACCACCGTGCAGTGGACCTTTTAAGGCACCTAGTGCTGCTACTACACCTGAATACATATCTGATAGCGTAGCTACACAAACACGTGCAGTAAATGTAGATGCATTTAACTCATGATCTGCATGAAGTACAAGTGCTTTGTCAAAAGCTTCTATTTCAATGTCGTCTGGAAGATCACCAGATAACATGTACAAGAAGTTTGCAGCATACCCTAGATCTGTTTTAGGTGCAATTGGTTCTAAGCCTTTACGAACACGTGAAAATGCTGTTACTAATGTCGGAAGTTTTGCTTGTAATTGAATTGCTTTTAAGTAATTAGCCTCGTCGGACATATCTTCTGCAGCATCATCATATAATGCTAGCATAGATACTGCTGTTCTTAGAGCAGACATGGGGTGAACATTATTAATTGGATACGTTTTGAAATGATTTAAAACTTCTTGAGGAACAGCCATATTATCAGCTAATTGTTGTTTTAGTTCTGCTAGCTCATCTGCTTTTGGAAGGCGTTTATGCCATAGTAAATATACTACTTCTTCAAAACTTGCATTTGTTGCTAAATCGTCAATATTGTAGCCAACGTATGTAAGTGTGTCATCAATGATAGAACTGATGGCAGTCTCCGCAGCTACAACACCTTCTAAACCACGAGTTGTTGTCATTTCGAAATCTCCCCTTCTACAGTATAATAATTCGCTCCACTTAATCGCCGGACGAAAGATTACCTGTATATATTATGTACCTTTTAAGCCTTACAATTCTAGTATAATCATATTTGGCGATTTTGTGAATGAAAACGCTTAAAATTATTAAAAAATAATGTGTGTATATCCTAATTTTTTGAAAAGAATGGATGAAAATGATTACTCTACAAATAAATAAGAAAGAATTTTGGTCACTTTGGATACCATTTGGAATTATTATACTTATTTCGCTTGTTGCTTATCCTTTATCTTTAGCAATTTTATGTGGTTATTTTTTATACCCTATTACAAATTTCTTTTATAAAAATATTAAGCTGCCTGTTACTGTTAGTGTCCTGTTAACAGAAGCAGTTATATTGTCTAGTTTTATATTATTTTTGTTTGTAATAGTACAAGCTCTTCTAGATATTCTTCCACTTATTCATGAACATATTTTATTATTACCATTTGTAGAATTGAAGCAGCATCCTATTTTCATTTTTTTTGAAGGAAAGTTTCAAAATCTATTAAACAAACTACTGAATGATTTATTATTAAATCTGACAAATTTACCTTCTTATTTTTTGAAGTTTTTTTTATTTAGTATTGGTTTATTTTTTTCTTTATACGAATCTACGAAAGATCGTCTGTGGTTTCTCGTTTACTTTCCTAAAAAAACACGAAATTTCTCTCAAAGAGCGCTAAGAAAATCATCTGGCGTCATGAATAAATTTATCTCTGTAGAGTTAAAACTGTTTTTTTTGACCTTTGTTCTTTTAGCTATAGGGTTTCAATTATTAGGTTTCCATAATCCTGTAAAATATGCGTTTCTCGTATCGCTAGTTGATAGTATCCCTTTTTTAGGTACAGGAATACTATTAATACCGCTTAGTGTTTACTTTTTCTTAATGGAGCAACGAATGGCTGGGATAATCGTTTTACTTCTATATATATTTGTTCAGTTAACAAGGCATATTGTAGAAAATGTTTTGTGGTCTTCCTCTATGCAAATAAAGGCCGTCCACGTATTCTTTCTAAGCGCGGCAGCCATTTTAATCTTTGGATTTATAGGAATACTATTTAGTCCGTTTATTTATTTAATCGCAAACAAGTGGGAAAACCTTACGAAGACTTCATCACAATAACTTGACCATTTTTCATCTTTTTACGAATCCAGCGATAGAGTAGCGGTTTAAATAGGTTTCTTGTAGGAGAAAATAACAACATAAACCCAAGAAGATCCGAAATAAAA
The DNA here is from genome assembly GCF_029955155.1 of Psychrobacillus sp. NEAU-3TGS. Classification (GTDB taxonomy): domain Bacteria; phylum Bacillota; class Bacilli; order Bacillales_A; family Planococcaceae; genus Psychrobacillus. The sequence goes on along the minus strand of NZ_JAPNOZ010000004.1, from coordinate 446,162 downwards.
CCAGGAAGTATTACTAAGATAGAACCAATAAAGATGAAAATTCCATTTATAGCAACCTCTCCTGGTGCTTGACCATTTTTGATATTGTCCGAGACTTCTCGAAAGGCTCTCATTCCTTGTCTCTTTGCAAAATATGCACCAATTATTCCACTTGCTAAGATCAAGAGTAATGTATATCCTGCTCCAATTGTTTTACCAGATAGCAACAATATATATAACTCTATTGCTGGGATAACTATGATTAAGCCTATAATCCATTTCATACATTCACCTTCCTATGAAAAGCGCAAGCTCCTATGTCTGCCCCGACAGGCAAATGGGGACGTGGTGGGTCTGCAAAGTACGCCACATCCTGTGGCATAGCAGACATAACCCGCATCGTGCGGGCCAAGGAGGCAGCTCCTCAGCCACCACAAGCGATTTTGTTTGCGACGAGCTGTGCGCAGGAGCAGCTTTTTCACATTTGAACCCGAGGGGTAAGGCGCTGGAGCTAGATCTCCTAGAATAATTGCCCCACCTTAAATGGTGAGGCAATTTTTTAAATAATGCTTGCGTGACCGTTATAAATAGCCCCACTAATAGCATCTATTGTTAATTCTTGACCATCTTTTATTAATTTGGTGGCATTTTCAACACCAACGATGACCGGAATTCCTAAGCTTAGCCCAACAACTGCTGCATGACTAGTCAATCCGCCTTCTTCTGTAATAAGCCCTTTACAATTTTCAATGCTTGGAACCATATCACGATCAGAACCAATCGTAACAATAATACTATTTGTAGTGTCCTGTCCTGCCAACTCACTTGCATTATTTACTACAATGGCTTTTCCATGTGCTGAGGATTTCCCAATTCCTTGCCCTTTAGCAACTTTGTCACCAATTACATGAACTTTCATCAAGTTTGTTGTACCCGCTTCACCAACTGGAACTCCTGCAGTAATTACAACAAGCTCCCCATGGTTTACATACTGATGGGCGATACTTTCTTCAATTGCTGTTTCTAGCACTTCATCTGTTGAATAAGCTTTTTTCCCAACAATTGGGTAAACACCCCATACGAGGGTTAGGTTTCTAGATGGTAAATCAGAAGACGTCACTGCAATGATTGGAACTCCTGGTCTAAACTTAGCAATCATTTTAGCCGTATGACCGCTCTCTGTAGGTGCAATTACTGCTTTTACTTTTAAGTTTATCGCAGTATGTGCGACAGCTTGCCCAATGGCATCCGTTAAATTCACGTCACGCGCTTTACTTAGCTTGGATACATGTCCACGATAATCGATTGCGTTTTCTGTTCTTTTAGCGATTTTATCCATTGTTTGAACAGCTTCAACAGGGTAGGTACCTGCTGCAGTTTCACCTGATAGCATAATAGCATCTGTTCCATCTAAAATAGCATTTGCAACATCACTAGCTTCTGCACGAGTTGGTCTTGGGTTACGTTGCATAGAATCTAGCATTTGGGTTGCTGTAATAACTGGTTTTCCGGCTTCATTACATTTTTGAATAAGGCTTTTTTGTACTAAAGGAACCTCTTCTGCTGGAATTTCTACACCAAGATCTCCCCTTGCAACCATTAAACCGTCTGAAACTTGAATAATTTCATCAATGTTATCGACACCTTCTTGGTTTTCGATTTTCGGGATGATTTGAATATGAGAGCCTTTATTATTTTCAAGTAACTCTCTAATTTCGAGTACATCTTTAGCTCGACGTACAAAAGATGCGGCGATGAAATCTACATCTTGCTCTATTCCAAATAGTATATCTTTTGCATCTTTCTCTGTAATTCCCGGCAATTGTACAGAAACTCCAGGTACATTTACACCTTTATTGTTTTTTAATGTTCCAGCATTTTGAACATACGTAGAAATAATGCCATCTGACATATTAATATTCGTAACGATTAACTCGATTAAGCCATCGTCTAATAAAATAATTGAACCTTCTTGTACATCTTCTATTAGTTTTTCATATGAAATAGAAAAACGTTCCGTATTTCCTAAAACTTCTGTCATAGAAATATCAATTGTTTGACCAGACTCAAGCTCAATTGCGTCATTTTCCATTTTATGTGTACGAATTTCTGGCCCTTTCGTATCCAATAAAATCCCTACAATTTTCCCTACTTTTTTGGACACTTTTCTAATTGTTTTAATCCTTGCAGCATGTTCTTCATGGCTTCCATGTGAAAAATTTAATCTAGCTACGTTCATCCCTGCCTCGATTAATTTTTCTAACTTTTCCTCTGATTCACTTGCAGGCCCTATTGTACAAACTATTTTTGTTTTTCTCATTGTCCAAATCCTTTCTATGTAAAAGAATTATTATCTGGTCTTAAATAGATAATTCTTTCGATAATTGATACATATCCTTATCGAATACTTCGTTTCTTTCAAATGCTTCATTCATATCATAGTCTACCACTACATGGTTCTGTATGCCAACTGCACGTCCCCCATTACCTGCCATTAAAACTTCAACAGCTTTTGCACCGAACATACTTGCAAGCACTCGGTCACGACCAGTCGGAGATCCCCCGCGCTGAATATGTCCTAGAACGGAAACACGGGTTTCAATATTTGCTTGCTCCATTAATTTAGTTGCAAATTCTGATCCACTCATAACTCCTTCAGCAACGATAATGATACTATGTTTTTTACCACGAGATGTTCCGCTTTTTAAACGTTCCACTACTTCTTCCATATTCATGTTTACCTCTGGTATGATAATTGTCTCTGCTCCGCCAGCTAAACCAGCCCACAAAGCTAAATCTCCTGCATCTCTCCCCATTACTTCGACAATAAAAGTTCGATCATGAGAAGTGGCTGTATCACGAATTTTATCGATACAATCAATTACTGTGTTAAGTGCAGTATCGAAACCAAGCGTATAATCTGTTCCTGGAATATCATTATCAATCGTGCCAGGTATTCCTACGCAAGGGAATCCTTTTTTCGTTAACGTCATCGAACCACGATAAGAACCATCACCACCGATAACAACAAGCCCTTCAATACCGTTTGCCTTTAATTGTTCTATCGCTTTTTGTTGGCCTTCCTCTGTTCGAAACTCTGGACATCTCGCGGAATAAAGCTTGGTTCCACCTCTTTGAATAATATCCCCTACCGAGCCCAAATTTAACTCTTCCATATTTCCATCGATTAACCCTTGATACCCATGAAAAATTCCTACTACTTCGAGTCCCTCATATATTGCTTTTCTTACAACAGCACGTATTGCAGCATTCATCCCAGGCGCGTCTCCACCACTCGTTAATACACCTATACGCTTCACAATGGTTCCTCCAAACTTTTATATTTATTAATTTCATCTTATCATGAATGGAGTCAAAAAAAATGCGTCACTATAGACGCATTTTTTTACTCGGTGAATTCCCCAATATGTTTGAACTTATTATAACGCTCATCGATTAATTGTTCAGCAGAAAGCTTGGAAAGCTCACGTAAAGAGTTGAGAAGAACTTCTTTCATATACGTTGCTTGTGCCTCTGAATCTCTATGAGCACCGCCATATACTTCGCGAATAACTCCATCAATGATATTCATCTTTTTCAAATCAGGTGCAGTTATTTTCATCGCTTCTGCCGCTTGTTTAGCAAGTGATGCATCTTTCCATAAAATCGATGCTGCACCTTCTGGAGAAATAACCGAATAAGTGGAGTTTTCCAGCATGTGAATATGGTTTGCAACGCCAAGTGCAAGCGCACCACCACTTCCACCTTCTCCAATGACAACACTAATAACCGGTACTTTTAAACCAGCCATTTCTACTAAATTTCTAGCAATCGCTTCACTTTGTCCACGCTCTTCTGCTGCTTTACCTGGATAAGCCCCTTTTGTATCAATAAAACAAATAATCGGGCGATTGAATTTTTCAGCTTGTTTCATTAAACGCAATGCTTTTCGATAGCCTTCCGGATGTGGCATTCCGAAATTACGTTTAATATTTTCTTTTGTATCAGCTCCACGTTGATGACCAATAATCGTAATAGGTTTACCATCGAACAATGCAATTCCACCTATGATTGCTGCATCATCTCCGTACAGACGGTCGCCATGTAGCTCGATGAAATCCGTGAATAATAATTGAATATAATCTCTTGTAGTCGGACGGCTAGGATGACGAGCAACCTGCACACGATCCCATGGCTCCATGTTTTCATAGATTTCTTTTTCTAATCTTTGTAATCTTTTTTCTAGATTTTCTATTTCTGCAGTCATATCCACGTCTGCAGTTACAGTATACTCTTTTAACTCTTCTATTTTAGCTTTAAGCTGAACAACTGGTTCTTCAAAGGGCAATGTTTTTACCATGTAGAAACCTCCTTACTCATATGCATTTGGACCAGTGTTGTCACTTTTTCACGCATATCTTTTCGATGAATTACTGCATCCAACTGGCCATGCTCCATTAAAAATTCTGCTGTTTGAAAATCTTCCGGAAGTTTTTCACGCACTGTTTGTTCAATTACTCGACGACCAGCAAATCCTATCAATGCTTTTGGTTCTGCAATATTAATATCACCTACTGAAGCAAAGCTTGCAGAAACACCGCCTGTAGTTGGATGCGTTAAGATGGAAATATATAAAAGACCGTGATCACTATGTCTTCTTAACGCTACGGAAGTTTTCGCCATTTGCATTAAAGATAGAACACCTTCTTGCATTCTAGCCCCACCGCTTGCAGTGAAAATAATAAATGGAACTTGAAGCTCCGTTGCTTTTTCAATAGCTCTCGTAATTTTCTCTCCAACAACAGATCCCATAGAACCCATTCTGAAATGGGAATCCATAATTGCTACAACTACTTTTTGTCCTTCTAATTGACCCACACCAGTAAGGACGGCTTCATTTATACCAGTTTTTTTTGCATCCGATTTAATTTTTTCTGTATAGCTTGGAAAATTTAATGGATTTACTGTTTCTAAATGGTCGTCCATTGATTCAAATGTGTTTTCGTCTAAAAAGATTTCTACTCGTTCATGTGCAGTCATTTTCATATGATGGTCACAAGTAGGGCAGACTTTTAAATTTTTCATCAAGTCCTTAGTGAAGACATTTTTTCTACATTCCGGACATTTCATCATAATTCCTTCCGGCACATCATTTTTCGCTTTTTCAGTTGGTATTGTTGCATATTTCTTTTTTTGGTTTTTTCTAAATATATCTCGAATCATTTTATTTCTCCCCTATTCGTTAACAATTTCCATTCATTGTAATAGGATATTGCTTGTTGCTCATTTCCAACTTTTAAATTGGTCAAAAGTAGCTTCCAGGCTTTCTTCTCTTCTACATTCATAAAACTGTGATAAGGTTCATCAGCAAACTGTTTCAATAAAAACCATATTTTCAAGGCTAGTCGATTATTAGATATAATGATAATTTCTCGAATAATATCTTCTTGAAGTACTTCCTCATGTAATTTATCTAAGAAAGCATCCCAAATGGATTGTTTATGAAGTACATCTGTCATACATATTGTACGAATTGCGTCTTTTTCTAATGCTTGCATCGTAGTATGAACATCTTTTTTGGATTTAACATCCTGTAATATAAAAGTAGATAATAATTCCACTAACTGATGTTTGCGAAAATCAGAAAGAAAAGTTCCTTCTCCTCTTCTTGTTTCTATTATTCCAAGCAATTCTAAACTTCTAAGCGCTTCCCTTACAGTGGATCGGCCAACCTGTAGTCTTTCTGCAAGCTCTCTTTCAGACGGTAGTTTTCCACCAACTGCAATATTTTCATCATGAATGAGTTGTCTTAGTTGCTTAACTATTTCTAAAAACATTTTCCTGGAGTTATTATTTGGAATCATTCAAGCCTCACTCTTCCATTAATTACAAAGTGGTCTGACCACTCATAGTTAATAGCATACAAAAAAATGAGAGTCACGTAAAGAAAAAACTGTACGAGGAATGTACAGTTTATCTTGAAACTATTTTTCCTATTATTTGAGTTCGACCATTACGACGCTCCGATTTCCCCTCCACTACAATGATTGCTAGCTCTTCTAACAAAGAATTATGCTTTGCATAATCCTCTGGAAATAGCGTGACAGAAACACTTCCCGTTTCATCCTGTATCGTGACAAAAGCCATCGATTCGCCTTTTTTCGTTCGAATTTTTTTTATTTCTTGTATTAATCCAACTATGGTGACTTTCCAATCTTTCGAAGCTTGGACGACATCCCAAATATTCATAACTTGTTGAGTCATATGCTTTTTCTTTGAAACTGTAGGATGCTCTGAAAAATATTGACCTAATACTTCTTTTTCAAATTGAAGTTTGACCATAAGCGGCAATTCATCCGTTCGAATATACTTTGACTTTCCAAAATGAGTCGCATTTCCTTCAAATAAGTCAGTATCCTCCGTAGGACTAACAAGTTCTGCGTACTTTACTGCTGCGTCCAGTGTTGCCAGTAGGGTAGATCGCTCTTCTTGAAAATGATCGAGGGCACCTGCTTTGATAAGTGGCTCCATATTTTTTCTAGTAAAATGAATCGCTGATAAATCAGCAGCAAGGTCAAAAAGATCCTCCCACTTCCTTGTTCCATTCCTTCTTTGTTGTAATAATTTTTGGAGAAATGCGTGTGAAACACCTCTAATCGCTTGCAAACCGAATCTTACTCCATCATTTTCCACAGTAAAAAAGTTGCTGCTATTAAAAATAGAAGGCGGTAGTATAGGAATTCCTTTTTGCTTCATTTCCATTACTAGTTGATTAATCTTGTCTTGATTGCCCGTTGCTGTGCTAAGTAACGCACAATAAAAAGCTTCTGGAAAATGTGCTTTTAAGAAAGCCATTTGATAGGAGATGACGCTGTATGCTACCGCATGGCTTTTTGGAAAACCATAATCTGCAAAGCGAACAATCAGATCATATACAGATGAAGAAGCCTGTTCAGAATGACCTAGTTGAATTGCTTTTTGCACAAAATGCGTTCTTTCTTTTTGCAAGATTTCTCGATTTTTTTTACTTACTGCTCGACGGAGTAAATCGGCTTCTCCAAAAGTAAAGCCTGCCATTTGGGATGCGATTTGCATTATTTGTTCTTGATAGACGATTATCCCATATGTTTCTTGTAGAATCGGCTGTAAAACCGGATGTTCAAATGTCACCGGTAGTTGTCCTCGTTTTCGTTTCGCATAAAGTGGAATACTTTCCATTGGACCTGGTCTATAAAGAGCATTTACTGCTACAATGTCTTCAAACTTTGTCGGTTGGATTTGCTTTAAGGATTGTCGCATACCCTCCGACTCTAGTTGAAAGACACCCGTCGTATCGCCGTTTTGTAATAGCTGGAAGGTACGCTTATCATCGAAAGGAATAGTATCCAGCGAGAAAGATTGACGGTTATTCTTATGGATAATCTTTAAAATTCGTTCAATAATCGTTAAGTTTCTTAGCCCGAGAAAATCCATCTTTAACAAGCCTGCCTGTTCCACTTCTTTCATCGGCCATTGTGTTAAAAATAGATCGTCATGCCCCATTTGAATAGGAACTACGTCTACTAATGGGACCGGTGATAGTACAACCCCCGCGGCATGCGTAGAGGCATTTCTAGGCAATCCTTCTAACGCCAATGCAACTTCAAACCACTTTTTTCGTATTTCTTCTGTTTGTATAAACTCACGTAACTTTTGTGATTGTGCATACGCTTCTTTTAAAGTTATGCCGTTTTTATTTGGGATAAAAGAAGAAATAGCTTCTAATGTAGACGATTCAAAACCAAAGATTCTCGCAACTTCTCTCGCTACTGACTTTGCGGATAATGTACCAAATGTAATAATTTGCGAAACATAATTTTTTCCGTATTTTTCGGCAACATATCGAATAACTTCCATTCTTCTTGAATCTGCAAAGTCAATATCAATATCGGGCATGGTGATACGTTCAGGATTTAAAAATCGTTCGAATAAAAGACCATATACAAGAGGGTCCACGTCCGTTATAAAAAGGGAAAAGGCGACAAGTGAACTTGCGGAAGATCCTCGACCCGGACCAGTCAAAATACCCGCTCTATTGGCAAATTTCATAAAGTCTTGCACGATTAAAAAATAATCCTCGTAATTCATCTCATTAATAATTTGAAGTTCATAATGTAGACGGTCTTTATAATTTTGTGTCACTTCGCCTAAACGAATGGTTAAGCCTTCTTCGCAAAGTGCTCGCAAATAATCTTTTGCACTTTGCTGCTCAGATAAGGGAAACTTCGGCATAATATGCGATTTTTTGTCGAAATTAACACAACATCTTTCTAGCATAGCTTTCGTATTTTCAAGCCATTCAGGTACATCGGAGAACCATTCCGCCCATTCTTTTTCTGTCAACACATGATAGGAATCTTCCGGAGGTTTTAATCGATTTCGATCAGACATTTTTAAAGATTGATCCATAGCGTTTAATACTTCATAGGCAAACGCATCTTCTTTTTGTAGATAGCGACTCATATGAAAAACAGTAATATTAGTGGAGAATTGTTTTGATGCTTTGATTATTTCGTCTTCGAACTCTTGCTTTATTCCATTCGTTCGTTCTATTCCAACATACAAATTATTATCTCTAAATAAGTCTTTTAGCTCCCCTAAACTATCTTCAGAAAACTGTTTATCTCCCCGATAAACTGCAATGATACCTTCTTTATAAGCTGCAAGCCATTTCTTAGGGAGTTCCGTCAATTCCCTTGTTTCTAAGCCGCTTGAAATTTTCAACAGATTTTCATAGCCTTTCATATTTTCGGCATACAGTACGAGTGGAACACTTTTATCATCTAATTGGACATGGATTGATAGTCCGATAACCGGATGAATTTGTTGATTTTTCATTGCATGCCAAAAAGGCATTATGCCATACAAAGTACTATTTGTAATGGCGACTGCCTTTGCGTGATTACTTTTTAACTTTTCTATAAGTGGCTCCAATTGAATTGTACTTTTCAGCATATCCGCTGATGTTACAATTTGTGGATATACTGTTTCCATATAACACACCTCAATTTACAGCTTTTTTAAATCTTCAATTACCAAATCTGCTTCTTCCCAAGTTTGTACAGAGGCCCCGGCAGCAAGTGGATGACCGCCACCACCATATTTTTTCGCCACTGTATTAATGACAGGACCTTTAGATCGCAAGCGAACTCGGATGGTATCTGTATCTTCTATGAAAAATACCCAGTATTTCATGCCTTTGACATCCGCTAACACACTTACTAATAAGGAAGCCTCTGAATCGGATACATTATATTCTTTTAATAATTCCCGCGTTAGTTTCATATGACCAACACCGTTGTCATCCATTTCAAAGTTTGCATATATATATCCTTTTAACTGGAGCAGGTTGCTTTCTACTTCATACATCCCATTAAATAGTTCTGTGCGATCAAACCCATAAGAAATTAATTGACCTGCAAATTTCATCGTTTGCTCTGTTGTACTATGGAACATGAATCGACCAGTATCCCCAACAATCCCTGCATATAAAAGTCTTGCAACAGTCGCATCCATCTTCCAGTTTTTATAGTCTTTTGCTTCCTCGAAAAGCTCACAGATCAATTCACTTACAGAGCTTGCATTTGTATCGACCCAAAGTAAATCTCCGTACGCATCATCATTTGATGATGATCGATTTTTATCAGATAGCTACCCAGCTTATAACGTTTGTCATCAATTCTTTCCGTATTCGCTGTATCTGTAACAATGATTAATGCATTTTTAAAATCCTCATCAAACACGGAGTCAGGACGAGCAAGAAAATCTAAAGTATGTTCATGTTTTCCCGTTGCTAGTACTTTTTTGTTCGGATAGTTCAGAGATATTAACTCTTTCAGTCCAATTTGAGAGCCATAAGCATCCGGGTCTGGTCTCACATGTCTGTGAATTATTATTTTGTCATAGCGTTCGATTGTGTCGATGATTTGTCTTTTCATGTCATTTCTCCTCAGTTAGTCAGGATTACCATTCGCATTTTTTGAAATTTACTATTACAATAATAGAAGGATATGATGGAAGTTTCACTTTAATGGAGGTTCATAATGATTCTTAATGGAATATTGATATGTGCAATAGTTATCTCATTTGTTTGGTATTTCTATTTTAAAACAAAACAGTTACGAACAAATTTACCGATTCGAAAAAAATGGTTTGCTGCAAGGGCAGCTGTATGCCTTGGTGCGTTCATGTTTTTCTTCGGTCTTAACTTTTTAGTAATTTACCAATCCTCTGTTACGTATGCTGTTACTGGTTTGTTTGTTTTACTTGGTGGTTATTTTATGTATCATAATTATAAAGCAAGCAAGCATTACGGACAGTTTGTTCAAGAGGAACTCACGTTAAATCAATAAGGATTAGAATGATGCAGCTTTAGCTTTAACAGCTGCATCATTTTTTTATCCCGCATTAACGGGCAGTAAGACTCCCACTTCAAGATTGAAGAAAAAAGAAAAGATAAGTGGGAGATCAACTGCTGGCATGCGCCCGATGGAATGATCCCAGACTAAGTACGCAACATCGTGTGCGACACAACTAACAATCAGTGGAGGATGAAGACCTCCCGCTGATTGAAGTTTCACTTTATCTCTCCAATAACTGATACGTAACCATTGCTTTTCCTACTAATTGTTTTTCGTTGAAAACTTCTAGATCCATTTTTGCCACTTTTCTACTCATTTCTAAAACGCGAGCATGTACTCGAAGTATACTCTCTAATTGGATTGGCTTCGTATAATAAATCGTCATATTCTCGACAACACTTTCTCCACGTTTTCGAATTTTCAACGTTTGAGATCCTGTCTCCGTGACTAGTATCGTAAATGCTCCGTAAGACATAGCACCAAAATGATCGGTCATTTGAGGGGTTACTTCAAATTCAAAGATAAATTCCTCTGATGAAATTGCTTTTATTTGTTGTTTCACAATATCATCAATAGTTTCTCCGTTTTGAGGTTGCCTAGACGCTGCTTGCAAGGCTTTTAATACGTCCTGTCTGCTGATAACCCCTTCTAGGTTGTTGTTATCGCCAACAACTGGCAACAAATCGATTCCTTCCCAAATCATCCGGTGACTTGCCGAGGCTACACTTGTTTTCATCGTAATAGATATTGGTGTTCTCGTCATAACTTTTTCTATTAGTTCATGATTTTCTTTTCCAATTACATCTCTAGCTGTGACAATTCCAACTAATTTATTGGCTTTATCCACCACTGGAAATCCTCCATGTGTGGTTTCATCATTCAATTCTCGATATTGCTTTACATGATCGGTAGTACGTAGAAATGATGTTTTTTCTAAAGGAATATAAATATCCTCAATAAGCAGTACGTCTTTTTTGATCAATTGGTCATCAATTGCACGATTAATCATCGTTGCAACCGTAAATGAGTCATAACTTGTTGAGATAACCGGCAATTCAAATTCATCAGCTAGTTTCTTTGTAGGCTCTGGAACATCAAAGCCCCCTGTTACAAGTATTGCCGCTCCTGCCTGTAGTGCCGTTTCATGAACCTTTAAGCGGTTTCCAACAATGAGTAAATTACCAGGCTCTACGTATCGCATCATATCTTCTAATTGCATGGCACCTATTACAAATTTGTTCAACGTTTTATAAAGACCCGTTTTACCACCTAATACTTGTCCATCTACAATATTTACAACTTCTGCGAAAGTTAGCCGTTCAAAGTGCTCTTTTTTCTTTAACTCTATTCGTATAGTTCCTACTCGTTCAATTGTACTAACTAGCCTTCTAGTTTCCGCTTCTTTTATGGCACGATAGGCAGTTCCTTCACTAACTATTAAGTCTTTTGCAATTTGCCTAACCGATATTTTATCTCCAACTGGCAGTTTTTCTATATACGCTAATATTTGTTCGTGTTTTGTCGTCATGTAGTCACATCCAAACGCTTGTTATACGTTTATTGTACCACATTTTCCTTTTTTTCTAATCACGTGACAGTTGTACGCTGTCTCCTGCATTTAAAACTTGAACTTCCGCTGATTTTACTAGTTCCTTGAATTTATTTGGATCCTGTTTAATTGGTGGGAAAGTATTGTAGTGAATTGGTACAACTATTTCTGGTTTTAATAATTCCACAGCATAGGCAGCATCCTCTGGCCCCATTGTGAAATTATCTCCAATAGGTAGGAAAGCAACTTTAATGTTATTTCTATCACCGATTAACTTCATATCTCCAAACAAAGAGGTATCCCCTGCATGATAGATTGTCGCTCCCTCTACTGTAAGTAGTATTCCAGCAGGCATTCCAGTATAAACGGATTGACCATCTTCCTTCGTATATGAGGAGCTATGGAATGCTTGTGTAAATTTTACTGTACCAAATTCAAATTCTCTGGAACCACCTATCCCCATTGCATGCACTTTAACACCTTGAGATTCTATAAACTCTGCAAGCTCAAACGGTGCAACTACTAACGCATCGCTTCTTTTCGCAATCTCAACAGTATCCCCTACATGATCATTATGTCCATGTGTCAATAGAATGACATCAGCCGTTACTTCCGAAACCTCTAAATCAGTTTGTCCATTTCCATTTATAAAAGGATCAATTAATATTGTATGTGTATTTGTTTGAATTTTTACTACTGAATGTCCATGATAACTGATATTCATGTTGTCATCTCTCCTTAAAAATTATTATACTTCTTAAGTATTGATTCTACGTAGATGCGATAATTCCTTTATTCTGCTATCCTTAATTTATAAATATAAAAGAGGTGTTAGTATGAATCAAGTCGAAAAAATCCAAAACTTTTTACAAACAAACAATATGGAAGCAGCCTTCATTACCACTCCTGATAACGTATTTTACTTTACTGGTTTCCGCAGTAATCCGCATGAACGACTACTTGGTGTCGCTATTTTTAAAGAAGCAGAGCCGTTTATCATTTGTCCGCAAATGGAAATCCCAGATGCAAAAGCTTCCGGCTGGAAAGGTCAAATTGTTGGACATCAAGATACAGATAACGCATGGGATATTGTTGTCCAAACAATGAAAGAAAAAGCAGAAGATATTACAACGCTAGCAGTTGAAAAAGCCCATTTAACAGTAGAAAGATTAGAAGCTTTAATCGAAAGAATTCCCAACTTACAAGTTTCTAGAATTGATGAGAAAATAAACGATCTTCGTGTGATAAAGTCCGAAGAGGAATTAGAAAATATGCGCAAGGCTGCTGAACTTGCTGATTTCGCAATTGAAGTTGGATGTAAAGAAATTGCAGAAGGTAAAACGGAGTTAGAAATATTAAACGCAATCGAACTAGCTGTGAAAGAAAAAGGCGCTGCTCAAATGTCTTTCGATACAATGGTATTAAGCGGACCAAAAACTGCTTCTCCACATGGTACACCTGGAGAGCGTAAAATTCAAAAAGGCGACTTTATCTTATTCGATCTTGGAGTAGTTTATAATGGTTATTGCTCAGATATCACACGCACAGTTGCTTTTGGTGAACCAACAGCTGATAAACGAGAAATTTATGAAACAGTTCTACGAGCAGAAGAAGCTGCTGTACAAGCTGTAAAACCAGGAATTACTGCGATGGAACTGGATAAAATAGCTCGGGATGTCATTACAGACGCAGGCTATGGAGAGTATTTCACTCATCGTTTAGGACATGGGCTTGGAATTTCTGTACATGAATTCCCATCTATTACAGGTGTCAATGAGATGAAATTAGAAACTGGTATGGTATTTACGATTGAACCTGGTATTTACCACCCAGAAATAACAGGTGTTCGCATTGAAGATGACGTTGTTGTAACAGCAGACGGCGTAGAAGTTTTAACAAAGTTCCCGAAAAAATTACAAATAATTTCTTGATGAAAAAGCACTCTTCCATGGGTGCTTTTTACTTTCCTAACAAATATCCTAAAAATGCAAACACTAATCCCCCACTGTAAGTAATAACAAAATATATTAACCACTTTCGAGGATACTTTTGAAGGATGAGCAGCTCTTTATGAAGTGTAGAAAAAGTGGTAAAAGCTCCTAGAAAGCCAGTTCCAATTAACAAAGTATAAATATCCTTTAATCCTACACTCAAAATGAACCCAAGGAGAAAAGATCCAATCAGATTAACTGCAAGTGTTCCAAGAGGTAAACGATCTTCTTTCGTTTTGTTCAACTTCTGAGAGGTATAATATCTAGTGATTGCACCTAAAAAACCTCCAGCTCCTACAGCAAGAATATAATAGACATTCATTCGACCACCTCTTTTTTCCAACCTAAATTACTCATGAAAATACCACCGACTATACTTACAAGAATATACACAAAAGCAAGCAACACTTCTCCTTGCTCAAATAAGTGGATAGTTTCTACACTTAAAGTAGAAAAGGTAGTAAAAGAACCTATAAAACCTGTACCAATTACAGTCTTCAACTTAATTGAAAAATTAGTGATTCTAGAACTTAAATAAGCTAATACATAACAACCAACTAGATTCACGAATAATGTTGCGAACGGAAAGGATGAACTTGTATAAAAGAAGATTCCTACTAAATAACGTGAAATGGCCCCTAAAGCTCCAGCTAAACCAATATATAAATAAATCAATTGCACCCACTCCATCTTGCCACAAAATTAGAAATCACCCAAATCTTTAAACAGAGTTGGGTGATAGTATGTCCTACTATTAATTCAAAAGAGTTGCAACATCAACATAAGGTAATCCTTGTGCTTCAGCAACTGCTTTAAATGTTACATGACCTGCTAGTGTGTTAATACCTTTTTGTAATGCAAGGTTATCCAAACAAGCTTGCTTATAGCCTTTATTTGCTATTTGAAGCGCATAAGGTACTGTTGCATTGATCAAAGCCATTGTAGATGTTCTAGGAACTGCTCCTGGCATATTCGCAACAGCGTAATGTACTACCCCATGCTTTTCATATGTTGGATTATCATGTGTTGTAATACGGTCAGAAGTTTCGAAAATACCACCTTGGTCAATAGCAATATCAATCACTACAGAACCCGGAGACATAGATTTAATCATTTCCTCAGAAACAAGCTTCGGTGCTTTTGCTCCTGGAATAAGAACTGCGCCAATGACTAAATCTGCCTCTTTTACCGCTTCTCCGATATTATACGGATTAGAGATTAAAGTTTGTACTTGGCTACCAAACAAATCTTCCAATTGACGAAGACGATCAGGATTAAGGTCAATAATTGTCACTTGTGCACCCATTCCTAACGCAACTCTAGCTGCGTTTGTACCAGCAATTCCGCCTCCTACTACAGCTACCTTCGCTCGAGGAACACCTGGCACCCCACCAAGTAAGATTCCTTTACCACCATTAATTTGTTCTAAATATTGAGCACCAATTTGAGTTGACATACGTCCTGCTACTTCGCTCATTGGTGACAGTAATGGAAGAGTATTATTAGGAAGCTGAACCGTTTCGTATGCTATAGCAGTTACTTTCTTTTCTAGAAGTACTCTTGTTAAATCATCTTCAGGCGCTAAATGTAAATAAGTAAAGAGAATAGATTCTTCTCGTATAAGATCAAACTCAGCATGTGTAGGTTCTTTTACTTTCATAACCATTTCTTGGTTCCAAGCCTCTTGCGCTGTTTGAACAATGGTTGCCCCTGCGTCTATATAATCCTGATCGGTGAAACTAGATCCTAATCCTGCTCCTGTTTCAATATATACTTCATGATTATAATGCGTGAAACTTACTACCCCAGCCGGCGTCATTGCCACACGGTTTTCATTGTTTTTCGTTTCTTTCGGAATTCCAATTCGCATTTCTATATCCCCCTATGTAATCCGATATTGTTGAATAAATGATTCGACAAGCCAAATAAATCACTTTCGACAATTCCATTCTATCATTTCTATATTCATAATGCTTCAATAATTTAAATTATATAAGTACGAACTTATATTATCTAAATTATACCACTAAAATTTCACATTAAACGCTCTAGAAACTCATTATACACTTGTTAATTTTTGGTACGCTTAGACAGGAATAATTAATCCATCATCTCCAAGGGATAAGTACCATGTAATGGTGTAGAACTCGTTAAGTTCACTTGACGAAAAATTAAATAATGAAAGTAAGCAGGAATATGTCAATAAATATCGAAATATATATGTATAAAGAATAAGGAGGTTTTTATTATGTCATTAAAATATAAACAAATTCTAGTTGCTGTAGACGGTTCAAAAGAAGCGGAATACGCATTTAAAAAGTCAGTTTCTATCGCAGCAAGAAACAGTGCGACATTAAATCTCGTTAATATTATTGATACAAGATCGTTTGCTGCCATCGAAGCTTATGACCGTTCTATAGCTGAGCGGGCACAATCATTTGCAGAAGAATTGTTAGAAGGTTATAAAACAGAGGCACAGGCAGGCGGAGTTCAACATGTAAATATCATCGTTGAATATGGTTCTCCTAAAACGATGATCTCTAAAGACCTTGCTAAAAAAGTAGTAGCAGATTTAATCATTTGTGGTGCTACTGGTCTTAATGCTATGGAAAGATTTTTAATCGGAAGTGTTTCTGAGTACATTGTACGGTCTGCAACATGTGACGTACTGGTTGTTCGTACGGAAGAAATTCCAGACTAAGAAAAGCACGTCAAACATTTTAAATACTCGTAATTAGCTAGAAGGTAGCCCTGCTTTAGGGCTACCCTCTTATTTTGCATTTTCTTCTTGCCATATGTCCACTTTTTGGAAAAACAATTCCATCGCTTCTTTATTGGTCATATTCGGAACTTTTGCAAGTAATACTTCACGTGGGGCTTTCAATTCTTCGCTTTTCTTTTGCAAAATCAACAAGCTTTTCTCTTGCCCTTTCGTTTTAAAAATCGAAGTTGGGAATTGAATGACCGCTTGAATCCATCCGTTCTCCTTAATAAACTTATGAAGCTGTGGCGCTTGCTTAGATTCAAAGATAGTGTTTGGCACTAAAAAGTACAAGTATCCACCTGGTTTTACATGCTTCATCGATTGTTCGATGAATAAATGATGTGCATAAGACATTTCCTCTGTACTATGCAAAAAATAGTCCTGTGCTGTTTCAGCATCTGGATAATACCCAACAGGTAGATCACTTACAACTATATCGACGGGATCAATTAATAATGGTTTTAAGGCATCTTGACGGAATAGCTGAATATCATGATTAAGCAATTCTCCAGTTTGAGCTGCCAGTTGGATTAATAGTTCATCGATTTCTACACCGTAAGCATGATTCTCAAAAGGTAATGCATTCATTACGGTATATAGTAAATTTCCCGTTCCAAACGCGGCATCCAAAATTGACAATTCTTTCTTGTCCTTTGCTACTACTTGGACAAAATAACTTACTAACAGTCCAATGGCATCTGGTGTCATTTGATGATTTACTTGAGAACTTGCTTTCATTCCTTTTAAAATCGCCAATTGAATCGCTTTTCGAATTTGTTCTTTTGTTGGATTAGTTATTGCAGGTACTTTTTTCTGTTCTAACCACAATTCTAATGCGTATACTACCCCTTCTAAATAAGTAGCTGATTCTTGTTCTTCTATAAAGGTGCTTTCTTGATCGATAAACGTAAAAATTTGTTCTACATTTGTGTGCATATATACATCCCTCAAATAAAACCCACTAAACTAGAATTAGCAGGGAGCTTAAGCTCCCTGCTAATTCTTTGTCCAAGACAAAATTGATGGAATAAGTGGGTTTGTTTTTTTATTATTTTGTTGCTTCTTTTACTGCTTCTAATGCTTTATCATAGTCTGGATGATTTGTTCCTTCGCTAACATATTCCGCATAAGTAACAACATCATTTTTGTCCACTACGAATACAGAACGAGCTAGTAAACGTAATTCCTTCATACCAACTCCAAACGCTTCTGCGAATGAAAAATCGCGGTGATCAGAAAGTGTTTGAATAGCGTCCGCAGCGTTTGCTCCGCACCAACGTGCTTGTGCAAATGGTAAGTCCGCAGAGATTGTTAAAATCACCACATCATCACCTAAACTAGCAGCAGCTTGATTGAATTTGTTAGTTTGCGTTGAACAAACACCTGTATCTAACGATGGGACTACACTGATTAAACGTACTTTACCTGCAGAATCTTGTAGCGTTACTGGTGATAAATCATTTGCTAACACCGTAAAGTTTGGTGCTTTCTCTCCAACTACTACTTCTTGACCAACTAAAGTTACTGGATTGTTTTTAAATGTTACTTGAGCCATAATTATGTAGCCTCCTTTTTCATTATCTTCATCTTACTAGAATACATTCTGTTCTTGCAACTCTTTTGCAACAGAAGTATGTTCCTGTACCAGTTTTTCTTTTTTATCATAAACTGCTTCATGAACGACTAGCGTATCTGCGATAAAATCATGAATTGCTTGTTTTTTTGGAGTAAACGCGACCGCTATATATGGTAGACTCAAAGGAATCGTTGAGATAAGTCTACCTATCCATTCTCTAAAGATTACCGTACTCCATGTAAGTTTAACTCCATTTTTTGAAATAACTCGGATACCAAATATCATTTTCCCAACTGTTTGAGAACAAAATTTAGTCATCAGCACAAAATACGCATAAAAAAGAAATGCTGTAATAAGGCTAAAAGGCGCGTACCAAACTGGATCATTAAGTTCCAAGGAGAAAAGTCGGAACACAGGCTTGATGATCAACATACCAACAGAAGATAATATAAGGATATCTACCGTATAAGCCCAAAATCGAATCCAAAAACCGGCAGCTTTATGTTCATATTGCTCTGTTCGATTTACGACCGCTTGCTCGAACACTGGTGCCTTTTCTTGCACATTTTGTTCATCTGGCTGTATAATCTCACTCATTTAGACCCCTCCTTAATTATTTCCGTATAAGTACATCATTTTAGGTGCACTATTATCTGCGATTAACTTACCAATTAGCTTCGTCTCAATGTCCACCCCTAATAACGATTGTGCTTTCATCGCAAATAATGAACCAAAGCTCTGCGAGTAACCATATTCAAACACTTCCGCGTTTTCTAAATCGTAATCTGTTTTAATAGCAGCAACAGCATCATCTAAAAATCCAATTTCGTCAGCAAGTCCTGCGTCAATAGCTTGGCGACCATTTACGATACGACCATCTGCTACTTTTTTCACTTCAGCTTCTGTCATATTTCGACCTTGTTCAATAATGTCTACAAAATCTTCGTATGAATCATTTAACATTTCTTGCAGCATATTTCTTTCTGCTTCTGTCATTTCTCTAGTAGGACTCATAATGTCTTTATAAGGACCCGATTTAATCGTTACAAACTCAACACCGTATTCTTCAGCTAACTTTCCGTAGTTAATACTTTGCATAATGACCCCGATAGATCCTGTCATCGTTTCCTTATTTACAAAGATTTTATCAGCTGGTGCTGAAATATAATATCCACCCGATGCTGCCATGCTACCCATCGACACATAAATTGGTTTTTCTGTTTCCTCTTGTATTTCCCTAATCTCGCGGTAGATTTCTGCTGATTCAACTACTCCCCCACCTGGAGAATTAACTTGGAGCACAATTGCTTTTACCGTGTCGTCCGTTTTTACTTGTTCTAATTGCTGTAAAAACACAGAATGATTATATCCTTCTGTTGCAAAAAGGGAAGTAGCACTCCCAGTATCTTGTATAACCCCATCAACCGTTAATAGTGCGATACGTTCGTTCATACTACCTTCTTCTAATACCGTCTCGAAAAACTCGGAACTCGAAACAGCAGCAAATTCATCTAACATAGCAGTCCAGTCCTTTGAAAATATACTAGACATCGTATTGACGAATAGGGAAATGACTAATAATACGGCTGCACCCAAAATAGCAAGCCAACGTTTCATATTCATTTTATATTCTCCTCCTTTTGTTCTCTCTTTACTTACGTAAAAAAAATTCAAATGTTTCATAAATCGTTAAAATAAATACTATTTACGTTTCCGTACTTCCATAATTTTCGATACAGTGAACAATATAAGCGCGCACCAAATAAACGAAAAGGATAGAAATTCGATTTTACTAAACTGCTCTTTATAGATGATGACACCGATTAAAAGCATAAGCGTTGGTGCTATGTATTGTATAAATCCAGACATGTACAATGGAATATTCTTTGTTCCTTTAGCAAACAAGACAAGTGGAACAGCAGTTGCAACGCCTGTCAACAAAAGCAATATTACTGTCAGAATATCCGTTGAAAAAAATACTGCTTTCCCGGTCGCGACTAAGTAAGCAAAATAAATGAGTGCTACTGGTAGGACAAAGAAAGTTTCTATCGTTAATCCTCTTAGGGCATCCACTTTTAATGTCTTTTTAATCAATCCATAAAAGGCAAATGTTATTGCCAATGAAAAGGAGATCCATGGTACTTGTCCATAAGAAATGGATAATATGAGTACACCAATAGCTGCAATAACTACTGCTAACACTTGAGCTCTTGATAACTTTTCTTTTAGAAAGACAATTCCAAGTACCACAGAAAGCAGTGGATTTATGTAATAACCTAAGCTTGTTTGAACTATGTATCCCGCATTCACTGCATAGATAAATATAAACCAATTTCCTGTTACTAAATAAGAAGCTAGCACTAAGCTCCAGAAAGCTTTTCTATCCTTCCATAATTCTTGTATATCGTTTACAAGTTGTTTATAATTGCGACCAATAACAACTAGCAACAATGTGAATACGAATGACCAAATAACACGTCCTGCTAAAATTTCATCACTGGACACATGGCCAAGCATTTTCCAAAAAATCGGCATGAATCCCCATAAAACATAAGCGGTTGCGACTATTATTATTCCTTGTTTTTCTTCTTTTTGCACTTCCCCATCTCCTTATTTTTTCCACAAAAAACAATAGATTTATTATATTGCTTTAACAAGTTAAAGTAAACACCAAAACTCTGTCAGAGGAATACAGTCTAAATTTGCGACCGTCTGTAGCTTCGAGCTTCCGCAGGAGTCTAGACGTGGAAAAGCACGAAGAACATTCGTCCTTCGTGCTTCATTTTCACCTATTATCTATAATTGTTCTCGTTGCCTTAACTCGACTCTTCTAATTTTCCCAGAAGTTGTTTTTGGCAATTCTTTCACAAACTCAATTTCTCTCGGATACTTATATGGGGCAGTAATTGTTTTCACATGATCTTGAAGCTCCTTCACTAATTCAGGCGAACCTTCCTTCGAAGGATCTAGTAAAACAACAAAAGCTTTTACAATCGTCCCACGAACTTCATGTGGACTACCAACGACAGCACATTCTTGCACTGCAGGATGTTTTGTTAAAGCATCCTCTACCTCAAAAGGTCCAATTGTGTAGCCGGAACTGATAATAATGTCGTCACTTCTACCCTCAAACCAAAAATAGCCATCCTCATCTTTTTTCGCTTGGTCACCGGTTATATAATAATTTCCTCTGAATTGCATCGCGGTACGTTCGGGATCTTTTAAATATTCTTTAAAAAGAGCTGGAGTTTCAATATGCACTGCAATATCGCCTACTTCACCAGGTGCACAAATTTCCCCAAGATCATTAACAATCTCTACTGTATTTCCTGGTGTTGGTTTCCCCATAGAACCAGGTCTAGCTTTCATTCCTTTCATTGTTCCAACGAGTAATGTGTTTTCGGTTTGACCGTACCCATCTCGCACTTCTAAATTAAAATTGCGCTCAAAAGTTTCAATTACTTCTCTATTTAATGGTTCTCCTGCAGAAACTGCACTATGAAGTGAAGAAAGATCATAGTCGGTTAAGCCGTCTACTTTCGCCATAATTCTATATTCCGTTGGTGTACAACAAAGCACATTTACTTTTTTCTCTTGAATATTTTTTAAATATGTTTTCGGCTCAAATTTACCATTGTAGACGTAGCCAATTGCACCACTTCCAAGAACCGCAAGAAACGGGCTCCAAATCCATTTCTGCCACCCAGGACTTGCTGTAGCCCAAACGATATCTCCCTCTTGTATACTTAGCCAATTTGGTCCTGATGTCCGTAAATGTGCATATGCCCATGCATGCGTATGAACAACACCTTTTGGATTTCCGGTTGTACCACTTGTATATGATATGAATGCCAGATCATCTTTTGTTGTTTCGACTGTTTGGAACACATCATCTTCACTAACTATTTCATCAGTTAAAGATTTCCAACTACCTTGGCCATTTCCAATTACAAATAATAGTTTATCGTCTAAGTTCGATACTTCGTTAAATTGGCTTAAAAATGGTTCATATGCAATAATCGCTTTTGCTCCACTATGAACTAATCTATATTCTATATCCTTTGCTCGCAGCATTTCTGAACTTGGAATAACTACTAAACCAGCTTTTAAAGCTGCTACGTACACTTCATACGCTTCTATTAATCGAGGTACCATTACAAGTACGATATCCCCTTTTTTAAGGCCGCTTCGAGTAAATGCATTTGCAATTTTATTCGCTTGTTGGATTAATTGTTTATATGTACTCTTTTTCGTTTCTCCGTTTTCGGACTCCCAAATAAGCGCTAATTTTTCTTCATTTATACTAAATTTTTCAAACTCACTTACTAAGTTATATTGTGCTGGTGCGATTAGGTCTGATTTATTCAATACTATTCCTCCTTTACATCATACAATTAATTATAAAGGAATTAGTTAGATTGTTAAATATAAAAATAATTTTCTGAATATATGTGTTTATCGGTTTAGGGAAACTTCGTGGTAGTGAGTGGAAGAAAGTGACCGCTTGGATTTAGCACGGGGGGGCTTTGCTTTCCGCGGGCGAGTGACGAAACGCTTCGTCGCGAGCGACTGCAGGGTCTCGTCTGTCTCGCTTTCCCGCAGGAGTCTCGCGCGGCGGCACTATATCCCTCCAATTAGGTAGTTGCAGAATAAATATATCCAATAAATGGATAAGGGCAATCAAAAAATCTCGAAAGCAACCAGTTGTAGTCTGAGAGCAACCAAACGACTGTTGAGAGCAACTAGTTCTAGTCTGAAAGCGACAAAATTACTCCTGAGAGCAACCATTTTTTCATAAGGCAAGTTTACTTGGAGTGAGACGCTTATAATAATGGTGTGTCGTTTGGGGTTTCTTAATAAAAAGCATCAGCTTTACTGGCTTTGTCACGTTCAGCAGGTGTTCTGTTCGTGTTCGAGGAGGAGTTTGTCGCATTCACAGCATCTTATGTCGTGTTATACCATTTACTGGTATTTAATAGTTAGAAAACTTCTGAAGAAGTTTTAATGTGCGACCGAGGAGGCTCACCGCCCGCCTCGCGGAAAGCGTTCTCCTGAAGCGAAAAGTCTAGCGTTTACCTAATAAGATTTCTCACTTCGCAGTTTCCCTAAGCCGTTCATGTCATACAACAAAAAAACCGGTAGCCTAAGCTACCGGTTTATCTGTTTTATTATTTATTGAAACCGTTCATTTGTGATTGAGCTTGACGCACTAATCGCTTTGTGATTTCTCCGCCTACGGATCCGTTGGCACGCGATGATGCATCAGCTCCTAATTGTACTCCAAACTCTTGAGCAATTTCATATTTCATTTGATCAATCGCTTGTCTTACTCCAGGAACTAAAAGTTGATTTGAGTTGCTGTTGTTGTTGTTTGTCATGTCTCTCACCTCCTTGTGAAATTAGAATGGTCTTTTTTTCGAATTTCATGCACGGAGGAAGAGAGGTATATTTTGTTAATTTTTAAAGCAGGTTTTCAAAGTCATTTTTCTTTTTTGTAGGAAAAGAAAGAACTTCTCTATTTTCTACAGCCTCTTTTATTAAATCATCGTAATCCTTAAAGCTCTCGTAGTATTCTACTTTCTCCAACTTAGGTTTTGTTTTAGGGCAAGAAGGAGTGAATATAGTACAACAATCTTCATATGGCAAGATAGATGTCTCATAAGTCCCTATTTCCCGGGCAATATCTATAATATCTAATTTGTCCATAGAAATGAGTGGTCTAAAAACCGGTGTGGACGTGACTGCATTAATAGCAGTTAAGCTTTCGAGCGTTTGGCTCGCAACTTGACCTAGACTTTCACCAGTTACAATTCCTAATGCGCCAATTTCTTCACGTACAATTTCTGCAATCTTTAACATCATTCTTCTTGTAGTAGTCATGGATACATTTTCTGGAATTTGTGCTGCTATACTTTGTTGGATTTCCGTAAAGGGAATGATATGCAGTCGTACAGTTGCTCCGTAATGACTTAATTGGTTTGCTAAATCCATTACTTTTTCTTTTGAACGCTCACTTGTAAACGGCGGACTATGAAAATGAATGGCATCTAATCTAACTCCACGTTTCAAAAGCATATATCCCGCAACTGGACTGTCAATTCCACCGGAAAGCATTAAAAGCGAGCGACCATTTGAACCAAGTGGCATACCGCCAGCACCAGGAATTACTTGCGCCATCATATATACAGCATCCGCTAATACTTCAATTCGTAAGTCTATTTCTGGTTTTTTTAATTGTACTTGCAAAGATGGAAATTGTCTTAAAACATGACTTGCTACTATCTTTTGCAATTCATACGTATCCAGTGGGAACCTTTTATCAGAACGTTTTACTGTTACACGGAATGTTTTGTTTTCACTATCTAAGCTTTCCATTATTTGAAGAGCAGTTGCTTGAATATCCTCTAAATCCTGCGAACAAGAAGCAACAGGGCTAAATGACTGAATGCCGAATATTTTTGGTAGTCGTTTTATTAGTGCTTCGATCTCTTTATCGTCTGTTGAAGTTAAGAACATCCGATCTCTTTCTGCTTGTACTTTAATATTTGGTAAATCTACAAAAGAAAATTTTATGTTGTTTCGAAGATGTGATATAAACTGTTTTCTATTTCTTCCTTTTGTTGATAACTCACCATATCTTACTAATATTTTTTCCCATTTCATCAAAACTAATCTCCTTTAATAACATTCATTACATGTGTAAATACTATTTTAAACTGATCGATTTCTTCTGGAGTATTGAATGAGCTAAAACTTAAACGAATAACTCCTTTTATATACTCATCTTGTATATGCATTGCTTTTAATACATGGCTTGTTTTTGTATTTCTGGATGAGCATGCACTACTTGTAGAAACTATAACATTTTTTTGCTGTAAAGCATTAATCAAAACCTCTCCTTTTATTTTTCGGACAGAAAAAGAAACAATATGTGGTGCTCTATTAGAAGGCGAGATTATTTTAATAGCAGGAAATGTCTCTAAAAAAGGAATAAGTTCTTCCGTTATTTCTTTCATCTTTTTTGCATTTGATTCCAAGTGATCGTGTGCAAGCCTTATAGATTTGGCAGTGCAAACCGCTAATGGTACTGGCGTTGTTCCACTGCGAATACCATATTCTTGACCGCCTCCAACAAGCATCGGTTCCACTTCAATAAATGTTTTTAATGCTAAAAGACCTGAACCTTTTAAACCATGAATTTTGTGAGAAGAAATGGTGATTGCATCGACATCCATTTCTGCAAAATCTACAGGCATCTTGCCAAAGCTTTGCACCGCATCCATGTGGATTAGCGCTCGACTAGTGTTTCTTATATAAGCAATAAGATCCTGGATTGGTTGAATCGCTCCTGTTTCATTGTTCACATGCATGACACTTACTAAAACTGTATCATCTCGTAAAAGGCCTTTTAGCGCATCTATTATTATTACACCGTCCGAGTTTACCGGAATCCACTCAACTTCAAATCCATTTTTCATTAGTTGTTTTGCCGCTTCAAGTACTGAAGGATGTTCAATTTCTGAAACAAGTACATGTCTTCCACGGTTTTTATATTTATTTGCTAAGCCAAAAATCGCTAAATTATTGGATTCCGTTCCACCAGATGTAAAATAAATCTTGTCGCTAGAAGTATGTAAAATTTCCGCTACTTGTTTTCTAGCTGTTTGTAATAATTCGTTTGTTTGATGACCAAATTCATGTATAGAGGCTGGATTTGCCCAAAACTTTTCGTTTACTGCCACAAATGTGTTCATCACTTCGGGATGCACTTTTGTCGTAGCACTGTTATCAAAATAAATCACTGTAATTCCAACTCCTTTTCGGAAAAAAACCACCATCACTTTTATAGTGAGGTGGTTCACGTTTGTATACAAAAGCCATTAGTCGTTTCTAGGATCTAATGCGTTAGACTTTCTAGTTATGTACGCCAGGCCTCTTCTTTAACAATTACTTCGATTTTCTTTAATGCGCCTGGTTCTACTTCCTCAACAGCTGTAGCTGCATCTTCTAGCGCTTTTGCATATCTAAGTTGTCTAAAGGCTTCCTCTGCTTCTAATAAGCGCGCATGTATATGGGGATGGCTTGTACGATAACGATTGCCGTATTGTATAATTTTTTCTGTTAGCAATACATTTTCTAACATTTCTTTTGCCCGTTTATGCACTTCTTCCATGCAAGCCTCTGCTTTTTCTAAATAATTGTCTACCAACGTCATATTTAGCGGTACTTCTTGAAGGCTTTGCATTGCAACATAAATATGTTCCTCTGCTTCTTCTAATCGAACATCCATATCTTCAGGAATCCCTGGAATATTCGCTTTTTGTAACATACGATCTGTGTCATGCAAAATATGTTTTAATTCATCTAGTTTTTCACGTGCTTTATTTTCATCAATTCGAAGATTTTTTAAACGATCCGCAAAACGATCCTGTTCTTCATATAAGCGGTCTAGCTCTTCTGCTATTTCGTTTAGTTCTTCCTGTAAGCTAGAATAAGCAGATTGCTCTTCTTCTACTCGTGATGAAAGTAAGTCGAACTTTTTCGCTAAATCTTCCAATTCCTTCAAACAGCTTTGTGGAATTTCTGCCTCTTTTTCTGGTAAGCGGTAGCTTT
Source organism: Psychrobacillus sp. NEAU-3TGS (assembly GCF_029955155.1). Taxonomy (GTDB): domain Bacteria; phylum Bacillota; class Bacilli; order Bacillales_A; family Planococcaceae; genus Psychrobacillus. The sequence goes on along the minus strand of NZ_JAPNOZ010000004.1, from coordinate 419,290 downwards.
GTTGAACATAAGCAGCTTCTGCGCTCACTGCACGAGTAACCGTAGTTACTTCCTTTAGACGGCTAGCTGTATGATCTTTATGTTGATCTACATATTTCTTAGCAAGTACTTCTTTTTCTAATAAATCATAGAATGTTTCCATCTCATCTTTGATTTCTTCTACTCTAATAATTGTTTTATCAACTTCAAGGTCCACAATTGCTGCCTTTAAGTCAACTAACTCCGCTTCTATTTCTTCTAATTTTTTCGTCATTTCAAGATGCTGCAAGTAATAAGAACTTTCTTCCATTTCTTTCTGACCATTTCGTAATTCATGAATCGTAGCGGGTATTTTATTTTGTATTTCTGAAAGTATAGTTGGAATTTCATGTAGTTTAGGAAAAAATTCTTTCCCCTTTTCTTGCAAAGTAATTACAATTTCGCGTGCACTTAAATAGTTTCCAGTCTCTGTCAATTTATCAAATTCTTCAAAATCCGGTATAAATGATTCTAATTCTCTTTCTAATGCTGGAAGTGCATCTCCGAAAGAATATTGATGTGCAAGCAATGTCTTCCTAGCAGCACGATGCTGCTCTTTCAACTGCTCCATTTCTATTCTGTTTTTTTCTTCACTTCCGATTAGTTCTTCCAGTTCTTTTAGAATCCCAGACATTTTTTCGTCACAAGAAGAAATTAATACTTGAATTTCTTTTTCAATTTTAGAAGCTTTGGGAAATATAAACTTGTCTATATTTTCTTCAGCATCAAACAAAAGAACATCGATTTTCGGCATTTGAACATCCATTACTTCCGTCCATGTATTTCTCCATCTTTCAAACATTTCTTCTGTTTGGCCATTCATGTTCAATTGTTTTACTTTTGTCATTTCTTCTAAAATTGGTTTGTTTTGAATTTGATGTTTTTCATGCTCTAAACGTTCAATCTCTGTATTATGCTTTCTTCTTATGATAAACGCAAAAACTGCAATTACTAAAAGTATAATGACTGCTGGGATGATATACTTCATCGTAAGCCCCCTGTTCCAAATCAAAAAATTCTAATTCAAATGTTACTCTATATATTACCATGCTTTTTATGTTATTGTTTCATAAAACAATAGAAAAGCAATGAATTATTTAAAATAATGATATTTCAACGACAAGGAGGCAGATTTTCTTGAAAAGGATGGTCATATTCATACGCCCTATTGCCCACATGGAACGCTTGACCCCTTCCATCTATATATTGAAAAAGCAATTCAAAATGGGTTTCATGAAATTACATTTACCGAGCATGCCCCATTACCCAATGATTTTATCGATCCAACACCCGACAAAGACAGCGGAATGGATTTCAACCAACTCGAATCGTACTTCACCGATTTAAATCGGTTGAAAAAACAATATGAAAAAGATATTGTTATATCAACAGGATTGGAAATAGACTTTATCTCCGGTTTTGAACAAGACACCATTTCTTTTCTAAATACATACGGTATGTATTTGGATGATTCAATTTTATCGGTACATTTTTTACCTTTCCAAAACACCTACACATGTATAGATTATTCTAAATCTACTTTTTTAGAGTTTATTAAACATGTGGGAAGTCAGGAAGCTGTGTATAAATTGTATTACAAAACATTAATGGATTCAATAACGAGTCCTTTAGGAATTTATAAACCGAAACGAATAGGTCATATTACGCTCGTACATAAATTTCAGCATGCACTTCCCGAAAAAGTAGATGATCACAAAGAAATCATTTCTATTTTATCTGAAATGAAAAACCAACAGCTTCAATTAGATGTTAATAGTGCTGGTCTTGCAAAGCCTTATTGTTTTGAGAGCTATCCTGCACCACCTTATATTCAGTTAGCTAAGCAGCTTGAAGTTCCTGTTGTTTTTGGATCAGATGCCCATAATGCAGAGGATCTGCATCAATTTTATAAGGAATTAAAACTATATTTGTAGAATGGAGATTAATAATGTTTACAAAAACAACTTATTCAGAAGATTTAACAGCAAATTATACAATGTTATCAAAACAATTAGATGCACTTTTAACAGGAGAAACTAATGCAATCGCAAATTTTAGTAATGCTTCTGCTTTACTAAATCAGTTTTTTGACCAAATTAACTGGGTTGGTTTTTATTTGATGGAGGATGGCGAATTGGTATTAGGACCATTTCAAGGCTTGCCCGCTTGTGTAAGAATCCCTGTAGGTCGGGGGGTATGTGGCACTGCCGCGCAAAAATTAGAAACTATTATCGTTCCTGATGTTCATGCTTTTCCAGGTCATATAGCTTGCGATGCAGCTTCACAATCGGAAATTGTAGTACCTATAGTGAAAGATGGCGTATTGGTTGGTGTTCTCGATATCGATAGTCCTATCAAAGAACGCTTTTCGGAGCAAGATGCAACTGGTTTAGAACAATTTGTTCAAGTATTAGTTAAACATATTTAAGAAAAGCAAGAACAACAGAGGGAGTCGATGCTCCCTCTGTTTTTAAAGTTTTGCAAATGCTTGCTTTAAATCTTCTATTAGATCAATAGAGTTTTCAAGTCCTACAGAAAGTCGAAGTAAACCGTCTGTAATTCCCATTTCCAGTCTCTCTTTTTCCGGTACAACTGAATGAGTCATTGTTGACGGATGCTGAATTAAGGTCTCGGCATCACCTAAGCTTACAGCGATTTTTATTAGCTGTAATTCATTCATAAGCTTTTGTGCCTCTTTCATACCGCCTACAGTAAATGAAATAAGACCACCGCCACCACTCATTTGCTTCTTCGCAATTTCATACTGTGGATTACTTGGATCAAACGGATAATAAATATTTTCTACAGAAGCAACTGTTTTTAGATAAGCAACAAGTTCCTCTGCATTCTTTGTATGCCGATCCATTCGTATATGCATCGTTTTGATTCCTCTAATTAATAACCATGCATCAAATGGTGAAATAATGCCTCCAAAATCTTTTTGAACGGACAACCGGATTTGCTCTATTTCTTCTTTATCACTTCCAACTATGATTCCTGCAATAACATCGCCATGTCCATTAATATATTTGGTCGCGCTATGCAAGACAAAATCGACTCCGAGTTTTAATGGATTTTGTAAATAAGGAGATGAAAAAGTATTATCAACGACTACACGAATACGATGTTTTTTGGCGATTTTCGTAATTAAATCAATATCCACTATTTCCATTGTTGGATTTATAGGTGTTTCTAAATAAATACAAACAGTATTTGGTTTTATCGCTGCCTCAATAGCTTCTTCCGTATTTAATAGCGCTAAATCATGTGAAACGTTATATTTTTCCTTCAATATGTTCAGAAGTCCAAATGTACAGCCGTAAATCCCACGGGTACAAAGAATATGATCACCTGACTTAGTTAAATGTACTAAAATCGCACTAACTGCAGCCATCCCCGATCCAAATGCTAATGCACCTTCTCCATATTCCATTGCTGCCATTCGTTCCTCTAATACGCGAACAGTCGGATTTCCTAAACGAGAATAAACTCCTCCAGTCTCTTCACCGGCAAATCTTCTTGCTCCCTGTTCAGCTGTTTCAAATGCAAATGTAGAAGTTTGATATAAAGGTACTGCTAGGCTGTCCTGATGTTCAGCTGATTGAAAGCCTTTATGAATGTATGCTGTCTCCTTTTGTACTTTTTTATTTTGCATCTATTTACACCCCTTTTGTAAACGCTTACATATAGTTTATACATAATCGACCAAAAAGAAAAGGCATCTCCCTACAAAAGTTGAGATACCTCCATAACACTTAACTGATTTTTCCCTTTGTTTTTTGCTTTATATAAAGCGATATCTGTTTGATGAAAAAGATGGCGATAATCTATATCTTCGCTTTGTTTCCAACTCGAAATACCGATCGAAACTGTCACACTCGGATTTGTTTCAAGTGGTATCATCATCAATAATTGAGAGCAATTTTGGATGCCTTCTTCAAGTGGCATTTGAGCGTAGTATAATGCTAGCTCTTCTCCACCCCATCTCGCACCTATTCCTTTCTCTCCAACTTTTTTCTCTATAATGGATGCAATTTGTTTTAATATTTCATCCCCAATTTGATGACCATACTTATCATTCACTTGTTTAAAATCATCGATATCGATTAACACAAATACTCCACAGTCATCTACTTTCATGGAGCTTTCTACATATTTATCTAAATAATTTCGCGCAAAAAGATTCGTCAAATGATCGCGATTAACCATCTCCTGCAACTTATTGCGGAGTGCAGAGTTACTTATGGCAAGTGAAGAATGCTGAATGAGTGATTGCATTAATTTAAAGGCATCAAACGAAAAGTAATAAGGTTCTTTATGCAAAACTATACTAAAACCCGTTATTGTATTTTGCTCTTTTAACGGAACTGCAATGAGAGAACGATATCCATACTTTAACTTTGTTAGTCGGTTAAAGTCAGCTATAAACAGAGGTTCCTTCACTTTGTTAAAATGATTCGATACATGCTGAATATACAGCTGACCTTCATCTGTATGGAAATAATCATTACTCGCACCAATGATTTTATATTCATCTTTTTCAATAAAAACAAAGCATATTTGCTCCGGCATGAAAGATTTTATTAATTGGTTTCTTAAGAAAACTAGCATTTCATCTAAAGAAATATTCGTATTCAATGTATGTGAAGTTTCGTTTATCAATTGCAAATCTGAAACTAATTTATGTGACTGTATATATAATTTTGCGTTTTCAAGGGCATTTCCCGTTGTTTCCGCTAACGAAGTTGCAAATTCTTTTTGTCTAGTAGAAAAAATATAATCTGTTGGGACAGCAAGTTGTAATATTCCATAAATTCCTTGTTTCCCTTTTATCGGCACATTTATTAATCGTACTCCTAAATCTTCTTCTATTTCTGTAGTAATTTCTCCCGAAACATATGCATCTACTGTGGCTGGTCTTTCAGAAGTGTAGTCAAATAACTTATAAGGAACTGAAGTTTTTCTATCTTGGTCATTCGATAATATTAACGTAGGCTCTATTTGTGGAAATGCATTATTTATAGCGAATAATGTTCCATTTAATATTTCTCCGGAATCTAGCGTGGAGTTAAATGTTTTTGTTACACTAAATAAATGACGAAATTGGTTTTCTTGCTGGACTAATCTAATCGATTGTCTTATGGTTTTCACAAGCTTACTAATCGTGCAAACAAACTCTTTTATATTTTCTGTTTCGGAGAATTCCTTCCATTTCACTGTTGAATCCATTGCGAGCAATCCAATTGGTTTATCATCGTGATCCCTCAGTAAAATTTTAACTAGTTTATTCATGTCATTTTCAGAATCCCAAATAGGATTTTCGGTAAAGTTTCTCTCATCAAAGAATGCTTTTATATCAAGCCATTTAATCGTAGGCATGTTTTTAGTAAAAGCATAATCTTCTCTCAATGGTTTAAATGAATCAACGTCAAAAATTAAATAATGAGCTATCTCAACTCCAAAAAATTCTGACAATATTACTTTTAAGTCATTGAACCATTTTATAGTAGTTCCATTTACAAGTAAATTCTCGTTATAAACATCTAGAATACGACCTTTTAAATGCGTCATTATTGCGTCATTTTTCATGAGTACACCTCTCAGTTTTCTAAGAGCGGATTTGATACTTTTATCACACTTTAATTGTAATTCTATTTGACTATATCCCTTTAGATTTGTCAATTGTTTCTTGTACTTCATAACTGTTCAATCTATTAAAATGAATTTTATTGACTTTCTCCACATAAAACGATACAATCGAATTTGTGTAAAATAAATGCAGCAGTTGTATGGCCTAGATTGCTCATTTTGTTCCTCTTATAGATGGTGTATCCTGTAACCCTCGGCTGCTAGGGCGATGATACATGAAAACAAAATGTCTGCTAGTCTGAATACATCTGGTCTTATTTTACAACAAAATAAAACCAATATAAAGGAGGAGACATATATGTCTCGTTATACAGGTCCATCATGGAAATTATCACGTCGTCTTGGTATCTCACTAAGCGGTACTGGTAAAGAATTAGAAAAACGCCCTTACGCACCAGGACAACACGGTCCAAACCAACGTAAAAAATTAACAGAATACGGTATGCAATTACAAGAAAAACAAAAACTTCGTCACACTTATGGTGTTAACGAACGTCAATTCCGTAATCTTTTTGACAAAGCTGGTAAAATGCAAGGTAAACATGGTGAAAACTTCATGATTCTTCTTGAAACTCGCCTTGATAACGTTGTTTACCGTTTAGGTCTTGCTCGTACTCGTCGTGGAGCTCGTCAATTAGTTAACCACGGTCACGTTATGATCGATGGTAAACGTGTTGATATTCCATCATTCAGCGTAAAACCAGGTCAAGAAATTTCTCTTCGTGAAAAATCTCAAAACCTAGACGTTGTAAACGAATCAATCGAAGTAAACAACTTCGTTCCAGAATACTTAACATTTGACGCTGACAACAAAGTTGGTACTTTCGTTCGCCTTCCAGAGCGTAGCGAATTATCTGCTGAAATTAACGAAGCTCTAATCGTTGAGTTCTACTCTCGTTAATCGAGAAATAGTATTGAAAGCCTTCAAATCTCTGCGAAATCAGGGGGTTGGAGGCTTTTTTCTATTCTATTGTTTATCCTAGAATGGCTTTCACACCCTCTTAAGGGATAATCAGAAAAGGTTTTTCTATATTTTTTCTGCAAACAAAAAAAGCGCCAATCTAATCGAATAGAAAAACGCTTTCTTTCAAGATACATATGTTTAAACTTTTTTCATTCCTTGAATTAAATCCAATAACCGCTGTCTCGTCTCATTTGCTTCTTCTTTTAGTATTTTAAAATCATATCCTGATTTGTCCTCATTCATATGAACTTCTATTAAATCTCCAATTTTTGCATCTATCGTAAACTTATCTTTTAAAATAACTAACTTGTTCGCTTTGTTATTTTTCTCAAATAGAATGACAAAAAAATCGTCGAAGCGATCTAATATGTACTTTTTTGTAGCCATTGCACCCAGCCCCTCGATCCAAATAATTAACCTATAAAATGAAATTACTTACTATTTAAAAATAGTTGAAAGTTTCTCTCCAATTATTATTCTATACTATTTAACGCTTATTTATCATCCTATTTCACATTAAATTTAAAACTTCTTAATAATTTCATGATTATTTCACTAACCAACGTAAATACTAAGAACTGAAATGATTATAGATTGGAGGATTAGCATATGAAAAATCACAACAGCCATACATCGACAAATAAAAAAATGAAAAATACACATGTTAGCCCAAATTTCACTGAACCTGAAAAATTAACAGATCACGAAAAGAAAAAACTTCAAGTAAAAGATGGACAGAACAATCATCATGTAGATGAACGTGGTGGATTCTAACCAATATACTCTTTTTGGTAAAAAGCTACTTCCCTTTATTTATTGGGAAGTAGCTTTCATTTTATCCCGCATTAACGGGCCATAGGATTCCCACTTAATTTATACAAATTTAATCATTTTGTAGTTTTTCTTACCTCTACGAACGATCATAAATTCATCTTCTAAACGATCACTTTCTCCTACCTCATATGCTAAATCGGTAATTTTTTCGCCATTCACGGATATAGCACCATTCGTTACGTCTTCACGTGCTTGTCTTTTAGAAGGAGACACGCTTGCTTCCACGATGAAATCCACAATATTCTTCGCATCTTTTGACATTTCCACTGACGGCACATCTTTAAATGCATCTTTCATCTCATCCGCAGATAACTCTTTCAAATTTCCGCTGAACAAAGCGCGAGATATACGAACTGCTTGTTCTAAAGCTTCTTCCCCGTGGATTAAGCGAGTCATCTCTTCCGCTAATGTTGTTTGTGCTTTACGTAAATGCGGTTCATTTTCAACAGTTTCAGCTAATGCTTCAATTTCATTACGATCTAAGAACGTAAAGATTTTCATGTATTTAATAACATCGGCATCGGCTGTGTTGATCCAGAATTGGTAAAACTCATACGGAGACGTCTTTTTCGCATCCAACCATACAGCACCAGATGCTGACTTCCCAAACTTTGTTCCATCTGCTTTTGTTACTAGTGGAATTGTAATTCCGAAAGCTTTTGTTTCTTCCTCATGCGTTTTACGAATTACTTCCAGACCTGTTGTTATATTACCCCATTGATCGGATCCACCAACTTGCACTTTACAGTTGTACGTATTAAATAGGTGATTGAAGTCAATTCCTTGAATTAGTGTATATGCAAACTCTGTAAAAGAAAGACCAGAATCTAAACGAGAAGCAATGGAATCTTTCCCTAACATGTAGTTAATATTGATAAGCTTACCAAAATCACGTAAAAACTCGATAACGGACATTGGCCCAATCCAGTCATGATTATTTACCATTTGAGCCCCATTTTCCGTATTAAAATCGAAAATGCGCTCCATTTGAGTTTTAATACCTTTTACGTTTTTATCAATCTGCTCCGTTGTTTGTAATACTCGCTCTTCAGAACGACCAGATGGATCTCCAACCATTCCTGTTGCACCACCAACTAATAAAATTGGACGATGGCCATGTAATTGGAAACGTCTTAATGTTAGTAATGGAACAATATGTCCAATATGCATACTATCTGCAGTTGGATCTACTCCACAGTATAAAGAAATCTTTTCACTATTTAATAAATCTTTTAATCCATCTGCATCGGTTTGCTGATAAATGAGCCCTCTCCAGGATAAGTCTTCTAGTAAAGCATTTGTCATTTCAATCTCCTCCTTATAAATAAAAAAAGTCCCTGCACGAAATAAATCATGCAGGGACGCTTAGTTAACAAATTAGCGCGGTACCACCCAGCTTGAAGGAATTCACCTTCCGCTTCAATCACGATATCGTTGTGAAAACGTCTAACTCCAAGCCTGTAATTCGCTCTTTGCACACTGACTAGCTTTCACCAACCGCTAGCTCTCTAAACAGTAAATACAACAACTACTTCGGACTCTTCCTAGTTAAATTATATACCTATTTTACCTAATTTAATCCGTATGTCAATATCTATCGTTTACAGATGAGCGATTATGGTATAATAATTCTTGATTTGGGGGTCGAATAATAAATGAAAAAATGGATGGAAAAAATCCACTTTTATACAGAGAAAATGAATGAGTGGCAAACTACTAAATGGGCGAAAGGATTGCGAATTTCTTCTAGTGTTATATGGAACTTGTGCTTAATATTCTTGGTCACATTCCTTGCGCTCGGAGTATTTGCAGCTTCCGTAGGTGCCGGTTATTTTGCTTCTTTAGTGAAAGAAGAACCACTTCGAGCTAAAGAAGATATGAGAGCGGATGTGTTTAATTATGAAGAAACGTCTGAAATATATTTTGCAGAAAATGTCTATTTAGGAAAGCTAAGAACGGATCTTGAACGTACGGAAACGAAGCTTGCTGCCGTTTCTCCATATGTTATTGATGCGGTACTGGCGACAGAAGATGAATACTTTGAAGTACATAATGGAATTGTACCGAAAGCAATTTTCCGTGGTTTGCTTCAAGACGTTACAAATTCGGATACACAAACTGGTGGCTCTACTTTGACGCAACAGTTAATAAAAAACCAGATTCTAACAAACGAAGTGTCGTACGAACGAAAAGCTAAAGAAATCCTCTTGGCTATGCGTTTAGAACATTTCATGACAAAAGAGGAAGTCTTAGAAGCGTATTTAAATATCATTCCATACGGACGAAATGCAAACGGAAGAAATATTGCAGGAATTGAAACAGCTGCAAACGGTATCTTCAATGTAAAAGCAAAAGATCTTACATTGCCACAAGCCGCCTATATTGCCGGTATTCCACAAGCTCCATTTGCCTACACACCTTTTAGACAAGGTGGAGAAAAAAAAGAGGGTGAAGCACTGCAAGCCGGTATCGAGCGTATGAAGACAGTGCTTTTCCGTATGAAAGAAACAGGTTATATTTCGCAAGCAGAATATGATTCTGCAGTAAATTATGATATTACTCAAGATTTTAGAGAGCCTGAAGTGGTAGCAGAAGAGAAATATCCATGGCTAACAGCAGAAGTAGAAAACCGGGTAAAAGAGATTTTAAGAGTCCAATTAGCTAGTGCAGATGGAATTGACCCGGAAAGACTAGCAAAAGAACCTAAATTATTAGAGAAATATAATATAATGGCTGAACGCTCTATTCGAACAGATGGATATCGCATCCATACAACGATTAATAGAGACATGTTTGAAGCGATGTTAAAAGTAAAAGATGAATTCGAATACTATGGACATACGTATACGAAAGAAGTAAAAGATCCAAATACCGGCGAGATCGTTACAAAAGATTTCCCTGCTCAAGTTGGGAGTATGCTAATTGAAAATAACACCGGGAAAATTCTATCGTTCCTTGGTGGACGCGATTATAATTTAGAACAATATAATCATGCTACACAAGGGGTAAGACCAATTGGGTCAACGATGAAGCCTTTACTTGTATATGCACCTGCAATTGAATATGGAGTCATTGGTGCCGGAAGCCCAGTTGTGGATATTAAACTGGACAACCTAAAAGGGACGACTTGGGCTAAATCACCAGCTAACTACACGATTGCACAAGAAAAAGGGATTATTTCAGCACGTAGTTCACTGATGACTTCCCAAAACTTATCGACGATTCGATTATATGATTTAATTATGGATCGAAAACCAACTGATTTCTTGTTAAAAATGGGATTTGAACATATTGAAGAAAATGAATATGCAAACCATGCGCTTTCTATAGGCGGGATGACAAACGGTGCTACAGTGGAAGAAAATACAAATGCATTTGGTACTTTTGCTAATAATGGTCAATTTATCGACGCCTATATGATCGAAAAGATTGAAAGCGTGGATGGAAAAGTTATTTATCAACATGAAATCGAGCCAGTGCAAGTCTTTAGTCCAGCAACCGCTTATATTATTACTGATATGATGCGTGACGTATTATCCGGTGGTACTGCGAAGTTAGCAAATTCACGACTTAAATTCCAGTCCGATTTCGCTGCTAAAACAGGAACAACCCAAAATCATAATGACTCATGGCTCGTCGGTTATAATCCAAATATCTCTTTAGGTGTATGGCTTGGTTACGATGATAATACAAAATCTTTATTTTATATGAATAATCGCTATAATCATCCTAGTGTACGAGTCAATATGCTGTGGTCTAATATGATGAATGCTATGTATGATGTGTCACCAGAACTAATCGATGCACCAAACGCTTTCCAAGTTCCTGAAGGTGTAGTTACAAGATCTTTCTGTGGAATTTCTGGACTAGCTCCTTCCGATGCATGTGCACAAGCAGGATTAGTTAAATCCGATTTGTTTAACGCTGCTGCTATGTTACCAACCGCAGCAGATGATAGTCTAATCTCCTCTTCTTATGTGGTGATAAACGGCAATAGATATCGCGCATTGGATGCTACTCCAAGGGAATTTGTTGTGCAAGGAGGCTATGGTGTAAACCAAGACTTTATCACACGAATGCTTGGAAGATTTGGTGGGAATGCTAGTAAGCTGTTCCCAGAGAATTCTAGTTTTGGTGGAAATGTTGTTTCAGAAGAAGTATTTAATGCAGATGGTAGCCCACCTTCAGCGGTAAATGCTACGATATCTGGAAACACCATTACTTGGTCCAAATCAGCGTCTTCAGACGTTGTTGGTTATCGTGTGTACCAAGTGGTGGATGGACAAAGAATGCTAATGGCAACTAAAGCGGAAGCCGAATCTCCTAGTCATACAATTAGCGGTCCTGGTCAATATATTATTGTATCTGTAGACATTACTGGTTTACAATCAGGCGCTTCCAATATTGTATCACTAGAAGTTCAACAACCTGAAACACCAACAGAACCAGTCGTGCCTCCAACAGCTCCAGAAAATGGAGAGGATGACACGACAGAAGAAGAAGAAGAAATAATTACTCCTCCTGTTGAAGAAGAACCAGCCGAAGAAGTAGATACTACAACTGCAAGAAGATAATAAAATAAAGCCACAACAACCTAAACTTGGTTGCTGTGGCTTTTCGTTATATATTAATCTTCCATCGTAGATAAATCGCCAGTTGGCAATTTTAACTCCCAAGCCTTTAAAACTCGGCGCATAATTTTACCGCTTCTTGTTTTCGGGAGCTTATCTTTAAATTCAATTTCTCTTGGCGCTGCATGTGCAGCGAGTCCTTTTTTCACAAACTGCTGAATATCCGCAATTAGTTCATCGGAAGGCTTATACCCTTCATTTAACGCAACAAATGCTTTAATAATTTCACCGCGTACAGGGTCCGGTTTACCAATTACGCCTGCCTCTAAAATAGCAGGATGCTCCAGTAGTTTACTCTCTACTTCAAATGGTCCTACACGTTCCCCGGAAGTCATAATAACATCATCTACTCTACCTTGGAACCAAAAGTATCCTTCGTCATCCATATAAGCAGAATCTCCCGAAAAATACCATTCATCATTCATAAAGCTAGACTCATATTTCTCTTTATTATTCCAAATTTGACGCATCATCGAAGGCCAGCCTTTTTTAATTCCTAAATTGCCCATCGTGAATGGTGGAACAATATTTCCTTGATTATCAATGATCGCTGCTTCTAATCCTGGAAGTGGTTTCCCCATAGATCCTGGCTTAATCGGTAGGCACCCAAAATTACAAATCATTTGAGCTCCTGTTTCCGTCATCCACCAAGTATCATGTATGCGTAATTGGAACACTTGCATTCCCCATTTTATCACCTCTGGATTCAATGGTTCTCCAACGGATAAAATATGACGTAAAGAGGATAAATCGTGTTTTTCAACGATAGCATCTCCTGCTCCCATCAGCATCCGGAAAGCAGTAGGCGCACTATACCATACTGTTACTTTGTAATCTTCAATGGCATTATACCATGCATCTGGTGAAAAACGACCACCAAGAACAAGTGATGTAGCACCTGTTAACCAAGGTCCGAATATGCCATAAGAAGTACCAGTTACCCAGCCTGGGTCAGCTGTACACCAATACACATCCTCATCCCGAATATCCATAACCCATTTCATCGATTGATATTGTTGAACCATTGCATAGTGTACATGTAGAATTCCTTTTGGTTTTCCTGTGGAACCTGATGTATAGTGTAGGATCAACCCATCTTCCTTATCTACCCACTCAATATCAAAAGCATCCGAAGCATTATGTAATGCTTTGTTAAAGTCAATAAACTTATCTGTTTCCTCTATGTTATCCCCTACTAAAAATACCGTTTCTAAGTTCGGTAATTTTTCTAAAGGTACTCTTCCCAATAATTCAGGAGTTGTCACAATTGCCTTTGCTTCACTATCCAATAATCGGTCGTATACTGCTCCTTCCATAAATGCTTCGAAAAGAGGTCCAACAATCACACCTTTTTTAACAGCACCTAAAAGTGAAAAATATAATTCTGGAGATCTCGGCATAAAGATGAATAGTCGATCACCTTTTGTTAAGTTAGAATATTCCTTATAAACATTTGCAGCTTTGTTTGTCCACTTTTTCATATCTGAATACGTATACGATTCTTTTCTATCTGCATCTTGATAATATAGTGCGACTTTGTCTTTCTTGTCAGACTCTGCATGTCTATCAATGGCTTCGTATGCCATATTTACTTTTCCAGTTTCATACCATGAAAAGTTTTTTTCTGCATCTTCCCACTTGAAAGTTCTTTTTGTTTCTTCATAATCCTTTAACTGATAATCCCCTTGTTCGACTGGTAACAATTCAACTACCTTCATCCTATTCACCCTTTCTATAACTATACAAAAACTATACACTTCTATTCTACAATACTTGTTCACAGTTTTGCCAATCTTTTTATTTTTACGAATGTTCCATTACGTTTCATATACATCCATCTATTTTTTGTAGAAATCATGTATAATAGTGTTAAATGCGTTTATTTTTATAGGTGGTGAAATCGTGATACACGAAAAGACGTATAATGCGTTGGAAATAGAAACAAAACATGGTGCTGTCATTGTCGAAGGACCGATTCCTTCAGATGTAATAGCCGATTTAACGTTTCATGAAGATCTAGTAGCCTTTCGGGCGCCTGCCCAGCAGCATAAAGCAATTATTGAAATTGCCAAATTGCCTGAAGGAAGAATTATTATTGTACGAGACCAAGAGACTATCGTTGGTTATTGTACATTTCTTTATCCGGATCCACTGGAAAGATGGTCGCAAGGAAAAATGGAAAACCTGATTGAATTAGGGGCAATTGAAATAATTCCAAAATTTCGCGGAACTGGTATTGGTAAAACACTATTACGCGTTTCAATGATGGATGATGCAATGGAAGATTATATAACTATTACAACGGAATATTACTGGCATTGGGATTTAAAGGGTACTGGTTTAAATGTATGGGAGTACCGTAAAGTGATGGAGAAAATGATGCAAGCTGGCGGCCTTGAATATTTTGCAACGGACGATCCCGAGATCAGTTCGCATCCCGCTAATTGTTTAATGGCTAAAATAGGCAGTCGAGTGAACGACGAATCCATTCAACAATTCGATCAATTACGATTTATGAACCGGTTTATGTATTAGATAAAAATTATATTTTTTCTAAGGGGTGTATGGAAATGCTTGTAGAAGAAATTATGAATACATCGGTACCGACTTTAACACCTACACATACGATTAATGATGCATTATTGCTATTAAAAGCAAAAAGAATCCGCCATATACCAATCATTAACGCAAATAAAGAAATACTAGGAGTAGTAACAGATCGCGATTTAAAGAAAGCAACACCATCTACATTATTAAACAGTAACAACCCCGAAGTGTATGAATTACCGTTAGAAAAAATAATGACAAAAAATCCAATTGTGGGCCATCCATTAGATTTTCTAGAAGAAACAGCTACTATTTTTTATGATAATCGGATAGGCTGTTTACCTATTGTTTCACAAGGAAAATTAGTCGGTATGATTACGGAATCTGACTTATTGTATAAGTTTATTGAACTGACGGGCTCACATCAACCAGGCTCTCAAATTGAAGTTCGCGTTCCAAACAAAACAGGTGTATTGTTTGAAGTTTCGAAGGTTTTTTATGAACAAAAAGTGAATGTATTAAGCGTACTCGTATATCCCGATAAAGCAAATGAAGATTATAAAATTTTAGTGCTTCGTGTAAAAACCATGAATCCACTCAAACTCATCGAAGCATTACGAGCTGATGACTTCGAAGTACTATGGCCAAATCATCCGGGAAAAATTTTATGAAAAAAAATGCTGTGTTTGTCTTTTCTGAAGACCAGTTAGGCTATAAATTTTCAGAAACGCATCCATTCAATCAAAAACGCCTAACTCTAACAGTCGATCTTTTAAAAGAAATGAATGCTTTATCACCATCGGATATCGTAGCACCTCGCATTGCAACAGATGAAGAATTAAGTTTAGTACATGATCCTGGGTATATTGAAATCGTCAAAAAAGCAAGCCTGGAGAAAAGTGAAACAACCAATTATGAAAGCTATGGTATCGGAACGGAAGATACCCCTATTTTCCCACATATGCACGAAGCGAGCGCAAGTCTTGTTGGGGGTACGCTAACCGCAGTGGATTACGTTATGGAAGGGAAATCTGTGCATGCACTCAACATAGGTGGGGGGCTCCATCATGGATTTAAAGGACGTGCTTCAGGATTTTGTGTATATAATGATAGTTCAGTAGCTATTAAGTATATGCAGCAAAAATACAATGCACGTGTTCTTTATATCGACACGGATGCGCACCATGGGGATGGTGTACAGTGGAGTTTTTATGATGACCCCAATGTATGTACTATTTCCATTCATGAAACTGGCAGATACTTATTCCCTGGCACAGGTAATATTACCGAAAGAGGAACTGGTGAAGGATACGGGACTTCATTTAACTTTCCGATAGATGCTTTTACCGAGGATGACTCCTTTTTGGAAATTTATCGGACAGCACTTCGGGAAATTGTAGAAGCATTCAAACCTGATGTTATTTTAAGCCAAAATGGTGCAGATGCGCATTATTTTGATCCATTAACCCATTTATATGGAACGATGAATATTTACCGAGAAATTCCTAAACTTGCCCATGAATTGGCACATCAATACTGTGACGGAAGATGGATAGCTGTTGGTGGCGGTGGGTATGATATTTGGCGTGTCGTTCCTCGTGCTTGGTCTCTTCTTTGGATGGAAATGAATGATATAAAAACACCTGAAGGCAACTTACCAAAAGTTTGGCTCGATCGTTGGTCAAAAGAGTCACCAGTTCCATTCATTCCGACTTGGATGGATCCAAATCCATTGTATGAACCAATTCCACGTAAAGCAGAAATAACAGAGAAAAATAAACAAATGCTCGAAAAAGCACTATACGCGCTTCGCAATCAGCAGTCATACAAAAATCACCAGTAACCATTTTGGCTACTGGTGATTTTCTATCCCGCATTAACGGGCAGTAAGGCTCCCACTTCAAAATTTGAGAAAAGCGAAAAGATAAGTCGGAGATCAACTGCCCGTAAAAGCCCGTTTGGTTTAACTAACAATCAGTGGGAGATGACTCCCACTGATTGAAGTTTCCCTTTATTTGACGGAGTCTCTTTCCTCAATTCGATAAGGAAGAACGACAATTTGTTCGTCGATTTTTTCTTTGTTCATAAATTTCGTTAATAATCGCATAGAAACTGCGCCAATATCGTATAAAGGTAATACGACACTTGTTAACTGTGGTCTAACCATTCGAGCCAGTTTAGAGTTTTCAAAACTGATGACTTCGATGTCATTTGGTACATTTAGTCCACTATCCTGTGCCCCATGAATCAAACCAATTGCAATCTCGTCATTGCCTGCAAAAAATGCAGTTGGAGGATTGTTAAGTTGCCCTAATTCTTCCCATGCAGCAAGCCCATCATCGTATGTATTATCTACACCTACGATCAAGTTATCATCAATTTCAATATTTGCCTCTTTTAATGCTTTTTCATAACCAGAACGTTTATATACGCGATCGATGGTCGAGTCCATATTTCCAGAGACAAATGCAATACGAGTATGACCATTTTGGATGAGGCGATTTACAGCGTCCACTGCTGCATCATGATATTCGATATTGACAGAAGGAAATGATTCAGATGTTTCCACGGTGCCTGCTAAAACAATCGGTACGCTCGATCTTTCCATTTCACTAAGCATATCCTTCGTTACTTCATCACTCATCATCACAATTCCATCCACTTGTTTACTAAACAATGTAGAAAGTAGCTGTACTTCTTTATCAGCCTGCTGGTCAGAGTTCGTTAATATAATATTATAGCGATACATGGTTGCTATATCTTCTATGCCTCGCACTAGTTCTGCGTAAAATACGTTAGAAATATCCGGTATTATTACCCCTACTGTTTTTGTTTTCTTACTAGCCAACCCTCTAGCTACTGCATTCGGTCGATAGTCCAATCGCTCGATAACAGCTAACACTTTTTGACGGGTTGCTGGCTTGACGTTTTGGTTTCCATTAACTACACGTGAAACAGTTGCCATCGACACATTTGCTTCTCTTGCTACATCATAAATGGTTATAGTCAACGCATATCCCTCCTTCACATTTTTTACTATTTATATTATATATAAATAATACTTGATATACCCTATAATTTTCAATCAAATAGTAAAACCGACTCTATAAGAAGAGTCGGTTTTGTGAAATTTTTCTACTTATGCATGCACTTCATGTGTTTTCATGAAGTTTTGTAATGAATTATAGAACTCATCGAATTGCTGTAAATTCATTTGCTGTGCAGCATCTGATAACGCAACTGCTGGATCTGGATGAACTTCAGCCATTACTCCATCTGCTCCAATTGCGATAGCAGCTTTAGCTGCAGGTAAAAGAATATCACGACGTCCTGTTGAATGTGTAACGTCTACAAATACTGGTAAGTGTGTCTCCTGTTTTAAAATTGGCACTGCTGAAATATCTAATGTATTACGGGTAGCACGCTCGTATGTGCGGATTCCGCGTTCACATAAAATGATTTGGTCATTTCCTTGTGACATTATATATTCTGCTGCATGTATGAACTCATCTAGTGTAGCTGCAATACCTCGTTTTAATAACACCGGCTTATCAATAGAACCTACTGCTTTTAATAATTCGAAGTTTTGCATATTACGAGCACCAACTTGCACTACATCTACATAGTCAAGCGCTTCATCTAAATGGCTAGGTGTGACAATTTCAGACACGACTGCTAGGCCATATTCTTGTGAAATTTGTTTTAAAATTTTAAGGCCATCTAATCCTAGACCTTGGAAATCGTAAGGTGATGTACGTGGTTTATACGCTCCCCCACGAATTAGCTTTAAACCTTTTGCTTGGATTGCAGCTGCTACTTCTGCTACTTGTGTATATGACTCTACTGCACATGGACCAAACACGAAAGAAGGTGCTCCTGTACCAATTTTCTCACCGTTTATTTCCACGACTGTGTCAGCAGATTTCTTTTTACGAGATACTAATAATGCTTTCTTTTGATCATCCACTTGTAATTCCAAAGCAGTTTTGAATATTTCTTTAAAAATATGCTCAACCGTTGATTGTGGTAGTGGACCAGCGTTATTTTCTTTTAAGTGATCTAACATATGTCTTTCACGAAGAGGATCATATCTATTCACACCTTGCTTTTCTTTAACTCTTCCTATCTCTTTTACAACACCGGCTCTTTCATTGATTAACTGTAGAATTTCTACGTTGATCTCATCTACACGACTGCGTAGAGCTTCTAAATCCATATGACTCATAGATATTTCTCCTCTCTTCTTTCCACCGACACTTTATATCGACTGAAAATTATGATACATTTTTAAGTATAACTCATATTATAATCAATGTTTGTGAAAATGTCACGCATTTTTATTTTAGCGATTCAACTCGCTAAAGTATTTGCCTGAAAAAGGACGTGGGAAATTGGCATCTAAGTTATTTGCATTAGATATAGGAACAAGATCTGTAGTTGGAATTATATTAGAAGAGCGCAATGAGACCTTTCATGTTGTCGATATATTGGTCGAGGAACATAAAGAACGTGCAATGGTCGACGGGCAAATACATAATGTACTGAAAGTGGCAGAAGTAATCCAATCAATAAAAAAGCAACTGGAGGAAAAACATGGTCCACTTGAGAAAGTGAGCGTTGCTGCAGCTGGACGAGCGTTAAAAACTGAACAAGCAGAAGTTAAACTGGATATAAAAAATAGACCAATCTTTTCAGAGGATGATATAAGCCGACTAGAGCTTTCAGCCGTTCAACAGGCACAAAATAATATTGTACAAAACGACACTGAAACGGAATCGAGCCATTACTACTGTGTTGGATATAGCGTTTTATACTACCGATTAGATGGTGAGGAAATCGGTAGTTTGGTAGACCAACAAGGTCGTGAAGCATCTATAGAAGTAATCGCAACCTTTTTGCCAAGAGTAGTTGTCGAATCATTACTTTCTGCATTAAAGAGAGCTAATTTGGAAATGGAAGCTTTAACATTAGAACCTATTGCAGCGATTAATGTACTTATCCCTCCAACTATGCGGAGACTTAATGTTGCACTTGTAGACATTGGTGCTGGAACTTCCGATATTGCAATTACAGACTTCGGTACAGTTGTTGCATATGGCATGGTGCCCAATGCAGGGGATGAAATTACAGAAGCATTAAGTGACCATTACTTACTTGATTTTCCACTTGCAGAAGATGCAAAAAGAGCGATTAATACGAATGATTTTATACCAATACAAGATATTTTGGGATGCGAGCAAAACATTCCGAAAGAAGAAATGGTAGCAGCGATTAGACCGGCAATATTAGAACTAGCCACATCTATTTCAACTGAAATTCTTCGGTTAAATAATAACCGATCAACAAAAGCGGTCATGCTAGTGGGTGGAGGAAGCTTAACCCCTTCCCTTACAACAATTTTAGCTGAAAAACTAAATTTACCTGCAAATCGTGTGGCAGTCCGAGGAATTGATGCTATTCAAAATTTAACAAAAGAAGCACATATTCCTGTATCTCCTGAACTGGTTACACCGATCGGAATTGCGATTGCAGCAAAACGTGCACCAATACAATATATGTCGGTAAAAGTTAATAACCAAGTCGTTCGCCTATTTGAGCTAAAAGAAATGACTGTAGGGGATGCACTGCTTGCAGCGAATATCCCTACGCGACAATTATACGGCAAACCCGGAGCAGCACTTTCAGTGGAAGTGAATGGGCAAACGATACATATTCCAGGTGAACATGGGAAACCAGCTGTAATTATGTTAAATGGCATGAAAACTAATACAAAAGCAGTGATAAAAAATAAAGATATTATTGAAATATTAGATGGCGAGAACGGAAAAGAGGGTTCCGCTTCTGTCCGTGATTTAATCGATAACGCTTCTGTCAAAACAATCTATTTTCAAGGTGTTGTACATACAGTTGAACCTACTGTAAAAGTTAATGGAAAAACAATTTCTATTGACACAGCATTAAAAGAAAGAGACAAAATAACAGTCGATACGCCACAAACAGTGGAACAAGTTTTACAAGCTCTTAAAAAAGAACATTATGTAGCAAAGTTGACTCCTTATTCCGTTACCATTAACGAAAAGATTCAATATATACCGGATCTGTCATCAAAATTATTATTAAACGGAAACATAGTAAAACTTTCGTATCCTGTTCAAGACAATGATGTTCTAGAGGTAAGTGCAACGAACTATCCTACCTTGCAACAACTCGCTGATCAATTGGAAAAGAAATTGACGGAACATTTAATAGTTACTTTCCAAGGAGAAGCAATCGAGCTAACGAGAGAATGTGCGGTTGTAACAATTGGGGAGACGAGAATCTCACCTACGGATAATATTCCAAGTGGAGCAAGCCTTCAATGGAAGAAGGAAAACCATTCTCCTTGGATTTTCCAGGATGTATTCCGTTTTACGAATTGGAATATGCCAGAAGGTGCTAGTTCGTTTCAAATTATTCGAAATGGTAGCCCCTCTCGATTTGATGAAGAAATTTTTGGTGGGGATCTATTAGAAATAATTCTTAAATAATAAAACACGAAACGAGTATATGCTCGTTTCGTGTTTTATTATTTATTCGAGTTATTAGTACCTGTTACCGCTTCTTTTAGCGCTTCTGCTACTGCAGTAGTATCTTCTTGTTCTGCAGTTACCTCGTCTGTTGTATTAGAAATGGTCTCCATATAATCCATAGGCTCTTCCCCTTCATATGAAGCGGTACCATCGTCTAAAGGAGACGTTGGTTGCCCTTTAATCGACTTCACTTTATCTACTAATTGACCTGATTGCTCTTGTAATTGCTTCGAGATTTGTGACGTTTTCTCTTTAGCAGTTGAAGAAAAATCTAACGTTTTTTCTTTTAATTGTCCTGCTTGTGTAGAGAGATTGCCACGAAGCTCTGATCCTGATTTTGGAGCTAACAACAATGCAGTCGCAGCGCCGATAATACCACCGATGAATACCCCAATGATAAAATCTTTTCCATTTACTTCTTCTTCACGATAAACATTATCTCTCGTTTCGTTGTAATAAGGGACTGCTGGATAATTTGGAGTTGCTTGTCTATCATACGATGCCTGATTTGCGTAATATTCATGATTATAAGTTGCTTCATTATAATTTGGTTTTTTTGTTTCGTGATTGCTCATATAAATTCCTCCAATTATAAATTTGTTTTTTTATTTTGTTCATAAGCATGATAACCAGCTTGCTCTAACTCTTTTCTTTCTTTCCATTTATCTCGTATTCCTAATACAACATTACTCCACTGGACAACTTGCGCTATTTTCTCTTCGTTCTTTGCTACCTCGGATGTAACAGAAGACGTTAGGCGCTGTATAGAATGGTTAAAACCACTTACAGAAGTACCTACATTTTTTACAGCATCCACAACTGTATTTAGTTTTTCAGACTTTTCCTGGATATCTTCCGCTAATCCGTTTGTTTTATGAAGAAGTTCCGCTGTTTCCTTTGTAACATTTTGTAGATTTGTATCAAGTCCATCTAATGTGTCCGCAACATTATTTAAAGTCTTTTTAACTGAAAACAATGTAACAGCTAGACTTATACAAAGCACTAAAAATGCAACTGCAGCTATAATAGCAGCTATGTATAAAAGATTTTCCATTTTGTCTTCTCCCCTTTTTTCATTGACCTATAACATTTTTACCCTAAAAGAATAAAATTAAACTTCTTTCTCTATATTACTATACTACGTTTCTTTCAAATATCCTTTAAAAAAATGCTTAATCACTAAAGGATTAAGCATTTTTTTCAGCTATTTAGTTTTTCTTCGAACGCTTGCTGATATTTTTGTACATCCCCAGCTCCCATGAAAAGATAAACTGCATCTTCATAGACAAGTAATTGTTCTACCGTCTCTTCATGTAAAATATGACTGTTTTCGATTAAATCGGCAAGTGTTTGAACGGACAATTCGCCAGCATTTTCCCTAGCAGAACCGAAAATATCACATAAATAGACTTGATCGGCTAAACTTAGACTCTCGCTAAATTCATGCAAAAACTTTTTCGTTCTTGTAAATGTATGTGGTTGAAATA
Organism: Psychrobacillus sp. NEAU-3TGS; assembly: GCF_029955155.1. Classification (GTDB taxonomy): domain Bacteria; phylum Bacillota; class Bacilli; order Bacillales_A; family Planococcaceae; genus Psychrobacillus. The sequence continues at coordinate 396,591 of NZ_JAPNOZ010000004.1, read as the reverse complement.
TCGCAACAATTTTTCGTTTTGGATATTTTTGCTGTGCTGATTGAATCGTTGCTTTAATTTCTGTTGGATGATGCGCATAATCATCAATAATAATACGGTCCCCGATAATTGTCTCGGTAAAGCGTCTTTTCACACCTTCAAACGTTTCTAATCCTCTTTGGATAGTATCCGCTGGAACTTCTTCATAATGGCATAGAGAGATAACTGCAAGTGAATTTAATACAGCATGGTCTCCGAACAATGGAATCGTAAAACGCTCATAGAACTCGTTTCGTACAAATACATCAAAAGAAGTTCCTTCTGTTGTTTTTTCGATATTTCGGGCTGCAAAATCATTATGCTCTCCAAAACCATAATAGACAACTGGTACCGGTGCTTTAATCTTTTGTAAATAGACATCGTCACCACAAGCAATAATTCCTTTTTTCACCTGCATTGCCATAGATTGAAATGCGTTAAATACATCCTCAATATCTTGGAAATAATCTGGATGATCGAAGTCAATATTGGTCATGATCGCATAATCCGGGCTGTAGGCTAGAAAATGTCTACGATATTCACATGCCTCAAATACAAAGTTAGCTGCATCCTTTTCTCCTTTACCAGTGCCATCACCGATTAAAAAAGAAGTAGGTGCATACCCACTTAATACATGAGAAAGCAATCCAGTTGTAGATGTTTTGCCATGTGCACCTGTTACGGCAATGGAAGTAAATCGGCTCATATAGTCACCTAAAAAGTTATGATAACGGATGACTTCCAAACCTAGTTCCTTTGCTTTTATAAGCTCGGGATGACTATCAGGAAAAGCATTTCCTGCAATAATTGTCATGCCCTCATCAATGTTTGCTTCATCAAACAACAACACATTTATATTTCTTTCATGTAAAGGCTTTTCTGTAAAGAAATATTTTTCAATATCAGAGCCTTGTACCTCATTTCCTACATCATGTAATATTTGTGCCAAAGGGCTCATTCCAGAGCCCTTGATACCTGTAAAATGATACTTTGTCATACGTTGTAAACCTCCTGGGGCTATCCCCGCTTAAATACACCACTAGTTAATCCATTTTTAATTTCATCTATCATTTATCTGCGTAGACGTACTCCCCATTATATCATTTTTTCATCCATATATTTAATAAACAATATTAACTAAATATTTGATCTAAACTATCATTAGTAAGTAACACATCTCTTGCTTTACTACCTTTTTGCTCCGAAATATAACCACACTCGTACATGGCATCTATTAGCCTTGCAGCACGGTTATATCCAATATGGAATTTACGCTGTAACAAAGAAGTCGAAGCAGATCCTTGCTCTACGATAAAGCGGCATGCTTCTTCAAATAAATCATCTTGCTCAGAAGTTTCTGCTCTTTGTAACAATTCCTCTTGTTCAAATATATAGTCAGGAGTCCCTTGACTTCTCGCATATTCTATAACCGCTTCGATTTCATCGTCAGTTACGTAAGTACCTTGTATGCGAACAGGACTGGACATGCCATTTCCTTGATACAGCATATCTCCTTTACCTAATAGGCGTTCTGCTCCTTGTTGATCTAAAATCGTACGTGAATCGATTTGGGAAGAAACAGAAAAAGCAATACGTGTAGGAATATTCGCTTTAATAAGTCCTGTAATAACATCTACAGATGGACGCTGAGTAGCTAAAGCTAAATGAATACCACATGCTCTCGCTTTTTGTGCAATACGACAAATAGCATCTTCCACTTCTGCAGGAGCCATCATCATTAAGTCAGCAAGCTCATCAATCACAATCACGATGTACGGAAGTTTTTGAGCAAATTTTCTTTTATCCGTTGCAAGCGTGTTATATCTGCTAATATCACGCACTCCAATATGCGCAAACAGTTGATAGCGACGCTCCATTTCCTCAACAGCCCATTTAAGTGCTGCTGTTGCAGCTTTGACATCTGTAATAACAGGACTTATCAAATGCGGAATGTGATTAAAAGGAGCAAGCTCTACCATTTTAGGATCGATTAATAGTAATTTTACTTCTTCAGGTGTTGCTTTATACAACAAACTAACAAGTAAAGAGTTAATAAATACAGATTTCCCCGATCCTGTTGCTCCTGCAATTAAGCCGTGCGGCATTTTCCGTAAATCCAGAGTTACGGGTTTTCCAGTAAGATCAAGTCCAAGCGCTGCTTCAAGAGGTGAATCCGACTGTATAAAAACATCCGTATTAAGCACTTCAGAAATGCGAACTGCTCTAGACGTCCGATTAGGTATTTCAATACCAATCGACCTTTTTCCCGGAATTGGTGCTTGAATACGTATATCCTTTGCAGCAAGGGCTAGTTTTAAATCATCAGCTAAGTTACGGATTTTACTTACCTTTGTCCCGTGCCCTACAGTCAGTTCAAATTGTGTGACAGCCGGGCCTTGAACCATTTGTACAATTTCACCGGTTACTTGAAAATGGGATAATGCTTCTACTAACGTATATGCCTGTTCTTCCATCCATTCTTTGTCCTCATCCTTCATTTCCGGAGGGAGCAAATAACTGAATGATGGTCTTGTATAATTAGATAGAACGATTTCCTGCTCCACTTGCGCTTCATTTGCATTTGGAGAGGTTTCAGGTACATCGATTTTCTCTGTAGGCTTTTGCTGTATATTATTTATATTTAGTCTATTCATCTTTTGCTTATCTGATTTCAACATTAGGACATTAAACGGTCGAATAATTTCTTTTTGAACTTCCGGTTTCTCTTCCTCTGCTTGCTCCAACATCGCTAATGGTTGTTCTTCCGCTAATGTCGCCGCAGTTTCTTCGGAAGCAATTTCTTTTGGAGCTATAGTAATTGGAGCTTCTACTACGATTGGCTCTTCTGCTTTTTCCTCTTTTTTAATTATCGCTTTTTCGATATGTTGTTTATCTGATTTCAGCATCAATACATTAAAAGGACGAATGTTTTCTTTTCGAACTTCTGGTTTTATTTCCGGTTTATCTACTAGTAGTGCTGATTTTTCTTCTTGTACCTCTCGTTTTTCTTCTGATTCTTCTATTTTTACTTCCTGTACTACAGGTTTTACTTCTAGTAATTCCAGTTTTTCTTCTTGTATTTCCGGTTTCTCTTCCGGTATTTCTAGTTTAACTTCTTGTACTTCTGGTTTTTCTTCCGGTTTAACTTCCTGTACTGTTGGTTTATCTTCTAGTAACTCCGTTTTCTCTTCCGGTACTTCTGGTTTAACTTCTTGTACTTCTGGTTTAACTTCTTGTACTTCTGGTATTTCTTCCAGTACTTCCGTATTTTCTTCCTTCACTTCCGGTTTTTCTTCTAGTACTTCTGATTTTACTTCCAATGCTTCTTGTTCTAATGTAAGTACAGCATCCTCTATCTTTCTAAAAGTTGATACCGATTCTTCTTTTTCCAGTTGTTGCGGAATGCTAGTTATAGGTGTTTCCTCTATCGTTACTTTTGTTATTTTCGCTTCTTGTTCCACTTTGTTTTCAATAGGTAGTTGCTTTTCTCTATTTTTGGAAAATCCATAAATTGGTGATGGTACCTCAGTTGGCGTAAATGCTCTTTTTTTACTTACTGACGTAATAATATCATCCGTTGTATTTTTAACTACTTGTTGTTCTACTTTTTGTATTTTTCGCTGTTGCCATGTTTCTTGAATAGTACGGATTGGTGCATTGTCTACTACTGATTTGTTATTAGCATTTGAAGTTCCTCTACTTTTTTTTGAATACCCATATACAGGGGAAGGTACTTCTGATGGTGTAAATCCTCTTTTTTTCCTTATAATTGCGGGCGTATCATCCACTATAGTCTTGTCGGAACGGTGTATAATGGTCGGTTGTTTCCTTTGTTGCCATTTCTCTTGCGTGTACAACGGCTTATATAGTTGTTCTTCTGTTAATGGTTTTTCTATAAAAGGCTCTTGCATCGTGTTTTCTTCGATTTGTGGCTCATATACCGTTTCATTTTTTTCATCATCAGATATTAACGGAAAGCGGAATGGTGTTCTTGATCGTGTAGTCGAAACCGTTTTCTCTACTACTTCGATTTCTTCTCTATTTTCTTCTTCATTAAGTCCAAATAGTTTTTTAAACCAATTCAATTTCATCACTCTTTCTAATAGATACATTCTATTTTACCAATAAAAACGATATACGTCCCCTTATATAATAAAAAAGCATACCAAATTGGCATGCTTTTTCATATTTTGATATAAATTAGCTAATTACAGATAAAGAATACATGTCTTATGATTCAATGGTGTTCCAATTTCAACATTTTCGTCTAGAACTAATATACCCTTCACTTCAGGAGCGTTCGGTAATGCTAATTCTCTTGCAGAACAAAGCATACCGCTAGATGCAATTCCACGAAGCTCTGCATCTTTAATAACCATACCAGAAGGCATCACTGCTCCTACTTTCGCCACTACAACTTTTTGGCCTGCATCCACATTAGGAGCCCCACATACGATCTGTAAAGTTGTTTCCCCAACATTTACTTGGCAAACTTTTAATTTGTCTGCATTTGGATGCTGCTCTAAGGATTCTACGTAACCAACTACAAACTTAGGTGATAAATCCACTTCTAATTGGTAGTCTGCCCCATTTGTATGTAAAGCTTGCTGTACTTTTTCAACAAACGCTTCTGTAAGCTCAACATTGCCTTTTGTTTCTATTTTTTCGTATTTGCTAAAGTTAAAAATATTGATCGCTAATACTTCGTTTGTTTTTGCATCTTTCACAAACGTAACGTCACCTTTTGTTTCCGTCACTACTTTTTCTACTCTTTCAGGTGTTAATTGCACTAAAAGTACATCCCCTACGCCTACTTCATTGTAAAAAATATTCATTTGTCTTCGTTCTCCTTCGTTACTCGATTTTTCGCCATGATAAATATCGGCTCTAAATCTCCATTTTCATATATAAAAGATAATGAAGTAATGGGTACTGTTCCAATTGTGAAGAAATGCATCGTCATTTGAGCAAGAACGTCGTATCCAGTTTCATTTCTTATATCACCGATAATCATAACATCTTGATGGGGTACAGAAACAGTCATATCTCCAACAATTATTTTTTTCATATCTCGAAGAAGTGATTCATTTAACATACGACTAGCATCATATCCATCGTTATTATTGAAGAAATAGAATGTGTTGTCTGCTACGATATCTTTTTTATAATTTGTTTCTAAGTTTCTAACTTGGAATAATGCTCTTTCGCGAATTTCTGTTTCCCTAATATTCCAAGCAGCTAACATTTTTTCATCGAGTAATCGATAGGTGCTTCCTAAATCTAAAGCATAATAAATACGTGTTTCTGCAGTATGGTCTTTTGTAATAAATTTATTTCCTTCATTCGATTTCAAAGGAAATGAGGTCGAACGTATAATTGGATAAACAGAAGAAGCCGGATCAATTTCTCCCGCTTTTTCTTTTTCCATCGCTAAAAATGTATGATGAATCGTGTAGACTACCTCATCGATTGCTTGATCCTTCTTCGTTTCGTATTTAGCTAAAATAGGAGGTATTGACATATCAATTCCTTTACCTATCTCCTTATGCGTCAATCGAAGTTTATTTGTCTCGCGATTATAATCATACGTATATATCTCTTCTGATAGTTTTGTTTTTAAAACTCTTATAAACTCTAGTGCTTTCACAGTAAATCTTTCCCTTCCATTCAATCAATTACGCCACGGTGTAACTATTGGCTGAAAAAAGTTAAACGGTCCACCATGAGTGAACCGTTTGAATGTTTTACATCGTTTGAAGAAATGATTCAATTTCTTCTCTTGTTTGCGGTCTTTACTAACAAAACGACCTTTTTCCACACCATTTTCGAAAACGATAAAACTCGGAATCCCGTACACGTCTAAGTGGCCACATAAATCGATAAATTCATCCCGATTTACAGACACGAATGTAAAGCTTGAAAACTTGTCTTCTATTTCTCCCATAAAAGGGTCGATGAAATGGCAATCCGGACACCAATCCGCTGTAAATTTGAAAACTACCTTTTCCTCTTCCTTTAACTGCTCGAATTGTTCTAATGAAGTTAAATTTTGCATGTAAATTCTCCTTTAATTTGTTGTGATGGATCGAACAATTGTCATCATTTTTTCCAAATTCCCTGCAATATCTTGTTGTTTGGAAATCGTTGACAGCTTAATACCACCAATACTAGTAATGAGCTCGTATTTCTCTTCACTATTTTCGAGAACCGCTACAAATCCAAATCGACCATTTTGTTCAAATGTCTTCTCTTCTACTATATTTAAATTAGTGTCTGCCATCATTAAATCATAATATAATCGACTACCTGGTAATTCGTTAGGGTTAAGAAATAAAATATAGGAATCTTTCCCTTTCGAAAGAATAATATTCGTTTCATCAGGCTCATCTTCTATTGAAAAACCACTAGGGATAAATAATTTCATATTGTTTATTTTTTCATTCGGTTTTTCAGCATCTCTTTGAAAAACTAACTTAGCATTTTCTATACCATCTTCCACTTCATCTTCCATGGAAGAGCATCCAACTAATAAAATGACAGCTAGCGACGCGAAAAAAAATCGCATCCAATTTCGAGTCATTTACTTTCCTCCATTCACAGCATAACTGCTATATATTTTAACGATGATTTTCCTTACATGCAACTACAACAACTTCTTGGAAAGCTCATATTGCCCTATTAGAAGATACATAATATGTTCGAACATCATACTTCTTGTGATAAGCCCGTCCGTAAATACACCAATTGCTCCTTCCGCGTGGCGAATCCCTTTCCTATTTGTATAGACGTCCATTACTGGTCCAAGTTCCTCCCCTGCACGTAACTTTTCGGCAACTTCGTCTGGCAAAGGAATACCTGCCCCCATTGCAGTAAATACTTCACCTCCACTTGTCGCAAGCGCCCCCCAATTACACATGTAGAGGACACCGTCAATTTCCTGTACGCCTCCTTCTAAGCCCACTCCAAACAAAGTATCCTGCTGCTCTATTAGCTGTTTTGCTCGATTGATCGCTCCTTGTCTCGTTTCTTCATTGCTCATTGGCTGTGCAGATACGAAGGAATCTACTTCCTTGTTTATGAATTTAGCATCTGGATAATATAGACTCGCAATTGTTTGCACTGCTTTTGTTTTAGCTTCGTTATTAGTTCCTATGTATATTTTCATCAATTTATTCTCCATTTCCAAAAAAAGATGCCTCGAGGGCATCTTTTTTATACGTTTGCTTTAATCGTTTCTAGTGTAGTTTGGTCACATGCTTTTACTAATTTTACTAGTAATTCTTTTGCTGCTGCATAGTCATCTGTATGGATGATGGAAGATGAAGTATGAATATAGCGTGAGCATATACCAATTACAGCACTTGGAATCCCTTCATTGGATGTATGCACTCGACCTGCATCTGTACCACCTTGGGAGATGAAGTATTGGTATGGTATATCATGTGTTTCTGCTGTATCCAATACAAATTCTCGCATACCGCGATGCGTTACCATTGTACGGTCAAAAATACGTAAAAGTGTCCCTTTTCCAAGTTGACCGAATTCATTTTTATTGCCAGAAGCATCATTTGCAGGGCTAGCATCTAATGCGAAGAATAGGTCTGGTTTAATCATATTTGCTGAAGCCTGTGCCCCACGTAATCCAACTTCTTCCATTACATTTGCACCGGAATAGAGCATATTCGGTAATTGCTGGTTTTGTACTTCTTTTAATAACTCAATTGCAAGTCCACAGCCATAGCGATTATCCCAAGCTTTTGCCATGATTTTTTTATCGTTAGCCATTGGTGTAAATGGACAAACTGGAACGATCTGATCTCCAGGTTTGATCCCCATGCGCGCCACATCTTCTTTATCGTCTGCACCAACATCAATGAGCATATTTTTTATATCCATCGGCTTGTTGCGTATTTCATCGCTTAGTAAATGAGGAGGAATGGAACCGATTACACCAGGGATTGTTTTTTCTTTTGTTACAATGTCCACACGTTGTGCAAGTAGAACTTGGCTCCACCAACCACCAAGTGGTTGAAAACGAATCATTCCGTTATCAGTAACACCGGATACCATGAAACCAACTTCGTCCATATGCCCAGCTACTAATATTTTAGGCCCATTTGCATCCCCTTTTTTCAAACCGAAAATACCACCTAAATTATCTTGCACGATCTCATCCGAATATTTCGACAGTTCACTTCGCATAAATGCACGAACTGCATGTTCATTGCCAGGTGCGCCTGGTAATTCTGTTAACGTTTTAAATAGTGAGCGCGTTTCTTCATTCATCTAAAAAAACCTCCTAAAGCTTATGTAAAAATATATTTTTCAATAAAGATTCCACTTCTATTGTAATAAAAGATGCATTACTTTACTACAATTAAACTTCGAATATCGAATAATTTAAACGACACCGGATGTATGATACACTAAAAAAAAGGACTGGAGGAAGATAACGATGAAACTAAAAGATTATATGATGGGTCTAGGTACTGGAATTGCTATTGGAATTATTGCAAGTCAAGCCGCTAACAAAGTGAATAATCGATCTGCCGAGCTCGTTCTAAAAGATATAAAAACAGCATTTAAAGAAGAGGGACCAATTGATGGTTCATGGATTTTAATGAACCCAGAGCCGTTTAACAAAGAGGCTATTCATACGAATGTATACAAAGGCGGCATTTCCCGCATGAAAGATGGAGAACTTGAGCAGTTTGAGTTTGCCGCAGACGCAAAAACTGGTACGGTTGTAGAATTGGTAAGAATGTAAGAGAAATAAAACTAACATAATTTAAAGCCAAGAAGAAGTAAAATGTCTACTTCTTTCTTGGCTTTTTCCATTTCCTTTTCTCTTCTTATACGCTAAATATAAACAAAAAATTCATTGACATCTTTTATCAACGCTATTAATATTTTATATGAGTTAATTGAAAATGATTATCATTATTAATATGATTTCTTTCATATTAATATCACACTATGTTTTAAAAAGGAGAAAATCATATTGAAAAAGCTATTTCTACCATTCTTATTTTTGTTAGTACTCATTCTTGGTGCCTGCGGAAATAATGAGTCGGTGAACGAAGATAATACAACCGAGACTAAAACGGATACATTTACTTACCAATCAGAAACTGGACCTATTGAAGTACCTACCGATCCCAAAAGAGTAGTGGCTCTTACTAACGGTCCCAATGCATTGGCCCTAGGTGCAAACATCGTCGGTATTGATGAATGGACTAATACAAATCCCCTTTTTGAAGAAAAGCTTAAGGGTGTCGAAGTCGTATCAGAGGATAACTTGGAGAAGATCATTGAACTGGAACCAGATCTAATCATAGCTGGATCTTATATGAAAAATATCGACAAATTAAATGAAATTGCTCCTACTGTTGTTTTTACTTGGGGAAAACTGGATTATTTAACCCAGCAAGTTGAAATTGGAAAACTCTTAAACAAAGAAACAGAAACGAAGGAATGGGTCAAAGATTTCCAAGAGCGTGCTAAAACGGCAGGAGAAGCCATTCAAGCAAAAATCGGTGAAGATGCAACTGTTTCTGTAATTGAAAGTGGAGATAAAGAGTTTTATGTATTTGGAAATAATTATGCACGAGGAACAGAAATACTATATCAAGCAATGGAATTAAAGATGCCTGATAAAGTAAAGGAATTAGCGCTTGAATCAGGTATTTATACCTTTTCATCAGAAATGCTTCCGGAGTTTGCTGGTGATTATGTAATTCTAAGTAAAAACCCAGATGTGGATAATTCATTTATGGAAACTGATGTATGGAAGAACATACCAGCAGTTAAAAACAATCAAGTATTCGAAATAAACACGAAAGCATCTACCTACAGTGATCCAATCACCCTAGAATATCTTCTCGAGTTTTCGAAAAATCATTTCTTAATAACTAGTTAGCTAAAATATATCCCTACTTGACTGACAACCACCCCCGTATAATTACGGGGCTTTTCTTTTTTAAGGGTGCCTTCTTATATATAAAATAGTAAAAATTCTAAAGCGCCTTTGCCCGGCCCATTTTAGCTCATGGGAATGATATACGGAATATAATAGGGATACTGTGCGGTAGAATGTTTTATTAAGTGACCGCTAGAATTTTCGCTGCAGGTGGACGCTTTCCGCGGGGCGGGCGGTGAGCCTCCTCGTTGCTAACGTTCCTGCGGGGTCTCACCTGTCCCGCTTAATCCCGTCGGAGTCGCCACCTTCCGCTACAATCAATGGGAATTTCTTTCTAATAAAGTACTTGCATTTAGCAGGAAAAAGTTCGAATTACTCAACCATAACATCTCTTTTATGGCTTTTAAAAGTAAATTTGATTGAAAGTGGTAAAGCTGAGTAGTTAGCTAATATGGTGGATTGTAGCGAAAGGGCGGCGACTCCAGCCGGAATAGCTTGAGCTGAAGACCCTGGACTGAGTGTAGCGAAATTTACTTTTGCGACGAGCTTGCGCAGGAGCAAGGGAAGCGTCTGAAGCCAAGCCGGCGGAAAGCGTCCGCCCTGTAGCGGAAATCCAAGCGTCTACTTCATTCAACTCACTACCGCGCAGTTTCCCTATACAGCAATTAAAATATAAACATGCCGCTCCTAATGCTACTTGAGTTATCTATGTGTCTAAACTTATAGGCTCCATCCATAAATAAAAACAGCTTATGATTATGTAAACCATAAGCTGTTTTTATTAAACTTCATTTTAAAAGCCAGTCGTTCTCTCTAGTTTATCTACTATCTTTTTTCCATCTTCAGACCATTTCACTAATCGGTAAAAGACGTCATGGTAAAAGCTAAACCAATAATTAGATTGTAATGCCTCATTTACCCACTTTTCTTTTGCAAAAATAGAAGTCATCGGATAATCATCATAAGCCAATACCCATAGTGGATTTTGATGTGCATTTGTAGGCATGAGATCCGCCATATGAATAATCGTCTCATCGTTTTGCTTAAACAACACAATACTATGTCCATCGCTGTGACCACCAGTGTGAATCATTTCAATTCCATCTACTACTTCTATGGAATCTGTAAATGTCACTACTTGATCTACTATGGGCTCCCAATTTTCTTTCCAATATGTATTTCGGGAACGGATATTTGGGTTTTTCATTTCATTCCATTCGACGTCCGATACATATATTTTAGCATTTGGAAAACTGGAGACAAGCCTGTCATCTGCCCATTTAGTTAAACCACAAGCATGATCAAAATGTAAATGTGTCATGATCACTATATCGATTTCTTCTGGGAGAACACCAAGTTGTGCTAAATTGTCTTCCACTTGAGATTGACTTGAAACTCCATAGTTTCTTAATTGCTTGTCCGTAAATTTTCCGTAACCAATTCCTGCTTCTAGTAAAATATTTTGCCCTTTGTACTGGATGAATAATGGATCGGATGCTAATTCGATTTGATTCTTTTCATTGACAGGATATTTCTTTTCCCATAATGGTTTTGGTACAACACCGAACATGGCACCCCCATCCATATGCGTTGTCCCGCCCTGTAACCAAGTTAAAGACATGTCGTGAAATTGAAACGTATCCATTCTCCCTTGTCCCCTTTTATACGAATTTTGCTTCAACTCGATAAATCGGCTGCCCTTTTGCAGAAAATTTTTCTTCATACTCCGTCATAATGTTATCTTCTGGCATATTTGCGTGCAAATCGAGCGAAACATCTTTTATTAACATACCATAAGCCGACATACTAATTAAAGAGTATTCAAATAATCCCCGATTATCTGTTTTGAAATGGATTTCCGCATTGTCTACTAAAATAGATTCATATAGTTTCAAAAATCCTTCATGCGTTAAGCGTCTCTTCGCATGTCTAATTTTTGGCCATGGATCCGAGAAATTCAAATAAACACGGTCTACATCGTTTTTCTCGAAGTATTTTTCCAAATCGGCACCATTTACTTTTAGTAGGCGTAAATTTGACGGAGAGCCTGCTGCAATCACATTTTCAACCGCAGAAACAATAACGCTATCATACAGCTCTATTCCAATGTAGTTTATATCGGGATTTTGTTTTGCCATCCCAGTTATAAACTGACCTTTGCCTGTACCCACTTCAATATGAAGCGGATGATTATTATTAAATTCCGATTCCCACTTCCCTTTCAACTCTTCCGGATTCGGAATAACAATTTCAGGGTGGCTATTTATAAATTCTTCTGCCCATGGTTTATGTCTTAACCTCATTATGTTAAACTCCTTTTTCTATATGTTTTGCTAAGTTCCAAGCTTTTGGACTGACTGAAAATAAATAAGAGTGATTTTCCTCGGTTATACAAGAAAATTCCCCATCTACATGTCCATAAACTTTGTCATGTATTGATATTGTATAGTTTTTCGCTTGAAACTGGATAACTTCTTTATATTTTGTATGTTTTCCAAAGAAAACCGTACTAAATATAAATAATAATTTCCATCTTGCTAGCTTGTACACGATTGTCATTTCAATTAATTGATCATTTGGTTTGGATAAAGGTGATATCTTCATCCCTCCACCAAAATAGGGTTGATTACATACAACGATGAACCAAACATCGTCATACGTTACCATTTTGTCTTCTGTATGTAAAGTGAAAGAAAAACGCTGAAAAGTAAATAACTCTTTTATAAGGTATATAATGTAAGTTAACTTTCCTAAACCAAACGTATTTAATCTTTTTTTCCATGTAGAATGGTTAACAGAATAAGCCACTTTTGCATCAAAACCAAACCCTGCATTATTCACTACAGGGTATGAATCATGACCAATAGTTAACAAAGCTAGATCCATTTTCAATGATTCATAGTTGCTATGTACATACTTATTTAATTGCTCGGTCGTTTGAAAAACAGAAAATGTTCGGCCGAAATCATTTCCACTTCCAGCAGAAATGACACCAACTCGAACATGATTGTAGCCTGTAACTCCAACAATGATTTCGTGGACCGTACCATCCCCACCAACAGCAACTATTAATAACTCATCTTTACTCAATGCAGCATAGCTTCTAGCAATCACTGTCGCATGTCCACTTCGTTCAGTTATTACACATGTATAAGGAAAAGCAATGGCATCTTTCCACTTCTTCCAAATCTTTTTTCCGCGTCCATTACCCGCATGCTCATTGACGATAAAAACAATGTTATTCATCTTTCTCCTCGCTATCTAAATCCCAAGAAGACCTTGAATAAGAAGTAGTTTGCACTAAATTTAAAATTGCTTGTGCTGCTTTAAATTGCATATGTTTCATAGGAGAAGGAGAATTCTTTAATGATAAAAACCATTCTCCATACGTCCTGCTATCGACAAATTGGACATTATAAGAAGAACCGGGATAGTCGATATATCCATTCCTTGATAGAATAACTTTTCTAATCGGTAAATCTATTTCTTCTTTTTTAAAGACTTGCAATAAGATAGATTCCATACGATTAATATTAATCATCGGACTTAATACCTTTTTCTCTTCTTTTCCACTTTTTCTTATCCAAAAACGATCCCCGCTACCGATAAATGCATCTAAATTTTGGCCTTCTAGCATAACGATACAAACAATTTCTGTTGGCAAAACCAGCATAATATCTAATTCTATTGGTGCCTTTTTTAGCTTTAAAATAGGATAATAGAATAAAAATAATTATCGGGAAGCGTCTGCATAAACGTTCTTAATAATGTATCTCGCATAAATTTTGGATCCACATACGACTTTTCACGTAGAGTAGAACTTGCCCATTTTATTTGAAAATGGAAAAGTTGATCTAAATACATTCGTTTTAAATCTTCTTTTGTCTGTGGTTCATAAACAATTTTGGGTTCAAAAAAAAGAGGAGTGGGCTCATCGGAAATAGAATTTACCTCTTCTATTTCCGAACTTTCTTCCTTATTGCGATGAAACAGTTTAGAAAAAAAAGATTTTTTCTCTGGTTCCTCTATTTTTTCTTCTTCTGTATCCATCCAATTATTGTGGAATGCCCCTTTTTCAAATTCCTCTTTCGTGCGTTCCCATTGTTGTTTTTTCAATCGAATAAATTGAGTTGGGTATCTTTTCAAATCTTTTTCGTAACGTGAAACATAATCCTGTAGCTTAACTAATTGAGCCATTCTACACCCCCCTATTCTGTATGCAAACAATATCCTCATAACGAGGGGAACGATTGTTATTTATTTGGAAAATGGAGAAATGAGAGACATCAAAACTCATCTTTGGTAATTGAAAATCTTTTGTATGCAATTCGTTCGCTGCTGCCCATTTTTTAGCAATGGTAATATGAGCGTTAAAATCTTTAATGTTATTTATCTCAATAACTTTGGATAATTGCTGCACAATTTTCTGTTGTAGATCATGTAAAGGATTGCTATCTTCTAAGGCAGTAAATAATACACGAGGTGTTTGCGCATTTCCAAAATGAGATAAGCCGCTTGTTGTTAGTTCGAACGCTTCCCAATGAATTTCTTGTAAACGTTCCACGATTAATGTTAGTACAATTTGTTCCACATGCCCTAAGTAAAAGAGCGTGATATGCAAGTCCTCTGCGACAGGCAAAGTTTTATGTGTTGTATGCACATTTGTTTTTTCACGCTCATTTACAATCGCTTTTGCAATATGCTCGGGAACCTTAATACCGATAAAGTAATGTTGTTTCATACACCAATAGAAGATGGGATTCTGTGTTCAAATGCTTGTTGCAGTTTTTCTGTCCATTCCCCACGTTTACCTTCTCCGATTAGTTGTCCTTCAAGAGAAATGATTGGCATTACTTCTGCGTTTGTAGAGGACATAATCATTTCATCCATAGCCAATGCTTGTTCCTTCGTAAACGCTTCTTCGACTACTGTTAACCCGATTTCTTCGCAACAATCCAAAATCACTTTTCTTGTAATACCATTCAATATCAAGTTACTTACTGGATGCGTATAAAGTACACCATCTTTTATGCCATACACATTAGAAGAAGATCCCTCTGTCACAATCTCTCCACGATGTTGAATTGCTTCATAGCAATCTTTACTAATTGCTTCTTGTTTAGCGAGTACATTACCAAGTAAGTTAAGCGACTTAATATCGCAACGAAGCCATCGAATATCCTCTACAAAACAAGCTTTTACTCCGTTTTTTAGCTGAGCGAGTGGGCGTGTCGTTTCTTTTGTATAAGCTGTTAAAACGGATTCAACTGCAGGATTAGGAAAATTATGCTGTCTCGGACTTATACCACGTGTAACTTGTACATAAATATGACCATTCTCTACTTCGTTTGTTTCGATTAGTTCATGGAGCATTTTGTGCATAACATCTTTTGTGTATGGGATCACTAGCTGAATTTTATCGGCACTTGCATATAAACGATCGATATGCTCTGTTGCTGTAAATACATTGCCGTTATAAATTTTAATTACTTCGTAAATCCCATCACCGAATTGATAACCACGGTCTTCAAATCCAATTTTTACTTCTTCTTCGTTTATAATTTCGTCATTCCATAAAATTTTAGCCATTATTTTTCACCCGCTTCTACATTTTTACTTGCAAGTTCAACGATTGCATCAGCATAAATTGCTGTAGCTTTTATCAAATCTTCAATATCCACGTATTCATCTAGTTGATGCGCAACATCTTTTCTACCCGGAAAAAGCATACCAAACGCCACCCCTTTATCGAGTACACGTGCATATGTCCCTCCACCAATGGATAGAAGCTTTGCTTCTTCTCCAGTATTTCTTTCATATACTTCTTGCAATGTTTGGATTAACTCATCCTTTTCATCGACATGATGCGGAGCAGAATTAGAACCTAAATCAAGTGTAATGCCCATTTGCTTTAACACTTCTCGACAAGCAGCAAGCTTTTCTTCAAAAGGATACGTAACAGAATAGCGCATGCTGACTTGTGTGCATGATCCTTGTTCTGGTGCATAATGAATCACCCCAGGATTAAGCGTAGTATCACCTGATATATCATCCGTAAAGTTTAACTCGAGTTTATGCCCTCTGCTATCTTCCCCAAATCCTTCTACCAAAAAGTCTACAAAAGCTTTCGAATGAGCGGTTAAATTAATCGTTTGTAAAAATTTCGCAAGTACGATTGCTGCGTTAACTCCTTCATCCGGTTCCATAGCATGTGCAGATTTTCCGTTGACTAATACTTTTACCATTGGGCCTTGAGGAGCAACTTCCCCAGTAATTCCATGTTCTTTCGCAAAAACATCAAACTTTTCTTTAATGGTAATAAGTCCACCAAATACAAAGGCAAAGGCTTCATCAGGTACCATATTTGTTCGTTTTCCGGCTTGGAAAAACTGAATTGTTTCTGTTTCAGGGGAACCTTTTTGCGTAAAGATTAAACTGGCAATTCCTTTTTCTGCATTTATAATTGGAAAATCTGCATCCGGAGCAAACCCAATTGTCGGCATTTGTTCTTTTTGAAAATAGCGATCCACACAACGAAAACCACTTTCTTCATCCGTTCCTATAATCATGCGCACTTTTTTAGAAAGCTCAATTCCAGATTCTTTTACTAATTTCATCGCCATCCATGCGGCAATTGTTGGTCCTTTATCATCTATAGCACCGCGACCATATACTCGATCGTTTGCCACGACGCCCTCAAATGGTGGGTAAGTCCAACCATATCCTTCTGGTACTACATCTACATGACAAAGAATACCGAGAATTTCTTCACCTTCGCCCATTTCAATATGCCCAGCCATATTATCTACATTTTTTGTAGTAAAACCGGCTTTTTCTCCTTCTTGCAGCATATGTTGTAATGCCTCTAAGGGTTTTGGACCGAAAGGCATGTCGTCTGTAGCTAGATCTTTTTGTAGGACACTTGGAATTTGAATAAGCTTCTGTAACTCTGTTATTATTTCTTCTTTCTTATCTTCAGCAAGTTTTAACCAGTTCATAAGACAACCACCTCTACGATTAATGTATATATAGCTATTTTACACTTATTTTAACTGGACGTCTTTTAAAAAAATTTATAACCTATAAATGCCTGTACTTTCAGATTTTCATGTTAAAACTTTGTAAATTAATTTGTTTTGATAGAAATTTGGTAGAAAATCTACTATAATTAAATTGTCAGATAATACTATTGACTACCAATATAGTAAAGGGGCTGTAAATTGCAATTATCTAGTTGCTTTTCACCCATGTCGTCCGCTAGTCTAGCCAAGAGATATGATGATGAAGGAGTGGTTACTCATGAAACCTACTACTGATCGGATGCTCAATCGAATTAAAGACATGTACATGTTCATCCGAGATAACGGAACTGTTACAACACAAGACTTAGTCGATGAATTTGGCATCACTCCTCGCACTATTCAGCGAGATTTGAATGTGCTTGCTTTTAATGACTTAGTTATTAGTCCAACAAGAGGCAAATGGACCACGACGAACAAACGCGTTAAATTAACATCTTAGATAGCTTCAATATGAAAAGAATGACCATGCTCAAAACTTAAGCGAGGTCATTCTTTTGCTGTATTTGCTCTAATTCTTCTTCTGTTAATTCCCTATATGCACCTTCTGCAAGTGACTCATCCAGCTTAAGGGTACCCATGGAAAGTCTTTTTAAGAAGACTACCTTTTTCCCTACTGCTTCAAACATTCTTTTAACTTGATGGAATTTCCCTTCTGTAATTGTTAATTCAATCTCAGAAATGGATCCACTTTTTAAAATCTGGAGCATACCAGGTTTTGTATGATAGCCATCATCTAATATGACTCCATTTTTAAAAGCTTCTATATCAATCTCGTTTACTATACCTTGCACTTTGGCAAAGTATACTTTTGGAACCTCTTTATTTGGCGACAGCAAACGATGCGTTAATGCTCCATCATTTGTAAGTAACAGCAGACCTACCGTATCCTTATCCAGCCTCCCGACTGGATAAGGCTCGAAATGCCTCACATCATCATTCAATAAATCGATGACGGTTTTATCTCTTGTATCATCAGTTGCAGATACAACTCCTGCTGGTTTATTTAACATTAAATAAATGAACTGTTTATATTCTATTACTTCCCCATAAACAGAAACTCTATCGCTGTGCTCATTTACATGCACACCGCTATCTTTTACAGTGACTTCATTTACTTGAATTGCCTTCGACTTGATCAATAACTTAACTTCTCTTCTTGTTCCAAAGCCCGTATGAGCTAGAAATTTATCTAATCGCATATCGTTCTCCTAAAAACCAATTTTTTTCGTGTATTTTGTGAGTCTTTCTCCAAAGAGCTTCTGTGCAAGACCTAATCGCAAAGTTACATACCCATAAAAAGCAGCACCGATGGAAGCACAAACGAAGATGACTACCACCGCCTCCAGCTTATGATCGATTGCGAACATTTTCTCGATGCCCCATTTAGAAAGGAATACTAGCATTAACATAGCTACATTCACCATCAGGATTAATAGAATTCTTCTAAACACCATCGTTGATTTATAATGCAATGTTCTTCGAATCGCAAACATATTTAACCCTATGGCTACAATATAACCTAATGAAGTAGCAAATATTGCACCGTCTGTTTCAAACGCTTTAATGAATGGCGTATTTAACACAAGCTTCGTTAATATACCAAGTAATAAATTCAAGATAATAAGTTTTTGTCTGTCTATCCCCTGCAAAATCGCTGTTGTCACTGGATAAAGCGCAAATAATATAGCTACAGGTGCATAATGCGCAAGCACTGTCGCCCCTGTTTCACTTTGCTGATAAAATACTAGGTAAAACTCATTCGCTAAAACGGAAATACCCATGGCAGCTGGTACAGTTAGGAATAATAATATTTGAAAAGTTTGATCCAATGATTTTCTTACTTGGCCAAAATCTTGCTTCGCGTAATAACTTGTAATCAACGGAATTAACGTCATGGAAAATCCTGTTGCTAGCATGACTGGGATCATCACTAATTTATGTGCGGAAAAGTTGAGCATCCCAAGTAAAGTATTAGAAATTTCTCCATTAATACCTATCTCCAACATTGCACGGTTAAATGTAATCATATCGATAAATTGGAATAATGGATTGATAACACCAACTAAAGCAAATGGAACGGTGTATATTAGCATCTCTTTATAAATATTCGTAAGGGAAACATCGGAAGTCATTTTACCACTTGAGCTGAGCAATGCATTAAACTCTGGCTTTAATTTTTTCCAATACCAATATAAAACGATCAAACTAGCAATCGCACCTAAAAACGCAGCAAATACCGCAAAAGAAATCGCCGTTTTTTCAGAACCCTTGAAAATATAAACAACCATAAATCCGCCTGCTAATACGAACAGTATACGTATAACTTGCTCAAATAACTGAGAAACTGCTGTAGGAGACATATGTTGATACCCTTGGAAAAACCCACGGATTAGACTCATAACAGGTACGACAATTACCGCAAAACTTACATATTTAATAACGGTAGCTACATCTTCTACAGTAAAAAGTGCCTCATCATCTTTGATAATGAGATGTGCTATCGGTTCCGACATTACAAATAAAACGATAAATCCCAGAACTCCAGTACCCATCATCAGTAACATACTAGACTTTACTAACTTTCGACCAGTTGCATAATCCCCAAGCGCATTATATTTCGAAACAAACTTAGAAACCGCAATTGGCACTCCAGAAACAGCTATCGCCAGCATTATGGAATATGGAACATATGCGTATTGGTATAGTGCTACATAATCTTCCCCGATGATTTGGTAAAAAGGAATAACATAGAGTACTCCCAAAATCCTTGATAATAAGAGACCAACAGTTAAAATCATTGTCCCTTTTAATAAATTCGAAGCCATAGAACCCGCCCAATCCTGTCAAATTCGCCTTGGCGTATTTGTTGCGCCCAGATTAAGTAAGGAAGTTAGCCTAAGAACTTCACATCCTTACGACAACAGCTAACTGACCTGCATCACGCAGGCCTGATCTCGCTTGAGATATTCCTCTTAAAATCTGTGGCATCCGCCAAAGGCTTTAACTTTAGGCAACAATAAAATAATTGTTGCCTAAAGTTAAATTGTCTACACTACAGTTTACATCTGTCTCATGAAAACCACAATCGTGTATAATAAAGAAAAAAGTGAAAGTGTGAATTATTTATGTATGACGTTATTGTAATCGGTGGGGGTCCATCAGGATTAATGGCCGCTGCCGCTGCTGGAGCAGAAAAGAAAAAAGTATTACTTATTGAAAAAGGTTCGAAGCTTGGTAAAAAACTTGCTATATCTGGCGGTGGACGTTGTAACGTAACCAATCGTCTTCCTCAAGAAGAAATTGTCAAAAATATCCCCGGAAATGGACGTTTTTTATTCAGTCCCTTCTCCGTTTTTAATAATGAAGATATTATTGCGTTTTTTGAAAATCTTGGGGTTGCTTTAAAAGAAGAGGACCACGGTAGAATGTTCCCTGTTTCCAATAAGGCAATGGATGTTGTAAATGCGTTACTGGATGAATTAAAAAGGTTACATGTTGAAATTAAATTAAATTCTCCAGTTGCAAAACTATTAATGAATGACGAAAAAGTAATTGGCGTACGCCTGAGTACTGGTGAAGAAGTTGTTGCACCGGCTGTTGTGGTTGCTGTTGGAGGAAAGGCAGTTCCGCAAACTGGATCCACTGGAGACGGCTATCCTTGGGCTGAAAAAGCGGGACATACAGTTACAGATCTATATCCAACAGAAGTTCCTTTATTATCAAGCGAACCTTTTATCAAATCGAAGGAGCTTCAAGGTCTTGCCCTGCGAGATGTTGCGGTTTCTGTACTGAAGAAAAATGGAAAACCGATTATTACTCATCAAATGGACATGCTATTTACCCATTTTGGTTTAAGTGGTCCAGCTATTTTGCGTTGTAGCCAATTCGTTGTGAAAGAACAAAAGAAAAATGGCGGACAGCCTGTTCAAATTCGCATCGATAGTTTGCCAGATCAAAATGAAGAGCAAACATTTCAATCTCTCCTCTCTTCTATCAAAGAGGATCCGAAAAAGTCTGTGAAAAATGTTTGGAAAGGGATTGTGCCGGAAAGATGGTTATTATTTTTACTTCAGCGTGCGGGTATCCAGGAAAGTGAAGATGGCCAAAACCTAGCACACGATAAAATAAGAGAACTTGCACATCAATTGAAACAATTTACGGTGGACGTTTATGGTACACAGCCTCTCGATAAAGCATTTGTAACAGGTGGCGGCGTATCTATTAAAGAAATTGAACCGAAAACAATGGCGTCTAAGAAAAAAGCAGGACTGTATTTCTGCGGGGAGATTTTGGATATTCACGGATATACAGGTGGTTATAATATTACATCCGCTCTTGTTACTGGGAAAATTGCGGGTATGAGCGCTGCACTAACTAAATGATTTATCCTATAACTTATTCGCAATATAGGGAAACTGCGTAGTAAAGAGATACGGCAAAGGCAATTGATTTCCGCTCCATGCGGACGCTTACCGCGGGGCGGGCGGTGAGCCTCCTCGTCGCACGCTCCTGCGGGGTCTCACCTGTCCCGCTGATCCCGCAGGTGTCGCCGCCTTGAACTCCAATCAATAGAAACTACTAATAATCACTAAAAAGTAAGTCTTATTCAATTAATCATAGTTTTCCTATAGAAAAACAATATAGTACTAGATTTAGTGCATCATTTCTTAGTAATTAGCAGACTTTACTGGATTGTAGTGAAAGGGCGGCGACTCCAGCCGGAATAGCTTGAGCTGAAGACCCTAGACTGAGCGTAGCGAAATTTACTTTTGCGACGAGCTTGCGCAGGAGCAAAGGAAGCGGCGGAAGCCAAGCCGGCGGAAAGCGTCCGCCCTGTAGCGGATATCCCAACGGACACTTCATTAAACACACTACCGCACAGTTTCCCTAAAATGTGCAACTATTTATTAGCTAACATAAAATATAAATTGAATTTTAACACTATTTATAATACAATAGTCTTTAACAAGCGATGATGAAGAATAGTAGCGATGTAAAAAGCTTAAGAGAGCTAACGGTTGGTGCAAGTTAGTAGCAGGCATGTCGTGAATGGGCTTCTGAGCTCCGGGCTGAACGTATTAGTAGGCTTAGGCGTATGTCTACGTTACAAGACTTCGCGAATGGTTGTTTGCGAAATAAGCGGGTTACAATAGTAATCAATAAAGGTGGCACCACGGCTCTCCGTCCTTTTTAGATGGAGGGCCTTTTTGTGTTCAGTTGAGCAGTGAAAAGGA
The DNA here is from genome assembly GCF_029955155.1 of Psychrobacillus sp. NEAU-3TGS. Taxonomy (GTDB): domain Bacteria; phylum Bacillota; class Bacilli; order Bacillales_A; family Planococcaceae; genus Psychrobacillus. Next base: position 374,338 of record NZ_JAPNOZ010000004.1, on the reverse strand, counting down.
GAGATTAGTAATGACAGTTGAGACGAGAAGCTATGAGATGAAAGAGATTCAAGGAGACATGATGACCCCTATTTCCATTTACCAATCGATAAATGGAAGAAAGAAAATGCTATTTGAATCGTCAGCGAAACATGAGGAAAGTGGACGTTATTCATTTATCGCATTAAACCCCATTGCAGAATTGATTGGTGACCAATCAGGCTATACTCTGTCGTATGCCGAGGGAGATACAGAGAAAGGGTCAACATCTGTAACTGAAAAGCTAAAATATCTTTTGCCCATTCATACAGATAAATATCCGTTTGCTTTTTTCGGAGGGGCGATTGGCTATTTCGGATACGAAACGGCATTTTATCATGAGAAGATTGGGAAATTGTTGCCTGATGAATTAAAGATGCCAGATATCCATCTTATGTTCTATGACACATTTATTATTTTTGATCATATGAAACAAACTGTGACGATTGCTGCAATTGATTTATTTCAATCTGGTCGTACGCAACAAGAGATGGCAACTGCAATCGAAACAATTTATACAGATTTACAGCAGGTTTCCAAGCTTCAAGAGGATACAAAAACAAAGCTTGCTTTCCAACCAAATATAGAACAGTCAACTTTCATTCAGATGGTAGAAAAAGCAAAGGAGCACATTGTAAAAGGTGATATTTTCCAAATTGTGTTATCACAACGTTTTTCTTCCCCTTTCGAAGGAAATCCTTTTGCTCTATATCGCCAGCTTCGTACTTCGAATCCTTCTCCTTATATGTTTTATATGGAGTTTGAAAAATATACGATTCTCGGCACTTCACCAGAAAGCTTAGTTAAAGTTAATAATGGAATCATTACGACCAATCCCATCGCAGGGACAAAGCCACGAGGAGAAACCGTCGAGGAAGATATGCAAATCGCAAAAGATTTATTGAATGATGAAAAAGAAATTGCGGAGCATCGAATGCTTGTAGATCTTGGACGTAATGATATCGGACGGATTTCGGAAATTGGTTCCGTACAAATCCAAAAGTATATGAAGGTTGAATACTATAAATATGTCATGCATATTGTCTCAGAAGTAACTGGTCGCTTAAAGAAAGACTTGCATGTGCTTGACGTGTTGACAGCTTGTTTACCAGCAGGCACTGTGTCGGGAGCTCCCAAAATCCGTGCGATGCAAATTATTAATGACTTAGAAACTACCAAACGTGGAGTGTACGCTGGAGCGGTCGGCTATATCTCCGTTACCGGCAATATGGATTTAGCGCTTGCTATACGCACGATGGTTGTGAAAGATAGCCATGCTCATGTTCAAGCGGGAGCTGGTATTGTCTTTGACTCGGTTCCAAAAAGTGAATACGAGGAAACGATTAATAAAGCGAAAGCACTGTTGGAGGTGCAACGATGATTTTATTAATCGATAATTATGATTCCTTTACTTATAATTTATTTCAACAAGTGAGCACACTTGGCCAGGAAGTAACGGTTATTCGAAATGATGCAATATCCATTGAAGAAATTGAACGATTAAATCCTGCTGCTATTCTTATTTCTCCAGGTCCAGGTACCCCAACGGAAGCTGGCAATTCGGTGGAGATTATTCAGAAATTGCACAGAAAGTATCCGATACTTGGAATTTGTCTTGGTCATCAGTCAATCGGCGCGGCATTTGGTGCGGATATTGTGCAAGCCAAAACAATCATGCATGGCAAGATTTCAAACATAGAACATACTTATTCATGCTTATTTAAGGGTATAAATGAACCCATGTCCGTTATGCGTTATCATTCGCTGGTGATTGATGAAAATACATTAAGCGAAGAACTAGAGGTACTTGCTAGAGCTGAAGATGATCAAGAAATAATGGCGATTAAGCATCGAGATTACCCCCTATATGGACTTCAGTTCCATCCAGAATCCATTGGAACTGCGCAAGGGAATCGAATCATCCAAACTTTTATAGAAACACTTGGGTGATAATCTACAAAATGCATGAGCTCCTAGTATCTTACTAGGGGCTTTTTGAGTTGTTAAATGCTTGGGAAATTAGGTTAGTTGGAAAACTGGAGTGTTTAGTTGGAATTTTTATAGATTTAGTGGGAATTTCGGAGGATTTAGTTGGAAAAACGAACGGTTTAGTTGTAATAGTAAAAAAAGTAAAAAACTACTTATCCTCAAAAGGGATAAGCAGCTTTCTCACTCATCAGATTACAATATTAACCATTTTACCAGGTATTGCAATGATCTTCTTCACTTCTTGACCTTCTAGCCATTGTTGCACTTGTTCAGAAGCTAGAGCTAATGCTTCTAATTCTTCTTTTGTTGCATCTCTAGAAACATTTAGTTTCGCGCGTACTTTTCCTCTAATTTGTACCGGAACTTCTACTTCGTTATCTACTAATTTAGATTCGTCGAATGTCGGCCAAGGTTCATACACGATTGTATCATTATGTCCAAGAATGCTCCAAAGCTCCTCAGCTATATGCGGAACGATTGGAGAAATGAGCTTCACAAAGCCCTCCACATATTCTTTTGAGATTTTCTCTGCTTTATAGCCTTCATTGATAAATACCATCATTTGTGAAATGGCTGTATTATAATGCATTGCTTCAAAGTCTTCCGTTACCTTCTTAACCGTTTGGTGATACGCTTTTTCCATATTGTCAGAAGAAGTGTCTGTAACTTTTGCACTCAATTTACCATCTTCATCGACAAGTAAACGCCAAATACGGTCTAGGAAACGTCTTGAGCCATCTAAGCCGTTTGTTGACCATGGTTTAGAAGAATCTAGTGGTCCCATGAACATTTCATATAGACGAAGAGAATCGGCACCATGACTTTTCACGATATCATCAGGATTTACTACATTCCCTTTTGACTTAGACATTTTTTCGTTACCTTCCCCTAGGATCATTCCTTGGTTAAATAGTTTTTGGAATGGCTCTTTCGTTGTCACCACACCAATATCGTAAAGGAATTTATGCCAAAAACGTGCATATAACAAGTGAAGTACCGCATGCTCTGCTCCACCCACATAAATGTCAACCGGAAGCCAACGTTTAGCTAGTTCTGGATCCACAAGTGCTTCGTCATTGTTCGGATCGATGTAACGTAGGTAGTACCAGCAGCTGCCTGCCCATTGTGGCATTGTATTTGTTTCACGACGTCCTTTTTTACCTGTTACTGGATCTACAACATTTACCCACTCAGTGATATTAGCCAATGGAGATTCACCTGTACCACTAGGTTTAATATCTGTTGTTACAGGAAGCGTTAATGGTAATTCAGACTCTTCTACAGCAGTAGAAGTGCCATCCTCCCAATGGATAATTGGAATTGGCTCACCCCAATAACGTTGACGGCTAAATAACCAGTCACGAAGGCGATACGTGATTTTCTTTTCGCCTTTACCATTTGCTTCAAACCACTCAATCGCTTTTGCAATTGCTTCTTGTTTGTTTAAGCCATTTAAAAATTCTGAGTTAACAAGCGTACCATCAGCTGTGTATGCTTCTTTTTCAATATCTCCACCGGAAACTACTTCAACGATTGGTAAGTCAAATTGTTTTGCAAATTCATAGTCGCGCTCATCATGAGCCGGAACCGCCATTATAGCACCTGTTCCGTATGATGCTAATACATAATCCGCAATCCAAATAGGCATTTTTTCGCCACTTACTGGATTGATCGCATAAGCACCTGTAAATACACCTGTTTTGTGTTTGGCAAGATCGGTACGCTCTAAATCACTTTTCAATATCACTTGATCTTTATAAGCTTGCACTGCTTCAGCTTGTTCAGCAGTTGTGATTGTATCTACAAGCTTATGTTCAGGCGCTAATACTGCATAAGTTGCACCGAAAATTGTATCTGGTCGAGTGGTAAATGCACGGAAGGATTCCTTTGTATCAGCTATTTCAAATGTAAGCTCGGCACCTTCTGAACGACCAATCCAGTTACGTTGCATTTCTTTTAAGCTTTCCGGCCAATCTAATTCTTCCAAGTCTTCCAAAAGTCTATCTGCATAGGCAGTTATTCGAAGCACCCACTGACGCATCGGGCGACGTTCTACTGGATGTCCTCCACGTTCAGAAACGCCATCAATTACCTCTTCATTTGCCAACACAGTACCTAATGCAGGACACCAGTTCACTGGCACTTCATCTACATAAGCTAGACCTTTTTTGTACAACTGAATGAAAATCCATTGTGTCCATTTGTAGTAAGAAGGATCTGTCGTATTAACTTCTCTATCCCAGTCAAAAGAAAATCCTAAATCCGTCATTTGACGTTTAAATGTAGCAATATTTTTGGCAGTAAATTCTGCTGGATCATTACCCGTATCAATCGCATACTGCTCTGCTGGTAATCCAAAAGCATCCCATCCCATTGGATGAAGTACGTTATAGCCTTGTTTACGTTTGAATGCACTTAGTATATCCGTTGCGATATACCCTAGTGGATGCCCAACATGCAAACCTACTCCTGATGGATAAGGAAACATATCCAATGCATAAAATTTTGGTTTGGATGGATCATCCGTCATTTTGTACGTTTTGTTTTCTCGCCAATACTTTTGCCATTTTTTTTCGATTGCTTCATGATTAAAGCTCATTGAATTTCCTCCTTAAATGTAAGAAAGCGTAAGCGCCTGTGTCTGCCCCGACAGGCAAATGGGTTTAGGGAAAGTCTGCAAAGTGCGCCACATCCTGTGGCATTGCAGACATAACCCGCATCGTGCGGGCCAAGGAGGCAGCTCCTCAGCCACCACAGCTATTTCACATTTGACCCCGAGGGGCTAGGCGCTGAAGCTAGAAATAAAAAAAACTCGCCCCTTAAAAAATAAGGGACGAGAGATATACTCACGCGGTACCACCCAAATTAGTGAAAACTTCACTCAACTTGATTCCTTAACGCGGAAAACGGTATAAGCTACTTAAGTTCACCTATACAGACTCCAAGGCGAGTTCAATAGGGCATTTCACTAACTTTCACCAACCGTTAGCTCTCTAAAAAAACACACGCTATTTACTGATCCTTATCCAAGTCTTGCTATTACTTCGTATTTTAGAGGAAATAGCAAGAAATAGCAAGTTTTTATTGCGTTGTGTATCCACCATCTAAAACAACGGCTTGGCCTGTCATCCCTTTTGCAGAATCACTTGATAAAAATAATGCCAAGTCAGCAATTTCTTTTACATCTAGCAAACGTTTCTGCGGAACTAAAGGATATAAAACTTCTTCTAGTACCGCTTCCACTGGAATATTACGTGTTTTTGCAAGATCCTCAAATTGATTGCGCACTAGAAGTGTATCCGCATATCCTGGACAAATTGCATTAACCGTTATTCCATCAGCAGCTGTTTCTAATGCAGCAACTTTCGTTAAACCAATAACACCATGCTTGGCAGAATTGTAGGCTGCTTTACCTGCAAAGCCGATTAAGCCATTGATGGATGCCATATTAATAATTCTCCCAAAGCCTTCTTTACGCATATGTGGAAGTACATGCTTAATCGCCACAAATGGAGCGGTTAACATAATTTTTACTAGTAATTCAAAACGCTCTGTCGGAAAATCTTCTAGCATTGCAACATGCTGCATTCCGGCATTATTGATCAAAATATCGATACGACCAAACTCTTCTACCGTTCTATTAATAGATTGTATAATTTCCTCTTCATTTGTAACATCACATTTAATGCTAAGAACATCTGCACCAAGTGATGATGCAGCTTCTTTTACTTTTTCTTCATTAATATCCGTTAAAACTACCTTCGCACCTGCTTCATAAAATTCACGTGCTATTTCAAATCCTATACCTTGTGCCGCTCCGGTGATGAGTAGTACTCTATCTTTTACCATTTATCTTACCTCCAAAACTAATTACTTATACTCTTAAGATTTAAAAACTTAAATACCTAAGCCTAGTGAAAACAAGATAATTGCCAAAGCAGTTCCTAGTGCCGGCACTACGACAGTTGTTGCTCCTACAGCCCAATATGCTGCACTATGCTTTTCTCCACAGATTGATTGAATCGTAGTTACAACATATCCATTATGCGGCAATGAATCTAGTGCACCTGATGAAATAGCGACTACTCGGTGTAACGCCTCTGCATTTACCCCCATATCCATGTAATGTGGTGCTAATAATGGTAAGGCGATTGATTGTCCGCCGGATGATGAACCAGTCATACCAGCAATCACAGATACTGCAATTGCAGCTCCGATTAAAGGTGATCCCGGAATGTTGGTCATAGCTTCCACTGCTGTTGTAAATGCAGGGACATTTTTTGCAACCCCGCCGAAACCAACAACCGCAGCTGTATTACCAATTGCAATAAGCGCACCAACAGTACCAGCTGAAAATGCTTCCCAGAAATTTTTGGAATATTTTCTTCCGACAATATAAGTGGCGATAACTCCACCCAGTAGAGCGATTATTAGTGCAGATTGTGCCAATTTATCATGGAAAATAAATGAGATCGCTAATACAACCACTAATGGAAGCATTGCTAAAAAAGGATTTGGTAAACTTCTTGTCGTATCAAATGTCGGATCAGATTCACGGTCTATAAATCTTTCCCCTTTACTAACCGCTTTCTTAATAATACGGCTCAACCACCAATATCCAAAAATCGCCATGAATGCCGCTACGATAATACTTACTTCCCATCCCGCATATGCATTCGTCCCTAAAAACTCTATTGGAATCCAGTTTTGGATTTCAGGAGAACCCGCAGATGTCATCGTAAATGTTACGGATCCCAATGCTAACGTTGCTGGAATAAAACGACGCGGTAAGTCTGCTTGCTTAAACAATGAAATGGCCATAGGATATACAGAGAACGCAACTACAAACAGACTTACGCCTCCATATGTAAGAATTGCACAGGCAATTACGATTGCTAGTACTGCATACTTCATCCCTAATTTATCAACAATCCATTTGGACACAGAGTCTGCTGCCCCGCTATCCTCCATTACCTTACCGAACACGGCTCCTAGTAGGAACATTAAGTACCAAGACATTATAAAGCCAGTAAACCCTGTCATATAACTTGTTACAAAATTGGCTTCCCCTTCATCTGCCAATTGTGCAAATAATGGCATGCCACTAGTCAATGCCACTAACAATGCCGATATCGGACCGGCTATTAAGATATTTACACCCTTCATAGTCAAAATAATAAGTAGAACTAATCCCCCAATAAGTCCAATCATACTTAATAATTCCATGAACATTTCCCCCAAATGTTTATTTTACTAAGTGATATTTATTAAATTAACTAATTTGTACGTTTTCCTTTACATTATTCACGATCAAAGTTGCTTCTGTAGAATCAATGATATCTTGTACACTGAACCCCTCGAATACTTCTTTTAGTTCAAGTCCTTCAGGCGTTACTTCTATCATGGCACGCTCTGTAATAATTTTGTCGACTACTCCTTTTCCTGTTAATGGTAGAGAGCATTCTTTTTTAATTTTTGCAGAACCATCCTTCGCTACATGATCCATAATTACAATTGTTTTTTTAGCACCATGGACTAAATCCATTGCGCCTCCCATTCCTTTAATCATCTTTCCAGGAATCATCCAATTTGCGAGATCTCCTTTTTCAGATACCTCCATTCCCCCTAAAATCGCCACATCTACATGGCCGCCACGTATCATCGCAAACGATTCCGCACTTGAAAAAAATGAAGAACCAGGAATAGTCGTTACAGTTTCTTTTCCGGCATTGATGAGATCAGGATCTACTTCCTGTTCGGTAGGATATGGTCCAATACCAAGTAATCCATTTTCCGATTGTAAAACAACTGTTTTATTAGGAGAGATGTAGTTCGCTACTAGAGTAGGAATCCCTATTCCCAAATTGACATAGTTACCATCTTCTATTTCTTTTTCTGCTCTTCTAGCAATTATTTCACGTGTATTCAACTGAGTCTCCTCCTTTATTCTTATGAGCGTGTTGTTAAACGTTCGATTCTTTTTTCTTGTGTTGCTTGGAATAATCCTTGAACATAAATACTTGGTGTATGGATTTGAGCAGGATCTAAGTCACCTGTCTCTACAATTTCTTCTACCTCAGCAATCGTAATTTTGCCCGCAGCAGCCATCATTGGATTGAAGTTTTGTGCGGTTTTGTTATAGATTAAGTTTCCGAATTTATCTGCTTTCGCTGCTCGAATAAGAGAAAAGTCTGCTTTTAAAGCTTCTTCTAGTACATATTCTTTTCCATCGTATACGCGAATCTCTTTCCCCTCAGCAATTGTTGTTCCAACACCGGCTGGAGTGAAAAATGCTGGTATACCTGCACCACCTGCACGTATTTTTTCAGCAAGAGTTCCTTGCGGAGTTAGTTCAACTTCAATTTCACCAGAAAGCACTTGACGTTCAAATTCTTTATTTTCACCAACATATGAACCTATCATTTTTTTATTTGTTTATTATTTAATAATAATCCAAGTCCCCATTCATCGATTCCACAGTTATTTGAAATAACCGTTAAATCCTTTACGCCTTTTTTCACTAGGGCAAGAATCAGCTGTTCTGGTATTCCTACTAAACCAAATCCCCCTACCATTAGTGTTGCTCCATCTTGAATTTCCATTACCGCTTCTTCTGCAGAAGAATAAATCGGCTTCATATGAACTCCCCCTTACATTTTTAACACCCTAATCAACTACGCCTCGGAGTAATTATATCCAGATTTTGAATTATGGCCTCGCAATTAACTCCCATCAAAATCTGTGACATCCGCCTGAGGCTAAAATTGAATCAGCATGATTTTGGTCTATCTCCGTTTTAATAAATGCTAGCATTCATCCCACCACTTGTAGAAGTGAAAGACGACTGCCGAGTCAATTTAAAACGCTTTCATATGTAATTAAAGCAGAATCGGAATATTCTAGCAATAGCTATTGTGACAATTTTAAGTCTATGAAACACCCTTAAAATCCGAATTACTGGATACTTTCTTGTGATAATGCACTATAAAGATCATTTCATCCAATATAAAAAATCCGATTTTTAGGACAAGTGTCCAATAAATCGGATTTAGGTCATAAGTTATATTTTTTTATTTTTTCATAAAGCGTCGATCTGCTTATTCCTAATTGTTTTGCAATCATCGCTTTGTTGGATTGCTTTTCAAGTAAATCTTGAATGACGCGTCTTTCAACTTCAATTAAAATATCTTCTAGTTTTCCATTCATGTTAAACGACAAAGCATTTCGCTTCTTTACTTGTATGGGCAGTGCAGAAGGCCCGATAACGTCATTTTCAGCAAGGTATACAGCTGCTTGAAGCACATTTTGCAACTCACGAACATTCCCTGGCCAATGATAAGATTGAAGAAATTCTCTCGTTTTTGTTGCCAACACAATTTTCCGGCGTCCAGCCTGCACGACAAACTTTTGTAAAAAGTAGTTTAACAGCTCATCTAGGTCCTCCAACCGCTCCCTTAAAGGCGGTATTTGTAAGGTTACAGCTTGAATCCGATAAAATAGGTCCTCTCTAAATTTCTTTTCCTCCACAAGATTTGCTAGTGATACATTCGAAGATGCTAGTATGCGAACATTTACTTGTTCTTCTTTCTCACCATGTGTTGTAAAAACCATGCCATCTTGTAATGCACGTAGGAGCTTTGCCTGTAGCGTCAGAGGTAACGCACTAATTTCATCTATGAACAAGGTCCCTTTATCCGCTTGCTTATATCTTCCTCTACTAAGTTTACCAGTTGCCAAATCATACTTTCCGAATAATTCTTCCTCCAGCAATTCAGGCGGAACCGCCGCACAGTTTACTTTAACAAACTGCTCATTGGATCGTTCAGAAAGCTGATGTATACTGTGTGCAAAAATCTCTTTTCCAGTCCCACTTTCCCCTTCTATTAAAACTGGTATATCACTCGGAGCAATTATTTCGATCGTTTCTTTTATTTTTCGCACTGCCGCTGAAGTGCCTTTTATATCTCCTAGATGGTACTCTTTATAGCTATTATCCTCCATATTTAATTGAATACGCTCCATCGTTGTTCGAACATGAGAACTTAGCTTTTTCCAATCAGACATATCTCTAAATATAACGCTGCCAAAAGCACCAACAATTTTCCCTTCAACAACAAGTGGTACTCGATTTGCAAGCATATACGTCCCTTTAATATAGTGAGGTGAGGCAATATGTGCTATCCCTGTCTTAATAACTTCATGCATTTTAGTATTTTCTATTACTTCAGCAACCGGCTTTCCAATTGCCTCTTTCCTTTCCACCTCTAAGAAACGGCAATATTCTTCATTAATATAAATAATGTTAGAAAGCTCGTCCACCACTACAAACCACTGAAATGCATTTTCTAATATTTCCGCAAGCACAGATGTAGATAAGTTTCTTAAAAAAGTTTCCATTGCAGTCCCCCCTTGGAAACAGCTTTTCTTTAATATTCTCAAAGATTAGCATATTAATCAATTTCATTTCAGAAAAAAACCGTTTGATTTTCATCAAACGGTGCGTTTTTTAAGTGGTAAATCATATAGCAAACTCGTTGCAATTGCAAAAATCATCAAACTCGTTAGGATTAGTATCATCATTGGTGTTCCATAAGCTTCTACAAGTATTCCACCTATAAAAGGGCCAATCATTCGACCAATGGTTGCCATACTATTGACGATCCCTTGATAAAACCCTTCTCTTCCTTTTGGTGCTAACTGACCAGCAAGTGTTGGTACAGCAGGACATACGAATATTTCACCAATGGTTAGGATAACCATCGCTGTGATAAACATCGCATAACTCTCTGCAAAAGCAACAACAACAAAAGAACCCATGAAAATAACAATCCCGATGATAAGTTGCGCTTTTATTTTATGCTCTAATCGGCTAATAATTGGTTTAATCAGCGGTTGCGCCACAATAATAAGCGCACCATTGATCGACCATAGCAAACTATATTGTTTTAATGATATACCTAAATCTAACACATGCGTTGAAATAGTAGATGTCCACTGCACGTATACAATCCATGTCAGCATATACCCAATCGTTACAATCATCATAGCGTAAAAAGGTGCTTTTTGTTTTATTTCTTTTTTCTCGTTCAACACCGAGGTATGTCTATTCGTGGTAACAACTAATTTCCGATAAAAAAACCATACAATTGCTAAAAATAATACATAGGTCAGCAGATTTGCCATGAATATGTTGTTTATATTGTGGTCCGCTACAATACCAGCAATCGCCGGACCAAGTGCAACTCCCACATTTTGCGCCAAATAAATGGCATTAAACGCCTTCCTTCCACCTTCAGGCCAAACACTTCCAACCATTGCATACATACTCGGGAAAATAATTCCCCCACTAAAACCTAAAATTGCAACAAACCATATATATTCTGGCCATCCATGCCAAAGTGTCAGCAATACTAAAGCAATCATTGACAATATAATTCCTAGCATAATCGATTTATATCCACCAATGCGGTCGAATAAATACCCTCCAAGTAAATTACCTACCACACCTGTCCCAGCATTAATCATGAGAACAAAACCAGCCATCGACAGCGACTGCCCCAAATAATCATGCATATAGATCGTATGTAAAGGCCATAAAAAGGAATTTCCCATCGTATTTACAAACATTCCGATGATTAAAAGCCATACAGCTTTTGGCATACAAAACACCTCATTTCCTCGTACGCTAGACTATTGTATGCTTTTTTATAAGTTACTTCAAGATAGATACAACAAACTACACAAAGACATGATAAAATAGGCATGTTAAGGAGTGAAATTGCATGAACGAAAACAACTTTCCTTTTCCATCTGACGGAAAAAGGTATTATACATGGAATCGATATTTACGAGACAAATTTGATCAGAAAATTTTCAAAGTCGCACTCGACGCTGGCTTTGACTGCCCAAATAGAGACGGTACAGTGGCTTTTGGTGGCTGCACTTTTTGTAGTGTTGCTGGTAGCGGTGATTTCGCGGGAGATAAAGTCGATCCAATCCCCGTCCAATTTGAAAAAATAAAAGCCAAAATGCATGAAAAGTGGAAAAAAGGAAAATACATTGCCTATTTTCAAGCCTATACAAATACACATGCCCCACTTCCAGTACTAAAAGAAAAATTCGAAGCTGCTTTAGCATTAGAAGGTGTCGTTGGGATCTCCATCGCAACTAGACCCGACTGCTTACCAGATGATGTAGTCGAGTATTTAGCCGAGTTAAATGAACGAACTTATTTATGGATAGAGCTAGGACTTCAAACAGTACATGAAAGAACAGCAAATTTAGTGAATCGCGCGCATGATTACCCCACTTATATAGAAGGAGTCAACAAATTACGCAAACACGACATTAGAATTTGCACCCATATTATTAATGGACTTCCCTTAGAAGACAGAGAAATGATGATGGAAACTGCCCGTGAAGTGGCTAACCTAGATGTACAAGGTATTAAGATCCATCTACTACATTTATTAAAAGGGACTCCAATGGTGAAGCAATATGAAAAAGGAAAGCTAGAATTTATGGAACGAGATGCATATATTCAGCTCGTTGCCGACCAATTAGAAGTGATTCCACCTGAAATGGTTGTCCAACGTATTACAGGTGATGGACCAATCGACTTAATGATTGGCCCAATGTGGAGCGTCAATAAATGGGATGTATTAAACGGCATAGATGCGGAACTCGCAAAAAGGGATAGTTATCAAGGGAAATTTTATGAAAAGACTGGTGTTTTACAATGATTTTAAAAAGAGTTTTACCATTTGCAAAAGAATTACTAGCAAATGTTGTGGAAAAAGGTGATTCGGTAGTAGATGCAACTGCTGGAAATGGTCACGATACATTATTTCTTGCGGATTTAGTAGGAGAAAATGGGCATGTATATGCCTTCGATGTGCAAAAAGGAGCTATTGAATCAACTGCGGAAAAGTTAGAACAAGCTAACTTGAGTAAACAAGTTTCGTTAATTCATGATGGACATGAAAATGTAGCAAAATATGTGTCTGGACAAGTATCTGCAGCCATTTTTAACTTAGGTTATTTACCTGGTAGTAATCATGAAATCGTGACAAGAGGAGCTTCAACCATCCAAGCAATCGAATCTCTATTACATTTACTAAAAGTTGGCGGGCTGATCGTTTTAGTCGTTTATCATGGGCATGAAGGTGGTAAAGAGGAAAAAGACACACTTATGGCTTTCGTACAGCAATTACCACAATCGTACGCCCATGTACTTTCGTACCAATTTGTCAATCAACAAAATGACCCGCCGTTTATACTTGCAATTGAAAAGATGAAGATGAGCTAACACTTTAACAAAGAAACCCGACCTATTCTGAATAGCTCGGGTTTCTTTGCATCACGCATTCAAAGGGCATCTTTTAAAAGATTTTCAATGAAAGAAAGTTTTATATATTTTAAGTAACACTTCAACCACCTTTATGCATATCTAACAAAAATATGGGTATAGTACTTAGTAAAAAGGAGTAACTACATGCCTAAAATCGCCTCTATAAGTACATATAAACCTCCCTATACGTTAGACCAAACTAATATTGAACAACTAACAAAGGAACTATTCCAAGACAAAATCGCACAGCTGGATCGATTATTAAAAGTATTTGAGAATGGCGATATCGAAACCCGCAATTTTTGTGTACCTCTAGAGTGGCATCGAACAGATCATACATTTGAAGAACGTAATGATATATATATAGATTTAGCAACAAAATATAGTATAGAAGTTATTCAGGCTTGCCTTCAAAACACAGTTTTTTTACAAAATACGATGGATCCAAAAGAAATTGATGCCATTATATTTGTCAGTACGACTGGAATCTCTACTCCGAGTATTGATGCTCGTGTGATGAACCATCTTCCTTTTTCTGATCGCATGAAACGAATCCCGTTATGGGGACTAGGTTGTGCTGGCGGAGCTGCAGGAGTTAGCCGAGCATTTGATTATTGCAAAGCCCATCCAACTGAAAAAGTACTTGTTGTTTGTGTAGAGCTTTGTAGTCTTACCTTCCAACCAAATGATTTTTCGAAAAGCAATTTAATAGGAGCTTCTCTTTTTGCGGATGGTGCAGCTTGTGTATTAGTATGTGGGGATGAAGCGAATGTTTCTACAAAAAGACCCGTTCCTCACATTATTAATACAGCTTCCAAATGGATGCCTGACTCCGAAAATGTGATGGGTTGGGATATTAAGAATAGTGGTTTACATGTTGTATTCTCCAAGAGTATCCCGTCTATTATTTCTAGTTGGCTTGGACCATTCATCAATGAGTTTTTTAAAGAACAACAACTGGCAAAAGAACAACTCGACTATTTTGTGGCGCATCCCGGAGGAAAAAAAGTACTAAAAGCATATGAGGATACACTTCATCTGACGGAAGACCAAACATCAATTTCACGGGACGTATTAAGAACACATGGTAATATGTCTTCACCTACCGTCTTATATGTATTAGAGCGATTCATGCAAAACGAAAATAAAAAAGAAGCGATTGGTTTACTTGTAGCGCTAGGTCCTGGATTTTGTGGAGAAGCAATATTACTAAATTGGGGGGATTAGTTTGTTATTTTGGATCATCATATGCCTAGTAATCGCTCAAAGAATTATAGAAGTTTTGATCGCCAAACGAAACGAAAAGAAGATGCTTGCACGCGGAGCATATGAAGTTGGCGCCTCTCATTATCCTTATATGATTGCACTGCATGTAAGTTTTTTTGTTTGTTTGATTGCAGAAGTCGTGTTTTTAAACCAACGTATTTCACCATTGTTCCCATTGTTTATGTTAATCTTTTTATTTGTTCAGGCACTTCGAATTTGGTGCTTAACCTCTTTAGGGACATTTTGGAACACGAAAATCATGATCTTACCTGGTGCCAACGTCGTAAAATCTGGTCCATATTTATTCATTAGACATCCCAATTACGTGGTCGTATGTATTGAAATAGCGTTATTACCTTTAATGTTCCAAGCATATTTTACCGCTATTTGCTTTACGCTTTTAAATCTAGCGATGCTTTCGGTACGCATTCCACTAGAAGAGAAAGCTTTGATGGAAGCAACCGATTATTCAGAAGAATTTAAAAAGAAGATTTCGGCATCTTAACCGAAAACTTCTTTTATTTTGGATATTATTTTTAGTTTGCTGCTTCTTCCACTGCTCTTGCAACTAATTGATGTACAGTTGGATCGAGTGGGTTTGGTATTAATTCGCCTGGTTTTGTGTGAGCGACAATTGCTTGTGCTGCAGCTATTAGCATTGGATAAGTAATAGCTGATGCTCCAGCGTCCAATGCTCCTTTGAATATGCCTGGAAAACCGATTACGTTGTTTACAGAACGTCCGTCTGCTGCAAAAGCTGCTCCTGCTGCGATTGCTTCTGATGGAAGTATTTCCGGGTTTGGATTGGAAAGTGCTAAAATGATTTGTCCTTTTCGAACCATTTCAGGTTTGATCAAGCCAGAAACTCCCGTTGTCGCAACGATAATATCACAAGTCTGCATCATTTCCTCAAGAGAGCCAATTGTTTTCCCTCCGTGCTTTAATAGACGATTTTGTGCTTCTTCTTGACGATCAAGCCCATAAACGTCTTCTACACCATAAGCCATTAACATACGGCAAATCGCAAGGCCAGCCGCACCCAGACCAATTTGACCGATTTTCGCTTTTTTCACATCTACATTTGTAGCTTTGCATGCAGATAATATAGCCGCTAAAGCAACTACCGCCGTTCCATGCTGATCGTCATGCATCACAGGAATTGGAATCTCTTCTTTTAGTCTTTCTTCAATTTCAAAGCAATGAGGAGAACCGATGTCTTCCAGTAATATCGCTCCAAAACCTTTATGTATATGCTTCACTGTTTCTACTATTTCATCCGGATCGCTTGTGTTCAATAAAATCGGAATGCCACTTAATCCAACGAATTGATCTAATAATACAGCTTTCCCTTCCATTACTGGCATACCTGCAACTGGACCAATATTACCTAGACCTAAAATCGCTGTACCATCTGTTACGATTGCAACAGAGTTTCCAATCGATGTGAAATAGTTAGCTTTTTCCGGATGGTTGTAAATTTCCATACACACACTTGCGACCCCGGGTGTATAGATTCGTTGTAAATCTCCAAGTGAGCGTACATCTAATCTACTCTTCATTGCAATTTTTCCGCCTTCATGTGCGTTCAGTACATCATCTGTTACCGCATGAATTTTCACGCCGTTTCCGATCTCTTCAATATTTGCAATTACTTGATCTAGTTGTTCAATCGATTTACATGTAATCGTAATATCGCGTAGCGTCGTCAATGCACCACTTTTTAAAGTAGTAATGTCACCAATATCTCCTTCTCCTAAACCGATCGCAGTGGCAACTTTAGCAAAATTACCTGGTTTTGATGGAGTTTCTACAATAATATTTCGAATAATATGTTGTTTTTGCATATATTTCTCCTTTTAAATCTCTATATCTACGGTTTGATTATAACACAAAAAATCCCTTATTCTTAAGGAATAAAGGATTCTTTCTTATTTAAGAGAATAACAATGCTTCTAATGCCAACGGTTCAATATATTGGCCGTCTTTATAAACACGCATATTGCCGCCAGAAATCTCATCAATTAAAATTATTTCATTTGTTTTAGCATCTCTACCAAATTCGAGTTTAATATCATATAATTCTAGCCCTTTTGTCGCTAAATCTTCTTTCACAAATTGAGAAATTTGTTGCGTTAAAGTTTGTAACGTTTCATACTCTTCCTCTGACAAGATGGAAAGCATCGAAAGTGCTTGTTTAGAAATGGGAGGATCCTGACGATCGTCGTCTTTAATCGTTACTTCGACAAATGCATCGAGAGGTTGTCCTTCTTCACAATATGCCCCGTATCTGCGTAGAAAGCTGCCTACAGCTTTAAAGCGACAAATAACCTCAAGTCCTTTCCCAAACACTTTTGCTTCTTTTACAGTCATGGTAGATTCCTCGATATTCGAATCAATAAAATGAGTAGGTATTTCTTTTTCCATTAACTTTTCAAAGAAGTATGTAGTCATACGAAGTCCAGCTTTACCAGCGCCTTCTATTGTTAGTCCTACTGTATTTGCACCCGGATCAAATACGCCATTTTCTCCAGTTACATCATCTTTAAACTTTAACAAAACATCTCCGTTGTCCAGCTTATAAACATCTTTTGTTTTTCCTTGGTATGTAAGATTCAATTGGAACTTCCTCCTTTTTATAACTACGACTTATTTTACACCTAAATGATACCGTCAAACAATATAGCCAATGGATCTTAGCACATTATTTATAAAAGAATCGGAATAGGCAAAAATTTCTTCTCGTTCCGGTTCCTGATGCAAATCATGAAAACAATTTTTCCATTCTTTAAACTGATATTCGGAAAGAGTTTGCTTTTTTAACCAGCTAATCGTTGTTTGAGTATCTGTAATTTTATCCCGTTCCCCTGTCATCAATAATACCGGAACATTTGGGATAGATTCTTCTGCTTGAACAACGCTTTTCATCAATATTTGCAGTTCCTTATACCAGTCATTTGAAACAAGCGTACGATATGATTGGTCTTCCACAAATTGACGATACACATCGTAATTTCTTGTTAATTCATTTAACTGAAGATCATGGTTAATCTTTTGAGGTACGGATAATTTAGCTAGCGCATTTGTCCATTTAGAGGGCATTTTTTTTAATTGGAGCCAGGGAGATGTTAAAATTACCCCAGCATATTCTATTTCTAGTTTGCGCATCACTTTCACTAATAATGTTGCACCTAGTCCGTGCCCCATTAAAAAGATTGGCAGATCATATGTTACTGCAACTTGAAGTGCCTGTTTTATATAGTCTTTATACAATTCAAAAGGCTCATCATGTAGCCCTTTTGCTTTTTTTAGTTCCCCATGACCAGGTAAATCTCCCATAACGATATGACAATTGGAGCTTCTTAGTTTTTCAATTAGCCAAGCATATCTTCGATGGTGTTCATATGCACTATGCACGAGGACGATTACTGCCTTTGGTTTTTCTTCTGCTTCCCATTTCCACATGAACAGCACACCTTTCTGTTTTGTTTCATTTTT
Source organism: Psychrobacillus sp. NEAU-3TGS (assembly GCF_029955155.1). Classification (GTDB taxonomy): domain Bacteria; phylum Bacillota; class Bacilli; order Bacillales_A; family Planococcaceae; genus Psychrobacillus. The sequence goes on along the minus strand of NZ_JAPNOZ010000004.1, from coordinate 356,220 downwards.
TGCATTTGTTTGATACGATTAATTATATTCTATTTTTATAAAGGGTGTGTATTTATTGATTTATCCATATAAAGACAAAATTCCATCGATAGATGAAACTGCTTTTATAGCTGATTATGTCACAATAACAGGCGATGTGACAATCGGTCCGGAGTCTACAATTTGGTTCAATACGGTAATTCGAGGGGACGTTGCTCCTACGATTATTGGACGTAAAGTAAGTATTCAAGATTTAAGTTGCCTTCATCAAAGCCCAAATAAGCCACTTATTATTGAGGATGAGGTAACGATAGGCCATCAGGCAACATTACATAGCTGTATCATTCGTAAAGGCGCATTAGTTGGAATGGGGTCTATTATTTTAGACGGCGCAGAAATCGGAGAAGGTGCATTTATAGGAGCAGGAAGTCTCGTACCTCCAGGAAAGAAAATCCCACCTAACTCATTGGCATTTGGAAATCCCGCAAAAGTGGTGAGAGAGCTAAATGATGCCGATAAAGCAGATGTACAGAGAATCATTCATGAATATGTTGAAAAAGGACAGTATTATAAATCATTACAGGAATAAGAAATGCTCAAATGAACTGCTCGTCGATTAATACTATGACAGAAAGAATTTTTAGGGGGGCTAAGTATAGCCACTAACAGCCTCTCTCTTTTAGGGAAGAATATTGAGTATAGTTACTCTTAACTTTTAGATTTTTTAATCTGCAGCTACATAAGTGCAGCATGCGCTCGCCAACGGAAAGCGAAGTGCACCGTGCTAAAGTACCTGTCTCTGGCCAATTTAGCTCATGGGAGCGATAAAATCGAAATAACGCACATAATAGGGAAACTGGGCGGTAAGGCTTTATTAGGTATCCGCCGTGATTTTCGCTACAGGGTGGACGCTTTCCGCGGGCACGGCTTCAATCTCCTCGTCGCTCACGCTCCTGCGGGGCTTTCAGCTCGTGCTGTTCCCGCTGGAGTCGCCACCCTTTCGCTACAATCCAGTAGAGTTTGCTAATTACTAAGAAATAATGCACTAGATCTAGTACTACATTGTTTTTTCTATAGGGAGAAAACCTATGGTTAATTGAATAAGACATACTTTATAGTGATTATTAGTAGGTTCTATTGATTGGAGTGCAAGGCGGCGACTCCTGTGGGATTAGCGAGACAGGTGAGATCCCGCACGTAGCGTTAGCGGAGGAGGAGGCTCACCGCTCGCCCCACGGAAAGCGTCCTCCTGGAGCGGAAATCATGGCGAACATCTTAAAATCTTTACCGCGAGTTTCCCTAAACCACAATTAAATTAAAACATGCCATTCCTTATGCGACTTGATTCAAGTTATCCACATATCTAAATCCTTTATGAATTCCTAAACAATAAAAAAGCGATACTTCCCTAAATAACAAGGAAAGTATCGCTTTTAATTATTATAGGCCAGCTTTTTCTTTTAAAGCATCTGCTTTATCTGTTTTTTCCCATGGTGCATCGATGTCTGTACGACCGAAGTGACCATAAGCAGCAGTTTGTTTGTAGATTGGACGACGAAGGTCTAGCATTTTAATAATTCCTGCTGGACGAAGGTCGAATAATTCACGAATATACGCTACTAATTGTGCCTCTTCTACTTTACCTGTTCCAAATGTATCGACAGCAATAGATACAGGCTGTGCTACACCAATCGCATAAGCTAATTGAACTTCACAACGATCTGCAAGTCCTGCAGCGACAACATTTTTTGCAACATAGCGAGCAGCATATGCAGCAGAACGGTCTACTTTCGTCGGATCTTTACCAGAGAAAGCCCCTCCGCCGTGACGAGCATATCCACCGTACGTATCAACGATAATTTTACGACCTGTTAAACCAGCATCCCCTTGAGGACCACCGATTACAAAACGACCAGTTGGGTTGATAAAGTATTTTGTATTTTCATCGATTAAATGAGCAGGAACAATTGGATTGATCACTACTTCTTTTAAATCTTTTTGAATTTGTTCTAACGTTACTTCTGGATGATGTTGAGTAGAAATAACAATCGTGTCGATACGAACTGGATTATTATTTTCATCATATTCCACTGTCACTTGCGTTTTACCATCTGGGCGTAAATAGTCTAATGTGTCATCTTTACGCACTTCTGCTAAACGACGTGACAACTTGTGCGCTAAACTGATTGGAAGTGGCATAAGTTCCGGTGTTTCGTTACATGCATAACCAAACATAAGACCTTGGTCCCCTGCTCCAATTGCTTCGATATCTGAATCAGTCATTGATCCTTCACGAGCTTCTAACGCTTGGTCAACACCCATTGCAATATCAACCGACTGCTCGTCAATTGCAGTCAACACTGCAGAAGTTTCTGAGTCAAATCCGTATTTTGCACGAGTATAACCTATTTCTTTAATAGTAGAACGTACTACTTTTGGGATATCTACATAAGTAGACGTTGTAATTTCTCCTGCAACTAAAACAAGTCCAGTTGTTACACTTGTTTCACAAGCAACACGTGCATTTGGATCTTCTGTTAAAATTGCATCTAAAATAGCATCCGAAATTTGGTCACAAATTTTATCTGGATGCCCTTCTGTAACTGATTCCGATGTAAATAATCGGCGTTGTGTCATAGAATATTCCTCCTATATCCTGCGAGATTTCTCTCAAGAATTGATACGGTACTCATTCCCATGTCAAGCCATTTCAAATGGATTAAACTTGAAGCCGTTTCGGACTTGGCACACAAGGATAAAGGGCGATGTAATATAAAAAAGCCTTTCACTCACGTAATTTACATGAGGAAAGGCATTCATTTCATAAGCACCTTTCACTCTTATCAATCAAGGAATCACACCTTGTCTCAGGTTGGGCACCTTTGTAATACTAGAAAAAATTACAGGTTGCCGGGTTTCATAGGGCCTGACCCCTCCACCAGCTCGGGATAAGAGTATCCGTTCAATTTATCATCATACGGAAACACCAGACAAAAGTCAACAAAAAATACCGTAATTATTTAAAATGAAAATAAACATTCAATTAGTGTAGACTATTAAGTTAAATGTGTTATACTAATTCACATATCAAGTAAATACTCCTCCAAACAAGGAGGAAAAACGAAAAAAGGATGGTAAATACAATATGAATTCAATCGATACGGTGAGTGAACTGAACGAATTGCTAGCTGGAAATAATATTAGCGTACAATTATCAGTGCCGCAACTTGTGGAAAAAGCAACTTGTAGAGGAGAAGCTGTTTTAACCTCAACAGGTGCTGTAAAAGCAGAAACAGGTAAATACACAGGCCGTTCCCCAGAAGATAAGTATATCGTAGAAGAGCCTATCTCTAAAGACAAAATCGATTGGGGTTCCGTAAACCAACCTATCTCTCCAGTAATTTTTGAAGCACTATATAAAAAAGTAACGAACTACTTAAAAGAACAAGAAGAATTATTCGTATTTAAAGGATTTGCAGGAGCAGATAAAGAATCCCGTCTTGGCATCCAAGTGATTAATGAATTTGCATGGCATAATTTATTTGCCCACCAATTATTTATCCGTCCTACCGAAGAAGAGCTTGTAAATCATCAGGCAGATTTCACAATTGTAAGTGCACCTAACTTCAAAGCAGATCCAGCGATTGATGGAACAAAATCAGAAACATTCATCATCGTTTCTATGGAAAAGCGTATTGTATTAATCGGTGGAACTGAATATGCAGGTGAAATGAAAAAATCTATCTTCTCTATTATGAACTATTTGTTGCCAGAACAAAACATTTTTCCTATGCATTGTTCAGCAAATGTTGGAGAAGCTGGGGATGTTGCATTATTCTTCGGTTTATCTGGAACAGGGAAAACAACACTTTCTGCAGATGCAGGACGTAAATTAATCGGTGATGATGAGCACGGTTGGTCAGATAATGGCGTGTTTAATATCGAAGGTGGCTGCTATGCAAAATGTATCGACCTTACTCGTGAAAACGAACCGCAAATCTTTGACGCTATTACATTCGGAACAGTTTTAGAGAACGTAGTAGTAGATCCAGAAACTCGCGTGGCGAACTATGCAGATGATTCATTAACAGAAAATACGCGCGCAGCATATCAAATTCAAAATATCGATAACATTGTAGACCCATCAGTAGCTGGTCATCCAAATACAATTGTTTTCTTAACTGCTGATGCATTTGGCGTACTACCTCCAATCAGTAAGTTAACTAAAGAACAAGCAATGTATCACTTTTTAAGTGGGTTTACTTCTAAATTAGCAGGAACTGAACGTGGAATTACATCTCCACAACCAGCATTCTCTACTTGCTTTGGTTCTCCTTTCTTGCCATTACACGCTACTGTATATGCAGAAATGCTTGGAAAGAAAATTGATGAGCATGGTGCACAAGTGTTCCTTGTAAATACAGGATGGACTGGTGGAGAATATGGTGTTGGTAGCCGTATGAAACTAGCTTATACACGTACAATGGTACGTGCAGCAATCAACAACAAGTTACGAAATGTAGAAACTACGACAGATGAAGTGTTTGGTCTAGAAATTCCTACTGAAATCGAAGGAGTACCAGCAGAAGTGTTAATTCCACGTAATGCATGGGAAGACAAAGAAGCATATGACGTGAAAGCAGCAGAACTAGCACAAGCTTTCCGCAAAAACTTCAAAAAATTCGGTACAGTATCAGAAGATATTGCCCTTAAAGGCGGACCATTAGCATAATAATCAAAAAGAGGATGTCCCATTTATATGGTGACATCCTCTTTTATTAATCTGCATTTTCATCATAAAAATGGGTTGTAGCTGATGAATTGAATAAGGAAATGAACTTCTCCGCATTTTCCTCATCTACTTTGTATAAAATAACTTCTGATCCGTAATGACCTATTTCTAATCGTTCATCACCGTCTTTGTTGAAGAACATCATGAACCATTTTAACCCGCCTTTTGGATCGATGGAGTTATTTCTAAAATAGGTATGATTTTCATCATTTAAATTAACTGTGATGATTTTGATAAGCCCTTCATTTAAAATAGAAATCGCTTTCGGTCTCAATTCTTCAATTATTTCCTCTTCTTCTTTCCAGCAGTGAATCACTACATCCTGAAAAGTATTCGTATAGTTATCCCAAAGATCCTCCCAAAAACTCGTATCCATTGCAAATGATGACTTACCTTCAATACTCATTGATTCGGTGTTTACAATGACATTTCCCAATTTCTAACTCCTCTCTGTTTTTTCATCCATGCGCATGCATCCTTCACCACTTGACGATTTACTTTGCTCGGAAAATAGTGGGTGAATTCAGGAAAGTACCATGTTTCTACTATTTTGTTATTCCCTATAAGTTCTTTTTCTAACATTTCTGCATGCTGTTGGGAAACATTAATATCCATTTTCCCATGAATGATCAGTGTGGAAGCTTGTATTTCAGCTATTTTAAGTAAGGCATCGCGCTCCTCATAAGCTTCTGTTTTATTTGTTGGAGTACCACCTATCACCCTTTTCATCATTCTTCGCATATCCAAGCGTTCCTCGTAGGTTAGATAAATATCGGATACTCCTGCCCATGTGACAATCGAAGTTATATCATTTCGTAAAATGGCAGTCCATAGCGCCATAATACCGCCACGAGAGAAAGCGAAGATATGAATTCTAGACGAAATGCAAAATTGCTTTAATATATCTACTGCATAAACAGCATCCAATCGATCCTCACCTGCAAACTCGTCCCTTCCCTCGCCGCCACGATTTCCGCGATAGTAAGGTGCAAAAACAGTAAAACCTTCTGAAGCGATCTGGGCGATTCGAGCAGGTCTTACCATACCAATACTTTGCATACCTCCCCGCAAATACAATATCCCATCATACGTTCCTTCTCTTTTCGGGGACGCAAGCATTCCTTTCACTCGCAACCCACAAGACCAGTATGTAATTTCAGTTAAATCGATATGTGGATTTGGAGAAGGATATTTTCTCATCTTTTCAATCGTTCCATTTTCCTTCATACATTTTCACCTTCTCTAACATTGCTTGCATACCCTGATCTTGCATATGAAAGCTCAAATTTTCGGAGCCGGAAAGTTCATCCATCGTCAACCACATTGCGCCATCTGTTTCATAATTAGCTCTCTCTTCATGAATATACCCTATGTTTGCTATAAATACCGCCTTACAAAAGGGATTTTTCTCATGCACCATATATTCGGCAAACCATTCAAGATTGTCTATTTCTACATTTGTTTCCTCTAATACTTCACGTATTGCTGCTTCCTTTAATGATTCATTTTCCTCCACTTTACCGCCAGGAAACTCAATACCTCGAATTGGATGTTTCGTTAAAAGCCACTTTCCTTTATATTTTGCTATTACTAATACATGCATCGGCTTAATAGGAAGTAGACCTTTTTCAAAGGAAAGTTCTACTTGTATACCATTTAAATCTTGAAAATTAATCATTCTTTATCCCTCTTTTTGTTTACTATTCAAAAGTTTATCACAGAAGAAATCTAAAGAATAATATTCCAGTACACAAGCATAATTCCAATATCCGCTAAACAGTGACTAATAATAGGCGCTGTAATTGAGCCTAGCTTAATACGAAATATTCCCCACATGATCCCTGCTAAAAATACAGGAATTACTGCCAACACATTAAATGGAAAACTAAATATTTCCTGTACGACAATCAGATGATACATACTATAAAATATAGCCGTAATCACAACCGCTAAAACATTTCCTAATTTTAGTGATATTCTCCCATACATAAATTCTCTCCAATAAAGTTCTTCTAATATAGGGTTAATCAACGCTAATACTAATACGAGTATAATTACCTTCGTTCCACTAAAATCCCATCTTTCTAATAACTGCTGTAGTTGTTTAATATCTATAAGGGAAGATTGGAAAACAATTACGAAGCCATAAATGGAAATTAAACAAATTAATCCACTTATAATTCCTACCAAAATATTTTTTTTCGAGAAAGCAAGTTGTAAAGACGAACTTTTTGTTCGTTTCCAGGAAGCAACAAAAAGCGGTATAAATAACAACCAACCGTAAAATAGAAGAAAAGTAATAAGAATATTTTGGAATACAGAAAGGCCAATATAGATAAAGACAGTTGGCATTATGAGTAATAAACCTTGTTTAATCATGCTTCCTCCTTAGAATTACAAGCTTTAGCTTATTTCCATGTCTGGAAACTTAACTGGAATCCACTTATAAGGATGCCTGCATTTTCCTTTTCATTTTACCATATGTATGAAAAAAGACTTAGCAACGATGCTAAGTCTTTCCATTGACTACTCCTTCTGTTCATCTCGTTTATAATGCTCATTTCCCTCTTCGCGATTTTGAGCAATATTCTGTTTTGCTTTAATTTGGGGATTTAGGTTTAACAGAGAACTTACATTACGATAAGTGGTAGGATTTTCGTTACCTTTTCGGTTAATATTTTTGCTCAACGGTCTCTCTCCTTCTTGGGGTAAAATAGGGAAGCTGTTCGACAAACTTTTTAGATTCTTCATCTCCAAATTCATGAATGAGCGCATATAGCTTTTTCATTCTTCTATCGTATTGATCATTTTCTTTATCGAAATGATAACTCTTTATCGGTATATGCGCTCGCCAAAAATTGCTGATTTCTACACTATCTAATTGATTGAAAAGCATTCTAAATACAGGAATAATTTCACGATTTACCGTAATTTCAAATTCCCATGGGGATTCGTCGGGGTACAAATATAATTGTTGGTTTTTGACCGATATATATACTTTGCTTAAAGTCATTTACACACATCCTTTTCAAATAGTATGTGGGCAAAATAAAAAAACATGCACCTAAAATAACTGGTACATGCTTTTCTTTTCTTACGCTTGAATATCTAATACTGTTCCTTTGTAAGGATGAGGAGCAGCAGTTTCAGGCATATCTTGTAGCATTTGAACTGCAGCTACGGTATCCATATTCATGGCATTTTGTAAAACGCTCATTTGAACCGTTTGCTGTAGTTGTATGAGTTGCGAAGACATGATGGAGTTTAAATCCATAAAAACCCCTCCTTTACATCCTTTTTATCGGTAAGCAGATATATACTCTACATAGGTTTTATTTCTTAGTTTCGTTTTTGTCACCTAAAAATGCATTCAGCATCCATTGATGTTTTTCTGTTTTTTGATAGATAGCGTTCAGCATATCCTCTGTCATATCATCTTCTTCTTTTGCTGCTTCATCCATTCCTTTTTTGAGCGATTTCATAATCTTATCAAAATCTTTTACAACAGCTTGTACCATTTCATCAGCGCTTTCTTTGTTCTTTGCTTCTTTAATATCCGAAAGCTCCAAGTGTTCTTTTAATGTTGCAACAGGTGCCTCACCTAAAGTTAGTAAACGCTCGGCAATTTCGTCCATATTTAAAGTTGCTTCGTTATATAGTTCTTCAAATTTAGCGTGTAATGTAAAGAAAGAAGGTCCCTTCACATACCAGTGAAAATTATGTAACTTTGTATATAATACCGACCAATTTGCTACTTGTTTGTTTAATTCCTTATTTAATGCTTCTGACATAAATTTGCCACTCTCCTTGAAAAAATAGTTGCTTTCTCTTTTAATATACCTCTTTATTACTTACAATAAACTTAAATACAATATATGGAGTGAATAAAATGGTTTTTTGGATTTTAGGTGCAGCAATTTTACTTAGTATAGTGGGATTTGCATTTGTATATAAACTAGCGATGAATGATAAATCTTCTACTGTTGACCCTAAGCCAAAGGATGCTCAATGATATGAAGCAAATTATTATCGCTATTTTCCGCTTTTATCAAAAATTTATCTCTCCTTTAACACCACCAAGTTGTAGATTCTATCCCACTTGCTCACACTATGGTGTAGAAGCAGTACAAAAACATGGGGCGATTAAAGGCGGTTACTTGACGATTAGAAGAATATCCAAATGTCATCCTTTTCACGAAGGTGGCATTGATCCGGTTCCAGACGAATGGCCTTTGAAGAAAAAATAATTCAAAGGCTATTTTTTCTTGCTTTTTTTTTGATTAGTCTTGTATGATGTAAAAGTTAAATCTTTTTAAAACGTAACGATTACTATTTAGGAGTGAAAATATGAAAAAAGGTCTTCTATTATTTTTAGTATTCCTGCTTGTTTTATTCACGGCAGCTTGTGGAAATGAAGCGAGTCAAACAGAAACAACGCAAGAAAAAGACGATACATTACAAGTGTACACAACGGTCTATCCGCTTCAATATTTTACCCAAAGAATTGGTGGAGAAGCAGTTAATGTTCAATCTATTTATCCAGCTGGAGCTAATGAGCATACATTTGAGCCTACTCAAAAAGATATGATAGCACTTGCTGATGCAGATTTATTTTTCTACATAGGTTTAGGTTTAGAAGGTTTTGTCGATAATGCAAAAAAAACATTAGCGGATGAGCATGTGAAAATGATTGCAACAATTGATGCTGTTCCTGAAGATCAACTAAATGCTAGTGATCATGATCACGAACATGAGGAAGCTACTGAAGAAGCTCATGAACACGAGCACGATGAGGCTACGGAAGAAGCACATGAACATGAGCATGAAGAAGCTACGGAAGAAGCTCATGAGCATGAAGAGGCTGCGGATGAGGGTCACGAAGGTCATGACCACGGAGATACAGACCCACATGTTTGGATTTCACCGAAAATTAGTCAAAACCTAGCTCTATCTATTAAGAACTCACTTGTAGAAGCTGCTCCTAAAGAAAAAGAAACATTCGAAAAAAATTACGAACAATTAATCGAAGAACTACAAAAACTAGATCAGGATTTTGAAGAAATGGCACAGGAAGTACCGAACAAAACATTTTTTGTTTCTCATGCTGCATTCGGATATATAGCTAACACATATGGTTTGGAGCAAATTGCAGTAGCTGGGTTAAACTCACAAGATGAGCCATCGCAAAAAGAATTGACAAAGTTAATCGACTTAGCAAATGAAAAAAATATCAAATATATTTTATTTGAACAAAACGTCTCTTCTAAACTGACAGAAGTTATTCAACAAGAAGTTGGTGCAGAAAGCTTAGTATTACACAATTTAGGTGTGTTATCGAAAGAAGATGTTGCGAATAATGAAACCTATTTCACGCTTATGCAAAGAAATTTAGACACGTTAAGAACAGTATTACAATAACAAAAAACACTTAGAATTTATTTTCTAAGTGTTTTTTATATGATTGAAAAATTCTCTACGCAGCAACTTATTCGACGCATTACGCGGCAATTGATCTACAAAATAATAGTCTACTGGCTGTTTGTAAGAAGCTAGCTGCTTTTTCATAAACGCCCTTAAGCCTTCTTCAGTAATTTCCTCTTTTAATACAACAAATGCGGCAGGTACTTGCCCCCATTTGTCATCCTGCCTTCCAGCCACACCAGCTTCTTTAACTGCAGGATGTTTTACCAAAGCTTGTTCTATTTCTGCAGGATATATATTTTCTCCTCCAGAGATTATTAAATCAGAACGCCGATCAACGACAAATAAATAACCTTCCTCATCCAAGTATCCTATATCACCGGTATGCAACCAACCATCTACTAAAGGATGTTTTTGTTCCGCTGCTCCAACGTAGCCTTGTGTTACATGCGGCCCTTTTATACAAATCTCTCCGATTTTTTCTTCACCATCAATACGTACATCCGCAAAGAAAAGTGGTTTACCAGCAGAGCCTAATTTGATAATGGCATCCTCACTTGCTAACGTTGTCGTCTGGGACGCAGTTTCTGTCATGCCATATGTTTGTAGCACAGGAATATTTCGTTCGATTGCTCTCTCTAAATAATTTAGGGGCACTGGACCTCCGCCAACAAGCATCGATCGGAATGTATGAGGAAAAGAAAGTTCTCGCTCCTCTAGTACGGTTAGCATTCTTTCTAATGTAACCGCCACAACAGACATTCTTGTGACAATACCAGATAGTATCTCTTCTACTGCAGCCAAAGCGTCAAATTTCGCATGAAGGTTGACTGTCATTCCGTATATTACAGAACGCATTAAAATCGAAAAGCCGCTAATATGAAATAATGGCACCGTACATAACCAACAGTCGTTTGGTTGGACACCTAGATTGAGGGCTGATCCAGTCGCATTCATTAAATGGTTTTCAAGCGATTGTCGCACCCCTTTAGGTCTTCCAGTCGTACCGGAAGTATACATAATTGTTATCGTACGTTCTTTAGGCCACTCCTCCTCTACTTCAAAAACGGTTTGCTCAGCGCTTTCAATCTCATCGAAAGACCATTTCTTTGCAAAAGATAAAGTTCTTTTTGCATGATCATCAACCAATAAATAATCGGGTTCACTATCTGCTAGTTGATAGTTCAATTCTTCTTCTGATAATCGTTCATTTAACATAACAAGCTCGCAACCAATTTGCATACATCCATGCGAAATCATTACTAGCCTTGCATCAGAAGAGGCTAATATAGCTACTCTCATACCGCGTGTGATACCTTTTGTATGAAGCCTTTCTGCGTATTTAGTTGCTTCCTTTGACAGTTGCGCAAATGTCCATTCCTGGTCATTAAATCTTAAAGCAACACGATTCGGAGTCAAGCTCGCTCTTTTCAACAATAAATTCGGATACATATGTATTAATCTCCTTTAGAAAAAGCTGCCCCAAATCAGGGCAGCTCATACTGTTTAGGCAATCACGGAAAACGTGGGAATTGACCAAAATCAGGCTTACGTTTTTCTTTAAATGCATCGCGACCTTCTTTTGCCTCATCCGTTGTGTAATAAAGAAGTGTTGCGTCCCCTGCCATTTGTTGAAGACCTGCTAAACCGTCTGTATCTGCATTCATCGCTGCTTTTAAGAAGCGAAGTGCAGTTGGGCTCATTTCTAGCATTTCTTCACACCATTGTACAGTTTCGTCTTCTAGTTGTTCATAAGGAACAACTGTGTTAACTAATCCCATATCAAGTGCTTGCTGAGCATCATATTGACGGCATAGGTACCAAATTTCACGTGCCTTTTTATGTCCAATAATACGTGCAAGATAACCTGAACCATAACCAGCATCAAATGATCCTACTTTAGGTCCTGTTTGCCCAAAGCGAGCATTATCAGCAGCAATAGTTAAGTCACATACTACATGTAAAACATGACCTCCACCGATTGCATAACCAGCTACCATTGCAACAACTGGTTTTGGAATAACACGGATTAAACGTTGTAAGTCTAGGACGTTTAAACGAGGAATTTCGTCTTCTCCAACGTATCCACCATGTCCACGTACTTTTTGGTCTCCACCTGAACAGAAAGCATGCTCACCTTCACCTGTTAAGATAATGACACCAACATTTTTATCATCGCGTGCGCGTGAAAATGCATCAATCATTTCCATTACCGTTTTCGGACGAAATGCATTTCGCACTTCAGGACGGTTAATAGTTACTTTTGCAATACCATTGTAATACTCATACTTAATGTCTTCATATGTATGTAGCGTTGTCCATTCACGAGTCATCTTTATTCCTCCTCTAAAATAACTTTCTTTATTATTGTAGCAAAGATTTTCGGTTTTTCCACATGAATTGCATGTCCAGTATCTTCTATAACCTCTAAATGCGAGTTTGGCAACTCCTGTTGCATTCGTCTAGCAATTGCACAAAACTTTACATCCAGCTCTCCAGTCACTAATAATACCGGGATTGTTATATCACTTAGCATTCCCCAATAAGAAGGTTGCACTCCTGTACTAAATCCTTTCAAACTATTGCTAAGACCAACTGCTGACTGAGCAAGTCTTTCCTTACGAATAATTGCTTGCTTTTCAGGAGACAGCTTTTTTTGCGTTTGGAATAAAGGTATATTCCCCCAAAAGTCAACGAAAGAAATAACCCCTTCTTTCGTAATACGTTCTGCAAGCAACTCATCCGACAACTTTCTATTCTGTCGTTCCCCATCGTCTGCGAGGCCTGGAGAGCTACTCTCTAGTATTAATCTATCTACAGGATATTTAGCCGTATAGGCTAACGCTAAGCGTCCTCCCATCGAGTAACCGACAAGCGTAAAATGAGTCCACTCCAATTGTTGAAAGATCGCATGAAGGTCTTCTATTTGCTCATCGACATTATAACGGGCAGAATCTACTGGCTTATCTGTCTGTCCATGCCCGATTAGATCAATTGCCAATACTTCAACCGAAGAAGGAAGATAGCTAATTACTTCCTCCCAAGTACTACTAGAACCTGTAAATCCATGTAAGCAGACAACTTTATTAGTAGCTCCGATATTATATCGCTTGATATGCATATTGATCGAACGAACCATCCTATTTATACTTTCCAACTAGAATCTAACTCCTCCGAAATACCCGTCCATAATTTTTGATGCTTTTCTGTATTGACTTGTCGATTCGTAAATACTTCTATAATACGGATATCTGTCGTCTTAGGCTGCATCAACGCTTGTTGGAATGCTTCCTTCGTATGTACAGCATCATACTGGGCATCATACATAGCTGCAATATGTGAAAATTCTAAACCAGTAGGTGTTCCGAATAATTGCTCAAAATAATGTGTTTCGGTTGACTGCGATAAATAAGAGAAAATACCTCCTCCATCATTATTCATAATAACAATTGTACAATTTGTTTGATGGAATCTACTCACAATTAGCCCATTCACATCATGTAAAAAAGCAAGATCGCCTATAAGCAAATATCCAGGTCGATTGGTTGCAGCTTGAACGCCTAATGCTGTTGATACTACTCCATCAATTCCGTTCGTCCCTCTATTTGCATATATTTGAACATCTTTCTTAGTTTTATTGAAAAAAGTATCTACATCACGAATCGGCATGCTACTGCTAGCAAACAAATCTACCCCATCAGGAAGTGCTTCAAACAATCTACCCGCCAATGCACCTTCATCTTCCTCGTTCGCTATATAAGCATGTATATGTTTTGTCGCGATATCATTCGCCTTTGACCAATTGTGTAAATAACTAGAGGCTTGTTTTTCTTCAATCGGTATCCATAAAGTATTTGTCGCTACTTGTACATGATGCGTTACCGCATGAATAGAATCACGGAAAAGTGGACTTTCATCTACTACTATAAATACTTCTGGCTTGCACGCCTTCAAAAATAAGGTAAGTGGCTTCGAAACAGGCTGCGCCCCAAAACGAATAACAACATTCGGAATAGCGGTTTGTTTAAATGCATCGTTTTTCAAGAGTGCATCGTATTGATCAATACATAATTCCATACAATCATCTGGTATCGATGTTCGTAAGTTAGAAAGTGGATCGACTACTACAGGCCACTTGACTGTTCGTGCAAATTCCCAAAAGCCTTCCGTCGAATGTATAGAATCTCCGACAATAAGTAATCCCTTATCTTCGCGCATTAATAGATCTATATACCACTCAGTAAAATCACTACTTGGGACAAGCTTCCCTACTTCTGATATTTGCATCTCAGTTATAGGTAATGACTGCTCCATATTTAACAATAGCGGCTCTCTAAAAGGCACATTTATATGGACTGGTCCCATTGGTGCTGACTTCGAAGTGGATACTGCACGATGAATATGACGCTCCATAAAGGTTAAACCTGCTGTATCTACTTCTGGGAGCGGAAAGTCAACAGACCATTTGACATGCTTACCAAACAGATGTATTTGATCGATTGCTTGCGGCGCTCCGACTTCCCGTAATTCATGTGGACGGTCTGCAGTCACCACAAGTAATGGAACCCGTGCGTAAAAACCTTCCACAATTGCAGGGAAGAAATTCGCTGCAGCCGTTCCAGAAGTGCAAAGAAGCACAACTGGTTCCTTTGTTGCTTTAGCAATACCTAATGCAAAGTAGCCAGCCGACCGTTCATCTGTCTGACGATAAAATGCAAAGCCGTCGCTTTTTGCAAAGCCATAAGCAAGAGGTGTGGATCTGGAACCGGGACACATTACAATATGTTTAACACCTGCCTGTTTAATTGTTTCTACAAATTGATTTACATAGGATGTTAAATACTCGATGTTAGTCATTCATATTTCCTCCAAGCGTGCGCAGCATTGGTCTAAATTTCACACGCGTTTCTTCAAATTCTTCCATAGAAGAGGATTCTGCTACAATTCCGCCGCCCGCATATAAATACGCATATTCATTTTCGATTAATGCTGAACGGATGCCGACCGCAAACTCGCCGTCCCCTTCTGTATTGATCCAACCAATTGGAGCTGCATAATAGCCACGATTCATTTGTTCGGATTCACGAATTATGCTAATCGCTTCTTGACGCGGTTCGCCCCCTAAGGCTGGTGTTGGATGTAAAGCTTGTACTAATTCAAATAAAGAGGAATCCTTTTTCAAATGCCCCTCGATCGGCGTATATAGATGTTGGATATCTCTAATTTTCATAAGCTTTGGTCTTGGTGGTACTTTCAATTCTTTACAATACTGCTCAAATACTTTACGAATCATATCCACTACGTATTTATGTTCGCCTAAGTTTTTAGGATCCGCAAGAAGCGCTTCCCCTAATGCTTTATCTTCCACTGAATTTTTACCACGTTTAACAGAACCTGCAAGTCCCGCAGACTGCGCTTTTGAGTTTTCTACTTTCACTAGCCGTTCTGGAGTCGCTCCAAAAAACATCTGCTCCCCATTTTCTAAACCAAATAAATAACTCTCTGGTTGTTCCATGGCAGCATGATAAATTGCTGTTGCTGGAGAGAAATTCTTATCAAACATTAACTTAAGAGACCGAGCAATTACTACTTTATTCACTTCATCCTCACGAATCCTTTTTGTTACATCTTCCACCGCATGTAAATACTGCTCTTTTAATCGATCTTCGCGTTTTACTAATGCTGGTTTGGAATGAGTTTGAAGTTCTCTTACTTGGGCAGTGTGTATAAGCGCATCTCTTTCCACCCGTAACCGTTCAAATATATCCGCGCTCTCTTCCTCGTTTGTAATATAATGAATGCTTACAAATGCTCTATCTTGTTGAATTACTAATTGGAATGTCGCCACTACAAAGAATGCTGACGGAAAATTGTCCCATTCAGATGTAATGGTGTTTTTAGGATCAAATGCAAATCCACCAAATAAGATTGGCGAAACATCTACTTGTTCTTTAACTAAAGCATTACATAGCTCTTTCCATTTAGAATCGATGTCCGCATATCGATTATCTGTTAAGTTATTTGCAATGGTATGCGCATGACCTAAGCCAACAAGCGTCAATGTTTTTTCTTTGTTTTGCCAAAAAAATCGTTGGCCTTTATATTTTTCATCTCCCGCTTCAAAAAAAGCATGAGCTGATAATCTGGATACTTCTATTGTTTCTGTATAAAAACGTAATGTTGTTTGCTTTTGACCGGTGGTTTTCGGCATTAAAATTACCTCCGTATTAATATCTTGGTGTTAATCATGATGTTTTCTTTTTTATTTCTCTACCCTTTATCATACAACTTTCTACACTTTTCGGCACACATTTAGCAACGAATATATGCTAATATTGATAATGGATTGTTTAAAAGGAGAGAAAATTTTATGTCACATGAACTACAAGCCGACAAAGGTTGGCGCGTCTGGTGGAAATTAACAAGACCCCATACATTAACCGCTTCATTTGCTCCCGTATTTTTGGGAACGATGATCGCACTCTATTACACTAATATTAACTGGCTATTATTTTTAGCAATGTTAGTTGCTTGTCTTTTTATACAAGCGGCTACTAATATGTTCAATGAGTATTATGATTTTGCTCGCGGACTTGATAGTGTAGAATCCGTGGGTATAGGTGGAGCAATTGTGCGAAATGGTGTTAAACCGAAAACAGTAATGCAGTTAGCATTGCTATTATATGGACTTGCTGGATTACTAGGTATCTACATTTGTTATAAATCCTCTTGGATGTTACTTATTGTTGGTGCTGCTTGTATGCTAATAGGCTATCTGTATACTGGTGGACCTTATCCTATCGCCTATACACCATTTGGTGAATTTTTTAGTGGTGTAGTAATGGGTATGCTTATTGTTTTAATAGCGACTTTCATCCAAGTTGGTTCTGTCCCTAATTTTGCCATCTTGCTTTCTATTCCAAGTGCACTACTTGTAGCTGCGATTATGCTTTCAAATAATATCCGAGATCTTGAGGAAGATACAAAAGGCGGCAGAAAAACGATGGCGATTCTTGTAGGTAGAAAAAATGCTATTACAATTTTGGCTTCTTATTTTATCATATCTTATCTTTGGATTGTAGGCTTAGTCTTACTACAAATTATTACACCATGGTCATTACTCGTTATATTAAGTATAAAAAAACCATTGCATGCGATTAAACTATTCAGAGAAAAAGATAATCCACTTGAAGTAGCTCCTGCTATGAAAGATACAGCACTGACTAATACTATTTTCGTTTTCCTTTTAGGAATAGGTTTATTAATCGGTTACTTCTTATAAGAAAAGCGCAAGAAGAAAAAGAAACAATTTTCTTCTTGCGTTTTTTTATGGCTATTTTAAAAGCATCATTAATTCATGTTATATAAACTAACATATTTTTCAGAATATCATTTACATTTTATATTTTTTATAATATGATGTTATATATTCTTACATTAGGAGGATGCAAAATGAAAAAAATTGAAGCAATTATTCGCCCAGATGTATTTTCGGAAGTTCGTCAAGCACTTGCATTAGAAGGGATTGACGGGCTAAGCGTGACAGAAATTGCCGGTTGCGGCCGCCAAGAAGGACGCACTGGATTATTTCGTGGTAACAACTATGAAATGGAATTTCATACAAAATTGAAGCTTGAAATGGTCGTAGAAGATCATTTAGTAGAGAAGCTGGTAGAAGCCATTTTGAATCACGCATCTACTAATGAAGTTGGTGATGGAAAAATATTTGTTTTACCAGTTGATGAAGCAATCCGTATAAGAACAAAAGAACGCGGTGCAGTTGCCGTAAACTAAAGGAGAGCGTTTTATGACAATAGAAATGGTTCAACGTTCAATCGACATGTTGTGGATGATGTTAGGTGCTATATTAGTATTTTTTATGCATGCAGGATTTGCAATGCTCGAAGCAGGTTTTACTCGTTCTAAAAATACACTGAATATTTTAATGAAAAACTTTCTTACAGTATCGCTTGGCGCTCTTCTATATTTCCTCGTAGGGTTTGGTTTTATGTTTGGTGAATCTCTCTTTGGTGCAATAGGTACGGATGGCTTTGCACTATTTGGAAGAGAGGATATGGGTTTCTTCGTTTTCCAATCCGTTTTTGCAGCCACTTGTGCAACCATTATTTCAGGTGCAGTTGCTGAACGAATGAAGCTATCTTCTTATTTACTTTTAGTAGTAGCAATGACTGGAATTATCTACCCAGTTGTAGGCCACTGGATTTGGGGAGGCGGATGGTTAGCTAAACTTGGTTTTATTGATTTTGCAGGTTCTACAGTCGTTCACTTAACAGGAGCAATCGGAGCTTTCGTAGCAGCAACACTTTTAGGTCCACGTCTCGGAAAATATAGCAATGGGAAAGTGAATGTTATACCTGGTCACAGTATTCCTCTCGGTGCTTTAGGCGTTTTCATCTTATGGGTTGGCTGGTTTGGTTTTAATGGAGCAAGCACCTTAGCTGCCGACCCTACTCTTGTCCCTCAAATTATTGCAAATACTTTATTTGCTGCTTCTGCCGGAGTTTTATCTACCGCTTTTTATACGAAACTAAGATTTAAAAAATTGGACGCCTCTCTTACTTTAAACGGTGCACTAGCAGGTTTAGTAAGTATTACGGCTGGTGCTGCTAATGTCTCTCTCATGAGTTCTATCTTAATTGGTTTACTTGCAGGTATTATTATGACAGAAGGAGTTCGCTTCTTAGATGTTATATTAAAAGTCGATGATCCTGTTGGAGCAATAGCAGTTCATGGGATAACTGGGATTTGGGGAACGATAGCTGTTGGACTATTTGAAACTTCAAGTGGACTCTTTGTAGGTGGAGGAGCGAGCTTGATCGTTGTTCAGATATTAGGAATTTTAGCTGTTATTGTTTGGGTTTCTATTACTGTTTCCGGCTTTTTGTTTGCCGTAAAAGTATTTAGTCCGATTCGTGTATCCAATGAGGAGGAAACTGCTGGACTTGATTTTGTAGAGCATGGTTCCCAAGCCTATGAACTGAACGATGTATTTCCTGGCATTAGCACAAAAACAGAAGGATTTGCTCAACGCTTAACGGAACTAGGAAAAGCTACTAATTAGGGTTCTCATTCTTCTGAAGACAAAACAAAACTGCTAAAGTACCTACCTCTGGACAATTTAGCTTATGGGAACGATTAAATGGTATTACGCAGAGAATAGGGAAACTGCTTGGTAATAAGTTTGAAGGAAGTGGCCAATGGGAATTGCACAGCGGTGCTTTGCTTTCCGCGGGCTAGTCTGCCTCGCTTTCCCGCAGGGGTCTCGCGCCGCCGCGCTAAATCCCTCCAATTGTGTAGTTGCAGAATTAATGTTTCTAATAAATGGATAATGACAACCAAACAGTTGTCGAAAGCAACCAATTTTCATAAAACAAGTTTACTTGGATTGAGATGCCGATAACTAGCGCGTAGTTTCCTCGTAACTTGAAGTCCTATACCACGATAAAATTAAAGCATGACATTCCTTATGATTTTTTTAAAAAGTTCCCTCATGTCTAAACCTTTTATAGTTTCCTAACCAATGAAAAAAGCATGCTTCCTAATTGGAAACATGCTTTTTTATAATGACCCCTACGGGATTCGAACCCGTGTTACCGCCGTGAAAGGGCGGTGTCTTAACCGCTTGACCAAGGGGCCAAACATTGGCTCCGAAGGTAGGACTCGAACCTACGACCAATCGGTTAACAGCCGATTGCTCTACCACTGAGCTACTTCGGAATAATAATAATGCTAAATTGGACTAAAAGCATTGACCTCAAGTTTTTAGGCGTACGCTTTAATCAGGAGACTAATAGACCTCTTATTAAAGGTATAGAGAGAAAAAATTGAACTCTCATTAAGTTTTACAGAACTAGAAAAAGCTACTTATTAAATGATATTAATCACTCTTAAAGATTGAAAAAAGCATGTTTCCTAATAGGATACATGCTTTAAAATGACCCCTACGGGATTCGAACCCGTGTTACCGCCGTGAAAGGGCGGTGTCTTAACCGCTTGACCAAGGGGCCAAACA
>NZ_JAPNOZ010000004.1:291084-335895 GCF_029955155.1 Psychrobacillus sp. NEAU-3TGS | reverse complement strand
ACTTTCAGACTAACAAGTTAATCTGAAAAGCTATATTTCTTAACGTTTTGCATGTTCAGTTTTCAATGTTCATGGTTTTAATTGATGGAGCGGGTGAAGAGAATCGAACTCTCATCATCAGCTTGGAAGGCTGAGGTTTTACCACTAAACTACACCCGCATATATAAAATTCAATATTATTGTTTAATTGGCGCGCCCGGCAGGAGTCGAACCCACAACCTTCTGATCCGTAGTCAGACGCTCTATCCAATTGAGCTACGGGCGCTTAATGTGTGCTTTGGTGCGGCCGAGAGGACTTGAACCTCCACGGGGTTATCCCCCACTAGGCCCTCAACCTAGCGCGTCTGCCGTTCCGCCACGACCGCGTAGTTTTACTTGGACAAGACTTATGATACTCTCGCCAATCGAATTTGTCAACAATAAATTGATGAGCCATGAAGGACTCGAACCTTCGACCCTCTGATTAAAAGTCAGATGCTCTACCAACTGAGCTAATGGCTCGTACAAATGGCTGGGGTACCTGGATTCGAACCAGGGCATGACGGAATCAAAATCCGTTGCCTTACCGCTTGGCTATACCCCAAAATGGCGGTCCCGACCGGGATCGAACCGGCGATCTCCTGCGTGACAGGCAGGCATGTTAACCGCTACACCACGGGACCTTTAAAGATATAAAATTGAAATGACCCCTACGGGATTCGAACCCGTGTTACCGCCGTGAAAGGGCGGTGTCTTAACCGCTTGACCAAGGGGCCAAATAATGGCTCCGAAGGTAGGACTCGAACCTACGACCAATCGGTTAACAGCCGATTGCTCTACCACTGAGCTACTTCGGAATATTTTTTGTCGTTTTGTTCTTCTCGACTTTTTCTATTATAGAGAGCCTTTTACAAAACGTCAACTACTTTTATGGAATTTATTTAAGTTTTTTTGAAGAAACTAAAATGAGGTCTCCCAAACACTTGCCACATCTGTATTTACTCGTATTTAAACGAATTTTCCGATTATATAACAAAGAGCATTTTGCGCATTGATATGTATAGATTTTACTTCTTTCCCGCTCCTCCCGCTCTACAAGAGTTGAACAAAATCTTGGAGAATTAGTTCTTTTTAAAAGCTCTCTAAAATCTGCATCTCTATGTTTATACCCTTTTCCTTCTATATGTAAATGATAATGACAAAGCTCGTGCTTAATTACCCCGATCAATTCATCCATCCCATGTTTTTCAAAAACAAGCGGATTAATTTCTATATGATGTGTTCTTAACATGTATCTCCCACCTGTCGTGCGAAGACGTTTATTAAAATAAGCATCATGTCGAAAGTCTTTCCTAAAAACTTCTTTTGATACACTACAAACTAGTTCAGTCAATTTTTCATCTGTCATACTTTTTCACCCCTATTTGAAAAACGCAAGCATCTATGACTGCATTGCAGGCAAGATGCTTGCGCTGGATCTTTATTGTTAAAAGGTAGTTGTCCAATGCTTTAACATTGGCAACTACTTATTTATTATACCTGTTGTTCTGGAGGAAGCATTGTAAGTGCAATTCTTCCTTTGTTTGCATCGAACTGATCTACCCATACAGTTACTATATCTCCTAGTGAGACAACATCTAGTGGATGTTTGACAAAACCTTTTTTCAATTTTGAAATGTGAACAAGTCCATCTTGTTTGACACCGACATCAACGAATGCACCAAAGTCGACCACATTGCGAACAGTACCTTGGAGTTCCATTCCTGCTTTTAAATCTTCCATTTTAAGCACATCTGTTTTTAAAATAGGTTGTGGAAAAGCTTCCCGTGGATCACGAGCCGGTTTGATCAATGTGTCTACTATATCTTTTAATGTAATGTCACCAATTTCTAATTCTTTACTTACCTCTTCTATTGAAATGTTTTTTAAAGCCTCTTCCGCTTCTTTGGAGCCAATTTGTTCTTTTTTCAATCCTACAATTGTTAGTACTTGTTCGGCAGCCTTATAACTTTCCGGGTGAATTCCTGTGGCATCGAATAGATTCTTTGCATCTGGGATTCTTAAAAATCCAATTGCTTGCTCATATGTTTTTGCACCTAGGCGAGGTATTTTCTTTAGCTGAGCTCTGGAAGTGAATCTTCCTTGCTCATTTCTTAAATTCACCACATTTTCTGCAACTGTTTTAGATAAACCAGAAACATATTGTAAAAGCGATGCAGATGCGGTATTTACGTTCACTCCAACTTGGTTAACAGCAGTTTCTACTATAAAAGAGAGCGACTCGGATAATTTTTTCTGTGACACGTCATGTTGGTATTGCCCTACCCCTACCGCTTTTGGATCTATTTTAACTAGTTCGGCTAGTGGGTCTTGTAATCTTCTTGCGATTGATACTGCACTTCGCTGCTCCACTTGAAGATCAGGGAACTCGTGCCTTGCGGTTTCAGATGCTGAATAGACACTTGCCCCAGCCTCATTGACAATAACGTACGCAACTTCACCATCAACTTCTTTCAGACAATCTACTATAAACTGCTCCGTTTCACGAGAAGCAGTACCGTTGCCAATAGCAATTAATGAAATCGGGTACTTTTTAATATAAGAAAGTACTTTCTTTTTCGAACCTTCTATATCCATTTTTGGTGCATGCGGATAGATTGCGGAAACCTCCAATAGTTTACCAGTGTCATCAACTACTGCTAGTTTACATCCAGTACGATATGCAGGATCGACGCCAAGAATCACTTTTCCTTTTAACGGCGGCTGTAATAGAAGATTTCGTAGGTTCTCTGAAAAAATATGAATTGCTTGTGCTTCAGCTTTTTCAGTAAGCTCCGTTCGAATTTCACGCTCTACAGAAGGCTGTATCAGGCGTTTGTAGGAGTCCTCTATTGCCAGTTTTACATGTTCTATTGCATCACTTGATGAATGATTAGGTATCCACTCTGTTTGCATAACGGTCGTTACCTTGTTAATCGGTACTTGGACACTTACTTTTAAAACATCCTCTTTTTCCCCACGATTAAGTGCTAATATACGATGTGGAACTATTTTTTTTACCGGTTCTGCGTATTCATAATACATCTCATAGACGTTTTTCTCGTCTAATTCGGCCTTTTTCAAAGCACTGATTATTTGTCCGTCTATGCGTGAAATATTGCGGATTTGTTCTCGAATTTTTGCATCATCCGCAAATTGCTCAGCTAGTATGTCACGTGCACCATGTAAAGCTTCTTCTATTGTTAGTACTTCTCGTTCTTCATTTAAAAAGTCCTCAGCTAAAACAGCAACTGACTCTTTTGGAAAGGTCATCAATAGACTCGCAAGTGGTTCTAAGCCTTTTTCTTTAGCAATCGTCGCCTTTGTTCTACGTTTTTGCTTGAATGGGCGATATAAATCTTCTACTCGTTGCAAAACAGTTGCATTTTGAATAGCGCTACTTAGTTCTTCTGTTAATTTCCCTTGCTCGTCAATAAGACGTATCACTTCTTCTTTTCGCTGCTCTAGTTGTTGTATGTAGTTGTAGCGATCTTCAATTGCTTTTATTTGGACCTCATCTAACGAACCAGTTTGTTCTTTTCTATAACGTGCGATAAAAGGAACTGTATTTCCTTCTTCTAATAATTTGATAACCTGTTCAGCTTGTGATGATTTAACGCCAGTTTCTTTAGAAACAAGCTGAAGCATTTTCTTCATTTCCAAAACAAACACACCCTTTCCTTATTAGGTTTATTTTAACACAAAAAAGCTTACTCTAATGCCTCCTAGAGTAAGCTTCCTACTATAAACGTAGCGTCATCGCCATGTTCTATTGTATTGAGCACCGAATGATAAAGACAATTAGCATTAAGTGCGTTTTTTATCGTTTTCTTGGGACTATTCATGTTTACACCATCCGAATGTAAGATGAATAAGTCATTTTTCTTACATGCATACGTCTGTGTTTTTACTTTTTGTTTTCTTCCCGATAAATAGCCCATGACAGGTAAGGGATATAACATTTTATCTGTTTCTCGTTGGTACATATAAAATTTGATATTCCCTATGCAACTGTAAGAGATAGTTTGGAGATGATAATCTATCTTCACAATTGCAACAGCTGCGCCTCTTTTTTGAACCATTCGTTCATTACATCGCAACAATAATTCATCTAGTGATTCTTCGGGATATTTCTCTAGAATCTCAGGGATAATATCTGCAGATTCTTTTGCAATTGGCCCATTTCCTAAACCATCGGCAATGGCGCATAGCATGAAGTTCTCGTTCTTCGACACATAGTATGTATCCCCTGATTCTAAATTACCCGTCTTGGCTTCTTGAAATACTAACAGCTCAACTTTTTCGTCGGAAAAATTCTTCAATTCACTACTCCACCTGACGCTAATATTGCCTCTTGTAATTTCTTTATCGCTTTTCGTTGAATTCTTGAAACATGCATTTGAGAAATTCCAAGTCGATCGCCTGTTTCTTTCTGGCTCAGCTGCTCCAAGTATGTAAGTTGGATGACTTCTTTTTCACGATCAGATAACACACCAAGAGCATTAGCTACCAGTAACCGCTGATCGGTCTTTTCGAACTCCCCGTCCGTTTTTCCAATTACATCGAATAATGTAATCGTACTTCCATCAGAATCTGATTCAAGTGAGTGGTCCATAGACAATGCTTGATAACTTTTTCCCATTTCCATAGCTTCTAATACATCTTCTACTTCTACGTTTAAGTATTCAGCAATTTCCGGAACTAAAGGCGAGCGTTGGAATTCGCTTGTTAAAGTTTCTACGGCCACTCTGATCCGAGGGCCAAGCTCCTTTATTCTCCGCGGTACATGTACTGCCCATGTTTTATCACGAAGGAAACGTTTAATCTCACCTATGATTGTTGGAATAGCAAATGCTTCAAAGTTTTTACCGAATGCCGGATCATATCTTCGTATTGCGCCAAGCAGTCCTACCATCCCAACTTGTACAATATCTTCGTGATGTGATTTCCCATTTGAATACTTTCTTGAGATGGACTCCACTAATCTTGTATAATTTAATACTAAATTGGTCTGAGCTTCTTCACTCTCAGTGTTTTGATATTCACTTATCCATTCAAGAATTTTTTCCTTGGATTGCTTGTTAGGAAGAGATGTGTTTGACATTACCATCCACCTGCTCTATTCCGACATGCTTCGTCATAAATACAGTTACACCTTCCTGTTGATGAACTTTCACCTCGTCCATTAATGTCTCAATTAAATATAATCCAAGGCCACCTTCTCTTAAAAAGGATATTTCTTCTGATTCATTATAAGGTCCAACTTGAGCTTTTGTTTCTTCGAAATTAAAGCTCTTTCCATGATCTGCTACCATTATTTCCATTTTTTCTTCATATAAAGCACATCCAATGACAACTTCGCCATCTTCTTCTTCGGAATACGCATGTTGAACAGCGTTTGTAATTGCTTCGCTCGCAGCTATTTTTAAATCTTCTATCTCGTCATATGTAAATCCAACACGATTGGCTAGACCTGAAATCGTTAAACGCGCTACGCTTACATATTGTGGCTTTGCTGGCACTCGAATTTCAACATAATCAAACGGTTTCATCTATTTTCACCTCTCCACTGCTCGCTTGAATATCCATAATTTCCCCTAATCCAGTAATATCAAACAATCGTTTTAAACGAGATGAAAGTCCGATTAGCTCCATATGACTATTTGATGCATTTATGCTCTTGTAAAAGCCAACAAATACTCCTAGCCCTGTGCTGTCCATGTAGGAAACATCCGTTAAGTCTATTATCACTTGTAGGTTTTCTTTTAAGTCAATCTCTGCAAGTTTTTCTCTTAAAGTTGGTGCTGTAAATGCATCAATTTCTCCTTTAATAATCCCATTAACTGTGAGTAGGTCTGTTTGATGCAGTTCAACTGAAATATTCATGTGTTTTATCCCCCGTTTTATCTATATAGTGTTTTAATACCACGATTCAACTAAAGTTAAACATCTTTGCGAAAAAAACTATATTTTTTTGAAAATCACAAGGGTGAAATCATCTCGTTGTTCAAAGTCTTGTAATTCTTCCAACTTATGAAATACATACTCTACCATTTCTTGGGCAGGCTGATCTCTAACATTTTCAATAATATCCATAATCGTTTTTTGCTCGATGAACCCTTCTTTAGAACGACATTCTGTTACCCCGTCTGTCATCATCACAACAAAATCGCCTTTGTTTAATGTAATGGAATGTTGTTCATATCTTACATTTGGAATGACTCCTAAGAGTAGACCTTTTGCTTGTAGCTCGGTAAAACTAGATGTCTCTGAGCAATAAAAAAGTGGAGGTTCATGTCCAGCCGAAGCATACGTAAATTCACTTTTCGAAGTATCATACTTTCCGTAGAACATAGAAATGAACATTGAGTCGCTTACACTTTTCTCTACGATTCGATTAATCACATCTAAAACAATTACTGGATCTGTTTCAGCTCCGTCTAAACTGTCCATACCATATTTAATCATGGACATACATAGTGCAGCAGGAATACCTTTTCCGATAACATCTGCTACTGCTATGCCTACATGTGTGTTGTCATGTAAAAAGTGTGCATAGTCTCCATTCATTTCTTTGGCAGGAACAGTAATAATACCGATATCTAAATCTATTTCTTTTGGTACTTTCGTTTTTAACAATGTTTGTTGCACATTAGCAGCAAGTTCCATTTCCATCTTAATATTTTGCTGTTTTTGTATCAACGTCTGATGTTCTTTAAGTGCCAGTCCATAACGTATCATTACTTCAATAAGTAGATCAAAAGAATGCTGTACATCTCCATCTAAATCAGACATAATCTCTTCTAGTGATGCCTTATGTATACTAATTACTTCCTCAGGAGAGATATTTTTTTGTATAAGTTGTCTACTAATATTTTGACCTTCATATAAATTATGTTCCGTCTGTTTCAATATATACTGTTCTAATATCTTTTTATATTGTCTTTTAAATTCTTCCATATTACTTCACCTTCCTTACCTCAACCACTTTGTTGCACTAATCACCGTACCTTCTCCAAAAACTGTTTCAATCTTAAAGTCATCCATTAGCCGCTTTACACCCGGAAGTCCAGCTCCTAATCCACCGGATGTTGTAAATCCATCTTCCATCACCTTACGGACATCTGCTATACCGGGGCCTTTGTCAGATGCAATGACTTCTAACCCTTTAAGATTGCCTTCTGCAATTTGTTTTATTTCTATGTTACCTTTTCCTGCATATAAATAAATATTACGAGCAAGTTCACTAATCGCTGTTGTAATCCTAGCTTGGTCAACTGTACCGAAACCTACATCCTTCGCTTCATTTCTTCCAAGCTGTCTAGCAGCAACAATATCCCACTCAGTTATGATATCAACAGAAGACCTTAAGTTCATAATGGACTAGTCCTCCAATTCTCGTTCTAATTTTTCCAATCCATTTTCTAAATCTAGTGCTGTTACCACATTCTCTAATCTAATACCTAGCTCGATTAATGTAATGGCAACAGCAGGCTGAATACCAGTTATGACTACTTTTGCCCCCATTAACCCCGACATATTAATGACATCTCCTAGTACTTTTGCGATAAACGAATCGATAAAGTCGATTGGAGTCAAGTCAAGTACTACTCCTCTTGCAGCAGTCGTGTGCAATTTTGCCAACAAGTCTTCTTGAAATGCTAACGCAGTTTGATCATCTAATTCCCATTGAATTGAAACGATTAGGCATTCTCTTAATTTTAAAATTGGAATTCTTGTCATCATTTTACGTTCACCTCTACAATTGCTCTATTTGTTAAAGCCAGGGCTTGTTCCATTCCTCTTTGCAATGTACTTGTCGTAGTAAAGTCAGTCAAATTTATACCAAGTGTTACTATTGTTTGTGCAATTTCTGGACGAATTCCGACCAGCATACATTTGGCACCTACTAAACGAACAGCATCTGCCGCCTGGATAATATGATGTGCAACCATCGTATCCACCACTGGAACACCGGTGATATCAAGCAACACAACCTCTGCACGATGTTTCACCACACCCTGTAGTAAGTTTTCCATAATAAGCTTTGCACGTTCGGTATCAATCGTACCTACTAACGGCATGACAGAGATTTTATCAAATACAGGAATCAGCGAAGCTGATAGTTCTTGCAAGGCAATCTTTTGTAAATTTACAGTTTTTTCCCACACTTTTGAATATGCATCAACGACACTCTGATTAAGTGGTGTTATCCAATTTGTCAGTACTTCTCTAAATGATTTATAATTGCTTTCATTTAGCGATCCCTCTTCTTCCATTTCTTCGTAAATTACTTCTGAGAAATTATTAAGAGCTCTAAGTACAAAAGTGATCGACCAGCCATAACGAACAATTTGAATAGAAAAATCCTTCAGCTTTTCATCATAGGTTTCTTCACTTGCCGTTAAGCTAGAAACCATTAGCTCCCCGAATTCGCGAACAGTAGTATCAATGACTTGATCGGACATTATTTGAAAGAAACGGTCATCTTGATCGTCCTCCATCTTTGCTTTCCATCTTTCTAAAATCTTATCAATGTTTTTTTGGATGTATATTGCTATTTCTCTATTCATGCTTTAACTTACCTCTCCTCTTTTAAGTAGTCGTAACTATAGTTTAACGAATAGTGAGCTGATTTACATCTTTTAAGGTAAAAAATAAAAAACACAATGCGTATTTGTCGGCTACACATTGCGTTTTTGTCTATGTATTAAAATTTTACAATCCCTAAGCTAATACCTAATGCATGATCAACTTCACACATAACATCTTCATCTAAATGTGTAATTTTATCCGTCAGCCTAGATTTGTCTATTGTACGCAATTGTTCTAACAAGATAACCGAATCTCGTTCAAAATCATACTGTTTCGCATTGATTTCCACATGTGTTGGTAATTTTGCTTTTTGAATTTGTGCGGTTATTGCTGCAATGATAACAGTAGGACTGAATCGATTTCCTATATCATTTTGAATCACCAAAACGGGTCTGGTTCCACCTTGTTCAGACCCGATTACAGGTGATAAATCTGCAAAAAAAACGTCCCCACGTTTTACGATCAAGTTTTCATCCTCCACTTACGAGTCGCTCTGTCGTATGTTGCGCTTCATATTCAGCATGTAAACATTCCGAACTTATGGATAAGTTTATATGAGACATTTCAACATAACCTTTCATCATCGCTTCTCTTATAAGATTTGCCTGGCCTTTCTTAATGTATTCATTTGCTTGGACACGAGCTATATTTTCACTAGTAGCGAATGATTGTTTGAAAACCTTTACTCCTTCACTAACCATTTGCTTTGGAAGCTCTATAACTGCTTCCTTTTTCTTTTTTCTACTTACCACAGCAAACACCTCCGACAAAACATTTCCCTATATGACAATATACTTAATCTTACCATTACTAGAGGCATAATAAAAGACATTATAAGAAATGGTTAGACAAATCATTCACTAAGTTCGAGTTTTGTCGAAGAATTATTCACTATATAATCTAGGAAGTCTATTGGAAAAGGTGCAACAAATTTCATATGGTATTGTCTGCAAAGCGTTTGCCCATTCTTCTATCTTAATCTCTTCATTCATTTGTTTCCCTAGCAACACTACTTTTTCACCGATATCCACCTTTTCGTCTAAACGGATCATACACTGATCCATACAAATCTTTCCAACGATTGGCACTCTTTTACCTTTAATTAATACTGATTGGTTATGCAATTTTCGAAGAAATCCATCTGCATAACCAATCGGAAGGGTTGCAATCCATTCATCCGATGAAGCCATATATGATGCACCATAGCCAATCGGAGTACCTTTTTTCACTCTCTTCACATGCACTACTTCCGTATGTAGTGAAAGTGCTTTTTCTAATGGAAATGGGAGGTTTTCATCAATCCAAGGTGATGGTGCGATTCCATACATCGATATCCCAAAACGTACAGCATCCCAATGTTGGCTAGGAATTCTAAGCGTAGCAGCACTATTGGAAGTGTGGACAATCGCAGGTCGTTGTTCAAATAAATCAAGCATCTGCTCGAATGCAATGATTTGTTTCTTTAAATGAGTATCGTCCTCTTCGTCCGCTGTCGAAAAATGGGTAAAAACCCCCGTTACATTTATCCACTTTCTATCGCGTACAAAAGCAAGTGCTTTCTGCAATTCTTCCTGCTGTACAAAGCCAATTCGCCCCATACCACTGTCGATTTTAACATGTGTTTTAAATGATTTTGTAAAATGACGTGTAGCAAATAACCACTCGTAGGAATATGCTGTTAATGTGATGTTGCGTTCTGATGCAATGGGTAAAAAAGAGATCGGGGAAGCTCCAAGAACAAGTATATCAGCAGTAATTCCTGCATCTCTTAACTGAACTGCTTCCTCCGGTGAGGCGACGGCTAATTGAGTAGCTCCTGCTTGTAAGGCTGCATTTGCAACTTCAATCGCCCCGTGGCCATATGCATTTGCTTTTACGACAGCCATTATGCTCGTATGCTTTGGTAAGTTGTCTTTTAAATGCTTGATATTAGACTTAACAGATTGTAAATTTACTTGAATAAATGTTGGACGGTAGTATGGCTGAGACATGTGACTTCCCTCTTTTTCCGTATGTTTTACTATTATTCGTTTCATTATCCTACTAGTGAGAAGAAGTCGTCAAATATAAATTTATTTCAATCCAGCTATCGTCATAGATGATGCTACTTCAATCATTTCTTCTTTAGTTAATGATGTAGATGCGATGAAGAATGACATTCCGTCCTGTTCCCAAGTAAGCGATTGATCTGTTACCGCTCCAACAGCTACACCTAAATCTACAGGATCCCCTGGTGCGAACACTGGGATTGTAGAAGATACGCTTGGATCGCTTAGCTGCTGAATAATTGTAAATTCTTTTTCACCACTGAACGTTAAAATAACTCGTCTATCGTCGTCTACTTTCATCTCTTTTTCATCGATTAAGTGAACACCTTCCCACTTAATCATTGGGTAATGTGTTTCAAATTCTTTGTTTTCCATTTCCGCAGAAGCTTCTACAGTACCCTCTTCCGTTTTTCCAGTTGGTGCTGACTGTTCAATCTTGTAATCTCCTGCTGCATGCGCTTTACCAAGTGATACCTGTTTGAATTTTATATGAATTTGTTCTTCTTTATTTTCATTTAAGATTGCAACGTCTTTTGGCAATAAAGTCTTTTTATCAATATAGATTCTTTGAGTTGGTAGCATGTTTTTGTGATTATTAGATGTTTTCGTTTCAAATACATAGTTGTTTCCTTCTTCTTTAAATGTAGAATTTTTATCTTTTTTAATATCTTGCGCAAGCGAACCTATTAGGTATGCTTGGCTATTTTCCGCTGGCCAGTTACTTTGAAACTTATACGTTTTGTTAAGCGCTGGTGTTACAACAAAAACTCCCTCTGTGTTACGTACGATCATTTGTGTATTTTCCGCATTCGCATCGGATACTTTCACGCGATAAAAATCAGGCTTTGTATGCCAAACTTCAACGTCATACACTCTCGGCTCTTGACCAGTTAAGATGCTCATCTCCGCAGTTAACTCATATCCTTTTGCATCCACCCACTTATTACTCAATTTTTTTAATACATCTTCTTTTGACTCAGCTCCACATGCAGATAGTACCAGGATCATCATTGCTAATACAAATAACAGTTTGGCCACTCGGCTTTTCAATCAGTCCATCCTTTCTATTATCACTGCGTTCGTTCATTGTATGTAGTTGGACGACCGGTTATGATTGGAGAATTACTTGAGCAGCTACATATTCTTTTGTATGAGTAATAGAGACAAAGCCATTCACTTGGTTTCCTTTAAAATAAAGACTTGGTTTCCCGTTATTTTCCTTGAGGATTTCAATATCATGAAAACTACATTCTCTTCCTATTCCCGTTCCTAATGCTTTCGAAAATGCTTCTTTTGCTGCAAATCGTCCCGCTAGATATTCTAATTGTCGCGAAGCAGATAAATTTTGCATTTGAGCAATTTCTGAATTCGTTAAAATACGTGCTTCAAATTTACTTGTTTTTTCTTTCATTTTTTTTATCCTCGATAATTCGGTTATGTCTAAACCTATTCCAGTAATCATAAGGGTTTCTCCTTTTCAAATGTAGCTTATCCAAGCTATAATATTAGTAGAAAAATCGAGGTGAAATAATGTTTACAAGAACAGAAAATTTCAAGCAATACATTAAATTCTATCCAGTCGTTTCTACTCTGCTTGCTATAAATATTGTTATTTATATTTTAACAAATATCCCCGTTCTGGGAGACGCAATCTACTCTCAGGGTGTTCACTTTAACTTACTTATAAGCGAAGGGGAATATTGGCGTCTAGTTACCCCCTTGTTTTTACATGCGACTTTTTTTCATTTGTTATTCAATATGTTCTCTCTTTATCTATTTGGACCAGAGCTAGAACAAATTGCAGGTAAAGCGCGTTTCTTAACCATCTATTTGTTAGCTGGTTTAGTCGGTAGTATTGCTACATATTTAATACACGATTGGAACTATGTAAGCGTAGGTGCGAGTGGAGCTATTTATGGTATTCTTGGTGCCTTTGGAGCTTTAGTTTACTATACGAGAAATCTATTGCCACAGCTTAAGCAAATCATTGTCCCTATTATTGTTATTGGTGTTATTATGACATTTCTTCAGCCTAATATTAATGCCACTGCACATATTGCAGGTCTAATCACAGGTTTTATTTTTGGCATTATCTATTTTCATCCAAAACGAATTGCTGCTTGGAGGAAACGTAAAAGTAAGCTTAGAGCAGTGAAGTAAAAAGAATAAAAATCTTATTCCTTTCACAGGTTTTGGGATGGACTTCCTGATTATTATACCGTTTGATCCTTAAAAGAGACTTATCGTGACTGAGGTCATGACAAGCCTCTTTTTTTCTATGTTATCTTATTGCGCTCTATCTCTTGAAAGAAAAGTCAGAGGATGACATTCTAGGGAAACTGTGCGGTAGCAAGCTCTATTTAGGTGACCACTAGGATTTTCGCTGCAGGGCGGACGCTTTCCGCGGGCATGGCTTCAGCCTCTTCGGAGCTCTCGCTCCTGCGGGGTCTTCAGCTCACGCAGTTTCTCTATACAGTGACTTACCATCTATCCTACAATTTCAAAAAGCATAAGAAAAGAACAGCCTAGTCTAGTGGCTGTTCTTTTTCTATGGTTATTTTTCGATGGGGTTCGTACCAATTTAAAATCATTTCTGCATCCGTTTTTTCGATATGTGGGATTGTTGTAGACGCTCCCGAAACACCAGATTTAATCGTTGTGATAATAGATGAAACGTTTGCTTTCTTTTGAAAAAGGGTTGCACGCTCCGTCATAGACTGAATCCTTCTTTTCTCCATCCATACTATTACTTTACTGAAGAGTCGATATTGTATCACCAACTGACGTTCATTCAAATAATAGCCTGCTGTTTTTTGTTGCCAAACACCCAGACCATAGCTTAGTGGGAATAACAAAAGCGAAAGTAATCCAAAAGGAAAAAAGAAATAACTAACTGCCCCAGCAACCGGGATCATCCATATATAATCTAATCGATAGAAAAACTTTCTTGACCTTTTCGGTACTTTCGTGAGGATAGGATCAAACTGGAGCTCTGGAAATATTTCTTGTAAAATTGGCGTTATCTTCGTTTTTTTAATAAGTGGAAGCAAACGTATTTTTTCATCTTTTTCCGCTAAAGAACCTCCAGCACTATCGACAATTACCGATGCATAGCCCATTAGCTGACGCAGGGGATTTTCAACAACTCTTACCCCTTGAATTCGGGAAAGTGGGATCGTTACTTTTTTCTTCTCTAACAACCCTCTCGTAATAATAATTTCTTCATCTTCTACTATAATCGTAAATTCGTAGTAGTTTATAAAAGTAAGTACAACGGAAACAATCCAAGCGATTAACAATACAACAAAAACAACCAATGCCACAATGAGTGCACCAAAACGAATAAATACTACAATTTCTTCATAAATCGCTTCATATGGAATGACATTTGAAAATTGAGAAACAAAGACAGCTAACCCAGAGAAAAATACTCCCACCCCACCAGAAGTACTTGCAAGCACAAATAAGTCTTTCGGAGACATCTTAAAAATGGACTGCCTTTCCGCTTTTACTACTTGTTGTACTTCCGAAGAGTAGTCTATTGGTTCCGTTAATTTATTTTTTGCTTGTAGCATTTCCAGTTTAATTTGTTCTGCTGCTACTTTTGTAATGGCTGTTAACTCGGCGTCCGCTTCCTTTGTCGCTCCGCCGCCAGCTGTTTCTACTTTTACTTTTACAAGTCCAAACGGTCTATGGAAAATACCTTCTGTATAGTTCAAACTTTGAATACGTTCAAAAGGAATATATCGCTTTTTCTTTACGAACAAACCATACTCGATACGAAGCTCCTCTTCTTCAAACCAATATCTGAATCGTTTCCATTTGATAATGCCACTAACCAACAAAAAGATTAGCATTATTCCATAGATGCCATAGGTAATATAGGAGGACCAATCGCCAGCACCCTCCCTTCCTCCAAAACCATTCAACGCAATAACTACAATAAAAGGGATAATCATTTCTTTTAATACTTTTGCAAAGTTTATAACTGCAGAAATTGGATGTAATTTATATTTTTCTTTAGACATCATCTTCCGCCACCCTTGCAAGTACAGAAATTCTGCCACGGAGTTCATCCGCTTCTGCGGTAATTAATGCCGGTATCGTATGATTTGTTGCTGCTGTGGAAATTGTAATAGATGCTAAATCATATTTTCGTAAAATTGGTCCTTGTTCTGTATCGACATGCTGGACACGAACCATTGGCACTAAAGTACGCTTCACAACGAACAAACCGTGCTGCAGTTCTATTTCCTGCTCTCTTACTTCATATCTCCACCGCGTCCATCTGACTTTCGGAAATAAATAAATGAGTAAGTATGCAATGATTAGTACAATTACGCTAACTACTATGTACAGCCAAATGTACTCACCAGTAAAGAAGTTAATAATCCCCACCCCTATACCGAGTAACAATGCTATAAGTGTTTGGAAAACCCCATAGATTCGCCATACACGTAGTCCTTTTTTAGATATTCTATTTATTGGTTCTGCTCTCATTATCAACACCTCTTCCCTTGTATTGTATACGATTTCAGCGGGGAAATGTTTCAAATTATAGAAGAATGTTTTAGTTGGGTGAATGTCCGAATAAAAAAAGATGAATCCGCATCGAAATGCGCGATTCATCTTATAAACAAATATTATTTTAGTTTTCGTTACGTGGTGAACGAGTTCTAGTGCTACGTTGAGTAGAACCGTCACGTGGACCGCTACTACGACGCGAGCTGCTAGGACGTGAACCGCCACCTGAACGAGAAAATCCGCGATCGCCGCCTGAGCGTCCTGATGAGCTACGTCCGCCAGAACGAGATCCACCTTTGTAACCACCACCAGAGCGAGAACCGCCTCCACCGCTACGCTCTCTGCGTGCAGGTAATGGACGCTCTTCAGAAAGAGCGATCGGAGTATCATCTGGCTCATTTGTCATTGATTTTAAAGCTGCAGCAATTACATCTACCGCTTCAAACTTTTCAAGCATTTCCGCAGCAAGTGTACGGTAATCACCTAAATCATTTTTATTGACGATTTCTGTTAATGATTCAATTGCTACACGTTGTTGACCAACTAGTGCTTCGTCTGAACTTGGTGGACGAAGAGGAGTCATACGTTTTTTCGTTGTATCTTCAACGATACGTAAGTAACCCATTTCTCTTGGTGTTACGAATGTTACAGCTACACCATTTTTCCCTGCACGACCTGTACGACCGATACGGTGTACATAGCTTTCAGGATCTTGTGGAATATCAAAGTTGTAAACATGTGTTACACCAGAAATATCTAATCCACGCGCAGCTACGTCAGTCGCAACTAGGATATCGATTTTATTTGATTTAAATTGTTTTAATACAGACATACGTTTCGCTTGGCTCAAATCACCATGAATTCCTTCTGCAAGGTAACCACGGATGCTTAATGCGTGCGCTAATTCATCTACACGACGTTTTGTACGGCCAAAAACAATTGCAAGTTCCGGTTGGTGCACGTTTAGAATACGTGATAAAATATCAAATTTCTCACGCTCATGCGCTTTTACAAAGAATTGCTCAATGTTTTCAACAGTCATTTCTTTAGACTTGATCTTTACTTCAACTGGGTCTTTCATGAATCTTTCTGCAATTTTACGGATAGGTCCTGGCATTGTAGCTGAGAACAATAGCGTTTGACGCTCATCAGGAACACTTTCTAAAATTGTATTGATGTCTTCGATGAATCCCATGTTAAGCATTTCATCTGCTTCGTCTAAGATAAGTGTTTGAACTTGATCAAGTTTCAATGTACGACGGTTAATATGGTCCAAAATACGACCAGGTGTACCAACGATTACTTGTGGTTTATTTTTAAGGGCGCGAATTTGACGACCAATCTCTTGGCCTCCATAAACAGATAATAGACGGACTTTTTTATCATACCCTAATTTATATAGCTCTTCCGAAACTTGGATTGCAAGTTCACGTGTTGGAGCGATGATTAACGCTTGAATGTTAGGATTTTTAGTATCGATTTTTTCAATCATAGGGATACCAAATGCAGCAGTTTTACCCGTACCAGTCTGTGCTTGACCGATAACGTCGCGTCCACCCATAGCATGTGTAATAGTACCTTCTTGGATTGGTGTTGCTTCTTCAAATCCCATACGTTGAACGGATTTCAATGTAGAAGCACTAATATTTAATTCTGAAAAATTTGTCAAAATTTTAATCTCCTTTTTCTTGTGTTTTGACAAATGGTTACATTTTCAGATGAAATTGCGGCAAATTCGAGCCTATACGAGGAACGTTTCCGTTACTTAAAATTCTCTGTGGTTTACAGTTCAGAGGGGTCTTATATAAAGGGAAAGCCCGGTCTTTTGCCGAGCGGTTCGTTTGAGAGAGATTTCATCCCTACTACCTAAACAAACCGTTATGTTCAAAAAAAAGTACTCTTCAATTAAAGCTGAAGAGTCTTCACACAAAATGTATCCATTGCTCTAAACGTAGTATATCATGCCTTATTACTCGTTGCAACGAAATAGCAACTGTTATAATTATTAGTTTAATTATCCACTCCTTTTTCGGTTAAAAAATTTAACGCTCGATAAAACCAGTCTTCGCAATCCTCACAGTAACAAATATGGTGTTTACCTGTTTCGGAAAAGATCAGTTCTTTTTCCTCTGAACCAATTTGGTCAAATAAAAACTCAGCGGTTGTATAAGGGACTATGCCATCTTTTTTACCCTGGACTAAACAGACCGGTATTTTAATGTGGCTATAATAGGGTTCAACTATACGTACTAAACGGATAAATTCAAGCGTTGCCCGAATCGGTGTTTCTTTCCATTTGGTACTGTATCGCTTGTACAATATATTGTCCTCAAGTTTTCCTTCCACTGCTTCTTTTGCCATTTCTTTAATATCTTGCAAGAGCTGTGTAGGATAAATATATTTAGCTGCTGCACTTAACAAAATAAGTTTGGCAACTGGATACCGGATTGCCAAGTACATGGCAATAATCCCACCCATTGAAAATCCAACAATGTATACCTCGTCCACTTCTTTTAGAAGTTTTCTTAATGCTAGCTCTGCAGCCATCAACCAATTTTCCGCAATTAACTTTTGTAATTCTAACGTTTCTCCATGACCAGGAAGTGTAGGGACAATAATTGTCCAGTCTGTCCTTTCCTGTAAAAATTCCACGAATGGCTGTACTTCATATGGTCCACCCGTAAAACCGTGAATACAAAGGACGCCTGTTTTCATATTGCCCTACTCCTTTCTAAATTTTACTTTTTAAACGGTTCGATGATCTGTTCTAGCTTCATACCACGTGATCCTTTTACTAAAACAATGGAGTCTGCATCTATTCTTTGTCTTATGTGCGAAATGATTTGCTCATATTCATTTTCTACCCAGATAAGCTGTTTATCCTTAAACTGCTCTAGTAATTTCTTATATAGCCACTCCATTCTCGGTCCATATAAACAAACACCAGTAAACACTTTATCTGAGATATAGGCGCTCATCTCTTCATGATATTGCTTTTCATTTTCGCCAAGTTCCAGCATATCACCAAGTACGAGCCATTTATCTGATTTAATCGTCGACTTCTCTACAAAAGAAATCGCTGCTTTCATCGATGTTGGCGCTGCATTATAAGCATCATTAATGAAAATTGCTCCATTATCTGCCTCTATTACTTGCATACGCATATCGGTCAATACGATTTCCTTTAATGCTACCCGCATTTGCTCTGAAGTAAGCCCAACTTCTTTTGCGATCAATAAAGCCGCTAATGTATTTTTCACTTGATGCTCCCCAAGAATAGGAATGGACATCTCTTCGTTGATCAAGCCGTCTGTACGAAACTTACTTCCTTGTTCGGTAAATGTCACTTCTACAATACGCAGATCATTGGCTTCCTCTGTACCAAAAGAAATGGAATGTAGGGATGGGGTATTTTCTATAAATGGACGTAGTAATGGTTCATCGCCATCATAGAAAAGTTTTCCGGCTTCTTGTAAGCCTGCAATAATTTCAAACTTTGCTTTTGCAATTCCTTCGCGTGAGCCGAGATCTTGCATATGCGCTTCGCCTATATTTGTAATAACCGCATACTTTGGCTTAGCAAGCTTGGATAGAAACTCTATTTCACCAAATGAACTCATCCCCATTTCCAATACAGCAAATTCCGTATCTTCATCAAGGGCAAGAATTGTTAAAGGTAATCCTAGCTCATTATTAAAATTACCTTCCGTCTTTTTTACACGGAAATATGGAGATAGAATCCCTGCCACTAAATCCTTCGTTGACGTTTTACCATTTGATCCTGTAATTCCTATAAAAGTTGCACTCAATTCTTCCCGGTACGCTACCGCCATTTGCTGTAGTGCTTTTTCGCCACTTTCGACAAATAAAAGTGGAACATCCTTTGGAGGATTTGGTTCATCCTTTAACCAAAGAGACGCTGCTGCTCCTTTATCAAATGCATCTTGCACAAAACGATGGCCATTTACATTTTCCCCACGAAAAGGGATAAATAAATCGCCGGGCTGCAATGTTCTGGTATTAATCGAAACGCCTGTAACTAGAGGATTTTTTTCAAAAGAAACCTCTTCCCCTAACCAGTTTGCGATTTCTGCTAAGCTTTTCTTCAAATTGCTCACTCTCCGTCCTTCGAATGCTCAAGCTGTTGCTTTTCCTCGTAACGTTCTAGAGCTAGCATGATTAATTCTTCAATTAGACCCGAATAAGATAAACCAGACTCTATCCAAAGCTTCGGATACATACTAATCGGCGTAAAACCCGGCATTGTATTTACTTCATTGATAATAATTTCTTCCTTATCCGTCACAAAAAAGTCAGCACGAACAAGCCCAGAACAATCAAGTACTTTAAATGCACGAATCGCTGCATCTTCCATTCTCTCAAGCAAATCATCAGATACTACAGCTGGTATAGCATAGTTTGTCGTACCATCTTCATATTTTGCTTCGTAATCATAAAAATCTTTTGTAGGCAATACTTCCCCAGCTATAGAACATTTTGGATTGTCATTTCCTAGCACACTCATTTCTAATTCGCGTGCTTTAATGCCTTGTTCTACAATAATTTTACGATCATATTTGAAGGCTAATTCCACTGCTTTAATCAGCTCTTCTCTGTTCGTAGCTTTTGTAATTCCTACGCTCGATCCCAGATTAGCTGGTTTAACGAACAATGGCCACTTTAAGCTTTCTTCCATTTTTTGAATAAACGTCTCCTGATTACTCTTCCACTCTTTACGAATGAAGTGCACGTAAGGAACTTGGGATAATCCTGCTACTTCAAAAAGTTGCTTCATGACTACTTTATCCATTCCAGCAGAAGACGCAAGAACACCATTTCCGACATAAGGCAAATTCAACACTTCTAGTAAACCTTGCACAGTGCCGTCTTCACCATTTGGACCATGTAGCAATGGAAAGATAACATCTAGCTGAGAATCGTCGTTTCCTTCTACTGGTAAGAAACTTGAAATATTATTTGGCTTGCTTACTGCCTCACCAAGCTTTAGTGATTCAACGGATTCCGCAGGGCCTGTCAAAACACTCCCTTTTATCCATTCACCTGTTTTTGTTATATATATTGGATATACTTCGTATTTTTCAAAATTTATCGCTTGGGATACTGCTCTTGCTGTAAGTAACGACACTTCATGCTCAGCAGATTTACCACCGTATAATAAGCCTAATTTTATTTTCATTTTTAACTAACCTCCACGTTTTGGGATACTACTAGTTTATCACGGACCGCATCATTAGATGAACACCTATCCGAATAATTTCAAGCCTACCACACCAAAAATAATGCAGCTTAAAAAGAATAACTTTTTCCAGCTTTTTTTCTCATGGAAAAAGTACATACCTACTAATACACTTCCAGCTGCTCCAATTCCCGTCCATACTGCATATCCAGTGCCTACCGCAATATCTTTTAGAGCAAGTGATAAGAGGAAAAAGCTTAAACAAGCTGAAATCACAGTAAAAATGGTATATTTCACATTTTTAAAACCATCTGAGAGCTTCATATTGACCACGAATGCTACTTCGAATAGACCTGCAACAATTAACACAATCCACTCCATTAGGCAACCTCCTCTTCATCATCCACTAGCTTTAGCCCAATGATGCCAATGAGTAATACACCTAAAAAGAATAGCTTACCGAAGCTGACTTCCTCATGAAACCATAGAATCCCTACAATTACAGTTCCCGCCGCACCGATCCCTGTAAAAATAGCATATGCCGTTCCAATTGGAATCGTCTTCATTGCTTTTGCAAATATGAAAAAACTTACGACTAAAAAGACAATTGTAATGATAGAAGGCACTAGCTCCGTAAAGCCATTCGCTTCTTTAAGGCCAATCGCCCAAACGATTTCCGTTAACCCTGCAATGATTAATAATAACCAAGCCACTTATAAACACCTCTGTTCTATTACATTCACTCATTTTAGCACAAGAAAGATTAAGGAAATAATAAAAACAAAATGAGCTAAGAAGATTAAGTATATGTGTTTCGCATTATAGGGAAACCGCGCGGTAGTGAGTTGATTGAAGTGTCCGCTAGGATTTCCGATGCAGGGCGGACGCTTTCCGCCGGCTTGGCTTCAGCCGCTTCCTTCGCTACGCTCAGTCCAGGGTCTTCAGCTCAAGCTATTCCGGCTGGAGTCGCCGCCCTTTCGCTACAATCCACCATATTAGTCACAAGTTTACTGTTAAAATCGATATTTCTTAAGAGATGTTATGGTTGCCACGTACCCCCTACTTAATATTTTTCTATAAAAAAACCTTTTGCAGCTAATTGCAAAAGGTTTTAACATTAAAGTTGGATTAAAAAATCAGCAGGCTTCTTTAAATGATGCTTTAAATCGCCTAGCACTTCATCTGGAAATATATTAT
Source organism: Psychrobacillus sp. NEAU-3TGS (assembly GCF_029955155.1). Classification (GTDB taxonomy): domain Bacteria; phylum Bacillota; class Bacilli; order Bacillales_A; family Planococcaceae; genus Psychrobacillus. Next base: position 314,316 of record NZ_JAPNOZ010000004.1, on the reverse strand, counting down.
CGGGTAAGCTTCTAATTTCAATTCCATAATTGGTTTTCCCTATTTTGCATAAAGACATGAGGACGCCATCCTCATAGTAGTCGGCATATGCTTCTATTTTTTGGGTCGTCAATTCCGGTAAAACGACGTTGTTTTTTTTACGCCAAAAAGCAGTGTTTTTTGCTTTTTCACTAACTTGTTGGTTAAACACACTAGCAACCAATTGATGGAAGTCTTCTGAATCGCGGAAATATATTTTCGTTATCTGTTCACTCTCATCCGTCAAATAAACAAATCTATTTTGAAGATGATGATAAAAAGGTAAACGTAACGTCTCTTTCTTATGTGCGATATAAAGCAGCTCCGCTTGCTCTTGAGGAGATAACATATTTAACTTACGTTCATCCGTAAAATCTAATAAGCATAAAGCGGTTGGTCTTTCTGCAAAATCCTTTAAAAAGCGATTATATTGATCATGCACAACAAACTCCAGCTGTGTATGAATATTAAAAGATGCTTCTTCGTATTCATGCTTTAATAATAAAAGAGCGGGCAAGTCTGAGAATTGCCGAATAAACTGGTGAACAGTAATACCACTAAACAACACAAAATGCTCGATATCATTTACATGCACATATAAATGCGTTATATATTCTTCAATTTCTTTCTCTTTTTTTGCCACTCAATTCACCCCTTTATTCTAAATAATATAATAGCATAATTTTTCCAATGAAACATCTTTATCTTAATCTTCGTCTCTTTTATCTACAAGCCAAAAACATTATTTTAAGCTATAATGAATAAGTGAAATTTGAAAGAAATTTAGGTGACTCTTATGGAAAACAAAAAAGGCTTTGCCGATCGCTTCGATTGGACCCTCGCTTTTATTATATTATTATTTTTAATCGTTAGTTTACTTGCTATTTCTTCTGCAGTAACTACTGGTCAATATGCTGGATACAACTTTGTAGCGAAACAAGTTTTCTGGTATGGCGTTGGTGCCGTCATTATCGGGCTTGTCATGTTTTTTGAACCTGATCAGTACAAAAAAATGTCTTGGTATATTTATGGTATTGGTGTACTGCTACTATTCATTCTTTTTATCTTGCCGGGTAGCTTAGCACTGGTTGAACCAAGAAACAATGCGAAAAGCTGGTTCCACTTACCTATTGGGGATATTCAACCCGCTGAATTCATGAAAACTTTTTTTATATTAGCTCTTGCCCGTTTAATCACAAATCATCATGAAGTATATTTAATGAAGTCTTTAAAAACGGATTTTATTTTACTCGGAAAAATCGCTATTACCTTGCTGATTCCATTAGCCTTTATTCTCAAACAGCCTGACCTAGGAACTGCGCTTGTTTTTATCGCTATTACAGCAGCGTTAGTTATAGTAGCAGGAATAACTTGGAAAATTATTCTCCCGTTATTGTTGGGATCCGTAACTATAGGGGCGTCTCTTCTTTGGATGGCGCTTTATATGCAAGATTTTTTACAGGAAAAGTTCGGCTTACAGGGTTACCAATTCGCTCGTATATATTCTTGGCTTGATCCTTATTCCTATGCCTCCGATGAAGGAATGCACTTAATCACTTCCTTAAACGCTATTGGTTCAGGGGAAATATTTGGTAAAGGTTATGGTGGACGAGTTGTGTATGTACCTGAAAATCATACCGACTTTATATTTGCTGTTATAGGTGAAGAGTATGGCTTTATAGGTACAAGCATTGTCATCAGTATTTTCTTTTTACTTATTTTTCATTTAACGAAAATTACGCTTCAGCTTAAAGATGCGTATAGCACGTATGTATGTGCAGGAATCATTGCTATGATTACATTCCACGTGTTCGAAAATATTGGGATGACGATACAATTGCTACCAATCACGGGGATTCCATTACCATTTATAAGCTACGGTGGTAGTTCGCTCATGGGAAATATGCTCGCACTCGGCCTCGTATTCAGTATGAAATTTCACCATAAAACGTATATGTTCGCTAAAAATGAAGATGATGACTAAAAAAGAATGGATTTAAAAAGAGTGGCTCTAAAGTTCAATTTTATACGAACTTTTCGAGCCACTCTTTTTAACTTTGCGTGTGGGGAGTTTGTGCTGGTGGTGCTAACGCTTTAAGTATGTCAAGTCTCGATTTTGTCATTGTAACTGTAACACCCAGCTTTGAAAGATTACTTACAATTTTCTTTAAATCAACTTCCTTTGCCATTCTATCCACCTCGTCCTCTCCATTTATTATTACGATTTATGTTGAAAAAAGTTTCTTTTGTTTTTTATTTTGTTTTTATCATACCACTTTTTTATTCATTTTAAACTTTCTTTTATATTACATATTTTAAACTTTTGTAAACCAAACTAGTAAAGAAATGTGGAAGCGCCTATGTCTGCCCCGACAGGCAAATGGGGTGGGGTAGGTCTGCAAAGTGCGCCACATCGTGTGGCAAAGCAGACATAACCCGTATCGTACGGGCCAAGGAGGTAGCTCCTCAGCCACCACAAGCGATTTTGTTTGCGACGAGCTTTGCGCAGGAGCAGACATTTGCCCCCGAGGGGCAAGGCGCTGAAACTAGACAGTTACAAAATGAAAACTGCGAACAAAAGGAGTGATTTAATATGAACGTGAAAGATGTGATGAGCAGAGAAGTAGTAACATGTAATCCGCAAGATTATGTAAATGAAGTTGCAGATCAAATGCGAACACTAGATATCGGTTGTTTGCCAGTTGTCAGCAACAAAAAATTAGTCGGTATGATTACGGATCGAGATATCGTGACACGTGCTGTTGCAAGAGATGTACGAAGTAAAGTAGAAGATGTCATGACGAAATCAGTCATTTCCGTTTCTCCTGACGATACAACCACAGAAGCTTCGGCAGTGATGGCACGCAATCAAGTTCGCAGGCTCCCCGTAATGGAAGATGGTTTACTTGTTGGCTTCGTATCTTTAGCTGATCTAGCATTCCCTTTTCCGCATGTGCAAGAAATTTCAAACGCTATGGAAAGCATTTCCGAACCACGAAGTTTTTAAACGAAGAGCTATCCCAAAATTTCGAGGGATGGCTTTTTTGAGTTTTCCATTCGCATTCAATAAATTGAATACATAAAAAAGTGACTCCATCTCCAATGTGCCAAACCTTATGAAAACATGTAATATAGAAAGTAGAAGTTTTCCAGAAGGCAGGTTTTTGTATGAAAAAGACTCTTTTTATATTAATGTCCATACAGTTTTTAGTTTATCTAGGCTTTGGGATTATCATTCCCGTTTTACCCGAAGTCATTTTACAGCAGAATTATCAAGAAATTCATGTTGGCGGTTTACTTACCATTTACTCCCTAGCTGCTTTTTTCACAGCACCATTTTGGGGAATGCTCTCTGATCGTATTGGTCGGAAAACACTTATATTAGTTGGGTTAGTTGGATTTAGTTTGAGTTTCTGGCTATTTTCTTTATTTTTTGATTCATTATTTATGCTTTATTTATCCCGTGTAGTAGGAGGATTATTCTCCGGCGCACTTTACGCAGCGGTAACTGGATTTGCTGCTGATTTATCAGATGAAGAAAATCGCAATAAATATATGGGTTTTCTTGGAATGTCGATTGGTTTAGGATTTATTTTTGGACCTGCAATTGGCGGTGTACTTGGACATGTTAACTTAGCACTTCCGTTTACTGTTTCCGCATTGTTATTACTGGCGATTTTTTTGTATGCATTTATTATTTTGAAAGAGCCAGAACGTACCGGAGAAGCAAACAAACGTGCTCTACTTCCCAAAGGTGCTGCAAGTCTTTGGAGTTATCGTATTAAGTATTTATTTTTGTTTTCCTTTATGGTCACTTTTTTACTTGCTGGTTTAGAGGCTACATTCCAGTTGTTCCAAATTGAAAGAATTGACATTACACCACTTCAAATTGGTTATCTATTTATGTTTAGCGGGTTTGTTGATGCAGCTATTCAGGGAGGTGTCGTGCGTCGTATAAAAAATGGCACCGAAACAAAGTGGCTCTTATATGCACAAATTTTCACGGCTATCGGCTTGTTTATGACTGTATTTACAAACAGCATTTTCTGGGCTGGTTTCTCCTTATGCGTATTCACTGCAGGAAATGCGCTTGCAAGAACAACAATTGTTTCACTTACTTCGAAAGAGTCAGGTGGACGCTACGGAACGGCAGCCGGAATGGCCTATTCAATGGATAACCTCGGGCGAATCATTGGTCCATTATTATTTGCATGGTTGTTCACCGTTCAACCGGATAATATTTATGTCTTTTCTGGTGCACTTGCGATATTAACTATCGGATTGATTTTCGCATTCCGTAATTCAAAGAAAATGTTAAAAGTGTAGAGTAAAATTGCATGCCAAGGAAGCGAAAAGTCGCTCCTTGGCATTTTCTATTTCAGTTCAGGATGTGCGGTACGAATAACGGATGGTCTTGCTAGTATCAATACAACCGCTATTAATAACAGACTCGATACGATAAGAACCCCTTCTGCAGGCAGCAAATCATACAAAAATCCATAAATTACCGTCCCTAGAGGCATAAGCGCCATTGCCATCGTTTCTATAATAGAGAATACGCGGCCTTTATAATCATCCTCAATCATCTTTTGCATCATCACCTGCATTGGAGTATTTGTGATGATCATCGCAGATCCGAGACAAAACATTAAAATAGCATAGTAACCGAATGTAACATTGTAGGACATGCTAACGATTAATGGTAAAGCTACTGCTCCCATAAGGACACCCATTATTACTATACTTCTCTTTGAAAGCAATAAAGGATACTTGACTTCTTTTCTGGTAGAGAAGTAAATGGATAATAGCAACATACCTACCGCAAAAGCACCCTCTGTTAATCCAAAATGCTCAGAAGCCACTTTTAGCTTTTCGATTAAAATAAATGAATAACCTACCATATAAGCACCAAATAAAAAATTAATGAAAAGTGAAATCCACACAATCGCTTTCAAAATGGGTTGGTTTTTCAAATAACGCAATCCTTCTTTCATACTTTGAAGCATTGGTTCTTTTTCTTCTCCCTCCACAACTTCTTTGCGTTTTGCAAATAAAGTAAAATTCATCGTAGACTCTAAAGCTACCGCAATAACCGATGCAACCATGTACATAATTAGAAACACTGGCATAGGAACTGCCCCATATAATAACCCACCTAAAGCTGGACTGCCGATTGCAGCAAATGAAATCGACATTTGGTTCAGCGACATCGCTTTTTGAATTCTTCCTTCATCCACTAATCCTGTAATGGATGAGCTAAATGTGACACTAGAAAACGTAGAAGCCAACGATAAAATAACAGTCGTTGTATAAATTGCTATTAATGACAAACCAGCCGTTATACTAACTATAAGTAAGCCGATTATTGCTAAAGTCGTTGCAATTTGCGCTGCTATGACAATAATTTTCCGCGAATATCTGTCCGCAGCATACCCTGCAAATGGCGCAACTAAAGTTCTTGGCAAAATACTACAAATCAAATTCAATGCAAAGTTTGAAGCGGACCCAGTCAACTGTAAAATATAAAAACTGATTGCGAAAGCATACACTTGTGCCCCAAAACTAGAAATCATTTTACTAATCGTAAACGTCCACAAATGATAGGTAGCCCTTTTCAGCTTTAGCACTTCTTCCATTTTCATTTCCCCTTTGAAATGTTTAATTTAATTAAACAAATAATAGCATAGCATTACTTTCATTTCAACCAAAAGTTTAATATAATTAAACTAATAAACCGAGGTGAAGAATATGCCAACATTAGGAGAGCGAATTCGCAAACTGAGAAAACAACAAAATATGACTTTAGAAACGCTGGCGGGCACAGAGCTCACAAAAGGAATGCTTAGCTTAATCGAAAACAACAAAGCAAACCCTTCCATGGAAAGTTTAAATTATATAGCAGGACGACTAAACGTGGATGTTACGGATCTTTTAGAAGAAGTTAGCAACATCGAATTAAGAGAGCTACTCGAAAAAGCGGAAATCCTTTTTAGTACGAACTATGAGGATCTAACAAATGAGCACGAGCAACTAATTGAATTAGTGAAACCATATGTGCCTAAGCTTACAAAAGGATATGAAGCTGCTCGTTTACTAGAAATGTACAGCCGCTGTTTATCATTAATAAACATCGATGACTCTGAAAATCTTCTAAAACGTGTGGCAGTGATGTATGAACAGTTAAATTTAACGACAAAACAAGGAGATATAGGGGCATCCCTTGCAGTAATTCCATATATGAAGCATCAATATCAAGAGTCGCTGGACATACTTCTGAAAGAACGTGCAAAACTAGAAGCCAATCCATTATGGATAGACCCCCTATCTCACTTAGATTACGATTATTTAGAAGCTACTTTATATTTTGCTGTCGGCAGATATGATGATGCGATTCGTGTAATGGAAAAAGCCATTCAGTATTCGAATAAACATAAGATATTTAAGCAAGTGGATAATTTGTATAGATTAGCGGCCGCACAAGCGATGATGGCAGAGGATGAGATAAAAATAGAACATTATTTAAATAAGCTTCTTGCATATAGTGAATTTGCCGATGATGAGGATTCGAAAATTTTCATCTATTACGCTAATATCCATTACTTAAATTCTTTTAAAAAAATGTATGAAGAAGCAGATCATTTATACAACACACTTTCGATTAAAAGTATAAATAAAAAACTATTCACTCCTTTTTCTTATTAGAAAGAGGTAAAACGTTTTTTGGCTTGGGCCAATTCGAACAAGCAATCGAAAAATTAAAGGAAGTTACTATACCCGAAATCCTTCATCATCCAATCGATTTATCGACCTTCTACGAGAAAGATGCCTATATGGCATTATGTTACTTAGAGCTAGGTCAGAAGGATAAGGCAATGAAAGCAGTACAAGTTGCTGTCGATAATATCCGTAAAATGCCAGAAACACCATATAAAAAATTCGTTGAAGAAATTTATAAAAAAGTGTTCTCTCCCTATCAGAACTGACTGGGAGACAACACTTTTTATTAAGTCGATTTATTATTTTTTTCAATCATCATTTACTTGGTATGGTATGCCCGATAATTATCCATCCAATTTGTAAACTTCGACCAAGCATCTTCAAAATCTGGTTGAATACATGAAACCTGTAGCAATCCTCGGTCCACTAAATAATCACTTTTATAATGAAGATCGAAACCGGACATTCTTGCATCCTCGGCTAAATGAGGAAAGACTTTTTCCTGCCAAGTAATAATCATTGGGTAATGATCATCCGCTAATAATTGGATTTGCTGCTTCTTCACTTCTTCCTCGATGAACTTAATCCGTTTTTGTAAAAGTGTATATCTTGCACCTTTTTCATAGGCTTTCAGGGCATTCACTAAGCTTTGTACAAGCTGGGAGGACATCGTAAACGGGATCATTTGGCTAGCTGTTAGACCAATATCTAAATAAGCTGGAATGTTATCGCTCGTTACAATTTCCGAGTTTGAAAAGACAAATGCTAAACCACTCATGGTTCCAATAGCTTTTCCACTGACTCCAGTAGCTAAATACACACCATCCATTGAAAATGGTAACGCACCAAAAGAACTTACACAATCTGCACAAAGCAACACATTATATTCTTTGCACATTTTAGCGAATGCTTCCAGATCATTTAACATTCCCGTAGAAGTTTCCCCGTGCACCATTAATAACCAGCTATAATTACCAGTTGCAAGTTCTTTTTCAATTTCCGTCTTATCAAATGGTGTCCCCCACTCATAGGCTTGTACCTCAAAAGCAAGCCCCCATCTACTGGCCTGCCTTTCCAAGCGTTCTCCAAATGCACCGTTTGTAAGTATTAGCCCCTTCTCTCCTAATACGTATAATTGGGCAATCATCGCTTCGTTCGCAAGCGTCCCACTTCCGGATAAAAGATGTACATAGTCTGCCCCACTCATCCCCAAGAGTTTATTTTTCACTCGTTCTAGCATCACTTCAAATGCATGCGATCGATGGGATATTGGTTTTTCTAGAAATGCCTGTTGAATCAGTTCCGTTTGTTGAACAGGTCCCGGATAAAACGAATATCTTTTTTGCTTAAACCGAGCAGCAACGGAACGGTCAAATCGTTCTCTTGTCAGCACCATTGGAACAAAAAGGGCATCCCCTGTCCCGACAGTTTCTGCAAAAGGTTCAAAACCTAGTTGATTATATAATTTTTGTTCACGAATAGTTCCTGATATAACAGCAGCCCCGTATCCGTTCTCATACGCATAATCAGATAATGCACGCGCTAAATAGTAAAATACTCGTCCATTTCGATGAGCCTTATCGACTGCCATTAAACGCACTTCACACAACAGTCCATTAAGCGCATCATTGGGAAGCAAATCCTCTACTGGTCCAAGCTTTAAATCTAAGGAAAAAGGACGGACTGCACGAAATGCAACCATCCCTGCGAGTTCCTGATCCTTTAGCACAATAACATACACGTTTTCATGATGAAATGGATCCACCCTCATTCCACTTGGATCCGGTTCATGCTGCGGAATTTCTTCTACAAACGTTTGATAATTTAATCTAGCAATCGCTTCAAATTCTTTTTCTGTCCTCGCAATTTTACACCAGTACATTCCAAACACCCCTATCTATTCACTAGAATGGTATCGTTCTGTCCTTTTTTCTAGTAAAGTAATACCAATCACGATTAGCAATATTGCTAAAAGTATCATCATAGATATATACGAAAAGACTCCACCTAAAGTTTCCCCATAAATGGTAACTCTTTTTAAAGCTTCCATTCCGTAATAAATAGGAGATATCCATTTCATCGCTAGCAGCCCTTCTGATTGAACGATTTCTAGCGGCCAGTATGCCCCGCCAATCATTGCAAAAGCTACAGCAAGTAAAGAAATAATAACGCTGCTCTGACTAACGGTTTTCACAAGTGAAATAATAAACAACGAAAACGCCATGACGAGTAATACATACACACTAGAAATAACGACCACTTTCCAGAATCCACCGTACATATTTGTACCAATGATGAAGCGAAACAAGAAAATGACTAACAGCATTTGTATAAGTCCAATAAGATAACTAAAAGATAAATGACCGAAATACAATTGAAATCTACTTATAGATGCAAGCTTCAAACGATTCCATATTCCTGTTCGTTTATCTTCTAATATAAATTGAACGTTGATAGAAATTGTATAAAAGACAAAATAGAGCATGAACCCAAAAAGACTTTGAAGTGCTCCGTCGTATCTAAAAACTTGAGACTCATCCATAGAGGACTTTTCCAATAGAAATGATGGTTCTTCCACCATACTGTTTTCTACTTCTTCCCACTTACTCTCTCCAGCATTGGTAACTATCTGTTCTTGAAAAGAAAGCTCGTTATAGATGGTTACTACTTCAAGAGACAGCATTCTTACGATGTCCGATTCGGTATCTGCTAAAACAGAATACGTTTTTTCATAAAGCTGTAATCCGATTTTGTCCCTCTTTTCTTTCATTACTTCTTGCAATTCTGCCTCTGTTAAAACGGTAATGGAATAATCATCTATATGTTGTAGCCTTTCCAAAGCCTTATTACTCATATCCGTGTCATCCGTCGCGACTAATAAGGTTACACTACTACCGACGCCACCGCTTAATACATACGCAAAAATAACAGTCATAACCGTCATTGAAATAAGAACGAGAGGTTTTCGTTTCAAGTTTTGCAACCTTGCCAGCCATATTCCTTTCACGATGTCACCCCTCTTTTTGGAAATAAAACAATAGATAGCAATATACAAATAACAAACCAGCCATACAATGTGAACATATAAGACCAAATAACTTCTAATAATTGTCCTTTTTGAATCGCTAAAATAGCGCTCATTGTTGCTCCATTAGGCGTAAAACTCCCTATATTCGCAAGCAGACTAGAGACGTCCCCTATGTTAAAAAACGAACCTCCTAAAAAAGCGAATATGGAAACTACTAAACCACTGAATATATTTGCAACTCCTTCTGATTTCGTTCGAAGTTGTAATGTCGTGAGTAAAGCAGAAAGCCCTCCGATAAATAAACTAAAACTTAACGCGATTAAAGTCATTCCTTCCAAACCAATCCAGTCAATACCTAACACAAATTTACCGTATAGTAGGATGATGACTTGCTGCATCAGTGCAATAATCATTCCCGTTATAAAGATAGAAAAAGCATATAGTGTGGCGGGTACACCCGCTAAAAGGATTCGATCATATACTTTCCACTGCACTTCCTGCAAAGCAAAGCCAGCCAAAAACGTCGGTATATAAAGTGCAAACATCACAAGCATTCCAACTGTGTAATAAATCGAAGCAGGAATTTTTCGTTCACTTCCTTGCAACACCTGTTCAATCCTTTCAACCGCTTGCTCATTTTGCATTACTCCATCAGCTGGAATTCCAGCTTTCGTTAAAGCAAGCGATTTAGTGAAACCACTTTGCCACTCTTCGAGCACCGATTGAATAATCGAAGCGCGTATTCCATTTTCTTGGCTTAAAAACAAATCCATATCAGGGGTTTCCTGTTCATCAAAATAAGCTGATTTTATGTAATTGAAACGAAAGTCTGCAGGAATCACTAAGATGCCAGCGATTTCTTTGTCTTTTCTAAGATTATCGAGTTCAGTAGATTGCCTATTTTCCTTCGCAATATATTTACTAATATCTTTTGTGTCCAAAATTGATTCTTCTAAGATATAAATAGGATCATTGCTCTTGAAAACTTGAAGTAAGGCCTCCAAAGCAGGTCCGTTAACTCCCCCTTCTTTCAAAAAACTTTCAATAGACGCCTCTTCCTGTTCCCAGCTCGACTCATCTATTAGTACAAGTTTAGCCTGAATAGCTGCTTCTTCCTCACTATTCATCACACTAGCGAGAGCAGTAGAAAGAATGGTAATGAGCACAACAGGCATCACGAGCAAAATAATAAGCGGCTGTTTGTTACGCAGCAACATTTTCATCTGTTTTCCAATTAAACTAAGTAACATCACAGATTCTCCCCCTAATCCCTCAATGCTCTGCCTGTCAAATGTAAAAATACATCTTCCAGAGAAGGAACTTTCACAATCGCAGAAGTAATAGTCACTGCATTTTCTGCAGCAATTGCAAATATAGTCGCCAGTGGCTCTTCGTTTTGGGGCATTGTAATCAATAGTATTTCATCTTCTTTGCGAATATTAGCAGTTGGAAAATGCTTTTTTAGAGCCGCCTCGAATCCCTTTGATAAGACATGTGCTTTTAATTCGATGGTTTGATTGTCTGAAACTAGTGATTTTAATGTTTCTTTTGTGCCGTGGGCAATGATTTCACCTTGGTCCATAATATAAATCTTGTCACAGAGAAGCTCTACTTCTTCCATGTAGTGGCTGGTGTAAAGTAATGTCATGCCTTCTTCGACGAGCTGTTTGACAGTATCTAAAATATAGGCTCTCGATTGCGGGTCAATCCCAACTGTCGGTTCGTCCATGATTAAGATAGATGGATTATGTAAAAGTGCTGCTCCAATATTTAAACGACGCTTCATACCTCCAGAAAAGGTTTTCACTATATCGTTTTTGCGGTCAGACAAACCAATTTTCCGCAATATTTCTTCCGTACGTTCTACGAGTAATTGTCCTTTCAATCCATAAATACGTCCAAAAAAGTGTAGGTTTTCTTTTGCAGAGAGCTCTGGATACAATGCAATTTCTTGTGGAACTACACCGAGTGTTTTACGGAGAGCCTCTGGATTTTTATTGATGGATACGTTATTCCATAACACCTCACCACTTGTCGGCATTATTAAAGAAGATAACATGGAAATAGTTGTAGACTTACCAGCACCATTCGGACCGAGTAACCCAACAGATTCTCCTGCCTCCAGAAGCATATTAACTTTATGAACCGCTTCTTTTGTTTTGAATTTCTTGTGAAGATCAATCGCTTGTAGCATTTATCCAACTCCTTGTTATGCATATTTAGTTAAATTATAACAAACTATTTTCTTAAAATTGAAAATCTGTTCATTAAATTTATGTAAAGTATAAGGAAATTATTTAGGAAGGGCTGGATAAAAATGTAGATGACTTTGAAATTAGCTTGTTGCCGATACCAACCACAGAGCAGTATGTAGATTTACTTGCTTTCAATGAACAACCGAAAATCTGCTTAAAATTTTGTTTAACAAGTCTATACAAATTAAATAATCAATACTAGTGATTTCCGCTGCAGGCGGCGACTCCAGCGGGAATAGCGTGAGCTGAAGACCCCGCAGGAGCGCAAGCAACGAGGAGGCTGAAGCCATGCCCGCGGAAAGCGTCGCCCTGTAGCGGAAATCCTAGCCGACACTTCATTCAACTCACTACCGCTCAGTTTCCCTATACTGCGCATAAGGTGCTGATAAAATCTAATGTCTAGCTTAGACATTTTGTTGCAGAACATTTTCCAATGCCAGAGATACTTAATAAAACACAAAAAGCCACCCTCGAAAGGACGGCTTTTCGTATTTCTATTAAGCTTCTACCGATTGTGTTTCTAACGGTGCATTATATACGTCTTTGTCTAACTCTCCAGTAATTTTTGCTGTAGTAACTCCTGCTGTCATTGAACCACTTACGTTTACTGCAGTACGCCCCATATCGATTAATGGTTCTACTGAAACGAGTAAACCAGCTAAAGCAACCGGTAAATTTAAAGCAGAAAGTACTAGAATTGCGGCAAATGTTGCTCCGCCTCCTACACCTGCAACACCAAATGAACTGATAGCAACAACTGCTACGACTGTTAAGATGAACATCGGATCTAATGGATTAATTCCTTGTGATGGGGCAATCATAAATGCAAGCATTGCTGGATATACACCCGCACATCCGTTTTGCCCAATAGACAAACCAAATGATCCTGAGAAGTTAGCAACTCCTTCTGTTACACCTAATTTGTTCGTTTGTGTATTAATGTTAATAGGTAATGTCCCTGCGCTTGAACGTGAAGTAAACGCAAACAGTAATGGCTCTGCTGCTTTTTTCAAATAAGTTATTGGATTTAGCCCAGATAACAAAATAATTAGTAAGTGCATGCCAAACACTACTGCAAGTGCTACGTAAGAAGCTACTACAAACTTACCTAAGTTGAATATTGCTCCAAAATCAGATGTTGCTACTGTTCTTGCCATAATTGCTAAAATTCCGTATGGCGTTAAACGTAATACAATTTTCACTACACTCATGACAAGTGCATAAACTGCATCAATACCCTTTTTAATAATCGCTGCATTATCTTTGTCTCGACGTGAAACCCCTAAGTAAGCGAATCCTAAAAATGCTGCAAAAATAACTACAGCGATAGTAGATGTGGAACGTGCTCCTGTGAAATCTAAAAATGGATTTGCAGGTAGCAATTCAATTATTTGCTCAGGAAGCGTTTTATCTGCTACTTCCGCAGAACGTCCTTCATAATATTCTGCCCGAGCTGACTCTGCATCTCCTTGCACAATTTGATCTGCATTTAAATCAAATATCGCCGCTGAGCCCATACCTACAAGTGCAGCTATTGCTGTCGTACCGATTAAGATACTTAAAATGATGGCCGCCATTTTCCCGAAGTTTTTACCAATTGTAATTTTCGTAAACGCACCCAAAATTGAAATAAACACTAATGGCATTACAATCATTTGAAGAAGCTTCACATATCCTGTTCCAATTAGGTTATACCATTGTACAGAGTCTGCTAATACTTCTGATGTTACTCCGTAAATAAAGTTTAGCGCTAGGCCTAATGCAATCCCTAGCCCTAATGCTGTAAATACTCTTTTTGAAAAAGAAACATGTTTCTTTTGCATTATGATTAATATTCCAACGAAAACCAATAAGGCTACCACGTTAAGAATAATGAATAATAAATCCACCTGAAATACCTCCCTATTTAACTCTTAACATATAATAATTCTTTTATTCCTATTGGTCAAGTGGGTTTTTAAACTAAATTGTATCGTCAAGGAATTCAAACATTCTATTTCTCTCAAAAGAAAGGCAATCGTAGTTTAACATATCCAGTAGTAAGGGTATTATTCTTTCAAGCATTATAAGCATCTGGAGCAATTCAATAGATGTCGCGATTACGCCAAAATGTAATAGATATTTGCTTTTCTTCTTTCTTTTCGTTAAATCAGCTATACTGAAGATAAACTTCACTTTAGGGGGTGTTACTATGGCAGCAAGCGTTTATAGCCTACTCGTTTCCGGCATTCTTATTTTAAATATTTTCCTTGCTATTGCATTAATATTTTTGGAAAGGCGGGACGCTTCTTCCACATGGGCTTGGATTATGATTCTGTTTTTTATCCCTATCGTAGGATTCGGTATCTATTTGTTATTTGGAAGAAAGTTACGTAAAAAGCATTTATTTCGATGGGAAGGAAAAAACAAAATCGGGATTGATAAGCTGATCGAATTCCAAATGGAAGCTATAGAGGATGACTCATTCGATTTCCGCCTAGATGATGCTAGTCATTATAAAGAGCTTATTATTATGCATTTGCATAATAACCACGCAGTCTTAACACAAGACAACGATGTAGAAATTTTTACGGATGGTCGTAAAAAATTCGATGCGCTCCTACATGATTTAGAAAATGCGAAAGATCATATTCATATTCAGTATTACATTTTTCGTTTAGACAACCTTGGGCAGAAAATTTACCAAGTGCTTTTAGCAAAAGCAAAACAAGGGGTAAAAGTTCGAATATTATACGATGATACTGGATCTCGTTCCTTAAGGAAAAGACATTTTAAAGAACTAATTGATTTGGGTGGAAGGGTGGAAGCTTTCTTTCCTGCCATTTTACCTCTCATTAATCCTCGGATGAATTATCGTAATCACCGAAAAATAGTCGTAATTGATGGACGTATTGGCTATATCGGAGGATTTAATGTGGGGGATGAGTATTTAGGATTAAACAAAAAGTTTGGATATTGGCGGGATACGCATTTACGGATTGAGGGAAGCTCCGTTCATCCGCTCCAAACACGTTTTATACTGGATTGGAACCAAGCTTCCGCTGAACATGATATCGAATACTCCGACATCTTTTTCCCAGCTATCCCTTTAAAAGGTTCTGTCGGTTTACAGATCGTTTCGAGCGGTCCGGATTCCGAATGGGAACAAATTAAAAATGGATACTTAAAGTTAATCATGATGGCTAAAAGGTACATTTATATCCAAACTCCATACTTTATCCCGGATGCTAGTTTTATGGACACATTACGTATTGCCTGCTTATCAGGTATCGATGTGCGGATCATGATTCCAAACAAACCAGACCATATTTTTGTTTATTGGGCTACTTACTCCTATGTTGGAGAACTTATAAAAGCTGGGGCAAAAATTTACATTTACGAAAATGGATTTTTGCATACAAAAATGATTGTAATTGATGATGAAGCCTCTACTGTAGGGACAGCTAATATTGACGTTCGAAGTTTTAAGTTGAATTTTGAAGTGAATGCATTTATCTATGATCGGGAAACTTCTCATAAGCTAGCTGAAATTTTCGAAGAGGATATGAAAGTATCAACCGAGATGACGTGGGAGATTTACGAGGAACGAACTAAAATGATTAAATTTAAAGAATCACTGGCACGATTGCTATCTCCAATATTATAAAAAAGAGGTTTCCAAAGTCGGAAACCTCTTTTCATTTATAAGTTGAAATATTCTTCTAACGTTATTCCTGCTTCAAAAACCTTTGGGGCAAGCTCTTTACCTACATATCGGAAATGCCATGGTTCGTACATATATCCAGTGATTTTTTCTTTTCCATTTGGATAGCGCATGATAAAACCATACTTATGGGCGTTGGCAGCCACCCATTTGCCAGCTTCTGTTTCTCCAAAGCTCTCTCTAGCAAAATGTTGTTCAAAATGCTTTTCTCCTATATCGAAAGCAAGCCCTGTTTGATGTTCAGAATAGCCTGGTCTGGCACTATAGCGATCGGCTGCCTCTTGACCATCATTACTTACATACTTTTCATATAGAGTTGTTTGATATTCAAACGAACGATACGTACTAAATGCAACCAACTCATAGCCAGAAAGTTTAGCTTCTGCTGCCATTTCCTCAAAAGCAGCTCTTGCTTCCTTGCTTTCCCCTGGTGCATAAGTAGATGGCAATGGATATTTTTTACTTGCAATCAATATCCCTTCCACATAAGTTGGTTCTTCCGGCAATGTTTCGTTGCCCACATACCCTTTTGCTCCTGACATATCAACTTCAGGTTCCACAACAGTTGGGGTTTCTACAACCGGTTCTTCTTCTACTGGTTCTTCTACTGGTTTTTCCTCTACGGGTACAGACTCCTCTGCTTTAAGGGAAATTCCTAATGCAGCTATACTTTTATCTATATCCCAGTCATTCCACCAAATCCACCCGACAATTGCTACTATTAAAACTCCTAAAATGGATCCTGAAACAATATAAGGCCATTTTCTTTTCTTCTTTTGTAACATACTATATCTTGACTTCATGTACTCGTCTTCCTTCTTTCCACTAACGATACTTCTAGTTTACCATTTTTTCCTGAATAATTCGCTAGACTATCTTCCTTAAAATAAAAATACGTCTACCTTTCTCAGGTAAACGCATCTTTAAAATAATATTAATCCTAAAACGACGAAAAACAGGATAGTAAATACTATTGCCATCGTTCTCATCCACTTTGCCTCGCGTGGAAATCCTTTTTCCTTAAAACTAATCGCACGGTAGCCATTACTAAGTGCAAAAATAGCTGTCATAAATAAAACTGCTAGGTTTAAATTACCTAATACGATAAACACTAAGGCAGTAATTGCTGCTCCTACAATTAAAATACCAAAAATCCAATTTCTTTTCATTTCATACACCTCACAAGAAAAAACGAAGCTATAAAAGCTTCGTTTTTTATACTGATTCTTTCGCTTTCTCTGGATGATTAGAATAGAATTTTCTTCCCAAGTATGTTTGGAATATTAATAATAGCCCACCAACTGCCCAATAAAGTGGCAATGCTGCCATTGAGCTGAACGAGATGAACATAATCATAATAGGAGAAATATAAATCATCATCTTCATTTGTTGCTTTTGTTGTTCTGGTACTGTCCATAATGATACTTTCGCTTGAATGAAATACACTGCTCCCGCTATAAGTGTCATCGCGATATCAGGAGAACCTAAGTTAAACCATAAAAACGGATGGGCTTTAATCTCTGTTGAATGCGAAATAGCAAAGTATAATCCCATTACAATAGGCATTTGAATAAGCATTGGCAAGCAACCCATATTCAATGGATTTACACCATGTTTGCGATATAGACCCATCATTTCTTGTTGTAAAGCCATTTGTTCTTCTTTAGATTTTGTTTCTTTTAATTTCTTTTGAATTTCATCCATTTCTGGTTTCAATTTGTCCATTTTTTCTTTCATGCCTTGCTGATGCTTATAGTTTCTAAGCATTAATGGCATAAGTGCAAAACGGATAATAACTGTGATAGCGATAATCGCTAGCCCATAGCTACCATTGAACATTTCACCAAAGAAATGTATCAAAAATTCAAAAGGTCGAACAAATATATTGTAAAAAGTACCCTCTTTGTTTTCTACTCCTGCGCATCCACCTAATACAAGGGCTGCGAATACAAGAATAGAAAGTAAACTAATCTTCTTTTTCAATTCATTCACCTACAATTATCAAACTATACAGAGTATACATCACTATGAAGCTATTTATCAAATCTAAAGTGATTTAGGCTCATTAGGGAAAACATATTTAAAGGTCGGATGTTCCAGATGATTTCTAAATTGTTTAGGTGTAACACCTGTATATTTTTTAAAAATACGCGTGAAGTAACTTTGGTTGCAAAAATGGAATGCATCTGAAATATCCAAAATAGGTTTGTTCGTGTGCCGTAAAAAAAACTGACATTCTTCAACTTTACGAATATTTAAATACTCCACTAAAGTTACACCAGTATGTTCTCTGAATATACGAGACAAATGGCTTGTACTAATATTGAAATGATTTGCAATATCCTCCACCGTTAAACTAGTCTCAATCCCATCGTTGATAAATAATATTACTTTATTCACTGTTTGGTGACCGAAGGAGGGTTTTTTCCTCTCTGTGATGACCAAAACAAAAAATTCTACTAGCTCATCTGCACATTGGAGAAATTGAGCATCATTCATTTGTGTATCAATAATATCAACGCTTGCAATATTAAAGGCCATTACTTTATCAGTAGGTACTTGGTTTTCGTAAAGCTTTCTCGCCATAATGGATGCTAATTGAATATAGTAATTTTTCACATTTAATATCATTTGTTTTCCAGTTCTAGCAATGATTAAGTCAATCATTTTTCTCAATACTGCTTTTGCTTCTTCTATTTCATATGAAAACATATGTAGAAATAACTTCTTCTCTAATTCGAAAAACTGATCTAGTCCTTCGATTCTATTGGTGACACCCATTTCTTTGTTATAAGACTTGGAGAAATACTCCAAAAATATTTTCTCTTTGCTATACATACAAACCTCATCTTTCTTTTCGTCTAGTACTTTTGGAATTCGTACTTTAGGAATACAGAATCACTTTATATCATTATACTGGAAGTTTAAAATATTATCACTTAAAAGAAGTGATATTTTTCACATAAATTTCCTTTGTTATTATATAAACATAATTATATGTATACTATAGTTTATTTCGTCATTTTCCACTATTTTTCAATTATCCTCTATAAATATTTATACTATCCAAATATTATTTCCCGTTTCTAGTGTGAAGCAGATCTAAATGCTAAACTAAGGAATAGTTCGATATAGAAAAGAGGATCTAAATTGCGCTTATTTGTTTATATCATTATCTTTTTCTCATTTTTTGATCTGTTTACACAATTGCCGATTATGAGTCCTTATGCTAATAAACTAGGTGCAACTCCATTTATAACCGGCTTAGTTGTAGGCATGTATTCTTTCGCCAATACAATCGGTAACATTATTTCTGGATTCTTGACTGATAAAAAAGGTCCCTATTACGTTCTACTATTTGGTTTATTTACTACTAGCGTTGCATTATTTTTGTATCATTTGGTAACAGAACCAATTGGTTTATTATTCATACGATTTATCCACGGTTTGGTTGCAGGATTTATCGTACCTGCATCTTTTACTTTTTCGGCTAACCAAACAGCTAGCGAAAAACGTGGGAAAGGGGTGGCACTATCTGGTGCATTTGTTGGATTAGCTGCTATAGTAGGTCCAGCTATGAGCGGAATTATTGCTAGTAAGAAAAGCGAAGTATTTGTACTTAGTATTACGGCTTGCGTTATGCTTATGTTAAGCATTTTATCGATTTTTCTTTTAAGATCCATTACAATACGTAGACAAACCACCATTCCTAAGTCAACTCCTACTATTTCTATTCGCCATTTTTTTCAGGAAGCTGGACTTGTAAAAGCTTTTGCAGGAGCATTTTTCTTAATGTTTTCGCAAGGCGTATTAGCTTATATGCTACCATTAAAGATATTACATCTCGGATTTGATACGAAAACTAGCGGTTTGCTATTAAGTACCTTCGGATTTGTCGCAATTCTGGTTTTTATTATGCCAACGAATCGTATTTTCGATCTGGTAAAGCCTGTGAAGACGCTGGCTTTCGGAATGTCTCTTATGGGTATAAGTATGTTGCTTTTAGGACAAACGGAGATATTGTTGTTTATGTATATTTGGATGGGTTTATATGGGGTCGGCTTTGCGTTTTTATTCCCTTCTATTAATTCACTATTAATCGATTCTACACATTCTTCTAACCGGGGCAAAGCGTATGGTTATTTCTATGCCTTTTTCTCTGTTGGGGTTGTAGCAGGATCGAGTGTGACTGGTTATTTAGAGTTAACTGCCAATGACGGCTTTTTCCTAACGGGAATTATTTTACTCATAATATCTGGTTTATCAATTTTAATCAATAAAAAGTAAAGACTCTGGCAAATTAAAAAGTGCCCTTAATAGGCACTTTTAATTTGTAACTTCTTCGGATTTTTTAGTGTTATCTTGTACTTCTTCATTATAATACTGGACACTTGTCATAGCCCCTTCAGATACCATTTTGTTATCTTGGACATCTTGAGGATCTGGGTTACCTGCTGTAGTTAAATCTGAGTTATTATGCTTTTGAGCTTCCATATAGGAATTTACTTTTGCCTTTGTATTGTTAAACGCTACCATCGCTTTGTCTCGATTTTCTTTTTTTCTAAAATAGGCATATGCCCCCGCTGCAAGACCTGCTAATAATAATGATTTATTTTTTGCCATTTAAATTACCTCCGAGTTCTCCTTATTCTATTACCTGTTAATATATACCCTCTTTTACACCACTTAAACTTTAATTTTCACTACAAAAATAAGAAGCTTGTGTTTTTATTCTACTTATTGGTAGAAGATTGCTCGTATTTTTGATATGATAACAAAAAGAATTTAGAGGTGAGTTCGAATGATTAGGGCGACGACGTTAGAAGATATTTCAACTGTACAACAAATCGCAAAGATCAGTTGGAACGAAACATATAAAGGTATTATTCCTGATAATATACAATCCCTTTTTCTAGAAAAAGCGTATTCGAATACAATGCTTGCGAAACGAATGGAAAAAACTATTTTTTTAATCGCTGAATATCAAGGACAGCCAGTTGGATTTGCTAGCTTTACATATGTAGATGAAGATGGTGATGCAGAACTAACTGCCATTTATATCTTGCCCGAGTATCAACAGCTTGGCTACGGTAAAAAGTTAATTCAAGCTGGCTTAGAGGAAATGCATTCTGGCCGCCAATTATTCGTTTATGTAGAAGGAGAAAATCAAAATGCTCGTTTTTTCTATGAAAAATTTGGTTTTGAATGCTTAGAAGAATTTGACGAATATTTTGAGGGGCATCCATTAACTACCGCAAAATACATGTACCTATTAAAAACACCAGCTTATTAAGCTAGTGTTTTTTCTAGTTATACAGTCTTATAGTATTCATCTTGATCAGTCAATTGTGCTGGTCCTTTACGAACAAAGCACATAATTGCAGCGATGTACAATAAGATCGAAGTCAATGAAATAATTCCCGCAAATAGTCCAGCTATTATAAACATAGCACCTGCAAGCTTCGGTTTTTTGTTTTTAGTAACAGCAACAATTCCTACGATATTCAATACAAGGCTAATCACAAGAACGATAACAAATCCCCACCCAAAAGTGCTGAACATTCCCGGTAATACGTCCAAAAATTGGACAACCATTTCAGCTTCCTCTCCTGTAAAATTCGGATCATTCAAGATTTCTTGTTGTATATCAGACTTTACTGACTCGTCTTGAATTGCAGCGCTTCCACTAATAACTAGAAAGGATACTCCTATAATTGCAATAATAGTAAAAACCGCACTAATTACTCCTAACACCATTTCTCCAGTACGTGACATATAGATAACCTCCATTAAAATTTTAATATAACTATTCTACGAATACAGTTTATAAAAGTTTCGTCTTTTTTCATCTTCCCGCAACCTTTTGGGTTAAACCTGTTTATATTATTTTATAATTGGGTATTTATATACTAACACTTATTCTAGAAAGGATGATTAGATGGAGAAAAAATTGATATTCAACCAGACTGATTTCTTTTACACATTGGCAGGTGCTTCGGTATTAACAGGTATCTTGGTATTATTTACACAGATTTAGTAAACAAAAAATAAAAAGGCAATCCACTTATTTATAAAGCGGATTGCCTTTTTGTTTTACTAGGCTTTTACATCATTATATTCATCTGATTTATTGAAGACTGCTACAACATAAGAGCATACAGCCTCCATTTTTAAATTATTTTGGCGAGCATAGGAAGCGGCAGCATCCAGTAGTTTTTTTGCTATACCTTGACCTCTTAGCTTATCAGAAACGAAAGTGTGATCCATTACCATAATGTCTCCAAGTAATGTCCACGTTATTTCTCCAAGTTTCTCTCCATCTTGCGTATACTCATACGCAAAAACGTCATTGCCTAATTCTTTGTATTGAAAATCCATTGTCTACCACTCCTTTTCTGAATTTTAACACACTTATTTGTTAATTGACAACGGACGCAACTTAGCTTCTATTTGGGCTCTTTGTGGTTCTAAAAAAGGTGGTAATGCAAGTTTTTCTCCAAGTGTTTCCATCGGTTCATCAGAATCGAACCCCGGTTCATCTGTTGCCAATTCGTATAAAATGCCGTTCGGTTCTCTAAAGTAAATAGATTTAAAATAATAGCGATCAACTAACCCTGAAGTAGTAAATCCCTGAGAGCGCAATAATTCTTCCCATTTTGGATAATCTTCCATTGTCGTTACACGGAATGCCACATGGTGGACACTTCCACGACCTGGACGCTCAATAGGCAAATCTGTACGCGTTTCGATATGCACTTCTCCTGCCGGCCCACCTTCTCCTGTAGTGTATACAAGAATATCTGGCATACTTTCTAATTTGGATGGATATGATCCTGCTAGTGTAAATCCGAGTATACTTTGGAGTACTTTTTCAGTTGCAGCCGATTTTCTTACTGTTAATGTAACTGGACCTAAACCTACTATGGCGTTTTTAGCAGAGATTTCATCTTTTACCCATGGTTTCCCATAAGGAATCCCTTGCCCATCATCAACTACAAGCATCATTCTGGAGCCTTCAAAATCCTCAAAATAAAGCGTGTTTCTACCATATCTTTTTACTATCTGATCATGGTGCACCCCATATTTCTCAAATCTTGTTTTCCAAAACGTTAATGCATCATCGCTTTGCACTCGAAATCCTGTATTACTAATACTTGATACTCCAGGATATGTTCGGCCTGCCATCGGAATATCAAAGTACGTCATATCCGTACCAGGTGTCCCTACTGCATCTGCGTAAAACAAATGATACGAAGAGGTACTATCCTGATTAACACTCTTTTTCACCAAACGCATCCCTAATATTCTAGTGAAAAATCATGATTTTTATCTGCATCTCCAGTAATGGCTGATACATGGTGTATACCCGCTAATTTCATATTTATGCCCTCCTTATTTATCTCGAATTCGAGATATATTAGTTATATATTATCAAAGATTTATTTTGTATGCAAATAATATAGAGGAAAGGCATTAAAGTGTATCCTTTTCCATGAATTTAATATTCGCAG
>NZ_JAPNOZ010000004.1:5598-290984 GCF_029955155.1 Psychrobacillus sp. NEAU-3TGS | reverse complement strand
CTCTTTAAGTCGCAGTTTCCCTAAACAGAGATGTACTTTATATATTGGGAGAAGACTATACAAATACGTATACTTTATAATTTCCACAAATATAAAACATCCTAATCATCAATCATGGACAATTAGGATGTACTTTTAGTTAAATAGAGAACGAATAGAATCGATCAAATTATTAAAGAAGTTTTTAACGCTTTGCCAAAAGCCTTCATTATCAACAAGATTACCGACTTTTTCATCAATTGTTTTACTTAAATCATTTAACTGATCGGACCATTTACTAAAATCGATATCTAGTTGACGAATCCGATCCATAATATCGATTAATAACTGACGATCTTTTTCAGAAAGCTCAATTTGTAACTTAGAGAGCTGCTCGGATACGATTTTTTCTACTTCTTCTCGCGTCACAGGGTTTTGCTCGGCAATTTGTTTTTTAATTTCTGTCAGTAGCTCACTTACTTTTGCTTCATCAATACCTGCTTCTTCTGAAAGTATTGTTGCTACAGACAACTCGTCATTTGCTACATCTGTACGCTCGGTATCTAGCTTTCCGCCTGTTACTTCATACGCTTTATAAATACCGACTAATGCAGAATGACCAGTAACTGGTTTAGGAGCTGCAATTTCAACAACTGCATCTTGAATACCCGCAGTTAGCATGGCATTGGCATACATTTCGGATGTTACTTCTGTAATATTATCTGGTGTTACAATATTAATGACTAGCCCTTTTCCCGCATCCTTTCTAGTAATCTTAGCAGAAGAAAACATTCGAGCAGATGCATCTCCATCTTTTAAGTAGGTTACTAGATCTTGTCCGGTTACTTCAATTTCTTGAATATCAGAGCTATCTGTTATTTTTAAGCTTTCTTTTACACTATTCTTTTGTTCTTCCGTTAGATTGCCACCGTATACAACGATCGGCGCACCAAATTTCTCATTTACCACTTCTTCTGTTGTCGATCCATCTGAGTCTGCTAGTGCAATGGACGGGGCAATAAATGCTCCTATTACTAATATAATAGCCATTATTGTTTGCAAAAACTTTTTCATTTTATCAAACTCCTTTCCAATTGGCTCTCCCATTAGTACGTAAAAAGGAGTAAAAAGTTCCGATTGAATCGATTCTTTTTACCCCTTTCTCCTTATAGCTTCAATTGTGTCCAACCATCGGCTTGTACAATTTTTCCTTCTTTCATTAACTTACCTAGCGCCCTTTTAAATGCCGCTTTACTCATAGAGAACATTTCTTGTATTTCCTCGGGTGTAGACTTATCTGTAAATGGCATTTTGCCACCTACATCATTTAAGTAGCGGAAGATAGATTCCGCATCGTCTCCTAAACGTTCGTGATTACGAGGAAGAAGTGATCCGTTCAAAGAGCCATCTTCTTTAGTATCGATAATACGAACTGTTAAATCTTGTCCAAGTCTTGGTTCTTCTGCACGTTCTGATTGATGCACGAAAATTCGATAGTTCTCTGGCACACTTAGCAAG
Organism: Psychrobacillus sp. NEAU-3TGS; assembly: GCF_029955155.1. Classification (GTDB taxonomy): domain Bacteria; phylum Bacillota; class Bacilli; order Bacillales_A; family Planococcaceae; genus Psychrobacillus. The sequence goes on along the minus strand of NZ_JAPNOZ010000004.1, from coordinate 289,487 downwards.
AAAGTCCCGATTGGCAATAATCTATACGGTCTTGCCTGAATATTTTGGTTGAATAATGTAGTAGGAGCATCTATATAGAGTTCTTCTACTCGATCTTCTGTTGCCAAACGACCAAATAATTCCCCGTCTTTGTCTGTACGAAGCGTCATATATAAATGATCGCCATTTACCGGCCAAAGTTCTTTTATCTTCGGTAAGTCTTCTGCTTTTACTTGCACTTCTTTAGAAGTACCGATATCCACAAAAGCCCCTTCTTTTTCAGAAACCTTGATCACTTTTGCCCATCCATACGTTCCTTTTTGTATGGTAGGTAATGCAGTTGTAGCAGATAAATTACCTCTTCGATCTACGAATAAAAATACTTCAATCGTCTCATCTACTTGTAAGTTTTCTGGCGCTTCTGATGCGTTTAATGGAATTTCCATCGTATCATGCTGAAGAATCCATTTAGATCCCTCTTGTGACTTTACTTGTAATTTCACTATCTCTCCTGATGCTAGTTCTGCCAAATGTATCGCTCTCCTTATAACCATGTAAATGGATTTGTTCTTATTCTGTTGTTTCTTCTTTTAATGCAACAAGTCTCGATTGCAGCTCTGGGTTTTCTTCCAAAAATAAAACCAAATCAGCAATTCGATCGATTGAATTCCAGCTTAAATGATGTTCAATACCTTCAACATCCGCATAAATATTTTCTTCTTCTACTCCAATTAATCGCAAAAAGTCTTCCAGTAAATCATGTCGTTTCACTAGTTTTTTACCAAGTTTCATACCTTTTGTTGTAAGGGTTAGACCACGATATTTTTCGTATATTAAGAAACCATCTTTATCTAGTTTTTGTACCATTTTTGTAACGGAAGACGGTAATACCGATAATGCTTCTGCTATGTCAGACACACGAGCATATCCTTTCTGCTCGATTAATATATATATTTGTTCAATATGGTCTTCCATGCTTGGTGTTGGCATTTACATCTTCCTTTCATCACTTCTTTGTTCATTTTACTACATACTGTTACCTATCACAATTCAAGACCTATTTTCCTACAGTAGTTTCAAGAGCTTACTGCTCGCTTTTGTGGATTCATGAATACATTTTTGGTTATTGGAGCTATTTTCCAGGAAGATAAAATGTTTAATACACCATCTTAAAGGGTAACTTTTTAATAACAACATATAACAACACATATTTGATGGAAAGGATGTTCCATATGGGCAAAATTTTATGGACGATTATCGTCATATTAATCGTACTATGGGTATTAGGTTTAGTATTAAAAATAGGCGGTGGACTTATCCACACCCTATTAATCATTGCAGGTATTATTTTCGTCATTCAACTTGTGACAGGAAGACGATCGCTCTAGAAAAAAGGTGTTGCCAATCGGCAGCACCTTTTTTAATATGATTTATTCTTTTATTTTTGCGTAAATGCAAGTATCTCTTAACTTTTTGTTATCAGCAGAGAGTGAATCATGGCGAAGTGTTCCTTCTAATGTGTAGGCTAATCTTGCTGCTACAGATCGGCTTCGTACATTTTCGCTATCACAACGAATTTCTACTCGATTTGCTTGTAACTCTTCAAACGCAAACTCGGTAATACGTTCAACCGCTTCCGTCATTAGTCCTTTTCCTTCAAACTTGCTATCAATCCAATAGCCAATTTCAAATTTTCGTACATTCCAATCGATTCGGTGTAAGCCCGAGGAACCTACAAACTCTCCCGTCTCTTTTGAGAACAAATGTAGCCTTAAATCTTTTCTTGTAATAAAATCCGCAACCGCTTGTCGCAAATTAGCTGTAGTCTGTTCTAACGTCTGCTTCGTTTGCGCCCATGGCATCCATTCTTTTAAGGCTTCATGGGAACTTACAATCGCTTTCCATACTACATCGGCATCCTCCACTTTAGGTGCTCGGATGATTAACCGTTCCGTATGAAGTTCTTCCGAAAAAGAATAGTCTTCCTTTTTACTCACTTCAGGATGAGAATCATCATCCCATTTTACAGGAGTTGATGTACCTTTTAAGAAGTCCTCTCTTGTCATGCCATACGTGACTGCATCATAATAAGACTCCTCTTTCGGAGAAAACCATGCTTGACGAAGCTGGGCTTCTTTTACAAAGCCAGCACGTTCAAACGTTTTACGCATTGCAAAATTATCTTGTCTTGTATGACCTTCTAGACGAATTTTTGCCTCGGGTAATTGAAAAATGTATTCAGCTACCATTTTCAAGGCACGAGGACCATAGCCTCTTCCTCGCGCTTCATCTGCAATTCGCAAATCGAATAAAGGAATCTCATCACGTAAGTCGTAAATTTTAACGATTCCGACCTGTTTACCGTCTTCGTTTTCCACCCAAAACGTTTTAACTTCGTCGGATTGATATCCGCCTTCTTCAATTGTTTTTTCGATCAATTCTCTAGCCGGATGTGCATTACCATGGTATGGCCAAGTATTAGTAGTCATGAAATGGATCAGCTGTTCCTGCTCTTCCATTGTCCATTCTGTAAGCTTCATTTTATTCCCTCCGAACGTACTATTTATGCACTTTTAATAGTCGCAATGAATTCAGCACTACGAGTAAGGTTGCCCCCATATCTGCAAAAATGGCAATCCATAAAGTTAACCATCCTGGAATGATGAGCAATAGTGCAATTATCTTTAGTCCTAAAGCAAACATAATATTTTCTTTAATAATATGCAATGCTTTTCGACTTAATCGAATCGTATATGGAAGTTTTTCTAAGTCATCCGCCATTAGTGCAACGTCTGCCGTTTCGAGTGCGGCATCTGTACCCGCTCCACCCATCGCGATCCCAACCGATGCCGCTGCAAGCGCAGGTGCATCATTTACTCCGTCCCCGACCATGGCAACTGCTCCATATTTTTCTTTTAACGCTTTAATAGCCGTTAGTTTTTGTTCTGGCATCAGGCCTGCCTCAACATCTGTCATTCCAAGTTTAGCTGCAATAGCATTTGCAGTTCTTGTGTCATCTCCAGTAAGCATAACGGTGTGTTTGATACCAACACTCTTAAGATTTTGGAGCACCTTCTTGCTAGTTTTACGCACCGGGTCGGCAACTGCGATAAATCCTTTGTATACTTCATCCTCTGCTACAAGCATTACCGTATTACCCTCTGATTGCAATTGTTTGACACGTTCAATTACTTCAGCTGAGACGGTACTGATCGAAAGAATCCAAGACACACTACCTACTGACCACTTGTTCCCATCTATAATTCCTTCTGCGCCGCTCCCTGTAATGGACTTAAAATTATCTACAGTCAAGACATGTATATGCTCCCCTTTACCGAATTTCACAATTGCTTGTGCAAGTGGGTGCTGGGAATACGTCTCAATCGACATTACTTTTTGTATGAAATCATGAGGATTTTCAGACTCTACAACTGTTACTTCAGGATATCCTCTCGTTAATGTACCCGTCTTATCAAAAGCAATCGCTCGTATACGTCCAATTTCTTCTAAATGAATTCCGCCTTTTATAAGCACACCTTGCTTGGCAGCATTTCCAATGGCCGTAACGATGGCTACTGGTGTAGATACAACTAAAGCACATGGACACCCTACTACTAATACAGCAAGCCCTTGGTAAATCCAAGTTTGCCAGTCTCCACTAAATAACGGTGGTACGATGGCTACTAAAAAAGCGATGGTGATAATGATTGGTGTATAATATTTTGCAAATTGATCTACAAATTTTTGAGAAGGCGCTTTTTCCGCTTGCGCTTCCTCTACTAAATGAATAATTTTCGCAATGGTTGTATCTTCTACTCTTTTTGTTACCTTTACTTCCAATGAGCCTTCTTCATTTAGCGTACCAGCAAACACTTCATCACCATTCGATTTATAAACAGGTACAGCCTCTCCTGTAATAGACGCCTGATTGACCGATGAAGCTCCTTTCACCACAATTCCATCCATTGCAATTTTTTGTCCTGGTTTTACGATTAACACATCATTTATTTCAATAAATTCTGTATCGACCTCGACCAACTGATCACCACGACGAACAGTCGCAGACGGAGGTGCTATATCCATTAACTGGCTAATCGATTGACGTGCCTTATTCATCGAGTATGCTTCTAATGCTTCACTAACTGCGAATAAAAAGACAACAACAGCCCCTTCACGCCACTCACCAATTATTGCCGCCCCAATAATCGCAATTGTCATAAGCGTTTTCATATCAAAATAAAAACGAGACAAATTATACAATCCACTTTTGAACATATCGTATCCGCCAACTATAATTGCGATGACAAATAAACCAATTGCAAAAGGATGTGTTTCTTCATACATAAAAGACGCGATAATCCCAATTACTAGAAAAACAAAGGAGATAGCTGTTACGATATTTTCCTTTCGTTTAAAAAATGGCGTTGTTTCTTGTTTCTGCTGTTTCAGCGGTGCCACTCTAATACCATCAAAAGCACCAGCCTTTTCAATATCTTCTACAGTAACATTACCAACAACAGCAACTTTAGATGCTCCGAAATTCACCAATGCTTCCTCCACATTGGGCAGGCTTTTTATATTATTTTCAAACTTCATCGCACAGTTGGCGCATGATAGATTTTCTAAGCGATACTCTTTTTTAATTGCTTTCTCCAATCTTCTCACTCTCTTCTATGGCGTGTTCATACGCAATTTTAACTAACTGGTTCACATGATGATCCGCTAATGCATAATAAACTAACTTCCCTTTGCGTTCGGATTTGGCCAATGACAAATCTCGTAAATATCGTAAATGATGTGATGCCGTAGCTGTAGAGGATCCAATTATTTCACTCACATCACACACACAAAGCTCTTCTTCTATTGTGAGTGCATATGCAATTTTCAAACGCGTTTCATCTGCTAATGCTTTAAAAATCTTCGCAACGTTCGTCATATCAGGAAGTTGCTGTTTAACAGAATTTACTACACTTTCATTTACTTTCGTTACCTCACACATATCGTTCGTCTGCATTTTCCCACCTCATTCAAATGTCTGTTTGATTGTTACCTTCATTATATGTTCAAACTATTCTAATAGCAAGGTTATTCAAACAGATATTTGAATGTTATTTTTCTTTTTAATTGCCTTCTGGTTTTGATAAGGGATGCTTACTCAATGTGGGAATAGTATGTCTCAAAGAAGATCAATTAGTTTTAGAGCTTAAATGCATAATTGCATTATTTGCAATGGGTGGAGGAGAGATTGTCCATGTTTCGAGGAAGATTGTCCAACTATTTGGAGGAATCGTCCAACTTTGCAATGAATTGTCCAGGTTCCAAGGAATATTATCCAACTTTGGAAAGAGATTGTCCAAACTCACAATGATTGTCCATGTTCCGCAGAAGATTGTCCAGCTATTTGGAGGGATCGTCCAACTTTGGGAAGGGATTGTCCACATTACGATCAAATCGTGGTGAGGGCTCCTGCTTACTGCATGAATGTGTCTAGCCTGCAGCGGTAAGTCACTAAGATGCACTTTCTCCATAATTGTACTTTTATAAAATAGCCAGCTTATATAATTTCCCTAAGACATAAAAAAAGAACCTGTGAATATATATTCACAGGTCCACGTTTTCTCCGACGATTTTCACTTCGAGTTCAAGCTCAACGTCAAAGTTTTTCTTTACTGCTGATTTTACCATTTCAATCGTGCTAATATAGTCGGTTGCAGTTGCATTGTTTTTATTAACAATAAAACCTGCGTGCTTTGTGGAAACTTCTGCTCCACCAAATCCTTTTCCTTGTAATCCACTATCTTGAATAAGCTTACCGGCAAAATAACCAGGTGGACGCTTGAACACGCTACCTGCTGAAGGATATTCGAGCGGTTGTTTAGATTCTCTTTGGAACGTCAAGTCTGCAATTTTTGCATCGATCTCTTCCTGTACACCTGGTGCAAGTTCAAACTCGGCGGATAATACATAATACCCTTTTTTCGTAATGATACTTTTACGATAGCCCAGCTCTAGCTCTTCTTTTGAAAGAACAAGCTTTTCACCACTTGGTGTTAAAACTGTCGTTTGCACAATTACATCTTGAATCTCTCCACCATACGCACCGGCATTCATCGCCATTGCTCCGCCAATTGAACCGGGAATCCCACAAGCGAATTCCAAGCCTGTGAGTGTTTCACTTGCAGCCGCTCTTGAAACATCGATAATATCGGCTCCACTTTCAGCGATCACTCTGTTGCCGTTTATCGTAATCTTGTTCAACTTTTCCAAACGAAGTACAATCCCACGAACCCCACCATCTCGTACGACCATATTAGAACCATTTCCTAGTAGTAATAAGGGAATATTGTTTTTATATGCATATTGAACTGTAAACGCAGCTTCGTCTTCCGTGTCAGGTGTCACAAATATGTCTGCGGCACCACCCATTCGTGTCATTGTATGCAAATTCAATGCTTCATCTATTTTTATGTTCTTCGTATCTATTCGTGCTCTTAAATCTTGATACCATTGCTGTTTAGCCAAAAATAGCCAATCCTTTCTTCATTAACCTTTATCCTTCCATAGTATGCGTTCTCGCCCATAATTTTTCAAGCGAAATTGTTAGAACCATTCTTTAGACCAAGATTCAATTCCATCAATCACATCTTTTAGGGCATAACCTTTGTCCGTTAAATTATATTCTACCCGTACAGGAACCTCCGAAAAGACAGTTCTTTCTACTAGCCCCTCTTTTTCAAGCTCTTTAAGACGCTCTGAAAGCAATCGACCACTTATAGGAAGAGACGACTCGATTTCATTGAACCGTTTCGCTCCATCAATTAATTGAAAAATAATTAACGCAGTCCACCTTTTTCCGAGCAATTCCATTGCCTTCGCTAAACGTGGACATAATAATGTTTCTTTCATTTCATTCACCTCTATTACTACCTATTATACGCCTATATAATTTTTTTGTAAAATAAGAGTAATTTAATTACTTGACGTAAGTTCGGTATTAATTTAAAGTTAGTTACATAAAGTAACTTGTAGTTTGATTCATACATGAATTGGGTAAAGAAAATTGTTTAGAAAATCAATTTGTTTTGAAATAAAACATCTTGATTTCAAGGTTAATGTATTATATACTAAAAAAAACAAGAAATACTAAGGAGGAAATTAAAATGGCAAAATTTAATCTTGACGCAGCGCACTCTAGTATCGACTTTTCTGTAAAACACATGATGGTTTCAAAAGTAAAAGGTTCTTTCACTAACTTTACTGCTGACTTAGAAGGAAATGCAGAGGATTTAACGGGTGCAGCAATCAGCTTCGACATCGATGTAAAATCTATTACAACAAACAACGAAGATCGTGACAATCACTTACGTGGTGCAGATTTCTTTGACACAGAATCATTCCCAAATATCAAATTCGTAGCTACAGACATCAAAAAAACCGATGATAGCGAATACGATGTAACTGGTGATATGACGATTAAAGGTGTTACAAAACCAGTCACTTTTGAAGTGGAATATGGCGGTAAAGGAACAAACCCATGGGGTCAGGAAGTTGTAGCATTCTCTGCTGAAACTAAAATTAATCGTAAAGACTTTGACTTAGTGTGGAACCAAGCGCTTGAAACTGGTGGCGTTCTTGTTGGAGAAGATATTAAAATCTCTGTAGAACTTGAGTTAAACCCAGCTCAATAATTTAAACAATTCTTAAGCAACTCTGGACTTCCAGAGTTGCTTTTTTATTTGGAAATTAGCATTTTTTCTAAAGAAAACACTTACATTATTATTATAAAAATCTAACTTTTCTGAAATATATTATATACTAACCATTCGTGTTATTATGTTGAGTATTCTATATTGTCAGAAAGGAATAATTATTATGTCACAAATGCTTGCACTAGTAATCGTTATCGCGATTTTATTCATAGGAGATCTTGTTTCAACCCGTACGAAGGCTTGGATTCCTTCTGTTTTTGTATCAGCCGTTCTTTTCCTTATCGGATATTGGACATTCTTCCCGCAAGATATAGTTCCTATTGCCGGGGTACCGCCAGTTGTAGCAACTATGATGATTTACCTGCTCATCACCAATATGGGTACTTTACTTTCTATCCAACAATTGAAGGAGCAATGGAAGACGATTCTCATTTCCCTTGCTGGGATTGTAGGGATTATTGCCGCTCTATTTGGAATAGGAACGTTCTTATTTGGTATTGAAACAATTATTGTTGCTATACCACCTTTAGTTGGCGGTATTGTATCTGCCCTAATCATGTCAGAAGGTGCTGCAAATGCAGGGCTTACTACTTTATCTGTTTTCGCCATTGTTATATACGTTATGCAAGGCTTTGCTGGTTATCCTTTAACCTCTATTGCGCTGAAAAAAGAAGGGAAAGTACTTCTTGAAAAGTTTCGTAAAGGAGAATTAGCTACAACAGGACAAGCTTCTACTGCTTCTGAAGAAGTGGAAGAAGAGCTGAAAATGTTCCGCAAAATGCCTAAACAATATAATACCGATTATTTTAAATTTTTCCGTCTTGCTTTCGTCGGTTTCCTAGCTTATCTTGTTTCTACATTATTAGCACCAATCGTAACAGTTAGCCCGTATGTTCTTTGTTTATTATTTGGTATTATCGCGAAAAGCATCGGCTTTTTGGAGCGTCATGTATTACAAAAAGCAAATGGATTTGGATTATGTGTAATGGTTTTAATGCTATTCGTATTTGACGGACTAAAAGCTGCTACACCATCTATGATTGTCGATATTCTTTATCCGCTAATTGGAACAATCGTATTAGGGGTTATCGGAATGTACATCTTCTCCTTCATCATAGGAAAAGTGTTAAAAGTAAGTAAAAACATGGCTTTTGCAATCTCGTTAACCGCATTATATGGCTTCCCGGCAGACTATATTATTACGAATGAGGTAATTAACTCGTTAACACAAGATGAAAAAGAGCGAAAAGCACTGACCGATCATATGCTTGCGCCAATGCTGGTAGGCGGATTTATAAGCGTAACAATTGTTTCTGTTATACTCGCAGGTATTTTCGTAGGATTCTTATAAGAATAGGAGTGATAGTATGTTAGCCAATCAGCAAAGAATCGAACAGCATATTGAACTATTAAGTCAATTTACCGCTACTCCTGGAGCAGGCGTAACAAGGCTTACTTATTCGAAAGAAGATTTGAGTGCTCGAAATTATATTAAAGAGCAGATGCTCAAATATGGACTTACTGTTTCAGAGGATGGGTTCGGAAATATTTTTGGAAAGCTAGATGGAACGATTCCAAACGCCCCTTCTGTTATTGTTGGCTCTCATTTTGACTCCGTTCCGAACGGAGGAGCTTTCGATGGTACTGCAGGAGTCGTAATCGGGCTAGAAGTAGCTGCGTTATTCCAAGAAAATAATAAGAAGCCTGCTTATCCTATCGAAATTATTGCGCTTGTAGAAGAAGAAGGGTCCCGCTGGGGCGGTGGCTTAATGGGCTCTAGAGGCATGATGGGTTTATTGACCAATAAAGACTTTAAAGTACTTGCAGATAAAGACGGACTATTAGCCGAAGATGCAATGATTAGCATAGGTTTGGATCCTTCAAAAGAAAAATGGCGTGATCCGAAAACGATCAAAGCATTTCTCGAGCTCCATATCGAGCAAGGTCCTATATTGGAGGAAAAAAATATTCCGATTGGCATTGTGGAAGCAATTGTTGGATTAACGCAATTAGAAGTAACAATTCAAGGGAAAGCAGGACATGCTGGTACTACACCGATGAATCGCCGATCTGATGCTCTGGTTGCAGCCGCTGAGGTAATTGCCACTTTTCCGAAGCTAGCCATAGAGGAAGGAAATGGGACAGTAATCACTACTGGACAGCTCCAGGTATTCCCAAATGGTTCCAATGTTATACCAGATAAAGTGGTATTCTCAGTAGATATACGTTCTGGTAAAGAGCAGCACGTTCAAAATGCGGTGCGAAAAGTGGAAGAATTGATTGCTTCTAAACAGACTACAGGCATTCTTACTTCAACGGAACAATTATTATATATTTCACCGAAAGAGATGGATGAACATATTCAATCTATCTTCCAGGAAGAAAGTGAAAAGTTAGACGTTCCTTATTGCTCGATCAACAGTGGAGCCGGACATGATGCAATGGTATTTTCCGATTTTACTGCTTGTGGGATGATTTTCATTCCAAGTAAAGATGGGCTTAGTCATTGTCCTGAAGAATGGTCAGATGGAAGTCATCTGGCGAGCGGTGCAAATATTGTATTTCAGACAGCCTTAAAGTTAACGGAGGGAAATGAATGATGATTAACCCAAAAATAAAAGAATCCATTACAAATAATAGTGAAGAATTGACCGCGCTACGTCGTAAACTGCATAGTGAGCCTGAGTTATCATTTGAAGAATTCAAAACGACTGCGTTCGTTTGCGAGTATTTAGACGAGCTTGGCATTCCCTACCGAAAAACAGAGCCTACGGGAGTAATCGCTGAAATTCAAGCAGTTCCAGGCGGTAAAACAGTGGCGCTTAGAGCGGATATGGATGCTCTTCCAGTTCAACAACTGAATACGCATGTACCCTATGCTTCTAAAGTGGAAGGAAAAATGCACGCGTGTGGGCATGACGGACATACTTCGATGTTATTAATAGCAGCTAAGGCTTTGAATGATGTAAAAGACCAACTTCCAGGTAATGTTCGTTTCTTGTTCCAACCGGCAGAAGAAGCAGCGGCTGGAGCAAAAGCAATCGTTGCTCAAGGTGCAATGGACGGAGTAGACAATGTGTTTGGTATTCACATTTGGTCTCAAATGCCAACAAATAAAGTAGCTTGCTCACCAGGTCCTTCATTTGCTGCAGCGGATATCATCAAAGTGAAATTCAAAGGAAAAGGTGGACATGCTGCGATACCGGAAGCATGCATCGACGCGGCAATCGTTGCTTCTTCTTTTGTTATGAACGTCCAAACAGTTGTTTCTAGAACAATTGACCCGCAAAGTCCTGCTGTTCTTACTATCGGGAAAATGGTTGTAGGTACCCGATTTAATGTAATCGCTGAAAATGCGGAAATCGAAGGAACTGTTCGCACATTCCATCCAGAAACCCGCGATCATATCGAGAAAAGCATTACACAATATGCGGAAAGTATTGCCTCTACTTACGGCGCTACTGCAGAAGTGGAATATATTCGCGGTACAGATACGGTAGTGAATGAGGAAGAAAGCGCACAGCTTGTTCAACAAGTTGCTACTGAAGCGTTTGGATCTGATGCGGTGTATGATGAAAAACCAACAATGGGTGCGGAAGACTTCTCTGCTTACTTAACGAAAGCACCTGGAAGTTTTGCACTTGTAGGTAGTGGAAATCCTGAAAAAGATACAGAGTGGGCCCATCACCACGGAAACTTCGATATCGACGAAGATGCACTTGTAACTGGTGCGGAACTGTATGCTCAGTATGCTTGGGCTTATTTGAATAAATGATTTATGGACTCCCCCGAAGTTGTTCGAGGGAGCTTTTTTCGTTTTCGGATGGTTTTCCAACTAAAGTGACGATTTTTCCAACTAAACTCATTAGTGCTCAGAATAATCTATATTTGCGAAACTATTTCTTTCTTTTTTCGTATATACTTAAGAAAATGGCTACGGAGGGATACAAATGGAGGATTTGTTCGCACTAGGGATTGGCTTAGTGGCTATAGTAATGATTTTTTCTATTCCACTTACTGCAATTTGGACAACTCATTTACGAAAAACACAAAAGTATAAGGCACAAATTGTTAAAGATGAAATTGAACTTGAAAAACTGAAGTATAATAACTTTTTAATCGAAACTGAAAAAATGCGATTAGATCTTCAACAAAAACAAGCAGACTTATTAGAGTCATCTGCTGATCCAATTATTTTAGATTTACAAAAACGTGTACCAGCGGAAACTAAAACTTCTTCTTTCTAAAACAATCGTGCAGAGATTACTCCGCACGATTGTTTTTTTATTGCCTAATTCACTATCTAATCTTATTCATTTCAATGAACATATATAAAGGTAATTATAATTTCCCTTCTTTTATCCATCCACAAATTCGATAAGTACCAAACATAGAGAACATTAAAAGGAGAAGCATTCCTATTACCCATATTGACCATCTATCTATTAATTGAAAATCCTCTTTATTTATAACCACAAAAATTGAAAAACCGATAAACATTAAGTAACAAAAAATATTGTTAAGTATCCATACCATTCTTAATTTTGTATTTTTCAATAGGAACACTCTCCTTTATTTCAAATAGATATACGTATCAAAAAGAAAATAGGTTACCTAAAATGAAATATTTCTTCAATCGATTACATCTATTTCGGAGCTTGCTTAAAATATAGCCCTTACATAATACAAGCAGGCAGTACTCCACTTTCCTTGAGTACCACCTGCTTTTTCATTCAAATATTAAACTGACTCTCATACAATTCAGCGTAAAAACCTTTTTGCTTCAATAGTTCTTCATGTGTCCCAGACTCGATTAGTTCTCCTTGATTTATTACTAATATCCAGTCCGCATTTTCGATTGTTTTTAATCGGTGTGCAATGACGAAGCTTGTTCTCCCTTCCGATAATCGATTCAGTCCTTGCTGGATCTCTATTTCGGTTCTAGTATCGATGCTTGATGTCGCTTCATCTAGAATCAGTATATCGGAATCGGCTAAAATCGCTCGAGCAATTGCTAGAAGTTGTCGCTGTCCTTGGCTTAAGCTTGATCCGCCTGAGGTAATAAGTGTTTCATAGCGACCTGGCAAGTGTTTGATGAAACTGTGTGCGGAAGCCATTTTGGCAGCTGCAATGACTTCTTCGTCTGTTGCTTCTAGACGACCATAGCGGATATTTTCCATGATTGTTCCAGAAAATAAGAATGTGTCTTGAAGTACAATTCCTATTTTTTCACGGAGTTTACTGATCTGGTAGTCTTTAACTGGTCGCCCATCGATTTTAATCTCTCCAGAATCGATGTCATAAAAACGCATTAATAAATTGATAATCGTTGTTTTCCCTGAACCAGTTGGACCTACTAATGCAATCTTCTCCCCTGCTTTTGCCTCAAAGCTAATGTCTTTTAAGATTGGTTTACCATTTTCATATGCAAAGTTTACATTCGAGAACGTGACATCCCCTTGAAAAGAGTCAACTTCAATCGCATTTTCTTTATCCGTTAGATCTGGTGTTTCGTCCATAATTTCAAATACTCGTTCCGCCCCAGCTATAGCAGACTGAAATGTGTTTAATAGACTGGATAGCTGATTAATCGGACGGAAAAATTGGCGCGAATATGTTACGAATGCTGCGATAATACCGACTGTTGCCATATCTTGCACCGTCATAACAGCACCAACTGCTATGATTAGCACAAGCCCTAAGTTATTGATGAAGTTATTAATCGGTCCTAAAAAGCCTGATACCGTATCAGCTGCCATTGCAGAATGTCTTAGTCTTTCATTCACGACAGAAAACTTTGTGAACGTTTTTTCTTCCTGTCCGAAAATCGTAATGACTTCATTTCCCGAAATAGCTTCTTCGATAAAGCTGTTCAGTTCCCCTAAATCACGCTGTCTTTTAATAAAATTACTACTGCTATATTTAATCACTTTTTTCGTTGTAAAAACGATTAATGGAATGACCAATAAGGATATAATAGCAAGCATCCAATTCAGTAAGAACATTGCGATCGTCACACCTGATACCATTAAAATAGAGGAAATAATTTGAATCACACTTTGACTAAGTGCATTATTCAAGCTCTCAATATCATTGGTCACACGACTCATTAAATCGCCATGTGTTCGTTTATCAAAAAAGCGCAATGATAATGTTTGAAACTTATTAAATAGATCCTGGCGTAAAATCCGAATGGTTTTCAATGACACTCGCACCATTAAAAATGTTTGGAGCCAAGTAAAAATGGAGGCAGCTACATAGACAATGGCTAGGATCAGTAGAAATCGAAGTGTACCATTCATATCTTTTGGAATGATATACTGATCGATAATGACACCAATTATATAAGGTACGAGTAAGTTCAAAAGCGTAGAAATGATGACAAAAATAACCGATGCAACCATTGCTACTTTTTGCTTCTCCATGTACTGCCATATTCGTTTGAGCGTACCTTTTCTATCCTTTGCCTTTTCCACTGGTCCGCTGAATCCTCGTGGTCCACGTGCTCGGCCAATCGCGCTAGATGTGGAAGATTTATTCATATGAATAGACCTCCTTCCCTGTTTGCGTTTCATAAATACCACGATAAACACTGCTGTTTTCTAGCAGCTCAGTATGTGTACCACACGCTTCCAACATGCCATCTTCAATCACGAGAATCTGATCTGCGTTAATGATGGAAGAAATCTTGGCTGAAATGATGAACACAGTTGTCTCTGCATGATTTTGTTGTAATGCTTGTTGTACGGAAGCTTCCGACAAAGCATCGATAGCGGAGGTGGAATCATCTAATATTAAAATTTTCGGTTGACGGATAAACGCACGTGCCATCGATAGACGTTGCTTTTGACCACCAGACAAATTTGTTGCCCCTTGCATAAGCTCATGGGCATATTTATCCTCTAATTTATCGATAAACTCTATTGCAGCCGCAGATCTAGCTGCTCCTTCCATTTCTAAAAGGCTTGCTTCCTCTTTTCCATAGTATAAATTCTCTTCAATTGTTCCGGAAAATAAGGTCGCCTTTTGTGGAACAAAACCAATCATTCCTCTTAATTGGTCAAGTGGATATTCTTTTACATCCACTCCATCCATAAAAATGGATCCCGAATCTGGATCATATAGCCTTGGAATGAGTTTAATGAGCGTTGATTTTCCACTACCAGTAGAACCAATAATTCCAATCGTCTCACCCGCTTTTGCTCGGAATGAGATGTTTTTCAGGACATATTCCCCGTTCTTACTATAGCTAAAATAAACCTCTTTAAACTCCACTTCCCCTTTTGCTTGTGGAAGCAAAGCAGGAATTTCAGGTTCCTGTATATCGATTTCCGTATCAAGCACTTGCCCGATTCTATTAGCTGAAGTAAAGGAACGAGCAATTTGCATTAATACATGGCTACTTGTCATAAGTCCGTTCATAATGATATTCAAGTAGTTAATAAAGGCTAAAATAACACCAACTTGAAGTGTCCCTTCATTTACTTTGATCGCCCCCATCCACATACCTGCAACGACACCTAAATTCACCACAAATAGCATGATCGGCATTAGTGTTAGAATAACTTGTTCGGCAGACATATTTCTTTTCGTTAATAGATCATTTACCTTTCGGAACATTTTAATCTCATAATCTTGACGATCGAATGCTTTAATAACACGTATTCCTGCGAACGTCTCTTGTAGTTTTGTATTCACCTGGTCCATCGCTTTTTGAACTTTTGCAAATAACTGTCCCGATTTAGCCGAAAAATAATAAATACAAACCATCAAAATCGGGATAGCTACTAATAATACTGGAAACAACTCACGCGCAGTAAACCAAACAATTGCTACTGATCCGATAAACAGTAATGGGCCGCGTACAAAAATCCTCAACGTCATCATTAAAGCTTGTTGAACCGCTGTTACATCATTTGTTACTATTGTAATTAGTTTTCCCGCTCCAAATGCATCCGTGTTTTTACTGGAAAACTGCTCCGTCTTTTTGAAAATATCACGACGTATATCTGCAGCAAAATTAACTGCAGTCTTCGTACTATAAATTGTACAACCAGCCCCACCGATCAAGCCAATAAAAGCAGTTAACAGCATTAGTAATCCAAGCTTAATCACATAAGCATTATCATTACCTGCAATTCCCACATCGATAATATGCTGCATAATTGTCGGTTGTAGTAAGTCCATTGCCACTTCCACACACATTAATAACGGAGCTAAAATTGCAAATAGTGTATATGGCTTAATATACGGAAATAATTTTCCTAGGGATTTCATAGCATTTCCCCTCTCTATCTATTTTCTTTTTGTAAACGCTCTGTTATTTCTTTCACAAATTCTATTAACTTAGTTGTTTTTTCAGGGTTTTTACGTGACTGTTTAACCGCTTTATGGATTTCCACTTCCCATAAATCGAGTGCGGACTTTAGCATTGTTGCTTCATCGGAATTTTGCCAAACCCAGCGTGCTTTCCACTCTTCCCAAAACTCTCCTTCTCTACGAGTTGCGAATTCCTCTAATTTTTCATTCCCTTTTTCTTTTATCTCATATGTCTTTTTGTCCGACTCAGGATCTAAACCGATCATTTCTTTCTCCGTCAATTCCTGGAGCGCCGGGTATACTGTCCCTGCACTTGCCGAATAAAGTCCACCGGAGCGACTTTCTAATTCTTTCATTATTTGATAGCCATGCATCGAGCCTTCCTTTAGCAAATGCAAAATCGCTATTTGTATAAACCCTCTTCGCTTTTTCAAGTATATCCTCTCCTTTAAACTATATCGATAATTTTAATCGATATATCGAATGAAAACAATAGTAAAGGAGTTACCCAATAAATGATTTAGGTAACTCCTTAGTGATGCAACTATTTTACAAAGAGCTGTATTACAACTCCTATCAATCCGTATACTCAACCTTTTCTAATGGTTCAAATGCTGGACCCTCTATAACATCCCCATTATAACTAAATCGTGAACCATGACATGGGCAATCCCATGAGCTTTCCGCACTATTAAAGGAGACATTACAGCCCATATGGGTACAAGCGGGTTTTACTAGATAGACTTTTCCTTGATCATCCTTATAAGCCCCTACCTTTTTGCCATCCAACATGATTATGTCTCCACTGCCAGTTTGAATATCCTCAAGTTTCAAATCAGGTATCTCTGTCTTTCCTTTTACAAGCTCCTTTGCAACACTTGCATTATTTTTTGCAAAGCTTTTTATGTCTTCTTTTTTCATTTTAGATCTCGCTGGATTATAGAGATCTATATAGCGGTTCTCTTTTTCCAATACAAGATCAGCCATAATCTTTGCGGCAACCGTACTGTTAGTCATTCCCCATTTTGCATATCCTGTCGCTACCAGAACATCTGTCTTTCCTGCTGTCATCGTACCGACGTATGGTAGTTGATCTAAAGTGATTAGATCCTGAGCAGACCAGCGATAATCATAGTGACTTACTTTAAACTGCTCTCGTCCAAAAGCTGCAAGGGTTTCGTAATTTGCATTGGTATCGCCTTCAAAGCGACCAGTTACATGTCCTTCTCCACCAATGAGTAAATACCTTTTCCCATCATTTCCTATTGCAGTACGTACAGAACGTGTCGGCTTCTCTACATTTATATACATACCTTTTGGATAGTTAGTCGGTGCGATAGAAGCCAGGGCATAGGAACGTTCCGAATGCATCCGGGCAAAATACAGTCCATCCCCGTCATTAAATGGGAAATGACTACACACTAGTATTTTATTTGCGGTGATTTTCTGACCTTCCATTAGTTCTACCGTATTCGACTTAACTGTTTTCGCACGTGACTCCTCAAAAAACTGCACACCATTTTCTATTGCTTTTTCCATTAATGCTTTTGCATATTTTATCGGATGGAACTGGCCTTGGTTTTCTAACTTAAGGGCTTGCTTTACTGTATAAGGAAGCCCTGTGTCCTTCGTCAATGTTGCTCCCTGTATACCTAAAGCATTATAAGCTTCCATCTCTTTTTCAATTTCTTCCGCGCCTTCTTCGGTATCGGCATATATATAAGCAGGCAATGTTTCAAAGTCGCAATGGATATTCAATTGCTCGATTGTTCGTTGGATAAAATCTTTCGCTTCCGTATTTGCATCATAATATAAACGGGCTTTTTGCTCATCAAAGGTATTGATTAGCTGTTGGTAAATTGGACCATGTTGGGCAGTTACCTTAGCTGTGGTGAAGCCAGTAGTCCCTTTTAATATATTCGTTCCTTCTATAACAATCACTTTTCGTCCAATTTGACTAAGCAAATAGGCTGCCGTAATTCCCGTGAGTCCCGCCCCAACAATAGCTACATCTACTTCTATATCTTCACTTAGTTTAGGAAAAAGTGGAAGTTCCTTATTTGCAAGCCAGTAAGATTCCGATTCACCAGGTAAAATTTTTTGCGTCATGTTTTATTCCCTCCTGTTTCTTCTATTCTCTATCCAATAGTGAAACTTTATTCAACTTAATGCGTATAAAAGAAAACTGTTTTTTTAAGAGGAGGGTTTTTAGATGGATAGTTTCGGCTTCTTTGGTGGTATGCCTCCATTTTTTGCCTTATTTTTTCTTGTAGTAGCTGGTTTTATCGTTTTTTCCATTTTAAAAAACGGTGCCCAGTGGAACAAAAATAATAATTCTCCTAAGCTTTCAGTACCCGCTCAAGTAGTAACGAAACGTTCTCATACACAGGGAGGGTCAGGTGATAGTTCCTCCTTTACTTCCTATTACGTAACATTTCAAGTGGAAAGTGGAGATCGAATGGAGCTTCAACTGAGCGGACAGGAATATGGCTTGTTAGCGGAAGATGATCTTGGAGTGCTGACTTTCCAGGGAACTAGGTTTCTAAGTTTTGAAAGAAAATATTAAAAAAATTCTCTTCCCAATTGGATAGGAAGAGAATTTTTATATTATTGTGCAGGAGAAATACCCTCTTCTTCCGCTACTTTGTTCAGTGCACCTATGAACGATTCTAGTGGCTGTGCCCCAGAAATTGCATACTTATCATTTAATACAAAAAATGGTACGCCGCGAACACCAATTTGACCAGCACGAGCGATATCTAATCGAACCTCTGTCAAATAATCATCCGAATTCAATACTTTCTCCGCTTCTTCTCTAGGTAGTCCAAGTGACTCGATCAAATCTAGCAGCACTTCATGCTTGCCAATTTCTTTTGCTTCGATGAAATAAGCATGTAACAATAATTCATTTGCTTCTTTTGCTTTGCCTTGCTCAGACGCCCATTTTACTAAGCGGTGTGCATCTAGCGTATTCGCTGGTTTCATATCATCGAAATTATAATTCAACCCAACTGTTTTTGCTTGCTCGGCAACGCCCGCTGTCATTTGTTTTGCGGCTTCTACGCTTTGTCCGTATTTTTCCGCAAGTACTTCTACCATCGATTTATCAGATGTTTTTGGCGAAGTTGGATCTAATTCAAAACTTTTGAATTCAACTTCTGCTTGGCTTTCAAAACCTGCTTGTTGTAACGCTTCTTCCAGTCTTCTTTTTCCTATATAACAAAATGGACATACGAAATCGGACCATACTTCAATTTTCATCTCCATCACCTCTCGTTCATTGTAATGGGAGTTTGCTTTGATTTCAAAATAATTGCCTGCAAATATAAAGTGCTTTGCTTGTAATCGGGATTTGGCACAATAAAGGGATAATGCGTCTTAAGACAGAGCTATTATGTGTGCGCTGGGATTTTCGCTACAGGGTAGACGCTTTCCGCGGGCACGGCTTCAATCTCCTCGTCGCTCACGCTCCTGCGGGGCTTTCAGCTCATGCTTTTTCCGCTGGAGTCGCCACCCTTTCGCTACAATCCAGTAGAGTTTGCTAATTCCTAAGAAATGATGTACTAGATTTTGTACTATATTGTTTTCTATAGGGAAAACCTATGAATAATTGAATGAGACATACTTTAGCAATTATTAGCAAGTTTCGATTGATTGAAGAGCAAGGTGGCGACTCCTGTGGGATTAGTGAGGCAGGTGAGACCCCGCACGTAGCGTTAGCGGAGGAGGAGGCTCACCGCTCGCCCCACGGAAAGCGTCCGCCTGGAGCGGAAATCATGGCGGACATCTTAGTATCTCTTTATGACGCATTATCCCTAAACAGTAACATATCCTCAATATTATAGTTTCCTAAAATAAAAAGACTTCCGACTAGTAAAAGTCAGGAAGTCTTTTTAATTAGTTTGCTAATGCTTCAGTTAATGCCGGTACTACTTGTTTTTTACGAGAAACGACGCCTTTAAGTAAAGCTGTATTGTTGTCGAATTTCACTCCGAAAGCCGCTTCTGCTTTTAACGCTAATTTCCCAAGTGCTAAAACTACTGAGTCATTGTTTAAGATATCAGTTACGACGAAGAAGAATAGATCTAATTCTTGTTCTTCGATTGCACGATGGATTAGTTCCTCTAGTTGCTCCTGACGACCCATTACGTCATTTACATCTACTGCATTCACTTGAGCGATGACTACTTTGTTATCACCCATGCTGAATTCTTTAGCATCTATTGAAAGTAGGTCTTCTAAGCTCTTATCACTTAAATCTGCTCCAGCTTTTAGCATAGCCAGTCCATACTCTTCCGCGTTTACGCCAGCAATTTTTTCTAGTTCACGTGCTGCCATGATGTCTTCCTCTGTGCATGTTGGTGATTTAAATAATAATGAATCGGAAACGATCGCAGAAAGCATAAGTCCTGCAATACTTGCTGGGATTTCGACGCCTTTTTCTTTATAAATTTTATTTAAAATTGTTGCTGTACATCCTACTGGCTCGGCACGGTAGTATAAAGGCTCCGCCGTTTCGAAGTTCGCAATACGATGATGGTCGATTACTTCTGTTACTTGTACTTCCTCAATTCCATCTGCACTTTGTTGTTTTTCATTGTGGTCTACTAAAATTACTTTTTTCGCTTCTGTTGCAACGTTCTCGATCAATCTTGGCGCTTCATATCCGAACTTTTCTAAAGCGAATTTTGTTTCATTGTTCACTTCGCCTAAACGAACTGCCTCAGCTTCTACTCCTATTGCATTCTTTAAATGTGCGTAAACAATTGCTGAAGTAATTGTGTCTGTATCTGGGTTTTTATGTCCAAAAACTAATACTTTTTCCATTATAAAATCCTCCTAATCAAGTTAAACAATATCCGAACTTATTTTATCATATATCCATTTGTTCATTGAAAAGTAAATTCGCTATTTTATGCTTTTGGTGTAAAAAGTCTGCGAGTGTGTATCCATCTAATACTTTTAAATACGCAAACAAGGCACGATTCAAAGCACCTTTTAGTCCACAAACGGGCGAAATAACGCATGTATTTGTTTTACAGTCAAAGCATTCTACTATGTGGAAGTCATCTTCCGTATGCCGAACTACTTGACCTATATTAATGTCTTTTGGATCCATTGCCAAACGAATGCCACCGCCTCGTCCACGGATTGTTTCAATATAGCCCAGTTTTCCTAATTCATGTGTCACTTTCATCAAATGGTTTTTAGAAATACCATATGCATCTGAAATAGCTTGAATTGTGGATAGTTCGTTCTTTTCTTTTGCTCCCAAGTATATTAACACCCGAAGTGAGAAATCTGTATACATAGTCAATCTCATATTGCCACCGCCATTCTACCTTCTTATTATAACGATATTGACAAACTCGTGAAAGAAATGTGTCCGATTTATTAAAGCCGCCTTAAAGATGTATTCTAAATATTGCTTTAAAGAAAAGACAGGAGTATCGTAATAAGTGTAAATAACAAAACAAAAAAAGGACGTGTCATGATATGTTATCTCAACAAACAATCGATATCGTTAAATCTACAGCTCCAGTTTTAGAAGTACACGGAGTAGCGATTACTACCGCTTTTTATAAAAATATGTTCGAAGCACATCCAGAACTCTTAAATATATTTAACCATGCAAACCAAGCAAAAGGTCGTCAGCAAACGGCTCTAGCAAATACTGTTTATGCAGCAGCTGTACACATCGACAATCTAGCTGCAATTATCCCTGCTGTAAAACAAATCGGACAAAAACACGTAAGCCTTGGCATTAAACCAGAACACTACCCAATCGTTGGTGAACATTTACTTGGGGCTATTAAAGAAGTACTTGGAGACGCTGCAACTGACGATATTATCAATGCGTGGGGTGAAGCTTATGGCGTAATCGCGGATGCATTCATAGGCATTGAAGAAGAAATGTATGTGGCGGCCGAGTCAAAACAAGGTGGATGGAGATTCTTTAAAGACTTCACAGTAGTTCATAAAGAAAAAGAAAGTGAAAATATTACTTCATTCTACTTAAAACCAGCTGATGGAAAAGAAGTACCAGCTTATACACCAGGCCAATTTATTACTATTCGAGTAAGTATTCCAGGTGAGAAGTACTTATTAAACAGACAATATAGTCTATCAAAAGCTTCTGATCCAGAAACATTCCGAATTTCTGTGAAAAAAGAAGATGAGCATGATCCTGAAGGTAAAGTTTCCGTTCACCTGCACAATAATGTGAACGTCGGAGATACAGTAGAGCTTACTGCACCAGCTGGGGAATTCATTTTAGATCCAGAGAAGTCAACACCTGTTACATTCATAAGTGGCGGAGTTGGAATCACTCCTATGATGAGTATGTTCGAAACAATTGCGAAAAACCAACCTTCTCGAAAAGTTTCTTTCATCTACAGCGCTCGCAATGAAAATTTACATCCTTTTGATAAAGACATTAAGTTTTTATTGGAATCAATGGAAGATGCAAAATACGTTACACTTTACTCTGATACAGAAGATGGATTTATCACAAAGGATGTCCTTGCAGCGAATGCAATCCAAAATGGAGATGTCTATGTTTGTGGACCAGTTGGATTTATGGAAGCTATGATTAATTACTTACTGGAACTAGGATATTCAAATGAACAAATTCACTATGAATTCTTCGGGCCAGCTATGCAGCTTGAGCTAGCAAATGCATAATTGATAATATTCAAAAGTGGTACTTCTAGCAGAAGTATCACTTTTTTGGCGTTCTCTATCCACAGGTATTTTTTGACGTTTGAATATGCTTTAAGTAGTGTGCATAATTGGAGGGTAGTGCTATAATTAGCCTATAATTCTTTATCAAAGTAGAAATGAGTGAAGTTGTTACTATGACCAAACACTTTGAAAATAAATATATTCCGCTTGCCACCTTTTTCAAACAATCGACAAGTAAAGAAATTACTTTGACATTTAACGAAATAGAAGCGATTATCGGACAAGCTTTACCCAATGCTGCTTATTTAAGTAGTAGCTGGTGGAAAAAAACGAAGCCCCCTGCTTTACATTATTTTGCATGGATGGATTATGGTTACTCCATCCGAGATGTTGAGTTAGGAAAGTCCGTTCATTTCCATAGTGTTGTGCATGAAACAGATGAACGTATTGCCGATGAAAACAAACAAAGAGATATACTAATTATTCGAGAGGCGGAGCTAGAAGACGCTCGTCCTTTTATCAAATTACAAGAAACTATTTTTTCAGAGACTGACTTTATGTTGTATGGGAAATCGGATATTCAAATGACCGTACAACGTATTCGAAAAAATTTCACTTCTTGGAAAAACGAATCCAATTCTATTCTTTTACTAGCTATTATGAATGGGCAATATGCAGGTTATGTTCAATTCACGGGAGGCCCCGCTCCACGTGCCCTACATAGAGCATCTGTTGTAATTGGTGTAACCCAAGAGTTCTCCAAAAAAGGGATTGCCTCTTCCCTCATGCTTCACGGTGAAAAATGGGCAAAAGAAGCTGGTATTTCTAAGCTTGAGCTTAGCGTTATAAAGGAAAACTTGAATGCTCAAAAGCTATATAGAAAGCTCGGCTTTGAAAATGAAGGCGATCGAAAAAATGCCCTTATTATTAATGGCCATTATGTTGATGAATACTATATGGGTAAACTCATTTAAAAAGATCGACCCAGAGATTAATGGGTCGATCTTTTGTTATGGAATACTCTTTATCTTATCTTGTTTTTGATACAAATGGATTGCCAGTTTCCCAAAATCTATAAGGATAATGCACCGCTTCCCTGCTATTTTCAATGCCTATTCTCGGGCCAATAGAAATGGCGGTTACTTTTTCCCCTTCTGCCATGTACAGTGGTTTTTCTGTCCAATGCTTGCCATAGGATTCCATTGTAATTCCTAAGGCTTTCGTCAATTTGCCCGGTCCATTCGTCCATTGTTTCATTGGTTGGTTTTTACGAAATTCCTTCATTTGTTCCAATCCTTCGATTGGTTCTACCGCACGTATTAATATGGCATTAGGGGTATCAACAGGTGCTGCAACAACATTGATCAGCGTATGTGTGTGCATTTGATACGTATAGATCAGCCCTGGCTCACCGAACATTACTTCTGTTCGTTTTGTTCTTCTATTGCCGAAACTATGGGCAGCTCTATCTTCTGGTCCCATATACGCTTCTGTTTCTACAATTTTGCCGATGAGCAGTCCACTACTATGTTCGTGTACAATGTATTTACCTAATAAGTCTTTTGCTAAGTCTAAAGTCGGCTGATAAAAGAATTCTTTTTCAACTATGTTCAATTTAGATAAACCCCATTTTCTTCGCTTCAAAAGTTAATTCTTCTCTAAATTTCGGATGTGCAATCGAAATAAGCTGCTTTGCACGCTCTGAAATAGGCTTACCGTACATTTTAGCAATCCCATACTCCGTTACGATTGCATCTACATCATTTTTAGAAGTTGTTACAACAGAACCCGGTGCCAAGCTCAGCTTGATACGTGAAATTTCATCATTTTTAGCAGTAGATGTCATACATACAAATCCTTTTCCTTCTTTAGCGAATCGAACTCCACGCGCAAAATCAGCTTGCCCTCCAGTAGAAGAGTAATATTTACCCGCAACCGTTTCAGATGCACATTGGCCAAATAGATCTACCTCTGTGGTTGCATTAATGGAAACGATGCGCTCTTCTTTGGCAATTTCACGCGGATCATTGACAATACTTACTGGTAAAAACTGTACAGAAGGATTATTGTGCAAAAAGTTATAAATTTTATTGGAACCATACGCAAATGTTGCAATGATTTTCCCTTTATTCGTAAACTTATGCGTACCGTCCACCGCACCTGCTTCTACTAAATCAATAATTCCATCCACGAACATTTCTGTATGGATACCTAAATGTCGATGGTCTTTTAATAAACTTACTACAGCATTTGGAATCGATCCTATCCCAATTTGCAATGTGTCCCCGTTTTGAATGCTTTCTGCTACATAAGAGGCTATTTGCAGATCCTGTTGTCCGATAGGTGGTGCAGTAACTTCAAACAAAGGACGATCATTTTCTACAAAACCAGCAATTTGACTAATGTGAATTTGGTTTTCACCAAATGTACGAGGCATATGCTTATTCACCTCTAGTATAAACGGAACAGTTCCTATAAATTCACTTACAATGTCTGCCTGTGTACCTAAAGAAAAATAGCCGAACTCATCCATTGGGGAGGCAACTGCCATAATCATTGACAGATTTGTTGACTGTCTTAATATTCTTGGCATCTCATGGAAATGATTCGGAACAAGATCCACCAGCCCTTGGTAGAACATTTTTCGTGTAGCACCACTCAAAAAATAAGATACATGCTTAAGTTTCCCTGGATATGCCCCTTCCATATATGCTCTTTGTTGCAGGGCTAGTAGCTGATGTATTTTCACATTCGTTAAGCTATTCGCATTTTCTTCTAGTATGTCGAGTAATTTATATGGTTCTCCATTTGTTAATGGGAGTATAATATCCGCATCTTGTTCTATTAAATCGATTACTTGGCTATCTGATAGTTGTTTATATTTCATGTTAATTAGCACCTACAGCTTTCCATTTTTACTTCTATCTTTCATTTTACTATGTTTTATAACGTAAACAAAATAAAACCTGCTTCCTACTTTAGGAAACAGGTTTTACTGCTATTCAAGCTCCGTTTGTTTTGTCTCTGTACCGAGAAATAAAACCGATAATACGCCGATCACGATGGCACCACAGAAAATACCGAAAATATATCCTATCTCATATCCAGCTGCTACAAGAGAGCCAACCAATAATGGTCCAAGAATACCTCCAATGCGTCCTACAGAAGCTGCCATACCTGATCCAGTGGCCCGAATAACAGTTGGGTATTGCTCTGGAGAATAGGCATATAAAGCTCCCCATGCACCTAGGTTAAAAAAAGAAAGGAACATACCAGAAACGATTAATAGCGCAGTTGTTTCAGCAGCCCCAAAAACAAAGGCACTGGCAGCTGTCCCAAGCAAGTAGGTAACTAATACAAACTTACGTCCAGCTTTCTCAATTAACCATGCCGCTGAGAAGTATCCCGGCAATTGTGCTAAAGTCATGATTAACACATATTCAAAGCTTTTAATAAGTGTAAATCCTTTCATCACCATTACACTTGGAAGCCATAAGAACATCCCGTAGTATGAAAATACAACCATAAACCAAACAACCCAAAGCATAAGCGTTCGCTTTGCATACTTCTTCGACCAAACTTCTTGCATATTTTGCATGATAGATCTGGATTCTGTTTTCTTCGCTGTATATTGAGGAGAATCTGGTAATTTGATACGCAAATAAATAGCGTAAAATGCAGGTAAGGCCGTTATTAATAAAGCAACTCTCCAACCGTAATCAGGAATGATAAAGTAAGCAATGAGTGCAGACACAATCCAACCAGCAGCCCAGAAGCTTTCCAATAGTACAACTACGCGTCCTCTTTCTCTTGCTTCCACACTTTCAGATACAAGTGTAGAGGCAACTGGTAGCTCACCACCAAGTCCCATACCAACAAAGAAACGAAAGATTAAAAATACAACTAGACCAGTAGCTAGCGCTGATAACCCACTTGCAATCGAAAACATTAATAGCGTTAGCATAAATATCTTTTTCCGTCCTACTTTATCTGCGAAAACTCCAAATACGAGAGCTCCTACTGCCATTCCAATTGAGTTAATACTTCCTATCCAACCCATTTCCCCTGGCGTCAGATTCCATTCAACCGCGAGTGCAGCTATAACGAAAGATAGTATACCTACATCCATGGCGTCGAACATCCAAGCAAGTCCTGCAATGCCTAGTAATTTATTTTTAGATAATGGTTTTTGAACATTTTTAGTTGTCATAGTTTACCCCTGTCTTTACACCTGTAATGTTTAATGTTTACATGATTAGTATACCCATAGAATAAGGAACTTACAATAGTAAAATTAATTACGCATGGAGCGTATTTACATCCTAACTTTGAATTGAACTCGTGGCCTACAGTACGTTGCTAACTTAGACTGCCTCCCTCGACTCCTTACAAAATTTGTGACATACGGCAGAGGCTTTTTCCGCAGAGTTATTAACCCTGCAGAAAAAAATCTACTTGTTTTTTTCGCTTTATTACGGTAAAATGTCCATTATAGAAATACATATGTTTATTCAAGAAGAACAGAGAGGCGGATTACATCATGGCATGGCAAGGACTAATCGAACAATATAAAGAATTTTTACCTGTAACAGATAAAACACCTAAACTATCATTACACGAGGGAAATACGCCTCTTATTAAATTAGAAAACTTATCGAAAGAACTAGGAATCGAGCTTTATGGAAAAGTAGAAGGTGCAAATCCTACCGGTTCATTTAAGGATAGAGGGATGGTATTTGCTGTAGCAAAAGCTATAGAAGAAGGAAGCGAATGTGTTATTTGTGCATCTACTGGAAACACTTCTGCTGCCGCTGCTGCATACGCTGCTCGGGCAGGTATAAAATCGATTGTTGTCATTCCAAAAGGAAAAGTAGCACTTGGAAAGCTGGCACAAGCATGTATGTACGGTTCCAAGATTATTGAGATCGATGGCAACTTCGACGACGCGTTACAAATCGTTCGTAAAGTTAGTGAAACATCACCTGTTGCGCTTGTTAACTCTGTAAATCCATATCGTTTGGAAGGACAAAAAACAGCTGCTTTTGAAATTGTAGATGCTCTCGGTTCTTCTCCTGATTATTTATGTATCCCAGTCGGTAACGCAGGAAACATCAGTGCCTATTGGAAAGGTTTCAAAGAGTATGACGAAGTAAAACAGTCTGGCTTACCAAAAATGTTTGGTTTTGAAGCAGAGGGCTCTGCTGCAATCGTACAAGGTACACCAATCGCCAATCCGGAAACAGTTGCTACTGCCATTCGTATTGGAAATCCAGCAAGCTGGATACTAGCTGAAGCTGCTCGTGATGAGTCTGGTGGGTTAATCGATGCTGTTACGGATGATGAAATTCTACAAGCATATCAACTGATTGCTAGTCGCGAAGGAATATTTGTTGAGCCAGGTTCCGCCGCTTCCTTAGCAGGAGTTATTAAATCAGTGAAAAGCGGTAAAATCTGTGCAGGAAGCAAAGTTGTAACTGTTTTTACAGGAAACGGTTTGAAGGATCCAGATACTGCTATGGAAGTTTCGACAGTTGACTTAGTATCATTAAAAAATGACGAAGATGAAATTCGTGCGTATATTGAGGGTGTACTATGAGTAAAAGATGGTCGATTTCCATTCCTGCAAGTACAGCGAATTTAGGACCTGGTTTTGATTCGATTGGGATTGCGTTAGATAAATACTTGGAGTTAGAGGTTGAACTAGCTTCTGCGTGGAAGATTGATAACTTATCCGATAACTTACCGGACGTTCCCAACCCAAAAGATCATCTAATAATTCAAGCTGCCGAGAAAACTGCGGAATTACATGGTCAAAGCCTCCCCCCATGCCATCTATCCGTGAGAAGTGAAATCCCGCTCGCTCGCGGGATGGGAAGCAGCGCATCTGCCATCGTTGCGGGGGTTGAACTTGCTAATCAAGTACTTGAACTTGAGCTAACTGCACAAGACAAGTTAAAAGTGGCAACCTTGATGGAAGGTCATCCGGATAACGCAGCCGCTTCTATATTTGGTGGCTTTACAATTTCATCGAGTGCAGATAATGGAGAAATCCATGTGTTTCATGCGTATCATATTGATGCTTCTTTTGTTTTATTTATTCCTAACTTTGAGCTAAAAACAGAAGCTGCTAGAAATGTCTTACCAGATAGTTACACACGTCAGGTTTCTGCACAAGCAAGTGCAACCGCTAGTTTACTTACTGCCGCTTTTCTCTCTCAATCATTTGAGCAGGCTGGCGTATACATGGAGCAAGATTTGTTTCACGAACCGTATCGTCTTGATCTGATCCCAGAGAGTAGAGAGATTAAGGTAGCAGCCAAAAATGCAGGTGCATTTGGTACTTGTATAAGCGGAGCAGGCCCTACCCTACTCTCACTTGTACAAAAAGGTTCAGAGCAGGAGTTCATTTCAAAGCTAGATGGGATTTTTCCTAACTTTCAGCTTGTACCAGTGGAGATGAATCGAACTGGTATTATTGCAAAAAATAAAAATGGCAGTGCAGTCTTCTCTAATTGAGAACTGCACTGCTTTTTTATACTTTTGCTTTTATGCCATTAATACTAAACTTAATGCCATGACCAGCATTCCAGCTACTACGCCGTAAATAGAAGAGTGTGTTTCGTCGTACTTTTTAGCTGCCGGTAATAATTCATCTAAAGAAATGAACACCATAATACCTGCTACTGCTGCAAACACTACTCCAAAAACAACCCCGTTTAAAAATGGCATTAATACTAAATACGCAACAAATGCTCCGACCGGTTCAGCAAGACCTGAAAGAAAGGATAATTTAAATGCTTTTTTTCTATTACCAGTTGCATAGTATATCGGTACAGCTACAGCGATACCTTCTGGAATATTATGAATGGCAACTGCTATCGCAATTGCAATTCCTAAATTAGGATCCTGTAAAGCCGATGCAAATGTAGCAATACCTTCCGGGAAATTATGAATGCCTATTGCTAGTGCCGTAAAGACTCCCATTTTCATCAGCTTTGTATACTCCGCATTAGAAGGTCCATTGTCCATGTCCTCTACACTTTTTACTTCATGTGGATTTCCTATTTTCGGCAGTAAACGATCTACTATTGCAATAAAAATCATCCCTGCAAAAAAACCAAAAATTGTCATCCAATAACCATTTGTTGTACCGAGTTCCTCTGTTAACGAATCCTTAGCTTTCACAAATATCTCCACTAATGAGACATAAATCATTACCCCTGCTGAAAAACCTAATGCCATAGATAAAAACTTCGTATTTGTACGTTTCGTTAACAATGATAGTAAGCTACCTATCCCTGTTGCTAGACCTGCAAATAACGTAAGTAATAATGCAAAGACAACATTCCCGTCCACCTGTATCCACTTCTTTCTAAATATCGATTTTCATTTATTATACGCATTAAGTTTCCCATGCGCAATTCTTTTAGACTCATGAAAATTTTAATTTTGCTGAAGCAATATATTGCCCTATTTTCGCCCAATCCTCTTCTAAAATATCCCGATTGGAAGGACGATAAAATACAGCCGCGGGATGGTATGTTGGAATGATTAAATACTTTTCCTCTGACCATTTGAATTTATTTTCTTCTAGCGATGCTAAATGCTGTACCTCATGTTCGATCAATTGCCCATGTAGAGCAGATACTTTTGCATCTTTGCCAAGTAACCGTTGCAGTCCTACATTTCCCAAAGTAACTATGACGACTGGCGCTATATGGGTTAGTTCATAATCGAGTACAGGTGCATGGGCAATTATTTCTTGTTGAGTAGGTGGACGATTGTATTTCCTCTTCGTTATTTCACCATTTCTTGCTTTCTTATCTTTCCAAATATATGGACGACTTCTCACCGCACTTGTCATATAGACGTTATCTCTTGTTAAACCGATACTTGCAAGAGATTTCACTAATTCATCTCCTGCTCTACCTACGAATGGCATCCCTTGGACCGCTTCATTCTCTCCTGGTGCTTCTCCTATTAGCAGGATAGTAGGATTTTTAGGTCCTTTCCCTCTGACAAAGCCTTCTACTGGGAATCCTTCTATTCTTTTCTTGCCAAGTGTGACTAGTTCATCCGGTAGTTCAAACATACTTCTTACACTCCTTTTGAAAAAATCCTTTCCAAGAGGAGGAAAGGATTCTAGGGTCTATTCTTTTTAAAAATGTTACTTCGAAATTCGTACCATAATACAATGAGGATAAACCATGTATACCCTGCCATCCATCCTGCAAACACATCGGTAGCATAATGGCGACTTTCTGCAACCCTCGATAATCCAATTAGAACGGTAAGTATAAGTGCACCAATCCATATGGACACGCGAACTTTTTTATTCGTTTGATGTTCGGCTAAGAAATAGGCAATCGTAAATATATACAATAATCCAACCATCGCATGCCCAGACGGAAAACTAAAGCTTTCTAGCTGATTCGGAATATCTGGTCGCTCTCTTTCCACCCACTTTTTCATAAGCTGGTTGAGTACGTTCCCTACACCTACAGAAAACAATCCAAATAACATACCACGATAATTTTTCGAGCGTATCCATAAGTAGGCGAATAAGATCAACATCATGATAACAATAAATTTCTGTTCTCCTATATAATGAAATAACGTGATGAATTGATTGCCATAAATAAGTTCGCTCATTTTACGATCCAGTTGCACCATTTCTTCTGAGGTAAAAGAAATATATAATGCGGCAAATCCAAGTAGTGTTACAAATCCAAGTGGATAAAACCATTTTTTCATTGTATCCCACTCCTCTCAAAATTATTCATGATAAAAGTATAGACTACATAATTACAATACACAATTGCATGGATATTATTCGGCATGGGTTCGCTATATAGGAAACTGCGACGTAGTGAATGGAATGAAGAATCCGCTAAGATTTCCGCTGCAGGGCGTACGTTTTCCGCCGGCTTGGCTTCATCGCTTCCTTCGCTACGCTCTGTCCAGGGTCTTCAGCTCAAGCTATTCCGGCTGGAGTCGACGCCCTTTCGCTACAATCTATGAAGGATAACGCTATCTAATCAGTGTCACTGTTTAACAAATGAAACTTATTCATATGTTCTCCAACTAATAAATGCCAATAAATGGTTTAACGCGACATAATGAGCTGCGAACACGACAAACTGAAACTGGCATTGATGTTTTGTTTTTAGCAAGTCGATCAAAAATAAAAAAGGATTTACCATTGATTTTTACTACAGTCGTCGACTCCTGCCGGATGAGTGGGCTAATGAGACATTCCAACGACGCCTAAGCGGAGGGAATGGCTCATCGCACACCCGGCGGAAAGCGTACGACTGCAGTGAAAATCTAGCGGACACTTCATCAACCACCTACTTCGCAGTTTCCCTAAACACATAATTTATGTTTTTGGTAGGAACAAATGACATAGCATCAATCTTGGAAGCCACTAAAAAATCCACGAGGTTTAATTCCTCGTGGATTATTATAATCACAGCATTCATTATTTAGTTATTAATTCTACAATGGTATAGTTTGCATGCTCGATAGAAATAACATATTCTGGTTTAGGTGGTTTTCCGCCATGCTCTTTGATTTTCGCTTTATGACCAGCTATATGTTCTGGACTCTTCTCCCAGTTTTTCCATGCCTCTTCTGATTCCCAACGAATGATCATTACCAGTTCTTCTTCGCCGCGACGGACATTTTTCAATAACAGTTCGCGCCCTACAAAACAAAACCTGGTTGTTTTCTATTAGAGTTGGGCCTTGGTCACGCTTTTTTCCAAAGCGCGCTCAATAATCTTATCTGAATTACCTTCTGTTAAAGTCCATTTTCTCATTTTTCTCATTTGAACAAACATGTTCTCTATCCCCTTTTTCATAAGTAAAATGATAAATGTAAAGAGCTACCCAATCAATATACACGATTAGAGTAGCTCCACTTACTATATAGGATGAATTATTTTAATTCATCTAAGATTTCTTGTAATTTATCTGCTTCGGTTGTGATACCGTTACTTGAGAAGTACCAGTTCGTACCATCTAAGTATACGATTTTCCCTTCTTTGTAAGCACGAGTTTGTTTAATAATATCGTTTTCGATATCTGCTTTAATTGTTGCTTCATCTGAAACTGTACGGTCAACGATCAATAATACTTCTGGATCTACAGAAAGTACGGACTCATAAGAAAAGTCAGATCCGTGTGAGGATGCTTTAATATCAGTTGTTGCTGGTTTAAAACCGAAGTCATTGTACACATAAGCGAAACGAGAATCTTCACCGTTATCAAAACCAGAGATTTTTTTGTCGTTATACATTGCAACTAATGCATTTTCATAGCCAGCTGCTTTTTCTTTTACAGCATCTACTTTTTCTTGTAGTCCAGCTTTTAACTCTTCTGCTTTGTCAGCTTTATCAAAGATTGCTGCTGCTAAATCAACTGTTTCATAAACTGCATCAATATAGTTCGAGTTATCCGAACCAATAAATACTACGTTTGGTGTAATTTCTTTTAATTCTTCATAGTATGGAGCTTGGCGACCAGAGATAAAAATGATATCTGGATCAGCAGCTGCTACTGCTTCGAAATTGATTTCTTTTAATGTACCAACGTCCGTAATCTCATCGCTTGGTGCATATTTTTCTTTTAAGTGTTCTGGAATGTTTCCTTTACCGCCGTTAGCTGCTACACCTACGATACCTTCAACGCCCAATGCATCCAGCGTGTCTAAGAAACCATAGTCAAAAGAGATGATGCGCTCTGGCTCTTCCTCTAAAGTAATATCTTCAAATGTGATAGAAGCTCCTTCTTCTGTTTCACGGTTAGTACTTAACGAAGATACTGTCATAGGGAATGCTGATTCTTCCGCTACCTCTTCTTTTTCTGTTTCAGTTGCTTGGTTTGTATCATCTGTTTTTGGTGTTTCTGCTTCCTCTGATCCACATGCAGCTAACATTAATACTAATGCTGATGCAGCAGTTAAAAACTTCCAATTCTTCATGCTAAATTTCTCCTCCTAATATATCTTACTCATTTGATAGTGATAATCATTATCAATTAACTAAGTCATATTCTAAATGAGTCTGCAATGATTGTCAATCACTTTTAAAATTTTAAAAATTAAAATCAATTATGTGAATTAAAATATACACAAATTCGACAACCATCCTGTACTTGAACAGGAATGTCCATATCATACACTTCACGTAAAGCAGTTGAGTTAATAATCTCATGTGTTGGACCATCTTTTACTAATCGTCCATTCTTCAACGCAACAATACGATCTGAATAGACAGACGCGAAGTTAATATCATGCAATACGATAACAACAGTTTTACCTAACTCATCTACTAGTTTACGCAAGATTTTCATGATTTGAACAGAATGCTTCATATCTAGGTTGTTTAAAGGTTCATCGAGTAAAATATAATCAGTATCTTGCGCAATAACCATAGAAATAAATGCACGCTGCTTTTGACCACCTGAAAGCTCATCTAAAAACTTATCTTGCATGTCAGTTAAATTCATGTACTCTAACGCTTGGTCTACAAACTTATGATCTTCCTCGTTTAAACGACCTTTCGAATATGGATAACGGCCAAAAGATACAAGATCACGAACCGATAAACGAATATTCAAATGATTTGTTTGCTTTAAAATCGCAACGCGTTTCGCAAATGAATCTGATTTCATTTTTTTTACATCTGATTGATCTAATAATACCTCACCAGTATCTGCATCTAATAAACGACTTACCATCGATAATAATGTTGACTTACCCGCACCATTAGGTCCAATAAAGGACGTAATGGCTTTTGCTTGGATTTTCAATGTAACATCTTCGACAACCGTTTTTTTCCCAAAGCTTTTAGAAAGCCCTTTAATCTCAATCATCCTGCTTTCCTACTTTCCTTTAGTAATAAGTAAATAAAGTAAAGACCACCGATAAAGTTGATAATTACACTAATTGTTGTAGTTAAATGGAATACATGAAGCACTAAAAATTGTCCGCCGACTAAAGCAATAATACTTATTAAACTTGCACCCACTATTAGGACCCAGTGTTTATATGTAGCAAAATATTGATACGCTAAGTTAGAAACGATTAATCCTAAAAACGTAATAGGACCGACTAAAGCCGTTGCTACTGCAATTAAAATGGATGACAAAATTAAAATTCGTAATACCATTTTGTCATAGTTAATACCTAAGTTAATGGCATTGTCACGCCCTAAAGACATAACATCTAACTTATGTAATATCCGTGTACCATAAAGAAATGCTAAGATCACAATACCTGCTGATATAAATAGCAGCTCTGTTTTTACATTCATAAAGCTAGCAAACAATCGAGCCTGCAAGCTTTCATACTCTACTGGATCAATAATTACTTGCATAAAGGTAACTAAACTTCCGAGTAGTGTACCGATTATCATACCTGCCAATAATAGCAAGAAGATCGGATGCTTATCAGCACGGAATAAGAAACGGTATAATATTAAAGCAAACAGAACCATTGCAATAATAGATACACCAAAGTTTAAATAACGGCTTACAACAAAGATCGAAGACGAACCTAAGGCAAAGTAAATAATCGTTTGAACGATCTCGTACATGGAGTCAATCCCCATAACCGATGGTGTTAACAATCGATTGTGGGTCACGGTTTGGAATGCTACTGTCGCATAGGCGATTGCAGTCCCTGTAATGACCATTGCAAATAATCGCTCTAAGCGTTTCGGAAACGCGTAACTAAAACCGCCTTGGATATTGTAAAATGCAAATAACAACATACATATGATAGCGATAACTGCCAATATAATTAGCTTCGTACTATTTTTTCGCATATGCTTTCCCCCTAAATAACATAATTAAGAAGATCGCACTACCGATTACTGCAACAGTTGTATTTACTGGAATTTCATATGGATGTACGATTAAGCGGCTAATAATATCGCAGATCAATAAGAATGCTGCCCCCATAAAAATAGTATGCGGAATTGTTTTACGTAAATTATCCCCTAAATATAGGGAAACAAGGTTAGGTACAATTAACCCTAAAAATGGAATGACACCGACAGTTAAAATGACTGTCGTTGAAATAACAGCAACAATAATTAGTCCAATATTCAATACCGTTCGATAGCTTAAGCCTACATTTTTAGCAAAATCCTCCCCCATACCTGCTACAGTAAATTTATTTGCATAGATATAGGCAATAATAATGGCCGGTACAGCTACATAAAGAAGCTCATAACGTCCAGAGACAACTAGCGTGAAACTCCCTTGGAAAAATGTATCTACATTTTGTAGAATGTCCGCTTCATATGCTAAGAAGGTAGATATTGCACCAACAATATTTCCGTACATAATCCCGATAAGCGGAACAAAAACTGCATCTTTAAACTTAATTCGTTCAAGCAACTGCATAAAGATAAATGTACCAATTAAAGCAAAAGCAAAACTGAAAACAATTTGCCCGATATATGACATACTAGTAAAGAATATCATGGAGATAATAATCCCTAGTTTTGCTGCATCTAATGTACCTGCCGTTGTTGGCGATACAAATTTGTTTCTACTTAAACTTTGCATTATTAAACCTGCAATACCCATCCCTGCGCCAGCTAAAATAATAGCTAATAACCTTGGTAAACGACTAATTAAGAAAATTTGTGTTTCTAACGATTCCCAATTAAGCAAATCACTTGGCTTAATGTTAATCGCACCAATAAATAGTGAAATGAACGATAGGATGATTACTGCAACAATCAATATCCACAGTCTCATTTTTAACCCCATATTTCTTTTATTCTCAGCGAAAGTTATTCCCTAACACTGAGTATTCAATTTATTTTACATAGAAGATACGATATTCCTAACCAGCAAAAAGCTCGAGAAACTTTGCTTTCTCCAACAAAGAGATAAGAAGAAAGTGCTACTAAAGAAATAAGAAGATAGCTTTATATATCTATCTATAACGTACTGTTTATGAGTTTACGATAGTGAAAATCATTATCATTTACCCACCAATTTTATTATAGCATCTTGCCTATACAAGTCAACCCTTGGATGAAAATGGTTTTCAATTAAAAATATATTATATATAAGCTAATTTGGTCTAATACAATCTTACTATAGATTAGATCAAAATTTAAAAAAGACGCTTACTAAAAGATAGAGTTTGTGAGATTTCTTATCCACAAATCCTTAACATTGAATTTTATAGAGCCAATAAAAAAACTGCTCCCGATCGTTTTATTGCAACAATCGAAAACAGTCTTATTACTTATTATAATTCTACAGCTTTATCGATTACTTCTTGTGGAATAACGATTTCTTCTACTTCATTGAAACCAGAGAAAGTAGATTTTACATCTTGTACAATGTTCATTTTTTCACCGTCTATATCCATATCCATATCAAACACAACATCTAATTTATTCGTTTGGAACGTTTCTTTATCAATGTGAATCAAATAGTTTACGGAGTGAATATCGAAATCCATTTGAATCTCTTCTCCCATACCCATTGATTGCATTACTTCATCAACTTGCGTTTTTACTAATTCCGTGAATTTTTCCCCTGAAGCTTCAAGCGTTAATATATAGTTATCATTATCTTGTTCGAACGTAAAGTCATCTAAATATCCTTGAATCTGCTTCAACTGGTCAGACGCATTCGCTTGTTCTGAAGCATTCATAATTCCCGCCATCATTTCTTGTGGGAGCTTCATCCATTGTCCAGCACCGGTAGATTCATCGTATACATAGAACTCATCCGCAGTCATGTAACTTTCAGATTTAGATGTTTGATCAGTCATGCCTTCAACTAGACCACTTACAGTAGAAGTCCCTTTTTGATGCATCTGCATTGGTTCTACTATATATTCCATATCCATTTTCGAACTAATTTCCAATTCATTTTCTTCATTCGGTATATTCATTTTTTGATTTAGATCCATAACTGCTCGTACACTCTTCAGTTCTTCTGATGCAGCAATAGATTTATCATATACTTCTTGAAGTGTTAACTCACTCTTTTTTGTTACCTCTGTCTTTTCTGCTGGTTTAGCAGTCTCGTTACATGCAGCTAAACCTAATGATAATGTGGCTACCGCTATTAGCGTTGTCCATTTCTTCATATTAGTTATCATCCCTTCATGCTTTGATAACTATTATACGAGGAAAGTTTCGGAAAGGTTTCATTTATTTTCATGATTATTCATTTACCAATACTCTCATTAAACCCGACTAGATAAAAAAATGCGAAAGAGATGCAATCTGCCACATCCCTTACGCATTTATAATTTATTTTACTCCACGCATGTACTTTTGGATTAAAGGCGTCATTAAGTACAATAACAGCCCAATAACAAGTGCGATAACACCAATTACACCGAAGTATAAAACTTCATTTTCTGGTGAGTACAGTTTAACTACTTGTGCATTGATCGCTTGCGCAGATGCGTTCGTCATAAACCATAAACTCATTGTTTGAGCGGCAAAAGCACCTGGTGCTAGCTTCGTTGTTGCAGATAAACCAACTGGAGATAGTAGTAACTCACCAAGCACAACTAAGAAGAAGCTAAGTACAAGCCAAAATGGATTTACAAGTGTCTCTGTTCCATTCATATACGCTGGAATGATCATTACAATAAAAGACATCCCTGCAAAGAATAATCCGAATGCAAACTTTTTAGGTGTAGATGGTTGTCTATCACCAAGTTTTATCCACATCCAAGCAAAAACAGGTGCAAGCACAATGATAAATAACGGATTTAACGATTGGAACCATGCAGGTGAAATCTCAAAAGATCCTATCATCAGATTAACACGCTCATCTGCATACTGCGCCAATATATTCGATCCTTGTTCTTGTATTGCCCAGAACATCATTGCCGCTAAAAACAACGGGATATAAGCAAGCAATCTTGACTTCTCATCATCCGTTGTTCGATCACTTCTATACATAACGATGAAATACAAAGTAGGAATAACAATACCTAAAATAGATACCGTCATTGTAAATACATCGATTGTCATAATCCCTTGTTGCACTAAGATATATCCAAGAACTAATACGATTACAATGACAATACCAATTCTACTAAATACCTTTTTACGTTCTTCTTTAGACATTGGATTCGGCACATACGAACCAGCTAATCCAAGATTATTTTTCTTCGTTAGTAAGAAGACGATTAATCCCAATGCCATTCCAACAGCTGCTAGTCCAAAACCTAAATGGAAATTATACTCAAGACCAATAGTACCAACGATTAAAGGTGCAAGGAATCCACCCATGTTAATACCCATATAGAAAATACTGAACCCAGAGTCACGACGAGCGTCTTTCTCTGAATATAAATCACCAACAATTGTGGAGATATTAGACTTCAATAGCCCTGTTCCTATGATGATCAGTGCCATCGAAATAAATAGTGGCGTAATTCCACCTGGAAACGACAATACGATGTGCCCAAGCATTATTAAAACTCCACCATAGAATACAGTTCTTGTCGTACCAAATAGGCGGTCGGCTATCCAACCTCCAATAATTCCTGACATATAAACAAGGGAACCATATACTGCCATTATAGAGTTAGCAGTGGATCGGTCTAGTCCCAATCCTCCCTGTGTTACTTCGTAGTACATATAATAGATTAGAATTGCGCGCATACCGTAGTATGAAAAACGCTCCCAAAACTCTGTGAAAAATAAGGACAATAACCCTTTCGGATGTCCAAAGAAGCCTTTTTGTGGGACTGATTTAACTATTTCTTCTTTTGAAAACATACTTTACCCTCTTTTCTAAACTGAGACATCAATTATACCGCCCTCCCTTTTCTCTGTCAAAAATTATCCAATTATTTCGTTTTATGAAATTGTTCGCTATAATAGTCTTTATGTATAAAAGGAAGAGGGAGATTTGGTGCTAAAGAAATTTTTTTCATTTTATAAACCACATAAACGGTTATTCGTCATTGACTTTAGTAGTGCAGTATTTGTAGCCATCTTAGAGCTAGCATTTCCTATGGCTGTGTCATGGTTTATTGATGTATTATTACCAACTGGCGATTGGAATATGATTGTAAAAGTTAGTATTTTACTGTTGCTCGTTTATATATTGAGCACTTTCCTAAACTATGTTGTGAGTTATTTAGGACATAAGCTCGGTATTAATATCGAAACTGATATGCGCCAGCAATTGTTCAATCATGTACAACGGCAATCCTTCCGTTTTTTTGATAATACTAAAACGGGACATGTTATGAGCCGTATTACCAATGACTTATTTGATATCGGTGAGCTTGCCCATCACGGACCTGAGGATTTATTCATTGCTATTATGACCCTTATCGGTGCTTTTATTATTATGTTCAATCTCAATCCCGAGCTTGCCGTAATTGCAATTGTGATGGTTCCTTTCTTAGCGATTGTTGCTACCTACGGAAATATCATGATGAACAAGGCATGGAAAAACATGTATGGCAAAATTGCAGATGTAAACGCACGTGTTGAAGATAGTGTATCCGGTGTCCGTGTGGTCCAATCATTTACGAATGAAAATTTTGAAATAGATCGTTTTAAACAAGACAATGGACAATTCCGTCTTGCAAAACTCAAAGCCTATAAAGTAATGGCAGGCACACATTCGAGTATTTATATGATGACTCGCCTAGTAACGTTAGTTGTACTTGTGGTGGGAGCTTGGTTTACTTATAAAGGCGCGCTTAAACCAGGGGAACTTGTTGGTTTTATCTTATATGTTAATGTGTTGATCAAACCAGTTGATAAAATCACTGCCTTACTTGAACTGTATCCAAAAGGAATGGCTGGATTTAAACGCTTTTTAGATCTTATGGAACAAGAACCGGAGATTAAAGATCGACCAAACGCTCTAAGTGTTACTCATTTAAATGGAGATATTGAATTTGAGAATGTTAACTTCCGATACGATGAGCATAAATCTGTATTAGACGATATCAATTTATCGATCAAATCAGGGGAAACGGTGGCATTTGTTGGTCCGTCTGGAGCCGGAAAAACAACTATATGTTCACTTATTCCACGTTTTTATGAGGTGAATGAAGGGACCATTTCAATTGACGGACTAAATATTCAAGACGTCACAATGAAATCATTACGTTCTCAAATCGGAATTGTACAACAAGATGTCTTCTTATTTACCGGAACAATTGAAGAAAATATTGCGTACGGAAAAAAAGATGCTACTACCGAGGAAATTCGAGAGGCAGCAAAAAAAGCCCATTTAGAAGATTTTATCGCCGGTCTTCCACATGGGTATGACACGCAAATCGGAGAAAGAGGACTTAAATTATCAGGTGGTCAAAAACAACGTCTTGCCATTGCTCGTATGTTTTTAAAGAATCCTCCAATTTTAATATTGGACGAGGCTACCTCTGCCCTTGATACGGAAACAGAGAAAATAATTCAAAAATCATTAATGGAGCTTGCAGAAAATCGCACTACACTTATTATTGCGCATCGACTTGCGACTATTCGGGATGCTGACCGCGTATTAGTTGTAACCGAAGATGGTATCGCAGAAGATGGATCGTATAATGAATTAGTTGCGCAAGATGGCATTTTTGCTAGGTTGCATAATATCCAGTTCCAGGAAGTATAAAAAGAAGCTTATCGCACGAGCGATAAGCTTCTTTTGTTATTCTTGTACGAAGACAAATTGTTGTAGTCGATCATAGTCTGATTTCTTTAATTCAACTTTCACAAGTGTGCCTTCTTCTTCGTAAGTAGTTGACTCTACAGAAGCATGTTCATTTAAATACGAGACAAGGTCACCTCTGTCAAAAGGGATTAACATGTTGCACACAATATAGTCAGAAAAAATATGCTTCTTAATCATTCCTAGCAGTTCGTCTAGACCTGCTCCTTCTTTAGCAGAAATCCAAATATTCTCTCCAGATACATACGGGTATTTCATATCCGCTAAATCCGATTTATTGTATACATAAATGGTTGGGACATCCTCTACGCCAACAGCGAGTAACGTTTCGTTCGTAACATCCATCATATAGCGATGCTCGGCATTCGAAACGTCAACTACATGTAGTAATAAGCTTGCATCTCTTGCCTCTTCTAAA
The DNA here is from genome assembly GCF_029955155.1 of Psychrobacillus sp. NEAU-3TGS. GTDB lineage: Bacteria > Bacillota > Bacilli > Bacillales_A > Planococcaceae > Psychrobacillus. The sequence goes on along the minus strand of NZ_JAPNOZ010000004.1, from coordinate 247,686 downwards.
GTAGAACGGAATGCTTTTACTAAATGGTGAGGTAGTTTGCTAACAAATCCAACCGTGTCTGTTAATAAAAACTCTTTTTGGTCTGGTAACTTAATCTGACGAACAGAAGTTTCAAGTGTAGCAAATAGCATGTCCTTTTCAAATACCTGCTTGGAATCTGTCTGCCCAACTTTATGAAGTAATTGATTCATAATAGTGGACTTACCTGCATTTGTGTATCCTACTAATGATATGACTGGAATTGCATTTTTCTTACGCTGCTTTCTTTGCGTCTCTCGCTGGTATTTAACTTGCTCTAGCTCGCGTTTTAGTTTAGCAATTTGGTCTTCAATTTTACGTCTATCTAGCTCTAGCTTTGTTTCCCCTGCACCACGGTTTTTAAAACCACCACCAGTACCTCCACCTTGTCTGCTTAGAGAAGCCCGGAGTCCAACTAGTCGCGGAAGCATATACTGAAGTTGTGCTAGCTCTACTTGCATTTGTGCTTCATTTGATTTTGCTCGTCTGGCAAAAATATCTAAAATAAGCATCGTTCGATCGATTACTTTACATTCTAAATCTCTCTCTAAATTTCTGATTTGTGAAGGAGAGAGCTCATCATTAAAAATAACAAGATTGGCACCGGCTTCTTCATAAAAGTTTTTAATCTCTTCTACTTTGCCCGTTCCAACATAATGGGAATTGGTCACACGTTCTAGATTTTGTGTAACCTCGCCCACTACCTCAACATTTAACGCCTCTGCTAAATTGTGTAATTCTTCTAATCCATATTCAAAATGCTCATCATGCTGCAAATTAACCGCAACAATGATCGCCTTTTCTAAAAATTCCTCCAAAAATAATTCCTCCTCCTAATGGAAGTGATACGTTGCCTGTTCATACACAAGAGTTTCTTTATCCATGAATCCTTCTATATGAACTACTTTTAGTCTTTCTTTCGTTCCGTTTTCTAACTGTTTAAAGACTAGTTTCGTATTGTTTAGTAGAAGTATGTGTTCATCTCCTTCTACCAAATCGAAATATCTTTTCCATTTATTCATTATTTCCCTTGGTTCACACACATGAAACTCACATGCTGAGATCCTTAATTGTAAATTACTTTCGTTCATTGTGCCATCTTCTCGAAGGGATTGATAGCGTCCCTCATCACTTTCCTCCCATTCGATGAAAAATGGCGTAGGAAGGGCATCACTTATTTCTTCTTTAACAAACAGCATCTTCCACCTACGTATTAGACCGCTGGTTGTTTTTCTTTCAGCATGTAATACTCCTGAGGTTTCTATACCTTTCGCTTCCAGTCGCTTATGTAATTCGTCAATAGATAGAGTACGAATACAAATCGTTCCAAACCCAGGTGCTGATTTCAAATCATGTAACAATAGATTGATTAATGGATGATTGGCATTTTCAGCAACTTCTTTATGTTCAATTGCTAACCACTCTATATAGCTAGTTTTGGTATATAAGAGTGCATTATATGTCCCCCAATATGTATGCTGTCCTCCAATAACTGCATGAACTCCCGTCTCATTCCAATCTACAGTCACCTGATTTGGCGTCTTTGTTACGTGATGAACGATATGGTCTAAATACATTTTACCAGCCCTTCCTTCTATCTTTATTAAAAGAACAAAAGAGATGACCAAGAAATATGTCATCTCTTTTTGTCGATTTCCCGGGAAATATCTTATACTAAGGCTTTTTCTTTCGACATTTCCCGAAGGAGAAACTTTTGAATTTTACCGGATGCTGTCATTGGATATGCATCGATAAATTCAATATATTTCGGAATTTTATGATGTGATATTTTCCCTTTGCAAAAATCCTTTAGTTGCTCAGCATCTAAGTTTTCTCCTGCTTTTAATATAATCCATGCCATAAGCTCCTCTCCGTATTTCGGGTCAGGAACTCCCACTACTTGGACATCTTGAATGGATGGGTGCTGATACAAAAATTCCTCTACTTCTTTTGGATATATATTTTCCCCACCACGGATGACCATGTCTTTAATACGACCAGTTATATCGATATACCCATCCTCATCCATAACCGCGATATCCCCGGTATGAAGCCACCCTTCTGCATCAATCGCAGATTTTGTCGCTTCTTCATTTTTATAATAGCCTTTCATCACTAAGTAACCTCTCGTACATAACTCACCTGGAACTCCTGCAGGTGTATCTTCCCCTGTTACCGGGTCGATGATTTTCACTTTTACTCCAGGATGTGCCTTTCCAACAGTGGAAACTCGCTTTTCAATCGCATCATCTGTTTTTGTTTGTGTAATGACAGGAGAAGATTCTGTTTGTCCATATGCAATAGTAATTTCCGACAATCCCATATCTTCTATTACTTTTTTCATCACTTCGATTGGACAAATGGATCCCGCCATAATTCCAGTACGCAATGATTTCAGATTGAACTGAGCAAAATCCGGGTGATTTAACTCCGCTATAAACATGGTAGGTACACCATGTAAGGCAGTGCATTTTTCGTCCTGCACCATTTGCAATACTTTTTCTGGGTTAAACTGTTCAATAATAACCATTGTCGTTCCATGAGTTACAGATGCAATGGTTCCCATGACACATCCGAAGCAATGAAAAAACGGAACGGGGATGCATAGTCGGTCATTTTCTGTAAGATGAATATAATCACCAACAAGCTGTCCGTTATTCACCACATTCTTATGCGTTAGCATAACTCCTTTTGGAAACCCCGTTGTACCAGATGTGTATTGCATATTAATAACATCCTCATTATGAAGAGAATTCGATTGTTGTGCTAATGTTTCATCCGATACCTTTTCTGCGTGAGCTAGCAACTCAGTCCATGTATAAATGCCTGGATAGTCATTTTCACTCATTACAATGACACGTTTCAAATGTGGTAATTTCTCAGATTGTATCTTACCCTTTTCTGAGTTCTCGATGTCTGGGCAAACAGCTCGAATAATGTCCAGATAAGACGTTCCTTTATAAGATTCACATAAAATAAGTGTCGTTGCATCGGACTGCTGCAGTAAATACTCCAACTCACTTTCCTGATAATTAGTATTTACAGTTACAAGTACTGCACCCATTTTTCCTGTTGCAAACTGACTTAATAACCATTCTCTTTTGTTGTCAGACCAAATTGCAACATGTTCCCCTTTTTGAATGCCCAGACCAATGAACGCTTTTGCAAGCTCGTCCGTTTCTTCGTCAAATTCTTTATATGTTTTTCGAATCCCGTGCTCGGGATATACGTATGCTTCTGTTTCTGGAAACTTTCTAGCTGCTTCTTTTACAATCTGCCCTATTGTTTTTTCGTTTAACAAACAAATCTCCCCTTTTTGAATGTTATTTCTTTTCCTATCATTCTATCACAAAATTCTGACGAAATAGACTATTTATTAACTAATTGACTTAATAATAAAACGTGATAAAATCCTAATTACTTCGCCACTTCAAAGCGTTGAAGTGCGAAAGTGTTTGAATCGATTTTCATGGAGGAGGATTTACAATGTTTCGAATTCGCTCGACAATTACGCCTTCTTTTATAGAGGCTGTTCTCATTACGTTTATGATTATTGCATTAATGGCAGTTTGTATTGTTCAATTTGATGCAGTTCCACATATGCCTATTTTGTTGGCTATTTTAATATTAATCACTTATGGATTATTTAAAAAAGTTCCTTTTAAAAAGTTAGAAGAAGGACTTGTAGAAGGCTCGAAAGCGGGACTTGGGGCTATTTTCATCTTTTTCTTTATAGGTATATTAATAAGTAGCTGGATGATGGGTGGGACTATCCCCACACTTATCTATTTAGGCTTTCAATTTATCACACCACATTTCTTCTTTTCGATTGTATTTTTAATTACTTGTATTGTTGGGTTATCTATTGGGAGTTCCTTAACAACAGTTGCAACAGTGGGAGTTGCATTTATCGGAATGGCGAGCGCAATGGATATTTCATTAGCGATTACTGCGGGTGCAATTGTGTCTGGAGCGTTTTTTGGAGATAAAATGTCTCCATTATCTGATACAACAAATCTTGCATCTGCGATTGTTCAAGTGGACTTGTTTGAACATATTCGCAATATGGGATGGACGACTATCCCGGCATTTCTAATTTCACTCATTGGATACGGTATTTTATCGCCCAATAAAGAATTCCGAGAACTAGATCAGATTAATGTTTTTCAAGAAGGACTCCTTCAAACAGGTATGGTTCATTGGTATACGTTACTTCCGATTGTTTTACTCTTTATACTTTCTATTAAAAAAGTACCTGCAATTATCGCCTTAGCATTAACATCCTTTGCAGCTATTTGTATTTCTTATTTCTTTCAATATACGCCTTTCGAGGAAGTACTGAATATATTGTTTAATGGCTATACATCTAGTATAGGAGTCGAAGCAGTCGACTCGTTGCTTACTCGTGGGGGTATAAATAGCATGATGTTCACGATAGGACTTGTCATACTTGCATTAAGTATGGGGGGACTATTATTTACACTAGGTATTGTACAAAGCTTGCTATCGAAGGTAGAAAGTTTATTGAAAAGCGTAGGGTCTGTTATTACGGCAGCTGCTTTTACTGGAATTGGTGTGAATACATTAATAGGAGAGCAATATTTATCAATATTACTAACGGGAGAATCCTTCCAAGCACAGTTTAAAAAAGTAGGACTGGCCAATAAAAACTTGGCACGTGTCATGGAAGACGCTGGTACAGTCGTGAATCCACTCGTCCCTTGGAGTGTATGCGGCATATTCATCACGAATGTGTTAGCAGTCTCCACAATTGATTACTTGCCATTCGCATTTTTCTGCTTGTTAAGCCCAATTCTGACGATATTGTTTGGATGGACTGGGAAGACGCTTACTTACATTAAGTAATTTCCATTTTATTTCCTATTACAACTAAATGCTCGATTTTTACAACTAAAGCTTTCATTTTTCCAACTAAACTGGCTGAAATTCCAACTAAAGCTCTCCATTTTCCAACTAACCTAAAATATCACCGATATGTTACACTATTTCCAAGTATATTACGGAAAAAGAAGGCGATGTTAATGGAATTTCAAGAAATGAAAGCATATTTAATAGAACAAATCACAAACAAACAGCTAATCGCTGCAACCATAAGCCAGCCACGGGCGAAGTCAAATGAAATAAAGCGTGTAAAGCTAAAACCAATCGACATAAAAAATACGTATCACATACAACTAGAATACCAATATGAACGCATTTTAAAGCATGAAAATGTGCAGTTAGACGAATTCGCAAATACACTGGATGAGCTGTTAGAACAGTTCCGCCAAATTCATGCGGACTTCGTAACAGAGAAAGTACAAGTCCAGCTTTCTAAGAAAAACAAAGTGATGTGGAAATCGGAGAAAGCAGCGGCTCCAAAAACAGTGAACCTTTCTCATAATCGGAAAAAGAATTATTTGTTAGATGAAAACACTCCCTATCCTTTCCTTATTCGTTTAGGCGTGCAAACCGAAGAAGGAAAAGTGAAAAAGCAAAAGTATGATAAGTTTAAGCAAATCAATCGTTTCATAGAATTTATCGACGATACGCTTGCCCATTTACCAAAGGATAAACCCGTGCGTATACTAGATTTCGGATCTGGGAAATCGTATCTGACATTTGCCCTTTATCATTATTTAAAGATCGAAAAAGGCCTCGATATTCGTGTAACGGGTCTTGACTTGAAAAAAGAAGTAATTGAGGAATGTGCAAAAATTGCAGATGATTTAGGCTATGAGCAGCTGGAGTTTTTAGTAGGAGATATTAATGATTACAACGATGAAACAGCTGTCGATATGGTTGTCACTCTGCATGCATGTGACGTAGCGACAGACATGGCGCTTTCCCGTGCTGTTAAATGGGGAGCGAGTGTAATTTTAAGTGTCCCTTGCTGCCAGCATGAGCTAAATAGACAGCTCAATGCACCAGGGCTTGATATTATGCTAAAGCATGGACTTATTAAAGAACGCTTTGCGGCACTTGCAACAGATTCCATCCGAGCAGAAATTCTAAACATGGTTGGCTATGAGGCACAATTGGTGGAGTTTATTGATATGGAAAACACACCGAAAAACATCTTGATACGGGCTTATAAAAACGGGAAAAAAGCAACTGCTGAACAAATGGAAAGTTATAAGCAGTTTAAGCTGATGCTAAGTGCGGATCCGTTTTTGGAGAATGAATTGAAAGAAATGATGCCTTATTCACTAGATAGGAGTAGACAATGAAAGAACCAACGCTAAAAAAAGTGGCATATGGTGTGGCAATGGCCATCGCTATCATCCTCGTCCATTTTATTGATGCACGCGTATATAATATGCAACCGATTCTGGCCTTAATCTTAGCTATACTCATCACCTTTGTTGGGATCACATTCATCAACAAATCGGAGAAAATGGATAGAAAAATTTCGAGGATGAATTACAACTTACTAAACGTAGCAGTTGTACTAGTTCTATTCTTCGCTTATGTCACCATTTCACAATAAAAGGTCGTCTCCATAACGGGGACGACCTTTCTTTATAACTCTTGTCTTAATGCTTGAATGACATCAATTTTTGTTGCTTTTCGTGCTGGTCTCCATCCAGAAATCATCGCTACACTGATGCTAATCACAGATGCAATGACCACAAGCTGCCATGGAATTAGCGAGAATGTCATCGATAAATCTTGGAACTCATCCTCCCCTAATGCTGCTCCTACTACCATCGGCAATATCCAGTTTGCTAGGAAACTCACTGCATATGAAATAATGACTGCGAGCACAGTCCCGATAATCCCGATCCATGCACTTTCCATTAAAAATAGACGCTGAATTAGTTTAGGACTAGCTCCTATTGCTTTCATAACTCCGATTTCACGAGTTCTTTCAGTTACTGCCATTGTCATCGTGTTAAAAATACCAATCGACGCGATTAATACTGCGATTGTCCCAACAAAGATAAGTCCTATTTTAAATGCCATGAAAAAGACATCTAACTGCTCCAATTGTTCTGAAACAGAATACACACTATAGCCCATTTCTTTTAGCTCTTCTGTTACCGATTTAACATGCTCTAGGCTAGAAGTGTAGATTTTCGTGCTAGAGTAGAATAAGTCTGGATTCTCGTTCCCCGTATTCGCCTCGTAAACTTCTTGAAACTTGTCTTTCCACGATTCATCTACTAACATATTAGTGTCGACAAACCAGTCCCTTGCCGGTTTCTCTGTTACTCCTACAATCGTAAAGTCCCACTTTTCAGGGAATGCTTCATCCATTTCGTAAGATTGCATAGACATGGAAATAGTTTTTCCGATTAGAGATTCTTTATAACCTCCTATTGGCTCAGCATCCTCTTCTGTACTTTGTTCCATTTCTTTACGTTCCGCATCTGTTAATAAGTTTTCTGCAAACTGGTACCCTACAACAATTTCATTTTCCTTTGTAGGCATACGCCCTTCGGATAATTGAAGGTTTGATTTTTCTTCTTCTGCAAAATTAGTTAGTAGCATATTCCCTTCAAGCGAACGCTCGCCTAATTGAGAAACTGCCATTATGTCCATACTAGTTCTATGCACAATGGCATTTACATGCTCAACTGTCCTAATTTGAGAAATATCGAGTGCTTCTCCATTATTGGTATACACTTCTACCTCGGTAATAGCTTGATCTTCTAATATTTCCTTACGCATCGTATCCTGTATGCCAAATCCGATGGAAGCAAGGACGATCAAAAATGCGCATCCCATCGTGGCGGCTAGTACGGTCATAAATACACGTAATTTATTCTTCTTAATATGTTGGCTTACAAAGTCAACTTGATCTTTAAATAACATTGTTTGCATCTCCTTTCACTAATACCCCATCACGCATTCTGAATTTACGATGGGCAATGTTTGCGACTTCCTCGTCATGCGTAATAATAACGAACGTTACGCCCATTGTTTGATTGAGATCTTGTATTAACAATAAAATATCTTGTTCGGTTTCTGAATCTAAGCTACCCGTTGGCTCATCTGCAAACAAAATCGGAGGATTAGTGATCAATGCTCGTGCAATGCTAACGCGCTGCTGTTGACCTCCTGATAATTCATTTGGATAATGATCTGCTACGTCCTCTAGTCCTACTTTTTTCAATAATAGTTGCACGCTCGTTTTTCTTTTTTTATGCGCTATTCCCTTTAGTTTCAATGGTAGCTCTATATTTTCAAAGGCAGTTAACCCAGGCATGAGTTGAAAGTTTTGAAATATAAACCCAAAGTTATTTAAACGGAATTTTGCTCTTTCTGTTTCATTCAAATGGACGGTTTCTTGACCATTCACGATAATGGATCCTTGTTCTGGACTCATAAAGCCTGCTATTGTATGTAGTAGAGTGGATTTTCCTGATCCGCTTTTTCCTACAATCGCAACTATTTCCCCTTTTTCCACTTCAAAGGATAGTTCCTTTAAGACAGGTACCTTTTTTTCTTTTCCTTTTTTTCCTATTAGAAATGTATGGTTAACGTTTTGTATTTGAATCATTTGTTTTCTCCTTCCTTATGCTGCTTTCGTTTATTCTACAGATTGTTTCTTAACATTTTAGAAGGAGAAATATGAAGAATTTCTTAAGAAATATTTTATTGATAGTCAAACTTTCCAAAACACTTGCCCGTCTAATCTTTGAAACGTAATCGCGGGTACGGGAAAAAGGAGTTCATATACGTCATGACGAATAAGGAAAAGTTTCAACTAGTTGAAAACTATATAATAGAACATCAAAACGATTATTATCGATTAGCTTTTAGTTATGTAAAAAATAAAGAGAACGCTCTAGATATTATTCAAGACAGCATTTTTAAAGCGTTAAATTCAATAGATCGATTAGAGGAAGAGCGATATATCAAAACATGGTTTTATCGTATTGTTGTAAATACTGCAATAGATTACATCCGAAAGCACGGTCGTATGCAAGCAATGGATGATGATATCCTTCATACGTTTTTGCCCGAGCAGCATGATCTCGAAAAAGATTATGATTTATATGAAGCCATCGACCATCTAAATGAACCATATAAAACGATTATTGTACTTCGTTTTTTCGAGGATTTAAAAATAGATGAAATTGCAGTGATACAGAGCGAAAATTCAAATACCATCAAAACGAGATTGTATGCAGCACTTCGAAAGCTGCGAGTTAATATGGAAGAGAAGGTGGAATTATGAAGAATTTACAGGATGCCAAAAAGAAATATGAAGAAGTTGAAATACCTAAGGAATTAAATAATATAGTGAAAAATTCTATCAAAGAAGCAAAAAGGAAACAGAAAAAACAATCGCCGATTAAACAATGGGGAATCGGTTTAGTTGCAGCGGCAGCATTATTTACAACTAGTGTGAATGTAAGCCCTGCACTCGCACAATCTCTTGCCACGGTCCCTCTGCTTGGGCAATTTGTTCAAGTCGTCACCTTCCAGGCCATTAAGCTTGATAAAGGCACTTATAACGCTGACTTAAAAACCCCAAATGTAACTGGACTGGAAAATAAGGAATTAGAACAAATGTTAAATGAAAAATATATTACGGAAAACGAGGCGCTTTATGAAGACTTCCAAAACGAGATAAAGGAACTAGATGAAGCAGGCGGTGGGCATCTAGGTGTTACATCTACGTATGAGGTTGTAACCGATACAGAGGATATTCTTTCTATTAGTCGTTATGAAGTGAATACAGTTGGATCATCTTCTACAACAATGCGTACAGATACGATTGATAAGAAAAACCAGATACTAATCACATTACCTAGCTTATTTAAAGATGATGCTTATATCGAGGTTATCTCTACTTATTTAAAAGATGAAATGGCAAAACAAATGGCAAATGATCCTGATAAAATATATTGGATCGATGATCAGGAAGAAATAGGTTTCGAATTCGAAACTATTCGCCCGGATCAAACTTTTTCCATAACCGCAGACCATAAGCTAACAATTTCGTTTGACAAATATGAAATAGCTCCAGGTTATATGGGTGTTCTTACATTTGAAATTCCAACTGAAGTGATAAGTGAATATTTAATAAGTGATTACTATATAAAATAATCACAAGGTTATGATTGGACTCGACTCGTCGATTATCCGATTGCCTTAGTCGACTATCCGATTATAATCTTTACTCAAAAAAAACTGCTCATTCTCACAAACTCATGAGAAGAAGCAGTTTTTTAATTATGAAGGCATTGGTGTTTTAGTTGGTGCTGCATAGCCCTCTTTATAAGCTTCGTCAATTGCGTTACGAATTTCTACTAATGACTTACCTTCTTGGACCATTTTGATAGATGCTACGGCAGTTTCCAAGCAAGCCGCACAGCGTGTTCCGTGGTCATCCCACACAACTTCTCCATTTTCTTTTATCTCTTGAACGAAACAGTTAAAATTATTCTTATGCCCTGCACTATCACCGCAACCACAGTAACAAGGCATCCATTTTAAAACATCGTGTGCTTTAGCAGCTGCTTGATACACAAGTTGCATATCCTCTGACTGATTGTCTAAAAATGCTGGCAACACGTCTGTTGAGGCAGTCGTTTCTTGGATATCTCCATTTGCTAAATGTGCAATATGGTCTTCATGTCCCTCGTGATTCTCTTTCGTCTCTTTCTGGCCACATGCAGAAAGGACTAAAATAGAAATGAGGCATATAAATAGTATTTTTTTCATGTGAATAAATCTCTTTTCTTCTTATATCATTTTTTCTGGACGGACAATTTCCTCGAACTTTTCAGCAGTTAATAAATCAAGTGCTACCGCAGCTTCTTTCAATGTCGTACCATTTTTATGTGCGTGCTTCGCAATTTTTGCAGCATTTTCATATCCAATATATGGATTTAATGCTGTAACTAACATGAGTGAATTATTTACATGGTGCTCAATTGTTTCTAAGTTTGGTTCAATGCCCACTGCACAATTATTGTTAAAGCTAATAATTGCATCGCTTAATAAGCGAACTGATTGTAGGAAGTTATGAATAATAACCGGTTTGAAAACATTCAATTGATAATGTCCTTGACTTGCAGCAAAACTGATTGTTGTATCATTCCCCATTACTTGAGCAACAACCATTGTCATCGCTTCACTTTGCGTTGGGTTCACTTTACCTGGCATGATAGAACTTCCTGGTTCGTTTTCTGGAATGGAAATTTCTCCGATACCTGAACGTGGTCCACTTGCTAGTAAGCGTACATCATTAGCGATCTTCATCAAGTCCGCAGCAAGTGCTTTTACTGCACCATGTACGTATACAACATCGTCATAGCTTGTAAGAGAGTGGAACTTATTTTTTGCTGAAGTAAATTCAATACTCAATGCCTTAGAAATTTCAGCTGCTACTAAATCACCAAATCCTTTCGGCGCGTTTAGTCCCGTACCTACTGCTGTTCCACCGATCGCAAGTTCTTTCATGTCTTGCACACTTTGCGTAATCATTTTAGCTGATTTTTCGAGCATACGATGCCAACCGCTAAACTCTTGTCCTAGTGAAAGAGGTGTTGCATCTTGCAAGTGTGTACGACCAATTTTCACGATATCCATAAATTGTTCTGACTTTCCACCTAATGTTTCTTTTAATATATCAATTGCTGGTAGAAGCTGCTTTTCGACAGCTAGCACTCCTGCAATATGTAAAGCTGTTGGGAATGTATCATTTGAGCTTTGGGATTTGTTAACATCATCATTTGGATGAAGTCGTTCTTCGCTCCCTTTTTCTTCAAGGAGTTGATTTCCACGATGAGCAATTACTTCATTCACATTCATGTTCGATTGCGTACCGCTACCTGTCTGCCATACGACTAATGGAAAATGTGCATCTAGTTTTCCTGTTAGAATTTCGTCTGCTGCGGCTGCAATTGCATCTTTTTTTGCTTCTGATAAATTTCCTAGAGAGTGACTAACTATTGCGGCAGATTTTTTCAATAGGGCAAGTCCATGAACAACACCAATCGGCATTTTTTCATTACCAATTTTAAAGTTTTCTTTAGATCTTTGCGTTTGTGCTCCCCAAAGACTATCTTGTGGAACTTGGATTTCTCCCATAGAATCACGTTCAATACGATAAGACATTTTTCTCTCTCCCTTTCAGTACCATTTGTTGTTTTTTTCTTCTAACATTTTTAAAAACTCATCCACTACAAGCGGGTTAAATTGAGTGCCTCTGCCGTTTTTCATTTCTTGAAGAGCTTCTTCAATCGTCAAAGCCCCCCTATAGACACGGTTCGTTGTCATTGCATCGAACGCATCTACTACGGAAACAATAGAGGCTTCCAATGAAATCTCAATACCCTTGAGCCCGTACGGATATCCTTTTCCATCATACCGCTCATGGTGCTGTTCTACAATAAAAGCGGCTTCCCGCAAGCGTTCTACTTCATGGTTTCTCATCATTTCGGCACCAAATGTAGTATGCTTCTTGATGATTTTCCATTCATCCTCCGTCAATTTACTTGGTTTGGTTAGAATCTCTAATGGAATAGCAAGTTTTCCTATATCGTGAAAATAAGAACCAATACTGATAATGGCTAAGCTTTTCTGAGGATTAATTCTTTTCCACAATTCAATAGAGTAATCTCTAATACGAGCACAGTGATGGTAAGTATACCCATCCACTTCTTGTATTTTCCATGCATCCCGTTGAATAATTTCTCTCTCAAAAAAATTCGGCTCAAAAACAAAGGAAGTCATTTCAAACAGAATTTCCACCGTATCTTTTGCATAACAAGTATGAACCGCATGATTGAGTCTCGCATCAAGAATATCACCACGAGATAGCGTCATTTTTTCTCTGTCTCTTTCAATCTCTAACTCGCCAAATAGAATGGTATAGTTTTCTATAAACCCTACATGCTCGTTTGGAATATAATTTATCCAAGAGGTACTCCTAGGAAGTAAGGTGTATAAGCAATACGTAATGCCATTTGCACTCCCTATGTAAGTTGTTATAGATTTATCCGTCACAACTTTCGGCAAATGCATCTTTTGCTTGATATCTTGTACCTGTTCAATTGTTAGCATGCTATTTGCCTCCATTCATTCGACAATATCCTACATTATGTATATATATTATATAGTTTATTTAGAATAAATGAAATACAATGAAAAAGCTCAGAAAAACTTTCTGAACTTTTTCGTTTTGTTGCTATTCTGCTTTTTGATGAATGAGCTCATTGGACTTTTTTACTTCTTCAGTCAACTGTTCAATGCTTGGACGTATATTCCCTTTACCAGAGTAGTTTTCAAGCATTTCTTTTACATCAATTCCGGAGGAGGCTTTTAACGTTTCTTGCAAGGTAGACATTAAATTAGTTGCATAAGATGTCACTTTGTTTGCACCGCCACCTTCTCCACTCCCTGTGTCGACTACAGTAATTTTGTCGATATTCGAAAGTGGACTTGCAATTTGTTTTGCATATTCCGGTAACATATGGACAATCATATCTAGAACCGCTGCTTGGCCGTACATGTCAAATGCTTCAGCAATTTTGCGTTTCGCTTCTGCTTCTGCTAGACCTTTTAGGCGAATAATATCTGCCTCTGATTCCCCTTGAGCACGTTGAGAGTCTGCTTTTGCAAGTCCGTCCAATCGTACTTTTTCTGCCTCCGCTTTTGCTTTTGCTTCAATTCGATATTTCTCCGCATCTGCCTCTGCAATTTCGCGTGATTTAGATGCAGCTGCATTTTGCTCAATTGCGTAGCGATCAGCGTCTGCTTTTTTCTTAACTTCCGAGTCATATTGTCTTTCACGACGTAAGATTTCTTTTTCTTCCAGTTCGATTTGTTTTTGACGTTCGATAATTTGAATTTGCATTTCCTGTTCAGTTACTTCTTGCTTAGAACGTGCGGTTTCCAATTCGTATGCTTGGTCAGCACGTGCTTTGGCGATATCTTGTTCACGGCGATATTCTGCCACTTTCAATTGATTATCTTTTTCTGCCTCTGCAATTTCCGTAGCTCGTTCTAGTTCTGCACGTTGCGCGTCTTTAGAAGCTTCTGCTCGTTTAATACGTGTTTCTTTTTCTGCTTCTGCCGTTGCGATGTCTGCATCTCTTTTGACTTGAGCAATTCTTGGTTTCCCTAGTGAATCTAGGTAACCATTCTTATCTCTAACATCTTTTATCGTAAAGGAAACAATGATTAATCCCATTTTCGCTAAGTCTTGAGAAGCAACTCTTTGTACCTCTTGGGAGAACTTATCCCGATTTTTATATATTTCTTCTACTGTCATAGATCCTAAAATGGAACGTAAATGACCTTCTAATACTTCTTTTGCTTCATTCTCACGGTCTTCTTTTGTTTTTCCTAAAAACTGTTCCGCTGCAGTGGCAATTTCGGATATCGATCCTCCGATTTTAATAATTGCCGTTCCATCTGCCATCACTGGCACTCCTTGCTCTGTGTACACTTCTGGCGTTGTAACTTCTAGCTTACTCGATAAAAGGCTTAGGGGTACTCCTTGTTGAAATACCGGAAATACGAATGTTCCTCCACCGCGAATTATTTTAATACGGTTCCCGGAATCGTCCGTATGCACGTTTTTCGATCCTAAATAACTTCCTGTTACGATAAGCGCCTCATCTGGGCCAACTGTACGATATTTTGTGATATATACTGCAAGCACAACGATTAATACAAAGACTACAATTCCTATTACGATTAAAAGTCCAAAATCCATTTCACATTCCCCCTATCATTATTTTAAAGGCTCATATTCTTTTACTAAAAATGTACCATCTTCCACATCAATTATTAACACTTGCTTGTCATACTCAATTTCTTCTTGATCATATCCTGTTGCCCTTTTCGAAATGATTCCATTCACTGTTTCAATAACGATTTCTCCAAAGCCATCCATAGGAATCGGAACAATTACTCGTGCAACCTGACCTTGCAGTGACTCATTTGTATATGCTGTTGAAACTTCTGCAGAAGCTAATGGAACAAGAACAAAGAAGTATAATAGAAACGTTATAATGCTAGAAACTACAAGTGCTACGATGATAATTATTTCTTCGTTCCAGTTCGTTAACTTTAACAGTATAAACCCGGTAGCACAGATAAATAATAAGAAAGTAAGTACAGTCGTAGGATTTAAAATTCCACTGTCCATTCCATCTATCGCATCTGCAAACAACACATATAATATCGTGATCAACCCAATAGCGAATAATCCATACAAGAAGATTTGTTCTATTTCTCTCACCCCTTCCTCTTTATACTTTTATAACTTATATACGAACGAAATAATGGAAAGTTTCATATTTTTACATTCTTATAAATATTTGAATTTAATTCGACAAAGAGCGCTTTTATTCGTCATTTTAACCCTTATTTTAGGTAGTAATGTTACAGCATTGTAAATTTTGATAAATTGAAGTAAAAAGTGTGTAGATTTTGTATTTTTTTTGGTATGCTATTTGAGGAAAAACGTTGAAAATAAACTTTAAAGTCCAGGAGGCTTTTTTATGATTGGTTCAAAGAAAACAGATCCCTTTTTCGCATCCTTGTTAAATATCGCTAAAAACGTGCAAGAAGCAACGCACTATGCAGATGATTTCCGCATTGAAACTGTTGCAGATTTAAAGGAAATTAGCGTAAAAGTAAAAAACTATGAAACAGCAGGAGACAAACTAATTCATGAGCTAATTGTTATGCTGAACAAGTCGTTTATGACTCCTATTGAACGAGAGGATATATTGCAACTAGCTGTTAGAATGGATGATATTTTAGATGGCGTTGATGATTTCACAGCAAATTTAGAAATGTTCTCTCTTATTGAGATCGATGATTCAATGCGTACGTTTTTAGGATATATTGTGAAGAGTACAGATGAAATTGTAAAAGCTATGGAGCTTCTTGCTCAGAAGAAGCTACTTAAAATGCATGAGAATTCTGTACTTATTAAAGATTATGAACGTAAATGTGATGAAGTACTTCGTTCATCTATTAAACAACTATTTTTAAATGAAAAAGACCCGATTCGGATTATTCAATTTAAAGATATATATGAAAAACTAGAAGAAGTTGCAGATTATTGTCAAAACGTAGCTACTACGATTGAAGCAATTATCATGCGAAATGCGTAGGAGCACGTCTTATGGATTCTATTTTAATTCTTACAATTCTTGTTGTCTTTTTTGCTTTAGCCTTCGATTTCATTAACGGGTTTCATGATACGGCTAATGCTATTGCAACTTCTGTTTCAACAAGAGCATTAAAACCTCGAGTTGCTGTATTAATGGCAGCTGTGATGAACTTTGTTGGAGCACTTACTTTTACCGGAGTTGCAAAAACAATTACAAAAGATATCGTTGATCCGTTCCTTTTACAAAATGGTTCCCTCATTATTTTAGCAGCTTTACTTTCTGCTATTATATGGAACTTAGTAACTTGGTATTACGGGATCCCTTCCAGTTCTTCACATACTTTAATCGGTTCTATTGCAGGTGCTGCGGTTTCTGCTGCTGGGTTTGCTGTTTTAAACTGGGAAGGATTTATCAAAATCATTCAAGCATTAATCATTTCACCATTTCTAGCGTTGGCAGTTGGATTTTTAATGATGTCTTTATTCAAAGTACTTTTTAGAAAGACAAGCCTATATGGGACAAATAAAGGTTTCCGTACATTTCAAATCGGAACTGCTGCATTACAATCCTTTACACATGGTACAAATGATGCGCAAAAAGCAATGGGGATTATTACTATGGCTTTAATCGCAGCCGAGTTACAAACAACTGATGATATTCAGTTATGGGTACGAATTGCTGCAGCAACTGCAATGGGATTAGGTACTTCCATTGGTGGTTATAAGATTATTAAAACGGTTGGCGGTAAAATTATGAAGATTCGTCCTATAAATGGAGCCGCTGCTGACTTATCATCTGCCATGATTATTTTTGGAGCTACAACTATTCATTTACCAGTTTCCACAACGCATGTTATTTCTTCTGCTATTATGGGAGTTGGGACTGCCCAACGTGCGAAAGGTGTTAAATGGGGAGTTGCGAAGAAAATCGTTATGACTTGGATTATTACATTACCGATTTCTGCAGTATTAGCCGGAGCTATATTCCAAGTACTAAACTTATTCTTTTAATAAGTAAACCTCGCCCTAAAAGGCGAGGTTTTTTTAAGTATCCTTTATTCTTTAATAACCAAACCAAGTGATTTTGCAAAGCCTATCGCTTGTTCAGTCGATACAGTACATTCCGCAAGTTTCTCCATGGATACAGTGAGCTGTTCATATGTATTTGTACTTAAATCAACTCCTTTTAAATCCGTTTCGGTGAAATTTGCACCATCTAGTTCACATTTTTCTAAACTTACTTTATCAAATGTTGACTCGATAAAATCTGCACGATTTATAGAGGTTTGTTTGAACAATATTTTCTTCAATTTTGAAAAACTCATGCTCATATAATTGGCAACAGAATCTTCTATTTTCACATCTGTTAGTCTACTTTGAGAAATATTCGTTCCTAAAAGCTTGGAGTTTCTAATCTCTACCCGATGAAATACCGCATCTCCAAAATCCACATTAGACAAATCACATTTTTCAAACAAACAATCTACGAATTCAACCTGTTGGAATCGTACTCCTTCCATTGAAACTCCTTGAAAGTGTATTTGATCAAATATGATTTTATCTTCTTGCTCCTCTTCTAACTCTAAAAATGTCACGATTCCTTGTGATACATAAAAATCTTCTAAAAGTGCACTATTTACATCCAGTTCAGATAAAAAGCTACGTAGCTTTGGTGGAGTAATTTTCAATTCGTTTCCTCCCTTATTTTGTTCCTCTTCTCTTAACATTATATTAGTATATGCTCCCTTCTTTCTAGTACAATAAAGAAAGTTATTTAGCATGGGGAGGAAACTTTATGCAATGGTTGTCTAATATAGTGACACGCTATTATAAATTTGTATTGAGCTTATGGTTAGTACTTTTTATTGCTTTAGCAGTACTTGCTATTCGTTTGCCCGGTTTATTGGAAGGAGACGGGTTTAGCACAGACGGTGAGCATCAACTTGTGATGGAAGAATTAACGAATACATTTGACCTTCCAGCTGAAACATTATTTATCGTTTTTGATCAGGTGTCGAATGAAAAGATAGAGCAAACTATTTCTAAGATGGAAGATTTACAAATTGCTGAATCGATCCAATCACCTATAAATGATCCTACTCTTTTTAAAGATCATGTTGCTTATGCCATGTTACATTTCAGTGGAGACACGGAGGATATGGCTGAGGTCGTAGATAAAGTTCGTAATGCTATCGACGGTGAAAAAGGAGTTACACTAACCGGAGGCGCCGCTATAAATAAAGATATTAATGTTGCAAGTCAAAAAGATTTAGCAAGTGCAGAAGCAATTGGAATACCAATTGCCATTATTGTGCTACTCCTTGCTTTTGGGAGTGTATTTGCTGCATTTGTCCCACTTGCAGTCGGGATTGTAACAGTAGTATCCACATTCGGCATTATGACTTTATTTAGCGAAACGATGAATTTATCTATCTTTGTGTTGAATATTATTCCTATGCTCGGACTCGCTTTAAGTATCGATTTTGCGTTATTACTTATCAACCGCTATAAAGAAGAGCGCATAAAGAATTCTATAGTAGATGCTGTTCAAACATCGATCCAAACTGCCGGCCGTTCGATTATTTTCTCTGCAGTATGTGTATTCATCGGGCTAGGTGCAATGCTTGTTATGAAAGTAGAGATTTTCCAAAACCTTGCACTTGGAGGAATGCTCGTTGTATCAATGGCCGTGTTAGCCTCTATTACGCTGCTCCCTTCCCTGTTAATGTTAATGAAAGATCGCATTAATAAATGGACAATTATTCGAGTAAAGCCTGGTGCTTCAACTAGATGGCGTAACTTTGCTGCATTTGTTATGAAACGACCAGTGTCCTTAGTAGTTGTAGCGCTCCTGATTTTAGGAATTGGAATTATACCTGTAAAAGATATGAAACTTACGATTCCGCAAGTAGATTCGTTGCCCTTATCTTATGATTCTCGTCAAGCTTACGAATTAATGGATAAAGAGTTCGGTTTAGGAGAGAAATCGACTGTTTATATGATTGCTGAGCGAAACGATGGCTGGGAAAATACAGATGGACTTGAAGAAATGAAAAAATAGAGGAACAATTGTTAGAAGATAAACATGTAGATTCAGTTAATACTATTTTTAGTGCAAGTAATATTTCCACCATTGAACAATGGGAGCAAAGCTTGCAGGTATCTGAAGTAAAAGCTCAGTTAACTCCTTTGTTGGAATCATTTGTTCAAGGAAAGAAGTTATTAATCCCAGTAACACTGGATTTGAATGGCTCCTCTGATGAAGCACAGGATTGGGCACGGGAATGGTCAGAAAAAGATTTAGGTGTCGATATGATGTTAGGTGGTCAGCCTAAATTCAATCAGGAAATTTTCGATGAGATTTTCAATAAAGTCGGTTTACTCCTTGCAATTATTTTGGGGTCTACCTTTATCATATTAATGATTGCTTTCCGTTCTATATTAATCCCACTGAAGGCAATTATTATGAATATAATTGGTCTATCCTCGACGTTCGGAATACTTGTTTATATATTCCAATACGGTCATTTTGGTATAGAAGAAACAACAATTGCGTTAATCATTCCCGTTATTGTATTTAGTTTAGTATTCGGTCTAAGTATGGACTACGAGGTATTCCTAATTTCCCGTATCCAAGAAGAGTATTCGAAAAGTCTTAATAATACGGCTGCTACAATAGAGGGATTAACTTCCACTAGTAAAGTTATCACATCTGCAGCACTTATTATGATTGTCATCACAGGTGCTTTTGCATTTACCGATGTGATGCCAGTAAAACAAATCGGACTTGGCATTGCGATTGCAGTTGCAATTGATGCCTCGATTATTCGACTATTATTAGTTCCAAGCTTAATGAAACTATTTGGAAAATGGAACTGGTGGATGCCTTTTAGAAAAGGGCCATATAAAGCAGGAAAATGGCATTGAGATAAAAAAACTGCTAAGCAAGAAAATCTTTGCTTAGCAGTTTTTTGTCTATTCCAATAAATATTTAGATCTTTTATAGCTTCTTATTAAAAATTATTATTGTACCAATTTTTTGCAGCTTGTACTTCGTCTTGCGTTAATTGATGACCATAGGAATGCCAATACAACTCCACTTCTGCTCCGGCATCTTGTAGTAAATCACGTAATTCCTCTGATTCTGTCGCAGGGCACATTTGATCATTTTTCCCTGCACCGATAAATACAGGTGCACCTGTAAGTGGTGGAAGTTCTACACCACGTCTTGGAACCATTGGATGATGCAAAATAGCACCTTTTAATACGTTGTTGTATTCGAATAATAGGTTGGCCGCAATATTAGCACCGTTTGAATAGCCGATCGCGACCACATTATTACGATCGAATTTATAATCTTCTGCAGCTTCATCGATGAAGTTTTTTAATTCCTCTGAACGGAACTTTAAATCCTCCAGATCGAAAACACCTTCAGCTAAACGTTTAAAAAATCGTGGCATTCCATTTTCTAAAATATTTCCGCGAACACTTAGTATATTAGCTGTTCCGTCGATCTCTTTTCCCAGCCCAACTAAATCATGCTCATTTCCTCCTGTACCGTGCAGTAATAATAATGTTGGCTTTGACTGGTCGTCACCTTTATAAAAAACATGTTTCATGTTCATACTCCTCTCTGTTTATCTTGAATTCAAGATAATTATAACTTCATTCATATGATAGGTCAAATAAAAGAGTTTACATTGAAACTACTTATAGTAACAGTTGCTTTAACTTTTCTGGCTCATCCACTCGAATTGCAAATTCAGTTACTTTCTTTTTTACTCCCATAAACATTACTGCTTCTATCGGTTCATGTAAGCGAATGATAGCTTGCGGGTCTGTTTTTTCAAAATCCTTATAGATAAATTGCAATGTATGCTTATTCGTTAAAGCAACATCCCACTCTACTTCTTTAATATTTGATAGAGTAACGACAATTCGCGAGGCCATCCCTTGTGTAATATATAGTTTTCCATTCTTTATTTCCATTGGGTGAAGTCTTGTAATCTGGATGTCGGCTATTATAAAAAAGACAGAGTATACATTTAAGACAAGTAAAATAATCGACAGTACGAGTGACTTTTCATGTAGCCACCAATGCAGTCCAATTGTTTCAATTAGGATTGCATGGATGAGCATAATATTCATCGCAATTGCGCTCGTTTTTTTGTGCATGGTTACTACGCCTTCGTGACTAGGTGCTTTCTTTTTCCATGTAAACAAAGCATAATAAAACATTAAAAATTCAGTCATCAATAGGCGAATAAACACGTTTTTGGTTGCCACTTTTTCAACAGTTGGAAGTAAACTATAAATTGCCCCCTCGTTCATCACTTTCATCTCACTTCGAATTGCAGAGCCTTTACGGATTACGATAAAAACAAGCGCTAGTTCAGCAAACACTAGCAACGCCTCTAATGCAAGACCAGTATATAATATTCCTTTATACGGCGCATATAGCTCAGCAGGTATTAGAAATCTTGCTATAACTAAACCAAACAACATTAATAAAATTGTTTGTTTAATAGATATTTTAAATGCGACATAAACTAAAATAGGTGCAACAATCGCTAAATCAATAAGTGATCCAATCGCGACACCACTAGTTAACGGAAGTGATAAAAAATTTGGTACCTCTGATTGATAAAGAAGAAAATTTGTTGTCAGTACTAGAAGAAGAAATGCCAGTGCTAAATTAGCCTTTCGGGTTTTACGATAAACCATGTGAACTCCTCCTTTTCTTTTATTATATCTTTCCTCTGAATAAAACCCTCCCCAAAAAAGATACAATTTTGTGACATTAGGGAAACTGCGCGGTAGTGAGTTGAATGAAGTGGACGCTTGGATTTCCGCTACAGGGTGGACGCTTTCCGCCGGCTTGGCTTTATCCTGCTAAATGCGGATACTAAATGAGCAAGATATTCCCATTGATTGTAGCGCAAGGCGGCGACACCTGCGGGGTCAGCGGGACAGGTGAGACCCCGCAGGAGCGTGCGACGAGGAGGCTCACCGCCCGCCCCGCGGTAAGCGTCCGCCTGGAGCGGAAATCAATTGCCTTTGCCGTATCTCTTACGTCGCAGTTTCCTTATATAGGGTTCTACATAAAATGGCATACCTTATAACACATCAAAAAAGTCATCTTCCATACGTCTAGCTTTTAAAATTCTTAATGCAAAAAAGCTGTTCCATAATACAACTTATGGAACAGCTCTTCTTATGCTATTTTCTTCGTACCTTTCCACAAAATCGAGCCAATCATTGTGATAAGTAATACGATCAATCCCAAAACAAATGGATATATTATGTGTACATCATACAATAAACCTGCTAAAAGTGGTCCTAGCACATTACCTATACTCATATATGCATTGTTCATCCCCATCGCAAAGCCTTGTTCCTGACCTGCTAATTTCGAGATTAATGTCGTGAGCACCGGACGCAAAATAGAGGAAGAAAGGAAGATAATCATTGTAATGACAAAGAAAAATGCATAGCTTGAAACGACAATTGAAAGGAGAAAGCCAAAAGCAGCCACACCTAAAAATATTTTCAACACATTTTCTTCACCAAAACGGCGCACAACCCAGTCAACAGCTATCAATTGGACAATGACACTGACAATTCCTGTAGCTGTTACCATCCAGGCAATATCTTGGGGCGAAGCACCAAATTCATTGTCTACGAAAAGCCCAAGAACCGATTCATACGCCATTAATCCAAAACTCATTACTAGCGTGATAACAAGTGGGATAAAATATGGTTTCTTAAACGATTGAACAATCTCTTTTACCATAGGCTCTGGTTTATTTTCAGGAGAGATGCTAGTTTCTGGTTTGCTTTCTTTTAGGACAAACAATGAAAAAATAACTGCAAAAACACCTACAACCGCAGAAACTAGTAACGGCATCTTCAGGCCAAAATCTGCTAGGAAACCACCAATACCGGGACCAACAACGATTCCAAGGGACATCGCTGCCGATATAAAACTATTCCCTTTTGCTCGTTGCTCCATTGTTGTAATATCCGCGACATAAGCAAAAATTGCGGGTACTAATAACGCAGCGCCAATTCCACCTATCACACGCGAAACATATAAAATACTTACAGTATCTGAAAAATAGAAGACGAACATAGATAACGCTAAGCCACTTAACCCCGCTATGATCATAATTCTTCTTCCATATTTATCTGCCCACTTTCCAGCAATCGGAGACATGACTAGCTGCGCTCCGGCAAATATCGCAATCATCAATCCTGCCGCTGTTCCCCCTTGCCCGATCGACTTTAAATAGGCTGGTAAAATAGGAATAATTATTCCAAAACTCCCTATCGCAATAAACATATTTATCATTAAAACAAATAATTTCTTTCGCTGATCTTTCGTCATTTGTTCCCTACTTTCATTCTAAAATAATTGCATACTTGCAAAAGAATACCATGCCACCGAGTACTATACAAGAACCTGATTTTAGTCACAAGACGATAAAAAGAGTCACTCGTTTAACTAAACGAGCAACTCTCTCTTACTATTCATCCAACTTTTCAAGCGTTTTGGCTGTTCCTTGCATTGGATAAGACTCCGCTAAAGCATCATAACCAACTTTCACTTCATCATATTCTTCTAGCGTATCTCTTTGGCCCATCGTTATTGTAAACCATGTGGCATCTTTTCCATTATCTATTGCTTCTTGTACGGTAAGACTTTTTACTTCCTCAACCGAAAGGTCACCCACGACAAGTATACTTGTGTTATTCATGTCTACAATAACACCAGTCATATAACTAGATGGCTGTGATTGAGTTGGATTTTTATCATAAAACTGCATGATAAAATAAGCGATAGCTCCAATAGCTATAAG
Organism: Psychrobacillus sp. NEAU-3TGS; assembly: GCF_029955155.1. GTDB lineage: Bacteria > Bacillota > Bacilli > Bacillales_A > Planococcaceae > Psychrobacillus. Next base: position 223,716 of record NZ_JAPNOZ010000004.1, on the reverse strand, counting down.
CGTGAGGACTAACATAAGAGCAACCGTAGATCTTCCTTTCACACAAAATCCTCCTTACTTAGAAGCAACTTTTCGAAAGCCTTCTTCTAATAAGTATGCTTTTGCCTCTGAATAGGAACCAAAGCTTTCTTCTAAATTATAGCCATGATAAATATTCCACATTTCATCTTCTTGTAATAAGGTTAATTTCGAGTTTTCTTTGTTTTTCCACTCTTCTTCTACTTCCTCCAAGGCAACCTCTTCTTCCTCCGTCGCTAAATAAGCGATAGAGTCTTTAATCGTTTGTCTTAATTCATCGGCAGTGGCCTCACGGATGTTCAACATTCCTTTATCATTGGCTTCTTCATATTGGACAAGATCTCCCACATAGACAAATCCATTTCCATTCGGATGAAGGTGATAAACGACTGTTGTTTTTTCATATAAACTTTCTTCATAATGGTAATTTACTCGTTTTAAAGAAACTTCTTTTCTAGTGAGCTCCTTAAATTCTTGGATAATCGCTTCTTTTTCTTCAAATGTTAGCATGTGATTCCTCTTTCTTTATCTATTTCATTTGTCTAGTATAGCATACTCGTTAACTTCTCCGCGTCCACCATTCGGCAACGATTACAAAACAAATAACTACTGCAATAGCAACTGCAAAAAACCAATTTGGTAAACTACCCAATTGTCTTATTCCTCCTTGCTAATCTTTGCCGCAAATCGACCAAAATTTCGCGATGTAAAACCTTGAACCTGTTCTGTTGTATAGTCCTTCAATAGATGCATTACTAGGCTCTGTGTCTTCGATGCATCTTCCAACCCGGTCACAAATTCACTTATTCCATCAAAGTCTGAGCCTAATCCTATCAAATGTTCCCCTCCAAGAGAAGTAATATGATCGACATGTCTTACTAAATCCGACATATCCACACATTTTTCAGAATTGTTAATAAACTGTGGATAGTAGACAATATGAATCGGGGAATCTCTTTCAATTAATCCTTTTAATTGCTGATCCGTTAAATTTCTATTCGAGTCGCATATCGTTCTTGCATTCGAGTGGCTAGCCATAAGCCATTTTGCTTTTGGAAGTACGTCCCAAAATGATTTTTCACTTAAATGGGATACGTCGATAATAATATTTTGCTCGTTTAATAACGTGACTACTTCTTCACCAAATGGAGTCAATCCTGTTCCAGACTCCTCTGCTGCACCGTCAGCTACAGCATTTGCCCCATTCCAAGTAAGACCAACTAATTTAACCCCATGAGATAGCAGCAACTTTAGCTTTTCAATGTCTTTATCTATCATGTCCAAGCCTTCCAATGATAATACTGCACCGATTTGCCCTTCTTGTAGCGTTTCGAGCTGTTCCCACTTATAAATGGGTACTATATCATCATGCTTCCCAACAATTTCAGTATGGAAAAATTCAATTTGTCGGACTGCCTCCATAAATTGCTGTTCTTTCGGAAATCCTTCGGATACAAACACAGCAAATAGTTGTAGAGCAACTTTACCAGCCTCTAAACGTTCTTTATTTGCTTGTAGCAAAGGGGAATCGGTAAAAGAAATCGGGGACTTCGCTTTAGCGAGCTTATAAAGCACATCACAATGTAAGTCGTATATTTTCATCTCTAATCTCCTAAAAAAACCGGTACCCTTATAAAGAGTTACCGGTTGAATTTTATAGTAATTCTGCACGAAGCTGTTCAGCAGACTTTGGTGAAAGTAGACCAAATGGAATATCGAATGCTGTTTTCGCACCACTTTGACCAGTTTGCCCTAAACGATATGCTGCTCTTGCATATGCCACTAACACACTAGAAGTAAAATTAGGATTGCTTTCTAGTTTCAAAGAAAACTCCATCAATTGTTTTTCTTTACTGCCACTTTCACCACTTCGAATAACAAATCCACCATGAGGCATTCCACTGTGATTTTGTTGTAGTTCTTCTTCCGAGATAAAATGGACCGTCGTGTCATAATCAGCAAAATAGTTTGGCATAGTAACAATTTGGTGCTCCACTACTTCCTGATTAGCCCCGTCTTCTAAGACGACGAAACATTCTCTAGTATGCTTTTCACGTGTTGAAAGTGACGGATGTTCTCCATTCCGAACACGATCTACCGCTTCTTTTACTGGCAATGTGTATTGAACTGCATTTTTTACGCCTTCAATTCGACGTACCGCATCGGAATGTCCTTGACTTAAACCGTCCCCCCAAAATGTATATGTATTACCTTGTGGAAGCACCACTTCTCCAAGCAATCGATTTAAAGAGAATAAACCTGGATCCCATCCAACCGAAATGACACTTATTTTATTAGAAGCTTTTGCAGCTTTATCTACTTTGTCAAAAAACTCCGGTATTAATGCATGTGTATCAAAGCTATCTACAGTATGGAAGTTTTGTGCTATTTGGGGCGTTTGTTCAGGTAAATCTTTGGCAGAACCACCGCATAGAATCATGACATCGATTTTATCTTGAAAATCTATTGCTTGCTCTACTAAATACACACCAACAGAAGCATCATTTACTTGAACAGTTGAAGGATCACGTCTAGTAAAAACTCCTACTAACTCCATATCAGGATTTTGTTTTACTGCTAACTGGACTCCTCGACCTAGGTTTCCGTAGCCGATAATACCAATTCTTATTTTACTCATTTACTTTTCCTCCACATTTACGATTTCATAGTATTAAAAATACATGCATAATTCAAAACAGTCAACGGATAATTATTCAGGTGCTTCTTCAGCAAAAGCCAACCACTCTTCTTTTGATGGGCCGTACATTCCAGGAACAACTAGTCCAGCTTGTCTCATTAGCACTGTGATTTGTCCTCTATGATGTATTTGATGAGATATTAATACTTGAAGGATAGTTGAAACTGTCCATGTTTCGCCGTACATATCTTTTTCTTCGAGAAGCGTTTCATCTGACCATTGTGCTTTTATCGCATCAACCATTTCATCACTAGATTCTTTGTATGCCACTGCCATTTCTTTAGCTTTTTTTGGTTTCGGTGCGTCATGTGGAGTAGCTTTAAATTGCAATCCAGTTTTTCCAATCATCTCATCTATTGTTACAACGATATGCCAAGCAAGCGTCCCGAGCGTTCTTCCTTCGTCATATACTTTTTGATTTAACGACTCATCAGTCAATGTATTTAATATTTTCAGCGTTGATTCAGACTCATGTTTCCAGTTCATCAAAAAATCTTCTAATGTTCTAATCAAGTGAATCCCTCCAAATTTTTCTATAAGTTCTATTTCGATATACAAAAGAAAGATTCCTTCTTTCTTGCGAATAGATATTACTGCTTTGTTATGGTAGACTAAAGGACAGACAATAAGAGGACGTGAGCAAATTGATTAAAATCGAATTACCAAAACCAACTGTTACTATTACCCAGCGTGAACAATTAGTAAAAGAAGGAGATATTGAAATTCCATCGATTTATGGATTTATCGACTTCCACCAAATCCCTCGTGATAAAGGTGGCATCTTTATGTTTTTTAACAAAAATGATGAGCTATTATTTGTCGGGAAAGCACGTAAAATTAGACAACGTATTAAAAAGCATTTTGAAGACAATGTATCGCCCATGATTAAACATCGTGATGAAGTGTATAAAATCAGTGTATGTATAGTAGAAGAAGCGATGGATCGTGAAATTTACGAAACGTATGCGATTAATACACTAAAATCTAAATACAATATCGACAAAGCTTTTTTTAGATAAGTACCAAATAAAAAACACAAAGAGAAGGTGTTTCATTTTCTCTTTGTGTTTTTGTTTGCTTTCACTTTCGGAATCTTCCTTATCCGTTTAGCTTAAGTTTTTATTTTGCAGCCTCAAAAATACTCGTACTGTGAAGTGGTTGAACACGTGATTTCGGATCGATGAAAGTTTTAATATGGCTAATAGCAATTGGCACCTCTCCAAAACCAACTGCTATTAGCTTCACTTTTCCTTCATGTGTACACACATCCCCTGCAGCATATATCCCTTCTATATTCGTTTCCATTTTTTCATTTACAACAACTGAATTCTTTTGCATATCCAGCCCCCAGTCCTTTAATGGTCCTAGCGATGCAACGTTTCCGTAATTTACAATGACATGGTCAACTGGTATTCGCTGTTCAGATTTATCTTTTGCAGCAATTACTACTTCTTGAACCGCTTGCCCATCACCCACTAATTCTTTAATGGTATAAGGCGTTTTAACTTGAACCTTTGAATTTAATAATTGCTGTACAGTCATTTCATGTGCTGTAAATTGTTCTTTGCGATGACAAATGGTAACGTTCGAAGCAACATCATCCAACATCAAGGACCAATCGAGGGCAGAGTCTCCCCCACCTAATACGAGCACATCAGCGTCTTTAAAATGATTTATATCTTTCACTTTGTAATGAAGGTTCTTCCCTTCATACTCTACTGCTCCCGGAACATTTAACTTCCGAGGTTGAAAAGAACCAATACCAGAAGTAAGCAATATTGTTTTTGAATAATGTATTTCTTTATCGGTCGTTAAAGCAAAATAATCTGGAAATTTTTCAAGCGACATTGCCGTCTCTTCCAAGCAAATAGTCGGATTACTGTAAGCAGCCTGTTCCTCCAAATTTGCTACTAAGTCTTTCGCTAAAATTTTGGGAAGTCCACCTACATCGTATATATATTTATCCGGATATAGCTCCATTAGCTGACCGCCTAATTGTGGCAAGCTATCAATTATCTTCACTTTCAAATCACGTAATCCAGCATAAAAAGAAGCAAATAGTCCTGTTGGACCTCCGCCAATAATAATTACATCGTATAATTCCTCGTCCATACTTACACCCACCTTACTACTTTTTCAAGAATGAAAATGATTCTCAATCTTAGCCTATCATAAATCGAGCCCATCTTACAGAAATCGGTTTCGTATATCTGGAGATGGAATGGTACAACTATCCTTTTTCCCGAACCATTTGTATCTATTGTTGGCGATCATTTTATACACCTGATCTCTAAACGACTTAGGAATGACCTTGAACACATAAAATCCCTTCCACATCCCACTTAAGTTTTTACAAATCGCAAGTGCCGCATCGGAGGACTCATATACTGTATTATTATCAATTACTATCACACTATCCAACATTTCAGGTATTAAATGCTTTTTCTTTAGTTTCTCACCCATATCGCTTTGTAAAGCAGCAAAGCGAAAATACCCTTGAGGATCTCTTTTAATAATAAATTGAACGCTTGCATCGCAGAAATTACATTCTCCGTCAAACAAAACAATAGCAGTCATACGTAATCACTCCTTTTTTACAGTATATCAGTTATAACAGAAAAAACCTCAGTACATATCATACTGAGGCATTACATTTACTGCTTATCAGAAGGAGTATCTGATGAACCGACTTCCTCTAAAATTTCAAAGCTATTTGAATAATCCCTAAGTCTAGGATCTTCATCTTCAACTGGTTGGTCAGTTGTAGAATTTAAAACAGATTCTTCTAGAGAACGTATTTCCTCGTTTACTCCTTGCTGAGCATGCTCCACACATGTCGTTGTAGAAGGCACAGCTTCCAGTCTTTCCATCGGAATTTCTTTCCCACACTCTGTACATACTCCATAAATACCTTCATCTATTGCAGTTAATGCTTCTTTTATATCAGCTATTTCCTCTTCAGAATGCTTCCGCAATGCTAGTCGTGTGTGTTGATCCGTTAAATCTGTTGCATTATCCGCTGGATGATTATCGTAATTGGATAGCTCTGTCGTTTCAAATTCTTCGTCATTCTCTTTACTTTGTTCTAGCTCCTCTAAACGGTTTAATAATGTATGTTTTAATTTATCGTATTTCGACATATGAATTCCTCCTTGGGGTTATATTAGGATTACCCATATTTCATCGAAATAAAACAATCTCCACATCTCGATTTAACATTAGTAAGTACTGATACAATTGAGAACGATGGTGTACTAGGTGTGTTACTATTTGCATTAACCATTCTGCTGTACTATACTCACTTTTCCAATATGTCATAAAATTTTTTTCCAATTGTTCCTTCGTTAGCTTTTCACATAAATAAATAAGTTCTTGAATCCCAGCTAGAAATTGATTTTTGGCATTATCTATACTAACCGGAGTGTTCATGTAATAATAGTTGGTCATCTGCTCTTCTGAATAACCTTCCAAGATTAGTAGGTCGGCTTTCGGAATTTGAGCAAGGTGCACACAAATCTCCCATACGCTCATCTTATTTGCTATTGGTTGTCTATGTTGTATTTCCACATCAACATATTGAAATAATTGTTCTATTGTTTTAGAAATATATTTCAATTGTTTTATGACATCATTAATCATTTGTTCGCTCTTTTCCCGCTTCGGTATGTGCGAACTTTCTTACCATTTTTTTAATATGCTCTACCTTACGAAAACGAAGCGCTGACCAATCGTCATCTATTGCGATGTTTCGTACTGGTTCGAAACCTTCTTCCGCCAAAACTTTGGCGACGGTATCCCTGTTGCAATTTGATCCTTTATAAACTTTTGAAGACTTTTTCGGATAACATAGCCAAAAAAGAGCATCCTCTTCTAAAGAAGGGACTACAGATTTGGCATGCGTAGATACTTCTTCAATGGTCGTTCCAAATATTTGAGCGAATGGGTACTTTTCTTCTTTTGGTTCTCTATCTACCCTTCCTTCAAACGCCTTGACTACTTCTTCATATTCCTTTGGAGCATTTACGATTAAAACTGCTTTTTCATTTTCTTTCCATTGCAATTTTTTTAATAAAGGATGTATCTGGCTCAATTTATTACCTACTTTCTTTTTATTTAAATAGTACATTTACTTCATTAAATTCTCAAATAAGGTAAAATAAAAAATAAAGGAGTGGTTTTAATGGGAATCCATAAGTTTTTTATGAGTATGAACGATTTAGAAAGAATTATTCGAGCTCCTGGACGTTTTAAGTTTGAAGAGCATAATGTTGCGGCACATTCTTGGAAGGTTTCCCAATATGCTATGTTCTTTGCTACAATAGAAGAAAATAATGGAGCTACGATTAACTGGAAATCACTTTACGAAAAAACGATTAACCATGACTTTGCAGAAATTTTCATCGGTGATATCAAAACTCCCGTAAAGCATGCTTCCCCCGAATTGAAACAAATGCTTTCACATGTAGAAGAAAAAATGATGGAAAACTTTATAAAAAAAGAAATACCTAAAGAATTCCAAGCCGTGTTTTTCGACAGGATGAAAGAAGGTAAAGATGAAACAATAGAAGGTAGACTATTAGAGCTTGCTGATAAACTGGACCAAGTCTACGAAGCTTTTGCAGAATTGCAACGTGGAAATACAGATATCGAGTTTCTAAAGATGTATGAAACTGCGCTTCGAAAAATTTTCAAAATTCCGCTCCCTAAAAGTATCGCCTATTTTAAAGAAGTGATGCTTCAAGATATAATAGCAGAGGAATCTGTTATCGATGTAAAAACAATAACATTAAAAATACTGATGGAATAAAATTAATTCCTTCAAAAATACGATATATCGTATAATATAGTGTATACTATTATTGAACTATTAAGATAATTGAGAGGAGGATGTAGAATGCCAATCCCTGTAAATCATTCAAAACCTGTACGCACCACTGCTAAAATCCATGCGTTCAATCAGTTACAACAATGGATTATTGATGGGACACTACAACCGCAAGAAAAATTGAATGATATCGAACTTGCAAAAGCATTGGGTGTAAGTAGAACCCCAATTCGAGAATCATTGCAACTATTAGAGTCACAAGGTTTCGTATCCATGCAACCGGGAAGAGCTACCCAAGTCACTGCTGTAGAAACGGAGGATATAAATAATCTTCTACCTCCGCTCGCTGTATTGCAAGCGCTTGCAGCGGAGCTCGCCATTTCTAATATAGACGAAGCTACTCTTCAACTACTAGAGGAAAAAAACAAGCAATTTGCAGAAGCACTACACACGAAAGAATTCACTACTGCATTAAAAGTAGATGAAGAATTTCACAAGATTATTGTAGATAGTGCAAATAATCCATACATACTTTCTATGGTAGAAATGCTTCAAGCCCATGTGCGAAGATTATTCTATTATGAAAAGATCATTTTAAGAGAATATTCCATTGAACAACATGAAGAGATTATTAAGCTTCTACGAGAAAAAGATGCAACAAAGCTAGCAGAAACGATGCGTTCAAATTGGATATATACAATCGAAGAATTTTAAAAACGTATAGCGTTTTCTAATTATAAAACCTCATTTATTTTGTAAGTTGAAGTGCTTTAAACCACATTTAAGCTTAAATTATAACCGTTTAATTTTACAAGAGGCTGTCGTGATCAACATCACAACCAGCCTCTCTTTTTATTGTTTTTGTCCCTTGCACTTCTTTTTTTAGAAATATTTCAAAACCCTCTCTCTTTATGACACCCTCTCTCTTTATGACCAAGCTATCCATTACATGTTTATGATTCCCTGTATTCATAAAAAAAGATTCACCCTATAACTAGAGTGAACCTTTTTACTTATAAGCACTATTGTTCCTTTTACTCGCCCATTGGATGGAAGTGAAAGGTGAAAACTCCCAGTATAATTTATACTGTTGCTACTTTTTGAAACCTAGCAATAACACCCGTAATAATTGTAACGATCACAAATGGTATAAGCCAACCCAGACCAACATTGTAGAATGGTAAGCTATTCTCATAAAACGATACAATTGGCTTTAACCAGCTATAATGTTCGATTTCTAATGAATCACATAATGCTTTAAATCCATCAATAACACTTATTAAAAACGTAACGAACATAACACTCACATATACAATTCTCGCATGATTAAAAATTGGAGATAAGAACGTTAACAAAATGAGTACAATCGCTAATGGATATAACAACATCAATACTGGAATAGAATACGTTATAATATTCGATAAACCAAAGTTAGCAATAATACAAGTAAATACGCTGAAGAAAATGACAAAAGCCTTATAACTAATTTTCGGCATTAGCGTATGAAAATACTCCCCACATGCAGTTAACAACCCAATACTCGTCGTCAAACACGCTAAGAAGATTACTACAGATAATAGAACTGCCCCAAAAGAACCGAAATAATGCTCTGAAGCACTGCTTAACACTGGTCCTCCATTGTCAAACAAGCCAAAAATTCCAGTACTAGTCGCCCCTAAATAAGCGATACCAGCATAAATTAAACCTAAAAAGAAAATTGCAACTCCACCAGCTTTTGCTGTTGCTCCGATAATCCCTTTGGTTGAATTAACACCCATTGATCGAATTGCAGTAATTACAATGATACCAAATACTAAAGATGCCAGTGCATCCATTGTGTTGTAGCCTTCTGTAAACCCAGTCATAAATGCTTTGTCCACGTAACTTCCGTGAGGTTCCTCAAATCCACCCATAGGCTTTATAACAACAAAGAATAATAAAATAAATAGTCCAACGATTATTCCCGGTGCTAAATACTTCCCTACATTGTCCACAATTTTAGAGGGATTTAATGAGAATAACATGGTTACCCCAAAGAAAAATACCGTGAAGATAAGTAGTCCAATCTGTGCATATTCTGCACCTATAAAAGGTTGAATCCCTATTTCGTACGATACTGCCCCTGTTCTTGGAAGTGCAAAGAACGGCCCTATTGTTAAGTACAACAATGAAGTAAATATTACTGCAAATATAGGATGTACTCTGTTTGATAAGTCTTGTAAATTTTTACTTCCTGAAAAGCCCATTGCAAGTGTACCTAGGAAAGGTAATCCTATACCAGTTGCTAAAAATCCTAGCACTGCCGGCCATAGATTTGTACCAGCGTTTTGTCCTAAACTTGCTGGAAATATTAAATTGCCTGCTCCAAAAAACAGTGCAAATAACATTACCCCAATAACAAGGTAATTGGAAAATGATATTTTTTTGTCCATCTTTCTTCCTCCTGTGATATAAGAAATAATCATTTCTTAACGTGTGCCAAATTTCTCTTAGATGAATGCTATACAAATGATTGTTCTTTATCACCGTTGTATGCAATATATCAGACTTGATAATACTATGAATTTAATTCGAATGCAATATATTAATCGAAATTAATTGAACATTTATTTTATTGGAATAATATTCTTCAATTATTAAGCATAAATAGAATTTATGTAGATCTTGATTTTCTAAGACTCCGTCGAGAAAATAGTATGCGCAGTAAGAAATTTTATTAGGTAGCCGCTAGGATTTTCGCTTTAGGAGGACGCTTTCCGCGGGGCGGGCGGTGAGCCTCCTCGGTCGCTGTCGCTCCACTGCGGGGTCTCACCTGCCCCGCTTGATTCCCGCAGGAGTCGCCTCCTTCCGCTTCAATCAATGGAGGCTTCTTGCTAATTTAGCTCGGCAGTAATCAGAGTTATAAATGGATTCTGATTCACTGGTTATTTATGATCGACTTACTAAAGAAAATCATCCACAGTTTTTGACCATGCAAATCCAATAAGTGGCTAAGTGCGACCAAACAGTTGTCGAAAGCAACCAATTTCCCTAAAAAAAGTTAACTAGAATTGAGATGGCAATAATAATAGAGCATTAATTAGGATTACTTTCAAAAGCTTCCGCTTGCTCGGCTTTGTCACGTTCCCCGTATGGCGTTGCACCATTTATTGGAATTTAATAGTTGTAAAACTTTTGAAGAAGTTTCATTTGTTAAACAGTGACGTCTATTAGATAGCGTTATTCATCATGGATTGTAGCGAAAGGGCGGCGACTCCAGCGGGAATAGTACGAGCTGAAAGCCCCGCAGGAGCGTGAGCGACGAGGAGATTGAAGCCGTGCCCGCGGAAAGCGTCCACCCTGTAGCGAAAATCCCAGTAGTCACCTAATCACCCAATAAAATTTCTTACGTCGTAGTTTCCCTATTAAGTGACACAACTAATACTTTATTCTTTCCTAATATTTAAAAAAACTGCCTCTTTAAGATAAGCTCTTAAAAAGGCAGCTGCTATTTTAAAACTATTTATCCTCTGGAAAAAGAACGTCCTTTAGCTCATCATCTGAAGAGGCATCTGTGAGTTTTACCCTTGCTCGATAGGCAGCTCGGGTTATTAAATGACCAGCTACTGGAGCTGTTAAAAATACAAATACAATCCCCAGCAACAATCTTACACTTATAAAACCTTCGTGCACCCAAAAATAGATAAATGCACCTGTAAGGGATAATAAAACCGCTAATGTGGAACTTTTCGTTGCCGCATGTGATCGCGTATACACGTCCGGCAAACGTATAATTCCTAAAGCACTGATTACACTCATAATACTACCCAGCAAGATGAGCAAAGCTGCTCCTAACTCAATCGTCTGATGTGCGTTCAACGATAACCCCCCTTTCCACATACTTCGAAATGGCGATTGTACTGATGAAAGCAAGTATTCCTAAAATTAGAATGGCTTCTAAAAAAGCTTTTGTTTTTAACACAATGGAAATAACAGCAATCATAGAGATTAAATTTACACCAATCATATCTAAGGCCACTGCACGGTCTGGTATCGAAGGCCCTTTAATAATTCGGATTAAAGCAATTACAATCGTAATAGCAAATAAGGCAAGGGCTGTATAGAGTATCTTTTCTACCATTAGCGCGTCACCTCCATAATTGCTTTTTCGAACTTGGTAATAGATCGTAGAACATCTGCTTTTGACTGCTCGATATCCATTGCGTGAATATAAAACATATCTCCCGCCGGATTCACTTCCATCACCACAGAACCTGGAGTTAAAGTAAGCAACATCGCAAGCGTGGTGATTTCCCAATCTCCTTGCAGTTCTGTTTTATATGTGAAAATACCCGGTTTTATTTTTAACCTCGGACTTAATATTTGCCTACTTATCAACACACTTGAAGCTGCTAACTCCGAAATGAATATAAAGATAAGCTTAATAATTGAATATAGCCTTCTTAAGTAAAATTGTGTACCGAAGAAACGATGCATTAAGAAGATAATCACAATTCCAACGATGAATCCTCCGAAAAAGGTCGTGATTTTAAGTTCATCTTCATCTTGTAACAGCATCCAAAGAAACGCTATAAATAAATTAAGTAAAAACTGTGCTGGCACTTTTCATCACCTCTCCTATCACTTATTTCCTCCTAATACTGCTTCAATATAAACAGAAGGGTTGGATAGCGTATGTGCTGCATCACTTACATATCCCGATATAAACTCTGCTCCAAGTCCAAGAAAAACCGTACCAATGGCAAGCAAGACGATAGGGATAATCATTCCTTTTTTCAATGGCACCTCATCTTCTGGACTTATAATTGTTTCACCAAAGATAGAGTTAAGAAAAATGCGAAGAAGTGAATATAACACCACAATGCTTGAGATAAATGCAAGTGCTAGTAAAATGTATGAGCCCGCTTCTATAGCAGCTTCTCCAACTAACAGTTTGCCAACAAATCCACTGAGGGGTGGAATACCTGCAAGGGAACAAGTTACAATGAACACCATCCACCCAAATAAAGGATAGTTGCGTATTAGCCCACTCATTTCATCAATTTTCGTCTTTCCAGTCAGAGCGATCATCGTACCAGCTATTAAAAATAACATGGCTTTTGCTATCATGTCGTGCATTACATAATAGATAGAACCTTCAAACGACGTTTGTGTAGCAAGTGCTAACCCGACTAATATAAATCCAACTGCAATCACAACATTATAAGACGAGATTAAACGAACGTCTTTGTAAGCAATCGCCCCTATAGATCCGACTACTAACGTCACTCCCGCCATAATTCCGATTAATGTATGTGTAATCGAAGGTTCATGATAGAAGATGAGTGTGAATGTGCGAAATAAAGCATAAATCCCAACCTTTGTTAATAATGCACCGAACAATGCAGCAATCGCCGTCGGAGGTACGCTATAAGAACCAGGCAGCCAAAAGAACAATAACAAACCTGCTTTTAAACTAAAAACGATTAAAAATAGAATACTAATGGTTGTTAGCAACGGACCTTGTCCCGCTTCCGCTACTCTTTCTGACAAATGGGCCATATTTAAAGTACCTAGCGTGCCGTATAAATAGGCTAGTGCCACTAAGAAAAACCAGGAAGAAAGAATATTGATCACAACATACTTAATCGATTCTCTAAGCTGGGCTTTCTTTCCTCCTAATGTTACTAATACATAAGAAGCAAGAAGCATCACTTCAAAACACACGAATAAGTTAAATAAATCACCTGTTAGAAAAGAGCCATTCACTCCAGCAATCAAAAATAAAACAAATGGATAAAAGAACATTTTCTCGTGATTTTCTCCAATGGAAGAAAAAGCATACATAAGACAAATTGCTGTTACAATATTAGCCGTTAATACAAATAACATGGCAAACGAGTCTGCCACAAACAGAATACCAAACGGAGGTTCCCAGCCGCCAAAATCTAATCGGAGGATCCCCTCTGTTTGAATTTTGTTTAAAATATATAGACTAATACCGACCATACCAAGCATTGTAACCAAGCTAATCACACGCTGTGTTTTGATATATGGTCGAAGAAATACGAGTATAACCCCAACCATGATCGGAATTATTAAAGGCAGTACAATAATATTATTCATCATTTGTCCCTCTCAGTGCATCTAAATCATCCGTTCCGTTATCTTGGTAAGCACGGTATGCTAATACAAGTACGAATGCCGTTACCGCAAAACTAATAACGATTGCGGTAAGTATTAATGCTTGTGGCAATGCATCGGTATAAGGCGCATCTGCTTCTGTCAACAATGGTACGTTTCCTGTTTTCAAACCACCCAACGTTAAGATGAGCAAATGAACCGCATGAGAAAGCACCGCAGTCCCTAAAATTACCCGAATAATATTTCGTGAGAGGATTAGATACGTAGCAACGGCAACTAATATTCCGATTAGTAGTATTATTAACGTTTCCATAGTCTATTCATCCTCACTTATACTTAAAATTATTGTTACCACTACACCAACTACAGCAAGTGCCACTCCAGCTTCAAAAATCGTTACTGTCGTAAGCTCTGTTTTACCAAAGACAGGAAGGTCAAAATAAGCAAATGTTTGCGACATGAATGGCACCCCAAACAATAGAGAGCCTAAACCAGTTCCAGTCGCCAACAGCACACCCGAAGCTGCAACAAGCTTAAAATCAAGCGGAAGGCTTTTTTGAACCTTTTCAATATCATTTGAAAGATATAAAAGGACAATCGCAGATGCCAATACTAATCCTCCGATAAATCCACCACCAGGAGTATTGTGACCCGAAAGGAACAAATACACACCGAATGTTAAGATGATAAATACAACAATTCTTGTGACTGTACGCAGGATAACATCATTTATTTTCAATGTTTTCATCCCCCTTTTTGGCTCTAAGCTTAATCATTGTATAAACCCCTAAGCCCGCTATAAAGAGAACGACTACCTCAAGCATTGTATCAAACCCACGGAAATCTCCTAGTATAGCGTTAACGATATTTGCACCGCCCGCCAATTCGTAAGCATTCTCAAAAAATGCCGAAATCGTTTCAAATCGATCATAATTTAAAACTGCCAAAGCTACCAATACAACAACTGCACCAGTCCCCACAGAAATAACCGCGTTTGTTAATTTCGTTTTGGAAGGGACTCTCTCCTTTTTCCAATCAGGTAGATGGGAGAAAGCTAACAGGAATAATGCAGTTGTAATAGATTCCACGACCAACTGAGTTAATGCTAGATCTGGTGCTCGGAAAATGACAAAGAAAATGGCGATAGAATATCCTAAAACTCCATTTAACAAAGTTGCAGTCATACGAGACTTCGAAAATAACATCGCTACAGCAGCCACTGCCATCACACCAACCAAAATTACCTCATACGCCCTAATCCTTACATCCATCGAAAAGCTAGGTGAAAATGCTCCAGAATAAAAGAAAAACCCACCTACTGTTAAGATAAAGAAGATATAAATATAGACTAAATAATCTCTTAATAGTCCTGTCATATATTTGTTCGTTACAATGGTAGATTTACTTTCTGCAAACGATAAGAAATTATTATAGTATGCATTTAAGGTATATCTAGAAGATAATAATCCATAAATCGGCTTCCACTTTTTAAGGAATCGATATAATAATGCTCCTACTAAAACAACACCAATCGTCATCAGCAATTCAGGCTTAATCCCATGCCAAGCATGTATGGAAGGCGTAAGATTTGCCGGATCTCCAAATGTAGGATAAATACTCTCCATCGATGGCTTCAGTATATAGCCGCCCAAAAGATTTGGGAAAAAGAAAATGCCAACAACGAACACACTTAAAATTATTGGAGAAATAAGCATCCCCACAGGTGCTTCATGAAGTGGTTTATCCAGTTTCTCCGGTTGAACCGGTCCAAGAAACGTTTTGAAAATGATAATCATGCAGTAAACGAATGTAAATACACTTGCTATCCATGCAATAATAGGAAAAATGATTCCTATTGTTTGTAAAGAAAATACATCTGCATTCATTATTTGAACAGTTGCCGCAAAAAACATTTCCTTGCTTAAAAATCCATTAAACAGCGGCAGTCCAGCCATAGACAAACTTCCAATTACCCCGACAGTAAAAGTAAATGGCATAAAGGTCATTAATCCACCTAAGCGACGGATGTCCCGTGTTCCAAGCTCATGATCGAGAATCCCAACGACCATAAATAGTGCCCCTTTAAACGTGGAGTGATTAATGAGATGAAACAAAGCTGCAAATGTAGCCTGTGTATAAATAATAGATTCCTCTGAATACCCGTACTGCAAAGCAATAGAACCTAATCCAAGTAAACTCATAATCAGACCAAGCTGACTTATAGTAGAATACGCTAATAATGCCTTTAAATCGGTTTGACGAACAGCATTAAACGAACCCCAGAATAACGTAATCATTCCTACACCACTTACAACCCAAAACCATAGTTGATCTCCACCAAAAAATGGTGTAAAGCGAGCAACTATATAAATTCCGGCTTTCACCATCGTCGCGGAGTGTAAGTACGCACTAACGGGAGTCGGCGCTTCCATTGCATCTGGCAACCAGATATGAAAAGGAAACTGAGCGGATTTCGTGAATGCCCCAAGTAATACTAAAATCATTGCAGGGATGAATAATGCGTGATCCGTTAAGTCCCCTACGTTTGCTATTATTTCACGTATACTAAAAGAACCGGACATTGTGTGAAGCATGATGAAGCCAACAAACATGGCAATACCACCGCTTACTGTAATCAGCATTGCTTTTTGAGCACCGAGTCTTGATGCTTTACGGTGATTCCAGAATGCAATTAATAGGAAAGAAGAAACGCTTGTTAATTCCCAAAACACATATAACACCATTAAGTTATCGGAAAATACGACACCAAGCATGGCACCCATGAATAATAGAAGATAGCAATAAAAATGTTGAAGTGATTCTTTCGTAGAAAGATAAAAAATAGAATAGAGAATTACTAAACTTCCTACACCGGTAATAAGTAATCCTAATATCATACTTAAACCGTCCAAATAAGTAGTGAAATTAATGTTTAATGAGGGTATCCAATTGTATGTATGGATATATGTTTTACCGCTCGCTACCGAGGGAATCAGCCTAGCGAGCATTACAAACAATGTTATAGGCACTAACATGACAAACCATCCGATATGCAATAATTTAAATCGCCTATAGATGAATGGCACGAGAGCAGCTATTATAAATGGAATAATAATAGCGAAAGTAACTGAAAACAAATTGTAGCCTCCTATTTCCAAAACATATTGTATGAATTTTTAGTTTTGAAAGAATTATTTCATTTGAAAGGGATACTTGACTATCCCAGTAACTAGTATCATAATAGGAATCCATATGAGGTCCTTATAAGTACTTCAGAAGAATTTGGGGTGTTTAACATTGCCTGTTTAAGCGAAAAGCACTAAGTATGCTTTTCATATAAAAGATGGATTACATGGATATATTAAAGAATATATCATGTTAAATTATACACGAAAGAACTAGACACTGCACTTGATGTGAATAATGCAGAAGATTTTGAATAGCACATGCATGTAGATAGATGAAAAACAATTAAAAAAACGAGGTGTAGAAACCGTGAAACACACAAAAGGTCGGATGGATGAAAGTATACTAGTCTGCGTATACTACGGCCCAAATGGAGAACGATTGATAAGAAGAGGACATAAAATGGCAAGTATGCTAGATTGCCCACTTTATATTCTTACTGTAGACCCACTTCCATATGATGCGTTCGACGCTGAGAAATCTAAATATATTGAGGACTGGAAGAATTTATCAGAAGAATTAGAAGTAGAAGAATTTATCATTCGTGATAATGAAAAACGTTCTTCTTCGAAAGTTATTAAAGAAGTCGCTCATCAGCTTAATATAACACAAATTATTATTGGACAAACTGCTCAGAGTAGATGGGAAGAAATCACAAAAGGTTCTTTTATGAACGTTCTATTAAGAGAAATTCCTTTCGTCGACTTCCACGTAGTTTCAGTGGAACGTTCGATAAAAGATGAAGAAGAAGGCATTTTTGAAAAAGGAGTCCGTGCCTATTTAGTTACTGACGGAGACTCCTATAAAGTTTCGTTCACTTGTGCTAAAAATATGTGCCAAGAAGGCATTTTCTTTAAAGAAATAGGAACAGATTTTGACAATGGCATTTTCAAGTTTATGCATAATAACAAAATGCATCAAGTTCATATTCAAGATAATTTAGTTACAGATACATCTCAAGTACCCGATGGCTGTAGTGTAAAGTTATAGAAAAAGAAGAAATCTTAGCGAGATATTCAACTACTTTTCAGTTGAATATCTCGCTTTTCATTTGTACCATTCATCTCTAACGACCATTTAATCGAAGCTACAGTTCGTTGGTCTGCTACTATTTTTATGTACCTTCCAATGTAATTTTTCGATCCCTTGGCAATGCGAAGGCTACGAGTCCTATAATTGGCAAGGTCGAAACAATAATCATTGTAGTATAAACACCAACGTGGTCCATTAAAATACCGATAACTACCGCACCTACTGCTCCCATCCCAAAGGCAAGTCCAACTGTTAAACCTGCCATTGTCCCAATCTTACTCGGTACAAGTTCTTGTGCATACACAACAGTTACCGAAAAACTTAACATGATGAAAAAACCGATTAACACTAGTAAAATAACAACCGTCCAAATCGGAACATACGGTAATAATAGCGCTAGTGGAATCGGGACAAGCACCGAAAGCAAAATAACATTTTTTCTACCTAATCTATCCGCCCACGGTCCACCAAAAAACGTTCCAACTGCTCCAAGCGCAAGGAAAATAAATATAAACAATTGCCCCTTTGGATTGTAAATCCGTATTTGTCCATTAAGTGGAATATGTAGAAATTTGTCATATTCGTCACATAAAATGATCTTGCAAAAATAATAATCATTAAAAGCGTTAATGCAATTCCTACTTGTTTTTTAGTAAGAGTTGGTAGCGATGAAAGTAGCGCTCTTTTCTTTTTCGCTGTTTTCTCTTCCTCTAGTTGCTTTTTATACCAAGCCGAAATTTTGGATAAGATAAAAATCCCAACTGCTGCAACGACTAAAAACAGAGCGGCTCCTTTTTGACCAAGTGGCACAAGGATAAATGCACTTATTAAAGGTGCAAGCGCTTGTCCAGAATTTCCACCTACTTGATAAATCGATTGAGATAGCCCTCTTTTGGTTCCTGCTGCCATAAAAGAAACTCGGGAACCTTCTGGATGAAAAACGGCTGAACCTAGCCCTAAAAAAATGACAGAAACTAAAATCATCCAATATTCAGGTGCGAACGCAAGTCCAGCCATGCCGAGAAAAGAACTCGTCATCCCCAGCGGAAGTGCGTAAGGCATCGGTTTTTTATCGCTTATAAAGCCTACAACAGGCTGTAATACAGACGCTACAATATTCAACACAAAAGAAATTAAACCTAACTGCGTAAAAGTTAAACCAATCTCCTTGGCTAATACGGGGAACATCGCAGGAATAACAGCTTGAAGCGAATCATTAAATAAATGGCAAAGACCAATTGCAAACATAATGGGATAAACTGGATTACTTAATCTACTCGAAACAGTTCCGGTCGTCATTTTATATATCACACTCTTTCTACTCTCGAAATAACGTCATTAAATTTATTATATCGCAAATTCTGACAATATGATTGAGTTTTTGTTTCAGGGATAGTTACAAGCTTGAAGGTCATACTAACAAAAAGTTATTTTATAGAGGAGTTTGAATAGAAAATGGATACATTTTTCGAATTGAACTTTTGGGAAATGATTATTAGGACTACAATTTCCTTTGCAGCATTATTAGTGTTGGCACGTATTTTAGGCAAGAAACAGCTTAGCCAGCTTACATTTTTCCACTACATTACAGGTATTTCAATTGGATCCATCGCTGCAGAAATCGCTTCGCAAAAAGAAACTCCTTTTCTTGATGGTCTTGTTTCAATAGTATGGTGGACTCTTCTCACATTATTTATGAGCTACATTTCCTTAAAGTCTACCAAATTACGCGTGCTAATCGACGATGAGCCGACCATTATTATTAAAGATGGAGAGATTTCCGTCAAATCATTAAAATCTTCTCGCCTACATATGGATGATGTTTTAATGATGTTAAGAGAACAATCTATTTTCTCTATTCAAGAGGTCCATTATGCCGTTCTCGAGACAAATGGGGAATTGAGTGTTTTTAAGAAAGTAGCGCAACAAGAAGCTACAAAACTAGATGTCAAAGCAGATGTATCGCTTCCCGCCTTTATGCCTTCTGAAATTATCTCCGACGGAAAAATTGTTCAAAAAAACTTAAAGGAGCTTGACTTAACAGAGGATTGGGTAATGAAAAAACTCCGTAAACACGGAGTTGAATCTGTCAGTGATGTATTTTATGCTCAACTTCAAACGAATGGCTCTTTATATATTAGCTTAAAGAAAAACGGAATTTGAAACAGTATATAAGCTTTATAGCGGGCGAGCGACGTGCTCGCCTAATTACTTCACTTAAATTCCAAGATTTCTTGTATTAATTCTTGAGGTGCTTCGTACATACTCATATGACCAACATCTTTTAGTAGGATTTGTTTTATATGTTGCCCCTTTGCCGTAAAGACTTTCTCTGAAGGTATCAATTGATCCTCTTCTCCAGCTATTAATAGCACTGGTACATTCGTAGTTTCTATAACTTGTCGGCGATCTATTCGATTTTTCATAGCAAGAAGGGCATTCTTTGCTCCAGCAGGAGTTGTCGAATAGCCGATATTTTTCACTTCTCTTATTTCTTTATGATGACTATCCAAATGTTTAGGTGAAAATAATTTAGGAACTAATCCTTCTATAAATGCTTCCATTCCCTCTGTTTCTATTTTGTCTGCAGAAGTGTCTCTTCCTTTTTTTGCTTCTTCCGAATCTGGATAGGCTGTAGAATGGATTAACGAGAAACCTTTTAGTCGATCACTATACATCTCAGCAAATGCAAGCGTAATATAACCTCCTAATGAATGGCCAAACATTGTTACTCGGTCAATTTTTAGTTCATCTAGAAAATCTCTTATAAAAGTAGCGTACTGATCTATTTCGTTTATATTTTCCTGCACGGAAGAATCCCCATGACCCGGTAAATCTAATGCAATAACTCGGTACGTTTGAGCAAGATCATGGATAAGATTGCGCCAATAATCAGAGCTACCACAAAATCCATGAACAAGTAAAATCGGTTCTCCTTTTCCCTCTTCTCTATATGCTACATCCACTTTATTTACATGAATAATCATTCGACTCATCTCCTTATTTTATCGATAATTGTTCTACAGCTTCATTAAGCTGCTGTATGTTGACTGCTGTTACTTCCTTATTAGCTAATTTATAGTTTTCTTTTAGTGCAAGAATGCGGTGTACACTTTCATTTATTCTTTCCTCTGAAATCTCTCCGTCTTTTACTGATTCTTCAATTGCATTTATCGCTTTTAGAACATTTTTATAATCATGTGCAATTAACACAATATCGTTTCCAGCTGTTACTGCTCGGACAGCCGCTTCACCAATTTCATAGTTGTGGGTGATTGCGTTCATCGTCATATCATCCGTCATAATAACGCCTTCAAAGTGTAACTGTTCTCTTAGTAGTGTAGTAATAATTTCATACGACAAAGATGAAGGAAACGCTGGATCAAGTTTAGGCATTAAAATATGAGCAACCATTATGACATCCGCCCCTTCTTCCATTGCTCGTTTAAACGGGATCAATTCAAGTTTCTGCAAATCCTCCAAACTTTTTTCAATAATCGGTAGTTCTAGATGGGAGTCCACATCCGTATCTCCATGCCCTGGAAAATGCTTTACAACAGAGATAACATTTTGACTTTGAATCCCTTTCATCGTCTCAACTCCAAGCTCGCTGACAAGATCCACATCATTCCCAAATGAACGATCACCAATCACTGGATTTTTAGGATTACTATTCACATCCAATACAGGCGCAAAATCAAGATTAAAACCAAATGCGTTCAATTCTTCACCTAAGTGGGTACCTATTTTATAAGAATAGGAAGGATTATTTAGTTTCCCAATATCCTTATTGGTCGGTAACTTGCTCAGTCCTGGTAATCGCGAAATTCTACCCCCTTCTTGATCGACGCCTAAAAATAATGGGAACTTTTCATCTTCACTTTCTTTTTTGATTGCGTTTAATAATGCAACTGTTCCCTGTACATCTTTTAAATTATTTTTGAAAAAAATGAGACCACCTACTTTGTCTGTAGAAACTAATTGCTTTGTCTCTTCAGAAAGGCCCGTTCCTTTTACTCCCGCAAAAATCATTTGCCCTATTTTTTCTCGTAAAGTCATCTCACCTATCAAGGGATTAACTTGTTCCGTAACTTCTACAAGATCTGTAACAACAGATATATGATCGACCTTTGGATTAGCTTCATTTTCTGTTGGTTTTTGAATGATCCACTTAAGTTGGTAATTAGATTTCACTTCATACACGAGTATTAGTTGGCCCAACTCATCATATTTTATTGCATCCTCTTCCCCTTTTACCTTTTCAATATCCTTTAAGCTTATTTGCTGGATAGCTTCGGAGTTAGTTCTTATATCAAATACGATATCGGACTGGTGACCAATCGTTGCTTTTTTAGAAGGATATTCTTCATATATAGCTGTAGAAAGCTCACTTTTACTCGCAGATTCACCCCATAACTCATACACTTCCTGTATACCCGTTTCTCCTGCGATAAACGGTACATCTAATACTTGACCTTTTGAAGCAAGCTCAAAGACAAGTTCAACAAGTGATTCTGCCTCTGGTAGAGTTCCTTCTTCCTTAGGCTGTACATCTTTATCTATCGTTTCGTTTTTATCTTCCATCACCATCACAATAACCGAGATAATAATAAATAATAAGAAAATGATTGCAACTTTTTTAGTCATTCAAGAACCCTCCTTCCTATTGGTTTTCCCTTCTTTCCCAATTCTATAGTTCTTTCCCTTTATACCTTTTTTATTTTAAATATATTTTTTATACTTGATATATTTTTTATACCAATTATAATGAAATAGAAAAGAGGAATGAATAAAATGAAAATTTGTCCATATTTAGAATCATCTTTTGAAATACTTGGCCGCCGCTGGAACGGTTTAATTATTCATTATTTATTTAACTGTCCCAATTATTGTGCCCATTTCTCAGATATGAAAAAGGATTTAAATGACATCACACCTCGTGCATTGTCACTTAAGTTAACAGAACTCGCAGAACATGGGTTAGTGGAGAAAAAAACGATGGTGGAGCCATCTGTCCAAATTTCTTACCATTTATCAGTGGCCGGAAAGGAACTTGCAGAAGCACTCAAACCGGTACACGCATGGGCAAAACAACATATTACACTAGAAAAGGAGAAATAACATGACGAACAATAATTCAATGATGTGTGATTTAGAAACAGGTATTTGTGGACCAGCAGGAGAAGGAAATTCCGAAATGGAGCTAATCGATTTAACAGCTCCAACTAAAAAAATCGATCTTTATTATGTAACCGATCCGATTTGCTCGCATTGCTGGGCATTAGAACCGACATTACGTAAATTTTTGGAAGAGTACGGTCAGTATGTCAATCTGCATACATTAATGGGTGGTTTACTTGAAAAATGGGACGGATTTGCCGATGTATCTAATGGAATTTCCGGACCTGGGGACGTAGCAGGGCACTGGCGAGAAGTAGGTGACCATACACGCATGCCAATCGATGGTAGTTTCTGGTTCGAGGATCCAGTTACTTCATCTTATATCCCATCCCGTGTATATAAAGTGGTACAACAAAAAGATGCCAGCTTGGCTCCTGTATTTTTAAGAAAAGCAAGAGAAGCCGTTTTCCCATTCAATAAAAATATTAGTAGCGACCAATTATTAATAGAAATTGTTAACAGCATCGGGTTAAACGGGGAAGAAATCGTAAAAGAATCACATCTGCCAGCTGCACAAGAAAGTTTGCAAGAAGATTTCATCATGGCAGGTAGACTGGGAGTTCGTGGCTTCCCAACAATTATTTTCTTAAACGAAGAACAAAAAGGAGTAAAAGTTGTAGGAGCTCGCCCATATGATAATTACGTGCAGGCATTAAAGCAAATACTTCCAGAAGAAAATATACAACCAAAAACGGTCGATGCATTACAACATATTCTACAAAAAGAAGGGCTATTATTCTCTCGTGAAATCGAAGATCTTTATAATGTAGCACCACAAGATGTGGCAGCTTTCGTGGAAAAAGAATTGGCTGCGGATAGCTATGTCGTAGAAGAAGTACTTGGAGAAAAATATATTAAACTGAATTAGTAAAAGTAAAATGCCGTTGGGGTACAATCGCACTCCAACGGTATTTTCATAAGTCATCATTTTATAATTTCTCATAAGCCATCTTTCGAATAATCTGCTCATGTTTCGGATATTTTGCTAGTAATTCACTTTGCGTAAAAAGCTCAAAATCTTCAAAATCAAAACCAGGAGACACCATACATCCAACGAGCGAAAACGATCCATTAGCCACAACTGATGATCCAAATATAGAATTTCGAGGAACAAGCACTTGAGGAGATTCTCCATTTTCAATATCTAGACCTAGCTTATGCTCTACATAATTCCCTTCTTCATCAATCACATGTACAATTAGCGAACTCCCACCATGGAAGTACCATAATTCATCTGATTTCAGTCGGTGAAAATGTGATACATCGCCTTCCCCTAATAAAAAATAAATACTCGTGTACTGTTTTCGCGTCTTTCCAAAAACATTGTATGTCTCTTCAGAAGCATACGTACTTTTATAGTAGCCACCTTCCGGATGGGCTTCTAAACCTAGATGTTGTATATAATAATCTGCGTTTTTGTGCATTAGACTTCTCTCGTTTCTAAGTGTTTTGTACAGTTAAATAGATGACATAAGTTTTTACTATCTTGAAGCTCTACTACGGTAACAGAAGTGTTGCCTATATCGTTTTCAAAATCTCCATGGGGAACTAACACTTTTAGAAGCCTTCCTATAAACCCACCGTGACTCACGACTAAAACTCGTTTACCAGGATGTGCTTCTTTCACGTCTTCAATAAAGGACATTCCTCTAGAAATAATCGTTTCCTCTGGTTCAAAACCCATATCTTGCTTTCTCCATTCTAAACCCCACTTCGCTACACGTTCCGCTTCCGTAGTACCTTCAATGATTCCTCCACCTATCTCACCTAAACGCTTATCTATATAAAATGGAAGTGTTGCCTGCTTTTCTGCAATAATTTCTGCCGTTCTTTTTGCACGAATTAAAGGACTTGTATAAATGATATCCCATTCTTCATGTTCCATTCTATTAGCAACACGTTCAGCCATTTGGATACCTTCTTCATCAAGCGGCACATCTGTACTTCCTTGAGCTCGTCCTTCTTTATTCCATGCTGTTACACCATGTCTTATAAAACCGATTGTTGTCATTTTCTAATCCCCTTTGCTTTTTCTTTAACTCTCTACTGAAATTTACTATGAAAACAATCTGTCGGCAACATTTTAAAAAGATTGATTGAATTGGTCTTTTTTAAATTTCGACTTGACCTTCACGCAACGTCAAGGTTTAGACTGTAGATATTAGGAGGTGATGATATGGAATATACCGTACAAAAGCTTGGTCAACTAGCTGGAATAAGCACACGGACACTTCGCTACTATGATGAAATCGGCCTACTAAAACCCGCACGTATCAATTCATCAGGGTATCGCATTTACGGTTCTGCAGAGGTAGATCGACTGCAGCAAATTTTGTTTTACCGAGAGCTTGGGGTTAATTTGGATAGCATTAAAGAAATAATGACTTCAGAAGACTTCGACGGGGCAACTGCTTTAAAGGAGCATCGAGAAAAACTACTGGAAAAAAGAGCGCAATTAGATTTATTAATCGAGAATGTGGATAAATCCATACAACTAACAGAAAGGAAGATAATCATGACGGACAAAGAAAAATTTGAAGGCTTTAAACAAAAGCTTGTGGATGATAACGAGCAAAAATATGGCAAAGAAATTCGCGAAAAATATGGCGAGGATACTGTGAATAAATCAAATGCTAAAGTAAAAGGAATGACACAAGCACAGTATGAAGAAGTGACAAAGTTAGAACAACAACTAGCTTTAAGTCTAAAAGCAGCTATGGCAACAGGTGATCCAGCAGGAGAACTTGCACAAAAGACAGCAGATTTGCACCGACAATGGCTGAGCTTTTATTGGGATCAGTATACGAAAGATGCCCATGCTGGTGTCGCACAAATGTATGTGGATGATGAACGATTTACTGCTTACTACGATAAGATACAGCCTGGTGCAGCAGTGTTTTTGAGAGATGCTGTGCATATTTACACAAAAAGCTAAAAGGCGAGTTATGCCTTTTAGTTTTTTGTGTGTATAAAATTATTCTCGATTAATCTTAGTTTCTTAGAATTTACAATCTGTTCACTGATAACGTCCCATTCTCTCTTTTCCACAAAACTTTCAGCTAGTTCATTTGCCTTTTCTGTAATAGTTTGTGGATAACCAAGTACTTCTAGAAGTTTAATGGCATTCCTTGTGTTGGAGGGACCCGGATGAATGGTATAGTCAAATCGTACTTCTCCATTTTCGATGGATTCTCTAAAATGATAATTTGCATACACTTGACTCGCAATTTCTGTTAATTCTATATCATGGGATGCAATAATATTCATTCCTTTATTCGAAGAAAGCCATTCCATCATAGCTGCAGAGGCTGCGATTCTTTCCACTGTATTCGTTCCTTTTAGAATTTCATCCACAAATGATATGCATGGTTTACCTTCTTCTATTAATCGCACAATACGTTTAAGTGATTTAATTTCTGCTATGAAATAACTATCCCCATCTAACACATTGTCTTGAATGGCCATGGATGTTGCGATATAACTTGGTTTCATGATCCACTTTTCTGCTAGTACCGTGTTAATCGTTTGTGCAAGAATCGCATTAATCGCGATTGCTTTAATGTAAGTAGATTTCCCAGAAGCATTTGATCCAGTTACAAGCGTACTTTTACCAAGTGCCGATGTGTTTGTTACCGGGTTGTGGATAAGTGGATGTGCCATGTTCTCGAATAATAATTCTTCTTTATCTACGAATTTAGGTGTGCAATATGTACCAAGCGATTTTCGGTAAAATGCTACCGCGATTGCAGCATCCAGTTTACCAATCAGTTGCCATACTTCATGATATTCCTTTTGATGGTCTGAAATCGTTTTGACAATTTTGTTATAGGAAATAAAATCGAGCAAAAATAATATTCGAATATACTCGAAAATAACATCGAATTCTCCTCCACCTTTGTTCCCAAGGGAAGAAATATTACTGAGAAACAAAACCTTTTTTAACGGTTTCATATTGTCCTTAAATCTATTTACGTAAGAATTAAATTCTGACTGATTAACAGAAGAAAAACGTTTTCCGGTATGAATGATGGAAGCAATATAGGTAACGGATACCAAATCGTACTCCAACATACTTTTATTTCGGTAATAAATGATGGTATTGATTAAAAAGGACGCTAGCAAACAAAAAAGTCCCCATTTCAAATTGAAAAATAGTAAAGCAATAGAAGCTATCGGCAAAAAAGCAAGAAGATAGTAGACGAATCCATTCCTTACTTTCTTACTATTTATGTCATAAAAAAACGAGGTAGAATTCGTAAAATCCCGTTTCCCAAGTCCAGAAAGTAAAAGAAGGATTTTTTCCCTTAATCCCTGGTTGCTAGCAACTAATGTGTATAGATGCTCATCTTCTTCTTTCTTTTCAAGTGATGGTTTGATTTCACGTAGCTGATTAAATAAATATTCCGAGCCCACAGTGGTTTGTGTGTAATTGAGCTTTTGGAAAACCTTATCCATCGATAAATCATTCCATGTTAATTGGTCTACCCCATCGTAACTTGCTTTGCTATTCTTTTTGTTTAACCAGTAGGACGAAATGGATTCTGTTGCTTCATTTTGTCTAATAAACTTCCCCGTATCCCATTCTTCTCGATACCTTTTCAGTTTTTTCCTATCTCTTGTTAAAAAATAGTTAACTACGAAGAAGAGTACTACCGCTACTAAAACGATTAAAAGATTTGGCATCTTTATCACCTCTTTTATCTATACGTTTTTATGAAACTACTAGTTTCTATTTTTTAAAACTTGCTCAAGTATGTGGATATCTTCTGGATAAGCTAATGGAAGTTCTGCAATCTCCTCCAAGGACTTCCAAGCGATTTCATGGATGAATTCATCTGGATCTTGAAGCGTTATTTCCCCACTTACTATACTTACTAAAAAATATTCTACATGATAAGAAATTCCATGTTCGCTGATGACGCCACTTTTCGTATGTATATTTTCAGTAGTACCAACTGTAAAACCAGTTTCTTCTGAGAACTCTCTTATACAGCATTGTTCAAATGTTTCTCCTTCTTCTACTGTCCCCGATGGAACGGTCCATTTCTTTTCTTCATCTGGAGCTGCTTGAAGAACCATTAATATTTCCTTATTGTCATTTATACAAATACCTGCTGCACCTTGCCATTTGAACATTTTCTTTTCCTCTTTTCTTTCATCAAATTAAATCTACATCATTAATTTCAGGTACATGTCTTGATTTTTTTAGATCCACAAGTCCATTCGAGCGAAAGAAAACGCCTTCTGCTTCTAACATAGCACGTTGTGAATAGGCAATCTCTTCATCCGGAATGACGATTTCTCCTTTAATATTGATTACTCGATGCCATGGTAGGTTGTGTTTTGCACTCATCGTGTGGAGTATTCTAACGACCTGTCTTGCCCCTCTTGGGCTTCCAGCTTCTTTTGCAATTTGACCATATGTCATTACTTTTCCTTGTGGTATTGCTTGTATAATTTCCATAACTCTTTCTGTAAAAGGGTTCATTATTTCTCATCCTTTCATTACTTTGATTATAACTGATTCAGAGCTACCGATGATTATAACTTTTCCAACTAATGTAATGCATTTATTTTAGTGTCTAATTAGTCAACTTCTTATTAGCTTTCCGTCACTCTAAAGGGATAATGCGTCGTAAAGAGATCCTAAGATGTCCGCCATGATTTCCGCTCCAGGCGGACGCTTTCCGTGGGGCGAGCGGTGAGCCTCCTCCTCCGCTAACGCTACGTGCGGGGTCTCACCTGCCTCGCTAATCCCACAGGAGTGGCCACCTTGCTCTTCAATCAATCGAACTTGCTAATAATTGCTAAAGTATGTCTCATTCAATTATTCATAGGTTTTCCCTATAGAATACAATATAGTACGAAATCTAGTACATCATTTCTTAGTAATTAGCAAACTCTACTGGATTGTAGCGAAAGGGTGGCGACTCCAGCATGAAAAGCAAGAGCTGAAAGCTCCGCAGGAGCGTGAGCGACGTGGAGATTGAAGCCGTGCCCGCGGAAAGCGTCTACCCTGTAGCGAAAATCCCAGCGGACACATAATAGCTCTGTCTTAAGACGCATTATCCCTACATAGCGAATTGAAATATTAAACTGCAATCAATCGTCATTTTTACTTTAGGAAACAAGATAAATAATTACCGCTCCTAAATTAATAATATTTTATTCAGTACCTTGCATAAGATAATACCGTGTGATATATTGTTCTCAAAGGTACTATTTATTGAACAGTAGTGAAAGGAGTGAATTAGAAGTGAATATTCAATTTAAAAAAGGTGTGCTTAATCTTTGCGTACTTGTATTACTAGATAAACAAGATCGATATGGTTATGAGCTTGTCCAAAAAATATCCGACCAAATTTCCATTTCGGAAGGCTCTGTTTATCCTTTATTAAGACGCCTAACGAAGGAAGGATATTTCACCACTTATTTGCAGGAATCAACAGAAGGTCCGCCGCGTAAATACTACAAGCTAACAGAACTTGGTAGAACATACCTACATGAGCAATTGAACGAATGGAAAAACTTCACAAACGGTGTCAATAATCTAATCGAAGAGGGTGCAAGAAATGACTGAACAACAGTTTTTAATTGAATTAGAACTTGCGTTGGTGGGACTTTCAGCTGAAGAACGAAACGATATTCTTTCAGATATAAGAGAGTATTTTATAAACGGGCGCGAGGATGGAAAAACGGATAGCGACATTGCTGCATCACTCGGTTCTCCGAAAGAGATTGCACAAGAATTAGTGGAGTTTCCGATTCAAGAGAAAATGACGACTGAAAATAAAGTAACAAGAATTCCACAATCGAACTTTTCCAACGTTACGATGAAAATTGACTACGGCTCTCTAAATGTATTTCCTTCTGATACAGATGAAACGATTATTGAGCTAGTAGGAGAAAATGAAAAGCTCATACTAACTGCAGAAGTCTTGAACGATACTTTATCAATTCAATTAAAACCAAAAAAATTCCAGTTTTTCAGCTTTATCTTCCTTATTAAAGAGATGAAAGTAAATGTGGCCCTACCTAAAAAACTGTACACAACAATCACCATGAAAACTGACAATGGTCGTATTCGAGCAGAAAAACTGCTTGGTAAAGCGATTAAAGCTACATCCGATAATGGCAGCATTGGTTTAAAAGAATTTGCCGCTACAGTTTTAGAAGTAGAAACAGATAATGGACGTATTGAAATTGATAAAATACAGGTCGATAAGCTTTCCACTCAAACAGATAACGGACGAATTGAATTACGCAATGTAGATGCAGAAAAAGTTATTACAGAAACAGATAACGGGCGTATCATCATGGATTATGTAAACGGACATATTATTGGTAAAACAGACAATGGACGTATTACACTTCTAACATCAACTCTTGACCGCATGATTCAATTAGAAACAGATAATGGTAGCATCTTAGTGGAAACAGAGAACAAGCCAACTGATGTATCGATACACGCTAAAACAGATCACGGGCGAGTTAGTGTATTTGGTGAAAAGAATTCTCGTACGGTGTTTGGGAATGGAGCAAATACAGTTCGACTTTCTTCTGATAATGGGAAAATTACTGTCGCGAATAAAAGTATGATTTGAAAAAATAGCTCTTTGCTCTAGCAAAGGGCTATTTCAAGTTTCCTCCAAAATTCAGGGTGTATTTTTTATTGTGGTTCAAATCCCAGATGCACAGAATCTATCAATTTTTTATAGCCAATCTCTTGATAAATCTTGTTCGACGTTGGATTCAGCATATCTGTGTAGAGCACGCAAAATTGAAATTCTTTTAGTAGTTCCTTGCTTCCGGCTGCTACCATTGTCCGGGCATATCCTTTTTTCCGCTCCTCTTTTGGTGTGAATACGAGAGAAACGGTGACACCATTTGCAGTTGGTCTTGCTTTTTTCATCATAGATACAATTTGTCCTTCATTTTCCCATAAGAATACTTCCTTTGCGTCTAGCATCACTTTTACGCGTTTTTTTATTTCCACTGGTGCAGTTTTTGGAAGTTTTGTATCCTCTTCGAATTGGCCATACCATTTTTCAATAAGCAGTGCGTCTTCATTTGTCGCGTAACGCCATGTACCTGGGCTCGTTTCAAGCGATTCATCTATTTGGTCTAAACGGTAAAGTCCTTGATCCATTAAAACGGAAAAGCTTTCTCCTGTTTTTTCTTTCCAACTTTGCACAAAAGCATATGCCCATTCTTTTACACTAATAATAGAGTTGATAGAAATAGATTGCCGGATTAGCTCATCAATACTAAGATCGATACATTCTTTCATTCGATTTTCATTGATGAAAATGATATTGATTGGATGTGGCGGAGTCATCTGGAAAATAGCCAGTAATTCGCCTTCTTCTTCAATCGTGGCCATGTATGGATCCTCGTATTTTCCTTCTTTTATCGCTTGTAGTACTCCTAGAAATAAGCTGAACTTATCTTCGTTTTTTTCTAAAAAAGGGTTGGCTACTCTTGCAAAATCTTGTGCATTTTCATATCTCTGAAATTTCAACTTACTCTCCTCCTCTTCACCTTTGTATGTTAATATAACGTAAAATACGATTGAAGGGGAGACTATTTTATGAAAATTGTTTCTATTCGAGATACTCATATCGGTGAAGGTGTTCCGAAAATTATTGTGCCACTTATGGGAAGAAATGAAGAACAGCTTCTTTTAGAAATAAAAACGATCAAGCAAGCAGCCCCAGATATTGTGGAATGGCGCGCGGACATGCTAGAGGAAATTGAAAATTTAGAGGTAGTGATAAAGACAGCTTCCACTATTCGCGATGCATTATTCCCTATTCCCCTTTTATTCACCTTTAGAAGTCATCGGGAAGGTGGAAATAAAATAATAGAAGATGCTTATTATAAAGAGCTTCTTGAAAATGTTATTCGAACAAAAGCAATCGATTTAATAGATGTAGAACTATTTTCTTCTAATGTAAGTGAAATCGTGAAAGCAGCCTATGCTAATAATATTTATGTCGTAATGTCCAATCATGACTTCGAAAAAACCCCAGCTAAAGAAGAAATAGTATGGCGTCTTCGAAGAATGCAAGAGCTCGGTGCGCATATCCCGAAAATTGCCGTGATGCCTAAGATTCCAACGGATGTTCTAACTTTACTCGATGCCACCTACACAATGAAAACACTCCATGCAGATCGGCCAATTATTACGATGTCCATGGCTTCTACAGGAGTCGTCAGTCGAATAGCAGGACAAGTCTTTGGCTCTGACGCAACATTTGGTTCTGGATTGGAAGCATCCGCTCCCGGTCAAATACCCGCTGAGGAGTTAAGAAAAATGATAGAGGTTTTACATACCAATTAATTGATTAAAGAAGAGATTGTCCAAACTTGGAGACAGATTGTCCAGGTTTTCGTGGAGATTGTCCAACTCTTTTAAGCGATTGTCCAGTTCAATGAAAATACCAAGGAAAGCTTGATTTCCTTGGTATTTTTATAGCTGCTGCGCCAGTCGGATCATATCGACACAAACTATTCCGTTTTCTACAATCTCTTCATCGTAATGTATTTTGAAAAAGTCTCTATCCACACCGGTGATTCTAAATCCACATTTTTGATACAATGCAAGCTGACCAATGCTTGAGTTGCCTGTCCCTACTTCGATTATTTTATAACCATATTGCTTTGCTTTTTGAATGGCATCTCGTACAAGTGTCTTGCCGATTCCTTGCCCGTGATAATGTTCTGCAACTGCAATATTTACAAGCTCTACTGTGTCAGGCCTTGTTGGTAGTAGGACATACACGCCTACTGTTTCTTCATTGATCTGCGCAATATAGCATTCTCCCCTTCCTACATACTGCTTTACAAGTTTTTCAGAAGGGTCTGCGAGGAGCAATAAATCCATTGGATACGCTTCTTTGATTAGCTTCGTTATCAATTTATCTTTCTCCCATTTCTAATGTTAATAGTTTTTCTTTCATTTCTAGTCCCCCACGGTAACCGGTTAACGCACCGCTCTTTGCTACTACACGGTGACATGGAATGGTGATAAGTATAGGATTTGCACCGATCGCAGCTCCAACCGCTCGAACGGCTGCTGGATTATTTATGAGTTCCGCAATTTGGGAATAAGATTTCTTTTCACCGTATGGTATTTTCGTAAGTGCATCCCATATGGCTAATTGGAATGCTGTCCCTTTTAAATCGACTGGCATTGCAAATTCACGGCGACTACCATCAAGATACTCTTTCAATTCGTTCATATAGGGAGTTAAAGCTTTTTCGTCCTCCACTAATTCCAATTTTGGAGAACGCTTTGCCAACCACGCTTCCATTTCTTCATAAGGTTTACCTTGCGAACCTATGTAGCTTAATCCATTTTCTGTTGCAGCCATATAAAGTCTCCATTCGTTATGAATGAAAAGTGTCCAATATATTTTATTCATTGGGAGAACTCTCCTTTTTTCTGTATTGAAACGGCGTTAATCCAGTTACCTTTTTAAAAACTGTGATGAAGTAAGGTATATTTGACATACCAATGGCCCCACTTATTTCCACCAGTGGCTTGTTTGTAGTAACCAGATATTCTTTTGCTTTATTTATCCGAATCTGTTGCATGTACTCCATAGGCGATATACCTAAAACTTTCTTAAACGTTCTTTGCAGATGATAGGGACTTCCATGACCTATATCTGCTAGTGTATGCAGTGTGAGCGACTCGTTATAGTGATTATCTATATATGCTTTAATTTGTGTGATCCATTCTTCGTCAGGTAATCGTAATCCAGTTGGTTTACATCGTTTACATGGTCGAAACCCCTCCTGTAACGCTTCCTTCACTTCCGAATAAATTCGGACATTTTCTTTTTTGGGCGGTCGTGATTTACAAGAAGGTCTACAAAATATTCCAGTAGATTTTACGGCGTAATAAAACAAACCATCATAGTTTTTATCGTTTTGAATGATTGCTTGCCATTGTTCATTGTTCACTGTGCCACCCCTCCCTTTTATTTAAGTATACTTTTATTT
The DNA here is from genome assembly GCF_029955155.1 of Psychrobacillus sp. NEAU-3TGS. Classification (GTDB taxonomy): domain Bacteria; phylum Bacillota; class Bacilli; order Bacillales_A; family Planococcaceae; genus Psychrobacillus. The sequence continues at coordinate 189,643 of NZ_JAPNOZ010000004.1, read as the reverse complement.
ACAAATTAATTGCAGTTTTTGAAACGTAATAGCAAGATAACGAAGTTTTTTATGTTTATAATAAAGAAACAAAGGGGTGTTGGCGCATGTTATGGGAAGAAAAAGAGGAAGTAATTTTATTAAATACTCCCGCAGAGTTTAGTTTTATGCAAAATCTTAACTACCTCTCTCGCTCTACAAATGAATGCCTATTTCGAATTCATGATAATAAAATAAGAAAAGCTATTACTATCGATGAATATATAATACTAGTAGAGATTGGGGAACAGGCTGAACATACATTACTCATTGAGTTTTTAGGTAATACAAGACCCTCAAGCAAGAGAGTTCGTGAGCAAGTTGTCGCATACATCATTGAATGGTTTGATCTAGAAACAAATATAAGCCCCTTTTATGAGATAGCCACGAAGGATTCAATGCTTAACCAAGCAGTTTTACAATTTAGAGGATTACGTATCATGGGTATTCCAGATTTGTTTGAAGCAATAGCTTGGGGGGTGTTAGGTCAACAGATTAATTTGACTTATGCATACACACTGAAAAGACGCCTCGTTGAAAAGTTTGGGCATTCAATGGAATTTGAGGGCGAAATGTACTGGCTATTTCCGACAGCGCGGGATCTTGCGAAGCTTACTGTAGAAGAATTAGTAGAATTAAAAATGACCGTAAAAAAATGTGAATATTTAATAGACGTAGCTACTCAAATAGACAGAGAATTACTTACGAAAGAAATGTTGTTAGAAACAAATGATGTGAAAAAAGCAGAAAAAATATTAACGAAAATACGAGGAATCGGACCATGGACAGCCAACTATGTATTAATGCGCTGTTTAAGATTTCCGGATGCCTTTCCGATAGATGATGTGGGTCTCCATAATGCAATCAAGCATGTGATCGGTTCGGATCAAAAGCCTACAAAGGATGTAATACAACAATTAGCATTACCTTGGAAAGGCTGGGAAGCGTATGCGACTTTCTATTTATGGAGATTTTTATATTGAAATAAAACGCCCCTTTTATAAAAAGGGGCGCTCCGTTGAAGTTAAATGACAATTTAAGGATTCAACACTTCTAAAATGTCTTCTGATACATAGGTTTTATCGTTTTTTAATACTGGGTTTTCTGCAAATTGTCGTAAACTACGATTATAGCTGTACGTTTTATCACCGACTGTAATGATTAGGGAACTATTCCCTAGTTTTAAGAAAGTGCCATAACGCTTTGAATAAGTTAGCACTTCATAGCCAAGTTGCTCTGCTACTTTTTGCAATGGAATCATTTTTGTTCCATTTTGTATAAAATTGTCGTTTTCAATAATAGTTTGAATTTCTTTCATTTCTGGTGAAAGACTATTGATTGCAATAATTTTAGTTGGTGGCGTTTGTGCTGGAATACTCATTGTTGTAATTGTATAAAATACAACTAGCTCTTTTCCCTTTAAATCAGCTTGTTCAATTTCCTCGCCTTTTTCATTAACTAAAATTGTTTCTTCTCCAATGTTTAGCTTTAGTTCGTTATCTAAACTTAAAAACTCATCGTCAAACTTAGATACTTTGACAGAACCCATCTTATCTTCGTCATGGACAATTACTAACTCCGGAGTAATTTGTGCAGGATAAATTAATATCATTGGCTTGTTTTTATCATAGTATGCGTCTATGCGTTGCCCTTTTTGAAATGATTCTTTTTGAACTGCTTTTGTTGTTCCGCTGTTAAATGCGAGTGTTTCGTTATTGATTGTGAAAATAGTCGTTTGTGGTTCTTTTTCTTCCGTTTCTACTGTGAGCGTTACTTTCCCATCTTTTGAAGCCACATCTTTTATCTTCCCAGAGGATTTCATGAAATTCGTTGTGTCCTGTGTTGAAAGATCGCCAATTGCTATGATCTTACTTGGTGTCGTTTGAGCAGGAATACTTCTAGTTGAAATCGTATAAAAAACAACTAGCTCTTTTCCATTTAAATCGGCTTGTTCAAGCTCCTCGCCTTTTTCATTTACTAAAAGTGTTTCTTCTCCAATGTTTAACTTTAGTTCATTATCTAAACTTAAAAACTCATCATCAAACTTAGATACTTTAACAGAACCCATCTTTTCATCGTCATGGACAATTACTAGTTCTGGCGATATTTGTGCTGGATATATCATAATCATTGGCTTGTTTTTATCATAGTATGCGTCTATGCGTTGCCCCTTTTGGAATGCTTCTTTTTGAATTGCTTTTGTTGTTCCGCTGTTAAATGCAAGTGTCTCGTTATTGATTGTGAAAATGGTCGTTTGTGGTTCTTTTTCTTCTGTTTCCACTGTCAGTGTTACTACGTCATTCTTCGTTTCAATTTCTTTGATTACTCCAGTAGACATCATAAAGTTAGATGTGTCATTTTGCTCCACCGTCGTTTCTTCCTCACTTTGCGCGTTTGCAATAGGCTGTTGAAAAACAAATCCTGCCACAAGGATCGCTGCTGCAAATATACCTAGTTTTTTCATCGTCTCGCTCCTTTTCTTTCCATTCATTTCATTGGATTTGACGACCAACCAAGGAAAACGTTACAAAAAAATGAAACATTCTTTTATCCTTTACGTATATGGTAAATAGAAAGAATACTAGATAGGAGCATGCATATGACATTATCTATTAACCAAGTAACAAAGAGATACCAAAACTTTGTAGCCGTCGATAATCTAACCTTTACAATTGAAAAAGGGGAGATTTTTGGATTGATTGGACAAAACGGTGCTGGAAAAACAACGACGTTTCGTATGATTCTTGACCTTCAAGAAACAACAGAAGGAACGATTATGTGGAACGGAACACCAATTAATTCGATTAATCGAGACCTTTTAGGTTATTTACCAGAGGAACGAGGGATTTTTCCTTCTATGACGGTCGAAGATCAGCTTTATTTCTTTGGAGAGCTTAGAGGAAAGAATCGTAAAGAATTGCGTAAAGAAGTCGAGTATTGGATTGAACGTTTCGAATTAGAGGACAAACGAAAATCGAAAGCAGAAACGTTATCAAAAGGAAACCAACAAAAAGTACAGTTAATAGCAAGCTTTATACACCAACCAGAGTTCCTAATTTTAGATGAACCATTTAGCGGATTAGATCCGGTAAATAAAGATCTTTTAAAAAGCGCTATTTTACATTTAAAGAATAATGGTACGACCATCCTGTTCTCCAGTCACCAAATGGATAATGTAGAAGAGCTTTGTGATCATCTATGCCTGTTAAAACGAGGAGTTTCTTTATTTTCTGGTAGTTTATTAGACTTGAAGAAGCAATATGGAAAAACAAAATTGACGATTCGTACGGATGTACCAAAAGAAGTACTTGGAAAGTTAGATGGTGTGAAAGATATTCAGGTTGGAAAAGACCAATTCATCTTAACATTAGAAGATGAATCACATGCACAATCTATTTTTGACTTTGTATCGAACGGCAAATATATTGAGAAGTTCAGTTTAGATTATTTAACGTTAGATGAAATCTTCAAAGATAAGGTTGGTGGACCGAATGTCTAAGTTTTGGTTGCTTGTAAAGCAATTATATACGCAAAAAGTAAAAGCCAAATCTTTTATTTTTTCAATCGTCCTTTATGTTGCCGTCATTAGTGGTGTCATGTTCTGGTCAGATATTAAAGAAGCTTTTTTCCAGAGCGAACCTTTGCAAGTCGCTATTTTGAACGAAACAGAGGCGGAAATGGAAAGCTTTTTTAAATCAACAAGTGATATCGAGTTTTCGTTTCCTAAAGAAGAAACTGCAAAAGTGGAGCAGCAAGTGATCGACAGTGAATACGATGCAGCTGTCTTTGTGAAAGATCAAGACAACTCTTTAGCAGCGGAAATTGCAACGTTCGAACCACTTACTTTTAATGATCAACAAAGCATTTCCTCTACCTTGCAATACGCTGGAAAAATATATGAAGTACAACAATTAAATTTAACAGCCGAGCAAGCGGAAAAAATTCTTGAATCCGAAACGATTATCTCTGCCAAAAATTTAAATATCGAGTCAGCATCAGGTAAAAGTGAGGACGAAAAAGCGGCTGGTATCGGAGCTTCTTTCTTAGTGGGCTTCCTTATCTATTCGTTCGTAATGTCATTTTTATCGATGATTACAACAGATGTTGCATCTGAAAAAGGTTCGCGTGTTCTAGAAGTGTTGCTTGCAAGCATTAAGCCATCTACTCACTTCATGGCAAAGCTTACAGGAACATTTTTACTTGCTTTAACTCAAATTGGCGCACTTTTAGTTGTGCAAGGCTTGTTATTTATGTTGATCGACGGTGGCTCGAAATGGGATATGGTCGTAGATATTGCAAATGAGTTATCCTTAGCTATATTGGATACGCTGTTTCATTTCTCCTATTAACGATTATTTTATACTTAATATTAGGAGCTCTCCTTGGTTCCCTTGTTTCTAAAGTGGAAGAATCTAGTCAAGCAATGATGCCAGCGATGATGATTGGAATTATCGGTTTTTATGTGTTAATTTCTGGTATGGCTAGTCCAGATACAATGCTTATAAAAGTATTTTCCTACATTCCGTTCACATCAGGAATGGTTATGCCACTTCGAATTGGAGCAACTGATATTAGCTCGATTGAACCAATTATAGCAATGCTCGTATTAATAGGAACCGTTATACTTATGTTCCTAGTAAGCCTATCATTCTATAAACGAAGTGTATTAACGTATAGCTCAGGTGGGATTATCCAAAAAATTAAAACCGTACTCAAAGTAACTACTTAATAATACTTACAAGTCCTTTTAAAACCATTGTGAAAGTGGAAACTTTTACGATGGTTTTTTACGTTTGTTATAAAGTGAAACTTCAATCAGTCGGGGGTCTTCATCCCCCGCTGATAGTTGAATCAATCGGGCTTTTACGGGCAGTTGGTCTCCCACTTATCTTTTCGCTTTTCTAAAATCTTGAAGTGGGAGTCTTACTGCCCGTTAATGCGGGATAAAGTGCTTTAATCATTCACAGGCACAAATTTGGTAGTTTCTTGCATAAAATAGGTCATGAAAGAAAGGATGCGGTTATATGTGCGGGATTACAGGTTGGATTCATTTTAAGAGGGATTTGCGAAACAAGGAATTAATCGTTGAAAAGATGACAGGGACACTTAGTAAAAGAGGACCTGATGATTATAATATTTGGGGTACAACTCATGCATTACTGGGGCACCGCCGATTAACAGTGGTTGATCCTATTGGTGGAAAACAGCCCATGGTTAAAACCTATGAGTCTAATCGATATACGCTTTGTTATAACGGCGAATTGTACAATACAGAAGACCTTCGGAAGGAACTATTGAAGCGAGGACATTCTTTTTCCGGGCATTCTGATACGGAAGTGTTATTAACCTCTTATATCGAATGGAAAGAAAATTGTGTAGATCATTTCAATGGTATTTTCGCTTTTGCCATTTGGGATGAACAAGAGCAAAAGGTTTTTATCGCAAGAGATTGTCTTGGGGTTAAACCACTTTTTTATGCAGAAAGAGCTGAAGGCTTTCTTTTCGGTTCCGAATTAAAAGCACTTCTTGCACATCCAGATGTATCTCCAATCATTAATCGAGAAGGGTTAGCAGAAATAATAGGGTTAGGCCCCTCTCGTACTCCTGGTTCTGGAGTTTATAAAGGAATCCATGAATTACGCCCTGCACATGCACTCACCTTTTCTCGAAACGGGCTTCACATTTGGCGCTATTGGAATGTCCAAAGTGCAGTGCATACCGATTCATTAGATGAAACTGCAGAAAAAGTTCGAGATTTAGTTACCGACGCGGTAGAACGACAGCTCGTATCGGATGTTCCCCTTTGCACATTTCTTTCAGGTGGCTTAGATTCCAGCGTCATTACGGCTATTGCTTCGAGTGCTTTTGCTCGTGATGCAAAAGGAAAGCTCCACACATTCTCCATCGACTATGAAAACAATAGTAAACACTTCAAGGGAAATACCTTTCAACCATCAGACGATCAGCCTTGGATTCGAAAAGTATCCAGTACTTTGAATACAAATCACCATCACTCCGTTATTAGTCAAAAGGAATTGGCGGAATACTTAACGGAAGCTGTCCATGTACGCGATCTTCCTGGAATGGCCGATATCGACTCTTCCCTACTTTGGTTTTGTCGGGAAATAAAACGAGACTTTACAGTAGGATTGTCGGGCGAATGTGCCGATGAAATTTTCGGAGGTTATCCTTGGTTTCATCAAGTCGCAAATGCAGAAAAAGGATTTCCTTGGATTCGCTCTACCAATGAGCGATATAATTTACTAAACGATAGCTGGAAGAAAAAACTTACGATTAGTGAATATGTTCAACACGCATACGATACAACAATTGCTGAAACACCTCGTTTAGATGGAGAAGCTCCTATTGAATCCAAACGACGCGAGCTATTTTATCTGAATATGACTTGGTTTATGACGACCTTATTGGAACGAAAAGACCGTATGAGTATGGGTGCCAGCCTAGAAGTAAGGGTACCATTTGCGGATCATCGATTAGTCGAGTATGCATGGAATATTCCGTGGGATTTTAAAATGGTCGGTAATCAAGAAAAAGGAATTTTAAGAAAAGCATTTCAAGGAAATCTCCCATATGACGTGCTTTACAGGAAAAAAAGTCCTTATCCAAAAACTCATAATCCTGTTTACAGTGAGCTTGTCGGGAACATGCTTAAAGATCAATTACAGGATAAAAATTCAATTCTTCATGAGCTATTCCATGCGAATCGTCTTTCCGATCTAATCGAATCTAATGGGGATGCCTTTAAGGTTCCTTGGTTTGGTCAATTAATGTCTGGACCTCAATTATTAGCTTATTTAGTACAATTGCATATTTGGTTTAAAGATTACAATGTGCAGCTTGTGGATTAAATAAAAAAGAATAGCGAACACTCTTGGTAAACTTTTTATCATTCTCTAAAGAATTGTCTTGTTAAGGCTTATTCTGACAAAAGAAGGAGCTACCTTTATATAAGGTGGCTCCACTTTTCATTTATTTGAAAGCGCTCGAAAATAGGAATCTATAAATGGAACAAGATAATCAATGACCGCTTCATTTGGATTCAGTTTTGCATGATGCAATCCAAATGGTGATTCTACTCCTGCCCAAAATAAAACACCTGGGATTTCTTGTAGAAAGTAACCGAAATCCTCTCCAGTCATAGCAGCATCACAAACGATTGTAGTAGTCATAGGATCTTGCTTAGCGAATGATATAAAATCATTTGCTAAGGTCTCGTCGTTTTTCACTTGATAATAGGATGAACCATAATCGATTCGAATGACGCAATCAAACGCTATTTCTGCAGCTTGGCAGAAGGATTCTATTTTTTGTTTAATAGTCGTCATTGTAGCTGCATCCATCGTTCGAATCGTTCCTTCTAATCGTGCTTGACCAGAGATGATATTCTGAACAGTACCAGAAGACATCTTCCCGATAGTTAAAACTGCAGGATCCATCGGGTTAACGGATCTACTTACAATCGTTTGAAGTTGTAGTAACAATGTAGCGGCGGCAATGGACATATCCTTTGCTTGATGTGGAAAAGCTGCGTGCCCCTCCTTCCCAACTAAATCGATAAATAGTTCGGAAGTGTTAGCAAAAAGCAGACCCGGGCGAGTAGCCACTGTACCCACTGGATATTCTGGCGCTATATGAAATGCATAAATTTGCTCGGGTACAAGCTCTGGATATTCCTTTTTCAACCATTCTCTCATCGGTAAGGCCCCACCTGGACCTTCTTCGGCTGGTTGAAAAATAATAACTGCGTGATCATTTATCGGGTCATCCACAAGCTTTCTTAGCAAACCTAAAGCGACCGTCATATGCACATCATGTCCACATGCATGCATCTTTTCCTTATGCTCCGATTGAAATGGTAGATCTGTAGCCTCCGTTATTGGCAATCCATCGATGTCTGTACGCCAGCCGACGGTCTTTTTTCCCTGCATACCTTTAATCTTTACAACAATGCCAGTTTTCCACTGAATGATTGTTAACCTTTCCTGTGGAAGTGCCGAAATTTGTTCTAATAGATAGTTTTGCGTTTTTACTTCTTGGAAACCAAGCTCCGGAATACGGTGTAAATCACGTCGAATTTCAATTAAGGTTTTCATCTGATCCCTCTTATAGTTGACGTAGTTCTTGCATAATTTCTGTTTTAGAACGCGTTTGATCATCGATTTCTTTTATAACTCTTGCTGGCGTTCCAGCAACTACTGAATATGGAGGAACATCCTTCGTTACGACTGCTCCCGCTGCTACAACAGCTCCTTTTCCTACTCTGCAGCCTTCTAAGACAACTGCATTGGCGCCTATTAATACATCATCCTCTACAATAACTGGAGTCGCAGAAGGTGGTTCAATTACACCTGCAAGCACCGCTCCTGCTCCAATATGACAGTTCTTCCCGACTGTTGCACGTCCACCAAGAATCGCTCCCATATCAATCATCGAGCCTTCCCCGATTACCGCTCCTATGTTAATAACGGCTCCTAGCATAATAATAGCATTATCTCCAATACTTACTTGATCGCGAATAATAGCACCTGGTTCGATACGCGCATTGATGCCCTTTAAATCTAATAGAGGGATGGCAGAATTTCTGCTATCATTTTCTACAACGATATCTTCTATTAGGTCTGCATAATCATTAAGCGCTACTTCAATCTCAGCCCATTCTCCAAACAATACGAGTGAGTTACCTTCTCCAAATACCTTTGTATTTTCTCCAAAAGAAAGTTTGTCGATATCTTTCCCTTTTACATATACCTTTACCTGTGTCGACTTTTTTGAATTTTGTATGTACGAAATAATTTCATACGCATCTAATTGTTGCATTTTCCATACCTCCTTAAAAACATGTTGTAATTGTACAGGAATTTTCATAAAATTTCACGAAATTAAATACATTTTTTGATATTTAATTGAAGAAAAATACATCACAAAATAGAAAAGTCGATATTAGCAGGATAACTTATTGAATTATCAAAGTAGACTGAAACATGTTAAACTATATACGAAGCGGAGGTGGTTTAGTGGGAAAAGTCATTTTAAAAGCATTGGATTTAAAGAAAGAAATTGATGGGAAAGAGATTTTACAGCATGTCTCCTTTCAAATTGAGGAACATGCATCGATTGCGATTCGAGGATCAAATGGCTCCGGTAAAAGCACCTTATTGAAGCTACTTGCAGGGATTTATGACCCAACAAGCGGAAAGTTAGTACGAAATGCAAAAAGAATCGGGTATGTCCCTGAACATTTTCCAGAAAACCTTCGATTCAAACTAAAGGAATATTTAACATTAGTAGCGACCTTCCAAGGTATGACTAAGAAGGATATAGAAGCAGAGCTATCTGAATATATCGGTTTGTTTGAAATAGAGTCTTTTACAAACACCCCCCTAAAAAAATGTTCAAAGGGTACAAAACAAAAAGTAGGCATCCTTCAAGCACTTCTTATCAAACCTGACATTCTTTTGTTAGATGAACCTTTAACTGGTTTAGACACGAGCTCCCAACAAAACCTTATGGCTATGTTAGAAAAACTAAAAACAAAAATGACCATTATTTTTACAACCCATGAAGACCTGTTAGTAGAGAACATTGCAGATCAAATATTTTATGTAAAAGATGGACGCGTGTTAGTTCAGACAGAAAATAAAAGCTCCCAACGTGTAATAAAAGTGAGATTTCCAAACAAAAACGTATTGTTAGGACTTGAATTTAACGAATTGCATATGGAGGAGGACATAGCTATCATCACCATATCTAGAGACAAAAGTGATGATCTGTTGAGAAAGCTTTTAAATAACAATTGTTCTGTGCTTGATGTCAGGGAAAGGATTTAACGATGCAGGGATTTATAAAATACCAATTCAAAAGCTATATACGCTCCTTCAAAATAATTCCCCCAGCTGCAACCTTTTTAATATGGATAGTTGTCTTATATCATTATAGTGGAGTGGAAATATTAAGCAGTTACGCCGTTTCAAGTATTGTCTTGTATATCGTGACAACATGGATAGCAATGAACTTATTTTCTATTGAAGAGGAAGCAGAAAAAAATATGCTGTTTGTTCAAGTCGGGAAAGTTAATTATTTACTCGGCAAATGGATGATTAGCTTTCTTATTGCGCTAGCGTTGACATTGTTTTCGATTTTCTATCCTTTACTATTGGGCAGCTTCAAAGAAGCAGTTCAACCAATACATTTGGGGCTCTCCATTTTCATACATCTTTTATTTGCTATATTCGGTATTTTAGTTGGTTCTTTCTCATCCATCACTTCCTTTATCCCAAAGAGATATACTTGGCTTTCTGCAGTTCTTATTATTGCAATTACCCTTTCTTACGAGGGCATAGTGGAAAAGCTGTCATTCTTAAAGTGGCTATTATTAATCTTTCCTCCAGTAGTAAATGTTATTAATTTTTTTGAACCGGACGACTTAAATTATTTTGGAAAAGAATTTTGGATTTTTTCATCATTGCTATCATATACTCAATTATCGCCTTTTCTGCATTAGTGAAATTGTTTTTAAAAAAAGAAAGTTAGAATATGCTATAATGAAGACAACTATTTTTGAGAGGATGATGGGTGGACAATGGATATTTAATCTTATTTCTTACGTAGAGGTTTAACAAAATAAACACTACAAAATCGGAAATAGGATTAGTCTGCCCATTTTTCAATCAAATACGAAAGATTCTCTACAACACTCTATTTTTGTAGTGGTTTTTTGCGTATTTTTTAAAAGGCAACGAGTCCTTCCGATTCATATTCGGAGGGATTTTTTTGTTCCTCCAAAAGGAGCGGATTATATGACATTACACGGTAAATTAATGAATATTAGTATCACATTTGGGGAAAAGATTATTTTGGAAAATATTACAGCAGACCTTCCAACAGGTGCTGTTATTGGCATAGTAGGAAGGAATGGAGAAGGGAAATCTTCCCTACTTTCTGTGGTGGCAAAAGAAACGATTCCATCCAGTGGATCTATAGAATGGTTTGGAGCTACACCTACTATCAGCTATTTTAAACAAGAGGAGGATCAATTTAAGAACGATGATTTTGCAGATGAGGAGCAGTCATATTTCAGTAAATGGTCTGTCCCCGTGCATAGAGAGTATGACGATTTAAGTGGAGGAGAAAAGATGAAAAGACGACTTTCCCGAGTATTTGCGGAAAATTCGCAGCTTCTATTATTGGATGAGCCGACGAATCATTTAGACCAAGAAAGCTTGTCTTTCTTAAAACAACAGATTCAGTCCTACCACGGAACAATTATTTTAGTATCTCATGATCGTTATTTTTTAGACGAAGTAGCCAATTGGATTTGGGAAGTGGAAAATAAAAAGTTAATAGTTTACGCAGGTAACTATACATCTTTTCGTCAAAAGAAAGAAGAAATGAGACTCACAAAGCAGCGAATGTATGATGCTCAACAATCAAAGATCAAACAAGTGGAAAAGCAAATGGCTGCGCTACAAAACTGGTCAGCTAAAGCACATGCAGATTCAACTAAACATGAATTCAATAAAGAATATTACCGAGTGAAAGCAAAGAAAATGGATGTGCAAATTCGCTCTAAAAAGAAACGCTTAGAACTCGAGCTTTCTAAAAACACTATCGATCAACCGGAGGCAGAAAAAGATGTGACCTTCTCTATTGAAGGAAATAAGAAAAAAGGAAAGCGAGTAATAGAAGCCAAACGCTTGAGTAAAACAATTGAAGATCAATTGTTGTTCCAAAATGCCACTTTTACCGTCCAATCTCAAGAAAGAATTGGCATTTTAGGCTCTAATGGGAGTGGAAAGTCGACATTTTTCCGCATATTGTTAGGCGAAGAAAACGGCCAAGGAGAACTTTGGAAGTCAGAAGCGATGAATATAGGCTACCTACGTCAAACTGTATTTGATTTACCGGAAGAAAAAACACCATTTGAGTTTTTTGGACCTACAGATTTTGAAACACGTGGCCAAATCCAAACCCTCATGATGAATTTAGGGTTTTCGAAGGATCACTGGTTCCGTCCGATTAGCACAATGAGTATGGGAGAAAGAGTAAAATTAAAGCTAATGGAATTCATATTAGACCAAAAAGACGTTTTACTATTAGATGAACCAACAAATCATTTGGATCTTCCATCCCGTGAACAACTCGAGAAAACCTTGTCGTCTTATCCTGGAACAATTTTATTAGTCACACATGACCGTTATTTTTTAGAAAAGCTAACGAATAAACTACTCGTCTTTGAAAATAAAACGATTCGGAAAGTAGAAATGGGCTATAGCGAGTGGATGCATAAAAAGAATGAATCTGTACGTGAAAAAGAGTTATTAAAATTAGAAACCGAACGACAAGCAGTGCTAGGACAATTAAGCTACTTGCAGAAAAAAGATGCCAAATATAACGAGTTGGATCAACAGTTTATAGCATTAACTAAACAAATCAATGAACTAAAGAAAAAATGATTACAGATATGTTACTGGTGCCTTGCACCAGTAACATACTTGTAGTAAAGCATCGATTTTTGTCAATTTCCCAGGAAATATATGAATGACATCTGTCGTATGCCTTATAAAATATTACTATATGTTTTTATATAGATAACACATTTCTATGTCGGATTCTGCTTCTCATACAAAAAAAACTGTATACCAACCTGTTTAATCGTTTGGTATACAGCCTATAAATCCTACAAAAAATAGTCTACAAAATAGATGTAAAGGTTAATTGGATACATTAAGTAAATTGAACAATTTCACTTAGTGGTAGACGGGATGACCCGTATGCTGGTGCAGCTGCTTTACCAATGGCAATGAGTACAATAGGGAAAATATGCTCAGGTAATTGGAATCTTTCTGCAAACTTCACTTTATCGAATCCACCCATTGTCACCGTATCTAATCCTTTTTCTTTTGCAACTAACATCAATTGCATTGCAATAAGACCAGCATCAAAAGTAGCAATATTTTTTCTCGTTTCCAATGAAGCAAAAGGATAAGTACGATTTGTATTGTTAATCATTAAATCCTTTGTAGCCTCATCCATATAGCCTTCAGCTACATTTTGTGTATATATTTGTTCGACATTTTTATACATTTCAGCATTTCCTAATACTGCAATAACTGCCGATGAAGTTTCTACTTGTTCTTGGTTATTCGCTATAGCGCGAAGTTCTACTTTTGTTTTGTCATCTTGAATGACAAGGAATTTCCAAGCTTGAAGATTACTCGAAGACGGTGCAGAGGTTGCTTCTTTAATAATTTCCTCTAACGCATGTTGTGAAACTTTAAAATTGGGATCGTAAACTCTAACTGATTTTCTAGCATGCATAATTGTATATAGATTTGAATCTTTTTCTGTCGACATATTATTTCCTCCCGAAACTTACTATTAGTAAGTTTTTGTACTAAAAGAGCTTACCATTAGTAAGTTTATTCGTCAATAAAAAAGAACTATATGCTACAATAAAAGAAAACGAATGATTTAATGGAGGTTTTGTTATTGGATAAAACGAATGATACCAATATAAATAATAGCTATTGTAGTAACTATCATCAGGCCATTGAATTTATCGGTAAACGTTGGATGGGGATGATTATTTACACATTGCTATCGGGATCAAAACGTTATAACGAAATTCTTTCAAGCATCCCCGGTATTTCTGACCGATTACTTTCTGAAAGACTAAATGATTTAGTTGATGCCAACTTAGTCAATAAAAAACTACTTGAATCCTCTACCAAAAAAGTAGAATATGAGCTTACTGCAAAAGGTTTTGCCTTCAAGGAAGTGATTGTTTCTTTACAGAAATGGATTGATATTTGTGAATTTGAAAAAAAATCTTGAGATCGCAACAATTGCTCTCAAGAAGTGTCAAAGAATTCTCTCCCCTCACTTTTCTCATATACATTTGACCAATTTGTCTACAGTAATAAGCCTCACTCTTAATTGAGTAAGGCTTATTACTGTTTATGAATACCTCCTTCTCTTATTGCCACGCTTCACTATCTAGCACTTTCAAGCTAATCCGGGATAGCCCCTTCGATTTTTCTACTACCTGTAATTAGTTTATTTGTATTTACATTTAACTAAACCTAACATATAATATAATAAATCCAATATGTAAAGTAGGTTTTAAGATGAAAACAATTCCAAAACCTCTAGTCATGGTAAATCAATGGACAATTGTTTTGTCCGTAATCATTGCGCTTATTACACAATCAGCATGGATCCTATTCCTCCCTCTAATTGCAAATCTCTCTAGCTTATTAACTGGGTTTCATCCTATTTTAGTAATTGTAAAACGGTTTTTATCTAAACCTTTAAATGAATATATTCAAGAAGATTATGCCCAACTAAGGTTTAACCAGTGGCTAGCAGTAGGCTTCTTATTCATTGCAACTGTCAGTTTTTTATTCAATTGGTCTATATTATTTAATGTAGCTACAATCATGGTTGGTTTAGCTGCACTCATTGCAATTCTTGGTTTTTGTATTGGTTGCTTTGTACGTTTTCAATATCAGCAATGGAATTATCGTCGGAAAAAATCAGCAACATAATAATAAAACAGCCTACTGATTTTCAGTTTGGCTGTTTTACTCAAAGTTAATATTACTCTTTAATATGTTGGTGCTTTTTTCCTCTAGTTTTGCAAGAGAGTTTTCGTTCCTGTTCATAAATAATGGCTGTTCCATTTCCTTCAAACCAGATAAAGTGAAACTTCAATCAGTGGGGGTTTTCGACGCACAGGACGTGCTAGTGAGGATGTTGCAACATGGACGTCGCGCTTTTAGTCCCCGTCATCCCCCACTGATTGTTAGTTGAGCCCCACACGATGTGGGTCACACAGATGTTGCAAACGCTCTTTTATTTTGCGACGAGCTTTGCGCAGGAGCAACACGATGTTGCGTACTTAGTCTGCGATCATTCAATCGGGCGCATGCCAGCAGTTGATCTCCCACTTATCTTTTCGCTTTTCTTACATCTTGAAGTAAGAGTCTTACTGCCCGTTAATGCGGGATAAAGTATTCAAACGCTCTGGCATATTCTTATCTATTTCCATGAACAAAACAACTTTACCATCTTCTTTTCTCGACATTTCTGCTTTTACATTTTGTTCCCATTTAATCTCTTCAAATACCTGACTTAATACATCAATGTTATCCTGGTCTGCGATAATCATTACCTCATCATTAACTTTAAAAACATCAACTCTTGTTAGTTTTCCTACTTCTTCCCTTTCATTCTCACTACAGCCCATTAATATACAAACGAAAATGCTTACAAGAAATAGAGGCCATTTTTTCATTATTAATCCCCCCTTTATTCACGTCGAAAGTTCCTCCTTGAATATTGCTATTCCAACTAAGCAGTTCAATTTTCCAACTAAACCTGCTATTATTCCAACTAAATTTGTTATTTTTCCAACTAAACTCAAAATTTCACTTTTCCAATTCTAAAAAAAGAAAAAGGTTGCCTCATTAGTAGTATAACTACTGATGAGACAACCTTTTTCTCTATTATTCTCCTAAATCTACGTTATGGTAAACTTGTTGAACGTCTTCTAAATCTTCTATTGCATCGATCATTTTTTCGAATTGTACTTGTGCATCTGCTTCCAAGGAAATGTCGTTTTGTGCAAGCATTGATAGCTCTGCAACTGTAAACTCTTCGATTCCAGCCGCTCTTAATGCTTCTTGCACTGCATGGAATTGATCTGGTTCAGCATAAACGATAACAGAATCCTCTTCTTCTATAATATCACGAGCGTCTACATCTGCTTCCATCAAAAGCTCCAATACTTCGTCAGCTGTCTTGCCTTCGATCCCAATGACAGCAGTTGCATCAAACATATACGCAACCGAACCACTGACACCCATGTTCCCACCATTTTTACCGAATGCTGCGCGCACATCGGATGCTGTTCGGTTTACGTTGTTAGTTAACGCATCGACGATTACCATTGAACCGTTTGGACCGAAACCTTCGTAACGAAGCTCGTCATAGCTTTCTTCCGATCCGCCTTTTGCTTTTTCAATTGCTTTATCAATAATATGCTTTGGCACACTGTATGTTTTCGCACGTTCTAATACTACTTTTAATGCTTGGTTAGAAGTAGGATCAGGTTCACCTTGTCTTGCAGCTACGTATATTTCACGTCCAAATTTTGCATAGATACGGCTAGTATTCGCGTCTTTGGAAGCTTTTTTTTTCTTTAATATTATTCCATTTACGACCCATAAAGTCCCACTCTCTTTCGATTCATTTTCCTACTTTAAGTATTATACATTAATTGTTTATCCCTTAGCAAAATAAATACATTAACTTCCATATGTTTCTTGCAAAAACGTAATAGATCTGTTGATTAATTCTTTTAACACCTCTACATCAATATCCGCTACTTTATTAATATACACGCATGCTTTTCCAGTCGTATGCTTGCCAAATCTCTCTAGGATAATTTCACGTTCCGTATCCCCAGTCGCGAAATACAAACTGATTTTTGCTTTACGGGGAGAGAAACCAACAAGCGGCGCATCTCCTTCATGACCTGTCGCATATTTATAATGATACGATCCAAAACCAATAATACTTGGTCCCCACATTTTCGCCTCATAGCCAGTTGCTTCACTGAAAATTTCTAGCAACTTATAGGCATCTTCCCTCTTTTTAGGACTATCCACAGTTTCAATAAATTCAATGACACTGCTTTCTGTTTCTTTCATCTTTGCTTCGTATTTCGCCATGTTAACATCCCCTTTAGCATATTACTCTTATTTTACAGGCAATTAACATTATTGACGAATTTCTTTATTACTAAAAACGAGCCTTTCTCGATTCCTCGAAAAATAGCTCGTTCTTTTTCTATTTAGATGGTCTGATTAAGAAACCACCGTTAAATCTAGTTGGTTCATATGAAATGATAAACGCTTTCGGCGATAACGACAGAATGTAGTCTCTTAGCTTTAATTCGTTTTTTCTCTTAGCTAGTACTTTCATACAAAGACGTTTTCCGTCTTTTCCATCCGCCACCCACGATGTGACACCATAGCCTTTTGCACGAACTTGAATTGGAATTTCTATTTCTAATGAGTCGACGATTACGTCAAATACGACATAGCCTAGTGCTAATCGATTTTCAATAATACTTCCACAATACACGCCAAGACCCCATCCAGCACAATAAGCAACAATATTTAAAGGCTCGTCCAGATTATCAAGAACCATCGTTAATCCCATTAAATAGACAAACACTTCTGCCATAGACAAGAACGATGCTACTACTCTGTAACCTTTAATAACTAATATCAAACGTAAAGTAGTTAATGTCATATATACAACATTAATAACAATAATAAGCAATATGATCTCCATATTTACTTCCACCTCTTTCTAACGTAATACCGTGGCTTTCGTCGAGTGTTCAAATCATTATACAGTATTTCTTTCAATGTGTTATTAAAACTCTTTTCATCTTTTGTAAAATATATACAGAGGCTCTCTGACTCCTACAGAACGCCTCTTCATTAAGAAAGTTCTTTCTCTAATACAATTTTATGTGTCCCTTTTTCACTCATAAACGTTTCTACTATATCGAAGCCAAATTTAATGTTTAGCAATAACATAGCTCGCCTTTTGTTTCGAGATATAGTTCGAACCTTAGAAAAGCCAAGAGATTTTACTTTCTCATGTTGCTGTCGCATAAGTTCAGATGCAATGCGTTTCCCTCGATAGTCTGAATGTACCCCTCCTAGCCAGCTATAAAACGTTTGTTCATTATACTCATATCCGATTTTGAACCCCACGATGCGATTACTGTCTACTGCTACAAATATTAATAGGTTCTTCTTATCAGTTAGTTCTTCTAATTTTAGCTCTGCCCCTTCAAAAACATGCTTATGAAGTTCCATAATACCATTAAGTACATGAGTCTTCGGTATCTCTTGATAATATATATATACCATCTATTTGTTCTCCTTTAAAAGGTTTCTTCTATATTCTTTTCTGCTATTTTCTTTAATTCGCTAGCTCTAGAAACAATAAAATTCTCCATGTATTTTTCTAAAAATAAATAATCTGCTATCTTTCCTAACACTCCGAAAGGGGCTCTATACGTAAATACGTCTTTCATAAGTGTCCCTTCCTTACTTTCAGTAAATATATGGATATGCGTAAAAGAATGAAAAGCCCCTCGAACCATTACATCCGTAAAAGTTTGCGGTGCATCCATAGCTACGATTTTTGCCGTTAGTTTTAGTTTTACACCAAAATGAATTGCTTCCCACGTAACACTATCTCCTAGTTGCAATAGTCCTGTTGTGACCCCTGCAACTGCTTTTTCGTTTGTATTTGAAGTTGTTTCTATATGTGTTTCCACGCTGCGAGCAAGGTCAAAACATTTTACTATTGGCGCCTCCATATATGTTTCATGAATAATTTTAGGCATCTCCCTTGTCCCCTTTTATCTCCTTTTCCTCATATCCCTCTTGTCTGTATTAATGTGTATCCAATCAATTAATTCCCCAGATTGCTTTAATTTCATTCCAGTTAACTGATTGCCAAAGACGGCGGCTGTGTCAATATTCCAAGAATTACTTTGCCTATCATATATAGGCCAATCACCTGGGGTATGGCCGATAATCTGCAGTTTTTGTATATTTTTCAATGGACCTCTATTCCACAAAATACCGTATTCACTCGTTTCATTGAATGGATTATTTGCTGTTTCAGAAATACCCGCATGGCTTATAAAGACGTGATCATTCCCCCAATACAAAGGCATAGTCCGCAACCAGCTTACGTCATCTTTAATGTCTTGGCCAGTCGCCAAGTATTGGTGCAATGTTTCCGAACCACCTTGCTTTAACCAATTATTATTTGGAGGATTTGTTATATGTTCTATCATCTCATATTCATGGTTACCTTTTATAAAAACTGCTTGGTCTCTGTATGTTTTCTTTAAGTGCCTTGCCAGTTTTACAACTTCCGGGGATCCGTTTCCTCGGTCTATTAAATCTCCCAGCTGAATCAGTATTTCCGTTTCTTTATCCCATCGATCTATCATCTTCAAAAATGTTACATAACAGCCATGCACATCCCCAATGACAAATAAGTTCAATTCAATGTCTCCTCACTCTCGCATTTTCAACACTTTCTAACTTGTATGAGACAATTTCATTAATGAAAAAGAGCCATCATCTTGACAGCTCTTTATGTTCTCTTTTCACTTTGTCTAATAATGCTTGGCAACCTTCTATTACAAGATCATATGTCTCTTGAAAATCTCCTGTATAGTAAGGGTCTGGCACATCTTTTTCATGTTCAGTTAAATCTAAGAAACGCATAACTTTTGGATGATCTGGCTGTCCAAGTATTTGTCGAATATTGGTTACATTACTGTGATCCATCCCTATAATATAATCAAATTTCTGAAAGTCCTCTTTTTGTAATTGTCGTCCAGTCATTCCTTCCGTAGAAATATTATATTCCTCCAGCTTCGTAATTGTTCCTCGATGAGGCGGGTCTCCTATGTGCCAAGCACTCGTCGCAGCAGAGTCCACTTTAATTTGATCACTTAACTTCTCTTTCTCTATTAGTTTTCTAAAAACTGCCTCCGCCATAGGAGATCGACAAATGTTCCCTAGACAAACAAATAATACGTGAATCATTTTCATCCTCCTATCTTAGTCAGCCACTTTTTCATACACCTTGATCGAGCCACCAAAAGGACCATAGGTTTTGGTAGAATTTGTCCAACCATATTGCTCATAATATCCCTCTAAGTCACTGGATAAATATAGTTTTTCATGCCCTAGCCTCGCAGTCACTTGTAGTCCATGTTCTAAAAGCTGTTCACCTATAGAATTCCCTCTAAAAGCTGGATTTACATATAGACAGGCCAACCATGGAAACAAATCTTGGCGACTATTAATATCATTTCGAAGCAATGCATAGGTACCAATAATGGCATCATTTTCGATCGCCACATAAAATCTCGGCAGAGAATTGGGTGCTTTACCTGAATGAATCATACAATCTTCGTAAAATTTATAGTTACTTTCATTTCCCCATTGTTCCCAAAATACTTTCACAGCTTCATTAAAGAATTCAGGCCTTTGTTGAATTTCGAATATCTCCATATTAACTCTCACCCTTTAGTTTGATATATAATAATACTAGTATGAGTTCGAATGTTCTGTCTACTATCATTAGATTGGAAGGTGTATTTATATAAGAAACAGAGGAGCAACTGTCATTATTGAAAATGGTCGAATTGCCTTGATCAAAAGAACGAAACCACATAAAACCTATTATGTATTTCCAGGCGGAGGTATTGAGGATGGGGAAACACCAGAGGAAGCGGCAATCCGAGAAACGTATGAAGAGCTAGGGGTACATGTACGTATTCAACGTCCTTTTAAAGTATTAGAGTATAACGGAAGGCAGCACTTTTTCCTTGCTGATATTATTGGTGGCAAATTTGGAACGGGTACAGGCGAAGAATACTCTCACACTTCTGTTCAAAGAGGGCTATATGAACCAATCTGGGTTGATATGGATGATCTCCCTTCATTAGATGTTCGCCCAAAAGTGATTGTGGATCATCTTTTAGCTAAATGAAAACTGTCCAAAGTGAGCATTTGATGACAGGATTCTGTAGCAGTTATTATTTATGATGTATAAGAGGTGAGGGTCATAGGATGGGTTGAATCGATACAAAGAACAATCAATTATATAGAAGCAAACTTACTGGATGAGTTGACGATGGAACAAATTGCTAAAGTGGCAAATTCATCGGTCTTTCATTTTCAACGAACGTTTTCCATTTTAACTGATATGTCTATCGCCGATTATATTCGTCGTAGAAGATTGACATTAGCAGCGCAGGAATTAATAAATAGCGATAGTAAAATCATCGACCTATCCTATAAATATGGCTACGACACTCCCGAAGCCTTTACGAAGGCCTTTCGAAAGCAGCATGGCGTGACGCCGAGTGATGCACGAAAGAAACTAGGTAATTTACAATCATACAATCGCCTGGTCATCCAGGTGAGGTTGAAAGGAGCAGAACCAATGAAGTATAAGATTGTGGAAAAAGAAAGTTTCCAAGTTGTTGGAGTAAAAAGAACGTATAACTGTAAAACAGGTGAAAATTTGAAAAATATCCCGCTATTTTGGGATGAGGTAAACACAAACGGCACAGATGACCTGCTTTTCCAATTAAACAATGGGGTAATTGAAGGCGTACTCGGTGTATGTGTTGTGGATGAGAGTCGGAAAGATAGCGGCCTAATGGACTACTGGATTGCTTCTGCGCATGTGGGAGATGTTCCAGAAAATTTATCATCATTAGAAATTCCTGCTTCAAAATGGGTTATTTTTGAAGTACACGGCGCCATGCCCCATGCGATGCAGGATACATGGAAACAAATCTATTCCGAATGGTTCCCTTCTAATCCGTATGTCCCTGCTGGAACTCCTGAGTTAGAAGTGTATTCAAATGGGAATGCTTCGAGCGAGGATTATTATTCAGAAATCTGGATACCGATTAAGTAAAAGGAAACCCGAAGAGCATTTCGTTGCTCTTCGGGTTTTTTTAAATGCTTTAATTTGATAAATTTAATTGCCATGAAACTCCAAACTTATCTTGCACCCAGCCGAACTTTTTGCTGAAGCCATAATTGTTAATCGGCATTAAGGCTTGTCCACCTTCCAAAAGCTGCGCATATGCATGATCGAGTTCTTCCTCAGAATCACATTCTACAAATAATGAAATAGAAGGTGTAAACGTGAATTGGTGTTGAATAGAGCTATCATGACAAAGAAATTCTTGTCCATTAATGGAAAATACCGCTTGCGATACTTCTCCTTCTTCTCCTGGTCCTTCCGCTCCGTAATGAGCTAAACGAATGATCTTCGATTCCTTGAAAACGGATGTGTAAAAATTAATCGCTTCTTCTGCTCGACCTTCGAACATTAGAAATGGTGTAAGTTTAGACATGTCGTTCCATACCTCCAGTTTTTATTTTTCTCTAATTACTATAGCTTATTTAAACAGGCCTATGAAAACTTCTTGTTTTTATGTTACTGTTTTGGTATGAAAAAAATTATTCCTTTACTTTTTTTACTTATCGTTGTTTTCATTTCGTCTGGACAAACAGCCGAGCAGCAATCTCTCATTCCAGTGCTTGAGAAATGGTTACCAGGTAAACCTTTGGAGTCTTTTCTATCCTTATTTCAAATCCCTTACTGGGGCATTCTAGTTTCCATTGAAGAACGAGGATACTATGCATTCGTCGAGTTTTTGATTCGAAAAGGGACGCATTTCTTATATTTCGGTGTGATTGCACTTGCAATCTTTGCTGCTTTACCTACTCGTAAATTTCGAACAATTACAGCTATTGTTCTCACAATGCTCTTTGCAGTAGCGGATGAGCTGCATCAATCTTTTACAAGTGGACGCACGGCTTCTGCTCAAGATGTAATACTGGATACTGCTGGCGCCATTACCGCACTTCTTTTATTAACTTACGTCAGAAGAAAACGAAGAAAATCCGCTAAATCTTAGTTCTTCAGCGGATGTTCTTTCTATTATTTATTTTCGAGATCTTTTCAATAAAAACCCAAGTCCAAGCGTAACCACACTAAAAATCGTTAAAATGAAATAAATATTAATGACTGGTTTAAACTTCACTTTTTCAGGTGTGATTTCAAAGACTCCTATTGGTTTAATAGCAAAATGGCCCCCTCCACCTTCACCTTGGGCAGTAGCGGTATTTTCACTCGCATCGGAGTAACCACCGCCACCCCCAACATAATAATTAACTTTTGCAACGGGGAGTATGCGTTTATCTTCGAGTTCAATCGGCTCTCCATAAACCAATGAAGCATCTTTGGTGCGAGAGAATTTATCGAATATAGACCGAATAGGAGAATGGTAGACCACTTGCTTATCATTTACATTTGAGCTATCAACTAACTTATCTGTTTCTATAGCCTTTTACCTCCTTTGTATAATTCCATAACTACTTCGACACTTCTCACGTATATCCTTCTACTTCAAACTAAGTACCATATGATCTTCATCGTAATATGTATCAGCAACTTTCAATGCTTTTTCCTCTATACCAAAAACTTTAAATCCCAATTGGCTATATAGGTTCTTTGCTGTCTCATTTGTTGACACGACAGACAAATTTATCTTTTCGATTTTTTCTATGGATTTCGCTTTATCAATTGCTTCTATAAGCAACGCTTTTCCTGCTCCTAATCCACGAGCTTGTGGGCTCACATACATCGCAAAAATATTTGCTCTGTGCTTCATTTTAAGGTAGCTTTCTTGAGACAGTGTAACCATCCCAACTAGCTTACCCTGCTGAAATGCCCCTAAAGTGTAGTTGCCTTCTGTTTGTAGATTTTTTTCTACTTGTTCAATTGGATTGGTTCTTTGTATCGCTTCCTCGTAACTTGTTGCAAATGCTTCCGGGCTTTGCTGTAATGCTTCTAGCCTCAATTCCCAGTATGCACTTGCATCAATTGGCGTTAATAATTTAATTTCCATTCCTTGCTCCCCTTATAAAAAATTTTTCATTGCATAATTGATGTGTATATAATATGAAATCTCTACAACCCTTGGCTCTTTTTAATTTGCTTTTGTACAATGATTTTGTATTTGCTTTTAACCGAATACGAGAACCTTCCTTTAAAAGGAGATGCCATCTTTCTGGTAGCAAGTCTATACATAGCCTAACTGCCTCGTCCTTTGATAAAATAGCTCTTAGCTCAAGCGAACAAATTATCCTGCTGATTGTACAAGCTGCAAACTCGACCATTCTGTCAGATAAAAATAAATAGGTCTTTTTCGATTTATTAAACCAATAATTGTTCATATTGTATGCCAATGTTTTTAAAACATCGTCCCACTTTGTAGGAATATTTAAGTCTCCAATTGGTATGCCTTGCAATGTAATACCATGCTCCTTTAAAACCCACCAAGTAATATGATTAACATCCCAATAACCTACTTCTACTATTCCGTCTGTACAATATGGATACGCAAGTAATTCTTCATTTGTTTTGCCTATCATACTAGCCTGGGTGTATAACCCATCCATTCTTTTTCCAAATGCGTATTTGTTCATCTGTACATGAATATCTTGAAGCATCGCAAGTTCTTGTTCATTTACTGCCCTTCTCAATAAAACAATAAAATCTATATCACTCTTCGCTTCATCGAATGCCCCGAGAGCAATCGATCCGTATATGTATACGCCTTCTACTAAGTCCGAAGGTAAGTGCTTATTTAACAGCTCTACATAGTTCTGCATAAAACTTTGAACATGCCTCGGCATTTGACTACCCACAATCATAGCTCCTTATCCATATACTCTTCCTTCAAAATAGAACATATAGCGGCATCGCAAAACCGTCCTTTTTCAAAGGATGATTTTCGTAATATCCCCTCATATATAAATCCAGCTTTTTCAAGCGTATTTTTAGAAGCTGTATTTTCAGGGTCATAAAGGGCTTCAATTCGGAAGAGTCCCATTTTCTCAAAGCCGTATTGCA
The DNA here is from genome assembly GCF_029955155.1 of Psychrobacillus sp. NEAU-3TGS. Lineage (GTDB taxonomy): Bacteria > Bacillota > Bacilli > Bacillales_A > Planococcaceae > Psychrobacillus. Next base: position 165,046 of record NZ_JAPNOZ010000004.1, on the reverse strand, counting down.
GTACATGCTTTAGTACTTCCGTCATGACTCCTTTTTGCCAATACTCCGGTGTCACTTCAAATCCCACTTCCGCTTTGAAGTGCTCTTTTTCCCAATTATGATAACCACAGCTACCGATTACTTTATCGTTATCCTTCGTCGCAATTCCCCATCGGATACCCTCGTTATCTGCAAATCGCTTTTGCCAGTTTTTAATTAACTGAATCGCTTCTTTGCTATCCTGAAATGTATCCAAATCATAATATCTTGTCACTTCATCTTGCGAGAAATAATGGAATACTTCCTCGGCATCCTTCACTTCTATTGGTCGCAATATAAAACGTTCTGTTTCTAAATACGGAAAATCATTTAAAGTTTTCATAGAATCCCCTCCTACAAGATTTATTCGTGAAGAATAGTCGAAAATCCTTTGTAGGAAGGGTTTGTTATGCAGTTATCACTCGCTTTTTAATTGCTCCAGCAATTCATCCATACTCATTTCACCAATAACTCCAACTTTATGCTTTCTTACGGAGAGCTTGCCATCCTCTATTTCTTGATCACCCACAATAAGCATATATGGATGTTTTTGTAAGGCCGCTTCTCGGATTTTTAGTCCTATTTTTTCCACACGATCATCGATTTCCACACGGTAACCTTCTTGTTCAAGTTGTTGCTTCACATCTTCTGCATATGAAACATGAGCGTCTGCTATTGGTAAAATCTTCACTTGAACAGGTGCTAACCAAAGTGGAAAGCTACCTTGAAAATGCTCTAGAAGAATAGCTATAAAGCGCTCGATAGAACCATAAATTGCACGGTGAATCATTATTGGTTGTCTAAGCTGATTGTCCTCATCGATATACTTGCAGTCAAATTTTTCTGGCATTTGGAAATCAAGTTGTACTGTTCCACATTGCCAGCTGCGGCCAAGAGAATCTAAAATATGAAAATCGATTTTCGGACCATAGAATGCTCCATCTCCCTCATTTACTTGATATGCTACTTGTTTTTTCTTTAACACTGCTTCAAGCGCATCTTCTGCTTGGTCCCAAGCTTCAACAGAACCCATAAAATCTTCCGGACGAGTTGACAATTCGATTTTATAACTAAAACCAAACTCAGAATAAAATTCATCCACCAAATCGAGCACTTTCTCGATTTCCATTTCTATTTGATCTTCTCGTACGAATAAATGGGCATCATCTTGTGTAAATGCTCGAACTCGTAAAAGTCCATTTAAGGAACCTGATAACTCGTGACGGTGAACTAACCCGAGCTCAGCGTAGCGAATCGGAAGTTCTCTGTAACTTCTCTTTTTGCTGTTGAAGATAAGTACTGCCCCCGGACAACTCATCGGTTTTATCGCATACTTTTGTTCATCCACATTAGCAAAATACATATTTTCATGATAATGATCCCAGTGGCCTGACTGCTCCCAAAGCTCTTGCTTCATCATGATAGGTGTTTTAATCTCCTGGTAACCCGCTCGTTGGTGCTTTACTTTCCAAAGGTTCTCCAGTTCATTTCGTAATACCATTCCCTTTGGTAAATAAAACGGCATACCTGGTGCCTCTTCACTGGACATAAATAGCTCCAATTGTTGACCTAACTTCTGATGACTTATTCTTTCTTTTGCTTTAATTGACATGTAAATTCCTCCTAATTTTAAAAATGAAATAAAAAAAGACCACACCCATCCCTGGTAAGGGACGAGTGTGGTCGTGGTTCCACCCTAATTTTGTAGCACTAAAAATTGTACTACGCTCATAAAAAGATAACGGTTCTCCCGATTGTGGATAATTGCAAAGTTGCTTTCCCCACAATAGCTCCAAGGTGGTAAATCATTCGTTTTTCTTAAGGGCTCCCAGCCTATGACCCTATTCTCTAATAAGAAATGATAATGATTCATGTCCTTTTCTCAGCCAAATTATTTAATTTTGAATACAAAAAAAACACACCCATCCCCCGGTAAAGGGACGAGTGTGGTCGTGGTTCCACCCTAATTTTGCAACACAAAGAATTGTATTGCGCTCATAAATAGATAACGGTTTTCCCGATTGTGGATAATCGCATAGTTTGCTTTTGCTTTCCCCGCAATAGCTCCAAGGTGGTAAATCATTCGTTTTTCTTAAGGGCTCTCAGCCGTTGACCCTATTCTCTAATAAGAAATGATAATGATTCATGTCCTTTTCTTCGCTTGTTAACGCTTCATAAATTATTTTGTTTAGTATATGCAAAAAGTTTTAAATAGTCAACAACGAAATCACTACAAAAGTTACGATTTCCAATTAAAACGAATTTTACAACTAACACAGAAGGACAGAGCTTTTTCCAGACGAATTATTTTCACCCTTCATATGCATTTAAAGCATTTACACTATGAGCCAAGGCCGATCCTGCCTTTAAAGCTGTTGCTACAAAAATAGATTCTGTGATTTCTTCTAAAGAGATGCCTAATTGTTTTGCTTTTTGCGTATGCGCTTCAATGCAGTACGCACAACCTGTTACATGTGCCACGGCAATAGCCATTAGTTCTTTATCTTTTTGACTTATTAATCCAGGTTTCATCGCTTCCATATCAAATTTATTGAATGCTTTGAAAGCGTCTGGGTTGGCTCCACCCAATTCTTTAAATCTTACCATATTCGATCTTTTGTAAAGTTCATCATCGTGTGTACCGTCAAACGCATTTAGTCCATTCAATCCATGAGCGAGTGCGGAACCAGCTTTTAATGCAGTAGCAACCATCACCGCTTCTAGTATCTCTTCTTTAGATGCTTCTAATTTTTTTGCTGCAGTTACATGAGCTTCGATACAGTAAGGGCAGCCTGTCACATGAGCAACTGCAATAGCAATTAATTCCTTCGTTCTTTTTGGAATAAGTCCTTCTGCTAAAGCTAATTGGTCGAATGCTACAAATGCTTTAAATGTATCTGGAGCGTGCTTTCCTAATTCTGTTAATCGTTTAGCATTAGATTTTACATATAAACTATCCATTGTCATTTTATAGCCTCCATTATTTAGATTTGCAAATCATACATTATTAATCCAGTTGTGTATTAGGCTTTGCTATTGGAATAGCTTCTCCTAAAGTTGCAGCTGTCTCTAGCTTAACATTCGAATCATTTCCAACATTACTGTCCGAAGCGTTTTCAAAATGAAGCGTTTTATTAAGTCCATACTTCGGACTATTTCCAACAATAGTTACATAAATCGCTGCCGCAGCCATATAAACGACTGCTCCAATAATAATCTTGTAAGAGAGGGAAGACATTAATAAATATCCTTGGAATAATAACAAAGCTACTCCGATATATACAATTGTATTTAAAACCAGAGGCGATAATTTAAATGGCGCCCTTTTATAAAGTTCTGGATATTTCTTCGGTAATTTAGTTGCTGCAAATACAGGAATAATATTGGAAAGTAGAAAAACTCCGGTGCCTAATGCGGATATTAATCCAAGGGATAACCCAGTAACTATTGGTATAACACCAATAATATAAAATAGAGTTAACAACCAGTGTGGTGTCCCAAATCTTTTATTCACTTTTCCTAATGATTTTGGTAACCATCCATCTTCACATGCAATCATTATCCCTTTCGTAACCCATGAAAGCGTCGCATTTAAGGTCGTTGCTAGTGCAAACATAGCTCCACCAACCATAAAGAAAATGAATAGTGGCCCTGGGAGTATTGTTCTTGCAACATCTGTTAAAGGCATATTAGCGACATCCGCAATAGGTAATACACCTACTGCAATAGTAGCCATAAATGCGTATAACAACCCTATAGCCAATGTAGTTACAATAATGGTTAACGGTATATCTCTTCCTGGGTTCTTCATTTCTCCACCAAGCTCCGCTACAACTTGTGCACCGCCTGTAGCAAATGAAAGTAAACCTACCGCCATAAAGAATCCTACAAATCCACCCGAGAACATTTCTCCCGTATTAAAAACAGCATAATTTACTTCTGGCATACCCCATACAACAAAAACTATTAATGCGAGAAGCAAAATAATTACCATAAATTTTTCTACAAGTGCTGCAAATTTTACTCCTACCAGATTCGCTATAAAAAACACAGTAAGAAGTGTAAATGCCACTAACTTAAGTGGAGCAGACGGAACCAAGCCTTGAACGTATTCTGCAAATGATATGGAATACATCGCAAGTGTAAGTTGCGCAAGTATAAATAACGTTAGCCAAAAGAATCCTATTTTAGGAGATAAAAGTCTGCTAGTATACCTATATAATCCCCCTGTTGTTGGAATAGCTGACCCATAACAGCTATTGGTAACACCATAAATAACGTAAAGACTGAAGAAATAACAAACGCTAAAGTTACCCCGCTACCTGTCATTCCTATTGCAATACCTGTTAACGCCATGACTCCAGCACCGATAATTTGTCCTGCACCGATACTCATTACATCTCCTAGACCTAGTACCTTCTTTAAATTTGCCTCTTGATTCGCCATATATTACACCCCTTTGTGAAAGCTGCATTTTATAGTTTTAACTTTGTATTTTAAGAGATTACACTTTTCACTCTCACATCTACATGAACATCCTCAAATTCCTTTGCAATTCTTTCAAATGCTTCTTTAATAACTGACCTTGGCGACGGAAGACAAATTCTTTGATACGATAAACCTTCTTCTCCGAACATACTTCCATCCTCTAGAAGTACATTAGCCCTATTGTAAATTCGATCATGCACTTCTTTCGGCGAAAGTCCGTAAGAGCTAAAGTCCATCCACATAACATACGTACCTTCTGGAATTCTCACTTTTACTTGCGGCATTTTTTCAGCTAAGAAATTGACTACCCACTCGATTGTCTCATCGATATACTCTTTCAATTGCTCTAACCAATCTTCTCCCTCGTTATATACCGCTATAAGTGCAGCTATCGTAAATGGCGATGCAAGTTGAAAGCCCATTACTTCACTAAATGTGTTTCGAAGCTCTGGATTTGAAATAATCACATTAGTACAATGAAGCCCTGCTACGTTAAATGTTTTGTTAATAGCGGTACATGTAATAATATGACCTACATCCTCAACTACTTTTGCTATTGGTAGAAATGTTTGATCACGTCTCATTAAATCTCCATGAATCTCGTCTGCGATTATTAACACATTATTTTCTGCACATATAACAGAAAGTTTTTGAAGCTCTTCTCTATTAAAAACTCTTCCTGCTGGATTATGAGGGTTACATAAGATGAATAGCTTCGTATTTTCTTCCTTTGCTTTCGCTTCAAAATCCTTAAAATCAATGGAATAATAACCTTCCTCGTCGCATTTTAACGCGTTATTCACAACTTTTCTTCCATTTCCCTCTATCGCTGAAGTAAACGGCGGATACACTGGACGTTGAATGATAACACCATCCCCTGGATTAGTAAACGCTTTCACAGCAACATTTAAAGCATGAACAGTGCCTGGACTATAAACGATTTCCTCTTTTTTTATCTCCCAGTCATGTCTCTTTTTGAACCAATGCTGAATCGATTCATAATACTTATTTGGGAGTACAGAGTAACCAAATATTTTATGATCAACCGTTTTGTGCAGGGCATCTATTAAGGGTTGTGGTACCGGTAGATCCATGTCTGCAGTGAATAAAGGAATTGTTTTCTCATCGTATCTTTCAGTCAATCCCATTTCCTTAATCATTTCGCCTCCATCCCATTTAAGAGAGTAAGTTCCTCTTCGGTTTACGATTTCATCAAAGTTATATCTCACTTCAATTACCCCTTTCTTATCCTAATATTGCTAACAGTCACTGACTTAAAAGTAGTTTAGCACCTAAACAATATAACGTCAATTATATTTTTTAACTAATCAGATAATTTATTTTTGTCGTATCTAACCTACTTGTTAAATTACTCTCATGTTACAATAGCCATAATACGTTACAGGGTAATTTCGAAAATCTTGGGGAGGGGAAAAAATGTCTAGAGAAGAAGTGTTCAGTGAACTAATGGAATCACTTTATGAGATTTCTAGGAAAATTGCTTCGTATGAAAGCGTGCCTAGGAAGTACGGTACGGAAGATGAACTTTATATGGTAGAAGCACATACAATTAATCTGATTGGGAACAAAATACAAACCACTTCCACAGAACTTACAGAACTCACTAAAAAAACAAAAGGTGCAATCTCTCAAATGGTAGATAAATTAACCAAAAAAGGGATGATTATTAAAAATAAAAACCCTAAAGATAATCGAGAAGTCATCCTCGAACTATCGGAAAAGGGAAAAATAGTTTATGAATATCACAAAAAATTGGACTCAGTGGAGTATGAGAAGCTTTTAACTAAGCTAGATGATTTTTCGAATGAGGACTTTTTAATGTTTAAGAAGTTGACCTCTTTACTAGAGCCTGAAGTAGGATGACTGTTTTTGAAAAACTTAATAAATAGCAATTTTTCCTTGAAAGGGGTGTTGTTTTGAATTTTATTGCATGGACGATAATCGCTTGTGAAGTTGGCTTTTGGGTAGTTATTTTACTAGGCCTCATAACTAGATATATATTAAAAAAAGAACGTCTTGGTTTATTTTTTCTTGCATTAACGCCAGTGATCGATCTAATTTTACTTGCAATTACATCTATAGATTTATATAACGGGGCAACTGCAACGCTTGCACATGCTATCGCAGCTGTCTATCTCGGTTCTTCGATTGCCTTTGGAAAGAGCATGATTCGCTGGGCAGATGTACGGTTTCGATATTATGTTCAAAAAGAAGGCACTAAACCTGTACGTAAAACGGGAATGGAGTTTGCACGAGAGTCATTAAAAGGATCTTTTCAGCATTTACTTGCTTACATCATTGGGGGAATCATATTACTCATTTTAATTTACATCATGGATGACACCTCAAAATCTGAGGTTTTATGGGGAACATTAAAACTTTGGGGACTGATTCTTGGAATTGACTTTGTCATCTCCATTTCTTACTTTATATGGCCACGACTCTCAAAAACTAAGTAAAAGGGATGCCCCTGCGTGAAGGGGCATCCCTTTTAACTATTTTATACTACTCTATTCCAAAAACGATGCTCAGCAATTGCATTAGTAAAACTTTCTACAAAGCTGTTTCCTGTCTCTTTTGTTACTACACCGGCTTGCCCTGTAAACCCGAGCTCATCCAGCAATTGGTCTCCATGAAACGAAGCAGCAATCGGCTTGAAATGAGCATATGCTTCTTTCACAAAATACGCGGCTTCTTTTTGATATGTCGGTGTTGTACCTTGTGGGCTTACAACATACACTGCGTCAAATAATACGGAATCTGCAGTAGAGAACGTATGGTTTGCTTCCAATAAGGTTCCGTCAGCACCTTTAATCGCCCCTAGATGATCACTTACTGTCTCAATCATTGTCCCTTTCGCCTTTAGGGCATCTAACATAGCGATCAGTTCTCCATCAAATCCTTCCGAAACGAGTACAGCAATTTTGCGTGTATCTGGTTTCTTAGCTGAATTTAATTGGCTTAATGCTGGAGAGACCTTGCTATTAGTTGGTGTATTAGTAGCCTGCACAGTAATACCTAAGTTTTTAGCTACCTTATTTGCTAAATCTACATCTATATTCAAAAGCATTTCTACAACTTGCTCGCGCACGCTCTTTTCCTTACATTTCCCAAGCTCGAAACTGAAGGCATTGATAATATGCAGCTTCTCGGGATTACTCATACTGTTCCAGAACATTGTCGCTTGGGAGAAATGATCCTTAAAGCTTTCGCTTCGGGCACGAACCTTGTGACCATCGACTTTCTCCTGATAATGTACATAACCACCTTCTTCCTCACTAACCGGAGTCGGTGTATTACCCGCAAGTGAGTTTTTGTGGTAGCTGACTTGTCCAACATTTATCGTTTGTCTGCCATATCCATCTCGTTGATTGTTATGGAATGGGCACACTGGTCGGTTGATCGGTAGCTCATGGAAGTTTGGACCTCCAAGTCGAATTAGCTGTGTGTCTGTATAAGAGAACAATCTGCCCTGTAGTAGTGGATCATTTGAAAAATCAATACCTGGGACTACGTTTCCTGGATGAAATGCCACTTGTTCCGTTTCAGCAAAAACATTGTCTACATTTCTATTCAATGTCATTTTTCCAATAATTTTTACTGGGACTTCTTCCTCTGGCCATAGTTTCGTAGCGTCTAAAATATCAAAATCAAATTGAAATTCATCTTTTTCCTCAATCATTTGAACACCTAATTCAAACTCCGGAAAATTTCCGCCTGCTATAGCCTCGTATAAGTCCTGTCTATGGAAATCAGGATTTTTACCATTTAATTTTTGTGCTTCATCCCAAACAACTGAGTGTACGCCTAAAACAGGCTTCCAATGAAACTTTACAAAATGAGACTTACCTTCTGCATTAACGAATCGGAAAGTATTAACCCCGAATCCTTCCATCATTCGAAAGCTCCTTGGAATTGCCCGATCAGACATTGCCCACATGATCATATGGGCAGATTCTTGATTGTTAGCTATGAAGTCCCAAAAAGTATCATGTGCGGTTGCAGCTTGTGGAATTTCATTGTGTGGCTCTGGTTTCATTGCATGGACTAAATCTGGAAACTTAATACCATCTTGTATGAAAAAAACGGGAATATTATTTCCTACTAAATCGTAGTTACCTTCTTCCGTATAAAACTTTGTCGCAAATCCACGTGCATCACGTGCGAGCTCCCCAGATCCACGTGAACCCATTACGGTTGAAAACCTTACAAAAACCGGTGTTTTCGTTCCTGGGCTTTGCAAGAATTTCGCTTTTGTATAAGCTTGCATTGATTCATATAATTCAAATTCTCCATGAGCAGCATATCCTCGTGCATGTACTACTCGTTCCGGAATACGTTCATGGTCAAAATGGGTCATTTTTTCACGAAAATGAAAATCCTCTAAGAGAGTAGGACCTCGTTCACCGTTTTTTAAAGAAAATTCATCCTCTGAAACTTTTAGACCTTGATTCGTAGTCATTGCTTTGTCTTTATCATCCACACGAAACTGTTCTAATTGTTCATTTTTGCTGTTTGCATTCACTTTTTTATCCAAGCTGGTTCCTCCTCTTTATTTGCTACTAATCCTCTGTATTACTACTACCCTATGGCTCTTTTTAAAAACATTTTTCGACTAAAAAGTGAGAGATTTATAGAAAATTAGGTGAAAATGCGAGGTAATATCTGCAAAAGGTTTCACATATCATATAAATCCTACTAAAATAATAAGTATTATAATTGACTTCTTTTTCTGATAAAGGTAGACTCATTTCAATGTAATCGATAAGTTTAATACATACATAAATAGGATTAAATTTAAAAGGAGATTAGCAATTATGAAAAGGTTGTTTGTGCAAAATAAGAAACAACAAGATTGGCTCAATAATTTGGCAAGATTAGAAGAAAATTTCACAAGTAAAGCAGCTGAAATTGACGAACTTTCCATTTTCCCAAAAGAAAATATAGAAGATTTAAGGAAGCTTGGTTATACGAGCATAACATTGCCTAAAGAATTTGGCGGCGAGGGACTTTCTGTGTATGATATGGTGCTTCTACAAGAGACGTTAGCAAGCTATGATGCAAACACTGCATTATCAATTGGCTGGAGCTTGGGTGTAGTCGGTGACCTTTTTGAGAAAAAGCTTTGGACTAAAGAAAAGTTGGATTTCTTTTCTAAAGAAATTTTGAATGGCGCGCTCATAAACCGATCTGTTAGCGAAGCACAAATGGGAAGCCCAACACGTGGTGGACGTCCAGGAACTACAGCTGTAAAAAATGGGGACACTTGGGTACTGAATGGACGTAAAATTTTCACGACAGCTTCTCCAGTACTCACTTACTTTTTAACTTCTGCATGGATTGAAGAAAAAGAAAAAGTTGGATTTTTTCTTATTCACCGTGATATAGAAGGAGTTTCCATAGAAGAAACATGGGATGTTATTTCTATGCGCGGCACAAGTAGTAATGATCTAGTACTTACAAATGTAGTCGTGCATGAGACTGATTTAGTGGAGCTTCCTGAATTAGTAAGTGGCGGTAAAGTGAACGGCTGGTTACTCCATATTCCTGCTACTTATTTAGGTGTGGCACAAGCAGCTCGTGATTATGCTGTTCATTTTGCCAACACGCATTCTCCTAATAGTTTAAATGGAACAATTGCTCAGCTACCAAACGTCCAACAGCTAATCGGTGAAATTGATTTGGAGCTTACGAAAGCACGATTTGTTATTTACGGAGCCGCTTCCGCATATGACAATGTATCCTCACGAGATCTTATATCTAATGAAATCTCCGTTGCAAAGCATATCGTAACCAACTCAGCTATCACAATTGTTGATAAAGCAATGCGCCTAGTAGGAGCAAAAAGTTTGCAACGAACAAATCCATTACAGCGCTATTACCGAGACGTTCGAGCTGGATTACATAATCCACCAATGGATGATATGACGATAAAAAAGCTAGCGCAATCTGCACTGGAAGAAGATCAAAATAGAAATCTAGTAAAATAATTAGAGGAAAGAATATAATAAAAAAGAAAAGAATTTGCATACTCTAAAGCTATTTCCGTGAAAAAATTTCCGGAGATAGCTTATTTGCATTCCCCTACATTATTGCATTCCCTAAGTAAGTCATCGTTACAACGGAACTCCCCTTTCATAATGTACTCTTGATTTTGATCTATTTTTTATTATGCTAAGATACTATTTCTATCATTAGAAACTGCCTTTATCTAATACAATAGATTGTTTTATTTTAATATTTTCGAAAATTCAATTGACAAATGAAACCGTTTGCAATATTCTGAATAACAATTAGAGAAAACGTTTTCGTAAAACGTTTTCCTAACAAGTAGGAACAGGTGATTATAGATGGAAAAGTTAACAATCAAGGATATAGCTAGGGAGGCAGGTGTTTCAATCACAACAGTTTCACGAGTATTAAACAATAAGGAAGATGGAATGACCCAAAAAACTCGGGAGAAAGTCCTGAAAGTAATGAAAGAGCTAAATTACCAACCAAATAAGTTAGCTCGTGGTTTAGTAACAAAACGCTCCAATATGCTCGGATTAATAGTCCCAAATATTACCAATCCCTACTTTCCTGAACTTTGTAGGGGTGCAGAAGATGAAGCAAACAATAGGCAATATAGTCTCATTATTTGTAATTCAGACGATCAATCCGGGAAAGAAGAAAATTATATACGCTTGTTAAAAGAACAACAAGTAGATGGCATATTACTTTCTAGTAAGGATCGTTTATCAAAGACTAGTAAAAATCAGTTACAAAATGGCAAAATTCCTTATGTACTATTTGACCGTGGAGAAGATGGAACCGATTATTCAGGTGTCTTTTTAGACAATGAAAAAGGTGGTTACCTAGCAGGGAAACACCTGACAGATTTAGGTCACTTTCAAATTGCCTGTATGACGGGACCAAGAGAAATTCAAAATTCCAAACAAAGACTTTCTGGGTTTCAACGAGCTCTAAAGGAAGCTACTGTAGATCTTCCTGCATCCTCCATTTTAGTTGGCGACTTTCAAATGGATACTGCTTATCGTGTAGCAAAAAAGTTTCTACGGGATAATACGGTGACCGCTATTTTTGCTAGTAATGACTTAATGGCCTGTGGAATCTACCAAGCTGCACATGAAATGGGAATTCAAATACCTGATCAACTATCCATCGTTGGTTTTGATGATATTCCATTAGTAACCGCATTAATCCCAAAGTTAACTACGGTTAGACAAGATACTTATGAAATGGGAAGAAAAGCAATAGACCTACTTATTAACAAAATAGAAGGTGAGATTTCGGAAGGTGTAATATTTGAACCTACTTTAATAATCAGAGAAAGCACAAAAAAATTACAATGAGGTGTAAACACATGACAGTACCAGTAATTATCGATTGTGATCCAGGAATAGATGACGTAATGGCGCTAACACTCGCCTTTGCTCATCCCGAACTAGACATCAGACTCATCACAACAGAACCAGGAAACCAAACACAAGCAAAAACAATTCACAACGCACTTGCTTTTACTAGTTATATGAAAAAAGATATCGAGATTGCTAGAGGTTTAGATAATCCTTTTTTCCGTCAGCTTGAAATCGCCGATGAAGTACATGGAGACAATGGACTTGGGGATGTCCATTTTCCAGAACCAACTATCCAATTAAGTAATAGAACCGCAATAGAAGCAATGAAAGAAACACTCTTATCTAGTGACGAACAAATCGTACTCATTGCGACAGGACCTTTGACAAATGTCGGTGCCCTTCTACTGGCGCACCCAGAAGTAAAATCAAAAATTAAATATATCTCTTATATGGGTGGGGCTGCAGTAGGTGGAAATATGACTCCTACTTCAGAATTTAACGTATATGTCGATCCACACGCTGCAGACATTGTCTTTCGTTCTGGCATTCCAATCATCATGAGCGGATTAGACGTAACCCATAAAGCATACGTTACAAAAGAAGAATTAAACCAAATCGAAGCAATTGGTACTGATTTTGCACATAAGGTTGTTCAGATGCTTCGTTTTTATGTACACACAGCTAAACAGACAGCATTTCATGAGGAGGGTTTTGAAAGTCATATACGTTTACATGATCTATGCGCAGTGTCTTATGTATTAACACCTGAATTATTTGAAGGCGATGACTGTTATGTGGCAATCGAGCTAGAAGGCAAGTTGACAGCCGGAACAACTGTTGTAGATTATGCACAACGAACTGGGCTTCCGCATAATGTGAAAGTATTACATACGGTTCATAGAGAGAAGTTTGTTGAACAATTTCTGAGTGCCGTTCAAACAATGAGCCGACAAATCGGCTAAAAAAAGCAAAGGGGGAAAATTCATGAAACGCAGCTTTAAAGATGATTTTAATATGATGGCAATGCTGTTAATTCCGATTGCAGTAGCAGTGAACCTAGTAGGATTTCAGTTAGCTAATGTACTTCGCTTACCAATATTCTTAGATACGATTGGCACAATTATAGTTGGGGTTATTGCAGGCCCTTGGGTTGCTCTACTTACAGGACTTATTACAAATTTAATTAACGGTATTTTTAATCCTGTTTATTTTCCTTACGCATTAACTTCTATAGCAATTGGGGTTGGTGCAGGTTACCTTTCTAAATACGGTTTTTTCAAAAGTGTACCAAAAACAATTATTTCTGGAATCATTATTACTTTTATAGCAGTTATTGTTTCAGCACCTATCACGGTGTTTGTCTTTGGTGGAGTAACAGGAAATACTTCATCCCTTATTACTGCAGCTTTCTTAGCGTCAGGACAGGAATTATGGTCCGCAGTCTTCTCTTCTAGCTTTATCACAGAGGTTGCAGACAAAGTTGTTTCTGTTTTAATCGTTTACTTTATCGTAAAAGCCATGTCAGATCGTTATTTATCCAAGATGAATTATGGGGACTTGTACATGAAACGAAATAACAGAAAATAATTCTTATTCTTCCCGTTTAACTATTCATTTCTTGAACGGGAAGAAATTATTTTTATAAGGGGCGTATGTAACTTGAAACAAAATATATTACTTCAACTTCATCCAATGACAAAGTTCTTTTTCACTCTCTTTATCTTTGCGGTAGTGCTCATATCGCCTGGATATATATTTTCTTTTGCCATCTTCCCTATTTTAATACTAATAGCAATGCTTGCCGGTGTTGCAAAAGAGTTCCTCAATATCGTTATTAAAGCTTTGGTTACTGTTTTAATCTTCATCTTCATTATGCAAATGTTTTTCTATCCTGGGGAAAATGTGCTTTGGGAATGGGGCATCTTTGAAATAAAACAAGAAGGAATAAAATATGGTCTATTACTCACATCCCGGATTCTTGCAATTGGATCTGCTTTTATTCTATTTTTCCGAATGACAGAAGTACGTGATTTCGTGAAATCATTAGAAGATATAGGATTGCCACCGATGGGAGCATATGTCGTATTATCAACCCTTCAAATCATTCCAGAAATGCGTCGCCAAGCAAATACCATTATGGAAGCGCAAAAAACACGTGGTGTCGAAACGGAAGGTTCCATATTTGTACGTGCTAAAGCTTTTATACCAACGCTAACTCCGCTTATATTATCTTCTATCGCAGGAACAGAAGAGAGAGCAATTACATTGGAATCTAGGGCATTTTCTGCTCCCGTCAAAAAAACAAGCTTACACCAACTATCGAAAAGTAACATGGACCGAGCTCTTCCAATTGTCTTTGCATTGGTTGTTATTGGTCTAATTGTATGGAGGTTTTTCTTATGACAGCTATGATTGATTTAAAAAATGTATCTTACCGCTATCCAGTCAGCGATGACTCCGTGTTAAAAAATATTTCATTTTCAATTGAAAAAGGAAAATTCACTGCAATTATCGGCAATAATGGCTCTGGAAAAACAACATTATGTAATACAATACGAGGCTTTGTCCCCCACTTTTATAAGGGAGAATTAGATGGAGAAGTAATAATCGATCAAACAAAAATAACAGATTACCAATTAGGGCAACTTGGAGAAAAAGTAGGATATGTATTTCAAAATCCATTCATTCAAGTGTCGGGAGTAAAAGACAATGTATTTGAAGAAGTAGCGTACGGTTTAGAAAACCTAGGCATTCCGGTCGAAGAAATTAAAGTTCGAGTAGAAGAAGTACTAAAACTTGTCAAAATCGAATATTTACGAGACAAAAATCCATTTGAACTTTCAGGTGGGCAAAGGCAAAGAGTAGCCCTTGCGTCTATTATTGTAATGGATCCAGAAATTTTAGTAATAGATGAACCAACTTCTCAACTCGATCCTATTGGTACACAACAAATATTTGAAATTATACGGCTGATGAAAGAGCGTGGAAAGACAATTGTTTTAGTAGAACATAAGATGGATCTGATCGCAGAATATGCGGATGATCTACTTGTTATGCACAAAGGAGAACTTGTTATGCAAGGTCCTGTTCGTGAAGTATTTGCGGATCCTGAGTTTGAAAAATATCAAATTCAATATCCACATGTTACAGAAATTGCTCTTCAATTACAGCAATCAGGTATCCCCCTTACTTTCCTACCAATTCGTGATGAAGAACTAGCCGATGCTTTAAATAGAACGGAGGTAGCTGCACATGACTGAACTTCATCTAACTAATGTTAGCTTTTCATATCCAGATGGAACAAAGGCGCTAGAAAACCTTACACTCTCTGTCACATCTGGAGAACGTGTAGCCATTGTAGGACAAAATGGGGCAGGAAAAACGACAGCAGTCAAGTTAATGAATGGATTATTAAAACCTACAGAAGGCTCTGTTCTAGTAGGAGATTGGGATACAAAAAATCACACAACAGCACAAGTTTCGAGAAAAGTAGGCTATGTTTTCCAAAATCCGGATGATCAAATATTCCATAATGATGTAGAATCTGAAGTTCGTTTTGGTCCCAAAAACATGGGATTTGAACCTGAACGAGTAAATGAACTTACTGATTGGGCGATGAAATTATGTGGAATCTCTGAGTTCGCAGAAGAAAATCCTTATAACTTACCCTACTCTGTTAGAAAGTTTGTAACAATAGCATCGGTATTAGCTATGGATTCAGATATTATCATTTTGGATGAACCTACTGCTGGACAAGATAAAATTGGTTTACAAGTTTTAGGGAATCTACTTCAAGTGTTAGAAGAAAAGCAGAAATCTGTTATTACAATTACGCACGATATGGAGTTTGTAACAGACTATTTTACACGCATTATTGTAATGGCAAACCGACAATTAGTAGCCGATGACAATGCACAAAAAGTCTTTTATAATACGGAAGTTTTAGAAAAAAGTATGTTAAAACCTCCCGCTGTTGCCCAAATGGCAAAATTACTTGATTTCTCTCCAGGCATTTTATCAAAGCAGCAATTAATCGAAGCAATTTTAGCACAGCACAGTTTATGAAAGGAGCGAAATAATACGTGAACATTACTGTTGTAGGCAGTACAAATATAGACCTTGTATACACGGTACCACATATCGTGAAAGCCGGAGAAACATTACACAGCACAGAACATGAACTGTTTTTCGGAGGAAAAGGTGCCAATCAAGCGGTAACTGCTAGTCAATTAGGGGCTAATGTCGAATTTATAGGTAACGTCGGAGCAGATGATTTTGGGGAACAAGTAAAGCAAAACTTACAAGTAAAAGGGGTAAAGACCGAGGCTGTACAAAAAATCGGATTGACTGGTCAAGCCATTATTCAAGTAGCGGATTCAGGAGAAAATTCTATCGTACTATTTCCTGGTGCAAATTTTCTTGTTACAAGAGAACAAATATCCGCAGCAAAAGACAAAATAGAAGCAAGTGACGTTCTTCTCTTACAATTGGAAATTCCTATACCTGTGGTCGAGGCTGCTGCAGACATCGCTTCACAAAAAGGGATACATATTATTTTAAATCCAGCACCTGCCCAACAAATAAGTGATTCATTACTAGGTAAAATTTCCATACTAACACCAAATGAAACCGAGTTAGAGATGCTAACTGGGTTAAAAACTAACACAGAAGAGGGTCTGTTCCAAGCTTGTTCTCTATTGATTCATAAAGGAGTAGGGGCAGTTGTCGTGACATTAGGAGAAAAAGGTTCCTATTATATGAATATCAATGAACATGGATATGTACAAGCAAATCAAGTAGAAGTAAAAGATACAACAGGCGCGGGTGATGCGTTTAACGGTGCATTAGCAGTAGGTTTACGTCAAGGAAACTCATTACGAGAAAGCATTTTATATGCATCAAAAGTTGCAGGATTTGTTGTTACACAAATGGGTGCACAACCTACTATTCCCCATTCTTTTCGAGTAAACAAATAATGAAGTCGATCATCTATTTAATCGTTCTCAGTTTTTTATGGGGGTCTGCATTCATGTGGACAAAAGAGCTTTTAGATGTTTTTAAGCCCCCTACTATTGTTTTTTTTCGTTGCTTATTTGGTTTAGTTGCTCTTTTACCATTTATATTACTCAAAAAAAATCGAATGCATCTGAAAATTCGTCCATTTTTTGTATTCGTGCTAGCTTTAGGTGCTGCCATCCCTTGGAATATTATGGCCTTCTCTCTTCAAGGAATTGATACAAGTTTAAGCGGAATATTAAATGCCACTACACCTTTATTTGCTTTATTATTTTCCATAGTTATTCTGAAAACAAAGCCTTCTTGGAACCAAACAATCAGCCTGTTAATAGGATTTGTGGCAGTTACCGTGTTAATACTTTTTTCTAGTCAATCTACTGGCGTTCAGTTTTCCATTTTCCACGCTTTTCTTATGTTCGCTGTTACAATGGCATACGCATTAAATTCTATATGGATAAAAAAGTATTATACAAGCATCCCTACAATTCTACTAGGTTTTTGGACACTTTTAATTTCAACCATTGTAAATGGGATTATTAGTGCCTTTATGGAACCGTATGCATATAAACACTTAGGAACATGGGAAACAATATTACCACTTCTCGTATTAGGTTGTCTTTGCGCTGGGCTTGGCTATGTTATTTTTTATCAAATTATTTCAATTGGAGGACCTATTCTTGCATCAATGGTTACGTTTGTCAGTCCTTTTATCACAATCGCTTTAGGTATTTTCTTTTTACAGGAACCCTTTCATTTAGGAATAGTAATTGGGTTGCCATTGATGATTTTAAGCTTACTGCTCATGAATATTCATATATTTAAAAGAGATGTTCCACTGATTAAATAGAATATACCTTATAAATTAAAAGCCAACTATTTCTTTATAAATACTAATACTTCTTTCTTAATCACTATAAATTAAGCCAGAACAAAGCGCTAAAGCACCCATCTCTTCCTATGATAAATATTAATAGGGTGCCGCACTTAATAGAGAAAATGCGTCGTAGAGAGTGGAATGAAGTGTCTGCTGGGATTTCCACTGCAAGGGCGGACGCTTTCCGCGGGCGTTGCCTCAGCCGCTTCCCTCGCTACGCTCAGTCCAGGGTCTTCGGCTGACGCTTTTCCCGCTGGAGTCGCCGCCCTTTCGCTACAATCCAATAGAGTTTACTATTTACTCTGTATAGATGCACTAAATCTAGTACTATGTTGCATATTCTATGGGTGAAAACCTTTGATTAGTCAGCAAGTTCAATTGATTGAAGCGCAGGGCGGCGACACCTGCGGGATCAGCGGGACAGGTGAGACCCCGCAGGAGCATTAGCGACGAGGAGGCTCACCGCCCGCCCCGCGGTAAGCGTCCGCCCAGAGCGGAAATCTTAGCGGACGTATTATAGGATTTTTACGACGCAGTTTCTCTATACTACGCTCGATCAAAAAATGACATAACTTACTTGTGTTACATTTAAAAAGTTAACCACTTTTTTTATAGAATTATATAATTTTTATAAAGCATAAAACCCCGTAAATATTAGATTAATTTCTAACTTTACGGGGTAGTTCAACTATAAAAGATTTCTAATGGTTATCCCATAATATTGTAACCGGAATCGACGTAAACGACTTCCCCTGTTACTCCACGAGATAAGTTTCCTAGAAGTCCAACTGTCATGTCGCCAACTTCTTCCGCCGTTACATTTCGTTTAAGTGGTGAAGTTTCTTCGATTTTATGCAAGATTGTATTAAAAGAAGAAACTCCTTTTGCTGCTAGTGTGCGTACTGCTCCCGCTGAAACAGCATTCACGCGAATATTATGTTTCCCTAGATCAAGTGCCAAATATCTAACAGATGCTTCTAATGATGCTTTCGCAATTCCCATTACGTTATAGCCCTCTAATACGCGCTCTGCTCCTAAGTAAGTCATCGTTACAATAGAGCCACCTTCTGTCATAAATGGCGCTGCTTCACGAGCTGCTGCGATTAGAGAGTAAGCACTTGTATCTTGAGCAAATGCATAACCATCTCTCGTTGTTTGAAGGAAATCATTTTTCAAATCTTCAGCATGGGCAAACGCAACAGAATGGACAACTCCGTGAATTACCCCTACTTCGTTTCCAATTTTTTCGAAAGCAGTTTTAATGCTTTCATCGCTATTAACATCACATTCCACGATTAACTTTGCTTCAAAGTTATTATTCGCTAATGCTTTCTCAAGTTTTCCTAAAGAACGTTCTTTACGGTACGTGAAAATAACATTTGCTCCAACATCAAATAGAGATTTTGCTACTCCCCATGCAATACTACGCTCGTTGGCAACTCCCATAACTACAATATTCTTATCTTTCAATTGGATTAAGTCTTTCATATGAACCTCCATTTTATTATGCTAATATACTATACCTATTATTAGTACCAGTTACTAATTTTATCATACCATATTTCTCCCCTTTTGCACTATTCTCTCCTGATTTCTGTTTTGTTTTTTTAAATGGTTGATGTATTATTATGTAAATTAAAAAAGTAAATATGAAGAAAGAAGGCTACGGAATCTCGTTAGCCTTCTTTTAATAGTAGCAATTCAAAGCATGTGCCTTTTTCTGTACTTTCAACTAAATGTAAATCACCTTTAATCGATTGTGCCATCATTTTACTCAGAGGCAATCCTAGACCAAGCCCGCGAATACCGTACTTTTTATTTTCTCCTCTAAAGAACCGCTCGAAGATAAAAGCTTGCTCTCCAATTTGTATTCCTGATCCTGAATCTTTAACGAGGACAGATACATACTGTCCTTTTTCAGAAAGCGAGATTGTTATTTCACCTATCCCGGATATTGCTTGTTCTGCGTTTGTTAATAAATTGGTCATGATTTGTTGTAAACGAACTAAATCAGCAGAAATCATTACTTTTTTATGAAGTAATTGTAGGTTCACCACTACATTTGATTGCTCCTGTATCGCTTTCCACTGAGTAGTTAATTCTTTCATAAAGTTATCAATATCTAGACGAGAAATTTCCACAGGTACCGCGCCTACTGCAAAGGAATTGAACGCTAGTAAATCACCGACCATTGTTTTCATCTTGGTCGTTTCAACAAGCGCCATTCGAATAAACTCTTCTGCTTCTTGTCCAGTGACGACATCATCATTTACCGCTTGCAATAATCCACTAATCGACGTTACTGGCGTTTTTAGTTCATGTGTCACACCTGCTAATAATTCAGTTCTTGTTTTTTCTAATTGCTCTAACCGTCCTGCCATTTGTTTAAATGAAGAAACAAGCTCGTATACTTCTTTTTCCTTAATATGGTCCGATAAATTGATTTCATAGTTACCACTTTGCACTTGCTTAGCTGCTTCTGCTACTTGTTTTATCGGATGCGCTAATCTCCTCGACAGAAAATATATAGCCCACCAGCCAAGCAATGCAAGTCCAACTATCAATATAGCTAGCTGGCCATACTCTTGTTTAACCATCGTTAATTTTTCTTTTGACTCAACCATCAATATCCAGCCAACAAGCTCATCATCTATCTCAATTTTCCTTTTTACCGAATAATATTTTTTATTGTTTTCGGGAGAAATAAATGTTTCAATTTCATCTTTTCCACTTATTAATTGACTAAATGTCCTTTGCTCCCCTTGTTTTAATGGAAAATTACTTGATATTACTTCTCCATCCGTATTGACTATGTACATGGATGGGTTAATATTTTGCATCCTAAACCGATCTTCAGCAAAATCTGGCACTCTTTCATTTGGAGGAATTCCAGGCATACTTACATCAGTAATCCGATTCACCATCTCTTCTGCCATAAACTCCATCATTTCTAAACGATTTTCGAGTGTCGTATGTCGTATCCATAGTGCTGAAATAAAAGAGATTATTAACAATCCTATTATTAATGTTAATAAATATCTACTTGTCCAATACGACAACAGAGTCACTCTCTTATTTTTGTCTAACATTGAATTGATACCCCAATCCTCGTAATGTTCTAATCTCGCCTTCATCTTCCGACCAATCAGCGAGTGCTTTTCTCAGACGCTTTATAGATAAATCAACTGCTCGGTCACTTCCGTCGTAATCCCATCCCCAAATATGTTCAATTAACTGATCTCTAGTAAATGTTTGGTTCGGTTGCTTAGCCAAAAATAGTAATACTGACAAATCCCTTGGTGTAAGAAATATTTCTTTTCCATCTAGCCATACAGAATGACCAATAAAATCTATATGAAGCTTACCAAAGTTGATAGTTGATGGTTCTTCACTAGATACCCTTCGCAATACCGCCTTTACTCTTGCGACAACTTCATCAGCAATAAATGGTTTTGTAATATAATCATCTGCACCTTCGCCAAAGCCTTCTAGGCGATAGTTAACATCTCCTAATGCAGTTAACATAATAACTGGGCAACTCCCTAGAGAACGAATTTCTTTTAAAATAACCCAGCCGTTTTTCCCAGGAAGCATTATATCTAACAATACTAGATCAGGACATTCCTTTTCAAATACCTCTATTGCTTCTCCCCCAGTGTAGCACTGTACTACTTCATAATTTTGTTTCGTTAAATACGCTTTCAGTACTTGGCTAATGGCAAACTCATCTTCGACTATTAATATTTTTTTCATCCGCCTAGCACACCCTTACCTGAGAGTTTCTAAATTTCTTACATTATACCACCTATTTAAGTCAGAGAAATGTCGGCCGGAATCTCACCAAATTAAATGATTTACATACATTGAATTCCGTATGTTGGCAGCTTAAAAAGAAAAGCCCCCAAATCGAAGTTTTCGACTTGGAAGGCTGTTTTCTCATGAAGTCATTCGTATACTTCGTTATATCTACATAATTGAGCCTACATTGAACTACTCATTTGTAGCATCCTCCGTTTTGTCAGGTTGTTGTCGCTCTTGGCCTCTACCAAAACCCCCTCCACCTTGCATATTACCTCTCATTCCACCGCCCATCGTAGAAGAGCCTTCTTCTGTCACTCCACTACTATTTAAATAAGTCATGACTGTTGTAGGAGAATAGGTCACACTACCTGTTGGATCTGTGGTAGTGGCGTTTGTATAGACCCCATCAATAATTTCACCTGTTATAGTACCCCCGTGACTTAAAGTTGTTTCTTCATTTAGCTCTAAGTCTGGAGAACTAATTACGATCATTTGATAATTTTTTTCAGGTGCGACCGTGATAATCGGTTCACCATTACTGTTTGTTACAGTAACAGGTGTGTTTGCTTTAAGTGACTCATCGAATGTCATCATAATCGTATTTTGTGTTGATCCATCAGATACACCTAACGGCATTCCTGCACTACCAGAAGCTATTAATGTTCCGCCTTGCATTAAAAATGTTCCATCATAATCTAATGTCCCATTCATATTCTCGGTTGGACCATAAACGATAGCGGTTCCACCCGTCATCGTAATATTTGTATTAGAATCTAATCCATCACCATCTGCATCGACGTATAGATATCCTCCAGAAATCGTAAGCTGGCCATTCTCTATTGAAGAGTCATCTTCTTCTATTTCCTCAGTCTCTGTTGTAGTGGAGGTTCGATCAAAAGCCCCAAACATCTCATTCATACTACTACCACCATTTACATTGACACCATCATCTGCTGCCTTAAGATGAATGGAACCATCCGAAATCTCAATATTAGTACCTTCTATACCCTCTAGGCTTTTTAATATTGTAATATCACCACCAGCAATAAATACCTTACCGTCTGCATGTATAGCATCATCACCCGTTGAAAGATTTTCTTCTCCACCTCGAATGGTTAAATCTCCATTACTATGCAGTGCATCCTCCACTGTATCAACTGTGATTGAACCACCTACAATATTTAAATTTGTTCCTGCTTTTATTCCCTTTTGACTGGTAGTATCAACACTCGAAGTACTGGTGTTATTATCTTCTGAATTTCTTTCTGGTGGAGTATTTTGTTCAGCACTTTCATCAGGAAGTTGTCCATCTTCAGGTAATTCACTACCCCCTGAGTTTTGCCGATCCATTCCACCACCGCCTGGAGGCCTCATAGATTCTAAAGTCGTTGTTAAATACGCTCGAATTTCCTCTGTTGTCATGCCTTCAATTTCAGTTGAAATATCAATCGGGAGATTCATACTTTCCATATTCTCAACAAATGCCTCTACTTCGTCATCTGTCATTGAACTGAAATCCATCCCCATTTCTGGCATCGCTCCTGCACCTGGGCCACCGCCCATTCCCATGCCTGATTCTGATGAAGACACAACCTCTGGACTTCCATCACCTGTTTTAATGGAATACTCCCCATCGATTACTATAATTTCCTTTTCGGCTTGTATACCGTCACCCTGTGCTACCACTGTTAAATAACCACTTTCGAGAACTACATTTCCTCGACCTTCATCCTCATCATTGGATGATTTTACACCATCGCCATCTGCAGTTATATTAACCGTAGCATTAGACATTGCAAATACATCGCGACCGATAACACCATCATCGACTGCAGTTACATTAATAGTACCACCTGTAATAATCAAATCATCACGGCTCGTTATTCCATCTTTGTATTGACCATTAACCGTCAATGTACCAGTACCATTGATGACTAAATCATCCTTACTAAAAATAGCCGCCCCGACTTCTGTATTTGCTTCATCTTCATAAACATAGGATGTTGCATCCGTTAAATTATTTTCTGTACCTTTTTCAAGTGAGATAATCGTTTTATCAGATTGCTCGATATCAATTGTTGCATTAGTAGATGAAGTAATCTCTACACCATTTAATATTAAGCGTACATTTCCAGTATCCTCTGTATTAACCTTAATTTGACCATCAGAGAGGGTTCCTTCTAATACATAAGTACCAGATGTATGAATCTCTACATTTTGCCCATTTATAATAACGCCACCAGAGCCGTCAAATGTTGTTGCCTCATTATTTAAAGTTATTTTGGTAAATATATCATCTTCCCAGGCAGTGTAGTAATCTTCTGTATCATAATCTACATATTGGGAAATTAGTGCTTCCGTATCCACAGATTTCTCTGTATTCCTCTTTTCATTACATCCGCTTGCAATCAAAACTACCGATAATATTAACGGTAGTGCTATTTTTTTCTTCATCCTATTACCTCCTATAAAACAAAGGCCTGTAATTTTACAGACCTTTGTTTTCAACTATGCTGTAAAATTACCATCGTAGCTTAGCATTACTGCTGAAGAAACACCTTTTACTTGTGAAATATCGGAAACTACTTTTGTATCATTTTCTTTCACACGTATTTCATACGTTACTTCCGTTTCATATTCTAAAATATGAGATTTTGATTTTAATGCATATTTCTTCGTTGAATTTTTTAATAGTTGATCAATAGAATCTGCTGCTTCACCATTAGCAAATTTCACAACTAATAAATATGGATTTTCCACTACAATTTTATTTGCAAATAGGATAATAACCAAACTAATCAAGATTGTGCCGACAATTCCAAGCAGAATAAAACCTGCACCACATAAAATCCCTACAATTATCGACCAAAACAAGTAGACTAAATCCATTGGATCCTTAATCGGCGTACGGAAACGAACGATAGATAACGCTCCGACCATACCAAGTGATAATAGAACATTTTGACTGATACCCATGATGACTAGCGATGTTGCCATTGTCATAATCATCAGTGAGATGTTGAATGTATGGGAGTAAATTACTCCATTAAATGTTTTCTTATAAACTAAATAAATAACTATCCCCAATAGAAATGCTGAAATCAGACCTATTAGTGAATCAGTTAATGAAAAGGTAGTTGTTTTTTCTATAAAGCTTGATTTGAAAATATCTGTAAAAGTTGTTGAAGTTGCCATTTTATTTCCTCCTAATTTTATCTCGCTAGGGATGAAGAACCCCAACTGATTGATTATTTACCTTATATATACATACGACTTAACTGATATTTGGAATAAGCCTCATGTTTCGTATTAATACCTTGAAGCATCATTTTCACAACATCCGGTAAGTACTCGTCAAACTTTACTTCTAAAATGACCTCTGTCGGATCAAGTACGTCTACCATCGGTAAATGCTTATTGAACATATCCGTATTCCGTATGCTTGTTTGCACTTTACTATCAAACGTCACTCTTACATTTCCGTATAAATAAACGTAAGCCTCTCTTTCGTAATCTACTACTGCCATAGGTTTAATTAAGTTTCTAGTCATTTCTGAGTACAAATCACAAATTAACGGGCGATTATCTTTTTCCATCCACTGAATATCACCGATACGAATTTTTTCAAATTCTGACCTCGTCATATTGCACTTAGATTTAAAAGTTAGATTATTACGCTTACTTTTCCGTTCAAGATTAATAATCCCATCACTTTTTCCATAAATACGAACACGATATTTATCTCTAGTTAAATAACCTTCCTTTTTCTCGTTCATTACTTTGTTTTCAAAGTTATCAAAATAACACGAACGAATTAAATATTTTCCTGTTGGACCAGAATGGGTATCTAAACTCATCACATATTTCAGTCTATTTTTTAATAACATATAATCTATATATGTGATGCCATATTTCAGTTCTTGTCTACCATTCGGATTAAATGATGTATGAATAGGCATGAATACACTCCTTTTATTAGATTTGAAACGCTTTGAAAAAGATCAACTAACTTGCTGATAAACATACTTTAACTAATGAATATGTCAGTAATACGTCAAGTAAATATTTTGTAAATTTTTATTAGTAATATAGAATTCAGCTTTTGGCGTAGTATTTGTAGTTGCGAACTTCAGATGGATTCCTCACTCTTACTTTCCATATGAACAAACTATCTATTCCAATGTTCAGCTATAAAAAGAAGACCAATTCTTAATGAATTGGTCTGTTCTTCTTTATGGTTGTAAAATACCAGAAAATAAATTGACAAACGTAATCGCCTGCAATACTCTAAATATTTAGGTTAGTAATTGATTCTGTAGTTGTACCTAAATTGCACATTTTCTGAAGAAGTAGTCTTTAAACATACTATAATCAGTGAAAGCATGGAACATTTTAAATAAGAGGTGTAGATAAATGACAATACCAGTAATTATTGATTGTGATCCAGGAATAGATGACGTAATGGCATTAACGCTTGCTTTTGCACATCCGGAACTAGATATTAAACTAATCACAACAGAGCCAGGCAACCAAACACAAGAAAAAACGATTCACAATGCACTTACCTTTACCAGCTATATGAAAAAAAATATAGAAATTGCAAGAGGTCTCGATAAACCATTTTTCCGCAAGCTTGAAATTGCCGATAAAGTGCATGGCGAGAATGGACTTGGCAATGTCGAATTTCCAGAACCAACTATTCAAGTAAGTAATCGCCCAGCAATTGAAGCCATGAAAGAAACTCTATTATCTAGCGATGAACAAATAATACTTATCGCAACCGGTCCTTTAACAAATGTCGGTGCATTACTATTAGCACATCCAGAGGTAAAATCGAAAATTAAGTATATCTCCTACATGGGTGGGGCTGCTGTTGGAGGAAATATGTCTCCCACTGCAGAATTTAACGTATACGTCGATCCACATGCAGCAGATATTGTCTTCCGTTCAGGGATTCCAATTGTCATGAGCGGTTTGGATGTGACGCATAAAGCATACGTTACAATAGAAGAGATAAATGAAATGGAAGCAATAGGCTCTGACTTTGCTTCAAAAGTTAGTCAAATGCTTCGCTTTTACATACATTCAGCTAAGCAAACTGCATTTCATGCACCTAATTTTGAAAACCAGATACACTTACATGATTTGTGTGCAGTGTCTTATGTACTAACACCCGAGCTTTTTGAAGGGGACAACTGTCACGTTGCAGTTGAATTAGAAGGAAAATATACCGCTGGAACTACAATTGTAGATTATGCCCAACAAACTGGACTTCCACATAATGTGAAGGTATTGCATACAATCAATAGAGAAAAGTTTGTTGAGCAATTTTTCCATGCTGTAAAACAAATGAGTGCGGATTAAAGTACCTTGTAGTCCATGAAAGGAATAGAAAAACATGAACATCACAGTCGTAGGAAGCACCAATATCGACCTTGTCTATCTAGTGTCACATATTGTAGCAGCTGGTGAAACATTACATAGCACAAAACATGAATTGTTCTTCGGTGGAAAAGGAGCAAATCAAGCTGTAACTGCGGGTCAACTAGGAGCAAAGGTTCACTTCATCGGCAATGTTGGTGCAGATGATTTTGGTGAACAGATAAAGCAAAATTTGCAAGACAAAGGTGTAAATATTGCCGCAGTGCAAAACGTAGGTATTACAGGACAAGCAATTATCCAATTGGCAGATTCGGGCGAAAACTCGATTATTCTTTTTCCAGGTGCAAACTTTCTCGTCACACCAGAACAGATAGAGCAACATGCAGAAAGAATAGTCTCGAGCGAAGTCCTTCTTCTACAATTGGAGATTCCTATGTCAGCAGTCGAAACTGCTGCTAACATTGCTTCCAAAAATGGCGTACCAATTATTTTAAATCCTGCTCCTGCTCAACAAATTAGCGATTCATTATTGAGTAAAATCTCTATACTAACACCAAATGAAACCGAATTAGCAATACTAACAGGGATGAAAACAGAAACGGAAGAGGAACTGTTTCAAGCTTGCTCTTCACTATTACAAAAAGGTGTAGGAGCAGTGGTAGTAACCCTAGGCGCTAAAGGGGCTTATTACATGAACCACTTTGAGCATGGATATGTTCAAGCAAACAAAGTGGTTGCAAAAGATACGACTGGTGCTGGGGACGCTTTTAATGGCGCTTTAGCTGTAGGTCTATGCCAAGGGAGCTCCATAAAGGACAGCATTTTATATGCAACGAATATATCAGCATACGTTGTTACCCAAATGGGAGCACAACCTGCTATCCCCTCTTCTTTCCGTGTAAAAAGCTAATTTTTTTTGAAGAGAAAAAATCAGCAATCCATTGTCTGATTTCGCATTTACTAAATATGCGAAAAGCCAACTATTTAACAAAGAATAGTTGGCTTTTTATATTAGATTTTCTTTTTTGTATCTACTTCTTTATCATCTAATTTAAATTCTTCCGTTACATCATCCACAATGTCTTTCGTCGAATTTTTAAATTCTTTTAAAGTTTGTCCAACTGCTCTACCTAATTGAGGTAATTTTTTTGGCCCAAAAACGATTAAGGCAATTATTAAAATAATTATCAAACCTGGTATGCCGATATTTGGCATAGTATTTTCCTCCTCATAACTAAATATATATTAATCACTTGGCTTTAGGTGCAATGTTGTTTTTTTGATAAATTATGGTTGTTTTGTATCAACTACATATTATACTCCTTTGTCGAAGTTTGTAAATACATCATAATCCATTTCCTTGTTTTGCATAATTAAAAGCAGGCAGCGAGCTAGCTCTCCTTATTCAACATCCACTTCCATCCCTCTCACAAAGTTCTGAATAAAACTCTACCAGTACAGTAGGTACATTATCTTTTTATGCTGCTTAGCATTCTTCAGGTTTACAGTAAAAGGCGAATCACTTGTTTAATACAATAATAATTATCTATTATTTAGCATTAAGCTCCTTTGTTAAAAGTGTGGAATATAAGCATTAATGAGGTATTTTCAGAAAAATTAAATAGTAAAAAGGTTCTAGAAAGACACAAAAAAGAATGGACATTTTATGAACAAGAGGAGTAGAATAGGTTCTGTTGTTTTGTATCGTTATCTTAGGATATCTTTTTCGAAAAATAAACTCATTTTTATTAGGAAGAAAGGAGATCTGGTGTGACTCAATATAATATAGAAGAACTGAAAATGCTGAACCAAGTATTTTTTGCACTATTTATAGTAGCCGATTTTGCACTATGTCTTTTTTTCTATAACAATCCCTTTCCTTGGTTTGCATTGTTAGGATTTGGTATTGGTCTAGCTATCATAGTTCTTTGCTGGACTGGGAAAAAACATACATACTTTATTGCCTCTTTATTAGTTTTTACCGTTGTATTTTCAATCGTATATAATTGGCATTCAATTGTTCATTAATCAAAATTACAATTTTTTATATTTAGCTAGATAAACACATTATTAGATTTTTTACTCATTTTATTTAGGAGGTTTTATTATGTCAGAACAAGATAAAAAGACTCCAATTTTAGATAAACGCTCATCTAGACGTACATTTATCAAAAATTCGGGATTAACAGTTGGTGGGGTTGTTTTAGGCGGTGCCCTTGGTAGTCTTTTAGGAAAGGATTCTACAAAAACTAAAACAATTGAATCACATGTTCACTCAGAAGCAACTGCGGTGAACTTTAACCAAGCATTGATGTATTTTGACAAAACCCAATTCGATACTATCGAAGCAGCAGCAGAACAAATATTTCCTAAAACAGATGTAGGCCCGGGTGCGAAAGAACTACTTGTAGCTTATTTCATCGATCACCAACTAGCTAGTAATTGGGGATTAAATGCGAAAGAATACATGACTGGACCTTTCTTCCCGACAGAAGCAACTGCTTTGTTTGGTCATCAAACGCATTTAAATAGACAGCAAATCTTCAATTTAGGAATCGAGGCATTGAATGCGGAAGCCCAAAAGAATTATGATAACAACTTTGCTGCACTAAATGAAGACGACCAAATTGCTATTTTAACCGCTTTTGAAGCAGACGAAGTAACCTTAAACGGAGCGGTAACATCTGGCTTCTTTTTTAGATTATTAAAAAGTGCGACTATTGAAGGCGTATATGCTGATCCTCTTTACGGAGGCAATAAAAATATGGAAGGCTGGAAAATGAAAAACTTCCCTGGCCATCAAATGAGTTATGCGAACATCATCGAAAAAGATGAATTTGTAAAAATGGATCCAATGAGCTTAAATTCACAACACAATCATTAATCGAGAGGAAGCAAATAAATCATGGCAAAAAAATTACCGAAAACAGACATAGTTTTGGCAGGTGTGGGCTGGACAGGTGGCATTATCGCTGCAGAACTTACTAGAAAAGGATACAAAGTAGTAGGTTTAGAACGCGGAAAAGAAAGAAAAACAGAAGACTATTTAATGGTTCACGATGAGCTTAGATATCAGCAAAGAAACGAAATGATGCAAGATCTTTCAAAAGAAACATTAACAGTTCGTCATGACCGCACAAAAAGAGCATTGCCTTATCGTCAGCACGGTTCTTTCTTAATCGGTGATGGTGTTGGCGGTTCCGGAGAACACTGGAACGGTTTAACGTATCGTTTTTTCCCATATGATTTTGAGATTTACACCAAAACGGTAGAACGTTATGGGAAAGACAAAATACCAGCAGATATGCCCCTTCAAGATTGGGGAATCACATATGATGAATTAGTACCCTACTTCGAAAAGTTCGAAACTATGGCCGGTATTTCGGGGGAAGCTAATCCACATCCCGAAGTTCCAGAAGTTAAATATCCTACAGTCCCTCTTAAAGAAACACCTTCTATGAAGATGTTTAGAGAAGCCTCTAAAAACTTAGGGTATCATCCTTATATTGCGCCAGCAGCTACACTTTCTGAAAGCTATACAAATCCAGATGGGATTTCGCGCGGAGCATGTCAATATTGTGGATTCTGTGAGCGCTTTGGCTGTGAGTATGGGGCAAAAGCATCGCCGGTAGTAACAGTTCTACCAGTAGCAAAAGAAACAGGTAATTTTGAAGTAAGAACTCACTGTGTGGTTCGTAAAGTCCTACACACAAATGGCAAAGCTACTGGAGTATTATATGTTGATACACGTACTGGTGAGGAATATATTCAAGAAGCAGACGTTGTGGTAGTATCTGCATATGTTCTTAACAACATTAGAATCCTGCTAAACTCTAAACTTGGCCGTCCATATAATCCAGAAACGGGAACAGGAGTCATTGGGAAGAACTATGCCTACCAAATGACATCAGCTGCATCTACTGGTTTCTTTAAAGACAAAGAATTCAATTTATATGCTGGCACAGGTGCACTTGCGGGAGTTCTCGACGATTTTAATGGTGATAACTTTGATCACACTGATTTAAACTTTATTCATGGTGGTAATATCGCACTTGGCCATTACGGAAAACGTCCTATCTCAAACAATTCTGTGCCTAAAGGAACACCAGGCTGGGGCAAAGAATTTAAAGATGAGTCTATCTTTTGGGCTAATCGAAGCTTATCAGTTGGATCTCAAGGCTCCGTTATGCCAAATAAAGAAAACTATATTGATCTAGACCCTACCTATAAAGATCAATTTGGAGATCCTTTAATTCGCATGACATTTAACTATAAAGATAATGAACGAAATCAACAAAAGTATATAAGAGAAATAACTACGAAGATTCTTGAAGAAATGGGTGCAGATATGATTACCACACCTGGAGATCAAGGTGATTGGGATACGACAAAATATCAAACTACTCATAATACTGGTGGAGTTATTATGGGTGCGGACCCTGAAACAAGTGCATTAAATAACTATCTTCAAATGTGGGATTGTGAAAATGTATTTGTACCTGGTGCTAATGCTTTTCCTCACAATTCAGGTATGAACCCTACAGGAACGGTTGGAGCACTTGCATACCGTGCTGCCGAAGGTATTGAAAAATATTTAAAAAATGGTGGATCTTTAGTTTAATAAAACAATAAACAATTTTTCATAGAATTAGCCAACAACTAAAAGCTACTAGTTCTCTCTTTTGAGAGTCCTAGTAGCTCTTTTAATATTGGAAGATAAACTGATCTCTTCTTATAGACATCTATACTTCTCGCTTGTGGATATTAGTTTTGGCTCTACTTCTAAACTATATTAACATAATAGTCGAAATAGGTAGTATTTACATTCAACTTTTTCACAATACTGCTGTAACTTGTGATAAAATGAATGATAAAATTATTTTCTTACGCGAGGAGTGCTTTTAATTGAATATCGAACCATCTAAAAAAATGTCCATATTTGAACCTGCTATTTTCGGTGATTTAAAAGCAGCCGCCGCGGCAAAACAAGCAGCTGGTTATGAAGTATACGATTTAAGTTTAGGTAGTCCGGACTTACCTCCGGATGAAAAAATAAGAAAAGTTCTATCTGAACAAAGTTTCTCTGAACATTCATATGGCTACATGCTGAGTGGAACAAAACGTTTTAACGAAGCAGTAGCAGATTATTATAACCGACGAGTAAACGTTACTTTAAATCCACAAACTGAGATTTTACAAACGATGGGTTCCCAAGAAGGACTAGTTCATCTTCCAATTGCATTTTGCAACGAAGGGGACATTGTGCTCACAACAAACCCTGGATACGTTGCGTATGACGCTGGCATTAAGCTTGCAGGTGCAGTTCCCTACTATATGAATCTAACGGAAGAGAACGGCTATTTACCAGATTTAGATGCAATTCCTGAGGAAATCGCATATAAGGCGAAGTTAATGATATTAAATCTGCCAGGGAATCCTGTTCCAGCAATGCCTAATGAAGCTTTCTTCGGAAAAGTAGTCGCTTTTGCAAATAAGTATAATGTGATTATTTTGCATGATGCCGCTTATTCTGAATTTTATTTTTCTGGGGATGCACCAAGTAGTTTTTTGACTACCCCTGGGGCAATGGAAGTTGGAATGGAGATTAATTCTTTATCTAAAAGCTTTAGCTTAGCTGGTACTCGTATTGCTTATCTCGTAGGGAATGCGGAAATGATCAGTATTATGAAGCAGTTGAAATCTAATCTAGACTTTGGTATTTTCAGTCCCATCCAAGAAGCAGGAATTACGGCATTGAATAACGCAGAGGAAATTACGGATCGTCTACGACAATTATTTGCAGAACGCCACCAAGTGTTAATGCAAGGCATAATGGATTTAGGTTGGACCGTAGCACCTTCTAATGGTGGTATGTTCGTTTGGGCTAAATATCCTTATGATATGGATGACAAAGAATTTGCCTTTGAAGTCATTCGTCAAACTGGTGTCGTTACTGTACCTGGCACAGTATTTGGATCAGAAGGTGCTGGCTTCGTACGAGTTGCGCTTGTACAAGATGTTGAAACACTGAAAAAAGCAGTAGAGCAGTTAAAAACATTAAATCTCGAAAATTGTGCTACATTAGTGAATAATTGAACAAAAAGACCAAGGAAAGCGTATACTTAGCTTTCACTTGGTCTTTCTTTTTCTTCCATCGGTTTTACTAGGGCAAACTTTTCCCATCTTCTGCCTTTCCATCTAAAGTACATAATAGTAGCTCGGGTCCATTCATCCGCTGCGATGGCTAACCAAATTCCTACAAGACCTAAGTCTAATACAAAGACTAAAAAATAACCTAGTGGCAAACTCATCATTACCATAGACAATGCCCCCATAGCTACAGGGAATTTTGCATCTCCAGCCGCTCGCAATGAATTAATAATGACAATATTCATCGTGCGCCCAGTCTCTAGCAAAATACTTAAGATTAATACAGATGCACCTATTTGAATAACTTTTTCATTACTCGTAAACAAGCTTAGCAGTGGGATTCGGAATATCATAACAATCGCAACCATTACTAGCGTAAATAATAGCGCCCATTTCACACTTGTCCATACAGACTTATACGCCTCGTCTTTCTCATTCGCTCCTACAAGTCTTCCAACAATAATCGCCGTTCCCATCCCAATTGCTATGGCAAACAGATAAGTGAACATCGATATATTCACTGCATATTGTCTCGCCGCTAAAGACTCTGCTCCTAAATAGGTTACGTAATAAAGGAATACGATTTGGCATCCTTGATACAAAATCTGTTCAAATGCAGATGGTAGACCTATTTGCAGTATTTTACCAATGTATTCTTTGGATATTGTGAAATAATAACGTACTTTCACACGGTATTCCATAACTTGATACAACAGCCAGAAGAAAATAAGTAATGCAACCACTCTACTTAGTACTGAAGAAATAGCTGCCCCTTGCACTCCTAACTCTGGAAAACCGAATTTCCCAAAAATCAACAAATAGTTACCTACTACATGAATAATATTCATCCCTAAAGATACTAGCATCGTCTGTTTCGTGTAACCATGCACTCTAATCACTGCCGCCAATGCATTAATCACTGCCTGAAGGAAAATGGCCCCTCCGACTATGGACAAATATTGATATGCATGAACAAGTACGTCTCCCTGCAAGTTCATCGCCGTCATCATACTTTTAGAAAACAGTATAAACCCAATACTTAATACAATTCCAACTCCTAAATTCAACGTGACCGCCAAACCAGAAATTTTAGAAGCTTCGAGAAATCGCTTGGAGCCTAAATACTGAGATACAACGATTGCTGCCCCATTTCCTACTACTTCTAATATTAAAATGGCGATATGAATATACTGATTCGCCGCCCCTACCCCAGATACAGCATCATCTGATAGGCTGCTTAGCATAAACGTATCGGCAATTCCCATTAACATAAATAAAAATACTTCTAAAAAAATGGGCCAAGTTAAATGAAATAGACTTAACTTTTCCCCTAAATCCTTCTTCTTTTGAACTGCCATTTACATTCCTTCTTTAACTATTGATTTTTTCATAAGAAGTATCTTATCATACCCCAACTTATGAAGCTAGTTAAGAATTTGAAAGCGTTTCCCGCTAAAAATTGAAAAAGTTGTAAATGGTCTTTCTTTATATAGCTTATAGAGAAACTGCGCGGTAGTGAGTTGAATGAAGTATCTGCTAGGATTTCCGCTGCAGGGCGGACGCTTTCCGCTTCAATCCAATAAAGCATGCTACTACCCTAATACCACTAGCTATTAGGGAAATGTTAAGCATTACTTCGCCCAAACAACAAGCGTACTTAGATGGAGAAGAATATAAAGAAGATGTAAAGTAAAAAATCATGGGGTTGCCATTGGTAACTCTTTTTCTTATTGAACTAACGCGGCAGGTTAGTTGAAGAGTGTTGCTTAACTTGTGTTCAACAATCTGGCCAGATTGTGGAATAATATATGTAAAGTAAATTTGTATGAGCAAAGATATTGTAAAACCTTTCACTTAGGCTAACATGCGAATAATTGCATTTGATATTCCTCCTGTAGGTATTTAATTATACTCTAGATAGAAAGGCGTTTCATTTTTTAACTA
This sequence comes from Psychrobacillus sp. NEAU-3TGS, assembly GCF_029955155.1. Taxonomy (GTDB): domain Bacteria; phylum Bacillota; class Bacilli; order Bacillales_A; family Planococcaceae; genus Psychrobacillus. Next base: position 129,991 of record NZ_JAPNOZ010000004.1, on the reverse strand, counting down.
TAAGCTTTTATGTATTGCATTTGCGTAAAATTGCATTTATAACACAACCCTCAAATAATACTAATAAATTTTCTAATTTTGGAAGGATTCTAAAATAAAAGGTCGAATAGTATTATTTGTATTTTAATTATAAAGGGGTAGAGTAAATGACAGCAGAAATAGGTATTTTAAACAAAATGGGTGTAGCTTTAGCTGCAGATAGTGCGGTTACAATCGGTTCTGACGTTAATCAAAAAGTGTATAACTCTGCTAATAAATTGTTTTCGCTTTCCAAATATCATCCTGTAGGGGTAATGATATACGGTAGTGCTGAATTTATGGGAGTGCCTTGGGAAATAATAATAAAAAGTTACAGAAAAAAACTTCAAAAAGACAGATTTGATACTATAAAAGAATATGTCGATGACTTTTTGGATTTTATTGTAAGTGATGTTCGTTTTTACAATGATGCGGCAGAACAAATTTTGGTTGGAAGAATATGCAATAACGCATTGAACAACATATTAGGTAATGAAGTAACAAATGAAATAAATCGATTTATAAATAATGGTGAAGTAATTGAAGAAGCATATGTATCTGAGGTATTGAAAGATGTATTAAGACAAAAAATTAGTAAGATTGACACTGAAAAGAATGCTATAACACAAGACGGCTTCTTAGAAAAGATACAAGAAAATTACAACTCTATTGTTAAAGAAATTATTGAAGAGGCAGTAAATTTCCAAATAGATGAGGATCTTATCAATTTAATGAGTACATATACTGGTTTGTTAATTCAAAAGGAAATATTTTCTGACTCATTTACAGGGTTAGTTATTTCGGGATATGGTGAAGAAGAGATCTTTCCAAGTCTTTATGAATTCTATATTGAAGGAATTATTTTTCAAGAATTAAAGTATATTGAAAGACCAGCTATTAAAATTGGTTCTGTAAATGACGAAAATCATATTACTGCAGCTATGAGACCATTTGCACAAAAAGAAATGGTTCATTCATTTATGAATGGTATTGAACCTTCATTACGTAATGCAATTTTACAGTTTTTTTCTGCAGGAATCAGTCAACATTTAGATTATATAGACGATTTAATTGATGAATCAAAAGTAGATGATTGGGAAAAAGTTAAGGAAGAGCATCACGATACCTTACTAATGTCTATATCCGAAAGTCTTAATGATTTTCAAGAAAAGTATTTTACAGAGCCTGTAATGCAAATCTTAGATGTTTTACCTAAAGAAGAATTAGCTGCGATGGCTGAAGCACTTGTCAACTTAACATCTTTCAAACGAAAAGTCACAATGGATGCGGAAACGGTTGGAGGTCCCATTGATGTAGCAGTTATCACTAAAGGAGATGGTTTTGTATGGATAAGACGTAAGCATTATTTTAGTCCAGAGTTTAATCATCAATTCTTTCAAAATTATGCTAAGGAGGAATAACTATGCCAAAAGCAGTATTTTCGGCCGAAAAAGTAAGATTGGAAGCAAACCAAAGACAATTCTTTAATCTACCAAGAAAACAGCTAATTTTATCAGAATATATTAGAGAGGTAAAAGGTGATATAGCTTCTGTTGGCAAGATGATTGCAAATGAAATGCAAAAAAAATGATTCGTACAAGTATCTTTAGACTTCAAAAGAATTATTCAAAGGACCTTCCCATATTGGGTGGGTTCTTTTTACTTATCGCAAAACGGAACCAAGGGTCGCATAACGAAACGAAAAGGAATGTTCGATATGCCAATAATATAATCGGGTAATTTTGAATATTTCGTAAATAAATACGTTCCTATGTTGATCAAGGTTTCTGAGCATGACCTTGAATTGTTAATGAAACTTCCATTTAAACCACATTGTCCGTATATTGCTTTATTTAAAGAAGCTTTAAACGTGTTAAAAAAGACTCAAAGAAAACTGATATTTATTTTTACTAGTAATAACATGGAAGTCTAAATACGCAGATAAAACCGCCATATAAAAATGTTATAGACCCTGTATCTTTTATTAAAGGAGATAAAGGATACATCATATGTAAATAAAACAATTTCTTTTTCCAAATAAAGAGTAACGAATGGAATTACAGAAGGATCTTTATTAAGCTAACGGGTGCTTTAGTAAAAAAAGGACAACAAAATACAATGAGCTTGGAGATACATTTCCAAGCTCATTTTATAATTCGAATATTTAATTCACCCTTTACCTTTAACATAGCCTAATAATATTATATACTGTCACTTTTATCTTTGCATTGGCTGAGAAACTCTTTCTTCCTTTAATACCTCAATTGACTGCAAGAAATTGCGGTAACTGTCTTTGCCGTAAATGTCATTACTTTTTCTAAAAAAGTTGTTAAACATATAAGTTTGCGCTTGTTCTAGAGAATAAGATCTGGATTCCATAACCAGTTTTAGGTAGGAAATAAAGTATTCTTTAGATAAATTAGCACTATTATTTACAGTCACGTTGCTTCACCTCTAACATTTAGATGCTTCCATTCCGCAACATGATTGATTAGAATTTTGTTGAGTTAAATTAATACTACATACACCAGTTTCAGGCAATTCAAGTTCTACCTTATTTGCTGATTCAAAATCACCCGAAAGATGAGCCACAATGGATCTAACTTGTTCATAACCAGTCGCCATTAAGAATGTTGGAGCCCTACCATAACTTTTCATTCCAACAATATAATAATCTTTTTCAGGTTGTCTTAATACTTCTTCACCATGAGGTCGTACTGTTCCGCAACTGTGAAGGTTTGGATCAATTAAAGGAGCAAGAGCTTCAACGCTTTCTGTAGCACTATCTATACTTAGTCTGATTTCTCTTATAAATGAAAAGTCAGGACGGCTACCTGTATTTGCAATGATTTCATCTACTGGAGGTAGAGTAATTTTGCTACCATTCGAGTCTCCAGTTATTCCAATACCATCGTTGGTCTTTGTTAGTTGGTGAATATGAAAAGGAGTATATACTTTGATTTGACCAGCATCAACTAATTGATGTATACGGCTGCCTAACTCACCTCTTGCTTTAAGAGCATCTTTATCTTCTCCACCGTATGCATCCTCTACATTTTTCTTTCGAATAATCCATGTAATATCTATATTATCAAGCTGTGATAATTCTAATATCGTGTTAATTGCTGAATGACCACCACCTACAACAGCAACTCGTTTGCCTTTGTATCTTTCTTTATGCTCCCCCTCAATATTAGGAATACCATAATAAACATGTTGTTTTAATTCAATTTCTTCTTTTGTCCAAATACTATCAGCATTAATTGGATTAGGGTGGGACCAAGTTCCAGTCGCATCTATAACTGCCCTTACTTCTATTCTTTTTGATAACCCATTTTGTTCAAGGTACAAAACAAAGGGGGAATTGTCACGATTAGCAGTTTTCATTTTATCTAAACCTTTTTTACTTATGGAAACAACTTTTGTATTCAGTGATAAAAAAGGTTTTATTTCAGGTAATTTCGATAAAGGCTCCAAATATTCATTAACTAACTCTTTACCTAAAGGTAATTGATCCAAGGATGGTGCATTCCAGCTGTGTTTTTCTAGAATTTTTTTCGCAATCTTATCGATGTTGTATTGCCATGGTGAAAATAACCGCACATGTCCCCAGTTTAGAATATTACTTCCAACACGATCACCAGACTCAAGTAGTATAAAACGTTCATCAATATTAGCTAGATGGGCAGCCGCTGCTAAACCTACAGGGCCAGCACCTATAATTGCTATCGGTAATTCCTTGTTTGTAGATTTTACAAAATCTATATTTGTCTTTGCAGCAGGTACACAGCAACCGCCAGTCTTTACTTGTTTCAATTCAATAGTATTCATACTAATACCTCCATAAAATTTTGTTGTTGTATTACCAGTATTAATGTTCTAATTAATTGCATTATGCAAGTAATTAGTATTTTTTTAAGCAAGACATACTCTTGCTTAAAGTAAAGGCGTACAGCAAACACTTGATTTGGACATAGCTTGATTTAATAATTTTATAGAACGAATAACTGTTTCTCTTTCAAATTCGTTCATATGCGAGAATACTTCCTCTAAATAAGCATTCATCGATTCGTCAATGGTCGTAGCAACAAATTTACCTTGTACTGTAAGAGATAAAATAGATACCCTTTTGTCTGCTGAGGAAGGTGTTTTCTTTACTAATTCCATTTTAATGAGCGTCTGTATTTGTCGACTAAAAGTCGTTATATCCATTGCTATCGCCTCTGCAATTTGTTGCATGGATGGTGATGTTTGTTTATCTATTTCATAAAGAATGTGACTTTGTACGGATGATATATCCACGGCTCCAATTGAACAACAATTTTTATTAAGGAGTCCGAACCTACGAGTAAGTACTTGAAATAGCTCACGTTTGTTTTCCATGATCTCACCTCTTATATAAGGTATACACCATTTACTTGCAACGTGCAACAAATAACATTAAAATTTCATTAAAAACCATTTTCACTATTAGTTTGATCAATTGAATTCTATTATTTTTACTAAAATCTTACTATAACTTCATTTGATAATAGTGGTAACATTAGAAGAAAATGATTGGATTGAATTTAGATGCCAAAATCAAATATTTTGTTAGGATCAATTGGTGCGGGTTTCTTTACTCTGGCAATCTTACGAATTGAAGTTCCAATTGGTATTATGGTTGGATTAACTGTATTTGCTTCTATATTTGCTATTTCTGTAATGTTGAGCGACATATTTGACGAGATTAAAATTACAAGTCCGAATAGATTTAATAAGACTATATTGAAGCTTCTACGGTTTTCAGCAAAAATGTTAATATTATTTTCGGTTCCGATATCAATTTACATGGCTGCTGTAACCTTTACAACAAAATCAATAATGACTGCTGTGGAAATACAAACTTTTATGACATTGTATTCACTTGCACTACTGTTCATTTCATTATCAAATGATATCCAAAGTAACAGAGCTAGAAAAGATAAAAAAGAAATAGACAGACTTAATAAGTTAGTAGAAGAACTTAAGAAAAACGAAACAATTTAATATCAATCAACCGTACACTTCAATCATTTATTGAAGTGTTTTAACACTTTGCCATTTAATTTCAATGATAAAGATAATGCAATATTTTTTTCACAACATACTGTGCGTCAGGTCCTACCCCTCTTAAAGTAGCAGAAGCAAAGGAACGCTGTCCTTCCAACCCTACATAATAAAGCCCAGGAATGTTGCTTATACCTGCTTTATGTGTAGGCGTTCCTTCATTATCCAACGCTCCAATCTTTTCAAGATATGGAAATTGTGGTCTGTATCCAGTTGCATAGATTATTGTATCCACCGGTTCTTTTACCCCATTTGACCAAATAACACCATCTTGATAAAAGGACTTAAACATCGGTTGTTGATCCGGTTTTCCAGCCTCTAATCTCTCTTTGTAATTACCGGTATCGTTTACAGCACTTGAACTCGGTGCAGTTTTCTTAAATCTCCAAAATGGAAATGTGTCAAAGCCAATTAGTTTTATCCAAAAATGCAAATCCTGACCCCATATCCGTTGTTTGACAAACTGGACAGGGCGAAGCACGGCTAATGATGTCTGACTCACATCGGACAGTTCAACAGCAATTTGTATTGCCGAATTTCCACGTCCTACAATCACCACTCTTTGATTGTCAAATCGCGACGAGTTTTTGTATTCGGAGGAATGAAGTGTTAATCCTTTAAACTCTTCTTGCCCCGCTATACTTGGTATGAATGGATTATTAAACGAGCCGGTCGCATTAATGATGGTTCTCGCCTGAAAAATATCTCCTGTCATCGTACGAACAATAAAACCTTCACCACCTTTTTCAACGGTTTCTACGCGTTGGTTGGTTCGAACTGGCAATTGAAAATGTCTCCTATAATCCTTTAAATACTGAACTACTTCATCTCTATTAGGATAACGATTTTTCTCTCCGGGAAATTTTAATCCTGAAAGTGATGAAAATCCTGCTGGTGAGAAAAGTTTAAGACTGTCGTAGTATAGTGGCCAAGAACCACCTTCCTGAGCACTTGCCTCCAATATTAGAAATCTAAGTCCTCTCTTTTGTAAGTGATAACCCGAAGTAAGGCCTGCCTGGCCCCCTCCAATGACTATTGTATCGAGTATTCCTTTCACCCTAACACCCCCTTTTATTTGTAAAATAGAAGTAAATTTAGAGAAAAAATATATCATGTGCATTATTTAAGCTACACCATTTTGGAAAATACTTAGATGTTTAATAAGACGGAATTTTTTCTCTTAAAACATTTATACTTTATTTATTTGTAAAATGCAATCATTTTTTTAGTGTAAACAATACCCCAAAATAATAATACTCCTTAAAAAAGCGAGATTTTTCTTGTTCAAATATCCTACAGGCTAATGGCACAAGCGAAAGTAAACAAAAATTCCATTTAATATTTAGTTGCAATTTACAAGAAATTAGCATACCCTTACAAGTAAGAATCTTAAGTTAATTCATGGCTGAGTTAGGAGTGATAGTATTGTCCGAATCGAGTAAAGCTGAAAGTAAACCGTCTGTAATTGTGATTGTTGCCTTGATCACTGCAATAAGTTTGTTTGGCGATTCAATGTTATACATTGCCTTGCCCTTATATTGGAAAGAAGTAGGTCTCGACTCGATTTGGCAAGTTGGAGTACTCCTGTCTATTAACCGCTTTATCCGTCTGCCCTTCAATCCGATTGTTGGATGGATATATAGTAGGATATCTCTAAAAACAGGTTTAGTAATTGCAATCATTTTAGGTAGTATTACGACATTAGGCTATGGAATATTAAATGGATTTATAGCATGGATTATTCTCCGCGGGGTATGGGGTATAGCATGGTCCTTTTTGAGGATTGGGGGTTTATCGATTGTGGCCTTTAATACGGAAGAAAATAATAGGGGAAAATCAATTGGTCTATTCAATGGACTATATCGATTAGGAAGCTTGGTAGGCATGTTAGCAGGAGGGTTACTGGTGCCAATATTGGGTTTAAGTATTGTTTCGTTTATTTTCGGGAGTCTTACTCTGTTAGCTCTACCTTTGATTTTCTTATATGTTAAAACCACTCCTTTAAAAGATCATGAGCAAGATAATACGAAGAAGGTTATTTTTAAAGTTAATTCATTTATAAACAGTCTCAAACAAGGCAGAGGAAGAATTGTTTTTACTGGTTTCTGTATCACTTTATTATTTCAAGGGATATTTATATCGACATTAAGTTCTGTAATAGAGCAAAACCATGGAGAAAGTGTCATCTTGTTCGGTACTGTGATCAGTGCAACTTTTCTAGCAGGTATTATCTTATCGATTCAATGGGTATGGGGACCATTTTTAGGAGTACGTTTTGGAACTTGGTCTGATGGGAAAAAAGGAAGAGTACCTGTATTAATTATCTCATTAATTTTTGCAAGTTTGACGTATGGTTTCATTTCTAATGAACTACCAATTCTTGTATTGATTTTCTTTACTTTTCTTGTCTTGTTTGCGGCAACTTCGCTTACGACAATAGTTGATGCAATTGCCTTAGACATTTCAAAGAACTCAAATGTAGTTTCATTTCTTACTACATATTCAATGGCTCAGGATCTCGGGGCATCCATTGGTCCATTTATTAGTTTTTTGATCATAGGATTGGAATATGGTTTCTCCTACATCTACTGGGGAGGGTCAATTTTATTTTTATTCTTAGCAATTCTTTGGTCAACCTCATATTTAAAGCAGGGAAAATCAATTGCAATTTCAAATGTGGCTTTAAAAAAGCAATAAACCCCTCTGGTCACCAGAGGAGTTTATTGCTTTTGGGATTACCGAGATTCGCAGCTTATGAGTTCTTTCAAATAACTCAATATAGCTCTAACCTCATTAAATAATGGTACTGAATAAATCTGTGCATTGAGTTCAGTTACCTTTCATTTTCCATTGGTACTTAAATCATTCACCTGTCTCAGCAAAATGCTTAATTCTCTCTGCAATTTCATCACGAACTCTTTGGAAAGTGGCCCATTTCTCTTCACCAGTTCCTTGAGCTTTTGCAGGGTCGTCAAAACCCCAGTGATCGCGTTTCACATGAGGTGGTGTCATTGGGCATTTATCTGCAGCATCCCCACAAAGTGTAACTACAAAATCTGCATTATTTAATGTTTCCATATCAATGATATCTGAAGTCTGATTAGAAATATCTATTCCAGCCTCATTCATTGCTTTAACAGCATTAGGGTTCAAGCCATGTGCCTCAATTCCTGCACTGAGAACTTCCCACTCGTCGCTCAAGTATTTTTTCCCCCAAGCTTCTGCCATTTGGCTTCTGCATGAATTTCCTGTACATAAAAAGTAAAGTGTTTTTTTTGACATAGTTAGAAATCTCCTTTGGTTTCAACTTTATAAAAAGTACTAGTTTATTTAGAGTTACATTAATTGATTGCTCATACTAGAAAAACAATAACGAAATATATAGACCTAATAATGTAATGAATAGAATAGGGACTGTTAAGACAATACCTGTTTTAAAATAAGTACCCCATGAAATTTTTACGCCTTTTTGGGATAAAACATAAAGCCATACTAGCGTTGCAAGTGAACCGATTGGAGTGATTTTTGGTCCCAAGTCAGATCCAATCACGTTAGCATAAATAAGTGCTTCTCGGATAGTTCCGGAAGTATTCGTTTCAGCAATTGCTAAAGCATCTATCATAACGGTTGGCATGTTATTCATTAGGGATGATAGGAAGGCTGCAATGAAGCCCATCGACATCGTAGCTACGAATAGTCCTTGTTCTGCAGCTACTTCTATAACGCCAGCTAAAACACTTGTAAGTCCTGCATTCCCTAGTCCGTATACAACCACATACATACCAATTGAGAAAAATACAATATTCCATGGTGCTCCTTTAATAACACTTCTTGTATCGACAGCACTACTTCTTCTTGCCATTATAATAAAGAAAATAGCTATTATTCCGGCTACAATGGAAACAGGAATGTTGATGAATTCACTGCTAAAGTAACCAACAACCAATATAGCAAGAACATACCATGAAAGATGGAACATTTTTATATCGTTAATTGCTTCTTTTGGTTCTCTTAACTTAGATAAATCGTACGTTCGTGGAATGCTTTTTTTAAAATAAAATAACAAAACGCTAATAGTTGCAATCAAAGAAAATATGTTAGGAATAATCATTCTAGAAGCATATTCCACGAAACCAATATCAAAGAAATCAGCTGATACAATGTTAACTAGGTTACTTACGACAAATGGTAACGAAGTTGTATCCGCAATAAACCCACTTGCCATAATAAAAGGAAAGATCATTTTTCTTTGAAATTCAAATTACGAACCATCGCTAAGACAATTGGTGTCAAAATTAATGCAGCCCCGTCATTAGCGAAAAAGGCAGCAACAATTGCTCCTAAAAGACTGACATAAACAAACATTTTAATACCATTACTTTTTGCAGCTTTCGCCATATGTAAAGCAGCCCATTCAAATAATCCGATCTCATCTAAAATTAAAGAGATGAGGATAATCGCAATAAAGGATAGTGTTGCATTCCAAGTAATATCAACTACTTCTATGACATCACTAAACTCAACAACTCCTACTAATAACGCAATAACGGCTCCTCCACAAGCAGACCAGCCGATATTTAATCCTTTTGGCTGCCAAATTACGAAGATAAGCGTTACGATAAAAATCAATGCTGCTAAAATGACTGGTGACAAAATACTAACCTCCATTATTCACATGAGATACGCAATCCCTGTTCTTCTAGTTCTTGTAGTTTAAAATCTTGGTTTGGAAGATGATTCATCAAGTTCTGAACCAATGGAAAAACATCACTTTCCTTGTTCAATGAATAGATAATCCATTGACCTCGTCTTGTTTCCCCCACTAGTCCAGCATCTTTTAACTTCCGTACGTGTTGACTAATGGCAGGCTGACTAACCTTAAATATTTCAACAAATTCACATACACAATAATCATGCGAATCAAGCATTTTAAGCATTGTTAGTCTTGTTTTATCACCCAACAGTTTTAATATAGTGGCAGCCCTTTCAATTTCAATCGATGATGTTTCCATGAGTTTTACCTCCTCTCATTTCATTATTAGCATATAATGATTTACTTATATAATATTCTGCTTATATGCTATTTGCAACTATTTTAGTTTATCTAGTATGAAAAATTATAATTAAATGATGGTAATACAAATTTACATAAAAAAGCCATAATATTGCCTTTTGCTTGAAAATTATCAGAATATTTGTTATTAATAGTAAAAAGAAGTCGACTGGTGGTGATGATGTGTCGGTTAATAAATATAATTGGACAGAGGAGAAGATAGCAAGATTTTATGCGGAAGGTAGAGGTTCTGGTGAACTTAATCATTATAAACCATGGATAACAATTCAGGACGTACCTAGTAAAGGAAGATCTCATCGTCCAAAAGGTTGGAAAACCAATAGAATACACCAATTCCTCTCTGATTTAGAGCTCTCTTATTTCTATTACTTAGAATGGAGCAAGAAAGTAATAGACATAAGAGAACAATATCCGATTGAGCGTGAAACCACGCTAAAAATAGCCTCTGAGAAGAATCACACCCATCCAATGGATAATAGCACTCAAATACCTATCGTAATGACCACTGATTTTTTAATAACAAGCCGTGTGGATAACAAGATTATACAGATTGCTCGTTCTATAAAACCTAGTAGTGAGTTAGAAAACCCTCGCGTCATTGAAAAACTGGAGATAGAAAGACAATATTGGGAAGATAGAGATATAGAATGGGCTCTTATTGACGAAAAAGTAATGTCCAATCAATTTATGAAGAATATGAAATATATACATGAGTATTACAACCTTGATAATAGTCGGGAAGAAGAAATGAGCCTGCACTTCTTAGATTATTTGGCTAAAGAGCTGAAGGCGAATCCACAAAAGCAGTCAATTACATGTTGTAATGAATTTGATTCTTTTTACAATCTTGAGGACGGTTCCAGTATTTATTATATGAGACATTTATATGCTCGCCGGTATATTGAACCATATGATATGGAAAAAGCTATACAACCCCATAAGATAAGCTTGAGTGAGATGATTATTAATGAGAGGAGTTCCAACAGAAACTATGGTAGTTCTATCGGTTAATGAGCTTATTGTAAATGTTGATACTGAAATAGTTTACAGAATCTTGTGGATTAACAAAAGTTATAAGGTTATTTACGTTATTGATGTAAATGAACGTCTTGCACTTCCTTTTCAAATGTTAATTAAAGATGTTGAAGAAAAAATAGAGAGTGCGGAATACTCTATTCAGGTGGATAGTGGAGTTTTCTTAAAAAGAAAACCAACTGAAAAGGATATTGAATTTAGAGATAAAGCTTGGATTACTATTAAAGATTTAGTAAATCTAGAGCCTGAAATTTATCATTTTGATAAACGAAAAAAAGTTATAGATGAAGCCATGAATCAGTATGGTATTAAGTCTCACAAAACATTTTATAAAAATTTAAGGAAATATTGGCAAAGGGGAAAAGTGAAAGACTCTGTATTTCCAGACTATGCTTTAAATAAAGTTGAAATATCCTATAAGAAGAAGACAGGAAGACCAAAAGTTAACGGGAAAAAAGGAATTGTTATTACTCCAGAGATAAAAAATCAATTTGAAAAATCCATAAAAAAGTATTATTTAAGTACAAAAAAACCATCTCTTAGCTTTACCTATAAAATGATGATTCGTGATTATTTTATAAAATTTAAATATTTTGATGAGTCAAATGATGAAAAGTTGGTACTTAAACCTGAAGAGGAAAGACCTACTAAAAGGCAATTTTATTACTGGTTTAATAATGAATACAAAAATGATAAAGTCACCATAGCTCGAGAAGGTCCAAAGAAATTTGAACAAAACTACAGAGCAGTACTAGGTTCGTCAACAGCAGAAACGGAAGGACCTGGTGATACTTATCAAATTGATGCAACACCAGGTAACGTATATTTAGTAAATCGTCTTAACCCAAACTGGATAGTTGGTCGACCTACTACTTATTTCATCGTAGATGTATATACACATCTTATAACTGGCCTTTATGTAGGTTTAGAGAATGCCTCTTGGAAAGCGATGATGAGTGCAATTGCAAATGCGTGTATGGACAAAACAGAATACTGCAAAAGATATGGAATTAATATATCAATGGATGAGTGGCCATCTATGCATTTACCAAACAATTTTATTGGTGACAGAGGTGAATTAGCTAGTCAGGGAGTAAACCATTTGATTGAAGGATTAGGCACTAACATTAGCAACACTCCTCCCTACCGTCCAGACTGGAAGGGGATAGTTGAAAAATTATTTGATACTTCACAAGAGAAAATAAAACCATTTCTACCTGGATATGTACACGAAGATCATGGAGAAAGAGGAGCAAAAGATTACCGATTAGAAGCTAGTCTTAATATTGAGGAATACACCAGAATTTTAATAAAGTTCATTCTTTTTTATAATAACAACTTTTATATGGGAGATTACGTCAGAAGTGAACAACAGATAAAAGATAATGTTCAACCTATACCAATAAAGTTATGGGAATGGGGAGTAAAAAATGCTGCAGGTAAATTGAAAAAACCTAACATCAAAGATATAAAGTTTTACTTGTTGCCTAGAGATAAGGCTACTATTACTGAAAATGGAATAAGATACAAAAAGATGTTTTATACAACAGCTAGAGCAATTAATGAACAGTGGTTTTCTAAGGCAAGAAAAGATGGAAGTTGGAAAGTAGACTTTTCTTATGATCCAAGAAATATGGATGTAATTTATTTACATACCAATGATGAAGAACGTTATATTCCGTGTACACTGTTAAATCATCAAGATAGATATAAAGATAAGACTATAGAAGAAATTGAACAACTTCTAGAAAATGAAAAAGAAGATTTTAAAGGCTTTGAACATACTCAGCTAGAAAAAGAGGTTAACTTATTCAAGGACATTGAGAATATAGTGAAAGTTGCTAATAAGAATAAAGAGGAAAAGCTGGATAAAACGATAAGCAAGTCTAAAAGAACAAAAAATATAAAGGAACATAAACGAGAAGAACGCATTCAACGAAGAGAGGAAGAAGCATTTAACTTGGAAATTGATAATCAAGAGAAGTTATCGAGTATCTCACAGCAAAATGAAGACATTGAAGAGATTAATCCTTTGAGAATTTCGATCAAACAATTATTTGCAAACGAAGGACGAAATAAAAAATGAAGAAGCTAATTAAATTAGATAATGGAGAATTTGCATTTAGTGCGGAATACATTGAACAGGATATTGAAGAATATCGAGGCAACCCATTAATAGAAGCTCTTCCACCTATGCTTTCTATAGACGAGTCATATGAGCAACTAAGGTATTTACCAGAATATAGCGAAAAAGAAAGAAGTCTTTCGGTCTTACATCGTTACCATGCACTGACTAGATTAACAAGGTTTTATCAACCGTTGGAACAAACGCTGGAGTTAGAAGTTAGTTTTTCAAGATTATTAAGAAATGGTTATATTTATAGAAATCCTAAAAACAAAACTCATGCAGAAACATTATTAGAAATGCATCGAAGATTAGAGAAAAAAGAACCTCTAGGCCTTCCACCTGATATAAGAAAAACAGCATCTAGCTTAACTATTATAGGATATTCTGGGATGGGGAAATCGTCAGCGATTGAAAGGATACTTTCGCTATACCCAAAAGTAATAATCCATAAATTTCCTTTAAATATTATTCAGATTCCATGGATAAAATTAAACTGCCCAAATGACGGGTCTCCGAAGACGCTATGTTTAGATTTTATTACAAAAATTGATGAGACTTTAGGTACCGACTATTTTAAACAAGGTCTCAAACGAGAGTCTTTAAGTTTCTTAATTATCTATATCGGACAATTGGCCAGAGCGCATTGTTTGGGTGTTTTAGTTATTGATGAGATTCAGCACATGTTAACGGCAAAAGCTGAAGTTTCTAATAGTATGATGAATTTTTTGTCACATTAGTAAATGAAATTGGAATTCCAATGGTGTTTATTGGAACGACAAAAGCAAGGCAATTACTTCAAGTTAATTTTCGACAAGCAAGAAGAGCTGGTGGTCACGGTGAGTTAATCTGGGAACAAATGAAGATGGATGACAATTGGGAAGTCTTAATGACTAGAATGTGGAAGTATCAATGGACAAAGGAGAAAGTTGATCTAACGAAAGAATGGCTGGAAGTAATGTATTTTGAGAGCCAAGGAATCGTGGACATTGCAGTTAAATTATTTATGTTTGCGCAGTCTTATGCAATGGAGAAAGGATATGAAAAAATTTCTCCTAATATGATAAGAAAAGTTAGCGAAAAATATTTAAAAATGCTACAACCCATGCTTAAAGCTCTAAGGGAAGGTAGGTTAGAGGATATTGCAAGGTATGATGATATAACACCTTTTGATATTGAAGATTTCCTTTTACAAAGAAAAACTCCAATAAATATGAGAGATAAGATTACCCGAGAGAAAGAGAAAATAGCAGAAAAAAGAGAACAGAAGGAAATATCAATCCTTCAAAAAGTTACAATTACATTAATGAATTTAGATATAAATGAAAAGTTAGCGGAAATGACAGCAAAAAAAGTAATCCAGGAAAACAAGGAGATTACACCTCAAGAAGCAGTTCAATTAGCTTTAACGATTATTAATGAACGTATGGAAACTAATAAAGCAGCTGTTAATAATTCCAAAAATAAAAGAACTACGAATATAATTTTTAAAATAGTTGATAATGGAAGGAAAGAGAAAAAATCAGCTCACGAATCCTTAGTCGGAAAAGGATTAGTGGTAGCTCCCCTCTCTGATAATAAACTATTTTAGGATGGGATTATATTGCTTGGTTGGTTTCCAAATCCATACGATGATGAATTAATATATAGTTTATGTGCTAGATATTTTACTAAAAGTACAAGTTTAGGTACTAAAAGTACACTTGGAAAATGTTTTAAGGGTCAAAGGTCCAAATTAACGCCGGATTTCCCTTCAAACCTGGAGGCATTGGTAGAACAGCTTCATATCTTTGAATATAAAAATTTAGAGTCCTTAATTTACAATCATACGCCTTTTTATTACTTTACTAATTTTCTCATTACTACTCAGAAAGAAGTAGTTATGGAAGAAATCAGAAAAACAAAAACAAAGAATCTACACATGTCGATTGGACAAGTTGCTAGTACAGTAAAAGAATCTAAGTACTTTAAGTATTGTTCTTATTGTTTAGAATCTGACTTAATAATACGTGGCGAATCATATTGGCGGATTTCACACCAGCTTCCAAGTGTATTTGTTTGTACAGATCATAAATTATTACTACATTTTAGTTCCGTTTTGTATAGAAATAAAAATTCAAAATTAGTTTCACCGAATGAGAGTAATTGCATGACCTCCGCTCTCAATAGATGTATTACAGGGAATATTACTGACGAAAATATTAATCAAATGAGTAAGATTGCAACTGAAAGTAAAAAGCTATTAAGTAATGATTTAAACTTTAATCTTACTAATTTACTATCGATATACAAAGCTTCACTAAGAAAGAAAGGCTTAATAACAGTTCAAGGAAGAGTAAGACAAAGAGATTTATACAGAGAATTTGTATCTTTCTATGGAGTTGAATTTTTACGTTACTTTCAATCGGTTCCGTCACTAGAGCATGAATCATGTTGGTTGAAAACGATTACCCGTAAACACAGAATCTCATTTCATCCTTTAAGACATTTGCTTTTATTGAATTTTTTAGGTATAGAACTTGAAACAGTTAGAACGGTAAATGATGAAGGTCCCTTTGGGAAAGGGCCCTTCCCTTGCCTTAATCCTGCTGATGAAAATTATAAGAAAATGGTAGTAACAGATCTTAAGATAAAGAGATGCACAGACACCGGAAGACCAATTGGAATATTTACTTGTTCATGTGAATTTCAGTATACTCGTCTTGGTCCTGACATCATCCAAGAAGATAAGTTTAGATACCGGTACATTAGAAATTTTGGTGAGATTTGGAAGAAAAAATTAATTGAGTATATAGAGCAGGAGAGACTCAGCTATAGGAAAGCAGCTCAGTATCTAAATGTTGATGTGGGGACAGTTATTAAATATTACAAGCTGCA
Source organism: Psychrobacillus sp. NEAU-3TGS (assembly GCF_029955155.1). Taxonomy (GTDB): domain Bacteria; phylum Bacillota; class Bacilli; order Bacillales_A; family Planococcaceae; genus Psychrobacillus. Next base: position 113,774 of record NZ_JAPNOZ010000004.1, on the reverse strand, counting down.
GAACGATAAAAAAAATAAGAGCAAACCTGTTGAAAAATCTAAAACCGTTAATGTTTATCGTTCTCATTGGTTGACGATTAAAGAAGCAAATCCTGCATGTTCGAAGACAGAACTCAGAAATTTAAACAAAAAAGTTTATATGTGGCTATATAGAAATGACAAAGCATGGTTAAATAATAACTCCCCGGTTCAATTAAAAAAAACAAACTTAAATCAAAGGGTTAATTGGAATGAAAGAGACCTTAAAATATTAAAACTAATAAAAAACTATCTGTTAACTATAGATGTAAATGAGAGACCTGTACGTTTAACTAAAAGGCATGTCGCCGTTGCAATAGATAAGTTGTCATTAATTGAAAAAAAGTTAGACAAACTACCTCTAACAAAAGAGTTTATCAAAACAATTTTTGAAACTAAATCCGATTATCAAGAGAGACTTAAAGAATGGAAAAAGCAATCTAATTCTAATCATTAGAGGTGATTATATGCATACATTCTTTCCAGTTATTCATAGTGATGAGTTGTTATATAGTATATATGCAAGATATCATAAAAGAAGTTTAAATAAAAATGTTAATAAAACACTTGAAGAACATGGTCTAACAAAAATAGAGCCTTTAATCCCCAAAAATATCAATAGCCTTCTTGAAAAACTAAGATATTTCGATGTTCCAGATAAGGACTTCTTCTTATCCTCTCATACCATGTATTACTATTTTTGAATTTCGTTTATGCTGCCAACCATAATGAAATTTATGAGTATATGGTTTATGGTACTAATAAAATTGAGTCTCAGATAAGGAGTAAAATTTTTTCGTTTAAACCACGATTTAGTTATTGTCCAAAATGTTATATAACGGATTTCAAAAGTTTTGGGGAAGCTTATTGGAGAATTTCACATCAAATACCTTCTATTTTTATTTGCCCAATACACCAGATCCCTCTTGAAGAGATTAATACTCCTTATTATGAGCTAGAACTTAACACTAAAATTAATATTGATGTACACAATATTCCGAGGATGCCGTTATCTAAAAAAACATTATTTCATGCTAAAACATTTACTAGACAAAGTTTTTATTTAAATAAAATTAATCTTAAGCTTTATGAGAAGGTAAAATCAAACAAATTTTACCTTCTATTTATTGAAAGAGGATTTGTGAAACCTTCAGGGAAAATAGATGTAACAAAGCTTCAAAGCGAAATTGAAAAATTCTATGGAATTGAATTCTTGGAAATTGCTAAATTTAATAAAGAAATATATAAAGCAATGGAACAAGATCCTTTAAGTTGGAGATATAATATGGCTCCAGTAGAATTTCTAATTTTAATAAACTTCTTTTTTAATTCTTTGTCGAGTTTTATTATGTATAGTTATAAAATTCCAACTGGCGAAAATGGACCTTTTCCTTGTCTGAATTACTTTTGTGATCTATTTAACGTTAATACTATAACCTTCACTAGTATATATCTAAAGGAAGAAACTACAAAGAGATTGTCGATTAATTTTAAATGCAACAAATGTAATTTTGTATATGAAAAAGTTTTTAGGATTAGTGATTGGTGCTTGCTTGAAATTAGAAGAGATAAATCAGAAGAATGGATAAGTAATGTTTTGAGTTTAATTAATAATAACCACTTAAATATAGAGTCTGTTTCAAAAAAATTAAATATAAACATTCTTGAAATTGAAGAAATGATTTTTATGAATAAATTGGATTACTCTAATAAGCTCTTAAGAGATTATAAGAATTCAATAGAATGGGCTAAAAGGGACAAGCAAGTTCTGCTCTATTTTAAGAATTTGGTTAGTAAAGCTATTGGTCAAGGAAAAGTAGAGGTATATCATTGGATTTGCCATTCGATTTATAAAATTAATTTGGAAAGTGAGTTATCATTCTTAACAAGAACTGAACAGTATGTGGAAAAACATAGAACGTTCTACAATAGATTAAAAGATCACAAAAGGAAAAATTCAAAGTATATTTAATTAAGTTTTGTTATAAACTAATAAGATAATACTAGAAGAATTAAAATATTTTTGATACAACGTTGTTGAAATATAGTAATTAAATGGACCTATTAGAGGGTCCTTCTTTAGCTCTTATTCAGCTAATACCCCTTTAGTTGCTTTTGTAGTTTTTTCGTTACAGCATTTTATTTGAATATTTGACAACATTATAGAGGGTGGAAATTATATGGATTTAACATATAAAAATAAAGCATATAGATATGCTATGGACTTTGAGTCTATTTATAATTACAGTTCTCAATATAAAGTAGAAAATAACCCAACTATATGGAAATTTATGAGTATAGATAAATTTGACTTTTTACTTAAAAATAAAGCACTATTTTTTGCTAAGCCGAGTGCTTTTATAGATCCACTTGAAGGAAGCTATTCTAATTGGGACATTAAAAGATTTGATGATGACAAAATAACCAAAGTTACCCCGAGAGTTGAAATGAAAAAAATTCAGGAATTTTCCGCCATCTCTTGTTGGCACATGAATGACTATGAGTCTGCAGGTATGTGGGATCTGTATATACATTCAGATGATGGTATTGCTATCAAAACAAATTATAAGAGCTTGATAAATTCCATAAATGATTTAAGATATAAAATTTTCTCTGGGAGATTACAATACATAAATTTTCTTGAAGAAATGACTAGTGTAAACATCTTTGATACATTATTTTACAAAAGAAAATCATTCTCTCATGAAAACGAATTAAGATTGATGGTTGTAGCAAGTAGAATTGATGAGGGGTTACTTGAATCATTATTTGAAAAGGAAGAGGTTCCTATTGAAGAATGGCAAGTTAGAATGGATATATTAGAAGAACAATCATATGAATTTTTTAATGAAAAAGGCACTATAGTTTCATGCAAAATAGACGAGTTAATTCAAGCCGTTTATGTATCCCCAAAAAGTACTCCGACTGTAGTAGAAAAAATAAAGTTAATGGCTCTTGAAAATGGATTGTCACCTGAAAAGGTTATTCAATCTGACTTATATAAGGATTTTATTTATTAATGAAATAAACAAAGATAGAAGATCTTTTAAAATTTTTAATGGGTTATATATATTACTTAGAAGTTAGCTGGGGTATAACTTAGTTGTCACAATATATATGAATTAATATTTCTTAGGGTATAACTGAGTTGTATTAGGTAATTTTTTCTAGTTAATAAAAACGCGGATTATTGAAGTTATTAGGGTACAATTGAGTTGTATGAAGACAGTATGCTTTGTTGTACAGTTACATTATAGTTGGTAACTTTACATTAAAGTCGGTTACTGATAATTATCAAGAAATTTTAAAATCATCTCTCTAGTTTACTGAGAGGTGATTTTTTTTTTGGATACTTATGTTAAAATAGCTAATGATTGTGAAGGGTTTCACTTCAACTAAAGCAGCAGTTTAGTTGAAGATTAGCTTTCCGAAATTAGTGGCAAATAAACAATTAAATCTCGTATTTTTCTAAAATTTTGCACAAAAAACGTGTCCTGTGATAGTAAAGTTATCTTTAAAACGACAGTCATTTCATTCAACAATCTGGCGTTTTAGTTGAAGAAGGAGCAAGAAAAACAATTGATGAGGTTAAAGAAAAGCTATCCCTTTGAGAATAGCTTTTTCTTATTACCCGACAAGAGTTAGTTCGTAAAAGTGTGCTTTTACGAACTCTTTTTATGATTTTTTCGTAAAAAAAACAAGCGGAAGATTATCTCCTTCTTGTTTTTTATATGTTATTCAACGTGGATCTTTAACCCAACCTATCCCCTTTTTTCACTTTTTGCTGGGGTTCGATCAGGACAACCCCTTGTTCGGAATACACACCCATTACTAGCGCCTCTGAACTGAAACCTGCCACTTTCATCGGGGGGAAATTCACGACGCCTAGTACCTGTCTGCCCACTAGTTCATCCAGCTTGTAACAGTCGGTAATTTGGGCACTGCTTTGTTTAAGCCCGATTTCTTCGCCAAAGTCCACCCACAGTTTATAGGTAGGTTTTCTGGCTTTCGGGAATTCTTCTGCTCGGATTATTTCGCCTACCCGCATATCAATCTGTTGAAAATCATCGAACGTTGCCATCTTAATTCCTCCTGAAAGTTCTTCTTTTTACGTTGTTTTTTGAGCTAATGAATGGCTCGGCAGCTGCTCTTCTTCTTGCTTATCGGTAATGACAATCAATACCCCTAGGAGAATCAAAACAGAACCGATCCAAAACATGATGCTGATCGTTTCTCCGAGTAACAGCCAGCCCAGCAAAGTTCCGACAACAGGCTGGAAAAAAAAAGAAAACCCCGCCGCTGGAGGCATTCAGCATCTGCAGCCCCCGGCTCCATAATAGAAAAGCCAGGGAAGTCGAAATGACTCCTAAATAAAGCAATCCACCCCATATGGTGGGGTCGGCCAGATTGTGCAGCTCAATTTGCGGCAATCGGGGAATCACAAAAGGCGTCAGAACCACCACGGCAATTGCCGTCGCATAGGTCGTCACCACAATCTGAGAGTATTCACTCGGTATCATTTTGACTAGTACAGACATCAACGCCCAGGTTGAGGCGGCAATCACTAAGGAAATTCCGCCAAGCATGCTGGACATGTTGAGATTATCAATTCCAACAATGGCAATCACACCGATTGTGGCCAAAGTGACGGAAATCGCCTTTTTCTTCGTTAAGCGTTCTTTTAGGATCAAACTGGCGAACACCACCATAAATGCAGGTGTTGTCGCCGTTATGATTGCACCCATTTGGGCAGTGGACAGCATCGTGCCGGTTTCCTGGGCCACAATGGAAATGACGTAGCCGATGATGGCGATGGCAAGGATTATGCCGAAGTGGTGTCTCTTGATTCGCCAATTCTGCCGTGTCACCAATCCGATGATGCCAAGGGCCACCAGTGCGATCAAATAGCGCATCCACACAAGTTCCAGTGGCGGGATGACGTCCACTACTACTTTTACGACCACGTACATGCCGCCCCAGATGCTTGAAGCCACTATTAAATAGAATGAACCAATTAATGTATTTTTCATTTTTATACCCTCCGTTTTAATTGATAGGCTTTAGCTGCCTCGACAGAGAGATGCAGCACTCTCTCTATTAATTGTTGAAGAGTGCCACAGGTACATCATTTTCAAACAAAGGAGTCCGAAGCATGTTGTTTCACCTCACGTCTAGTTTTTGTGCTGTAAGAACAGAGAGTTTCCTTTCATTTTGCTCCACGCGATAAAAAGAGAAAAAGGATATTAAACTCATTTTAGAAAATTCCCTGGAAATTTTCTTTGCCGAGTTTAATATCCTCTTTAACCATTATTAAGAAATCGATATTTTTGTGGGGCTATTCCTTCGCTGTTTCCAAACCATCGGGTAAACGATGAAGAATTTTCAAAACCTAATTCTTCACTAATTTTCGACATCGACCAACTGGTGGATACCAAAAGGTTTTTGGCCTCTTGCAAGCGCAGTTCAGTTAGATACATCTTTAAGCTTTTTCCGGTTCTTTTCTTGAACCAGGACGAGTAGTAAACGGGGTGGTAATGTTCGATTTTCGCTAAGGTCTCCAAAGTGATCGGTTCTTTGAAATGGTTATGGATGTAGTCAATCGACGCTGGATTCGAGGTCTGGAGTTTACTGACGACATAGCGGGCTAAATTTACCAAGGAAGATGCACTGTCCGGCCTCTTAGCCTCTTCCAGCAACAAATACCGGATCGCCGACCACTGCGTATCCAACTGGAAATGCATGTTATATGTCTGTTCCGGCAAGTAATGTGTGGGAACATCCAGGATTAAAAATTCATTCCGGTCTTTAGACCGGTATTCATGTTCCAACTGGGGCGGCAGATAGAAACAATGGTCCTCGTTCAGGTTGACCTCTTGACCCTTCGTTTTAATATCCAAAGAACCCTGTAGAGGGAAAAGGAATTGCCCGAACTCATGATGGTGAGAGGCAAACTCTCTCGAATAGGATCTTTTTTCACACAATACATGTTCTAACGAGTTCATTTTTCTCCTCCTTCTCTCTAGATGTATGTTAGTCCCATCCTATAGAAGAAACAAAGATTTCTTTTCATTTAATTAGAGAATACCATATTAATTCATAGAACATGATGTTTATTGCATTCTCTGAGATTTAGAGCTTTCTTGACGCTGTTGAAAAGGGAGTAATCCTGTTGAAAGGGCTTCTTATCTTTTTCTCACGCCTCTCTGTTATCAGTTTACATATCAATAGATTATCGGAAGGAAAGAAGTGATAGATATAGCTTCTTTTCTTCCTCTTTAAAACAATTACTGCTTAAGAATATTTATGACGGTAGATAAATAACATTTAAAAAATAGAGAGTTCTTATTCAACTAACTGGTGCTTTACTTCAAGAAGAAGTTGGTTTAAATATGTAATAAAGGAGGCGATGATAATGATAGGGAAAGATAAAGGGGAAATTAACGAAATAGTTTACAATAACACTGTTTACTATAATGGAAAATATAGATATTATCCGACTATTACAGGTTTAATGGGCGTATTAAATGAAATTATTAGTTCCAATTCAACTACCGACTACATTAGAATTACACCGTTTTATTTCAATGAAAAATTTAAAAGTCAAATCGAGTTCGAAGAATATATGTTCTTTATAGAATGTAGAGATTGGTTAGACGAGAAGATTCAGAAGAAACACATTATAGAATGTCTTAATGTTCCAGATACCCCAAGGCCGCTTAATGATTTGAGAATAGGGACAGTTCTATTTCCTTTATGTCAAAATGCCGATGTAACTTCTTATAAAAAGGCACTTGAGAAGTACAAGGAAATTTTAGGAGAACTTATACCTAAAATGATGGAAATTGCAAAATCAGAAATGGGATTAAAAGAAGAACACTTACCTTTTGGATATTTCTGCTTTGAAATTCATAGTGGATAATACATCCGTTGTTCAACTAACTGGTGCTTTAGGAGAATAGGACTGTCATTATGTAGCCTTTATTGTGCAGGTTAGTTTAAAAAGAAAATAAAAAAAGATCCCTAAAGAGCAATTTAGGGGTGAAAAAATAATGTACATATTAAAAGAAACTAACATTAGTAAAATATGCAGTAGCAAAGTTGTTTTCTCCCTTTTTTTCGTCGTACACTATTTAACAGGGGAGCAGTACTAATTAAATTCTGATCTACAAAATTGGGATATAGATGACTAAACTCCAAACTGTTTTAAATGATGATCAAGGTGCTTATAAATTCCTTTACCCCATTCCTCGGAGCTAAGTTTGCCGAAAAAAGGGTGTGAATGAGTTGTACATTTCTCTGGTCCATTATTTTGAAATGCAATAATTTTTTGTTTCAGTTTTTCTCTTTCTGTATCAAATTCTTTTTTCTCTGTTATCAAAATGGTCGGAATAGTGGACATATCGTGAGGTATCGGCTTGTCATTGTACAAAATTGGTTTAACAAATCTTCCTATTAACCTCCCTAACCAACCTCTCGGGGGAAAAGATTTCCCCATTGCTATATCTTGAAACGCTGAGCAATGAGCTAGCATTTGAGCAACATCCATTCTTCCCCATTGTGGTTGTGAATTCCGATTTAACTTGTCTATACGGGTTAAAATTTCCTCTGTATGCAAATGATTAAAAATATTTTTCATAAGCGTAATCCCCTTTACATATTGACTATTATCTATATTCACCCTCATCTGCATTTAATCCTTCTTCAACTAACGGGTGCTTTACTTCAAGAAGGAGTAAAGCATTTATCTAATAGAACTTAAAGCGGCAGTTTAGTCTAATCCTGCATATCTGTGCACTAAATGTAGGGTGGATAGATTCAACTCCTGCTATTCTATTAAGGAAGGAGGTCATGGAATGGATTTGCTTAAGAACATGAACGATGCAATGAAGTATATCGAGGAAAACCTTACTAACGAAATAGATTTTAAGATAGTGGCAAGTATAGCACATTGTTCTGAATACCATTTAAAAGGATGTTTTCTTTCCTTGCAGGTATTACATTATCGGAATACATCCGCCGTAGACGACTTAGCTTGGCAGCATTAGAGCTTAATAATAGTAAAATAAGAGTAATCGATGTTGCTATTAAATATGGATACAACTCACCCGACTCTTTTACAAGAGCTTTTCAAAATTTACATGGTGTAACACCATCTGATGCAAGAAACAATGGGCATCAATTAAAATCCTATCCACTAATGACCTTTCACTTATCAATAAGAGGAGGAAATGAAATGAATTACCAAGTCAAACAAAAAGAAGCATTTAACATAATTGGGATCATGAAAAGAATTCCAATTATTTTTGAAGGAGAAAACCCAGAAATTACGGCAATGTGGAAATCTTTTACTATGGAAGATATAGTTCAATTAAAAAAACTCTCTAATATCGAACCTAAAGGAATGATTCAAGCCTCTACAAACTTTTCTGAAGGACGGATGAAGGGAAAAGGAGAGCTTGATCAGTATATAGGAGTGGCAACAACACAAGAATTCCCCGAAAAATTTTCAAAACTTGAAGTTCCTGCCTTAACATGGGCGATATTTGAATCAACGGGACCTTTTCCTAGTACGCTACAGGAAACTTGGGGAAGGATTTATTCTGAGTGGTTTCCATCTTCCAATTATCAAGTAACTGAAGGACCCGAAATTTTGTCGATTAAAACCGAAGATTTAACTTCACCATCTGTGAAGAGCGAAATTTGGATTCCAGTTTTGAAAAAATAAATTAAAATTAAGATCACTGAGCTGGTAGCTCTTTTTTCTTAATGCGAAAGTATACTCTTAAACTAAAGGTGTTTTAGTTAAACAAGACCATCAGTCCGATGGTCTGTTTTTTCGTCAAAACATCATTAAATTTCGGCGGTCCATTTGAAATGTTACACTTTGATTGGGCGGTGTGCTATTTATCTGAAATAAGAAACAAGCATTTATTAAGGAGAGGGTTTTATTGGATATTTCTCAAATTAAAGATGTATTATTTAAACCAGCAACAATCTTTCAAACAGGTGGAATCCGACCAACAGAGGAATTAGGTGAAAGTTGGATTGGGAAGGTTTTATGGGGAAAAGAAGGAGAAACAATATCGTCCAATTTTGACCCCATATGTACAATATTTTTAAGTAAATTGCCCTATGTACCGAAGGAAATAATGAGCTATCAATTAGTAACAATTTATATGGACTTCGTTGTATTTGAAAATCTAAATATGGATAATTTAGTTTCATTTTTTAAGATAAATTGTTATTCAAATTTAGAGGAGTTACAAAAGATAAATGAACAATCAACGAAGATAAAACCTTTTCCATTATCTCCTTTATTTGTGGATAATGACACGCCTTCTTGGGAAGATTCTGATAGCATAGATCCCGTAATTGAAGATGCAATATTACGACTTGAATCAGAGCATGGTATAGAGTATTACGATGATATTGTAGAAGAAATATATCCGACTCATAAAGTTGGAGGATATCCTTCTTTTACTCAAAGTGGAGTTTCTTTTGGAGAAGATTACCCATTTGTATTTCAGATAAGTTCTGACTTAAAGGCTCGATTTAATATAGTAGATAGTGGTAGTTTCTATTTTTTCTATAATCCAGAAAAACAGGATTGGATAGTGTATTGTGACTTTTATTAATTTTTTATAGAAGGTTACTCAACCACAAAGATTGAAAGCAAAGGAAGGGGTCAATAAAGCATAAGAATACAATAAAAGTGATTAATCACGTTGTCTTTACGTGCCTTGTTTTCTGGGAAGTTATTGTAGGGTAGGATTCATTCATATCACTCTTCATACTATTGTATTTTTGCGAGATAGCCTGTTGTATGAGGTAGTGTTCGGTGCCAGGTACCTAAACTATTTTGAATAGTTTAGGTACCTGGCACCGATTTTACTCATACAAAGTATCCTCAACAGAACCGTCTTCCTCGTAAATTCTAAGAATTCCATTATGTTCATTTACATAAGGCTTGGCCTTACTAAGCAAATCCGATTTTGTTTCCTCAGCAAAGATAGCCCTTTTCCCATCCTCTTTGGTTAGGATCCAGTCTGTATCACGAGAAATCACTTCATATGTGATGCGTTTATCTTCTTCCCCATTTACAGCCTTTCTTGCCTGAGAGGTTGCAATGGCAATAGCTCGTCCTTCATCATGATTGTCCCGTAATAAGGCATTAGCGATTTCGATGGCTTTCTCTCGTACATCTGGATTTAAATTTTTCATTGAATCTGGGTAATCGTTGTGATTCCATGGCATAAGGTAGCCTCCTTTTTTACCCTATGTTTTCCCATTTTCAATGAGCTGAAACGTTTTGAATTGCAACAAAGTATTCTGGGCAGTCGAATTGAAAAATTGTTTGAAACATCCAATATAAATATTATCCTGTATAATCGCGATACTTCTATAAATTAAGGCCAAAATTGAGTTTATAGAATCTAATAAAATATAAATACTATATTTCTAATCTTTTTAATTGAGAATAGTTATCATCTATTGTATGCTTGATAGTAACGACATATATAAATGGATGAGGAGAATAGATAATGCAAATATACTGGACTAAAATAAATAAGATTATTGAAGAAACACCTGAGGTTAAAACATACTTGCTTGATCGTCCGGAAGACTTTACATGGGAAGAAGGCTCCCACACACACTTCGCACTGAAAGGTTTTAATGCCGGAGATAAACCAAACCGCAGCCTGATTCGTCACATGTCGATTTCTACTTTACCGCACGAAAATTCAATTGGCATCACAACACGTATCAAAGAGCAGTGCTCTGAGTTCAAAACGTTTTTAAGAAATCATAAAATCGGCGATGAAGTTGCAATATTTAAAACCCACTCGAATGTACCACTTAAAAGAGAAGACAAAAATGTTTACCTGCTGTCATCAGGTGTTGGTCTGGCAACTTTTAGACCGCTTGTACTCGATTATTTCGAACGTGATGATAACGTCAATCAAATTCATTCTTTGAACATTGATTCATCGAAGGATTTCTTATTCACTAATGTTTTTAAATCTGCAACTGATAAGAAGTTCACATCACAGTTCGTCGATAACCGTAAAGATTATTATGAAGAAGTGAAAAAACTTGCTGCAGACAAGGATGGACTTTTCTATGTTGTCGGTAGCGACGAATTCCTTGTGCAGAACATTGAAGTACTTCGTGAGCAAGGCATTAAGCCAGAACAGATTATGCTCGATAAACATGAACATAAGCTGGCTGAGTTTTTATCAATTGAATTGTCCATTTAAACGAAAAAAATAGAATGACCCCGTTTTGATTACTCTTTTTTCAAAACAGGGTTTTTTTGTTTAATTTAAAATATAGGTTTTCGAGGTATTTATTATTAAACTTTATACCAAAACAACAATAGAAGTTAGCAGATAATAAAGTCATTTATATATTTGTTTAGTTTGCATTCATTCACTTAAAATGAGAATAGCATTTAAAATAATTTGGTTGTTCACAGGAGGTAGCATAAAATGCTTTTCAAAAGAAAGCCTAAAATAAATGAGAAGAAAATCAAGGAACTCATTTGGAAACTGGAAACAATGTATACGGATAAAGAAGTGGAACAATTGTCGAAAATGTTTCATCCCGATCATCGCGATATCTCCTTTTTAAATCATTTTTCCCTCATAATGAACTTTCAGATTTACGATGTTATATCGGAAATTCTCAACCTAGAAGTATTGGATATGCATGAGGGGGAGGCAAGTTTTACATATACGCGGAAACATATGTATACATGTATAAATGAAGAGGATGAAAATGGGACAAACCCGAACAATATATCAAGCTATTATGTACAGCTTAAGGTAGAAGATAAAAAGATTTGGATCATAAAGTATGCAAGATATAGTGAGCTGTTTTTGGATCTGAAAGGAAAGATTCTACCGGCTGAACAGGCAGTTGTGCCACCGGGCGCTGTGTACTTCGACAATATGAAGCGCTTTATTGAGATTATTCAACTGGAGCATTTCAAACCAGCGACTTATCTTACATACACCGATAGTGAGTTCATCGGCTATTATCCGGAGGAGGAGCGATATAGTTATCGGACATCGGAAAAGCTTACCTTCGATTACTTTCAAAAGATGGAGGCTGACTCGATAGAAGAGCATACGAATGCGTATATTGAGGGAAACATTCTAGAATATAGTAATATCTTGATGCAGGAGCAAAATTACTCTATTTTTGAGTCCAAATTCAAGGGCAGCTCTGGTTTACAGCATGAACTGATTTTGAGCATAATCGCTCAGGATGGGTTCTTTATGGTCCGATTCTTGAAGAGCCGTAATGCTCCCATTGAGAAGGCATTGCGCCAACGTCTAATAGAACAAATGAAGATTGCTACAACGACTCTTGATGTTTCCATTTAACTAAGGATGCATCTTCGATAAAATAGAAGACTATGCGTAGAAGAAGAGGATTTGAGTAATGGAAAAAACAATACGAAGTGAATTAATCGGAGTATTTACATACAATGAGGATCATAAAACATTTGAAGCAAGTAAAGGGATAATACATTGGCAATTAAACATAATAGATGAATTGGTTAATCATAATGAGATCCTTAAAAGAGCGGAAGCACTTTTTTTAGTCTTAGAAAAATTTGATCGAAAGGCAAAAATAGCCATAGCAGAAAAGTTAATTGACTATAAAAACGATTTTTGGCCTGAATACGATGAGAATAATGAAAATCTAAATTGGGATGCTGTAGATGCAGGGGAATATAATGTAACTAAAGAGATGTTTACTGAAGCAATTATTCTCTATAACATTGAATTTAGAGCAGATGATATATACTGTGAATATAATGATGGAGATTTATTTGGTGGGCACAGAATACATGCCTACTTCGATAATGATTACAAGTTATTAAATGCAGATATGTAATTGAAAAGGATGCGAAACCGCAGCAAAGCAAGACTCTTTCTGTACCTAAATTGTAGATTAAGAAACAGTATATAAACAATGGTTGGATTCCGATTGGCACGATCATAACTAATGCCACCGGCTCTTAAAAGAAAAGAACTTTAAAGATTGGAGGGAGTCCACAATGGAACATAACATAACCGTATTAATCTGTGATGATAATATCGCCGTACATGAAAGTATCAATGCTTATTTACAAGCTGAAGGTATGAATAGTGTTTCTGTTTACAATGGGGAGAAGGCACTCAAGCTCCTTAAAGAAAACAGCTTCGATTTAGTGGTGCTAGATATTATGATGCCTGGTCTTTTTGGGACGGAAGTGTGTAAGGAAATACGCAAAACAAGCGATATTCCTATCCTAATGCTAAGTGCAAAAAGCGAAGAAATAGACCGGATTGTCGGGCTTGAAATCGGTGCGGATGATTATATCACCAAGCCCTTTTCTCCTCGCGAGATAGTAGTAAGGATTAAAACGATACTAAAAAGGGTGCAACCGAAAAAAGAAAATCTCCATTATTTGAAAGCAGGAAATTTGTTCATTGATATTGACGGATATGAAGTTCTGATTAATAATCAAGAAATTGAATTTACTGCAAAAGAGGTGGAGTTATTGGCGTTTCTAGTCAAAAACAAAGGAAAAGTGGTCAGTCGCGAGGAACTACTGTACAAAGTTTGGGGATATGATTATATCGGAGACACACGCGCCGTTGATACATTGATCAAACGAATCCGACAAAAACTTCCTAAATCCTCTACAGATTTCTCTATCAAGTCAGTCTACGGTGTCGGGTATAAATTTGAGGTAAATGTATGAAACGGTTATTTTCAAGTAAGCTGTGGATTGCATTTATCATCTTAGCAATCTTTATTTTAGGTCAGCTGTTGGGAGCTTTTGCAATCAAACATTACTTTATCCAATCAAAAATCGAAGAGCTTCAGCCGTCACTTACATTGATTGGGGAAGAGGTTGCGGATGGTGAAATTATTAGCATAACAGATGATTATTTAATAAAAGCATACGATGTCCATGGAAAGGAAATCGATGTTTACAAAGAGGATTCTACCTCAAAATTATCCTCTGATATAAAAGTAAATGAGAAGTTAACCTCCTACTTGCCGAAAATCATCAGTGGCAAAACCGTGGTGGAAATCAAGGAAGTACCGGGGTATTCAACAAAAGCAATAATGATCGGACAACCATTGATCAAAGGCAATAAAGTGACAGGTGCTATCTACTTGTTAAAAGAGGCACGCGCTTATCAAGCGGCGCTTAATGGTTTCTACCTTGTATTCTTCGTGACGTTGGCCATTGGAACTGTCATTATCCTAATTTTTCTTGCGATGTTCATCAAGGAGAAAAATCACCTGGAGCAAATGCGCAAAGACTATGTCGCCAATATTAGCCATGAATTGAAAACACCACTAGCATCCATCAAAGCATTGACAGAGACGTTAGCGGATCATATTGTCACCGACCAGAAAAAAATTGATCAGTACTACAGCATCATCTTGAGAGAAAGCGTTCGTTTGGAAAAACTCATTTCTGATTTACTGGAATTATCGAGACTGCAATACAAAAAAACGACCTATACGAAATCAGTAATGAACACCAAAGAGATTATTGCCAAGGTTTCAGAGCCTTTTACTATTTTGGCGGATGACATGGATCTTCAGTTTCAAATCACAGAGCGTGCCAAAAACTTGCCAGCGACTTATTCCAATGAAGATCGTATCACACAAGTGCTTACTATCTTGCTAGATAACGCGTTTAAGTTCACACCGGAACATGGCAAAGTGACGATTGATGCCAAAACAACTGCACGTAAAGCGGAGATCATGATAATGGATAATGGACCCGGGATTTCTAAAGAAGTTCTTCCGCATATTTTTGGGCGGTTTAACAAAGAAGATGTCTCGCATACAAGTACTGGAAGTGGCCTAGGGCTTTCGATTGCGCTTGAAATAATGGAGCAACTTGGAGAGAGAATTAGTGTGAAAAGCCAAGCTAATGCAGGAACCACATTTACTATCACCTTAAAAAAAGCATAATATTTTGGCAGAAAAACGTTCGTTTTACCCCGTTTTTCTGCCATTTTTGTGCCACAATGTTTTGTTATGATCAATTTATCGAAAGAACAAACAAAATAATTAGGAGTGGTGTACAATGAAAAAATCTATATCAACAATTTTATCAATGTCTATTGCAGCGGGATTATTAGCTGGTTGTTCAACAAACGATTCAAAAGAAACAGCTCCAAAAACTAAAGTTGAAACAGAAACAACTCAACAAGCGGAAACAAAGCCAGGGGTTGCTCAAGCAGAAGAAGTAGATACTTCTTTCATTAAGAACAAACTATTGGATGTAAAATACGGAAGCCAATCGGAAGCCCAAAAGTTGGACATTTATTGGCCGAATGAAGGCGAAGGACCATTTCCGGTTATCATTGCAATCCACGGAGGCGGATTCATGCAGGGAGATAAAACAGGTACGGATCTAACTGCCATGATGGAAGGTGTAAATCATGGTTATGCAGTTGTAGCGGTAAACTATAGACTTTCAGGAGAAGCCATATTTCCTGCAGCAATTAGTGATGTAAAAGCGGCAATTCGTTATGTTAAAGCCAATGCAAAAGAATTCAACTTGGATTCTGAGAAAGTCGTGGCATGGGGAGGCAGTGCTGGTGGGAACTTAGCTGCATTAGTAGGGACCAGTGGAGATGCTGATTCTTTAAACGGTGAAAATACCGAAAATATGGAATATACGTCTGAAGTACAAGCTGTTGTTGACTGGTATGGACAAATTGACTTTTTGAAACTGGATGAGCAGTTTAAGGAATCCGGTATTACACCGAAAATGGGAGAACGAGGCTCAGCTGATTCTCCGGAAAGCAAGTACATCGGTGGAAACATCACAGAGAATAAAGAACAAGTAGAAAAAGCGAATCCGGCAACTTATATTACAAAAAATGATCCAGCCTTTCTTATCCAACATGGAACAGCTGATCCGAACGTGCCAACGCAACAGTCTATTGATTTCTCCGAAAAGCTTACAGAGGTTTTAGGGGATGAAAAAGTAGAGCTCACACTTTTGGAAGGCGCTGTACATGGAGGGGAACCTTTTAATTCTAAGGAAAACCTTCAAGAAGTATTTGATTTTCTTGATCGTATATTAAAATAAATTCAAGCGGGTGGCTATCATTGCTACCCGTTTTTATCTTGTTGGAATATCAGAACAAAAAGCTAGGGAAATGACATGGTTGGAGAATATATGTTATCGGTTACTTTAAAGTTCTGATGAAACGGCAACATTTATTAATTCAATAGGAATTCAAGAAAGTAGTACCTTTCCACGAGTAATTATCCTAAATACTTTAACTAATGGCAATTCGGAATATTATGCTAAATTGTAGATTAATAGAACAAGTACTGCAATAATAGGGGTATATAAAGACAAAGGGGAGTATAATTTCATGGGGTTTAAAGGTCTGATGCTGGGTCTATTATTTACTGTTTTATATGCTTCTGGAGCAATCGCTATGAAATTTGGACTTCAGTCTGCTCCTCCATTAACACTCGCTACACTGCGCTTTATTATTGCTGGTTTGTTGCTATTAATCTATATCTATGTACTACAAAAGGGAAAATATGCAGTACCGAATAAGAGGGAATTTGTTATTTTATTTTGGTTAGGATTGTTAAATACTTCCTTGTTTTTAGGATTAGGGTTAATCGCTCTTCAAACGGTTTCCTCTGGTATTTTTAATCTTTTCGTACCAGCAAATTCTTTGTTATATGCTCTACTAGCCTTCTTGTTTTTAGGGCAATCCATTGGTCGAAAGGAATGGGGTGGGATGGTTATATCATTTATCGGATTATTCATCGCTTCTTACCCATCGTTAATAGGTAGTCATGCTACTATTGGAGGTATTTTATTATTAGCTTGCGCGATTATATCAATGGCTGTCGGTAGCCTTGTTTATAAGAAAACGAATTTACAATTACCATCGATTGTAGTTAACACATGGCAGGTAGTTTTTGGAGGTGTTATTTTAATTATCCCGACCCTTCTGCTAGAGACTGGTGAACCAATCACAATGGATGTTAAATTTATCGGTTATTTACTTTGGTCTATATTTGCTCTATCTATTTTCAATTTAAGTCTTTGGTTTTACTTGCTTAAAAAAGATGCCATTGCAGCAAACAATTGGTTACTTTTGAATCCTATAGCGGGTTATCTACTAGCAGCAGTGCTCTTAGGAGAACGTATTACGATATATGCGGTAATTGGAACTTGTTTTGTTTTGTTCGGTCTATATTTGTCGGGAAATTTTCGTGTGAAATCTTCTAATACAGGCGTTGCACAAGTTTCGAAAGTATAAGTGGTGATTGGCTGATGGTTGGGAATGTATGTAAGTATGTAATATTGCGAGAATTATTCGACTGGTAACCCCTAATACTAGACAAACTATTAATCTATTATGGTAAAATATACTATATTAAGCTAAATAATTCTATGAACGGAGAATGAAGGAATGAAATCAATCAAAATGATCGCAGGATTCTTAATTTGTTTAATGCTCCTAGCTTTTTCATATGAAGAAGCTTCCGCAGAGTCAAGCGGGACTTCCAAGTGCTCATCATTGGGGTAATAAAGCCAAACCAAAATCCAACTTTTCAGCATATGAACTGCTTACTGACGAATGCTGCTTTAGAGGCGAATATCCCTCCCGAAGTGGTAAAAGCGGTGGCTTCAAGAGAAAATGGGACATGGAAACAATTTGATGAGAATGGTCAGCCTGTAATCTCAATAGATAATGGAATCGGTCTGATGCAAGTTACCAATCAATCAAACTATGATCAAGAGAGATTGAAATACGATATTAACTATAATATTCAAGCGGGTATCGAAATCCTTCGCAGTATGTATGATCGAAAAGATTTGCCTAAAATAAAGGGAGCAGGACCAGAAGTAATCGAAAATTGGTACTTTCCAGTCATGGCCTATAACGGTATAAAGCCTGTTAACAGTCCTCTATATCAGTCCAGTGGTGTAAAGAATATAGATGCTTACCAAGAAAAGGTTTTTTCATTTATTGAAAAAGATAGTTACTTAAATGGTACAAAATTAGTTCAAATTCCTTTCCTTACTGCTGACTTTCAATATGATCCTAACAGTATTGAGAATATTGTATTTAAACAAAAGGAATATATAGTGACGGATAAGATGCATACCTCTGCATATCGATTACAAAAAGGAGACAAGGTGCAGATAACAGTGGACAAAGTAAATTTAAGGTCACAACCTAGTACTTCATCTACTGCAAAAGCTGTAACTAAAAATACTACATTGATGATTGATGGAAATTTCTTATATGACCAATCTTCGACTAGTAAAAACCAATTTGTTTGGTACCCAGTTAAAACGGCGGATCAAAAGATAGCAGGTTATATTTCTTCTGCTTACATTACGAAAAAGTTAGATGTATCTACAACTCCTGTAAAAGTTATGTGGGGGAAAACAGAACTAAAAATTGGGCAAATAGGTAAAGTAACAATTCTCTCTAATACCAACTTAGTCAAAATAGAGAGCAACGGTTCTTTGACTACGGTTCGTCAGTTGAAAAAAGGGGAAGAATACCGAGTTTATAGCTATAAGGGTAATAGTGGCGGTTTATATGGTGTGGGTGGCGGAAGCTACGTACAAAAGTCCGCAAAGGTAAAATACGAAACACCATCTAAGAGAAAATTAGCGTTACTTGCCCAATAACTAAAACTTGTCATAAAAAAATAAAGGGTGATACATATTTAGTTATGTATCGCCCTTTATTTTTTGCTCAGGAGCTCTATTATGGTAGTACTAAGACCCGATTCCTTTTGTTACTATTTCTATGATAATCCCTTAATCTACCTTCAAAAATAAGTTGAAAATCTGCAGAATATGGTAAGTCACTTGGTTCCACAAGCGAAACATCTTTTTCAAAGCCAATGATCTTACTTTTCTTTAAAACAGATGCCACGAATTGAGAACAGAAGAAAGCATTCTTTCTTTTTATCGGCATATTAAATGGCACACCAAATAATCCTATAAAATTATAGCGATAATGTTCCTTTTGTGCAGCTATTTCTTGAATATATTGGTGCATCTTTTGAAATTCATCGGTAGTTATGGTTAAAGAATAGATGGCACAATCTGCTTGTTTAAATAAGATAGAATGGGTATCTTCTCTAACGAATCCACCCATAAAAGGATTTCTTGCCGTTTTTCTCCCGAAACTATATATTTCAAATAATTCAGCATCGAATGCGATTGAGGCGTGATTATAGGGTTTTTTCGTATAAGACTTAATCATTTTTGTTAAAATTGTTCCTGTATCAGTTAAAAGGATGTAAATTGTTTTTTCACTGAACATGATCCTCACCTTTGTATTCTAAAAGATCTCCAGGTTGGCATTCTAAAGTTTTGCAAATCGCTTCTAAAGTGGTTAGCCTAATCGCCTTTGCCTTTCCATTTTTAAAATTAGAAAGGTTTGCCATCGCAATTCCAACCTTCTCTGAAAGTTCGGTCACGCTTATTTTTCGTTTAGCAAGCATTACGTCAATATTTATTATAATGGCCATATTATTCACCTCAGCTCAGACTATTAAATCGTTTTCCTCTTTCAAATCGATAGCTTCTTTTAAAAGCCTCTGGAGAACAGCAGCAAAGACGGCAATCACCATGGAAGCAAAAATAGGAATCATCCCTATTATTACAAGACCTGGGGCATCGTCTGCCTCTGCCATAATAAAGACAATGGCAGAGCAACCAGATACAAACAACTTATACTGATTGCACAGTTTTTTATTTTCTTTAGTGCTCTCACAGATAATTCCGAGAAAGCATGGTTCTTATCTATATAGGTTAAAAGGTTAAATGTTTGATACAAAGCGAAGTAAAATGGGACTGCCGAAACATACATAACCATTAAAATACCATAAACCACAAAAGCTAAATCGGAACCTCTTTCCACTGCCTCATATGCTTCATTTTCTATCTGAGGTAACACAAATAAACACAAAGCAAGTACAGGGATTCCCATCAAAATAACTGCCAACTTTATAAAGAGTGTGGATCCTCATTTCATTAAAAAAACACCTCACATAATTATTATGAATTGATTCTAACAAATTATTTATCGTTTTACAATATATAATTATCATTTTCGGTTATTTTATTATTGTTATTCATGTTGAATAATAATCAGTATCTTCACGGCTGATATCCTTTAAAAAGTAAAGGTTTAAAAAAATTGGTGGGGTATATAAAAAAAAGGGAGGTAATTATATGGCCTAAGAACTTGCAATGCACGAAAAATTAGAAGTACACGAAGTATTAATATTCAAAACTGCTTGTATAGCCAAAAGTAAGATGTTTATTGATTTAGTTTAGGATAAAAAGTTGAAGGACATTTTAAAAGAGGATTTTGAATTATCAACTAAGGCAATAAAAGATTTAAAAAAGGTACTTGCTGAATCTAATAAATAATTGAAAGAGAAAGGAAGGATAGTATGCCTAAAAAAAGCGAAGAAAAAACAACAAAAGACGAACAAAAAGAATTCCCTGTAATTGATGATCTGGCAATTGCTACGGATTTTCTTGTAACTGCGAAAGCGGCAGTACGAAATTTAGCAGTTGCTATAACGGAAACAGCTACTCCATCCGTTAAAAAGTTATTACGAAGCGAATCAGACAATGCCATTGACACGCACGATAAAATTGCTCAATATATGATTAAAAATGAAATGTATCATGCTTACGATGTAGAAGAGCAGATCGAACATGACCTCATAAAAGCTGATAATGCTATTGAATTAGTTAAAAATTGATAGAATGAAATCTAATATTATAATCTTTAGTTAAGGAACTGACTACTTAAACAGCCAATTGCCAGTATTGAACTGCATTTGGCTGTTTAAATTTGGGTGGAATATGCTGCAACAGTAATGAAGGGTTGTGAATTTGTACTGTATGGAGTCGTTCACTGGTCTATCAGGAATGTAGGTTCAGAATATAGCTTAAGAGAAGACGGGGCATTAAGTCTTTTTAAAAGAAGAAAGAGTATGTTTTGATCAATTTTACAAAGCATGCTCTTTTTATCTATTCATTTTTCCGCGTTGTTTATAACAATTGAAATAAGGTTGCTTATCTGTCACTGTTTGGATAATATTGTATATAGGTATAATGTATATTTTATAGAAGATCTAGTTGGGGAATAGCATAAGTTATTATAAGAAATAGCGAAAAATCACATTAAAATGACTGAATGTTCCGTTTATATGAGGGTTTACTTAGCTTCCGCCGAAAGAGCCAATTGTATATGAAGAGAAAGTATTGTTGGTTGAGTTTTAGAATAAGAGAAATTTTGATAATAGGATGGAAAAACTCTCGGAATACAAGAGTTAGTTTTTTGGGAGAAATTCATAACTTGGGGGAGGGATGTCTATGTGGAAAGTTTTAAAGACCTTTTTTATTCTAGAGAAATCGAATAAAAAGAATATGTTTGCTTGTATGATTGTGGCAGCATTTGTTTTTGGATTGATTTTTTTTGTGAAAACGGAGGACTTAGGAAACTCACTAAAAGAAAAATCCGGGGAATATCAATCACTTTCTGTAGCACTGAATAAATTTCAAAATGTAGATGCTACAGACAATGGAAACGGCAGTGATCTATATAAGAATTTGGTAGTGCAGCAACAATTAATAGCTAAGCAAAGAATGGCCGTAAAAGTGGATCGACCCGAATGGTTTTTGGATACCGCATTAGAGGTGGTGAATCTAAGGGCTAGCGCTTTTGCTATGGATGGATTTGATAAAGTTGCTAGTAACCTACCTACCAAAACAGAAAACCAATTGGAAAGTGTATTCTATGAACATATAAAGAAGACGGAAGTTCCTTTATCTTTGGATTCTTTGTCCTTTTTTCCGTTTCTCGCTTATTTGTTTGGGGTGTTAGGTTTCCTTTGGTTCATTTTTATGAGCATTTATTCATGTGGGATCATGGTAGAAGATTTCCGACATACGTCTTTGATTAAGGGCTATCCAATAACGTTTGATAAGTACGTGATAGCTAAATGTATTTCCTCTATGCTTCTAGTAGTTGTATTTCTATTAGAATTATTTGTTTGCAGCCTACCGTTAATTTATTTTAAGGGGTTAGGGGATCCTACTTATCCTATTGCTATATTTAATGGTACTTTTGACATTTATCCGATTTACAAATACATAGGTTTAGCTTTACTTTATATGATTTGTATTTCTATTTTTACCATCTTATTATCAGTCATTTTAAATGTTTTATTGAAGAATATGTATTTGACGTTATTTTTGGAATTGCTATTATTTGTTTTCCCTATGTTATTTCCAAGTATGATGAATTTTCTTCCATTTAACCCGTTTAACTATATGAACTTTTCTAGCGTATTAAATGGACAGACGCTCGACCTTGCCAACCCAGTCTTCTTAAATAGCATACATGGACTTATGTATATTGGATTAAGTATTATCCTGATGATTGCTACTGTAAAGTTATTTTTGACTACTGGAAAACTAAAAAGGGTGTAGGAGGGTGAGGTAATGTGGGCATATTTTAAGATGGAGTTTATCCAATTTATGAGCAATAAAAAGAATATCGCAATTTATGTTATTCTACTTTTCTTCTCTTGTTATTATGGACTAGTATTAGCTCCGGCATATGATCCGATCGAAAAAGTAGATGTAAGTGAAATAGAGGCAAGGTATTTAACAAACGAAGAGTTTCTAAATAATGTCGTGATTAATGATTGGACGCATCCTTTAACGAAATTTGCTGCTTCCATATACCCCGAATGGAATGAATATGAAAAAGAAAGATTAGATGCTATTAAACAGGATAATCTAAAAAATTACGCGGAGGCCACATTTAAATGGTATACGTACTCCGATAATATAATTTTTAACTGGGGAGGAGAAATATTATTCTACAATCCTGGGTATTACACGTATGGAAATGATTACGCAAGAATGGACGGTCACTATGCGTATTTATATTCTGCCAGTCGTTACACAGGTTACACAGAAGGAGAGTCAGATTTATCTGTAAATGTTTTCGAGGAAAGGACTGCTTTGCAAACATTGCAACGTTTATTACATTCGTACCTCCCTTTAATTCTTATTGTTAGTTGTATGCTCTTCACTGTGGATGTGGTTTTAAAGGATCGGCGAAATACAACATTATTACAAGGTTTACCACTTTCTGATTGGCGAAAGTTATTAGTTAAAGGAGGAGTTTCCTTGCTAGGAAGTCTCCTAGCAATCATTCCGCTTACTGTAGGCTTATTCATAATATGTATTCAAATGGACTCGGTGATGTTGAATTACCTGTTCCGGTTTATTTGGCTGGCGAAAAGATATTTTCAAATATAACAATGGGCCAATACGTTATGCAAAACATGCTATTCATTGTTTTCTGGTTTTTATTTTTTATTTCCTTAATCCTCCTAGTAAGTATAGTGATCAAGAACGAGTTTGCTAATCTATTGGTAGGAAGTGCGTTTGTTATTGCTGAGTTTATGTACTATGCTCGGGGAATAGGTGCTATTCGAGATGTTCATTGGTATCCTACAAGTTATATACAAACGGGACAAATTATTGCTGGATATCGGAACTTTCTCTATGGTACCGAGGCACTTACATTTGGAACTGGACTGTTTGTCATTGGGCTATGTGCATGCGTTTTTTTGTTCATCATGTTCTTGATCAGTCGTCGAAGAAAATTTAAGTTATTTTAGTATTATAGGAGTGGAGGGAAGATATGATTGAGTTAAAAAATATTGGGGTTCAGTTTTCAGGTAGAGATATTTTAAAAGATGTGTCGGTAATGTTTCATCCTGGAGAAATAATTGGGTTAGTAGCTCCTAACGGGACAGGGAAGTCAACGCTTATGAATGTCATCATGAATTATATTAACCCAAATAACGGAAAAGTCATTCTTAAAAATACATTGGAATATACGAATAAAAAGAATGAAGTAAAAATCCACCAACTAGTATCCATGATGCCCGATCAAAGTGATTTATACAATCAGATTTCTGGAAAAGAGCATTTAAAAATCTATTCCTCCATGTGGAGTAGTAATACAAAATTGATAGACTATACAATAACAGAGTTAGGAATGTCGTCCTATATTAATAAGCCGACAGGAACCTATTCTTTAGGGATGCGCCAAAGACTGTGTTTTGCGATGCAAATTGTGTCTGATACCCAAGTTATGTTAATGGACGAGGTCATGAATGGACTGGACCCCACTCATGTGGAACTTATTTCACAAATATTAGTTAAAAAGAAGTCTGAAGGAAAGACGATTATTGTGGCTTCTCATTTATTAGAAAACCTAGAAAAGTATGCGGATCGTATCTTCTTTATGAAAAATGGAGAGTTAATACTTATCACCGATCTTTCCCCAGGATTTGAAAAGAGAGAAATCACTACGGTTCGAGTAATAGGGATGCTAGAGAACATAAAAGAAAATTTTAAAAAAGTGTTTCCGGAAACAAATGTTAAAGTATTGCCAAACGGCATTACTTTAATAGATGTAGGTGGCTATAATTCCAGGGAATTAGGGGATATTGTAGAATTTCTGAAAGAAAACCAACTAATAGAGTTTAGTGTTGGGAAAGTAACATTGAATGACTTGTATTCTATGTATTATCAAGAAGTATAAGAACAGACGGGGCACGAAGTTATCAACAACTTCACGATATTAGATAACTTCGGTGCTTGTTTATATTTATTTGAGAAATGTGTCAACCATCCATTCGTGAAACTTTTCCTTCTCTTCAAATTGTGGATAATGAGCTGACTGGTCAAAAGAAATAAATTCCTTTCGATCCGCTTCAATCTTATCAAAATAGTTTTTCGCTGCATGAGATGAAGTCATATAATCATACTTCCCCATGACGAAATAGAAAGGGATTTCAAGCTTTGTTACGATAGTAGGAAGTGGATTTTCCAATATATCCTTGAGCAACTTTTGTTGAGTATAGGACATTCCATAATTATAACGAATGACATCTAATAAATTATACTCACTGCTCAGTAAAACACTAATGTTATCCCCAGGGTTTTCAATAAGTCTTGTAGCTCCACCATATTTCATCACATAATTTCGTGGGGTAACTATTTCACCGTTTTGGACTTGCTCGGTCAATCCTTGTAAATAGAAAGCATCCTCCGTATTACCATCCTGCTGAGCCTGATCCATCACATAGTTCAAACCATCCATCTCACTTTCAATGGTATCGCTCATCTGCCCGATCCCAATATATGCTTCATATTTTTCGGGGGCTATATCGGCAGCCTGCATTCCAATATATGTACCTGCAGAATGGGCCATCAAGATGACCTTTTCTTTTCCAAGACGATTTGATATGTAGTCGGTCATAGCCAACAAGTCCTCTACTAATAGATCGGTCGATAGATTCGAATAGTCTTCCCCGAAATGATACGATTTTCCGCTTGCTCTTTGGTCGTAATGAACGACCGTAAAATTTGTTTCCAATAAGTCTTGATATGTATCAACATATGGTATTTCAGGGGTTCCAGGTCCACCGTGCACAACAAGAATGACGGGATTATCCTTATCATTACCACGTATCATAATTTCGTGTTTACTTCCATTTATCTCTACTTTGTCTAATACACTAATGCTATTCTCTCCTTTAATCTGCTGCGTCCATGTGGGAGAAAAAAGTGCTATTACTACCGATATTATCATTATTAATCCGAAATATTTCAACACTTTTTTGGTCATTTTCATATGGTTTCTCCCTCCTTTCACTAGAATTATTCCTTCATAAGTAAATATAGCATTTGGATATAGATTTTATGTAAGCCTCCAGGCTGATATTGGCTGCATCTTAAGTATGAAATAATTTTATTTTAATTAACAATAAAACAACTCCATAAATGAATAAAAATTTATTGTAAATCGATAAAAAAATGTTAAATTCAAATGGACAATAAATAAGTGAGGTGTCTTTTTTGAAACGAGGAACAACATTATTTTTAAAGTTAGCGCTAATTGTGATGGGAATCCCCGTGCTTGCTTTATGTATCTTTGTAGTGCCGGATATAGCAAATTTTGTAACTGAATTGTATCCAGATCACGCGTATTTGAAATCTCTCGTTTATCTCGATTTGTATGCAGCTGCAATACCTTTTTACTTTGCTCTGTATCAAGCTTATAAACTTTTAAGTTATATTGACCAAAATGAAGCCTTCTCGGAATTATCTGTAACTGCTTTAAAGAAGATAAAATACAGTGCAAATACAATTAGTATTTTGTTTGTAATAGGAATGCCAATTTTCTATATGATCGCAGAGATGGATGATGCTCCAGGTATAATACTAATTGGAATGGTACTAATCTTTGCTACACTCGTGATTGCAGTCTTTGCGGCAGTTCTGCAAAAGCTATTAAAAAATGCCATAGATATAAAATCTGAAAATGATTTAACGGTCTGAGGTGAGGATATGGCGATTATTATAAATATTGATGTGATGTTAGCAAAACGAAAAATGAGCGTTACGGAGCTTTCGGAGCGGGTTGGAATTACGATGGCTAACCTTTCCATTTTAAAAAACGGAAAAGCAAAAGCAGTACGTCTTTCTACTTTAGAAGCGATATGTAAAGCTTTGGATTGTCAGCCAGGGGATATTTTAGAGTACAAAAGTGACGAAGAATAAATTACAAAAAGAACATACATCAGGTCCTTTTTCTTTAACAATGGAATTGTCAATCCTAACTAGTTATAAGCTTAATAGATCCAAACTAATAGAAATAGAAATTGGTTTGGATCCATTTTTTATTTGACTGATTTTTCCTCTTCTGTTTAATTTCCGTACAATGGTTTGTGCTGAGTATTTTTATTCTTCTATGGGATTTTCCGGTCCGTTAAGCTCTAATTGAAAAAAAGCTAAGTCAAGCCATCTATCGAATTTAAACCCTGCCTTTTCGATGGTACCTGAGTGAACAAAGCCTAAGTTTTTGTGAAGGGCAATACTTTTTTCATTTGTCGCATCAATTCCAGCAATTAAGGTCTTGTACTCTCTTTCTTTGGCAATGGAGATTATCTCTTTTAATAAAGAAGATCCGATACCCTTTTTTCTGTATTCCTTATTTACATAAATGGAATGTTCAATGGAGTATTTATAGGCTGGCCATGGTCTAAAGGGACCGAATGTTGCAAATCCAGCCACTTTATTATCTAGCTCGAACACTAATATTGGATAGCCTTCATTCATCTTTTGTTCATACCATGCTTTTCTATTTTCAATTGTTTGGGGTTCATATGAGTAAACTGCTGTAGTATGGACAATAGCGTCATTATAGATTTCTAAAATGTCCATTAAATCTTTTGGAGTTGCTTCCCTTATCATATTTTTCTTCCTCCTACGAAATGTTTTCTCTATTTATTTTAGTGTTCTTTATACAAAACGTAAATTCGAATTTTTTACGGTAAGACTGTATTTGGAGAAACATGGACTAAGGAAAATACAGCTATGAAAGAAATTTATAATTTGAATATTGCAATTTTATTTCCGAATTGATAGAATTATTTCAAATGAATACCTTTGCGTTGAAAAGGAAGAGTAAGTAAGTGGATTTTACAAAGAGAGCCTCTGATGGTGGGAAAGAGGCAAATGAACCTTACCGAATATGACCTTTGAGCTTCGTACCGAAAGAACAGTAGGCTACGACGAGAACGGCACTCGTTATAACAGCAGCAGTATGAACACGTACTGAGTAAGGCAGATAGTGTGAGCTATTTGCAAATTTAGGTGGTAACACGAGTCTACTCGTCCTAATCGTTTTTACGATTAGGGCGTTTTTTTTATTTTAAAGGAGGTTTTATAATTGTCAATTTTAATCGGTGGCGCTTGGCCGTATGCAAATGGATCGCTGCATTTAGGACATATTGCAGCACTTTTACCAGGGGATATTTTAGCGAGATACTTTCGCCAAAAAGGAGAGGATGTATTATACGTTTCAGGGAGTGATTGTAACGGCACACCAATTTCGATTCGTGCCAATCAAGAACGTACAACCGTAAAAGCAATTGCAGATCATTATCATCATGAATTTGTGGATTCTTTTCAAAAACTTGGTTTTAGCTTTGATTTATACACACGAACAGATGATGACCATCACCACAAGTCCGTACAAAAAATATTTTTAACCTTGCTTAAAAATGGATTTTTATACAAAAAGAAAATTGAACAAGCATATTGCACAGTAGACGGGCAATTTTTACCCGATCGTTTTGTCGAAGGAATCTGTCCGAATTGCAGTGCTAAAGCACGTGGCGATCAATGTGACAACTGCTCCACCATTTTAGATCCACTCGACCTGCTTGAAAAAAGGTGTAAAATTTGTGGGAATGAACCAGAAATTCGGGAAACAGAGCATTTCTATTTTTCGTTCAGTAAGTTTCAAAAGGAATTAGAGGGATACGTTGCAAAAGCAGAGTCTGAGAAACAGTGGAGAGATAATGCTATTGCTCTTACGAAACGTTATTTAGCAGAAGGACTTCCTGACCGGGCAGTGACAAGAGACTTACCAAATGGCATTGATGTACCAGTACCAGGATTTGAAGGGAAAAAGATTTACGTTTGGATTGAAGCGGTAGCAGGATATTATACGGCAAGTCTTGAATGGGGAAAACAGTATAATATAGACGTGTCAAAATGGTGGAATGCTGATACGACTTCCTATTATATTCACGGAAAAGATAATATTCCATTTCATACGGTAATCTGGCCAGCCATCTTAATGGGTCTTGGAAATTTAGGAACTCCCACGAATATTATATCGAATGAGTATTTAACGCTTGAAAAACGAAAACTATCTACCAGTCAAAATTGGGCGGTTTGGGTGCCGGATATTTTGCGAGATTACCATCCCGATTCCCTACGTTATTTTTTAACGGTCAACGCTCCAGAAAATCGTGATACGGATTTCTCCTGGCGTGAATTTATTTACAGCCATAATAGTGAGTTGCTAGGTGCTTTCGCTAATTTTGTGAACCGTAACCTAAAGTTTATTGAAAAAACATTTGATTCAAAAGTACCTAAAGTAGAGGTAGATGCGACTATACAACAAGACGTATCTTCTTTATATCCATCAGTGGGACGGTTAATAGAAGAGGGACATTTAAAAAAAGCAATAGAAACTATTTTTGAAGCAGTCCGTGCTGCAAATCGTTATTTTGATGAAAGACAACCATGGATTGCAGTGAATGATAACAAAATACATTGCGAAGAGACACTAGCCACTTGTGTATATATCATTCAAAATTTAGCTCAACTTTTACAACCTTTTCTACCTTTTGCTTGTCAAGACATCGGGCGTATGTTAAGTGTAACAATAAACAAGTGGAATGTTATTGAAAAACTACCGTTGCAAATCACATCTATCAAGCCATTATATGAACGCATTGATGTGAAACAAATTGAACTAGAACTAGAAAAACTAAAAGCAAATGCAAATAGAATATAATCCCTGTTATAAATAGGGTCGTGTTACATACAATCCAGGAAAGTTTATGATGTATACTAGGAATGAATATTAAATAATATAAAAAAGAAAAGACGAGGAGGAAACAGCTTTGCTAGATTTTAAGACTACCGATTTATGCGACGATCATTCAAATTCCTTACAAATTTGTGATATCGAATTCCGTTCTTTCGGAAGAGAAACACGTTTTTCAGGAAAAATCGAAACAGTAAATGTATTCGAGGATAATGTGCTCGTAGTCGAAGCACTAGAAAATGTAGAAGAAGGCTCTGTCGTTGTAGTAGACGGACATGGTTCTAAACGATGTGCACTCCTAGGCGATCGTCTAGCGGGCATCGCAGAGTCAAGAAAGTTAGCAGGAATAATTATTAATGGTTATGTGAGAGACTCCGCAGAACTTGCTAAAATGAATGTGGGTATTCTGGCGTTAGGAACATATCCACTAAAAAGTAAAAAAGCTGGCAAGGGCGAGCGTAATGGTACACTTTACTTTGGTGGTATCGAATGGAAGTCTGGAGAGTATGTATATGCGGATGAGGACGGGGTTATTGTTTCTGAACAGACCCTATTATAATTTATAGGAAGTAACAAGTATCTTGAGTAATATAAAAAAGCGTTCCCATTTTTCATAAAGGGCACGCTTTTTAGTATTTACATTTTAATAGCTACACGTTTAGTCAGTTGACGAATCATCCATAAAGTAAGGCTTGCTAGAACGAATATACCTATTACAGCCACATATATAGGAAGTTGCACGGAAGCGAACATATCATGGACAGGTAAGTCTAATGCAATGCTTAGCAGTAAATCCTCCACATAGATAACCAAAAATGCTAGAATTATACAGAATAAACCAAATAGAACGCCAAATCGATAAAACCCAGAGCCGATCAACCAACCGACGAGATAATAGATAAAAATATTTAAAGCAAAGACGAAAATAGCTAATAGCCAATTACTTTGAAGGTCTACAAAAGGTGTGAAAATAATCGAGAGAATTATCTCCGCAACAATATTACCTTCATCTCCCGTAGCATTGCCAAATGAGCTATCCTTTAATATCGAAAGATTGATTACGTTTACTATAAAAACTTGAATGACAGATATAATGCTAGCAATGATTGGAATAGTGATGGAAAGACCAACAGATGCTATAGTAGAACCTTTAAAATAATCTTTTCGTGTGACCCCGTTTCTCACGTAATAGGGAAGGAACCCGTAAGATGAGATAATGCCAATAACAAGCATAAAAATATTAGCTGCTATAAAAACTGCATCGAAATAATCGTTCATTTCAATCCCCTTAGTAATAGAGAGTATCGCTTTAATGATCTGAACAATGAGGAGAACACCTAAAAAACCGAGTGCCCAAAAGAATTGAACCCAAAACAAATCCGTGGCTACCTTGGGATAAATTGTTTTTTGATTCATCTTAGTTTCCCTCCTCAGTTAAGTGGATAAACAAATCCTGTAATGAAATTGGACCTACTTCGAGCCCTCTTTTTTGTGCATTTTTTCTTTCTAGATCAGTTAGTTCCCCGTAAACCATTACAGATTTTGTATTACCTAACTGCTGCACATTTAGTAGTTTCATGGATTGTACAAACTCATCGACTTCGTTAGCAGCTCCAGTAATAGATACTCCTTTTGATATGAGCGATTCATATTCTTCCTGTAAAACTAAACTTCCTTTATGCAAAATAAGCACTTCTTCAAAAAGATAATCCATTTCAGACACAAGATGTGTAGAAATAATTATTATTCTTGGATGCTTTGCTTGATCTTCCAGTAATTCTTGATAAAAAATTTCCCTTGTTGGTGCATCCATTCCTAAATATGCCTCGTCGAATATCGTAATCGGTGCTCGACAAGCTAATCCCATAGTGACATTGAGTGCGGATTGCATTCCTTTTGAAAATTCTTTTACTTTTTTATTTAGTGGTAAATGAAACTTTTGGGTAAGATGCTGTGCGTATTCCTTATCAAAATGTGGTCGGTATCTTTCCACACCTTCGAGGATTTCTTTTATGTTATCCGATTCTTCTTTATAATCTTTACTGTATATAAATGCCACTTGTTGCATTACATTTGGATTTTCAAATGGTGCTTCTCCATTAATAGTTAAAGAACCGGAAGTTTGCTCTCGAAAAGAAGCTAATATAGATAGAAGAGAGGTTTTTCCTGCACCGTTTCTCCCTAAAAAACCGTAAATTTTCTTATCACTTAAACGGAATGCTACTTTTCTTAATGCATGCTGATTTCCGTAAGTTAGACTTAAATCGGTTGCTTCTATTGTTAATGTCATGCTTTTTCACTTCCTTTAATTTTTTGGATGTATTCAATGATTTCCCGCTCAGATATTCCTAATTTTTCAGCTTCCTGCACTAATCCCACAATATAATCATCTACAAATGCATCTTTTCGCTTTTGAATGAGCTTCCTTTTTGCCCCTTCTGCTACAAACATTCCAATCCCTCGCTTTTTAAAAAGAATACCTTCATCTACTAACTGATTGACTCCTTTTGATACAGTGGCATGGTTGATTTTGTAAAAGGTCACTAGCTGATTTGTAGATGGAGCCTGTTCTCCTTCTTTCAGCTGATCGTTTACAATTTGATCTTCAATTTTCTCTCGAATTTGCATATATATTGGTTTGTCATGATCAAGAAGTTTGCTCAATGGATTCACCACTTTTCTATTTAGCTATTATACTTATATGGTTATATACTTACGTGTATAACCACAATGCAATTGAATTTATATGTCAAGAAAGAAACAATATCAAAGTATTTGTATAGAACGTATGTGTGGTATACTCTCACTATAATAGATAGCACAAGGGGGAAGGACAAATGACTGGACGATGTGCGTGGGTAGTTACAAAAGAGCCTCTATATGTCGAGTATCACGATAATGAATGGGGAGTACCTGTATTTGACGATAGGGAGTTATTTGAAATGCTATGTCTAGAAGGGGCACAGGCGGGGCTTAGTTGGTGGACGATTTTGCAAAAGCGAGAAAATTATCGACAAGCATTTGATCATTTGATGCAGAAAAAATTGCGCGTTACGCAGATGAAAAAATGCAATCATTAAGAGAAGACACGGGGATTGTGCGGAATAAGCTAAAAATTCAAAGCGTCGTAACTAATGCCAAAGCATTTTTGAGAATTCAGAAGGAATATGGTTCATTTTCAAATTATATATGGAGCTTTGTCGATAACAAACCAATTGTGAATCATTGGAGGACAGCAAAAGAAGTACCGGTTTCAAGTGAAATAAGCGATTATATGAGCAAGCGATTGAAAAAAGATGGATTTAAATTTGTAGGAGGAACGATTTGTTATTCGTATATGCAGGCGGTAGGAATGGTGAATGATCATACGTTAGAGTGTTTTTGTCATCCCTCTAATATTAGAGTCCAAAAGTAAAAGAGTGCCAGGACCCATCTTAGGTTCCTGGCACAAATATTTAATCCCGATTCCCAAAAAATATTTTTAATAATGGAGGGGTAACAAGTGTTGTAACAATAACTACAATAATCATCGCTGTATAGTATTCTGTTGGTAATAGACCGCTCTCTAGTCCCATAGCGGCTAATATTAAAGCGACTTCTCCTCTTGAAATCATTCCTGCCCCGATGCCCATAGATGATCTCGTCTGGAAGCCAGATAAACGAGCCCCGATACCTGAACCTAAGAATTTGGAAAGGATAGCAATTATGGAGAATACAACTATTAATCCAACTTGGTTTCCAATGCCTTCAAACGATACAGCAAGACCAATACTGACAAAGAAGAACGGAACGAAAATTCCATATGCGATCGGCTCCACTTTATGCTCAATTTCTTCCTTAAATCTCGTTTGTGCAATAGCGATACCAGCAAAAAACGTCCCAATGATTCCTGCAATTCCAAGATACTCAGCAAAGTAGGCAAAACTAAAACATATGATTAGTCCAGCACTTAATGCCCCTTCTGTAACTTTAAACTTAGAAAATATTTGAATAAACTTCGGAACTAACCATTTAGAAGCTAAAATAATTAGGATGAAGAATAAGATTTTTTTCCCTATTAATAACCCGATACTTACATCTGTTCCAACGAAGAAGCTCATAGCAACAGCCATTAAAATAACAACAATGATATCATCTAAAACAGCTGCCCCGAGTAGGGTTGATCCTTCTTTACTATTTAACCAACCGAGCTCCTTTAAAGTTTGAACAGAAATACTGACCGAAGTCGCGGATAATAACAAACCGATAAAAATAGATTCTGAAACAGATAAACCGTAATATTGAGATCCGATATACCCACCTATGATTGGAGCAATAATACCTCCGATGGCAACGAGTGAGGCAGCTTTTAAATTACGATTTAAATCCTTCAAGTTCGTTTCTAACCCTGCCAAAAACATTAAAAGAAGAACACCGATTTGACTGAAGATAGAAACGATCTCTGTATCATGTACCCAGCCTAAGAGTGCCGGACCTAAAATAATCCCTACTATAATCTTACCTAACACAGATGGTTGCCCTAGTCGAATACTTAACTGACCAGCTACTTTTGTTGCGAGTAAAATGATAATTATTTGTACGATAAACACTAGTTTCCTCCTATAAAACAGTTTTCTGAACATAAAAAATACATGAAGGGGCCTTTGTGACAGGCTCCTCCATGTATCACGTTTATCATTCAGTTATGAAACTAGTATAACATTTCTTACACATAAGAACCACCCCAATAATTGGGGAATTTCTTTTACAAGGCGATAGTTAAAATGCCCAATCACCCTTACGGAAAATAGGAACGACCGTGCCATCTTGCTTTATACCATCTATGTCCATCTTGTCAGAACCAATCATAAAGTCAACGTGAACAATGGAAGTGTTCATGCCATTTTTTAATAATTCTTCCTGGCTCATTTTTGTCCCACCTTGTATCGTTGTCGGGTAAGCTGACCCGATAGCTAAGTGATTAGATGCATTTTCATCAAATAGTGTATTAAAGAAAGTCACACCTGATTGAGAAATTGGAGAAGGATCTGGAACTAGTGCAACTTCCCCTAGTCCTGTCCCACCTTCATTGTCAAAAACTAATTTTTTAATTGTTTCATCACCTTTTTCAGCAGAGATATCTACAATTTTGCCGTCTTTGAAATGCACTTCAATACCTTCAATTAGGGTACCAGCATAGCTCAGTGGTTTAGTGCTACGTACGACACCTTCCATTCGGTGTGTATCTGGAGCAGTAAAGACTTCCTCTGTAGGCATATTAGCGATAAATTCTTCCCCTTTAGGATTATAGCTTTCTGCACATGCCCAAATATGGTTTTTTGGTAAACCTAGCGTTAAGTCCGTGCCTGGTGCAGTATAGTGTAATGCATCGAACTGACTCTCATTTAATATAGCCGCTTTTTCATTTAATGTTTTCTTATGTTCATCCCATGCTGCAATTGGATCCTCTGCATAAACACGGCAAGTTTTGAAAATTTGGTCCCACAAAGCATCAACTTGTTCTTCCGAAGTTGTTAAGTCAGGGAATACTTGTGCGGCCCAACCTGCTCCAGCTGCAGCTGCAACTGTCCATTTCAAATCATCATTTTGAGTTGCTATGCGTTGTGCTTGGAATGCTTTTCCCGCTATGTTTTGGTAGGCAGCAATTTTTGCAGGATCTACTTCGTTTAGTAGACCTGGATCACTAGATACAATAGAAAGACGACTCACACGACGATTTAAAACATGATCTTCCGATTCTTGGATTTCATAATCTGGGATGTCAGTTAATACTTCTGTAGGTTGGTGCAAATAATGTAGTTTGCTAATTTCATCATCAGACCATTTAATAATAACTTTTTCCGCACCTAAATCGTATGCCTCTTTTGTGATTAATCGTGCTAATGGTGCTTGATCAACCGTAATGGTCATTTTTACCCAATCACCGGATTGAACATTAATACCTTTTGCCACTAATAGTTTTGCATACTTTTGTAAATTCTCTTCGAAATTAGCTAACATCTTTTTTCCTCCAATTTTTTGTCTTCATATATAATTTTAGCATGCTTAAACACAAACTACCCAATATAAATGCTCCTTTATTTTCCTCTGTGTTGCAAAGAAATTCATCGATAAGCTATGATGGGAAGAGAAAGTTATTATGAAATTGGAGGGCTATATATGTATCGTAAAGTAGAAGATTTTATAGAAGATTGGACAGCTTCAGCAGCAGGAACGTTAAAGGTATTTCAAGCAATTACAAACGACACACTAGATCAAGCAATTGTAGAAGGACATAGCACACTTGGTTGGCTTGCTTGGCACTTAGTAGGTGCAGCAGGGGCATTTGGTCATTTTGCAGGTCTACAGGTTCCGGGACCGGGACAAAACGAGCCAGTACCAACAGATGTTTCAGAAATTGTGCAAGCTTATGAGAGAGCAACTGAAGCATTTAAAACGGAAGCAGCTAAACTAACGGATGAAATGTTATCAGAGGAAGTGAATGGTTTCGTTGGACCGACAGCGCGCGGAAAACTTTTACGCGGCTTAATAGACCATCAAACTCATCACCGTGGTCAAATGACTGTATTACTACGTCAAGCAGGTTTAACAGTTCCTGGTGTTATGGGGCCAACAAAAGAAATGCAATAATAATGATTATTTCCTTTGATAGTTGAAATAATCGAAAACTGTATGGTAAAATCGAGTTCACTATATGGAAATGGAGGTTTTCCTTTTGACAGCATCAATGAGACTAAGAATCCAATTTTTGAACCGTTAATTGAATACGTTCAGATGCTCTGCTTAAATGCAGAGTAAATGGGATTGGTCTGTCTATTTTAGGAAACCTTTATTTTATGATTAAAAAAGAGGGGGACGAGTCTGCCCTCTTTTTTGCTGTCTTTAGACATAAAAATGTAGTAGCTACTTTCCACGAAAAAAGAGACCTATACCATTTACTTTTAAGTAAAAACTATTTAAATAGAAAATAGAAAAGGTCGTGAATAAGATGAATTCCGTATATGAAAATTGGAAAAGGGATATTATTATCTTTTTAAGTAGCCAAACTATCTCACTCTTTGGCTCTTCTTTAGTGCAATATGCGATTATGTGGCATATTACGCTTACTACACAGTCTGGTATGATGATGACGTTGTTTATCCTTTGTGGCTTTATCCCCACTTTTATACTATCGCCAGTAGCAGGGGTATGGGCTGACCGCTACAATCGCAAGCTACTTATCATAGTATCGGATGGTTTGATCGCGACAGCAACCCTCGTACTCGCAATTGTATTTTTAATGGGGTATGATGCCATTTGGTTACTGTTTGCTATGGCTGCGATTCGGGCAGTTGGAACGGGTATTCAAACCCCGGCGGTTGGAGCTATTTTGCCCCAAATTGTTCCGGAAGACAAACTGACAAAAGTAAATGGTGTGAATGGAAGTATTCAAGCGATCATTATGTTCGTATCACCCATGATCAGTGCGGCATTGCTTACGATGGCTTCTCTTGAAATGATTTTCTTCGTCGATGTCATTACAGCAGCAATAGCGATTTTTACGCTATTGGCATTCTTAAAAATTGCGGTGCATGAAAAGGCATCTGAAAAACAAACAACGAGCTATTTCAGTGATTTTAAGGAAGGGCTAGTATATATTAATCAGCATGCTTTTTTGAAGAAGTTCTTTCTATTTTTCGCTTTTTTCTTTGTTTTGATGGCACCAGCAGCGTTTTTAACTCCACTCCAAGTGGCGCGTAGCTTTGGGGATGATGTATGGCGCTTAACAGCAATTGAATTAGCTTTTTCGGTTGGAATGATGGTCGGAGGAGGTATTATAGCTTCTTGGGGAGGCTTTAATAACAGGGTACACACGATGACATTCGCGAGTATATTAATGGGTATTTGTACGTTTGCACTTGGAATCATTCCTATGTTTTGGATTTACTTAGCCTTTATGGGGATATTCGGAGTAGCGATGCCGATTTTCAATACACCGACAATGGTGTTAGTCCAAGAGAAAGTGGAAAGCAATTATCTTGGCAGGGTATTTGGTGTGTTTGGAATGATTTCGACTTCTATGATGCCAATTGGAATGCTTATTTTTGGTCCAATCTCGGATGTCGTAAAAATCGAATGGTTACTTGTAGGAACGGGGATACTAATCTTAATAGTCGGTGTTTTCTTAGGCCGAAGTAAAGTTTTACTGGAGGCGGGAAAACCGGTAGCGCAAGAAGTTTCTGAGTAGAATATACATTATAAAGACCGTTTGATGCGCTAGCATTAAGCGGTCTTTATAAATGTATTTATTTTTTTGCTGTGTATTTTTTTATCGCAGGTAAAATCTCTGTCCCGATTAGTTCTATATTTTTCATTAATTTATCAAATGGAATACCGCCAAAATCAAGTTGTGCAATATAACGTTGATGGCCAAATAGCTCATGCTGATAGAGTATTTTTTCAATGATCTGCTGTGGACTTCCTATATTCATGACGTCATGTGGATTTGCCCCTTGTACAAAGTGCTGCTCCGGATAACCCCGACCATTAATTAGTTGCATACCTTGGTTTACATAAGGATATGTCTCTCTTTGAGATTGTTGTGTTGTTTCAGCTACATAGAAAAATCCGGCTGTTGCTACTGGAAGTTTCTTTGGGTCAAAGCCACTCTGCTTTGCAGCTTCTCGGTATGCATTAATGGATATTTTAAAACTAGTAGCAGGTCCGCCCAATGTGGCAAGCATCATTGGAACCCCCGCATTGCTAGCCTTAATGGCACTTGCTGGTGGCCCACCAACCGCACGCCAAATAGGCAATGAGCCTTTTTGGGGACGGGGGATAACTTGTGCATTATTTAAAGGAGCGCGGAATTCCCCACTCC
The DNA here is from genome assembly GCF_029955155.1 of Psychrobacillus sp. NEAU-3TGS. Lineage (GTDB taxonomy): Bacteria > Bacillota > Bacilli > Bacillales_A > Planococcaceae > Psychrobacillus. The sequence continues at coordinate 75,344 of NZ_JAPNOZ010000004.1, read as the reverse complement.
AATTGACTACTTCTTCCTCATTAATCTTACATAATAACGCAAACTTCTCTTCAAATAGCGCTTCGTAATTTCGAACATCATAGCCGAGTAATTCAAAGAGACCAATGCGTGAAGCACGACCAGCGATAATTTCTGCACGCCCTTTAGATATTAAATCTATCGTCGCAAAATCTTCATAGACACGGACAGGATCTGATGTACTAATAATCGTAGAAGAACTTGCAATTTTAATCTTGCTAGTTGCCTGTGCTATTGCAGCTAACACGACAGAATGAGCTTGCGTTGTGAAATATTCCTGATGACTTTCTCCTACACTAAAAAAGTCTAGGCCTGCTTGCTCTGCAAGCTTGGCCAACTCAATAATTTCGTGAATCCTCTGCCCAGCAGAAATCCGCTCTCCGGTAAGTGGGCTAGGAATATGATCTCCAAGTGTATAAAGCCCAAATTCCAGACCTTTACTTTCATCTATATGATATTTTTCCATATTTCTATCCCTACCTTTCATTAATGCTAGTATAATTCTAAAGTGTTTATTACTTAAGTACGCACTTATAAGTGGTATAGTATACAAAAAGATACTATAGGAGTGAAAGTAGATGGATATGCAGCCAGAATTATGCCGTGTGGAAGACGCGCTAGGAATAATTGTAGGAAAATGGAAACCAATTATATTATTAATTTTATTACAAGCTGGTACTCAAAGATTTAGCGAACTGAAACGAAGAGTACCAGGAATCACCCAGAAAATGTTAACAAAACAACTGCGCGAATTAGAAGAAGAGGACATTATTGAGCGTAAAGTATATCCACAAGTACCTCCGAAAGTTGAATATTCTATTACAGATTACGGAAGAGGGTTAGAACCCATTTTAGTAGCCATGCATGAATGGGGAGCTGCGCATGCTCTTCACAAAGTGAAAAAAATGTAGTTGCCAGTCGTTCAAGCTATTCAAAAATAGTGTGGGTGACTGGCACTATTTTATCCCGCATTAACGGGCAGTAAGACTCCTACTTCATGATGTAAGAAAAGCGAAAAGATAAGTGGGAGATCAACTGCTGGCATGCGCCCGATTGAATGATCGCAGACTAAGTACGCACCATCGTGTTGCTCCTGCGCAAAGCTCGTCGCAAAATAAAAGAGCGTTTGCAACGTCTGTGTGATCCACATCGTGTGGGCCTCAACTAACAATCAGTGGGGGATGACGGGGACTTAAAGCGCGACGTCCATGTCGCAACGTCCCCACTAGCACGTCCTGTGCGTCGAAAACCCCCACTGATTGAAGTTTCACTTTATAACCAGGCCTTCTTTAAAAGTTCTACACCGCGACCTATTTCATCATTAGAAAGATTACTAAGACCAAGTTTGATCATTGGTTCGGAAGTATTGTTATTAATGAAGTAAAGTGAAGTAGGATACACTTTCACTCCGGCCAAAGAAGCACGCTCAATTAGCTCTTCTTCTGAATACTTCAGATGAACCTTTACTAACACGTACAAACCTGATTGCTCACCAATAATAGATATATGCTGCTCGAAATGTTCATTCAATGCTGATACTATATGCTGCATTTTTCGTTTATACACAAGACGCATTCGCTTAATGTGGCGATTCCATTCTCCTTCTTCTATAAATTTTGCCATGGTGAGTTGGCTCAGCAGGGAAGAGGTACTCTCAAAATGAAGAAACTGCTGTTTATATCTGCTTAAAAGTGTTTGGGGCAACACCATGTAACTTAAGCGGATTCCTGGAAGAAAGGATTTGGAGAAGTTTCCTAAATAAATGACTCTTGAGGAATCAATAGAAGCAAGAGCAGGAAATGGTTGCTGTGTATAGCGAAACTCACTGTCATAATCATCTTCAATAATATATCCATCCCTTTTGTTCGCCCATTGGATAAGCATTTGCCGTTGTTGAATGGACATGCTCACACCTATTGGACTGTGATGCGAAGGAGTTACATAAATAACTTGAGATTTCATCTGTTCTAATTGTGAAAAATCAGCTCCTGTTTCATACACGGATAAAGTTTCCAGCGTAAGACGGTGAAAATGAAAAGCTTCTCTAGCACCATCGTAGCCAGGGTCCTCTACGATAACACTTGAGTAATCATCCTTTAGTATATGTCCAAGCTGGATGAGCATTTGTTGAGTACTGCTACCAATAATGATGGCGTTAGCATCTGTTTTCACCCCACGAGAGTGAAGCAAGTATATAGCAATTTGCTCACGTAAGCACAATTCGCCAAAGGGGTCCCCGTATAGGAAGCTTTCCTGAAAGGTTAGTATTTGATTAGAGATTCTTCTCCAAATTTTTAAGGGGAAGTGCGCTTGGTCTACAGCACCTGCTCGAAAGTCTATGTGAACAGGCGTCACTGGCTTTGTCTGCTTTTTATTGGGAGCGATTAATGCTTCTGTAAATGAAATCGGATCTATTTCATTGACAAAATAACCTCTTCTTCCTTCTCCACGGACATAGCCTTCCGCTACAAGAAGATCATAAGCTGTTAATGTTGTATTACGACTTACATGAAGGGATTCAGCAAGCTGTCTGATAGAAGGGAGCTGCTTGTCCGGTTGTATGTCGCCCCGTTCAATAAGCAGTTTAAACTGTTCGTAGATTTGCTTGTATTTGGGAGAGTCATCGTTCAAAGCGAAAATGATATTCCTCATAAAGATCTCCTTTGACATGTTCGATTGTTTGTAATTGTACCTTTTTAAATGTCAGTTTGTATAATATTATTAACTCAGAATATATAAATAATTAAAGGAGAGGGGAGTCATTTATGTATATACCTAAATACTATAAGGTAACAGACTTTGAGGAAATTAGAGAATTTATTCAAAAAAACTCATTTGGGACAATTGTTACAACTAAAAAGGGGAAGCCGATTGCCACTCATTTACCTTTAAGGTTCAGTGAAAAAGATGGCGACTACTATGTAACCGGGCATATGGCTTATGGTAATCCACAATGGAGAACATTCGAGGGGAGTGAGGATATACTCGTTATGTTCCAAGGGCCACATGCATATATTTCTTCTTCCTGGTATGAACATGAAAATGTTCCGACATGGAATTATCAGGCTGTGCATATATACGGAAAAGCGGATATTTTGAATGAAGAAGAGTTAAAACAGGAACTCTCCGAAATGCTGTTAAAATATGAAAAACATCGAGAAAATCCAGTTTTGTGGGAAAAGCTTTCTCCACAGGTTTTAGAAAGAGAACTAAAAGGAATTGTAGGATTTAAAATAAAATTACACGAAGTTCAAGCTGCCTATAAAATGAGTCAGAATCGTAATGAAAAAGACTATCTTAATATTGTTAACAAGTTACAGGAGGAAGAAGAATTAAATTCTAGACAAATGGCTGAAGAAATGAAGAAGAAATTATAATGATCTCTTTTTCAACATTAAGCGCGTTTGTGCTGATTGTAATTGGTTTATTTTTAATACCAGGACCAGCTGTTCTTTTAGTCGTTACACGTACAGTTCAAGGAGGTCGCAAAGCCGGCATTATGGCTGGTTTTGGGATTGCCACCGGTGACTTGATACACACGTTATTTGCGGCTTTGGGACTGTCTGCTATTTTAATGACTTCGGCACTTGCTTTCAATATTGTGAAGTTTGTAGGCGCAGCATACTTACTCTACTTAGGAATTCGTGCAATTTTGGAAAAACCAGCGGATCCTGAGTTGCCAAAAGTATCGCAGGCGACAACTTTCCGTTCCTATAGTCAGGCAATCATGGTAGAAGTTCTAAATCCCAAAACTGCTCTTTTCTTTTTAGCGTTTTTACCACAATTCGTTTATCCAGCGAATGGATCATCCTTTTTCAATTTTTAGTTTTGGGGATAATTTTAGTATTGCTAACTGTAATCTATACTACCATTATTGCAATGAGCGTACGATTAGTCTTGGACATGCTCAAGCGAATATCATGGATCGGGAACTGGAGTGGCAAAATCGTAGGAGTAATTTATATTGGACTTGGTTTGAAAGTGGCAATTCAAAGTAGATAGTACTAAACAAAAGGCATATTAACCGATGACGGATAGTATGCCTTTTAAGTATGTCGAATGATTAAAAGGCAGACTTGGAAGTTAGCTATAATGAGCAACGATCATACATGATAATGCTTAATTGTGATTGTATAGAATTTTCTGTATGATATATTAAACAAGTAAAAACGAATATTGATGAAAAATAATCACCATGCCAAGAAAAAGATTGTCTTTAAGAAAATTAACGAAAAGGATGGATAAAAATGGGCTTATTAGATGGTTTGATGGGAAATGCCTCCGAAGTAGAACTGGATAAAGTGGAAAAAGAGCTAAAGGATTTACTAATACCTTCTGAAAAAGTAGAACATGCATACAAGCTAATTCGAGATCTATTTGTTTTCACAGATAAACGACTATTGCTTATCGACAAGCAAGGAATGACTGGGAAAAAGGTGGAATACCATTCCATTCCGTATAAAAGTGTTGTTCATTTTTCTGTGGAAACAGCAGGAACACTAGATTTGGATGCTGAATTGAAAATTTGGATATCGGGAAGTGCTATGCCAATTCAAAAGAAATTCAATAAATCTTTGAATATATATAAAGTACAAAGTGTACTAGCTGCATACGTTTTGAAATAAGCACTTCCTGCGAAAATGAAAGTTGTTAAACCTAGATGGGTTTAGCAGCTTTTTTGTCTGTAGAATATGCTATAGCAATAGAAGCAAGAGGAGTTGTATAGTGAAGTTTATGAGGCGTCGCAGGTCTCGACAGCAAGCTAATAACGATACATCCGTCTATGTGATGGGAGTGGTAAGACAAAAACAAAAATGGAACCAACATGAAAATCTTAACCTAATTCTTACAGTTGAAAGTGGATAAAGGACAGACAGATACCGTAAGATTACCGAAAAAGAGAGGCTGGTCATGACTAGCCTTTCTTCATATTTACTAGGTAATGATACAGTATCAAGATTGTCCAAAATCCTTCGAAAAAGATAGAAACAGGTCATATAATGGTTTTGTACAGATAATTTTAATGGCATAGAAGTTTCCATTATTCTCTTCCTTTCTTAAAACTTTTCCCCAACATATTCACAATTTATGATTGTGGACTAGTTATCCACTCAGTTGTCAAAAATTTCATATAACTTATACACAACATATCCCCAATTTAGGTATAACTGTAGCGTGATGTTTAGCTCAATCATTTAAGGGAAATTACTTGATAAGTAAATGCACAAAAGGAGAGGTTAATGTTTATGAATAAAACGGTTGCTGAAGTAACGCTGGATCAACTGTCATTATTAGGAGTCAAGCGTATTTATGGTGTCGTAGGAGATGCCATTATTGGATTATTAGATGCAATGGCAACGCAGGATAAGATTGAATTTATTCCGGTAAAGCATGAATCTGTTGCTGCATTCATGGCTTCGGCTGAGGCAAAGTTGACGGGAAAGCTTGCAGTGTGTACAGCTACGATGGGACCAGGAGCAACCAATTTGCTAAACGGTCTTGGCGATGCCTATTCGGATAAAGCTCCTGTCCTTGTGATAACTGGCCAGGCACCCCGCAACAAAATCGGTACAGACTTTCAACAATATGTGGATCAACAGGAACTGTTTAAGCCATTTGTGGCCTACTCAGCGAATCTCGCAAGTGAAGATGCTATAGTGGATTTACTTCAAAAAGCTGCTCAAACATCGCTTCAGCAGCGAGCTGTTACACATCTGTCTATACCTAAAGACTTGTTTCAAGTAAAAACAGCTGTGGAAGCTCGTGGACTGCCAACGGTATTGGAAGGGACAGCATCTTTTCAAATAGAAGATTTAACAGAAGTGACGACATTGATGAAGACAGCAAGTAAGCCAATTATACTTGCTGGAGCAGGAGCGAAAAAAGCAACTTCTGCTATTGAAGAACTAGCCGAAACTTGGGGAGCGGGTATCCTCACTAGTTTAGGTGGTAAAGGATTGTTTAAAGAATCTACGCCATGTCTTCTTCAAGGAATTGGAGAAGGTGGAAATCCTCATGCAGCCGAGGTTTTTAAAGAAGCTGATGTTGTCCTTCTTGTAGGGGTAACTTGGTGGCCGGAGGGATATGTGCCTCAAAATGCGCGTATTATTCAGATTGATACCAACTTTGCAACCGCCCATAAAGGGGTTCCGACGGAGCTTGGGGTCAATGGTAAAGCAGAGCAAGTAGTCCCACTGTTACTTCAAGACTTAGCAGGCTATCAAAAAAATTCTGCATGGAAGACGCAAGTGGAGGAAGCAAAAGCTAAATGGGCTGACCAAAATGAAGAGGAAGGTCAGATTACCGGATCTCCTATCCATCCATCTCGTATTGTGCGAGCAATTGAACGAACAGTCGCAGAAGATGCGGTAATTACACTGGATACAGGAGATATTACCGTATGGATGAATCGTAATTTTCGCCAAAGTCAGCAGTCCGTACTCTTTTCTGGTTATTGGCGTTCGATGGGTTTCGGTCTTCCCGCGGCTATCACGGCAAAACTTGTGCAACCTGAAAAACAAGTCATCGCCATAGTGGGAGATGGAGGCCTTCAGATGACACTTGCCGATTTATTAACTGCAACTCGCTATAACCTAGATATTACAGTCCTAGTTTTTAATAATGGAGCGCTACAAATGGAAAGTGATAAAATCCAAGCAGCAGGTGATAGGGAACTAGGAACTCAATTGACTAACCCGGATTTTGTTCAGGTGGCCAAAGCTTGTGGATGGACAGGGTTCCGTGCTGAAACGGATAGTGAATTGGAATCTATTCTAGAAGAAGCTATCCATACTACAGGTCCGGTCTTAGTTGATATTTATACAGAGCAGGCGTTTTTTCCAGAAACTGAAGCGTAATATACTTACAAAAAAGGCAGAATGCAATACGCATTCTGCCTTTCACTATTTAAAAATTAAAGTAACTAAGAAGTAAATAAGAAATCCATTTGCAATGAGGATGATTGCGAATATTTTCGATTAATCCCTTTACGATTGCAAGATTTAATGATGGATCAAGCAAATGCTGTTTTAGTAGGATCAATGATTCTTTTTCGATGGACTCCTCCATCTCCTCAATTTTTTGTGTAAGCATCTCTAATAACTGTTCGTTTGTTACTTCTTTCAGAGCGGGTTGTTCCATCGATCGAATAAAATCTTCTGATATGAATGCAATAGTAGCATGCTCGGCAAGTAAGTTTATTTTTTCGACAAGTGATTCAGATAGCAATTTCAAATCAAGAGGAACATTAGAGAATAACATAAGCTTTGAATAATTGCCCATTAATCCTTTAATACAATAAACTAAATCATATTTTGTGTTGATTATTTCTTCTCCATATAAACGCTCAACCATAGATAAAGTAGCTTTATCCACTAATCTATCGTACATATACATCTTTTCAATTAGTTCTTGATTATGAAATGTTTGGGCTTGTTCTTTCATAAGAACTTTGGCAAAGTCCGAGTGTTGAGAAAAGGTTTGAAAAGTAGTATAGAAATATGTGAACAAAAGTTCATTATTTTGTGTATTTTTGACCTTGTAGTCAATGTCTGAAATAAGTTGTGTCATAAAATAGTCGATTAATGAAAAGATCAGTTCATCTTTTGACTTGAAGGACAAGTAAAATGCCCCTTTTGAAATACCGCAATGATCAGTTATTTGTTGAACGGAAGTTGCTTCAAAACCTTGTTTCGCAAAAAGCTCTAATGCTTTTTCCATTATTAATTGTTTTTTACTCATATTTTTTGTATCGCTCCTAGGTGATTTCGTTGACAATTGACCGATTAGTCATTATTATAATTAACGGAGCAAGATAAGTCAATTTAGGGTAGGTGTAAAGGTGAAAGGTTTAGTTAACTTTGTATTAAAAAATAAGTTAGCAGTTTGGTTACTTACGATTATTATTACAGTATCCGGTATTTATTCGGGTACACAAATGAAAACGGAGACGATTCCAGATATTTCGATTCCATACTTAATGGTTATGGGAGTATATCCAGGAGCAACTCCTGAGCAAGTAATGGAAGATATATCGATGCCGCTCGAAAAAGCGGTGGAGAATTTAGAAGATGTAAAATCTGTTTATTCTAATTCCTACTCGAATATGGCAAATGTTCAAGTAGAGTACGAGTATGGGATAGATATGGACGAAGCGAAGCGTGCTTTGCAATCTGCATTAGATACATTGGATTTACCAGAAGGGGCCCAAGCACCAACAATTACTGCTATCAGCATGAACATGATGCCGGTTGTTGCATTAAGTGTAAGTAGTTCGACAGAGGATATCGTAGAATTGACATCCACAGTAGAAGAACTATTACTTCCGAAAATCGAAAAAATTGACGGGGTAGCATCTGCTACGATTACAGGTCAGCATATCGAAGAAGTCCAGCTTACTTATGATAAAGAAAAAATGGCTGAACTCGCAATAACAGAAGATGATGTAAAACAAATGATTCAAGCGAGCGATCTAGCTGTTTCATTAGGTTTATATGAGTTTGAAGAAGGTGAACAAGCAGTCGCTGTAGATGGTAAGTTTATGACAGCCGATGAGCTGAAAGAAATGCTTATCCCTGTTACACCAACAGCTGAAAGTCCATCTCCATTTGTAAAACTTAGTGACATTGCGACGATTGAAGTAGTAGGTAAAGTACAATCTGTTTCACGTACAAATGGTGAAAATGCGATTGCTATTCAAATAGTCAAAGGACAACAAGCTAATACAGTAGATGTTGTAAACGCTGTGAAAGATTTAGTAAAAGAAGAAAAGGCGGCTATCGATGGAATCATCATTGATATATCACTAGACCAGGGTGCGCCAATTGAAGCTTCGATTAAAACGATGATTGAAAAAGCATTATTTGGTGGATTAATCGCAGTATTGATCATTCTTTTATTCCTACGTGATTTCAAATCTACTATTATTTCGATTGTTTCCATTCCAGTTTCTATTTTCATGGCATTACTGCTATTAAACTGGATGGATATTACATTAAATATGATGACATTAGGTGCAATTACAGTTGCAATCGGACGTGTAATCGATGACTCTATCGTAGTAGTAGAGAACATTTATCGTCGTCTGCATTTGAAGTCAGAGAAGTTAACGGGTCGTGCGCTTGTACGAGAAGCAACGATTGAAATGTTCAAACCAATCATGTCCTCTACATTAGTAACAGTGGCGGTTTTCGCACCACTTATTTTTGTTGGTGGTATGGTCGGTGAGTTGTTCATGCCTTTCGCGTTAACGATGACGTTCGCGCTTGCGGCATCATTAGTTGTTGCGATTACGATCGTTCCTGCTTTATCTCATTTCTTATTTAAGAAAAAGTTATATGGAGAAAAAACAGAAAGCAGCCATAAAGAAGCAGGTAAAATGGCGAATGGCTACAAAGGTATTCTTAACTGGAGCTTAAATCACAAAGTTATTACTTCACTCATAGCCATTGTTCTATTAGCTGGAAGTGTTGCACTAACACCATTAATCGGATTTAGTTTCATGGGTAGTGAAGAAGAAAAAGTAATGTACTTAACATATACGCCAGAAGCAGGCGAGTTGAAAGAAGATACATTAGAAAATGTTAGTGTGGTAGAGGAAGAACTGCTGAAACGCGATGATATTGATATCGTCCAATTATCTGTAACAGAAAGTGCAGATGAGATGACAGCGATGATGGGTGGAGGAGCAGGCGGTGCATTAATGTACCTAATCTTTGACCCTGACATGAAAGACTTCCCAGAAGTTAGTTCAGAAATTGAAGATTATGTGTTTAACATTGGTCAAACTGGCGAATGGAAGAGCCAAAACTTCACTTCTATGTCGATGTCTACAAACGAACTTAGCTATACATTCTACAGTGAAGATTTAGATAAACTAAATGAAGCGGTAGAAATGGTTGAAGGAGTTATGAATGAAAACGACGGCTTAGAAGATGTTTCATCAAGTGCAGAGGATGCATATGTAGAGTATACATTCAATGTAGAGCAAGATGAACTTCTGCAATATGGCTTAACGACGGGTCAAATTGTCATGATGTTAAACCCAAACAAAACACAGGATGTTTTAACGACTGTTGAAAAAGACGGAGATACATTACAAGTAATTGTTCAGCAAGAACAAGCTGCGCAACCTAAATCTGTCGATGATATTTTAGCAACGGAAGTACCGACAGCACTTGGTACAACGATGAAACTTTCCGAGCTTGTAACTGTCCAGGAAGGCACAACCTTAAATACACTTGCACGTAGTAAAGGGGAGTATTACGCAACAGTTTCAGGTACGATTCTAGGTGCGGATATCTCTAAAGCTACATCAGAGGTTGATAAGGCAATTGATAAATTAGATTTACCTAAAGGAGTTACAATTGGTACTGCAGGAGCAGCTGCTGATATGGAGGAGACATTTACACAATTAATTGTTGCAATGCTTGCGGCAATTGCGATTGTTTACTTTATCCTTGTTGTGACATTCCGTGAAGGTGTCGCACCGTTTGCGATTCTATTCTCGTTACCATTTGCGGTAATTGGTTCATTTGTAGGTTTATTAATCGCAGGCGAAACTATTTCTGTATCTGTTATGATGGGTCTATTAATGTTGATAGGTATCGTTGTAACGAATGCGATTGTTCTAGTGGATCGTATTGTGCATATGGAACGTGATGGAATGACAATGCGTGAAGCGATTTTAGAAGCAGGTGGCACTCGTCTACGTCCAATCTTAATGACGGCAATTGCAACAATCGGTGCATTAATCCCGTTAGCACTTGGATCTGGTGGCGGAGGCGGCGGTCTCATCTCGAAAGGGTTAGGTATTACTGTAATTGGTGGATTAGTAAGTTCTACTTTATTAACATTAATCGTTGTACCGATTGTGTATGAGATGCTATCCAAACTATTTAAGAAAAATCGTAAAGAAATAGAAGAAAACTAATATGTTAGCCCGGCAAGATGAACGATTATCTTGTCGGGCTTTTTGTATTCTTTAAAAAAAAGAATGGGTCACTTTATGGTGCTTATACACTCACGAATTAATTAACTTTTTGTCATATTAAGGAGTAAATTATTCCGTGGGAAATAATTTTATCGAAAGAAGTAAAAGCTTGTTCACCTTCTGTATAGGGTAGACAAATTTAACTTATATATTGTATAATAATAATTAGTTTCCCTAACTAACTAATGAGGAAGGTGATTTCATGGAATCATATAAACAGCTTTTTAATGAATATATAGCTATGTATCGACCATATATAAACAAGTTGAATGCATTACTGGCGTCATATAATCTAACGACTGCCCAATGGTCTATTATGTTTTTGATTTTTCGAGAAGGCGCAAAAACAATTGGCGACATATCGCTTTATCAAAATGTAGAGAAGCCAACGACGACAAAACTGGTTCAAAAACTCATAGATCTCGGATACGTAGAAATTCATGTTGGAAATGATAAAAGAGTCAAAATTGTTCAATTGTCGGAAGAAGGAGCAAAAGTATATGGTCAAGTGCGCGAAAAAATTGACCATTTTCAAAAGGGCTTATCAGAGGGTATATCTGAAGAAGAAAGACTGGTCGTAGCCCGAGTTTTAAAAGAGATTTCTAGCAAATTATAAATAAGAAGGGGAAAGATAAATGGAAAAGGAAAGATTATGGACGAAGGATTTCATTTCTATAACGGTAGTCAATTTTGTCTTAATGCTATCGATGTACTTGTTATTAGTAACGATGGCGACATATACAACGGAAACATATAATGCTTCGGCAAGTACGGCAGGTTTGGTTGCAAGTATTTTTATCATCGGTTCATTAATAGGGCGATTATTTGGTGGTAAACAGATTGCAAAAGTTGGTAGCAAGAAAATGCTTATAACCGGGATTATTATATTCAGTATTGTAACGGTATTTTATTTTGTCCCGACTAATCTTTATGTATTAATACTTATTCGCCTGCTGCATGGTATTGGTGTGGGTCTTGCTACTACCGCAACTGGTACAATTGTGTCACAAGTTATCCCGCCCAGCAGAAGTGGGGAAGGAATCAGCTATTTTAGTTTAAGTGCAGTCTTATCTACAGCTATTGGGCCACTGATTGGACTTGCGTTGATAGCTACTTTTGGTTATACAAGTATTTTTATATTTTCGTTAGTGATGGGGATTGTTAGTTTACTTCTTGCACTTCCGGTTAAAGCTCCACAAATTAAGTATGTAGCAAATTCTGAAAGCACAGGATTTAAGTTTTCAAGCTTTTTCGAATCCAAAGCAATGCCAGTGTCCATTGCTATGTTAGTAATGGCGTTGGCTTATTCAGGTATACTATCTTTTATTACAACCTATGCCGCAGATATTGATCTAGTGAAGGCAGGGAGCTTTTACTTCCTCGTTTATGCAGTTATTATATTAATTTCTCGTCCATTTACGGGGAAAATGTTGGACAGTAGAGGCGGTAATAGTGTTGCTTATCCAGCATTAGTGTTATTTGCAGTCGGAATGTTATTACTAAGCCAAGCGCATAGCAGTTTCATTTTCTTGTTGGCAGCTGCGTTTATCGGATTAGGTTACGGTAATTTTCAATCTACTACACAAGCACTTGCTATTAAAGTGACGCCGCCTCATCGTATGGGCTTGGCAAATTCCACATATTTTATCTTCCTTGACTTGGGTCTTGGATTAGGACCTTTCTTACTAGGTTATTTAGTTCCTGTAATCGGTTATAGAGGGTTATATCTATCCTTGGTAGCGCTGATCGTGATAGGAATCTTCGTTTATTATGTGTTGCATGGTAAAAGAGATAAGGAAATTCTTCAATCTTAAATTATTGTTAAATCTGTGTAAGTATTTTACACAGGTTTTTGTTGTTAGCGTATGAATGCAATAACACGAAAAATCACTAATTATTAAAAGCAACTTTGATAAAAGTGGATAAGCGTGCATACAATTTAAAGGAGATGATAAGGTAAATTATAGGGAAGAGGGTAGTTAAGACTGATTGAAAAAGCACTTCTTTTCATGATTATATTGAGAATTTTTTCTGGAAGTATTGATATAGGAGCTGCGATGCTGATGCTAAAATATAATGATTTGGAAAAAGCCTTTTACATTAACACATTACTAGCTTTAGTAGGTCCATGTATATTAATCATTACGACAGGAATCGCTCTATTTGGACTAGCCGAAAAAATATCTTTAACAAGGATGCTATGTCTGTTCGGTGGAATCCTCCTGATTCTTTATAGTTTGAAATCAAATTAAATTTAATAGCTAGCATTTTATGAACTCAAGCCACCTTTCAGACGAATGGTGGCTTTTTTTATACTACATAAATTTTCTTTGACAACTATATCGACAACTGATATAGTTGGTGTATCGGAAGTCGATATATCGTCAGGTGATAGGAGGTATATTTGTGCGACAGGAACATCTACCTTTAACAGAGGGTGTGTATTATATTTTGTTGTCGCTTTATGAACCACGACATGGTTATGGAATTATGCAATTGACAGAGGAACTAAGTAAAGGACGTGTTCAGCTAGGAGCAGGGACCATTTACGGGGCAATCAAAACATTAGTAGGGCGGAAATGGATTGTTGCGTTAGATGATGACGGACGCAAAAAAGAATACGTTATTACCGACTTAGGGAAAACTATGGTGGAATACGAAATGAAGCGATTAAATGAGTTATATGAAAATGGTTTACTAATGACGAAAGGAGAGAAACTAAAATGAAAAAAGTAAAATATCGCTTGTATGTGGATTATGAGAAAGAAGAACAATGGATAAATGAGTTGGCACAGCAAGGATGGCTTTTAGAGAAGTTTAAGTTCTTTCGCTTTACATTTGTAAAAGGAGAAGCTGGATCTTATATTTATCGAAACGAGTTACTTGCAGGGCTTGCTTTAAAGGATAAAAATGAATATCTCCAATTTTTAAAGGAAAGTGGGATAGAAATAGTAAGTAAATTCGGAGGTTGGGTATACTTTCGGAAAAAAGCATCAGATGGACCTTTCGGAATTTATACGGACACTGCTTCGAAAGTTTCATACTTTAATCGGATTATTGGACTTTTCACCTTATTACTAGTTTTTAATATTATTATTGGTATTGTAAACTTGATTATTTCAGGTTATGCCGATAGTCCAGTCAATTCTTATACTAGTTTCTTCAATTTTGCAGCGGCTATTCTTATAGCGGTTCCTACTATAAAAGTGTATCGACGTAAAAAAGCATTGCAAGAGCAACAAAACTTATTTGAGCAATAAAGATAAAAAGGAATCAAGTAAGCCTTAAACTAGAAGGCTTTGATTCCTTTTTATATTGCTTTAAATACTTTCGACTAATTCTTTCAGGTATGCCCCGGCTTTCTCCATTCTAGATCCGTACCAGAACATTTCGCCTTCTACTAATATGATTTTGGTGTTTGGTAGAAATGCTTGAAATTCGGCTATATGTTTTTCTTGGTAAGGAAATGGTTCGGATGCGAGTAAAAGGACATCAAGGTTTGCAGCTACCAACTCTTCTTTGGTGACAGCGGGATATCTTGACCTTTCTTTTGCAAAAGGATTATGCAAACCAATCGTATGTAGAACGTCATTAATATAAGTAGTTCCTCCAACGACCATATATGGTTTTCGCCAAATTACGTAAGCAGCGTTTTTCACTTGTCCGCGTGAAGAGGGGAATACAGCTTTACAAGAGTCAACGAGCAAATTTGCTTCGGACTCTTTATTTGTTAGTGTGCCGAGCGTCTTTATAAATCGATACGAATCTTCAATTGACTGAACTTCTAAGACAAACACGGGTGCAATTTTTTCAAGAGCTTGTACTATTTCTAATGTGTTTTCTTCTTTTTCAGCTAAGATGAGATCGGGTTGCAATGCTCGTATTTTCTCTACGTTTACTTCTTTTGTTCCCCCTACAATTGGTACGTTTCCGACAGTTCCTTCTGGAAAAATACAAAATTTAGTGCGACCAACTATTTCATTCTCTAGACCTAGCGCAAAGAGTGTTTCTGTAATGGCTGGGCAGATTGTGATGATACGTTTTGGTGGAATAGAGATGTTTACTGGTCGCCCAGTATGGTCTGTTAATATGTCTGTCATTGAATTTCCTCCTAAACAATCTATACAAAGCTTCTTGGTATATCATTCGATGTTAGAGGAGTGTTCTCCTTTTTCTAAGAGACATGAAAAATGGCTGCTTACATTTAATGAATAAAAAGTGGAGATAAATCAAAGTTGGTGAGGAAAAAAAGTAACTGAAATTGGAATTAATAAAGGAGCAGAAGTTGGAAATCGTTAAATTACTATTCTAAACCCAACAGAATTAAGAGATATAAAAGTTTAGACATAAGGCGAAAAGGGGCTATCCCACGAGGCGACAATTTATGACTTATGGGATAGCATTTTTTACGAAGGATAATAAAGGATCATGCTTAATCGGGTTAATACTTCTCCTGAATTATGATAAGTATGGGGTTTGTCCGCCTTGAATCGAATTGAATCACCACTTCTAACTGTGTATTCATCTTTATTTACACATATAGTTAGTTCCCCTTCAAATACAGTTATGAGCTCTTCAGTCCCTTCTAAATGGGCATCCGCACTTAAGAATCCACCTTTTTCTATTTCGACAGAATAAACCTCGAAGCGTCTATCATTCTCAAAGGGAAAGTTAGGATAGACTCGATATTTTCCATTGTCTTCGGATAAGGTCTGTAGATCATTTCGTAGAATGACTTTTGTATCTGTTTGCGGAATATTTATCAGGGTAGAAAAAGAAATCTTTAACCCATTTGCTATTTTCCAAATAGTTGTTATCGTTGGCGTCGATTCTCCTCTTTCAATTTGACCGATCATCGTTTTACTTACTCCAGTTAACTCTGCAACCTTCTCAAGACTTAGTTTCTTTTTCTCTCTTAAATCCTTTAAATTTCTGGCAATGATAAGATGTATTTCTTCCATAAAAACACTCCTGTTCTCGTTGCACTATATAACGTCCATGATGTACAATAAAACGTAAATCGTTATAGTGATCATATAGGACATTATAACATACGAAAGAGAGAGGGGTCATTTTATGCCGTTATTTTCATTGCTTTTATATGCATTTGTTTCTAGTTTTACCCCAGGTCCAAATAACATTATGGCCATGTTATTTGCGAACAAATATGGTTTTAAGAAAACATTTAAATTTTGTTTAGGTGTAGGCGTAGGTTTTTTTGTAATATTGATCCTAAGCGCATATTTTAATTTACTGCTTCATAATTTTCTTCCCAAAATAGAATTCATAATGAAGCTCCTAGGTGCTGCTTATATGCTTTATCTTGCAATTAAAATCGTTACTAGTAAAAATGCTGGTAACGACAATAATGGGGGCAGTAATAATAGTTTTTTTGTAGGAGTGGTGCTGCAATTTATAAATCCGAAGGCAATCTTATATGGTATAACTGCCATGTCAACTTTTGTTCTTCCGTATAATAGTTCCCATTTCAGCTTACTTTTTTATTCAATGATCCTAGCTTCTATAGCTATCATGTCAACTAGCAGCTGGAGTATGTTTGGTTCCATTTTTAAAGAATTTATTGCGAAGTATAAAAATCAGTTCAATATAGTAATGGCTTTGCTATTAGTCTATAGTGCTATTACTATCCTTATAGGATAAATCAGTCGTCTTTTAAAAAAGATGGCTTTTTGTGCTTGAGGAAATCATAAAATTCTAGCCATGTGGATAACTATTTACATGTAACATAAGTAAGTTAGAATATTTTTTAATGAAACGAAGTATAGGGATAATGCGTCTTAAAGCTTGCCGAAATTGTCATACTAGACTTCTGCTATGAGCGCAAACAGTTTTAAAGAGCGCAAGAGGTTTGTTAAGGAGCGGATACCGAAGATTTATGATCGCATGAGAAATCTGTATGAGGGCAAACAGTTTTAAGGAGCGCAAGGGGTTTGTTAAGGAGCGGATATCGAAGACTTGTGATCGTATCTGATACCTATATGATTTTTGCGGCTAGTTGCCACATTGAGGTGCTAGCTGGTTTTTATTCTGACCTTTTCTTTAATGACTAAATGGGATTCTCTTCGTTTATGTAAGAAGAAAAACAGTTAATTAGAGCAGAAACGAGAAGGGAGGAAATAATCATAACTTATATTATGAATTGACCTAATGACATCATTAATTTATAATACCTAGTAAACAAGTTAGAATAGTAAAAATTAAAAAGGGAGCAGGATAATATGACTGAATCGATTTCAATTCTTTGTGACAACGTATGCCTTTCTGGAGTGCTTCATCTCCCTGAGGGAATCCAAGATAAAAAAGTTCCGCTTATTGTTCTTTTACATGGGTTTGTAGGGAGCAAAGTAGGAGAGCATCGACTATTCGTGAAAGCAGCCCGAAAGTTTACAGATAAAGGCTATGCTGTTTTTCGCTTCGATTTTAGTGGGTGTGGAGAAAGCGATGGAGATTATGCAGACGTTACAGTTTCAAAGCAATTGAGTGAGGTTCAAGCAGTACTGGATTATGTATCGACGCTAAAAGAGGTGGATACAAAAAATATTATTTTGATTGGCCATAGTCTAGGAGGGGCGGTTGCATCTTTAACGGCATCTGTAGATAAGCGAATCCGTCAACTGATTTTGTGGTCGCCTGTTGCTAAACCATATGAAGATATTACGGCTATCTTGGGAGATACAGCTTTACAAACTGCTAAGGCGTTAGGTGTTTTTGATTATAACGGTTTTTATGTAAGTCAGCAGTTTTTAGAGGATTTAAAAAACCATTATCCACTTGAAGCTATTCATTCTTATAAAGGACAACTACTTGTCATTCACGCGGCGGAAGATAAAGATGTTTCAAAAGAGAACGCTGTTTACTATTCGGAATCATTGAAACGCGGAAATACCGGAAATATCCGTTATATTAAAGATGCTAATCATACATTTTCGAGCTATTCTTTTGAAGAGCAATTGTTTGAAGAGACGTTAGTGTGGCTAGAGAAAAGCGAAGTGAATTCTAATAAAATAGCATTATAACAGTTTTCACTATAAGTTCCTCTTTATTGCTATTTCATCTATGATATCTTTGTTGAGCATTAAAATAGATTTCTAATAGAAGCTTGTGCTAGAATAAAAAACGTTATGCTAGTTACTAAAGGTAACCTAATAAGAAAAAGCTTTGGAGGAAAGAACTCAATGAATATTTTAGTAGTAAAAGCAAATAACCGTCCAGCGACGGAAGCTATATCAAGCAAAATGTATGAAACATTTATGGAAACAGTAAAAGACGCAAAAGAACTTAATGTAACTACTTTTGACGTGTTTGCAGAAGATATGCCATACTTTGGTCAAGATTTGTTTAATGCATTTGGAAAAACACAAAACGGGGAAGAGTTAACAGATTTAGAACAACGCTTATTAGCTGCTAAACAAAAAGCAATGGATGCTTTATCTGCAGCAGACGTAGTTGTTTTCGCATTCCCATTATGGAACCTAACAATTCCAGCGAAATTACAAACTTTTGTAGATTATACTTATCAAGCAGGATATGCGTTTAAATATAGCCCAGAAGGCCAATTAATCAGTTTAATGCCGGAGAAAAAAGCAATTCTATTAAGCGCTCGTGGAGGAATCTACTCTACACCTGAGTCGGCACCAATGGAAATGGCAGCTACTTACATGCGCAATGTCTTCGGTGGCGTTTTCGGAATGTCTGTAGAAGAAGTAATCATCGAAGGTCATAATGCAATGCCAGATAAAGCAGAACAAATTATTGCTGAAGGTCTTGAAAAAGTAGCTGCGGTTGCAAAATCATTATCTACAGAAACAGTTAACGCTTAATACAGTGAGAAAATCCCGCATTCGGGTAGAATGTGGGATTTTTTATTGGTATTCTATTTTAGTTGTAAATAGGGTTTTCTGGAGCACCTACTATATACATAAAAACAAAACTAAACTTTATTTCTAACTACCCAAAATGGCAATTGGATTAAATACTTCAAAATGAATATGATCCTCTGGCTGCATATACTGCATAGCCTAGCGCTTCTTGTTGGATTCCTCTTTTTTGATTGGTTAAATAGATTATACAAATCTGGAGCTTTGGAAAATAATAATTCATAAAATTTCTTTCCGATTTCCTTACTATTTTCTTTTACAATTCCAGCAAAATTACAAAATCCCACATTCAACGCTAAAGTTTAAATGTGGGATTTATAGTTAAGTTAAAACTTCGGAAAAACATACGAGATTAAAAACCACAGTATACCGAAAAAGATAATTAGATAGGCAGCGTATTTAATAAATGTTGCGCCTACCAAACCCGAATCTGACTTTTCTTCTCGACGTACTTCAACGCGTTTCTCTTCGTCCATTATTAATCACTCCTAGACTATTTTCTCTTAAAATCTATTTACCCTGTTTACTTTGAAAGTAAACTTGGAACTTTGGACAAGTAATTGAATGAGGGGGAAAATAAAAAGCCAGACAGAAATCTCTGGCTTATCTCTTTAATATATAATTGACTATTGAATTTCCATACGTAAATCACCAGTTCTAGCTAAACCTCTAGCTTTTAGCAAATGATAAACAGTGAGAGAAATGAGTGCTGGTAAAATGACACCTAATACAATATACATTAATAGAACAATTACACCTTGGTTCGCAAGAATATTTAAAGGGGCGATAAATGAATTAAGACCAAGACCTGCTAATGTATAAGGAACTTCAAAATGGAACATTAATATCGCAATTGGAGCACAAATAACAGAAGATAGAAATGGTCCTATGACAAGAAGCGGATTTTTAACGATATTTGGAACTTGTACTTTCGGTGTTAAAAAAGATTGAGCAATATTTGCACCTAGATCATTTTGTTTGAACGACATCGCCGTCCATCCGGCAAATTGAGCTGTACATCCAATTAAAGCGGCCGCACTGGAAACTGGATCAAGTTGCAGAGCAATTGCAATAGCTGCGGATGAGGCGGGAGACATAAGGAAAATACTCCAAACAAGTCCTATAACTATTGACCCCATAAGCGGAGATCCTGAAACAGAGTTTGCGATAAAACTACTTAACTGCTCTAAAAGTGGAGTAGTAACCGCTGCTAATCCAACACCTGCGACGCCTCCTACTAAGATAGCGGCGAATGGAATTGCTAGCATATCTAATTTTGTCTTACCGGCAATGCGTTTTCCAACCCACACTGCAAAAACGGTAGCTAATACAGCACTGATCGGTTGTCCTGTAGTAAGAATCCAAGCACCATCTGCATTCATATGAAGTGCATTTGCACCGACTGTACTAGAGGCCATGGCACTGAAAATAACTAATGTATTCCCACCAAGTTGATAGGCGATACCAGCACCTATTGCGGGTGCTAGCATTAGCTGCGCAGCCTTGCCGATTGTGGTAAAGCCTTCCCATCCTGTGAACGTGCCAAAAGTTTCTATAAGAAGGCCGATACCTAGGGTGACAAGTACCGCATTTGCAAGTCCTTGCGACGCCTTATACATTCGTTCGATTATATATTGTTTCGTCGTTTGTTTCATTTCTAAATACCTCCAAATATACTATATGAAATATATTGCTAATTTTTAAAAAATAAAAAGCTCTCCATTAGGATGAGCAATTACTTTTAATGCATGATGATCAATACTCTTAGTATATATTTTTTATTCTACTAAATTGTTATAATATTAATATAATTATTAAGAGTAGTCAATACTATTCTAAAATAAGAAATAGTGAGTAAAAAGAGCCGAAGATTTTATGAAATCTTCGGCTCTGGAGTGTATAACTATTTTTTCGCTTTGTCACGTAATTTATTTCTTTTTTCCTCTAATGCTTCCGCATTTATCATTGTTTTACCTAAGGTGAGAAGGGTGATAAACATGACTCCAGTTCCCACTACTAGATAAATCATTGTAAACACTTTTCCAAGATCCGTAGATGGATAGAGGTTTGTTTCTACACCAGTCGGTATCAAGCTTACAACACAGAAGTAAATAGCGTCCAATACGTCCCATCCTTCTTTTTTCGTATAGAAAAGAGTACCAGAAAGAAGGATAAAATAAAGTAGTAAACAGAGATAGAAAGATTGGTTCCTTGAAAGCTTTAAAGAATGCTTCTATAAATCGTTTGACGGTTAATATAAAGGATAACATATTGGTTCACCTGCAAAAGTAAATTTTTGTCTCAGTATTATAGCAAAAATATAAGTACTCATACTAACAGAAAGCCTATCGCTAGGTTTCACTTACATAAAGTGAAACTTCCATCAGTGGGGGTTTTTCGACGCCCAGGACGTGCTAGTGGGGACGTTGCGACATGGACGTCGCGCTTTTAGTCCCCGTCATCCCCCACTGATTGTTAGTTGTGTCCCACACGATGTGGGTCACACAGACGTTGCAAACGCTCTTTTATTTTGCGACGAGCTTTGCGCAGGAGCAACACGATGTTGCGTACTTAGTCTGGGATCATTTCATCGGGCGCATGCCAGCAATTGATCTCCCACTTGTCTTTTCGCTTTTCTTAAATCTTGAAGGGGGAGTCTTACTGCCCGTTAAAGCGGGATAAAATTAAAGACCAGGTTAGATATCTCTAACCTAGTCTTCTACTATTTTAAACTAATGTTTGTGGAGATTTCAGTTCTTAATGATTCCCATTCCTCGCGTAGAATCCCCATTCGAATGGAATCATAATATTGACCGTCATAATAACGAACTTTTCTAATGCGTGCTTCCATTGTCATACCTAGTTTTTCTCCGACACGAATCATACGCTTATTACCTGACCATGTTGCGTATCCCACACGCACCAGAGGCATTGTATGAAACAAATGGGTCATCCAAAGTTTTAAGGCGCGTGTCCCTAAGCCTTTCCCCCAGCTAGGAGCCTCATGAAACACTATTCCCATCTCGAGCCATTTGGAAGGTTCGTGCTCCCAATAATAGGAAACAATACCGCAAACGATTCCCGAAACTTCAATGGCCCAAAAATTATCTCGAGCAATATATGAAGCTGCATTTTCCATAAAAATGTCGAATGCGATTGCTTGATGTTCATAGTAAGGTGCATCCCACTTTTTCCACTCGGGAGCTTCATCCTTGAAAGCTAATTCCCAAAGTCTAGGTAAATCATCCAATTGAAGGGGACGAATGATCAATTCATTATCTTGATAAAACATAAAATTCCTCTTTTCATTTCATAGTTTTAAATATATGAATTAGATTGAAAAGAGATGGCGTAAGCCTTTTACTTTTCAATCACCATTGTACGTTTTTCATCTTCAACACTCCTCTCTATTTATATAGTTTATTTTAATTCAAATATTCAAATAATGATATAACGAAAAAGAGCTTTGTAACTGTGCACAGCTCAGTGTAAATTTTTATAGGGGCATGAAAGTATATTGAATGAGAAAATAAAGTTTTAAAAGTATAAAAAAATCCTGTGCATTTTGACCACAGGATTCTTCTATAAATTAAAACTTTGCATTCTTTAGTGTTTCTCCTAATTGCTCAACAGAATTTACAATCATACCATTTTGTTTGATCAAGCCGACTACAAATAAGTTGCGATACATAAATTGGTTCTCTGTTCCATCTGCAACTAATGCGTCAATTTTTTTCGTATTATCTCGACCTTGTTGACGTGTATCTGTGTAAAGTCCGAAAATAGGACGATCTAACATAGAAAATGCACCGATTTCAGCAGCGACGCCAGCATCAATTTCAACACCGTCGATAACAGCCACTAAAAAGTCGCTTTCTTTTAATGCTTGCATATCCGCTCCTGCAATTGCGAGACTGTCTGCATAAGCAGCTTTGTCATTAATGGACATGTTTTCTTGGGGCACATATAAATCGACTCCTGGAATCGCTGTACGCACCTCTTTTGCAACTAATTCATTGATCATTCTGTCCCCTAAACCAAATAACCCATTTGCTAAATAACCTTTTTTCATCCTATTACCTCCTCTATCACCTCTATAATTTTATGAAAGAATAGAGGTGAATACAATGTTCATTCGTCGTAATAAATTCTACTTTGTATGAAAAATAATATTCTGTTCATACTATGCCATATATATGTAAGAAATATTATGTATGGTAATTTTACTATTTCGAATAAGGACAAACGTTTGGATTATAGGAACGGTGAAGCATAGAATTTCTTCATTCCAACTGGGAAGAAATTTCTGTATAGAATCAGATATCTGGGCTGATCGTCTCTACCTAATCACCGAAAAAAACTAGACTACAGGAAGTATGATTAAAATTAGTATGAGGATGGGTTAGTGTACACTATCCTCTCTTTGAATCCCTTATTTTTCATTCTTTCTCTTTTTTAGAAGCGATGAAAAGTAAGGGTTTTTTGTTGGTTTAAGACACAACTAGGAGTTGCTTGTATGTACTTTTTGCTAAACATTTTTGGCGTTTTTGTTGTGATGGGCATCGTTTTTTTATGTTCACCGAATAAGAAAGCAGTAAAATGGCCACCAATTGTTTCCCTTCTCCTTCTTGAATTGCTCATTACATGGTTTATGTTAGGTACTACAATAGGTAGTTGGGTAATTAATAAGATTGCTTCTTTTTTTACATGGTTAATTGAATGTGCGAGCGAAGGGATTGCATTTGTTTTTCCATCAGCTATGGCAAATGAAACTGTAGACTTTTTCTTCGGTGCATTGCTTCCGATTATTTTTATCGTTACTTTTTTCGATATTTTATCTTATTTTGGCATATTAACATGGATTATTGATAAAGGAGGTTGGGCTATATCAAAGGTGTCGCGTTTACCTAAGCTAGAAAGCTTTTTCTCCATTCAAATGATGTTCTTAGGCAATACAGAAGCATTGGCTGTTATCCGTGATCAGTTATCTGTTTTAAAGGACAACCGATTGCTTACCTTTGGAATTATGAGCATGAGCAGCATTAGTGGATCAATACTCGGAGCGTACTTATCAATGGTCCCAGCGGAATATGTATTCAGTGCTATCCCGCTAAATTGCTTAAATGCACTTATTTTAGTTAGTATTTTAAATCCAGTGCATGTGACAAAAGAAGAAGACATTATTTATGTGCCACCAAAATCGGAGAAAAAGGATTTCTTCTCCACGATTTCGAATAGTATGTTAGTAGGGATGAATATGGTCATCGTCATTTTAGCGATGGTTATTGGTTATGTAGCACTTACAGCTGGCCTTAATGGGATTTTGGGTGTTTTTGTAAATGGACTTACGATACAAAAAATCTTCTCTTTCATCTTTAGTCCGTTTGCATTTTTACTTGGCTTGCCTCTCCAGGATGCTATGTACGTAGCACAATTGATGGGCATTAAATTAGCTACGAACGAATTCGTAGCGATGATGGACTTAAAAAATAACTTAGATACACTTCCACCACATACTATCGCTGTTGCAACGACATTCTTAACGTCATTTGCGAATTTTAGTACAATTGGTATGATTTATGGAACATATAACTCTGTATTATCAGAAAAGAAGTCAGCGATTATCGGTAAAAACGTATGGAAGCTTATCGTAAGTGGTATGGCTGTCTCCTTGTTAAGTGCGATGATTGTTGGTTTATTTGTTTGGTAAAGGAACGACGTAAAGGCGACTCGAAAAATTACATTCGAGTCGCCTTTTTGCTGTTAAAGGAAATAATCAACTAATAGCGAATTTGTATTTAGAGTAGATGAAATGACTTTTTTTTAATCGTTTGTGAACGTATAGAAAAAATACATCCCCATGAGGTGAAGAAGCATAAATGTAGTAGAGGAGAAAGCCAACAAATAAATAATGTCATTCGTTTAGACGAATCATTGAAATATGATGGGCAACACGAACAAGCGCTCAACAAGTTTGATGAAGCAATTGAATTATGTACTAATAATACCAACTTTTTAGATTTTACCGTCCAGCAGCATAAAGAAAGTGCTTATTACAAGCAAGATTAGCAGTAGATTATTTTCGTAACGCCATGTAAATAAGAATTAATAAAAGGCGATCAATCACTAATTGACTCTACTCAAAAGACAATTGATTTTACATATTTAAAGGGGGAATTCGAATGGATTTATCCATCGTAGAGCAAGCAGAAATTCAAACTTTACAGTCAAGGCTCTCTGCAATACAAGCGATAGAGGGGAATCCGATGGGGGTGCATCAATTAGTTAAAGGACAAACAAGCGCTTTTGCTGCGAAAAATATACCAGGACCAGCATTTAATACAGTTAGAGGGTTAAACAAAAATGACATCCCATACTTAGAGGATATAATTGATTTTTATGAAATACATGCCATTAACTTCCGTTTTGAAATAACACCGATGAATAGTTCAGAGTCATTATTCAGAGCACTAACCAATAAAGGATATTATCATTCTGGTTTCCATGCATCCTTTATTGGAGATAGTATGGAGGAAAAAGGTGAGATCTATCAACCTGATATAGAGGTCTGCCATTTAAATCGAGAAGATTTCGATTTATTTGCTTCTATCTACGTGAATGGTTTTGGTCTTCCTTCCTTTATTCAAAATAGTATAAAGCAAAATAATGAAGTTCTATTTGACGTGCCAGGATGGAAATTTTATGTAGCGTATGTGAAGGGTATGCCCGCCGGGATTGCTGTCTTGTTTGTACAAGATGAAAGGGCAACACTGGCAGCAGCGGCAACGTTGCCAGAATATCGGGGGAGAGGTGTGCAATCGACGTTAATCCAAAAGCGAATTCAGGTTGCATTTGAAAAAGGAGCAAAATATATTACGAGTGAGGCTACTTTTGGAAGTGCTAGTCATCGGAATATGGAACGGGCTGGACTTAAATTAGCTTATACAAAAGCACTTTGGATTAAATTCTAACTGAAGAAGGAAAACCAGATGGAAACTACAACTGTTTTTAAGAAATATATTAGGGGTTATAGCATTTCCATTAACCGCTTGGAACTAATAATTAAATAAAGTAACTGCTCCGGGTGAAATCATACAAACGAAGCATTCTGAAGTACACGCCAATTATATCTGGCAAGACAGAACATATACAAAGTAGAGAATCCGGAAATCTAGATAGTATGCATAAAAATTGGTAATAGAAAGAGATGAATATTAGCTATGCACATTACAAATAAGATAATGGAAAGAATGAAACACTTAAAGGAACTGAATCGAACATACATTATTGGGATTGACGGATTAAGTGGAGCAGGTAAAACGACGATAACAGAAATCATTGCTGAAGAGCTTACTACTAAAGGTCAAAAGGTAGTAGTCATTCATATCGACGATTTAATTGAAGAGCGAGGGAACAGGTATAATACGGGTCATCCTGAATGGTATGAATATTACTCGCTTCAATGGGATGTGCATGGGATAAAAGAAAAACTTTTTGAAGCAGTACATGAAAGGTTAAATCATCTCCATTTAAAGTTTTACGATAAAGAGAACGATTTATGCTATATGAAAAGTATAAATATAGAACAATGTACTGTCATTTTACTAGAAGGAATCTTCCTTCAGCGAAAAGAATGGAGCGGCTTTTTTGATTATATAGTTTACCTGGATTGCCCAAAGAAAATTCGAAGTGAGAGAGTTTTACAAAGGGATGAGTACATAGGGAATATGAATAATCGATTGAAAAAATATGAGCGAAGGTATTGGAGAGGCGAGGATTATTATTTACAAGAAGTAAATCCTATCGAAAGTTCGGATATTGTTATAACTAGTTTTTGACTTCCTTTGCTTGAAAGAGGGATAAAGTTGAAAAAGACTAAAAAAGACTATCAGCAAATTTTGAATCAGCATATTCTGCTTACAACATTACCAACAGGCCAATAAGAACACCTTTTTAGATAATACTCTAAAAAGGTGTTCTTATTGGAAACAAATATAGTGAATGCTGATTGTTATTCCCTTCATCATCAACAATGTGAATTAGATTCTGGAATAATGGTCACTGCTATAGTACGGGTTGAAACATTAGATTCTTCATTTTTTTGCTCGTAATACTTGAGCATTAAATCGTTTAATTCAGTTTGGAAATTTTCAAATTGTTGATCATCCATTTTTAACTCCAATATCGAGAAAGTTGCATGATCCTCAGAACTGTTTTTTTGCTCTAAGTTCGAAAGGTAATTTTGATACTGGGTCATTAAGGATAACTGGTAGTAAGAAATATAACTCAGCTTCTTATCCTTATTTAAGTTTCTCCACTCTTCCGTATTAAGTCGTGCGGCATCTTCGTTAAGCGTGTAATATTTTTCGGTCACAGATCTTATTTTTTTTTCTTTTAATATTCGTATAACACCAGCATCCATTAATACTTGAATATGCCGGTATAATGTGGCTTGTGGAACGTCTTGGATGATTTCTACCATTTCAAGAGGGGTCAAGCCGTTTTCCTTGTTGCGCATGAGTGCCTGAGAAATCTTCATTCTTACAGGGTGCATTAACACTTCTGCTTTATTAACCAATTTTTTTGCACCTCCTTGAATTTCTTAGTGAGAATATTATCATTAATAATAATAATCATAGCATGTGTAAAAAAATAATTGCAAACGATTCATTATTATATTATCATTATCAATAATGATAACGAATACAAGTGAAGGAGAGGTTAGTATGCAATTGCATTATGGTTTAGAAGAATTAGGGGATTTAGACTGGATGGGTATAATGCCAATAATTCTACCGTTTTTGGCGGTCGGCTTCATTCTTATTCTAATTGCATGGATCGATTTGTTTCGGAATCGAAAGACAAGAAAAAACGTTCTTATGTGGGCACTCATTATTTTCTTTCTTAACACAATTGGACCGATATTATATTTTGCACTTGGAAGAAAGGATGAAGCTGAACGATGAAACTTGAAATAAGAAATGTAACGAAGCGATTTAAAGATAAAATGGCAGTTAACCAGTTTTCGATGGAACTTGAAACTGGGCAATGTGTTGGGCTAATTGGTCCAAATGGAGCAGGCAAGTCCACATTAATTAAAATCATTGCGGATATTCTAAATGCGGATGAAGGGGAGGTTGTTCTGGATGGAAAGAGGATTTCAAAAATGAAGCGAGAGATCGGGTATCTACCTCAATTTCCAAACTTTTTTCAGTGGATGACAGCACGTGAAAATCTGTTATTTATGGGACAACTATCGGGCATTTCGAAAAAAAGACTAATTGAAGATATTCCCACTATTTTGACGAAAGTAGGACTCACTGGTGAGCAAAATAGAAAAGTTCGTACGTTCTCTGGGGGGATGAAGCAAAGACTTGGTATCGCGCAGGCGTTGCTTCATAAACCAGCTTTAATCGTGATGGATGAACCAGTTTCCGCACTTGATCCTATCGGAAGAAGAGAGGTTTTAAATTTAATTCAGGAAATTAAAAAGGAAACAACGATTTTGTTATCTACTCATATCTTGAGTGATGCAGAAGAAATTTGCGAACGTTTCGTAATTATTAAAAATGGCACAAAAATTGAAGACACAACGATGACTGAATTGATAAGTCGCAACCATGAACCCGTTGTATATGTCAAAATAACACCAAAAGATCATTTTTGGACTCAATTGGTTAGTCAGCTGCCTTATGTAAAGAAAACAGAGATGATAGGGAGTAAAGTGAAAATTACAATGGATAACATCGATGTACATAAAAATCTGTTAATTCAACATGCACTGAATAATGACGTAGATATCGTTCATTTTGAAGTGAGTGGAAACGACACGCTAGAAGAAATATTTTTAAATTTGGTGGTGAGCGCATGAATCCTTTTTATATCTTGATGAATAAAGAATACTTTCAAATGATACGTGACTTTAAAATTATTTGGTTACCAATCGTTTTTATATTTTTGGGCATGACTCAGCCAGTGCTTACTTATTATTTGCCAACTATTTTAGGGGCACTCGGTGGGGGGCAAGGTATTACGATTGATCCAACAATGGTTCAGCAAGAAGGTGGTCAAGTGTTGGCAACGACGCTTGGCTCCCAATTTGATCAGCTAGGTATTTTGATTATCGTTATCTCTATGATGGGGATGATTCAGGCAGATAAAGCTAGTGGAATGCTTGCGTTTATTTTGACTAGACCTGTAACAGTCTGGTCCTACATTGCCGGAAAAGTCATATCGAATTTTTTGTTAGTGATAGTGAGTGTAACGTCTGGCTATTTTGTTTCTTACTTATATGTCAACTATCTATTTACAGATGTGCCGATTTCACATATGCTTTCAGCACTTCTAATTTACTTGATCTGGGTCCTTTTTATGATTTCTTTCACTCTAATGATTAGCACGATATTTAATGGACAAGGTGTTATAGCTTTAATAGGAATTGTGTTTCTAATAATTTGTAGAATGATAACGGGAATTCATCCAATAATTGATTTAATAAATCCGGCAGGAATGAGTCAGCATGCTATGTCCCTCTTATTTACTGGTTCTGTGGATTCTAGTATATATGTAAATTTATTCATTACATTTCTCTGGGTTTTGTTTACATTGCTAGTTTCGCATTTGTGGATTAGCCAGAAAAAATTCCAGCAAGATTAACCAAAATAGGAGGAGAGGAATCGTTGTTAACCATAAATAACTTGAAAAAACGATATGGTAGTAAAGAGGTTTTACAAGGTGTTGAACTACAAATTGAAAAAGGTGAAATACTAGGTTTCGTTGGATCAAACGGTGCAGGTAAGACTACAACCTTAAACAGCATTACAGGGATTTTAGAACCTGATGAGGGAATGGTCACTATTAATGGTATTTCTAAATTAAATCGACTTATCTATAAAAAGCAGTTCTTCTATATTCCCGATACGATTAATGTATTTAAAAACATTTCTGGATATGACTGGATTCACTTCGTCCTGAAACTATACGATAATAAGCAAACGGGAAAGCTGAATGAATTTGTTAGAAATTTTGACATGGATGAAACAATTCATAATCCGATGGGATCGTATTCTTATGGAATGATGCATAAGATGTCGCTGATTGCCGCTTTCACAATTAATCCACCCATCATTATTATGGATGAGCCGTTAAATGGTTTGGACCCTACTGCAGTATTAATGTTTAAACTACTTTTAAAGGCGTATGTAGAAGAAGGGGGTACTGTCTTTTTCTCTACGCATTTACTTGATATAGCTGAAAAAATTTGTAGTACTGTGGCGATTCTAAAAGATGGTAAGATTGTTTTACATGAAGATATTAATAATGTAATTGGTGAGCGCACACTGGAATCCTTCTTTATAGAGAAACAAGCCAATGAAGCATAAATTCCCACTTACAAAGTTCTTTATATCCTCTTTCTATTCCCGACCAAAACAAACAATGCTTCAGGTTGTTCTAATTATCGCCTTTATCTATCTCTACATACAATTGACAGCTGCGAATGTGGCAATTTACTTTTTAGGAGATATACAAGAATACATGTTATACAATTTGGTCATTTCGAACATTCTAGTTTTCTCTCTTAATTCATATCTGTCAATTTCAACTGTTTTTCACTATCACGAATTTGATATGATGGCATCGCTTCCGATTAAGCCTGAGCGAATTGTTGCGTCTAAAGTTTGTAGCAGCTTGATCGTTCCTATCTGCATATCGATTGTTACACAAATTCCAACTCTGCTATTCATCGTTATTTCAATGGAATTTGTTGAGGCAGTAAAGCTACTATTATTTCTACCGATCTCCAATTTGTTTACCACACTGCTCCTATTGTTTATTCTGTCGGTGATTAATCGTTTCCGCCATCGTTTTGTCAGTAATGTGGTGTACTTATTTAGCAATATTTTGGCAGTGTCTTTGGTAATGATAGCTTTTGCAGTATTTATCAAGCAAAATTTAAGAGAGGGTATGGGCCTCCTATTTTCAGAAATTGAACTTTCAAGTATTTCCGAATTGAAAGGGTCAATCTCTATTTTGTTGAACTTAATGTATGAAACGAATTTACATCTACCATTCATCGGAACTATGATACGCGAGTTTACATCTAGTAGTTTTTCTTGGATGTTTTTCTTCTTCATTGGTTTATTAATTATTATAAGCTCGCTCCTCTTTTTCTTGATAACAAAAAATATTGCTATTAATTACTTTATAAATGGTCATATCGAAATAAGTCAAACAAGTAGAAAAAAGTCTAGAATGTACAATATAAAAAGCGAATGGGGATACTATTTGCAACGAGAGTTATGGGTTATTCAGTCGGAAGCATATTTTAAGATGCAAATTGTTCTCGGACTCTTATTTCCACCTGTGATTTCATTCATTTTATTAATAACGATTCAAACAGGTTGGCTTTTATTAGATACAGAATCAGTGTATTTTGAGAAGTACTTTGCCTATACGCTTTTGTTATTGAGTTGTATGAATAATAATAGTGGCACCCCTTATTCAAGAGAAGGAAAATATTTTTACTTGAGTAACTATCTTCCGTTCAATGCAAGGACAATTTTTTTTTCAAAGGTGATCGTTGCTTCTGCTACTAGTATGATTGCAATCATTACAAGTTTTCTTGTGTATTCTTTGTTGGGATACATGAATATGGATTCCTTCATGATGATGTTGATTGTGCTATTCCTTGTTACTTGTTACAACTTGCTCGCTCCTATTTATGATAAGAAAAACCCTAGTACAGAATGGGGAAATCCATCCGAGGCTGTCAAATCCAATCCAAATGTGCTGGTTAGTCTTTGCTATGGGGTTCCAGTCATCATTTTGATAGTACTAATTCATTTTGTAATCCTTCTGTTAGGTATTTCATCTTTTTGGTCAACAGTATTGATATTGATGCTCTCGGTATTTTTTACTTTTGCTTTGATTCACTGGCTCTCAAAGACACTTTTTCAATCTAGGATTGCTAGCTAATGATGTGAAACAGAACATTGCATTGATACTGCCGTAAGAACTGCAATAGTATCTGTACGTCACATTAGTGGATGATGGACACTTAACAGATAGCCCCGTTTTAGTTGCTGAACAAATTATCAATCATCAACAAAGTATTGCATGGTCATTATAATGTTGATCATTTTTCCATTTTTCAATGATAAGAGCTGCGAAGGAGGACCAACACACGATATGAACCGGGAATAATAAAGAAAGTATAATTCTTTTTCCTTACCCGTACCTTTTCAATAAATTTTTTCGTTTATATAAGTGAAAGACAAATTTGGAGGAGGGGAAAACATGCGGCCGCTTGTTGAAAAAACTCCCATTGAAGTAACAGAAGAATTTGAGATGGCAATTATGCCTTATATGCACGATTTGAAGAAGTATTGCTTTTCCCTAACGAGAACTAAGTGGGACGGGGAAGATTTAATGCAGGAGACCTTAGCGAAGGCATTTGAAAGCTGGATGAAAACTCCAAAGCAAATAGCTAAGGCATATTTGTTCCGCATTGCTTCTAATACATGGATTGATAAACACCGTAAACGAAAAATAGAGGAAGACATGGGTCAAGATTTATCTCAATTTGCACAAGAAAATGGACCTAAAATGGAGTCAGTTTTTCCGGCGATTATGGTATTGTTAAACGAATTGTCGGCTAAACAAAGAGCGGTAGTTTTATTCGTATTAGGATTCGATTACACGATTAAAGAAACTGCAAGCTTGCTTTCTAATAGTGAAGGATCTATAAAAGCAACCCTCCATCGTGCGCGAAAAAAGTTAAAACAAGTGAATATACATGACTATTCCTACGAGTTGGATGAAGATAACTTATGGCCATATGTAACTGCTTTAAGTAATCAAAATTCAAATGCTGTCCTACGGCTATATCAAAAAGAAATACAAGAACCATCTATGTATGCTAGAAGCGATCAGTACAGTATCCATTCATCCCCAATCGCTCATACTTTTGTGAGTGGCAGTACTCCTTATGTGCTTATCTCAATTCCAAAGAAAAATGGGGGAATCCTTTTCGTTCCATTTTATCAATTAGAGTTATCTGCATTATTATCGCAAATAGCTTGGTTGAAGCAAAAGGAATTTTCGACTGTAGCATAGAAAGGGGATTTTGAATGTCTAATCTTATTCCGTATGTTGTAGAGCAAACAAGTCGCGGGGAGCGTTCTTATGATATTTATTCGCGATTATTAAAAGATCGGATTATTTTTTTAGGGTCAGAAATAAATGATGTAGTTGCCAATAATATTGTAGCGCAACTGCTGTTTTTAGAGGCAGAGGATCCGGAAAAAGATATTTCTTTATATATTAACAGCCCTGGTGGTTCAGTAAGTGCTGGATTTGCAATTTATGATACAATGCAAATCATTAAGCCGGATGTACGCACGATTTGCACTGGATTAGCAGCATCTTTTGGAGCTACGATACTTGTAGCAGGTACAAAAGGAAAACGTTTTGCCTTGCCGAATAGTGAAATTATGATACATCAGCCACTTGGAGGCGCACAAGGGCAAGCTAGTGATATTGAAATTAGCGCTAGGCGAATTCTCTTGATGAAGGAAAGGATTAATCGTATTTTTTCAGATAGAACAGGACAGACAATCGAGAAAATTGCAACTGATTCTGACCGGGATTATTTTATGACAGCAGAAGAAGCAATGAATTACGGGATAATTGATCAAATTATTTAAAGAGAACTCCTCATCTTATTGGATGAGGAGTTTGTTTATTATAAAAGGAACAAAGGAATGTTATGTCGAATAAATTTAAATAGAAGGAAATGTATTAATTTGAGGTGATTACGGTGGGGAATGAAGTGACAATAGAGCAATTAATATCTACAGAAGATCATATGGAAGAATTATCGGAGCTTCTCATTCAAGTAGTTGAAGATGGAGCGTCGATTGGCTTTTTACCACCGGTAGCTTTAGCAGATGCGACGAACTATTGGGAAGAAGTATTAAATCCAGAAGTAATACTATTTGTAGCAAAAAGAAATAATCGAATCGTTGGAAGTGTTCAGTTGCATCGATGTGCAAAACAAAATGGTGTACATAGAGCGGAGATTGCTAAACTAATGACTCATCCTAATTATCGACGAAATGGAATAGCTCGCTTATTGATGAAAAGTGCAGAAGAGAGGGCAATGAGAGAGGAAAGATCGTTATTAATACTAGATACAAGAGAGGGAGATCCTTCTAATAATCTCTATGCTTCATTAGGTTATATTGAGGTTGGAAAGATACCTAACTATGTGAAATCGGTATCTGGCGAATTTCAAGCCACCATTTATTATTATAAAATACTACTTGAAGAATAAGGGGTTTTGGGGATAAAGACATACAATTTAGTGCTAATAATATCAAGAGCAACAGGTTCATCTTCCATTTGATTGGAGATGAACCTGTTGCTTTTTTAAATCATTTTAGCGTAAAAAAAATTACTTTTAAAAGAAAAGATATTGCTTCTTAAAGTAAAATAATTTACTATTAAAAGTAACAAGGAGGGGAGAAAATGGATGAAATTCGGTTAAACGTAGCTTTATTAAGAAGAAAAGTACCTAATTTAACGACTGCTGCAAAATCGATTGGGATTCGACCTGCAACAGTATCCAATCTGTGTACAGGAAAAATTGATTTAGGTAAAGCAGAGGTAAAGACTCTTGTAGGTCTCGCGACGCTCGCTAACTGTACGGTGGATGAATTAATCATACGGGGGGAGAAATTAAAGATGATTGAAACGCAAATTAAAGCATTGGACTTCTTTGCACCACTAGTAAAAGGTGGAACAACAGGATTAGTGGCTCGACCAGGAATGGGGCAACTTGTCATTCTTGCTGAGTTGATGCATCGTTTTAAAGAAAGTGATTACACCACCGTTTTTTTATTGCCGACTACTGAGCATAGAGAGTTAGAAGGTACAACAGAGTTAGCGGACTTTGTTGCGATCTCCGTTGATGAAGCATTTGCTAAATTAGCAGAGCTTTCGGGGAATATTATATTTATTTCGGATAAGAGTTATATAGTATCTGGAGAGCTTTTAGATTTGCAAGAAAAATTGGTGACAGAAAGTATTCATAACATCACAACCATTTTATTAGACCTTTCTGGTGAAGTGGTAGATGAAGATATGCCTTATGGTCCTTTGGAAACTGTTTGGCAATTGGATGCGGATCTTGCAACGCGTCATCTTTATCCAGCTATCCATCCTATCTATTCCACATCTTCTATTATTGAAGGTGTCGATTTAGATGAACGTCATTTTAATTTAAGGCAACGTGCGCAAAAGCTTCTACGTCGTTATCGTGAATTGCGCTCTATTGTAGTTGTACATGGGATTAATAAAATTCCAGATACTGAACTAGAGACGTATGAAAAAGGAGAGCGTTTAGAAGCCTATTTCTCACAACCATTCTTTGTGGCGGAAGCATTCACCGGTCAAGCAGGAAAAGCAGTGTCCATGTCCCAAACACTTGCCGATGTTGAATCTATTTTAGAAGGAAAAATGGACCATATGTCTGTTAAAGAACTAACATACAAAGGAAGTCTATAATAAGTAAAAGTGAGGGAAATACATTTTCTCTCACTTTTTTCTTTTAAAACGGAGTTTAAGTTTAAATCACTAGGGGAAACTACAAGAAAATTCATTATTAAAGAGGTGCCTATGACTGACAAGAGGAATAATCAATTGATCTATGCAAAACAAAATATGTGGACAGGTATTTTATTTGGTTTTGGATTAATAGCTTTTATCGATGAAGTTGTATTTCATCAGTTACTGCATTGGCACCATTTTTATGATAAATCTACAAAGGATATTGGACTGGTTTCGGATGGTCTATTCCATGCTTTTAGCTTTTTTGCGACAATTGGGTCGTCGTTTTTGTTGGCGGACCTTCACCGGCGGCATGCATTTTGGCTAAAGAGATGGATTGGAGGCATATTGTTGGGGGCCGGAGTATTTCAACTTTATGATGGTATTATCCAGCATAAACTAATGGGGCTCCATCAAATCCGCTATAATGTCAACATTGTTCCATATGATTTAATATGGAATATTTCAGCTGTTATTATGATTGTTATAGGTCTTGTTTTACTGAATCGAACACGACGTTGATTGGAGGGAGTTGGACATATGCATACCCATAATCATTCTAATGAAATCAGTGATCTTGTCCAAATCCTATTGGTATCACCTTTTGTTTTAGGTTTA
This sequence comes from Psychrobacillus sp. NEAU-3TGS, assembly GCF_029955155.1. Taxonomy (GTDB): domain Bacteria; phylum Bacillota; class Bacilli; order Bacillales_A; family Planococcaceae; genus Psychrobacillus. Next base: position 39,212 of record NZ_JAPNOZ010000004.1, on the reverse strand, counting down.
ATAGGTTATTTACTGTCGGTAAGTATTTCTAATAGAAAGAAAAAACAGTGGCCTTTTTATCGTGTAGTTTTATGGATAATTGGTGTGGTTTGTGCATCTTTATCGGTCATTGGACCAATAGCAGATCGTTCTCATGAAGATTTTTCTGCACATATGGTTGGTCATTTGTTGCTTGGCATGCTTGCTCCACTTTTCATGGCATTAGGTGCTCCTATGACACTTCTCTTACGAACCCTACCTGTTCAATCGGCGAGACGGCTTTCATATATTTTACGTAGTGGACCAATTAATATCCTTCATAATCCTATTTTTACTTCAATTATAAACGTCGGAGCTTTATGGTTACTTTACACAACTGAACTATTCCCAATGATGCATGAAAATGTCGTACTTTATGCATTCATCCACATTCACATTTTCTTGGCAGGTTATCTTTTCACTATATCCATTATTTATATTGATCCCACTCCTCAACGAAAATCCTTTATTTATCGTTCTGTAGTACTATTAATTGCTTTAGCGGCACATTCCATATTGTCCAAGTATCTTTATGCACATCCACCTGATGGTATATCCTCGGTACAGGCTGAATTGGGTGGGATGATTATGTATTATGGTGGGGATGCTATAGAGGTAGGATTAGTTTGTATCCTCTGTTATCAGTGGTATAGAAGCACTCGTTCTAAGGTGAAATCAGCTAATCTACAACTACAGAAAAATTAGAAAGGACATGTTTTAAATGGAAAAGAAGCAGGCAAAGTTTACGGTTGTTGGGACGGACATTGAAGAAGTAAAAAGACTCAATGCAAATTCGGGTATGAGTTATAACGAGCTAAATGAATGGTTTGCTAGAAAAATGAATAGTGAAAATGGGGAAAATATGAACGGTACTTCAATTAGTAACAATAAGTAGATAATCGAAGAAAGGTGTGGCGAGTAAATTGCATATTAAAGCATTTTTAATGAAGTTTGTAGTAACTACTGCGGTTTTATGGGTTATTTTAGGAGTGTTCTTTAATGTTAGCTTTACGGATATATTACTTACAAGCATAGTATTAACCGTTGTAGGCTTTTTAGGTGATTTGTTTGTCTTGCCGCGAATTGGTAATGTGCTTGCAGCGATAACTGATTTCGTTCTTGCAATGGTCGTAGTATGGGTCCTTGGCTCCAGCATATTTGACGAAAGAATTGCTTTGGGAACGGCTTCGTTTATATCTGCCCTTGTTCTGATGGTTGGAGAATTATTTTTACATCGATATATGGAAAGCCATATTTTTGAACCCCAAATTACGAATCCCGAGGAAAAAACAGGTTATTACCAACGAACAAATCTGCAAACCGAGTTTGCTGAAGAAGTGGATGTAGATGAAATATCCAGAGAAACTAAAGAAAAAGAAGTAAAACCCTCTGTAAAAAAAGAGAAAAATGGTAAAAGAAAATAGTTAAATAAAAAGTATATTTCTTTCTAAAAGGACCAATCTAATATGGTCAAGGAGGTGAGCAGTAGTGGCAAACAACAACAACCGCAATAACAATAATAACAAACAAAACAACAATCAAAATAATGGTCTTGAGTTCGGAGAGGATTTCAACTTCGACAATTTAGACAACCAAAAGCGCAACGAAAAAAATAAAAACAACCAAAATAATCGCAATAGCAATCGTAATAACCAAAACAATCAAAACAACATCAAATAATTTAAAGTTCGGTCCTTCCTAAGAATAATAATAGGAAGGACTGTATTTTTGTTTGAAGCTTGAGCCTTAGTGGTATAAAGAACTAACATTTATGTTGTGGAGGTCATCTATAAAATGGAAAGTATTCAACATTTGGAAATAACAGATGCTTTCATGAATTATTTATTTCCCTTTTCATTTCGTGAAAAGGAAAGAGAAAAAATAATGGAACAGTTGAAGAAACACAATTTTAAGCTATTCGATTTAGATAACTATGAGCTACAAGACCTATATTATGGGAAAGGTATTCAAATAAACCATCAAGAATTAGATCAATTCTTTTTACCTTTTATTGAAGACAAACTATTTCCACAGTCAGTAAACGAAAGAGGTTTTCTGCGATACTCGAAAGAAATAAAAGAATCATTTGCTTTAAAAGGAAATAATAACGAATTCAAGTTTACTGTAAATAGTTTGGATATAATACTATGTCCTTTTGGCATTGGAATTATTACGATTCGAACAGAAATGATAAAAGAGCTTGAAAGCTTAACAAACGTGTTGGACTTTATGAGCCATTTTCGTGTTTTAGAGCCTAAACTGGAAGAAGAAAGAGGAACAAAAATTTATTTGCATAATAAAACATTCACAACAACGAGTGAACTTATTTTCGATTATCTATGTCCTTTTTTAAAATCGTTTATAGTGAAAAACAAAAAAATGGCAGGGTATTATGGAAGCTTACCGTTTTTCGAGGATGAGCGTATGCTTTCACAAGCCTTTTTAATAGCTGCTGGAGACCAACTTATTACGAACGATCAATTATTCCGAATGGGTCAATTGGATGGCAGGGATCCTGAAGGAAATGAGTTTATATCTAGCACTAATCCAGAATATATTAACCGTTATGTAGAGGAGCGGATACATGATAGATGGGCACCGAATACATATACGATTACTTCTTTACATACTCAAACGACTATTTCAGTAAAAAGTAAAGAATCATTAAAGAAAGAGATAGCACAGTTTATGAGCATTCATTATTATAATTTATTGCTTCATTTTTATTATAAAATTATGTTATTGAGATTGTCTTTTGAACATAGTGAGGTAAGCTGGGAAAAAGACAAACAATATGTAGAAGAGTTAATTGAGCTTATTTCTAAATTTGATTCGCATTATTACTTTGAAGAAATATCAGTCCGTTCAGAAGGAAAAGAACTTACAAACATGCTGCGTGAAGCTTTTTATTTAAAGCCTCTTTTTGTAGAAGTAAAGAGAACTGTGGATGATTTATATCGTGCACAAGAAAAGCAAGCGGATAAACGGCAAAATATGCTATTGTTTATCTTAACAGTATACACGGTTGTTTCCGGGATTTATGGGATGAATTTAGTAATAGAGGATTGGAAAGAAGACTTTAATTGGTCTAGCGTGTTCACCTATACCTTCTTTGAGTGGATTACCCTCGTTACTGCGCTGTCAGGGATAGCATTATCAACAACTTTGCTTGTCTCGACAAGTGGAAAAGGTATTAGGGATAAATATAGAAAATGGAAGCGGGAACATTTTAAGTAATTTCTATTTCCTATTCCAGCCCGTATACAGTATATTTATATGTGTGCAAAACTTATATAAATAACGAACTTTAAAAGAACGGGGTAAAGAATTGAAAGAAGGAAAAACATCCAAGTCCATTGTGCTACCATTAATCATTTCTATTGTGGCAATATCGTTTGCTGCAATTTTTGTGAAATGGTCTACTGCACCGGCAACTATTTTAAGTATGTATCGAATGATCTTGGCATGCTTGTTATTAGTTCCAGTTGTTTGGTTTAAAAGACAAGAGTTTCAAAAGATAGCAAAAAAAGAATGGTTATTATTATTTTTTGCTGGTTTATTTTTAGCGCTTCATTTCGCGCTTTGGTTTGGGTCATTGAAGTTAACAACGGTTGCAAGTTCAACAATTATCCTGGCCTTGCAACCAATCGTCGCATTAATAGGTGGAGCATTTTTATATAAAGAAAGAACGACCTCCGCAGCTTTAATGACAATGGGTATTGCTGTTGTAGGAGCAGTAATGGTCGGTTGGGGCGATTTCGGTTTAAGTAAAAGCGCAATTATAGGGGACATTCTTTCCTTTTTAAGTGTTATCGCGGTTGTTGGATACTTGTTAATCGGACAAAATGCAGTAAAAAAAGTGTCTCACTGGATTTATAGTTTTTGTGTTTTTGGGTTCGCGGCAATTGCATTGGTTGTCTATAACTTCGCAACAAGTGTAGCGATGGGAGGATATGACGCAAAAGAATGGGGAATTTTTGTTTTACTTGCAATCGTGCCAACGATTTCCCATGTCATTAATAACTGGTTGTTAAACTATGTAAATGCCACCACTATTTCGATGAGTATCTTAGGAGAGCCAGTAGGTGCAACAATACTTGCAGCAATTTTTTTAGGCGAACGCCTTGTAGGCTGGCAAATTGTAGGTGGATTGCTTGTCTTACTAGGAGTTTTCCTGTTTTTATCACAACAAATGAATCGTTACAAGAAAGTAAAATAATTTGTCATAGGTAAGGGGGAAAAGGACTGATCTCAATGGCCATTAATAATGGCTTTTAAGATCAGTCCTCTTTTAGTCCAATGTTTTTGAATATTAGAGTCGAGGGTTTGTTCTGGTGTCGATTTCTGTAGCAAGCTGGTTTAATTTATATTCTAAATCATTAATAATGATCAACTTGGCATCTAATTTTTCTTCGTAGTCTAGTGATTTTCCTATTACTTCTTTTATTTGATGCTCTAATTGTACAAATGATTCAGGAGCTTTAGCAGGCAGAGAGTGTTCCTCTGTAACTGCTTGAAAATCTTGCTTTTGGTTCAGCTTTTTTACATTCAATAGTTCCTGTTGGAGGTTTTCGATAGTCACATTTTTCTTTTCTATTTCATTCAATAATTGCTGTTTGTCTTGTTGGGACTGTGTATAGTCATAGAAGGAGGTATCTAATTTTTCAATTTTGGAAGATACTTGTTTGTTTGCTTCTTCCACGAGATGAACAAGCGTATATTCTAGCTGTTCCATGGTCGGTTTATATTCTGCTATTTTTTGATGAAGAGAAGAGACTTGCTTGTCATATTTTTGTGCCCTATATTTATCGGTAGTGAAACCATCTTTTAGCACTTTAATAACCTCGGTCAACTGTTTATTCATTTGTCTTAAATCAGTGGCTGTTTTCTCCAGGTGGTTAATAGTGGTCATCGCTGTTTTTCTTTGCATGTCATATAAATATATTCGTTCTTTATGATCCAGACTCTGCTTTTCCATTTCTTCCTGTAATTTATACAATTCATTAGATAAGTCATTTTTATCGTTTGATAATTGGAAGATTTCTTGCTCCAGTTTTTCTATTAACACATAATTAGGTGTCTCATCATATTTTTTTAGTCGTTCGGTCGATTTAGCTAGTTCTGCTTTTAAGTAAATAATCGTTTGTTGAAGTTGTTTGGTATCGTTACTTTGGATGTCTTCACTGTTCATACCATTACCTCCCATCACAAATGTTCGATAAGAAAGCAAAATTATAACTTTTCTTTTAATATAGTGATGACTTCTTCAAATTGCTGTTGGTTATCTACAATAATATGGTCAAGTTCCTCGAGAATTTTTACTTGAGAAAACCTACTGTTATCGTCCACCACTTCTACATCCTTTCGGTTAGAGTGGTTCATCACCATATAAGTAAGGAGCATATTTAATGTATTGTTTTCTAAAAAGAGAAAACTATTGTTGCTTCTATTTTTTTCTTCTTTTAGCTCGTCCAGTTGGTCCTTCATCAATCGTCGCATCAGATTTTTTAATAATATTTCCTGTTCATTTCCAGTTAGGTCACTCATTTTCATCCCCCTGTTTAATAATAGTTCCATTCAAACTTATGGGATTAATTGCAGCTATACCATCTGTTAGTTGGTCGCTATATGCAAACCCCATCACACTGCCTCCATAAGATTTTTCAGCTGACCATGTAATCTGGAAATTGGAGAACGAAAGGACTTCATTTGGCTCGATGGATGATTTACCTAAAGGTTTCAGCCAAAACTCCTCTTTATTTGTTTTTTCATTTATGCGTTGCCATCCTCCTGGACCCTTTAATGACTGCTTAAAATCTTCATAAACGTACTTCCCTGAGAATGAAAAAGGGGATTCTTTTGAAATTTTGATACATAAATAAGGATTTGTTATCGGTTTATTCCCTATATTCATCACATGGTAAGACCCAAGGCATAGGCTTTCCTCTGAAGGAGTATGTGATATATCCAATGAATAAGTAAAATAGCTTATGATATTCGGTTTGCTAGGGCTATCAAGCTCACCTACTAATTTTTTTATCTCATCTAAGTATGTTCTCGTTTGATGTTGTAGCTTTTTCATTTTTACTACTACATCACTCGTATCGTAATTCAATGCTTCGCACCCCTTTATCCCAAAAAAATGAAGAGAGAAATATCCTCTCTTCATAATATGTTTGGTTCGTATCCATTATCACCATCGTCCACATTAAGGAAAAATAACAGGGCATTGTAAAGGACGAATAGGTGCAGGGCATTCAGTTGCTAATTCTTCTCTTGGTTCACAGAACTCAGCCAAGAATTCAACAGTTACAGGGAATGTAGATTGGATGCTTTGGCAAGTTACGATGGAGAGAGTTAACCCCGCGATATTGATTGAACCAGCAGGAATAGTTGGTGTAGCTGCAGTTCCTACTGTGAGTACTCCAGGTGTACAAATGAAGCAGTCTAGATCTGTGTACGTAATTTCAACATCCGTTCCTTCAGGAGCACACATAGTTACTACTTCACAACGAGAAATTAGAAGACTTGCATTGGTACCTCCAACAACTGAAGGTGCACTAGTCAACACCGTTCCGTCTGCTAAAGTGATACAAAGTCTGATCACAAAGTTCTTACGAATATTAAGTTGTTGTAGCGTAACCGGTGTTCCATCAATAACAAATGGACGATCCTCACGATCTACGATAATTACAGGGTTTACCGGATCGGGAGTCACTTCACATGTAACTACCGCACCAGTAAGGGTTGTTGGAGCAGTTCCTGTAGGTACTCCAGCTGTTGGTGTAAATACGATATTTCCTGTTGGCAATACAAAATCAAACGATCTTTCTTTTACAATCCAGTCATAGACCTTATCGACATTTATACATATAAGTTCTTGACCACCACTTAAATTTTTTGCTTGCATATTTGCGAAAACCTCCATTATTTTTTTGCTTACACAAGTATCATATGGAGTTAGTGCTCAAGCGTATAGGTAAAGTGCTTATTAGAGCATTAATAAAATTGACTGTTTAAATGATTATTTGGTAAATGTATTTACATCTGAATCTTGGTGATTTACTTCTATACACTTCTTACTATGGAAGCAAAGTTTCAGGGAAGTATTAGGGCAGATTTGACAGAGCGAATTGCTTAAGCCTAGCCGTTAAAATTTGTCACGCAAAGCAAACGTCATTAATAGTATAGTCATATACCGCAAAGGGGTGAAAGTAATGGAAGATTCTAAGCTATACTCCACTCAAGACATCGAAGACCTGAAACAGAAAATTGCTATTTATAGAGACACTTTAAATTCCTTAAAGGCTGGAAATCCAGTGGAAGTAAAAGATGAAACAGAAAACATTAAAAAAGAAGAATATGGCGAACGAGTGAAAAACATTTCAGTTCAGATAGAATCTATAAATCAAACTGTAGAGGTGTTGAGCCAGGATATTTCCGTAATTATGGATTTATTAAAATCAGAGGAAGTGAACGACCTTATTGAAAGTATTAATACCCTAGTTGATTTACATGATTCAATAAATATAACCAATGAAAACGATGTGAATGAGGCTGAAACGACAATCAATCATACAGAAACAATAGCTTCTCCGATTCCAACACCGACTCTTCCACTTTCTTACAAACAACTAAGAAACTTTTTCCATAATGCAAGCGATGTCCAAGAAATTTCGGCCGATCCCGAACCTATAGTAAACACAAGTATGGTTAGCAAGTCTATCGGAAGAAGAAGTTTCCCATCTATAGGCGGTAATTCTTCCAAGAAAAGTCACGGTCAGTCTAGAAGTTTTCATACAAAACCAACGAACACATTAAATAGAGTCGTATTGAAACAAGCGATACCACTAAAAGGAAATATAAGTCCTTCTATTTCCTTCACAACGTACGATACTCAGTCGGAAGAAAATACAACTGAAATGAAATCATTTGATATAGTACAAAACGAAGCAGTGATTGAAGAGCTAGAAAATAAATCTGAACTAATAGTTGAAGAGAAAATTGAGCAGGTAGTAGAAGTTACAGCTGAAACGGAAGCGGAAGATAAAGTTAATATAATAGTAGAAGATGAAACCGAGCTAGAGGAAGAAGATACAGGTGAAATAGTAGTAGAGGATACAGTTGATATGGTGACAGAAGATAAGGCTGAACTAATAGTAGAGGATGAAGCAGAGACGATATTAGAGAATACAATTGAGCCGACAAATGAATTAGTAGAAGAATCCACAGTAAAAGAACAGCCAGAAAGCAAAACAAAAAATAGAGATGTTTTTGCATTTTTAAACTTTTTCCAGAAGAAAGGTTAAAGTGGAAATGAACCAAGTACGCATTTCAGAATTTCTATTAAAAGAAGTGATAGACCATGCACGTGATCATCTTCCATATGAATCATGTGGTCTACTTGCTGGTAACAATGGAAAAGTGAATTCATTTTGGGTATTAGAAAATGAACTAAAATCGGATAGACATTTTTTTGTCTCAGAAACGGCAGTGTCAAAAACGCTTGCGCAAATTGCAGAACGGAAAGAAAATGTAATAGCTATTTATCATTCACATCCAACTACTTCACCGATACCTTCTAGTCATGATATTATAAACCATCCTGATCCTGACGTTAAAATGCTGATTGTTTCATTTAAGTCAGAACCTCCGGAAGCAAAGTGCTACCACATTTTATCCCCGACATATTATGAATGCCTTTTTTTAATAGAGACATAATATTTGCCCTACCTTTATTTGCTAGTTTTAATATACTACACCATAGCGATGGAGGTGAATAAATTGAAAAAAAATAAGGCGAGTATTCAATATATAAAGAAATCCTCTACGAACGCAACCCAAAGCCCTACTATAGTAAACACTACAACAGATGGAAAAAAAGTAATTAAAAACACTAAGCGTGGAGGGTGTTGCGGAAGATAGTTTTTGTCTCCTCTATACATTAATTGCAAAAGGCATCCTTTCCTCAAAATATTGAGGAAAGGATGCCTTTTATGAGAAATTATTTACTTTCAAAAATAGCTTCAATTTCATCTAACATTAAATTAGCAGCTAAAACTCCACCTGCTGTATTCCATACAGCATCACTAACTTCGTGAACGTTTCCGCTCTTTACAGCACTTAGATTTTTCCAAAGAGGATCATTTGTCCATTCTTTTGCTGTGTCCAGAGCAGCTTGGTCACCTTGTGGTGCATATGTGAAGTAGAATAGAACATCTCCGTCCATTTTAGGAATTACTTCTTTTCCAACTTCGATTGCAAGGTTGCCTAGTTTGGTATCTGCTTCGAATAGCTCAGCTTGTGGTGCAGTACGTTGAAAGCCTAATTTATCGAAAATAACCCCCGAGAAGGAATCCGTATAGTAAATACGTGATTTTCCTGCCATGAAACGAACAACCGATATTTCTTGATTGACTTTATCGCCCAGGCTTTGTTTTACTTTTTCTACGTGTGCATCAAATTGACTTAATACTTCATTTCCTTGTTCTTCTAGGTTCAGAGCTTTTGCGTATAATGTGAAGTTATCTTCCCAGTCGCCTCTTAATGTCTCAGAAAAAACGGTTGGAGCAATAGCGTTTAATTGATCATAGATAGCTTCTTGGCGTATTTTTGTACCAATGATTAAATCTGGTTTTAGTGCTGCAATTTTTTCTAAATTTACTTCTGATTCCGTGCCTACCACTTCTACATCTTTCATTTTATCTGAAATATGGTCATACCAAGGATCACCTAGCCACGATTGAACAGCACCTACAGGTGTTACTCCTAATGCAAGAAGTGCTTCCGTTCCCTCGTTTGAAAGGATTACTACCCTTTCAGGTGTTTTATCGATAGTAGTTGATCCCATTGCGTGTTCAATTGTATAGCTCGAGCCTTCTGTTTTATTTCCTGTATCTTGTTCTTTGTCTGCCTTTTCGTCCGTATTTCCACATGCAGCTAATAACAAGATGCTCATGATGGAAATAAGGGTGAATATGAATTTAAAAGATTTCATCTTATGGTTCCCCCTATGTATATTGCCAATGATAATCATTTTCATTACAATTTTTATAATAAAACCATCCTATGAACATGTCAATATATAATTGAAAATGATTTTCAGACTCATTGACAGTGTATTTAACATCGAATAGACTAAAGTGTGTAAAATTCTTTACTAATAAGTTGTTGGAAGGGTTTTTGTAATGTTGTTAAAAAATAATGGACAAAGGTTAATTGTACTTTTCATTGCCATTTTTTTATTACTACTATTAATGTGTGCAAGTATTGTTTACGGATATACGGATACAACTTGGAGAATGGTCTTGGACGCTTTTCAAAATAATAACGGTTCAAACGAACATATAATAATAGAAACTGTAAGATTGCCAAGGGCATTAATTGCGGCAGCCGTTGGAGGCAGTTTAGCTATTTCTGGAGTTCTTATGCAAACTTTAACTAAAAACCCACTTGCATCACCTGGAATTTTTGGTGTAAATGCAGGAGCAGGGTTCGCAGTAGTCTTAGCTGTCACATTATTCTCTGTAGGGAATCTTCAAGCATTTACGTGGATTTCCTTTTTAGGGGCAACTGTCGCTGTGATCGCTGTATATACAATCGGTTCTACGGGTAGAGAAGGGTTAACACCAATGAAATTAACATTAGCTGGTGCAGCAATTTCGGCTATGTTTGCTTCTTTTACCCAAGGCTTTCTAGTTATTAATGAGGCTGCCTTCGAGCAAGTTTTGTTTTGGCTAGCGGGGTCTGTAGAAGGAAGGAAAATGGAGATTTTAACTAATGTCTTACCCTATTTGATAATTGGTTGGTTAGGATCGCTTATCATCTCTTCCAAGATGAACGTTTTTTCTATGGGAGAAGATGTTGCAAAAGGTTTAGGTTTAAATACAGGATTTTTTAAAAATAATGGTTGCTATCATTGTCGTCCTGCTAGCAGGAGGATCTGTAGCGATTGCAGGTCCAATCGGTTTTATTGGCATTGTTATTCCACACGTAACAAGATCTATCGTTGGAATAGATCACCGTTGGCTCATCCCTTTTGCTGGTATTTTAGGAGCCATTCTTTTGCTTGTAGCAGATATAATGGCAAGATATATTATCATGCCACAGGAAGTTCCTGTTGGTGTAATGACTGCTATTATCGGAACTCCATTCTTTATCTACATTGCAAGAAGGGGGTTTAATGCACGATGAGTCAATATAAAAATTTTAGACCGATGAAAGGAAGAGTATCCTTTCTCTTAGATAAAAAAGCAACGATTGTCTTAATAGTTTTGATGATAGTAGCAGGAGCTATTTTCGTTTTAAGTACAGGAATGGGTGATATGAAATTAAGCCCACTAGCTGTTCTAAAAGTGTTTTTTGGTGGAGGAACAGAAATGGAGACACTTGTCGTTCAGTCGTTTCGTTTACCAAGGATTATCGTTGCACTAATAGTAGGGATGGCTCTAGCGGTTGCGGGAGGGATACTCCAAGGAATCATTCGTAACCCCTTAGCGTCACCCGATGTTCTAGGGCTTACAGGTGGAGCTTCCGTTGCAGTAGTAAGTTTTTTAGCATTTTTTAGTGACCAGAACAATGCTTTGACAGTGAGCATAAAATGGATGCCTTTAGCTGCATTTGCTGGGGCAACCATTATTGCCATGCTCGTTTATTTCCTAGCATGGAAAAATGGAGTATCACCTATAAGGATTGTTTTAATAGGTATCGGTATTTCTGCTCTTATGCAAGCTTTAACGACTTTAATGATGATCATGGGTCCTATATATAGAGCGAGTCAGGCTAACATTTGGATTACAGGCACTGTATATGGATCAAGCTGGAGCAATGTAGCAATATTAGTGCCATGGACTATAATTTTTATTGTAATCGCCTTTTTTATGGTAAAGAATATAAATATTTTAGAACTTGGAGAAGATATTGCGACTGGTGTCGGGGGGCATATTCAGCGTCACCGTTTTTTATTGTTATTGATTAGTACGGCACTTGTCGGAGGATCTGTTGCATTTGCAGGCGGTATTGGATTTGTCGGTTTAATGGCTCCTCATATGGCAAGAAGATTAGTTGGTTCTTCGTTTGGAGCATTATTACCCGTGTCTGCTTTCATTGGTGCTATATTAGTTATGCTAGCGGATCTAATCGGTAGAACAATGTTTTCTCCTTTAGAAATCCCAGCGGGCGTGTTTACTGCGGGAATAGGAGCACCGTATTTTATTTATTTACTGTTTAAAACGCGTAACGCATAGATGATTCATATAGAAATTTTGGAAAAAAGGAGTGACTGAAATGAAGACAGCGATTGAGACAAAAAACTTAACCCTTTCGTATGGGGATAGCATTATTATAAATGAATTAGATCTTCAAATTCCTAAAGGTGAAATTACTGTTTTTATTGGTGGAAATGGTTGCGGAAAGTCGACACTTCTTCGTTCTATTGCTCGATTATTAAAACCAAAAAATGGAGCGGTTTTGTTAGAAGGAAATGCAATTGCCAAAATGTCTACAAAGGATGTTGCAAAACAAATGTCTATTCTTCCACAATCTCCTGTTGCTCCAGAGGGGCTTACCGTTCTCCAACTAGTAAAGCAGGGGAGATACCCTTATCAAACGTGGTTAAAGCAATGGACCGAGAAAGACGAGGAAGAAGTAACAAAGGCTTTGAAAGCTACTGCGATTGAAGATTTAAAGGATCGTCCGGTAGATTCGCTATCTGGAGGACAACGTCAGAGGGCTTGGATTGCGATGACTTTAGCGCAAGATACAGATGTTATTCTTTTGGATGAGCCTACAACTTATTTGGATATGACACACCAAATCGAAATACTGGATTTGCTATACGAATTAAATGAAAAAGAGCAAAGGACTATTGTAATGGTGTTGCATGATTTAAACTTAGCATGCCGCTATGCGGATAATATAGTTGCGATAAAAGATCGCAAAATATACGCACAAGGGAAACCAGAGCATATTGTAAGTTGTCCTTTAGTGAAGGATGTATTTGGTATGGACTGTCAGATTACAATGGACCCCCTATTTGGAACTCCTTTATGTATTCCTTTTGGAAAAGGTAGATGTATTTTAAAGGAAGTAGTGTTGTAATTGGATTCTAAATTAGATAAGCTCCGAAAGTTGCGTCTTACAACTGAAAGAATACATTCTTCCCTTTCTGTAGAAATTAGTGAAATTCTAGAGGAACAATCTATAAGTAATTATTTAGACATTCTTTGTACTCATATTGGTGCTTCTAACACTAAAGTTGCGGCATCTTTATTTGTGAAACGCTATTCATTCTTATCGGTTATATATTTGTATGCAATGACAGCATGGAATGAAAAGCTAAACGTGTCTTATAAAAATATTTCGTTAGAAACAGATGATCATGATAAACTTTGGTTGCCAAATTTCCACTTTCATCATTTGGAGTCGGCAACATTACATGGTGATAGGGATGAGTGGCGATCGTATTGTATAGAAGCTCTATTTAAGGAGCATATATCTCCTTTACTCAATCTTCTTTCACAAACAACGAAAGTATCAAAACTAATTCTATGGGAAAATATAGCGGTTTACATATACTGGCTGTATGGAACAGTTTTAACGGAAGAAGTACCAATAGAGATAGTCAATCGGTCAAAGGAAGATTTTCAATTTATCATGAATAAAGCTCCGGGCCATTTATTTGGGGACTATGATATCAATCCATTAAACAGATATTACCGCAAGGAGCAAGGAAATGAAGTTAGAAGAAGTACTTGTTGCTATTCATATTTAACAGATAGCAAGAAGTATTGTAAAACATGTCCTCATCAGCGCAGATGAAAAACCGCCTTCTTTTTATAAATCTTGAGTTTTCTATTTGATCATTTAATAATTAAATACAAGATGATCCCTGCTCATTCCATTTGAAAAGTTTTGGAAGACATATTAAATTATCCAAGAGGAAACCTCCTTTAGAATTTACTATCTAAAGGGGGTTCTATTTGTGTTATGGTTAAAGAAAAGGAGAACAAAACATGTACAAATATACATATGCACAACCAATAACCCTTGAAACAACACCAATTACACCTGTATATAATGAAGAAAGTATCCTCGCCTACAAATTTCAAAGGCATTACTCGAATGGACTCAAAAAAATGATAGACAGGCTAATGGATTATCGATATTTTTTACAATATGATGTATATGATTTGGAAAACCAACTCGTATTTACATGCAAGAAGGTATCGAGAAAAGGCAGCATATATTTTGAAGCTTACGACTACTTAACAAAAGAAAAATTTATGGTAGCTTACGATAAATGGAAGGAACTGATACCAGATTTAATCATTACAAATGGTAATTTAGAAATCCTTATCCAGAAGGAAATGGAAGGCTGGTCACGATTTATATGTGATGGCAAAGAAATTGCAAAGTGGAGAGCAGATGTAGAAGGAGAATTTTTAATCCAGTTAGAAATAGCAGAAGATTCACCAATTCAACATGTGGCATTTTTTATCGGTATTAGCCAATGTGTATTGTTTATTGGAGGATGACAATACAGTAGGGGGAAGAAGGACAAGCTATGAGACATTTAGATAAAAAAATATTAATCCCAATAGTGACAGTCCTTATTTTCATGTTTTATGCTTCGTATATTACAATCCAGTCACCACTAGTTGGTTTTAGCGTTAAAAACGAAAATAGCAATTGGATAGTAGACGAACTACATGAGGACGGTTGGGCATATAACCAAGATATAGAGACGGGGGATATACTATTAAATATAGATGGTGATTGCCCGGAACACAACGATCAAGTTATAAAAGAAAAGCTAATTAGAGCGGCAGAGAATTTTACCTTAATAGATAAAAACGGTGAAGAGAAGACCTTCACTGTTTCTTATGTATCTGAAACTAAGCAGCTTTTCTCCCATTTATTCTTTCCACTCGTCTATTTATTATTAACTATATACGTTGCGCTCTATATATATCGAAAACAAAAGAAAGAACTATCTGCGCTTGTTTTAATCCAGTTTTTACTATGCATTGCTTTGGCATATGGAAGCGCGGGTGCTTCGAGTCGAGGGGATATAGTGGGACGATTAGTTAACGGAGTAACACTTGTAGGCTGTCTTGTTTTTTATATCCAATTTTTAAAGATTTTCTTAGAAAGGTTTCAAATTACCTTTATCAGTCAATCTAGTCTACGGAAATTATTTAGCCTTCCATTATTTATCTTTGTGGCAAACTTAGTTACTTTATTCGTTCCATCATGGAAGGATACTCGAACGATGTTGGAATTGGGGATATTTAGTTTACTGCTCATTCTTATTATCGCTTTGTTTATCAAAACCTACTCTCAGTATAAAGATAAGCCAGGGAGTCAAGCTGTTAGCCTACTTGTATTCCTATTTGTTTTAGCTTTTATTCCATTTACGTTTTTATATGCAATTCCGGCAGTACTAATATCAGAACCTATTATGAATGCTGAAATAGCCGTAACGTTTTTATTATTCATTCCTTTTAGCTTCATCTATTTTCAATTAACAGAAAGGCTGTTTGACATCGACTACATTTTGAGTCGGTTTAAATATTACACTGTACTTGCATTTCCATTTTCGGCTCTGATTTGTGGAATAATTAGTATGTTTTTAGTAGAAAATCCATCTCTAGAAGAAGTTTCCTTAATATTTATAATGCTTTTTGTCGGCAACATACTTTTTTTGTACATCAAAGAACGGATGGATTACAGAAATAGAAAGTATATGTTTTCGGTTAGAGGTAATTTACAAACGAATATGTACACGTTTTTTCAAAAAACAAAAGATGAAAACAAAGTACAAATCGTTATCGATCGGATATTAAAAGAGATGGAAAACACGTTGAATGTAAAAAGTGCAACTTTTATAGAAATGCAGCAGGATGAATCCTTAAAGACTTGGAAAGTTCATTCTAAATCATCGGAAACCATTATGAATCTGTTGAAATTAGAAACGGTGGATTGGGAATATGAATCGATTGGAAATATCCTCACTTTTTCAAGAGGTTTTGCAGTAGTTGTTGGTAGTGACATTCATGTTAAGAAACTTATTTTATGTGATGAGAAAAAACAGGCATGAAATTGAAAAATGATGAGAAAATTTGGATTGAAATGATGGCTTACTTTGCAAATGTAGTTGTAGAAAATATGAAGCTTATAGAAGGATTAGTGGAACAAATCGACCAACTAAAATTGCAAGAAACAAATGAGTCTCCTAAATGGTTATCGAAACTATTATTTGCACTTTCAGAAAAAGAGAGAGCAAATCTATCCAATGATTTGCATGATTCTATATTACAGGAACAATTACAACTATTAAGAGAGATGGATAGTATACACAAAATAGTTGATGATCAAGCGTTAAGGATAGATTGAACGAGATGAAAGAACAGATGTTAGATAATGTGCATCTCATTAGAGAAACGTGTATGGAGCTCCGACCGCCATTGCTAAGTGAACAAGGATTAAAGGTATCTTTACAGAGGTTGATCCGCCAAACTAAATTGCGTTGTAACTTTCTTCTTTATGTATCAATAGGTGAAAATATTCACCCTAGCAAAGAAGAAGAGCTAATATTCTATCGTATATTCCAAGAATTACTTACAAATGCAATGAAACACTCTAACGCAACAGAAGTAAGTATTGACTTTTATCAAGTCGATTGGTCGATCATACTTCAGTATGAAGACGATGGGGTAGGGGTTGACCTGACAAATGAAGGATATTCCTTTAGCTCCATGGGACTCGTAGGGATAAAAGAACGAATTAGAAGTATCGATGGAAATATCGAAATAATATCATCTAAAGGTCAAGGGATGAAAATCAGAATTGAGGTTGAAACGGAGGCGAAATGAAGTGATTGAAGTGTTAATAGTGGATGATCATCCTGCTGTAAGTGAAGGAACAAAGGTTATTATAAACCAACAACAGGATATGAATGTAACTGTATTGACTAACAGTATAGAGGTAATGGAACATTTGGAACAAACGACATACCACGTATATTTAATTGATTTATATATGCCGGAACTGAACGGATTAGATTTAATGAAAATGATCAGAGAAAAAGAACCAGAGTCGATTATTCTCATTTATACCGGTTTTGACATAGAGATTCACTACAATTTGTTGATGGAAGCGAAAGTGTCTGGCTTTTTAAGCAAAACAGCTACTGGAGATCAAATTATAACAGCTATTAGATGTGCATTAAGAGAAGAGGTAGTTGTTCCACTATGTTTACTTCGTCAGCTTAGAAGAATCGAAGTTCCTACCAATGTACAGGATAAAGAAACACCTTTAGTGAATATACGTTTAACAGAAAAAGAACAAGCAATTTTAAGGGAAATAGAAAAAGGTTATACGAATAAAATAATTGCTAGAAATTTAATTATGAGCCAGCGAACAGTTGAGCACCAATTAACGAAAATTTTTTCCAAACTAGGAGTGGAATCACGGATGGAAGCTGTACAAAAAGCTCAAGAGCACCAGCTATTATCGTTGGATTAAACCTAAAAGCCAATCAAAGAGGAAGGGGGGCATGTTATGAACGGAGCAGCTATGTTCAAGATGACGCTATCAATGGCAATATTCGGTTCAATTGGCTTTTTTACAGGCAAAACTGGTATACCAGCAGTAGAATTGGTTTTTGTGCGATGTATTTGCGCTACGCTTTTTCTAGGCTTCTGTTGGTTCATCACAGGGCAACATAAAGTGGAGGTATGGAAGAAACGTGAAGTGATACAAACGCTTATTTGTGGTGTTTTTTTAGTTTTGAACTGGGTATTTTTATTTAAAGCATTTGAGGAAATGTCCATTACGGTAGCTATCTCTATTTATAATTTGGCTCCCATATTTGTATTAATATTAGGGAGCTTGTTTCTAAAAGAAAAGTTGACATTTACGTCCTTATTAGCAATTATCGTTTGTTTTCTTGGAAGTATATTTATTATTGGTATTCAAAATTTCACTTCCTTAACAGACTTTATGAGTTCAGGCTTTGTGTGGGCCTTGTTGTCAGCGCTGTGCTATGCGTTGACGATGTTACTTGGGAAAGGGATTAATGGTTTAAGTGCGTATGCTATGACCTTCGTCCAAACAACAATAGGAATTTTAATATTACTTCCAATCGTTAGTTTTGATGTGTTTCATGATTTGAGTGGATCCAATTGGCTTTACATATTAGGAACTGGCTTGATACATACGGGATTTGTTTATTACTTATTTTTTGATAGTCTTCGTAAACTATCAACTGTAGTTATATCCGCTTTAGTTTTTGTAGATCCAGTTGTTGCTATTTTACTTGATACACTTATTTTAAATTTCCGTCCTTCGATTTTACAGACAATCGGTATACTACTTATTTTTGGAGGCATTATTTACACCTTGATCAAACCAGGAACAAATCCAAAAATGGAAGTTTGAAAACAAGGCTGAAAAGGAATAATGGTTATACAACGATAAATAGGAGGAAATTCCATGGCAAAACTAGCGCTCAAAGAACAAGTATTACTTGCCTATTATATTTATAATTTTTTAGAAGACACGGAACAAGCGATGAGGGAATTGGAAAATGTCTTACAGGATAGCCTACAGGAAAATTACGCAAAATCCGTAGAAGAACTGCAACAGGAAGGTTTGGTAGATAGCGCAAAAGAGGATAACAAAGAACGCATAACGAATGAAGGTGTATTGTATATAGATAATATCCTACACATTCAATCGGAATCAACTGATGGAAACAAACTAGCTCATGTGAAGGATAACCTTCTGACCTACGAAATAGCGTTTACTGAGGAAAAGCTGAAAGAATATATCTATAAGAATGTAGGAATAACGGATGAAAATAACTAAATAGGACCTGTTAACGTTTGATTAGAAGGCCTAGTCAAACGTTTTTTTATGTAAGTAAAATAGAAAATTTTTGCATGTAAATATTTTTCTCTAAACAACGTAGGGTACAGTAATTATTTTACCACTTCTTATTGAACTAAACTGCTGCTTTAGTTGAATAAGAATTAAAGCTATCTACTGACAGCGTTGTTCTGTTAAAGCACCCGTTAGTTGAAGAAGAAACTTAGAACTGGCGGTAAGAATAACAGACTAACTGAAGTGAAAATAAGTATTCTAGAAAATAAGTATTCTAGAAACTAATTTCGGTAGTTTTTCTCTACCTTTTCCTTTATACCATCCGCTAAATTGCAATTTATTTCTATATAGTACAAAAATCAGAATAGGAATAGAGATATAAGTCATCCAACCATATTTGTCTATATCAGTACCAATTTCTAAATATACTTCTCCAACAAAATAACCCAAAATGCCAATAACAATAGCCATTATGAACAAAATTCGTATTAACTCTAAGAATATAACAACAGGAGTCATCAAAACGACGAATAGATTTCTCAACATCCCGACTATTTTCCACTAATTCCACCGCCTTTGTTTGCTAAAGCACCGGTTAGTTATATAACCACTTATTCCCCATTATTGAAATGATCACTCTCTAGCAGAGGTCAAATCATAATCAAATTGGCCAGAAACATCATCATACCCTTTTACCCTGAATAATAATTTGCCATTATTATCAGTACCGGTTATTTCTAGGATAACTACTACTTTACTTGGTTTATAAGCCGCTACATAAGCAAGGCTATCAACTTGTCCCTCATCTTTGTTAATTGGATATTGAAGATACAAACTTCGATCATTTCCAGTTCCATTTATGTGACGACTATAAATACTCGTAGTTTCTCCCGGTTCTAATTTGTCGATATTCCCTAAATCCTGTTGCACATCATAAGTGCTATAAAATGAAAAAAAGAAGTTTAAATCCGTTATTTCTTGTTTACTTGTATTATTAATCACAATTGTTACACCTTTATCGTACTTAAAGAACTCTCCTTGCTCGCACCTTATTATTAAGTAGTAAAATCCAAATAAAATCAAAAAGAAAGAAGTAACTCCAATTATTGTGTATTTAAACGACTTCTTTTTCACTCTTTTCACTCCCATTCTTCAACTAAACTGCCCCGTTAGTTTAAGTGTAACATTTCACAAACAATCCCACTTTACGAAAAATCACCCGTTATCAAAAACGGTGATCGTACAGGTTTCAGAGATATTTACGTATATGAACAGGGTGGAAAAGATAGAGGCTATTATTTTTTCTCTAAAATCATAAATTAAATGAGATTGTAAAATATAAGAATAACACTACAAAAGAAAGTTAGACCAAAAAGAAAAAAGTGAACAGGACTTGAAATAGGTACTTTCTGCCCGCGTCATTAACAAGACAATTAAAAAAACTGGTTAGTATATCTAACCAGTTTCCATTCATAACTAAATTGTTTTAGGGTACGATTTAGTTGTTTGGGGTACATTTAAGTTGTTTGAGTTACGACTTAGTTGTACAGGGTATGACTCAGTTGTACGTGAACACATACAAAAATCAATTCATTCATTACTATTCCACTGTAACAGACTTAGCCAAGTTCCGTGGTTTATCCACATCACATTCTCTATGCAATGCTGCATAATAACTAATCAGCTGTAATGGCACAACAGCCACAAGTGGAGAGAATAGCTCGTGTACTTTTGGAAGCACGAAACGATCTCCTTCTTCCTCCAAGCCCTCCATTGCAATAATGCATGGGTTTGCTCCTCGTGCCACTACTTCTTTTACATTACCACGAATATTGAGGCTTACAGCTTGTTGCGTTGCAAGGGCGAATATTGGGGTACCATCTTCAATAAGTGCGATAGTACCGTGTTTTAGTTCTCCGCCTGCAAAGCCTTCTGCTTGAATATAGGAAATTTCTTTTAGTTTTAATGCGCCTTCTAAACTTACATAGAAGTCAACGTTTCGTCCGATAAAGAATGCATTTCTAGTTGTTGCTAAAAACTCTGTCGCTATTTCTTCCATTTCTTCTTTGGAATCAACAATTGTTTGCACAGCATTTGCTGCAATACCAAGTTCTTTGACAACATCAAAGTCTAGTGTTTTGCCTTGAGCTTGCGCATATGCGGAAGCTGTTACCATTAATACTGCTACTTGCGCAACGTATGCTTTCGTAGATGCCACTGCAATTTCAGGACCAGCATGAAGTAAAAGCGTATGATCTGCTTCGCGAGAAAGTGTGGACCCTGGCACGTTTGTCATCGTAATCGTTGGGTACCCTTGCTCTTTTATCTTCACTAACACTTGTCTGCTATCTGCTGTTTCACCTGATTGCGTGATAAATAAAAATAGCGGTTTGGCAGAAAGTAGTGGCATATTGTAGCCAAATTCGCTAGAAATATGCACTTCTACAGGTATACCTGCAATTTTCTCAAAGTATTGCTTGCCGATAAGACCTGCATGATAACTAGTTCCCGCAGCAATAATATAGAGACGATCTGCATGGTGCAGTGCATCCAAGATATTTGCGTCAATTGTTAGCTCATCTTGCTCATTTTGATAAGCTTGGATGATTTTACGAATAACCGCAGGCTGTTCGTCCATTTCTTTTAACATATAGTGAGGATATGTTCCTTTTTCGATATCGCTCATATCTAGCTCTGCTTTATATGCTGGACGTTCTACAATAGAGCCATCCAATTTTTGAATTTCAACTGAATCCTTATGCACGATAACAATTTCTTGATCGTGAAGCTCTACATACTGCTCCGTCACTTGTAGCATAGCCATTGCATCAGACGCTACTACATTAAAGCCTTCACCAAGACCTACAAGAAGCGGCGATTTGTTTTTCGCAACATAAATAGTATTTGGATCTTCTTTATCAAGTAGTGCAAGTGCATATGATCCATGGATAAGATGTAATGTTTTTCTTAGTGCATCAATGGTGGATAATCCATCTTGTGAAAACTTTTCAATTAACTGTACAATTACTTCTGTGTCTGTATCAGAAGCCATTTCTACATTAGATAAATAAGCTTTTTTCATAAGGTGATAATTTTCAATAACACCGTTGTGCACAAGTGTAAATCGTTGTGTTGTGCTTTGATGAGGGTGTGCGTTTAGTTGGTTTGGGACACCATGCGTTGCCCAACGAGTATGCCCAATTCCAAGTTTTGCATCTACTTCTTCATCTACCACATCACGTAAGTCTGCAATTCGTCCTTTTTCTTTAAAGACAACTACGCCTTCGTCATTAAGTACAGCAATTCCCGCTGAATCGTAACCACGGTACTCCAATTTCTCTAACCCTTTTAATAATATTTCCTTTACATCTGCTTCTCCAATATATCCTACAATCCCACACATATTCATATTCCTCCGTTTACATTCATGTCAAAACAAGCCTCTCTTTTTACCTGAGATGCTCATTATGCTAAGAATGCCTTCTTTTCCCCTCTGTCATACAATCACTCGTATGGTTTCTGAAAAAGAATAACAACCGGGCAAATACGGTCGGGAGGCATCCGCCGAATTTTCGATAACCTCCACCTCGTCTGCTGAAGATATATCGATCAATTTCTTCAGCTCTGGCGCTATAATTGTTTTCCTCATTTTAACGCGTTTATCTTTCCTCCATTTCTACGCGGTCACTTTTGAATTTACATTAAAAGTAACTTTTTCATTATATACGCTCATTATATGCACGTCAATTTTATGGAACAAAGGTTAATAGAATAATTGAAAAAAAGCCTCCAATTGAGGCTCTTACCAAACTGCTATTGCTCCATCTGTCCTAGATTCTGTACCGCCTTGTAGAACGCCTGTCTCCGGGTTTCTCCAAATAATCTGACCACGACCAAAGCTACCTCCATCCGTTGTCATTTGAATATCATGACCTTTTCTTATTAAGCTTTGCACAAGATAATTTGGAAACTCAGGCTCTACATGAATTGTTTTTCCTTTCACCCATTGCCAACGTGGCATGTCTAACGTTGCTTGTGGGCTCAATAAGTAATCAATCGTATTCGTCACCACTTGGAAATGTCCTTGTGGCTGCATATATCCACCCATCACACCAAATGGACCGACTGCTTTACCATCCTTCGTTAAAAATCCTGGAATAATCGTATGGAATGTTCTTTTACCAGGTTGCAAAGCATTTGGGTGTTCTTCATCCAATGAGAAATCACGTCCCCTATTTTGCAAGGCGATTCCTGTATTCGGAATGACAATACCGGAACCAAACCCCATGTAATTACTTTGAATGTAAGAAACCATATTTCCTTCTTCATCAGCTGTCGCTAAATAAACCGTTCCACCTTTTGGCAATTCATATGGTTCTGGGTTACTTGCTTCTGCTCGAATAGTTACACCCCGAGATTTAGCATATTCATCTGATAATAAATGTTCTACGCTTATAGGCATGGCATTTTGCTCTGTGATGAATGCTTTGCCATCTGTAAATGCTAATTTCATCGCTTCCATTTGATAGTGGAATGTATCTGCATTTTGCCAAATCGGCATATTTAAACTTTTGTATATATTAAGCGCCATTAAGGCTATCATCCCTTGACCATTTGGTGGAATTTCCCAAACGTCATAACCTCGATAATTTACAGAGATAGGCTCTACCCATTCTACATTATATGAAGATAAATCATCTTTTGATAGATATCCGCCGTGCCTTTTCATATAAGCATCTATTTGATCTGCTATTTTCCCTTCATAAAAGTCGCGAGCGTTCGTTTCTCCAATGGCTAGAAGTGTTTTGGCATGACCTGGTGAAGACCACATTTCCCCTATTTCAGGTACGCTACCATTCGGTGCAAAAGTTTCAAACCATGCAGTAAATTCTTCCGTAGTAAGGGAATCTTTAAATCTATTATATGCCAATTTCCAATACTTCCCTAGAATTGGTGTTAACGGATAGCCTTCTTCTGCATATCGAATGGCTGGTAGGAGTACTTCTTTAAGCGAGAGTTTGCCAAAGCGTTTTGACAGTTGAGCCCACGCAGCAGGAACACCAGGTACTGTAACCGGTATGACGCCATACATAGGCATTTTCTCATATCCTTGTTCTTTGAGTTTTTGTATAGAAATAGACTGTGGTGCGGGACCTGAAGCATTCAAACCATGTAGCTTGTCTTTTGTCCAAACTAAAGCGAACGCATCTCCTCCAATACCATTAGAAGTGGGTTCTACAACGGTAAGTGCTGCAGCTGTTGCAATTGCAGCATCAATCGCATTTCCTCCTTGCTTTAATATGTCTAAACCTGCTTGTGCTGCCAATGGTTGAGATGTTGCAATCATTCCCTTTTTTGCAAAAACAGTATGTCGTTTAGCAGAAAACGGGTGGTATAAATAGTCCACAATCATTTCCCCTCTATGTATTTATTTCGTCTCTGTTATAGAATAACAGAAAATTATAAAAATATTCCATTAACTTTACAAAATAAAAAAGAACACCTTCGATTGAAGGTGCTCCATTTTTCATTAATCATTTATTTCTCCAGCAATTTGACAATTTCTCTATTAAACGCTGGCAGATCATCTGGGGTTCTACTTGTGACAAGTTGATTGCCACAAACGAATACTTCCTCATCGTGATAAGTTGCTCCGGCGTTTTCTAGGTCGACTTTAATCGACTTGTATCCAGTAGCGTCTCGTCCTTCTAATGTTTTTGCAGTAATTAGAAGCTGCGGTCCATGACATATTGCAAATACTGGTTTCTTTGCATCCATAAAAGCTTTTGCAAAAGCTACAAAACGATCGTCCGCTCGTAAAATATCTGGTGAAAAGCCACCCGGAATAAATAATGCATCAAAATCTTCCGGTTTTACGTCATCTATTCCATAGTCTACCTTAAGATTGGCTTCACCTTGTTTACCTGTTACTTCATTTCCTGCTTCTTTCTCAATTGTAAATACCTCATGTCCTGCATCGTTCAAAGCTTGCGCTGGGCTGGTGTACTCGACGTCTTCAAACATATTTGTGATTAATGTTGCTACTTTAGCCATTTCCTCACTCCTTATCTGCTTGTTCTCTCTTATTATTCCACTAATAAATCATAGTAAACATGTAATCAATAGTTTTGTTAAAACGACTTTTATGCTTTATAAAAGACGTAAAATGGTTGCCCCCTTAGTATGAAGGGAGCAACACCAAGCCCTTCTCACTTATTTTTAGAACAAAAAAATCCAGCACAGGGCTGGATTTTTGTATCATTCATTTTTATTCGGCTAAGCCCATCTCTTCTTTTACGACAGTCACGATTCGGTTTACATAGTTTTCGCAGTCTGCTTCTGTTTCTGCTTCTACCATAACGCGTACAAGCGGTTCTGTGCCTGATGGTCGGACTAATACGCGACCATTGCCAGCCATTTCTGCTTCTACTGTCTGAATGATAGCTGCTACTTTCGCATTTTCTGTCACTGCGTGCTTGTCTGTTACGCGTACATTTACAAGCTTTTGAGGAAATATTGTCATTTCAGATGCGAGCTCTGAAAGTTTTTTCCCAGTCACTTTCATAATATTGACTAGTTGTAGTCCAGTTAATAATCCATCACCTGTTGTGTTGTAATCTAGGAAGACAATATGTCCTGACTGCTCCCCGCCAAGGTTGTAGCCATTCTTTTTCATTTCTTCAACTACATAGCGATCTCCAACTGCTGTTTTCACACTTGTCATATCATGCGTTTCTAATGCTTTATAGAAGCCCATATTACTCATCACTGTGGAAACAACCGTACTTTTGTTTAGGCGCCCCTGTGCATTTAAATATCTTGCACATATATACATGATTTGGTCGCCATCTACGATTTGTCCTTTTTCATCCACAGCGATTAATCGGTCCCCGTCTCCATCAAAAGCAAGACCAACGTCTGCTCCTTTTTCTAAGACAAACTTAGCTAATTCTTCTGGATGCGTAGAACCTACGCCTTCATTAATATTCAATCCATTTGGAGATACACCCATCGTCGATAAATCTGCATCTAAATCCGCAAATACATGAGTTCCAAGAGAAGAAGTTGCTCCATTTGCACAGTCTAATGCAACATGAACACCTACAAACTCTTCATCTATTGTTTGTTTCAAGTATTGAATATATTTTTGTCCGCCTTCAAAATAATCTGATACAGAACCAACTCCTGCTCCAGTAGGACGAGGAATTTCATCTACTGCTGCATCAAGTAGCTGCTCAATCTCTTCTTCTTGTTCATCTGAAAGCTTGAAGCCATCTGGTCCAAAGAACTTGATCCCGTTGTCTGCCACAGGATTATGTGAAGCAGAAATCATTACTCCTGCATTGGCACTCATAACTCTCGTTAAAAAAGCTACACCAGGTGTACTAATGACTCCTAAACGCATTACTTCCACACCAACCGAGAGAAGTCCAGCAACTAGTGCGCCTTCTAGCATGTGACCAGAAATCCTAGTATCACGACCGATTAATACCTTCGCTCGTTCCTTCGCTTCCTTCGTTAATATATATCCTCCAACACGACCTAGTTTAAAAGCTAGCTCTGGTGTTAATTCTGAATTCGCTACTCCTCGAACACCATCTGTACCAAAATATTTTCCCATTTCTTCTTCTCTCCTTAAAAACCTGTTGTCCTACGCATTAAGCTTCTTTTATTGTTATTTTTGCCTCAGATTCAGACGTTCCCCATTCTATATTAGATGGGCCTTCTATTTGAATTGGAAGGGTTACTTCCCCAACTTGGGCATTCTCGGCATTTACGTAAACGGAAACATTGTTTAGTTGAATATTTTCCAAAGCCTCGGGTGTTCCTTTTGCTACGACAGAAACGATTCCATCCGTAGGTGTTTCAAAATTACTAACTAGCTGCTCCGGTAGTCCCTTCACTGCAATCGTAACTTTTTCAAATGCTTTCTCTTCCACTGTTGAAACAGTTTCCTCTTGCTCTTCTTCCTCAACTGGTGGAGCTGGTGTGACATCTGCTGTTATTTTAATCTTGTCGAGAGACAATCTAGTCACACCATCTGGAATTGCTAACTTCAAATCAAAGCTACTCGTATCCTCTAGTTTACTCACGTCTACATCAACTTGTAACTGCCCCATTTTATCTAATACTGTTCGAGGGCCGTATAGTCTAATATTTTTTACATCAGTTGACAATTTATTAATCTTTACCCCTTCTTTAGGTACTCCTTTAGGGACTAGAACCACAGGGACTTCTTTACTGTATTCTTCGACATTTACTTTTACTTGTGTCGTTTTCGGTTCAACGGTTACATCCAATTTATTTAAATCAGCGTCTAGTACCCGTATGCTCGCTTCTTGTTCAAACGATTTGTTAATTCCCTGGTCTCTAACGATAGTAGCTTTTACATAGCCTATGCTATCGATAATACTTTTTGCTCCTGTAACAACTACTTTTTTCGGTTCCATATCATAGGATTTGACGATATAGTTTTCGGCTAACAAGCTTTCATTCATATCTAAATCCACATTAAATTCTTGAGAAACTCGTTCCTCAATCACCACATTCACATTTACAGGCTCGATACGCACTTTCAATTTATCTGAAAAGTTTTCGGTTGAAAATTCTACTCTATGTTCCCCAAACGTTACATTTCGTAAATCAATAAATACTTTATAGTCCTTCATCACTTTCGTGGAAAAAACCTGTTGCGATGGACCTTCTATATTCACCGTAACAGTTTCTGGCACTCCTGTTACAACTGAATTTTCATCGTCATAATATACTTCTACAGGCACATCTCGAAGAACTTCCACTGACGTGCTAGTTGTATTCATATTATTCTTTTCCATATCCGATTTCACAGAAACGAATAATAGAATGGCAAGTACCAATGCAATTATTCGTAAAAACCATGGATTGCCCATCATTTTATCCATTCTGTTTCCCCCTCCACAACCATTTAGAAGAAGCTACCTGTTCCTCTGTTGGTCCAAACCAAAGGCGTTTCAAGTGAGTTTCAAACTCTTCCATGGATAAATTTCGATGGAGATCTCCGTTAGATGTTAAACTTACCGCACCGGTTTCTTCTGATACAACAATGGTTATCGCATCCGTTACTTCACTTAAACCAATTGCCGCACGGTGCCGTGTTCCAAGCTCTTTGGAGATGAAAGGACTTTCAGATAATGGCAAATAACAAGCGGCGGAGACAATACTATTCTTTTGTACAATAACCGCACCATCATGTAAAGGTGTATTTGGTATAAAGATATTAATCATAAGCTCCGAAGTAAGATGCGCATTCAACTGAATTCCCGTTTCAATGTATTCATTTAAACCTGTTTCTCTTTCAATAGATATTAATGCACCAATTCGACGTTTTGCCATATAGCTTACAGATTTGGTCATCGCCTCTATTAAACGATTTTTCTCTTCTTCTTCTTGCATGGATGAGCTTCTTGCGAAGAGCTTACCCCTACCTATTTGTTCGAGCGCTCTTCTTATTTCAGGTTGGAAGATCACAATAATTGCAAAAAAACCAATACTAATTACATTTTCAAGCAACCAACCTAGTGTATCCATACCTAAAAAGTCCGTTACTACTCGAGCTGCGATAATAACAAATATTCCTTTTAATAATTGAACAGCTTTCGTTCCTTTTATCAAGGTTATTAATTTGTATATAACAAACCATACAACTAAAACATCTAAAATGTTTACAATTACGTTTACTGGCATAAAACTGGTAAACTGCTCCATAAACGACATGTGGCATCCCCCACTTTTCATCACAAATCCATACCATGTAAGTATAACATAGTTGCCCAGTTCTCTACATTTTAGGGCGAAAAAAGTCTATCCACTTCACTGGATAGACTTCCCATTATTTTGTTTCCTCTTTTTCAAAAAACGACACGACTTCTTTCGCCCCATCTTTTATGTGAAACCAAAGCCAGTCAAATACTTCATTAATCTCTTCTGTCTTACCCGTTATTACTGCTGTAGAAGCCATGTATTTCGAACCGTTTATGACGGTTAGATTCCCGTCCAATTCACCATCGATTCGAACATCCCCATTTCGAACGACTAGATTGCCTTTTACAACTTGTCCTTCGGGGATTATAACCGTTTCTCCTTCTACCACGACATTTTCTTGTTTGGTAAAAGAGAATTGCTGCTCTTCATGGAAATTACTAAATAATGCACTACTCATAAATAAAAAGAATAATGCTGCTGCAGTGAGAATCGGATGATGCCGCAACCATCTACTAACACCAGCATGTGATTTTTCTTTTGGAAGTCTTGCCATTACATTTTGACTAAAATTAGTTGGGGCCTCTACATGAGCTGCTCCTTTTACAAATGCGACCACATCGCTTAACTCGTGCATATGAGCCTGACAATCCACGCATGACTGCAAATGAGATTTAAGTTCAAGCTCATGTTCACGGCTTATTTCACCATCTAAATATTCATGCATTAAGTGAACAATTCGCTCTGGACATGCATTCATCGTGATTCCCTCCTATAAAAAATTGGGTTGCCTGCTTAACTGTTTTCTAAGAAACTCTCTGCCTCTATGAATTCTCGTTTTTACTGTTCCAAGTGGTAATTCTAATATCTCACTAATCTCTTGTAAAGATAATTCTTCCATATACTTTAATACAATGGCCGATCGATATTTATCCGGAAGACGACTAATTTCATATTGTATCCGGTCTTGCAGCTCAAGTTTCATTATTTCTTCTTCTGGCAGTTCATCTGCTGCTGCGATTTGAGAATACATATCGAGCCCTTCAGTACCCTTTACTTCTGCATCTAAATAAAAATCCGGCTTCTTTTTTCGTATACGATCGATACATAAATTCGTCGCAATACGGTATAGCCAAGTAGAGAACTTTCTTTTTTGATCATACGTGTGTATGTTGATAAAGGCTCGCACAAATGCTTCTTGTGCAATATCCTCGGCTTCATGACGGTTTCCTAACATCCGAAAACATACTTGAAATAGCCTATGCTGATACAGGTCGACAATCTCCGCGAATGCGTCTTTATCGCCTTTTAACACTTGTTTTATTCGTTTATTTATTAACGCATCCATCGTGATTTTCCCCTCCGCCTCATGCGGCTGTCTTACCTATACGTATTAAGGTAGCAACAGGTTTCATTTTTTTCTATATTATTTATTTTACCAAATATTCCATGCATTGTGTTGATAATAAAAAAAGAAAAGCAGACTATTTGCCCGCTTTCCTCTTTTATTATATGAGACTTTCCCCAAATAGTGACCCCATTAATCCAACTGCAACATCCGCCGTCTTGTTTTTTTCATCCAGTATAGGATTTACTTCCACAAATTCAGCTGACGTAATCAAATTGGAAGAATAGAGCATCTCCATGGCTAAATGGCTTTCACGATAACTAATACCACCAGGTACAGGTGTACCAACCCCAGGTGTATAAAGCGGGTCTAAACCATCTAAATCGAGTGATAAATGGACACCATCTACATTACGTTCCTGAAAATAGGCAATTGTTTGATTCATTACTTCTGTCATTCCATGCTTATCGATTTCATGCATGGAAAATACTTTAATGCCCTTTTCTTTTATTAATTCACGTTCGCCTGGATCTACAGAGCGAGCACCAATAATAACTACGTTTTCTGGTTTAATCTTTGGAGCGTAAGCGCGTATATTCACTAAGTCTTCATGACCTAAGCCAATACTCACTGCAAGTGGCATTCCATGTATATTCCCAGAAGGAGAAGTTTCAGCTGTATTTAAGTCAGCATGCGCATCGTACCAAATAACGCCTAAGTTTTCATAGCGATCTGCAAGCCCTGCTAGTGTTCCGATTGCTATACTATGGTCACCACCAAGCACTAAAGGATATCTTCCTTCCAATAGCACCTCATGTACTTTGTTTGCTAGCTTTGTATTTCCCTCCATCACATCTTCCAGATTACGCAAATGTGTATTTGGAGATTGTTCTTTACGAGTATGGCTAATCGCAATATCTCCCTCATCTTTAACGGTGTGGCCAAGTGCTTGTAGGCGTTCTACCACGCCGGCATAGCGGATAGCACTTGGTCCCATATCGACTCCCCGTCTATTTTGACCAAGATCCATTGGTACACCAATTATTGAGATATCTAACTTGTTCATGATTTAATACCCCCTTCTATTCCTACACCTATTGTAAATCTTAAAGGGGAAATGGCTCAACTCAGCATTTTTATGAATATTTATTCATTAACTGAACTAGATGATTTTTCACTTCCGTCCATTCACTTTCAATGATTGAGTAAACAATGGCATTTCTCACCGTGCCATTTGAACGAATTCTTTCATTGCGAAGAACCCCTTCTTTTATACCACCTATTCGTTCAATCGCGCGCTGGGAAGTCACATTCAACTCATCCGTTTTAAATTGGACGCGAATCATCCCTAACTGTTCAAAGCAATGTTTTAAAAGCAAGTATTTAGCTGTTGTATTCACATGCGTTCGCTGAAACTGTTTTCCATAAAAAGTAGATCCTATCTCACAAGCATGATTCGTATGATCCATTCCATATATACGGGTCGTCCCCATTATTTTATGGGTATCGGTATTTTCTACTACAAATGAAAGTGCAGTTTGTTCAATATTCATTTGATCAATTCCTACTTGCAACCAATTACTGAGTTGTTCCCTATCTTCTATTTTATTCAACATAAATTCAAATATTTTGGGATCATACAACTCCCATAAAAACGGAATGTCACTTTCTTTCAATGGTCGTAATGTCACGTCTCCATATACGATTGTTTCAGCCAAGCTAAACACCTCACTTTTTTATATCATCATAATAGAAAGATGGATGCATTAAAAGGATTTTATCTCAGAAACTATGAAAATAATAAGTTAAGTTTGTATATAGGGGAGTCAGGGGTTTTGGAGTGTTGATTACGTTATGCTTTGTTTTTTTAGCAAAATAAAAAACCTTCCTAAAGACGGAAGGTTTAATTTGTCATATATAAATATGGAGCCTAGCGGGATCGAACCGCTGACCTCCTGCGTGCAAGGCAGGCGCTCTCCCAGCTGAGCTAAGGCCCCGTTAAATAAAAGTTAAATGTTTGTGGCTGGGGTACCTGGATTCGAACCAGGGCATGACGGAATCAAAATCCGTTGCCTTACCGCTTGGCTATACCCCAATAAACTGGTGGAGGGGGACGGATTCGAACCGCCGAACCCTAAGGAGCGGATTTACAGTCCGCCGCGTTTAGCCACTTCGCTACCCCTCCAAAGCTAAGTATGAAAATAAATGGTGGAGGATGACGGGCTCGAACCGCCGACCCTCTGCTTGTAAGGCAGATGCTCTCCCAGCTGAGCTAATCCTCCTGGGTTATAAAATCACGACTCGTCTTATACTTCTACTAGAATCGGACAAGAACTATAATAACATATTTGTTTCTCTTAGGCAAGTAGTTATCTAGGCTTTTTTACATTTACTATTCAAAATGTAAGCTTCCAAGCGGGTTCGAACCGCTGACCTCTTCCTTACCATGGAAGCACTCTACCTGCTGAGCTATGGAAGCACAGACAAAAAAATGGCTCCGAAGGTAGGACTCGAACCTACGACCGATCGGTTAACAGCCGATTGCTCTACCACTGAGCTACTTCGGAACAATGCATCTATTTAAAGTACAAATATAATTATAACAATAATTAATTATATTTCAAGTATAATTCTACATTTTTTTTAAAATATATCATATTGTATTATTTGCGTTTAATCCCCTTTGGTAGAGAAAATCAATTAATAGCTAAATCATGGTAAACTGCTTTCAAAGCAACAAATTGAGGTCCGGATGCTTTCTTTGCACAAAAACTCATTACACAGAAGACTAGTTAGAATTTGGTGGGGATTAGGCCAATCCATTTGAGTTTTATCAAGTTTTAAGCTTAGAGCATAACTTCGCATAGATGAACACAATTTCTAGAATGCTACCTTTGTTATAGGTGACATTTTGGGCTTCTCGTTTGGCGCGTTCAATTCGACGCGATAGGATGCGCTGTGCCTTGTCTAATTGGTGTTCGTAATGGCCACATCTCTTTCAAGGAGGAGATGAACGTGCGTCGCTGAGGGTAGCGATTTCCGTCAGCCCTACATCGATACCAATCGATTGCCCTATCTTCGCCAGTGGTTGAATGTCCTCTTCACAAACAGGCTGACATAGTAATGCCATTCACCTTTTTAGTGGTATAGCTGGCGCGTTGTTTTCTTTTTGAAACGTGGTTTTCCATTTTGTTTGGAAAACCAGCGTTGGTAGGCATCGTCTAGCTGTTCTCCAACGGATTGTAACGCAGTACTGTCTACTTCCTTTAATCCTTTAATCCTTTAAGAAGGGGTACAGCTCGTTTAATGTGGTGATAGACTTGACCATATCCACCTTCGAAGGATTTTTCCAGTAAAGCAATTTGGACCGCATCGAGTAGTTGATTAAACGCAAAACGCACACAACCGAAGTTTTTGGCCAACAACTGTTGTTGCGTTTGATTTGGATAGATACGACATTTATATGCTTTCTTCACTTGGAAACACCTCCCTCGAAATTTCTTCTATTTTACATTAAGTTCACAAAAAAAATTAGGTGTAAGACACTGGAGTATGTACAAAGAAGCCCTTATATGAAGTTATCCACATTTAATAGATTTTATAATTTTTTAAGCATCAAAAAAGC
>NZ_JAPNOZ010000004.1:2013-5498 GCF_029955155.1 Psychrobacillus sp. NEAU-3TGS | reverse complement strand
TGATGAATCTTTGGAGCGGAAGACGAGGTTCGAACTCGCGACCCCCACCTTGGCAAGGTGGTGTTCTACCACTGAACTACTTCCGCTCGGTTATAAAATTAAATGGTGCGGGTGAAGGGAGTCGAACCCCCACGCCTTGCGGCGCTAGATCCTAAGTCTAGTGCGTCTGCCAGTTCCGCCACACCCGCATGGATATTTTTAAAAAATGGTGAGCCATGTAGGATTCGAACCTACGACCCTCTGATTAAAAGTCAGATGCTCTACCAACTGAGCTAATGGCTCGTACAATGGTGCCGGAGAAAGGACTTGAACCCTCAACCTACTGATTACAAGTCAGTTGCTCTACCAGTTGAGCTACTCCGGCGAAGAATATATATGGTGGAGGATGACGGGCTCGAACCGCCGACCCTCTGCTTGTAAGGCAGATGCTCTCCCAGCTGAGCTAATCCTCCTGGGTATTAAATCAAGTTGTACTATGTACTCAAAACTGGATAAACGACATCTCTACAATAATATACATTTGGTTAAGTCCTCGATCGATTAGTATTCGTCAGCTGCACGTGTCGCCACGCTTCCACCCCGAACCTATCTACCTCATCGTCTTTGAGGGATCTTACTTACTTGCGTAATGGGAAATCTCATCTTGAGGGGGGCTTCGTGCTTAGATGCTTTCAGCACTTATCCCGTCCACACATAGCTACCCAGCGATGCTCTTGGCAGAACAACTGGTACACCAGCGGTGTGTCCATCCCGGTCCTCTCGTACTAAGGACAGCTCCTCTCAAATTTCCTACGCCCACGACGGATAGGGACCGAACTGTCTCACGACGTTCTGAACCCAGCTCGCGTACCGCTTTAATGGGCGAACAGCCCAACCCTTGGGACCGACTACAGCCCCAGGATGCGATGAGCCGACATCGAGGTGCCAAACCTCCCCGTCGATGTGGACTCTTGGGGGAGATAAGCCTGTTATCCCCGGGGTAGCTTTTATCCGTTGAGCGATGGCCCTTCCATGCGGAACCACCGGATCACTAAGCCCGTCTTTCGACCCTGCTCGACTTGTAGGTCTCGCAGTCAAGCTCCCTTCTGCCTTTACACTCTTCGAATGATTTCCAACCATTCTGAGGGAACCTTTGGGCGCCTCCGTTACACTTTAGGAGGCGACCGCCCCAGTCAAACTACCCGCCTGACACTGTCTCCTACCCGGGTTACGGGTATGGGTTAGAATTTCAATACAACCAGGGCAGTATCCCACCGACGCCTCCTCCGAAGCTGGCGCTCCGGGCTCTAAGGCTCCTGCCTATCCTGTACAAGTTGCACCAAAATTCAATATCAAGCTATAGTAAAGCTCCACGGGGTCTTTCCGTCCTGTCGCGGGTAACCTGCATCTTCACAGGTACTATAATTTCACCGAGTCTCTCGTTGAGACAGTGCCCAGATCGTTACGCCTTTCGTGCGGGTCGGAACTTACCCGACAAGGAATTTCGCTACCTTAGGACCGTTATAGTTACGGCCGCCGTTTACTGGGGCTTCAATTCGCACCTTCGCTTGCGCTAAGCACTCCTCTTAACCTTCCAGCACCGGGCAGGCGTCAGCCCCTATACTTCACCTTACGGTTTTGCAGAGACCTGTGTTTTTGCTAAACAGTCGCCTGGGCCTATTCACTGCGGCTCTTCGAGGCTATGCACCTCAAAGAGCACCCCTTCTCCCGAAGTTACGGGGTCATTTTGCCGAGTTCCTTAACGAGAGTTCTCTCGCTCACCTTAGGATTCTCTCCTCGACTACCTGTGTCGGTTTGCGGTACGGGCACCTATCACCTCGCTAGAGGCTTTTCTTGGCAGTGTGAAATCAGGAACTTCGCTCATACGAGCTCGCCATCACAGCTCAACGTTATAGAATGCGGATTTTCCTACATTCACGCCTCACTGCTTGGACGTGCATAACCAACAGCACGCTTACCCTATCCTCCTGCGTCCCCCCATTACTCAAACGGTGGTTTGGTGGTACAGGAATATCAACCTGTTGTCCATCGCCTACGCCTATCGGCCTCGGCTTAGGTCCCGACTAACCCTGAGCGGACGAGCCTTCCTCAGGAAACCTTAGTCATACGGTGGACGGGATTCTCACCCGTCTTTCGCTACTCATACCGGCATTCTCACTTCTAAGCGCTCCACCAGTCCTTCCGGTCTGACTTCAACGCCCTTAGAACGCTCTCCTACCACTGATACCAACGGTATCAATCCACAGCTTCGGTGATTTGTTTAGCCCCGATACATTTTCGGCGCAGCGTCACTCGACCAGTGAGCTATTACGCACTCTTTAAATGATGGCTGCTTCTAAGCCAACATCCTGGTTGTCTAAGCAACGCCACATCCTTTTCCACTTAACAAATACTTGGGGACCTTAGCTGGTGGTCTGGGCTGTTTCCCTCTTGACTACGGATCTTATCACTCGCAGTCTGACTCCCAAACATAAATCATTGGCATTCGGAGTTTGTCTGAATTCGGTAACCCGGGATGGGCCCCTAGTCCAAACAGTGCTCTACCTCCAAGATTCTAACGTTTGAGGCTAGCCCTAAAGCTATTTCGGAGAGAACCAGCTATCTCCAGGTTCGATTGGAATTTCTCCGCTACCCACACCTCATCCCCGCACTTTTCAACGTACGTGGGTTCGGACCTCCAGTAAGTGTTACCTTACCTTCATCCTGGACATGGGTAGATCACCTGGTTTCGGGTCTACGACCACATACTCATTCGCCCTATTCAGACTCGCTTTCGCTGCGGCTCCGCTTTCTCAGCTTAACCTTGCATGTAATCGTAACTCGCCGGTTCATTCTACAAAAGGCACGCCATCACCCATTAACGGGCTCTGACTACTTGTAGGCACACGGTTTCAGGGTCTATTTCACTCCCCTTCCGGGGTGCTTTTCACCTTTCCCTCACGGTACTGGTTCACTATCGGTCACTAGGGAGTATTTAGCCTTGGGAGATGGTCCTCCCGGATTCCGACGGAATTTCACGTGTTCCGCCGTACTCAGGATACACTCAAGAGAGAATGAACTTTGGACTACGGGGCTTTTACCCTATCCTGCGGACCTTTCCAGATCGCTTCGTCTAGCTCATTCCTTTGTAACTCTATGTAGAGTGTCCTACAACCCCAAGAGGCAAGCCTCTTGGTTTGGGCTTTTCCCGTTTCGCTCGCCGCTACTCAGGGAATCGATTTTTCTTTCTCTTCCTCCAGGTACTTAGATGTTTCAGTTCCCTGGGTATGCCACAGATGCGCTATGTATTCACGCAAATGTACTGCTCCATTACGAACAGTGGGTTCCCCCATTCGGAAATCTCCGGATCAAAGCTCACTTACAGCTCCCCGAAGCATATCGGTGTTAGTGCCGTCCTTCTTCGGCTCCTAGTGCCAAGGCATTCACCGTGCGCCCTTATTAACTTAACCTAAAAGTTAAAAAGTGTTACACATCATGATCACGAA
>NZ_JAPNOZ010000003.1 GCF_029955155.1 Psychrobacillus sp. NEAU-3TGS | reverse complement strand
AATATAAAAAGTCGTTACCGAGTTATCGGTAGCGGCTTTTTTATTTTAACTAGTTTTATATCCAAATGTCTTGTGTAAGAATGCATAAAGAAATATTGTATAGATAAGACTAATGAGGGAGTGTAAAAAATGACAACAGTATATGAATTTACGGTGAAGAATATAAAAGGGGAAGATGTGCCTTTAAGCAAGTTCAAGGGTAGACCATTAATAATCGTAAATACGGCAAGTCATTGTGGATTTACACCACAGTTCACTGAACTTCAGACGTTATATGAAAAATATCATGATAAAGGATTAGAGATACTAGGATTTCCTTGCAATCAATTTAACAACCAGGAGTTTGAGGATATTGGTAGAACGCTGGAGTATTGTCAACTTAATCATGGAGTTACTTTTCCAATGTTCGCAAAAGTAGATGTTAAAGGAAACGATATTCATCCATTATTTGAATACCTTATAGCAGAACAAAAAGGATTTTTATCTAATGGTATAAAGTGGAATTTTACAAAATTTCTAATTGATAAAGAAGGAAATGTAGTAGGGAGATATGCTCCACAAACACCTCCCCTAAAAATGGAAAGAGATATTTTAAAAATAACTTAATAGAAAAATCCGAATTAATGTTTAATTTAAGGGTTCTTGACACTAGACGTGCACGCTGATAACCTTGTAATAATATTCAGTTATAGAAGGAGGAAATTAGAAATGTGGGAGTCTAAATTTCAAAAAGAAGGTTTAACATTTGACGATGTTTTGTTAGTTCCAGCTCAATCAGAGGTATTACCAAAAGATATCAATTTATCCGTTCAACTTACTTCAAAAGTTAAGTTAAATATTCCGGTAATAAGTGCAGGTATGGATACTGTAACAGAAGCTAAAATGGCAATTGCAATGGCTCGACAAGGTGGATTAGGGATTATTCATAAGAACATGAGCATTGAAGAACAGGCAGAGCAAGTTGAAACAGTTAAACGTTCTGAAAATGGAGTTATTACAGATCCTTTCTTCTTAACGCCATCTCATCAAGTTTACGACGCAGAACATTTAATGGGGAAATATAGAATTTCTGGTGTTCCAATCGTAAATAATGAAGAAGATTTAACATTGGTTGGCATTATTACAAATCGTGATTTACGCTTTATACAAGATTATTCTTTAAAGATTGATGAAGTAATGACAAAGGAACAATTAGTAACAGCACCAGTTGGCACTACACTCGAAGATGCAGAGAAAATTTTACAGCAATATAAAATTGAAAAGTTACCGATTGTTGATGAAAATGGCATGTTAAAAGGGTTAATCACCATTAAGGATATTGAAAAAGTGATTGAATTCCCTAATGCAGCAAAAGACCATCTTGGGCGTTTACTAGTAGGAGCAGCTGTTGGTGTAACAAAAGATACAATGCTTCGTGTGGAAAAACTTGTAGAAGCACAAGTAGATGTGATTGTTATTGATACTGCACACGGTCACTCTCAAGGAGTTATGGATACAGTAAGAAATATTCGTGAAGCCTATCCTGATTTAGATATCGTTGCTGGAAATGTTGCAACTGGTGAAGCAACTCGTGCATTGTTTGAAGCAGGTGCAGACGTAGTTAAAGTAGGAATTGGACCAGGTTCAATTTGTACAACTCGAGTTGTTGCAGGAGTTGGAGTTCCTCAAATTACTGCGGTTTATGATTGTGCAACAGAAGCTCGTAAAGCAGGTAAAACGATTATTGCAGACGGAGGTATTAAATACTCTGGAGATATCGTAAAAGCTCTTGCGGCTGGTGGACATGTTGTTATGCTAGGAAGCTTACTTGCTGGTACAACGGAAAGTCCAGGAGAAACAGAAATCTTCCAAGGTAGACGTTTTAAGGTATATCGTGGAATGGGATCCATTGCTGCTATGGAAAAAGGATCAAAAGATCGTTACTTCCAAGAAGAGGCGAAAAAACTAGTTCCAGAAGGTATTGAAGGCCGTCTTCCATACAAAGGTCCACTTTCTGATACGATTCATCAATTATTAGGTGGTGTTCGTGCAGGAATGGGATACTGTGGAACAGCAAATTTAGAAGAATTACGTGAAAATGCACAATTTGTTCGTATGACTGGTGCTGGACTTCGTGAAAGTCACCCGCACGATGTGCAAATTACGAAAGAAGCTCCAAACTATTCTATTTCTTAAGATTTATGTATAAATCGAAACTTTTGCACTCATCCGACGTCATAATCTAGGTCGAATGGGTGCTTTTTTAATTACATAAGCGCTTATAGGACAAAGTATGTTAAAATGAGCATGGAGAAAAACTAATAGTGGAGGTACAGTAGTGAAGAAAGTTTGGATGACATCAGTGATTAAGTGGCTAGTACTTCCGATGCTTCTTGTTTCAGTTATATGTGGAATACCGACTGCTACAAAAGCAGAGGATAATTTAAATTTAAACGTCGATGCTGCAATTTTAATTGACGCAGAAACAGGTAAAATTTTGTATGAAAAAAATGCAGATGCATCATTGGGCATAGCTAGTATGACGAAAATGATGACAGAGTATTTACTATTTGAAGCGATTGAATCGGGAAAAATTACATGGGATCAACAATACTCTGTAACAGATTATACATATAAAGTTTCTCAAAATCGTAGTTTAAGTAATGTTCCTCTTCGACAAGATGGTACTTATTCGATTCGAGAATTGTATGAAGCGATGGCTATCTATTCGGCTAATGCTGCAACAATCGCAATTGCTGAAACTATTGCTGGAACAGAAGAAAATTTCGTAAAACTAATGAATGATAAAGCTAAAGAAATGGGTTTAGTTGGTTATAAATTTGTCAATTCCACTGGTTTGAATAATGCAGATCTACAAGGCATGCACCCAGCTAGTACGGGAGCGAATGACGAAAACATTATGCCAGCTAAGTCAGTAGCAAAATTGGCATACTTGTTAATGAAAGATTATCCAGAAGTATTAGAAACGACCAAAATACCTAAAAAAACATTCCGTGAAGGGACTTCAGATGCAATTGAAATGAGTAACTGGAATTGGATGTTGCCAGGTTTAGTTTATGAGTATGAAGGCGTAGATGGACTAAAAACAGGTACGACAGAATTTGCAGGACATTCCTTTACTGGAACAGCTACAAGAAATGGAATGCGGGTAATTGCCGTTGTTATGAAAGCTGTAGATGCAAATGGTGCAGGTTCTTATAAAGCACGGTTTGATGCTACAAGAGCATTATTTGACTATGGATTTAGTCAATTTTCAAAAGAAGAAATTGTCCCAGCAGGGTATAAAATTCCTAAACACAAAACATTGTCTGTAGAAAAAGGAAAAGAAGATACAGTAGCCATTGCTGTTAAAGAGCCAATCTCAATGGTCATTAAGACAAATGAAAAAGATTTGTACAAGCCTGTGTTTACACCAGAAGCGGATAAATTGGAAGCTGGTATTAAAAAAGGCACGGTAGTTGGAAAAGTACATTTAGAAAAAACAGAAGGAACTGACTACGGTTATATTCTCGATCAGGCGACAGAAGTGGACGTTGTGACTACTGAAGCAGTAGAAAGAGCTAGCTGGATTAGTTTAATGTTCCAAGGAATCGGGAAATTCTTCGCTAATTTGTGGGGAAGCACAACGGATTTTATTGGCGGATTATTTTAAGTAAAAAATAAAAAAGCACTGTAAACTCGAACATCGAGCTACAGTGCTTTTTTTCTATTCAATTCTGACTTATCTTTTGGCTTCTCTAAAGAACAACTAGTTTATCGTTTTTTAGGGATACTGCGAAGTAGGTGGTTGATGAAGTGTCCGTTAGATTTTCACTGCAGGTCGGACGCTTTCCGCCGGGTGTGCGATGAACCACTCCCTCCGCTTAGGGCGTCGTTGGAATGTCTCATTAGCCCACTCATCCGGCAGGAGTCGCCGCCTACAGTAAAAATCAATGGTAATTTCTTTTTTATATATGAACGACTTGCTAAAAACAAAACCATAAATAGTATTTAGCGTTTGTAGATCCAATAAATGGCTAAGGGCAACCAAACAGCTGACGAAAGCAACTAGTTCTAGTCTGAAAGCAACCATTTTTCATACAACAAGTTTACTTGGAGTGAGACGCCGATGACTACCGCACAGTTTTCCTCTACCGTGTGAACTATCTTTTACGATGATAACTTTTTTATTTTTAGGGCCTCCATTAGTTGTTCAATGGAAGTTTCAATTTTTTCAACTTGGATTCCACCAAATCCTAATACAATTTTCGGCTTATTAAATAAATTGTCTGGAGTAGACACGTATTCTTGTATGCCATATACGCGTATACCTGCTTGTTTTGCATATGCAATAAGTTCACTTTCCGGTTTTACAGTTTCGAAGGTCAATAAAAGATGCATACCTGCTTGCTCACCAGAAATTGTAACGAGAGGGTCATATGCTGCAATGGTTTTAGTTATTATTTCTAATTTCCTTTTATATATTTTTCTCATTTTATTTAGATGTTTTGCAAAATAGCCTGACTCCATGAACTTGGAGAGTATTTGCTGATCCATTCGAGGTACAGTGGCAGCATAATAGGAATATTTTTGTTTGTACTTTACAATAAGCTGTTTCGGTAATACCGCATAAGCTATTCGAAGAGAAGGCATTAATGATTTTGAAAATGTGCTTAAATAAATGACACGTTCGTTTTGATCGATACCTTGTAATGAGGGTATTGGTCTGCCTGTATATCTAAACTCACTATCATAGTCATCTTCTATAATGTAACGGTTCTCTGCTTGGTATGCCCAGGATAGCAATTGGGTTCTACGGGTTGCTGAAAGAACGGCTCCTGTAGGAAATTGATGAGAAGGTGTTACATACATAACATTCGCATTAGAGTGCTCTAATTGTGAAACGATAACTCCATCTGTATCTACCGAGATTGGTACCGTTTTTTCTCGATCATCTAAAAGCAAGTGATGGGTTAGCGGATATCCAGGATTTTCAATACCAAAAACGGCTTTCTCTCCTAATAAACGGATGATTAATGGCATGAGTTGTTCTGTTCCTGATCCTAAAATTATTTGTTCAGGAGTGCATCTAACTCCCCTAGATTGATACAAATAAGTACAGATTTGCTGCCTTAACGTATAATCTCCTTGTGGGTGACCAAGTAAGAGTAAGTCTTTGTTAGACTCGCTAATAACTTCTTTAGAACATTTTCTCCAAATGCTAAAAGGAAAAGAATCAGTATCAAT
Source organism: Psychrobacillus sp. NEAU-3TGS (assembly GCF_029955155.1). Lineage (GTDB taxonomy): Bacteria > Bacillota > Bacilli > Bacillales_A > Planococcaceae > Psychrobacillus. The sequence goes on along the minus strand of NZ_JAPNOZ010000003.1, from coordinate 10,706 downwards.
TTTACCAGGTGAAAAATCAATCGAATAACTATCTCTAGAACCTTCATCTTGAACATTGATAGAAGTACGTTGTTCGATCAACGCTAATTCTGCTAAATTTTGTACGTAAAAACCTCTTCTCGGCTCGGAGGAGATAAACCCCTCCGCAACTAATTGACTATATGCAAATTCAACTGTCGTTTGGCTCACCGATAAATACTCTGCTAGTTTTCTTTTCGAAGGAAGTTTAACGCCCTCTTCAATTGTTCCATTAATAATTGCTTGTTTTATTTCTGTATATAATTGTTCATATAGAGGAATTATTGAGTCCGTTTCAAGCTGAAACATAAGAAAATCCATTTTATCACCTATCTGACCACTTCAATTTTATACATTCTGATACTTTTCATATGGTCATATTTTATTATACTAAAGATTATAACAATTTGGAGGGAAAAAATATGACAATCAATCAAACAGGTACAGATAGAGTAAAACGTGGAATGGCTGAAATGCAAAAAGGTGGCGTTATTATGGATGTTATCAATGCAGAGCAAGCGAAAATTGCGGAAGCAGCAGGTGCTGTTGCAGTAATGGCACTAGAACGTGTACCTTCAGATATTCGTGCAGCAGGTGGGGTTGCTCGCATGGCAGATCCACGTATTATGGAAGAAGTAATGGGTGCGGTAACTATTCCAGTAATGGCAAAGGCACGTATTGGGCATATCACGGAAGCACGTATTTTAGAAGCGATGGGTGTCGATTATATTGATGAATCCGAAGTATTAACACCTGCAGATGAAGAATATCACTTACGTAAAAGTGAATTTACGGTTCCATTCGTATGTGGATGTAAGGATTTAGGAGAAGCAGCTCGTCGTATTGGGGAAGGTGCTTCCATGCTTCGTACGAAAGGAGAACCTGGAACGGGAAATATCGTAGAAGCGGTTCGTCATTTACGTAAAGTGAATGCACATGTTCGTAAAATTGTTCATATGAACGAAGATGAACTGATGACAGAAGCAAAAATTTTAGGAGCACCATATGAGGTATTATTACAAATTAAGCATAATGGTAAATTGCCAGTTGTAAACTTTGCAGCAGGCGGTGTTGCAACCCCAGCAGATGCTGCTTTAATGATGGAGCTTGGAGCAGATGGTGTATTTGTAGGTTCAGGTATTTTCAAATCAGAAAACCCTGAGAAATTTGCACGTGCTATTGTGGAAGCTACGACACATTATCAAGATTATAATTTGCTCGTAGAGATTTCTAAAGACTTAGGAATTCCAATGAAGGGAATTGAAATTTCCCGTTTGTCGGCTGAAGAGCGTATGCAAGATAGAGGGTGGTAATGATGGTTAAAATAGGAGTTTTAGCACTTCAAGGTGCGGTAAGTGAACATATTAGATCTATAGAAGCTTGTGGAGTAGAGGCAATCATCGTTAAAGGTAAAGATGACTTGAAACTTGTAGACGGTTTAATTTTACCAGGTGGAGAAAGTACAACCATGCGTAAATTAATGGATCGACATAATATGCTTACACCTCTTAAAGAATTTGCTACAGCAGGAAAGCCTATGTTTGGTACTTGTGCAGGTCTAATATTACTTGCTCAAAAAATAGTTAGGTATGATTTTTCACATATTGGTGTATTAAATGCTACAGTAGAGCGTAATTCTTTTGGTCGCCAAGTAGATAGTTTTGAAACAAACCTTGAAGTGAAGGATATCGCAACTGATTTTCCTGCTGTTTTTATAAGAGCCCCCCATATTGTAGAAGTAGAGTCAGATGTAGAAATACTTGCAATGCATGCAGACAAAATAGTGATGGTTAGACAAGGACATTTACTAGGATGCTCTTTTCATCCAGAGTTAACGAGCGATCATCGTATTACTGCATATTTTACTGAAATGGTAAAGGAATCGCTTGCCAAAAGAGTTGCTGTATAGTAAAGTGATAGTAATTTCATGATTAAAAAACGATGATAGGAAGTAGTAACAAGCACGTTTTTTTTAGAGAGTCAGCGGTTGGTGGAAGCTGGCAGAAACCCTTGTGAATCCATCCTTTGAGTTGAGCGACTGAATGGTTAGTAAGTCGTATCCGGTTGAAAAGCCGTTATTTTACAAGCGGATTTGACATATGGTCAAGTCAATCAGGGTGGCAACGCGGGTATGCTCTCGTCCCTTTTATAAGGGATGAGGGCTTTTTTGTCGTTTTTGACTAAAAATTAGGAGGAATTTACATGTTAGACGTGAAATTTGTACGAGAAAATTACGAAGCAGTAAAAGCGAAGTTAGCAAAACGTGGAGAAGAAATTTCTGAATTTGATCAATTTCAACCATTAGATCAAAAACGCAGAGAACTGATTGCTAAAACAGAAGTACTAAAGGCCGAAAGAAATGAATTCTCTCAAAAAATTTCAGAAATGAAACGTAATAAAGAAAATGCAGATGATATTATTGCTCGTATGCGTGAAGTTGGGGATGAGATCAAAGCATTGGATGACGAATTACGTGCAGTGGAAGAAAAGTTTGATCATATGATGATGCGCGTTCCAAATATCCCACATGATAGTGTTCCGATTGGCGATTCAGAAGATGATAATGTAGAAATTCGTACATGGGGAGAAGTGCCTTCATTTGATTTTGAAACGAAAGCACATTGGGATATTGCCACTGATTTAAAAATAGTTGATTTTGAACGTGCAGCTAAGGTAACGGGAAGTCGTTTTGCCTTTTATCGTGGGTTGGGTGCAAGACTAGAGCGTGCTTTGATAAACTTCATGATGGATTTGCATGCCGAAGAGCACGGCTATGAAGAAATGCTTCCTCCTTATTTAGCAAATCGCACAAGTTTGACTGGTACTGGTCAGCTACCAAAGTTTGAAGAAGATGCATTTCTAATAAACGAAGAAGATTATTTCTTAATCCCAACTGCAGAAGTTCCAGTAACGAATTTTTACCGTGATGAGATTTTAGATGGAGCAGCATTACCTCAAGCATTTACTGCTTTTAGTGCTTGTTTCCGTTCAGAAGCAGGATCTGCAGGACGCGATACAAGAGGTTTAATACGTCAACATCAATTTAACAAAGTAGAACTAGTACGTTTTGTAAAGCCAGAAGAATCTTATGAGCAGTTGGAGTTACTTACGGGCCATGCAGAAAAAGTGTTGCAGTTATTAGGTTTACCATACCGTGTACTTCATATGTGTACAGCGGATTTAGGATTTACCGCTGCCAAAAAATATGATTTAGAAGTTTGGTTACCAAGTTACGGAGAGTACAAAGAAATTTCTTCTTGCAGTAACTTCGAGGATTTCCAAGCTCGTCGTGCTGGTATCCGCTTTAGAAGAGAGACGGGCGCTAAACCAGAATATGTGCACACTTTGAATGGAAGTGGACTTGCACTAGGACGTACTGTTGCTGCTATTTTAGAGAACTATCAACAACCAGATGGAACAGTAGTTGTACCAGAAGTTTTAGTGCCATATATGGGCGGTAAAACTGTTATTAAGTAACAAAGAAAAGAACCAGAAACTATAATCGCTTCTGGTTCTTTTTTTGTGCTCTAAGATTTCGAAAGAATTGAGTAAGTAGGCTTCCACATTCCTCCGCTAAAACACCTTCTGTTACCTCACATACATGATTAAATCTATTGTCATTTAAAAGGCGATATAACGAATCTACACAACCTGCTTTTGCATCTCTTGCTCCATATACAATGCGTGGAATACGAGACTGTAAAATAGCTCCTGCACACATAGGACAAGGCTCGAGTGTTACATATAAAGTTGTATTCTCTAATCGCCAGCTTTCAATTTTCGCACATGCTTCTTGAATTGCTAATAATTCGGCATGGGTTGTTGCATTTTGCGTAGTCTCTCTTAAATTATAGGCTTTTGCAATTACTTCACCCTGATATACAACAATAGCCCCAATTGGTACTTCTCCAATAGCAGCTGCTTTTTTTGCTTCTTCAATTGCTAAGCTCATATAATATTCATCCAATTTCAATCAACCCCTTATGCATAGTGTAGCATGTTTCATTTATGTTCTGCATATTGTATGTTGAAGGAGTGATCGATTGATATATATAGTGAAACAAGGAGATAGTTTATATGCAATCGCGAAGCGTTTTGGTACAAATACTGCTACACTTGCCTCTATAAATGAACTACCAGACCCTGATGTATTAGTCGTTGGTCAGGCACTTGTTTTACCATCGACCCCTAGTCCAGATCGGCCAATGATTGAGACAAATTTATATGTAGAGTGGTATACCGAAGCACCATCCCAAAGTGTCATTGATCAAGTAGAGAAAAATGCGGATCAATTAACTTACATGATGCCATTTGCTTATGAAGTGAAGAGGGACGGCTCTTTAACTTCTATGGATTGGGGTGGCTTGACCGAAGTTGCCAATACACATCGAGTAGAGACTGTTATTGTACTAGTTAATATTGAGAACTATGCTTTTAGTGATACATTAGCACATACTATTTTCACAAATGAGACAGTGAGGAATAATCTATTTGCACAAACAGTTGCCGAAGCGGAAAGAAGAGGAACAAAACATATTCACGTGGACTTTGAATATATAGATAAAGAGGACAGAGAAAACTATGTGAATTTCTTGAAAGAATTTAAGGATTTTGCAAAAGGGTATGCAATTTCTGCAACACTTGCTCCGAAAACTAGCGCTGAACAAAATGGTAAATGGTATGGCGGGTTTGATTATAAAGGAATAGGAGAAGTAGTCGATTTTGTTGTCATTATGACATATGAATGGGGGTATAGCGGAGGACCACCTATGGCTGTCTCTCCAATTGGTCCGGTTCGAAAAGTATTAGAATATGCAGTAACTGAAATAGAACCTGGAAAAATTATGATGGGACAAAATTTGTATGGATACGACTGGACATTACCATATAAACAGGGCAATCCAATTGCTAAAGCATTAAGTCCGCAACAAGCAATCCAATTAGCTAAAAACCGAAATGCTGCTATTGAGTATGATAAAGTTGCACAAGCTCCTTATTTTCATTATTGGTTAGATGGAAAAGAGCATGAAGTTTGGTTTGAGGATGCAAGATCCATTGAAGCAAAATTTAAATTGTTGAAAGAGTTAAAGTTATTAGGGATAGCCTATTGGCATAGTGGTTTTGATTTTCCGCAAAACTGGTATTTGCTACAGGAAATGTTTCGGATGAATAAAAAATAGAGTATAGTTGTCTTTCTTTGGAAAGGCAACTATATTCTATTTTTTATTTTCTAGCTATGTTAAAATAAAGGGCACGATTTGAAATATTAGAGTGAGGGTAAAATTATGTCTATTCCATTTATTACGGTAGAAGGTCCCATAGGTGTTGGAAAGACCTCCTTAGCAAATATAATTGCACAAACGTATCAATTTGAATTGCTAAAAGAAATTGTGGATGAAAATCCTTTTTAAATAAATTTTATGATGATATTGCTGAGTGGAGTTTCCAAACGGAAATGTTTTTTTTATGTAATCGTTATAAACAATTAAGTGATATAGAGAAAAAGTATTTATCGAGAGATAAAGGAGTAATAGCCGATTACCATATTTTTAAAAATCTAATTTTCGCTAAACGTTCGCTAAATGAAGTAGAATATGACAAGTATGAATCTATTTATCAAATTTTAACGAAAGATATGCCTGTTCCTAATATGGTTATTTATCTTGATGCCAGTTTGGACGTTCTTCTTCATCGTATTAATATGCGTGGAAGAGATTTTGAAAAAAAGATAAGCCCAGATTATTTACAGCAGCTTTCATCTGATTATCGTATGTTTATCGATCACTTTGAAAAAAAACATCCCCATATTCCAGTTTTAAGACTAGACGGCGACAAAATAGATTTTGTTCAAAACGGACAAGACTTACAACTAATATTAGATCAAGTAGATGCAACATTGCATAGAAGGAGTTTATAAGTATGAATTTAAGAGAGAAGTATGGCATCCCCTCTAATGCAGTTATTACAATTGCAGGAACAGTTGGTGTAGGGAAGTCTACAATGACCAAAGCACTTGCGGATGCACTTCATTTTAAAACCTCATTTGAGAAAGTAGATGCAAACCCGTATTTAGATCGCTTTTATGAAGATTTTTCTAAATGGAGTTTTCATTTACAAATTTACTTTTTAGCAGAGCGATTTAAAGAACAAAAAAGAATGTTTGAATATGGCGGAGGATTTATCCAAGACCGATCCATTTACGAGGACACCGGTATATTTGCTCAAATGCATAAAGAAAAAGGAACGATGGATCCGGTAGACCACGAGACCTACACAAGCTTGTTTGAAGCGATGGTCATGACACCGTATTTCCCACACCCTGATTTATTGATTTACTTAGAAGGAACTTTAGATAATATTATTGATCGCATTCATGATCGCGGTCGTCCAATGGAGCAGCAAACACCTGTTGCTTATTGGGAAGAAATGCACGGACGTTATGAAAAATGGATTGACTCTTTTAATGGTTGTCCGGTGCTTCGTTTAAATATAAACGACTATGACATTGTAAAAAATCCAGAAAATGTAGAAATGATTATTGAAAGAATTGGTCATTTTATGGAACAAACTGCAACGTTGCGTAGATAATATAAAACCTCCCGCCAATTGGTGGGAGGTTTTAATATATAATTAAATATGTAATATTCTGAATAGTAACTAGAAAGAAAAATTCGTTACCATTGCAACGAATTCAATCTCTAATTTATGCGTGTGTGTATTTAAAATGGAGGAGGAAGAGGGATTCGAACCCCCGCGCGGTATGACCCGCCTGTACAAGAACAAATTTATCATGTTTGAAAAACAAAGTCAACATATTTAATAATATTTTTAATAAAGCTAGTAGATATAATAAAAAAACGTTTTCGTTGATTTTTCTTTATAAAAAAAGTATACTAGTTAATGCCGTGCTAGGTGGGAAGGTAGCGGTGTCTTGTAACTCGCAATCCGCTCTAGCGAGACTGAACTCCTTCTCTGAGGTTGAATACATGTAGGGTCTGGTATTTGCACGTGATGTTGACGTTTGGGTCCTGCGCAATGAGTGCCCATGAACCATGTCAGGTCCGGAAGGAAGCAGCATTAAGTGGTGCTTTCTCATGTGCCGCGGGGTAGCCTAAGCCGAGTTAACGACAAGGGTGCCGCTTATGTGTTTCAAGCGAAGGAAGGTGCACGGCATAATAATAAAACTATCAACTCATTCGTCTAATAGGCGGGTGAGTTTTTTTATAGAAAAAAGCCATCTATTAATGGAAGAAGTCATAGTCGCTTTATGATATAATAAAATCATTATGGACTATTTAAAGAAAGGGAGGGGAATTTGTTGTCGTATCAAGCTTTTTACCGCGCTTACAGGCCACAGTCATTTGCAGAAATGTCTGGTCAATCTCATATTAAGCAAACTCTTCAAAATGCCCTCCTTTACAATAAAACGACCCATGCGTATTTATTCTCAGGTCCGCGCGGTACAGGAAAAACAAGTGCGGCGAAAATATTTGCTAAAGCTTTAAATTGTGAAAATGGTCCAGCAAAAGAACCTTGTAATACTTGCGAAACTTGTAAAAGCATTACGGAAGGATCTAATACAGATGTAATCGAGTTTGATGCAGCATCTAACTCTCGAGTAGAAGAAATGCGAGAAATTATTGAAAAAGTTCGTTTCGCCCCTTCCAATGCACGTTTCAAAGTGTATATTATCGACGAAGTGCATATGCTTTCCACAAGTGCATTTAATGCTTTGTTAAAAACATTAGAAGAACCACCAGCACATGCAGTATTTATCTTAGCGACGACTGAACCCCATAAGATTCCATTGACGATTATATCAAGATGCCAGCGTTTCGATTTTAAACGAATTACTTCATCTGATATTGTTTCACGAATGAAAGAAGTATTGACAGATGCTAATATTGAATACGATGAAAATGTGTTGAAAGTAATTGCACAAGCAGCAGCTGGTGGAATGCGCGATGCACTAAGCATGCTCGATCAAGTAGTGTCTTTTAGTGGAGAAAAAATGACGCTAGAAGATGCATTATTAGTAACTGGTTCTATAGGACAGGATGTATTTTTCCAATTAGCAAATGCATTAATTGAGAAGGACGTAGCGGAGGCACTTAGCTGTGTAGAACAGTTAATAGAAGATGGAAAAGATCCGGTTCGTTTAACAGAGGATTTTATTACCTTTTATCGTGATTTACTTGTATTACTTGTTGCACCTGAACAAACAGAGTTGTTGGAAATTGCGACAGGAGATACTATGTTTCAAGAGTTAGCCTCTAAATTCGCGGAAGATACTTTGTATAAAAGTATTTCTATATTAACGAATACCCAACAGGAAATGCGTTTTTCTAATCACGCCAAAGTATATTTAGAAACAGCAATTATAAGACTAGCGCAAGTTCCAAGAGGTAACCTAGTAACTACCGAAAGTAATTCAGAACTTGAGCTGAAAGTAAAAGCATTGGAGAGTCAGATCCAGCAGCTCCAACAACAAATTAGCCAAGGGATAATACCACAAGCAAATGCGGCGACACAAGAACAACCAAAAAGACAAAGACAAAAGTCGAATAGTGGTGTAAAGGTTTCTAGTGGTCGTATTCAAGAGATATTAAAAACGGCAACAAAAAGTGATATCCAGACGATTAAAGCTCAATGGGCCAATATTTTGCAACAACTTCAAAAATCACATGCGGCATTATTAAATGATGCTGAACCAGTAGCAGCATCTTCTAGTGCATTTGTGTTAAAATTTAAATATGAAATTCACTGTCAAATGGCCATGGAGAATAAAACCTTTTCTTCTTCCTTTCCTCAGTTAATTGCAAATTTAACGGGTACTGTATACGAGGTCGTATACGTGCCTGAGGAAAATTGGTTGAAGATCAGAGAAGAGTTTATACGTCAAAATGGTTTGAAACCAGGTAACGCGGGAAGTACGGAAGATGCTACTTCAGGGCCGACAGAAGCAATGGAGCTTCTACAAGGAATGGAAGAAATTTCGGAAGATCCTTTAATTGTAGAAGCTGAAAAATTATTTGGAAAAGAATTTGTAGAAGTACATGATGACTAAGGAGGAAATTAATAATGCGTGGAATGGGAAATATGCAAGGTATGATGAAACAAATGCAAAAAATGCAAAAGAAGATGGCGGAGGCACAAGAGGAACTAGGAACTCAACGCTTTGAAGCTTTAGCTGGCGGTGGAATGGTGAAAGTCGTTGTGTCTGGTCATAAAGAAGTACTAGAAGTAGAATTAGATCCAACTGTTGTAGATCCAGAAGATATTGAAATGCTTCAAGACTTAATCGTTATTGCAACAAACGAAGCAATGAAAAAAGCAGATGAAACAGCGAATGCCACAATGGGTCAATTCACGAAAGGATTGAACCTTCCTGGTATGTTCTAGGAGGAAAAAAGATGCATTATCCTGAACCAATATCGAAACTAATAGATAGTTTTATGAAATTGCCAGGAATCGGGCCGAAAACAGCGGCCCGTCTGGCATTTTTTGTATTAACAATGAAAGAAGACACTGTTTTAGATTTCGCAAAAGCACTAGTCGATGCTAAACGAAATTTAACTTATTGCTCTGTTTGTGGCCATATAACGGATATTGATCCTTGTCATATTTGTCAAGACCAACAACGTGACTTGTCGACGATTTGTGTCGTCCAAGATACAAAGGACGTCATAGCTATGGAGAAAATGAGGGACTATAACGGTTTATATCATGTGCTTCATGGTGCTATCTCACCGATGGATGGAATTGGTCCGGAAGATATTAATGTACCTTCTCTTTTAAAGAGGCTGCAGGACACACAGGTGGAAGAATTGATTTTAGCAACTAACCCTACAATAGAAGGAGAAGCAACAGCAATGTATATCTCTCGTCTCGTAAAGCCTTCTGGTATTAAAACAACGAGAATTGCACACGGTTTGCCTGTAGGTGGAGATTTAGAATATGCGGATGAAGTAACTTTATCTAAAGCATTAGAAGGTCGCCGTGAGTTGTAAAGGGGATGCTATACTATTATGTTTTTTCAACGAGCAAAGTTAAAAAAAGAATTCGATCAACAATTTGTAAAGTTAATGCAAGAAACAAAAGAAGACTGGCAACAGGCTCAACGGATAGAGGATTACTTGAATGACTATAATTTAGAGGCGATGGCAAAAAGAAAAATTGCAGAGAGTATTCACTTCTATCTATATAAAGAAGCAAAGATCCGGAATGTGATATTAAAATAAGTATAATAGTAGTACTAGCTTCATACAGTAATAGATAGTTATTTTATGAGAGGAATGATATTCATGAATTTAATTATCATTGGTGGCTCGCTAGTATTACTATTGCTTATTATGTTTAGAAAATCTTTTTCCGGGATCGTAGAAGGATTATCCATTTTCTTGTTTCGTATCGGTTTTTCTATTTTACTATTATACGGTGTGCACTTACTTTTAGGTTTAGCCGGCTATACAATCCCTGTTAATTTGTTCACGGGTGCAGTAGTAGCAGTATTAGGAATACCTGGAGTAGCTTCTGTTGTGGCTATTTCTATATTACTTTAAAAAACTTTAGAAAAAGTGTTGACTTATTTAAATGAAGAGAGTAATATAGTAGGAGTCGCCAAGAGGTAAACAAAACGGCGGACAACATGAACATTGAAAACTGAACATGCAAAACGTTAAGATATA
>NZ_JAPNOZ010000002.1:53580-54126 GCF_029955155.1 Psychrobacillus sp. NEAU-3TGS | reverse complement strand
GCTATCAGACTAACAAGTTAACCTGAATAGCTTATATCTTAACGTTTTGCATGTTCAGTTTTCAATGTTCATGTTGTCGTCTTGTTTCAGCGACATTTATTATCATAACACTTCTAAGTTTCTGCGTCAACAACTTTTTTTATCCTCTTTTCCAAGAAGATTACTAATAGGATTGACAGTTCAATAACTATAACACGCTTCTTCTGATTTGACAAGTGCTCTTTTCATTTTTTCTTAGTTACCACATAATATATAGAAAGATTAGAAGCTTCTAACGATAGTCGAATTCCACTTTTCCTTCGGAAAAATGGAGCAATCGTCGTCCACAACAGACCAGATTAGCGAAATATACCTCTTCTTCACCCCAAAAGATAACCTGCTATTTGATCAATTATTCTCTTTTGTTAGAAAGCATTGCTTTTGAATGACTTTTATAGTTTTTGCAATTACTCATTATTAAACATAATTACTGGTGAAAAACATCAACACTATTGCTGTTTCTTCAAGCGATCTACTTAGTATTTATTTCTTCAAACACAAAAAAAG
>NZ_JAPNOZ010000002.1:0-53480 GCF_029955155.1 Psychrobacillus sp. NEAU-3TGS | reverse complement strand
GTTGTCGTCTTGTTTCAGCGACATTTAATATCTTAACATTTCTGTTATTCATTGTCAACAACTTTTTTCAATTTGTTTTTCGTGTGAAATCAGTAGTGAAAATGACAACTTGATAACTATACCACCCTGTTTTTGTTTTGACAAGTACTTTTTTGAAATAAATTTCAAACCATTTTTTATATACTCCGAAACACTATATATAGAAGAATAAAAAAGGAGACACTACTACATAGCAGCATCTCCTTTACTATATTAATTAATCTTTATGACGCATCGTTGGGAATAATAGTACATCACGAATAGAAGCGGAATTCGTTAGTAACATTACTAAACGGTCAATTCCGATACCTAGTCCACCTGTTGGCGGCATACCGTATTCTAATGCTTCTAAGAAATCCTCATCCATTTCATGTGCTTCATCATTGCCTGCTTCTTTTTCTACCAACTGTGCTTCAAAGCGTTGACGTTGATCGATTGGATCATTTAACTCTGTAAATGCATTCGCATGTTCACGACGAACGATGAATAACTCAAAACGATCTGTGAAACGACTATCTTCTGGATTTTTCTTTGCAAGTGGTGACACTTCAACTGGATGTCCATAAATAAATGTTGGTTGTACTAATGTTTCCTCTACTTTTTGTTCAAAGAATTCATTTAATACATGTCCCACTTCCATAGAAGGTTTTACTTCTACTCCATGTTCTTTCGCTAACGCATGTGCCTCTTCTTTCGTCATTTGCTTCCAGAAGTCTACACCGGTAGTTTCTTTTACTGCATCCGCCATATGCCAGCGTCTCCAGCCTGGAGCAAGATTAATCTCGTCTTCACCATACATAATAGTGGTAGAACCTAGTACTTCTTGGGCTACATGCGATACTAAATTCTCCGTTAAGTTCATAATATCTTGATAATCCGCATACGCTTCATATAGTTCAATCATTGTAAATTCCGGATTATGACGTGTTGAAACACCCTCGTTACGGAATACACGACCAATTTCATATACCTTTTCTAATCCACCTACAATTAGGCGTTTTAGATGCAATTCAATTGCGATACGCATATATAATTCCATATCAAGCGCATTATGGTGTGTAATGAATGGGCGTGCAGCTGCTCCACCAGCAACAGAATGTAATAATGGAGTTTCTACTTCCAGGTAACCTTGTCCATCAAGGTAACGACGCATAGATTGAATGATACGACTTCTAGTAACAAAAGTTGTTTTACTTTCGTCGCTCGTCATTAAATCTAGGTAACGTTGACGGTAACGTTGCTCGACATCTTTTAGTCCGTGGAATTTCTCAGGCATCGGACGTAGCGATTTAGTTAAAAACGTGAATTCAACCGCTTTTACAGATAACTCGCCTACTTGTGTACGGAACACGTTTCCTCGTACTCCTACAATATCCCCTAAATCAGCTGAGTTAAATAATTCATATGCATCTTCACCAATCGCATCTTTACGCACATAAATTTGAATTTGACCGCCAAAATCTTGGATATGAGCAAAGCCCGCTTTTCCTTTTCCGCGCTTCGTCATAATACGTCCAGCTATGACTACTTCATGTGTTGTTTCTTCTAATTGTTCTTTTGTAAACTCTTCAAATTCTGCGATTACTTGGTTACTCAAATGTGTACGCTCGAATTTTCCGCCAAAAGGATCTAATCCTTTCTCTTGTATTGCAGTCATCTTTTGTCTTCTCACCAAAAGTTGATCATTTAATTCTTCTACATTAGACATGTCGGTCACTCCTCCACTACTTACTATTTCGCAAGTATCTTTTATAACATTGAACTTATTGTACACAATTTCTGTGTTCTATTCATCTTTTTCCTTCATCGTTCGATATTTTCCATTATTCAGATTACCTATCGAAACTTAAAAGAGCCATCACTAAATGTGACAGCCCTTCTTTTTGCTATTAAGCAAGAATAGAATCGACAGCGTTATATTCCTCTTTGGAAGCTTCTTCTGCAAAACCACGTAAGTAATTCTTTAGCGCTTGAGCGGTTTCCGTTTGGTTAATCACATTTCTTGCTGTCCCATTACCACGTATACCTTTCAAGTACCAAGCTGCGTGTTTGCGCATTTCCCTAACCGCTATCTTTTCCCCTTTTAAGGCAGTTAAACGATCAAAGTGCAATAAACAAACGTCAATTTTTTCTTGAGCAGTTGGTTCTGGCTTTAAAACACCTGTTTCTAAATATTCAACTGTACGGTAAATCATCCAAGGGTCTCCTAGCGCTGCACGTCCTATCATTACAGCATCCACGCCCGTTTCATCTAGCATCCGCTTTGCATCCTGAGGTGTATTTACATCCCCGTTTCCGATTACGGGGATATTCACCGATTGTTTCACTTGGCGAATTATATCCCAATTTGCCTGCCCTTCATACATTTGTACTCGAGTACGGCCATGCACTGCAACTGCCGCTCCACCAGCACGTTCTACGGCACGGGCATTTTCTACCGCATATAGATGTTCTTCATCCCAACCTGTACGCATTTTCACGCTTACTGGTTTTTTTACATTATCTACAACTGCTGAAACCATTTCGTAAATCTTTTCTGGATCGAGTAGCCATCTAGCACCTGCCTCACACTTGATAATCTTGTTTACAGGGCATCCCATATTAATATCAATGATGTCAGCAGTTGTATGTTGATCTACATATTTTGCGGCGGCAACTAGCGTCTCTTTCTCTCCTCCAAAAATTTGTAGGGATAATGGATTTTCACGTTCATCGATATACAGCATACTTAAGGTTCTTTCGTTTTTTAAAACGATTCCTTTATCACTAATCATTTCGGCGTACACTAGTCCTGCTCCAAATTCTTTTACCGTTAAACGGAAAGCCGAGTTGCATATACCTGCCATCGGAGCAAGCACTACTCGATTATCCATTACAAGATCACCAATTTGAAATGGTTTTGTTGATGTATTTGTCACTATTTTCCACCTACCTTTTTACTTACCTATTCTTATATTAAAACGAATGCTTCTACTCCATCGAAAGTTTTCCATACATGGACTCCTTCTTGTTGAGTATTGGCAAACTCCATGAAAGAACGATTTGTCCTTGGGTCTCTTACATCTGCGTTTATCTCAACTAATGGTATAAGAACGAAGCCTCTTTCTGTCATCCTTGGATGCGGAATAATGAGATTCTCCGTTTTCATATCCTCCTCATTATACAACAAAATGTCAAGGTCTACGGTTCTTGGACCCCAATGTATCTCCCTCGTACGTCCCAGTTCCGCCTCTATTTCGTTACATTTTTTCAGTAACTCATGTGGGGTCAATGAAGTCTCAAGCTCCACTACTATATTCAAAAATGCATCCTGATCCACATAGCCGACTGGATCCGTTTCATACACGGAAGATACTTGGCATACTTTTATACCTTTCACATTTTGCAATAATCGTACGGCTTGCTGGAGGAAAAGTAAGCGATCCCCAATATTTGAGCCCAATGATATATACGCTCTATTCATAGTGAACCTCTTGTAATATCCACTGCAACCGAAGCATAATGTCCTGCTATCGGCGGATTAGGCTTCACTAGCTGAATGCGACATCCACTAACTTTTGTTTTATAGTCTTCTAAAATACGTGATGCAATTTTCTCTGCAACTGCTTCTATCAATAAAAAAGGTTTCCCTTCTACAATTTCCTTACACAATTCAAAAACTTCCGCATAGTTAATCGTTTCAACTAAGTTATCGGTTTCGCCTGCTTTTTTTAAATCACACGCTAACGTAATCGTTACCCGAAAGATTTGACCAAGCTTTGTTTCTTCTGCTAGCGCGCCATGATATCCATAAAACTCTAAGTCATTTAAATGAATATAATCCATTATAATTAACCCTCGCTTTCCTCGTATTTCTGTTTTCCTGTCAGCACATCCATCATTTTCGTCATTCGCGCGATTTCCTTCACATCGTGCACACGTACCATATGGCAGCCAAGCTGCAAACCATAACAAACAGTTGCTCCTGTACCTTCCATTCGTTCATTAACAGGGAGATTCAACACATTACCGATTAAACGTTTACGAGACGTTGCTAATAACACTGGATATCCCATATCGACTAAATCAGCTAAATGCTGCATCATCCAAATGTTTTGCTCGGTTGTTTTTCCAAATCCAATGCCTGGGTCTAGCCAAATATGTTCGTCTGGAACCCCTGCCGATTTTGCAATTTGGATGCATTCTTCTAAGTCTTGCTTAGCTTCAGACCAGAAATCGTTATATACTTCGTTATCTCGGTTATGCATTAAAATAATCGGAACCCCTAGTTCAGCAGCTACTTCCGCTACTTTTGGATCTCTTTTCGCACCCCAAATATCATTAATGACATGCGCTCCTGCAAGGACTGCTGCCCTAGCAACAGCAGACTTATACGTATCAATGGATATGACTGCATCTACTTCTGCACGAATAGCTTGGATGACCGGAACAACCCTTGCGATTTCCTCTTCATCAGAAATAACCGTATGTCCGGGTCTAGTAGACTCTCCTCCTACGTCAATGATTTTTGCTCCATCCGCAACCATTTGCTTCGCGCGAGCAACTGCTGCCTCTACTTCATTAAACTTTCCACCATCTGAGAAAGAATCTGGAGTGACGTTTAATATACCCATCACAATGGTTTCTTTTTTAAAATCTAATGCAACTCCTCCACCTTCAAAGAGTCCGGTATGATATTGTAAATTCATCTTACTGTCCTTTCCTCCTGAATACACTTTACATACGCTTCATGTAGTGCCGTGTAAACAGGACCTTGATTGCCTAAAAATGGTCTTCCCTCTATCTCTTTAATAGGGACAATTTCTTGTACCGCATTTGTAATAAAAACCTCATCTGTCGATTCTAATACATCTTTCGTAAACAAGCCTTCTTCTACTTCAAAATTATGTAAAATCCATTCTCTTGTTATTCCAGCGAGTATTCCTGTTGCAAGTGATGGTGTGGAGATTTTCTTATCTTTGACCCAAAATATATTAGAAGTAACTCCCTCTGCAATATATCCCTCTGCTGTCAAAAAAACACCTTCATGTGTTGCTAATGACTCAACTTCAAATCTCGCTTGTATATTATTTGCGAAATGATGAGATTTATGACGATAAGCACTTTCCGGGGAATTCCGGGTCGTTTTCAACCATATTGCTTTTTTCTCTGTACCTCTTGGTGGAAGATGCAAAGCTTTTCGAAATAAAATCACAGTAGGCTTTTCATAATACGACGGCTGAAGCCCAATATCATGAACACCTGCCGAGATATTCAATCGAAAGTAGCCATCTTCTCCATTATTTTCTTTTGTTAAAGCGCAGATAGCAGCCAAAACAGTTTCTTTGTCGTATGGCATTGTCATACGATAGTCAGCTAAAGCACGACAAAGGCGCTTCCAATGTTCATCAAATAAAAACACGTGACCATCGTATGTGCGAAATGTTTCAAAGAAGCCTAACCCATATAAAAAACCATGATCATATGCAGAAATAGTTAGTTCATCTCTGGCATATAACTTACCATTCTTCCAAGCGTCCATTTATACCTGCTCCTTTGTAAGGAAGCAATGCTCTTCGATAAAGTTTCTGATAAGTTTTTTCCCATCTTGCGTCATGATGGACTCCGGATGATATTGCACTCCTTCAATCGGAAACTCTTTATGGCGTATGCCCATAATTTCTCCTTCTTCCGTCCAAGATGTTACTTCCAAACAATCTGGCAATGACTCTTTTTCCACGAGAAGAGAATGGTATCTTGTTGCATGAAAAGGATTAGGCATTTGTTCATTAACCCCTTTGCCATCATGAAAAACTAGAGAGGTTTTCCCATGCATCAATCTATTTGCACGAATCACTTTCCCCCCAAATGCTTGTCCAATCGATTGATGCCCTAAACAAACACCAAAGATGGGGATTTTGCCTGCAAAATGGGGAATGACCTCCAAGCTTATGCCCGCTTCGTTCGGCGTGCAAGGTCCTGGTGAGACAACAATGACTTGAGGTGCTAATTGTTCGATATCATTAATCGTTAATTCATCATTCCGAACAACCTTTACTTCCACCCCTATTTCCCCAATATATTGAACGAGATTATATGTAAAGGAATCGTAGTTATCAATCATTAAAATCATTTGCCTTCTCCCTCCGCCATCGCCTTTGCTTGCCAAACTGCTTTTGCTTTATTTAATGACTCCACATATTCAGCACTCGGTATCGAATCAATAACAACACCAGCCCCAGCTTGGATATATGCCATCCCACCTTGAATAAATGCAGTGCGAATCACAATATTGAACTCTAAATCACCTGAAAATCCTAACCAACCAATAGATCCTGTATAGATCCCTCTTCGAACTGGTTCCAGCTCTTCGATAATTTCCATTGTACGAATTTTAGGAGCACCTGTAATTGTTCCACCCGGAAACATTGCGCGTACAATCTCCGTATTCGATACTCCTTCACGTAATGTTCCTTTTACATTGGAAACAATATGCATCACATGAGAATATCGTTCAATTACCATGAACTCATCTACTTCGACCGTTCCATATGTAGATACTTTTCCTAAATCATTTCGCTCTAAGTCTACGAGCATTACATGTTCTGCACGCTCTTTTTCATGGTCGATTAGTTCATTGGCTAAAGCAATATCTTCCGCATCATTTTTACCACGTGGTCTCGTCCCTGCAATTGGACGAGTGGATAATTCTGTACCTTTTTTCTTCACTAATAACTCTGGGGATCCTGATACAACAGCAAATTCAGGCGAATGAATAAATGCCATATAAGGAGATGGATTAAAAGCTCGCAATGCTTCGTACATAGCAATTGGTTCTGCCTTCAGCTCTTTTGATTGGCGAACGGATAAATTCACTTGAAAAACGTCACCTTGCGCTATATATTGCTGTACTTTTCGAACAGCATCTTCAAATCCTAAAGAATCTACAGATACATGTAATTTCGAATGATCTTCCGCTACTTCCAATGTAGCTCCCGAGCTAAGGACACTGAATGCAAGACCCATTTCTGCAGCCGCTCTATATCGTTCTTCTAATTTCACCAAATCTACCATACTCGTAGATAGCTTCATCAGTGTAACAACTTCCCTTTCAACGTCTAATACTGCCCAAACGTCAAATAAATAAAAGTAAATATCCGGAATATGTAAATCATCATCCGCTATTGTCGGTAGCACTTCTATTTTCCTTGCATAATCATAGCTAATAAAACCAGCAGCTCCACCTTGGAAATCCGGCAAATTTTCTTGAAAAGGCAATTTATAAGAAGAAACTAGCTTTTCTAACTCCGCAAGCGCTTCTCCTTCGCGTTCTTCTACCTTTCCATCTCTCCACTCAATATGTAATCCAGTTTCCGTGGACCTAGTCACAGCTAGCGGATTCCAAGCCGCGACGGATAAATGACCTCCACGTCCACTTTCAAAAAATAAATGATGGGACTCATCTTTTGTGATTTCTTTATATCCATAAAAAAACGCAGTCTTTGATAGTTGAAATGCATGCGTTTGAAGTTGTAATTCCACTTTTTCAAATCCCCCTATAAACGGTTTGCCTTCATCTTAACTTGAAACTACTCCTTTTCGCCACAAAAAAAGAGAGGAAGCAATAATTGCCTCCTCTCCACTTTCATTTATTAATCTTCGAATTGGTATAACGGAGTACTTAAATAACGTTCACCGTTATCAGGAATAATTGCGACTACTTTTTTCCCTTTGCCAAGTTCTTTTGCAAGTTGAAGCGCCGCGTAAATAGCTGCTCCTGCAGAAACTCCACCTAAAATACCTTCTGACTTTGCAACTTCGCGAGATGTTTCGTAAGCATCCTCATTGGATACTTGTATAATGGAATCGTATAAATCTGTATCCAATACTTTTGGAACAAAGCCAGCTCCAATTCCTTGGATTTTATGTGGACCCGGTTTACCACCAGATAATACGTTTGAATCTTTTGGTTCTACTGCAACGACTTGAATATCAGGGAATTTTTCTTTTAATACTCCACCAGCACCAGTGATCGTTCCACCAGTTCCAATTCCTGAAACAAATCCGTGTAATTCGTCAAATGCTTCTGCAATTTCAGGTCCAGTAGTTAAACGGTGAATTTCTGGATTTGCCTCATTATTGAATTGTTGTGGCATAAACCAACCATTTTCATTTGCCAACTCTTCCGATTTAGCAATGGCACCTTTCATCCCATCTGCTCCAGGTGTTAATACTAGTTCTGCACCATATGCACGAAGTAGATTTCTACGCTCTAAGCTCATTGTGTCTGGCATTACCAATACTGCTTTATATCCTTTTGCAGCAGCGATCATCGCTAGTCCTATTCCTGTGTTACCACTAGTTGGTTCAATAATTGTGCTACCCTCTTTTAATTTCCCAGCTTTTTCTGCCGCTTCAATCATGGCAAACGCAATACGGTCTTTTACACTACTGCCGGGATTGAAGTATTCTAGTTTTACATAAACTTCTGCATCTTCCGGATTTGTAACTCTGTTTAGTTTTACGATCGGTGTTTTTCCAATTAAATCTAATACGGATTGTGCTAACTTCGTCATAGTTCCACTCCTAATCCCTACTTAGTTAATAGGTTTTATTTTCTTAATCATACCAATATTAGAGATGCATTGTCAATAATCGTAGTAAAATAAAAGCACACTCCTTAGAGTATGCTTTTATTTCTCGCTATAAAACCAATCAGCATCAAATTCTTCCCAAAATGCTTCTTGTGTGACTGATTGTGGCAATTGATCTAGTGCAAGTTCTCTACGTATATGATCTTTTACATCAGAAAACGAAAAAGACTGTCCCTTGAACACACTATTTACTTGCACTACTGCAAAACGACCATCCTTTAACGGAATAACATCGCTCCATTTGCCCACATCTATTTTCGGTAAAGCTTTCCCCAGTGCTTCGTCTATTGTTTCAGCGCCTTCCACAACATAGCCGATATCCCCACCTAAACTTGCTGAGCTTACATCAGAGGAGCGTTCTCTTGCTAATCCTTCAAAGGAAGAACCACTTTTCAGTTCCTTTAATACTTCTTTTGCTTCAGCTTCTGTTGAATTATAAATAACACTTGTACGATAAGAAGTTGGTATATTGTATAGGTTTTTATTGTTCTCATAAAATGCTTTAATATCAGCATCCTTAATAACAATATCTTTCGCTAATACTTTTTCTAAAATTAACCTTGCACGAACCTTTTTACGCATCACCTCTTCATCGAATGATTGAAATGATGTGTCGCCCCCTTCTTGAGTTGAACGAATAAGTGCAAGCTCCAAGTCTATTTCTGCATCGCTTACTTTAATATTGTTTTTTTCAGCTGCCGCTTCCATGACTTCTGTGTTTACCATGTCTAATAAAACTTCTTTTCCATACATCGATTCCATTTCAGCCATCCACTGATTTTTCGTAATAGCTTTCCCATTCACGGAAGCAACTTCTTCTGTCTCACTAGTAGTCTTGTCATTCGGTATTAACCAGGCGATGAACCACAGTAGATTACCGAGTAGTAAGATGCCGAGCACAAGAAGTACTGGTTTCGTTTTTAAACGCCGTTTCGGATGGAAATCTTCGTTATTACGCGTTGATTTCATCGATAAACGACTCCAATTCGTCTACTGAATAATTATATTTTTCCATACAGAAATGACAATGTGCTTCTGCTCCTCCGTCTTCTGCAATCATTTCCCGAATTTCGCTTTCACCTAAGCTAATAATTGCACTTCCAAATCTTTCTTTAGAGCAATTACACTCAAATGAAACTGGCATAGTACTTAAAATTTGTACATTTTCTTTCCCTAAAATCTCAAATAGTAATTCCTCAGGAGTTAATCCTTTTTCAATTAGCTTGGATACTGGCTCCATTTTGTTTAAATGTTCTTCAATAATAGTAATTGTTTCATCGTCCGTACCTGGCATTAATTGAATAATAAATCCACCTGCAGCTAAAATCGTGTTATCTGGGTTAACTAAAACGCCCAGTCCAACAGAAGAAGGCACTTGTTCTGATACAGCAAAATAATAAGTAAAATCTTCTGCGATTTCACCAGAAGTAATGGGTACTTGCCCTGTAAAGAAATCTCTCATACCTAAATCTTTAACTGTTGTGAGTGTACCTTCCGTTCCTACTGCACGACGAACATCTAATTTTCCTTTTTCATTCAAGTCAAAATGTGTTTGTGGGTTCGTAACATATCCTCGTACTTCCCCTTTTGCATTACTATCAATAATCATAGGACCAATTGGACCATTTCCCTCTACTTTGACGGTAAGCTTGTCTTCTCCTTTTAACATTGCACCCATCATTACAGTAGCGGTCATCGATCTTCCGAGAGCTGCTGAAGCTGTTGGCCATGTTTCATGACGACGTTGAGCTTCTCCCACTGTATCTGTTGTCCGAACAGCAAATGCACGAACGCTTCCTTCAAAAGCTAATGCTCTTACTAATAATCATTCATTTATCTCATACCTCTTTCGTCTATATTTCGTTGATATATTAAATACAATCCTTTTAACGTTAGGAACGGATCGATTACGTCCATTACGGTTGTTTCCTCACCGATCAAGGAAGCCATGCCACCTGTCGCGATAACTTTAGGGGCTTTTTTCGATACTTTTTTCATGCGATTCACGACACCCTCGACTTGTCCTACGTAACCATACACAATACCTGCTTGCATAGCCGATACAGTATTTTTCCCAATAATGTGTTCCGGTCTTGTTAGTTCAATTCGAGGAAGCTTACTCGCTTTTGTAAACAACGCTTCTGTCGATATACCAATACCTGGAGCAATTGCCCCACCCATATAGTCTCCTTTTTCATTGACATAACAATAGGTTGTTGCAGTTCCAAAGTCTACAATAATAAGTGGGACACCATATTCATGTATGGCTGCAACCGCATTTACAATTCGATCTGCTCCCACTTCTCGAGGATTTTCATATTTAATATTTAAGCCCGTTTTAACACCGGGACCTACTATCAATGGTTTTATACCAAAGTACTTTTTACACATCGCCTCTAAGGAAAACATAATTGGTGGGACTACAGAAGAAATGATAATTCCTTCTATTTGCTCAAAAGCAATATTTGCATGTGAAAATAGCGCCTTCACCTGCATCCCATATTCGTCTTCAGTTTTCAAACGATCCGTTTCCATCCGCCAATGATGGATTAATGCATCATTTTCATATACCCCTAAAACAATGTTTGTATTTCCTGTATCTAACACAAGTATCATCTGACTTGTCCCAACTCTCTAGTAAGTTTTCCAAAATATCATACCATATATGGTAGCTAGAACAAAAGCACAGGAGCCTGGCCAATCCCGACAAATAAAGGAGATGTAGGATGGTATACTGCGCATTATAGGGAAACTGCGACATAAAGAGTTGAATGAAGTATCCGCTAGGATTTCCGCTACAGGGTGGCCGCTTTCCGCGGGCACGGCTTCAATCTCCTCGGAGCTCTCGCTCCTGCGGGGCTTTCAGCTCGTACTGTTCCCGCCGGAGTTCGCCACCCTTTCACTACAATCCAGTAGAGTTTGCTATTTACTCTGTATTGATGCACTAAATCTAGTACTATGTTGCATATTCTATGGGTGAAAACCATTGATTAGTCAGCAAGTTCAATTGATTGAAGCGCAGGGCGGCGACACCTGCGGGATCAGCGGGACAGGTGAGACCCCACAGGAGCATTAGCGACGAGGAGGCTCACCGCCCGCCCCGCGGTAAGCTTCCGCCTAGAGCGGAAATCTTAACGGACGTATTATAAGATTTTTACCACGCAGTTTCCCTAATCAGTGACTTACATTCTGTTGTTGAAGTTTCTAGAGCAAGAAAAAGCTGATTACCTCGCGCATATATGCGGCAGGCAATCAGCTTTTCCATTCTATTAATCTCTACGTTCTTCTTGAATTGCGTTATCTGGTATGCTCGCAGGACCTTCTTCTTTTGGCAAGTCGCCAGTAGATGGATCTGCTGGAGCTCCTACCGAATCAGTTGTTTCTTCTTTTTTAAGATTCACTTCTGCTTCCTTGTTCGCTTGTTCATAAGGTCTCTCAGGAAGCGTTCCATGCTCCTCTAAATGCTTGATCTGAGCAGCATCGAGTGTCTCTACTTCTAATAACGTATTGGCGATTAAATTTAATAATTCGCGTCTTTCCGTTAAGATCTGTTTTGTTCGCTCATATTGCTCTTTAATCATTGTTTGCATTTCTTGGTCAATTTCGTAAGCAATTTTATCCGAGTAGTTTTGTTCAGAGTTAAAGTCACGTCCAAGGAAGACGTTTCCTCCTTGTGCTTGACCGAATTGCATTGGACCAAGTTTGTCACTCATACCATATTCCGTAACCATACTTCTTACTATTCCAGTAGCACGTTGGAAGTCATTGTGTGCACCAGTGGATACTTCACCAAATGTAATATCCTCCGCTACTCGACCACCTAATAATCCCGCTACTTTATCAAGTAACTCTGGCTTTGTCATGAAGTAACGATCTTCTTTCGGCAACATTACTGCATATCCACCAGCTTGACCACGAGGAACGATAGTTACTTTATGAACGATTTCCGCATCATCTAGTGTTAATCCGATTACTACGTGTCCCGCTTCATGGAATGCAACAATATTGCGTTCTTTTTTAGAAATGACTTTACCTGACTTAGCAGGACCTGCGATGACGCGGTCTGTCGCTTCATCAATATCACTCATATCTACTTTTTTCTTATTACGTCTAGCAGCTACAAGTGCCGCTTCGTTTAACAAGTTTTCTAAATCTGCACCAGAGAATCCTGGTGTACGTTGTGCAATTGCTTTTAAATCTACTGAGTCATCCAGTGGTTTATTACGAGCATGTACTTTAAGTACCGCTTCACGTCCTTTAACATCCGGACGACCTACAGTAATTTGGCGGTCAAAACGACCTGGACGAAGAAGTGCTGGGTCTAAAATATCCGGTCTGTTCGTTGCAGCGATAATAATAATACCTTCGTTTGCACCGAAACCATCCATTTCAACTAGCAATTGGTTAAGTGTTTGTTCACGCTCATCGTGCCCACCACCAAGACCAGCTCCACGTTGACGACCTACCGCATCAATTTCATCGATAAAAATAATACACGGTGCATTCTTCTTCGCATTTTCGAACAAGTCACGCACACGAGATGCACCGACACCGACAAACATCTCAACGAAGTCCGATCCACTAATAGAGAAGAACGGTACGCCAGCTTCTCCTGCAACAGCACGAGCAAGCAATGTTTTACCAGTACCCGGTGGACCTACTAACAAAATCCCTTTTGGAATACGTGCTCCAATTTCCACAAACTTACGCGGATCTTTTAAGAAATCTACTACTTCTACTAGTTCAGCTTTTTCTTCATCTGCACCAGCAACATCTGTAAACCTTACTTTTTTCTTTTCGTTATCATATAATTTCGCCTTACTCTTACCGAAGTTCATCACACGGTTACCACCGCCTTGTGATTGACTAAGTAAGAAGAAGAATAAAATAATGATGATTAGAAACGGTAACAATCCAGTGAAAAATTGAACCCAACCACTCGTTTTCGGAGCTTCTACGACTTCAACTTGAACTCCATTTGTTTCCGCTAACGTTAAAACTTTGCTTTGTGCTTGTTCAAAATTATATGGAAGCTTTGTTAAGAAAGTTTCCCCTTCTTCATAGCCCTTCATTTTACCTTCAACAAAATAAACTCCTTGTTCAGGCTGCATACTAAAGCTTGTTACTTCTCCATTTGCAAGAGAAGTCATAAATTCGTCATAACGAATATTTTTAGTTGGTTGATTGCCCGAATTAAAGGTCGCAAATATCCCAACAATTACAAAGAATATCAATAAGTATAATATAGCGTAGCGCAATGCTCGATTCATTCCCAGCCTCCTCACAAGGTAAACAGAAAAACTAAAGATAATCTTATCACACGATTTTTTTAACGTACAATGAAAAGCCTTTTAGTTTATCATTTGTTTTAAAAAGAATAAACTTCTTTCTTCAGTACGCCAACATATGGTAAATTACGGTATTTCTCTGCATAATCCAATCCATATCCAACAACAAATGCATCCGGTACTTCAAATCCTACATAATCCGCTTTAAGGTCTACTTTTCTTCCGCTCGGTTTATCTAGCAACGTAACCAATTTAATCGATTTTGCTTTACGATATTTAAATAGATCCACTAGATAGCTCAAAGTCATACCACTATCAATGATATCTTCAATAATTAAAATATCGCGCCCTTCCACACTAGTGTTTAAGTCTTTAATAATTTTAACTTCACCTGAAGAAACGGTAGCGTTTCCATAGCTAGACACATCCATATAGTCCATTTCAATATATGTGTCTACACGCTTCATCAAATCCGACATAAAAGGCATTGCACCTTTTAAAATACCAATAGCTAGTGGGAACTTGTCTTCATATTCTGTTGTTAATGTTGCACCTAGTTCACGTACTTTTTCTTCAATTTGTTCCTCTGTTAATAAAACTTTTAGTATGTCTTTTTCTAACATATTTAGTCCCCCCTAATGATTAGTCTCGCTTTATGTATAATACATAGTTTTGCGAGTAGTATTTCTTTGAGAATCTTTCTCCATAACGAAGTCCAATTACTGCTATAATTTCATTTTTCGATGTTACAAGTAGTGGCCACTCCATTCTTTCCTGTGCTGAGACTTTTTCATCTATAAATACCCGAGATACTTTTTTGAGAGAATTCATCCCTTTTACCAGGATACGATCCCCTTCTTCTCTTTGACGTATCATCAATGGAAGGCAATCATTTTCTAGTTGAACAAACCATTTTTCACCGGAAGTAGCATCGGTCAAGTTTCTCGTTAAATAGATGGAATAGCCAGCACCAATATTAATCCAACTGTCCTCTTCTACTACATTCCTAGCAATAATAGGTTGTTGTTTACCAGAGGAAAACTGAACTTTATTGTAATGACGTACGAGGAAATAATCTTGAGGCAAATGAATGGTAATATTGCCATCATGCTTATTACAAGCAGCCAAAATGGAATCGATTAAGTGATCATTAAGAAGTATTTCGGAGTTTTTGTATAGATACTTTAATAGTAGTAGAATCACTCTTCTTTGTAAAGCGATGGGCACTTCTATAAAGCACTTTGTATCTAGAAAAAAAACGCCCTCCTGATCAATTGTCACAAGCTGTTCATACTTTCTTTTCGCCATGCTTTGAAGAAAGTCTTCATCCTGCTTTTGTTTCTCCACAAATGTGCGAATACTGTCGCTCAGATTGGGGTTTTCTTCTTTTAGAAGCGGGACAATTGTATGACGAATACGATTCCTAGTATATGTATGTTTATCATTGCTTGGATCATGTCTAAATGATAGCTGATGAAGATGAATATACTCGAAGATCTCATTTTTCGTTATACACAGAAATGGACGGATGATGTGGCCTTCCGAAAAAGGTCTGGACCTCGGTATTCCTGTAATAGTAGACGAATTAGAGCCTCTCGTCAGTGACATAATGACAGATTCTATTTGGTCATCTGCATGATGACCAAGCACTAGCTTTGTATAATGAAAGTTTTTCATTGTTTTTTCGAAAAAAGAATATCGCTCTTCTCGACAAATTGCTTGTACATTTCCACCTTCTGCAGCAACTCGTTTTGGTACTTCCAGAGTTGCTGCGTAAAATGGAATATTTAAATTAGCTGCGAATCGTTCGACAAATCTACTATCTTCAGCTGATTCCTCTCCTCTTAACTGATGATCAGCATGCGCAATTCCTATTTCGACACGATACGTTTCTTTTAAAGTATTTAAAACATGCACTAATACTAAAGAATCTGCTCCACCAGAGCAAGCAATGAGGAGACGGTCCCCTTCTTTTATAAGCTGATGCTTGTCTATATATTCTTTTATCTTCCGGATGAACGGCTGCATCTCTTCACCTTATTTCGTATTTGCTTGGCGCTTCCGCTTTTCTTATTAGTGTACCATGTTTTCTTGGTATTTTGCTGCTTGGCGCGGTGAAAAAATGGACCATTCCGGAACTGCGTGTTTCACTTGCATGAAGATGACGGTTCGATCGTCTCCTGGTAAAGAGTACGTTTCTTCTAGCGTCTTGACAAAACGTTCTGCATTCATCGTTGGATCTTGTAGTATTTTTTTGTAATACATTTCTTGTTTTTCGATGGATGTATTGGCAGAAAAGACTCCATCTGAAAGCATCACTAATACATCTCCATCCTTTACATCTACTTTTCTTGCCTCAATCGAAAAAGTTGGTAAAAATCCAAATGGCACATGCTGACTTTCAATTTTCCGCATTTCATTGCCTCTGATTAAATACGTTGACATACTTCCCGCCTTCCATGACCATAGTTCTCCGTTTTGTAAGTCAATTAACGCTAAATCTACGGTCGCATAACTATCCGTATCATCCTGTAAGCTCATCATGTAATGCAGCGTATGCATAGTCGTTTCCGGATCCATTTTTTTATTCAAACATTCGCGCATAAATTGCATCACTCTTCTGCTTTCTCGGTGAGCCTCTACATTATTCCCCATACCATCCGATAAAATAACCGCAAGTAAACCGGGATGAAGTTGGAAAACAGCATGTGCATCCCCTGAATAAATCGTATTTCTACTAGAAGATGTATAAATATCATGCGTTATTTCAAAGCGTACGGAGGATTTACAAGTCATTTGCACATGCTCGTACGGATGGTGCATTTCTTTCATCGATGTAATTTCGAAAGGCTCTTTCCACAAGTCATATAATATTGGTAATACCAATCTTTCCCCAGTCATTTTCGCTTTTGACTCAATCGGCAAGCAACATACTACTTCCATTTGCCCAATTTCAATATTGAGCACATCAATTTGAAAGTACGGAATATTACATTGCTGAAACTTTTGTTTAATCTCCTCCTCATGTGAAGTATATAATGTTACATCATTTTCTAGATTACTCATAAGCTCTCCCATATGATTACCCATATCACGAAGTTTTAGTGCGAACATCTTTTTACCATGCTGCATTTCATATGATAATTGTTTTTTCGCCTCCTTCTCTTTTAACTCTTTCATAATTTGGGCAGGCTTTATACATTTGTACTGCATTTTCTTTTCTATGTGGAACCTCGTCTTATTCGGTTGCTCCTCCCATTGTTTCATCAATGCCGGAATTCCGTTTGACTTTTCCCCCCAACAAGTTTCGTAACGAAAACAAGCCTGACAAATTGGTAGCGGGGCGGGTTGTCCTTTCTGAGCGGCTGCTTTTGGTTCGAACCGATCTGATATAAATCGTGTGATGAAGTCAACAAAATGCTGAAACTCCTGAAGTTGATGGTTTACTTTTTCCGTCATCCACTTTTGCCTTCTTAAAAGAACATTTGAAGTATCCGGAAATAATTGATCCTTTAAAGTTTTGATCCAACTAGACGGAATGACAAAAAACAGTAAAGAAGCAGTAACGAGAGAACCAATATAAACAGCATCTAAAGGTAAAGTTCGATCGTAGAGTATAAAGAAAAATGTTGCTCCAAGCATACCAAACGCTTGCCACAACCTACCAAAAGGCTTGTGAAGTCCTGCGAAAAATCCAGTTAATGCATATACAGCTATCATTCCACTAAAACTGAGCTTGGAAATACTTAACACAGTCCCTGCGAGTACTGCAACTACTGTAGCAAGTTGAACACCACCTACTGCCGCTGATATCGCGATAACCAAGTGAGTAAATATTAATGGGATAGAAACATATCCGAAAATATACGAAGACATCCCTGTTAATACTAGTGCCCCTATTAGTAATGCCGCCCCCATTCTTTCGGCCGTCCATCTTTTATGAATGAAGTCTGGCATAGGAAGGAAAAGTTGAAACAAAAATATCGTCATGAATAAAGCCAGTACTCCTTCGTAAGCAATTGCTAACCAAATGGTACCTGGAACATTTCCACTGTACGAAACATATTGCCATATAGACTGGATAATAACCACGTCCAACAAAACAAAGATTGGCACAGGAATTTTCTTTAAAATTCTTTTCGAATAAAGAGGGAATAGAAGCGCTTGCAACGCATGGATCACTACTTGTCCAAGTCCTAATGTCACACTGCCCAGTAAAGCTCCCGCAATTGTCCACGGAAGAAAACGTGGAAAACGTAAACTAACAAGTGCCCAAATCGGAAGAAAAAAAGGTACAGAAGCTTCGAATAGTACAACTTGTGCTAAGAAAAATGAAAGAATAAAAAAGACAACCGTAAGTGAAATAGCTACTTTTCGTGCTTGAAGACCCTCTATTACCCTTCTAAAAGACAAACTCCTTTTTTGCTCTTGCTCATACATTGTTTTCAAATCTTATACCTCCCCGTATTCAACTATTGATGGAAGTATACCTACTGTATGCACAAAAAGTATGTCTCTTTCTGACGTCTCCCTATAAAAAGTTTTCGACGATTTCGGTCATGAAGTGAAACGGGGAAAAAGGATTGCGGGATGCATATAAGGAATATTCTTAACCAATAAAGGACTGACCAAAATGTACTGTTCATGCGTTTATACGGATAAATAAGTAGTATTTATTAAAGACCTTTAGCTCTAATATAAGGGCTACATTTGTTAAATTATAACTAAGTATAATTTGTCGGAATAAACTTTCTTTTTATCTTTTTATAATTTTTCAAAAGAAGTATTGACACTTTAACAAAAGGATTGTAATATGTTAATTGTTCGTTAAAACGGCGGTGTAGCTCAGTTGGCTAGAGCACTCGGTTCATACCCGAAAGGTCGTGGGTTCGACTCCCTCTGCCGCCATACATTTTTAATTGATTATTCATTTATAGGCACTCAGATAATGTCGGATAACTTAAATTATTATCATATTAAAAATGGCATATTTTAATATGGCCCCTTGGTCAAGCGGTTAAGACACCGCCCTTTCACGGCGGTAACACGGGTTCGAATCCCGTAGGGGTCATCATTTAAAAAAGCAATTTCTAAAGCTTAACTTTAGAAATTGCTTTTTTCATATACATAAAAGGAGATTGCGATATGAATCCAAATAGACTTGAGCCTATTGAAGCTGCAAAGCAATTTATTTCTATCTATTTCCCGTATTGCCAGGGCGCTATTTTAGCAGGAAGTGTCGTTCGAGGAAAGGCGACAGAAACTTCTGATTTGGACATTGTCGTATTTAGCGAAGATACTCACTCATCCTACAGAGAGTCCCTTATCTTCAGTGGTTGGCCCATAGAGGTATTTGTTCATAACTTAGTCTCTTACAAAGATTATTTTGAAAGCGATCGTAAAAGGGCAAGACCTTCTTTACCAAGAATGATTGCTGAAGGTGTTAGCTTAAAAAACGAGGGAATTTTGGAAGCTATTCAAGAGGAAGCAAAGCAAATATTAGCCACCGGTCCGGAATTATGGTCGGTCGAAACGATAAAAATAAAGCGTTATTTTATAACAGATGCACTGGATGACTTTATTGGAAGTAATAATAGAGCCGAGGAATTATTTATCGCTAATATCTTGGCTGAACTGACTTGTGAATTTATATTACGTACGAATCGTAGGTGGATTGGTGCATCAAAGTGGATTGTCCGATCACTAAAAGAATATGATGAGGCATTCACAGACCAATTTGTCGAAGCTTTTGATCTTTATTATAAAACCGGTCAGAAAAGCGAAGTAATTGAAATAGTAGATAAAGCGTTATATCCTTATGGTGGTCGCTTATTTGAAGGATTTTCTTTAGGAAAGTGAGACTATTGGCCGGATTTACTAAAAGAGACATCCTTGTAATTTGGATGTCTCTTTTTTCTATCTAGTGGAAATTTGTGCTCGATGATGATTGTCATGCTCCATAAAACTAGTGAAGTATCTACGAATAGTTTCTTTATGTTCCCCAATATAAAAAACCTTGTCCCATTCTACTTCAGCAATTGCTTGCAATTGCTCCATAATGCTTTGACGTTGTTGTTTTGCGTAAGAGAGGGTTTCTTTAAATGTTTGTTCATGAGCAAGGGCTGCGGCTTTTGCATTAAAGACTTCGAAGTCTGGAAACGCTTCAAGCTTTTCACCTTCTCTCATACTAGGTATACGTTGCACTAAAGTAAATCGATCCCACTCTGCTAAATGCATAATTATCTCGTTTGGTGACCACTTTCCTGCCGCGTACGGCGTATTGGCTTGTTCTTCATTTAACTTTGATAACGAGTCTATCCAATTCAAGTATTCTATGTGTGCTTGTCGTATTTCCTCTTTTGTCATGACTTCCCCCTCCTATTGCATACATTTATAACTAATATTGTTTATACAAAAAAGGCGTCAGCAATGCTGAACACCTTTTCATCTATTAAACATTTTTTCTACCGATAAAACAGACAGCATGTTATCCTCTTTTTGCGCCTCTACCGCCGCGCTTAGATTCTGTTGCACGCTTTAACGTAGACAAACGATCTTCACTATCCTTTAGGAATCGTGCCATTTTCTGCTCAAAATTCTCTTTATTCGGACGATCACGATCATTTGGGCGATTGTTGTTACGTGGACGCTGAGAACGTTCTGGTCTCTCTGGTCTTTCCGCTTGAGGCTTCGCTTTACGGATAGATAATCCGATTTTGCCGTCCGCTTCAACATTCATCACCTTAACTTCAACAACGTCTCCAACCTTCAAATGCTCATTAATATCTTTCACATAATTATCCGCAACTTCACTAATGTGAACTAGACCTGTTGAGCCTCCTGGCAGCTCGACGAATGCTCCGAAGTTAGTGATTCCTGTTACTTTACCTTGTACCTTGCTGCCTACTTCAATTGACATAAAAAAAATGCTCCTCCTTAAATTTTAAACGACTCTTTAGCGAGCTAGTATGATTTTTTTCATACCGTTCCCTACCTTTATTATAGCTAACAAAAAAAGAGTGTCAATAAGACTACTCTTTTATAACTTGTTTTTTTAATTTATTTCTCTTTAGGATCTGGAAGTGTAAAGATAATTTCCCCTTCTTCTGAAAGGAAATATTCTTTTCTTAATAATTTTCCAATGTACTCATCGTCATTTAATTTTGAAATTTGAAGCTTCAGCATTTCCTGTTCTTCCTGGACTTTTGCTAATTCTTCCGAGACTTTTTCTTTTTGTAATTGTTTTTCTTCTAATGCCTGATTACTGTTTATTAAGGTAGTTATTAAAAATCCTACAAGCGCTAAAGACATAATTCCAAATACAGCTAAACGCCTAAACAAACGAACCTTTTTTGCTTTTTTACGATTTTCTTGACGTTCGATAGAGCGAACATAATCTGTATTAATTGCTGCAACTTGTTTCAAAGCGGATACGTTTCTTTGCTTTTCTCCCATTTCGCCCTCTCCCGTCAAAGTACCTTAATTTTTCGTGTACTTTTTATTATAACGGAATTTCGGTTTTTTCTTAAGAGCCAAATGCCGCATTTTTTTATAAATAAAGCGGAACGGTCGAACTATAGTTAAAAGAATAAGTGCTATCAATCTAAGAATTTTACGAATAATTGTTACAATTATGCGAATGATAAACCAAATCGGTTGGATAATCATCCGTAAGAAAACTCTTCCCATAAAACGAAAAATAGGCTGAAACAATTGCTCATACAATAGAATGCCTACTATTTGTGCTAATGGATCATAAATTCTCCATATACCATCTCGTACTTGAAAAAGAATATAAAAAGTTCCTAATCCAAGTAAAATCCAAATGATTATTTCTAGAGCAGTGCTATATTTGAAAACAAAGGTACGCTTTGGAAAACTATTCATCACAAAGCGTGTCCCTTCAATTATCGCACCTATGACTACTCCACTCAACACCATTAATAATAAACTAAAAAATTGTAAAGAGAGTGTCATCCGAATAGTTTATGAAGTAACCCTCGAGCACCGTCTAAATTCTGCTCCTCATCATACTGGATGGCCTTTACAATTCCATCTAGGGTTAGCAGGCCTTTGTCTACATCTAAATGGACAATCTTCAGTTCTTCTCCCTTGATAAGAAGCAATCCTTGTGATGTTCTTACATAGAACTCTTGTTGGTCAAATCGTTCAATTGCTTTTACAGAAGTTAAATCCATTCTTTTTCGGTTTCTTAACGATATTAAGTGGTCCCCCGATGGAATAGTAATTGTTTGGTTTTCTGCTTGAAATTGCATATGCTCTCTCCTCTCCTTGTCCTAATTCATTGTATGCACGTAAAAAAAAAGCATGACAAATGTGTCATGCTTTTTTTCTTAATCTTCGTCATCTATAAATGCTGGGTCGATTTTTTCCAGTCGTTCTTCTTTTATTATGGTAAACATAGAAGCAGCATCTTCTTTTTTCGCCGAATCTTTAATCGCATCAACAGAAGCGGTTACTACTTTTTGCCCGAAACGAATAGATAACTCATCCCCTGCTTTTACATCGGAGCTTGCTTTTGCTACTTTTCCGTTAATCGTAATTCTTCCTTGGTCTGCAACTTCTTTTGCAAGTGT
This sequence comes from Psychrobacillus sp. NEAU-3TGS, assembly GCF_029955155.1. Classification (GTDB taxonomy): domain Bacteria; phylum Bacillota; class Bacilli; order Bacillales_A; family Planococcaceae; genus Psychrobacillus. The sequence goes on along the minus strand of NZ_JAPNOZ010000002.1, from coordinate 30,923 downwards.
TCTTCTTTTAATCAATCTAGAAACTTTTAAAAATTTATCTAATCTCATATTCACACTACCTCTCTAGTTTCTTTGCTTCATTCCAAAAATTATCGAGCTCTTCTAAATTATATTCTGAAAATTTTCCTTTTCCCTTTTTAACACTCGACTCGATAAATTGGAATCTTCTTTTAAATTTTTCATTCGCTTGTATCATTGCTTGCTCAGGAGATATTCCATAAAACCGTGCTAGATTAACAATTGTAAATAACACATCTCCTAGCTCATCCACTTGTGTATCTTTTGTCCCCGACTGTAATTCTTCTTTCCACTCTGCTAACTCTTCTGAGAATTTGTCCCAAGCACCAGAGACATCTGGCCAATCAAAACCAGCCTTGGCAACTTTCTTTTGATAATTGAAAGATGTTAGAAGGGAAGAATCTGAACGCATTTCTCCGTCCAGTAATGACTCCTCATCGCTGTTTTTCTCTTCCGCTTTTATTTGCTGCCAATTGCGCATGACGTCCTCTGTGCTGTTTGCGGTGACTTCTCCAAATACATGTGGATGTCTACGAATCATTTTATCGGAAATGGAGTTCAGTACATCCTCCATGTTGAAGTATCCACTATCCTCTCCAATTTGTGCGTGTAAAAACACTTGTAAGAGGACGTCCCCAAGTTCTTCGACAATATGATCATCATCTTCCTCATCGATCGCCTGTAAGAGCTCGTAAACTTCTTCTACTGCATATTTCTTTAGTGTTGCATGCGTTTGTTCTTTATCCCAAGGACATCCGTTAGGCCCTCTTAAATCGGCGACGATTTGGCGTAATGTTTGCCATTCCTTTAATCGTTTTTCCTGCTCTTGTATAGGGGGAATATACAATGTCGTTAAGTTATCAAGCTCCATTACATGGTCTAGCTCGTATAAAGGTACTTTCGTTAGTTTTTCTTGCGTAGAGCCTGCAGCTGTTACAATCGTCACTTCATAATCGTCCGGATACTTTTCCATAAGTGTTAGCTTTACTTCAGATGCACTAAACGCATCATACACCTGTCCGATTAGTACATGCGATCCCATTTGGACATCATCTCGTTTAAAACTAGTTCCATCTAACAGTTGAAACCCTTCAATTGGATCAATGCGTAAAGCTGCAAAAATTGGATCCAAAAAGCTTTGTCCACCTTCAATTCGGATATTTGCATTTCCCTTTCGCTCCGATTCGATTAATAACTGAACAGTTTGTTCTGCTACAAGCGGATGCCCAGGCACTGCGTATGTAACAGAAGTTTCGTTTGCTAACTTTAGCAGTGTTTGTACTATCTCTTCGTAGACCGTTTCAAATTGATCATTTTCCTCGTATATCGTGTCAAAGCTTGTCCAGCTAAGACCTTCCGATTTTAGCTCCTGCAATACTGGGTGCTGCTCTGTACGTACATATAAATGCTCTGCTGCTTTTAGCTTTTTATATATACCTAAAGGAAGCTGATCTAAATCACTTGCTCCAAGTCCAATAATCGTTATTTCATTCATCTGTTCACACCCTTACTAATCTTTATTTAGCCATAACTGGAAAGAGGCCATTCTTCTACCAAATGGCAATAAAAACCACTCTTTCTCCGCTATAACACGTCTTTTTGCTAAAATTATTAAAAAGATCGCTGCTCCGAGCATGACTGCACTTAATGATATTGCAAGTGCCTCTATACGACTAGGCAACCAATCAAAAAAGTAAGCATCTGCTACTAAACTATAAGCTATAACACCTGCAACCATAGCTACAGAGGAAAATGCAATTCCTTTGTAAAATGCTAATGAAGCAAAACGTATCTTCCAACTTCTTTTAAAATAATAAAACATACATATAAATACAAGCACTAAACTAATATTTCCCGCTATAGCTGCCCCTAATATGCCGTACGCTGGTACAAGCATACCATTTACCAGCCACTTACTACATACACCAAGCATTAAAAACACTGTCGGAAGCTTTACTTTTCCGCTTCCTTGTAGCATTGCCATCAAGGTGAGAATTAAAGACATCCATACAATTTGAAAAGAGAACACCATTAAAGTGATTGACTCATCTCTCGTTTGAAACAGCATCTCATTCACAAACGGAAGTACTACAATCAGACCTAAAGCTGCAGCAATACTGAAAGTAAAGGCTACTCGAAACGTAAGCTGCATAAAAGGGATTGCGGTTCGTCCTTTTTCTTTATTCATCCGATGTGCGACGAGTGGAACGATCGCCAATGATAAAGTGGATGCAATAACAATCCCTAGTTGTACAAGTGGTTGACCACGATCGTAGACTCCTTTTGTCTCCATTGCCTCTTGCTTCTCCAAGCCATTTTCTAAAAGAATTTGAAAAACGGTAAATGAATCTACTAATTGTAGTAGCAAAAATAATAACGCACTTATACTTGCACTAATACTAATCATCGTTAAATCTTTTAGAATTGGCCAAAGTAGCACAGCTTTTTGTTTATGACTCTTCTTCTCACGTCCAATTACCTTCCAATAAATAAATGCCAAAAATAATACACCAGCAAGTTCCCCTGCTACCGCGCCGTACATTGCCATACTGCCAGCTTTATATAGATCAAAGCTTTTGGATATAACGATCCATGTACCAAGTAATATAACGGAAACTCGAATTGCCTGCTCCACTATTTGAGCATACGCTACTGGTTGCATATGGCCTTTAGATTGAAATTCTCCTTTTAACACTGCAAGCATCGGCATCAGTAAAATGACATATGAACCAGCTTTTAATAAGTAAGCTAGATTTCCATCACCCATCGCCTCTGCGAAAAAATTTGCACCAACATACAACACGATAAAAGACAAAAAGGAAAGTATCCCAATGTAGATAAATGCTATTTTCCGGACTTGCGGTATGGCGTATTCTTTCCCGCTTGCTTTATAATCTGATAATACTTTTGATAGTGCAACTGCAAAACCATAGGAAGTCCAAGTTGTAATAATCCCAATAAACGGATATACCTGTTGGTAAATATAAAAACCTTCATCTCCTACTAGGTTCTGAAAAGGGACTCGGTACACTGCACTTAGTAGTTTTACAATAATTGCCGCAACGGTTAGCATTGCAGCCCCTTTCATATAAGTCTTCATATTCCAATCATTACTCATAGTTGAATCCTTCTTCCATCCAGCAATGCATTTATTATACACAAGATAAGTTGGCGCAGGACAATAAAAACATAAATGAGGATTGGATGGATTGTTTTTCGAAGCCTTTAGAAAAGTGAGGAGTATAGGGAAACTGTGCGGTAGCAAGTTCTATTTAGGCGGCCACTAGGATTTTCGCTGCAGGGCGGACGCTTTCCGCGGGCACGGCTTCCATCTCCTCGGAGCTCTCGCTCCTACGGGGCTTTCAGCTCGTACTGTTCCCGCCGGAGTCGCCACCCCTTCGCTACAATCCAATAGAGTTTGTTATTTACTTCATAATAAGACACTAAATTTAGTACTATGTTGGATTTTCTATGGGTGAAAACCTTTGATTAGTTGAAAAGATATACTATCTAGCGATTGTTATCTATTGTTGAGACCCATTGCTTGAATGGCTAATGGCAACCTTCCCTATAATTTATACTGTACATCAAATGATTTTAAATAAGAGACAGCTTGACAGTGGTAAATAAATTAAAGAGCTTTTTTGCATTTAATTATGGATTAGTCAGCAAGTACTATTGATGGAAGCGCAAGGCGGCGACCGGCGGGATCAGCGGGACAGGTGAGACCCCGCAGGAGCGTGCGACGAGGAGGCTCACCGCCCGCCCCGCGGTAAGCGTCCGCCTGGAGCGGAAATCAATTACCTTTGACGTATCTCTTTACCGCGCAGTTTCACTAGAATGCGCACTAGTCGTCGACAAGAGACAGCCGATTAATCTAACTCGCTAGTTCCCATTAATAATAGTTGATAAAAAGTTATCTACATATCATAGCCTTTATCATTTCCTAAAGCACAAAAAAGCCTTCCTCTTTTGTAAAAGAGGAAGACTTTTTTAGCTTTCCATTTGTTTTGCCAGGAAATTTGCAGCGGTTTCAATTGCTTTTAGTTCCGCTTCCCCGATAAAATGCACTTTTGATATTAAAAATACTGCCCCAATTGGATCTCCAGATGCAATTATAGGCGCGATACAATAGGACTTAACTGTTTCAAAAATTCCCGGTACCCACTCTACAGAGTTTTCATGTTTTTCCATTACAACGGATCTCTTACTCACTATTTCCTCTACATCTGGGCTTAACCTACGATTTAAATAATCTTTTTTCGATAATCCTGCTGCTGCAATCATTTCATCACGGTCACTTATCAGAACTGGAGTTCCTAAAGTTTCATACAAAGTTTCCGCGTACTCTTTTGCAAAACTTCCAAGCTCGCTTATAGGCGAATACTTCTTTAAAATTACTTCTCCATCTCTATCCGTAAAAATTTCCAACGGATCTCCTTCTCGGATGCGAAGTGTTCGTCGTATTTCTTTCGGGATTACTACTCGCCCTAAATCATCAATACGACGTACGATGCCAGTTGCTTTCATGTAATTTGCCTCACTTTCGACAGATTGGAAACTAAAATTCATTTCTGCCATAGTATGCATCACATTACCAAAAAATATGCAAAGTGGTATTTAGCTTATGCTATTTCTTTTTTTGCCTCTGGAAGAACTAACATCATTTCTTCTAATACATCAAACGGATCAAATTTCCCTGTTTTCCGTTCATCTATTGTAATGACCAGATTGCTATTATCCATCGTAAATCCTACCGCACGTCCATATTTCATAGACTTCTCTACAAGTAAGGCGCCATTTATATTTTGTGTACCTTCCACGGTAAATCGAATAGATACGATTTTATTTACTTCTTTAATGGATTCGACGCCCGCTGATTTACCATAAACCTTCATACGTGCAATACGTAATAATTTCTCTGCTTCAAGTGGTAAATCACCGAAACGGTCTTGTAATTCATCTACAAGATCCAAATACTCCTCTTCCTTCTCCATTGCTTTCACACGTTTATACATTTGAATTTTTTGATACCCGTCTGGAATATACTCATCTGAAATATATGCATCCGTCGATAACACAATTTCTAAATCTGGTATTTCCTCTTTTTTAATCCCCGTTCGTTTTTCTTCTATTGCATCTTCAAGCATTTGTGTATAGAGATCGAAACCAACCGAATCTATAAACCCATGTTGCTGAGATCCAAGTAAATTACCGGCTCCCCGAATAGAAAGATCTCGCATGGCGATTTTAAAGCCAGAACCGAGCTCCGTAAACTCTTTAATCGCCTGCAATCTTTTTTCTGCTACGTCTGTCAACACTTTATCTCTTTGGTGCATTAAATAAGCATATGCAACTCGGTTGGAACGCCCTACACGCCCACGTAATTGATAAAGCTGAGACAATCCCATTTTATCTGCATCATGAATAATTAGCGTATTAACATTAGGGATATCAATACCTGTTTCAATAATAGTCGTCGTGACTAAAACGTCATATTCTCCTTCTAAAAAGCTAATAATAACCGATTCAAGCTCCGTTTCAGACATTTGTCCATGTGCAAATCCAACTCTCGCACTTGGTACAAGCATTTGGATTTCATCTACTTTTCGAGTGATATCTTCTACACGGTTATATAGGTAGAATGCCTGTCCTCCCCTTGCTAGTTCTCGTTCAATCGCTTCTCGGACAAGTGCACCGTTGTATTCCATTACATACGTTTGGACAGGAAAACGGTTTTTAGGTGGTGTTTCAATAACAGATAAATCCCTTACTCCAATCATCGACATATGTAATGTACGTGGAATTGGGGTAGCGGTTAGTGTTATAACATCTACATTTGTTTTTAATTGTTTAATCTTTTCTTTATGCTTTACGCCAAACCGTTGTTCTTCATCGACAACGAGAAGTCCTAAGTCGTGATAAATAACGTCTTTTGATAAGATTCGATGCGTTCCTACTACTACGTCTACCATTCCTTTTTTAAGTCCATTAATCGTTTCTGTTTGTTGTTTTTTGGAACGGAAACGACTAAGTAAACCTACTTCAATGGGAAACTCTTGGAACCGTTCTAGCATCGTCTCATAATGCTGTTGTGCAAGGATGGTTGTAGGACAGAGAAATGCAACTTGTTTTCCTTCCATCACCGCTTTAAATACAGCACGAATAGCTACTTCCGTTTTCCCATATCCTACATCGCCACATACTAAACGATCCATTGGACGAGCTCTTTCCATGTCCTGTTTCACTTCACGAATGGTACGAAGTTGATCTTCGGTTTCTTCATAAGGGAAGGCTGCCTCGAAAGATTGTTGCATGTCACCATCTGGTTCGAAAGCATATCCTACTTCCGCTTCTCTTTTCGCGTATAGTTTTATCAGTTCATCTGCAATATCTTGAACAGCTGCAGAAACTTTTGTCTTTGTTTTCTTCCAATCTGCCCCGCCTAGTTTATGAAGCTTTGGATCCTTTTCTCCAGAAGCAACATACTTTTGAATAAGATCTATTTGGTCGACCGGAACGAATAGTTTATCTTCGCCACGATATCGAATATGCAAATAGTCTTTATGAATGCCGTTAACTAATAGTGTTTCTATTCCGATATATTTCCCTATCCCATGATGAATATGTACGACATTGTCTCCAGGTTTAATTTCGGAATAACTTTTAATCCTTTCTGCATTCGATACTTTTTGTGTTCTTGTTTTTTTCTTATGCTTTTGTTTAAATAACTCAGCATCTGTAATAACAGCAATTCTTTGTAATGGTAGTTCAAAGCCTGCATCCAAATCACCTTCTACAACAAAAACACCAGGCTGCTGTAAATCTTCGGTAGAGGCCCCAATCTTGGAGACTATTTCATAATCTTCTAGAACAGTATGGATTTTGGAAACGCGGTCTTTACCATCCGCTAAAATAACAACGCGGAACTTCCCTTGTATAAACCGTTCCACTTCGTTTTTCAATAAGTGCATTTGCCCATGAAAGTTTTGCATTGGTTTGCAGGAGATCGTTACATTTTTCTTAATAGTTATGCCGGAGAATGTTCGTGAAAATAAAGAAAAATAGACTTTTTCATTCGAAAGCATGTGAATGATATCTTTTAAATGAAACGAAGGCTTTACATCATGAACTGTTTTTCCTTCTTCTAATAACGATAAAAACCAGTCATTCTCTTCTCTCTCTAACGTATCTGCTACTTCTTGAATTCTTCCAAGCTCGTCAAATAAAACCATACCATCTTGATTGAAGTAGTTCCCTAAGAAGCTATTGTCTTCATCTAATAATGAGACGTACTTCATAAATTCTTTCGGTTGCTCACCTTGTTTTAATAATTCAATATCATGTTGAATGTTTTGATAAAACTGATCTTTCATTTCCTGTGTTTTAACTTTTTTTTAAACTTTCTGCTAGGGATTGTTCCAATTTATGAGCAAGTAATTTCTTTTTATCCGCTGTTAATACATACTCTGTAGCTGGTAATATTCGAATATCCTTCAACTTTTCTAAAGAACGCTGATCTTCCGCGGAGAATGTTCGAATAGAATCTACTTCTGTATCAAATAACTCTAGACGGATCGGGTTTTCTAAATATAAAGGATAAATATCAATGATTCCGCCTCTTAAAGCAAACTCTCCAGGAGTAGTGACCATTGGTTGTCTTACATATCCCATATCCACTAAACTTTGTAAGAAAGATTCTAGTATTATTTCATCTCCTTCTGAAACGGAGATTATACTTTCTTTCCAGTCTTTCACTTTTGGCATATGCTTTTTTAATCCAGCAATCGGGACAATATAAATTCCATTTTTTTTCGTCAGCATATGATCTAATGCTTCCAGACGCTGTGCACGAAGCTCTGGACTTGTGATGGATATATCTGCAGCTATAAGCTCGTCTGCAGGATATAGGCGCACTAATTCCTCTCCAACAAGCTTTACTAAATCCTCTGTCAGTTTTTGAGCATGTAGTAAATTGGGAGTAACAATTAAAATAGCTTTCCGACGTTCCTTATAAAGCATTTTTGTGAAGACAGCTCTTGCACTAGAATTGAGACCAGTTATTAACTGTTGGTCATTTCCACCCTCTAATTCTCTTACTAGTTTTTGTATATGTGTATCTTCGATTAATAGATTGCTTAAAAGTTCCATTCAATCCTCCCCTATCCAACAAACAAAAGAACTTTTTTGAATGATAACAAAACAGAAAAGGCTTTGTGCACGAAATCGTGCCAAAGCATCTTTACTGTATCCATTTTTTTAATGCATAATAGTTTGGAAACGTTTGAAGAGAATTTTGACATTCTTCACATATGCATTGCACGGTATACTCTCCCTCAGCTCCACTTACTATGTATTCATGTTGTTCTTCCGGTGTTATTTCATGTTTATTTAGAAACTGTTCATCTATACTATCAATGGTATTTGACCAATTTCTGTTTCACAGTGGCGGCATTTATAACGAATCGGCATAACCATCAAACCTCCTTTTAGGAAGTATAGGTCTTTTCGTTAAAATTTATGCACCATTGTATTTATTCATCACTTCTAAAAAACTTTTTGACAGCCAATCCTCACATGCATCCGCACTTTTTTTCACTGCTGTCTCCATTTCCATTCTTTCATCATCACTAAATTTAGAAAGCACATAATCTGGAACTTTCATCCCGTTCGTAGGCCGGTCAATTCCTATTCGAATTCGGTTAAATTCTTGCGTCCCTAGGTGCTGTATAATAGACTTAATACCATTATGTCCTCCAGCACTTCCTTTTTGACGAAGTCGAAGCTTTCCTACTTGTAAATCTAGATCATCATAAATAACTACGAGATCATCGTCGTCTACTTCAAAATAATCCATCATCGGTACAATACATTCACCCGATAAGTTCATGTATGTTAATGGTTTCAAGAGCATAACTTTTTCTGTGCCTATATGAGAGATACCATACATCCCATTAAACTTTGATTGCGTGAGCGGTAACTTGAAGCGATTTGCAAGCTCGTCTATTACATGAAAACCAATATTATGTCTCGTTGCTTCGTATTGCTTCCCCGGATTTCCTAGACCAACAATAATTTTCATTCATTTCCATTCCTTTAATACGTATTTCCTTTATTTTATCATAAGAAAAGCGCAAGCGCCTATATTAGAGGGATACCGGCTAAGTTCACTATGTTGTGTCGAACAGAAGGATACTTTCTTATCTTCTTAATAAAACAAAAGAGATTGCCTTAAGACAATCCCTTTTGTTTTATTATTCTTCTGTTTTTGTCTCTTCAGTTGTTTCTTCTGTATCCGTTTCTTCAGTATCTTCTACTCTCGGTGCTGACACAGTAGCTAATGTATACTCATCATCATTTACAATAGTGTACTCTATTTTTTCGCGAACATCTGCAACTGTTAATGTGTCACCAATTGCCATTCCCGAAACATCAACATCGATGCTTTCAGGGATACTTGATGGTTTTACAGTAATCGTTATTTCTCTATTTGGTTGTTGCAGCAGTCCACCCTCAGATACACCAACTGAATTACCAACAACATTTACTAAAACGTTTACGTCTAACTCTTCTTGCATGTTAATCGCTAAAAAGTCTGCATGAATCATTTGACCCTTTAGTATATTCATCTGATAATCACTCATCACCGCGTTAACTGTTTTACCGTTAACTTCTAGCTTAATGACTCCATTACGACCAACTTCACGAAGCGTTTTAGTTAAATCTTTTTCTTCTACTGCGATTGGTTGTGATTCTACTTCAAAACCATATACGACAGCAGGAATATATCCATTATTTCTTAACTTGTTATTTTCTTTACGCCCTCTTGCTTGTGCTTTTACAGTTGTACTCATCTATTCTCATCCTCCCGATAGTTTTCTACCAATATGTATACCCACTATCAGGAGTCTTCAAACATTATTCAGATTAATCTCAATCAAATAAAGTACTTACTGACTTTTCTTCGAATACACGTACGATTGCGTCTCCTAATAATTTTGCTACTGATAATTCTTTAATTTTTGGAGACGTTTTTTCTTCGGATAATTGAATTGAATTCGTGATCACTAATTCCTTTATTACTGAGTTATCGATACGTTCAATAGCTGGACCAGATAGTACTGCGTGCGTACAGCAAGCATAAACTTCTTTTGCACCGCTTTCCATTAACGCTTGCGCCGCAATAGAAATAGTACCAGCTGTATCGATGATGTCGTCGATTAAAATAGCAGTCTTACCTTCTACATTACCGACAATATTCATTACTTCTGCAACATTTGGACGTGGACGACGTTTATCGATGATAGCGATCGGTGCTTTTAAGCGATCCGCCATTTTACGAGCACGTGTTACACCACCATGGTCTGGAGATACAATAACTAATTCCGCAGGATCAATATCTTTTTCTAAGAAATAATCAGATAAAATCGGCGCTGCCACTAAATGGTCAATCGGAATATTAAAGAATCCTTGAATTTGTGGAGCATGTAAATCCAATACGATTGCACGAGTTGCCCCTGCTGTTGTTAAAAGGTCTGCTACAAGCTTAGCTGTAATCGGTTCACGAGCACGTGCCTTTCTATCTTGACGAGCATATCCGTAGTAAGGTAATACCACACTTATTGTACGTGCAGAAGCACGTTTTAAAGCGTCTAGCATTATTAGTAATTCCATAATATGTTCGTTTACAGGAGCAGACGTTGATTGGACGATAAACACGTCACAACCGCGGATACTTTCTTCAATATTGATTTGAACTTCGCCGTCACTGAATCTAGTAACTGTGCTTTTCCCTAGTGGAACTCCTACTGCGTTTGCGATTTCTTCAGCTAATTCTTTATTAGAATTTAAGGTAAATATTTTTAACTTCGAATTTGCATATTGTTCTGACATGATAATCCTCCTGAGGAATCAGTTATTTTAGTTTTAGTTTATTTACATAGCCTTCTTTATTTTCTTGTCGTGCACGACCTATTGCAAGTGCTTCACCAGGAACGTTTTTTGTGATTGTAGAGCCTGCAGCAACATACGCCTTAGTTCCAATTGTAACAGGTGCTATTAAATTAGAGTTACAGCCAACAAAAGCATCGTCTTCGATTGTTGTTACAAATTTATTTTTCCCATCATAATTTACTGTAATCGTTCCACAGCCAATATTTACATTTGAGCCAATTGAAGCGTCACCCATATAACTTAAGTGAGAAATTTTACTACCATTTCCTACTGTCGATTTTTTCACTTCAACAAAGTTACCAATCTTCACGTCATTTCCAAGTTCAGACTGTGGTCGAATATGTGCAAATGGACCAATTGTTGTATGATCGCCGACTTCACTCGATAACACAACGGATGAATGGATAGTTGTTCTGTTCCCAATAACACTTGAAACAAGATGACTGTTCGGACCAATTATACAATTTTCTCCAATGGTAGTTTGTCCTTCAATAATAACTCCAGGCTGGATAACTGTGTCTGCACCAATTATCGCATCGCTACTGATGTATGTATTCTGAGGATCAATAATTGTGACACCTTCACGCATATGATGATGAGCAATACGAGATCGCATGATCTGTTCTGCTTGAGAAAGTGCGATTCGATCATTTATACCAAGAATCTCATCAAAATCCTTTGCGGCAAAAGCAGAAACTACTTCTCCTTCTTTTTGCAAAATTTCGATTACATCCGGTAAATAATACTCACCTTGTGCATTTTCATTTTTCACTAATTTTAACGATTTAAATAATGCTTCATTATCGAAACAATAAGTACCTGAGTTAATCTCATTTACAAGCTGCTCTTCTGCAGATGCATCTTTTTGCTCGACAATGCTTTTTACATTTCCACCTTCAGCACGGATTATTCTTCCATACCCAGCTGGATCAGTAGCAATTGCAGTTAAAATCGTCGCTTTAGCTCCTGTTTGTTTATGATGATTTAATAACTCTCTCATTGTTTCTGCTGTAATTAGTGGTGTATCCCCGCAAATTACAATAGTTGTTCCAGATAAATCGGCAAGTGTTGTTTCTGCTTGTAAAACTGCATGCGCTGTTCCTAGTTGCTCTGCTTGAAGTACATACTCACTTCTGTTTCCTAATTCACTTTGAACAACTTCTGCACCATGACCAACTACTGTCACGATTTTTTCAACGCCTAGCTTTTCCATGTTATCGATAACATGTTCCACCATGGGCTTTCCACAGACAGGATGCAGTACTTTATATAGATTTGACTTCATACGAGTTCCTTTACCAGCTGCTAGTACAACCGCAAAAGTATTTGTCATATTCCGAATTCCCTCCAGTGGGCTAATTTCCTCTTTTGACTATAGCGGAAATGAACCGATTTTTCAAGGAAATATCTCTTGACAAATACATGACAAAACAAGTATTATAGACAAATTTATTGCACAAAAAAACCATCTCTGGAATAGAAATGGTTTTGTTGTGCATTTTTTAGTTGTCCAATCTTTTGTACACAGCTCCTCAGGGAAGGATGCTACTCCTTGATATCATAGGAGAAAAAGCTATGGTTATTAGATATAGGCGCTTTTGCTTTTGTATATTATACGCTGGCCTCTGTTAGTTTCTGTTCTTCCGCATCACTACTTAAATGATACGCATACAATACTGCTTCTTGAATTTTGTTTCTCGTTCCAGGATTTATCGGATGGGCAATATCCCTAAATTCACCTTCTGGAGTTCTTTTACTTGGCATTGCAACAAACAACCCAGCATTTCCATCTATCACTCGAATATCATGCACAACAAATTCGTTGTCCAGTGTAATGGAAGCGATAGCACGCATACGACCATCTGTTAGTACTTTGCGTAACCTCACGTCAGTTACTTCCATTTAATCACCACCCCTTTTTCATAGTTGCATCTCTTTCTATCCATATACTATTCCACAAGAATTTCATTTTTCCTTCTTTTATATAAGAATATTTTTAATATTATAAAATAAAAAGTGCTTTATGTTGAGATAGATTCACAATTTAGGAATGCCGCGTGGTAATGGGTTAAATGAATTGTCCGCTAGAATTTCCGCTGCAGAGCGTATGCTTTCCGCTACAATCCGTAAGAAATAATTCTAGTTAATTAGCGTCACTGTTTAATAGCGTTTCACTCCAAGTAAACTTGGTTAATGAAAATTGGTTGCTCTCAAGAGTAATTTGGTTGCTTTCAGACTAGATTAGTTGCCCCCAACGGTCTTTTGGTTGCTCTCAGAATAGAAGTGGTTTCTTTCGACAGCTGTTTGGTTGCCCTTATCCATTTACTGGATCTATAGAGTGGAAAACTGTTGATAATTTTGTTTTTAGTAGGTCGATCATAAATAAAAAAGAATTTACCATTGATTTTGCTGCAGGCGTCGACTCCTGCCGGATGAGGGAGCAAAATGAGACATTCCAACGACGCCCTAAGCGGAGGGAATGGCTCATCGCTCACCCGGTTGAAAGCGTACGACTGCAGTGAAAATCTAGCGGACATCTTCATCAACTCACTACCGCACAGTATCTCTATATCCCTCTTTAAATAAAAAAAAGCATGTTCTCCGAAGAAAACATACTTTATGTTTAAACTATAGCAATTACTTCAATTTCCACTTTTACGTCTTTGGGCAATCTTGCTACTTCTACAGCGGAACGAGCTGGTTTATGGCCTGCAAAATGTTTTTCATACGCATCATTGAATTCTGCAAAATCATTCATATCTTTTAAGAACACCAATGTTTTTACAACTTTGGATAAAGATGAGCCAGCTTCTGTTAAGACTGCCTCTAAATTTGCAAATACTTGTGCTGTTTGTTCTGTTATAGAACCTTCTACAACTTCTCCTGTTGGAGTTAATGGGATTTGGCCAGAGCTATAAAACATTCCATTTACGATAACTCCTTGTACATAAGGCCCGATTGCTGCTGGTGCATTAGTTGTTGCTACTGCTTTCATCTAAATTTCCACCCTTCACAAAATAATTTCCTTCTGTTAAAGCAATTGTACCACTTTTTTCATTTACTTCGTGTAGTTTCACTAGAGATAAATAATCTTTTACTAACTGCTCGCCTTCATGCTCCGCTTCTACCAGTACCGCAATGCCTGCAAGCTCACAATTGAATTCCTCTAGTAAGCTTTTCATCCCGTTAATCGTTCCACCGACCTTCATAAAGTCATCAGTGATTAACACACGTTGTCCTTTTTCCATACTTCTTTTAGAAAGTACCATCGTTTGAATACGTCTGGCAGATCCAGAAACATAATTAATACTAACCGTTGGACCTTCTGTTACTTTACTGTCTCTTCGTACAACAACTACTGGTACATTTAAATGTCTGGCTATGGCGTGCGCAATAGGAATTCCTTTTGTGGCAACCGTCATAATCGCGTCTATTTTTTCCTTTGCAAAAGCGGAAGCAAACACTTTCCCCACTTTATTCATTAGAGCTGGGCTTCCTAACAAATCGGTCATGTACAAGTAGCCACCTGGTAACAAACGTTCTGCCTTTGAAAGTTGTTCCATCAGCTCTTCTGCTACAACTTTTACATCTTCGTCCGTCATCGTCGGGATAAACTTTACTCCACCTGCTGCTCCAGGCACAGTTACAAGTAAACCGCTACCTCTTTCTTCAAATGTTTCTTTTACGATCGTTAAATCTTCACTGATGGAAGATTTAGCTGATTCGTACAAAGAAGCAAAAAATGTCAAAGGGATTAATTTATGAGGATGTTCCATTAAGAATTGCGTCATATCTACTAATCGTTCACTTCTTTTCCACTTCATCCAATCACCTCCAAATACGAATATTTTATAAAAAACTTAACACAAACATCCGTATTTAAGCAAGTGCGTCTCTGTCTCCAATTAATCGAACAGCGTATACTTCATCACAAAAACCACGAAGTCCGTTATATACTCTTTGTACTCTCGATTCCTGATTTACTAGCCCGAATACGGTTGGACCACTACCACTCATCAATACGGCATCTGCACCAAACTTTTGCATCTGCTCTTTTAATACTGCTACTTCTGGATATAGTTTCAATGTGACATCTTCTAATACATTTCCTACCGATGCACACATCAATTCAAAATCTTTTTTCTTGATCGCTTGAATCATTTGTTCTGTATTTGGATGTGTTATGTCATTTATTTTTAAATTCCCATAAATATCGGCAGTTGAAACTCCAAGTGTTGGCTTTGCTAGAATGACCCAGCAATTTACAGGAGGCGGTAACTTTTGAATTTTTTCGCCTCTTCCAGTTGCAAGTGCTGTTCCACCGTAAACACAAAAGGCAACATCTGAACCGATTTTAGTAGCTACCTGAGCAAGCTCGTCCAATGTAAGCCCTAAATTCCATATCGTATTTAATCCTCTTAATGTGGCAGCGGCATCACTACTTCCACCAGCTAGTCCAGCCGCAACAGGAATATTCTTTTCGATTTTTATCGATACACCAAGCTTCACATTGTACATTTCTTTTAATATCTTCGCAGCCTGATATGCTAAATTGCGATGATCATTTGGAACAAAACGATCGACCGATATTATATGTATAGCTCCATCTTCTCTTACTTCCAATCCAATACGGTCTGCTAAATCAACTGTCGTCATTATCATTTCAACTTCATGATACCCGTCTGGACGTTTATGTAGTACATCAAGGGTTAGGTTTATTTTGGCAGGTGCTTTTACATAGTACATCCCATCTGCTCCTTTTCCAACATATATTGTTCCCTATTTTACCATAGTACATAAGAAAAGCGGAAGCGCCTATGTTAGCACGATACACTCTAAGATCACAACGACTGTCTGACTGCTTCGTAAAGCATCCTAAGTAAGCCACATTGTGACGACTTAAAAAAGAAAAGGCAGATTTCTCTGCCCCTTCTAGTTGCTAATTGCTCTGTTTTTGAGAATCTCGCTTACTTTGGTGATTTCATTTGTTGTTCAGCCATTTCAATTGCTCTTTTCACCATATTACCTGCATCACGTGATTTTATTCCACCCCAGCCCTCGGTTTTGACAACGTCATAAAATCCAAGATCTTTTGCTATCTCTTCTTTTAATTCATTAGACATAATACCTTTTCTAGCCATGTGGTGAATCCTCCTTTTTAACAACTAGCCTTTTTAGTATGCCCCATAAAACAGAAAAAACTCTTTTTCCATTCCTAAGAACAGAGAAAGAGCTTTTTCTAATATAAAATGTAAAAGTTCTAGTTACTCATTTTACAACGATTAAATTATTTGCTTCATCAAAAATAGTGATTTCTACTGCTTCTGTCAAAATGTCTGCATAACTATAAGATACACGTTCAAAAGAATTTTCATCTTGATCCAAGTCGATAACGAATACGGCGTGATAAGTTTCTCTTAATACACCAGCTCGTTCGATTGTTTTCTTACGTCCCCCGTTTGCTTTTAATTGCAAACGCTTGCCTAAATGATGATCTAATGACTTCTTAATATCAGCTAAAGTTTTTGGCATTCCGCTTACACCTCACTGAATATTACTATATCATGTATTTATTTTTTTGTCAAACAAAATATTTTAACAACCAGAGGTACCCTTTGTCAACGTTTTTATTTCTATTCAATGACTACTTTTGTTTATAAACATTACTAATATTGTAACAAGTAGGATTAATGAAAATGAGGATATAACTCATCCGCTAAACGTCCAAATTCTTCAATAGTTAAAGTTTCCCCTCTTCTAGTCGGATTAATACCTACTTTTTCTAAAGATTGTAGAATTAAGTCTTTCTTCTGTTTACCATTTGGCAAGGAGGATTGCAGATTATTGATAATCGTTTTTCTGCGTTGGACAAATGATCCCCTTGATACTTGAAACAAAAAGTCTTCATCGATTACATGTACTGGTGGTTCTTCATGTCGTGTTAGCTTGATAACCGCCGATTCCACATTAGGTTGAGGCATAAAAACCGCTTTCGGTACGATCATAGCCACTTCTGCTTTCATGTAGTATTGAATGGCTATAGAAAGAGACCCGTACGCTTTTGTTCCAGGTTTCGCAGTGATCCGGTCTGCTACTTCTTTTTGCATCATGACAACCATTCCTCGGATAGGAAGACGGTCCATTAACAATTTTAACAAGATAGGTGTAGTTACATAGTAAGGTAAATTTGCAACTACCATGACATCTTTATAATTCTCCAGCTTGTCTGCAAACATTTGTTTTACATCTGCTTCTAATATATCAGAATGGACAATTTCTACATTATCGTATGGGGATAGTGTATCTGCTAATACTGGCAATAGTCGTTGGTCAATTTCAAAAGCGACTACTTTTCCTGCAGCTCTTGCTAAATGCTCTGTTAAAGCACCAATTCCTGGTCCAATTTCTATCGCTGCAGAATCTTTAGTAAGTTCAGCATGAGCTACGATATTCCGTAGAATATTCGGATCGATTAAAAAATTTTGTCCTAAACTCTTTTTAAATGAAAAACCATATTTTTTAGTATCTCTTGTGTGCGAACCGGGGTAGCTATATCTTTTTGCATAAATTATTTGTCCTCCATATCCAGTTGTAAAATTGCTTCTGCTAGCTGCTCTTTGCTAATTTGAAAAACGGAAAGTCGCTTTTGTAATTGTTTCCCATTTGTGTACCCAATTTTCAATTGCTCTCCGAGTCTTGTTCTTCGTTCTTTGGAGTTTGGAAAGCCAATCAACTTTCCTTCTACCAGCATATTTAAAGGGATATCCTCTGTTACATCCGTATCAGTCTTAGGTGTGTAAACACTTGCAAGAGCAAGTCGGATATCTTCATCTTTTGCATGTTCGATTCCTAGTCCTTTTCCGTTTTTGGCAACGGTCTTTTCTTTCGTTAAAAACGCATGCTTCACATTAGGAACATGCTCTTCAATAATGGCACGGATCCTTCTTCCAGGGTAATCCGGATCTGTAAATACGATAACCCCTCTTTTGTCTTGTGCATGCTGGATTTTCATCAATGTCTCTTTAGAAATAGCGGATCCGTTCGTTTCTATCGTATCTGCTTCGACAGCACGCTTAACAGCAGTTGTATCATCCTTACCTTCTACAACAATTACTTCTTTTATTCGCAAAGGTACTTCCTCTTTTCTACTTTATTACTCCTTATCATAACGCAAAAAAGCTTCCCCTAACAACGAAAGGGAAGCTATACAACATCAATTAAGCACTTTTACACGTACCTTCTTGCGTCCAAAATTATATGCTTTGGATTTGGAAGGCATAAATAAGTCAATTTTGTTTCCTTTTATGGCACCACCAGTGTCGCCAGCTACCGCATAGCCATAGCCTTCTACCCACACTTTAGAGCCTAGTGGAATTACTTTAGGATCTACGGCAACTACTTTCACATCTGGATTAGATTTTAGATTAATCCCAGTTGTAGTAACACCAGAGCAACCATTGCAATAAGCGGTATAAGCGGTTGCTGTTACATAGAACTCTTTGCCGTCACTAGTATCCGAAGCCCCACGAGATACACTAGCAGTCACTACTTTTGTTCCAACTGCAACTACTTTTTTCGTAGGCTCTTTAGTCACTTTTTCACTGATAACATTACGAGATACTTCTACCCCGTTTTCTTTTATCACATCATATGTACGTGAAACAGTTCCTTTTTCGCCTGCTTGCACTACTTTTTCTTTCCCTTTTAATAGCGAGTCATCTTTTTTCGTTTCTACTGCAAAATTTGTAGCTTCCTCAACTACATCGGTGACCTTTTCTACTCGCACCACTTTTATAACGGAATCTGGAATGACCTTCTCATCCATTTGCCGTTCTACTCGGTCGAATTCATTCAATTGAATGTTATGTTGTTTTAAAAAGTCAGCGACCGTAGTCGAAGTGGACCATACCTTCTTCTCTTCATTACCATCTAAAAGCGTGACTTCAAACGCTTTTTCAACTGCAATTTTGTTATTCGGTCCAACCTCTGCATCCGCAGCAGGTGTTATAGCATCATGTTCGTTTATTGGAACATCTGCTTTTGCGAGTATTTCTGAAACTAAATGTTCAGTAGTGTTGATTGTTTGAATTTCTCCATCTACTGTAATTTCTATTTGTCTAGCCTGCTCCCACTCAATCGCTATATTATTTTTGATTGAAGTGTTCAATGAGGGTTTTAAAAAGTCTTCGTTTGCAACTACTATGTTATGTTGTTTTAGTAGTTCTTCGACTGTATTTGCATGTGTTAAAATCTCTTGTTGTTCACCGTTGACTGTTAAAGCAACAGTTTTCTTTGTTCCTTCGAATAATACGAAAGAAACCACTGCAAGAAACAATAGTAAAGATGCAATAGTTACTAGTGTTTGCTTGCTCCTCAATGAATGAAAGAACAGGTTTTTCATGGAATTATTTGACATGAAAAACGCCTCCTTGTTCACTCGAGTGATTATATAGAGTACTCGTCATCTTGTCAACTTTTTATATTTTATTGTACTATTCAAACATGACGAAAACCCGCTGTGTTAAGTTTGTGGTAATGTTTACCTACTTTCATCTGTAATGCGGAAAAATTGTTCTGCATTATTCGTTGTTGCTTCTGCTACTTGTTCAATTGGAAGCCCTTTTAACCTTGCGATTTCTTCCGCAACTAAAGTTACAAGTGCAGGCTCATTTCTTTTTCCTCGATGAGGATGGGGTGCCAAATATGGTGCATCCGTTTCAATCAATAGATGTTCTAAAGGAATTTCCGTAGCTACTTCCTTAGGCTTTTTAGCATTTTTAAAAGTTACTGGACCTCCCAGTGAAATTTTGAATTTCATGTCGATACATTGTCTCGCTGTTTCGACACTTCCTCCAAAACAATGCATAATTCCGCCAGTTAAATAGGCATCTTCTTCTTTTAAAATACGTACAACATCTTCCGTTGCATCTCGATTATGAATGATAATCGGTAAATTTACCTTTTGAGCTAAGCGAATTTGTTTTCGGAATAATGTTTGTTGAATTTCTTTTGGTGATTTATCCCAGTAATAATCCAATCCTGTTTCACCGATTCCTACTACTTTTTCATGCGCAGCAAGCTCTTCTATCCATTGTAGATCCTCATCTGTGCAATCGATTGCGTCTACAGGATGCCAACCAACTACCGCATAAATGAATGTATATTGTTCCACCAGCTTCATTGCTCGTTCGATTGTTTTACGATCAAATCCAACAACAACCATTTTCTTTACGTTTGCTTCCAGTGCACGATCAATTACTTCTTGTAAATCTTCATCATATTGATCGGCGTTTAAGTGCACATGTGTGTCTATAAACATTCCATTTTCCTCCTTTATTACCATGAATATTAGGCGAAATAGTATTTTCAAATAGTATTCAACGAAAATTATTTAGCTTATTAAGGGAAGCTCGTCCAAATGCCCTCGGAATCAGAGCCGTTTTATCTATAATAAATGATTTTCTAATTCAGTTAAAATGATACGAAGTTAAATAAGACCTGTCACTTTTTCAGCAACAGGTCTATTTTAAACAATTATTTCACTTGTGCGCCATTTTCAAGTTTTTCATCTACTGTTGCTAGTGTTAAGAAACCATCTTTTTCGCCAGCAAGAATCATCCCTTGAGAAAGTTCTCCTCTAAGTTTTACTGGTTTTAAGTTAGCTACTACAATTACTTTCTTGCCAACAAGATCTTCTGGCTTATAGTGTTTCGCTATTCCTGAAACAACTTGACGTTTTTCATAACCCATATCCAATTGTAGCTTCAATAGTTTATCTGCCTTTGGAATTTGTTCGCATTCTATAACCGTAGCAACTCGCAAATCAACTTTAAAGAAATCATCAATTGAAATCTCTTCCGATTGAACTTCCTCTACCACTTCTTCCTGTGGTGTTTGCACAGACCCGCGCATTTGATCGCGAATATAAGCTACTTCCACATCAACATCTAAACGGGGGAATATTGGCACTCCCGTTTGAATTACTTCTATTCCATCTCCAATTTCGTGGAAGTTTCCAAGCTTATCCCACTCCAAATATTCTTCTGTCAATCCAAGCTGTTTTATGATTTCTTTAGGACTGTTCGTCATAAATGGTTGGATTAATATTGCTATTTGACGTAAACTTTCTGCTAAGTTCGTCATTACAGCTGCCAACTGACCGCGAAGTGCCTCATCTTTTGCAAGTACCCATGGTTGTGTTTCATCAATGTATTTATTAGTACGAGAGATAAAAGCCCATAATTCACTCAATACAATACTAAATTGCATCTTCTCCATGCTCTCTTCGTACTTTTCAATTGTTTCTTTAGCGAATTCCTGAAGAGCTGCATCAAATTCTGTAGGCTCACTTAGAGCTGCTGGAATTTTTCCGTCGAAGTATTTATTGATCATGGAAACTGACCTATTTAACAAATTACCTAAGTCATTCGCTAAGTCGAAGTTTGTGCGTTCCACAAACGATTCAGGTGAAAACACCCCATCTTGTCCAAATGGAAGCTCACGCAACAAGAAATAACGTGTTGCATCTAAACCGTAACGTTCGACTAACATTTCTGGATAAACGACATTTCCTTTAGATTTAGACATTTTGCCGTCTTTCATCATGATAAATCCATGTGCAAATACCTTTTTAGGTAGTGGTAAATCTAATGCCATTAAGAAAATTGGCCAGTAAATTGTATGGAACCTTACAATATCTTTCCCTACCACATGTACATCTGCCGGCCAATACTTTTTAAATAACGAATCATCGTCCGATAAATAACCAAGAGAAGTAATATAATTCGTTAAGGCATCTACCCATACGTATATTACATGCTTTGGATCTCCTGGTACTCGTATTCCCCAATCGAATGATGTTCTGGAAACAGATAAATCTTCTAAACCAGGCTTAATGAAGTTATTAATCATTTCATTTTTTCGAGACTCTGGTTCAATAAACTCTAAATTCTTTTCATAATAAGTCAAAAGACGATCTGCGTATTTCTTCATATTAAAGAAATATGACTCTTCTTTTACTTTATGAACAGGTCTGCCACAGTCCGGACAGTTGCCATCTACTAACTGGCTTTCTGTAAAGAATGACTCACAAGGCGTACAATACCAACCTTCGTATTCACCCTTATAAATATCCCCATTGTCCAAGAAACGTTGAAATATTTTTTCTACCGTTTTGGTATGACGTTCTTCCGTCGTCTGAATGAAATCATCATATGAAATGTCCATTAAAGCCCACACTTTTTTTGCTGCTTCTGCAATTTCATTTACATATGCTTGCGGCTCCATTCCAGCTTCTTGAGCTTTTTCTTGAATTTTTTGACCATGCTCATCCATTCCTGTAAGGAATCTGACATCATAGCCTCTTAGTCTTTTGTAACGTGCCATTGCATCGGATGCTACTGTTGTGTACGCAGTACCAATATGAAACTTGCCACTTGGATAGTAAATAGGCGTTGTTAAGTAAAATGTTTTTTGTTGATCTTTCAATGAAAAATGCCTCCAATGCGAAAATCTACTTTATATTCTATTCTATCTAAACGGCGTATTTGTTTCAAATAATTAATAAATCTAAAGCATATTTATTCAATAGTACTTAGCTGATTAATTTATTAAATAAAACAGTTAATATTTCAAATAATAACTATTT
The DNA here is from genome assembly GCF_029955155.1 of Psychrobacillus sp. NEAU-3TGS. Taxonomy (GTDB): domain Bacteria; phylum Bacillota; class Bacilli; order Bacillales_A; family Planococcaceae; genus Psychrobacillus. The sequence continues at coordinate 8,305 of NZ_JAPNOZ010000002.1, read as the reverse complement.
TTATTTTATTAATCAAATATTTATCTATTAATAAATTAAATAATCATATTTTTACCATATAACGCAAGTATTTTGTTAATTTAATTATTGACGAAAATGGTATTACTTGGTATGATATTATGTATGAAAGAGATTTATGTCGAATATTGACGAAAAATTTGTACTCTTGAGAGGAGAAAATTTATAATGAAATCTACAGGTATTGTTCGTAAAGTTGATGAATTAGGACGCGTAGTTATTCCGATTGAACTTCGTCGTACATTAGGTATTGCAGAAAAGGATGCATTAGAAATTTATGTAGATGATGACAAAATTATCTTAAAAAAATATATGCCAAACATGACTTGCGCTGTAACTGGTGAAGTGTCAGATGACAACCTTCGTCTTGTTGGCGGTAAATTAATTCTAAGCCCAGAAGGTGCAGAATTACTAATTAAAGAGATTCAAAATAACTTAAAATAAATAAAACATCCGTATTCTTTGTTAGAATATGGATGTTTTTAATTATTCTACATGATAGTTTTGATAAACCTCTCTTTTTGGTAAACCTCTTTGGATTGCTACTTCTTTAATAGCCTCTTTTGTAGTACATTGTTTTTCTTCTATAATACTGTTCACGTGTTCTTCTATACTTAGCTTCTCCCACCATGCAGTTTCTATTTCATCCAATGCTCCATCACTACCATTTAATACGATACAAAATTCACCACGAATTTCATTTTGCTCTACCCAACTTACCGCATCATCAATTGTTCCTCTTAAAAACTCTTCAAACTTTTTTGTTAGCTCTCTCGCTAATACAATTTGACGAGTGCCTTCCATAATTGCTTGTATATCTTTTAACGATTCCTTTAACCGATGTGGAGATTCGTATAAAATAATCGTCTCCTGTCTTTTTTGAAGCTGCGTGATTTCTGCTTTTCTTTCTTTTTTATTTCTACTTAAAAATCCATAAAAGAAAAAAGGTTGTGTTGATAATCCGGATGCGATTAACGCACTTAGTGCAGCATTTGCCCCTGGGATCGGCACGACAGCAAATCCTTCACTGACAGCTTTTGCTGCAATATCTGCTCCAGGATCTGAAATGCAAGGAAGTCCAGCATCACTTACTAACGCTATACGTTTTCCCTGTCTTAATAGATTTAAAATCTTTTCTCCTCCAGCTTGCTGATTGTGGTCATGATAACTCATTAGTGGCGTCGATATCTCAAAATAATTACAAAGTTTTTTCGTGTTACGTGTATCTTCTGCTGCTATCATATCTACTTCTTTTAATATGCGAATAGCACGCATCGTCATATCCTCTAGATTGCCGATAGGCGTTGCAACTAAGTATAAGCAGCTACTTTGTTCATACTCCGTCGATTTCTGAGATTTCATCATTTTTTGGTCCTCCCATATAATGAGTCTTTTGCTTCCTCGATAATTGTTTAAAAGCATATTCTGCCTGCAATGCCTCACTTTTCGTGTCAAACGTTTCATGATATATACAGACTACTGGGCGTTTTGCTCGTGTATATTTTGCTCCTTTTCCCTCATTATGCACCTTAACTCTTTTGGTTAAATCATTCGTATAACCTGCATAATAGGAACTATCACTACATTCCAAAACATAAAATGTATGGATTTTTTCATTCTTTTCCATATAACATCTCTCTTACTTCTTCTGTATATTGCCCGTCTGCTCCGTATACATATAAAGGAGGTAAAATTTTTAAATCTGGCTTCCCATCTTTTATTGCTTCTATTAATAGTGTATTTGCTTCTTTTCCTTCTTTTGGATAGACAAAACGAATACGCTTAGGCTCTAATCGATTAGCTCTCATCGCTGTTACAATATCAAGTAATCTTCCAGGTCGATGAACAAATGCTGCTTTTCCACCTTGCTTTAACAATTCACTTGCAGAAATGACTGCTTCCTCTAGCGTCAGATGAATCTCGTGCCTAGCAATCGCTAAATGTTCTTTTAAATTCCGTTCACTCGCTTCATGAGCTGGAAAATAAGGTGGATTACAAGTAACAACATCGTATTTTTCCGATCCAATTTGTGTGGCAATACCTTTTACATCGCCTTGCTTAATCGTAATTTGTTCTGAAAGTTTGTTGTATGCAACACTTCTTGTGGCCATATCTGCAAGCCTTTCTTGCAATTCAATCCCTATTATTTCTGCTTTCGTACGTGCGCTTAAAAATAATGGAATTGCTCCATTTCCCGTGCATAAATCTACAACTTTTCCTCTTTTAATCGGGACATATGTAAACCTTGCTAATAAAACAGCATCCAATGAGAATGAGAAAACAGAAGGACTTTGAATAATTCGCAATTCCTCTGCCAATAAATAATCGAGCCGTTCGTCATCCTTTAACCATTGTTCCATCATTAATTCCTCCAAGCATTAGAAAAGCAAAAGCGCCTATTTCCCCCCGAGGGGTAGGGCACTTGAGCTAGATTGATACTAAGTAAAAAAGTTTATACTTTCTTACCTCAAAATAAAAGACTGACACCCTCTTTTGGAGTGGCATCAGTCAATTGATCATACGTTTTGTTTATTTAAAATGATAAGCAAAATAGACAATCTTCTTCTTTACGAGAGCTTCCAAAATGAACATGACAAACATGATAGCCTTCTTGATAAAGTCGTGCTAAATTGTCATGACCTTCTCCAATGTCTGCCTTGTTTAATCTTTCTTCTCGAGCTTTCTCATTTAATACTTCTTTTTCATGCATTTCATCGAGTCTCTGCCTTAAATGGTTGTTCTCTTGTTGTAGCGTTTGTTGTTCTTCTACCATTATCGCCACAAATTCTTTTAAAGCTCGAAATTGCAGCTGCGTGGACTCTAGTTGTTTTTCAAATTCTATAATTGTATCTAAAAAATTTCGGTCCATCACACATTCACCTCATTGCCTCGACCATTCTACCGGATTTTCCGCATGGCTAATAATTTCTTCTAACGTGTAATCTAATACTCTTTGGGGATCATTTAACTCAATACGCAAAACTCGCTCTAAAATATTCATACTTACTACTCTTCCAAAACCGTCTGGCGTTTCAATTCTATCGCCAATATCTGGCATTTGTTCTCTTGCTTCTTCGTACTCATCATTTTCATACTTTAAACAACACATTAAACGTCCGCATAGCCCAGATATTTTCGATGGGTTCAACGATAAGTTTTGATCTTTTGCCATTTTAATAGATACTGGTTCAAAATCACCTAAAAATGTAGAACAGCAAAGCATGCGCCCACATGGACCAATGCCCCCTAGCATTTTCGCTTCATCACGAACCCCGATTTGTCGAAGTTCAATGCGAGTTCTAAATACAGATGCTAAATCCTTTACTAAATCACGAAAATCTACTCGACCTTCCGCAGTAAAATAAAAAATAATTTTGTTTCTGTCAAATGTATATTCAACATCCACAAGTTTCATCTCTAAAGCTCTTTCTAGAATTTTCTCTGTTCCTAAAGCCAAAGCTTGTACAGATTCTAAACGATTTTCTTCTACTTGAATACGATCCTTTTCCGTAGAAGGTCTTACTACCTGTTTTAAAGGAAGTACAACATCATGCTCTCCTACTTGCTTAATCGGTACGACAACCTTACCGTACTCGACTCCCCTAGCAGTTTCTACAATCACATAGTCGTCTTTCTCTAGTGCAAAATCTACTGGATCAAAATAATATATTTTACCCGCTTTTTTAAAGCGAACTCCTACAACTTTATACAAAAGTAAATACCTCCTGCAAGTTCAGCATTAACTGCTCCATCATCAGTGTCCGGTTCATGTTCTTATGCAAATTTTGTTTTGCATGTAAAATTATTTCTAATTGCTTGGATAATTGCTCATACGTTGTATGTAGGGCAACTTGATTCCAATAAGGGATCATATCCGGATAAGTACAGACTGCGACGTTACTTGCTTTTATAGCTACTATATCACGATAAGCGAATAGTAGTAAATCTAATGCTTGCTCTGCTTGTTCCTTTTCTTTAAGCAATGGCCCAAAATCTTCATGAATACACATCAATGCATCCTGAACACTTTTTCCACTTGCTTCAACTAATTTTAACACTGATTTCCTTGCAAGTCCAAAGTGCTCGTCCTTTGCTAGGACAATCGCTTCTTCCACTTGATTTGTCATTCGACAAACAGTAGAAGCCATAGAATCAGTTATTCCCTGTTCCACAAGTCTTTGCTTCAGAACGGATTGGGGCATGGCTGCTAGACTTATATGCTGACATCTAGAACGAATAGTTGGTATTAATGCATGCATTCTATCAGTTAAAAGTATTGCCGTTATTTCACTTTGCGGCTCTTCTAAAAATTTTAATAATGTATTTGCAGCACTTGCATTCAATTGATCTGCATGATGGATAACATATATTTTACGACCAGTTTCAATTGCAGTTTTACTCATTTCTTGAATTAAATCATCTATTTGACCTCTTTTTATAAATTGTCCGTCTGGTTCAAGCTCTTTAAAGTTTAGGTGATTATTTGATTTTAATCTCTTACAGCTTCGACATGTTTCACATGGAACATTTTGTGTAGGGTTTTCACATAATATGAGCTGTACAAAAAATTGCATCACCTTTACTTTTCCAGTACCTTTTGCACCCTCTATGATATATGCATGTCCTACGCGTTTTTTCTGAATAAGTGATTGTATTTGCTTTATAGCGACTGGTTGCAATTTATCTACTGCTTCAAACGACCAGTTGTTCATGTTGTCACCTTCTTTTATTCAATTCCTTTTAACTATGTGCAGTTTGTTTTTTCGCGTTAGCTTTTCACAGGCGAAAATTGATTAATAGAGAGCCACAATGATAGGAGGCTACTAACATGCTAGATTAACAATTATATATAAATTCTTTTCTCTCTTAAAAACTCCCGTGTCTCGCGATTGGCGAAAACACGGGAGTTTACGTGTAAAGGTTAATAAGTAGACCTTTTATTTCTCCGATTTTATCTAAAAGATCAATGGAGCTTTTCTCTTGGTCTAAAATCTCTTCAGCTAGTTCCACTAATTTCTCATCAATTGTTTCCACAATCTTTAACTTTCTACCTTCACCAAAACGATTCCATGTATGAGATTGTTTTAACCCCATTCCAAAATCTACGGCTTCTTGTAGAAACTTTCGAATTAGCGTTTTAAACTTTGCCATATCACGTAAATTTCTTGATCGTGCAAGACGATCTCCTGCCGTTGAAATATCTCCTAACAGTTTAGTTATTGTTTCTGTTTGCATTCTTTGTTCATGCTTAGTAACCATTTGTCCAAAGTTTGCAGATCGTGGGCCATTCTGGATAGAGTCTTTTCTTACTTTATCTAATCCTACTCGTAAATCTTGATTTATCTTCAATCTTTTCTACCCCTTCCCTCATTATTAAAAATGATGGAATTGTTCAATCGGTAGAACAAATACTGTAGCTCCTCCAACTTCAACCTCTACAGGGTAGGGAATATATGAATCTGCATTTCCTCCCATTGGAGATACAGGTGCAACCATTTGCTCTCGTGCTCGACAATTATCTCTAATCAATTCTAAAGCTGAAGCCACTAATGAGTCATCGGTACCGATTAAAAAGGTAGTGTTTCCAGATCGTAAAAAACCACCTGTACTTGCCAGCTTTGTCGCTCTAAATTTTGCTTTTGTTAAAGCATTGGATAATCGATTACTATCCTGATCCTGTACTACCGCTACTATCAATTTCATCGATACTCACTCCTTTTGTATTTTCTTCTTTTTATTATAACATGAATTATCTAATTATTTCTAATTGGCTTTTTATTACTTTATATACATCTTCTAAAACTGTTTTCACAGAGCGAGAAGCATCAATCACTTCAATTCGTTCTGGATACTGATCAACTAACGATAAATAACCTTCTCTAACTTTTTCATGGAACATTAAACTTTCTGCATCTAACCGATTTTTTTCACGATTTTTATGTGCATTGATTCTGGCAAGTCCCACACTAGGTTCAATATCGAAAAGAATCGTTTTATCCGGCATTGTATCACCAATTGCAAACTTATTGATAGCTAGTATTTCTTGTACTCCGATGCCTCTTGCAAAGCCTTGGTAAGCAAGTGAACTATCTATAAAACGATCACATATAACTATCTTCCCTGCATCAATAGCAGGCTGTACCTTTTCAACTAAATGCTGTCTGCGGGCTGCCGCATATAGTAAAGCTTCCGTACGACTCTCCATCATTATATGCTCGTTATCTAAAATTATGTTTCTAATCTTTTCCGAAATCATAATTCCACCAGGCTCTCTTGTCATCACAACGTCGTAGCCTTCTTCGTTTAATTTATCTCCCAGTAAATTCATTACTGTAGTTTTTCCGGCTCCCTCAGGACCTTCACTAGTTATAAAATACCCTCTTTTTTGCACACTTAATCCTCCACTACATATATTAAATTTTCCGTTAGTCGATGTTCACCTTGAAATACCGCACCTTTTTCTAACCATTCTTCCAATTCCGTGAGCATCGAGACCGTAATTTTCTCTCCTGGTATTATTAAGGGTATTCCTGGTGGGTAGGGAATTACCATCGCTTTTGCTATTCTTCCGATAGAACGCGTATATGGAATCCATTCTCCTTGCTTTTCACTTAATACACCTACACTCATTTGCAATGTAGAAAGGGGCTTTTGAATAATTGGATGGCCTTCACTTGGACTATTTGCTACTTCTTTTCGTAATTCATCTACTGCGTGCTTTATACGCTTTCTAATATCTGCAAAAGGATATTCATGCTCTCCTTTTAATAAAGGCAAAATTAATAATACCTGATGTGTATCGGCTAATTCTACATATATATTCTGTGCTTCAAAAGCTTTTTGTATTTGAAAACCAGCATAATTGTCAACTCGTATTAACAGTTTTAGTGGGTCGTCTACTTGTAATACCTGCAGATGAGGAATAGTCTCCAATGCATGAACAAATAACTTTCTTCTATTCATGAAGTTTTTATAATCAATCTCATTGTATCTTTCCACATAGCTTCTTGCATCATCCAGCGAAGCTAGTATGAGATAGGACGGACTGCTAGATTGTAGCATTCTTAAATACTTATTTATGGCATTTTCCTCAACTAACTTCGAATTAAAATGTAAAAAAGAACCCATAGTCAATGCTGGTAATGTTTTATGAGCAGATTGCACAACTACGTCTGCTCCATACATTAATGCAGACTTCGGAAATTGCTTATTAACTTGGAAGTGAGCCCCGTGAGCTTCATCCACCAATACCGGTATATTATTCGTGTGACACAAGTCGATAATATCCTTTAATTCAGAAGAGGCAACACCATAATAGCTAGGATAGGTGAGTACAACAGCTCTAGCCATTGGATACAGTTGTATTGCCTTATTAATTACGTCCATTGGAACATAAGAGGCGGTTTTCGTTCGCTCATCCCATTCTGGTGTTACAAAGATAGGCTCTGCACCAACTAATTCAATCGCGTGAAAAATAGACTTATGAGCATTTCTTTGTACAATAATTTGCTCTCCAAACTGACAAGTAGCATAGATCATTGCCAAGTTTCCTACCGTTGTTCCATTTACTAAAAAGAAGCTTTTCTGTGTTTCATATGTAACTGAAAGTAGTCGTTCGGCTTCTTTAATTGCTTCTTCTGGATGATGATAGTCATCTAACCCACTTAGCTCGGTCAAGTCATACCGCATAGTTTCTTGCATTGCTTTTGGCAAGTTTGATAAAAGTCCGTTCTTATGTCCAGGTACATGAAAAGAAATATTTCTTTGACTATGAAATTTCTCTAATGCCTCGACTAACGGTCGTTTTTCCTGCATGTTATACTACCTCACAATTTCCCTACTGATTCTCTTCTTTCATTATACATGAATTGAGCTTTTTTATGTTTCTCTCTGTTTCATATAATTCCACATAATAGGGAAACTGCGCGGTAGCAAGCTCTATTTAGGTGACCAATAGGATTTTCGCTGCAGGGCGGACTCTTTCCGCCGGCATGGCTTCAATCTCCTCGTCGTTCACGCTCCTGCGGGGCTTTCAGCTCGTGCTGTTCCCGCTGGAATCGTCACCCTTTCGCTACAATCCAGTAGAGTTTGCTAATTACTAAGACATGATGCACTAGATCTAGTACTATATTGTTTTTTCTATAGGGAAAACCTATGACTAATTGAATAAGACTTACTTTATAGTGATTATTAGTAGGTTCTATTGATTGGAGTGCAAGGCGGCGACTCCTGTGGGAATAGCGAGACAGGTGAGACCCCGCACGTAGCGTTAGCGGAGGAGGAGGCT
>NZ_JAPNOZ010000016.1 GCF_029955155.1 Psychrobacillus sp. NEAU-3TGS | reverse complement strand
AAAAAAATATGTATTGGGATTGATTGTATGAAGAGTCACATTACTACTGAGGTTTTGGATAAAGTATTTTTCAATGATGGAAGTCTAAGGGATATTTATGTTCTTGATGTGGATTTAGACGATTGGCAAAAGTTCTATGAGTGGATTTATTTATCTAGTTGGGAAACGAAGTTATATAAAGATGGATTAGAAACAGTGAATGAAATAAAAAATGTCGTCAAGTTGTTTGAAGATAAGGAAATCCATAGCTTCTTATTGTCTATTGATATCGACGGTGCTGCTTTGATAAATTGCCATTTCTTTTCAAAGGATGAAATGGAATTTGATGTTAATCCAATAGAAATTAAAAGTCTATATGAAGCTAATGCCGTATTTGAATTTATGAGAAAGCTATCAAGCATTCTTGGTAAAGAGATCTTACTAACAGAAGAGAACATACCTGAACATCCTTTGGTCACGATTAAATTAGATGATACGTTGTTTATCCATTTTTAATAAGTGTGCTTATTCAACTAACGGGTGCTTTA
>NZ_JAPNOZ010000015.1 GCF_029955155.1 Psychrobacillus sp. NEAU-3TGS | reverse complement strand
TAGGGAAACTGCGCGGTAGAATGTCTTATTAGGTGGCCGCTAAGATTTTCGCTGCAGGTGGGCGCTTTCCGCGGGGCGGGAGGTGAGCCTCCTCGTCGCTAATGCTCCTGCGGGGTCTCACCTGTCCCGCTTCATCCTGCCGGAGTCGCCACCTTCCACTACAATCAATGGAAATTTCTTGCTCATTTAGTAGCTGCATTTAAGAGGATAAAATTCGACTTACTCCACGATTTATGGAGATAACATCTCTTCATCATTATCGCTTTTAAAAGTAAACTTGTCATTTTAAGAATTGATTGCTTTCACCAGTAATTTGGTTACTCTCGTGCTGATCTAGTTGCTTTCCA
>NZ_JAPNOZ010000014.1 GCF_029955155.1 Psychrobacillus sp. NEAU-3TGS | reverse complement strand
CAAATTTTCCTAAAACAAGTTAACTTGGACTAAGACAGCAATAATAAAATTAACTAGGATTACTTTTCCAAAGTCTTCCGTTTGCTCGGCTTTGTCACGTTCCTAGTATCTATTGTAGGGTTACACCATTTATTGGCATTTGATAGTTGAAAAATCTTTGAAGAAGTTTCATTTGTTAAACAGTGACGGCTATTAGATGGCGTTATACTTCATAGATTGTAGCAGAAGGGCGTCGACTCCAGCCGGAATAGCTTGAGTTGAAGACCCTGGACTGAGCGTAGCGAAGGAAGCGGCTGAAGCCAAGCCGGCGGAAAGCGTACGCCCTGTAGCGGAAATCTTAGCGGACTCTTCATTCAATGCACTACCGC
>NZ_JAPNOZ010000013.1 GCF_029955155.1 Psychrobacillus sp. NEAU-3TGS | reverse complement strand
CAATCCTCAAAAGAATAAGACGTTCTACGAGGGTTTTTGGGACGTTTTTAGACAACACTTCGCAAAATATACGAAAAGAATAAAATCGTTCGACTTAGCGTTTGATGTTCCAGTTGATATGAAATCTCTGTTTGCAATCTCTTTGACTGGTAGGCAAAAAGCATACTACAAAGGCACACAGTATTTTGGTTCATCAGGAAATACAGGACGTCTAAAAATCTATGATAAGAAAAAGGAACTTGAACAGAAGCAAGGAGTAACGATACTTGAAGATAGAACGAGGATTGAGTATACAGTTCGATTAGAAGAGCCAATCGTATTCCAGTGGTTATGTAAGGCGGATTTGACCATAAACGAAGACTATGAAGTCGTGTATTTGAATCAGGAAAAGTTAACAGGCGAGATAAAATCAGCAGTATTGGCAATACATCACGATTACATGAAAATGAATGAATTTACGAGAACAACTAAAACCAAAATAAAAAAGGCATTGGCAAGCATGGAAAAATTGGACTTAGACCACGCTTACCGAAATGCCCGAGAAAAAATCATGAAAAGTATAAACTCGTATTTAAGACAAGTATAACCGAAATCGTGAATAAAAAAACCATAGAAACTGTGTTCCCCTTCGATTTGAAGGGGTTTTTTATTGGGAAAAATGGAGTGTATTGGATAGAGGGGGGTTCCCTGTACTGCGACAAGGTGGGGCCCCACTGGGGAGGTTGCCTTGTGGTGGTGCAGGGTTCCCCCTTGCCACACAACCTATTTTAGAAAATAACAAAATACGTTTGACGTTGAACCATAATTGAGTTATAATTGAACCATAGTTAGGAGGTGTATTGATGGCAGAAGAGCAAGAGTTAACATTTAGACGGGTAAATGCAAGGTTAACCCCAGAGTTATACGAGAAATTAGCACAAGAAGCCAAAGATAGAGGTTTATCGATACAGGCGGTCACGGTGCTGGCGATTGAAACTTATTTGGCTAAAGAGAAAGACTAACGGAATGGTTCTTGGAAGTTGGCGGAGCGAACCCTTGATAGGGGATTTTCTGTGGTACGCTGTTTGCGTTCGAGCCACCTTAGTTTTTTATCAAGGTGGTTCTTGGCTCGGAAATACCACAGAAAAGGCTCTCCCCTGTCAAGGGCAACTGGAGAGATCCATGGAGTGGCAGCACACATAAAAATTGGAGGGATTATTGTGTATCAAGTCTCATATAGCAACGTTGAAGGAACGAATTTGTATAAGGTTTGGGTTCATGCTCTTGGTCAAGGTGCGTATTTTGCAAAAGGTTATTTGGTTATGAAGGTAGGAATGAATCCACGGTGTTTAATTGGCTGTCAAGAGTTGTCGGTTCATGCGATAATGGAGTTAGGATTTGTGGTTCCGAATGAATCAGAAATGGTCGTTTGAAAACCGCCTCTCTAATAAGCGGTAAAACATGTCATATATAACACAACTCGGAGGTGAATTGATGGAAAAAACAATAGAATGCGTCTTAGATAATCTCGTAATCTATGTAGAAAGTGTGAGATTGGACGTATTTGAAGCATTTAGAGAAAAGTTAGGAGTTGCAGAAGTAGAAGGCACAGTCCCCCCTATACGTTTAACTATTGGACAAGGGTATTCTGATTATCATTACAGACTGAATGTAGGGCAAGGCGGCGGAGCAATTACAATTGGCTTTAAGCACAATTCTGTACGTAGTAACGAGATATGTTACACAATGCGTGTAGAGTT
>NZ_JAPNOZ010000012.1:937752-1290240 GCF_029955155.1 Psychrobacillus sp. NEAU-3TGS | reverse complement strand
TTATGGATTAGTCAGCAAGTTCTATTGATTGAAGCGCAAGGCGGCGACACCTGCGGGCTCACCGCCCGCCCCGCGGTAAGCGTCCGCCTGGAGCGGAAATCAATTGACTTTGCCGTATCTCTTTACGACGCAGTTTCCCAATTATGTGCGTTATTCCATTTATCATTTCCATTTGTTAAATGGGGCAAGAGACAGATTTTTGTAAAGTAAGCAAAAAAACTGTGTTGCCGGTACATAGTGGCAACACAGTTTTTCATTTATCTTTTGATTTTATTACTCTTTGTTAATCGTCCAAGGGCGAATGCAGCTGCACCGATTCCGATCAATGTGTTTGTTTTCTTATTGAATACTTGTTTTACTACAAGGTTCATGTTTTGAGGGCGTTCTGCTAGTCGGCGCATGAAATAGCCGTACCAGTCACTGCCAAATGGTACGTATGTGCAGAAGTTATAGCCTTCGTTTGCTAGTTGTTTCTGCATGTCTGTGCGGAAACCGTATAACATTTGGAATTCAAATTTGTCGTTTGGAATATTATTATCTTTGATAAATTGTTTGACATGGTTAATCACATTATGATCATGTGTTGCAATCGATGTGAATTTACCGTTTAGTAAGTGCCATTCGATTAATTCTACATAGTTTTGGTCGATTTCTTCTTTTGTTTGGTACGCATATTCTGCTGGTTCTTTATAAGCACCTTTTACAATACGAAGGCGGAAGTTTTTATACTTTTGAATATCTTCTACAGCGCGGTAGAAGTATGCTTGAATTACTGTTCCAAGATTATCGTATTCTTTAGATAGTTCGTCTAAAATATCGAATGATGGTTGTAAGTGTTTATGTGATTCCATATCGATATTGATGAAAGTACCATACTTATTTGCTATAGCTGTAATTTCTCTTAAATTCTCTAATGCAAAATCATAATCTATATCTAACCCAAGCTGGGATGGTTTCAATGAAATATGCGCATCTACTTGATGTTCTTCAATTGCTTCAATAACAGCAATGATTTGTGCTTTTGCTTCTAACGCCTCTTCTTTTTCAAAAACAAATTCACCTAAATTATCTACTGTACAGGAGATTCCAAGTGCGTTTAATTTTTTTATGCTTTCTATTGTTTCTTCAATATTTGTTCCAGCAACAACATGCTGTGCACCCATTTTTAATCCATATTTTTTTGCTGCCCCGTTCAATGTCTGATTTTCTGACAATGCGATAAAAATATCTTTTAACATAGTGATGCTCCCATCTCTTTATAATGTTTTATTATAGCACAAAAAGAATAATGTAAGCACATACAATTTGTTATCCTGTCGATTATATGAACGAAATACCTATAGACTAATGTCGAAGAGACTCATCTAACATTTACTGCAAATTATCGGAAATTAGTCTTGCGATATATTCATAACTCAGGTACTTTAGAATTAGTGAGTAATTATGAATCTTTTAATAGAATAAATTATTCAAACAACATTCAGGAGGTAAGTTATGAAAAACAGTAAGATCAAGAAGTCAGCTGTTGCTGCAATTGTTGCCACATCATTATTTTCTGCTGCAAATGTCTCATTTGCAAATAGTTCACTACAAGAGGTAGTAGACAATGCAAGAAAAGACATTAAAAAAGCTTCATATTCTTATGTAGTTCCTGCACAATCTGGGAAACTAGCTACTAGTGCCGAACTATATCCTGTATTAAATACTGCGAAAGCCAATTATCAAAAAGCAAGAATTGCAATTGTTAAATCTGATGCTAAAAACAAAGATACATTACTAAAAAATTTAGATGATTTATATTATGAAAGAGTTACAAAAGGATTAGTTCCTTATATCGATGCATATAACTATGCAGATAAATATTTAGATCCGATCATGAAAGAGCTAGCTCAAGCAGAAGCAAATAAAGACTGGGCAGCTATTGAAAAAGCATATCATAAACTATCTGTGCAACTAAAAACAAGAACTGCTATTTTATATCGCTTTACAGGAAAGGCATCTCGCGATCTATTGCTAGAGCAATATAAAAACCCAGCAAATCAAAAAAGAGATACACTAGCAGTACCTGTAACTATTTACATGAATGCTAATAAAGCAGCTGCACTTTATGCGGAAGGCAAAAAAGAAGAAGCAATGGCGATAGTTACTGCTACTTTGCCTCTTGTGGATAAGCTTCCAAGTGAGTCTGCAGTACCTGCTCTTAAAGAGCTTAAAATCCATTTAGAGAAATTATATGCCTCATACAAGGACGTAGATTTTTCGCTATCTTTAATGCATGTCAATGATACACATGCCAATACGCAAAAAGCGCCACAACGTCTGACTGCTATCAAAGAAGTGAGAGCGGAAAAACCATCTGCGTTATTGATCGATGCAGGGGACGTATTTTCTGGTACGCTTTACTTCAATGAATTCAAGGGACAAGCAGATTTAGCGTTGATGAATTTGATGAATTATGACGTGATGACATTTGGTAACCATGAATTCGATTTAGGTTCCACTCCGGAAGGGCATAAAGCATTAAGTGAGTTCATCCAAAAATCTAATTTCCCATTTGTAAGTTCAAATGTAGACTTTTCGAAAGATGTAAACTTAAAAGGATTATTTAATGTAAATGTTTCTTCGAATCCAAAGGACGGACAAATTTACAGCGGTATCATTAAAGAAGTAGACGGACATAAAATCGGATTATTCGGATTGACGACTGCTGAAACAGCAGATATTTCTAGTCCAAAAGATGTTACATTCACGGATTATATTAAAGCGGCTCAAACAATGGTAGATGAGTTTAAAAAACAAGGGGTTAATAAAGTTGTCGCAGTTTCTCATATCGGATACGACGATAATGCAGAGTTCGATAATGATTTACTATTAGCAGCAGCTGTTAATGGAATTGATGTAATTGTAGGCGGTCATAGCCATACTCAATTAGATAAGCCAGTAGTAGTGGATAAAGACAAAAATGGAATAGCAAAAGATCCAACAGTCATTGTTCAAGCATATCAGTACAGTGATTTCTTAGGTACATTAGATGTGGACTTTGACAAAGACGGTAAAGTAGTGGGACATGAAGGAGCTTTAATCCCGACAAAAGACAAAAAAGAAGATCCTGAAGCAGCGGCAGTATTGAAAACATATACAGAAAAAATTAAAGAAATAGAAGGACAAGAAATTGGCGTAGTGGCAGAAACAGAGTTAACAAATCCTCGTGCAACTACAGATGAAGATAAGAGTGTACGTAAAAACGAAACAGCCTTAGGTAATATTATTACTGACGGGATGCTAGCAAAAGCAAAAACATACAATGATAAAGTAGTGATGGCGTTCCAAAATGGTGGAGGAATTCGTGCGGAGATTAAAGCTGGACCAATTACGGTTGGAGACGTTATTACAGTACTTCCTTTCGGTAACACATTAGCAACAATGGAGTTAACAGGTAAGGAATTGAAAGAGGCATTTGAAATTAGCTTTAAATCTTATCCTAAAGAAAACGGTGGCTTTTTACATGTTGCTGGAGCAAAAGTTGAATTTGATTCTTCTAAACCAGCTGGACAACGTGTAGTATCTATAAAGTATAAAGCCGCAGACGGTTCGTATATAGATATTAAAGAAAATGAAAAGTATGTAGTAGCAACAAACGCATTCACTGCTGTACAAGGTGGAGACGGATATGACTTATTCAGAAAAGCTTACGAAGAAGGTCGTGTAACGGATCTTGGGCTTTCAGATTGGGAAAACCTTCAAGAACAACTTCAATCATTGAAAACAGTAAACAATGAAGTAGAAGGTCGAATTGTGGATGTAAAAAAATAATAAAGATAGATACCCATTTGCTTTTAAAGTAAATGGGTCTCTTCAGTTTGTAATGGTTTAGCATAAAAATTATCGGGTATGTAGTAGACAAGCGCGTATCATTATTTACGCGTAAAAAAGTAGCGAGTAAATCTAAAGTACAGAAGTGAGTGCTTACTTTCTAAAAGAAAGAGGAGGAATTTTTGTATGAAGAAAAACTACGTAAAAGTAACTGCTACAACTGCTCTGCTATCGGCCGCTATATTTGGTGGACCTTTAATAGGGAGCGCCCATTGGGAAGAAAAAGGACAAGCAAATGATTGGAAGCAATCCCATCAAAAGATGGAGAAACAGCATTGGAATAAAAATTTCCAAAAAATGATAAACAGTGGAATGAAAAGTACGTTAGTAAAGATAAAAACAAAAGCGAAAATTCGTCTAACACATATGAAATTGCAGATGGATTTGGGAAAAATACAATACTTCCACTTCTAGCATCTATTGAAACCGCAAAAGTAAATAAAGACTGGGAAGCATTAGAAGCCAATTACCATAAGCTTTCTAAAGAACTGAAAAAAGGAACCTCTCTATTTTATAAAGTAGATGGAAAAGAGAATCGAAACAAACTTATTAAGAAGTACAAAGTTCCAGCGGAAGCAAAACGTGCAGAGTTAGCATTGCCGATAAGTATTTATATGGCTGTGAACAGTTTAGAAAAATCATTTGAGAATGGCGATAAAGCCAAAGTCGAACAGAAGCTAGCAAAAGTTAAAATGTTAATGGATAAGCTAGAAAATGTAGATAATAATAGTCTACTACAAGATTTAGATGCAAAGGTAAAGGGATTAGAAAACAAACTACAGAACCAAACAGCATAGCAATCTAATTTCAAGGCTTATGATTAAATAGATGAAAAGTGGCGGAGACAATTATATGTCTCCGCCACTTTTTTCAATAAACCTTCCTTCGATATGTAAACCAAGATATGAGAATCGCCCCAATTAACAAGATTCCTAGATAACCCGTCACAGGATAGATTGTTCCGATGAGATAGACGAATCCTAACGAGCTCGCAAAAAAGGCGAAGGCACCAGAAAAAATAGTAAATGCTTTAAAGGAAGTTTTTCCTGGTTTTATAATACGTGCGGAAAATGCATACAGCATCGCCACAGCTGTGTTATAAATCATGCCAATAAGGATAATTGCCATTAAAAACCCGATAATAGGATGCATATTATTTGCGATGGTTACCATTGGCATCGATGTATTACCAATAGAATCTATTTGTGTGAGCATTGAAATATTAATGAGTAAAATAAGAAATCCTAGTCCAAGACCACCAAACATTCCTCCCCAACCAGCCACTTTTTGATTTTTGACCGTACCAGCTATTACAGTAATCATCGATACACCAGCAGCAATATTATAGGAAACATATAAAAAAGCGCCAACACCCCAATGGGAAACAGGGGGAGGTGTTCCCGCACTCACGGTTTTAAAATCTACGCTTGTATCATAATGGAACACCGAATAGGCTGCTATGATCAATACAATTACTAAAAGAAATGGAGTGATTGCACCAATTAGTCCAATAACTTTTTGAACACCTAACATTACAGAAATAATCGTAATAATGGCCATTATTAAACTACCTATTAAAGCAGATATGCCAAACTGCTCCTCAAAAACAACACCTGCTCCAGCAAACATAATCATCGTTATGCCGAACAGTAAACAAGTAATGACCATATCAATCACGAAACCTAAATACGGACCACAAATATGATAAATGACCTTCTGATGCGACGTCGTTTGCAAACGACTTCCAAGTTGAGTTAAACTCATTCCAAAAAATGCGAGTAAAACAGTTGCAAGAATCGAACCTGCAATGCCTAGATAGCCATAGCTCGTAAAAAATAATAATATTTCTTGTCCTGATACAAAGCCTGCTCCAACGACAATCCCGATAAAAGCGGATCCGATTTGAAGGCTTTTTTTCATATATTGGCTCCTTTTGTTTTCTAATGGGTTGCATCTATTTTCATATCATTTAAAGTATACGCTGATGATAGATCGGCCATGAATAGAATTGTTGGAAAAGCCTCGCAAAGCCTCTTTTATTTCCTTCTATCTACTAAACTCTCGCGCTTTTTCGTTTATACATAATCCAAGATACAATAATTGCAGCAATTAAAAGGAAGCCTAAATAACCTGTAATTGGATACACCGTCCCAACAAGATTCACAAAACCTAGGAAACTAGCGATAAAAGCAATCACACCAAATAGAATTGTAAAAGCTTTAAACGAAGGCTTTTCTGGTTTCACAACTCGTGCAGAAAATGCATAAAGCATCGCGACTGCAGTGTTATAAATCATACCTATTAAGACAATTGCCATAATAAATCCGACAATCGGATGTATTTCATTGGAGAGTGTAATCATTGGCATCGCGACATCCGCAATTTTATCCATTTGTGTTAGCATAGAAATATTAATTAGCAATATAAGTAAACCTAATCCTAATCCACCAATAATACCTCCACGACCTGCAACTTTTTGATCTTTTACAGTACCACCAATTACTGTGATCATTGCCACACCAGCAGCAATATTATAGGAAACATATAATAGCGCGCCCATTAGCCAGTTAGAAGCAGCAGGGGACGTTTTCGCAACAGCCGCGTCCATATCGATTGAATCAGGATTGAAATGAAATAAAGAATATCCCGCAATTACTACTACCATTACTAACAAGAATGGGGTAACCGCACTTATTAAACTAATCACTTTTTGAACATTTAATGTGACAGTTGCAATGGTGATTACAGTCATAAAAAGACTTCCAGCAACTGCAGGTAATCCGAATTGTTCTTCAAAAATCGCGCCAGCTCCTGAGAACATAACTACCGTTACGCCGAACAAGAAGAACGTGATGATAATATCTACAAAAGCACCTAAATAGCGACCACAAATATGATAAATTACGTCCTTATGAGAAGTCGTTTGAAGCCTACTTCCTAGTTGGGTTAAGTTCATCCCAAGAAAAGCAAAAAGAATTGTAGCGAGTATGGAACCCGCCATTCCTATGTAACCGAAGCTAGAAAAAAACTGTAAAATCTCTTGCCCCGAAGCAAATCCTGCACCGACAATGATTCCGATAAAAGCGGAACCAATTTGAAAACTTTTTTTCATATCTTTTACTCCTCATTATTAAAATATTCCGAAAATTAAAAGTGGAATGCGCCCTATATATAAAAGGAATAGGGCGCTTATTCTGTTAAGCTTTAAAGTTGAATGTATCTACTGTATAACGATCCATTGCTGCAAAGTTTGGCTCGTATCCAATGCCGTAGCTTGTAGGAACCGTAATATAGCCATCCGCTGCTACTACTTCCGGTGTAATAACATCTTCCTCCCAATAGCGAGAAGATCCAGCTGTATCACCAGGTAAGATAAAGTTCGGAAGAGTTGTTAGCGCTACATTATGAGCACGTCCAATTCCTGACTCTAACATACCACCACACCATACAGGAATATTATGTTCCATACAGTAGTCATGGATTTTTTTCGATTCCGTTAAGCCGCCCACACGGCCGATTTTAATATTAATAATCTTTGTGCTGCCTAGCTCAACCGCCTTGCGAGCATCTTCCAAGGAATGAATGCTTTCGTCTAAACAGATAGGTGTTTTTAACTCTTTTTGTAATTTAGCATGGTCGATAATATCGTCGGAAGCTAAAGGTTGTTCAATCATTGTCAGATTGTATTCATCTAATTGCTTTAAAACATCGATATCATCTAATGTATAGGCCGAGTTCGCGTCAGCCATTAATGGGACATTCGGATAGGCTTCTCGAAGTGCTTTTATTACATCTACATCAAAGCCAGGCTTTATTTTTACTTTCATCCGTTTATAGCCTTCTGCTACATATCCACGAACTAATTCGATTAAATCTTCTGTGCTTTTTTGAATACCGATACTAATACCGACTTCAATTTTTTCAGCGGTTCCACCAAGTGCTTGTGCCAAAGTCATTTGATTGCGTTTTGCATATAAGTCCCAAATAGCACCTTCCACTGTTGCTTTCGCCATATTGTTTTTGCGAAGGGGAGCGAAGAGTTCATTCACTTCATCTGGGTGAGCAAACTCTTTATCTAATACAAGTGGGATTAGAAAATCTCGGATCATATGTAAATTGGTTTCAAGTGTTTCCTCGTTATACCAAGGAGAGTGAAAGGCAGTAGATTCTCCCCAGCCTGTATTTCCGAGTTCATCTGTAACCTCTAATAGAAGGAACTCTTTATCTTGGAAGGTTCCAAAGCTTGTTGAAAAAGGGGATTTCATCTTCATTTTCATTTTGCGTATATTAATTTCTTTAATTTGCATATTAGTTCTCCTCTGTTTGTATTGGTATAGTGGATCTTTGTACAAATTGATAATAGTTCACTGGTTCATCTGTTTTACGGACGGCAACGAGTGCATAGCCTTTTGAAAATAGGGTTTGAATAATTTTTCGTATTTGTAAACGCCATTGTAGGGCAGTCTCGGGACTTATTTTTTTCATCACTTGAAATTGCTGGGGAACAGGCACTTCATATCCTTTGTGAGTTGGGTCAAACGACTCAGGTTCCTCTAGAATAGGTAAATTTTGCTCCGTCAATGCAGTTTGAAAAGGATTATCGAAAATTATATTGCTTGGCATCCATTTCTTCTCGACACGATCACTTGTAATCCACCATTCAATTTGTAAACGATCCGTTGGTAAGCCGGCGTTAATCCCGCCTGTCATTTCCCCGTAGCAATTTTCAATGTACGTATCAACGATTCCGTATAGCTTGGAAACATTTAAATAAGCATTGCGGCTTTCTAGGGGATCGAATGTCCAGGTAATTAGCTTGTAACCCATCTCTTTTGCTACGACAAGCTGTTCTTCTTTTAGTTTTTTGCCGATGCCTTGTAGTTGGTAATCTGGATGTATACCAAGCATGTGGGAGCATAGGTATGCTTCGTTGTTTTGATAGCCAGCAAAACCATAAGAAAAGCCGACTAATTTCTCCTCATCAAATGCACCGATGATCAATCCACCATTTTTAACAGCCGTAAGTGTTTGGTGGACAGGAATTGCTTCCATGCCCCAAACTGTCTGTTCTAATTGCTGAACTAGTTGCATTTCCTCGACAGTTTTTAAAACGCGCATCGTTATTTGGTTCATATTATTTACTCCTTTGTTCGAAAAGTACCGATGATCGTACGAGCTAAAATTTCGATGCCAGTTATAATGCTCTCCTCGTTAAACCGCATTTCCGGATGATGTAATCCAGGACTAAGATCGCAGCCTAAACCAAGCATTGTCGCCTTAATGGAAGGCCTTTTCAATGTATAAAAATGAAAATCTTCCCCGCCTGGTGTAACGATTGGCGGCACATAATATGGTTTACCGATCGTGTCGATGATTGCTGTTTTCATCAGTTCCACTGCTGAATCGTCCACTTCTGCAGCTGCAATTTCTGTCTCTATATGAAAATCGATAGTTATATTATTTAGGGAGGCAACAGAACTAATCGCATGCTCTACTTTGCCAATTAATTCATTCATCACGGTATTTGATTGTGCCCGGACATCGATACTAAACTCAGCATTACCAGGAATAATATTAGCAGATTCACCGCCAGCTTGGAATTTTGTGATTTTAGCAGAATAGGAAATCATCGGGTCCAGGTAAATCGCTTGTATGGCTTGCACCATTTGCGCACCGACTTCAATTGCATTTACTCCTAGATGTGGTCTTGCACCATGTGCTTCCACGCCATGAATTTTTCCGCTAATTAGTTTTGCAGCACCATGTAAAATAGCTGGAGCAGCATAGCCATTTCGAATTTCTTGAATTGGACGAAGATGTACACCGTACAAATAGTCAATCTCGTCGACTAGTCCTTTATCAATATAAGAAAGAGCACCTGTACCTTTTTCCTCTGCTGGCTGAAATAATACTTTTAGCGTACCTTGTTTCGGAATACCTAATTTTTTCAGTAAAAGGAGTGTACCGACAGCCATCGTCATATGTGCATCATGTCCACATGAATGGTTGGCTTTGAACTCTCCGTCCACTTCTTGCCATAAGGCATCCATATCTGTTCGAAGTCCGACACAAGGTTTTCCACTTCCAATGGTTACAACTAATCCAGTTGAATCTTCAAAAGTAGTGACTTGGAATCCTTCTCGGATAAGAAAATCTTTCAAATACTCGGTCGTTAGAAACTCTTTCCAGCTAATTTCAGGATTGGCATGAAGATGTTGAAACACTGCTTTCACAGTAGGTTTTATATCTAATAATGCTTGTTTCATATTGGGTCCTTTCCTTCCTCGAATAGAAAATGACTCGGAATCGTTTCATATAGTGCTTGCCTCTTCATGAAATCCTCTTTTTGCTCCACGATTAAACCAGCAACAATGGCATTCATAAACGAAAAGAGGGGGGAGACAGCATCTAAAGTTGACTTGTTTGCTGCATAAATAGGGAACAATACATCACTATACGCATGAATCGGCGCTAAAATCGAGTCACTTATTCCTATAATATATGATTTTTGATTGCGTATAAGCCCGGCTATTTCAATCGTTTCTTTTAAATAACGGTGGAAAGAAATGATGATGACAACAGAATGCTCGTCCATTTTCATAATGGTGCGGATTACATCCTCCGTATCAGGCCGTATAAAATGGACATTTTCTTTTACTAAACCTAAAGAAAAGGAAAGCCAGTTAGCAGCCGAATAAGAAGAACGAAGTCCGAGTACATAGACAGATTTCGCGTTGGATAAACGTTGGACAGTAGCTTGATATGCGAGCTCATCTATTTGATTCATCGTAGCTAAGATGGATTCCCGATCCTGTTCCATTACTTGCTTATGGAAACTCATATCTTTAGGGATATCCATTTTAGATTGCTGATAACTCGTTAAACTACTTTCCTTAAAAAATTGCTCTCGAACTAATTTTTGCAGTTCTGTATAGCCGGAAAAACCAAGGGAATTCGAAAAACGAATAACGGTGGATTCACTTATCCCGATTTTAGAACCAAACTCTGCTGCCGAATATAATGCGATATCATTGGGATGGTCCAATACGTAATTCGCAACTTTCTTCTGACTTTTCGACATTTTGGTAAAATGTTCACGTATCAAATCTCGTAATAACAAAGCTCAAACTCCTTTTTGAAGGAAATTCATCATTATTGAAGAAAATTGAAGTATTAACTTCATTTTAATATTGTTTAATTTATCACAATATTCAGCTGAATGCAATATATTAATTCCTAAAAATTAAAAAATCCCCACTCGAGTGGGGACTAGCATGATAGATTATTAGGATTCGTTAGTTGTATCTGTAGTTTCTTCTTTTTCTTCGAAGTTATAGACGGGACCGCCTTCACCAATCATATTCAGAGAAGCAATGACATCCCAATTTTTTCGCATAGCCATTTCCTCTGGATCAACTGGATTTGAATACATGATACTCTCCTCCTTATCATACTTTACTAGCTAGTATATTAATGAAGGTAGATAATATATGATGAAATGCATTCTATTATGCACAAATTTTTTTTGTTTAAGTTGGTCCTTTAAATGCAAAGTTGTTTGAAATAGAAAAAAATAAAAATTAATTTCAGCCATATGAAAACGCTTTAAATATATTTTTGAACTACTGTTTTACCTCCTAAATGTATTGTGTTAATTTATGTTTAATTCTGTCAATTGAAATAACTTAAAAGTATATTACAATAAAAATAATGAAAGGAGATGAAAAAAACTGTCAGCCGAACATTTTGTAAATGTTATGAATCACAGTATACAAAGAGTTGAGAAATCAGTAGAACAAATGGAGCGTCATACAACCATTACAAAAACAGAACAACTTCAACTTATGCAAGCAGTATTGGAATTGGCAGATAGAATTAAGTTAATTGAAACCCATGTCAAAATGATCAATAAATAGGACTTTCATATAAGCAGATGTAGAAAAAGCTTTTCATTTTCTACATCTGCCTTTTTAGTTAAGGAAATTAATACTTTAGATGAATAGCTCGAGGAGATGCTTTTCTATTAGCATTTCAAGAGCTCTTTTAGAATTTTTTTGTTTATTAGTCCTTTATCAATTGACATATGCTCGAAAATGCTGTAAATTACCCAATGGACGAACAATTTTGTTTTTCCCAAAAACAATATTCGTGTTTTGGAGTGGATAATATGGAAAACGTATTCGATTATGAAGATATTCAATTAATTCCGGCAAAATGTATCGTAAATAGCCGTTCAGAATGTGATACAACTGTAACATTAGGTGGGCATACTTTTAAACTGCCTGTAGTACCTGCCAATATGCAAACAATTATCGACGAGAAAATTGCAAATTACTTAGCTGAAAATGGTTACTTCTATATAATGCATCGCTTTGAACCAGAAAAGCGTATCGCATTTACAAAGGATATGCAGTCACGTGGATTAATCGCATCAATTAGTGTTGGTGTTAAAGAGGAAGAGTATGGGTTTGTTGAGCAATTAGCGGCCGAGAAACTTACACCGGAGTTCATTACAATTGATATTGCACATGGTCATTCTAATGCAGTAATCGCAATGATTCAACATATTAAAAAGCATTTGCCAGAAAGCTTTGTTATTGCTGGAAATGTTGGAACTCCAGAAGCGGTAAGAGAATTAGAAAACGCTGGAGCTGACGCTACAAAAGTAGGGATTGGGCCAGGTAAAGTATGTATCACGAAGATTAAAACAGGATTTGGAACTGGCGGGTGGCAATTAGCTGCTCTACGTTGGTGTGCAAAAGCTGCAAGTAAGCCGATTATCGCTGATGGTGGAATTCGTACACACGGTGATATCGCTAAATCTGTTCGCTTTGGTGCATCGATGGTAATGATCGGTTCATTATTTGCTGGACACGAAGAATCTCCAGGAAATACAATTGAAAAAGACGGAAAACAATTTAAAGAATATTTCGGTTCCGCTTCTGAATTTCAAAAAGGGGAAAAGAAAAACGTAGAAGGTAAAAAAATGTACGTAGAGCATAAAGGAGCGTTACAAGACACGCTTACTGAAATGGAACAAGATCTTCAATCTTCTATTTCTTATGCTGGCGGAACTAAATTAGAAGCAATTCGTAATGTAGATTATGTTATAGTGAAAAACTCCATTTTCAACGGAGATAAAGTATATTAAGTAGGGGAGCGAGATTATTTTTCTCGCTCTTTTTTATTTGGGGAAGTATTTTTATTAATGGAATGTTACAATAATATAGTCATCCATGAGGGATGAATATAAGGATAAAAAAGAGGAGTGTATCAAATGGCTATAGACGTTTATCTTAATTTTAATGGAAATTGTCGCGAGGCTGCGGAGTTTTATGCAGAAGTTTTTAAAACAGAAAAACCACAAATTATGACTTTCGGTGAGGCACCTCAACATCCAGATTACCAGTTACCAGAGGAAGCAAAAGATTTAGTCATGCATACTCGTTTAAATATTAATGGAAGCAATGTCATGTTTTCTGATACATTTCCAGGCTCTCCTTTTATCTTAGGAAACAATATTAGCTTAGCGTTTGTTAGTAAAAATGAAGAAGAAATCCGCTCTGCTTTTGACGCACTTAAAGCTAATGGAACCGTAACAATGGAGTTACAAGAAACATTTTGGAGTAAATGCTACGGAGCGCTAAAGGACAAGTTCGGCATCGAATGGCAATTTAGCCACGAAGGCGAAGAATTAAAACAATAATCAAGCGAAATTAAAAAGGCTGTTCAACAAAAAATGTTGGACAGCCTTTAATGTTGCGTGAATCGGGTTAAACGTTGCGCAACTGCTCACCAATGTTGCGAGAATCAGGTCTAACGTTGCGAGAAAGCCTCCGAACATTGCGAGAATCCAATACGTCGCGAGTATGAGTTGAAATGTTGCGCAACCGCTCCCGAATGTTGCGAGAGCCGGGTCAAACGTTGCGAGAAAGCCTCCGAACGGTGCGAGAACCCAATACGTTGCGAGTATGAGTCAAAACGTTGCGCAACCGCTCCCGAATGTTGCGAGAGCCAGGTCAAACGTTGCGAGAAAGCTCCCTAACATTGCGAGAATCTAAAACTCTACGCAAACAAATGCCAGATTAATAAAATATCTTCCCAGGATTTAATATTCCCTTCGGATCCATCAATGTTTTCATGGATTTCATTAATTCAACCGCATTTCCGTGCTCAGTAACTTGGTATTTCCTTTTACCTAATCCAACACCGTGTTCACCTGTACAAGTGCCGCCGAGGCTAATAGCTTTGGTTGCGATTTGTTCATTTGTATATTCTGCTTTTTCTACTTCCGCTGGATCATTCGGATCGTACATGACCATTGTATGGAAATTACCGTCACCTACGTGACCGAATACACCACCAATAAGTCTGCTTTGTTCTAACAGCTCACGACCAAAGACAACCATTTCTGCTAGTTTCGAAATAGGCACACATGAATCCGAACCGGTCGATACTTTTCCTTTTATATGTTTAAATGCATAAGCCATTTCGTGTCGTGCTTTCCATAAATCTGCTCGTTCATTTGAAGAGTTTGCACGTTTCCAATTACTACAACCTAATTCTTTCATAAGCTCTTCTACAATGGTAGCTTCTTCTTCTACAATGTTCGGTGCACCGGCAAATTCAAAAAACAGAGAGTGTTCTTCTGGGAATGAATAATTTCCGTATTCATTGACTTGTTTAATGCTTTCCGCATCCACAAGTTCCATGCGCAGTACTTGAATGCCGCTTGCTAGTACAGCTTGTGCTGCTTCTGCGCATTCTCCAGGAGTTTGAAATGTACATCTAGCTGCAATTACTTTCTCAGGGATGCCGTGCAATTTGACTGTAATTTTGGTAATGACACCAAGTGTTCCTTCCGATCCAGTGATTAGTCCATTCAAATGGTAGCCAGAAGAAGATTTTTTTGCTTTAGTCCCAGTATGTATAACGGTACCATTTGCAAGTACGACTTCTAAATCCAGTACTTGGTCACGCATTGAGCCGTAGCGTACTGCAGTTGTCCCGCTCGCATTTGTTGCCACCATTCCACCGATAGATGCATCTGCACCAGGATCAATCGGGAAGAAGAGGCCATGTCTATTAACATATTCATTTAATTGAAGTCGAGTAATTCCGGGTTCTACCGTGATCATTAAATCTTCTGGTGAAAATTCAATTATTTTATTCATACGGTCGAAGTTTAAGGAAATTCCTTTATTGATAGGGATGGCTTGACCTTCTAGACCAGATCCTGCTCCGTAAGGGGTTACAGGTATAACATGTTCATTTGCGAGTTGAATCACTTTCACTACATCTTCTACATTTTCAGGAAAGACAACGAAATCTGGCTCTACAAAAGGATGAGAAGATTCGTCACGGCTATGACGATATAGCTCTGATTCACTTCTACTTATTTTTTCTTCTCCTAGCTGTTCCAAAAACATTTCCAATTGATAATTTTCCACTACTATTCTCCTAACTTAGTTATAATTTGAAATATTGCAATTATAAATGATTCAACTATACAGTATACTTAGATAAAAACAAAGCTTTTTTATTTGAAAGGAAGATAAAACAATGAGTTTACGATTAAATCCACGCGCAGAAAGTTTGAAAACGCCAGGAACTAGACAATTTTCAAATCAACTAATTCATTATCCAAATGCGATTAATTTAACAATTGGTCAGCCTGATTTCCCCACACCCAATTCAGTAAAGGAAGCGGGAGTGCGTGCAATCGAGCAAAATCTTACTGGCTACTCCCATAATGCAGGATTAATCGAACTCCGAGAAGCAGTTAATAGTTTTTTCTCCAATAAATATGGATTTGCTTATGATCCACAAAATGAAATTGTCATTACAAACGGTGCCAGTGAAGCAATCGACGCAGTTTTTCGAACAATTTTAGAAGAAGGAGACGAAGTCATTTTACCAGCACCCAATTATTCCGGTTATGTGCCCGTTATTGAATTATGCGGTGCTAAGGTTGTCTACTTAGATACGACAGAAACCAATTTTCAGCCTTCTGCAGAAAAGCTAGAAGCACTCATTACAGAAAAAACGAAAGCTGTATTTTTTAATAATCCATCTAACCCAACAGGTGTCGTTCTAACGAAAGAAACGATGGATGAGTTGGTTGCAGTAATAGCAAATAAAGATGTGTACGTATTAACAGATGAAATTTATAGCGAAAACTCTTTTTCTGGTAAGCATTTATCATTTGCTTCTTATAAAGAAATAAGAGAAAAATTGTTTTATATTCATGGTTTGTCCAAGTCTCATTCTATGACAGGATGGCGTATAGGATTTTTAATGGGGCCAGCTGAAGTAATGCAACATGTCGTAAAGGTTCATGCGTTTAATACAATATGTGCTTCGCTTCCAGCACAGTATGCTGCTATTGAAGCATTAACGAATGCTAGTCATACACCGGAAGAAATGAATGTGGAATATATTAAGAGAAGGGACTTTGTATATGGTCGACTAATCGAAATAGGATTACCTGTTGAAAAACCTAATGGGGCTTTTTATATTTTCCCTTCAATCGAAACGTATGGTATGAACTCATTTGATTTTGCTACAAAACTATTGCAAGAAGGCGGGCTTGCAGTCGTTCCGGGAAGCGCATTTACATCTTATGGAGAGGGGTATATTCGAATCTCCTATGCGTATTCCATGGATGTACTGGTCGAAGGATTGAATCGGTTAGAGAAATTTATACAGACACTAGCTTAGTTTAATGACTGTTTGGTGGAGTAGGTTTCGAGGTCTGAATGATTACTCTTACTCATATTAACCTAACAAAAGTACCTAACTATTCCTTGAAGAGGAAAAGCCTACTGAAATATGCTAATATAGGAGGATAAATGAATACAAAGCTCGCAGGAGGAAATCCAATTGACTGTTACAAAACAAGCCTTCTCATTAAACTTTTCCTTATTATCGAAGTTTATTAATGAAGATGAAAAGAATAAATATACAAATATAATTAGTCTAATACATGAAGAAATGCATGCATCCACAAGTAAAGACCGTGATGCATTAGGGTGGATAGAACTAGCTACAAAACAAAATAAAGAAGAGATAGAGCAAATACTTGCTGTTGCAAATGAAATAAGAAGCCAATCTGCTGTCCTCATCGTTATTGGAATTGGTGGTTCCTATTTGGGTGCCAAAGCTGTTCAAGATGCGTTAACTCCTTATTTTTCGAAGAAATCAGGGGAAACAGAAGTAATTTACGCAGGGCAGAATATGAGTGGGGCTTATATTAATCAATTGCTTCAATATGTAGATGACCGAGAAGTGTATGTAAATGTTATTTCCAAATCAGGAACGACGCTTGAACCTGCAATTTCATTCCGTGTGATTAAGTCCTATATGGAAAAACGCTATGGCGAGGAAATGAAAAATAGAATTATCTTAACAACTGATCCCGAGAATGGCTTATTAAGAAAGCTTGCTTCGGATGCGGGATATAGAAATTTTGAAGTTCCAGCAGATGTAGGTGGACGCTTTTCCGTTTTAACTCCAGTCGGATTATTTCCGCTAGCTGTCGGTGGCATTGATATTCAAGCGTTATTAGACGGTGCGAAGCAAGCAACAAATGATTTAATGTTTTCCAATTACAAAGAAAACGAAGCCTATGAATATGCCTTATCTAGATATTTGCTCGAGAAAAAAGGATATATTATTGAAATAATGGCTTCTTTTGAGCCTTCTTTACGTAATGTATTTGAATGGTGGAAGCAATTATTTGGAGAAAGTGAAGGGAAAGATGAAAAAGGAATTTTCCCTGTATCTGTTACATATACAACGGATTTACATTCTATAGGTCAGTATATTCAAGCAGGAAAACGTCAAATCTTTGAAACGATTTTACATGTGCGCAATCAACAAGAGGATTGTACGATTCAGTCTGTAGAGAATAACTTCGATCAATTAAATTTCTTGGAGGATAAAACATTCCATGATATTAACACCATCGCGAAAAATAGTTCGATTTTGGCGCATTATGATGGCGGAGTGCCTGTTATCCAAGTGGAGATTGATAAACTGGACGAATATCACTTAGGTTATTTACTATATTTCTTTGAAAAAGCATGTGCGATGAGTGCTTATTTATCGGGAGTAAATCCATTCGACCAACCAGGTGTAGAGTCGTATAAAAATAATATTTTTGCTCTACTGAACAAGCCAGGGTATGAGACATTGAAGGATGAATTAGAAGAAAGATTGAGCGAGATCTTTGATTGATCAAATTAAAAAGTCAGTGCAACGGGGAATTCCTCGTTGCACTGACTTTTTTTATGTAGAAAATATGTAGATTGAGAAGAAAAAACAGTCATTTTTCATAGATTTCGGATTTAGTTGAAAAAATGAGCGTATTAGTTGGAATTTTTCATGATTTAGTTGTAAAAAAGCGCAATTTAGTTGTAAAATCCAATATTAGGAAATCTTCATTGCTAGTTAATCTCTCAAATAAAAGGAGTGTTGGAAGTGACCAAGCCACTTCCAACACTCCATTAAACTTTTGAGCAAGCTCAAACTATTGTTCCTCTTTAACCCCATTAACTTGCAAATTATATCGAATCACGTCTCTAAAGAATGTATGAAGCATTCCTTGGAATAGGTGAAGTGCATCAAATGAGTAGAGACGATACGGATCTTCTTGTCCGTATCCGCGGATACTGATGCCTTCTCTTAAATGATGCAGATTGTCTAAATGACCAATCCACAGGCGATCTAGAGTCTCTGTGTAGTACGATTGAATATTTCTCCAATCTTCGCTATCACTACTTGTCATATTGACAATCTCGAAAGCTTTCTCATAAACAGCCTCTAGCGCATTCTTCAATTGGCCTTTATTTTCCGAATCTAAGGAAGTAAATGAATCACTCTCAAACGATGTTAGCATCGAAATGATTTTAATTTCATCCATTATTTCATTTAAAATACTAGATTCATGTACATCGTTTTCTGCAAGCTCATCGATTAAATTATTTAAGCGTTCATGCATCGCATCTATGATAAGCATTTGCATATTTTCTACTTTTAACGCTTTTTCTCGGTAATTATACATAACGCGTTGTTGATCATTATTTATATCATCTAATTTCAATAAATGAGAGCGACTGGAGAAATGCATACCTTCGATAACATTTTGGACGTTGTAGACAAATTTTATTGGATTAGATGAAATAACTAAGCCAGACCCATCTGTTTTCAACTTGTTTTTGTATTTAGCGAATTCTTCTTCATCGTAATAGTTGAAGAGCTCGTCCTCTAACGAAATGATAAATTGGGAGCTTCCTGGATCTCCTTGACGACCACCACGACCTCGAAGCTGCATGTCGATTCGAGCACTACTATGAAGCTCCGTACCGATAATATGAAGACCGCCAAGTTCTGCAACGCCTTCACCTAAATTGATATCGGTTCCTCGCCCAGCCATATTCGTAGCGAGCATGATTTTATTCATTTGCCCCGCTTGGGAGATTAATTCTGCTTCATCTTCCACTGTTTTTGCATTCAGTATTGAATGCTCGATTGAACGCTCTTTTAAATAGGAAGAAAGTTTTTCAGATTGTTCGATAGAAGTCGTTCCGATTAAAACGGGACGTCCCGTCTCATGGTACTTTTGAGTTTCTTCCACAATTTTTTTCATCTTATCTTCATACTTTAAATAGACAAGCGTCTCCATATCAATACGTTTGTTTGGTTTGTTTGTCGGTATTTCCGTTACACGTAAGTTGTATGTTTCCCAAAACTCATCACGAGAAGGGACGGCACTACCTGTCATTCCAGACACATGCTTGTACAGTCTGAAATAATGTTGAATCATAATAGAAGCCTGTGTATTATTTTCTTCTTTAATAGATACTTTTTCTTTCGCTTCAATCGCTTGATGAAGCCCGTCGCTAAATGTACGGCCTTCCATAATACGTCCAGTATATGGATCTACAATCATAACCTTGTCGTCTTTTACGATATAGTCCACATCTTTACGCATAACAACTTTTGCGCGAAGCGTTTGCATTGCAATATGCATAAACTCACGATGTTCTCGGTCGTATACATTGTCAATGCCAAATGCTTCTTCTAGTCGATCAGCACCATTGTCCAATAAGACGATTTGTTTTGTCTCTGGGTAATAATTGTAATCCTCTTCATCTTTGAATGAGCTGATAACTAGCTGCATTATTGGGAATAGATTCAAGCTTGCATTAGACTTTCCTGCAATGATCAAAGGAGTTCTCGCTTCATCGATCAATATACTATCTACTTCATCGATTAACGCATAAAACAGTGGTCTTTGGACAAGCTGATCTTCGCTTTGCACCATATGGTCTCTTAAATAATCGAAACCAAATTCCGTGCCCGTACCATAAGTAATGTCACAGTTATAGGCAGCTTGTTTTTCGTCACTTTCTATTCCAGAAATATTTAATCCTACTGTTAAGCCTAAAAACTCGAATAATGGTTTCATTTCTTCAAAATCTCGGCTTGCCAAGTATTCATTTGCTGTAATAATATGCGTTCCTTTACCGTGTAATGCCATTACATATGCAGGTAGTGTTGCAACTAATGTTTTACCTTCTCCGGTTTGCATTTGAGCAATTTGAGATTGCGTTAATACTGCACCGCCCATTAACTGTGTATCATAATGTCGTTTTCCTAACACACGTTTTGAAGCTTCGCGAACGACCGCAAAAGCTTCCAACATAATTTCTTCTGGAGTTGCTCCATTATTTAATTGATCACGAAAACTAGTTGTATATGATTGAAGCTCTAAATCTGTTTTATTTGTAAATGAATCTTCCAAAGCATTAATCTTAGATACTATTTTTTTGAGTTGCTTTAACTCTATGACTTCACCAGAAATCATTTTCTTAATAGAATGTAACATGTTCATTCTCCCTACTTTTAAATTCCATTGCCTATTATATCATGAAACAAAGTTGCAAGCATTTTCAAACTGTACTTAATTCGACAGGGACAAATCATACCTAAATTTGGAGGAAACTCAGCCTTTCATAAGTTGCTCAGTTAGTTGTTGTCGGATGGATATCACACTCTTATGAACACTTTCTCACTTAATTTGGATACTAATTCGACAAGGAAATTTAGATATAATATTTCAATTATATTACAACTATAAGTTTTAAATGTTACCAATGATGTTAATGTTAAACTATACATGAAAGGGGTTTTAATATGAAGAAAATTTATATTCCAGTGATGGCTGCTATGTTAGCTACACCCTTAAATAGTGTGGCAAATGCAGAAGAATTACCCAAAACAGAAACAACTGTAGAAGAGGTAAAAGTAGAGCCTGTAGGGACTGGGGAAGAAGTAATTGAAGTCGAAGGTAGTGCAGAAGAATGGTTAGAGGATGCAATTGAACAAGAGCCAGAGGAAGAAGTTATTCAGGAAGGTTATGAAAACTTAGGGCCGATGATTTTCAAATCATCTGCTATTTCATCTAAAATTGCTGCAAATGACAAAGGCGAATATTTCATTTATTACATCATGCATGGAGCTCCAGCTGCGTTAGTTGTGGTAGATTATCAAACTAAGGAAACGATACATACATTTACGTTAGAAGATTCAAAAAGCGCTTGGGGACTTGACGTAGATGAAAATGGAAAGCTTTGGGTTGGTGGATCTGTTTCAAGTGTGCTTTATAGCTATGACCCAAATACGGAAGTGTTTGAAAACCACGGAGCAATTTTTTCGAATAAGAGTGATACATCTATCCAAGATTTAATCGTCTCTGGCAATAAAGTATATGCTGGTTCAGCATACGGTGGCTCTCTTGTAGCATTTGACACAGAAACGAAACAAATTGAAGAGTACGGCCAAATTCGTAAAAGAAAAGATTTTGTGAAAGCAATTGTTGCTGATGAAGAACGAGATGAAATTTACGTATCGATTGGTTCTAATATGGATTTATTGGTGAAAAAGCCTGGTACAAAAAATTTCACATCCTTTTTACCAGCAAAATATATGTCTGAAAAATATGCGCAAGATTTAGTATTAACGGACGATTATGTCGTTGCAAGATTATACCCATCTAATGTGGCGGTAGTTTTCGATAGAAAAACATTGAAAATCGTAGACGAGTTTGAACTAAATTCTAAAACTGTCTCTACACTATCACCAGATGGCAAATCGTTATACTATACAAAAGCACAACAACTGATCCGTTATGACTTCCATACAAAAGCGCATACGGAGCTTGGATTATATTTACCAAAAGGGACAGAAGCAATTAATTTGGACTTTATCGTAAAAGGTGAGAAAAAAGCTGAAGATAAGCAGGTAGACTTTGAGGCACTATTTGAACAAGCGTTCCGTGAAAAAGCTTTAAAAGAAAGCCAATCACAAGGAAATTCCACAGGGGAAGCACCAACAACTGAGGATACAGTTATCGAAGAACCGATCGTAGAAGAACCAACAGAATTTCTACTATCCGGAATGGTTGATAATCTAGGCCAATTATTCGAATACAATCCACAAACGGGAGAAATTCAATACCATCAATTTGAATTACCGGAACAACCAGTAGAGCTTTATACACTAGCTTCAAGCGAAGATGGGAAGAAAATATTTGCGAATGGATATATGTCCGGTGGTCTTGGTGTGTATGACGTTGCAACTGGAAACAAAGAATTGTACCGAAATATTAGTCAAATAGAGTCTATGTATCATATAAACAATAAACTCTATATCGGTGCGTATCCACTTGCTAGATTACTTGTGTATGATCGCGCACTTCCATGGGATAATGGAAATCCAAAAGAAGTTATTCGTATGAACGAATATGGACAAGAAAGATCGACTGCAGTAACTCCTTACAATAACGGAAAAGAAATTGTATTAGGAACATTACCAGATGCTAGTGTAGGCGGCGGAGCTCTTGCCTTCTACAATACAGAAAACGAAAAGATGGAGATATACGAAAACTATATTTACAACCAAAGTATTGTTTCACTAGTTAGTAGAGGAACACAAGTTTTTGGTGGAACATCGATCCATGCGAACCAGCAAGTAAACCCAAGGGGAGCTAGATTATTCTACTTTAATAGAAGTAACCCGGAAGACAAAAAATATATTCATCTACCATTTGATTCAAGTATGATTACTAGTTTAATAATAGATAAAGATAATAATGTTTGGGGAATGGCCGATGGAACGCTATTTGTCTATAAAGATGAGTGGACAGATGTTCGTTCA
This sequence comes from Psychrobacillus sp. NEAU-3TGS, assembly GCF_029955155.1. GTDB lineage: Bacteria > Bacillota > Bacilli > Bacillales_A > Planococcaceae > Psychrobacillus. The sequence goes on along the minus strand of NZ_JAPNOZ010000012.1, from coordinate 1,267,146 downwards.
GTTGAATTACTAGAGTTAATCTCCGGAAGATTCCGTAATGCACAAATCGTAGAAGGGCCAGATGGCTATATTTACGGAAGTGTGGAAGGAAAACTATTTAGAGTAACAAAAGATACGCTAAAAGTAGAGTGGTTGAAAGATAAAGGGGTTTATGGACTCGTAAAAGATGTCAATGGAAACCTTTATTATTATGATGGAAGTAATTTATGGAAATATACAATTGAACAAAATAGAGAGCAACAACAAAAAGAGCAAAAGTAATTGCTCAAGGAAATGAAGGAGAATTTATCTAAATGAAACAAAAATTGCTATACTTTTTTATCGTTTTTGCAATTGTCACGGGCGCTCTATTCCAACCAAATCAAGCACAAGCAGCAACGAAAGTTTATTGGGATGGCATATTAATGGTTCCTGGTCAAATTGGGAAAATTAAAGTAATCAAACCAATCAACTTATGGAAGCGTACAGATGCAGGTTTAGTATACGAACGAGTACTAAAACCAGGTGAACAATACCGTGTATATCGCTATGATAATTTATACGGCGGTCAATATGGTCTTGGTGGAGGCATGTACATTACGAAAATGGCAGGGTACGTCGAGTATAAGACACCTTCCAAAGCAAAACTAAAAGAATTAGCAAATGCAGAAGGAACAACTGCACCTAGTGGAAATAATTCTTCTCAGTTATTTCCTACTGAAGCTACACCTGCTTTAACTGGTGGTAAAGTTTTGAGTCAGAAAGTTACACAGCTTGCTCCTGGTATTCGTAAAAAATACTTTGATATCGATGGCGCAATTGGGGCTCAAAATGTATTTGTAATCGAATATGATGGTAAAACTTCTAATGTCGGATTAAAAACAGAGCTTGCAAAAGATCAATTAGTTGGATTAGAAACAACATCTTCTCAAGCAAATAGCGTGGAACAAAATGATTCATATCATGTAGTTGCTGGGGTAAATGCAGATTACTTCGATAAACAAGGACAACCTATCGATTTAATGATGATGGACGGATCTATTGTTTCTACATCACAAACGCCACTTAATGAATTGGCAGTATTAGGTGTAAAAGCCAATGGTAAAGCTATTATTGGGGCACCTCAAGTAGCAATGAATATTACCGTAAATGGGCAAGAGTCTTATGCAATTGATTCTGTCAATCGTAAACGATCAGCAAACCATTTGGTAATCTATACAAGAGATTTCAATGCAACAACAGGAACGAATGAACTCGGTACAGAGGTTCGAGTGAAAATAGATTCAGGAAAACTTAACGGCTCCGAAACACTAGTCGGAACAGTTTTAGAAAATGTTACGGGTGTTGGAAACGCGAAGTTAAACAAGGGAGAAATTGTTTTATCTGGACATAACTTTGCAAGTGAGTTTCTAAAAAAAGTTCAAGTAGGAGATCAAATTGCGATTTCGACAAAATTTACTCCTGCTGAATGGAACAATGTAAGAGAATCAGTAAGCGGACGTTATCATTTAGTGAAAAATGGTACATTACAAACGATTAAAGTGGCTGGTGTTGCACCTAGAACAGCAGTAGGTATTAAAAAAGATGGTAGTATCTTTACAACAGTAATTGATGGAAGATCAACGGATAGTAAAGGACTAACATTGCAAAATACAGCTAAACTAATGAAAGATTTAGGGGCAGTGTACGCAATGACATTTGATGGTGGAGGTTCTTCTACAGTAGTTACAAGAGAACTAGGCGATAGCAAAGTAACTGTTCAAAATAAGCCTTCCGATGGACATGAGCGTTCCGTATCCAATTCTTTATTATTCATTAGTCAATATAAAACAGGTGCACTTGCAACAATCATACCAAAGTCAACTGTATTAGAAGTATTTGAAGGGGAAACTTATACGGATTTGTCTGTTCCAGTAAAAGGAATCGATCAGCATATGAATCCGGTAGCTATATCTGGAAATGGTAAAGTGACTTCTTCTATTTTAACAAATACAAATGGCAAGCAAGTAGTCAATGCGAAACCAGGCACGTATGCTGGTGTCGTAACTTATGATGGGAAAACAGCGAATATCCAGCTAAAAGTATCAAATGGTTCTCCTACTATATTAGAATCATTTAATAAAGGTATCTTAAACTATGAGGCTACTAGTGATCGAGCAAAATCTGTAGCCGTTCAATCTGTTACGAATGACCGTGATGGTTCAAAAGCTATTAAACTAGTTTATGATTTCACAGGCACAACAGGTACTTCAGGGGCATATGTAAGTGCTAAAACGAAGTTAACGATTAGTACTCCTGCTAAGAAAATCGGTATGTGGGTAAAAGGTGATGGCAAAGGAAACTGGCTCAGAACACAAGTCATCGATGCATCTGGCAAATCAGTTCAACTAGATTTAGATAAGAATGTGAACTGGACAGATTGGAGATTCGTTACTGCGGAAGTTCCAGCAGGCCTAACATATCCACTTAAAATGGACTTACCAGTACGCTATATGCAAACAGAGGATGCAAACAAATCGAATGGTGAAATAATCATCGATGATATCCAAGCAATTTATAAAGATTAAGCTAACACACTAGTGCGACAAAAAACCTACTGAAGAAGGGAAAAAAGTATTAGAAGTTGCGAACCTTTTTGATGTGTGATAACGTAATCAGTATGGATTTTTGCTAACTGTGGAGGGAAGTACATGTATTCGGAAGAAAAAAATAATGAGAATGCTTCACCTAATTCATCAATGGAAGAAAATGCGCCAAAAGTAATAGGTTTTTATAAACGCCAAGCATGGGCTGTAAAAGTATTCGATAAAATTGATCAAGATCATATCGTTGAAGATGGTGAACATGTAGTACTAGCTTCTTCTGTTATCCAATCAAGAAATGATTTGTTTTTCCCGGCTTTTATTCGCATCAATACGAAAGAGAACGGAAAAGTTGCAGGAGCATACTTGATTATAGAAGAAGACGATAGTTTTCAGCTATTACCATTAGAAAGAGCGTTAGAAGAATTACAAATGAACGACTTGGTTCCATTTAAATACCGTACGCTTGAAAAAATCGAGGGCGATGAGTATCAAACTAATTGGCCAGAGTTTTCATAAGTAGTTAATAAGCTACGCATCAAAAGACTGATTTTTGCCTATAATAAGGCGAAAAGTCAGTCTTTTTTTTCTTTATAATATACTTGGTTACAAATCTATTTTTATAGTATAATGAGTAATCGAAGAAACTTTCATGCTGCTAATTCGTCTACTGTGAAGAGAAACTTAATAGTCAATGAAAATATAAAAAAAACAAGGATGATATTTTTGGACATAAAATTACTTCTTGCTTTTATCATTTCTATGGTAACGGCAATAGCTGTTACGCCACTTGTTATAAAACTTGCTCATAAGATCGGAGCTGTAGATAAACCGAATAAACGAAAAGTGCATCAGAATGTGATGCCACGGCTTGGTGGTCTTGCAATTTTTATTGCTGTGACAGTTGGTTACTTTGTTGCTGGGTTATATGAAGCTAAAATTACCGGAATAATGGTTGGTGCATTGATCATCATTGTTTTGGGAATCATAGATGACAAATATGAAATATCCGCGAAAATTAAGCTTTTAGGTCAGATTTTAGCTGCATGTGCAGTAATGGGAAGCGGCTTAACAGTGGAAGTATTAAATATTCCTTTCATCGGAGTATTTGATCTTGGGATATTCTCATACGTAGTAACATTGTTTTGGATTTTAGCAATTACAAATGCGATTAACTTAATTGATGGACTGGACGGATTATCCGCTGGTATATCATCTATCGTATTTGCAAGTATTGCATTTTTAGCATTTTCTGCAGACAAAATGTTAATACTGACTCTATCGTTAATATTACTTGGGAGTACGCTTGGATTTCTATTTCATAATTTTTACCCTGCGAAAATTTTCATGGGTGACACAGGATCCATGTTCTTAGGTTATTCGATCGCTATTTTATCATTATTAGGTTTGTTTAAAAGTGTTACGCTATTTAGCTTTGTCGTACCGGTTATGATATTAGGTGTACCGATATTCGATACATCGTTTGCGATTATACGCAGAGTTGTCAATAGGAAACCAATATCCGTTGCCGATAAATCTCATTTACATCACCGCTTGTTAGCATTAGGATTATCGCATCGAGATACTGTGTTAGTTATATATGGATTTGGTTTAATATTTAGTATTGCAGCAATTACATTTGAAACACTTACGTTAAGATGGGCTATTTTCATCCTAGTTTTCATATTAATCGCATTTGAAATTGTTGCAGAAAAAATAGGTCTCGTAAATGATGACTATCGACCAATATTATCCGTATTTCGTAAAGTTGTTGGGTATAAGCGCAATTAGCGCTTTACATATTAAAATTCATTGATAGGTTGGTGTAAACGAAATGAAAGTACCAATGTTAGATTTATCTGAGCAGTACGCATCTTTAAAAAGTGAAGTATTAGAAGCCTTAGATGGCGTTATGAGTAGCTCGCAATTTATCCTAGGGGATAATGTTAAAAAAATAGAGGCAGATCTTGCCAAGTATAGTCATGTTGCCCACGGTATTGGCTGTGGAAATGGGAGTGACGCAATTCACATAGCACTACAAGCTGCAGGAATCGGTGCTGGAGATGAAGTTATCACAACACCATTTACGTTTTTTGCTACCGGCGGAGCAATCGTAAGAGCTGGAGCTAAGCCTGTATATGCAGACATAGATCCGATTTCATTCAACCTAGATCCAGAAGAAATCGAAAAACATATCACAGAAAGAACAAAAGCTATTATTCCTGTACATCTATATGGACAAATGGCTGATATGGTTCGTATTCGTGAAATCGCGGATAAGCATAATTTAGTCGTTATAGAAGATGCTGCGCAAGCAATTGGTGCAAAACAAGGGGAATATACAGTTGGTGAACTAGGAGACGCTGCGACATATAGCTTCTTCCCAACGAAAAACCTTGGTGCGTACGGTGACGGTGGAATGGTCGTAACGAATAATGACGATATTGCAGAAAAAAGTCGTGTTATTCGTGTACACGGAAGTAAGCCAAAGTATTACCATAGCGTACTTGGATATAACAGCCGTTTAGATGAGTTACAAGCTGCTGTACTAAATGTGAAATTCCCTCATTTAGATACATGGAGCGAACAACGTAAAACACATGCAGATTACTATACGGCTTTATTAAACGAAAAAGTGGCTGACCATGTAAAAACACCTGTTGTTGTTGAAGGTTTCCACCATGTATTCCATCAATATACGATCTTGATAGAACGTCGTGATGAATTACAAGCGTACCTAAAAGAGAACGGTGTATCTACAATGATTTACTACCCACTACCATTGCATCTACAACCTGTTTTTGAAAGCTTAGGGTATAAAGAAGGCGATTTCCCTAAAGCGGAAAAAGCTGCAAAACAAGCACTTTCTTTACCAATGTTCCCAGAGCTAAAAGAAGAACAACAACAATACGTTGTAGAGAAAATTGCGGAATTTTTTGCTGGAAAATAATGTGATGCTCAATAGTAGAGGGAGACGTAATTGTTACGTTTCCCTCTTACTGCCTGTTAGGAGTTAATTAACTTCATTCAGTACTTGTTTGCAATGTAATTGTAAGGAAAACAAACGGAAAGTAATTATTCGATTCAGTAAGGGACAAAGCCCCCTGCTGAATAAAGTTAAAGCCTCCGGCGGATGCCACAGATTTTTTAGCGGAATTTATCGAACAAGTCGATAAAAATCTGGGCGCAATGTTTCCTGCGACGAGCTTGCGCAGGAGCAAATTCGGCAAGGCGAATTTGATAGGAGAAGTGTAATGACGGAAAATAAAACATATCGATTGTATGATTCATTGGAGTTTTTCTGGAGGAAAAAGATTTGGTTTATCATTATCCCTGTAATTGTTGCCTTACTTGGATACGTAGGATCGATGTTCATCCCTAAGGACGGAGAATATGTTGGGAGAAGTACAGTATTCACTGGATCGGTAACGCTGGATGCGCTAACAAATCCTGACCATATTATGACGAATTACGGACAACATTTTACTGGAAAAGCCGAAGTGTTTGTCCCTACTAGAAAATATATTAAAGCAGAAGTTTATGGGGATAATAAAGAGCAAGTAACAAAAGAACTTGCACAATTTGATAAACAACTGATGGAAAGTTTAATGGAGCAAAACGATAAAGTAATTGATGGAACTCAAAGATATGCTTTAGCGCAATCGGCGAGGATTAAAACATTACAACAAGGTATCGAATCGTATAAACAAGCTTTAGCAGATACGGATAACTTAACAGTAATAAACAACTATACTACTTTGCTTAGCCAAGCAGAGATGGATCTAACAAATTCAATGGCAACTGAACAGCGTGTACGCAATGATATTATCTCGTATGAAAAACCTTCAGTTGCTAAAGCAGCATATGTAGTAAAAACGAAATCCTATGGACTGGAAGCGGCAGTAGCTGGACTTATCTTAGGAATTTTGTTTACAATCCTTATTTTATCTTTATGGAAATACATCTTAGAAGCAAGAGGGAGTAAAAGAGCATGATCCAATTTGCAATTGTAGGTATGGGTTTCATCGCAGATAAGCATATAGCTGCCATTCGCAATACAGAAGGCGCTAATCTATTTGCCGTTTGTGATACAAACCCAGAACGACTAGTAATAGATGATGAAAACGTGTTAAAGTATACAGATTTAGAACAAATGCTAACAGATAATCCACAAATTGATGTAGTAAATATTTGTGTACCATCTGGCTTGCATGCAAACTTAACAAAAATTGTAGCAAAGCATAAAAGACATATTATTACAGAAAAACCGATGGCACTGAACTCTGCTGATGCGAAAGAAATGATGGAAGTAGCTGAAGAACAAGGTATTAAGCTTGCAATCGTTCATCCAAACCGCTATCGTCCAGCTATTATGGAAGTACGTGAACTGATGGATGCAGGAAAGTTCGGTAAGCTAAGTCATGCGAATGTAACTGTTCGTTGGAATAGAGGACAAGAATACTACGACCAAGCACCATGGAGAGGTACGAAAAAGTTTGATGGTGGCGTATTGATGAACCAAGCAATACATAATTTAGACTTACTGCTTTGGTTTATGGGACCAGTAAAATCAGTACAAGGAATGGTAGCAACAAGATTCCGTAATATTGAAACAGAAGACGTTGCAACTGCACTAATCGAATTTGAAAGTGGAGCACTTGGAGTTGTAGAAGCTGCGACTACCGTTTATCCACAAAATTTAGAAGAGTCTTTGTCTATTTTTGGCGAAACAGCTAGTGTGAAAGTTAGCGGTAAAAATGCATTATTCATCGAAACATGGGATGTAGAAGGCTATGCGGAAGACGAAGTAGAAGCATTAAAAGCGAAAATACAAAATGAGCCTTGGGGTAAAAAAGGACATGACTGTATACTAGCAGATATGGTAGCAGCGATTAACGAAAACCGTGAACCAGCTGTTAGCGGATTAGATGGCTATAACCCAGTACGTTTAATAGAAGCAATTATCGAATCATCCGAAACAGGAAAACGAATTACGTTTTCGTAATTAAAGGCTTGATTTGATGTAATTGTTGATTAATCCACATTTACTTGATTGTAGTGGAAGGGGGCGACTCCAGCGGGAAAAGCGAGACAGTCGAGACCCCGCAGGGAGCGTAGCGACTGAGGAGGCTTGACCTCGCCCGCGGAAAGCGTCCGCCTGCAACGGAGATCAACTTAATTTATATGCTTAACTAAAAAGGAGAGACAAAAATGTCTACACACTATGAAGAATTATTAGCAAAAATTGAAAACCACACAGCCGTAATCGGAGTGGTTGGATTAGGATATGTTGGTTTACCACTTGCAGTTGAAAAAGCGAAAGCTGGGTACAATGTAATTGGTTTCGATGTACAAGAATCAAAAGTAGAGCAAGTAAATAAAGGTATTAACTATATCGGTGATGTAGTAGATAATGACTTAAAAGATATGGTAGACTCTGGTCATTTAAGAGCATCTTCTGACTACGGTTCCATCAGTTCAGTGGACGCAGTTGCAATTTGTGTTCCTACACCACTTGATATTTACCAACAACCAGATACTTCTTATGTAGAAAGCTCTGTAAATGAAATTGCAAACTACGCAAAACCAGGAACATTAGTCGTACTTGAATCGACTACTTACCCAGGTACAACAGAAGAAATTATCCGTAAAGCATTAGAAGATAAAGGATTTACGGTTGGAGAAGATATTTTCATCGCTTACTCTCCAGAACGTATCGATCCAGGTAATAAAAGCTTCAACACAAAAAACACACCAAAAGTAGTTGGTGGTATTACAGAAAAATGTACAAATGTAGCAGCAGCATTATACAGCAGTGTGTTAGATGGTGACGTGCATAAGGTTTCAAGTCCTGCAATTGCAGAAATGGAAAAAATCTTTGAAAACACATTCCGTCATATCAATATCGCACTTGCAAATGAAATGGCTGTTCTTTGTGAAAAAATGGGCATCGATGTTTGGGAAGTAATTGATGCAGCGAAAACAAAACCATACGGCTTTATGGCATTCTATCCAGGTCCTGGTCTTGGCGGTCACTGTATTCCAATCGATCCATTCTACTTAACATGGAAAGCTAGAGAATATAACTACCATACAAAATTAATCGAGCTTGCTGGAGAAATTAATAACGCAATGCCAGACTATGTTATTAACCGTGCAATGCAAATTTTAAATGATGACGGAAAAGCACTTCGTAATGCTAAAGTTCTTTTACTAGGCGTAGCTTATAAAAAAGATATCGATGATATGCGTGAATCTCCATCATTAAAATTAATTGAACTTTTAATGCAACAAGGTGCAGATTTCAAATCAGTTGATCCGCATGTAGATAAATTCAGAGTGAATGGTGAAACATTAGAAACTACTGAATTAACAGATGAACTATTGGAACAGGCAGATATCGTTATTTTAGCGACAGACCACACTGCATTTGACTATGCGAATATCGCACAAAAATCCAAAGTAATTTTTGATACGCGTAATGCATTCAAAGGTATTGAAATGACAAATCGTTATATCAAACTGTAAGGGGCTGTAAATATGAACTTTATACATGAAACTGCTGAACTTGGCGAAAATACAACAGTTGGTCATTTTTCTGTAATAGAAGAAGGAGCAAAAATAGGTGCCAATGTTCGCATTGGTAATAGAGTAACAATCCATGCTGATTCTATTATCGGTGAGGGCACAACAATTGATGATGGAGCGGTAGTTGGAAAACAACCAAAACCAGCAAAAACGAGTACGATGCAAATTACAAAGGAAATTCCAGCATTACAGCTTGGTAAAGAATGTACGATTGGCGCAAATACGATTGTCTACCGTGGTGCAGTAGTGGGGGAAAGTACATTAATTGCTGACCTAGCAACTGTACGTGAAGATGTAGAAATTGGATCGTTCGTTATAATCGGACGCAATGTTACAGTAGAAAACTTTGTAACAATTGGTGACCGTACGAAAATTCAATCGAACTCTTATATTACTGCACACTCTACTTTAGAAGATCATGTGTTCATCGCACCTTGTGTGACGACAACAAATGATAATTTCATGGGTAGAACTGAAGCTCGTTTTGATAAGATCAAAGGCGCAACTGTGAAAAGAGGAGCTCGTGTTGGTGGGGCGTCTATCATCCTTCCAGGCATTACTGTAGCAGAAGAAACTTTTGTAGCAGCTGGTGCGTTAGTAACTAAAGATACAGAAGAAAAAACATTGATTAAAGGGTTCCCTGCAAAATTTATGAAAAATGTACCTGAGGAGGAACTTCTCTAAGTGTTTTCTCAGCTAAAACGTTTAGGAGCGGATTCGCTCCTTTACGCATTTATGAATGTAGGCACGAAACTAATAGCTTTCATCCTCTTTCCATTGTATGCTCATTATTTAGTTGATACATCGCTAGTTGGTTTGCTTCAAATGGTCGATACAACTGTATCCATGCTGACTTTCCTAGTAATATTCGGAACTGACTCTGCACTAGCTTTTTATTATTTTGAGTATAAAGATAAAGAAACACGTGAAAAGTATGTGCGTTCGGTTATGACATTCCGTTTATCCTTAGTTGTCTTACTTTTTGTTGTGTTTTTAATCGGTGGAGATTGGCTGTCTGCTTTAATTTTAGAATCAGCGGGCTATTCTCAGCTATTTTATATTGCTTTAGGTACACTCGCCTTAGATACAATTGTTACACTAGTTTTAACTATTCTAAGATATGAGTTTCATACAAAAAGAGTGGTCTTTACAACTATCGGTAAAATGCTATTAATAGCAGTTGTTTCTGTCCTTTTCTTGATGTTTGTTTGGACTTCCTTAGAAGGTATACTTGTAGCTCGTTTAGTCAGTGTAGCTATTATTGTCTTCGTCCTTATAAAACCTGTTAGAGTATATTTGAAGCCATTGGTTGATAAGGTTATCTTAAAGAAAATCTTAGTATATGCAGCTCCGTTAGTACCAGCATCTTTAGCCTTTTGGATTATTGCCAATGCTAATAACTTCTTTATACGAGCATATGGCACATTAGACGATGTAGGTATTTATGGGACAGCTATTAAGTTTGCAACCTTTATCACATTATTGACTAGTGGGATACAGCTAGCCTGGAGACCATTCTCTATGTCATTGAAGGATAAAAAAGATAGCCCTCAATTATTTGCAACCTTATATGCGGCATTTTTATTAATTGGTAGTTTTGGAGTTTTAGCTTTAGCAACGTGCATGCCGTGGATTATTTTAGTTATGCCAGAGAATTTTAGAATTGCCTTTCAATATGTAGCACCAATATCCATTGCTACTTTTTTAAGTTTTTACTATATGATTGTTTCGACAGGGATATTTTACTCTAAACAGACAAAACACATTTCTATAGCATTTGGAATTGCAGCAGTTGTATCGATCGTATTGAATTTTGTGTTTGTTCCACATCTTACTATTTGGGGAACGGTTATTTCTTATATTGCAGCATATTTCTTAGCCTTATTTATGGTATTCCGTAAAAGTCAAAAGCTATATTTTGTACCCTTTTCTGGGTTTAAGATGGCTTGGACAATCGTGTGGCTAATAGCAGCAACCCTGTCAATCGTATATATTCAATTACATGATATAAATAGTTGGCTAATCTTAGGAGTGTGGATTGCATTCATCATCCTAGTACTGATCGTTCGAATGGACAAATATTTTGTGAAAAGAAAATAATGGGGGATAAAGACATGGCGAACAAATGTAAACTTAACCTTAGGCATAAAGAATTTTATCCTATACAAGGCGCTGGGTATGAAGGTTTTTTTAGAGGTTATTTCTACTATGAAAATCAATATGTCACCCATGAAAATTTTGTTGATGTATTTAATGAAGCGTTACCTGAAGAAATTACACAGTGGAATGGTGAATTTGCGCTAATCCTACAAACTGAAGACGAGACTACTTTGGTTACAGATAAGAAAAGAACCATTCCTTTGTTTTATTCAAAAAGTGAAACAAACGGTTGGATTGTACAGGATTTTATAGAGCCAAAAGCATCTATGTCCATTCGGAAAGACTCGGAGGAAGAACTTTTATTAGCTGGCTTTGTGAGTGGTGATAAAACATTATTCGATGGATGGTATCAACTTGAGGTTGCTACTATTGTTCATTTAAAAGAAAATGTCTCTAAGTATTGCTATTACTCGTACGTTACAGAAAAGGATCAGGATTCTTTAGATAATTTTGCTGAAGAGCTAGCTCATATTCTACATAATATTTTTGACGATTTAGTAGCAAGACTAGCAGGGCGCAAAATTATTCTCCCATTAAGCGGAGGATATGATTCTAGAATTATCGCTTTACTCTTAAAGGATAAAGGACTTTCCGATTCTATTATAACCTTTACATACGGTAGACCAGGAAATGGAGAAGCAACAGTTAGTAAACAAATTGCAGATCGTTTAGGCTTACAGTGGAAGTACTTTTCTTATGATAAGGTAATGTGGGAAGAGTTATATCGATCAAAGCTTTGGAAAGACTATGTAGTGTATGCTTGTAATGGAGCATCTGTAGCCCACTTGCAGGACTTTCCAAGTACAAAATTATTGGTGGAAGAAGAAGGCTTGGAAAACGCAGTATTTATACCAGGTCATTCTCTCGATTTCTTAGGAGGCAGTCATTTGCCTTATGAAGCAATTCTAGATAAAGAATTTACTTCACAGGAAGTAGTGGACTTCATTATTCCAAAGCATTTCCGGTTATGGCAATTAGAAAATGGGTTAAGCCATACAACTAGCGATATCGGTAAATCGGTAACAAAAGATGTCTCGTCCTACAAAACACTAACGAATGAACGAGTAACTTCTATAATAGATGAATGGAACTGGAAAGAGAGACAAGCTAAATTCATCATTAACTCCGTTCGAGTGTATGAATATTTTGATCAAGATTGGACCTTACCTTTATGGGATGATCGGTTAATTTACTTCTTTAGTAAAATACCGGCTGATATGAAATATAAGAAGTATTTATATGATTATGCATTACATAAAATGTATCCCGATTTTTATCCGTTACCACAAAAACCAGGTGCTGAAAATTCATTGAAAAATAAATATGGTGTATTATACCCTCTTTTACGGAAAGTGTATCGTAAGCGAAAATTGTATAGACAATATTTCGAAGAACCAATGGAATGGTATGGAATTTATCCAACCTATAAACAATATAAACAATCTCTTTCTTTTAAAAGAAATGGTACAAAGTATATGCACCCATATAATATAAATGCATTTATAGCCAAAGATATGATTCAAATGATGAAGGAGCTGGCGAAATGAAAGTCTTAACAATATTAGGAGCAAGACCTCAATTTATAAAAGCTGCAGCAGTTTCCCGTGTAATCCGCGAAGAAGTTACAGAGCTTATCGTACACACGGGGCAACACTATGATGCCAACATGTCGGATATCTTTTTTGAAGAGTTAAATATACCAAAACCCGATTATCACCTAGGAATCGGCTCTGGAAATCACGGAAAACAAACAGGTGAGATGTTAGCTAAAATTGAAGACATAATTTTAACTGAAACACCGGATTATGTACTAGTTTATGGTGATACTAACTCTACACTTGCAGGTGCACTTGCCGCGGCTAAACTACATGTCCCGATTGTTCATATCGAAGCAGGGCTAAGAAGCTTTAATAAGAAAATGCCAGAAGAAGTAAACCGTATTTTAACAGACCATGTGTCAACTTTACTTCTTTGTCCAACAGAAACAGCTATCCAAAACTTAACTAACGAAAATATCACGGACGGCGTTTATAATGTGGGAGATGTTATGTATGACGCAGTTTTGTACAATAAAACACTTGCAAAATCTACTTCCACTATTTTAGAACGTGAAAACTTAAAAGCAAAAGATTATTTATTAATCACGATTCATCGTGCTGAAAACACAGATGATGTAGATCGTATGAAATCTATTTTAGATGCATTTAGTCAAATTGCAGAAACAAAAGTATGGCCAATTCATCCACGTACGAAGAAAAAATTAGAGGACTACGGCTTTAAGCTAGATCAAATTCCAAATTTAAAAGTAATCGAACCAGTAGGATATTTAGATATGCTTTCACTAGAAACAAGTGCAAAGAAAATCGTAACAGATTCTGGCGGAGTGCAAAAAGAAGCATATTTTGCAGAAGTTCCTTGTGTCACTGTTCGTGACCAAACGGAATGGGTTGAAACGTTGATCGAGGATGCAAATATTTTAACAGGTACAGATACAAATAAAATCGTGGAAGCTGTACAAAAACAAGTTTCTCCTTCTTATACACCTGTATTCGGAGACGGAAAAACAGCAGAGAAAGTATTAGCTTTACTGAAGGAAAAATCAATTTAATTCGGTATGGGACATACCCCAGCCTAATTAATTTGAAGCCTCCGGCGGATGCCACAGGTTTTTTGAGGGATTAACGACTGCATGACCTACCTCGTGTAGGCTACCAGCTCTATAAAGTGAAACTTCAATCAGTGGGAGTTTCTTCATCCCCACTGATTGTTAGTTGAACCAATCGGGCTTTTAGGGCAGTTGATCTCCCACTTATCTTTTCGCTTTTCTTAAATTTTGAAGTAGGAGTCTTACTGCCCGTTAATGCGGGATAAAAATCTAGGCGCAATTACGCCGAGACGTAATTGATGAAAATAAAGTAGGTGTGAGCATTGTTAATTTTTAGCATATGGCTCTTTACTGTGGTGGCTTCCACATACCTTTTTAAAAAGGTTTCTGGAAGCCTTTCTCTTGTAAAGCCAAATATGATTACCATTATATATTATTATTCTTTCCTTATCTCCAGTTATATTGGCGGATTATTAATAGCTTTAGGAATAGATGATTACTATATGATCAAAAGAATGGACCATGAGGAATATCGAATCATTGGATTTGTTTTATTGACGATATTAATGATTTTGTTCCCACTTACGCAATTAGTTGTAGGAAGAATTTTAGGTTTTAATGCATCATTAGAATTTGATCGTTACCTACATGAACCCGTTCGTACAAGTGTAGATAAGAACCAACGTATATTTAGACTTGCATTTTCGGCACTTGCTGCCATTTCTGTTTTGGCAGTTGCCTTTACATTATTAAAAACGAATACGGTTCCGATTTTCGAACTGTTAAAAGGAAATGTGAAAGATCTTGCACAGATGAGAATCGATGCAGCCAGAGGATTTAGCGGAATTTCTGTCTATATTCGTAATATATTCGGAATTGCTTTAACTCCTGTACTATCCATTATTGCTTTTGTATATGCTACGCAGTCTAAAGCTTTATATTGGAAAGTTGTATTTTTTATGCTGTTTGTTTCTTCTGTGTTAATTTCTGTTTACGATTTAGCTAAATCGCCTATTTTCTTTTATATCATCATGCTGTTACTCGCAGCTGTGTATACGGGTCGTTTAAAGCTGAACTGGAGAAGAATCAGCGGATATATATTAGCAGGTAGTAGCTTATTAGTGGTTATGTATGTTGCTATTCAAGGCGTGACAGAAGTTAAAAGCTTCTTGTCCTATAATTCTGGTCCAATCGGTCGAATTATTCTAGCGCAAATTTCTCCATTCTTTTTACATTTGGATACTTTTTCTCATTCCATTGCTTTACTGGAAGCGAAAGGTCTGCCTTCATTTATCGCAAAAATCTTTGATGTAGAACAAGTTCGTTCCGCAAGGATGGTAATGGAAAATGTCTTCCCGGAAAATATAGACAAAGGTACTGGCGGAGTGCTAAACACGATATTCTTAGGTGAAGCGTTTGCCTCTTTTGGTTACTTAGGTGTCATTATAGCAATAATTTACATTGCCATCGTCATCCAATTACTTTATATTGTATTTTTACGTTTACCGAAAACACCAGTTGTCCTTGCATTGTTTATTTATTTCACAATTAATATTCCAAGAACACTTGTTGGAGGAGTTTCTGACTTCTTCTTTAATCCGGTTTGGATCATGTTAACTGTTGTTTTAGGTGGATTGTTCGTCCTAGAAGGATATTTTCACATCATTGGCGCTTCGTCATGAATATACGTAAGAAAAGAGTGAAGGCATGAAAAATATCATTATTTACTATCCTTTTACGGTTGCAGCGAATCCGAAAAGTGGTTCCGCGATTCGTCCAGTGGAGATGATCAAAGCATTTGAAGCATACGCGAAAAAAAATGACCTAGAGCTCCTCATTATTTCTGGAACGAGTACGGAACGTCGCCAGCAGTGGAACAAATTAGTAGAAGAGAAAAAATACGAGCAGACATTATTCTGTTACTCAGAAAACCAAACGATTCCATTATGGCTAACTGATCCCGGACATATACCGAAAGACTGGAAAATCGATAAAGATGTTTTTCAAACTCTAAAGAAACATCATGTCCCGATTGGCGTCTTTTATCGTGATGTCTATTGGAAGTTCGATGAGTTGTATTCGTTAAAGGGCTTGAAAAAATTCATCATGCAAACTATTTATAAAAAGGAAGAAAAATTATACGGCAAATATATGCATACTATCTTTTTACCGAGTGACGCAATGGGCAAATATGTGAATATAAACACAGCAAAAATGGCGCTACCTCCTGGAGGACGATTCACGGAGATAAAAACGAATAGTAATGCTATCGGAAAGCCGTTTAAAGGCATATACGTTGGTGGTATTAATAATGATGATTACGGGCTACCTACTTTAGTAGAATCGTTTGCGTTGTTAAATAAAGACGGTATAAAAGGTGAGTTAGTCATCGTTTGTCGAGAAGATGAATATACAAATCTGAGTGATTCGGATAAAGAGAAGTTATCGAAGCCGTATATCGATTTAAAGCATGTAAGTGGTGCAGAGCTTCAACAAGTTTATACAGAAGTAGATTTTGCGTTTATACCGCGAAAAAGATCGATTTATAACGATTTTGCGGTTCCTATCAAATTAGTAGAATACTTAACAGCAGGACTACCAATTATTGCGACAAATTGTTCTGCACAAGAAGATTTTATCCTGTCAGGTCCTTACGGAGTAATCACTGAGGACGATGCAGCAAGTCTTGTCCAAGGAATGCTGGATATTCAGCCACAATTTGAATCGTATAAGAGAAATATCGAGCAATCATTTTTACAGCAGCATGCATGGAACGAACGTGCCGAACAAGCTGCACAAGCGCTTTTAGGAGGTCAACAATGAAAATTGCATTATTAGCCCCAAGCAGGTCGATCCATACGCAAAAATGGGCATTGTTTTATCAATCACAAGGCATTGAAGTGAAAGTATATACATTCAAAGATCATTATTCAGAGGACAATGCTAAACTAGTTCCGACCGAAATCTTACCTAAATTACTTCCAAGCAAAGCTTCCTATTTAGCAGCGGCACCCGGTTTGAAAAAAATGCTAAAAGAATGGAATCCAGATGTTTTGCATGCACATTATGTATCCAGCTACGGGTTATTAGGTGCGATGGTTAACTATAAAAAGTTTTTCGTATCCGTCTGGGGCAAAGACATTTTCGTCGTTCCTAGAAAGAGCAAGCTCAATCAAAAGCTGATTGAGTTTACATTAGATAAAGCAACAGCTATTTTTTCAACAAGCCATGTAATGGCGAAAGAAACAAATCTATATACAAACAAAAAAGTAGAAGTAACACCATTTGGGGTAGATATTGAGCAATTTTATCCTGCGCCAGAAGGGCAAGAGACAGAAGATAAAATTATTATCGGAACGGTTAAAGCGTTAGAAGATAAATATGGAATTGCGGATTTAGTAAAAGGCTTTGCTTTATTCCATAAAGAGTTTCCAAACTCTGAACTTCTCATAACAGGTGATGGTCCACAAAGAGCCGAGTATGAACAACTAGCAAAAGATTTAGGGATAGCAGATGTTACTACATTTACTGGAAAAGTTCCAAACACAGAAGTACCTGCTATAATTCGTAAAATGTCGATTTTTGCTGTACCATCTACAGAGGACAGTGAAAGCTTCGGCGTTGCCGCGGTGGAAGGAATGGCTTGTGGTGTACCGGTTGTCGTATCGAACGTCGGCGGCTTACCAGAAGTAGTCGTCCAAGATGTGACTGGCATCGTGGTCGATAAAAATAGTCCAGACCAGTTAGCAACTGCATTTAAAAAACTGGCAAGAAACAGCGATTTACGAGCTGTTATGGGAAAAGCCGGGGTAGCTCATGTGAAAGAGCATTATAGCTGGATAGATAATGCGCATTATATGCTTTCATTGTATGAAAAATACTGATCAGACCGTTGACAAACGCTTTCATTCTTCGTTACTTGCACATCGTTGTAAGCTCATGAACTTTAGTTCAATTCGCTTCCGCCTTGTCCTGCGTGCCTCGACTGAGAAGCGTTTTCAAGACAGTCTGATAATTCGAAAGGTGATGGAATATGATAAAAAAGGCAGTCATTCCTGCAGCAGGATTTGGAACTCGTTTCTTACCTGCAACGAAAGCTTTACCAAAAGAAATGCTACCAATCGTAGACAAACCAAATTTACAATACATTATTGAAGAAGCGATTGCTTCGGGAATTGAAGATATTATTATCGTAACTGGACGCAACAAAAAATCGATGGAAGACCATTTTGACAAATCAATCGAGTTAGAGCTTCTGTTGAAAAATACAGGGAAACATGAATTACTAGAGACAGTTGAGAATATTTCTAACTTAGTGGACATTCATTATATGCGTCAAAAAGAACCACTGGGACTAGGACATGCTATTTTATGCACGAAAAAATTCATCGGCAACGAACCATTTGCGGTTCTGCTACCGGATGATATTATCGATGCTGAAGTACCTGCTTTAAAGCAAATGATTGAGAAGTACGAAGAAGTAGAAAGCAGTATTTTAGGTGTCAATGAAGTTCCAGACGAAGACGTTCATAAATACGGAATAGTTGAATATAGTGAATCAGATAATGATTTGTTTACAGTGAAGCGCTTAGTGGAGAAGCCTTCAATTGAAAATGCACCATCCAACCAAGCGATTGTAGGACGTTATATTTTATCACCTGCCATTTTCGATGAACTAGAAAAAGTACAACCAGATGCGAAAGGTGAGATCCAGTTAACGGATGCAATTGATTCATTGTTAGCAAAAGAGTCTATTTACTCTTACATATTCGAAGGAAAACGATATGACGTTGGGGATAAATTTGGATTTTTACAAGCAACTTTTGACTTCGCATTAAAACGGGACAATTTAAGAGAGCCGTTACTTGCGTACTTGAAGAATAAATTGAAAGATTAAAGCGGTGAAAGCTATGCGTATCGTATATTTATGTCAACATTTCCCACCTGAAACAGGTGCTCCACAAATCCGTGTATATGAGGTTAGTAAAGAACTTCTCGCTCAAGGGCATGATATTCAAGTAGTGACTGCTTTTCCTCATCATCCACATGGAATTATTCCGGATGAGTATAAAGGGAAAAAATATGAATTTGAAAAATGGGACGGAATTCCTGTCCACCGAACTTGGATTTACCCTTCGAAAAAGGGAACTTTCTATAAACGATTAGTGTCTTATTTTTCCTTTACTTTCAGTTCATTTTACGGGCTAATGAAAGCAGGAAAAGTAGATGTTATCATTGTAAATTCTCCGCCAATCTTTTTAGGGTTAACTGGCCTACTTAGTGCCAAACTAAAAGGAGCGAAATTTGTTTTCAATGTGGCGGATGTTTGGCCGGAGTCTGCTGTGAAGCTAGGACTTGTAAAAAATAAGTTTTTTATTAAGCTTGCGGAAATTTTAGAGTCGTTTTTATACAAACATTCTTGGAAAATTGCTACTGCTACAGATGGTATTAGATCGTATATTATTAATCACTCTCAACCAGAGGATAAAGTATTTGTTTTACCAAATGGCGTAAACACAAACTTTTTCCAACCGGCAGAAAAAAATTCGGAGTATGTAGAGAAATTCGACTTACAAGATAAATTTGTCTTTGCCTATGGTGGTAATCTTGGTTATGCACAAGGATTAGAGTTTATATTATATGCAGCTAAAAAAATGCAAGAAACTGTTCCACATGCCCATTTTTTAATCGCAGGAGCAGGTCCAGAAGAAGAAAAACTTCATCAGCTAGCGAAAGAATTAGGTCTGCAAAATCTTACTTTTTTAGGCCACTTACCTTTAAAAGAAATGCCGAAGCTATTTTCGGTAACGGATGTAAGTATCGTGCCATTACGCGATATCGCTTTGTTTGAAGGGGCACGCCCATCCAAAATTTTCCCAGCAGCATCTTCTGGTGTACCAGTGCTCTACTGCGGAAAAGGAGAAAGTGCGCGAATCGTGACCGATAACAACATTGGATTAGTCGCAAAACCTGAAAATGTCGATTCTATAGCAGAAACTATGTTCCATTTTGTCGAAATGGATGAAGAAAATCGGGAAAAAATGAAACAAAGCGGAAGACAACTTGCGCTAAATGAGTATAGCTGGGCTTCTATTGTCAAAGATCTTTTGCAAAACCTTACGAAGAAGTAA
The DNA here is from genome assembly GCF_029955155.1 of Psychrobacillus sp. NEAU-3TGS. Taxonomy (GTDB): domain Bacteria; phylum Bacillota; class Bacilli; order Bacillales_A; family Planococcaceae; genus Psychrobacillus. Next base: position 1,247,101 of record NZ_JAPNOZ010000012.1, on the reverse strand, counting down.
TGGTCTTTTCCATATACATCGAGTAAAAATTTATGTATAATTGGTGAGATTATATTTTAACAGTAAAGTAGGGAAGTATTATGACTACTTCACGTCAAAAAAAGCGAAAAACAAAGACGAGAAGAAAACTTTTATATACAATACTTATTATTTCGATGGTGCTTTTCTCTGGAGTTATTGTGTTTGCCACAAATCTATCGCTTCAGACAAAAAATGCAATAAATAAAATATACGAGCCCTTGGAAAAGGATACAAATCCAACAGAAGAGGCAGAAAACAAGATCGAAAGTGCCAAAGCAGAAGACTCTGCATTTACCATATTATTAGCAGGTATCGAAAATGAAGAAAAAGCAAAATATGGTCGAGCAGACGTTTTAATCTTAGCAACAATTAATCCGAAGACAGAAAAAATCTCCTTGGTCAGTATTCCACGAGATTCTAGAGTTTATGTGCCTGACTTAGGATACCAGACTAAAATTAATCACTCTTATGCTTTCGGAGGGATTAACTATACGATCAATACATTGGAAGAAATATTAGATATTCCAATTGATTATTACGTTTCCACAGACTTTCAAGGTTTTGAAGACATCGTAGATACAGTAGGCGGTGTCGATGTAGATGTTCCATTTACCTTCAGCGCTCAGCTGACAGGTAGTTTAAAATGGAAGAAGTATACAGAAGGTCCTATGTTCTTAAACGGGAACGAAGCACTTGCTTACGTCCGTATGCGTAAAAAAGATCCTCAAGGGGATGCCGGACGTAATATCCGACAAAAACAAGTAATCCAAGAGATTATTAACAAAGCAACAAGCATAAGCAATATTGCTAACATCGATGATATGATCAAAGACGTCGGCAATAACGTCAAAACAAATATTCCATCTTCGGATTATTTTGGTTTGATCAAGACTTATCAAAACATCAAATCATCACCAATCGAGCAGCTTCAACTAGAAGGTGTTGACACCATGATAAGAGGAACCTCTTATTTCCTGATAGACGAAGAGTCGCTGGAAGAAGTGAAGAAACAACTGCAGCTTAACCTAGATGATTTCGGTCAAAACGCACAAAGTGAAATTAAATCAAAAACTGTCTCTGATTTAACGATAGGACAGTAAAACGAACAGCCTGAAATAGGCTGTTTTTTTTGTGGAAAAAATTTAATAGTCGATAGAGGTGAGAGATCTTGCTATTTAAAGACCCTATCTTGCGATTCTGAAAGGGAATCTTGTGATTAGAGGATCCTATCTTGCGATTCAAAGTGAAACTTGCGATTAGAGGATCCTATCTTGCGATTCTGAAAGGGAATCTTGCGATTAGAGGAACCTATCTTGCGATTCACAAAGGGAATCTTGTGATTAGAGGCCCTTATCTTGTGATTCAAAGGAGATCTTGCGATTCAAGTTGGAATTTGCAATTGGAAGCTCCTATCTAGAGATTCACTCATATATCCACTAAAAACTATTAGTTGGTATATAAATAGAAGTTTGGTATGAGCTAGGAGGAATTCAACGATGATTAACCCTTACTTGTGTTAATTTTTACAAGTGCTATTGGAAATTTATTTCAGCGATTTCGACCCTTGTTACGTTAGAAATCCAGTCAGCAGAGAATATGACAGAATTCTATTATATATATTACATTTCTATGACATTGGATTTAATTACATTAGTTGGATTGTTTTATGGGGATTAGTGCATTAAAATGGAGAAAACACAGGTTTCAAGGAGGAACAAATGAAAAAAGTAATCGCATCATCTGTCTTAGCAACTTCTGTTCTTTTGCCACTTAATCTTCTTGCGAGTGAATCACCAACTGCATATGCCGCTTCGAATTCATCTCTAGTTTTAGACGAAATTCAACAAATAGCAGGTACCACACAAAAAATAGGGAAATACGCTGCGAATATGCGAAGTGGTGCAACAACTTCCTATAGCAAAGTTGTTACAATCCCAGCAGGCACTTCTTTGGAAATACTAGATGCATTTACAAATGCGGAAAAAGAAGTCTGGTTTAATGTAGAATATAACGGTAAAAAAGGCTGGGTAACATCCGAATTATTCGAAATAAATGTTACAGCTGGTGAAAGTGGTGTAGTTATTAATGAGCCAGTTAAACCAATTGCTCAAACTGCAGTCAAAGCAGCTTCCACATCTACTGGTATTTCTTATGTGGGAACGACACAAAAAATAGGGAAAAATGCGTCGAATATGAGAAGTGGTGCAACAACTTCTTATAAAGTAGTTGCTACAATTCCAGCAGGAACTTCATTGAAAGTACTAAGTGCATTTACAAATGCCCAAAATGAAGTATGGTTTAACGTTGAATATAACGGTAAAAAAGGCTGGGTAACATCGGATTTATTTGTATTAAACGCTACAGCTGGTGAAACAGCAACTTCTATGAAAGTTGTACAACAAACAACTGTTCATAAAGGGGCAACTAAAAGTTACGCAGTCGTTTCCACAGTAAAACCTGGGACAACTCTCGTAATCCATCAAGAGTTTACAAATGCATCCAAAGAAAAATGGTTGCAGGTTACTTATGCAACTGGCAAAAAGGGCTGGGTACTTGCTTCTGCATTCGAAGATTCATCGATAGCAAGCAAAGTAGTGAGTAAAACATCTACTGTTCACTCTGGAGCAACGAAAAGCTATAAAACGGTAGCGACAATTCAAGTTGGAACGAAACTATCTATCCACCAAGAGTTTACAAACGCTTCCAAGGAAAAATGGTATCAAGTGACCTATGCAGTAGGGAAAAAAGGTTGGATACCTTCAGATGCATTTGAAACTGTTTCTACTGTACCCGAAAATCCAACACCTGAAACACCTTCTACTGATGCCAATATTGTAGATGAGAAAAATAGCTTAAGAGTTTCTGTACCTGTAGCAAATATGCGTTCAGGCCCAGCAATTACGTTCGATGTGGTGACTCAAGCGAGACAAAATGATGTATTTGATTCAAGTCAATATGCAACAGACGCTAAATCGGAAAAATGGTATAAAGTAAACACGACAAGTGGAGAAGCTTGGTTGCATCAATCCGTTGTATCCATCGGAGATTCTGTTGAAGAAACACCGATCGTTACACCTGGTGCAGGTGAAAAAGGGACGATTAAGAGAGCAAATGCTTTATTATACGCAAACAGCAATTATAATTCTGCAGTTCTACAAGGTCTTGCTAAAAACACAAGTTTTACCGTATTAAACAAATTGAAGGCTACAGACGGTACTACTTGGATTCAGATTAATGCTGGTGGTAAAGAAGGCTGGATCCCAGACTTTGAAGTAAATGACAATATTCCAACTAAATATGGGACGAAAACAGCTACTGTATACAACGGAGCAAGTGCTACTGCGAAAAAAGTAGACACAATTTATGTAAACACACCAGTAAGAGTGCTTCGTACATTGAATGGTTGGGTAAATATTGAAACACAAAGTGAAAAACGCGGATGGATTCAAGCTTCTATGCTTTCAGATGCTTCACCGATCCAATTATCGAATGGTCGAACAGAAGTAAGAAATGGTCAAAACTATATGGTATGGACCAAACCATCTAAATTCGATATTACTTATTCAACGCCTTCTGCGAATGTTTTACGCATATTTGGTAATCTATCAAATATAAACGAGATTAAATCCTCCGTTACTGGTGTGAAAAGTATGAAAGTAGAGAAAGTTTCTGGTGGAACTTCTGTTTTATTGATCACATTCGATCCTAATTACACGTATACAATTCGTGATTATGATAAAGAATTGACGATCAAAGTTGTACCAAAAGGATTAGCAGGTAAGAAAATCATCTTGGATGCTGGACACGGTGCAAAAGATCCTGGAGCAGTCGGACCAAATGGAAAGAGAGAAAAAGACGTTGTGCTTGCAACTGCTAAAGCATTACAAGCAGAGTTAGAAGCTGCTGGAGCAGAAGTAGTCTTAACAAGAAGTACAGATGTCTTCTTAGAGTTAAAACAACGCACAGATATTGCAAATAAATCGGATTATGATGCATTCATTAGTCTTCATGCTGATGCATTTAATGCTTCTTCTAAAGGTACGACGACGTATTATAATGCGACGGTTAACTTTAACGGACCGCGCAGCTTAACGCTAGCTAAGAGCATTCAATCGGATTTAGTAAAAGCAATAGGTACGTATAATCGTGGAGTAAAAGAACAAGTATTTTATGTAAATCGTATGAACGAACTTCCTTCTGTTCTTGTAGAGCTTGCTTTTATATCGAACCCAACAGAAGAAGCACAACTAGCTTCCGCTGCATTCCAGAAAAAAGCAGCAACAGGAATTCGAAAAGGATTAGAAAACTATTTCAAACAATAAGAGGGAGAAATGTATACGATGAAAAAGAAACTTTTAGCAACGGTTGGTGCAGTGCTAGGTTTAAGCTTACTGCTTACAATTACAGTGCCTAGTGCGACAAAAGCAAATTCCAACCTTTTACTTGCTTCTGTTGAATGGGTACAAGCCCAACTAAATCCTATTAATACAAAAGTAACTGCACTAGAAAAAAAAGTGGCTGAACAAGATGCGATTATTAAACAATTACAAAAAGCAGTTGCAGAAGGTGGAACGGTTGTAACGCCACCACCAACGACTACACCAGATCCTTCTACTGGTCTACCAGCAACTGTATATACGACTGGCAGTAGTGTAAAAGTGCATAGTGGTGCAACTCGTGACTACAAAGTATTAGCAACTTTCGGAGCAAATAAAGGACTAAAAGTAATCGATCAACATAAAGCGGCTACTGGTATTTGGTACCGCGTAGAAATATCTGCTACCGTAAAAGGCTGGGTATTCTCTGGTGATGTTACAACAACAAAACCGAGCAATGTCGTGCCTTCTGAAGTAGTAGCTAAACAAGCAGTGAACGTTAGAAAAGGTGCTACAACGAACTACAAATCACTTGAATTAGTAGCAAAAGGAACTTCTTTAAAATATTTAGATTCCTTCAAAAATGCTAATGGTGAAATATGGTACAATGTACAAACCGCTAAAGGAAATAAAGGTTGGGTGCTAAGTACGCTTACTGAGGTGAAATAATTGTTTAAACAACTAATAACTGGTCTATCAGTAGTTGCACTTAGTTTAGCAGTTTCCAATACTGCATTTGCCTACAAGCAAGAAAGTTATTCAAAGCAAGTTCGAGTCGAAGTGCACAACGCTTCCTCCACTTCGCTTAATCTAACTGGTATTTATAAGCTAGAAAACCTAACGACAAAAGAAATGTTTTTCGCATTACCGAACACACCGGTTACTTTTTCACAAGTGAACGGCGAAGTATCGATTTATCAATCTGGAGCTTCTATGTTCTCAGCGAACGGATTTGCTTTACATGCGTTAACTGGCAATGAAAAAATGGTTGTCTTCACATCAGATGTCGATGGAAAAAAAGGTGCAACTGCTGACTATGAAACAGTAAAATCCTATAAAGCTTTCCAAGGTGCAAACTTCGTAAATGAATTTACAAATGCAAATGGTGAAGTATGGTATTCGATTACAGACGAACAGGGTGCTTCTTCTTGGGTACCGGCTACTTATGCAAAGGTAGCGGAAGTTTCATCACTTCCACTTGGAAAAACACCAACTGGCACTCAGTTTCGCGGAAGCTTTAACGTTGTAAAATCTGGTGCAACTGTGCAAATAGTGAATCGACTAGATTTGGAAAACTATTTAAAAGGAGTTATTCCAAACGAATCGTATGCATCTTGGCATCAAGAAGCATTAAAAGCACAAACAGTTGCAGCTAGAAGCTATACATTAAGTAAAGCAGGCATTTTAAGTAGTACAACAAAAGACCAAATGTACAAAGGCTATACATCTGAACAAAAAAGCACCAATTCAGCTGTTGATGCAACAAAAGATTTAGTAGTGAAATCAAACGGCAAGCTCGTACAAGCATATTACTACGCTGCAAGTGGTGGTAAAACAGCGAATATCGGCGAGGTTTGGGACACTGCCCAAGTACCACAATTCGTATCTGTAGACGATTCCATTGAAAAGTCACCATACGATAACTGGACAGTTTCTATATCGAAAGCAAATATCCTGAAGAAGTTCGGATTTAGCAGCACCGATGTTTTGTTAGATGTAAAGCTAACAAAAGGTGGCTCTAACGGAGAAGTAACAGCTGTAACAGCTATTACTAATTCAGGAGAAAAAACGATCACAGGCAACGAAACAGTTATGAGAAACGTATTTTTAGATGCAAACAATGCATCCTTAAAATCTAGTTGGTATGATATTAGTTTCACTAAACCATCTGGCATAACGGAAGTTTCCGTGCAACAAACAAATGGAACAACGGATATCTCTTCCTTAACAGGTACATCTGTACAAACTGCAACTGGTGTAGAAACTATTCCAAGTGGTAATGTTAACATTCAAACAAATGAAGGCATCGTATCAACAACTGGAACAACCGGCGGTATCGATACCGTTACCGTAAAAGGTAAAGGCTTCGGTCACCGCATCGGCATGAGCCAATGGGGAGCAAAAGCCCGAGCTGACGCAGGTTGGACATACGACCGCATTTTGAAACATTATTACCAAGGTACAACAATCGAGAAGTACTAAAAAAGAGCAATCTCCTAAGTCATTTAATGACGGGGAGATGCTCTTTTTAGTTTGCGGTTAGGAATTCAGTAGTTGATTTAGAAAGAAACCTTTTTTAAAATCAATCGTATAAAATAGAGTAGAAGTTATATTAGGAGGTGTCATTCTTGGGACCGCTGTTTGAGTTATTAGGTTCACTAGGTACACTGCTATTTTCCTTTACAAAGGATGTAACAGAAGAAGAAATAGAGAAGAATATTAAATCTCTTCAAGAATACCAATGGTTTCAAAATTATCTTAAGGATATTAAATTTGAAAACTTAATTTAAGAATACAAAGATGTTCGTTATATTATAGGAAAATTTAACATTGAAAAAATGAAAAGTAAGACTAGGTATCAAATAAAATATCAAAAGAAAATTCATAAAGTGTTACTTAAAAATTCAAACTAACTTAATCTTTAATTGTTAAAATCTTCATATAAGTCTTTCTACATGCCGAATACCTTCTTAAATTTGCTAAGTATTTTCTACTGGTTAAAGGGTATATGACCAAAAAATAGTTATTATTTATCCTATAGAGAAGCGTAGAAGCACCTGAAATTTCATCTTCAGGTGCTTCCTTTATGAATTGGAAAGTATCTTTTCACTAATTATCCCAAAAGATCTTAACCTTACTTGTACTGTTGAAGGAGGGCGACGGATAGGCAGACGCAATAAGATTACCGAAAAAAAGAGAGACTGGTTCGTGACGACAGTCATGAACCAGTCTCTCTTATAAATTCAATCGGTAATGATATAGCAATAAGTCTCTCCAAAGACCTCTGTAAACATTCCAATAGGTTTTATACTAATCTAGTTAAGGCTTAATAAAATTCTCCGTATAATATGGAATAGACCCATACGTCCACTTAGCAAAGAAAACTCCCACACCAACATGTGTATACGCAGTGCTTACAATATTCTTACGGTGTCCAAGGGAATTCATCAACGCCTCGTGAGCAAAATAAGCATTCGTATATCCGGTTGCTATATTTTCCCCAGCATTCCTAAAAGTCACACCACCATTTGCAAGTCGATCAAACGGGGATTGCCCCTGTAAATTCTCATGACTGAAATACTCATTGGTCCCCATATCTACACTATGCTTTCTAGCAACCGTAGCCACTTTTGAAGCATTTTGCAAAACAGGAACTCCTTGAACTTTTCTTTCTGCATTAATTAATTCAAATAACAACGATTCATAACTAGCTTCCAAAGAAGCGGATTTCTTCGGATATAAATTCGGATTTTTATTCATTAATTGATAATCTACTAAGAGAATGGCAGAAATCTTACTGTCATTATGTACATCGATAAAAAAGTTAGCTTCGTATTTTGGTAATTGATACGTGATAATTTCGACGGGATATGTGTTGCCGGTCGTTTGATAATTCGTACCTAATTTATTTTCTAGTTCGCTAACTGTATTGGAGATTCCTACACCATGGACCTTATACTGCTTATCTTTAGTATAAAGAGATGCAATTTTATTGTTTAATAAACTGATAGCATAAAAGTTTTGATAGTTTTGATGATAAATAGAAGTGGAAGCTCCAAATTCATTGGTCACCTTTTTTTGCGCTGTTCCAAGCTTTGTTGAAACAGCTGTTGTCGAATCTCCAATCGTTAACGATGTAGAGGTATTCTTTACACAACTCAATTTTTGCTTGGATGGAGTTTGATACAAAATCGATGCATCATCCTTGATAACTAAGCCACCGCCTAGATGGTAATAGGTAGACTTATTTGCATAGACTCGATAATTTTCACCAGGATGTACCGTTCTTGAAAACTCGAAATTTCCGTTTACATTTTTGTAAATAGTCGTTGGTTTTTGAATGAGCACTCGCCCTATTTGACCTGACTTGAGCTCCACACCGTCCCAATACACAGGAGTGGTACAGGCTGCCGATGAAATCATAGGAGCAACACTTAAACTAAAAAGCAATAGGATTAATATGGATAACTTTTTCATTTCATCACCTCTTATGTAAAAGTATAATTCAATTCACATCAAATTCCAAAAATTCTTTGTTAATAACTTCAATTTTTGCTTGGCCGTTCGTCATTTCGATGATCCAGTTAGTAAATGTGATTTCCTCATTTGCTTCTGTGTAAACAAAAAATTCGACGGAATCTGCATAATTTATTTTTTTTAGGGGATAGGAAGAATTTCTTACTTCATTTTCTACCTTACCTAGCCATGTATAATCTACCTGTACTTTCATCAAATGATGCAACTTTCGCTCTACTACTTTTGCTGCGGCAATCCCTTCAGTTGTTGCTTTTCCATATGCCCGAATAAGACCTCCACCACCAAGTTTGATGCCTCCAAAATAGCGTGTGACGACTACTACTGTATCTTTTAACCCTTGTTTTTTTAGCACTTCAAGCATAGGTACACCGGCAGTCCCGCTTGGCTCACCATCATCGTTCGCTTTTTGGACATTATCATGCTCCCCAATTATGTATGCTGAACAGTTATGAGTGGCATCTCTATGCAGTTGTTTGATATTATTAATGAAATCCTGTGCATCCTGCTCGGTTTCGGCTCGTTCAACATATGTGAGAAAGCGTGACTTTTGAATGATGGTCTCGCTCTCCCCGTAACCTTTGACTGTATGGTAATCATTTCTCATAAAAATTTCCTCCCTGTATCATTTGAAATATACTTGTAAAGTAATTTTAATTTATTTTTAGTTATTAAGTGCTATAATAAAGTTTGTCAGCATTTATGAATGGAGACTCATTTACATGCTTAAAGGAGAAAAAAATGGAGACTCATTTACATGCTTAAAGGAGAAAAAAACAGATGACGAAAAAGAATTTGAATACTCAATCGTTAGATGTTATTTTCGATCGAATGGTCGAAGTGATGGATCATTCGAAAAGGGATATATTCATTATAAGCGAACAAAGTCGACAAAGCTTCGAAGAAATGAAAGTGGAGCTAGAAATAATTCGAAGCAACATCGAAGTCGTTATTTTAGAAGGAGATACGCTGGAAGCGAATTCTAGAATAGCTCGTAACCGATTAGCGGAAGTCTCAAAAAACTTTGACTCATACGATGAGCCGCAGGTACGTAGTGCTTACGAAACTGCTAACGATATTCAAATAAAGCTCCTCATAAAGCGCAATGAAGAAAAGCAGTTAAGGCTACGAAGAGATGAATTAGAACGCAGATTACAAGGGCTTTTAGAAATGATTGAGCGTGCCGATCAACTAGTCAACCAAGTAAATATAGTGATGAACTATTTAACATCTGACTTAAAGGACGTAGGAGAGGCTTTAGAAAACGCAAAGATTAAACAAGATTTTACTTTAAAAATTATCGAAGCTCAAGAGGAAGAGCGTAAACGACTTTCTCGCGAAATACATGATGGTCCTGCACAAATGCTTGCCAACGTATTACTTAGAACAGATTTAATCAATCTTACATACGAGCAGCGTGGTGGAGCAGAAGCGATGAAAGAAATTATCGAACTAAAGACAATGGTTCGAAATGCACTTTCAGAAGTTCGGCGAATCATTTACGATCTTCGCCCAATGGCACTCGATGATTTAGGACTAATTCCGACACTTAGAAAATACATATCTACAATTGAGGAATACAATCCAACGAAAAAGATTAATTTCCAAGCTTTCGGAGAAGAAAAACGTATGCAAACCAATTTCGAAGTAGCCATTTTCCGACTAGTTCAAGAATGTTTAACGAACAGTATTAAGCACGGAAAGTTCACGGAAGCATGGGTAAAAGTAGAATGGTTGCAACAAAAGTTGAATATTATCGTCAAAGATAATGGGGTCGGCTTTGATCCACAAGTTGTAAAAGAAAAATCATTTGGTTTAATCGGAATGCAAGAACGAGTGGACTTGCTGGAAGGAACGATGAAAATCATTTCTTCCCCAGGAAAAGGCGCCACTATTCTGTTCGGCATTCCCATAAAAGAAGAATAACTATTGGGTTTTTATTAGGAGGAAATATACATGACAAAAATTATAATTATAGATGATCACCAACTATTCCGTGAAGGAGTAAAACGCATTCTAGATTTCGAAGACACATTCGAAGTAGTAGCAGAAGGTGACGACGGCAATGACGTGCTTCGCCTTTACGAGCAATACATTCCAGATGTAGTACTTATGGATATTAATATGCCGACCAAAAATGGTGTAGAAGCAACAGCAGAGCTATTAGAAAAATTTCCTGATGCAAAAGTAATCATCCTATCCATTCACGATGACGAAACATACGTATCTCATGCCCTAAAAACTGGCGCACTTGGATACATGCTAAAAGAAATGGATGCAAACGCAATAGTCTCTGCAATTAAAGTAGTAGCAAAAGGCGGCTCATACTTACATCCAAAAGTAACACGTAACCTAGTATCAGAATTCCGTCGCCTAAGCGAACGTGAAAACAAAGGAAACTTCCATCAAACCGAAATTCGCCGCCCGTTCCACTTACTAACAAAGCGCGAATGCGAAGTACTCCAACTACTAACAGACGGTCAAAGTAACCGCACCATCGGAGAAACACTATTCATCTCCGAAAAAACAGTAAAAAACCACGTTTCAAGCATTCTACAAAAAATGAACGTAAACGACCGCACCCAAGCAGTAGTAACCGGCATCAAAAACGGCTGGGTTGAAGTACGATAAACAGATAAGAAATCCTCTTGCCCGCGGGCGAGAGGATTTTTGTTTGGGCGAGAAGATGGATCTTGTGATTTGGAGAGTCAATCATGTGATAAGCAATCTCTATTTTGCGATTCTGGCATAGTATCTTGCGATTCGGAGGTGCTACTTTGTGATTCTCAATAATTGTCAGGGAATGTTGCGATATGAAGAGTCATTCTTGCGATTCTCAGATCCTATTTTGCGATTCTGGTATAGTATCTTGCGATTCGAAGGTGGTACCTTGCGATTCACAAAAAGTGACAGGGGATCTTGCGATATGAAGAGTCAATCTTTCGATAAGCAACCTCTATTTTGCAATTCCATCCTAGTATCTTGCGATTCGGAGGCGTTACCTTGCGATTCATAAAAAATGTCAGGGGATCTTGCGATTTGGAGTCAATCTTGCGATAAGCAGCCTCTATTTTGCGATTCGGGGGTGCTACCTTGCGATTCACAAAAAGTGACAGGGATCTTGCGATTTGGAGTCAATCTTGCGATTCTCAAATCCTATCTTGCGATAAGCAACCTCTATTTTGTGATTCTGGCATAGTATCTGGCGACTCACAAAAAATGTCAGTGAATCTTGCAATATATTTTCAACACACTACCTTACCAGCCACCATCCAACAAAAAAAAGATCGATTTTCATCGATCCTTTTTCTGCGTATAAAATGTCTTAGGCCCGGCCCTATGAATCTGTAAATCCATATTACTCAACATACGAGAAGCTGCATAAACAGAATCTACCTTGCAAAAAACACGGAAATCTCTATTTCTCATTTCTTTACTCACCAACCAAAAGTACTCTTCAACAGCATGTTTATGGGCATCGCGAGACTTTTGCTTGCAACTAGAGCATGTCCATACTTTACCTGTTCGCTTCATACCTAGCATGCCGCATTTCGGACACTCCACTCCTCGGATCAACTCATTTGGAGAAATTTGATAGCTTTCACAAAGGGGGCGATGGATAAAAGTTGATTGCTTTTTCCATAACGTTTGTTCAATAGAGTCTATCTGTTCATTGCTCAAGCTAAAAGAAGAGGGAGATTCATACATGTGTAGGATTTTCTCGATAATACTTTCTAATTTGAAAATGGGATAATGGGTTGGTTTCTGGCGGATTCTACAGGACTTGGCGGTTAATACCACGGCACCTGTTACTTTCATTTGGGGAAAATTTAATAATTGGAAGAACTCTTTCATAAATCGAATATGTTTTAAAAGCTGGTAATAGGGATTGCGATAAACTACTTCCTGACCGGCTCTATCTACTTTATAAAATTCATCAGAGTTCTCATTAAAATACAAGTCATCACTAATATTTTTAGACTCTAACACGATGCAACAGCGGTCAGTAACTACTAAACAATCAATCTGAACTTTCCACTCTCCAGATTGTAAACTCAAATCTGAGAAAATTCGATATGGTCCAGGCAAGCGTAATTCGTTTAATTTCTGTAATAGTCGATTTTCTCCGCGCAAACCAGACTCTATTTGGTGAATATCTTTCCGAATATCCTCCTCTTTTACATGTGGGATACGCAATCTTTTCAATAAAGCATATTGTTTTATAACCAATTGTCTAGTTCACCTCCATCCCCAAAATCATACAACAAACTAACAGAACATTCCACCTAATCTAACATGAAACCAATTAATTGAGTTTTCGTCTTAAGTATGACAAAATATCCACTAGCAGGAGGGAATTGTACATATGAAAATCATCCATACACTAGCCATCGCAACTATTGCACTACTTCTAGCAGCATGCAGTAGTAATGAAGATACAAACACAAACACAGGGTCCGTAAACGATATCGCACCAACCAACACCCAAAAAACAACCGACCACGGCGCAACCGACAAATCTGAAGTCGGCTTCGAAATGGCTGGTGGCAACATCGAAGAAGCAACCAACGTACCAGCAAAAGAAAAAGAAGCAATACTGAAAGCCTTCGATGAATACATGGAAGCGTTCAACGAAGAAGACATCAACCGCTACATGAACACTATTTCCAAAAATCCAGAAGGCTTCAACTATGAGGATGAAAAAGTAGTGGTTGAGCAAACATTCAACGACTACGACACCATCCGAACGGCTGATAACACAACGATCATCAAATACGACAAAACACATGCACAAGTATTCGCGAACATCCACATCGCACTAGAACAACCAGATACCGGTGCAAAACTCGATCGTGACGGTCGTCAAGTAACTGTTTTCGTCAAAGAAGACGGCAAATGGCTTGTCACAAGCGTATACTTCATCGGAGACACCGCAACAGAATAAATCACACCCCGGGCATATATGACAAATATCATGTCTGGGGCATTTTTTTGCTTCCATTTCCTACCCTAATTCAGTAAACTTATCAATAGGAGTGTGATTCACAAAATGAAGACAGCAATCGTAACAGACAGCACCGCCTATATCCCAAAAGAAATTCGCGAAAAACTCGACATTCGCATGGTGCCACTAAGCGTTGTCATCGGAAATGACACTTACAAAGAAGAAATCGACATTAACGCAACCGAATTCTACGACAAAGTTCGCAATGAGCGCACGCTACCGAAAACGTCACAGCCTGCCCTTGGAGATTTTGTCAGTACCTTCGAAGAACTATCCAAAAACTACGACGCAGTCATTTCCATCCACCTATCGAGCGGTATTAGTGGAACACTCGCAGGTGCCAAACAAGCCGGTGAAATAGTGGACAACCTTAACGTATATACATTCGACTCAGAAATTTCCTGCATGGTACAAGGCTTCTACGTGCTTAAAGCCGCACAAATGGCTAAAAAAGGAGCACATCCAGAAGAAATCCTACAAGAACTAAACACGATGAAACAAACAATTCGTGCCTACTTCATGGTGGACAACCTCGACCATCTGCACCGCGGCGGTCGTCTAAACGGCATCGAACGTGTCATTGGTAACGTACTGCAAGTAAAACCAATCCTTCACTTCGAAAACAAAATCATCGTTCCATTTGAAAAAGTTCGAACACGTAAAAAAGCGATGAAACGTATTGCAGACCTGCTTCAAGAAGATGCAAACAAATACGCAAAACTGCAAGCGACCATCATCCACGCAAACAATGAACAAGAAGCGATCGCATGGAAAACCGAGTTAGAAGCAAATCTACCAAACGTTGAGTTCACGATCAGCTATTTCGGCCCTGTAATCGGCACACATCTTGGTGAAGGCTCGATGGGTCTAGGATGGGTAAAAACCAACTAAGGAGAATGCCCATGGACAAACAGCTACAACAATTTCTCACTGGCCGCATCTGGCTTCGCGAACACATCCCATTCCCGCGCGAAGCCATCGACGCCCACATCGAAAACGGCCACATCCACCTCAAACCCGGCATAGAACAAGAACAAAACCAAGCCCTTTTTGGTCAATTAAAGAAGTACGTCTGCAACCGATGCCACAACACAACCCAGCACTTATTTCACACATTTCACTGCGCACGCTGTAACCAAAATTGCACCTATTGCCGCCACTGCATTCGAATGGGGCGGGTAAGTAGTTGTTCCGAGTTGCTGCTTTGGCACTCAGACCATGCCCGCGGCGCGAACGCTCATGAATTTGCATGGAGCGGTAGGCTAACCCCTCTCCAGAAAAAAGCAAGCGAAGAACTACTCACAAGTGTAGAACAAAACAAATCCCACCTCTTGCACGCGGTTTGTGGAGCTGGAAAAACCGAGCTACTCTTCTTATCCATCTTTCGATGTCTTGAGCAGGGAAAGCGAGTATGCGTAGCAGCCCCAAGAACCGATGTCATCCTAGAACTATTCCCACGTTTCCAAAAAGTATTTCCAAAAACAACGATTCATGCTTTATACGGCGGAGCACCCGACCAAGAAGGATTTGCCGAACTAATACTCTCCACTACACATCAGCTCTACCGATTTGAAAAAGCTTTCGATGTAGTATTCGTCGACGAAGCAGATGCTTTCCCGTATTACGCAGATGAGACCCTACAACGAGCAGTGAAAAAAGCAACAAAACAAGAAGCCGCCATTCATTACGTCACCGCAACACCAACAAAATCACTCCAAACAACGAACCAATCTGTTCTTTCCAGAAGATATCACGGGCATGACCTACCCGTACCTAGATTCGACAGTCTATGGGGTTACGCTAGGCAACTAAACAAAGGAAAAGTCCCACATAAACTCCAACAATGGATTGAGGAAAAAACAAAAACAAACACTCCATTTCTCGTATTCCTACCGACCATCGAAATGCTCGAAAATTTCCCAGGCGATTTACCAAGAGTACACGCTGAACATCCCGATAGAAAAGAGTTAGTCATGCAACTAAGAGAAAAGAAAATATCTGGCTTGCTCACAACAACCATCCTAGAACGAGGCATAACAATTGAAAATGTACAGGTTGCAGTAGTTGGAGCAGAACAAAAAATCTTCACATCAAGTGCACTGATTCAAATAAGCGGTCGTGTCGGTCGTTCTTTCCAATACCCAGACGGGGATATTGTCTTTTTCCATCACGGCATCTCCCGGGAAATGGACAAAGCACAAACTGCAATAGAGGGTTGGAATCGTTCATGAACTGTTTAATTTGTGGCACTACATTTCAACCATCCCCGACATGGAGGAAGCTATTTCTATATGAAAAAGAGTCCTCTACATGTGACAGGTGTTTCAGCAACTTTAAAAAGTCAGATGCAACGATCGATTTCAGTGACTTCCAAGGCACTTGCTACGAGGGAGCAGTGGATACCGTCACGGCACTTTATTCTTACAACGAAGCGATGAAAAGCTATTTGCATCAATATAAGTTTTTACAAGACGTAGCGCTGGCACAAGTATTTGCTAAAACATTGCACCAAGCATTCGAAGGTAATGAAGGCATTGTCGTCCCAATCCCGATGCATCCAGAAAAACTAATCCAAAGAACATTTGCACAAGTCGACGAGCTATTAAATAGTGCAGACATTCCTTTTCAACATCTACTATCTAAAACGGCAACTAGTGAACAAGGTAAAAAGACACGAAAGGAACGCTTAGAAGCGAGTCCACTTTTTGAAGTTATGAATAGGGTAGAAGCGCAACACTATATTTTATTCGATGACATATACACAACCGGCGCAACCCTCCACCATGCTGCCAAACTACTAAAAGACGCAGGAGCAACAAGGGTCGAAGCAATTACTTTAATAAAAGGATAATCTGCCGATATAAAAGAGGAGACAACTGAACTTGGAGGGATCCTCATGGGAGAACTAAAAAATTGCCCATCCTGCGGCGACTTTTTTAACTATACAGGGATAAGAGATGTGTGCAATAACTGCGCCACGAATGAAGAAAAGTTATATGAGACGGTGTATCGTTTCTTGCGAAAGAGAGAAAACCGTGCGGCAACCGTTGAACGAATCGTCGAAGCAACGGGTGTAGAAGAATCATTGCTACACAAATGGGTGCGAAAAGGTCGCCTGCAGCCAGCCTTGTTTCCAAACCTTGGCTACCCATGCGACAACTGTGGTAAACTAACAACACAAGGAAAACTATGCACTAGCTGTACGGAAGAGTTAAAAACAGGCCTTCGCCAATTCGAAGCAGCGCAAGAATTCCGAGAAAAAGTAAACACGCAAGAAAATACATACCATAAGGACTATAGATAACTCTCACTATATGTGGGAGTTTTTTCGTGATTTAAAAAAACTCTAAACACTTTACAGATCAAACCGAAATAAACGGTAGACACTTTTATCGAAGAAGGGAGGACATCACCATATGAAAATCACGAACATTGGATTAAACCAAGTAAACCCATACAAACGCAACCAACAACAAGTGGAAAAAACACAGCAGGTGGCAAAACCTACTACCGATCAACTAGAAATCTCATCTGCTGCAAAAAGCATGCAAACAAAATCTCCAGTGGAGGTAAACCAAGCAGAACGAGTTGCCGCTATCAAAGCGCAAATTGATGCGGGCACATACCAAGTAGACGCCAAGAAGCTAGCAACTAATATTCTTAATTATTACCGTCTGTAAAAGGAGCTTAAAACATGTCCATCGAAAAGATATTGCAATCTCTTACGAAACTTGACATGCTACACAAAAGTTTACTAGAAATAGCATACAAAAAAACAGAAGCAATCAAAACTGGCGACATGGACAGTCTAAACCAACTGCTCAAGGACGAGCAGGCACACGTAGCAGGCATTTCTCAGCTAGAACAACAGCGTCAAACAGAGGTAACGGATTACCTTCGAGCAAAAGGAATTGCTCCTACTGACAAACCAACTGTTGCACTAGTCTTAGAAAATACCAACACAAACGAAGAAAAAGAGCAGCTAGGAACAGCACGCAACAAGCTACTCCTAACAGTAGAATCGCTCAAATACCAAAACGACCTAAACCAAAAGCTGACACTACAATCACTACAATTCGTCAACTTAACCTTAGATACATTACGACCAAAGCCAGACCAAATAAACTACTCAAAATCCGAAGTACAAGCCCCTTCCAAAGGTAAAGCCTACTTCGATTCACAAGCATAAGGAGGCAACCTAATGGGCTCAACATTCATGGGATTAGAAACAAGTAAACGCGGACTATACACACAACAATCCGCACTATATACCACTGGACATAACATCTCTAACGCCAACACACTCGGCTACTCCCGTCAACGAGTGAACATGGAAGCGACACTAGGTTATCCAGGAACAGGTTTAAATGCTCCGAAAATACCAGGTCATCTTGGAACAGGTGTACAAGCGCAATCTGTACAACGTATTCGTGATCAGTTCATTGACCGTCAATACCGTCAGGAAACCAATAAACTAGGGTACTGGGAAGCGAAATCTAATGCAATTTCCCAAATGGAGGATATCCTTTCAGAACCATCCGAATTTGGTCTAAATACTTCATTAGATCAATTTTGGAAATCGCTTCAGGATTTAAGTGCTAATCCAGAAAATGCTGGTGCTCGAAAAGTAGTTGTTCAACGGGGGATTGCAGTTGCAGAATCATTTAACTATATCAACAAACAACTGACGGATATTCAAGGAAATTTAAAGAATGAAATACGGGTATCAACAAATGATGTGAACTCTATTCTGAATCAAATTGCATCCATCAACGAGCAAATTCAACAAATTGAACCGAACGGTTATTTGCCAAATGATTTATATGACGCTCGAGATACTTTACTAGATGAATTAAACACCTATTTCCCAATTGAAATAGAATATTCTAAATCCGGTGGAAATGCATTGGCAATTGCTGAAGGCGCAGTGAAGGTATCTATTAAAACAAACAGCGGATTAGTTGAGGTTGTAGATGGAAAAGATGCTGCAACTTTAAAGGCTGATGGTTTAAATGAAGATAATAGTTTTGAACCTTTTACCCAGTTTACAGTAGTAAGTAAGGGTAATGCAGCAGGAGGAACGATTAGTTATAGTGATTTAGAAAAAACTAAGGGTAAATTGTTAGCAACAATTGATTCCTATGGTTATTCAAGTAATGGAACTACAAAAGGATTTTATCCAGAAATGCTTAAAAACCTTGATGATATGGCTGTAGCTTTCGCGGAAAAGTTTAATGAGATACACAAAGGTGGCACTGATCTAAACGGGGATGTTGGAAAAGACTTTTTTGTTTCTAAAACAAATGGTCAAATTTCAGCAAGTACTATTTCTGTGGATTCAATGTTTGAAAGCGACCCATCTCTATTGGCTGCTTCTTCATCCACTGGAAAAGAGGAAGGTAATGGGGCAAATGCATTATTACTTAGTAATATGAAATTTGCTCCTTTAACGATAGGTTCCACAACCAATACTACAGTGCAATCTTTCTATCAATCTATCATCGGTAAACTTGGAGTAGATGGAGAACAGGCAAATCGGTTGGCTTATAATTCAGCGACTATTAAATTAACAGTAGAAAATAATCGTGCTGCCGTCAGCTCCGTTTCTTTAGACGAGGAAATGACAAATATGATTATATTCCAACAAGCATACAATGCCTCTGCACGAATGATTACAGTAGTAGATGAAACATTAGATAAAATTATTAACGGCATGGGCCGAGTAGGACTATAAAATAGAAAAGCGTAAGCGCCTACTTCTGTCCTGACAGGCAAATGGGGAATTGAGAGGAGGCAGCTCTTCAGCCACCACAGTAATTTCACATTTGATCCCGAGGGGCAAGGCGTTGGAGCTAGAAAAAGAAATAGGAGGTCAATCACATGCGCGTAACACAATCAATGCTTTCTACTAATATGCTTCGAAATTTATCAAATAGCTATAACAAAATGGCAACACTACAAGAACAGATCAACTCAGGTAAGAAAATAACACGTCCTTCTCAAGATCCAGTAGTAGCTATTAAAGGAATTGGCTACCGTACGGATTTAAACAAAGTTGAGCAATATCAACGTAATTTAGGTGAAGTAAACAATTGGTTAGACAGTTCTGATGATGCACTAGATAAAGTTGGATCAGCACTGAAGCGAGTACAAGAACTAGTAACGGATGCTGCGAATGATACAAAAACTCCTGAAGATCGAGAAAAGATAAAAGTTGAAATAACTCAACTAAAAGCACAAATTCGTGATTTAGCTAACACGAAAGTGGGAGATAAATATATTTTCTCGGGAACGAAGACATTATCACCATTGTATGATAATAACGGAAACTTACTAGGAGAAACTGGAGTCGATGGTTCCGTTAATATTGAAGTATACGATGGGGTAGAAATCAAAGTAAATACAAATGGAAAAAAAATGTTTGAAGATATTGATAAAATGATGGAAAATATTGAGTCAGTACTTGACAGTTCAAAAACTCCTGTAGCAACAGGACCAGAGATTGCGAAATACTTAGAGGAAATTAGTGGAAATCAGGATACTGTTTTAGCGGCCCGTGCAGATATAGGTGCACGTCAAAATCGAGTAGAAATGATGGAAGACAGACTAGGAGCACAAGAAATTATTGTGACAAAGCAACTTTCTTCTAACGAAGACATCGACTATGAAAAAGCAATCACGGAAATGATTACTCAAGAATCTATCCATCGTGCTGCATTATCAGTAGGTGCTCGAATTATTCAACCTACACTTACAGATTTTTTACGTTAATAATAAAAAGCGTTTGGACAAATTGTTCCAAACGCTTTCTTTAAAGGGTGAAAAAAGATGAATATCCCAAAACTCCAAATAAACTCAACAAAAGCACAAATCGATTTAAATATACAAAAACCAGTTCAGCAGATTGAGCAACCAAGTGCCAATCTAGATCTACAACAACCAAAAGCGGTCCAAACGATGAAAACGACAAAACCACAGCTTTCCATAGACACGGAACAAGCACGTGCCGACTTAGATCTAAAAAGTGTTAGAAAAAGAATGGAAGACTTCGCTGCGGAAGGACATCAAGCTGTATCTGAAGGAACTGTGAGACGTGCACAACAAGGCACCGAACTAATGCGAATAGAAAATGGTGGAAATCCCATTGCTAGTCAAGCAAAACAATCAGGAAGACAACGCTATTCTTCATTAGGTATCAAATTCATTCCGTCGCAAGGGAGTGTCAAAGTAAACTTTCAACCAGGAAGCGTCGACATCCAAATAGAACCACAAAAAGTAATCAATAACACGTCTACCAATAAACCAATTCATAACTACACACCAGGAAAAGTAAAAGTAGAAATGCTCCACCATGCATCACTAACAATCGACTGGCGTGTATAACTTAACATAAGGAGCTAAACAAATGAAAATCAAAACAGCTTATATGGGCGAAATAGTAATTGACCCCTCCACCCTCATGACATTCGAACATGGCATACCAGGTTTTGAAGAAGAAAGAGACTTTGCATTACTTCCGATTGAAGACAATGATGTATTTCATATATTGCAATCAACACAAACAGAAGCTTTAGCATTTATTGTAACCAATCCATATACAATTACAACAAACTACAATTTAGAGTTAGAGGAAGCAACAGTACACGCTCTTCAAATAAAAGACGAAAAAGAAGTTGCAGTCTTTGCAATTGTATCTTTGAAAGAAACAATTGCTCGATCAACAATCAATTTAAAAGCACCAATTATTTTAAATACAACAAACAAAAAAGCAAAACAAGTTATTTTAAATAACGAAGAATATGCCATTCGTCATCTCATCTCATCAGAAAGTCAAAAGGGGTGAGCAAATGCTAGTATTATCTCGAAAAGTAGGAGAAACAATTTGGATCGGCGAAGATGTGGAAATTATTATTTCTGAAGTAAAAGGAGAACAAGTGAAAATCGGTATACGTGCTCCAAGAAGTATTGATGTAATCCGTGGAGAGTTAAGACAAGATGTATCAACATCTAATACGGAATCAGTAATCAACAATCTAGACGTTTTCAAAAACAATAAAGACTAATTTCAAAGGTGGTTCAAAAAAATATTAATAAAACTATTAAACATTATCTTTCCATTCCGATAATATCTATGTAAGCAAGAAAAACGGGGTCCGGCCGGCTCGGTTCTCTTGTCTCATACAAAAAACAAACACTGCTCACAAGGATGTGAGCAACACATTCCAAGGAGGAACTAACAATGATTATTAATCACAATATCGCAGCTCTTAACACACACCGTCAGTTAGGTAGTGCAACAAATGCGCAATCTAAATCTATGGAAAAACTAGCTTCAGGTATGCGTATCAACCGTGCTGGAGATGATGCAGCTGGTCTTGCTATTTCTGAAAAAATGCGTGGACAAATTCGTGGTTTGGATATGGCTTCTAAGAACTCTCAAGATGGTATCTCTTTAATTCAAACTGCAGAAGGTGCTTTAAATGAAACGCATGACATCCTTCAACGTATGCGTGAATTAGCAGTACAATCTTCTAATGATACAAATACAGACACAGACCGTGCTGAGCTTCAAAAAGAAATGGATCAATTGGTTGAAGAAATTGATCGAATTGCAAATACAACTGAATTCAACACTAAGAAATTGTTAATGGTGATTTAAAAGGTGTTAGTGATCAAGCACAATCTGCGAAATTTAATGAGGTTTCAGATAAAACTGTATTTACAGGTATTGCAGGGGCTGCAACAATAACTGAAGATAAAACATATAATGTTAAAATCAGTTCTGCAAATAGTAGCGGAGTTTATACATTAACTTATACTGATGAATCAGGAGTTTCTGGAACAGTAACGACTTCTGGTGGTGGCGCTGTATCAATTGGTGACGCTAGTGTGACAATTGGTGCATTAAGCACTGGCTCAATTGGCCAAGAAGCAACTTTCACAACTCGTGAAGCAGTGAAAAATTTAGCTGATAATTCTTTAACGTACCAAATTGGAGCTAATTCATCACAAACAATGAAAGTTTCTATTGAAGATATGAGTTCATCAGCATTAAATGTTAACGGTATTGATGTTAGTAATTCATCAGCAGCAGAAGCTTCTATTTCTGCTATTAACAAAGCAATTGAAGATGTCTCTTCACAACGTTCTAAACTAGGTGCATTCCAAAACCGTTTAGAACACACTATTAACAATCTTGGTACAGCTTCAGAGAACTTAACTGCTGCTGAATCACGTATTCGTGATGTGGATATGGCGAAAGAAATGATGAATCAAACTAAAAATTCAATCCTTTCTCAAGCAGCTCAAGCTATGTTAGCTCAAGCAAACCAACAACCACAAGGGGTTCTTCAGTTACTAAGATAATTGAAACTCTAGCAAGATTAATAAAAAGGCTGGCTAATTATATTAGTCGGCTTTTTTTAAAAGGGAGATAATATGGATACACAATTATTTGAACTAAAAAACTCGCTAAAAACATTAACTAAAAACTTAATCTCTCGTATTGATTCTATTTGCATAAGTTTAGAGAATGGAGAAGAGATTGATCGTTTACTATTTTGGTTAGAGGATTTATCTATGTTAACAGAGACCACCATAATCTTATCGCAAAATAATATGATTGATATTGATCTGGATTTATTCAACGAGAAAGTGGAATTACTCCTTGATAAAGTGGAGGAGAAAGATTATTTATTTGTTAGCGACCTTCTAAAGTACGAACTGGAACCACTATTGTCTTATTGGGATGGATGTATAACTAATGACTAAGAAGTTAAGTATTTGTATGATTGTTAAGGATGAAGAGATAAATTTACGTAGATGTTTGGATAGCTTATTGCCTTTGTTAGAAGGAAATCACGCAGAATTGATTATTGTTGATACTGGTTCAACAGATCAAACAGTAGAAATTGCAAAAGAATATACAAATAATGTTTACTTTCATCAATGGAATGGTAATTTTTCAGATATGCGTAATATTTCGATTTCTTATGCTAAGGGACAATGGATTTTTATTATTGATGCTGACGAAGAACTTGAAACACCTAACGAATTGCTTTATCTGTTTGAAAGTGACAAAATCAATAATTATAACACGATTAGAATTAGGGAAAAAAACTTATTATCAATAAAATTGAATAAACACGTTTACCATTTTCAAGAGAGAATATTTAAAAATGGTGGAGCGTTTCAATATAAAGGTACTGTACATAACCAACCAATCTATCAACAACCTGTATTGACAGCCCATGATATTCAGCTTATGCACTATGGATATATTAATGAAGATAAAGATTTAATGGAAAAGAAGTTTCAGCGCACAGCAAATATGCTAAAAAAAGAGCTCGAAGTAGATTCTGAACATGTGTATTATCGATTCCAGCTTGCGCGTTCATACATGATGCATGGAGATTCGGCAATTGCGATAGAGGAAATTACAAAAGCGTATGAATCAATGAAAAAACAAGATAAAAGATTAATTACTCACCGGTATTATGTATTTGGTGAATATGCGCGTATGGCACTCCATACTAATCAGTTCGAACAAGTTATTAACATTTGCATAGAGGGGCTATCATATAATAAGCATTATCTTGATTTGTACTATTATTTAGGTCATGCCTACATCTCATTAGAAGAGTACTCAAAGGGTATTGAAATGTTAAGTAAATATATTGAATTAAATATACGATATACTAAAAATAAATTAGACTTGTCGAATTTTACAGCAGTCGAGATGTATTCTCTTGATAAAACTGCACTTGAAAAAACGTTAGATCGAGTAATATCAATACTTTATAAAGAGACTAAAATTAATGAGGGTATAGGGCAGTACAAGTCATTTTTGAATGAAATTAAGGATTTAGACAGTGCTTTAAAAGTGAAACTGTTAACAAAAATATTCATTAAAGAGAAAAACGAATCTGAGTTGTATAATTTATATAAAAATATTGAAGAAGACCAACGTTATCCATTCCTAAATTATTTCGAAACTTTGAAAAAAGATTTTGATCAAGAGAAAAAGGAACTCATTGAATATACTTTTTCTATTTCAGATGATGACTATGGTCTATTAAACAAAATTCGTATAACACAAAATCCTAAAAAGTTGTTGACTGAGTTTATCAATAATTACGATATTATTAAATTTAATGACGGATTAATTATTGAATTTGTAACCTATTTAATGGAATATCATTACGTAATCAGATATTTTAAGAAGATTGATAGCTTAACAATAAAGAAAATCGTTAAGGTTTTAATTGATAATGAAGGTTCGAAAAAGTATTTTTTAGAGAGTCTTAAGAATGATTTTGGTTTTAATGATTTTCAACTTAATAGAGTATATATTGCGATAGCAAATGTTTTACTGTTATCGGAGATTGAAGATAGGAAAAATAATAAGGAAAAATCTATATCTAACTTAAAAGAAATCTTTTATACGTATTTAGATAAAGGTATATCAACTATAAAATATATATTTAATATGGATAGAATCCGCCTAGTATACAATACCCATGAAAATAAAGAAGAAAAATTCTTTATGATAATGTATTTATATTCTTTGCAACGTAATCTAGGAAATAAGGAGCTAGCTATTAAGTACTTAAAAGAAGCAGGAGTAGAATATCCATACTATTCCTCTCTGTTAACACTTTTAATACAAGAAATTAAAGCAGATTTTCAAGTTAATGACATAATGGATTCAATAAAGATAGTTAAGAGTAAAAAAGAAAATTTAAATATATTACATGGAACAATAGAAATTGCGAATCAAATGAATACTTTAGTTAAGGCACAAAATCAGTTAAGTGGTGTTAATGCAATAGGTGTAAATTACTATCCTAGCTATTTAAGTTATGATAGTTCACATACATTGGATATTGATAAAGTTAATAATAAAAATAAAGCAATAAAAGAACTTTATGAAGCGGCAAACTCAGTATTTAATGTTTTTCACTTCCACTATAATACATCCTTAATGCCTAACTTAATGGATCTACCTTTATTAAAAGAAAGTAATAAAAAAGTCTTCATGCACCATTGGGGAACAGATGTTAGAAGACTATCTATAGCGAAAATACTGAATCCATATGCTAAAAGTAAAAATGAAAATGAAGAACAAGTAATTAAACAATTAAACTTTTTAGGTAATTATATTAATGATTGTATAGTTGCAGATGCAGAACTGTATGAATATGTAAAAGGATTTTACAATCGTGTTCATATAGTAAGACAGGCTTTAGATTTAAGTGAGTATGTTCCTAATTCAGAGTTTAAATTTAGAAAGGATAAACCAGTAATTGTTCATGCTCCAACTTCTTCTGATTTTAAAGGTACTAATTTAATAAATGCTGCTATTGAAAAACTACAATTAAAATATGATTTTGAGTATAAGTTAGTGCAGAACAGGTCTCATGAGCAAGCAAAGCAAGTATACCAAAGTGCTGATATTATAATCGATCAACTGCATAGTGCGGGACATGGTTTACTATCTTTAGAAGTAATGGCAATGGAAAAGCCGGTTATTTGTAATATAAGTGAATTTATGAAGGATTTTTATCCTAAGGAAATTCCAATCTTTGCAGCTAATCCTGAGAATATAGAACAACAATTAGAACAATTAATTAAGGATTACGAATTGAGGATATATCTTGGTAAACAAGGACGAAGCTATGTAGAGCAATATCATGATCATACAAAAATAGCTAAAGATTTACTAACTATTTATAATTCCAACTGAGATATAAAAAAGGATAATACAGAAACTTATAGTCAGGAAAGAGAATTTTATGAATAATCTCGGTAAAAAAACTCACTGCAAATAATATTTTAAAATCCAAAGTACGAGAAAGAATCCGTAGAATATTGGGATTGTTTCTCGTATTTTCGTTTGTATTCATACATTCAAGACTGTGTATGATGAGAATATAATAGTATTGTTAACATAAAAATTATTTTCGGTTAAGTCTTTATATATTGATATTAAAATTTTAGTGAAGAAATAATGTTTATTAAGTTGAAAATAGTATAATTAACTATAAAAGTTATTAAAAGGGGTACATTTATGAAAAATCTACTAGAGAAAATTAAAGACCAACAAATTTTTATTACAGGTGGTGCTGGTTTTATTGGTTCTACTTTAGCAGGAATTTTACTAGAATCAAACAAAGTAATCATTTATGATAATTTTGATCGCGATGCACTGAAAGATAAAGTATTTAGAAGTCATCCCAATTTAACGGTGGTTAAAGGAGATGTATTAGATTTAAAGCATTTAAAAGAAAATATTAAAGGATCTAACTATGTTATTCACTGTGCTGGTATTGCGGGAATCGATACGGTTGTAAAAAACCCTGTAAAAACAATGCAAGTTAACATGGTAGGTTCTGCAAATCTACTCGAAGCAGCGACAACACTAGAAGACTGCAAGCGGGTTATATGCTTCAGTACAAGTGAAGTTTTTGGACAATTGGCATTTAAATCGCAAGAAACTAGTCCAGCAGTATTAGGAGCAGTTGGGGAAGCACGTTGGACATATGCTGTAAGTAAACTAGCAGAGGAACATATGGCGTACGCATATTACAAACAATATAACTTGCCGACTGTTTCAGTAAGGCCATTTAACGTGTATGGACCTAGCCAGGTAGGTGAAGGTGCTCTTCGTACTTTCATTACTAAAGCTTTGAACAATGAAGAAATTCAAATTCATGGTGATGGTACACAAATTAGAGCGTGGTGCTATGTAGATGATATGGTTGAAGGTGTACTAAGAACATTAGTATACGACAACGCGGTTGGAGAATCGTTCAACATTGGTAACTCTCGTACTGTCACAACGATTTATGGTTTAGCTAATACTGTAATTAGAACATTAGAGTCAGAGTCGAAAGTTTCTTTTGTTGCGAAAACTGCAGTTGATATTGAACTCCGTGTTCCTCAAACTGATAAAGCAAAAGAAATTTTAGAATTTGAAGCAAAAGTGGATTTAGAAGAAGGTATTGCAAAAACAGCAGAATTTTTCAAAAGGAAAGTGATGGTATGATTAAGTTATCACAACCTATAATTAGTGAAGAAGAGATTCAAGCAGTATCAGATGTATTAAGAACAGGAATGCTAGTTCAGGGGCAATATGTTGCGGATTTTGAACAAGCATTAAAGAAATATATGGGTGCTCAAAATGTTTTGGCAGTTTCGAGTGGCACCTCTGCATTACACCTTGCATTGGCTGCCCTTGAAATAGGTGAGGGCGATGCTGTATTCGTGCCTGGTTTTACTTATCCAGCTACAGTAAATGTACTTGAGATACAAAAGGCTAAGCCTATTTTGATTGATGTAGATGCTTCTACTTATAATATAGATCCTGATAAGTTAGAAGAAACCATAATAAATTACTCTGGAAAAGAAACTCCAAAAGCAATTATGGTTGTTCATGAATTTGGGGCACCAGCAGAAATGACACGTATTTTAGATATTGCCAAAAGGTATAATTTGTTTGTTGTGGAAGACGCTGCTTGTGCATTAGGAACGACAATAAACGGGCAACATGTGGGTACTTTTGGAGATATTGGATGCTTCTCTTGGCATCCAAGAAAAGCAATCACCACTGGTGAAGGTGGGGCAGTTGTTACACAAAATGAAAAACTAAACAAAAGAATTAGTCTGTTGAGAAACCATGGATTAGAAAGATTAGAAGATGGTTCAATGGATTTTGTCTTACCTGGATTTAATTATCGGTTGACTGAGTTCCAAGCTGTATTGGGAATTCATCAGTTGAAGAAGTTCAATAAGTGGATTCAGAAAAGAAACGAATTAGTTGAATACTATTATAAGTTTTTGAGAGAATGTCCCCATATCCAACTTCCTAAAAAAATTGAGGGTCATGCTTGGCAGACATTTATGGTGGTTTTAGAAGATATAATTGATCGTGGAAATGTAATTCATAGCCTTAAATTAGAAGGTATTGAGACTAATTTAGGTGCTCAAGCCATTGGTGAATTAACGTATTATAGAAAAAAATATGATTTTGAAAACTTATCTCAACATACAGCGAGTAATTTGTATAAACAAGGACTAGCTTTACCACTCAGTCCTCTTTTAGATAAGGATGATATTAGATTCATAACAACAAAATTAATGAACATATTGAAAGCGAATGAGTAAATGGAAAAAAAATAGTGGTTATCGGAACAGGTGGAAATTCGATTGATATTGTAGAAATAATTCAAGAAATTTCAGAATTGGGAAATCAAAAATATGAAATTTTAGGTTATTTAGATGACAATGAACAATTGCATAATACTGTTTTGAATGGTTATAAAGTTCTAGGTGGACTACCAATTGCTAAAACTTTTCCCGAAGATATTTTTTTTGTATTTACTATTGGGAGTGAGAAGAGCTATAAAAAAAGAGGAAGAATTATTTCTGATTTAGGTATAGGGATAGACAGGTTTGAGAAAATAATTCATCCGTCTGCAAGAATATCAAAGTCTGCATCTTTGGGGAATGGAGTTATTATTTTTCCAAATGTATTCGTGGGCTCTAATGTGAAAATAGGAGAATTTTGTATAGTTCTCTCCAATACTGTAATTAACCATGATTGTCGTCTAGGGTCATACAATATTTGTGCTAGCAGTGTTAACTTAGCGGGAGGGGTCAAGGTCGAGGACTTTTGTTATTTAGGAGCAGGTGCTAGTGTAAGAAATAGTGTTGAAATTAAAACGGGTTCATTAATAGGAATGGGCAGTGTTGTATTAAATAGCATTGCAGAAAATGCCGTAATTATAGGTAATCCAGGACGGTTATTGTATAAAGAGAATAAATAAATGAAGGTATTAGAGGGAATATCAGAGATTTACTGATGCATACGTAATTTAGTGCTGAGTTAGTTAAAAGGTAATATTATTTATTATTTATCTCTCAAGTAACAGTAAATTACATTCTGAAAAATTACTAGTTAAAAAAAGAGCTGATGCTTATTCAGAAGGTATAATTTATGAGTCAACTTGAACAGGTCAGCTAATTTATAGATCCTTAAAAGGGCGTCTTGAAATTAAATACCTTTTGCGCATCCCCTTAGTATTCGAAACTGTAAGAAGATACGAGAGAAAAAAACTTGGAAAAAATACGTTGAACATAGAAATGGACACAGTTTAAGTAGAATAGGTTAGGAGAAACTTTAGAGATATTATTAAAAAAACATATATTCTTGAGTAAATAGAAATTAGTAAAACCGAATATTTAAGATTAATTGCTCTCGAACAGTAAAGTTTTTTATTTAGTTTATCGATGTTATTAGATTACTAATATTGTCCATTACTTTTTAATTTGTCTTATTAAAATCTTTTACCACAAATCGATATAAACTCCAAGAAATGCTTAGCAATATGAAAAAGCCTGAAATAAATGATATTTCAGGCTTAGATAATTATATATATTAGTAATCTTTCGATAGAATAGAATATCTTTCATCTTAAATCCCCCTATTAAAATCCACTATGTCAAACCCTAACAACGAATAGACTGTCCTCCATCCACTGGAAGACAAACACCCGTGATAAAACTTGCCTCATCCGATGCTAGAAAGACAGCTGCATTAGCTATATCCCAAGCTGTTCCCATGCGACCAGTAGGAACACTAGCATCTCTAGCAGTTACCATTTCATCTACGTTATCGTATTGTCCAGAGATGCTATTATAGATTAACGGTGTATTGATAAGTCCTGGCATTATCGCATTTACACGAATTCCATAGGAGGCATATTCAAGCGCTACAGATGATGTAAGATGGTTCACTGCTGCTTTTGATGCACTATAGGCAGGGTATGGATAGCCTATATAACGAATTCCAGCAAGGGAAGAAATATTTACAATTGCCCCTTTTTTTCTTTCTTTCATATGCGGTATAACATACTTCATAGCAAGGTATACACTCTTTAGATTGACATCCATCGCTTTTTGCCAATTTTCTTCGGATATATCTGTGACGCTTCCCATTTGTGGTAATCCTACATTGTTATGAAGAATATCAATTTGACCAAATTCCTTTATTGTGTCTGAAACGACTTTTTGAACATCAACTGAGTTTGTCACATTTGCAGTTGTATAAGAACTAATTCCATTTTCACTCAAAATAATTTGACTAGTTTGTTCGGCTGCTTCTGCATTTAAGTCTACTACCATCACTTTTGCCCCTTCACGCGCATAAGCTACAGCTGCCGCTTTCCCGTTTCCCCAGCCTTCTCCAGCTGATCCTCCTCCAAATACAAGAGCAACTTTATCCTTTAAACGATTTACCATAATTGCACCCCAATTCTACTAAGATATGTATTAGAATAATTTTCTTTCAATTAATTAAATGATTCAAAATTAGATATTTCCTATAGTTAGCGACCTAAACTTTTGTCCAATTCAATTCCTTTCTCCTTTCTCCTTTTCAGTTACTAGTCATTTTCACTTAATTGTTCTATTTGAGTAATAGTCTTTAAATTTTCTGTTTCCACTATGACTTTCTTAGCAAAATAATTTGCAATCTGTGCTCCGACAGAAAGATTGATAATCATATTAATAATCGGTGCGATGGCAGCAAGCTCGCCAATAAATTCAAAGGCAAGAATAGAAGCGAGTGCTGTATTACATAGACCGACTTGAAATAGAATGGCTCTTGCATCCGCTTCACTAACAGATAGTTTTTTTGCAATAAAATATCCAGCTATCATTGGAAAAACAATTTGTATAAAGGAAGCCAGTGCTATTAGAGGAATGATTCCTAGCTCTAAAGAAATTGCTTCTTTCCCATTTCCAACTAAGGTGTGAATAATAAGCAAAAGTGAAAGGGAAGATCCTAGCTTTGTTATGTTTTTAGAATAGTTCACAGATTTTGGATATAAACGTTGGATGATAATACCTGCCCCTAGCGGAATAACAACAATCATTATAAAAGAACGTAGCAAACTAAAAAAAGAAATAGACACTTGGGTTTCTGATATTCTTAACATAGATAAAGGAGTGACAATTGGACTGAAAGCAATATCAATTAAAGAAGAAGCAATAACAAGAGATGTATTTCCACCTGCTAGAAATGTATAAAGTGAAGCGGCTGTAGCACTCGGTACTGTACCTGATAGTATGATACCTGCCATGATTTCTGGGTTAGAGGAGAAAAACAAATAAGCTAACGCAATCGAAATAATGACCGTAATTGTCCACTTTAATAATGCAGTTAAGAGTAATTCTCTTTTTTTTGTTCGTATATCTTTGATGGCTGATACATTCATAGAAATTCCAGTAAAAAAAATAACAATGCCTAATAGAAGGCCAGGAATCCAAGTTGCCGTCTTTAAATATACGGGAGAAAAGTAGGTAGCCATTGCCGTCAAAAGGATAAGTAACGGTAATTTGCTAGATATAGCATTACTTAAAGCCGTCAACAATTCCATCCCTTTCTATTGGTTTATATACTATTGAATGATAATAATAGACGATAAATTAGTCAATGAAAAAATTTATAATTTTAAATGTTGACAATTAAAAGAAAATTAACAATAATTAAAAATGTAATAAATAAAACCTCGGTTTCACTATATGAAACTAACTAAGGGGAAAGGGGAAAAGGGATCATTTGCCACTTGTTAAGTTTGTAGTTAAAACGAAACTCAATAAAATTTGAAAGGGCTTTCATTTAAAGCTCTTAAAGAACAGTAGAGTTTGGTAATTAAGCTAACAAACTTATAAAAACAATAAAATTACGGGGGGAAAAGTATGAAGAAAATTTTAGGTATTGGTTTGATTCTATTCTTAATAACAATGATTGTTGGTTGCAGCGATAAATCTAGTGGGTCAGAGGCCTCAGGTAAAGAAAAATTATCTCTAAAAGTAAGTGTAACTACATCGGAGCAAGATACATGGGCGAAGGCTGTAGAAAAATGGAATGAAGATCTACAAGAGAAAACAGACGGACGAATTGAACTGAAGCTGTATGCAAATGAATCACTTTCAAATGGAAACTCTCCAAAAGGAGTAGAAGCAGTTCAAAATGGTTCTACTGACATTTCTATCCATTCTATGATTATTTACAATGTTTTAGATAAGAAGTTTGCGACTCCAACTCTACCATGGTTACTACCTACCTACGAAGAAGCAGACGCTGCTATGAATGGTGAAGGCGGAGAAGAATTAAAAGAGCTAATCAGAACAAAAGGTATTGAACCACTGGCGTATGGTGAAGGTGGTTTCCGCCAAATTACAAATAGTAAGCATGCGATTACTTCACCTGAAGATTTAAAAGGATTAAAAATTAGAACACCAGCTACAGAAATGATGGTAGATACGTACAAAGAATTCGGTGGGGATCCAACCGTTATGAATTTCTCTGAAGTATTTACATCTCTACAACAAGGTGTAATTGATGGACAAGAAAATCCACTTAATATTATCTACAACTCAAAATTAAATGAAGTACAAGATTATATTACAGTTTGGAACTACATGTACGATCCACTGATTTTTGGAATGAACAAAAAACTATTTGATGGATTAGATGAAGAAACACGTAAAATCATTCAAGAAACGGGTCAAGATGCTGCAAAATATCAAATTGAGTTAAATAGAAAACAGAATGAAGAAATTCTTTCAGAGTTAGAGGAGCTAGGGATGGAGGTTACTACATTAACTCCAGAGCAAATTGCTGTATTCCAAGAATTAGCACAACCGGTTATTGATAAATATGAGGGAATTGTAGGTAAAGATTTGCTTGATAAGTTTAGACAATAGTCTATTCGGTAAAAAGGGGGATTCTCCTTTTTACCAAAATAGATTTTTGGTAAGTGGGAAAGAAAAAAATTAGATGTATTTTTTAACTAGAATAGGAGGAGAATTTTTGCGGATATTAGTGAAACTAGAAGAATGGATACTTATTATTCTCATGATTATCATCTGTTTAATAACATTTGGAAATGTACTTTCCAGGTATTTGTTCCATACTTCTTTTTCGTTCACGGAAGAAATAACAACGAATCTGTTTGCTTTTATTATTTTTATCGGTGCTGCTTTGCTTGCAAGAGAAAATGGACATCTAGGTTTTGCTTTGATAACGGATTTCCTTCCAAAGAAGCTCCAAAATGTTATTTCTTTTTTGATGGGCTGCTTAACAACAGTATTCTTTGCGATTCTTTTGTGGTATGGAACAGAAATGGTTGTAGCGCAGTTTGAGTACAAACAATTAACACCGGCACTCGGACTACCAGAGTGGGTTATGGGATTAGCTGTTCCCCTTGGCGCTCTATTATGTCTTTTTAGATTTTGGGAAGGTTACATAGTCAATTTAAAGAGTAGTCAGGAAGGGGGAGAGGCGAAATGAGTATGACAGCAGTAGTTTTATTTGGCCTTTTTTTTCTACTCCTATTTCTAAATATGCCAATAGCGGTCGCCTTGGGATTGTCGACAGCTGCGACATTACTTATATTTGATCTACCCATTCAATCATTGCCATCTACAATGTTTTCATCCTTAACTAAGTTTACCTTATTAGCTATTCCGTTCTTCTTCTTAGCGGGGCTAATTTTAGAAAAAGCAGGTATTTCAAGGAGATTGATTCATCTTGCACAAACGCTTACAGGTCATTATACAGGTGGATTAGCTATCGTTTCTGTTGTAGCAGCTACATTCTTTGCAGCAATTTCAGGATCTGGACCTGCAACTATGGCAGCAGTCGGTTCTATAATCATTCCTGCCATGGTCAAAGCTGGTTATCGTAGTGATATGTCAGGCGGACTACTTGCGACAGCAGGAGGAATTGGAATTATCCTTCCCCCAAGTATAGCTTATATTGTCTATGGGGTTATCGCTGAAGTGTCCATTGGTGAGCTATTTATAGCGGGTATAATTCCTGGACTTTTAATGGCGTTAGCTTTAATTATTACTAGTTATTTTATAGCAAAGAAAGAGAAGATCCCTACTATACCAAAAGCAAGCAATAAAGAAATTTGGGCTGCTTTTAAAGATGCTATTTGGGGCCTTTTAGCACCAATCATTATACTAGGCGGGATTTATACAGGTATTTTTACTCCGACTGAGTCAGCAGTTGTTGCTGTGTTTTACGGTTTATTTGTAGGAATATTTATTTATAAGGAAATCCAAATCAAAAAACTTCCAGCAATATTACTGGAATCAGCTAAAACTACATCGATGATCATGCTTATTATTGCATCTGCATCCACATTTGCATGGTTAATCACCGTGGAGGGAATTGCAACAGATGTGGCTGAAGCATTAATGAGTGTCGCTGATAACAAATTCACCATGCTTTTAATTATAACGATTATTCTTTTGATTGCCGGTATGTTTGTTGATGCTATCTCAGCATTTTATATCTTCTTGCCAATCTTTTTACCAATCACAATGGCTATGGGAATAGACCCGGTTCATTTCGGTATTTTAATGACTTTAAACTTAGCGATTGGTCTAGTAACACCTCCAGTCGGTCTGGATCTCTTTGTCGCCTCTGGATTAACGGGACTTTCGCTAAAACAAATTTCAATCGGGGTAATTCCATTTGTTCTTGTCGCAATTGTAGTACTATTACTAGTTACATATATTCCAGCGATTAGCTTATGGCTGCCTGAATTATTAAATATGCGGTAGCAATGAATGATAAAGATGGCTTCTTGAATAGTATCAGGAGGCCATTCTTTGCAAATAATCAGTGTATTATTATTTTTCTGTAATCAATGGAATCTAAACATGCTGAACAGTAGGGAGGGATACATAATATCTCAAAATATAAAGACTGTTGAAAAAGCAATTCGCATTCTGGAGCAAATTGCTGATAGACCAAGTACATTTACAGAATTAATTCAATTAATGAATAGTAACAAAGCTACGATTCATCGATTTTTAACTACATTTGAAAATCTTGGTTATATCAAAAAGCATGATGATGATCGCTATCATATGACGACAAAACTCCATTCAATAGGTATGAAAAACTATTTTCAGCTTCATTTTCTGGATATTATAAAACCTTATTTAATTGAATTTGCGAATGAGGTAAAAGAAAGTACTGTCATCGCTTCATACTCGAACGATAAGGTTCACTATTTGGAAAAAATCGAAAGTCCATCAGCGCTTAGAATTGTGGTGTCCCCAGGAGAAAGTGCACCGTTGTATTGTGTGGCAAGTGGAAAGCTTTACTTGGCTCATTTCACTGATGATGAGTTAGAAAGGTATTTGGATAGAGAGCCATTAAAGGAAATTACTGAAAACACCATACTAAGTAAAGAAAAGTTTATAAACGAAATAGCAAAAATTAGGAAGCAAGGATTTGCAGTTGATAATGAGGAATGGCAACACTATTTAACAGGAATTGCTTTTCCAATATATGATAACACCAATCAAATGGTAGCATCCTTATGTATCGCTGGGGTCTCCTATCGTATGACGGAGGAAAAAATACGTATGGTCGTACCAAAGGCAATGGAACTATCTGAAAAAATTTCTAATCTAATAGGCAACCAGAAGAGGGAATATTACTGATACAAGAAAGAGAGTCTTAATGAAAAGAATCTTATATAACCTTATAAAGTTTAAAGTATAAAACCATGGGAGGATTTATTCAATGAGAATACATGATCAGGTAGCAATAGTTACAGGAGCTTCAAGAGGAATTGGCGCGGCATGTGCAAAAACATTGGCAAGAGAAGGAGCACATGTTGTATTGGTTGATCTATTGCCAAGTGAAGAAACGAAGCAGGAGATTGCACAAATTAATCCAAACGTCAAAACACTTTCATTTGAAGTGGATATTAGGAATAAGGAAGCTATCCAGGATTTAGTCAAACAAACACATGAAGAGTTTGGGAGAATAGATATTCTCGTTAATAATGCGGGCACTGCAAGTAGGCTTGATTTAGAAGAAATGACAGAGGAAATGTGGGATCGAGACATAGAAACGAATTTAAAAGCGACCTTCTTCCTTACACAAGCCGTTATCTATCCATATATGAAAGAACAACAATATGGAAGAGTTGTGAATATTAGTTCAATCTCCGGAATTATTGGAGGACATTTATCAGGATTTGAACCAGGAAGTACAAAAGGACGTTCAGGCCCGGCATATGCAGCTTCAAAGGGAGGCGTAATTGCCTTTACGAAGTGGGTAGCAAAAGAAGTGGGCTCTCTAGGAATTGCGGTAAATAGTGTAGCGCCAGGTGGAGTAGAAACAGCAATTACGAAAGGGATGGCCTATAACGTAGACAATCAATCCATTAAAAGAATGGGAACAACGGAAGAAATTGCTGAAGCTGTATTATACTTTGCTTCCAAAGAGTCGGCTTATACGACAGGCCAGGTCTTAAAAGTATGTGGAGGTGCTGCAATTGGATAAACTAGTGGAAAAAGTGAGTCCAGTACGTGTTTCGCAGTCTGTTTTCGATGAAAAAAGAGGAATCATCATGGGATTTCTGGCACCGGGAGAAGATCTTATCGAAGGCTTCAAGAAAATCTGTCAGAAGCATGACATCACATCCGGCACTATTTCTTGCATTGGTTCCTTATCAAGGGTATCGATTATTCAAATAAACTATGAAAACAATAAAATGTTCTATTCTAATCCGTTGACATGGGAAACACCAGTGGAATTGCTTTCAGGAAATGGAATCATCGGAAAGGATGAACAAGGAGAGCTAGATATCCACTTTCACGGAGTATTTGTTGATCATAGAAAAAGTCTAACGGGAGGACATTTCTTAAATAGTGGAAATCCTGTTGCGGCTACAGTTGAATTTACGATACTTGTATCTGAAGGGATTCAGCCAAAAAGGGAAGTGCATAAAGGACTTGGATACAACTTATTTAGTTTCTATGATTCAAAGGAGATTGACTAAATGCAGACCATTGCCCATTTAGCAAATAAAGTGTTCAAAAGATATCCTGAAAAACTGGCTGTGAAGGATAAATATCGCGGAATCACTTATAAGGAATTACAAAAGCGTTCCTATCAATTATATGCTGCACTAAGAAGTGCTGGAGTTGAAAAAGGCGACCGTATTGGCATCCTTATGTCAAACCGCTTAGAACATGTTGAATTGGATTTGGGAGTCTCTTTTGGTGGGTTTATAAAAGTACCTGTGAATTATCGGCTTCACCCAAAAGAAGTGGAATTTATATTAGAAAATGCTGAAGTGAAAGTGCTCATCGGTGAAGAAGAATATTTAAATGCGATTGATACGGATAGTCAAAAAATCTTTATCGGAAATGATTATGAAGAATGGTTAATGTCACAAGAAAGTGTTGAGCCAGAAATAGCTACAGAAGAAGATGATCTTTTTGCCATTATGTATACATCGGGTACAACCGGCAGACCAAAAGGTGTTATGGTCACGCACCGAAATATGGTTTCAAGCGCCTTGTCCTTGGCACTCGCATGTGAAATCACACCAGATGATGTTGCTGGCCATGTAGCACCATTAACACACGGTAGTAATCCTTTATCCCATATTTCTTGGCTGTTCGGTTTAACACAAATTGTATTTGATAAATTTGAACCAGCTGAATTCTTAAATGATATGGAAAAAGAAAAGGTTACTTTCATCTTTATGGTTCCAACCATGGTGAATTTAATGATACAAAATCCAGATTTCGATCCAAAAAAACTCGCCAATATTAAATCAATCAATATGGCTGGTTCCCCAATTGCAGCAAGCAAATTAAAGCAAGCCATTGAAAAAGCAGGTCCTATTTTCATAGAAACATATGGCCAAGTAGAAGCACCGATGACGATAACAGTAATGCCTCGCAATGAATTAGCTAATAGACTAGAATCGTGCGGTGCTGCAGGTCCATTTGTCGAAATGAAGATAGTTGATGATGAAGGAGCAGCTCTTCCCCATGGAAAGATAGGAGAAATTATTTGTAAGGGTCCACTGGTAATGAAAGGTTACTGGAGAAATGAACCAGCTACAAATGAAGCACTTCGTGATGGATGGCTTTATACAGGCGATTTAGGATGGACAGATGAAAATGGCTACTTACACATTGTGGACCGGAAGAAAGATGTCATAATTAGCGGCGGCTTAAACATCTACCCTCGTGAAATTGAAGAAGTTTTAAATAAACATGATGGTATCAAGGAAACTTCTGTAGTTGGTATGCCGCATGAAAAATGGGGAGAAGCGGTTATCGCTTACTGCGTTTTAAATGAGGGAGCTCATGTTGAACCAGAAGAGCTGTTAGAACTTTGTAAAAACAATCTAGCAAGCTTCAAAAAGCCAAAAGAGATTCATATTGTAAAAGAGCTTCCGAAAAGCAGTTATGGAAAAATATTAAAACGTGAGTTGAAAGCTATATATGGGAGTGTAACTACATGAATAAGGTCAAGGTAGCTGGAATTGGAATAACTGCATTCGGCAAACATGAAAATGTTTCATTAAAAACGTTGCTGTTGGACGCATGTTTAGAAGCCTTAAGAGAAGCCAATTTTCCAAAAATAGATGCCGTGTATGTCGGTAATTCCATGTCTGGACAATTGGCAAATCAAGAGATTTTAGGAGCTCTTGTGGCAAATGATTTAGGATTAGGACCAATTCCAACAGCAAAAGTGGAAGGTGCTTGCGCATCAGGCGGGATTGCTTTCCGTCAAGCCTATCTCATGATTAAGAGTGGAGAGTATGAAAATGTGCTAATTGCTGGAGTAGAAAAAATGAAAGATTCACCAACAGAAGTTACTACAAGAGCAATAAATGCAGCAATGGATAATGATTCAAATGAAAAGAATGCAGGCTTAACATTTCCAGGTTTTTTTGGAACCTTGGCCAATCGCTACTTTTATGAAACTGGGGCGTCTAAAGAGCACTTAGCAATGGTTGCACTAAAGAATCGCGAGTATGCCGTAAACAATCCAATTTCACAATTTAAGAAACCAACTACAATGGAAGAAATTATGTTTGCAAGAATGATTACAGATCCTTTAGGACTTTTTGATTGCTCGCCAACGACTGACGGTGCTGCGGCAATCGTACTTTCTAAAGGTGAAGATGGAGTCATTGTTAGAGCATCTGCACAGGCTTCCGGTACAACTCAAATGCAAGAAGCAGCCAATCTCTTAAGTTTGCCTGCGATTAAAGAATCTGCAAGAAAAGCTTATGAAATTGCAGGAATCGGTCCAGATGATATTGATGTAGTTGAACTACATGATTGTTTTTCCATGACTGAAATGCTGGCGATTGAAGAGCTTGGATTCTTCGAAAAAGGTAAAGGATGGGAAGCTATCCAACAAGGACTGACGAAACATGGAGGTAAAGTACCAGTAAATACAAGTGGTGGTCTCCTCTCAAAAGGACATCCAATAGGAGCGACAGGCCTCGCACAAATATATCAAATTGTCTCTCAGCTTAGAGGAACAAGTTGCAACCAAGTGGAAGGAGCTCGAATCGGATTAGCCCAAAACCTTGGAGGCACAGGTGCCTATTCTACTGTTCATATTTTTGAAGGAGTGAATAGATCATGACAAATATACGAGTATTTGAATGTTGTCAATGTGAGCGTCAGTTTGCTCAGAAGAAATGGGTATGTCCTAACTGCAAAAACGCTGAATTTAAATTGACTGAAGTGAATGGAAAAGGCAAAGTTTTCTCTTCCACAAGAATTCATGTCACATCCCAAGAGTTTGCACACTTAACTCCGTATACCGTAGCGTTAGTTGAACTACCTAACGGATTGAGAGTAACAGGGAGAATATCAGAACCAGTTGAGATTAATGATAAAGTAACATGCATTTCGAATGAAAAGAACACGTATATTTTTTCAAAGAACTAGGTTGTGGAAATCCTTGGAAATAGTCTTGCCATATGAAAAATAGTAAGCGATTCCATAAGTTAATTGTGGAATTTGAAAAATGCAATCCATGTTTCACATTCGTTCTTTATGAGAATCTATTAAAAACTGAGAGGTGTGGAGAAATTGGTTAACGTAAAAAGTAATATGGAAATAGAAAATAAATATTCAAAAGAATTTTTAGTTAAGTTGTATGAAGAAATGGTGAGGATCAGAACGTTTGAAACAAAGGCAGGCGAATGTTTTAACAAAGGAATGTTAGCGGGCAATATCCACCTTTGTATTGGTCAGGAAGCAACGGCAGTTGGTGCAAACTATGCTCTTGAGAAAACTGATTTTATTACAAGTACACATCGTGGTCATGGCCACTGTATTGGAAAGGGAGCCAAAACAGATAAGACAATGGCTGAGCTTTTCGGGAAAGCAACAGGCTATTGCGGAGGTAAAGGCGGATCGATGCATATCGTAGATGTCAACTTAGGAATCCTTGGTGCCAACGGTATTGTTGGTGCAGGTATCCCAATTGCTACAGGCTCCGGATTGGCTTCAAAAATTAAAGGGACGGATGAAGTTACACTTTGTTTCTTCGGTGACTCTGGTGCGAATACTGGTGCATTCCATGAATCCATTAATATGGCTGCAACATGGAAGCTTCCGGTTATATATCTAATCGAAAATAATGGTCTTGGTGTTTCGGTTGACATAAAATCCGTAACAAACACCCCTAACCTATCTGTAAGAGCGGTAGCTTATGATATTCCAGGAAAAACAGTGGATGGCAATAATGTATTAGCTGTATATGAAGCAGTTAAGGAAGCGGTTGACTACGCAAGAGCTGGTAACGGGCCGTCGATCATTGAGTGTGAAACGTTTAGACATGAAGGCCATTATTGTGGTGATCCTTCCAGTTATCGTCCAAAAGAATATATTGAAGAAGCATATCAAAAGGATGCAATTAAGAGATTCAAAGAATACTTGCTTGAAAATGATGTGACGGAAGCTGAAATGGTAGAAATTGATGAAGCGATGAAAAAAGAAATCGAGGAGGCATATGAGTTTGCCGTTAATTCTCCATATCCTGATCTCAGTGAACTAACAACGGATGTCTATTCTCAAGATAACGAAAGGAGTGTTGTACGATGAGTAAAAAAGTTAGTGTGAGTGCGGCGATTCGAGAAGGAATGCACGAAGAAATGGTAAGAGATGAAAATGTCATTATGGTAGGAGAAGATTTAGGGAAAATGGGTAGTCCATTTGCTTTGACATTAGGGTTTTTAGATGAATTTGGTCCGGAACGCGTCGTTGAAACACCTATTTCAGAATTAGGCTTTACAGGGATGGCAGTAGGGGCGGCCATGAGAGGTATTAGACCAGTTGTTGAATTAATGTACAACGACTTTATTAGTGTGAGTCTAGACCCTGTTATGAACCAAGCAGCAAAGCTACGTTATATGACTGGCGGTCAAATGACCATTCCTATGGTGATTCGTGCCCCTATGGGAGCAGGAAGAAGAAATGCTGGACAGCACTCTCAGTGTCTCGAGGCTTTATTTGCCCATATTCCTGGTTTGAAGGTAGTATGTCCCTCAACTGCTGAGGATGCAAAAGGTTTAATTAAGGCATCCATTAGAGATAATGACCCAGTTATCTTCCTAGAGCATAAACTTCTTTATGCAAAAAAGGAACAAATTCCTGAAGGTGAATATATAATCCCTCTAGGTGAAGCGGATGTAAAGAGAGAAGGAAAAGATGTAACCATTATTACTTGGAGCAGACAGGTTTATTTTGCGTTAGATGCTGCCAAGGAATTAGAAAAATCAGGTATCGATGCGGAAGTATTGGATCTACGTACATTAGTGCCACTAGATTGGGAAGCGATAAAAAAATCAGTTTTAAAAACACATAATGTAGTCATAGTGGAAGAAGGCGTGAAAAGAGGCGGTTTCGGCGGTGAAATAAGTGCTCAAATAATGGAGGAATTATTTGATGAACTTGACTCTCCAGTTGAAAGGGTTGCGGGACTTAATATCGTATCACCTTTCAGCCCGCCGCTAGAAGATGCGAATTTCCCACAAGTAGATGATATTGTTGGTGCCGTTAAGAAAGTATTAAATAAATCGGTTAGTTTAGTGTAAAACAGTTTCTTTGGTTGGAAGGAATTCACAATGATTTAAGAAAATGAGTTTTGGAGGTTAATAGATATGGCAGTTGCAGTCAGTATGCCACAGTTAGGTCTTACGATGGAAGAAGGAACCGTAGATCAATGGCTAAAACAAGAAGGTGACGAAATAAAGATCGGTGAGCCTATTGTACAGATCCAAACGGATAAATTAACGAGCGAAATAGAAAGTGAAGTAGAAGGTGTCTTATTAAAAATAGTGGCGCAACAAGGAGAAGATATTCCTGTAAAAGGTTTGTTAGCTTTCATCGGACAGCCGGGTGAAGCTGTAGATGTAGCAGATGGAGCAGCTACAGCTGTGGAAGATGCAAACCTTGTTGAAACGGAAGTAACAGCTGAAGAAAAGGTTGTATCATTACCAACAAAGACAAGCGGAAGAATCAAAATTTCTCCTCTTGCACGGAAAACCGCAGATAAAATGGGAGTCGATTTTACAAATCTCATCGGAACGGGTCCAGGGGGAAGAATTATTCAACAGGATATATTGAAAAAGGCTGAAGAGCCTATATCAATAACTCCTACACAAACTGTCGCGGAACCAGTTGCAACTAAAGCTGAAAATCTTGAGTTAATGGATGGCGATACAGTTGTTAAACTCTCTGGAATGAGAAAAACAATTGCGGAAAGAATGTACAAATCTCACAATGAAATTCCGGTTGTGACACAGGATGTCAAAATTGATGTGACGAAGCTAATGGAATTCAGAAAACAATTGAATGCAAATCGAGAAACAAAATTATCCGTAAATGATTTTATGTTGAAAGCAGTCGCTAAAGCATTGAAGAAGAATAAAAATATATTAGTAAGTTTAGATGGAGACAAGATTATACAACGGGCTCATGTAAATCTTGGGATGGCTGTCTCATTGGATGAAGGCCTTGTTGTACCAGTTATTAAAGAGGCAGATAAGATGGGTATCGAAGAGTTATCCGAAGCAGCAAAAGATTTGGCTTTAAGAGCACGAGAAGGAAGACTCAATCTGGATGAATATACAGGTTCTACATTTACAATCTCGAATCTAGGCATGTACGGAGTTACATCCTTTACTCCAATCATCAATCAACCAAATGCAGCAATTCTTGGAGTAAATACGATTCAAAGTGA
This sequence comes from Psychrobacillus sp. NEAU-3TGS, assembly GCF_029955155.1. Taxonomy (GTDB): domain Bacteria; phylum Bacillota; class Bacilli; order Bacillales_A; family Planococcaceae; genus Psychrobacillus. The sequence continues at coordinate 1,203,333 of NZ_JAPNOZ010000012.1, read as the reverse complement.
GTTGGATATGGATGATGCAGGTAATGTATTCAAAAAACAAGTAATGACCATATCGTTAACATTTGATCACCGACTTCTTGATGGGTCTGCAGCTGCTGTATTCCAACTAGATGTTAAAAAATTGCTTGAAGAACCTATTAATATTATTCTCTAATTCTTTTCGGATAAAAGAATCTTTTATGTCTATTTAGAACGATTTTACGTAAGGGGGGATAGGAAATTGTCCAACGGAAGTCAAGAAATCATTGTTGTTGGAGGAGGACCTGGTGGATATGTGGCCGCAATTAGAGCGGCCCAACTAGGGGGAAAAGTAACATTAATTGAAAAAAGTAAATTAGGCGGTACTTGCTTAAATGTTGGCTGTATTCCTACCAAAGTGTTGCTTCACTCTGCGGACTTATTGGCAGAAGCACAACATGCGAATGAGTTTGGGATTAATGTGAGTGTTAATGGGTTTGACTGGAAAAAGGTATTGAAGAAGAAGGATGGCGTTTCCAGTCAGCTAGTAAATGGGATTAACGGTTTAATGAAAGCAAACAAAATTAAAGTAATCAACGGTACGGCTGAGTTTATCTCTTCCAAAACATTGTCTATAAAGAAAGCAGACGGAACGCAAGAAACATTAAGTGGCGGGAAGATTATTCTTGCAACAGGTTCTGTTCCGGCGATTCCACCAATTCCTGGAGTGAAAGATAATGAGCATTGTATTGATTCTACTGGTGCTCTTTCCCTTACAGAAGTTCCTAAATCCCTTGTTGTCATTGGGGGCGGGGTTATTGGTGTTGAATTTGCATCCATCTACAGTCAATTCGGAACAAAGGTTACTATCATTGAAGCACTGCCTAAACTCCTTCCACTAATGGAAGGAGAGCTAACTGCTCAATTGAGAGCAAAATTGGAAAAGAACGGCATTGATATTTATACAGAAGCAAAGGTGCAGTCTGTTGAATCCTCATCAGTAGGCGCGAAAGTAAATGTTGAATACAAAGGCGAAGTGATAAACTTTGAGGCAGAAAAAGTTCTTGTTGCCGTAGGAAGAAGAGCCAATACGGAAAGCTTGAAGCTTGAGAAAGCTAATATTGGGAATGACCGTGGCCGAATTCAAGTAAATGAAAGAATGGAAACAAATGTGAAAAACATCTATGCAATAGGTGATTGTTTAGGACAAGTAATGCTAGCCCATGTAGCATCTGTTCAAGGTGAAATAGCTGCAGAAAATGCAATGGGATTGGACGCTTTTTACAATGGAAAAACTGTTCCTTCCTGTGTCTATACCAACCCTGAATTTGCCGGTGTTGGTTTAACGGAAGAAAAGGCAAAAGAGGAAGAAATTGAATATGTAACAGGTAATTTCCCTCTTATGGCTAATGGAAAAGCACTTATCATGAATGGCGGAGAAGGCATGGTCAAAGTAATCGTCGGCAAAGAGTATAAAGAAGTTCTTGGGGTTCATATTTTAGGACCAAGAGCAACCGATATCATTGCTGAATGTGCCTTAGCTATTGGAATGGAAGCTACGATTGAAGATTTAATCGAAACGATCCATGCACATCCAACTTTAACGGAAGCAGTTAGAGAAGCTGCTTTAGCGACAGAAAAAAGAGCTATCCATGCCTTTAATAAATAGTTCAGATAAACTGGTAGAAAAGGGTGAACGAATGAGTAAAAAAATCGGCTTTATAGGCTTAGGTATAATGGGATTACCGATGGCATTAAATCTAGTAAAGAAAAGCGAATTCTCCGTTGTGGGCTATGATGTTTTTGAAGAAAAACGTAATAGTTTTAATAGTAATGGAGGAAAATTCGTAGAGAATATAGAGGAAATCTATCAACAAAGCGATATTATTTTCTTATGTCTACCTTCTAATGAACTGGTTAAAAAAAGTATTCAAGAAATTATAGATAACGGAAAAAAAGGAACTATAATTGTAGATTTTAGTTCTACAGCTCCAGCTGTGATAAGAGAAATGTATGAGAAGGCGAAGCAGGCAGGCATCTATCTCTTGGATTCTCCTGTAAGTGGTGGAGAACCTGGGGCAATAGCAGGTACCCTTGCCCTCATGTGTGGTGGGGAAAAGGAAACTTTTGATACAGTTAATCCTTTACTTCATTGCGTTGGAAGTTCTGTTACATATATAGGTAAATCAGGGAGTGGAAGCATTGCTAAACTTGCCAATAATATGGTGGCTGGTTGTTATCTCGGTGCCATGTCGGAAGGGTTAGCTTTTGCTGTTAAGGCTGGAATTGATCCAGAAACACTGTATTATGCAATTAAAGATGGATATGCGGGAAGTAAAATGTTTGAAGTGAAAGCGCCAAAAATTATAAGTAGAAACTTCGAAGCAAGCGCAAGAATTGCTGTCCATCAAAAAGACCTTCAGAACGCCGTTGATTATGCTGAACAAATGGGTGTTGAAATTCCTATGTCCAACATAGTTCTCGATTATATGAAGGAAATGGAAGCCTTAGGAAAAGCCGATGAAGATCACTGTGCAATTGCTCAAATTTATGAAAAAAATATGGGCGTGGAAATAAAAAAGCAAACGGTAAGTATTTAATTTACAAACATAAATCAGGTATCCAACCGATTTTATAGGTTTGAACGTAACTAAAAAGTGTCCTAAAAGGTCTTATAGAGACGACCTTTGGGACGCTTTTTATTTTGCTTATACAGTATTTTTGTTATGTCAGATTAGCTTAAGGGATAACTAGGTATTTCATTAAAATTCTAGCAACAAATTCTTTTTGATAGTAAATGGATTAAAATTATCTAAAAGGAACCGATATAAACAATAGGATTTATATATACAAGGGGGCAAGATCCGTATGGTGAATCGAATTGCTGAATCTGCTATAAATGTTCCATTCAATACGTCTGTAAAAACAGCTGATATAGAACCAGTTGAACCAATTTCTACTCAAACTGAAAGTAATTCTCTATTAAAAGAAAATGTAGAACGAGAGCATTTACCTGCTGAAAAAGCAAAGAAAATGACAGATAGTATGAATAAGTTTTTAGAGACAACTAATACCGAACTCCGATTTAAATATCATGAAGAGTTGAAAACGTATTATGTGACACTAATTAACTCCAAAACAGATGAAGTTGTTCGAGAGATTCCATCAAAGAAATTAATGGATATGTACGCAGCTATGCGAGATTTTGTAGGTCTTTTCGTAGATAAGAAAATATAAAGGGTTGGTGATTTCATGCGTATTACCGGATTAGCAAGTGGTATGGATACAGATACGATGATTAAGGAATTAATGAATGCACAACGGATTCCTTTAGATAAGATAATGCAAAAGAAGCAATACATGGAGTGGCAACGTGATGATTATAGAGCAGCGAATAAAAAATTGTTTGATTTTCGAAATTTAACAAGTGATACAATGCTGCGTCAATCTACTTACATTCAAAAAACGGTTACTAGCTCAGCTCCAGACGAAATTAGTGTACGAAATATTAGTTCGACAAGCGATTTTACAGGGAAGATCAATGTAAAACAGCTTGCAGAAGCAGCAACTATGCAAAGTACCAATCGAGTTTTAGCTTCTGATGCTGATTTAACAAAAAAACTAAAAGATTTGAACGTCGAGGTACCATCTTCATTTACTATTAAGGCGATAAAATCAGATGGCACTTTAGATAAAGATGGTTATGTAGTAAAAATTGATGAAAACTCCACTATGCAAAGTGTGCTAAATGACATCAACAAAAATTCAGGTGTTAATGCATTCTATGATTCATTTACGGGGAAGATGGCCTTTACTGCAAAAAATAGTGGTGAAATTGCAAATACAGTTGACGCAGGCGGAAATATCATAACTAATCCTCCAGAAATCGTAATTGAGGGAGATACTAATAACTTTTTGAAAGTTTCTGGAGCTGTTGCGACAGAAGGTAAGAATGCCATTTTTGTATACAATGGTTTAGAGACACAACGTCAGTCCAACACTTTCCAAATCAATGGATTCGAAGTTTCACTGAAAAAAGCAAGCGAGTCAGACATTACGTTTAGTTCAGCTCCTGATACTGATAAAATTTTAGAATCTGTAGTAAAATTCGTAGATGAATATAACAAGTTAATCGAAAACTTAAACGGCGAAATTCGTGAAAAAAAATATAGAGATTTCCAACCTCTTTCTACTGAGCAAAAAACAGATATGAAGGAGAAAGAAATCGAACTTTGGGAAGAAAAAGCGAAGAGTGGGACACTTCGGAATGATAGTGTTATTTCCAGTGCATTAAGTCAAATGCGTTCTGCATTAAATGCAGCTGTTGGCGGGGTTCTTGGTGCCGATAGATTAAGTGAGATAGGTATCACTACTTCTAACAATTATATGGAAAACGGTAAATTAGTAATTGATGAAACGAAATTACGTAAAGCAATTTCGGATGATCCTAATCAAGTTTATGAACTTTTTGCCGCTGATGGTCCTACAGATGCGGATAAAGGGTTGGCAAGGAGATTAGTTGCTACTTTAGATGATACGCGTAAAAAAGTGATTGAAAAGGCCGGTACGGATACAGCAGTAAATACTACGTTTTCACTTGGCCGTACATTAAAAGGTTTTGAAGATCAAATTTCACGTTTTGAAGATCGTCTTCAGTTAATCGAAACGCGCTATTACAAACAATTCTCTGCAATGGAATCAGCGATCTTACGAGCAAATAACCAATCATCTTATCTAATGAATGCATTTGGTGGGCAATAATTAAGTTAAAAAGTGTTAAAAAATGAGGAGTGTAAAATATGGCTGTAAATAATCCATATAAAGCATATCAACAAAATAGTGTAACCCAATCGACACCGGGTGAATTGACACTAATGTTGTATAATGGTTGCTTGAAGTTTTTGAACCAAGCGAAAAAAGGAATCGAAACAAAAGACATTGAACTAAAAAATACGAATATCCAAAAAGCACAAAATATTCTACGTGAATTGATGATCACGTTAGATATGTCGGTTGCTGTTTCTGCATCGATGGCTTCTTTATATGAATATATGATTAATCGATTAGTAGAGGCTAATATTCAAAATGATACCGCTAAGGTAGACGAAGTGATTGGATATACGACTGAGTTCCGTGATACGTGGAAACAAGTCATTCAAATTAATCGCCAAAAACAATATGGTCAAACAGGTGAAGTATGATTCGAGATAGTTTAAAAGACTGGAAAAGGGTTACAGAGCTTTTAACTAGGATATTAGACGTACGAGGAGAAGATAAGCGAGATGCGGTAATCGAACAAGTTGATAAACTTTTGACTGAACGGGATAAATTGCAACCTACTATTCAAGCCCCGTTTTCGAATGAGGAACAAACGTTCGGAGAAGAGCTACTTCCTTTAGAAAAAACACTTCAAGCGAAGCTCAAAGTTTATCTGAAAGATATACGTCTAGATATATCCGAGCAGCAAAAGAAAAAAGTGTCCGTAAATGCCTATATGGATCCTTATAATCAAGTATATCGAGATGGCACCTTTTACGATAAGAAAAAATAATATGTCACATAAGTTAATAGTAAAAGCTCCAAGAAGATAACCATTCTTGGAGCTTTTAAAACGCTCATTTCCCAGGAAATATCTTTTCAAAATTAATAGTGTGAAAATAGCAAATTAATGCTATGATAAAATTAATAGTCTAATAGGAGGAGAGTTTATATGTTTAAAAAGGTGCTTTTAGTAACGGTTCTTTTATTTTCATTTACATCTATAGCCTCTGCAAGCACTACTGGCTTGTATGAAGTGAAAAAAGGGGATACTTTAACGAAAATTGCAAAAGCAAATAAAGTTTCCGTGAAAGACTTGCAAACGTGGAATAAGCTCACAAAAGAGAATATTTATGTAAAGCAGAAATTGGTAGTAAAAAAGCCGGTAGCAGCAAAGACAACGTCAAAAGTGACACAACCGGTCGTAGCAACGAAACCTGTAACGCAAGTAACAACAGAAAAGGTTGTACAACCAGCGCAAGTTAAGGCAGAAACACTGATTACTTCTCCTACACCTGTAGAAGGGGAAGCAAAAGCTCTTTCTACGAGTGGACAAGCTGTTTACAGTACGCTAGTAGATTTTGCTAAATTATTGGAAGGCACTCCGTATTTGTATGCAGGAAATACAATTGCTGGATTTGATTGTAGCGGATTTATTTATTTTGTACATACACAAGCAGGTCTGAATATAACAAGACAAAGCAGTGAAAGTTATTTTACTCAAAGTGCACCTGTTTCGACTCCTGTAATTGGGGACTTAGTATTTTTCGAAAATACATATAAAGAGGGAATCTCTCATATGGGCATTTACATAGGCAACGATGAGTTTATACATGCGGGTTCAAAAGGCGTTGAGATTACAAAGTTAAGTAATGTTTATTGGAAAGAGCATTTTGTTTCCTTTAAACGTTTTCATGCGGTAAGCGTGAATTAGTAGCGGATTAGTTGGAGGGAGATTTCCTATGAAAATATCGATTGGGAAAAAGATGTGGCTTGGTTTTTCTGCTATTTTATTTTTACTAATTGTCGTTGCTGTGCTTACCATTATGGCGATGATGAATACGAGTAGTAAATATCAATTTCTATTAGATGACCAGGCTGTGAAAGTGAATCTTGTGAAAGATATAGAAATGGCTCAAAAGGACACTACTAGAAGTGTAATGGATTATTTACTATCTAATACAGATGCATCGAAGAAAAGCATATCTGAAAATCATGTATTAACAACAGAGCTCGCGCAACAATTAAAAGGTATTCTTTTTTCTCCCGAAATGCTTGAGCTGTCAAATGATTTTGATAAAAAAATGATGCTTTATGCTAAAAATAATGAAGAAATTATTGCGGCGAAGATGAATAATAATACCGTGGAGGTTAGTAAGCTTTCTACGGAAGCAAAGTCGATTAGTGAGAGTATGATAAGTATCCTAGAGGAAATGGAACAGTTTTTCCAAAATGATATGGAAAGCATGCGGGTGGAAATAACAAATTATGAGCGAGGGGCTAAAATATTTGCTGGTTTAATTACGGTAACAGCAGTATTATTAGGAATCATATTAGCTTATTTTATCAGTCGAAGTATTTCAAGACCGATTAAGCGCGTTACGGCCGGTTTGTCGGAAATCGCAGTAGGCAATTTAACTGTTGAGCCTATTCACATTAAAAATAAAGATGAAGTTGGAGAGATGGCGATTGCCTTTAACGCGATGTCTGTAGATCTTCGTGAAATTGTTTCAAATGTTCGCGATTCTTCAATGCAGCTTGCTGCAAATGCGGAAGAACTTTCAGCAAGTGCCGAAGAGAGTTTAGCTTCGTCCCAAATGGTTGCCCAATCTGCAGAATCACAGATGGCGACAAGTGAACAGCAAGTACGCCATATGGACACCTCTGTTAACTCCATGAATGAATTAGCACAGGGAATCGGACAGATTTCAGTTGATAATGGAGAAATGCTGCAAGCTGCGGATGATGTGACTAAATTAGTGAAAAAAGGTTCAGCTGTAGTTTCAGATGTTGCTGTTCAAATGGATACGATCCATTCCACTTTCAAAGATACAACGATAATTATGCATAATATGGCGAAGCATTCAGATGAAATTCAGTCCATTACCGCACTTATAACGGATATTTCTGAGCAGACGAATTTGTTGGCGTTAAATGCGGCTATTGAAGCAGCACGTGCCGGTGAGTATGGTAAAGGCTTCGCAGTAGTAGCAGAAGAAGTTCGAAAACTTGCAGAGCAGTCTAAAAACTCTGCCTTTGAAATTGAAAAGATGATCCACATCATTCAAACTGCCTCGGATGATGCAGTGAAAGCGATTATGATTGGTGGAGACAAAGTGGCAGATGGTCTTGCTAAAACGAATGATTCACTTGATGTATTCAATGAAATCGAAACAGCGGTCGGAGTGGTTGGTTCTAAAATTGAATCAGTTTCTGCAGCTATTGAGCAAATTCAAGCGATGACGGAATCTGTGTCAGAAGGCTCACTTGAAGTACAACGTTTGGCAGCACGTGCTGCAGATGGGGCAAATGATACAAGCGCTGCAACGGAGGAACAATTAGCTGCCAACGAAGAAATTACCTCCAATGCTCAAACATTAGCAGACCTTGCGGAAGCGCTTCAAAGTACTGTTAGCCATTTTAAAATCTAACAAAGAAATATCAATGGCTTTAAGTCGAGAATTCGATTTAAGGCCATTTTTATGATTATGGAATATGACAAAATACCTTTCCGAATGTATAATAGTATAGTTACTAAGTAATTAATATATAAAATAAGTTTATAGGAAAAAAGGGAGTCATAGGATGAAATTTACGATTAGTAGAAAGATGTGGTTTGGATTTTTGGCGGTATTGCTCCTATTAATAATTGCAAGTGCTTTATCTATCTTCTCAACTATTGATATTACGGATAGATATAAAACAATTATTGACGAAGATATGAGAAGAGTAGATCTTTTAGAAAAAATTGAAATTATTCAAAAGGATATGTCAAGCTCTGTTTTAGAATTTGTTATGTTCGGCAAGGAAGATTCCATTCAGAAATTAGATGGACAAATGAAAGAAGGATCTGAAGTTGCACAGGAATTGATAGATGGCTTAGCTGATGATCAAGCTTCATTAAAATTAATGGAAGATCTTAAAAACGATACAGTTAAATTATTTGAATCGAATAATAAAATAATTGATTTGAAACGAAAAAATGGTATGTTTGCTCAATATGCAGCAAATTCTCAGGAACTTAACAAAACTATATTGGATACATTGGCACAATTAGAACAAATACAACAAGCACACGTGGATCAGGCACAAAAAAATCTAGATGAGTATGTAAAACTTACAAATATAGTCACAATGATACTAACTATCTCAAGCATTATTATTGGTGTACTCGTTTCTCATTTCATCAGTAGAAGCATTTCCAAACCAATTACAAAGGTTACTGCAGGTCTTGCAGATATAGCTGATGGTAACTTGGTAGTTGAAACTATTAAGATTAAAAATAAAGATGAAGTTGGCGAAATGGCTGTTGCATTTAATAAGATGATTACCGATCTTAGAAATATTGTTTCTAATGTCCGAGACTCTTCGATGCAACTTGCCGCTAACGCAGAAGAACTATCTGCAAGTTCAGAAGAAAGTTTAGCTTCCACTCAAATGGTCGCAAAATCAGCAGAAGGACAAATGCTTGCAAGTGAAGAGCAAATGAGTCATATGGAATCTTCGGTGAAATCGATCGTAGAATTACAAGAAGGTATTGGTCAAATTGCCAAAAACAACGAAGAAATGTTGCAATCGACGGATGGCGTACAGAACCTTATAACAAAAGGATCTTCCGTTGTTACAGATGTAGCTGGTCAAATGGAAAAAATACATACGACATTTAATGAAACAACAGAAATTATGAAAAGTATGGCGAAACATTCCGGTGAAATCCAATCTATCACATCCCTTATTACAGATATTTCGGAGCAAACGAATTTGCTTGCCTTAAATGCGGCAATTGAAGCAGCGCGTGCTGGAGAATATGGAAAAGGGTTTGCAGTAGTAGCGGAAGAAGTACGCAAACTTGCGGAGCAATCGAAAAACTCTGCATCCGAAATTGGATCAATGGTTCAACTAATCCAATCAGCATCCGGTGAAGCTGTAAAAGCAATTACGACAGGCGGCTCAAAAGTAGAAGAAGGTCTATTAAAAACAACAGAATCCATCCAAGTATTCAAAGAAATTGAAAGCGGTGTGGGAGCTGTAGTGTTTAAAGTAGAATCTGTTTCCGCAGCAATTGAGCAAATTCACGCGATGACTGAGTCCGTAACAGAAAGTGTGCAACAGGTTCAGCAGCTAGCATCTATAGCTGCAGACGGTGCAAACGACACAAGTGCGGCTACAGAAGAACAGCTTGCAGCCAATGAAGAAATTACAGCTAATGCGCAAACATTAGCAGATCTAGCAGAAACACTTCAATCAGAAGTAAGCCATTTTAAAATTTGATAGATAGTTTAGTAGCGACTCCGAGAAATTGGGGTCGCTTTTTTATATGGAAGAAGAGTATCTTGCGATTCGGAGGGGGGATCTTGCTATTCTGGGTTGCTACCTAGCGAGTTGGGGCGAGTATTTTGCGATTTTAAGCTATGATCTTGCGATTCAGTCAGTCTATCTTGCGGTTCTTGAGAATATTGCGAGAAACGGGCTCTAGGTTACACATAAAAAGTTCAAATTTATCAAAAACAATAAAACGCGTTCCGTGAAATCTTCGGACCGCGTTTTATGATTATAAATGTCCGAAAAATAGGAAGTCCCGCCACTTTTAATCGTAATTATTGTGAACTCAAAACCAACTCTTTACTCTCCTTCTCAAATACACCGCTCAAATGTTCGATTACCGTCAAATAAACGAGGCCGTTACCTTCAAGCTTGGACGAGAAACCTAGTGGAATCGTCCTTTTAATTAGCTGAGCATAGAGCTCAGGCTCTGATAGTTCCCGACCGAAATTGTGGTTGACCAAGCTTTTTATGAGAGCAAGTGCCCCAGAGGCATGAGGTGCAGCCATTGAAGTTCCGCTTAATGTTGCATACTTGCCTTTTAAATACGTAGAGAGGATCTTTTCTCCCGGAGCAACTAAATCGATTTCATTATGAGAATTGGTAAAATCGGAAGAGCGACGCTCAAGGTTTATTGCACCTACACTAATGACTTCGTTATAACAGCCTGGATAGGCGAATTCATCGGTTGAATCGTCGCCGTCACCCTCATTTCCAGCAGCACAAACTACAAGGATATTGTTACTGATAGCCTTTTTAATCGCTTCATGAAGTTCAGGCATATTATTTGGACCGCCTAGCGACATGGAGATAATATCCGCTTTTGTTCAATGGCATAATTGATTCCATTGATAATCCACTCATATTGTCCCGAGCCTTTTTTATTCAATACCTTTATAATAAGTAAATTTGATTCAGGAGCTACTCCGACTACACCTTTGTCGTTCTTCTGTGCAGCAATCGTTCCGGCAACGTGAGTGCCATGTCCATTGTAATCGAGGAATATATCGGGATTGCTTTCATCATCGTCCGTAAAGTTACGACCGCCTATAATCCGTTCTTGTAAATCGGGATGACTACAATCGCATCCTGTATCCAGGACAGCTACCGTAATATCTTTTCCTTTTGTTTTGTCCCAGATCTTGGGTGCTTGAATTAATTCTACGCCTGTAGGAATTTCGTTGGTCTCCGTCATTTGTACAATCACTTCATATGGAATTACATGAACAAAATTATCCATTTTATACCTCCTCAAAGTATTATTGGAAACCTATTCAAATTCAAAAACTTTTATCATCAACTTACTGTTATGGGGAATCTACTAATAGCTTTGTTTCTATTAGAAGTGCTAGTTTACTGTAAAATAAATCTTATCATTATCTGATTATTCCGTCAAATCAATATTAATTAATTTGAATAATAGATTCAGAAGACTTATTTGAGAGGTATCCTATTTAGCGCTTATTCACTATTAAAGTTCAGAAATATAAAGAAATATTTCTAAAAGTAGTGCATGTTACATGTTGCGAGTAACCGTTAAATAGCTATTGAGTCTTTGGACTAAAAATCTATTATAATACCCGTAAAAAGTAACTTCCAATGAAATCACTGAAATGTTAGAATAGTCAAAATAAAATAATGTACTTCAATTTTATAATTTAAGGAGGATAAACATGTCTATTAAACGACTTGATAAGTTTCAAAGCTATAATATGAGTCTTGTAGATTTGCAACAACAACAAGCATTAAAGCGTTACATCGCACGTTCTAGTGAACGTGAACGAATTGCTAGTGAACTGCAAATTAAAAATCCCTTGGAAGTAGATACGCCTGAGCGAGTTACACTTCGTAAAGCGATTATAGATCCACGTGATGGACTTGCTATGGAGCGTATTATTGGTCAAGATGATCTATTTCCTATCTCTTATCTTGAAGCAGGTCTGCAAGCAGCTAGACCAGTTTGTAGAATCGAAATTCGAGATCGAATAGGCAGGGTTCTCGGACATGCTACAGGTTTTCTTGTATCACCTTCGTTATTGCTTACAAATAATCATGTTTTGGAGAACTACGATACGGCTCAGTTTAGTCGCGCACAATTCAACTATGAAGTTGATCTTGACTTAAAAGAACGTCCGATGAAAACCTTCCGTTTAACACCTGAGCGTTTATTTATAACGGATCAGAAGCTTGATTTCACATTAGTCGCGATAGAGGATATGTCTGCTGATGGCACCAAAGTAAGTGATTTTGGGTTCTTACCCCTCATTCCGCAAACTGGAAAAGGGTTGGTTGGTGAATATGTATCAATTATTCAACATCCTTCAGGGGCCCCTAAAGCTGTTGCGATTAGAGAAAATCAAATTATGGATGTATTTGACGACTATATTCATTACTCCACAGATACCATGCCTGGATCCTCTGGATCACCTGTATATAATGACGAATGGATCGTAATCTGTCTCCACCATGCAGGCGTTCCAGATCCAAAGGATGCGGCTAAATTTATTGCCAATGAAGGGATTCGCATAAGCAGTATTATCCAGTTTGTCGTGGAGCAAAGCGCCAACTTGGGTGAAGATCAAAAGTTATTAATAAATGACATTGTGAAGGGGTGGAAAGTCCAAGGTCCTACTTCTGAGGAGATGGTAGTTGAGGAGTTAAGCGATTCATGGTATGAAGGTTCGACCGGCTATGACACTCAATTTCTTGGTGACGATTATGAAGTTCCTCATCCGATGTTCAGATCTGATCTTGAACAGGATGTTGCCCAGTTAAAAGACGGAAGCAATGTGCTCCATTATACGCATTTTTCAATTGTCATGAGCAAATCACGCCGTTTAGCATATTATACGGTGGTTAATATTGACGGCAATCAGTTGATGAAGATTGGCCGTAATGACAAATGGTATCTCGATTCTCGCATCGAAATAGAGTACCAGTGCGGTCCTGAATTATATAAAAATAATCCGCTTGATCGGGGACATCTTGTCCGCCGGCTTGATCCTGTTTGGGGAGATTCGGCGGAAAGGGCAAATAAGGATACGTTCCACTTTACCAATTGTGCTCCTCAGCAAAGTAAGTTGAATCAAAAAACCTGGTTGGATCTGGAGAATTATATTTTAGATAATGCCGAAAACTCGAATCTTAAAGTAACGGTGTTTACTGGACCAGTTTTTAGGATGGATGACATTATTTACAGAGGCGTTCAGATACCGGCAGAATTTTGGAAAATAGCAGTCATTGTTAAGAAAGATGGAAACCTCTCTGCAACTGCTTATTTGCAGACTCAAAAAAATCTTATTGAGGATTTGGAATTTGCTTACGGTGAATATAAAACGTACCAAGTGCCCATTTCAAAAATTGAGGAGACTACAGGTCTTGATTTTGAAGATTTACGTAATTACGATCCTATCAATCAATTAGAATCGATAATAGGATATGTCATTGATGCACCCGAGGATATAAAACTCTGAAATTTGAACATTAAAATTTAGCTATTGTTCCCCTAGTGGTAGCGGCTCTACCACTGGGCCAACTAACCCTTAATATAGGTAGATAACATTGATTTGAGGAGCGATTATAAATGGGGACTAGTAAATTTAATGGAATAAACCAGATTTCCTATCAACTAGCAAAAAGCAAAATAAAAACAGGAGATATTCTTTTTTGTAGCGGACGCTATTTAGTCAGTGAGATGATAAAAAAACTATCAAACTCTGTATTCAGTCATGTAGCCTTGTTAGTCTATTGGAATGAGCGTGTACTTGTATTGGAAAGTGTAGAAGACGACGGTGTCAGGGTGGTCCCATTATCACATTATCTTTACAATTATGAAAATAGTAAGGAAAAGTATAATGGAGAAATGTATGTAGCCCGACATGAAGTTGTTGATAGTTCTGATTTTGATAAAGAAAAAATAAAAAGTATGTGTGGAAAAGCGATTGATTTGCTTAATCGAAATTATGACAAAGACGAGATAGCCAAGATTGTTGCACGCATAAGTTTAGGAATCGTAAGACATACGGAGGATTTTGAATATATGTGCTCTGAATTCGTAGACGAATGCTACAAGCAATTGGAAATAGAGCTTTCACGCGATCCAATGGGTTTTATTTTCCCAGAACATATTGCGGCAGATCCCTATGTCAAACCTTTGTTCGAAATCACTCCATGATATCATTTCAGGTTTAATAAATCACAGTGATCTAGATAACTACTAAAATTCCATTCTCTTCAGATTTCTAAAAATAAATACTTTTTTGAGCACATTTTACTGATTCTAGGAAAATACTAAAAGTATTGTTTCTATTATTGGTGCTTGTTGCATACTATAGATAAAAGTTACTCACATATGGAGTTGTAGTAAGTCCTATGCGCAAGCTTTATTGTTTCACAATAACGAAGTATAAAGAAATCTAGGTTTCTTAATGAATTTAGTGATATCGTATTACACTTCAAACAACAATTCATCATATAATTATAAACCTAACATACAATAAAAAAGGGCTGAGTGTTTCAGCACTCAGTCCTAAATGGTAGACTGCTAGACAAAATCATGGTCGATTTTGTGCATCGTACGACGACGTAATTAGTTGGGCAGAAAAAGCTTTTGGCTAAAGAAGAAAGAAGTAATTGTCCACACTCCTGCCGATGGGGGCGGTTACTTCTTTCTTGATAAGAAAAAGATAACTGACAACGCCACCGACATAAAAGCAATCCAACCGCCAGATAGTTGAATGAGTAAGCTTAGCAATTCGTATGTTGTCATTTGTATTCACCTCCATAAATGGTGCAGTTTTTTAGGGCGTAAAATGATAGAGATAGCCCTTTTATTATGTATATGTGCAATCAAATACGTATATGTTTAATTTCTCTAGGGAATATTAGGGATTTTCACTAATTAGTCTTTTATCTCTAAGAAGCGGGAGTTCCAGCTCCTATAGCATAGTAAAATAATAATAGTTCTGGGTACTTGTGTATCTAGAAGTAAAAATTCAACCCTCTATAACACAGGTTGATTTTTTTTTATTTCCCCGAGTATCTGGTCTCGCTTTTGCCTTTAATACTTTTGTAATATCCACGGAAGAATCCTCTACAACTTCACCACGCGATATATATTCATTTTGATGTCCCTACATGAGCTTAAATAACATGTGTGACCTTGGACGAAGACATGCATGACCTTTTTTATGATTTCACTTTCCTCTTGCAGCTCTTCTTCCACTTTCAACTTCGCTAACTATTCGCACAGTTCTCTAGTTTGAACTGCAGTCAAAGACACGCTCTCTTTATTTTCTGTTAGTATGAAGTTCGTATTTGAACATGTCCAATTTTTAAACTGACTCCAAATATTG
Organism: Psychrobacillus sp. NEAU-3TGS; assembly: GCF_029955155.1. Taxonomy (GTDB): domain Bacteria; phylum Bacillota; class Bacilli; order Bacillales_A; family Planococcaceae; genus Psychrobacillus. Next base: position 1,187,941 of record NZ_JAPNOZ010000012.1, on the reverse strand, counting down.
CGAGTAAGCACTAGATTGTTGAGAGAAACTTATTCTCTGTTGCGCGTAAGCGAACCTCCCCCTATACCACAAAATCTTCCTCAACTAGACACAACCTTCTCCGACACAATACCGTATAATATACTTAGGTGATTATTTTATGTATAAATTTATAGTATTTACACATGTATTAAGCGCAATTTTATCTATTGGTCCGTTCTTTGTACTTTTTCCGTTATTAAATAGGATGAAACTCCAAAATAGAGAGTTGTTAGATTCACATTTAGAGGTGTTCCAAGCTGCTATACGGATTGTAAAGCATGCTGGGCATGTGCTTGTTGTATCTGGGATTTTGCTTATGTGGCAAGGAAATTGGCCGTGGTCGACGTCATGGGTCATTATGACGATTGTTGTAATGGTAAGTTCGATTGTTTTTCTAGCGCGAGCGTTTAAGCCGAATATTCGATTGTTTCGAGATGAGAAGATTGATTTGAATACGCTTGTTTTAAAATTACGTCGCTCTGTGTGGCTCTATATTTTATTGTTACTTATAATGCTTTGGTTCATGGTAGCCAAGCCGAATCTATGGTAAATACTTGCCTTCCCAGGTCTACGGGAAGGTTTTTTCTTTGCGTATTAATACAGTTGTTGTCCTCAGTTCAAAATTAATTGCTCACGATGCAGAACTAGTTGCTTTCATCTATAAAATGGTTTCCCTTAGCTTAATTTTGTTAGTTAATAGAAAATAATGCCACCCCACATGACTCCGAATTGTATCCCAATATTTCATTAAACGTAGACAGAATATGCCTTTGAGAACCTTTCTCACCACAGAAGTGGAGAGGTTTTTTATTTTGAACAAAAAATTCACAATTATTTTTCAAGCGTGTAAAGTGCGATATATCGCAAATGTAAACGATTACATAGTATATGAATATTCCAAACTAACAGATTATTTTAAAAAAGGGTGTTGACGGGGCATTTTAAAGGCGATATGATAACTACAATATATTAAATATTGTGAGAAAATTCACAAACTAAAGAAGACTATAAATAGTCTAAAGCTGCAAAGCTAAACGCTAGATAAGCGGTAAGTATAGGAGCGATTAAAATTGAGAAGTGACATGATTAAAAAAGGTGTAGACCGTGCCCCGCACAGAAGTTTACTTTATGCAACTGGGGTCAAAACAAAAGATTTAGATAAGCCGTTTATTGGCGTTTGTAACTCCTATATTGATATTATTCCAGGCCATATGCATTTGAATAAATTTGCAGAGGTCGTTAAAGAAGCAATACGTGAAGCTGGTGGAATTCCATTTGAGTTTAACACGATTGGTGTAGATGATGGGATTGCAATGGGACACATCGGGATGAGATATTCACTTCCGAGTCGTGAACTGATTGCAGATTCAGCGGAAACTGTTATTAATGCCCACTGGTTCGATGGTGTGTTTTACATTCCAAACTGTGACAAGATCACTCCAGGAATGTTAATGGCAGCAGTAAGAACGAATGTCCCATCTGTTTTTGTATCAGGTGGTCCGATGGAAGCTGGTACTTCAGCTGACGGCAAACAACTTTCACTTACTTCCGTTTTTGAAGGTGTTGGTTCTTATAAATCAGGTGGAATGACAGCAGAACAACTACTAGACATCGAACAAAATGCATGTCCAACATGTGGTTCATGTTCAGGGATGTTCACAGCAAACTCAATGAACTCTTTAATGGAAATGCTAGGGTTGACACCACCGGGTAATGGAACGATTGTTGCTACATCCGACGAACGTCATCGCCTTATTAAAGAAGCGGCACAACATCTTGTAAGAATGGTAAAAGAAGATATTAAACCGCGTGATTTAGTTACGAAAGAAACAATAGACGATGCATTCGCACTAGACATGGCGATGGGTGGTTCTACAAATACAGTACTACATACATTAGCTATCGCTCATGAAGCAGAAATCGAATACGACGTGAAAGAGATTAATGAAGTAGCGAAGCGTGTTCCTTATTTATCGAAGATTATGCCAGCTTCTGATTACTCGATGCATGATGTTCATCTTGCAGGAGGAGTTAGTGCCATTATAAAAGAACTTTGCGAAATTCCAGGAGCGGTTCATCCGGATCGTATGACGATTACAGGTAAATCACTCTATGAAAATGTAAAAGATTCTAAGATTACAAATGATCAAGTCATACGTCGAAAAGAAAATCCATATAGTCCTGTAGGTGGCTTATCCGTCTTATTCGGGAATATCGCACCAGAAGGCGGAGTTATTAAAGTCGGCGCAGTAGATCCTTCAATAAAAGAGTTTACTGGAAAAGCAATTGTCTTTGATTCTCAGGAAGCTTCCCAAGAAGCAATTGATAACGGTACGGTTAAAGAAGGCCATGTAGTAGTTATTCGCTACGAAGGCCCAAGAGGCGGACCAGGAATGCCAGAAATGCTCGCTCCAACTTCAGCGATTCAAGGTCGTGGATTAGGAACGAAAGTGGCACTCATAACAGACGGTAGATTTTCAGGTGCATCAAGAGGAATTTCCATTGGACATATTTCTCCAGAAGCAGCTGATGGTGGACCAATCGCATTAGTCGAAGATGACGATATTATCGTAATTGATTTGACTAATAGAACAATAGAGTTGCAGGTTAGTGAAGAAGAATTAGCAAGTAGAAGAGCTAAACTTCAACCATTTGAACCGAAGATTAAAAAAGGTTATTTAGCAAGATATTCGAAGCTTGTAACATCTGCTAGTACAGGCGGAGTTATGAAAATCTAAGAAGATAATAATAGAAATCTATGATGAGGCAAAAGTTAAGGGAACCTTGTATTTACAGAGAGCCGGTAGAGCTGGGAGCCGGCAATACAACCTTTAGCGACATCCCCTCGGAGTGAAGTGTTGAATGGGAAACCTACTAGATACTTCCGGGTGTAGTACTACTGACTACTCTCGTTAAAAATGGACAGTTGGCTGTTTTGGTCGGTTGTCTGCGAGGTAGCGGTTGCGCTGCGAACTAGGGTGGTACCATGAAAAGAATTTCATCCCTATACAAAAGAACGATAGTTTTTTTGTGTGGGGTGAAATTCTTTTCTTTTTTATAAATAACATGTAAGAAAGTAAGACTTGTCTATTCATTTACTGTCTAGACTCCAGGCGCCTGCCGCTCGAGGTCGAATGTCAATTTGCTCCTGCGCGAGCTCGTCGCAGAAGAGCGTTCCTGCGGTGGCTGAGGAGCTGCCTCCTCGGAAATCGCCATTCGCTCGTCGCGGCAAAGCGGGCGCCTTACGCTTTTCTTTGACACTGGACGATTTGATCAAAAGGAGGAAATTATGATGAAGATGACTGTTGAAGAAACAGAACAAATGTATGAAGAGCCCGAAGCCTCGGTAGCTCCGAAGCAATTGGATGGTGCAGATGTTTTAATTGAAACGTTAAAAAAGCACCAAGTTGAAGTAGTTTTTGGTTATCCAGGTGGAGCCGTATTACCGATTTATGATGCGCTACACAAAAACCCGATTAGACATATTTTAGCGCGTCATGAGCAAGGAGCAATCCATGCAGCGGAAGGATATGCACGAGTTTCTGGAAAAGTAGGAGTAGTCATTGCAACAAGTGGCCCGGGAGCAACAAATGTTGTCACAGGGATTGCGGATGCAATGATGGATTCGATTCCACTCGTTGTTTTTACAGGGCAAGTTGCAACAACGGTTATTGGAACAGATGCTTTCCAAGAGGCGGACATCATCAGTATTACACAACCAATTACAAAACATAATTACCAAGTAAAAGATGTAGCGGATTTACCAAGAATAGTAAACGAAGCTTTTCATATTGCTTCCACAGGTCGTCCAGGACCAGTCGTCGTAGATATTCCGAAAAACATGGCAACAGGGATTTTTAGTCCAACTGATGAAACAACAGGGGAAGTAAATCTTCCAGGATATCAACCGACGACAACACCGAACTTTTTACAAATTCAAAAAGCGGCAAATGCTATTTCAACGGCAAAACAACCGCTAATCTTAGCTGGTGCGGGGGTATTATTCGCCAAAGCATCCGATCAATTGGTAAAGCTAGCTGAGAAATATCAAATTCCTGTAACGAACACTTTACTCGGTTTAGGAACGATTGAAGGAAATCATCCACTATTTATCGGGATGGCGGGAATGCACGGCACATACACAGCAAATATGGCGATTCAAACCTGTGACTTACTTATTAATGTTGGAGCAAGATTTGATGATCGTTTAACCGGAAACTTAGCTCACTTTGCACCTAATGCAAAAGTGATTCATGTCGATATAGATCCTGCAGAAATCGGAAAAAATGTACCAACCGAAATTCCGATTGTCGCAGATGCAAAAGAAGCATTACTCGCGCTTCTAGAACAAAATGCTCCAAATGGCAATACGGCAGCATGGTTGGAAAGCTTACAGATCAATCAAGAGGAATATCCGTTATTTTATGAAGCAAGTGAAGAAAAAGGTCTGCTACCACAGCAAGTCGTAGAACTTATTCACGAATATACAAACGGAGATGCAGTTGTTACAACTGACGTAGGACAGCATCAAATGTGGGCAGCACAATACTATAAATTTAATCACCCACATAACTGGGTAACGTCTGGTGGTCTAGGAACAATGGGCTTTGGTTTCCCAGCAGCAATTGGCGCACAGCTTGCGAAGCCAGAAGCAAAAGTAGTTTCCATTGTGGGAGATGCTGGTTTCCAAATGACGCTGCAGGAATTGTCGCTCCTTCAAGAAATGCGCATTCCAGTGAAAATAGTTATTTTGAACAACCAAGCACTTGGAATGGTTCGCCAGTGGCAAGAAACGTTCCACGGTGAGCGTTACTCGCATTCTCTAATACCTGTTCAACCAGACTTTGTGAAACTAGCGGCAGCTTACGATATAAAAGGATACAAAATCGAAACGTACGAGGATGCAAAAGCCCAATTAAAAGAAGCATTAGCATCCGATGAACCGGTATTAATCGATTGCAGAGTAGTTCAAAAAGAAAAAGTATACCCAATGGTTGTACCAGGTACGGCACTACACGAAATGATTGGAGTGAAGCCAGAATGAAACGCATCATTACAGTAACCGTGATTAACCAAAGCGGCGTTTTAAACCGCGTAACTGGCCTTCTCATGAAACGTCAGTTCAATATCGAAAGCATCACAGTAGGTCATACAGAACAACCGCAAATTTCCAAAATGACGTTTGTCGTAAATGTAGAAGACGAACAAAAACTAGAGCAACTTTTAAAACAACTACAAAAACAAGTAGATGTACTGAAAGTAAACGATATTACAGAAAAATCGATTGTCGTTCGAGAACTCGCACTTGTGAAAGTAGTCGCACCACCAACCGTAAGAGCAGAGATTAATAGTATTGTAGAACCTTTCCGAGCTGCAACAATCGACACTGGCAAAAACGTCGTGACATACCAAGTAACAGGTAATCCGGAAAAAATTGATGCATTTATTGATTTGCTCAAACCATACGGCATTAAAGATTTAACAAGAACGGGTGTTACGGCATTTGTAAGGGAAACTCAAAAAGTCCATACGCCGCAATTATCTATTTTGTAAATTAGAAATGCGGAAGACGCCGTTTAGCTGCGACAAGCAAATGACAGTTTTTGAGGAGGCAGTTCTTCAGCCACCGCAGAAAACTGGCATTTGACCTCGAGCAGCTGGCGTCTGAAGCTAGACACAAAGCAACACTAAAATCCAGTAACAAAGTTAAACACTCTAATATAAATTAAAAAACAATCCTGAGGAGGAAATAACAATGGCTAAAATGTATTATAACGGAGATATCAACGAAGGACTATTACAGGACAAAACAATCGCAATCATCGGGTACGGATCACAAGGTCATGCACACGCACAAAACTTAAAGGATTCAGGTTTTAACGTAGTAGTAGGTATTCGTGCAGGGAAATCTTTTGATCAAGCAAAAGAAGATGGATTAGAAGTATATTCTGTTAAAGAAGCGGCTGAAAAAGCAGACGTTATCATGATTTTATTACCAGATGAAAGACAAAAAGCGGTATACGAAGCAGAAATCGCACCAGCATTAACTGCAGGAAAATCATTAGTATTCGCTCACGGATTTAACGTACATTTCGATCAAATCGTACCTCCAGCTGATGTGGACGTATTCCTAGTTGCACCAAAAGGACCAGGTCACTTAGTACGTAGAACGTTTGAAGCGGGAGCAGGAGTACCAGGATTATTCGCTGTATATCAAGATGCTACTGGTAACGCAAAAGAAACAGCTTTAGCTTATGCAAAAGGAATTGGAGCAGCTCGCGCTGGTGTACTTGAAACTACATTTAAAGAAGAAACAGAAACAGATCTATTCGGAGAACAAGCGGTACTTTGCGGTAGTACAACTGCAATCGTAAAAGCTGGTTTTGAAACGCTTGTAGAAGCAGGATACCAACCAGAGCTTGCATACTTCGAAACATTGCATGAACTAAAACTGATCGTTGACTTAATGTACGAAGGTGGAATGGCTACAATGCGTTCTTCTATCTCGGATACAGCTGAGTGGGGAGATTTCGTATCAGGACCACGTATCATTGATGCTTCTGTAAAAGATCGTATGAAAGACGTATTAACAGATATCCAAAGCGGTAAGTTTGCAAAAGAATGGATCGAAGAAAACGAAACAAATCGTCCAAAATATAACGCGATCAAAAAAGCAGAATCCGAACACCAAATTGAGGTTGTAGGTGCAAAACTTCGTGAAATGATGCCATTCATCAATGAAGGGAAAAAACAAGTGAAGAAAGAAGTGGTGACGAGTGCGCAAAATTGACATTTTTGATACAACGCTTCGTGATGGGGAACAATCCGCAGGGATCAATCTTAACACGCAAGAAAAATTAGAAATCGCTCGTCAGCTTGAAAAGTACGGAGTTTCCATAATTGAAGCAGGTTTTCCTGCTTCATCCCCTGGGGACTTTGAAGCGGTTAAACTAATTGCCGATACGGTGAAAAACTCAGTTGTGACGGGGCTTGCTCGGACGATTAAAGGTGATATTGAAGCAGCTTGGGGGGCATTGAAAGGTGGAGTGCAACCACATCTTCACACATTTATCGCAACATCCCCAATTCATATGCAAACAAAGTTGAATAAAACACCAGAACAAGTAATTGAACTTGCTGTGGAATCCGTGAAACTGGCAAGAAAATATTTTCCACTCGTACAATGGTCTGCAGAAGATGCGACTCGCTCGGATAAAGAGTTTCTTGTACGCATTATTAATGAAGTGATTAAAGCAGGAGCTACAACGATTAATATTCCAGATACAGTAGGGTATGCAACACCTATTGAATATGGCGCTTTATTTAAATACTTATCTGAAAATGTCACTGGCATTGAAAAAGTGAAGCTTTCTGCTCATTGTCATGATGATTTAGGCTTAGCAACAGCAAATACACTTGCAGCGATTGAAAATGGTGCAACACAAGTAGAAGGTACGATCAACGGAATTGGTGAACGAGCTGGAAACGTAGCGCTAGAAGAAATTGCAGTTGCACTACATATTCGCAAAGACTACTACCAAACAGAATCCGGCATCGTATTAAAAGAAACGAAGCGCACAAGTCAGCTTGTAAGTAAGCTAACAGGTGTTGCGATTCAACCAAACAAAGCAATAGTCGGGAAAAATGCTTTCGCACATGAATCTGGTATTCACCAAGATGGTATGCTGAAAAACCCAGAAACGTATGAAATTATTACACCAGAATTAATCGGAGATGCAACTACTGAGCTTGTACTTGGAAAACATTCAGGTCGTCATGCATTTTCTAGTCGCGCAGTAGAAATGGGCTTCCATTTAAGTGATGAAAAACTAAATGCAGCATTTGTCGCATTCAAGAAATTAGCAGACCGTAAGAAAGAAATTACGGAAGATGATTTGTTTGTTTTATTGACTGATCAACAAGTAAAAACGTCGGAAGTGGAAGTGTATGAGCTAGAAAGCGTGCAAGTGCAGTATGGAACTTCTAATATTCCTACAGCTACAGTTCAAGCGAAAACACCGTCTGGTCAAGTAGAGGTTGTATCGTCTACAGGCGCTGGTTCAGTAGAAGCAATTTTCAATACGCTAGAAAAGCTTGTGAAGGGAAAAGTTCACATTATCGATTATCGTGTGTCATCTGTTTCTAAAGGCCGGGATGCACTTGGCGAAGCTGTCATTAACTTGACTTTCAATGATGTCGTATCCGTTGGGCGTAACGCTTCACAAGACGTATTAGAAGCATCCGCAAAAGCATATTTAAATGCGATTAATAGACAATTAATAAAAGCACATTATCAGGAAAGAGTGCCAGTAGTTCAATAATGCTAGAAAAGCGGAAGGCGCCGTTCAAACCGCGACAAGCAAATGGGGAATTGCGAGGAGGCAGCTCCTCAGCCACCGCAAACGCTTTTGTTTGCGACGAGCTTGCGCAGGAGCAGTAATTTCACATTTGACCTCGAGTGGCTGGCGGCTGAAGTCTAGACAAAAAACGGGAGTGAATGAGATGGAAAAAACGATAACAGTATTACCAGGCGATGGAATTGGTCCAGAAGTAACGGGAGCAACTGTTCAAGTGCTTCAAGCGATTGAAAAACGATATAATCATACGTTTAATTTTCAATACGCTCTGATAGGTGGAGCTGCAATTGATGCTTGTGAAAATCCACTTCCTGAAGAAACAATTAACGTATGTAGCGAAAGTGATGCCATTCTCTTAGGTGCAGTTGGTGGGCCAAAATGGGATCAAAATCCATCTCATTTACGCCCGGAAAAAGGATTACTAGCAATTCGCAAACATTTCGGATTGTACGCAAATATTCGTCCAGTAAAAGCGATTCCTGCATTACTCGAAGCTTCACCCCTTAAAAAGGAAATCGCAGAATCAGTAGATTTAGTTATCGTTCGTGAGTTAACGGGAGGGTTATACTTCGCAGAGCCACGTAAGAAAACAAAAGATTACGCAATAGATTCTCTCGTTTATACACGCGAAGAAATCGAGCGTATTGTCGATACAGCATTCCAACTTGCTCGTAGTCGTAGAGGAAAACTTGCTTCTGTCGATAAAGCGAATGTACTCGATTCGAGTAAACTGTGGCGCGAAATTGTGGAAGAAAAGAAACAAGGTTATCCGGATGTAGAAGTGGAACATATGCTTGTTGACTCGACTGCAATGAAATTGATCACAAAACCAGATGCATTTGATGTAATTGTAACGGAAAATATGTTCGGCGACATTTTAAGTGATGAAGCTTCTGTTATTACAGGTTCTTTAGGGATGCTAGCATCTGCAAGTACAAGAGGAGATGGATTTGGATTATACGAGCCAGCCCATGGTTCTGCTCCTGATATTGCAGGGCAAAACAAAGCAAACCCAGCAGCAACTATTCTTTCTGCAGCAATGATGCTTCGCGAAGCATTCCAAATGGAAACAGAAGCAGCAGCAATTGAAGAAGCAGTATTTAATGTACTAAATGACGGCAATTTCACAAGTGATTTACAAGTAGAAGGCAAACGCGTTCTGTCAACAACAGAATGGACAGCAAAAGTATTAGAAGAATTAGACTCAGAATTTGTATCCGATAGCATTATGTTTACGTATGTCTAACCAAAAGGAGAGGGACCAAATGGCAAAAACGATAATTGAGAAAATATGGGATGAACATGTAGTATATGAGGAAGAAGGTAAACCAGACCTTCTCTATATCGATTTACACTTACTCCATGAAGTGACATCTCCGCAAGCTTTTGAAGGGTTACGACTAAACAATCGCAAAGTTCGTCGTCCGGATCTTTGCTATGCTACGATGGATCATAATGTACCAACTCGTAATAGAGAACAGATTAAAGATGAAATTGCACGCAAGCAAATAAATACACTGCAAGAAAACTGTGAAGAATTCGGGATTCCACTAGCAAATATGGATCATCCGGATCAAGGAATCGTCCATATTATCGGGCCTGAATTAGGTTTAACACAGCCAGGTAAAACAATCGTTTGTGGAGATAGCCACACATCTACACATGGTGCATTCGGTGCAATCGCTTTTGGTATCGGTACAAGTGAGGTAGAGCATGTACTTTCAACGCAAACACTTTGGCAAGCAAAACCGAAAACAATGGAAATCAAAGTAATTGGAGAACTAGGTTTCGGAGTAGCAGCAAAAGATATCATTCTAGCGATTATTTCAAAGTTTGGTATCGATATGGGAACAGGTTATATCGTGGAATACACTGGCGAAGCTATTCGTAAGCTATCGATGGAGGAACGTATGACAATTTGTAATATGTCCATTGAAGCGGGAGCGCGTGCTGGTTTGATCAGCCCGGATGCAACTACAGTTGAATTCCTAAGAGGACGTGAACATGTGCCGACTGGGGAAGCTTTTGAAATAGAAGCAGCACGCTGGTTAGCATTAGCATCTGACGAGGGAGCAGTTTACGATAAAACAGTCGAAATTTCTGCAGACGAAATCGAACCTTTCGTTACTTGGGGTACAAATCCATCTATGGGTTCAGGTGTTTCAAACAATATACCACTTACAACCGATTTTACAGAAGTAAGCGACCGATCAGCACATGAAAAAGCACTTGCTTATATGGGTCTTAAAGAAGGCATGCCATTAACGGATATTGCCATTACGAATGTATTTATCGGTTCATGCACGAACGCTCGTCTAAGCGATTTGCGCACAGCAGCAAGTGTAATCGAAGGGCGTAAAGTACACCCAACAGTAAAAGCAATTGTGGTTCCAGGATCACAAACTGTGAAAAAACAAGCAGAACAAGAGGGCATCGACAAAATCTTCCTTGATGCAGGATTTGAATGGCGCGAGTCTGGTTGCAGTATGTGCCTAGCGATGAATGACGACGTTGTACCAGCTGGCGAACATTGTGCTTCTACATCCAACCGTAACTTCGAAGGGCGCCAAGGTGCAGGATCTAAAACACATTTGATGAGCCCAGCAATGGCAGCGGCAGCAGCAATCGAAGGACATATTGTAGACATTCGCAAATTTCAACTTGATACAGTAGGAGTATAAACCACTGAATCAACGTAAGGAGGAAAAACGATGGAGCCTATTAATGAAGTAAAAAGTGTCATTACCCCTTTATATCAAAAGAACGTCGATACCGACCAAATTATTTCAAAGGAATTTCTAAAAAGAATTGAGCGCACTGGTTTTGGTAAGTACTTATTTTACCACTGGCGCTTTGATGCAGAAGGAAATCCAAATAGTAAGTTTGTATTAAATGATGAGCGTTATAAGGATTCTACTATATTAGTAGCGCATGAGAACTTCGGATGTGGATCTTCCCGTGAGCATGCTCCGTGGGCAATTCTGGATTATGGATTCCGCGTAGTGATCGCACCAAGTTTCGCAGATATTTTTTATAATAACTGCATGAAAAATGGAATTCTTCCTATTAAATTGTCTGTCGACGAAGTAGAAGAGATTTTAAGTAAGGAAGAATATAACGTAGAAGTGAATCTAGAAGCACAAACAGTTACAGGAGAGGACGGTGTAGTTTATTCATTCGACATCGATCCATATCAAAAGAAAATGCTTATAAATGGATGGGATGAAATTTCATTAACCTTCCAATATGAAGATCATATTAAAGCTTTTGAATTAAGAAAAGCGTAAGGCGACCGCTTGTCAGAGACAGAGTTCTTCTGCGACGAGCTTCGCGCAGGAGCAAGCAAATGACGATTTTCGACGAGGCAGTTCCTCAGCCACCGCAGAAAATTGACATTTGACCTCGAGCTGACGTCGCCTGAAGTCTAGACAATGAAAAAATTAGCAAATTAGGAGATGGTTTTGTTGGGAATTCATACGACACTGTAGGTTTATTGGAAGCATCTGTAAAAGTATCGGAGTTCGTTCATCGGACGCCGTGTAAAATGTCGACTACATTTAATGAATACACAGGAAAAAATGTTTTCTTGAAATTAGAGAACTTGCAAAAAACGGGTTCATTTAAAATAAGAGGTGCAATGAATAAAGTATCTCAGCTGACAGAAGCAGAATGCGAGAAAGGATTAATCGCCGCTTCTGCAGGGAATCACGCTCAAGGAGTTGCGTATGCTGGTAAAGCACGCAATGTGCCAGTCACGATCTTCATGCCAATCGGAACTCCTGAAACGAAAGTGAATGCGACAAAAGGCTACGGCGCAACAGTAAAGCTAGTCGGACAAAATTTCGATGAAGCCTATGTTGCTGCAAGAGAAGAACAGCTTCGAACCGGGGCAACATTCATCCATCCATTCGACGATTTAGCCGTTATTGAAGGCCAAGCGACAGTAGCGATGGAAATGCTGCAACAACGTCCAGAAATTGATACGATTGTTGTTCCAGCCGGTGGAGGAGGACTTCTTGCAGGTACATTACTTGCAGTGAAATCGACTCGTCCTGATATACGAGTTATCGGCGTCCAATCGGCCAATTCCTCTGCCATGGTCACTGCATATAAAGGCAAAAACGGAGGGCTCATCCCGTTCCAAGGCAAAACGATTGCAGAAGGGATTAACGTGAAAGTACCAGGAAAGCTGACAACCCAAATTATTCATTCCCTCGTAGATGACATGATCACTGTATCCGAAGGAGAAATTGCATCCGCAGTCCTTTGCATGCTCGAACGAGAAAAATTACTTATTGAAGGTGCAGGAGCCGCAGCAGTAGCGGCAGTGTTGAACCACCACATGCCATCCGCATCACGAAACGTAGGAATCATCGTAAGCGGAGGAAACTTAGACATTAGTAAACTCGCTGAATGTCAGCAAATGTCGTTCCAAGTACCATTAGCAAAATAAACTACAATCGAAACCACTAGTCTTTTTGGAGGCTAGTGGTTTTAGTGTGAGTTGAGCATGCTAGGTTGTGGAAATCACAAGATACACTCTTCTAATCGCAAGATGAATATTCAAATACCTCCATTAACTAATTTCATTTCAAAATAAAAGCATACTAACTTGACTTTCATTAGTAACTAAAATATAATTACTTACGAAAAGTAACTTAAAAAGAGGGGAATATTAAATGAAATATCATAATAAACCATTCACTTTCGTAGAATTAGTTGAATTAAAAGTAATGAACTTAGAAGAATCACTTACGTTTTATCAAGAAGTAGTAGGATTTAAAGTTCTAGAAAAACAAGACAACAGAGCACTTCTAACAGCAGATGGGAAAACAGCGTTACTTTCCCTTGAACAACGACCAGACTTCGAACCAAAAACTCAAAAAACGACTGGTCTATATCATTTCGCGTTATTACTTCCTACTCGTGCAGATTTAGGTGCGGTTTTAAAACATTTTATCGAGATCAATATCCGTGTTGGAGCGGGAGATCACTTAGTAAGTGAGGCGCTTTATTTAAATGACCCAGATGGTAACGGCATCGAAATTTATAGCGACCGTCCAGATACTGATTGGAAATGGAATGGGGAACATGTTGCAATGGATACCCTTCAAATCGATGCACAAAGTATTTTAGCAGAAGGTGCAAGTACTAAATGGGAAGGTCTACCAGCAGGCACTGTAATGGGGCATATCCATTTACATGTTGCAGATTTACAAACTGCTGAAAAATTTTATAATGCATTAGGACTTGAAGTTGTTACTCCATATCCAGGTGCATTATTCATGGCAACAGGGAAATATCATCACCATATCGGTATGAATACATGGGCTGGCGTAGGAGCACCGGCTGCAGCGGAAAATATTGTTGGACTTGAGGCTTTTACTCTAGTTTACCCAAGCAATGAAGTATTAAATACTGCAATCGAAAACTTGAAACTAATTGATGCACCTGTAACAGAGGAAAACGGAAAATATATCACAAAAGACCCATCACAAAATAAAATCAAATTAATCGTTAAATAAATGGTAAAAAAGCGAGAGTGTCTCGAAATCTTGAGACACTCTTTTTCATTTGAGTAATACTAAGATAAACACTCCCACCCAAGCGCTTCAATCTTCTCCCTCTATTACACCTAAATATTTGACCAAGCCTATACATATTGACGTCACTTTTCTCAAATTCTTTCCGCTTTCAGTATCCATCACTTTTACTCTATTTTTGTCTATCGACAAATTTTTCTTTTGGACAGCTACTTAGTCGATTTTTGTCTGGCGAGCTGTTTGAATTCGACAAAACAAGACCGTTTTGTTGAAGAAAAGGAAATATTGGCGATTCGTTCGAAACTTTGTTTTCTGAACGAACCGAGTGGATATAACTAAATAAATTTTCTCTAATACACTTTGGCAACCCTTGTCCAAAGTTACTAGGAGTTAGAATGCCTGCAATCTGGACAAGAATAGTGACACCGGTCGATTTTAGCGAGCCCTATGTCGAAAATCGGTCATATATTTTACTGTTTTTATTTTCTCAGTGATTGGCTAAATCTCACCATTGTAAAGCTTGTGTTAAGTTTAGAGAAACGCCCTCTATTTTACGTTGAAATATGCTATATTTCCTTGTGGGAGGTCTCAATACCTATGAAAAAATGGTCTAGTATACCACTGCGAACGAAGTATTTAATTGCAATTTTTAGTTCTTTTATATTATTTGGTATGATGACGGTATTATTAATTATTCAAGTGATTCACAATCAAAACCTGTCCGATAAATTAGAGATATCCTCAGAAAATGTCGAGAATGCAGATATTATGCGTGCAGAGGTAGCTAGTTTATACATAGCAATTTCGCTTTTTGCAGGTGATCCGTTAGAGGAATTCGACAAAGATTATGAAGCGAAGAAAACAAATCTGGCACAGCTAGTACCGACTGTGAGTTCGCGGATGGCGCATATAGATTGGGCTAGTTTCGAGAAAACATTAAACGAGATTCAAACAACTTATGAAAATAATTTAAAAAGTTCCGTTGTCAACAAAGAAAATGTTGCAAAACGCCGTCAGCTGCAATCGATAAATGAAAAGTATAATGTGTTGATAGAAATGCTTGATGCTACAAGAGAGCAAGAATCGAATAATCGACAATTGATCATAGACGAAATGAATGCAAGCCAGCAAAATACCATTGTCATAGTCGTTGCTTCATTCTTAATAGCTGGTGTATTATCGATTATTTTATTGTTACTGACGAATCGTCAAATAAGAAATCAATTGACGAATGTGGCCTCATCGGCAAAAGAGATTTCTAAAGGAAATCTACTTGCAAAGCCAATACATATTTCGACAAAGGACGAAATTGGCGAAGTATCAATGGCGATGAATGAAATGAAAAACAATTTAACTGAAATGGTTCAAATGATAAAACTAACAGCAGAGAAGCTAAGTATAGATAGTACAACATTAAAGGCATACTCTTCGGAAACTGTGGCAAGTTCTAATACAGTACAAATGGCTATAAATGAAGCTAGCGTAAGTATGCTAGAGCAAAAAGAAGCATCGATTGGAATTCGAGCATTTTTAGAGGAGTTTTCACGGACTTTTGAGAATGTATCAGAAAAAGCAGTTGCTTTAAATAATCATGCCTCTTTTGCGGTGGAAGTCGCAGATGCAAGTGCAGGTACGATGAAAAAAGCAGCAGCTGAAGCGGTACATTTGCGCTCTTTATTCAAAGCGGCAGATAAAGAGAGAAAATTGTTACAAGAGCGCACAGAAGAAATAGCCAGAATGACCTCTATCGTCCAATCTATTTCCAAACAAACAAACCTTCTTGCGTTAAATGCAGGAATCGAAGCCGCAAGATCTGGTATTCATGGAAAAGGATTTGCCGTAGTTGCGGAAGAGGTGAAAAAATTAGCGGATGAAGTGTCTGTTACTGCAAATACGATTAACAGCATTTCTACATCTATTTCGCAACAGGGACATGAAATGGAGATTGTCTTTGCAGAAGGGCTCTCTACATCCAAAAATAATGCGACATCTTTCCAGTTATTGCACGAAAAATTTGATACAATCGTGTCGTTTATAAGAGAGTCCAAAAACCAGAATGATCATATGAAAGATTCTATTAAGACAATTGAGCAAGAAAAGAATATGTCAGAAAAACTCATTTTTGAGTTAACGGAATCTATAGAATCTAATACAGCTCAAATGGAAGAAACGGTGCAATTACTAGTAGCAAATCTAGAAACTATTGAATCATTATCAGCATTAATCAGTGATATTAGCGAACAAGCAACTATACTAGAAGCATCTACCGCACGTTTCGTTATATAACCAAAGCCTAAAAAGTCTCATTTCGGGACTTTTTGGTCTTTTTTTCATTTAGTAGAGTCGTATTTTATAGATTTGTAATGTAATTGTTACACAATTGTAAAATAAAGAGGTTATAAAGCGTGATAAGATGGGTATAGAAAAATTTTCTGAAAACTCTAGCTGCCCGGAGGAACATAATGAATTACAAATCTATGTCGCAAAAAGTCATTGCAATATTCGTATTATCTATACTTTTAGTTACAGCACCATTCGCAGGAAATACTGAAGCAGCAAGTTCAGTAGACTCAAAAGAATTAGTAGCAACAGCTAAAAACTTAATAGGAACTAAATACCGCAGCGGTGGTACTACGAAAGCAGGATTTGATTGTTCAGGATTTGTAGGATATGTTTACGAAGGACTAGGAATCAGTCTACCTCGGAGTTCATCAGGTATGCATGCAACCGGTTCAAAAGTGGACAAGGCTGATTTAACATCAGGAGACTTGGTTTTCTTTAATACATCAGGTAAAGGTGTTTCACATGTTGGTATATACATAGGCGACGGTAAGTTTATCCATTCATCGACTTCAAAAGGCGTGAAAATTGATAAATTGAACGACCCAGCTTATTGGGGCAAACGCTATGTTGGAGCTAAACGAGTGACGGATGTAACAGTAGCCACAAACAAATAAACATATAAATAAACGTTCTATCGTATAATTTACGGTAGAGCGTTTTTTTCTTCTCCATACGTATTATCTTCCACTAATCCATTCACAAAAATGTTTGAAAAAAGTGATTCCGTTCGTCATAATGGAGAAAAACGACCCATAGTAAGGGGGAGAAGAAATATGCAATACAAAAGGAAAGAATCCTTCCGCTATACCTTTACTGAACCGTGCAAAGCTACTTTTCGCTTAATAAAAGATGCAAATGGACTAACTGAAAAGGAAATATCTAATAAGGGTATTTGCGAAATTATCGACATCAGTCCACATGGTTTGAAAATCTTTACAGAGTTCTCCATTGCAATTGACAAACAAATCCATGTAGAAATTAATTTTACATTAGATGAATCACCAATCGATTTAGTTGGCGAATTTGTCTGGTCTCATCGGAAGATAAATGGATATGAGTATGGTATTAACTTACCCGAGGATACTTATACGGAGCAACTAATTATTAATGAATTAAAAAATGTGCGCAGAAAATCGATGGACATGAGAAAGTAAAGAATATTACACCATTCGACAAAAAATAAATAAAATCTTAAAAGTAAGAAGGATATTTCGGGTTGGATGTTGAATCATATATGTAGAGTTAAATTTAAAGGAGGAGTTTTCATGCTAAACTTTAACATTCGTGGGGAAAATATTGAGGTGACTCCTGCAATTCGAGATCATGTTGAGGGGAAAATTGAGAAAGTAGCCCGTTACTTCAACGAAGAAATCGAAGCAACAGCCAATGTCAATTTAAAGGTGTACAATGACAAGCAAACGAAAGTAGAAGTAACGATTCCTATGAAAAATTTAACATTACGAGCAGAAGAGCGCCATTCAGATATGTACGCTGCTGTAGATCTTATCGTAGACAAGCTGGAAAGACAAATACGTAAATATAAAACAAAAGTAAATCGTAAATTCCGTGAACGAGAAGGTGTCGCTACTTTCTTTTCAACCGTTGATGCACCTGACGCGCCAGTAGAGCAGTCAGATGAAGAAGCATACAACATCGTTCGCACAAAGCAGTTCGATTTAAAACCAATGGATCAAGAAGAAGCGGTATTACAAATGAATATGCTTGGCCATAATTTCTTCATCTTCACGGATGCAGAGTCAGATGGCACAAACATCGTTTACAAACGTAAAGACGGTAAATACGGTTTAATCGAAACAAACTAAATTTACCAGGCAACTCTCCTCGAATTTCGAGGAGAGTTTTTTATGGTTAGGTAACTATAGAAGATTTAGACATGTGGTTAATTTTTTTCAAGTCGCATAAGGAATTTATTTTAATCATGGTATAGGGAGACTGTGCGGTAGTTAGTCAAATGAAGTGTCCGCTAGGATTTTCGCTGCAGGACGAACGCTTTCCGCCGGCTTGGCTTCAGCCGCTTCCTTCTCTAAGCTCAGTCCAGGGTCTTCAGCTCAAGCTTTTTCCGGCTGGAGTCGCCGCCCTTTCGCTACAATCCAACATAATTGCTTACTTAACAGTGCCGACTCATTAAAAACCAAACATAATACAGTTTTCAATGTAGAGATTTACCCAATAAATGGATTTGACCAATCAAATCCTCAATGTAAGCAACCAATTCTATACTTTAAGCAATCAATTGATCAACAAAAGCAACCATTTCTAAGAGAACAGAGTTCCCTTGTTGTGAAACACTGATTTCTTCAAGCAATTATGTATAATTTAGTGGATATTCACGATATTTATAGCCTATCTTATCTAGATACACACCAGCGAACACTTTTGACCGTAGCACGCCAAAGCCGCATGAGCCGAAGTCAGGAGACCCACTCGGGCGAAGCACGAGTTGGCTCATGCGAGGTGCGGCAAGTGTGAAGGTTCAGCGGCCATTTTTTACCACGCAGTTTCTTTAATATGTGTGTTATTCTATTTTATCGTTTCCATGAGCTAAATTGTGCAGGACCATCCACGCCCAGCAACATGCAATGAACAGACAAATCCCCTGCTGAAAGCGACAATTTTATAACGCAATTAATAACTCTTAAAGAGCTCTCTCTGCCAATTGTAAATTCGCTTATTTGCGTGAGATTCTATCGAATGGTAAAATGGGGAGTAAGACTAAATGGGAAGTGAAAATAGATGCTTGGTGTATTAAATAAAGTATTTGACTTAAATAAACGTGAAATAAAACGATTAGAAAAAATTGCAGATCAAGTAGAAGCATTAGCTGGTGAAATGGAAGCGAAATCTGATGAACAACTAGCTGCAAAAACGGTCGAGTTCAGGGATCGTTACGCAAAAGGAGAAACATTGGACAAGCTGCTACCGGAAGCATTTGCTGTAGTGCGTGAAGCGGCTAAGCGTGTACTTGGAATGTTCCCTTTCCGCGTCCAAATTATGGGGGCAGCGGCACTTCATGAAGGGAATATCGCAGAGATGAAAACAGGGGAAGGGAAAACCCTTACGTCTACTATGTCTGTGTATTTAAATGCGATTCCAGCACTTGGAGCACATGTTGTAACGGTCAATGAATATTTATCAAGCCGTGATGCTGCAGAAATGGGCCAATTGTATAATTTCTTAGGACTGTCAGTAGGATTAAATTTAAATTCATTATCTAAAGAAGAAAAACGTGAAGCATATGCGGCGGATATTACGTATTCGACGAATAATGAGCTTGGTTTCGATTATCTGCGCGATAATATGGTGTTATACAAAGAAGATAAAGTACAACGTCCACTTCATTATGCCGTAATCGATGAGGTTGACTCCATTTTAATTGATGAAGCGAGAACGCCATTAATTATTTCTGGGCAAGCAAACAAAGCGGCGTTATTGTACAAGCAAGCAAATGCTTTCGTCCGTACATTAATCAAAGACACGGATTATACGTATGAAGAATCTACAAAAGGCGTTACGCTAACAGATGTTGGGGTAGAAAAAGTAGAAAAAGCATTTAATATTGAAAACTTATTTGATTTGACACATGTACGCTTAAATCATGCGATCAATCAATCATTGAAAGCTCATGCTTCCATGCATTTAGATGTGGATTATGTTGTTCAAGACGGGGAAGTTGTGATCGTTGACTCCTTCACTGGTCGTCTGATGAAAGGTCGTCGTTATAGCGATGGTCTACACCAAGCGATCGAAGCAAAAGAAGGATTAGAAATTCAAAATGAATCAATGACAATGGCTACAATTACGTTCCAAAACTTTTTCCGTATGTACGATAAGTTATCTGGTATGACTGGTACGGCGAAAACAGAGGAAGAGGAGTTCCGTAATATTTATAATATGAACGTTATTGCGATTCCAACGAACCGTCCGATTGCTAGGGATGACCGTGCTGATTTAATCTATGCTTCGATGAACGGTAAATTTGAAGCAGTAGCAGCAGATATTGCAGAACGAAACCAAAAAGGTCAACCTGTTTTAATCGGTACCGTTGCAATTGAAACCTCTGAAATTATTTCCAAATTGTTAACCAAACATGGTATTAAGCATAATGTATTAAATGCGAAAAACCATGAACATGAGGCGGAAATTATTGCAACTGCAGGACACTTAGGTTCCGTTACGATCGCGACAAACATGGCTGGTCGTGGTACTGATATTAAACTTGGCGACGGTGTTTTAGAAGCAGGCGGTTTAGCTGTAATTGGTACGGAGCGTCATGAATCACGCCGAATTGACAATCAGCTTCGTGGACGTGCTGGTCGTCAAGGAGATCCAGGGGTGACGCAATTCTATCTTTCAATGGAAGATGAGTTGATGCGTCGTTTCGGTTCAGATAATATGCGTAATATGATGTCTAAACTAGGAATGGACGATTCACAGCCTATCCAATCGAAAATGGTTTCTCGTGCGGTAGAATCCGCTCAAAAACGTGTAGAAGGTAATAACTTCGACTCGCGTAAACGCTTATTGCAATATGATGATGTTTTACGTCAGCAACGTGAAATTATTTATAAAGAGCGTAACGAAGTATTAGAAACTGAAAATATGCGTGCACTTGTAGAATCGATGATTTTCGGTGCGATAGAGCGTTTAGTAGGCTCTAATACTGCTTCAGACAATAAAGCGGAGTGGACTCTAAAAGGAATAGTAGATTACGTACAAGCGAATTTACTGCCAGAAGGTGTCATTTCACTAAGTGACTTGGAAAACTTATCACCAGAAGAGATGATCGAAAAATTAAAAGAAGAAATAATTCGCTTCTATGATGCAAAAGAGGAAGAAATGACTCCAGAGCGCATGCGTGAATTCGAAAAAGTTGTATTACTTCGTTCGATTGACTCTAAATGGATTGACCATATCGATGCGATGGATCAGCTACGTCAAGGTATTCATTTACGTGCGTATGGGCAAAATGACCCGCTTCGTGAATATCAAAGTGAAGGATTCGCTATGTTCGAGGCAATGGTCGATGCGATCCAAGAAGATGTTGCGAAATATGCAATGAAAGCAGAGATCCGAAATAATCTTGAACGGGAAGAAGTAGCAAAAGGGCAAGCGGTAAATCCAAAGGAAGAGGGAGGACCCGTTAAGAAAAAACCAGTTCGTAAGGATGCAGCGGTAGGACGAAATGACCTATGCCCATGCGGTAGCGGAAAGAAATTTAAAAACTGTCACGGAACAGCACAATAACGAGATGCGAAAAGCGCCTATGTCTACCCCTCAAGGTAGACATAGGCGCTGAAGCTGGCCAGTAACTGAATAGAATATCATCAACAGTTACTTGAATTTAGGAAAGTCGGAGGAATAATTAATATGGTTGAAATAGCAGTAGTAAGAAATGAATTGGATCGAACAGCAGGGAAATTAGAAGACTTTAGGGGGTCTCTTTGACTTAGAAAACAAAGAGGTTCGCATACAAGAATTAGAGGAGTTAATGACATTTCCTGACTTTTGGGACGATGCACAGGCTGCCCAAAAATAATTAATGAAATGAACGCACTGAAAGCTATTGTAGAGCAATACAATGAGCTAGTATCTACGCAAGAAAACTTAGAAATGACACTTGAGCTTCTGAAAGAAGAGCCAGATGAGGAATTACAAGAAGAACTTGGCTCAGAACTAAAAGAGTTCACAAGTGCGCTAGGTGACTTCGAGCTACAATTGCTATTAAGTGAAGAATACGACAAGCATAATGCAATTTTAGAATTGCATCCAGGTGCTGGTGGTACCGAGTCTCAAGACTGGGGTTCCATTTTACTTCGTATGTATCAGCGCTGGGCTGATAAACGCGGATTTAAAGTAGAAACGATCGATTATTTACCAGGCGATGAGGCAGGTATTAAATCTGTTACATTGCTTATTAAAGGGCATAATGCATACGGCTATTTAAAAGCAGAAAAAGGTGTACATCGCCTTGTCCGTATTTCTCCTTTCGATTCATCTGGTCGCCGCCATACATCATTTGTTTCTTGTGATGTTATGCCGGAATTCAATGATGAGATTGAGATTGAAATTCGTACAGAAGATTTGAAAATTGACACGTATCGTGCAACAGGTGCTGGTGGTCAGCATATTAATACGACGGATTCAGCCGTTCGTATCACGCATTTACCAACGAATACGATTGTTACTTGCCAAACGGAACGTTCACAGATTAAAAACCGTGAGCATGCGATGAAATTATTAAAATCGAAATTATATCAATTAAAAATTGAAGAACAAGAAGCCGAACTTGCAGCAATCCGCGGAGAACAAAAAGAAATCGGATGGGGAAGCCAAATCCGCTCTTATGTTTTCCATCCATACTCGATGGTAAAAGATCATCGTACAAATGAAGAAAGCGGAAATGTCCATGCAGTAGTTGATGGTGAAATAGATCCATTCATCCATGCATTCTTACGTTCACGCATAAATTAATAGACGAAAAATACCCCGATGTTATAATAAAATAACAAAGGGGTATTTTTTTATTATTAAAAAATTTGAGGAGAAAGAGCGTGGAATAAATGGATATGAAAGAGTTAAAGAAAAATGATTTAGTAAAGAAAAACTTTATTATGTTTTTAGCTTACAGTCTAGCAGGTAGTTTAGGTTTTATTGCTCAAGTAGTATTAAAAGCTGAAAAAGGAATATTAATATCCATTGGTGTACCTTTGTTAATTGCCATCATTGTTTTTATAGTATCCAAAAAAGTACAAGCCATTTCTGCGGCTTTTCCGTTTATTCTTCTCCTTGCTGCAGGTGTAACTGCTGTTGGAACGAGTGTCTTAAACGAAGTAAGTATCGGTACCATTGTACTCGCTTTATTTATTTTAGTTGTAGGTGGGTTGCATAATACGCAAGTTGTATTCGTTTTTGGATATGTTTTATCCCTACTAGCAGTTATTGTAAATGTACTATTAGATGACAAAGGCTTATTAGTAGACCAAGCTGCGAATGTGTTTCTGGTTCAGTTTATAATGGCATTAGGTATTTTCCTACAAGTTAGACAAAGTAAAGCATTATTTAAAAATGTGGAAAGTAATGCGGAAGCAGTGATGGTTAAAGCAAATGAAGAAGCTGCACTAGCCCAAAGACTGGAAACGGCTGTTTCGATTATTACTTCCAATTTAGAACAAATCCGTACTAATACTTTTTCAGCGAACAATGCGCAACAAGAAATGCTGACGGCTGTAGGAGAAGTGAGTATTAGTTCACAGCGGCAAGCCGATCATGTAGGCGATATTGTGAAGAATACAGAAGCAACGTCTACTTCAGTAAAACAAATAGTGGAAAAACTATCTTCTATTGTTCAACAAGCAGATGTTGCGGCGAAAAATGCTTCAAATGGATCGGTAGAAATGGAAAAGATGAAAGAAGACATTGACCGATTTACGGTGTTTTTTGTTGAGTTAAATAAAAACTTCCATGAGCTATCCGAAAAAATTAAAGAAACAAATACATTCGCGAATGCGATTCGACAAATAACCGAGCAAACGAATTTACTTGCATTAAACGCATCAATCGAGGCTGCAAGAGCAGGTGAACAAGGAAAAGGTTTTGCAGTTGTGGCAGAAGAAATACGAAAATTAGCCGGTGTAACCAATCAAACATTAGAAAAAATTGATGGTAATTTAGACGAGGTAAATAAATACAATCATACTACTATGCAAAAACTGGAAAACGGTGTAAATCAAATTTATAGCCAAGTGCAAACTGCTGATAAATCGAATAAATCCTTCAATGAATTATTCGAGATGATGCAAGTGTTACAAAAGGAATTAGTCCATTTGTCCACGGATGTAGAATTGATTTCCAAAAACAGTGAAGCAATTAGTATGAGCACTAATGATTTTGCTGCGATTATTGAAGAAAGCACTGCTACTGTGGAAGAATTGAATGCAACCATTCTCGATATTACAGAAGACCAGCAAACAATTGCAAAATATATTGACGAAACATATGGAGAAGCACAAAAGATAAATAGATAGAAGAAAAAGATGCCTTAATTATTTGGGCATCTTTTTAAATTTAGTAGAGGTTGTCCAACTACATAAATAAAGGTTTTGTTATGTGCATATTTCAAGTATCATAAAGATGTTAGAATATTACGAAACAGGGGAGATAGCAATGATCTTAGTTTTAGCTACATTAATGATAGAAAAAGTTGGGATTATCGTTATTGTTGCTTTTTTACTCTCTCAACTGAAATCATTTCAACAAATTATTCAAAATGATCATAAGAATAGCGAAAAAATCATACTTATTTTACTTTTTGGTGCCCTAGGAATTATTAGTAACTATACAGGAGTTGAGATTGAGCACGGGATAATTGTTAATAGTGGATGGCTTGCTGGAATCGATCCAGATAATGCAATTGCCAATACAAGAGTCATGGGTGTAGTCATCGGAGGAATATTGGGAGGACCGATCGTTGGTTTAGGTGCCGGCTTGATCGCAGGTATTCACCGATACTCCTTAGGAGGCTTTACAGCTCTAGCTTGTTCACTAGCTGTTATTGTAGCTGGAATTGCTTCAGGATATTTTTCAAGAAGACAAATAAATAGTGGGAAGAAGATTACACCAATCAACGCAGCCATTTTAGGAATGACATTAGAAGCCGTTCAAATGCTGATTATTTTAGCATTAAGTAAGCCTTTTGAAGAAGCTTGGATACTCGTTCAAGTTATTGGTATTCCGATGGTTTTTGTAAATGGATTAGGAATGTTTCTGTTTATGTTTATTATCCGTTCAATTATTCGTGATGAGGAGCGTGCCCGGGCAAACCAAACGGGCAAGGCCTTTCATATTGCCGATCAAACCCTGCCTTTCTTTCGCCAAGGTTTAAACACAAATTCATGTAAAGAGATTGCAGAAATCATGTTGAGGCTGACCGATGCAGATGCTGTGGCCATAACAGATGATCGGCAAGTGCTGGCACATGTAGGAGCAGCATCTGATCATCATATTCCTGGAGGACATTTTATAACAGGTTTAACGAAAAGAGTACTGAGAAATGGCGAAATTGCAGTAGCAAAATTAAAAGAAGAAATTTATTGTTCGGACAGTAATTGTTCTTTGGAAGCAGCAATCGTATTACCTTTAAAGAGACAAAATAAAACAGCAGGTACACTAAAAATGTACTTTATACAACCGAGCAAGCTGGATGATATTCAGCAGCAACTAGCAGAAGGACTCGCCAATCTATTTTCAACCCAATTGGAGCTAGCGGAAGCTGAAAGACAAACAAAGCTATTAAAAGATGCAGAAATTAAAGCATTACAGTCTCAAATTCATCCGCATTTTTTATTTAACAGCCTTAACTCTATTTCTATTTTATGTCGTACCGATGCTCTAAAAGCGCGAAAACTATTACTGGAGCTTAGTTCATTTTTGCGTGGGAATATGCAAGGGGCGAGACAGATGCTCATCCCTCTAGAAAAAGAACTAGAAAATGTGAAGTCGTATCTATCATTGGAACAAACACGATTTCCGGACAAGTATCAAATTGATCTGCAAATAGAACCCGGTATTGAAAAAGTTTTGCTACCTCCATTTACATTGCAGCCACTCGTGGAAAATGCGATCAATTATGCTTTTACTAATTTAGAAGGTGTAGGATTAATAGCGATAGAGATTTCCACAGTGAATCATAATCTGCAAATTGTAGTAGCAGACAATGGCAGAGGAATACCGATAAATAAAATGGCGATATTAGGTAAACAGACGATTATATCTAAAAAAGGAACGGGTACTGCCATTTATAATATTAGTAAACGTTTATCAGGAATTTATAATGGGCAGGCAAGTTTAGAAATAGCGAGTGAAATGAATAGAGGAACAACTATTAAGATCTCTATTCCGCTTGATAGTAAAGGAGTATTACAGCAACATGTTGAAAGCGTTTATAGTTGAAGATGAACCATTAGCAAGAGATGAATTAAAGTATTTGCTTATGGAAAGTAAACAAATTGAAATAGTTGGTGAAGCAGGGAGTTTAGTAGATGCTGTCAAATATATTTCTAAACAAAAACCAGATCTTGTTTTTTTAGATATTGATTTGGATGGAGATAATGGATTGGATTTAGCAAAGCAATTGCTTATGCTAAATCCAACTCCAGCAATTGTTTTTGCGACGGCATATGATGAATATGCTTTACAAGCTTTCGAGTTAAATGCAATTGACTATATTTTAAAGCCTTTTGATGAAGATCGTATTCGTCAAACCCTAGAGAAAATTATCCAAATTGCTAAAATAGGTACTCAAAAAATCACTATCACACCTTCCTTGAAAAAAGCTAGTACGGATAAAATCGCTGTTCTTGTGGATGAGCGAATTGTATTACTTGAAAATGACTCAATCATCTACTTAGAATCTTTTGAAGGAAAGTGTAAGATTAAGACGATGACGGATGAATACCTTGTTAACGATTCCCTCGTTGTGATCGAGAAAAAATTACAACACCCGCAATTCATGCGAGTTCACCGTAGCTTTATCGTGAATCTAGATCATATTGTGGAAATTCATCCGTGGTTTAATTCCACTTATAATTTAGTTTTAAAAGACAAATCAAAGGTTCCGGTAAGCAGGACATACATAAAAGAATTTAAAATGCATGTTGGTTTTTAAGGTTAACTGCATTTCAATTCTCCATATTTGCATTTCATCCTTAAATTTTTGTAATTCAGCTAAAATTGGAATTTATCATTCTAGTATTTAGTATGATTATTATAGAATAGAAGGATGGGGGAAGAGAGTAATGAATGCGGTTACAATTGTAATAGGTTCTATTTGTATACTATTAATAGCTTATCGTTTATACGGTACGTTCATGGCAGCAAAGGTTTTAAAACTTGATGATTCTAAACCTACTCCAGCGCATGAATTGGAGGATGGGAAAGATTATGTACCCACGAACAAATGGGTCACGTTTGGTCACCATTTTGCGGCGATTGCTGCGGCGGGACCGCTAGTTGGTCCAATACTTGCAGCACAGTTCGGGTATTTACCTGGGTTACTTTGGCTCTTGATTGGTGCGGTAATCGGGGGAGCGGTTCACGATATGGTCGTGCTTTTTGCTTCCATGCGTCAAGATGGAAAATCTTTATCAGAAATTGCTAAAAAAGAGCTCGGTCCTGTTGCAGGATTTTGTGCAGGACTCGCAATGTTATTCATCATTACAATTACAATGGCTGGTTTATCGTTAGTTGTACTAAGCGCCTTAGAGAGAAATCCATGGGGAACTTTTGCGGTAGGAATTACGATTCCAATTGCAATGGGTGTTGGATTGTACCATAAAAAAACAGGGAACTTAAAAGTAGCTACAATCGTTGGTTTTGCACTTATTATGGCGGCTATTTTTTGGGGACCAAATATTCAAGGTACAGCTCTTGGTGATTTCTTAACTTTAGAAAAGAGTACAATTGCTTTAGCATTACCGATTTATGCTTTTTTTGCAGCTGCATTACCAGTTTGGTTATTGCTTGCACCACGCGATTATTTAAGTACTTTTATGAAAATTGGTGTATTTGTCGCGTTAATCATTGGGGTATTCTATGTAAATCCTGCCGTTCAATTCCCAGCATTAACGGAATTTATTAATGGAGGCGGTCCAATTATCGCCGGTCCAGTTTGGCCATTCGTTTCAATCACGATTGCATGTGGAGCGATTTCTGGATTCCACGCATTTGTTGGTTCAGGTACAACTCCAAAAATGATTAATCGATGGAGCGATATTAAAGGTGTTGCTTTCGGAGCAATGCTAGTAGAGTGTTTAGTTGCGATTATGGCATTGATCGCTGCGGTATCATTAATGCCAGGCGATTATTTTGCAATCAACTCAACACCAGAAAAATTTGCAACATTAGGAATGGAAACAGTCCATTTAGATAAACTGAGCGAAGAAATCGGAATGGATTTAGAAGGAAGAACAGGCGGAGCAGTTACACTAGCAGTTGGAATGACATATATCTTCACGGAAATTCCTATATTTGAAAAAATGGCATCATTTTTCTATCAATTTGTTATTTTATTTGAGGCCGTCTTTATACTGACCGCCATAGATTCAGGAACACGAGTTGCTCGTTATCTTATTCAAGATTTCGGTGGCACATTCTTTAAACCTTTAAAAAAGACAAACTCTTTATGGGCGAATATTTTTGCAAGTGCATTAGCCTGCTTTATGTGGGGATATTTACTTTACTCCGGAGATATCAGTTCGGTTTGGGCATTATTCGGTGTATCCAATCAGTTAATGGCTTCTATTGGATTAATCATCGGTGTAACAATTGTACTGAAAATAGCAGATAAACGTTGGTATATACTTACTTGTTTAATCCCTCTTGCTTATCTGTATGTAACTGTAAATGTAGCGGGTTACTGGATGGTGAAAAACGTTTATTGGAATGCAGAAAGTCCTGGCTTCAATTTCTTAAACGGAACGCTTTCTGTTATTATGTTAATACTCGGTCTCGTTATTCTCATCACTTCGATTCGCAAGTGGCTGCAACTAGGGAAACTACCACAAGATGTGTTAGTTGAGCGTGCAGCGAAAGGCACAATCTAATATCAGGCTCCAAGGTTTAAAACGGTTCTAAATCGTTTTGAGCTTGGAGCTTTTTTTGTTGGCGTTATATCTTATTACTTTAGTCGATTAAAACGATACTTTGCTGAAGTTCACAAATGTTGTTTCAGTTGTTATACTAGTGCCATCTATGACAACGAAAGAGGATATTCAATGGAAACTAATCACAGACTACATAAAGAACTACCTCCAATAGTGGAGCATGTCAGAGATTATATATACGTTATTATTGGTGCAGCGATTATTGCGATTGGCTTTAATGTTTTTTTATTGCCTAACCAAATTGCTTCCGGTGGAGTTAGCGGTATTAGTACTATTTTAAAGGGTGTTTTTGGGTGGGAACCTGGGATTGTGCAATATGCTTTTAATATTCCCCTTTTTATCGCAGGTTTAATCTTTTTAGGGGCGAAATTTGGCATTAAGTCATTTGTTGGAACATTAACATTGCCAGCAGTTGTTTTGTTAACTTCTAGTTGGGATCCTTGGACAAATAATCCTTTATTAGGTGCATTGTTTGGCGGGATTGCAGTTGGTCTTGGACTAGGAATTGTATTTCGTGGAGGTGCCTCTACCGGAGGAACTGACTTGGCGGCACAAATTATTACGAAGTATACAGGCTTTTCGCTTGGAACGAGTGTTTTGTTGATAGATGGCTTGATCGTTATTACTGCGGCATTCGTTTTTGATATTGAAAAAGCACTTTATGCGCTAATTGGATTATTTGTGACGACCAAAACAATCGACATCGTCCAATTAGGTTTTAGCCAATCGAAAATGATTTATATTATTACGAATAAACAGGATGAAATAAGGGATGCTATCTATAAAGAGATAGATCGTGGGGTGACAAAACTTCCTGCTTTTGGCGGATATACGAATAAAGAAAGACCAATTTTAATGGTTGTAGCGTACCAAACAGAGTTCACAAAACTGAAACATGTCATTAAGACAATTGATTCAACAGCTTTTGTCATTGTTTCCGATGCCTACGAGGTGCTTGGTGAAGGTTTCAAAAGGTATTAACAGTGGTATAATAAAGTATGAGGTTCAAATTTACTTTGAGGGAGGTAATAGTAATGAACAAAAAACTATTAGCTGTAATATTTGGTGCAGGATTAATGCTAGCTGCTTGTGGCGGTGGCAATGACGAAGCAAATGATAATGACACGGCGACTGACACTGACACAGGTACTGCTCCAACTACTGAAAATGCTTCAGCAGATGCAGAAAAAATTGTTAGTTCGAAATGTATTAGCTGTCACGGTGGTAATTTAGAAGGACAAGGTAACTTCCCAGCGCTTAATGATGTTGGATCACGTTTATCTGAAGATGAAATTTTAAATGTTATTGAAAATGGTAGAGGCGCTATGCCAGGTGGACTGGTAACAGGCGAGGAAGCACAAGCAGTAGCTGCATGGTTAGCTGCTAAAAAATAATATGTAAGAAAAAATCAGTTGCTCATCTCGGGCAGCTGATTTTTTTTGTTCAAGGAGATTC
This sequence comes from Psychrobacillus sp. NEAU-3TGS, assembly GCF_029955155.1. Taxonomy (GTDB): domain Bacteria; phylum Bacillota; class Bacilli; order Bacillales_A; family Planococcaceae; genus Psychrobacillus. The sequence goes on along the minus strand of NZ_JAPNOZ010000012.1, from coordinate 1,157,542 downwards.
AAACTAACCCCGAACACGAAAAACTACCTCCAAATTACGACACAAAAGCTTGTTTTCTCCGAAAAGTAAATTTTCTACAGCAATTTTATGAAAAAAGAAAATATAAAGAAAAGAAGGAATCTAAGCGGACGATGTAGAAAATAACAACGGTAGGTCATTTGAACTGAGGTATTATTACCTATTAAAATTGAAAAATACATCGAATCAACGAATTTTTACCTAGTATTGCCTATAAAATGAAATGTAATTGTAACAAAATAAGAAGCGTCTAATGTTATAATAGGCATGTCGCATTTTTAATTAAACGAAACTAATTAGGTGGTTTATAAATGATTGAAATGAAAAATGTCTATAAAAAATATCCAAACGGAATTGTTGCCGCAAATGGAATTGATATAGAAATTAAGCAAGGAGAATTTGTATACGTAGTTGGACCCAGTGGTGCAGGAAAATCGACATTCATCAAAATGATGTATCGAGAAGAACGACCAACATCTGGAGATATCTTCATCAATGGTACTAATCTATCGTCATTAAAAAACAATAAAGTTCCTTATTTGAGAAGACAAATAGGAGTAGTCTTTCAAGACTTTAAATTACTACCACGACTAAATGTATATGAAAATGTTGCATTTGCATTAGAAGTTATTGAAGAAACGCCAACTGTTATTCGCAAAAAGGTAATGGAAGTTTTGGAACTTGTAGGTCTAAAACATAAAGCAAGAATGTTTCCTACAGAGCTCTCTGGTGGCGAGCAACAACGTGTTTCAATCGCTCGGTCTATTGTCAACACTCCAAAGCTTGTCATTGCGGACGAGCCAACGGGAAATCTTGATCCAGACACATCCTGGGAAATTATGAATATATTCGAAGAAATTAATGCTCGAGGAACTACAATTATAATGGCAACACATAATAGAGAAATTGTAAATACCATTAGACACCGTGTTATCGCTGTTGAGGGTGGATTAATCACTCGAGACGAAGACAAAGGGGAATACGGTTATGAAAACTAGAACAGCAGGTAGGCACTTCAGAGATAGCTTGAAAAGTATCAGTCGAAATGGTTGGATGACATTTGCTTCGGTGAGTGCGGTAACTGTTACGTTACTATTAGTCGGCGTGTTCGTCATGATCATGATGAATTTAAACAAAGTAGCAGATGATCTTGAAAAAGATGTAGAAATTAAAGTAATTGTCGAATTAACAGCTGACGAAGCTGCTATCACAGCATTACAAGATGAGATTAAAAATACATCAGGTGTAGCAGAAGTACAATATTCTCCAAAAGAAGATGAGCTGAATAAGTTAGTGTTGGATTTCGGGGAAGACTTGCGTTTGTTTGAACAGCAAAATCCATTACATAATGTGTTTTATGCAAAAGCAGCAAATCCGCAAGACACAGAAAAAGTAGCTAAAAGACTGGATCGTTTAGATAACACATTCGAAGTGAAATATGGAGAAGGAAAAATTGAAAAACTATTTTCTTTCTTGAACACTAGTAGAAATGTAGGATTAGTACTGATACTAGCATTATTATTCACGGCAATGTTCTTAATATCGAATACGATTCGCATTACGATTGTTGCAAGAAGAAGAGATATCGAAATTATGAAACTTGTTGGTGCAACCAATTGGTTTATCCGTATTCCTTTCATTTTAGAAGGAATGTGGCTAGGTATTCTAGGGGCAATTATTCCAATCACGCTCGTAACGACACTCTATTACAATATTCATAAAGTGCTAGCACCGAAACTTGCACAAGGAAACTTATTTGAACTGCTCGATTTTTCACCATTTATCTATCAAGTAAATGCGTTGATTTTATTGATGGGAGTACTTATAGGTGTCTGGGGAAGTTTCATGTCAGTAAGAAAGTTTTTGCGTGTATAAAAAGGAACTATGAAGGAAAATTGAGAGGAGCAAGAAGTTTTGAGAAAACAGTCTAAATGGGTGCTACGCGTCTTTGCGATAGCTACTACTTGCGCGCTTTTATTCACAGGACCAAGTGCCCTTGCTAATTCATTGAACGATTTAAAAAGTCAGCAAAAAGAACTTGAACAAAAGAAAAATACGATAAACTCAAATATTAAAGAAACAGAAGGTAAGATTAACGATAACGCATCAAAAATCGAACAAATTATGGCTCAAATTCAAGCTTTAGATACAGAAATTATAACGACAGAAGATAAAATATCTAAAGTGCTAAATGAAATAGAGTTAACAACGACAGAAATAGAAAATTTAAAAGCTTCTATTGCAGAGTTAGAGCGTAAAATTGAAGAACGTGATGAGCTGTTGAAAGAGCGAATCCGTGCAGTTCAAGTTAGCGGAGGATCTGTTAGTTATTTAGACGTTTTACTAGGTGCAAATAGTTTTATCGATTTTATCGACCGTTTCTCAGCAGTAAATACATTGATGGAAGCGGACCGTACGATTTTGAAAGAACAGGCTGATGATAAAAAACAGCTAGAAGAGCAAAAAGCAAGCTTAGAAGATAAATTAAAACAACAAGAAGCAAGCAAAAATGAGTTACTAAATTTAAAGGCTGAGCTAGATAAACAGAAAGCATCTAAAGGAAATTTAGTAGATCAATTAGAAGTGGAACAAAAAAAATTACAAGCTGATAAACAAGAAATGGAATCAGAGTACGATGAAGTATTAAATTTAAGCGAAGAAGTGACAAATAAAATTGTTGCTGAACAAAAACGCCAAGCAGAAATTGCACGAAAACTAGCAGAAGAGAAAAAACGTAAACAAGCGGAAGAAAGAAAACGTCAACAAGCAGCAAGTGGGTCATCTACAGCAATTCCAGCAGTCTCTTCAGGAGATTGGACAAGACCAGCATCAGGACGTCTTACTTCTGGTTACGGATATCGTATGCATCCTATATATGGAAAAGGGAAAATGCATTATGGGATCGACTTTGGAGCTCCGACAGGTACTACAGTTGTTTCAGCGGCAGATGGAGTAGTATCTTATGCATCACCACTTAGCACATATGGAAATGTGATTATGGTAACACACTCTATAGATGGTCAAACGTTTACTTCTTTATATGCACATCTAAGTAGTATTAAAGTAAGTGTTGGACAAGCCGTTTCAAAAGGCCAATCGATTGGTGCAGTTGGAACGACAGGAAATTCGACAGGACCTCATTTACATTTTGAAATCCATATCGGTACATGGAGTGGTATGGCAAATAACTCAGTAAATCCATTGAGATATATTTCCCTATAATTTCATGTCAAGACGCCTATTCTATCTAGGAAGGCGTCTTTTCTTTTGTCATAAACATTCCATTGGTATACAAGTGACTATTCAGTTTATAATAAGAGCGATGATATGTATTGAAAATGCATTAATGGAGGTAAGAAGTGAAAAAAAAATTAATAGGCTTATTAATCGTAGGTTGCTTAGTCGCTATCGCAACCATATCTTTTGTAAAAAATAATGTAGACGAAACGGAAGCTTTTGCCGGAGAACAAATGGGAACCGATATGGCAGCGAACCCTGCAAATGAAGGAATAGGTCAAGGCGATCGTGCCCCAAATTTTACACTTACTACGCTTGATGGAAAAGAAGTGTCGCTTGCAGATTATCAAGGGAAAAAAGTTGTATTGAACTTTTGGGCAACTTGGTGTCCTCCTTGTAAAGCGGAGATGCCTCATATGCAAAACTACTATGAAGATATGGCAGAACAAGAAAATGTAGAAATTTTAGCAGTTAACTTAACGAGCTCCGATGTTGGTATCGATAAAGTAAAACTTTTTAAAGAAGATTATGCACTTAGCTTTCCAATTCCTTTAGATGAAGAAGGAGATGTTGGGAAAACGTATCAAGCGATTACAATTCCAACTACGTATATGATTGACACGACGGGAACGATTCAAAACAAAATTGTTGGACCTATGGATGAACAGATGCTTATAGACTATGTAAGCAAATTAAAATAAACGCCGATTTTTGGGCAAGTATTAAATTTCTATTTCCACACATATATTAGTGGAAAAGTAGGAGGTTGAACTTGCGCAAAAGTCGGATTTTTTTATATGTCTTGTTATTCATTATTTTGCTTGGGGTAGTCTATTTTTGGTACGGAAAATCTACTAAATCAGTAGAAACAGAGGGTAGTGTTAGTAATAGTGAAGTAATTGACGAAGCATTTCAATTGATCAAAAAGGAGGCTGTGTTTTCAAAAAATGAAAAGCTGCTAGTAGAAGGCGCGATACGGGGAATGACCGAAGCGCTAGAAGATCCTCATAGCACGTATTTGACAAAGGAAGAAGCTGCAAACCAAGAAGCATCTCTTGCAGAAGAACGTGTTGGAATCGGTGTAGAAATTATGCAATCTGCAGGGAAATTTATCGTAGTTGCTCCACTTAAAGACTCGCCAGCCTATAAGGCAGGGTTAAAGTCACAGGATGAAATTGTCCGAGTGAATGAAGAAAGAGTAGATGGAAAGACGATGGCCGAGCTAGTCCAATTATTAAGTGGTGAAAAGGGTACTTCGTTGAAAATGACGATCTATCGTGCAAGTGAAAATCGCCATGTAGAGTTACATATGAAACGGGAAACAATTGCAATGCATACGGTTTCGAGTGAAATATATGAAGTGGATAATCATCCCATTGGAATAGTGACGATTTCATTATTTGGTGAAAAAACGGGAGAAGAATGGGAAAAGCAAACAAAATCACTCGTAGAGCGTGGTATTGACGGACTAGTCATAGACGTAAGGGGAAATCCTGGTGGTTATTTATTTAGTGTTTCTTCTGTGATTGGCACGTTAATGAAAAATGGAACGACTTTTGCTTATATGCAAAATGCAAAAGGTGTATTAGAAATGTTAAACACAGAAAGTAAAGAGGCACCTTATTTAAATAAAGTACCAGCTGTTTTATTGCAAAACGGGGGAAGTGCTTCTGCCAGTGAAGTGCTTGCTGGAGCGTTACGCGATAATAATCGTGCGCTAATTGTAGGCGAAAAAAGCTTTGGTAAAGGAACGGTACAAGAAACACATCCATTATCAAATGGTGGTAAGTTGAAAATTTCTACACATAAATGGCTTACTCCAAAACAAGAATGGATTCATCATAAAGGAATTGAAGCGGATTTAAAAGTGGAACAGGAAGAATTGTTTGCAATGGATCAAAAATACTTGAGCGGGGAATTCCGAGTTGGTGATTACGGTGAAGAGGTAAAATATGTACAGCAAGTCTTAGGCGCGCTCGGCTATAATATCGGTAGGCAAGATGGCTATTTTGACGAAGATACGGAAGATGCAGTCGAAAAGTATCGCCAAGAAAGAAGCTTAGAAGAAGGCGGCGAAATAAACGGCGCATTATTCCAATCTTTAACGGAAACGGTGGAAGCATATAAAACCCAAAAAGAAAATGACAAGCAATTACAAATGGGTATCAGTTATTTAATCCATGATTTAAGTAAATAAGATTATACGAAAATCCTATACGCAAAAGGCTCCTCGTTTGTTACAATAATAGGAAGGATATGTGCAAGCGAGGAGGATGCGTATGATACAGGAGTTATTAATCGAATTGGGTAAAGGAATCGGACGATTTTTCCTTCATCCAGCAATTTATATTACGATCCTTTTCTCTGTTCTAATCGGCTATTACCGCGTGAAACGAGAAAGAAGACAGTTGCGAACAAGAATTTTATGGGGATGGACAGAAGCAAAGAGACTTCTTCTAGATGGGTACATTTGGGCAATCATTTTGTCAGTGCTAAGTATTGGGATAGGACTTGTACTACCAGTTTCCTGGGTTTTCATATATAGTGCATGGATGATTTTGTTTGTATTATTGTTTATGTATCAAGCTGGTTCTGCCATTTATGCCATTGCTTTAGGCGCAGCTACGTTGTATATAATGGATGTATACAACTGGTCTTTCCATCTATTTTCATGGAATCTGGCGGGATTAAATATCATGAATGATGCAATCATTCCAATTGCCATTTTAGCCGGATTGTTATTAATTGCAGAAGGGGCACTCATTCAAAAGTACGGTTCAAGTCATGCTTCTCCGAGGTTAGTAACAACCGCACGTGGGATAGAAGCGATGGAATATATAACGAAACGATTATGGTTATTGCCGATCGTACTCGTTATCCCAGGTGATGCGATTGGTTCGTATATTCCATATTGGCCACAATTTACGTTAGGAGAATCTACGTTTTCCCTAGTACTGTTTCCTTTCGTAATAGGATTTCAGCAGAAAAGTAGACATACACTACCGGTTCAATTTTTCCCAAGGTTAGGGAAAAAGGTTTGGCAACTTGGTCTATTGATCACAATCATTGGGGCTGCTGGATTTGTAATGCCACTAATAAGTGTAATTGCTATTGCTCTTGGTGTATTAGGTAGAGTTATCATTAGTTATATAGAATATAAGAAAGAGACGTCTGGAGCGTTTGCAGTGTCTCCGCAGTCAGATGGTGTTATGATAGCAGGAGTGCTTTCTGATTCCCCAGCAGAAAAAATGGGGCTTCTCATCGGGGAGCGTATCGTTAAAGTGAATGGACAAAAAGTGACGAACGAACAAGAATTATATGAAGCGGTCCAAATAAATGCAGCGCACTGTCGTCTAGAAGTATTGGATTTCAGCGGTGAGCTTCGTTTACGTCAACATGTTTTGTTTAGACATGATCATTATCGATTAGGGCTGATCCTGGTAAGGTAGGAGAACTTATGGAAACATTATCTTTATCAACACAAATAATTCTAGCCATTTTTGCACCTGCATTACTCGTCGTTCTTTTTACCCGTATAACATTTAATCCTTATGTAGCGCTCATACTGACAGTCGCATTATTCGCTGCATCGGTACAAGCGGGCTACACACACAGATGGTGGATTTATATATTAGACGCAGCATCACTAACCGTAGGATTCTGGTATGCTACTAAAAGTAAAAATACAAAGAAAAAATCCGCTTCTGAGTGAGGCGGATTTTTTGTATGGCGAAAAATAAAGGAGGAGGGGTAAAATCGCAAGATAGAGTGCCGGAATCGCAAGATAGATACCTAGAATCGCAAGATAGAACCCCAGAATCGCAAGAAAGGACCTCCAAATCGCAAGATCCTCACACTAAACCCAATCATTATGTAATCAAAATAACAAACTATAAATAGCTAAAACTCCAATCGTACCTAAAACTATGACCATCAAATTAGAAAAAAGAATGGCTAAAGTAAAGGCAACAATCGTCCCAATGAGCCCAAATAAAAGATTCCCTTCTTGAACATACAAAATAGCAGGGAATATTAATGCACCTAAAACAGCGTAAGGAATATTACGCAAGACACCAGAAACAACTGGGGGCAACTCTTTTCCTTCTAAAAAAGTCAGAGGGACAGCCCTTGGAATATATGTCACAATTGCCATGCCGATCAATGTCCACCAATACCATGCTCCCATTTATTTAAACTCCTTTCAACTTCTCGGAAATACGCTTTCGATTTTCGTGTCTGACATAAATAATTTCCACAAAAATAGAGGATGCTAATGTTGCAACCAAGATTGACCATCCAGTCGATAGAATTCCGGTCCAATAAAAAAATCCATTAATAACAGCTGCAATCAGTGCGAGCATCACTACTTTACGATTGCCTCGCATGGATGGTACAAGTAATCCGACAAACATCGCGTATAATGCAATCGACATTGCGGCTTGTAAAAACTGTGGAAGATTGGCTCCAATAACATGTCCAACAGCTGTGAAAACAACCCAGCTGCTATATGCAATCAAAGCCACACCAAATGCAAAGGAAGTGCCGATTTTTTCCTCTTTTCTTGTTGCGAGTACAGAAAAAGATTCATCTGTAATGCCAAAAGCATAAATCCCTTTAATCCATCTCTTTTCGCTCTGCATCTTTTCGTTTAGCGCCGCCGTCATTAAGAAGTGACGTATATTTAGGACAAATGTATTTAAAACGATTAAAATAGGGTCAACCCCTTTTGAAATTAGCGTTAAGGACATATATTGTGATGCTCCGGCATAAACGAAGATACTCATTGCAGTAGCTTCCCAAATAGAAAGTCCAGATGTTTTGGCCAGTAAGCCAAATGTTAGAGCGACTGGGAAGTATCCGATTGCAATACTTAATCCTGCTTTTAATCCAAGCACAAATGAATTCTTATTCAACAATAGTCACCACCTAAAAAAACATAATAGACAAATTATACTATAACCGAATAGTTTTATGAATATGAAATATGGGAATAGTATAAACATACATATTTTGGAGGAGAGCAACATGTTTGATTGGTTTTCATGGGATACGTTAACAAATTTAACGCAAGATTATCGTGCACTAGGACCGATAATTGGTATCCTTTTGCCTTTTTTAGAAGCTTTTTTGCCCTTTTTACCGCTCATCGTGTTTATCGTAGCGAACGTAACTGCTTATGGGTTGCTCTTTGGATTTTTGATATCGTGGGCAGGCTCTGTAATAGGGGCATATACAGTTTTTTTAGTTATTCGCAAATATGGACGAGCACGTGTGCTTGGCTTTATAACAAGACATGAAAAGATTCAAAAATTAATATTATGGGTAGAGAGGAATGGATTCGGCCCACTTTTTTTACTTATTTGTTTTCCATTTACTCCCTCCGCACTTGTGAATATTGTTGCTGGACTTTCCAATATGAAAAAGAAAACATATTTATGGACGGTTACATTAGGGAAGCTCATTATGATTTTCATCGTTAGTTTTATCGGTTCGGATATAAAAGCATTAATCACTCAACCGGTTCGGACGGCGATTGTTGTCATTATTATTGGTATTCTTTGGTTTGTTGGAAAAAGAGTAGAGAAACGAATTGATAAAAAGGTAGAAGCAGATTTACGTCATTTTAGAAGCAACAGAAAAATAAGGGAAGAAAGGAGATGACTAAAACGAAGAAAGAATTAATAGAATGGCTGATGTCTTTAGCGATCGGAATTATTGTTGTTCTAGTTGTTCGATCATTTGTTGCCACAAATTATGAAGTCGTTGGAGAGTCAATGATGCCAACACTTCATGACCATGATCACGTCATCATTAGCAAACTTTCTACGATTAAACGAATGGATATAATTATTTTTCATAGCGATGAGAAAGAAGATTATGTGAAACGAGTCATTGGATTGCCTGGCGATACGATTACATATGAAAATGATGAACTATACATTAACAATCAAAAAATCGAAGAGCCATTTTTGAGTTCGTATGAAGCCTATATCAATACAGAAACAAATTTCACGGAGAATTTTGATTTACAAAAACTGACTGGAACTAAAACCGTCCCACCTGGCAAGTTATTCGTTTTAGGGGACAATCGAATTTCCAGTTTAGATAGTCGTTACTTTCATTTTATAGACGAAAAAGAAGTTATTGGAGAAGTGAAGCTAATTTACTGGCCACTTTCCGATTTTAAGGTGAATTTCCGTTCCGAATAATTTCCTTCCCTATTGGATGTTTTGTACAATAGAGTAAAGGGGTTATTCGGATTTTTTAATGTCTAGCTTCAGCGCCTTGCCCATCGGGTCAAATGTGAAAAAGCTGCTCCTGCGCAAGCTCGTCGCAAACAAAATCGCTTGTGGTGGCTGAAAAACTGCCTCCTTGGCCCGCACGATGCGGGTTATGTCTGCTTTGCCACAGGATGTGGTGCACTTTGCAGACCTACCCCATCCACATTTGCCTGTCTGGGCAGAAATAGGCGCTTACGCTTTTCAAGAGAGGAGTTTAAATATGTCATTACGGATTATTAGTGGGCGTTCAGGAACAGGGAAGACCATTTTTATGCAGCAAGAAATAGTACACGCTATACAACAAAACCCATTTGGGGATCCGTTGTTTTATATAGTGCCTGACCAAATGTCATTTTCTAGTGAGTACGATCTTGCGGCTGGAGCAGGGCTCAAAGGGTTAATACGTGCACAGGTGACGACATTTAAACGGTTAGCTTGGCGTGTATTACAAGAAACTGGTGGAATAGCGAAAGAGGAAATAAGCGGATTTGGGTATCGCATGCTTATCAGAAGTTTACTAGAAGATCACAAAGATGAATTTACATTATTTAATAGAGCCGCAACCAAACGAGGTTTTACCGATCAAATAGAAGTCTTGATGAAAGAATTCAGCCGATATTGTTTAGACCATGCCACGATGGCAAACGCATTAAATCAATTAGAAACGATCCAAGCACCTAAAACACTACTTGATAAATCAGCTGATCTTATGCTCATGCTCGATTTAATGGAGCAAAAATTAGGGACAAGCTATATTGACGGGGAAGGGTATTTAACCTTGCTTGCCCAGAAAATAAAAGACTCAAGTCTGCTTGAGAAAACAGAACTCTACATCGATGGATTTACATCGTTTACAACAAGAGAATTAGAAATTATTCAAGCTTTAATGAAACAAGTAAAGCGCATTACGATCGCTCTTCCGATGGAAACACTTGCAGATAGCCAGGATGAGCAGTCGTTATTTTACCAACCAGCAAATACATGCGCTAGATTAATAGAAATAGCTCAAGCAGAACGAGTAGAAATAGAAGAAATCATACATCAAGCGGAACAAAAACGGTTTGTTTCAAAGGAACTTGCTCATATTGAAGCCAATTTTGATCAGCTACCACCCGCTGAGATGAAAACGGAAGGTAAATTACGAATAACAGAAGCTGCAAATAGACGGGCGGAAATACATGCGGTAGCAAGACAAATAAGAGAAATGATGCAACAAAAAGAAGTCCGCTATAAAGAAATGGCAATTTTGCATCGGGATTCGGAAAGCTATGAAGGGCTAATTGAAACCATTTTTCCACAATATGATATCCCGGTATTTATTAGTCAAAAAAAATCGATGCTACATCATCCGTTAATCGAGTTAAGCAGAACGGTACTAGAAGTTATTCGAACTGGTTGGAAGTATGAACCAATGTTCCGAGCGATTAAAACGGACTTATTTTTCCCATTTGAAGCGTCTAAAAGTAAATGGCGAGAACGGGCAGACCGTTTAGAAAATTTTGTCCTGTCATTTGGTATTTACGGGGATAGATGGTTGGATGATCGACGTTGGGTGTATAAAAAGTATCGTGGGTTAGAATTTTACTCGAAGGTGCAAACTGACGAGGAGTTAAGCATGCAAGCAGATTTGCATGCAGCGCGTGATATAGTTGTACAACCTTTAAAAAAGCTGGCAGATACTCTTGCACAAAGTAAAACAGGGCTGGAGATGGCTGCTGCATTATTTACATTTATGGAGTCGCTTCAAGTTTACGAGAAACTCCAAGTTTTGAAGAAAGCGGAAGAAGAAAATGGTCAATTATTACTTGCCTCTGAGCATGAACAAGCTTGGAATGAGTGGGTGAATGTACTCGATCAATTCGTATTAATGTTTGGTGAGAAAGAGATGACCGTGGAGGAAGCTGCGAAAATTTTAGATGAAGGATATGACCAATTAGCATTTTCACGCATCCCCCCAGCAATTGATCAAGTAATCGTCGGAAATGTGGACATTGCTCGATTAACGAATATAAAAGCTGTGTTTGTCGTTGGGGTAAATGATGGTGTATTCCCAAAACGAATGGATCATGAAGGCTTGCTGTCGGATACGGAGCGCGAATGGTTTACGCAAGTAGGATTTGAGTTAGCGCCAACATCTAAAATGCGCTTGCTAGATGAAAACTATTTAGTCTATAAAGCATTCGTCACAGCTTCTCATTATTTAGCTGTTTCATATCCGATTGCAGATAGCGAAGGAAAAGCGTTACTGCCATCCATGTATATTAAAAAGCTCCAACAACTTATCACAGATGTCCCGATAGAGCTAGCTGTAATAGATCCAACTGATCACCCAGATAATGCCTTTGATCTCCAATCGATTAGTCATCCAAGAACAACATTACCATATGTTGTGATGCAAATTCGAAAAGCATTGGAAACTGGAGAATTACCAGAAGTTTGGCAATCGGTCTATCAATATTATTTGGAAGATCCATACTGGTCCACTATTTTAAAACGTGTTGTAAAACCTTTAATAGATGGCAATAAAACAGAAAGACTCTCGCAGGAAATAACATCCGCATTATACGGTGAAACGATGATTTCAAGTGTTTCTCGCGTAGAACGCTATTATAGCTGTCCTTTTGCCCATTATGCAGCATATGGATTAAAGCTGGAGGAACGAGCGGAATATCGACTAGAGGCACCGGCAATCGGGGATCTATTCCATGCTGCACTAAAATGGATTGCAGACGAAACGGCAAGACTGGGCCTAGCATGGGCACAGCTGTCCAGAGAGCAATGTGCAGGACTTGCAAAACAAGCGGTGGATCAAATCGTTCCAGTATTTGTCCATCAACTTTTACTAAGTACGAATCGTTACCGTTATATTCAGCGTAAGCTAGAGCAAATTGTAGCATCTACGCTTTTTGCGCTGAGCAAGCATTCCAAAGCTTCGACCTTCGTGCCAATCGCTATTGAAGCCGGCTTTGGTCCAGGAGAAGCGTTACCTGCGCTAGACATACCTTTAAAGCGTGGGCGCAAAATGCAGTTGCGTGGACGTATAGACCGAGTAGATGCATCGAATGTCAATGGCAATCTATATGTTCGGATTGTTGATTATAAATCGTCACGCAAAGGGATTGATTTGAACGAAGTGTATTATGGTTTATCGCTTCAAATGTTAACGTATTTAGACGTTGCGATTGAAAATGCGGATATTTGGCTACAGGAGAGCGCTGAGCCAGCAGGTGTTTTATATGTGCATATGCATAATCCTTTTATTAAGACGCAAAAGGAAATGAGTGACGCCGAGTTACAAGAAGAGATTTATAAATCGTATAAGATGAATGGATTACTACTCGATGACCCAGAAGTGATTATGGAAATGGATGAACAAATCGAAGGATTTTCAAAGATTATTCCAGTACGTATGAACAAAGACGGAAACTTGTCAAAATCGTCCTCCAAAGTAGTAGAACCTGAACAGATGAAACTTCTTCAGTCGTTTGTACGTAAAAGACATGAACAAGCTGGTAATGGTATGAATGCAGGAGATACTCGTGTTTATCCGTATCGTATAAAAGATAAAATGCCTTGTACGTATTGTGCGTATCGAAGTGTCTGTCAATTTGACCCTCAAGATCCTGCACAGCCAGTACGAAATTTAAAAGTAGAGCAACCAGATATCGTCACTGAAAAAATTCGAAAGGAGATGAGTACGGATGAACATTCCTGATATGCCAGCAGAGTTAACATGGACACCTGCCCAGTGGAAAGCAATATGGGCAACCGGTTCAGACGTCCTCGTTTCTGCTGCGGCAGGCTCTGGTAAAACGGCTGTCCTCATTGACCGGCTTATCCAAAAAGTAATCGCCAAAGAGAATCCGATCAACGTCGATGAGTTATTAGTCGTAACTTTTACCAATGCTTCTGCAGCAGAAATGCGCCACCGGATGGGAGAAGCACTTGAAAAAGCAATTGCACTTGATCCAGCATCTACCCATTTACGCAAGCAGCTTAGTCTGTTAAGTAAGGCTCAAATTTCAACGCTGCATTCTTTTTGCTTAAATATTGTTAAACAATACTCGTATATGCTAACGATTGATCCTGGATTTCGTATCGCGAATGAAGCAGAGGCTGCGCTTATCCGGGATGATATTTTAGCAGAAGTGTTAGAGGAAGCATATCAAGTAGAAAACCCAGAAGCGATGTATAGACTATCAGACAGTTTCACATCAGATAGAGACGATCAATCCATTGAGACAATGATTGAAAAACTATATACATATGCACGAGTGCACCCAGAACCTAAGAAATGGTTACTGGCTATTCCACAAGCATATACATTACCAGAAGATATAACGATAGATGAACTTTCTTTTATTGAACCGTTAAAACTTGCAATCATTCATCACTTAGAAGAAGCAATTGCCGTAGCGGAAGAAATTCGAACATTAGCAAATATGCCTAACGGACCCGCCCCACTTGCCGAAACTGCGTTAAAAGATCAAGAGATGATCCAAGAAGCTATTCGACTGATAAAAATGAGTACTTGGCAAGATGCATTTAACTATTTTAGTAGTCTTTCATGGGTAAAAGCAGCGTCCATCAAAAAAGACTCCTGCGATGAAGCATTAAAAAAACAAGCTACGGCTAAACGTACAAAAGTGAAGAAGATAGTTAATGACTTAAAAGACAATTATTTCACTAGAACACCAGCACGTTTGCTGGAAGAAATGCGACTGATGGCTCCGCAATTACAAACGTTAGTTGATCTTGCCATTACGTATGGTGAGAGATATACCGCTGCCAAAAATGATAGAGGATTAGTTGATTTTTCCGATCTAGAGCACTATGCATTAGACATTTTAACAGAGCATGACGAACATGGGCAGCTTGTTCCATCCGAAATTGCTAAAGAGTATCAGACCCGTTTTAAGGAAGTACTGACGGATGAGTACCAGGATGTGAATTTACTACAAGAAACGATTTTACAATTAGTGAAAAGTGGTGACGAACAAACTGGCAATATGTTCATGGTTGGGGACGTGAAGCAATCCATTTATCGTTTCCGCCTAGCCGAACCTATGCTGTTTCTAGGGAAATACCTAGCATTTAGCGACCTACCAAAAGATTCGGGCGTGAAAATTGATTTGAATGCCAACTTCCGAAGTAGACAAGAAGTACTGCATGCAACTAACTATATCTTCCAGCAAGTTATGGGGGAAAAAGTAGGGGAAATTAATTATGACGATGATGCTTCTTTAAAGCCGCAAGCACCGTATAACGAAACAATAGCTCCAGTCGAATTGTCCCTTTTATATGAAGTGGAAGATGGAAGTGTCGAATCTGTAGAAGAAGATGACATGGTCATTGCAGAGGAAGAGCTTAAGAAATCACAAGCAGAAGCTCGTTATATTATTTCTAAAATAAAAGAATTGATGGATTCAGGAGCAACTGTATATGACCCTTGGAAAAAAACTAGTCGCCCTGTCGAGTATAGCGATATCGTTATATTAATGCGGTCGATGACGTGGTCACAAGAAGTGACAGACCAATTCAAAGAAGCCGGTATTCCGTTATATGCAGAGCTTTCGAAAGGGTATTTTGAAGCGATTGAAGTGCTCATCATGCTACATACCCTTCGAACAATTGATAATCCGTACCAAGATGTATCGCTAGCATCGGTTCTTCGTGCTCCTTTTGTCGGACTGACAGAATCGGAGCTTGCCGCGATTCACCTTGCCGCACCAAAAGAATCTTTTTACGATGCGCTAAAAGAGTTTGTAGCAAATGGGGGAGCTGGTATATCTCCAGAGACCGGTGAAAAGCTACAACGTTTTCTGTTGCAATTTGAGGATTGGCGGGATATGAGTAGAAGAGGGTCCCTTGCGGATTTAATTTGGCGTATTTATTTGGATACGCATTATTACGAAATGGTTGGTGCTATGCCAAGTGGGATGCAAAAGCAAGCGAATTTGCGTATTTTACATGATCGTGCAGTAGAATATGAGAAAACGTCTTTCCGTGGGTTATTCCGCTTCCTACGCTTTATCGAGCGTATGCGAAGACGAGGTGATGACTTAGGAGCGGCACGTGCAATGAGTGAGAAAGAAAATGTCGTGCGGCTTATGACGATTCATGCTTCGAAGGGATTGGAATTTCCAGTCGTCTTTTTGGCGGGAATGGGTAGACCATTCAACCAAATGGATTTTAATGAGCCCTACTTATTTGACCAATCTTTTGGGCTTGCGGTAAAAGCCATTGATCCGGAAAAGCGGATATCGTTCACCTCATTGCCGTTTCTATCGATGAAAGAGAAGAAACAAATGGAGTTGAAAGCAGAAGAAATGCGCGTGCTGTATGTAGCGATGACAAGGGCGAAGGAGTATTTGTATCTTATAGCATCTATTAAAGATTTACAGAAGACGCTTGCAAGTTGGGAAGATGCACAAGCTTTGTTGTCGGATGAGATGCTCCCAGAATACATTCGAGCAAAAGCAAAAAGTTACCTAGACTGGATAGGACCAGCAATTGCAAGACACACAGATTTTCAGCAACTTTCAAATATCAACGAAGCTAATATTGTAGAAAGTGATTCCAAATGGCGTATTATAGCAAAATGTGTCGATGAGCTAAAATTGTCGGCAGAAATTGAAGAGCAAGAAAAGCTTTCGATCGATCAACTGATTAACAAGGAAAAAACAACTGTTTTGCCACAGGTGAGAGCTCGTTTTGATACAGTGTATCCTTATGAACTTTCGACACAAAAACGATCAAAACAAAGCGTAAGTGAAATGAAAAAAATAGAGCAGCTCCTGGCAAGAGAAGAAGAAGCCTATTTTGAGCTGGCACCTACTTCAAACAGCCTTTCCAAAGTTGCAAAACGACCATTCTTTTTACAGCAAGAGGCGAAACTAACAGGAGCAGAAGTTGGAACAGCCGTCCATGCCTTTATGCAAAATGTCGATTTAATGGAAGTAAAAACAACTGAACAGGTAAAGGCATTTGCAAGCGAGCTCTACGATCGTGAAATATTAACAAAAGCAGAACAAGCAGCGATTAATCCCCAAAAAATCATGCCATTTTTCCATTCGGAAATCGCAGAGAGATTACGAGTTGCCAAAAGGGTCATGCGAGAATTTCCTTTTACGTATGCGATGGAAGATCGAGATGGGGATAAGCAAATTATTCAAGGGGTTGTCGATTGTTTATTTTTAGAAGAAGATGGTCGCTTTGTATTATTGGATTATAAAACAGATCGTGTTCAACATTTAGCAAACAATGAAGCATTGTTACAGCAAGAAATGAATAAACGGTATGCGATCCAATTATCTATTTATGCACAAGCGATAGAATCCATTTTGCAAGTAGAGATTAAAGAAAAAATACTTTATTTATTTGATATAAACAAAACGGTTTTGTTATAGGAGGAAAAAGGTTTGTTAATTCGTCCAGTAGGGGAGAAAGAGAGAGTAATATCGATTGATGTGATGAGAGGATTTGCGCTACTCGGGATTTTTGTCGTTAATATGCTGTTTTTTCATAGTCCCTATATTTATATAAATCCATATACTTGGTTTCAAGTTCCGGGAGATTATGAAACGCATAAGTGGATCGACATTTTTGTGCAAGGTAGCGTTTATCCGCTGTTTTCCATGCTTTTTGGATACGGACTTGCGATGCAGTTTATGAAGTCGCAAGAGAAAGGAACGTCCTTTACGAAGCTAGCTGTACGTAGACTGACCATTTTACTTGTGATCGGCTGTATCCATGCCTTTCTTATATGGTCAGGGGACATTTTAATCACATATGCGATTGCAGGATTTGTTTTAATATTAATGATTCGATTGAAGCCGATTTGGTTAGTTTTAATAAGTGCGCTTTTATTTTTACTACCTAACGGGCTGTTAAATGGATTATTGTATTTTCTTGGGAAGTTGGATCCTGAAAGTTTAATTATTTTTACTGGCATTCAAGAGATAGAGAAATCTATTATGGCCTATTCTCTTGGTTCATGGGGAGATATTTTCTCCCAACGATTAAATGACTGGATTTATATGAGTGGCTACGGACTAGTAGTTCTGATGATTTTATTTACGATTGTGCCGTTTTTATTGCTTGGTGCAGCAGCAGCAAAGCTAAAGTTAATCGAACGTGCAAGAAGTTTGAAAGTCTTTTGGATAATTGCCATTATAGTGGGACTGGGAGCTGGAACAGCTATTAAGTGGCTGCCTTATCTTACAGAGCCGAATGTTCTTACGATGACTGTGCAAGATACATTTGGGGGACCACTTCAAGCTATCGCATATGCAGGTATATTAGCGCTTGTTTGTACTATCCCGTTCATGCAAAAATTACTATCCCCAGTGGCTAAAGCTGGTCGCATGTCAATGACAATCTATTTGATGCAGTCGATTATCGCCACGACTATTTTTTATGCATATGGATTTGGCTTATATGGCAAAGTGGATATTAGAACTGGAACATGGATGGCGGTAGGTATTTATGTACTGCAGCTAGTATTTGCAGAAGTTTGGTTTATGAAGTTTAAACAGGGTCCTGTAGAGGTATTGTGGAGAAAACTGACTTATCGAAATAATTTGTCGTAAAAAGATGAAAACAAAGCCAGTTTGTAATAGACTAAGATAAAGCTATTAAAATACTTAGAGGAGTGTCAAAGCGATGAAACTATTATCATACCGTTTGAATGATAAAATTTACTTCGGACCAAAAGTAAAAAAAGAAGAGGCAGTGTGGGATGTATTAAGCATCCAAGAGACGCTCCAAGTGCTTCCTGATTTTCCTGCTACTATTGTAGAAGGTGTCGCATTAGGAATGGATTTTATTGAACAAACTCGCAAACTAGTAGAAGCTGCCTTAAAAGAGGAAAATGCAAATGATTTCAAAAAACAATTTACGGAAATCGAGTGGTTATCTCCAATACCTCGTACACCAAAAAATATAATGGCCATTGGAAGAAACTATGCGGAGCATGCAAAAGAAATGGGCGGAGTGGCGAATGATTTTGTCGTTTTTACAAAGTCATCAACTTCCATTGCAGCTGATGAACAAACGCTTTCCATTCATGCCGATAAGACAGATTCATATGATTATGAAGGGGAGCTAGCGATTGTAATAGGTAAAAAGGGAAAAGACATTCCCTCTAAACTTGCATATGATTATGTGTTCGGATACACGATTGCAAATGATTTAACTGCAAGAGATTTGCAAAAAAAGCATCAACAGTTTTTCTTAGGGAAAAGCCTAGAAGGCTCATGCCCAATGGGACCATATATTGTGACTAAAGATGAGTTACCTAATCCACAGGAGCTTTCCATCGTAACAAAGGTAAATGATGAGATCCGCCAAGATGGTAAAACTTCCGACATGGTATACTCGGTCGAGCAAATCATTGAGGAAATTTCTAAATCCGTTACTTTAGAGCCTGGAGATGTCATCCTAACAGGTACTCCTGCTGGGGTTGGAAAAGGATTTAATCCGCCTAAGTTTTTAAATTCAGGCGATATTGTGAAAGTTTCTATTGAAGGAATCGGTACTTTAGTGAACAAATTCGAGTAAAATATTTCATTTGATGGTAAGATATATAGGTGAACTTCACGCGGTTGGAAAAAAACTGAATGAAGTTAAGCCCCGGCGGATGTCACAGGTTTTTATTGTGCAAACACGATAAAAACTTGGACGCACTGTTTTCTGCGACGAGTTTTACGCAGGAGCAATATTTTTCCTGCGGAGCTGTACAAAGTGAAGCGGAAGCAATGTTTTTCCTGCGGAGCTGAACAAAGTGAAGCGGAAGCAATGTTTTTCCTGCGGAGCTGAACAAAGTGAAGCGGAAGCAAATACGCCAAGGCGAATTTGATAAAATTATCGAGGTGAAACAAATGGAATTTTTAGCATCACCACATTTACACATTACAACTTGGGTAATTGCGATCATCCTATTTTTAGTAGCATTAGCAATTAAAAATCCAAAAGTGGTGCACATGATTTTACGCTTATTTTATATTTTGATCATTATCACTGGAATTGCGTTATTTATGAAAGGTATGGACTACGGTCAAGGCATGTTGTATGGACTCAAATTCTTAGCTGGAATTTTAGTCATCGGAATGATGGAAATGTCTTTAGTGAAAAAGAAAAAAGGAAAACCATTTACAACATTTGTCGTATTATTTTTCGTTTTCTTCTTCATTACACTTTTCCTAGGCTTCAAATTACCAATGAACATCAACTTTTTAGCGTAAGCGAACGATGGGAATATCCTTTTTGATTTTTGTCGTTGTATTGATGATTATTTTTATTGCTGCTTCCTACAAGATTTCCCGAGTACAAGCGGAATCATTGGATGAAGAAGATTTACATCATCATATTCTCCATAACACAAAACCACCAAAATGATTGGTGGTTTTTGTTATGATTATTGCTTTTCCAACTTAAGTTCGCTTTTTTCCAACTAACGAAAAATTACTGGAATAATTCTAGGCTATGTCACAGTTTGGACGAATTATCGGCTGTTTTTGGGGCTTTCGTGCTGAAACGATAGCGATTACGAATAAGCTTTGATAAAATAACTGTGATATGTTTTTATCTATAAATATGCTCTTTCCTAGATAGAGGAGGATTTACCTTGAAATTTAACAAATGGCTAATGACCGGATTAGTGTTGAGTGGACTGTGGATTACATCGACACAGCCAACAAATGCCGAAGCAGATGCTTCTATTCAAAATGAAAGTATCTATGATTTATATGTTGATCGTTATTTCAATAAAGTAATTACCAATGACTATGATGTAAATGCAAAAGATCCGAATGCATTTGCTGGTGGCGACTTTTTAGGAATTATCGAAAAAATGGACCATATTAAAGATATGGGTTTTACAACTATTTCCATTGGACCTGTATTCGCCACAGAAACCTATGATGGTAAACGAGTATTGGATTTTAATGCACTAGAAAAACGTTTCGGAACACCTGAAGAATTCCAACAACTAATCAATGAAGCACATAAACATCATTTAAAGATTATGATTGAATTTCCGCTAAACAATTATAGCTTAAACCATATTTGGAATGCAGAAACAGACTGGATTCTAAGCACTGACAATGATGTTTTGACATTAGATTTGGAAAATGCAGAAGTACAACAAGCACTCATCAATACATTGGTCGAATTTACAAATACATATGGGGTTGATGGTATAAAATTGTCCGAATTAAACGGTGCTCCAACCTCATTTATTAACGAAATAATTACAAGTGTAAAAGAAGTACGAGATCCAATGTATGTGATTGCACTAGAGGAATCGGATGCAAATTTTGACGTCAACTATTCTGAAGAATTACAGGTAAATTTACGAAATGCTTTTAAAAATACAGATTTACCAACAGAAAATATTGTGTCCACCAATTATAATGACTTACTTTTGATCGATGATTTACATACGGAAAGATTTACTTACTATAGTGCGCTGGAAAATATGTTCCCACCTACTCGTATAAAAACAGCGCTTGGCGCAATGTTAACGATGCCCGGAGTACCATATATGACATATGGTACGGAAATTGCAATGAATGGACAAAATGCACAGGAAAGTCACCAAGTCATGAACTTCCGTGTAGATGAAGAGTTGATTGAGTATATTAAAGACATTAACTCCATTCGCAATAAATCGGAAACAATGCGCACTGGAAAAATAGAACTGTTAGAAAATGAAAATGGCTATATAGTGTATAAACGTTATTCAGACGACGAACAATTTATTGTTGTTATTAATAATACGAGCCAAACAAAGCGAATTGACTTAACAAAGGATATCGTTGGTGAAAACAAAGAGCTTCATGGCTTATTCGAATCCGATATTGTTCGTGCAGATGATAATGGGGAATACAGATTAGTACTTGATCGGGAAATCGTAGAAGTCTATCAAATAACCGATCGTAAAGGGTTAAACAAATCATATATTTTCGCAATGGCATTATCGTATATATTGTTCCTTGCCTTTTTAGTAATCGTATGGAAAAAAGGTAAGCAACGAAAAAATGAACAAACGAATAAGAAATAAATAAAAACTGCTGCCTAAGTACATTTGCGTGGACATAGACAGCAGTTTTTTTATAAATTCGCTCTCTTAATCTAATTTGTTTAAGAAGAATAATGCCAATGTGCCAGGTCCCGTATGTGCAGCAATCGTGGACCCAATCAGATAAATTTCAATACTTTTCGGGTTGAACTTTTCTTCAATCATTTGTTTTAGGGCAAGGGCTGTTTCCTCGTCATCTCCATGACTGATCGCAACAACTTGTTCATCTAAACGTTCACCGCGTTCTTCCATCACTTCAATCATGCGCTTGATTACTTTTTTACGCCCGCGAATTTTTTCAATAGGCACTAGTTTACCATCTTCCACATGAAGAAGGGGTTTGATGTTAAGCAATCCACCGATAAAAGCGCTAGCTTTAGAAACTCTTCCGCCTTGTGCTAAATAGTCTAAATCTTCTACGGTGAATAGGTGCTCCATATGCTCCGCTTGAAATCTAATTTTTTCTTCGATCGTTTGTAAATTCAAACCCTGTTCTTTTAAACGAGCTGCCTCTTGTACCAGCAGGCCATAACCTAGAGATGCACATTTAGAGTCAATAATGGTTAACTTTAAATCGGGATATGTCTCCATCACCTGTTCTCGCATCATAACCGCTGTGCTATACGTTCCAGAAAGTGCGGATGAAAAGGCGACATACAATCCTTCTTCTCCAGATTTTGCTAATTCTTCAAACACTCGTAAAAAGTTTTCTGGTGAAGCTTGAGAAGTTTTTGGATGGGCTCCTTTCCGAATTTCTTCATACACTTGTTTCGAATCGATTCCAATAACGTCCTCGTATTCTTGCTCACCTATATGAACTCGAAGTGGAAACAATTCCACAAGATGTTCTGCATAAAAAGATTTAGGTAAGTCGCAAGCACTATCTGCAAATAATTTCATCTTTTATCCCCCTCTAAAAAGCTATTTGCTTTAATTTTAATCTTTCTATTAAGAAGTCAGCAATCCCGTCTTCATTGTTTGTTTTCGTTATTTCATTTGCGATATTTTGCAATGGTTTGATGGCATTACCCATCGCAACCCCAACTCCAGCATATTCAATCATTTCTAAATCATTATCTTCATCACCGAAAGCAATGATTCGTTCTTGCGGTATATCCAAATAAGCGGAAACATGAGATAACCCAACTGCTTTGTTTAAGCCGTGACGAACAATTTCAATCACATCCCATGGAGCTCCCCATCTACGATGATCGATCACTTCTGCATGGACATCGCGTAGATGCTTGCGAACTAGGTCGACCGAGTCTTCCTCTGCATGGATAAGTAAACTCGTAGGATCTTTTTGTAAAATAGTACGTAAATCACCGGTCGTAATGTTAGGATTGCCTAATGCAAATGCAGACATCATCTGTTCGTCGTGATAATGTAAGTAGACATCATCTAGCACTTCTGCAAGCATGTTTTTAATGGAATAGCTTTCTACAGCCTCCACTACTTCTTTTACAACATTCAACTCAATCGGTTTATGTACAGTTTGCCATGACTTATTCATTGGATGATGTACAAATGCTCCGTTAAAATTGACGATTGGTGTATTTAAACCAAGCTCTTTATAATACATTTCACTCGATCTGTACGGTCTTCCAGTTGCAATCATGACTTCATGGCCTTCTTCTTTTGCTTGAAGAAGTGTATTTTTCGTTTTGTTTGAAATAACCTTTTCATCTGTCAATAAAGTTCCATCTAAATCTAATACTATTAAATGACGTTGCAATTGAAAAACTCCCTTCTATTCTTATATAAAGTGTATCGTGTTCACAGAAGAAGGTCAAAATGTATAGTTTATGCTTTTTGTAAATTTTGAAATGCTTTGTTAGAATAATAATATATCCAAAAAGGTGGGGGAAGTAAATGATTGTACAACAAGAATGCTGGAGTAATATTCCTTTATTACATATTTATCATGAAGAAACGCAAAATAACGCACCAATCGTCCTTTTTCTACACGGTTTTGAAAGCGCAAAAGAGCATAATCTCCACTACGCATATCAATTAGTGCATGATGGATGTCGTGTCATTTTACCGGATGCCCACTTACACGGGGAACGCGATGAACAATTAGACCAGGTCGAGATTAGCCTGCGTTTTTGGGAAACGGTATTAACTTCTATAGAGGAAGTCGGTATATTACAGAAAGAATTACAAAAACGAGGCTATTTAAGCAACCAGAAAATCGGGATTGCAGGAACATCTATGGGTGGGATCACAACGCTTGGTTGCTTAACTACTTATCCTAGGATAGATGCTGCGGTTATCTTAATGGGAACGCCGGGTTATGTAGAGCTTGCAAAAGCACAGATGGCACAAGTGGAGGAAAAAGGCTTTCAAATACCATTAAATGCAGAAGAAAGAAAAGATATGCTTGATACTTTATCTAGATTTGACGCAACAAATCAAATGGAAAAACTAAGTGGCAAGTCGCTGTTTTTCTGGCACGGAGAGAAAGATCCAGTTGTACCTTTTGCACCTACTGCACAATTCATTAAAACTTTTGAAGAAAAGTATGGTGACCAAACGATTGAATTTGTCAGAGAAAAATCAGCAGGACATGCGGTATCACGCAAAGGAATGCTAGCCGCAACAAAATGGCTTGCAAACAGTTTGGCATAAGTACACTTGTTTGTTATGATGAATGAAAGTGATAAAGGAGGATTTCAAATGGATCAAGATATGAAAGACAGCATGATGGCTGCCCTAGAAAATGTAATTGACCCTGAGTTGGGCGTTGATATTGTCAATTTAGGTTTAGTATATGATGTAGATTTGACAGAAGAAGGTACAGCAAACGTTACAATGACGCTAACTTCTATCGGCTGCCCAATGGGTCCGATGATTGTAGATCAAGTCAAAACAGCGCTTGGTGAATTACCAGAAGTAAAAGAAACAGAAGTAAACATTGTCTTCAACCCACCATGGTCGAGAGAAAACATGTCAAGATACGCAAAAATCGCTCTTGGCATTAGATAAATAGAAAAAGCGCAAGGCATCTCTGTTGATTGCCTTGCGCTTTTTTGTGTGGAAAGAAATACATTGTTAGAGGGAATAAGTGGCAAAGGGCAACTAGATTAAGTTGAAGGCAACCAATTCATTGGGGAAAGCAATCATATCAGCAGTGAGTGCAACCGATCACTAAGCGAAGGCAACCAACCACTCAACAAGAGCAATCAACGCCAAATTAAAAAGCACTTTCCATGCAAAAGCATGAAAAGTGCCTTATTTAATCAATGCGGCAAATATGTAATGGACAATTGTCGCATTCTACTTCGGTACGCAAAAATTGGAGATCATGTACTGTGATAATTCCTTTAACAAAAGAAATGATGCCGAGCTTTTTTAAATCATTTAACATACGATTGACTACTTCCCGGCTTGTCGCACAAAAATTTGCTAGTTCTTGATTTGTTAAGGTATAGTCGATTACCACGCTACCATCCGTTTGTTCTACGCCATATGTGTTAGTAAGACGTATTAGTGTGGAATAGAGAGCACCTTTTTTGCCATGCAGCAATAAATCTCTAAAGCGAGTTTCATTTTTTAAGTTATGTGTTTGAATAATCTTCATCCACTCCATTATTAGCAATGAAGAGGAGGATAAAAGTTTCTCAAGCTGCTCCCGGGGTATTACTAATAAGTGAGTGGGTTCATTCGTATGGGCTGAAACGGAATGATAAATAACTTCGCAAAAAACAGCGGTTTCCCCGATAAAAGTATTTGGACCAGCAATACGAATCGTTAACACTTGACCACTTTCTGTATCTTTCGTTATTTTGACAGAGCCCGATTGGATAAGGTAGACATCCTCCGAACGTTCTCCTTCTAGGAAAACAGGGCGATTTTTTTCTATTTTATGAATGGAACCAAATTGCTCAAATAATGAATAAATACCTTGGGGTGCGTTCATATAAAATCACAACCTTCCCTTCGATAAATTTATAATAGCATATTCCCTAAAAGTATTTAGCTTAAATCACTTTTCTTTACAAATTTGAATGAAAGATATTATAATTGAATTAGTCAAAGAAGGTCAAACAATTTCAGTAAGGAGATGTTTGGTTATGCAAATGAAACAACAAGATGAAAAAACACCTTTAGAAACGTACGGACGTAACTTAGTTACTGCGGTAAGAGAAGGAAAAATGGATCCTGTAATTGGACGAGACCAAGAGATTCGGGATGTCATTCGAATATTATCAAGAAAAACAAAAAATAATCCAGTGTTAATAGGTGAACCGGGTGTTGGTAAAACAGCAATTGTGGAAGGATTAGCACAACGAATCGTTCGAAAAGACGTTCCGGAAGGGTTAAAAGAAAAAGAAATTTTTGAGTTGGATATGAGCTCACTGATTGCTGGTGCGAAATACCGCGGGGAATTCGAAGAACGTCTGCAAGCTGTCTTAAAGCAAGTAAAAGAGAGCGAAGGACAAATTATTTTATTCATCGATGAAATCCATACGATTGTTGGTGCTGGTAAAACAGATGGAGCAATGGATGCAGGGAATATGCTAAAGCCGATGCTTGCTCGTGGTGAACTGCATTGTATTGGTGCTACGACCTTAGATGAATATCGTATGTATATCGAGAAGGATCCGGCGCTTGAAAGACGATTCCAACAAGTATTAGTTCGTGAACCTTCTGTTGAAGACACCGTTTCTATTTTACGGGGATTAAAAGAACGCTTTGAGTTGCATCATGGTGTACGTATTCACGACCGTGCTATTGTTGCAGCGGCGGAGCTTTCGAATCGATATATTACAGAAAGATTTTTACCAGATAAAGCAATTGACCTTGTAGACGAAGCGTGTGCAATGATTCGAACAGAAATCGATTCAATGCCACAAGAGCTTGATGAAGTGACAAGAAAAATGATGCAATTACAAATTGAAGAGCAAGCACTCATGAAAGAAAAAGATGCAGCAAGTCAAAAACGCCTAGAAATATTACGTGAAGACTTAAAAGAGCTAGAGCAATCTTCTAGCGAAATGCGCAATAAATGGAAAGAAGAAAAAGAGTCTATTCAAGTCATTCAACAAAAACGAGAAGAATTAGACCGTTATCGTCGAGAGCTAGAAGATGCGGAAAATAAATATGATCTAAACAAAGCAGCCGAGCTGCGACACGGTAAAATTCCGACATTGGAGAAAGAATTACATGTATATGAGCAACAAGTGAATGATGACACTAGTAATCGATTATTACGTGAAGAAGTTACTGGTGAAGAAATAGCATCCATTGTTTCAAGATGGACAGGAATTCCTGTAACAAAATTAGTAGAAGGAGAACGTGAAAAACTGCTCCGTTTAAAAGAAACACTTGGTGAACGAGTAGTAGGTCAAGATAAAGCGGTTCAATTAGTAACAGAAGCGGTTTGGCGTGCAAGAGCAGGTATTAAAGACCCGCATAAACCAATTGGTTCTTTCTTATTTTTAGGTCCTACTGGTGTGGGGAAAACGGAGCTGGCGAAGTCACTAGCGGCTAATTTATTTGATTCGGAAGAGCATTTTATCCGCATTGATATGTCTGAGTATATGGAAAAGCATAGTGTTTCTCGACTTGTCGGAGCACCTCCTGGATATATTGGCTATGAAGAAGGCGGTCAATTAACCGAAGCAGTGCGTAGAAACCCATATTCAGTTGTCCTCCTGGATGAGATTGAAAAAGCACATCCAGATGTTGCGAATATTTTATTGCAATTAATGGATGACGGAAGAATTACAGATAGCCAAGGTAGAATCGTAAACTTTACAAATACTATTGTTATCTTAACCTCCAATATCGGCTCACAATATCTAGCAAATACAACAGGTGTTGTCGGTGAAGAGGAAGAGGCACTAGTAATGGCAGCTCTACGTGACCATTTCAAACCAGAGCTATTAAACCGTATGGACGACATTGTTATGTTCCACTCCTTAACTACGCATCATTTTGAAAAAATTGCAGCGAAATATGTGAAACAGTTGCAAAAACGTTTACTGGAACAAGAGATTACATTACAAGTTGAAAATTCGGTTATTAAGTGGATAGTAGAAGAAGGAACAGACGCGGCGTTTGGTGCTAGACCATTAAAACGGTTCATTCAACGCAATTTGGAAACGGCGGTAGCAAAACTGTTAATCGGAGGAAATGTACTTCCAGGTGGAACAGTAGTAGCTACGATAGAAGATGGGGAATTAGTTATTAAGTAAATCGTGATGATACCTACTTGCTTGCGGTTCGTTAAAAAAACAAAACAGCTCCCAATTTCGGGAGCTGTTTTTTAGTGTTGTTCTTTTGGAAGCGGATCGTTTGGAATAATTGCTGTAATGATAAAAACCATAATAGCAACTGGTATTGACATAATAAGCCCATCTTTAAACACGAATTCTACATTTTGTACAGAACTTACTACGTAATTTAACATAGAAACTAAAATAGCTGACCAAATAAACGTCATAATATAATGCATGTAATTTCACCTCAGAAGCTAATTTTTACTTATATTTATCATATCACAACAAAAGGCTTTTACAAAAGAATATTTGAATTATGAAAGTCTATTGTTGAAAATTGTACATAAATTCGTTATTATTAATACCAGGTACTAATAATAGATTATAAGAAAAGGGGAACTTTCATGAATGCAGGAATTATTGGGTTAGGAACATACTCACCTGAAAAAGTATTAACAAATGAAGACCTTGAAAAAATGGTAGATACCTCAGATGAATGGATTCGAACACGAACTGGTATAGAAGAAAGAAGAATAGCAAGCGATGATCAAGATACATCACATTTAGCATTTGAAGCTGCGAAAGAAGCGATTAAGGATGCAGGAATTTCACCTGAACAAATTGGACTTATCCTTGTAGCAACTGTAACACCGGATACTCCGTTTCCAAGTGTTTCCTCCATGCTACAAGATCAATTAGGGGCAACAAATGCTGCAGCAATGGATATTTCGGCAGCTTGTGCTGGATTTATGTACGGATTAATAACTGCCAAACAATTTATTGAGTCAGATACGTATTCACATGTACTTGTGGTAGGTGTAGAAAAGCTTTCTAAAATTACGGATTGGGAAGATCGTAATACTGCTGTGTTATTTGGTGATGGAGCAGGAGCTGCTATAGTTAGTAAAGTTTCAGAAGGCCGTGGAATTTTATCATTCGAACTAGGTGCCGATGGAAGTGGCGGTAAACATTTATACCAAGATGGTGCACATTTAGCTATGAATGGTCGAGAAGTATTCAAGTTTGCTGTAAGACAAATGGGTGAGTCGGCTGTCAATGTAATTGAAAAAGCGGGACTTTCCAAAGATGATATCGATATGTTAATTCCACACCAAGCGAATATTCGTATTATGGATGCTTCTAGAGAAAGATTAGGATTACCAACAGAAAAAATGTCTAAAACAGTTAATAAATATGGAAATACGTCTTCGGCATCTATCCCACTTTCTTTAAAAGAAGAATTAGACAATGGGAAAGTAAAAGACGATGATATCCTAGTGATGGTAGGCTTTGGTGGCGGCTTAACTTGGGGTGCCATTACGTTAAAATGGGGAAGATAATAAATGAATCTTGAAAGGATGAATATGCATGACGAAACGTAGGGTTGTTGTAACAGGAATAGGTGCTGTTACACCGCTTGGTAACGATATAGAGACAACTTGGTCTGGTATTAAAGAAGGTAAGTCAGGCGTAGGTATGCTGACAAGACTTGATGCAAGTCAGTTCTCAGCAAAAGTTGCAGCAGAAGTAAAAGATTTTGATATAGAGAAATACATTGAACGAAAAGAAGCACGCAAAATGGACCGTTTCACTCATTATGCACTTGCTGCTTCTATCATGGCAGTGGAAGATGCTAATTTGACGATCACAGAAGAGGTAGGTCTTCGAACTGGTGTATGGATTGGTTCTGGTATTGGTGGTATGGAGACATATGAAAATCAATTCCGTGTATTTTTAGAAAAAGGTGCTCGTCGAGTTAGTCCTTTTTTTGTGCCGATGATGATTCCAGATATGGCTGCTGGTCAGGTATCTATTTATTTTGGAGCAAAAGCAATTAACTCTTGTTCGGTTACTGCTTGTGCTTCCGGTACAAACTCTATTGGGGACGCATTTAAAGTAATTGAGCGTGGGGACGCAGATGTAATGATAACAGGTGGGGCAGAGTCGCCTATTACACATATGTCTGTTGCAGGTTTCTGTTCTAATACGGCGCTTTCATTGAATACAGATCCACAAACCGCATCAAAACCATTTGATGCGAACCGTGATGGATTCGTTATTGGAGAAGGGGCAG
The DNA here is from genome assembly GCF_029955155.1 of Psychrobacillus sp. NEAU-3TGS. Lineage (GTDB taxonomy): Bacteria > Bacillota > Bacilli > Bacillales_A > Planococcaceae > Psychrobacillus. The sequence continues at coordinate 1,127,623 of NZ_JAPNOZ010000012.1, read as the reverse complement.
GAATTATTATTTTAGAAGAATATGAACATGCAGTTGCCCGTGGAGCGAAAATTTATGCTGAAATTATCGGTTACGGCTCCACAGGAGATGCTCATCATATTACAGCTCCAGCACCAGGAGGAGAAGGTGCTGCTCGTGCGATGCAACAAGCAATTGATGATGCAGGTATAAACCCAGAGCAAATAGATTATATTAACGCACATGGAACTAGTACTCCATATAATGACCAGTTTGAAACAATGGCCGTGAAATCTGTTTTTGCAGAACACGCGTACAATCTTGCGATGAGTTCTACTAAATCCATGACGGGTCATTTATTAGGAGCTGCTGGTGGAGTAGAAGCAATCTTTACAGTGCTTGCATTAAAAGAAGGTATTTTACCACCAACAATGAATTTAGAAACACCAGATCCAGAATGTGATTTAGATTATGTACCAAATGCTGCAAGAAAAGCAGATATCGAATATGCCATGAGTAATTCACTCGGATTTGGTGGACATAATGCGAGTATATTATTTAAAAAACTATAAAAATATAAAAAAAGCATTTCCAAGTTAAAATTTGGAAATGTTTTTTTTTATATATTAATAATTTGATGAGTTAAAGTGGTAGTTTAGTAGTGATATAGCGAGTTGAATGATATTTTATTGATATATTATGTCGAAAAATGATGGACCATTCACAAATTTTTAAAAATATTATTATTGAATTAAAATAGCTAAAACACTTGGAAACACTGGTTTTTCAACCTGTTGTCAATTTTCTAAAAAGAGTAAATAAAGGGAATTGATAAAAAATAATTATTGCGATTGTAAAGATATTGTAATAGACTTTGTAATTAAGGTAACAAAACTGAAAAGTGTAACAATTTAATTAACTTTTTTTAATGTTAAAGGGACAATAATCGATTGCATGAAAGGAGAATTACTTTGAGCAGCACAGAGCAACTTTTATCGATTAATAACTTACATACGGGTTTTCGGATAAAGGATACATATTTTGATGCAGTCGATGGCGTATCAATTTCGCTAAAGAAAAACGAAATCCTTGCCATCGTTGGTGAGTCTGGATGTGGCAAGTCAACACTAGCTACATCTATTATTGGACTGCATGATCATAACAAGACGAGAGTAGAAGGGGAAATTATTTACAAAGGGATTAACCTTGCAAAGTTGGATGAAGAGAAGTTTAACGAAGTTCGCGGGGAAGAGATCGGAATGATTTTCCAAGATCCCCTTTCTGCATTGAATCCTTTAATGCGAATTGGCGATCAAATTGAGGAAGGTTTAGCATTTCATACAAAGATGTCTAAAGAAGAGCGAGACAAACGTGTTTTAGAGCTGTTAACACAAGTAGGAATCTCAAATCCAGCGCGTATTGCAAAACAGTTTCCACATCAACTATCAGGTGGTATGCGACAACGGGTCATTATTGCCATCGCAATTTCCTGTAAGCCAAATATAATCATTGCAGATGAACCAACAACAGCACTAGATGTAACAATCCAAGCACAAATTTTGGATTTATTAAAAGACTTACAAGCAGAGACGGGATCAGGAATTATATTAATCACCCATGATTTAGGGGTAGTAGCAGAAGTAGCAGACCGAGTTGCCGTTATGTATGCCGGCCAAATTATTGAAGAAGCTCCTGTAGAGGAGTTATTTGCAAATCCATTGCATCCATATACTCGCTCTCTATTCAACTCCATTCCACAAATGAATAGTGAGAATGAGAAGCTACAAGTAATTCGAGGAATTGTTCCATCTCTAACGAATTTGCCAAGAACAGGTTGTAGATTTTCTGCACGTATTCCATGGATTTCAGAAAAGATGCATGAAGAAAATCCATCAATGCACGAAGTTTCTCCAGGTCACCTAGTTAGGTGTACTTGCTGGCAGCACTTTGACTTCCAAAGTGAAGAAGGAGGAATAGCAAGATGAGCTTTATGCAAATAAATGACCTAAAAGTATATTATCCAATTCGTGGAGGATTTTTTAATACAGTTGTAGACCAAGTAACAGCGGTAGATGGGATCTCCTTAGAATTTGAAAAAGGAAAAGCATATGGCTTAGTTGGTGAATCTGGGTGTGGTAAATCGACGACTGGTAAATCGATTATTGGGTTAGAGAAAATTACTTCTGGAAGCATTATTTACGAAGGAGAAAATGTTACACATAACCGCAGAGGGCGTGGATCTTCCTACAATCGAGATATTCAAATGATTTTCCAAGATGCTCATTCTAGTTTGAACCCTCGTAAAAGGGTGCAAGATATCATTGCGGAGCCGATCCGAAACTTTTTGAAACTTTCGCCAGACGAGGAAAAGCGTAGAATTAATGAACTACTTGCCATTGTAGGAATGAATGAAGATGCAAAATTAAAATATCCACATGAGTTTTCTGGGGGACAAAAGCAGCGTATTGGAATTGCTCGTGCAATTGCTTGTAATCCAAAACTCATAATTGCGGATGAACCTGTATCTGCACTAGATCTTTCCGTTCAAGCACAAGTACTAAACTTCATGAAAGATATTCAGCAGGAATTTGGACTGAGCTATTTATTTATCTCACATGATCTTGGGGTAGTGAAGCATATGTGTGATCATATATCAATTATGTACAAAGGGCGCTTTGTTGAATCTGGAAATCGTCAAGACATATATACAAATCCACAACATATTTACACAAAACGATTACTATCAGCGATTCCAGATGTGAATCCAGTAGGGCGTGAAGAGCGAAAAAAGGAACGAATCGAAGTAGAATCACACTATGCTGCTAATCATAAAAATTACTATGATGAAAATGGAAAAGTATACGATTTGAAAAAATTATCCATGACACATTTTGTAGCGATGAGTGCTCACGAGAAAGGGGGCATTTAATATGTGGAAGACAATAGTTAGACGAGTATTAATCATGATTCCCCAATTATTTGTTCTAAGTCTATTAATCTTTATCATGGCTAAACAGTTACCGGGAGATCCATTTACAGGATTGCTTACACCTGATACAGATCCTAATCGAATTGAAGAACTCCGGGAACTTGCAGGTTTAAATGATCCTTGGTATGTACAATACGTGAACTGGATTGTAAACGCGGCACAAGGAGATTTAGGGAAAAGTTATACGTATAAAATAAAAGTATCCACACTCATTGGAGAGCGAGCTTTAAATACATTTTGGCTATCTCTTGTAAGTGTAATTATATTATATCTTATAGCAATTCCGCTCGGTGTTTTAGCTGGACGTTACCAAGATACATTTCTAGATAAAATCGTCGTCTTTTACAGCTTTGTCACTTATGCCATTCCAACATTTGTTTTGGCTCTGATTTTCTTATTTATATTTGGTTATCAACTACACTGGTTTCCAACGGTAGGTAGTGTAGATATTAAATATGACTCAGGAACTGTTGGATACCTCTGGAGTAAGCTATATCATATGCTGTTACCAGCTTTCACCACCGCGGTATTAGGTACGACTGCCGTTGTACAATATTTGAGGTCTGAAATTATTGATGCAAAATCTTTAGACTATGTACGAACTGCTCGAAGTAAAGGGATTCCAGTAAACAAAGTTTATTCAAGACATATTTTTAGAAATTCCTTACTTCCAATTGCTGCCTTTTTAGGATTTACGATTACTGGATTACTAGCAGGGTCTATTTTCATTGAAACGATCTTTGGTTATCCAGGAATGGGACAGTTATTTATTTCCTCACTAGTCTCACGTGACTATAGTGTAATTACTGCACTTGTTATGTTATTTGGCTTCTTAGCATTACTAGGTAGTCTACTGTCCGATATCATCATGAGTATTGTCGACCCAAGAATTAGGATCGAATAGTTCAACTAAATGTTAAGGAGAGAAAAATAACATGGCTAAACAAGCGACAGTTGATATTAAAAAAGAAGAAATAAACTCTCCTCCAACAGGTATGCAAGTTGTTTTTAGAGAGTTTAGAAAAGATAGATTGGCAATGTTTTCACTGATTTCATTAGTAGTAGTTATAGTAGGTGTCTTTATATGGACATGGTTTATTGATCAAGAGGCTTTAATGCGTGTTAGTTTACGAGATAAATATGCAGAACCCGGAGAGAAGTTCCTTCTAGGAGCTGACCAAGGTGGAAAAGATATTTTAGGTCAATTAGTAACTGGTGCTCGCAATTCCATCGCTATTGCTATAGCAATCACTTTAATAACAGTTTCTTTCGGGATAATCGTTGGTTTGGTTTGTGGATACTTTGGAGGATGGATCGATAACATGTTCATGCGAATTATCGACTTCTTTATTACCATTCCTTCTTTAATGGTAATTATCGTCTTTGTAACGATTATTCCAAAATATACGGTTAAGGAATTTATTTTGATCATGAGTTTATTTCTTTGGACTAGTACTGCGCGTCTTGTCCGGAGTAAAGCATTATCAGAGAGTAGACGGGATTATGTCAATGCATCAAAAACAATGGGAACCCCAGGTATTTTAATCATATTCAAAGAAATTATGCCAAATTTAAGTTCCATATTAATCGTAGAATTGACATTAAATTTTGCAGGAAATGTAGGGATTGAAACAGGGTTAACTTATCTTGGATTTGGATTGCCCCCACAGACCCCAAGTCTAGGAACCCTTATAAGCTATGCAAATAACCCACTTGTATTACAGGATAAGTGGTGGGTTTGGTTACCTGCATCGCTCTTTATCTTGCTAATGATGTTGGGGATAAACTACGTAGGGCAGGCGCTACGCCGTTCGGCAGACGCGAAACAACGTTTAGGATAACTGTTTTTGGTATTAAACGCATGGACGTTTGATATATATGAAAATAGAGAGTAAAAAGGAGGAAAAGGAAATGAGTAAAAAGCTTTGGGGATTGCTGGCATTGCTACTTGCATTTATGCTTGTACTTGCTGCTTGTACCGGTGATGAGAAAGAAACTAGTAGTACTAATGAAGGAACAAAAACAGAAGATACGACTAAGAGTGAAGGTAATGAAGAAGGTACTGAGGAAGATGCAGAAGAACCAGCTGCAGAAGATTCAGATGCATTATTCCCATTATCTGTTGAAAACGAAGGAGACGCAATTTCTGGTGGTACTTTAAAAGTTGCTATGTCTAAGGATGAGCCTTTCCAAGGTATTTTTTCATATGTATTGTATGAAGACGCTTATGATGCGGAAATTTTAGCGTATGCATCAAACTCTCTTTTCGAAACAGATGGAGATTTCTTATTAACTGATGAAGGTATTGCTAGTATTGAAGTAGATCAAGACAACAATAAAGTATTAGTAAAAATCCGTGAAGGCGTAAAATGGTCTGATGGTGAACCATTGAAAATCGAAGACTTAATCCAACCTTACTTAATCATTGGTCATAAAGATTACACAGGTGTTCGTTATGACGTAGATTTCCAAAACATTGTTGGTGCTGTTGAGTACCATGATGGTAAAGCAGATACAATCTCAGGTCTTAAAAAATTAGATGAAACAACATTAGAAATTTCATTCAATAAATTATCTCCAGCTATCTTTAGTGGTGGAGATGGAATCTGGACTTACGCAGAACCAAGTCATATTGTTAAAGATATCCCTGTTGCAGAGTTAGTAGAATCTGACGCAGTTCGTAAAAACCCAGTTACATTAGGTGCATTTATCATTGACAAGATTGTACCAGGAGAATCTGTTCAGTTAGTTGCAAATGAAAACTACTGGAAAGGAAAACCAAAGTTAGATGGAGTTTTAATTAAAGTTGTACCAACAAGCTCAATTTCAGTTGCTTTACAACAAGGAGAATATGATGTAGCTATCTCTTTTAATGCTTCTAAAATGGAAGAAGTAAAAGACTTTGATAATATCGATATCTTAGGTCGTCAAGAGCTTTACTACTCTTACCTTGGTTTCAAGCTAGGGAAATACGATTATGATAATAGTGTTGTAGTAACAGACGTAGAAGGTTCAAAAATGGGAGACGTAAAATTACGTCAAGCAATGGGATATGCACTTGATGTAGAGCAAGTTGCAGAAGTTTTCTATAATAACTTACGTGAACGTGCAAACTCACTAATCCCACCAGTATTTGCATCTTTCTATGATGATTCATTAGAAGGATATACGTATGATCCAGATAAAGCAGCTGCATTATTAGACGAAGCTGGTTTCAAAGATGTGGATGGCGATGGAATCCGTGAGGATAAAGAAGGCAAGCCATTTGAAATTAAATTTGCAACGATGTCAGGCGATGACGTTGCAGAAGATATTACACAATTCTATATTCAAAACTGGAAAGATGTTGGCTTAAATGTAACGTTAACAACAGGACGTACAATCGAATTCAACAGCTTCTATGATAAAGTTCAAGCAGATGATCCAGAAATTGATATTTTCATGGCTGCATGGGGCACTGGAACAAACCCATCTCCAGCAGGTTTATATTCTAAAACAGCAGAATATAATTTCAGCCGTTACTCTTCTGATTTCTTAGAGGAAACACTAACAAATATCGACTCACCAAAAGCATTTGATGCTGATTACCGTGCGGAACAATTCCGCGCATGGCAAGAATATATGGCTGAGCAAGCGCCAATTATTCCAACTATGTACCGTTATGAGTTAGTACCAGTAAACAAACGCGTGAAAAACTGGAATATCGATTATGCTAATCCAACTGAATTACAAGATATTGAATTAGTATCAGACACTGCAGTTAAATCTACAAAATAATTTATAAAAAAACCGTTCCTAAACGAAAGTTTAGGAACGGTTTTTCATATGGTTTAAGAAGGATGTGATACATATAAGAATTCTATTATTTTTAATCAGTTACGGAATCGCAGTTATTAGTTGTTCTCATTTGTTATTATTCTTAAACTTTTTATCGTTAGGTTATTCATTGAATTCAGTGCTCATGTACATGCTTCAGTCAAAGGAATTTATTATGCTTTGTGGATCCTTTTTAGCATTAACGATTATCGTCTTCTTCCGAGGCCCATTGCGGCTTCCATTTTAGTCAAGGTTGCATTTGCTAATGCATTTGCTTTTTCTGCTCCAAGATCTAATATGTCGTCGAGCTCAGAAGAGTTTAATAATTCTTCGTATCTCGCCTGAATCGGAGTAGATGATCGATGATAACTTGCGCACAGATGATTTGAAATCACCATAGCCTTTTCCTTCGTATTTTTGTACAAGTGCTTCTATTGAAACGTCCGTTAAAGCTGCTTCAATAGTAAGTAGATTCGAAACGCCAGGCTTATTTTCAAGATCAAAAGCAACAATTCCTTCCGAATCTGTTACAGAACTTTTTATTTTCTTTTCAATTTCTTTTGGTGTGTCCAGTAAACGGATCGTCGCTTTTTTATTTGGATCAGATTTACTCATTTTCTTTAATGGATCTTGTAACGATTTAATACGTGCTCCGTTTTTCGGAAGTTGGATATCCGGAATCGTCAGAACTTCTCCGTACTTTTTATTGAAACGTTCCGCCAAGTCACGTGTTAACTCAACATGTTGTTTTTGGTCGTCTCCAACAGGTACGATATCCGATTGATACAGAAGAATATCTGCAGCCATAAGTGGCGGGTACGTTAATAATGCTGCGGAGACAGCCTCTTTTCCTGTTGATTTGTCTTTAAATTGTGTCATTCTTTCTAACTCGCCGATATAAGAAATACATTGCATAATCCATCCGGCTTGTGCATGAGCTGGAACTTCGGATTGGATAAATAATGTGGACTTATTAGGATCAATCCCTACTGCAATGTACAAAGCTGCAAGGGAACGAATATGACTGCGTAGTTCCTCTGGATCTTGTGGAATAGTGATCGCATGTTGGTCTACGATGCAGAACACACACTCGTAATCGTCCTGCAAAGCAGTAAACTGTCTAAATGCACCGATGTAATTGCCGAGTGTAATAATACCTGTTGGCTGCACGCCTGAAAAAATTTTCTTCATGTTATTTCCTCCTGATTTTTATTAATCCATTTACTTTCTTCAGAAGGATATTTCCACTGAAGAAAATAAAAAAACATCATGCATCCCTAAAAAGGGACGAATGATGTAAAATCCGTGGTACCACCCAGCTTGCTAAAATAATTAGCCACTCTTCTTCATAACGTGAAGGACACGGTCTATGCTACTACAAGTTTCACATAAACTGCTCGGAAGCCCATTCCATTTACCGTATGTTCTGTTTGCACCGACCACAGAATCTCTTGTCATACCGGATTAAATGTACTTTTCTTCGTCAAAGCTCAATTATTTTGTTTTGATAATTATATTATAGAAGAAACGCAAAAATCAAGCATAATAAACAACTAAAGCAATGCCCATACAAACTAGACAGCTCAAGCCTAAATAGACGATCGGCTTATAAGGAAACGATAAGATTTCGGATGGCATCCGCATTTCATTTGCTGTTTTCTTCATGTGCTTAGGTGTAAACACTTTTCGTGTGCTTGTCACAAAAAGATCGAAAAATCCACCAGCAACTACATACGTCATTAGCCCAAGAAATGTAATAGATCCTCCAATATAAAAGGAAATATTTATATAAGAACTGAGCGAAAAAGAACCGTATGTGAAGAACATAAGTATAAAAATTATAAGCTGTGCTGCTAAAAAATAAATAACTTTTCTCTTCATAATTCACCTCGACCAAATAAATTATAGAAGATTCACTTAAAATAATCAAAAATTAGACAATTCAAAATGTCAGAAATGAACAAATTAATTACCAATGATTCTCAAATGTTAGGTCTATGTAATGATTTTGTTACTATTTTGTAAAAATATTCTCGAAAAACCTGTACAAGTTTCTCTGAAAATGTATAATAATTATTGTAATGAATTTTTCAGACAATTTAAAAGGGGGTTATTCTTTTGAAGAATAGCAAGTTTGCTTGGCTTTTAAGCCTAATGTTAGTTGTTGCTCTTTTCTTAGCTGCTTGTGGCGGCGATAAAGAAGAAGGCACTGAAACAACTACAGACACAACAGATAAAGAAAAAGATGCAACAACAGAAGAAGTAGCAACTGACGAGGAACAAGTTCTTAACTTAATCATGACTGCTGAGATTCCAACAATGGATTCTGCTTTAGTAACAGATGCGGTTGGATTTGATCTACTTAACAACGTAAATGAAGGTTTATACCGTTTAAATCAAGATAACGTTGCTGAGCCTGCAATTTCTGAAGGTGAACCAACAGTTTCTGAAGACGGTTTAGTTTACACATTTAAATTACGTGATGCTAAATGGTCTGATGGCTCTCCAGTAACTGCGAATGACTTTGAATTTGCATGGAAACGTGCTATGAACCCAGATACTGCATCTGAGTACGGTCCATATATGATGGATGGCGTTATTAAAAACGCTACTGCAATTATGGAAGGTTCTGCTGAGTACACTGAATTAGGTGTAAAAGCTGTTGATGAAAAAACATTAGAAGTAACACTTGAAAAACCAACACCTTATTTCTTATCACTTATGTCATTTGGAACATTCTTACCACAAAAAGAAGAATTCGTTACAGCGCAAGGTGAAAACTATGCGAAAAATTCTGAAGCACTTTTATACAACGGACCATTTACACTTGCTAATTGGGATGGAACAGGATTATCTTGGCAACTACTTAAAAACGAAGAGTACTGGGATAAAGACACTGTAAAATTAACTGAAATTAACTATGATGTTGTTAAAGAACCAGGTACAGCTGTAAACTTGTATACGGAAGGTCAAAAAGACCGTGCTGGACTTACTGGTGAATTTGCAATGCAATATGCTGCTGATCCAGAACTAATTAACGAATCAGAAACATCTGTATTCTATTTCAAATACAATCAAGAACGCCTTGGAGAAAAAACTCCACTTGCTAACGTAAATATTCGTGAAGCAATGTCTAAAGGTTTCAATAAACAAGATTTAGTAGATGTAGTTTTAGCTAATGGTTCTGTACCAGCTAACTACTTAGTACCAAAAGACTTTACTTTCGATGAAGATGCAAATGATTTCCGTGACGTTAACGGAGACATGGCTGAATTCAATGCAGAAGAAGCAAAAGCTGCATTTGATAAAGGTTTATCTGAACTAGGAGTTTCTGAATTAGAGATCGAACTTCTAAACGGAGATACTGAGTCAGCTAAAAAAATGGGTGAATACCTAAAAAATCAATTAGAAACAAACCTACCAGGTTTAACTGTTAAATTGAAAGAAGTTCCATTTAACGTACGTCTAGATCTTGACACAAACCAAGATTATGAAATGCAAATTGCTGGATGGGGACCTGACTACCAAGATCCTTATACATTCATGAACTTATGGTTAACTGGCGGCGGTAATAACCAAATGTCTTATTCTAACCCAGAATACGATAAACTTGTAACTTCTTCTGTTAATGAATTAGCTCAAGATCCAGAAGCTCGTTGGCAAGCACTTGCTGATGCTGAAAAACTTCTGATTGATGAAGATTTCGGAATCGGACCAATTTACCAACGTGGATTAATGTTCCTTCAAAAACCATATGTTAAAGGTATTGTTGCTCACCCATTCGGTGGAGACTATAGCTACAAATGGGCTTATATCGAAGGTAAAAACTAATTTAGTGAATGTTTAAAATCACATAGATTGAGAGTATATGGTATCCATTTGGGGCCATATACTCTCTTTTTAAATGAATCAGAATTCACGAAATATTTTATTTTTTAAATTTAGTTTTGACAATAATAGAGTTTATCTGTTTATATATACTAGTAGAGTTTTAAAATTATAGAAATATATTATTTAGGAGGTGCAAAGATGACAAAATATATGATTCGACGTATCGTTTATATGTTTATTACCCTTTTCTTGATTGCGTCAGCAACATTTTTCTTAATGAAGGCGCTTCCAGGATCCCCGATTAGCTCTGCTCCAAAACTATCCCCTTCACAACTTGCGATGGTGGAAGCGAAATATGGATTAGATGAACCAGTTCCTGTGCAGTACGCAAAATATATGCTCAACTTGGCTAAAGGTGACTTAGGTAACTCATTCCAGTTTAAAAATGCCAGTGTAACAGAATTAATCATGAACCGTTTAGGACCATCTGTTTTAATTGGAACACAAGGTTTGATTCTAGGTGTAGCTATAGGTATTTTGTTAGGTATGATTGCAGCATTAAGGCAGAATACTGTATGGGATTATGGTAGTACGTTAATAGCTATCATCGGTATTTCTATTCCATCTTTCGTTTTTGCAACATTGCTTCAATATTGGTTAGCAGTTGAATGGGGTCTCTTCCCTGTAGGCTTATGGAAAGATGGTTGGATGTCGAGCATATTGCCTTCTGTTGCATTAGCAATGGGGCCACTTGCAACAGCATCTCGATTTATCCGAACAGAAATGATTGAAGTGTTGAGTTCAGATTACATTACTTTAGCAAAATCTAAAGGGGCTAGCGGATTTGAAATTGCATTCAAGCATGCTTTCCGTAATGCATTAATTCCACTTGTCACTGTTTTAGGACCGCTTGCTGCTGGTTTAGTTACAGGCTCGCTTGTAATTGAACAAATCTTTGCAATACCGGGTATCGGGGAACAATTTGTTAAAGCGATTACGTCTAATGACTTCTCGATTATTATGGGAACAACATTATTTTACTCTGTATTGTTAATTGTCATAATATTCGTAGTAGACGTCCTTTATGGAATAATTGACCCTCGTATTCGTTTATCAGGAGGTAGTAAATAATGAGTTTAGATATTAAAAAAATACCTGCTGAATCTTTTGAAAGAGTTCATATCGATAGTAGTCATGCAGAAAGAATTACGAAACCGTCTTTGAGTTTTTGGCAGGATGCTTGGTTACGAATTCGCAAGAACAAGGCTGCTATTGCAAGCATATTTATATTATTGTTTATCATTATTATGGCATTTGTGGGACCGATGGTTAGTCCCCATGATGCTGAGACGCAAACGATTACACATGCCAACCTACCTCCAAAAGTTCCTGGACTGGAGAAACTAGGAATCTTCGATGGTGTTGGTACTTTAGCAGGTAAAGAAGTAGATTTATATGAAATGAAAAAAGTAGATACGTATTATTGGTTTGGTACGGATGGATTAGGACGAGACATGTTCTCAAGAGCTTGGGAAGGTACGCAAATATCATTATTAATCGCTTTTGTAGCAGCGGTAATAGACATGGTTATTGGTGTCGCATATGGTGGTATTTCTGGTTACTACGGCGGTCGTACCGACGATATAATGCAACGTATTGTTGAAATACTATATGGTATTCCTACATTAGTTATCGTAATTTTGATGTTATTAGTTATGGAACCAGGTGTCATAGCGATAGTTATTGCGATTACGCTCACTGGTTGGATCGGTATGTCACGTATTGCCCGAGGGCAGGTTTTGAAATTTAAGAACCAAGAATTTGTGCTTGCTTCACGAACTTTGGGTGCGGGTAATGGACGTATCATATCCAAGCATATTTTACCGAATATCTTAGGGGTAATCATTATTAATACAATGTTTACCATTCCAACGGCGATTTTCTTTGAAGCCTTTCTAAGTTTTATCGGATTAGGACTTCAGGCACCAGATGCGTCTTTGGGTACACTTATTAATGATGGGTATAAAGTAATTCGCTTCCAACCGCACATTTTATTGTATCCATCGATTATTTTAAGTTTGTTAATGATTGCATTTAACTTACTTGGTGATGGTTTACGTGATGCATTTGATCCGAAGATGAAAGACTAAAGGAGGAAAGCGAAAATGGAGAAAATATTAGAAGTAAAAGACCTAGAGCTTTCCTTCCATACGTTTGCAGGAGAAGTGAAAGCAATTCGTGGCGTTAACTTTGATTTATTAAAAGGAGAAACGCTTGCAATCGTTGGAGAGTCTGGTTCAGGTAAATCCGTAACAACTAAGTCAATTATGCGCTTATTGCCTGAACATAGCTCTGAATTTAAAAATGGGCAGATTTTATTTAACGGCAAAGATCTAACGAAGCTGACAGACAGAGAAATGCAAAAGATTCGTGGAAAAGATATCTCAATGATATTCCAAGATCCAATGACTTCTTTGAATCCTACGATGCCTATCGGAAAACAAATTATGGAACCGATTTTAAAGCACCGTAATGTAAGTAAATCAGTGGCTCATAAAGAAGCAGTCGATTTACTTCGTCTAGTAGGTATGCCTAAACCAGAAGCTCGTATGAAGCAATATCCGCATCAGTTTTCTGGTGGGCAACGCCAACGTATCGTAATTGCCATTGCATTAGCATGTAATCCACAAGTATTAATTGCGGATGAACCGACTACTGCTCTAGACGTAACGATTCAAGCACAAATTTTAGAGTTAATGAAGGATTTACAAAAGAAGATTAATACATCAATCATCTTTATTACCCATGATCTTGGTGTAGTAGCGAATGTCGCAGATAGAGTTGCTGTTATGTATGGTGGGAAAATTGTTGAAATCGGAACAGTAGATGAAATTTTCTATAATCCGCAACATCCATATACATGGGGATTACTAAGTTCAATGCCGTCCCTTGATACGGCAGAAGAGAAACTTTATGCAATCCCGGGAACACCTCCAGATTTATTGTCACCTCCTAAAGGTGATGCTTTCGCTCTTCGTAGTGATTATGCGATGAAAATCGACCTTGAGGAAGTTCCACCATTTTTCAAAGTGAGTGATACGCATTATGCAGCAACTTGGTTATTACATCCAGATGCTCCGCAAGTAGATCCACCTTTAGCAATACGCGAGCGTATGAAAAAATATCCAGGTAGTCGTTACTACGAAGGAACGGAAGGAGGTACTTACTAATGGCTGAAAAATTACTCGAAATTAAAAATTTAAAGCAATATTTCAATCAAGGTAAGCCAAATGAAGTTCGTGCGGTAGATGATATAAGCTTTGATATTTATAAAGGGGAAACATTAGGTCTAGTTGGTGAGTCAGGTTGTGGTAAATCAACGACAGGGCGTACAATTATCCGTCTTTATGACGCAACTGATGGTCAAGTAATTTACGATGGTGTAAATGTACATGACAAGAAATCGAAAAAAGATTTAAAAGAATTCAACCGTAAAATGCAAATGATTTTCCAAGATCCATATGCATCATTAAATCCACGTATGAAAGTATTGGATATTATTGCGGAAGGTTTGGATATTCACGGGCTTGTGAAAAATCCAAAAGAACGAAAAGAAAAGGTAGTAGAACTTTTGGAAACAGTTGGGTTAAACCGTGAGCATGCGGATCGTTATGCACATGAATTCTCAGGTGGACAGCGTCAGCGTCTAGGAATCGCAAGAGCGCTTGCTGTTAATCCTGAATTTATCATTGCGGACGAGCCTATTTCTGCACTTGATGTATCGATTCAAGCACAGGTTGTAAACTTACTAAAAGAACTACAAGAAGAAAAAGGATTAACTTATTTATTCATCGCACATGACTTGTCCATGGTAAAATACATTTCTGACCGTATTGGTGTAATGTATTTTGGTAAACTTGTCGAGTTAGCTACAGCGGAAGAATTATATGCAAATCCAATGCATCCATATACACAGTCTCTATTATCAGCTATTCCACTTCCTGATCCAGATTATGAGCGCACTCGTGTACGTAAATCGTATGATCCTGCCAATCATAATTATCAAGATGGGGAAGAAATTGCGATGAGAGAAGTAACGCCTGGACATTTTGTTTATTGCTCTGAAAAAGAGTTAGAATCATTAAGAGCTCTTTCCAGTTCCAAATAATATAACTATCGGTCATTCATACTAGAATGGCCGATTTTTTTATGTATAAACTAAAATATTAGTGTATTTCTATAAAGTGACCGCAATCTCTTCAACACAGTCTTTAATTGTTGGTATAACTAGAATAGTATATAATAAAGTTACTAATTATTTTGTAGACTATTGTAAATTAAATAGATATAAATTATAAGAATTGATGGGGATTCATTATGTATCAAGATGTTCTTTTCCGTAATAACGTAAATATTTCCGGTAAAGGCACACGGACAATGTTGTTTGCTCCGGGCTTCGGATGTGACCAAAATATGTGGAGGTTAGTGGCTCCTGCTTTCGAAGAAAACTATCGTATCATTCTTTTTGATTATGTGGGTTCAGGGAAATCTGATTATAATGCATACGATCCTAGTAAATATAGCGATCTTTATGGATATGCAAACGATTTAGTGGAAATATGTGCTGCACTGGATTTGAAAGAAATAACTTTTGTTGGACATTCAGTTGGTAGCACCATAGGAATGTTGGCTTCTATACAAAAGCCAAATCTATTTGAACATCTCATCATGATAGGACCATCGCCTCGTTATCTGAATGATCAACCTGATTATAATGGTGGATTTGAGAGAGAGGAACTGGAAGGGTTGATCGATATGATGGAGATGAATTATATCGGCTGGTCAAATTATCTTTCAAAGGTCATTATGAAAAATCCTGATCGTCCAGAGCTTTCGAAAGAATTAGAGGAAAGCTTTTGTTCAACAGATCCGACGGTTGCTCGTCAATTTGCAATTGCTACTTTCTTTTCTGATAACCGAGAAGACTTGAAAAAAGTTTTGGTGCCATCGCTTATTCTTCAATGCTCTGAGGATGTAATTGCTCCAATTGAAGTAGGAAATTACATGAATCGCCATCTGCCAAAAAACACGTTATGTTTTATGGAGGCTACTGGGCATTGTCCACATATGAGCCATCCGGAAGAAACCATTCGTTTAATTAGAGAATATTTGACTGTCGGCTATGTGAGTACACTTAGTAAGGAGTAGATTATTTGATAGATGAACAATTGAATTATGCTCCATGTGGTTACTTATCACTTTCTGATGAGGGCATCATTCGCACAATCAATCAAACTTTGCTTAGTTTACTTGGCTTTGATGACCAATATGAGTTGAAGGGAAAACACGTTAACACCATTCTAACGGTTCCTAGCAAATCATTTTATCAGCTTTACTTTTTTCCTATTATTAAGCTACAGGAACGCGTAGAGGAGATGTACCTTACATTCAAGTCGAAAACCAATGATGATATTCCATTCCTTCTTAATGCAATACGCAAAAATCGAAATGGTGAAATTGTCAATGATTGTATGTTGTTTCAAATAAAGAAACGCTACGAGTATGAGCAATCCCTCCTTGCGGTCAAAAAGGAGACAGAAGCACGCAACCGTGTTAAGAGAGAGCAAATAGCCGAGTTAGATCTTCTGAGAAGGGAATTGGAGTTTAAGCAAAAAGAACTACTAGAAGTAAACGCACAATTAGAAAAGTTAGCTGCTACCGATGGACTGACTGGCCTTAAGAATAGGCGAAGTTTACAAGAGGATTTAGCCTCTAATATCGCTTTATTTACAAAAAAATCGCAATCCCTTTCATTATTGCTATTAGATTTGGATCATTTCAAAAAGATCAACGACAACTATGGGCATTTAACAGGTGACAAGGTTCTTCAAGGATTAGGAATAATCCTGAAAGAGGAGTTAAGAGAAGGAGATGTTGCAGCTCGTTATGGTGGAGAGGAATTTGCATTGATTCTTCCTTATGCGGATCAAGCGATTGCCCAGAAAATAGCTGAAAGAATTCGGTTGCGTGTAGAGGGTGCTTGCTGGATAAACCAACCTGTCACCATAAGTATTGGAATTGCAACACTTATAACAGGAGATACAGTAAGTTCACTTCAATCCCGAGCTGATCGGGCACTTTATTCCTCAAAAAAACGAGGTCGTAACCAGGTCACGCATGCTAACCACTACAATGATTAATATCAATGCCTGTGAAGGGGAACATAAATATAGAAGAAAAACGGAGTTGGTCTACGGGCTACTCCGTTTTTCTGTGTATGACCTAAGAATAGTAATTGTTTATTCCTCTTGTAGTTAAGGTATTTACTAATAGACAGGTGATGGAAAGTGGTTCTCTTATAGAACTTTTTACGACGTATTATCTCTATTAAGTAAGCACAACCTAGGAGAAGTGTTCGTAACATTATAAGCACTATTTCTCTTTCATTGATGGTTTAGTATTGTTAGAATAAAGGAACACTAAGGAAAGAAAGGAGAATTTTATGAAGAAGCCTATTAAAATACTAGCCTCATTAAGTGTAGCAGCTGCTGTACTATTACCTACAACTGTATTTGCGGAATCTAAACTATTCGCAAAAGATTTTTCCACAAAAGAGTTTAGTTTAAAACCGATTGATGAGAAGGTCGTTACAACATCCAAACTATTCATATACGACTCCGGACTAACATTTAACTATCCTGATGCGGTGAGAGGAGTATATGTAACGGGACATTCAGCAGGTGGCTCCAGATTTGCGGATTTAGTCAATTTATTAGATGCGACAGAGCTAAATGCGATGGTAATTGATATTAAAGACGACTTTGGTAACTTAACCTATATTCCCAATGAAGAATCATCGCTTACGAAATATAAGATTGGTAAGCCATACATAAAAAATCCACGAACTATGCTAGAAACATTGGAAGAGAAAGAAATATATCCAATAGCACGTGTTGTTGTTTTTAAAGATACGGAGCTAGCAGAAAGAAAGCCCGAATGGTCGTTTGTGGAAGGATCTTCCGTCTGGAAAAATGGAAGAGGGGAATCATTCGTAAACCCTTTTCTACAAGAAGTATGGGATTATAATGTCGAAATTGCTATAGAAGCCGCGAAGATGGGCTTTAAAGAAATCCAATTTGACTATGTGCGATTTCCTGAGGGATTTGAAAATAGAGAAGATGTATTAAAGTACTCCATGGGAAAATATGAAAAATCTCAAGAAGACCCCGTTCAACGAAGAGTTACAGCGGTTACCGATTTTGTTGCATATGCAAAAGAAAAGCTAAAACCTTATGGTGTACAAGTATCAGTAGATATTTTCGGATACTCTGCTACATTACCGGAAGCGCCTGGAATTGGACAAAACTTCTCTAAGATATCCGAAAATGTAGACGTTATTTCTTCCATGATTTATCCAAGTCATTGGACACCTTATTTTGGTATAGCAAAACCGGATTTAGAGCCTTATCGCTTAGTACAAGAATATGCAAAAGTAGAAAATGCAAAATTAGCAGAATTAGAAAACCCACCAGTATCAAGGCCATGGCTTCAAGATTTTACTGCTTCGTACCTAGGTGCTGGCAACTATCAAACATATGGTAAAGAGGAAGTAGAAGAACAAATAAAAGCATTAAATGAAGCAGGTATTAAGGAATTCCTACTTTGGAATGCAGGAAATAAGTATTCTCCTGGCGTTGATTATACACCTTAAATAAGAAAAGATAGGATTATAAAAAAAATCTATCTTTTTTATTTTTATGAAACTTTATTTCATGAAAAACGTATTAGTTAGTGTAACAGTTATTTTCATTAGCCTTCTTCTAAATGAGAATGTAAAAAAATTTCATTATAATGTTTATAACAGAAAAAAGAAGGGTATAATTAAAGCATCTATAAAAATTCTTTCTAGAATGTAAGTATAGCTTATATATTCAACGAATTTGTGACAGCTTCATTTAGAGGGTAAATTTTTCTTATAAACATATTTTAAATGACTATAATTTGGTGTATACTGAAAAAGTAAAGAATTACATTAAATTAATTATAAACTACTTCATATAACACAACTAACAATTGAAAGGAAGTGTTTTTAAATGATGGTTACGTTATTTACCTCACCAAGTTGTACTTCATGTAGAAAAGCAAAAGCATGGTTAGAAGAACATGATATTCCATATATGGAGCGTAATATTTTTTCTGAACCACTTACAATAAGCGAAATAAAAGAAATTTTACGAATGACAGAGGATGGAACAGATGAAATTATTTCAACTCGTTCTAAAATATTCCAGAAGCTAAATGTAGATGTGGAAAGCCTTCCTTTACAACGTTTATATGAGCTAATTCAAGAACATCCTGGACTACTTCGTAGACCAATAATATTAGATGAAAAACGTCTACAAGTTGGCTATAACGAAGACGAAATTCGTAGATTTTTACCTAGAAAAGTTCGTGCATATCAGTTACTTGAAGCACAAAGGCTTGTGAACTAAAAGTTAATCAGCTGATTATTTTCAAAGAACTTTTGAAAATAGTCAGCTTTTTTTTGCTTGCATTAAAGCATAAATTTTCTTACAATTCATTTGTGATTAATTATTTGAAAAGAAAAGTTGGAATCCTTTTCTTTTTTTCACAAACAACATACAATAGTAGTAGACACTACATGATTGAGACGGTAGGAAGCGAAAGGAGATGTGTTAAATGGATATCGAACGTATCAATGACAACACTTTCAAAGTATACATTTCATACATCGACATTGAAGAAAGAGGCTTCAGCCGAGATGAAATATGGTTTAACAAAGATAAGAGCGAGCAGCTTTTTTGGGAGATGATGGATGAGGTTCATGATGATGACCATTTTGAAGAATTAGATGGCCCGTTATGGATACAAGTTCATGCGATGGAAAAAGGCTTGGAAGTGATTGTCACTCGAACGGAAATAGGAAAACATGAGGAACGATCAGATGATTTTGAAATGGATGACCTGTCAAATAAAATTTTCAAAAATGGTGTCTCTAGTTCTTTAGGAACTCACGAATTTGATGAGTTTTCGCATTACATGGATGATGGGGAAGAAATATCTTCAGAGTACACATTCGTGTTTGAGAACTTTGATGATTTACTAGTTCTATCAAAAAAAATGGATAAAGTAGATTTCCAAACATCCTTATATCATTATGAAGAAAAGTATCACTTACATTTAATTTTTAATTCGGAAACAACAGAATTTGAAACTGTTTTAAATACACTAAGCGTTATTTCTGAATTTGCAAGTAGTACAAAAACTACTATTCATATGATTCAAGAATATGGAAAAGAAATCATTGTAAATGACGTATTCCAAGAGCTAAACAGGCATTTTTAACCTTCCGTAAAAAGAAGGTTTTTTTCTTGATTTTTTCATTGAAAATTCGTACATTAGTGAGTAGAGGTGATGACCATACTAACTGCACAAACAAAACAAGGTGAAATAATCATATCTGCCAACTATTCACGACAGTTTTTAAACGATTTAAAACGCAAAAGTACATTTCAGTGCATTCAGTGTAAGGAAGAAGTAATATTGAAAAGCGGCCCCTTAAAAATTCCCCATTTTGCACATAAGCGAAGGTCTAAATGTATACATTCTTTTTCAGAAGGTGAAAGTGAAGACCACTTGAATGGCAAATTACAATTACACACGTTTTTCCAACAGTGTAATAGCAAGCCTCAACTAGAGCCATACATCCCAAATATTAAACAAAGACCAGATATTTTAGTTCACTACAATCATTCCAAGGTAGCTGTTGAATATCAATGTAGCCACATATTACCTACTATCATTGAAGATCGTAATAGAGGCTATAAGCAGCACCAAATAGAACCCCTATGGATATTGAGGACACCATCCATTTCAGAGTTCCCTCCTCAAGAAATAGGAATCATGCAATTATCTGCATTTCGTCAGCAATTTTTCCTGGAAACCCCCACCAATGGGAAAATGATTATATCCTACTGTCCCCAAACAAAGTTCTTTCACTATATTTCCAATCCAGTTCATATCCAATCAAATAAGTATATCGTCAAAGTAAAAAAGCTGCCGATGGATAAGCAAACTTGGCCATTTGCAGTTGTCAAACGGCTATCTGATAAAGAGTACGCCATGTATTTCAAAATGTATAGAAAGCAACGTTTTATGCATATAAATAACTTGTATTTCTATAATAGAAAAGGAGTTCAAAATCCGTTTTTAGAAGTATGCTATAGATGGAGAAAGTCTCCCAGAGAAATACCTATTTTCATAGGAATTCCTACTGCATTTGCAGAATCATTTAATGTACATGCAGTGGAGTGGCAAATACAATGGATTGACTATTTAAATCAAATTAAAGTCCCTATTGAGGAAGCGAATCGAGCACATTGTGAAGTATTTCTACAATATCGTCCAATAGGTCTTAAACAGCCTTCTCCTATCCAATTAGAAGCAGTCCAAACCTATTTGTGGATCCTACAGGAATGTCTCATAAAATCAGACGCTGACATTTATAAATGGAAGATTAATAGATCAAAAATGTATAAGCTTCTATACAGTGATTTCCTTGCAAAGTGACCTGAAAATTGAGAAAATAATTAGTGATACGAATTTCGTAACAAATGGAAGGGGAGTTCATCTTGACAACAGAAACAAACAACAAAGTATTAACGCGTGAGGAAGTAGAAGAGCATCTAACTTGGAAATTAGAAGACATTTTTCCTTCCAATGACGCTTGGGAAAAAGAATTCCAAGATGTAGCTAAATTAGCTGAGAAAGCAGCAGCATTTCAAGGGACGATTGCAAATGGTGCGAATGCTTTGTTAGAGGTACTAACTTATCGTGATGAACTTACAGGGCGTTTACGTAAGCTCTATACGTATGCTCATATGCGCTCTGATCAAGATACAGCAAATAGTACTTATCAAGCGATGGACAGCCGTATTAAATCGCTATATGTAAAAGTTTCTACGGAACTATCATTTTTAGTGCCGGAAATTTTATCATTAGATGAGTCAACTCTTTCTACCTACTTATCTGAAAACAGTGATTTACAATTATACCGCCAACTTTTAGAAGAAATTAATCTAGAACGTCCGCACGTGCTTCCTAAAGAACAAGAAGCATTACTTGCACAGTTTTCAGAAGTGGCTGGTTCACCGTCGGATACATTCGGTAAGTTAAACAATGCTGATTTGGAATTTCCATCGATCAAAGATGAAGATGGCAATGAAGTACAACTCACTCACGGACGATATTCACGCTTTTTAGAAAGTGAAGATGGTCGTGTACGAGAGGACGCATTTAAAGCGATGTATGAAACATATGGCAAGTTCCGTAATACATTTGCATCTACTTTAGCTGGGAATGTAAAAGGGGATAATGTAAACGCTAAAATTAGAAAATACGCTTCTGCTCGTGAAGCAGCTATGTCGGGAAATCATATTCCTGAAAGCGTCTACGATAATTTAGTCGGAACGGTCAATAAAAATGTTCATCTGCTCCATAAATATGTTAGCTTACGAAAAAAAGTACTAGGATTAAATGAGCTCCATATGTGGGATTTATACACACCACTTGTAAAAGAATTAAAAATGGAATATACGTATGAGGAAGCTTGCGATGCAATGTTAAAAAGCTTTGCACCGCTTGGAGAAGAATATGTATCAATCGTAAAACAAGGTTTAGAAAATCGCTGGGTAGATGTAGTTGAAACGAAAGGGAAGCGCTCTGGAGCATATTCTTCAGGTACGTATGGTACAAACCCATACATTTTGATGAACTGGCAAAATAATGTAAACAATTTGTTTACATTAGCACATGAATTTGGCCATAGTATTCATAGTTATTATACTCGCGCAAACCAACCGTATGTGTATGGTGATTACTCCATTTTCGTAGCAGAAGTAGCATCTACTTGTAACGAGGCATTACTGAATGATTATTTATTAAAAACAATTGAGGATCCTAAAAAACGAATTTACTTGTTAAATCATTGGTTAGAAGGATTCCGTGGAACTGTATTCCGTCAAACAATGTTTGCAGAATTTGAACATATTATCCATCAGCTGGACCAAGACGGGGAAGCATTAACAGCAGATAAGCTAACGGAAGAGTATTACAAATTAAATCAAAAATACTTTGGCGATGAGATCGTCATCGACGAGCAAATTGGATTAGAATGGGCGAGAATCCCTCATTTCTACTACAATTATTACGTATATCAATATGCAACTGGTTTAAGTGCTGCTACCGCATTAAGCAATCAAATTTTAACAGAAGGTAAACCGGCTGTAGATCGTTATATAAATGAATTTTTAAAAGCAGGTTGCTCGGATTTTCCAATTGAAGTATTGAAAAAAGCTGGCGTCGATATGAACACAGCTGCTCCTATCGAAGAAGCATGTCGAGTATTTGAAGAAAAGCTAAATGAACTAGAACAATTACTTTTAGCAGAATAAAATAGTTTGAAGAAGGCTAAACTGAAGATTCATCCAGTTTGGCCTTTTTTGTTGGTTAGAAAACTGTGGAATATTTAGATATGTAGATAACTTTTTTAGAATAGCATTATAGGGAAACTGCGAGGTAAAGATGTCCGCCATAATTTCCGCTCCAGGCGCACGCTTTCCGTGGGGCGAGCAGTGAGCCTCCTCCTCCGCTAACGCTACGTGCGGGGTCTCACCTGTCTCGCTAAATCCCACGGGAGTCGCCGCCTTGCGCTTCAATCAATAGAACTTGCTAATAATCTAAAGTAAATCTTATTCAAATACTGATAGGTTTTCCCTATAGAAAACAATCTAGTACGAGATCAAGTACATCATTTCTTAGTAATTAGCAAACTCTACTGGATTGTAGCGAAAGGGTGGCGACTCAAGCGTGAGCGACGAGGAGATTGAAGCCGTGCCCGCACAAAGCGTCCACCCTGTAGCGAAAATCACGACGGACACCCAATGAAGCCTTACCGCACAGTTTCCCTATTATGTGCATTATCCGATCAACCAGGGCATTAAAGCTCACCTAAAATCCAGTCATCTGAAGACTTAAAAAGGTATGACGTCTAATGTATGACGAATTTGTGAAAATGCAAGCTAATATATTGTATTTCTTTAGGGAGCATGTTAAAGTAAGAGTGTGAAATAAATCACAAGATAACATACACCCCTTTGTTTGAACGTGAACATTTCTCCCATCCCCTTTGTAAAACGAAAAGACCCTTTCCTAACTGAGGAAAGGGTCTTTTCTATTGGAAAAAGAAATTGTTTCAATTTCCCTACAAGATAAATTGAAAATAGTGATATGCTCAGGATCTAAAGTATACTAAAAACATACAATCGGAAAATGGGATTCTGATTAAATGCCAATGCCTCATGAAAATTGGTTAATCAACAGACATGGAAAAAGTATATACATATATGAAATCGGGCAAAGAAAAGCTCCTCATCGATTGTAGATGAGGAGCTTTTTTTAGTTATTTTTTAATCGCCATATGACAACATCGGGTAATACTAATCTTTCAACTTTTTGAAGTAAAAGTAGCTTTTTCAGTTCTCGTTCAGCTTGTTGTTCGGAAATATTATAATAGCTAGCAATTTCATTTGTCGTTAGGGAATGGAATCGATCAAAAAGCTTTTCGAGTGCTGGTGGTTGTTGTACTTCCGGTATTTCATAGAGCATTTCTTGTAATATTTGTACATAAATTTCATAAGGATAAATGCCTGATACTTTTATACCTTCATCTTCTATGTTTTCATTAAAAAATACGATACTTGGAAATGTGGTGACATCCATTTCAGAAGTGATGGATAAATCACTTTGGAAAGAGCGTGCACATTCTCTTGATTTAAAATCTTGTGTGAACTCTTCTACATCAATGTTGACTTTACTTGCTATTTCTTGCAAAACAGAAAGGGAAGTAACATTTTTTGTTTTAATGAAAAGGTATTCTTGTATTTTATTGAAAAAACGAAGCGCAGCCTTTTTCCCTTGAAACTCTGCAGCTTTTACTGCAATGGAAGGGAATACAGAATGCTCTATATCCGGAAACTCACAATGAATCTGCTTTTTTTCTTCCTTTGACGTGTTGCAGACAGTATTTAAATTATTCAACTGTGTACTTAGTACCGTTCTAATCGTAAAATATTGTCCGTATTGAACTTGCAATTTCCGAATAATCGGTTGCATTTCCCAACAAGCTGAGCAAAGGGGATCTAGAAATACATACATTTCAAGTGGCTTGTTTACTAAAGGAGATGTAATCGGTTCAGTCGGAATGAGTATTCTTGTCACTATTGTTCCTCCTCATGACTCATTTGATTGACCATGTGGTTGGCAGTAAGCTCCAGTCTTCGATAGAAAGTTTCACGCACTTTACCTTCTAGACCAACAGTGTCCATTGCAGCTCTCATGCAAGAAAGCCAAGCTGTTGCTCTTTCAGGTGTAATCGGGAACGGATTATGACGCATTTTCATCATTGGATGTCCGTGCTCTTCTGTATATAAATTGGGACCACCCAGATATTGTGTTAAAAATTGTTTCTGTTTTCTAGCGGTCTCGGTTAAATCATCTGGAAAAATAGGCTTTAGCAATGGATGTTTTGCAACATTACTGTAAAACGTATCGACAAGCTCGGATAGTTTCTCTGCTCCAATCTCATCGTAAGGAAGTATTGGTTTTTGTGTCATAATTCGTTACTCCTTTGTTTTAGCACTAATATCATTCTATCAATCCCAAAGAATTATCTCAAATAATTAGATTGCCATATAAAAACGACCTAAAAAGGTCGTGGCGATATTATGCTTGGTAATAGTTTAATACTTTTTGAACATAATTTTGTGTTTCTTTATATGGGGGGATTCCGCCATATTTTTTTACTGCTCCCGGTCCTGCGTTATAGGCAGCGAGTGCTACTTCGGTGTCCCCATTAAACTGATCGAGCATTTGGCGTAAGTACTTTGCACCGCCCATTACATTTTGCTCAGGGTCTAAAATATTCGCTACACCTAAGTATTTTGCTGTACCAGGCATCAATTGCATTAAACCTGATGCACCAGCTGAACTTACAGCTGATGGATTAAAATTAGATTCTTGTTTAATGACGGATGATATTAGTTTTTCTGGTACATTATAGTTTTTCGCTGCACGCTTTATAATGTCATCAAAATCGGAGGATTTCATCGTTTCTGAAGGTGCATAATTAGCAATAGCATTCATTAAACTTTCATTTTGAAATGCAAGGTTTGAAGGCTTAAAAACAGGGGAATTGCCATTATAATAGAAGGAGTTCCCGTTGCCCAAAGCCGTATTATTTTCATCGCTTTGTAGTACCTGTCCTAACATGTCAGAAAATAAGGAAGCAGGTGAAGTGTTTAGCGAACTTTGTACACTTCCGAGCGTCTGCATTGCATTTATTTCCATGAGTGTTTTAAGGGATTGAATATCCATTAGGTATCAACCTTTCAACGAATTGTTATATTTCATAAGGCGAGCAATTTTTTTATCAGTAGTTCGGAGGGGAATATGGTTTTCTTCTAATAATTGTAGAAAAACTTTCTGCCCATTTTCGACATCTCCACATTCATATTCTACCTCAAAATCTTCTATACGACTATAAAAGGAGTGATCCAAAAAAAGTGTCCCCTTTTTGTACGCGATTTTTGCTCGATCTGTTTGCATACGTCCGATACATGTTAATGGTCCTTTATCTTTTATTTGCTCCAAAAATGAGACAGCTGGGAAGCGTGATTCGTCAATAATAGCATCACGTTCATCATTTGATAGTACGACAGTTTTTTCTTCCATTACATGTTCCTGTACTGGTATTTTTAAAGTTAATTCATTGCGGTTAGGTAATACACGTAATCTAAATCCCATTTTGTTTTCTTTAAAATAGCTTTCTGGTGTATCAAAATAGTAATTTGTTTGTGTTTGGAAGTTGGTAGATGTTAAGCCTAAAAAGGAAACTAATCCTTGAAATTCTTCTTTTGTAAGTAGGTTCTTAAATTCGATTTCACGTTCAGAGTGCACAATTTCACTACCTTTCTTATTATTTCTATTATAGACGGTTTGCAAGGAGTTTCAATATGTTAAAATAGTGAAAGAATGGACAGAAAGGAAAGATTTATTTTGCCTATTACTTATAACGTGCACAGTGGCGTGCAACTAGAAAATGATATACGTTTTACATTAGAGGTAACACCGGACAAACCAAGTATAAATGCGGGAGGCCGAATGATTACCGATTCCGACTCGTTGTCATTTGTGTACCTATTAGAAGATGAAGATGGGTATCATTATGTAAAATTTGGACAAGCTGTATGGCCATTATTAGTTAATACATTAAAAGCGGAAGATGATCCGACATTACAGTTCGGAAATATTGAACTAACCTTAATAAATTTTAAGGAAGAACTGGAAATGCTGATTTTTAATATTGAAGGAAATGATAACTATGGTGTCGAATTTTCCAAAGCGGTAGAAGAAGCGTTTGAAGAAATATTAAAAGCATGAGTGAAATGTAGGTGAGTATATGGGTCAATGGGAACGTTTTTTAGAGCCTTACAAGCAAGCAGTTTCCGAGTTAAAAGTAAAGCTAAAAGGAATGCGCACACAATATGAAATTGAAAATACAAACTCGCCAATAGAATTTGTTACGGGACGTGTTAAGCCGCTTGCAAGTATTTATGACAAGTCACTTATTAAAGGTATCGCATTCGAACCTTCCGAGACGTTAGCAAAAGAAATACCTGATATTGCGGGCCTTCGTATGATGTGCCAGTTTGTCGATGATATCGAGCATGTGGTAGAACTACTACGTGCAAGAAAAGATATTAAAGTGGTAGAGGAACGAGATTATATTTCTCATAAAAAGCAAAGCGGATACAGGTCATATCATGTCATTATTGATTATCCGGTTCAAACAATTCATGGAGAAGTCCATATTTTAGCGGAGATACAAATCCGGACACTTGCCATGAATTTTTGGGCGTCAATTGAACATTCGCTAAATTATAAGTATAAAGGGATATTTCCAGAGGAGATAAAAAAACGTCTGCAGTATGCAGCGGAAGCAGCTTTTCGTTTAGATGAGGAAATGTCGTTAATACGCGGTGAAATACAAGATGCCCAAAAATATTTTAGTGAATATAAAGAGCTATCTACACCAAGAATTCATGAAGGCCAAAAAGAAGAAAGGGGACGTGCGTGATGAAATTTTTTATTCAATCACGAAATGATGACTTATCCAATCGCTTAATGGAAAAGGCTAAAAAGTATTTAGTTGATTTTGGATTAGTATTGGATGAGGAAAACCCTGATATTGTTTTATCGATAGGAGGAGATGGAACGTTATTACATGCTTTCCACAAATATAAGCATTTAACGCGTACTGTTGCTTTTGTTGGAATTCATACGGGGCATTTAGGTTTTTATGCAGACTGGAAACCAGTGGAAATCGAAAAGCTCGTCATTAGCATTGCCCAAAAAGAATTCGAAGTCATTGAATATCCTCTCCTAGAAGTTACGATTAACTATCGACATGAAGAAGATAGCTCCGTGTATCTTGCTGTTAATGAATCGACTGTAAAATCTCCGGATGTAACATTAGTGATGGATGTTGAGTTAAATGGCAAGCCCTTTGAACGATTTAGAGGAGACGGGCTATGTATGTCAACACCATCTGGCAGTACAGCCTATAACAAAGCGCTAGGTGGGGCGATCGTGCATCCTTCTTTAGAAGCAATGCAACTTGCAGAAATTGCATCTATTAATAATCGGGTTTTCCGGACAGTTGGATCTTCTCTTGTATTACCTAAACATCATACCTGTTTATTGAAGCCGGTAAAAGGCCCAGATTTTATGGTGACGATTGATCATTTACATTTACTACACAAAGATGTGCAGTCGATAAAATACCGGGTAGCGGACGAAAAAATTCGTTTTGCAAGGTTCAGATCTTTTCCGTTTTGGCAACGAGTTCACGATTCCTTCATTGATAGTGACCTGAAAAATGATTAATCAACGAATAACTTTATCTTTCGAAATAAAAGAAGCTCCAGTGATACTTCGAGATGCCATTAAACAGTATGGTATTTCGAAAAAAGCGTTGACTAGTATTAAATATGAAGGCGGCAAGATACTTGTTAACGGGGAAGAAAAAACGGTTAGGCATACTTTGGAAACCGGCGATATCGTGACAATCATATTTCCAGAGGAGAAGAAAAGCGAAGGCTTAATCTCGCAAAAAGGAGATTTCCCCATTCTATTTGAAGATGATCATATATTAATTTTTTCAAAAGAGGCGGGACGTCAGCACGATCCCTTCACGTGAACATCCACGCGGAACAGTTGCGAATTTCGTGGCAGGCTATTTTGCTGAAAGTGGCATCTCCTCTACTGTTCATATCGTGACCAGACTAGATAAAGATACTTCGGGAGTAATCTGTGTAGCAAAGCATCGCCATGCGCATCATTTATTGAGTGAGATGCAAAAAGCAGGCACCATTTCCAGAGACTATGAAGCAATTGTACATGGATTTATAAAAGAAGATGCCTTTACTATTGATGCTCCGATCGGGCGAAAAGATGGCAGTATTATTGAACGTTTCATATCGCCAGAAGGCAAATATGCTAAAACCTCTGTACAAGTTTTAAATCGGTTTCACTTGGAAGGTGAAGAACTTACACATGTTAGATTGCAGTTGCATACTGGTAGAACGCATCAAATTCGTGTACATATGATGTCAATCGGACATCCTTTAATAGGAGACGATTTATATGGTGGCAGCTTAAAGTTCATACAAAGACAAGCATTGCACGCTAGAGAGCTAAAATTAATCCACCCATTTTCAGGCGAATCATTAAAAATAACTTCCCCTTTTCCACAAGATATGGAGAATATTATACCTTTTAAAACCACTAAATAATCCTGTCTAACAGGGAATCTAGTGGTTTTCTCCATTTAGTGTGGGGATACTACGTAGTAGAGCCGCTAAATTGTATTGGCGGTTCTAGGAGGAGCGTTTCGGAATGATTTCCCGGGGAATAATACAAGTTGGAGCAACACCCTTTTTATGTGAAAGAGGTTGCTTATTCGTTTTTAAGCCCATACAATGAGAGAGGAACATTGGAAGGAGGGAAAAGTGTGAAAGAAGAAATGAATCAACTACAATTAGAAGAATCAAATTTAATTGAATTCTTAAGTAATGATTTAATGGATGCATTTAGAGAAGAATTTATGCAATTACATCCATACGATCAATCGCTATTTTTTGAAAAGGTGGATCCAGAAATACGAAAGAAAATCTTTCATTACCTATCTCCTCAAGAAATGGCCGAGCTATTTGAAGCGACAAAGTTTGAAGAAGAACAATATGACTTTTACTTAAAGGAAATGGATAAAACCTATGCAGCAGACATGCTTTCCTATATGTACGCTGATAATGCAGTTGACGTACTGAATGAGTTAGGAAAAGATCAAGTCGCTAGCTATTTAAGTATAATGGATGTAGAATCTGCACAAGAGATTAAAGACCTTCTCCATTATGAGGAATATACAGCAGGATCAATTATGACAACTGAATATGTTGCCATTCCAGAAACCTCCACATGTCGGTCTGCAATGACCATACTTAGAAACGAAGCACCCAAAGCTGAAACTATTTATTATATGTTTGTTGTAAGTGAGGATCATCAATTAACTGGGGTTATTTCCCTTCGTGATTTAATCATTGCAGATGAAGATACGCTTATTAAAGATATTATGAACGAACGCGTCGTTAGCGTTTTAGTTAGTGCTGATCAAGAAGAAGTAGCACATATGATTAAAGACTATGATTTCTTAGCAGTACCGGTAGTCGATTTTGAACAACATCTACTTGGGATCGTTACAGTCGATGATATTATCGACGTATTAGATGAAGAAGCATCGGATGATTACTCCAAACTTGCCGGTGTATCGGATATGGATACATTTGATAAAAATCCATTTCAAGCAGCAAAAAAAAGACTGCCATGGCTTATTATTTTGCTATTTTTAGGGATGATGACCGCAAGTCTGATGAGTGTGTTTACAGAAACGTTAGAAAAAGTTGCATTACTCGCAGTTTTTATCCCATTAATATCAGGTACCGCTGGAAATAGTGGTACTCAGGCTTTAGCTGTTGCTATTAGAGGGATTGCTACAGGTGATATCGAGAAGCAAAGTAAGCTGAAACTGCTTGCTAGAGAGGCTGGGACTGGTTTAACTACAGGAATATTATGTGGAATTATTGTAGTAGGTATTGTTTTCTTCTGGAAGCATGATCTATTAATTGGATTATTAGTCGGGGCAGCGATTTTTGTTTCTATTTTTGTAGCGACAATTTGTGGTTCGTTTATTCCTTTATTGATTCAGCGTATGAAAATAGATCCAGCTGTTGCATCGGGACCGTTTATTACTACGATCAATGACGTCATTAGTATATTAATTTATCTTGGCCTTGCGACGGTCTTTATTTCTTCATTACAGGTGTAGTTCACATTATTTTAGCTAAATGCATAAAGTAAAGGAAAAAGGATGTGGCTGTGAACATTTATAATGATCCTTTAATCTATATAAAAGGTCCGCCGGTTTTCCATCTTCCTCCTCGTGAAAAAGTAGATATACAAATGGAAGAGCAAGTGATAGAAAAAGTCCAAGAACAAGTACGAGTGCAAGATGAAAGCACTTCTATCTATGAATTACGTACGAGTATGACCGATAAGACAGTAGCCATTTTTGAAAAGCTGAAATTTTTAGCGAAGCCATTTCAGCGAAAAGTATATCGTCCATTAGTATTCCATTTTGAGGATGGTTCGCTGCTTCAAGGTGAAGTGGAAAAAGTAGAAGACGGGCGAGTAACTTTTTTTGTTGGAGCAGGAGAACTTATGACGTATCCAGTTGAACAAGTAGAAAGAATTATATGGCGTGGAGTAGAAATGAAATAAAAAGAGCAAACTATCCTTATAACAGGATAGTTTTTTGTATAAGAA
Source organism: Psychrobacillus sp. NEAU-3TGS (assembly GCF_029955155.1). Lineage (GTDB taxonomy): Bacteria > Bacillota > Bacilli > Bacillales_A > Planococcaceae > Psychrobacillus. The sequence continues at coordinate 1,096,011 of NZ_JAPNOZ010000012.1, read as the reverse complement.
AGATAATCAAACCAATTTTACATAGATATCTTAGTGAATCTGTGCGGTAACGAGATGACTGAAGAATGCGCTTTGATTTTCGCTGCAGTCGGGCGCTTACGTGGGGTGAGCGATGAGCCATCCCCACCGCTTTGATGTACGTTGGGAAAGCAACCAAATTGGCGAAGAGAGCAACCATTTCTTAAAATAACAAGTTTGCTAGGGGGAGACACCGATATTTACCGCACAGTTTCCCTAATATATGTATAAAATTCTACAACAAAACCGTTCGGGATTGGCCCGAACGGAATAGACACTACGAGATGAAACGATCAGTCACATACATTTAAAAATACATCTGCTACACATTCAATTGCACAGAAACAATTTAAATCTACTGTAATACAGCTACCTGTCAATCTAAAATTGCGTACTTTACAAAGTTTTCTTAAATTAATTTGAGTACCATACTCGTTCAATAAATCAACTTCATGTCTGTTCGCATCAAGTGGTTCAAGAACGCGTAATGTTGCACAACAACCGTCAAAGATATCTTCCACTCGGAAAAAGACAGAGATGCAATCATTATCGCAGTTATCTGTGTCACGGAAAAATGCTTTAAAAGGATCGCCATCTTTAGTTAACAACATGAAAACTCGTGTGTCCGCTCGATGACGAGCAGCAGGACTTACAAGACCTCCAAGTGGTTCTAAGAAACAGTTTGTAGGACATTGCGGACAATCATCATTTGTTGCTTGATCTTGAATGTCTTTAATAGCACGAACAACATCACAAACGCATCCTCTGTCATGTCTCGTAACATCAGTTACGTCTTCATTTCTTCCACAACCCATTTTGTTTCACCTCCTTTGTTATCTCTTTCTAACTTATGTAAGCTCCCTACTTCGAATAGGGCAAATATCTCTAGTGTCTTTCGTATATTTCATTTTTGCTAGGTCATACTAATTTAAAAGGAGCAAAAAGCCGATGATAAAGATAAAATATACACTTTTGCTTTTACTTTTCTTAACTGCTTGTTCGAATGAGACGAACCAAGTGATGTATCCGGAAAATGATTTACCAGAGTTAGAACAAGTATTGAACAGTAAAGAAGCAGTTTATGGATATCGAAGTGTGATGAACAAAGATGATGTACTTGTTTCAATCGATATACGGAGGATGCATCAATTTAGTGAAAACAAAATAGCAAAAAACATTGAGAAGGAATTAGAAGAAAAATTTCCGGATAAAGAATTTCTTGTATCAAATGACTTGAAATTAAAATGGGAAATAGAAAAAATAATGAAGCAAAATTTAAAAAATGACGAACTAACTAAATCAGTCGACGAAATAAAATCTTTATTAAAGGAAGAGACATAATGGACCAAAAACAATTCGATAAAATAGTCGAAAGACAGACCCCTAAACCCGTAATGTTTTTTAGTATACTAAAAGCATTTTTAATAGGAGGAGCTATTTGTACGATAGGGCAGCTAATTACTTTTTTTTATATACGATTTTTCCCTTTCACAGAAAGAACGGCTGCAAATCCTACAGTAGCTACAATGATCTTCATTGTAATGATTTTAACGGGAACCGGATTATACAAAAAGATTTCTCAAGTTGGAGGAGCTGGCTCGGCTGTGCCGGTAACAGGTTTTGGAAACGCCGTCGTTTCAGCTGCAATTGAACATAAATCAGAAGGCTATGTATTAGGTGTTGGAGGGAACATTTTTAAGTTAGCCGGCTCCGTTATCGTCTTCGGAGTATTCTCAGCTTTCTGTGTGGCACTTATTAAAACAATTTTAGTGAAAATGGGAGTGGTCTCATGGTGAATACATTTGGGACAATTCAATTTAAAGAAAAACCTAGCATAGCAAGCACTGGTGTGGTTGTTGGACCAATGGAAAAAGATAGTCCTTTTGCTGCTTCATTTGATGAAATTCTTCCATTAGAGAATGAAAAAGATGAATCGTATGAGCAAGCCAATACACGTTTTATCGAAAAAGCCTGCTCGGTGACTGTTCAAAAGGGCCGTGAGCAAATGGAAAATATCGATATGTTTATTGGTGGCGATTTGATCAATCAATTGTCTCCTACCAATTTTGCTGCAAGGAAATTAGCTATTCCTTTTCTAGGTGTTTTTTCCGCTTGTGCAAGCTCCATGGAATCAGTGATCCTTGGTAGCCTTTTAATAGAATCAGGAAATGCAAAGTCCATTTTAGCAGGGGCATCTAGTCATCATCCGGCAGTGGAAAGGCAGTTTAGATATCCATTAGAATACGGAGCGCAAAAACCTGGAACAGCTCAATGGACGGTAACTGGTGCTGGTTTTGCACTTCTTCAAAATCATGCAAAAAATGCGCCGATTATTACACATGCCACGATTGGAAGAGTGGTCGATGGAGGTCAACAAAACCCACTACATATGGGAGCAGCGATGGCACCTGCAGCTAGAGATACCATTGAAAGGCATTTAAAAAATACTAATAGTAAAATATCTGATTATGACGTTATTATGACAGGTGATTTAGGAAAAATAGGATTGTCTATCTTAAAGGAAATGTTTCAAGATGAAGATAGTGGAGTGATTCTACAAGATGCAGGAGCACAATTCTATGGAGACGATTCTTTTTTCAATGCAGGAGCTAGTGGGGCAGGTTGTTCAGCTGCCGTTTTTTTTAGTCATATATACAAACAATTAAAAAATGGTGTTTATAAACGTGTATTGCTCGTTGCAACAGGAGCGCTATTATCACCTTTAACATTTCAACAAGGTGAAACCATTCCTTGTATTGCGCATGCCATTGAATGCCGTATGGAAAAGAGGGGATAAAATGATTTCTTCATTAATTACTTCATTTATTGTTGGTGGCCTTTTTTGTGTTGTAGGTCAAATTTTAATGGACGGTTTAAAACTTACGCCTGCTCATACTTTAAGTACGCTAGTAGTAGTGGGATCTATTTTAGACGGTATTGGTTTATATGAACCATTAATTGATTTTGCAGGAGCAGGTGCAACCATTCCTATTAGCTCGTTTGGGAATTCATTAACACATGGTGCCCTAATCGAAGCAGAAAAGCATGGACTGATAGGTGTAATAACAGGAATGTTCGAGGTCACAAGCTCTGGAATTAGCGCTGCCATCATATTCGGTGTAATCGGTGCATTTCTTTTTCAAAATCGGAATACGACCTACTAGTTAAAACGCCCTTTTTCTAAGTCACCTCTTTGCATATAGTAAGTTGAAGAGGAGAGGAGGGAAAGGATATGTACGACTACTGTGGTGGAGGATATCCCGGCTATGGCGGAGGCTATGGTTACGGTGGAAATCGTAGCTCAACATTCGTTTTAATCGTTGTTTTATTCATCTTATTAATAATTGTAGGAGCAAGTTTTCTCCCTTAATCCAAAACAATCATAATGTGAGGGGGAAAAGAAGTGCAAAATCCATTATTTAAAGCAATTGAAAACAAAACTGGAGTATCTATGGAAGACCTTTTTACGCTTGCCAATGCCATCTCATATGCAGATTTTACGGATGAAAAACAAGTACGTAAAATTGTACGCAAAGTTGGCAAGCTAGCGAATAAACCAGTTTCTCAACAAATGGAAGATGAATTGACGAAGTCCATTTTACAAAGTGGAAGCTCGTTAAGCTTAAAAGATATAGAAAAGCTTTTATAGATAACAACTGAAAATTGAATTCTCTTTCGACAAAAAAGTGAACACTAAAAGCCTCAGGAAGATGACTTATATTTTATCCGATAAACTGGATAAAATATAAGTTCAAATTTTCTGAGGCTAAGTGGTTTAAAGCATATTATTTTCGGGTAAGGAATAAATATAAATAGATGGAGGTGGAAAAGATGGGCTATATTATTCCAAATCAACCGATACAGTCTCAGATTTATGCTAACCGAATGCTAATGGATAATTATAATTTTGCGTACATTAATAATGTGGACGGCGTTAGGATGAAGACAAGTTTTGAGGAACATTTACATAAGCAGGAGCAAGAACTAGCAGAAAACGAAGAAAAACAATTAAAGGAACCAAAAGAACCAACTGATCTACCATTATATAAAAGCTTTATCCAACCAAACCCTATCAATTTATCACCAATTATCGCGGAAATTAGCGGTAAAGGAAATACTATAAATCGTTATATATGATGAAAATGCCAATATGTATGTTGGCATTTTTTTATTTATGTCCAATTCGTTCATTCAAAAATAAAAAAGAAAAAACTTAGGAAGGCTTGAACTATAATTCAAAACTAGGCATTTGACTACTTCGCACAATCCCAGGATACATATAGATATTAGGATACTAAAAAAGGAGGTTAGAAAATTTATGAATAAGAAGATGTTACTTTCACTTATCGATAAAGAAGTAAAAGTAGATAGAGGTGGGCCAGAGTCCCGTGTAGGTAAGCTTCTTGCCGTACAAGATGATCACTTTACATTACTTGGTGCCGAAGACGGAATCATTTATTATAATACACAACATATTAAAAGCTTAACGATTAATACAAAAAATCAATCGCAACTCGGACTTGATATTCCAAAAGGTTTTGATTATATAAAAGCGGATGATTTTAAAGGTGTTTTGGGAAAATTAGCACTACGGTGGGTAAAAATTAACCGTGGCGGACCAGAAACACTGGAAGGTGTAATGGACTTTGTAGATGACGATTATATTACAATTGTATCGAACGAAGAAATAGTACGGATTTCTTTGTTCCATATTCGAAACATTAGCTATGGGGTAAAACTTGAGGTACCAAAAGCTGCTAATGCAAATGTATCAGTAAACAATCAAGCAAAAGAAAAAAATAGTAAAAATGATTCCAAAAAAGATAGTGAATAAATAGCTGATACATTCGTCGCTCCTGTAACTCAGAAGCGACGAATATTCTATGAAGGAGGCGTTCTCAAATTGCGAGAGAAAAATATGAAAACAGTATTAAGCTCCCTTATGAGTATGAAAATTGGTTTATATCTAGAGAACAGCCTATTTATAGAAGGTATTTTATTAGATGTAAAACAAGATCATATTGCTGTTAATATAGATGGAAAAGTATGCTACTTCACACTAGAACATATTCAAGCTATATCGAATAATGCGAAAGACTTCCATGTTTTACCTAAAAATGCTATAAATTATCTAAACAGTTCTGATTTAATAGGTGTTTTAAAGCAATTAAAATACAATTGGGTAACTATTAATAGTTTAGGTAATCAAGAACTATTCGGGGTACTAAGTAATATTTTTGAAGACTTTATTATTGTAATTAATCATCAGGAGCTGCACTATATAGCTAAATCACATATAGCAAATATTCATAAAGGAATCTTCGAGAAGGAGAAAAACATAGCAAGAAGTACAGAAAAGTTAAATATAGAAAAAGTAGCGACAAACATGGAGATAAGTAAGAATACGGAGAAAACTACAGAAATCAGTAAAGAAAACACGATACAAGAGGTTGTTTCTAGTTTAATAGATGAAATAAACGAACTAAATGATTCAAAAGAAGAAAAAGAGAAAAATTCGGCCAAGGAACAAAATATATCAGTTCTTAAAAATAAAACAGATATCAATCTAATTAAACACCTTTTGGAACTTCTTAATTCAATAGCCCAATCTCTTGACATGGTTAACACTAAATATGAATACAATTTACTGCAAATGGATCAGGAGAATTTACTTAGTACAAATAACGAATACGAACATCATACACAAACAAATAGTGAAGATGCTATTCAGGAAACAACTGTTCAAAAGATTGAACACATTCACGCTTCACTCGAAGAAAAAATAGAAGTGCGTACACATTTGGATGAAGTAGTGGATTCAACTACTACTGAAATAAAAGTAGAGACAAACATCCAAACAGAACCTCCAATAACAAAAAACGAAAGAAGAATACTTCTAACACCTTGGAGTAAAATGAATTACGATCAAAATACAATTGCTATCGCTCCAAATAAAACTAAAAAAAGTTCAAAAAATGTAAAAACCCCAAAAGAGAATACCCAGCTGTTGTTGGAGGAAGAGCAAAATTTACTTGCAACAAATGTAGCACCTAAAACAGAAGAAGTAAATGTAACAATGGAATCGCAAGAACCTACTGAACTAGTTGCCACACACACAACTGTCACAGTAATAGACCCCCGGGAGAGAAAAGCAATGCTAGAGAAGCAATACTATGCACTGATGCGACATGCAGAACAAAGTTCTACCAATTTGGAGCACCCTTTGGCAATAAATGATTCCCACCATCCGTCCCCTTTAGAAAATAAGGCAAACAACGTTCTAGAGAGTGATGAATTTAATAAAATTCGTATACAAGAACTTAAAAAAGGCGAAAAAGCGATGTTAGAGAAACAATTCAATTCTTTAATGAGGCATGCAGCGAAGATGTATCGTCAATTGCGTGACTATTAAAATGAAAATAGCTTATTTCATTATCAATATTGATAAAAATTAAAAGGAGATGTGCCCTTGAATAAAACTATTCAAAGTCTTATCAAGGAAATCGTTAAAGTAGAAGTTTCAGGAAAAAAACTGATTAGTGGAACGATTATTGATTTGGGTAGTGATTTGCTAGTACTGTTTAACGGTAAAAATTTTATGTACATCCCTTTGGAGCATATTCAAAAACTGGAAATGGATCAAAACAATGAAGAAGAGATTCAGGGCCCTACGGAAGACCCGAGTATTAAAGCTACTGAAGAACAGCAAGATTTGACGTTTAAAGAAACGCTGGAAATTTCCATAGGTAGGAATGTGGAGATCTATGTGACAGACAACCAACCTCTGCATGGTCAAATAACAAATGTTCAAGATGATTATTTCGTATTTTATTCCCCTATCTATAAAACGATGTATATTCCAATAGCTCATCTTAAATGGCTAATTCCATTTGCTCAAAATGAAAGCCTTTATGGATTAAATGAAAAAAATAGAATAGTGCGATCTAATAGTGGAGTGTATGCGCATACTTTTAAAAAGCAAATTGAAAAGTTTATCAATAGAATCGTTGTATTAAATATTGGCGGTGTAAAAAGTCATAATGGTAAAATAATTAGTATCGATGAACAAATAATAGAAGTTCAAAAAGTTAGGACAAATGCTATATACCTAAATACTAATCATATAAAAACCCTCCACTTAGTGTAACAAAAAGTAAAAATAGCAACTGCAAGAAGTATGAAAAGTGCATGCTTCTTGCAGTTGCTATTTATGTTCTTTCAACAATGGCCAGGCATTCTTTTCAGTAATCCTGTGGAAGTGTACGTCGCTCTCCAGTGCCAAAGCTTTTGGGAACGAAATTCCTGGTAAGATAAAAGTAGCCATAGATAGAATTGTGACTGCGCAGTCCCTCTCAATATTATTTTCACCTTTTATATCATACAAGTGGAAAATAGGATCCTTGCACATTCATCAAATTTTAATGGTAGAAATTGGTCGATAAACAGCCGTGTACTTTCAAGAAATTCCAATGCCTTATGGACATACATCTCAAGTCAATCAGCTTAAAATGAATATACATACATGGAATGGACAAACAAAAAAGGAGAGGAAATGGTACATGTATGAGTTTACAGATAGGAATCGCCAGTTTGGTATTCCTAGCGACTATGCTAGTCATTTTTTGGAGACCTAAAGGACTAAATGAGGCATGGCCAGCATCAATTGGTGCAGCGATTGTTTTACTTGCGGGCATTGTATCAAAGGCTGATATTATGGATATCATTAGTAAAATTGGTGGTGCTTCCATAACAATTATCGCAACGATAGTAATGGCTGTCATATTAGAGAGTTTCGGATTTTTCAACTGGGCAGCTGCAAGGCTTGCCAATTTAGCGAAAGGTTCTGGTTACCGACTATATTGGTATATTCAATTGCTATGTTTTTTGATGACCTTATTATTTAATAATGACGGAAGTATTTTAATAACAACCCCGATTCTGATCTTGCTGCTCCATAATCTCCGACTAAAGCGCCATCAGCAACTTCCGTATTTATTAAGTGGAGCACTTATTGCTACAGCTTCAAGTGCTCCTATTGGTGTAAGTAATATTGTTAACTTGATCGCTTTAAATATTGTTGAAATGTCTCTATGGATGCATACGGCAATGATGTTTGTTCCTGCTACATTAGGTTTGCTGTTTATGTCATTCTTGATGTATCTCGTGGTTAAGAAAAAGTTACCCAAGACATTGCCAGATGCATCAATAGATATTGAGGAGTCATTTTTTACGGAAAACTTCCATCCTCTTCAAAAGAAAAATTCTGTAGAATCCAAAAAGAAACGAACAAAATTTATGTTGAAAATACTACTATTTGTTTTTATACTACGTTGCTTACTTTTTGTAGCATCTTATATTAACATACCTATTGAATTTGTAGCAGTAATTGGATCCTTAGTCCTGCTTTTGTGGAGATGGTATCAGTTAGGCACAAATCCACTGGATATTTTGAAGAAAACACCATGGCACATACTTATATTTGCGTTCTCTATGTACGTAATTATTTATGCATTAAATAACGTGGGGTTAACCCACTTGCTTGTACAATGGTTTGAACCTATTGTTAACCAAGGTTTGTTCCAAGCAAGTTTTATGATGGGGGGCCTTGTATCCGTACTCTCCAACTTGTTCAATAACCATCCGGCTTTAATGGTTGGAACAATTACTTTAACGGAGATGGGATTAGATCCAATCACATTAAAAACAATTTATCTTGCCAACATTATTGGGAGTGATATGGGGTCATTATTACTACCTATTGGTACACTTGCTTCACTTATTTGGATGCATATTCTAAGAAAAAATAAGATTAAAGTCACCTGGAAAGACTATTTAAGTGTAACGCTTATTGTTGTCCCAATTACCACAATTGTAACATTGGCAATGTTGTTTTTTTGGGTACAGATTATTTTTGCCAATTAAGCTACAATTTTCAGCAAATAGATTCTCTAAAGAGGCTGATCAAGTGATTGCTATGATTTTTAAAGGAGATAGAGCGATTATCGGGAGAGTTCGATTTACTGTACACAAGAATTGGTTTTTGCAAAGTTCGATTTATTCATAGTTTAAAGCAACAAGTCTGTAGTGCTGCGAAATAATTTGTCAAACTGACTGAGCAAGATTTCAAAACTCTCATTCAAAATAAATTGAAAAACTACTCCATCTAGATAGTGATAGAGTAGTTTTTTGTATAAAAAATTTTTAACATCCTTAAAGAGGGGAATGTCAAAACATTATTCAATCACATCAAACCATAACTTAGACATATCCGCTGGATCTCCGGAGTAGTTTATTGTTAATTCCTCGCCTTCTTTAATATCTTCTAAGGCGTGAAAATCTATAGTTAAGTTTTCTTTATTATTTTTAAATCTTATATTTGGAGTGTAAGAATGATTAAATAATGCCCCATATCCTAATGCGATGGCTGTATCTTTTTTTCCCCAGTGAAAGCAGTAATAATAAAGGACTGTCTTTTTTAAATATTTCCATTCTTCTTTTGGTGATACTATAACAGGAGATGCTTCTATCAGCTCATCCTTTTTAATAGCACGTGTAGCAAATATCCCTCGCCCATACTTTGCAGTATCTTTTATACAAATCGGTAGCAATGCTTAACTCCTTTCTTAATCTAATTTGCTAAGATTTTCTCTTAAATAATTACTACGATCACGTATAAATTGAAAAATTATTTCTGGTTCTTCATCAAACTGTTCTATTTTATTTTTTTTATAGGGGTCTAGAATAATGTGGGGGCGTACATATTCATGCAGTGATAATACTTTATCTTCCATATATTCCACAGTAAACTTTGTATCAAGAATTTCTTTTAATACTTTTTTATATCGTTTGCGGAATTCTGGTAACTGCATAAGAAGCGAACAAAGATAATTTCCCTTTTTTCCTTCGATAGGGACGTAAGTATGCTCCATCAGTCCGCCACTTACTTTTCGCCCCCATGTTGCATCGTAATCCCAAGGAAGCACTTCAAATAAACAAGTGTCACTATTACGATAAAGAGCATAGTTATGTGTAAAACCATCATTATTCATTGTACAAATTGCTCCAACTAACCAGAGTATGAATTGCTCCATATTCATGTGTTGGGAGATTTCACCGAGGAATTTAGGTTTGGAGGTAGTATTTATCCTTGAAATTAACTCTGTAAGAAATTCATCATCGGAAGGGTTACCATATGCTTGGATATAGCCCGACAATATTGACTCTTTGGGTTGATCGTCTCTTGTGAAGCAAAAATTCGCATCATTGTTTACGGCATAGTAAATCGGACCTGTTGATAGACCTCTCTTCTTCAGAAACATATCGTCTACGGACTCTAATTGTAAATATACACCTTTAAATGAACCATTCCTGTAAAGATTAATATGCTGGCTATCTGGTGCTAATACTCCAAGATCTTGAAAAAAGTCCAATGAAAGTTTATTGCGAATAAGGGAAGGATCTCTATACTCCGCATTAAGGTGAATTTTACGTACACCCGCAAACTCTTCGGGATCATCGAAACCAATTAAATAAGATCTTTTTCGGAATTTTCTTGTATAAGAGCCACGATAAGCAATACTAATATCATAAATAGTATTTTCTATTTTCAATTTGGTGGAAATAGATTTATCATTCGTTAAGTTTTTTCTTAATCGGTTCAAGTCATCTTCCTCAATCATTAAATGATAAGAAGGAATGAGATTTGACATATATTCACCTCCTTTTAATTAATGATGGATTGTGCAGTTATTAATGTGCTGGCAACTAACATAGCTATTGTGCAGACAAGATGAACAATAGCTATGTTAGTTGTCAGATTTTCAATATTTGGCTGGCTTAAAAGCCTTCCTTAATCGATCATATTGATTATTTTATTGATCAAATATTGATTAAAGGAAAGCTTTTAATTTTTTTAAGTAAATATATTAAGAAGAAGTGCTTCCTGATGATGTACTTCCTGAGGAAGATGATCTTCCCTTTCTTCCTGAATGGCTACTTGAAGACGAGCTTCCAGTGGAAGAACTTGTAGAAGTAGAACCACTTGAAGAAGTGCTTCCTGAAGAAGATGTACTTCTTCCTTTCCTTCTTGAAGAACTACTTGAAGACGAGCTTCCGGTCGAAGAACGTGTGGAAGTAGAACCACTTGAAGAAGTGCTTCCTGAAGAAGATGTACTTCTTCCTTTTCTTCCTGAAGAGCTACTTGAAGACGAGCTACGAGTCGAAGAACTTGAAGTAGTAGAACTATTTGAAGAAGTACTTCCTGAAGATGAACTACCTGAGGATGAACTACTGCTATTCCCTTTTTTTCCTGGCATAACGGGCACCTCCTTAATAACAGATTAGTTTTATAATACGCAATTCATTTATTATTAAGTGGACAATTGACTCATATAGCATAGTGTATATCGAAGTTATTTTAGGTAAAACATCCTCACTTCAAAATCTATCCGGGAAAGTAGGGAGTTACTCCAATTAAAAGAAAGCATGCCACCTAAAAATACGGTGGCATATTTTCTTTCCAAGGATCCGTTAGCAACATTCTGCATGTTGGCAATTGCATTGGTCGTTGCTGATACTCTACACATTTTAATAACGGTAATCATGAAATTGATTTAAATACTTGTTCTTTTTAATATTAAACTATAAAAGTGGAATGCATCCTTCGTGCATTCCACTTTTATTAGCTACAACTATAAACTTTTATCCATCGCACGATGCGGAATTCCTGCTTCTAAAAATTCAGGAGAAGTAATCGTGTATTGTCTTTTTTCATAAAATGGAATAGCATAGCTTTGGGCATTTAACTTCAGCTTTTGAAAACCATTCGAAAAAGCATAATCTTCCATACATTGCATCATTAAATTGCCAAAGTTTTTGCCTCTATATTCAGGTAAAATACAAACACGTTCTACTTTACCGATAGATGGTTCAGTCGAGCGAATACGACCTGCGCCAAAAGGTGTTTCTCCATCATACGCAACAAAATGAACTGCATCCGCATCATATTCATCTAATTCCAGATGAAGTGGCACATCTTGTTCTTCTACAAAGACTTTTCGTCGAACGAGGATTGCATCTTGATATTCTTTTTCCGTTTCTACTTTCTTCGCAATAACCAATACTTATTCAGCTCCAGACAATCTAAATGTTTCATAAACGGTCCAAGAACCATCTTCAAGTTGATACAATAAATGAATGCGATCGATTTGTTCTTCGAATTCGGCCCCAATCATTTTTAACTGAGGATAAATATCATCGTGTTCACTAGCATTCATTTTTTGTGCAATTGTAATATGTGGCACAAATGCATAGGTTTCATCGTCATTAAATCCAATTGCATTTAAGCTTTTGTGTAAGGAGATTAAATCCTCTGTTGGTTCAACCTTAAAGTAGATAGCATTTGTAACAGGGGCAAACGAGCTTACTTTAGACGTTTTTAGCGTAAACGGTTTATGATCTTTTGCAACATGTGCTACATTTTCTGCAATTTTCTTGATTTCGTTTTCGTTTGCTTCGAATACTCCTTTAATCGTCATATGCGGTGTGATTAATGCATAATGGGGATCATAACGCTTTCTATAGGAGTTAGCAAAGTCCTGTACTTTTTTAGATGGGAAAGCAACAATACCGTATTTCATTTTTCATTACCTCCTCGAAGTTTTAATATTCCACTTAATCAGTATAACAAAAAATTATTTATAAGCCGAAATTGTTTTTTAGTGATCTTTTCATATCTGGCTGCCAAAGCTTCCAAGTATGGTCTCCATCTAATTCGTCATAAAACGTGGAAAATCCTTTTTTTATTATTAAATTATGCAAATTTCGATTGGAGGTGACGAAATCGGTTAATAAGCCGTCTCCTGTTTTAACTGCTGTCTCGCCTTTTCCGAAGACATGATAAAGAGAGAAGGCATGAACAACTTTATGACTTTCCACTTGAGATAATACATACTCATTTACTAGCGGTGAGTGTAGTATAACCTTACCGAATGTATTCGGATATTGAAGCGCTGTGAGTAAAGATACAGTAGCAGCAAGAGAATCGCCAATTAATGCACGTCCCATTCCAATTTGATAAGTAGGGTAGTTTGCATCTATGTATGGGATAAGTTCCTGTGCTAAAAATCGAATATATGCTTGATGCTTTTCACCATCCGGATGATATTTTTCTCTACGATCTTTTACACTTTTGTAGGGAACACCAACAATGATTAAGTTTTCGATTTCTTTTTTTTCATATAATTCATCTGCTACTCGTGTAATACGCCCTAACTGAAAATAATCTTTTCCATCGTTTGCGATAAGAATAGAATATTTATATAGTGGGGAATAATTGGGTGGTAAGTAAATAAGTAATTGCATATCTTCTTGCAATGCATTACTAAAAAGCGTTAAGTCCTGTACAACTCCTCTGTTCATATAGAACCTCCTACAAGTAATCATGTTGTATAGAAATTGTAACATATACATGAACAGAGGTATAATAAACATCCATCACATGAAACATTGTGTTTAGTAAAACCAAGTGCTTGCATACTAAAAATGAATTAAAGCATCGAAAAAATTACTAAAGGGGGCAGTTTAATTGGATAGACAGACGTCAAGAGTACATTCACGAGTAGTGGAAAAAGCTGCAAATGATGCATTGCTACGAAGAGGGGTAACAATTGAGGAAATCGCTAAAATTGTTTACGAAATGCAAACACCGTATAATAAAGGGTTAACGATCGATCACTGTGTGGAATCGGTGAAAAGTGTTTTGAAAAAAAGAGAAATGCAGCACGCTATTTTAGTAGGTGTCGAATTAGATGAGCTTGCAGAGAAGAAGATGCTATCTGCACCTTTACAACAAATTGTAGAAGCAGATGAAGGGTTATTTGGTGTAGATGAAACAATTGCCCTAGGAGCAGTGTTTACTTACGGTAGTATTGCTGTGACTACATTTGGTCATTTAGATAAAAATAAAATTGGAATTATATCCAAGCTTGACACGAAAATAGGGATCGGAGTGCATACTTTTTTAGATGATTTAGTATGTAGTATAGCTGCAAGTGCTGCTTCTCGTTTAGCACATCGCACAAGAGATCTAGAAGAAGCAAATGAAACATTTGAAGATATCAAGCCAGAAGAAACTGCACCTGAATCGAAAATAAAAGATGTTAGAACTTAATAATTGAAAAACACCCAAGCGGCTTTATAAACAGCTTGGGTGTTATTTTTCAGCCCGATTTATGGATTATATTGAATAAATGAGAGAACACTTGCAATATTGATAAGCCAGTTACTAGTTACTCACCAGATTTTTTAAAGCCAGCTTTCACTGCATCCTGTTCAGAACAAAACCATTCTTCCGGTTTAGTTTCCTCATAATGCTTACCGCTCGGGATATGGTAAATTTTCTTGCCCTGCCGATTTATATTTCCTTTTATAAGGCATTTTCCATTTGTTTCAGAAGGGACCTTTTGGTTATTATTTAGGACAGCAGTGTTAAATCCTCGATCCGTTACGTAGCCCGGCGTTTGCCAAACACCAAGTTTTTCATTTTTTCCTCTTTCTTCTGCTTTTTCAAAAACATCTATGTATTTTGTGTTTGGAGGAAAGACATATGCTACGCGTGCTAACCCTTCTTCTAGAAGTGTTTCTTGGACACTGACACCATCCACATAAATATAAGCAAGCATTCGATTGTAATCATCCAATCGATCCCCAGCATCAAATTCAATTGTAACCTCTCCACTATCGAGCAATTGTTTGTTGCGGGACTTCGCTTCTTCTCCGTATGGTTGTTTTCCAAGTGTTTGATGATGTAATTCAGGTGTGTCAATTAGTAAGTATCTTATTATCTCTACTTTTCCGTTATACATTACTTTAATTGTATCCCCGTCTATAACATCTATTACCTCAACGGGAGATGCTTGCTTAGTTTCTGTGCTTTCATCGGAAGAGATAACTTCACAACCGAATAGCATACAAAAAATTATAAGTAAAATTATCTTTTTCATTCAATCACCATAAATAAGTTTAGCATAAATAAATGAAGAGAAAAATAATGCAAAAATCAGCTTTTCTTTTACTGAAGAAAAAGCTGATTTTTTAAGTAGAAAGTTTATTCAATTATTACTCTCCGTTTCGACTAGGTCTTCCTTAAAATATAAGAATGCTTCCTCGTCTAATTCTGATAACCGTTCTTTGTTAAGACCTAACTCAAATGCACCTGTAAAAATAGGTTCCCACCAAGTATCTGTTTCTGTCATGTTCATTTCCTCCTTTAGTGTTCTGTTATCCATTTGATAAGTATATACCCTAACCAGTTTCACAAATAAACTAAAGATCTGAAAGATGAATCAAATATCATGCACCAAAAAGTAAGACTTATAGACTAACGGAGTGGGATGGATAAAAAAATATATCTCTCTACATTTAGAAGTATTCCACATTATGTGTTTCTCATGTATGACACAAAAAAAGAAGTTTTTAATGCATAAATAAATGGAGATTTAATATCCTTTCCCAATTTAGTAACAAGTAGTATGATTCTTTTAAAGGAAGTTATACTTTTAGGAGATGTTTGCATGTATTTTGACTTTCAGCAATTAGATAAAATGATGAAGGAACACCAAGATTTTTTTGATACCGGCATAACCAAAACAACTAAATTTCGAATAGATCAATTAACGATATTAAAAAAGACGATTAAAAAATATGAAAAAGATGTCATACAGGCACTTTATCAAGATCTTAGAAAAAGTGAGTTTGAAGCCTATACAACAGAAATTGGTTTAGTGTATGACAATATTGCATTTATGATAAAACATTTAGAAGAATGGATGGAGCCAAAACAAGTAAAAACACCGCTTGCATTAATGCCTTCTAAAAGTTTTATGGTACATGATCCATATGGAACGGTTTTAATTATTGCGCCGTTTAACTATCCTTTCCAATTAGTAATGGAGCCATTACTTGGGGCAATAGCTGGAGGAAACTGTGCAGTGATAAAGCCTTCTGAAGCAACGCCGCATACAACAAAAATCATACAAAAAATAATTGGGGAAGCTTATGATCCGACCTATATTCGAGTAGTGGAAGGTGAGAAAGAAGAAACTTCTCTACTAATCCATGCTCCATTTGATTTTATATTTTTTACTGGAAGTGTGAAGGTAGGAAAATTAGTCATGAAAGCAGCTGCTGAAAGACTCACTCCAGTTGCCCTTGAGCTAGGTGGAAAAAGCCCAGCAATTGTTGATCATACAGCTAATTTAGAACTAGCAGCGAAGCGAATTGTTTGGGGAAAATTCGTAAATGCAGGACAAACTTGTATTGCTCCTGATTATGTAGTCGTAGAAGAAACAGTGAAAGAAAAATTTATCGTGCTTTTAAAAAAAGCTATTGTTCAGTTTTACGGAAAGTCCATCCAAGATAGCCCGGACCTTGGTAGAATTGTGAATACAAATCATTTTAACCGTTTACAAGCCGTTATAGAAAATGAGAAAGAACAAATTATTTTCGGTGGAAGTACAGATTGTACGGATTTATATATAGAACCCACTTTACTTTCAGGAGTAGATTTCACAAGTCCCTCAATGGAAGATGAGTTATTTGGTCCAATATTACCCATCATAGGTTATAACGATCTGCCAGCAATTATTCGTCAAATTCGTAAATTGCCAAAACCACTTGCTGCATATATGTTTAGTGAGCATGAACGGGCACAACAATACTTTTTGGAGGAACTTCCATTTGGCGGTGGCTGTATAAATGATACGATTTCGCATGCAGGAAGTGCATACTTACCGTTCGGAGGTGTAGCTAATTCTGGGGTTGGAGCGTATCACGGCGAGGCGAGTTTCACTTTATTTACACACCAAAAATCCATTATTAAAAAAAGTACAAAGCTACCCGTAAATGTAGTGTTCCCACCTTATAAAAACAAAGTGAAACTGGTGCGTACTCTTTTGAAATAATAAGAGAAACATCAGAGCGAAAGTTCACTTTTACGATAGAAAAGATTTTTGTTACTATAGAAAGAAGACTAGGAGGGAATAGGAAATGTCGTTTACCTTTAACAAAGAAGAAACTGTTACATTATTAAAACAATTAGTGGAAATACCAAGTCCGTCCGGATATACACAAGAAATTATGGAGTTTATGGAGAATATATTAAAAGACCTTCAAGTTGTTTATATTCGAACAAATAAAGGAGCGTTAATCGCTACTATTAAAGGAGAAGATGATTCAAAACATCGTCTCTTGACAGCTCATACCGATACATTAGGTGCAATGGTGAAGGAAGTAAAATCAAGCGGAAGATTAAAACTAACAATGGTTGGCGGTTTTAATTGGAATGCTGTCGAAGGTGAATATTGCACGATTCATACAGCAAGTGGTAAAAAAATTCGTGGAACGATTCTCATGCATCAAACAACCGTCCATGTATATAAAAACGCAAGTGCTCTACCAAGAGATGAACAAAATATTGAAGTGCGAATCGATGAAAAAGTAACAAATGCAGAAGAAACAAGAGCACTTGGCATTGAAGTAGGAGATTTTGTATCATTCGATCCACGCTTCGAGGAGACAGACACAGGTTTTATTAAATCTCGTCATTTAGATGATAAGGCAAGTACAGCACTATTATTACAGCTAATTAAAACATTAAAAGAGAGTAATGTAGCATTACCGCATACAACGCATTTTTATATATCCAACAATGAGGAAATAGGGTATGGTGGAAACTCAAATATTCCTGCCCAAACAGTAGAATATATTGCAGTAGATATGGGGGCAATCGGAGATGGTCAAACATCTGACGAATATACTGTATCTATATGTGCGAAGGACTCTTCAGGTCCGTACCATTACGAATTGACGCGACAATTGGTGAGTATGGCACAGCAAGAAAATATTGATTACAAACTAGATATCTATCCTTATTATGGTTCAGATGCGTCAGCTGCAATTCGTGCAGGTTTTGATGTGAAGCATGCGCTATTTGGGCCGGGAATTGAAGCTTCCCATGCATACGAGCGTACACATATAGATTCACTAAAGAATACAGCAGAGCTTCTATTCGCTTATGTGAACTCAAAAATTTGTAAGAATCGGCGAAAACCGATTCTTTATCTTGTTTTTTTTGCCTTAAATCCATATGATAAATAAGTGAATAAGAAGGAGATATAACAGAATGGACATAAAAACACAAGATGAAATATTAAAGAGAAGAACCTTTGCAATCATTTCTCACCCGGATGCTGGTAAAACAACTATTACGGAAAAGCTTTTATACTTTGGTGGAGCAATTCGTGATGCAGGAACAGTAAAAGGGAAGAAGTCAGGGAAATTTGCAACATCAGACTGGATGGAAATTGAGAAACAACGTGGTATTTCCGTTACATCATCCGTTATGCAATTCGACTTTAATGATTGCCGGATTAATATATTAGATACACCTGGTCACCAAGATTTCAGTGAAGATACGTATCGTACTTTAATGGCTGTCGATAGTGCAGTAATGATTGTGGATGCTGCAAAAGGGATTGAAGCACAAACATTAAAATTATTTAAAGTTTGTCGTATGCGTGGAATTCCGATTTTCACATTCATTAACAAGCTTGACCGCCAAGGGAAAGAGCCACTAGAGCTAATGGAAGAGTTGGAAGAAGTACTAGGGATTCAGTCTTACGCGATGAACTGGCCAATCGGTATGGGTAAAGAGTTTTTAGGAATCTATGATCGCTATAATAACCGAATTGAACAATTCCGTACGGAAGAAGAGGAACGATTCCTGCCTTTAGATGAAGAAGGTGAGCTAGCGGTCGATCATTCCATGAAACAAACTTCCTATTATACGCAAGCAATGGAAGACATTATGCTTTTAAATGAGGCAGGAAATGATTTTGATAAAGAAAAAGTACTTGCAGGAGATTTAACGCCAGTATTTTTCGGCAGTGCTTTAACCAATTTCGGGGTCCAAACATTTTTAGAAACATACTTACAATTCGCACCGACACCTCAACCTCGTCACACGAACAATGAGGAAGAGGTGAATCCTTTAAATGAAGAATTCTCTGGTTTCATTTTCAAAATTCAAGCAAATATGAACCCGGCTCACCGAGATCGTATTGCATTCGTTCGAATTGTTTCAGGGAAGTTTGAAAGAGGTATGACAATTACACTTGCTCGAACAGGAAAAACATTTAAAGTAACGCAATCTACGCAGTTTTTAGCGGATGACCGTGAAACAGTAGAAACGGCTGTAGCGGGAGATATTATCGGCCTTTATGATGTTGGTAACTATCAAATCGGAGATACAGTAGTTGGCGGGAAGAAGGCATTTCAATATGAAGCGCTACCTCAATTTACACCAGAGTTATTCGTTAAAGTTACCGCGAAAAACGTATTGAAATCTAAGCACTTCCATAAAGGTATTTTACAATTAGTACAAGAAGGTGCGATTCAATATTACAAAACACTGCACACGGAAGAAGTTATTTTAGGAGCAGTTGGACAGCTTCAATTTGAAGTATTTGAGCATCGTATGAAAAACGAATACAATGTAGAAGTTCGCATGGAACCAATTGGATCGAAAGTAGCTCGTTGGATTGAAAACGAAGAAGATGTAAAAGAATCAATGACTGGTCCACGAAGCATGCTTGTAAAAGATCGCTACGACAACTATGTATTCCTATTTGAAAATGAGTTTGCAACACGCTGGTTCCAAGATAAATATGAGCATATTAAATTGTATAATCTACTTTAAGCAAGAAGACCGCCTTTTTAAATGGTGGTCTTTTCTTTTGGAGAATTGTTAGAGAGATTGTTCAATCTTAAGATAGAAATCTTGAATCGGAAGGTATATATTTAAAATCGCAAAGTAGACTCCAGAAATCGTATGATAGCCCTCAAGAATCGCAAGATAGCCATCTCATATCGCAAGATCCACCTTTCACACAGCATTCCTCATTATTTTTCTCCATATTAAATTTGAACTCTTTCCGCCTAAAGCATATGATAGTATTAGCAAAAGAGAAGGTGGACCCAACGATGAACATAAGTAATTTCTCTATAAAAAGGCCGGTATTTACAACGGTCATCATGTTTTTAATCATCATTTTAGGCGGAGTTTCATTTTTCAAAATACCAATTACGCTCATCCCAGACTTAAATCCTCCAGTAGCGGTTGTAGTAGCGAGTTATCCTGGGGCAGGTCCAGTAGAAGTGAATGAAAAAATTACAAAGCCACTAGAGTCTTCGTTAAGTACGTTGCCCGGGATTAAATCCATAAGAAGTACTTCTCAGGAAGGCGCTAATTTTATATTACTGGA
Organism: Psychrobacillus sp. NEAU-3TGS; assembly: GCF_029955155.1. Lineage (GTDB taxonomy): Bacteria > Bacillota > Bacilli > Bacillales_A > Planococcaceae > Psychrobacillus. Next base: position 1,075,672 of record NZ_JAPNOZ010000012.1, on the reverse strand, counting down.
ATTTGAATGGTCAACCGATATGGATGACGTTGAACTAGATGTGATGCAACGACTAGATATGACGGTATTACCGGAAGATGCGATCAAACCACAGTTTATAAAATTTGATCCCTCTCAGTTTCCAGTAATTCAACTCGCATTAAGTGGATCGAGTACATCTGAAGATATTCGCTTAGTAGCTGAAAAGTTAGAAAAGGATCTTGTAAGTACGGAAGGTGTAGCAAGTGTTAATGTCTCTGGTTCGATAGTTGAAGAAGTACAAATTCAACTGAACCAGCAAAAGTTAGAAGAAAAAGGACTTACCCAAGCGGATATTGTGAAATTAATCCAAGCAAATAATATATCGCTCCCTGGTAATCCAATCGAAACTGCAGATAAAAAATACCTTACTACTCGAATTGTTAGTACACTTACAACAGTGGAAGACATTAAAAATCTCGTTATCACAGTCAACCCGTTGGACGGTAAAAAAATAACGATTGCAGATGTTGCTACTGTAGAGCTAGCTGAACAAGAACAGAATTCAGATACAAGGGCGAATGATGAACCAGCCGTTTTACTTTCCGTTTTTCAAGAATCAGGGGCAAATACAGCCAGTGTTTCCAAAGCATTTCAACAAGCATTGGACGAGCAGCTTGCGAAAGAAGCTTATAAAGATATAAAAGCAAATATACTATTTGATCAAGGAGACTATGTAAAAGCAGCCATCGACAATATTGGGACAAGCCTTTTATCAGGTGCAGTGTTAGCAATGCTTGTGCTATTCGTCTTTTTAAAAGGCATTAAAAGCCCTATTATTATTGGAATTGCTATCCCTTATTCTGTTATTGTCACTTTTGTTCTAATTTATTTTGCAGGATTCTCTTTGAACATTATGACTTTAGGAGCACTAGCGCTCGGCATTGGTATGCTAGTGGATAATTCTATTGTCGTAATTGAAAATATTGAAAGGCATTTAGGTCTAGGAAAAAATCCAAAAGAAGCAGCTTCGATTGGAACAAAAGAAGTTGCAGGTGCAATTATTGCTTCGACATTAACAACGGTTGCAGTTTTTGTACCAGTATTATTTTTATCTGGTCTGATTGGTCAAATTTTTACAGAGTTTGCTTTAACCATTTCGTTTAGTTTATTTGCATCGCTAATAGTTGCATTAACGGTAGTTCCTATGATGGCGAGTAGAATGTTGAAGAAGCCAAGAGGGAATATTGAAGCAAAAAGACGTCGGTCAAAGGCGTATAACAATTTCGAGCGATCGGTCAGATGGGCTTTATCTCATCGTTTAATAATCCTTTCTATTACGACTGTTTTATTAATCATTTCTACGATTGGCTTATTCCGTGTTGGTACAGAATTTTTACCGGTGACGGATGAAGGCTTTGTAACAATTGCTGTAAGACTAGAAAATGGCGCTGCCTTAGCGGCAACAGATGAAGTAGTAAAGAAAATAGAACAGCAATTACAAAAAGAAGAGGACGTAGAAGTGTATGTAAGCTTTGTCGGAGGTACTCAAGAAGGGCAGTCCAGAGGAACATCTATGTCCAATCGGGCAGAAATATATGTGAAAATGATTCCTTTAGAAAAAAGAGAGCGTTCTATTTTCACCTTTGTTGATGAAGTACAGCCTAAAGTAAAAGAGATAGTTGGAGAAAATGTCGAAGTGAACTTTAATATGCAAACTGCTGCAGGTTCAGCACCAAATTCAATCTCTTTCACCGTATCTTCTGTAGACAACGAACAGCTTAATAAATCATTGCATGCAATTATCGATGAAGTAGAAAAAATGCCAGGTGTTATCAGCTTTAGAAATGATTTAACAGAGACTATTGAAGAAGTACAAATTACTGTAAAGCGAGAAGCTGCTTTAGAATATGGATTTGCGCCAGTTCAAATAGCTCAAACTGTCAATAACGTAACAAGAGGAGCATTTGCTACGCAAATTATTTCGGAGCAAGAAGATGTGTATGGGGTTTATGTGCAATATGATGAAGCCTTTAAAAACAGTGTTGATCAATTGAAACAATTAAAACTAAGAACTCCTTCAGGTTTATATATTACGTTGCAGGATGTGGCGGATGTTAAAATTGCAGAAGGACCTTTGACGATACGAAGAGTGGATCAGGCAGGAGCGGTAACTTTTACGATTAAGTATGAGTCAACTTATTCGTTAGGGGATATGTCTGATATGGTCGATGAAGCAATTGACAAAGCTGCATTAGAAGACAATGTAAGTGTCTCTTTTGGTGGAGATAGAGAGTTATTGGATAATGCGAAAAATGATATGATTTTGGCTGTTGTATTAGCAGTTGTGCTAGTGTATATCGTGATGGCAGCACAATTTGAATCTTATAAATATCCATTTGTCATTATGTTTACAGTACCTCTTATTACTATTGGTATATTTATCGGTTTATTCACAACGGCTACTCCGATTAGTATTTCAGCGGTAATTGGAATTCTTATCCTCGTTGGTATTGTCGTAAATAACGGAATTGTCTTGGTGGACTATATTAATCAGCGGAAAGAACAAGGTATAGGTTCATATGAAGCGATTACAACATCGGTAAAAGACCGAGTGCGACCTATATTAATGACTGCACTCACAACTATTCTTGGGCTAGTACCACTCGCTTTAGGAATAGGAGAAGGAACGGAAATTAATCAGCCGATGGGTATTACTGTGATTGGTGGTCTGATCAGTTCAACATTTTTAACGTTATATGTTGTACCGGTGATTTACAGTTTATTTGATAAAGAAACGAGAAAAAAAGCTTCATCCCATAGAACGAAAAGTAGTCAGTAAATTACTTTTACAACTTAGGTTTCTAAATATGAGCGCTTTTGGTAACGACAATTATAAAGTGTAAATTTGTGTATCAACAGAAGTGACCTTACAATTAAGTAATATATGTTTACAAATGATAAAACAGCCAGTATAATTAATGTCATAATAGAATACACTTTTGACGTATGTCAAAGGGGAGTAGCTATAGGGAAACCTATTTCATAGTCGTCATTACATGGCTTTTGCCATCGGTTATGATAGCAATTATTAATTTTGCTTAGCAAGACCTTTGCCTTTTTTTAGGCAAGGGTCTTTTTATTTGCAAAAAAGGAGGATATTGATGGATTTAGGAATTTTGTTGGAGTATGGTTGGGTATTACTTGTACTAGTCGGTTTAGAGGGGTTACTTGCAGCCGACAATGCAGTCGTAATGGCTGTAATGGTAAAACATTTACCAAAGGATAAGCAGAAAAAAGCATTATTTTATGGATTACTCGGTGCCTTTGTATTTAGATTTTTAGCTTTATTTATGATCACATTTTTAGTGAACATTTGGCAAGTGCAAGCAATCGGAGCAGCTTACTTGTTGTTCATCTCCATTAAGCATATTTATGATCAGCGTAAGGGTGGAGACGAAGAGGAATCCGATGGTTTGGAAGATGCAGTTCAAGGAAAAGAGAAAAAAGGTTCTGGTTTCTGGATGACTGTTTTAAAAGTTGAGCTAGCGGATATTGCTTTTGCAATTGACTCTATGCTTGCAGCTGTTGCAATTGCCGTTACTTTACCACATGTAGGTAATTTTGATATTGGTGGCATTAATGCGGGACAATTCTCCGTTATGTTCTTTGGTGGTGTAGTTGGACTGATTATTATGCGATTTGCTGCACATAAATTTGTTCAATTATTAGAGAAATATCCTACGCTTGAAACAGCTGCATTTTTAATCGTTGGTTGGGTAGGGGTTAAACTTGCGGTATTAACACTTTCACATCCAGGTGTTGGCGTATTAGATGAGCATTTCCCACATTCTACAACTTGGAGTATCATATTCTGGACTGTATTATTTATCATTGCTATTGGTGGTTATGTACTAGGAGTAGCGAAATATAAAAATACTGAAGCAAAGAAATAATATGTAAAGCATAAAAAGATAGTTTTAACTATCTTTTTATGCTTTTTTTTTTACAATGGGTTAACAGGAATGTCTGAAAGGAACTAATATGTATGAAACAATCATCCCAACTAAAACTGAAATCTAAATTTACCCCCGCACAAGCAATTGTGACCTATTATTTTATCGCCATTGCAGTTTCCGTTATTTTACTCAGTTTACCTGGGGTTCATAAGCCAGGAGTAGAAGTAGAGTTTATAGATAGTTTATTTACTGCCGTAAGTGCAGTAAGTGTTACCGGACTAACAACCATTGATATATCGGAAACTTACAGCGTGTTCGGATATGTGATGATTATATTCATTTTACAGCTTGGTGGCATTGGAATTATGTCATTGGGAACCTTTATTTGGCTTATTTCTGGTAAAAAAATTGGCTTGCGAGAACGACAACTTATAATGGTCGACCACAACCAGTCAACTATGTCGGGTGTCGTGCACTTAATAAGGGAAATTATAAAGATTCTGCTGTTAATTCAGTTAATCGGTGCAATCTTATTAACTTTATATTTTACACAGTATTATGATTCATTTAAGCAAGCGATGATGCAAGGAATTTTTACTTCTGTTTCCGCCACTACTAATGCGGGATTCGATATTACAGGCCATTCATTAGTGCCATATCATAATGATTATTTTATCCAAATTATAACTAGCTTTTTAATCGTTTTCGGTGCTATTGGATTCCCAGTTCTAATAGAAGTAAAAACATTTTTAAAGAATAAAAATAAAAACTTTCGTTTTTCTCTTTTTACGAAACTTACTACGATTACATATGGTATTCTTCTGCTATTTGGAACAGTGATGATTTTTTTACTTGAAATGTTCAATTCCTTTAAAGAGATGCCGTGGCATGAAAAGTTTTTTGCGGCTTTTTTTCACTCCGTTTCAACAAGATCTGCTGGACTAACGACGATGGATATAACGCTATTTAACGAGGGAACGGAATTTTTAATGAGTGTTCTGATGTTTATCGGAGCTTCTCCAAGTTCTGTAGGTGGAGGAATACGTACAACGACCTTTGCCGTGGCCTTATTGTTTTTGATCAATTTTTCAAGAGGAAAAGACAGTCTACAAGTTTTTAACCGAGAAATACATTTGATTGATGTCTTTCGAGCCTTTGCGGTAATTATCCTTGCATTAATAATGGTTTTTGCAGCAACTATTTTACTTTCTGTTACAGAACCAGAAATACCAGTTACCATGCTAATTTTTGAAATTACTTCTGCTTTTGGAACATGCGGAATGACGCTTGGAGTTACAACTGAGTTGTCGGATATAGGAAAAATAACGATGATGGTTCTAATGTTTATAGGTCGTGTAGGCATGCTTTCTTTCTTATTTTCACTGGGAGGAAAAAGCAATAAAACCAAATATCATTATCCAAAAGAACGAGTAATTATTGGTTAAAAAAACAACCGAGCAAACAGTCCCTTAATGGACTGCTTTGCTTGGTTGTTTTAGTTCTATCATTGAAAAATGAGGAGTTTCACCTTTACCGAAAGTAGTTAGTAAAAAACCTTCTTTTTCTTTTATAATTCCATCTTTATAAGCGTCTACGCAAATAGAAATAGGAGTAATAAATGTCTGTTTATATAATTCGCGCTCATTAAGTCCGAATGCAACAAACTCGTCTCCTGCAATCGAAGGATTCTCCTCTAGCTGTTTATATATCGAAGATTGTTCTTCTTTAACGATATCATTTTTCCACCAAGGTTTACGCGGTTGGAATTTTTGTTTCGATAAATAATCGAGTTTCATTACACTTTGAATAATTGGCAATGAAATATCTTCTAGACCCTCTAAAAATGAAAATAAACGAGTATATAAATCTTCTAGCTGATGACCAATTTTCGACCAGTTTCTTTCTTCCCAAAATGTACCGAATTGTTGGAAAAAGTCAAATGGCGTCTCGAAGATATGAGCAAATAAATATTCAAGCGTATGATCCATTCTATGAGCATTCCAATATTTTTCGAGTACATCTTCTACTTGTTTAATACGAAGAATATCGTCAAACGTTAATACATTATTGGAGAAAATCTCATAAGGTGCTTGATCGACATATACATAGCCGTATTTTTCAGCCTCTACACGCAACCCAGTTCCGCGTAGTAATTTTAGGAAACCAAGCTGTAGCTCTTCAGGTCGCATTTCAAAAACTTCGTTAAATGTATTTCTAAACGACTGGTAATCCTCTTCTGGTAATCCTGCAATTAAATCTAAATGCTGATCAATTTTCCCGCCGCTCTTCACCATAGTTACGGTACGCTGAAGTTTTTCAAAGTTTTGTCTTCGTTTTACTAGTTCATTTGTTAAATCATTGGTAGATTGAACTCCAATCTCAAAGCGGAAAAGTCCGGCAGGTGCATTATCATTTAAAAATTGGATAACTTCAGGTCGCATAATATCTGCAGTTATTTCAAACTGAAAAACAACACCAGGTAGATGTTCATCAATGAGAAATTGGAACATTTCCATTGCATAGCTTCTACTAATATTAAACGTTCTATCGACAAACTTAATCGTTTTCGCACCATTTGCCATTAAGAAACGAATATCCTCTTTCACTTTATCTCGATTGAAATATCGAACGCCTACTTCTATTGAAGATAAGCAGAATTGGCATGAAAATGGACACCCACGGCTCGTCTCGATATAAACAACTCGCTTTGATAAGTTTGGAAGATCTTCTGTAAAGCGAAAAGGAGAAGGAGAATCTCGTAAATCTAATTTTGGTGGTAGCGGATTTAGCATAAATTTGTCGTCTTGCACATAAGCTACACCAGGAACATCATTTAGTGTTTGCTTACCATGTAAGAAGTTTAACAACTCTTTAAATGCATGTTCGCCTTCACCTACAATAATATAATCTATTTCTTTCACTTGACGTAGCCATACATTCGTATCGTATGAAACTTCGGGGCCGCCTAAAATGATTTGGATAGAGGGGTCTATAGCTTTTAATGTTTTAATAACTTTTATCGTCTCTTCGATATTCCAGATGTAACAACTAAATCCAACTATATTAGGCTTCTTTTGATATAGATCTGCAACGATATTAAATGTAGGATCCTTAATCGTGTATTCGACTAATAGGGGGGAATACTCTGGTTCAGCATAAGCTTTTAAACAGCGTAATGCTAAATTTGTATGGATGAATTTTGCATTCAACGTAGTTAATATTATATTCATTGTTCATAACTCCTTCTGTAGTATAATCATTGTATCAGTGAAAATCGATGTCGACAATATAGGAAAAAAGTATCATATCAAAATTATAAGTGATATGGAATAATCAGAATTAATAAACACTTTTTGGATTGTATTTATTATATAGTATTAATCTTTTGGGAGTAATACATTCGCAATGAGAGGTTTGGTGAAGTTTGTGCCTGTGGAGTATGAGTATAGACAAAAATTTGAACATATATTTCAGTTTTTTTCGAATGGTCTCCTTTTAATCGATGAAGAAGGAATAGTACTAGAAATGAATACGCAAATGGAAGAAATACTACAAATAAATAAGAATGAAGTAATCGGCTATCATGCCGTTAAAATTATGGATTTGTTTGTAAATTCATATGAAAGTAACAAAGAATTCATTGCAAAAGCACTGCGATTTGGTGAAGCGGAACTTTGCACGGAAATACTCACTTTTTTAGGAGATTTAAAATATATATATATAAAAGTATCTAAGCAAGAAGACTCTAATATATACCTCGTAGAGATTCACGACGAATCAGAAAAGATTCAAATGAAAAAACGCTTAAATCATACCGAATCATTAAGCACCATAGGCCAGTTAGCTGCAAGCATTGCGCATGAAATTCGCAATCCAATGACATCCCTAAAAGGATTTACCCAATTATTACACCAAACGACAAATGAGGATGGAAAAAGATATTTAGCCGTCATTAACGAAGAAATAAAGCGAATGGAAGAAATTTTGACCGAGTTTTTAGAAGTGTCAAAACCAACAAATAATAAATTTAATTCTTTTGATATAAAAGAACTTATATTGGAAGTCGCTAATTTTATGGCGCCACAAGCACTAATGAAAAATATTGAATTAATTATTTCACTAACACCAGAAAGTAAATTCAAATTTTTAGGTGATAAAAATTTAATGAAGCAAGTTTTTATGAATTCGATAAAGAATGCTATTGAAGCTATGCCAAAGGGCGGCAATATTTTTATTACCATCTCAAATATCGGGATGAAGGACGTTTGTATTGAGATAAAAGACCAAGGCCAAGGTATAGAAGCAGATAAAATAGATAAGATATTTGATCCTTTTTTTACGACGAAGTCAGAAGGGACAGGACTTGGGTTGTCTCATAGTATCCAAGTGATCAAATCCCATGGTGGTACAATTGAAGTGGTGAGCGAAGTAGAAGTAGGAACAAGCTTTAAATTTATACTTCCATTGCAAAAAGAAATATAAGCCTATTTTGACAAGATTATAGGATAACCTATATAATGAAAGCTAATGTCAATTTTATAGGTGAGGATGACTCAGAATGACAAAAGAACAACCGAACAATGCACTAAAGCTATTTGTAGTATTGTCTCGTGCCCATAAAGTAATCCACGAATGTACGAATCAATTTTTTCAAGAAAATGGATTAAATCCGACAGAATTCGCGGTTTTAGAGCTACTTTATCATAAAGGAAAACAACCACTTCAACAGATTGGTAATAAGATTTTGCTAGCAAGTGGCTCCATTACTTATGTAGTAGATAAATTAGAAGGACGAGGGTATATTAACCGAGTCTCTAGTCCCACAGACCGACGAGTTACATTTGCTGAAATCACAGATGAGGGTAGTGCATTTATGGACGAACTTTTTCCAAGACATGAGCAACAATTACAACAATTGATGGATGTTTTATCCGAAGAGGAAAAGGCTCACATGATAGAACTTCTAAAAAAATTAGGATTATCTATTAAAAACCTTTCTTAGCAAAATAAAACTTCGGGCCCAATTGAGGGCCCGAAGTTTTATTTTGCTTGTATAGTAGAAGCCATTTTTACAAAGTTCTGAACTGCTGGTACTTCAGTTGTGTCAAACACAGTGAGTTTGACCAGTAAACCTTCTCGTTCAAATGCATAGCCATAAACTTTTCCTTCAGGTGTATCTATTTGATAAGCATTCATATTTTCAATAGATTCGTTTATCGGGATTAGGCTTTGATCAGTGATTTCTTCTAATGTTCCATTATCGTTAGAAGCTTGTACTGTATCCGTTAAATTTTTGGTAATATCCTCAATCTTTGCATCCTCTTTGCTAAATGTCTCTATTCGCATTGATTGTTGATCATTTTCTTGATTGAATAATAAATCTTTATTTGGTTCTTCAGCTGTTAGCTCAAAACCTTCCATCACTGTAAGTGTATAGTTTTGTGTTTCACTTTCTGTTTGTGTTCCTTCAAGCTCTTCTGTAGGTAAAGCGATACTTTCAGTTTCCCCTTCAGCCTGAGTGGATTCTTCAACGTTTCCTGTTTCTCCTTCTGCAGGAGTTGTTTCCTCGGTAGTTGCGGTATCATCCGTTGGCGTTACCGGTTCTACACTTTCGTTGACGGTGTCAGTTCCACAAGCGGCAAGTAAGATTGTCAATAAAAGAATGGATAGTAACGTATAGATTTTTTTCACGTTGATTCAGCTCCTTTTTTAAATAGACGTTTTAGTTGGAATAATGTTTCTTCTTCAAGTAAATGGGATTACTAGAAAAAGTAGTACTAGCATGATGATATGAGCTAAGATGATTAATGGCATACTTTTTTCCATTCGTATAAAAAACCGAACACTAGACCGACGACAAAGGCCGCCAGTATGCCTAACCAAAATCCGCTAAAAACAAAAGAAAGGCCAAATAGTGCTGCACCTACTATAATTGCGAATACCGGAGGGAGATATTTTTTCAATTGTTGCTGTATATATCCTCTCCAGAAAAGCTCTTCACCTGGTGCTATGATAAATAAAAGTAGCAAGTAATGCCATATGGACGATGGCCCAAATTTATTTACAAAAGAATTGATACTTTTGGTGGACATAAATGGAGCAAGGTCAACCAATTTAAAACCAATGAATAAGAGGGCATATGTGAGCGCTCCAAAAGCTATACTAAGAATAAAATAATGAAATGTCTTTAATTCATCTTCTATTTTAATGGAATAATAAGCGAGTGACATAAGAAATAACGCAGTAAAGGTATAGAAGTACCAGAATACTTTCTCATTTGAAAAGGTTAGCCAAGCAAAAGCATAAGCCAAAATAAGGGGAATTATTAATCGTGTAATTGGTATTTGACGAAACATATAAAGCACATCCTAACTATAATTCAAAAACGCCGTTCTTCTATATTTTGAGAGGAACGGCATGACGTTTAATCTTCATTACTATATAATATTTTATAGCGCTTGTGATTAATCACAGTTTTCTCTTCCATTTCTAGCTCGTTAAAATTTTCCATGAAAGTTAAATTGACTATAACAGAATTCTCATTAACTTTCTCAACTATTCCTTGTAAACCATCTTTAAACTCAACAACATTACCAACTTCAGCTATTTTCATAGATTGTTCCATCCCCTTTTAGAACTTATTAGTATACAGTTTGCCCTAAAATAAGGAGTACGTAAAGTATTTTAACCAAAAGTATTGAAAGTATACACGATTTGACATCAGAAAGGAACGGTTTATATGCATTCATACGAGGAAAAACTGAATATGTTACAAAGCGGTGACATCGACACGTTAGAAATCTCCAAAGAGGACTATTTAGCATTCCGAGAAGTATTAGTTAAAAGAGAGGACTTCAAACATTTTTCTGGGGAGGCAAAGCAAGGCGGGAAAATAATTTATACGTATTTACAGGTCGCTAGAAGCTAAAGGTTTAGATTTAATAAACAAAAGGTATATTGTACAATAATATATGTTTTGTAAAGGGGTACTTAAGGATGGTAGAGACAATTTTAAAAAAAGTAGAGTTTACAAGAGAAAAAATGATACAAGTCGCTTTGGAAAAAGGAGTTTCCCACAAAGAAACGATTGAACTTAGTGAAAAGCTCGATAAACTATTAAATGAATATGAAACAGAAGAAAAACTAAAATAGCTCACTTAGGGAGAAATGTGGATGCAAAATATAAAGCTATTACAACAAGAATTGAATAAAGCAATTGTAGGTAGAGAAAAGGAAATTGACTTCATGCTTATGGGGTTATTACTCGAGGGGCATGTTCTTTTAGAAAGTGTGCCTGGTTCAGGAAAAACAATGATGGCAAAAGCTTTTGCGGAAGCAATACAAGGGGAGTTCAAACGATTACAGTTTACACCGGATGTATTGCCTTCAGATGTAACTGGCATTAGTTTTTTTCATCCGCAGCAACAATCGTTTGTCCTTCGAGTAGGACCGGTTATGAGTAATATACTGCTTGCTGACGAAATTAATCGTGCAACTCCAAGGACGCAGTCTAGCCTACTAGAATCGATGGAAGAAAAACAAGTATCGATTGATGGGGAGACGATTAAACTGCCGTCACCTTTTATGGTCATCGCTACTCAAAATCCCGTAGAATCTCAGCAAGGAACATTTCCACTGCCTGCTGCTCAATTAGATCGTTTTTTATTTAAGTTATCGATTGGTTATCCAACAATTGCAGAGGAAAAAATGATTTTACAGCAATTTGGACGATCACCGGGTGAAGTACACTTGCAAAAGGTCGTTACGCTAGAGCAAATTGGAAAATGGTCGGAACAGGTCAAAGAGGTATCTGTGCATGATGACATTTTGACTTATATAATTCAAATTGTACATAGTACTAGAAATCATCCGTACATAGAACTCGGTCTAAGCAGCCGAGCATCACTGGCGCTTCTTCAGGCAGCTAAAGCAAGTGCATTTATGAAAGGTCGGATGTACGTTATTCCGGATGATGTTAAGAGCGTAATAGAGCCTGTATGTCTACACCGAATGAAACTATCCACAGAAGGAATGTTAATTCACGACATTGCAGAAGTGATGAAAGAACTTTTAAAGACAATTGAAGCACCTGTTGAGGCAAATAGTCGATGAACTGGCTTCGAAGGGATTTTGGAACGAATAATACAAAAAACTATGTCCAAATTTTAACTGTTGTTTTAATAGCTAGTTTCTTGTTTAAGCAATATATACTTTTTGCTGTTTTTTCATTCTTACTAATTATTGATTGTTTAAATTTGTATTATTACCGGCATGTTGGCGAAAGGCTAGAACTAGTCAATGAAAAAAAGAGAGTACGTTTACTGAAGCATTCAACATCTAATTTGGTACTCACTTTCCAAAACAAAGGGCTACCTATTTGGAATGCAACTCTTTTAATATCTTTCCAAACTAGTATAGCTCCAAATGGAATCGAACATATAACTACAGCTGGTTTTCACGAAGTAAAATTGCCCTTTTCTATTGGTTTTAAGAAGCAAGTAACTATTAAGATTCCAATTGAGGGAGTTCATAGAGGACTTGCTAAGATCAAACAATTGGAAATTCAAATCCCGCATCCATTTACAGATGGATCCGTTACGCTCGAATTTAAACCGATGATCTTAACGGATGCTATTGTATATCCGCAAATTTCTAAAGTAAATGAAAAACTTACTCCCTCTAAGTTAAAAGAAGGCTATTTGGAATTGAATTCATCCTTATATGAAGATCCCTTTTTTCCGATAGGTACAAGAGAGTACACACCAGGAGACCAATTCCATCATATACACTGGAAGGCTAGCGCTAAATCGCAACAGCTCCAAACTAAAATATTTACTAAAGTAGCAAATGTCTCTATTTTATTTGTTGTAAATGTGAAGAAGAGACATGGGGTAGTGATAGATTTTGAAGAAAAAATTGAGTGGCTGGCTTCTCGATTAGAGGAATGCTATAAAAATGATATCCCTTATTCTTTTGCAATTAATGTAAGAACATATGGTAAATTTCCTTTAGTTTATTTACCTTTAGGTAGTGGAGATATTCATCGAAAGCAAGCATTAGAACTTCTTGCTATTTTGTCTCGGGCAGATAATTTAATACCTTTTGAAAAGGTTCTTGCCTATATAGATACAAATGTAGAGTTACCCGTAACAGTATATGTTATGACACATCATGTAGAAAAGTATGTGGCCTTACTAAACCGTTTAGAAAAGCGTACAAACGTTTTATATGAAACCGGTATCATTTCGGAGGGAGTCTTATAATGCATAATTCACCCTTTAGTATTAAGATTCAAGCCCAATCATTTGGAAACTATTTGCGAGATACTTGGTTTGTAGCATTACTGTTTGTATTGATACGAAGTGAAACGACGGTAGATTTACCTCTTATATGGATTTTACTGCAATTAATTGTCGCAATAGTTAGCTTATTCACTTTCGGAAAAACCGGTCCGAATAGGATCTTCCCTTTTGTTATTCCTTTTTTTATTCTGTTATCTTTGTTTTTATTTAATTCTTCCATATGGCTATTTTTAGGAAGTGTTGTTTTTTCCGCATGGCGCATACATGTAAGATTTAATACGCGACAAGAGGAACAAACAATGGATAGTCCATTTACACTTTATTATTTTTTACTTTTTTAGGAGTCCACTTTGTCAGTTTTCTTTTAGGCTACGAGGGATACCAATTTCTCCTCTACGCAGTGTTTCTCATCGGAGTAGCGCTTTTTGTTGGTGTTCGATTATTCGCTATTTCTATGAACGCAAACTCTCAAAATACAATAAAAAAAACGAAACTCTTTAGCATTTACCTGCTTAGCATGTTTGGCGTTTTCAGTCTATCCGCTGTGATTTATCTTTTAGTGCCATTCTTTCGGAAAGTAGTCGATCAGTTATTTGAGAAGGTTATCCGTGTGGCACTCATTCCTTTTGCTCCGTTAATAGGATATTTAGAAGATTTTATTAAAGGATTACCAGTACAAGAGGAAGAAGAGATCATACGGATACCAGCTGAGGAGCTAGCAGAAATAGAGCAAAAGGAGCTTACAACGAAAGAATCGCTTATAAATTTTCCATTTGAATGGATCTTTATTGGATTAGCTATTGCTGCAATTCTCTTTTTTATTCGATATTTATTAAAAAATAAACCAATGCATTTAAATGCAGAGTTACAAAATATACAGTATGAAAATAAACAAATAAGTGATGCAGAAGATAAAGAAACAACGTATCATAGCTCTTTATATCAAGTAGAAACTTCTTTTTTACGAGAGAAATACGCACAGTTTGAAATAGAAGCACATGCACATGACTATATTAGAAATAAAAGCGAAACTGTTAGAGAGTGGTTTAAACGTCAACAATGGAAAGTAGATACCACATTTTTTCAAACGTACGAAGAAATAAGATATGGTAGCAAGACAATTAGCTCTGAAAAGGCAGCTTTGTTCGTTGAAAACTTAGAATCCATAAAAAAAAGAAAAATTTTTTAAAAAAGATGTTTAATAAATGGAGAAACGGGCATAGTAATAAAGAACACAGCAACATTCTCATTTCCCCCTTTTAAGGATCATCCAAAAGCTATTTGGATATCTCTCTTTTTTGGTACACTAGAGGTATGAAAATATGATTTGGGGGTAATGACATGGGAGAAAAATTAAAAACTGGATTTATCGGTACGGGTGTAATGGGGAAAAGCTTGGTTAAGCATTTACTAAATGCTGGCCATGAAGTAGTTATTTATACGAGAACAAAGGAAAAAGCAAATGAACTTATTTCACTTGGAGCTACTTGGGTAGAGCGTGCGAGTGACGTAGCAAGTAATACGCAATTAGTATTTACAATGGTAGGGTATCCGCATGATGTGGAAGAGATATATTTTGGAGAAGAAGGCATTTTTGCTGCGGACAATAGAGATTTAGTGATCATCGATTTGACGACATCTACTCCAACTCTCGCTCAAAAAATAGATGTGGCTGCAAGAGAAAGAGGAATGCATGCCCTTGATGCACCGGTTTCGGGAGGAGATATTGGGGCGCAATTAGGGAAATTATCGATTATGTGTGGGGGAGAGAAAGAAACTTTTGAGAAAGTTTTGCCTATACTAAACCTTTTTGGTGAAACGATCTTATATCAAGGTACCGCAGGGGCGGGACAGCACACAAAAATGTGTAACCAGATAACGATTGCAACTGGAATGATAGGGGTTTGTGAAGCATTAGCTTACGGTCAAAAAGCTGGACTCGATCTAGAACAAGTGTTACTTTCTATTTCAACTGGTGCAGCTGGTTCTTGGTCTTTAAGTAATTTGGCGCCTCGCATGATAGCAGGTAATTTTGAACCTGGTTTCTATATTAAACATTTTGTAAAAGATATGAAAATAGCGTTAGAAGAAGCAGAAAAAATGAATTTACAACTTCCAGGTCTACAACTAGCAAAATCTATGTATGACGAACTCGTTGCAAAAGGCTATGAAGAAAATGGGACACAAGCACTTATAAAATCATACGAATGAAGTAGGAACTATTAACCACTTTATGATACAATCGAGCTATAGTAGTGTTAATAGAGAGGGCGAATCATATGAACGATCATAAAGGAATATTGCTAGAAAGCGGTACGAATGAGCTAGAAATAGTAGAATTTCAAGTTGGCTCTAGCAAATTCGGTATTAATGTTATTAAAGTAAAAGAAATAATACAACCAATTCCGGTTACATTTATCCCGCATGCACATCCACATGTGGAGGGAATTGTACAATTACGAGGAGAAGTGCTGCCAGTAGTAAGTATGGCTAGGGTACTTGGTCTCCCGGAATTAAACAAAAAGGACCAAGAAAAATATATAGTAACCGAATTTAACAAGCAACGAGTAGTATTCCATGTGGATAATGTGACGCAAATTCACCGAATCTCTTGGGAGCAAATTGAAAAGCCAAGTGATATTTATCAAGGTGGTACTTCTCATGTCATCGGAGTCATAAAACGCGGAGATGAAATGGTTCTATTATTAGATTACGAGCGGATAATTGTAGATATAAGTCCAGGATCGGGGATAAGTATTGAATCAGTCAAAAAGCTTGGCGAACGAGAGCGTTCCAATAAAAAAATCGTTATTGCAGAGGATTCACCATTACTTCGCAAGCTTTTACATGACACATTGCATGAAGCGGGCTATGTTAACCTAGATTTTTTTGAAAATGGAAAAGATGCATTAGCCTACTTAGAAAGCTTAGAAAAAGAGTCTTCTAATATCGCGGAACAAGTGCAAATAGTGGTGACAGATATTGAAATGCCCCAAATGGATGGACATGCATTAACTCGCAAAATAAAAGAGGATAGCAATTTAGCTAAACTTCCAGTCCTCATTTTCTCTAGCCTCATAACCGATGACCTTCGTCATAAAGGCGATCAAGTAGGGGCAGAAGATCAAATTAGTAAACCGGAAATTGCAGAATTAGTTTTAAAGATAGATCAATATATTTTATAAATCTATATGAGATAAGATGCTTCCTGTTCGATATGCAGGAAGTGTCTTTTTTTTGGCTAATTAAAGGTAGGATAGAGAGGGACGGAGCTAGTTAGAGCAACAACTGAATTTCATAGGGTTATCCAAAAAATGCGAAAGAGTTGTGCGTTTATCGCATCTCTTTCGCATTAAGAAGTTACGGGAATGGTGTAGAATTCTTTCGGTCTAAAGCATTCCGTATACATTTAAGCATCATATAGCTAGTGACTTGTATTATCCCGCATTAACGGCAGTAAGACTCCCACTTCAAGATTCAAGAAAGACGAAAAGATAAGTGGGTGATCCACTGCTGGCATGCGCCTGATGAAATGATTCCAGACTAAGTACGCAACATCGTGTTGCTCCTGCGCAAAGCTCGTCGCAAAATAAAAGAACGTTTGCAACGTCTGTGTGACCCCCATCGTGTGGGTCACAATTAACAATCAGTGGAGGATGACTAAAAGCGCGACGTCCTCACTAGCACGTCCTGTGCGTCGAAAAACCTCCACTGATTGAGTTTCACTGTATATTTAATTATGTCTTTTGGAGACATGGAACATTAAGAATCTAAGTATGATTTCATTGTTTGTTTTCTTCGATTGGTTTGTCTTGCATATGATTGCGTGCATAATGTAGGTTGATTAGAGGGATTCTTCAACGTAGATTGAGGTCCAATGTAATCAGTAAGTACTTGTTTTGCCATTTTTAAATTCATCTTCCTTATAGGATTTCTATAAGTATCATCTAGATGTCCAAGATGCGGCAATTGTTTAAAGTCCTCTTTTGTTGGGATCATATGAAAGTAGTAGTCTGCACATTGAATTAATACGGAGGATTGCTGTTGGCTATTCCTTGGATTTCGAACAAAATGTAGACCCATCTTTTGTGCTCTGTCTTCTTCCAACATTTTATCAATAGCTAGTTTTTTTAACAGGTATAACGGCTTTTTATCAATGGCAGTTTTGGCATGGCGATTGACTGTATAAATTGCTGTCGCTATTCGTTCATCTTCTGTGCTGGTTGTCATAAGATCCTCCCTCAATATATTTTATATTTAGTATATCATACCAATTTCCAATTAAATTGTATACACAAATTAAAAAAGCAATATTTGGTGCTGGACTAAAGATATGCTCAATAATGTCGATAATATAAGGTGAAGAACTGTTTCATTCTAGCTAGTTATGATTCAAATTGGAGGATTCCATGGACAACTCAGTAAAACCAAAACTTATGATGAATCATTATATAGGTGATCTAATGGATGAAAATCCACTACCTTTTATTTTATTAGAAAGACAAAGCGAAAAAAAATTATCTGTAATCTATGTTAATCACGCTGCAGCAAGCTTTTTTGAAAATACAAGTAGCGAACCACAACAGTTTTTTTCAGCAGAAGTGTGGACTCAGTTATATGTACTATTAGATAGCTTGGAAATCGAGAAAAAGACTCTACATACTAGTTTGAACCTTACATTGCAAAAACAATTATATTCAGTAGGTATTTCTATTTGTTCCTTACAAAATAAAGATAAACCTTTTTATGGATTAACAATGCACGATAATAAAAGTGATTTAGTTGAAAATCAAGCTTTAGTAGATATAAAGGAAAAATATTTGTCCCTGTTAAATCATAATACCGATTCCGTTTTTTTAATAAATGAAAGAGGAATAATTCAATTTGCAAACGTCGTTACACGAAAGGTGTTAGGATACGACCTAGATAAACTCCTCCATCAACCGATTGAACAATTTATCGAGAGTAATTCGCTAAGCAATTTTCAGCTTATGATCAAGCAAACATTGAGTGGCTATCCAACTGAACTGCAAAAATGTTCTTTTAAGCATGTGAACGGTCATTATGTAAACGTATACTTAAAAGCAATTCCTATTCACGACCAAGGGAATCTAAAAGAATTTCATCTAGTACTAAGAGATCTGTCAATAAGTGCAAACGATAAAGATCAATTATATTATTTGGCATATCACGATCATTTAACCGGTTTATGGAATCGACGTGCGTTAAAAGAGCATTTGCGTGATAATTTAATCGACGCTATCAATAAAAAAACTCAAATAGCGATTATGCGGATTGACTTGGATCGTTTTAAACTGATAAATGAATCACTAGGCTATAATCATGGCGATGATTTACTAAAGAAAATAGCTGATAGATTAAGTCTTTTTATCAATAAATCATCTAACCTGTATCGACAAAGTGGCGATGAGTTTGTATTTATTTTGAAAGATAAAACCCGTGAAGAGACTAGTAGTTTTGCTGAAAATCTATTGAGTGAATTGTCCAAACCCATTTATCTAGATCATCAAGAATATTTTGTGACTGCTTCTATCGGTATTTCTATGTATCCGATTGATGGAAAGAATTTAGATGAATTGCTTATTAAAGCAGATCAAGCTTTGTTTGTGGCAAAAGATAGAGGAAGGGCACATTTCCGTTATTTTCAGGAACAGATGAATTTATCGTTTCCAAATGAAGCTTTAATGGAATCTCATTTAAGAAGAGCTATTGAAAAAGAAGAATTGTCCATACATTATCAGCCACAAGTAAATTTAGCTACTGGAGAGATCAACTCCTTTGAAGCATTGTTACGCTGGAATAATCGAAAGTTTGGTTATGTGTCACCGATGAATTTTATCCCGCTCGCTGAAGAGTCAGGGATAATTATGCAAATTGGCGATTGGGTTTTAGATGAAGTATGTAAGCAATTAGAATACTGGCAGCAAAAGGGGTATCGTCCTGTGCGGATTGCTGTTAATATTTCACCTAAACAATTTAAACAAGAAAATTTTGCGATTAAAATTCGTGAAAAAATAGGTAAACATGGGATTACTCCAGATTCATTAGAAGTAGAAATTACCGAAAGTGCAATGACAGATATGCAAGATACTTTTGCCATGCTAAAAGAATTAAAGGATATTGGAGTCGTTATTTCGATAGACGACTTTGGAACAGGTTATTCTTCCCTTAGCTATTTAAAAAAGTATCCTATCGATATTATTAAAATTGATCAGTCGTTTATAAAGGATATGGAGCTGGATGAAAAAAATGCGGCTATCGCCACGACAATCATCCAACTAGCCCATAGTTTAGGTATGGAGGTTATTGCAGAAGGCGTAGAGAAGGACCAACAGGTCGAAATATTAAAATCGGCCAATTGCCAAAAAGCTCAAGGTTACTTTTTTAGTCGCCCAGTACCGATAGACGACATTAACCAATCCTATATGACAACTACCCAACCGTAAATTGTACTTTAAATTTACGGTTTTTTTGTATTTTAGGGAGCTTAGCTTTTACCAAACGACAACTAGTTGACCCTTTTGTGATTTGGAGTATAGGGAAACTGCGCGGTAAAGAGATACGGCAAAGGGAATTGATTTCCGCTCCAGGCGGACGCTTACCGCGGGGCGGGCGGTGAGCCTCCTCGTCGCACGCTCCTGTGGGGTCTCACCTGTCCCGCTGATCCCGCAGGTGTCGCCAACTTGCGCTTCCATCAATAGAACTTGCTGACTAATCGATAATTAAATGCAAAAAAGCTCTTTAATTTATTTACCACTGTCCAGCTGTTTCTTATTTAAAATCATTTTATGTACAGTATAAATTATAGGGAAGTTGCTATTAGCTATTCAAGTAATGGGTCCCAACAATAGATAACCATCGCTAGATAGTATATCTTTTCAACTAATCAAAGGTTTTCACCCATAGAAAATGCAACATAGTACTAAATTTAGTGTCTCATTATGGAGTAAATAGCAAACTCTATTGGATTGTAGCGAAGGGGTGGCAACTCCAGCGGGAACAGTACGAGCTGAAAGCCCCGCAGGAAAGACATTGGTCGAACTTTGTTTGACCAATGTCTTTGCGACGAGTAACCGTAGGAGCATTTGTTTTCGGAGCTCCGAGGAGATGGAAGCCGTACCCGCGGAAAGCGTCCACCCTGTAGCGGAAATCCAAGCGTCCACTTCATTCAACTCACTACCGCACAGTTTCTCTAGACTGCGAAAAAAGCGGTTAGAACCTAGTTACAGTTATCATAGTCATTAAGTTACATCGATCTTCATCCAGCAATGACATCAGTGGAATGCCACAGTATTGTTTGACTAATCCATTTTGATAATCAGAATTTTTTAGTACATTGAAAAGAATGGCCGAAATGAAATGTCTAGTCATATCACACAAAAAATAAAAAATAAATGTAAGCGATTCCATAGTTTTTTTATCCATTCATATGCTATCATAGTTTCATAGGGTATGTTTTCTTAAAACGAAAACAGACAAAGGAGTAGAATGCTATGATAGTCGCAAACAGTAAAGATTTTTTACAAATTCCAATAGAGGAATATATTATTTCAGCAGAAAAAGTAGCACATGTACAACTAGGTAATAACGCAGAACATGCATTATTAGTATTAACTAAAACTGGGTATTCTTCTATTCCAGTTCTAGACGTGAAATACAGACTACATGGATTAATAAGCTCACAACAAATCACTGATGAAATTTTAGGACTTGAACATATTGAATATGAACGATTACCTGAACTAAAAGTTGACGATATAATGAAAACAGACGTAGCGGTTATTCACATAAAAGAAAAATTTCAAAAAGGATTAGATTTGTTAGTGAATAATCCTTATATATGCGTAATAGATGACGAGCGAACTTTTTTAGGAATTTTAACAAGAAGAGTCATCTTAAAACAAATGAAAAAGTATTTATACCAAACACAAGAAACTCAAGTATAATTATGTAAAAGTAGTGAAGGCCTCTTACGATTAAGGGCCTTCTTTTTCATGTAAGGAGGATAAAAAATGACTTCTGATTTTCTAGTTATTAAAACATTGGCAGAAGAACAAAATATGCGAAAAGCAGCAGAGCGGTTATTTTTGTCTCAGCCTGCACTTTCACAACGACTTCAAACGATTGAGAAAGAGTGGAATACCAAGCTTTTTTTACGTTCTCAAAAAGGGTTGACTGCTACACCAGAAGGCGAATTGGTTATTGAGTTTGCGTCAAATATGATTCAACAAAAAGAAGCGCTATATGAAACAATTCAATCGCTAACCTCTAAAGTGCATGGGACGCTAAAAATTGCTTGTGCCTCGATAGTCGGGCAAAATTGGTTGCCAAAAGTATTGAAGGATTTTGTCCAAACATATCCAGAAGCAAAGGTATCTCTTTTAACTGGCTGGAGCTCAGAAATTGTAAAAGCCATCTATGATGGAGAGGCGCAAATTGGTATTGTGCGTGGGCAAACAGACTGGAAAGGAAATAAAATACACCTTTTTCGAGATACACTTTATTTAGTGGATAAAGAAATGACTTCTATAGACGATGTGCTAACAACAGATAAGCCATTTATTCAATTTAAGAGTGATTCAAACTATTATCAGGAAATTCAGCAATGGTGGCAAAAACATTTCTCTAGCAATCCAAAAAGACAAATAATTGTCGATCAAATTGAGACATGTAAGCAAATGGCCTTAAATGGGATTGGTTATGCCATTTTGCCATCCATTACTTTGACTGGGCAGGAAGATGTGCATAAAATTCCGTTAACAAATAACGAAGAGCAGTTTGAGTTAACTAGAGATACTTGGCTTATTGGTTACGATGCAGCCTTTGAACTACCCCAAGTGGAAGCTTTCGTAAGTATTGTAAAAAAACATGCACAAATTTTTCAATAAGGAACTTTCCCCCATTAATAGCGTACTAAGAAGTAAAGGGGGAAAAATGATGCATATTCGGAAGTTAACGTTATTTATTTCAGCACTATTTATCTATTTTACAATATTACCAACAGTAAGTGTCCTTGCAGCACCTAACTTGAATGTTAAGGTGACGACTGGATTCAATGGAAAAGCAAAATATGGGGAAGGTTTACCGATTACCTTAACTGTTGAAAACAAGGGAGAGGCATTTTCTGGAGATCTCGTGTTAGATACTGTGGAATCGTACAACCTAGGAAATGCAATCGCTATTCCGTTTGAAATCGGAGCAGGAGAAACGAAAACTGTTCAAGTTGCGGTAAGTGGCTTGGGAGAAGACTATAGTTACCAAGGGTCAACTGTTCAGTTGATACATTTTTTTGAAGGTGGATGGGAAAAAGGAAAATCTATCGATTTCAAGGGAACCAAAAATTTACGAACAAACTTTTATGATCCTACGACTATTTTTTATCTTACGCTGACAGACAGTGCGGACCGACTAAAGGCTTTGAATCAGATTAAACAACCAAACCAAATAAATGATGAAGTGATCCATGTTGCCCAGCTAAGTAATTTTTCTTTACCAAACGAGGCGGTAGCATGGGAAATGGCTGACTATATTATTTTAGATGAATTTGTATTAGCAGATTTAGCTGATGCACAGCAACAAGCACTTATTGATTATGTCAATTCAGGCGGAAATATCGTAATAGGCGCTTCTGATAATCTAATAGCCGAAGTAGGAAAGTTAGGGGAATACTTGCCTTTAACGTTAGAAACAACAACTCAAAATTTAACGCCAGAGAAGATGCGCGCATTTACTGCAAATAATACATTAACGAATGATTTAACTGTGCATAATGCAAAATTAAACGAAGGTGCCACACCTTTATTTAAAGTAGATGGAACCATCCTAGCTGCAAAGAAACAAATGGGCAGTGGTGCGATTATCCAAACGACCTTTTCTCTTGGTGACGATCCATTAGCGAAAGATCCAGTTTATAGTGATTTGATGTCAACTATTTTACAGTCAGTGAATGTACAAAATACACCAAATATGTACGGCTATACTAATAGTAAAGACCAACTCGTTTATGAATTAGGAGACACGAATTCCTTATTTAGTTCGTTTAAAGTTTCTACTCCATTGATGATTGGAATTGTAGTCGTTTATATGATAATTATTGTGCCTCTGCTCTATATCATATTGAAAAGAAAAGACAAGAGAGAGTATGCTTGGGGAATTATACCACTCACAGCAATCATTGCTTCTGCTGCTATTTTCGGTTATGGGGCAAGAGATAGAATTGCACGTCCTCAAGTACAACAATCTTCCTTTTTACATGTAAATGAGGATAAAAGCTTGCAAGGCTATTATGCTGAGTCCCTTTTAAGTAACAAAAGTGGTGATTTCACGTTTGAAGCTCCGACTACTACTACCATGGTTGCAAAGCGGAATTTTAATACATTTACAGGACAATCGCCAAATGTACATGAAAATGCAATTATGGAAAAACACGCATCGAATAGTGAGCTAACATTTAGAGACGTAGGTTATTGGTCCGTTTCCTCCTTGTTCGGAGAAACCCAAATACCGGAAGTAGGAAATTTTGATGTAGACCTTCGAGTAGAGGCAAGCCAGCTTACTGGAACTGTACAAAATAATTTTCCTTTTGTCGTAAAAGAAGTCTCCGTATGGTCTGGAAGTAAATTAATCCCGCTTGGTGATCTTGAACCAGGAGAAAAACTGGAAGTAAATAAAAAGTTAAGCTCAGTTATGTTAATGCCAATTTCAAATCCATATATCAATCAAAACTATGGAATAAACTCAGGTACTTCCATTGATTTAATAGAACAACGAAAGCAATCGATGTATTCAGCTAGCCTAATGGGAGACCAATATGGTAAGAGTCCTGTAATTACTGGTTTTGCAGAGGATAATATTGTGCCTATTACGTTAAAGGATAAAAAAGTTGAGATGTCCGCTCTTCATTTACTCATACAGCCATTCACAGCAGAAACAGTCTTTGCGGGAGAATTTGTATTACCTGCGAATATGTTCACTGTTAATGTCAATACGGATGAATATGGGAAACATATGGAACCAGTAATGAACAATAGTTTGGAGTGGTATTTAGATGATGGAGAGTATAATGTGTATTGGAAAATCCCTGATACAATCCCATTAGATCGAGTAAATTGGACACAATTACAAATTGCTAATACAGATCGAAATTCCCAAACAATTGAAATATGGAATATGGAAACAGAGAGCTTTGAAGCAATAACGGAAAGCAGATTCACTAATACGGAAAACATCCAAAATTATATCAATGATAAAGGCGAAATATATTATAAATTGCAAAAAAAATCGGTCCAAGGTGATTCATATTCGAGACTTCCAGAGGTACGTTTGAAAGGAGATGTTACGCAATGATTGAAATAAAAGGATTAACGAAAAAGTACGGCTCTTTTTATGCATTGAATGACTTAAACCTTACTTTAGAAGAAGGTACCGTCTTTGGATTTGTAGGAGCAAACGGAGCCGGAAAATCCACTACTTTTTCAATATTGGCGACACTACTTCAACCTACTTCTGGCGATGCTTTTGTTAATGGAAAAAGTGTAAAAACTGATGCACATGAAGTGCGAAAACAAATTGGTTATATGCCTGACTTTTTCGGTGTTTACGACCAATTAAAAGCAAATGAGTATTTAGATTTTTATGGAGCGAGCTACGGTATTTCAGAAAAAGAAAGAGAAGTTTTAATACCTCAATTACTAGAGCTTGTGAATTTAAGCCATAAACGCTATGACTATGTTGATCTGCTTTCTCGGGGGATGAAGCAACGCTTATGTTTGGCGCGTTCACTTATTCATGATCCTAAGGTGTTAATCCTGGATGAACCGGCTTCTGGATTAGATCCAAGAGCTCGCGTTGAAATGAGAGATATTCTAAGACAATTAAAAGGAATGGGCAAAACGATTCTTATATCCTCTCATATATTGCCTGAGCTAGCAGAAATGTGTGATGAAATTGGCGTTATCGATGGTGGAAGATTAATCGCGCATGGATCCGTTGCAGATATTCAAGCGCAGCTTGCGGGAGAAAAACAAATAACGGTGAAGCTAAAAGGATTATTAGAAAATGCTGTTCAGTTTTTCGAAGAGGATCCTTTTGTCTCTAAAGTAGAATTAGAGGTGGAGAAAAATTCCATTACATTTAATTATAGAGGTACAGAAGAGGATCAAATTAATTTGCTGAGAAAGGCACTAGACCAATCCTTGAAAATTATTTCTTTTTCAGAAACAGAGACGGACTTAGAAGATGTGTTCATGGAAATTACGAAAGGGGTGAAATAAGGATGAAGCAATTACTTGCAAATCCCGTATTAGTAAAGGAAATAAAGCTACGCTTTCGCTCGTTAAAAAGCTTTACGGGTATTCTCTTTTATTTAATCGCAATGTGTATATTTGTATTCGGCTTTATCATGCTGACTACATCGTTTACTGGTACTGGTTATTTCCGACCAGAAGAAAGTTTCTTCATGTTTGCAATGCTTTCCTATATTCAGCTTGGCCTCATTCTGTTTATCACACCAGGCTTGACTGCAGGTGCCATTAGTTCGGAGCGGGAGAAGCAAACGTTAAATATTTTGCTGACAACTTCCCAAACCTCTTTTCAAATTATTTTCGGAAAGCTAACTTCGTCCATTGCTTTTCTTTTGTTATTGGTTGTAGCGGGTTTACCTATTTATAGTTTAGTTTTCCTTTTTGGAGGGGTATCTCCAGGGCAACTAGGGATTATTTTCTTGTTTTTCTTTTTAACGATGCTTGCTATCGGTGGGATCGGCATTATGTACTCCACTATAATTCGTAAAACAATTGTTGCGATGATCGCGACCTATGGAACGATGATTTTTTTCACTGCAGTTACCGGATTTATTTACCTAGTTATAACTGGTATGAATAGCATGGCAGCAGGAACTTTAGCTTCATCACCTATTGCTCATTTTTTGCAAGTATTAATCCAGTTGTTTTAATGCTTACGTTAATTTCGCCAGGTTCGGATAGCTTTATAACAGAATCAACGAAAGTGGATCTTCCGATTTGGATTGGATATACGATTTTCTATATATGTATAACAGTTTTCTCGATCTTTATTGCTGTGAAAAAATTACGTGTCAATATGAAACGTACGAGATGAGGAGGAAGTTAAGATGAGTAGCCCACACAAGTTAATTCGTTATATCGGAAAAGCTAAAAGTCGTCTCGCATTGGAGCATTATATTAGAATGCTCCAAGCGGCATTGTTTTATGGATTTACTTCTGTTGCGGCTATTCTACTCGTCTCCAGGTTATTTGTATTTCCATATTATATTCGAATTTCTGTGCTTGTTGGTAGCATTGTTTTTATTGCTGTTTTTCTGTATGCATTTTGGAAAAGACCTTCTAAGGAAGCTGCGGCTCGAAAACTGGATGCTTACTTTCCGGATAATTTGTTGTTAACAGCAGTTTCTTTCTTGCACAAGAAATCTCCAATCATTAAGGAGTTACTTGATAAAGCCGAGAAAAGTAGTGAAAAAGCATTTGTACAATTTAAGCAACGAGAAAAGCGCTATATGCAGCCTAAATGGATTATTGGATTTGTCATTGCTTTTACTGCAGCCCTTGTCCTATATGCATTTCCAGCAGCAACCCAGTTGGAAGCGAAGGATATAGAGAAAGAAGATCAAATTGTGAAGGAAATGAAAAAAGAAGTAGATAAATTAGAGAAAAAAAATCTAGCAAAGCCCGTAAAAAAAGAAATAAAAGAATTAAAAGAGAAGCTTAAAGAAGTAGAAACTGCAGAAGAAGCTTTACGTGAAATGGTGAAAAAGCAAAAAGAATTAGCTTTAAAAGAACAAAAGTTAGAAAAGAAGAAGGAGCTTGCAGAGCAAGGGGACTCAACTGAATCATCTCTATCGGCAGAGGAACAAAAAGAGCTTGCTTCTCTAGAAGATACAGTAAGCGCTTTATCAAAAAGTGCAGCTACCTCCCAAACCGCTTTAAGCAAGATGGGAAAATCGTTTCCTTTTACTTCTAATCAAATAGCGCAGAGTAGTTCCAACGCCAATACGCCAAAAAATCCTAATCAGTCTACCCAAAGCCAGGGACAAAATCAAGGACAAGGCCAAAGTCAGAGCCAAGGCCAAGGCCAGGGACAGGGTCAAGGTCAGGGACAAGGCCAAGGACAGGGTCAAGGTCAGGGACAAGGCCAAGGTCAGGGACAAGGCCAAGGTCAGGGACAAGGCCAAGGACAGGGTCAAGGTCAGGGCCAAGGTCAAGGTCAAGGAGCAGGTAAGGGTTCTGGTGGAAGGGATCTTCTTTCCATTCCATCAAGAATCGGAGGAACTGGTGACACTTCTGTAGATGGAGGAGAGCTAGGAGAGGGAGAAGCCGCTAGTGAGCAACCTGGCGAGGTACCAGTGACACGTGGTTCAGCGAAGCCGTATGAAGAAGTTGTTAATGAGTATGCAGATTCCTATATAAAAAGCTCTGAGCGCTTGCAACTGCCGTCAGATTTACAGCGAATCGTTCAGGATTATTTTTCAACCGTTGAAAATAGTGAATAAGGGAGGATAATGATGACTTTTACAACAGAGGATTACACAAATATAAGTAAACGTTTAGAGGAAGTTCGAGCAGAAATAGGTCACTTTATCGTAGGTCAAAAAGAAGCTGTAGAGTTTTCCATTTACTGTGTATTAGCCGATGGTCATGCGCTACTTGAAGGGCTGCCAGGGCTAGGAAAGACTATGCTTATTCGGACAATTTCTGAAGTGCTCGATTTATCCTTTTCGCGAATTCAATTTACACCAGACTTAATGCCATCCGATATAACGGGAACGAGTATGATCGAAAGATTGGAAAATGGTAAACAGCAATTTACATTTCAAAAAGGACCTATTTTTAGTCAAATGGTTTTAGCAGACGAAATAAACCGAGCAACACCGAAAACACAAAGTGCGCTTTTAGAAGCAATGGGGGAAAAAACGGTAACAGTTCTTGGAGAAACGAAGCAAATGGATAAACCTTTTTTCGTTCTTGCTACACAAAACCCAATTGAAATGGAAGGGACATATCCATTACCAGAAGCTCAAATGGACCGTTTCTTATGTAAAATTCTTGTTTCCTATCCATCTAAGGAAGAGCTGATGGAGATTACTAAGCGAACGACGGGCGGGGAGTCCATTCAGTTGAATAAAATTATGAATGCGACAGAAATCGTACATGCACAGCAAATGGTAAAAGAAGTGCTAATAGCAGATGATATGCTGGAATATGCAGTAGATCTAGTAGCTGCTACACATCCCGAAGCTGCTATCATCCCTGAGGTTGCACAATATGTTCAGTATGGAAGTGGGCCACGTGGTTTGCAAAGTCTTATCAAACTAGCGAAAGCGCGTGCGTTAGTTGCTGGACGTTATCATGTATCGATTGCAGATATTAAATCTGTTGCAAAACCGGTGCTTAGACATCGTTTATTACTTAATTACGAAGGAGAAGCAGAAGGAAAAACAGCAGATGAGCTAATAGATATCGTGATGCAAACGATTAAACAGGGACAAAACGTATGAGTACTGAGCATCTAGTGCCAAAAGATTGGGCAGGTAAACTGAGTAGATTATCTATTTCTACTAAATCCAAATTGCGTGGACAGCATAAAGGCTCACATCGTTCACAGCGCTTCGGAGCATCTCTTGATTTTTCCGATTTTAGAGAGTATAGCCCAGGTGATGATGTGCGCCAAATAGATTGGAATGTCTATGCACGAACGGATAAGTACTTTATAAAACGTTTTTTAGATGAACAAGAAATGCGCGTACATATTTTGCTTGATTGTACGAGATCCATGAGTGACCCACTGAAATGGACATTTGCAAAACAGCTTGCGGTATCTCTAGGTATACTCGTTTTACAACGAGATGATCGTTTGTCTTTTTCAGCTGTATGTGATTATTTGAAGCCACCGTTTAGACGAAAAGGTGCTACTTATCGGAAAGCTTTTACGAAAACTATTTCTGATTTAAATGAACCTATGATGACGGCCTCATTTGCAGAAAACGCAGTTCCTTTTTTACCGAAGGATAGTACGGTTTTATTTGTTATATCAGACTGCTTGGAGAGTTTGGAATCTTGGGAAAGTTTACTTCGGAAACTGCCAAAGTTTGCAGGAGATATTCGTATTTTGCAAGTAGTAACAAATGACGAATTAGCTCCAGCCTATACTGGGGATGTGCAAGTAGTAGATGTAGAAACTTCCAATCAGTTAAATGTTTCTATTTCTTCGCGAGTGCTCGATTCGTACGAAGAAAAAAGAAAACTACATCAGCATGGACTGGAATTACTGTGCAATAAATTCGGTGCAAGATTACTTCAAGTAAATGCTGATGATGGAATTTCGCATGTACTGTTTCAACAGCTATTACGTGCAAATTGGGTGCAATGAGGTGAGATTACTTGGGTTTTAATCAACTACTATTTTTATGGACTGCTATTTTTCCGATTGCTGTATTACTTTATTATTTCTTTCGAAAAAAATATACAAAGCAACCTGTCTCCTCTACGCTTTTTTGGCAAGAAATAATGAGAGAAACAAAAGCATCTCCTTATTTGCAGCATTTACAGCGGAATGCTTTATTTTACTTACAAATGATCGCGATGATTTTACTTGTTTTTGCTTTACTTCAGCCTTTTTGGAAAACGAAGGCACTAGCGGGGGAACAAATTGTGTTTATCGTGGATACTTCTGCATCGATGGAAGTAAATACAAACGAAACCACTCTTTTCGACACACATAAAAAACAAATGTTACAACTTGCAGAAAGCTTGTCTGGCAAGCCGCTCACCATCATTACAACTGGCAATGAACCGACCGTGGTACTGCGTGCGGAAACGAATATCGATCAAATTAAAAGCGAGATTGAAAAATTGGAAGTCAGTTATGAAGAGGAAAATATATCAAAATCCTTGGATATTGCCCAATCATTTTTTCAAAATTTATCGACCTCCGTTTATGTTTTTACAGACGTACTAGATCGACAGGAACTCCCCTTGCAATATGAAAATGTAACTTGGCAAGTTGAAGGACTAACGTCAGAAGTAGTGAACCTTTCGATTAAACGATTCGGTGCAACTAAAACAAATATGGGCATTTCTGCATTAATCCAATTAGAAAATCAATCGAACAACGAGCAAACAACCGCACTTGTATTAGCGAATGAAAAAAAGGAGCTTTTGAAAGAAAACGTAACCATTCCACCAAATGAAACAATTACGTTATCATTTGATGAACTAGCGGAATCGACTTTTTTAAAGGCATCCCTTCATGCAAATGATGGATATGCATTAGACAATACGATGACAGTTTTTATGCAGGACCAATTATCGACCGTATTTGTCGATAGTGGGCTACATGCGCTAGTGAGAACTGCATTTCAGTCAATGGATATTGAAGTAAGCAGCGTACCAACTGAACAAATAGGACTACTTACGGAAGAAGGAATTGTTGTCACAAATCAGTTTGGTCTAGTAGATCAACTAGAACGTCCTGCATTATTCATCGGAAGAAACGACATTAGTCCAATAGAAGTAAATGGTGGAGTACAAACAAGTGAACATGCGCTTTTTTCTTTCGCTAATTTATCTGATATTTATGTGAGTAGTGTTTATCCGGAAATTCAAGGCTATACAACGATTGCAACGGTGGGAGATGAGCCGTTCATACAAGTATCTCCTAGAGGAGATATTGTCGTATTAGCGGATATCCAAATGACCGATTGGCCGCTTCATCCTTCCTTCCCACTCTTTATGTGGAGCGTAAAGGAACAGCTTTCTGCTGGGAATACGTATTTAGGCACGTTTACGCCTAATGAAAGAAGACCACAATCACTAGGAAGTACAGTAAATGAATGGGAAATTTACACGATGGAGGATTCCTATCAATATTCTATCGAAAATGGTGGAGCCTTTATAGCACCGAAGAGACCGGGGCTATACGTTCTTCGTTCCAATGACATTGAAAAAAACTTTTCTGTTGCTTTATCTCAAAAAGAAAAAGAAATAGAAAAAGGAGAAACATACAAAGTAAGCGGCGAGCAAATAAAAATGAGTGAAAATTATTCACAACATTCATTTGTTCCATATATCTTACTATTATTGCTGTTATTATTTGTCATAGAGTGGGAGGTGCAAAGAAGACGTGGATTTACGAGTTGACCAACCACTTTGGCTATTGTTACTAGTTCCTATTCTTATTTATTTTATGTGGACATGGAAAAAAGAGAAGAAAGTCTTTCGAAAAGAAGGAAGAGTGGTATTTTTTCTTCGCCTTCTTGCTATTTTTTGTTTAATTTTAGGGTTAACTAATCCTTATCTTTTATTGCCTATTAAAGAGGAACAGGTGCTTTTCTTAGTCGATCGATCTGCTTCTGTACAAGGAACAGACAGCCAGGTGACTTCGTTTATCGAACAAAGTCTATCATCGCGAAAAAACACACAGCTCGTAGGTGTGTACACATTTGCGGAAGACTTCCAGTCGGAGGTGGCTTTAACTGCAGGGGAAGTAAATTTACCTGTTTTTACACCGATGAAAGCGCCAGGTAACACAGATATAGCAAGAGCATTACAATTAGCAACCGGAATTGTAGAACCATCGAAAGCGACAAGGATAGTCCTTTTCACAGATGGATTGGAAACGAGTGGCTCCGTACAAGATGAGCTAGTGAAAATTACTGGTGGAAACGTGACGATTGATGTCGTACAACTTGAACGAGTTTCTTCTGAGGATGTTGCGATTACTTCATTTGAAACACCACCAATTGCATTTGAAGGGGAGCAGCAACAACTAAATGTCAAGTTAGAGGCGACAACTAATACAACTGGTGAACTACTACTATATGAAAACGATCAATTATTATCTCGTGAACAAATAACACTAGAACAAGGAGCGAATAGTTTTACGTTTAGGAATGCTTCTAGTGGAGAAGGTTTATTAAAATATGAAGTTCAAGTTGTCGTGAGTGGCGATGGATTAATCGAGAACAATAAATTGACAAGTGTAACAAATGTGGAAAGTTCTCCTCATCTCTTAGTTGTCACACATGATGGAAATCGCTCTAATATTCCAACTGTCATTGACCAAGCTGCCATTCAAACGGATGTGATAGATACAAGTGCACTGCCGTTTGATCTCTCGAATTATTTAAGGTACGATGCGATTATTTTTGATAATGTACCAGGCCATGCAGTAGGCGAACAAAAAATGACCGTAATTGAACAAGCGGTGAAAAACTTCGGAGTCGGCTTTATGATGGTCGGAGGAACAAATAGTTTTGGGTTAGGTGGATACTTTAAAACGCCTATCGAAAAATTATTACCCGTTGAGATGGAGATTAAAGGAAAACACCAGATGCCATCGCTCGGTTTAGTTATCGTAATGGACCGTTCAGGCAGTATGAGTGGTTCTAAATTCGAATATGCAAAAGAAGCGGCAGCTCGTTCAGTCGAAATGCTTCGAGAAGGGGATAATCTTGGATTTATCGCATTTGATGATCGTCCTTGGGAAATAATCGAAACGGCACCTCTTTCGAATAAGCAAGAAGCATTAGACACCATATTATCCGTTGGAGTAGGCGGTGGAACCGAAATTTACTCGAGTTTAGCATTAGCTTATGAAAACTTGGCACCTTTAAAGTTACAACGTAAGCATGTCATTTTATTGACAGATGGACAATCCGCTTCAAGTGGCGATTACCAAACATTAATTGAAGAAGGCTCCAAAGATTTAATCACCGTTACAACTGTAGCGGTTGGGCAAGATGCCGATCGAGCGCTACTTGAAAGTTTAGCCGAAATGGGCGGAGGAACATTTTACGATGTAGCGGATGAATCGACTATCCCAGCCATTATGTCTACGGAGACGGCGATGATTTCCCGAACCTATATCGAGGATAATCCATTCTATCCGATTATTTATGGCGATGCTGCTTGGACAAGTTTGTTTACAGATGGAGTACCGCAAATGAACGCATATATTGCAACTACACCAAAGCAAACGGCATCCATTATTGCCGAAAGTGAAAAAGAAGATCCAGTGCTTATAGAGTGGATGTATGGACTAGGAAGAACAATGGCGTTCACTTCCGATTCTACTGGGGAATGGAGCGGTGATTTTGCTAGATGGAATCATTGGGGAGACTTTTGGAACACTGCGGTATCCCGTCTGTTACCAGCTTATAGCGAAGTACCTTTTACGATTCAAAAAGCCAGCGATGGTAGTTACACAGTAACAGATCCCTCGGGGAAATCTTCTTTTCTAGAAGTAGCAGCAGTAAATGAAAAAGGGGAAGAGCTACCAGTTTCATCCGAACCACTTGCACCAGGTAAATCACGTGTAACGGTGGAAAGTGATCCAGGTCTTGTATTTTTCCGAGTGTCCAATGAGGAAGATGCTGTTTATCAAGCTGGTATTTCTATTCCATATAGTGAAGAATACAAAGTACAAAAGCCAAATACAAATAAGCTAGAAACGATTGCAAATCGAGCGGGCGGCAAAATGCTTACCGATGCATCTGAAGTATTCCGAACAATCGATTTAAAAAGCTCAGAGCGACAATCGATACAGCAAATGCTCATCCTGGCGGCAATCCTATTGTTTTTCATCGATATTACGATTCGAAGATTTGGCTTTAGACAATTACTCGCACCATTTAATATAAAAGGCAAGAAAAAGAAAATGGTAGAGAGCACGGCTAGTACCAGTTATGTGGAAAAGCTTGTGAAAGGAAAAAAGAAAAGGTAGTAAATGGTTAAGGGCAACTAGTTAGGATTGAAAGCAATCAATTTGAAGTAGAGAGCAACCAAATTTGCTACTTAAGCAACCAAATGAAAAACACCCGATGCAAATGAGCGTATTTGCTTCGGGTGTTTGTTGCTTTTCTAAGAGGGAAATATTTTAATACGGGTGAAGGGGGGCTCGTATGGCATTGATTTATGCTCGGCTAGGGTCTTAATATGGGCGGAGGTTTTTAGGGAAATCGCTACACATATTCGTCAATAAAAACGAGCAGAAAAGTGAAATAATCACTTTCTGCTCGCTTCATTTACTCTATTAAATTTAAGCAATAACTGGTCTTTTCCTCTTAATCCAAATAATAGTGATTCCCCAAGAGCAAAGTAAAATGAAAGAACCTATGACAAAAGGAAAGTTAATATTAATATCAAAAAACATTCCTGCAAGTGCTGGTCCAACCATATTTCCTAAACTCATATACGCATTATTCATCCCAGCTGCAAACCCTTGTTCATCTCCGGCAAGCTTCGATACGACTGTATTAACAGCAGGGCGGATTAAAGTAGTTGCTGTTGAGAATATAGTAGCTATTAACAATACTAGCACAAAACCGTCTACTAAGAAAAACGCTAATAAGGATAATGCTGCACCGACAAGGCTGACTAAAATTACATTCAATTCACCGTATCGTTTAAATAATTTATTAACAATTAAGGTTTGCACAATAACACCGGCAAATCCTCCAACCGTTAATACAATAGCGATATCTTGCGGAGTGTAATTATATTTATGATCTACGTAAAGAGAAAAAGTTGTTTGGAAATTTGCAATCCCGAAAGAGAATACGAAAATAATGATGAGCATCATAAAATAGGGAGTTTTGATCGAGTTTTTCATTTGAACAAGTATATTTTCTCTTTTTTTCTTCATCTCAGGATTTACAGAAATCGCATTTTTGATATCCGGTAAAATGACAAAAGAAATTACAGCTGAAAGAATTGCTGCAATAGCAGCCATATAAAAAGGAAAAGTTAAACTAACTTTTGCCAAAAATCCGCCTATCGCTGGACCTATCATGAATCCTAAAGACATCGAGGCTCCAAGTAAGCCCATTCCTCTTCCGCGATCCTCAAGAGAGGTAATGTCGGCAACAAATGCCATCGTAGCGGGGATTAAAAAAGCCCCCCCAATACCGCTTATAAAGCGTGCAGCATATAACATCCATTCGTGAGTTGCCATGCCGAACCAAAATTGAGAAGCTGAAAAAATAACTAATCCAACAATAATAAGTTTTTTACGTCCAAAAGTATCGGATAGATCACCCGCTAATGGTGAAAATAAAAACTGTCCTAAAGCAAATGATGCAATGATAAATCCTAGCGCTTGACCTGCTACGCCAAACGTTTCTAGATACTGCGGCATGACGGGAATAACTAGTCCAATTCCTGCCATAGCGATAAACATATTAAACATCAATATATATAGTGCAAATTGTGATGGTTTCTTCGCCATATGATTCCTGCTTTCTTAAAATACTTAGTATGCGTCTATCGATTCTACCATATTATAAAGATAATAAAAACTTTCGCGACACGAAAAATTAATATTTGTTAATTTGGAAAATAAGAAATAGAGCCGCCCGGTTGAAGGCAACTCTATCTGTTAGTTTGTTCCCATTTTAAACTTTAAAAATAACTCATTATAAACTCCAAGCATTTCAAGACCTAGATTATTATAAACTTCCAAATTATCTCTTGTTTCTTCGGTAGGATAAAAGCGTTCATCTGATGTAACTTCTTCATCCATCAATTCCACAGCGGCTGCATTTGGTATGGAATAACCAACATAATCTGCATTTTGAGCGGCTACTTCAGCATCCAACATGAAGTTTATAAATGCATGAGCACCTTCTATATTCGCTGCAGTTTTAGGAATAACCATATTATCGAACCATAAATTAGATCCTTCTTCAGGAACAGAATAGTCAAGTTCTTCGTTTTCCCACATCATATCTGCAGCTTGGCCAGACCATGTCAAAGCAACAGCAGCTTCTTGGTTTACCATAAGCTGTGTTACTTCATCTCCAATGATTGCCTTTACGTTCGGTGTAAGTTTGTTTAGTTTCTCAGAAGCTTCTTGCAATTCTTTTTCATTGGTAGAGTTTAGAGAATAGCCTAAGCTATTTAACCCCATTCCAATAACTTCACGAGCACTGTCTACTAGCAACACTTGTCCTTTTAAGGAAGGGTCCCATAGTGCGTCCCAGCTATCAAATGTTTGACCATCCAGTAAGGAAGGATTGAAAACAATACCTACAGTTCCCCAAAAATAGGGAATAGAAAACTCATTTTTGGGATCGAACGATAAATCTAAGAAGTATGGATCGATATTTTTCAAATTAGGAATCTTCGAGTGATCAATCGGAAGTAGTAAATCATGCTCTTTCATTTTCTCGATTGCATACTCAGATGGAACTGCAATATCGTAAGAAGTCCCACCTTGTTCAATTTTTGTCATCATTGCTTCATTCGAATCGAACGTTTCGTATACTACACGATAACCTGATTCGTCTTCAAACTGGGCTATTAAATCTGGATCAATATATTCTCCCCAGTTATAGATTGTTACGGTATCACTACCAGCTTTTCCTGAATTCTTATCTAATAGGTCATTCACAAAAAACAGTGCGATACAAACGAAAATGATAGTAAGTGCTGCTCTTACGATGTCTTTCATTTTCTTACCCCCATTCCTACAGGGTTTTTCCCTCTTTGGCTAATGAAGTAATAGCCCACTACAAGGAATAATGTCACGATAAAGATAATGCCTGATAATGCATTGATCGTTAATGTAATACCAGCACGTGCCATCGAGTAAATTTCCACAGATAACGTACTAAATCCATTTCCTGTTACAAAGAAAGTAACAGCAAAATCATCCAGTGAATACGTAAGGGCCATGAAGAACCCTGCAAAAATCCCTGGTTTAATAAAAGGAATAATGACTCGTCGTAATATTTCTCCTTTAGTTGCACCAAGATCTGCTGCTGCATCTATTAAAGAGCTATTCATCTCCTGAAGTTTCGGCAATACCATTAATACAACAATCGGAATACTAAAGGCAATATGCGAGATTAATACAGATGCGAATCCTAATTTAACGCCGATCATTGTAAACAAGATTAA
Organism: Psychrobacillus sp. NEAU-3TGS; assembly: GCF_029955155.1. GTDB lineage: Bacteria > Bacillota > Bacilli > Bacillales_A > Planococcaceae > Psychrobacillus. The sequence continues at coordinate 1,038,502 of NZ_JAPNOZ010000012.1, read as the reverse complement.
GAATGATGCCCCAATGACAACATCTGGACTAACGATTAATACATTGTTTAAAGATAACAAAGAATTACGTATAGACTTGTTGCGCATATATACAATGCCTAGCGAACCAAATACTCCAATGATTGTTGCGAGTAGAGCAGACAGCAGTGCAACAATGACTGTATTGATCAAAATCATGATCAGTCGAGTATCGGAAAACACAGCACCATAATGCTCCCAAGTAAACGACTCGAAATTACTCATGGAACCGCCACTATTAAACGAATAAAAGATCAAATACAAAATCGGTGCATATAAAATAATGAAAATAAGGGCTAAATAAAGTTTCGCTGTTTTACTAGTTCTTTCCATTAGTATTAGCCCCCTTATCTCTTTGTCCGGTAATGATCATGACAATGACCATAAATATAATTAAGAATACGGCAATAGTCGAACCCATTCCCCAGTTTTGCGTAACTAAAAATTGTTGCTCAATAGCAGTACCAAGTGTAATAACTTTATTTCCAGCGATTAGTCGAGTAATCATGAATAAGGAAAGGGAAGGGATAAACACTGCTTGAATCCCAGCTTTAACCCCATTCGTCGTTAATGGAAAGATGACTTTTGAAAAGGTTGTCCAACTAGATGCACCTAAATCTCTACTCGCATCGATCAGTGATGGATTTAATTTATCCAAAGCGTTAAAGATAGGCAGAATCATAAATGGAATAAAAATATAAACTGATACAAAAATAAAACTAAAGTCTGTAAATAAAATTTGTGTTTCTCCAAAACCAAATACATTTAAAAATGCGTTAATAGGTCCATATAAGCCAAAAATTCCAATGAATGCATACGTTTTTAATAATAAATTAATCCAAGATGGAATAATGATTAATAATAACCATAACTGTTTATGCTTCGTTTTTGTCAGCAAGTAAGCTGTTGGGTAGGCAACAAGTAAGGAAAATAGCGTTATAAGAAATGCATACCAAAATGAGCTAAGTGTTAACTTTAAATAAATAGAAGTGAAGAAGTTCTTATAATTATCAAATGTGAAATTTCCGCTCAAATCAAAAAGGGAGTAATAAGCGATTAAAGCAATTGGTGCGATGACAAATAATATTATCCAAGCAAAATAAGGTATTAAATAAAATGTTTTGGTGTTTTTAGTTTGCATATGCGTCTTCTCCGTAAGACTCAAGTCGCTTATCAAATTCTTCTTCTGTTTCGTTCAGACGCATAACATGAATTGCTTCAGGATCAAAGTCTAGTCCGATAAATGCGCCAACCTCTGCTTTTTTCGTGGAATGGACTAGCCATTCGTTTCCTTCGTCATCGTACGTAGATAGCTCGTAGTGAACTCCTCTAAATAATTGTGTATCTACTTTTACTTTCATTTTTCCTTTTTCAACAGAGGTAATTTCTAAATCTTCTGGTCGAATGACAATATCGACATTTTCATTCGGATTTAGTCCTTGGTCAACACATTCAAATTCTTTTTCACCAATTCGTACACGGAAATCAGCAACCATTGTGCCAGAAACAATATTCGATTCTCCGATAAAATCTGCTACAAATCGATTGATCGGTTCATCGTAAATATCCATTGGTGTTCCACTTTGTTCTATATTTCCTGCATTCAGTACAAAAATTTCATCGGACATAGCTAAGGCTTCTTCTTGATCATGCGTTACAAAGATAAACGTTTTGCCTAATCGCTGTTGAAGCTCACGAAGCTCGTATTGCATTTCCGAACGTAGTTTCAAGTCCAAAGCAGAAAGCGGCTCATCAAGTAAAATGATTTCCGGATCATTTACGATTGCTCGAGCAATTGCAACACGCTGTCTTTGACCACCAGACATCTCTACAATTTCTCTCTTTTCATAACCTGATAAGTTAACAAACTTTAGTGCCTCTAACACTTTTTCTTCAATCTCTTTTTTTCCTAGTCTTTTTATACGAAGACCGAATGCTACATTTTCAAACACATTTAAGTGAGGGAATAGTGCATAGTCTTGGAAAACTGTATTAACTTGACGTTCATTTGCAGGAACATTATTGATTAGTTTTCCATTAAAATAAATATTTCCACTAGAAGGCTGCATAAATCCTGCGATTAATCGCAAAATGGTTGTTTTCCCACAACCGGATGGACCAAGTAACGTATAGAATTTACCACGCTCTAATTCAAAGTTAATATCCGTTAACACGGTTGTTTCAGCATCATAGTATTTGGTGACGTTCTCAAAGCGAATGATAGGTGTCTCAGACATAATGTACCTCCAATTTGTGTATTGTAAGAAAGGAAGGCTTTCTTACTTAGTATTTGTCCAGCTGCAGCGCCTTACCCCTCGGGGTCAAATGTGAAATAGCTGCTCCTGCGCAAAGCTCGTCGCAAACAAAATCGCTTGTGGTGGCTGAGGAGCTGCCTCCTGGGTCCGCACGATGCGGGTCATGTCTGCTTTGCCACAGGATGTGGCGTACTTTGCAGACCTACTCCTTTCACATTTGCCTGTCGGAGGCCTGCACGAAGCAGGTCATGCAGTCGTTTCGAGACGATGTCGTGAATTTAGACTGTATTCCTCTAACATAGGCGCTTCCGCATTTCTTATAAATAAGAATTTGTTACGACATAAATTACTTGTGTTTCTTCATCCGCCGCATTTTTTAATAAATGATCATCAGCTGCTTCAAAGTAGAGAGATTCACCTTTAGAAGCAAAGTATTGCTGCTTTCCGAGTATTAATTCGACGCGACCTTGTAAAACATATATAAACGTTTCGGAAAGGGAAGGTTCAAATTGTTTAAATTGACCGTTTTGACCTAGTGTGATGAGGACTGGTTCCATTTCATTTTCATTGGACTCAGAGATGAGCCAGTGAAGCTGATAGTTTTTTTCCTCATCTATGTAAATTGTTTGTTCCGCAGCTTCGAAAACGACTTTAGTACGCACTTGTTCGTCATCAAAAAAGTCACTAGGCTTAGAGCCAAGTACATTTAAAATAGAAAAAAGTGTTTCTATGGAAGGGGAGTTTATATCTCTTTCTAGCTGGGAGATAAAGCCCTTGCTTAAATCAGTTCTTTCCCCTAATTCTTCTTGGGTTAAACCTTTCTTCAGTCGTAATCGTTTAATCTTCTTTCCAATTTGCAATACTGTTCCCCTCCTCCCTTGAAAAACAAAGTTTATTTTAACACAACTTTAAGTTTACTTTAACAACTTATTCATATAAATTCAAAAAAAAATGGTTTTTGTCCCGTTCTGTTTTTATCGCTACGCATACACTAGCTATGGACGAAAAGGAAAAGGGGAGACACCATTGCGTTTAAGAGAGGAGTTACCCGAGTTTTCAAGTGACATGGAATGGTTGAACGGAAGTGTAACGAAAGAAAAATTAATTGGGGAAGTACCTTTATTAATACACTTTTGGTCTATTAGTTGCCATCTATGCGACAAAACTTACGGGATTATAAATAGATGGAAAAAGACATATGGTGATAAATTTCAGTTAGTTGGCATTCATATGCCAATAACAAAAGAAGATGTAAATAATACTCTTATAAAACAAAAGGCTGAACGAATGAGTATGACGAACTCCATATACCTAGATCACGATTTAGTTGTTTCTGACAAATTTCAAAATCGAATTGTTCCATCTTTTTATCTGTTTGATAAGAAGGGATTGCTTCGTCACGTACAAACGGGAGAAAGCGGTTTTAGGATGTTAGAAAAAAGGTTAATCCTTTTAATGAAAGATTAGTGATACCGGATTCGCGAATGAAGTATCTATTTTTAGAAATGGTATGGTAAACTAAGTGCATCCGATTAGTAAGCAGGAGGCACTATTATGCAAAAAGAGTTTGTAGTAATTGGTTTAGGACGATTCGGTGGGAGTATCGTCCGGGAGTTAATCGATCAAGGGGCAGATGTAATGGCTGTCGATATAGCTACAGAAAGAGTAGATGAGTATGCTACAATTGCTACACAAGCGGTAGTGGCGGATACGACAGATGAAACGGTATTAAAATCCCTTGGCATCCGAAATTTTGAACATGTCATTGTTGCAATTGGTGACGATATCCAATCGAGTATTTTAACAACGCTTATGTTAAAAGAAATTGGCGTAAAGAAAATTACGGTAAAAGCACAAAATGATTACCATGAAAAAGTATTACGTAAGATTGGTGCTGACCAAGTGGTGCATCCGGAACGAGATATGGGAATTCGTATTGCGAATAATATCCTGTCGCAAAATGTACTGGATTACTTAGAGCTTTCTGATGAGCATTCGATTATGGAGATAAAAGTGAACGAAAAAATTGCAGGAAAATCATTAGTTGATTTAGATATCCGTGCAAGATATGGCATTAATATCGTAGCTATCAAGCGTGGAAATAGTATCAATGTTTCACCGCCGGCAGATGAAAATCTTCAGTTGAATGATGTACTAATTATGATTGGTGCAGATGTTGATATTAACCGATTTGAAAAGAAAGTTTTGTCATAAAAAATGCCAGAGGAAGCAAATCCCTCTGGCATTTTGTTATATGGATAAAACGTTTAAACTTCCATAATAATCGGTAAGATCATTGGACGACGTTTTGTTTTTTCGTATAAATAAGGGCTAAGAACATCAGTAATCTCATTTTTCAATTCAGCCCATTCAGCAGGCTTATCTTGTAAAGTGAACCTTAAATGCTTGTTTAACATCTGTTGAGCTTCATTTATCATCGTCCCCGACTCACGCATGTACACAAATCCACGTGAAATAATATCAGGACCAGAAACAATTTTCTTTCTTTCCATATCTGCACTTACAACAACAATTACTAGTCCTTCTTCAGAAAGGATTCGACGATCTCGAAGAACAATATTCCCAATATCTCCAATACCACTACCATCAATATACACATCTCCAGATGGAATTCGTCCAGCAACATGCGCTTCGTTTGCACTTAATGCCAACACATCACCGTTTTCCATAATGAAAGTATTTTCAGGTAATACATCACAATCTACGGCAAGTTCCGTATGAATTTTCAACATACGATATTCACCATGGATTGGCATAAAGAATTTTGGTTTCATAAGTCGTAACATCAGCTTTTGTTCCTCTTGAGAACCATGACCTGATGTATGAATATTATTTAGGGAACCATGTATTACTTCTGCACCTGCACGGAATAGTAAGTTAATAGTACGATTGACACTTGCTCTATTTCCTGGAATCGGTGAAGAAGAAAATACAACCGTATCGCCTGGTTGAATTTGAATTTGACGGTGTGTCCCATTAGCAATTCGAGATAGAGCGGCCATTGGTTCACCTTGACTGCCTGTACATAATATAAGCACTTCGTTGGCAGGTAATCGATTTAACGCACTCGCATCTACAAATGTTTCTTTAGGAGCTGTAATATAGCCAAGCTCACGACCGATTGTAATCGCATTGTCCATACTTCGACCAAAAACAGCGATTTTGCGGCCATGTTGCACAGCTGCATCCGTTACCTGTTGAAGTCTATGAATATTGGAAGCGAATGTAGCGAAAATGATGCGTCCATTCACTTTACGGAAAATAGAATCCATACTTTCGCCGACTTTACGTTCGGACATAGTGAAATTCGGAACTTCTGCATTCGTACTATCTGATAGTAAGCATAGAACCCCGTCACGACCGATTTCTGCCATTTTAGTTAAGTTAGCAGGCTCCCCAACTGGCGTAAAGTCAAATTTAAAATCACCTGTATGCACAATATTACCTGGTGGAGTTTTGACAACGATACCAAAAGCATCCGGGATACTATGTGTTGTTCTGAAGAAACTAACTGCTGTTTTTCTAAATTTCACTACGTCGTCTTCTTCAATCACATGCATTTTTGTTTGACGAAGTAAGCCGTGCTCCTCTAACTTGTTACGCAGTAAACCTAGTGCAAGTTTTCCTCCATATACCGGAACATTTAGTTGTTTCAATAAATAAGGAATACCACCGATATGATCTTCGTGGCCATGAGTGATAAATAATCCTTTAATCTTGTCTACATTTTTCACTAGATACGTGTAATCTGGAATAACATAATCAATACCTAATAGATCATCTTCGGGAAACTTAATCCCTGCGTCTATTAAAATAATCTCATCTTGAAATTGTACAGCGTACGTATTTTTGCCGATTTCACCTAGTCCGCCGAGGGCGAAAACAGCAGTTTGATCATTTTTTACAAATTTCATATGTTTATCTCTTCTCTACTTTATAATTCGGGCTTGCTTGCTCGTATGCTAAATGATTACCTTCAAGCAATTGAATTAGTTCAATATTATAATTGCGATCCTTTAGAATTGAACGTACTTCACGCTCAGATTCTGCCTCTACATATAAGCTTTTCGTGTTTTCGCGAACTGAAACTTCCAATGCATTCTCTTGATAATAAACTTTATAAATCATATTATACTCTCCTTTTTCACGTTCAAAATAAATCAATTCTCTTTATATTATCACGCTACTTCTTTAAAATAAAGAAAAGCCCTCCATTTTTCGAAGGGCAAATAATTTATCCCGCCTTAACGGGCAGTAATATCCCCACATCAAGATTTCAAGGAAACCAAGGAAAAATAAGTGGAGATAAACTGCCTGTAAAGGTCCAAGTGGTTCAACTAACATTTAAGTAAGGGGAGGTAGTAAAACCCCCTACTTAAATGAAGTTTCACTTTACGCGATCGTTTTGTTTCTGAGCATTCCACCGAGTCGTCTTAACCATTTTCTTCTTAGACGTTTCAACATGGTAACTCACTCCTTACAATATATTATATACGAAAAATAGAGATGTGTAAAGGATTCTTACTGAAAAGTCAAATAATTAGCGTAGCGAATAGGAGTTTTTTTTGATGGTAAATAAAGTTTTATTTTTTGATATTGATGGGACTATTTTAGATAATGATAAAAATATTCCACCAGGTGTTGTAGAATCTATTCAACAAGCAAGAGCAAATGGGCACGAAATAGTTATTTCAACCGGAAGGGCCCCATTTACAGCAAACTCAATTTTAGAACAACTTAAAATAGATTCATTCATATGCTACAATGGTCAAATCGTCCAATTACAGGGGAAGATTATTCATAAAGGAATTATCGATACAATGGAACTACAGCATTTAACGGATTTTGCGATGGAACGAGACCAACCAATTGTCTATATGGATGATGTAGAATTTGTATCAAATGTCCCTGATCACGAGGATGTATACGAAAGCATCTCTTCCTTGAAAATGGCCTTACCTAGAACGGAAGAAAACTTCTTTTTAACGAATGATATACATCAAGCGCTTATCTTTTGCGATATGGATGTTCAAAAAGAATATGAGAAAGCTTTTCCTAACTTAAAGTTTGTTCGTTGGCATCGGATATCTTGTGATGTCCTTCCACAAGGTGTTTCTAAAGCAAAAGGAATTGAATTATTACTGCGCTATATGAATAAAACTCCTGATGACGCGATTGCTTTTGGTGATGGTTTTAATGATATAGAGATGCTTCAATATGTAGGAACTGGTGTGGCGATGGGGAACGCAGTAGAAGAATTAAAAAACTGCGCTACCTTTGTCACGGACCATGTTTCAGAAAATGGCTTAGTGAATGCCATGAAAAAATTACAATTAATCTAGAGGAGTTTTTATGAACGATTTAAGGAATAAGTTTGTGCTGATATATGGTGATGTATTTGTAGACTATATTGCAGATGATCAATCAAATAAACAATTTACAAAGTTTTTAGGCGGGGCGACAGTAAATGTAGCAGCAGGAGTAGCAAGACTTGGGGCTTCTTCCTCTTTTATAACAATTTCAGGAGACGACGAAACCTCAGAATTTGTGAGAAGAGAGTTAACATTAGAAGGAGTAGATTTAACTTTCGCTCAGATTGTTCCTGAAAAAAGAGTAAGTGGTGTATATGTGCATTTAACGGAAAATAATGACCGACACTTCCATACATACGTGGATGAAACACCGGATTTACAAGTGGATTTTACTACATTGAAAAAAGAAGCATTTCAGCAAGCCTCCATTTTTCATTTTTGTTCAGGAACATTATTTCATCCAATAGCACGCAAGACGACTCGCGAAATAGTTGATCAAATGGAAAAATCTAAAGTGTTATTATCTTTCGATGCTAATATTCGTCCACTAAGATGGGAAAGCGAAGCACTTTGTAGAGAAACCATTTGTTCCTTTTTTAAACAAGTGGATATTTTGAAACTAACAGAAGAGGAGCTTTTCTTCTTAACGGAGACAACAACGAGAGAAGAAGGGATTCAAAAACTTCGGGATTATCAAATTCCGATCGTCCTTATTACAGTTGGAGCAGAAGGCACATATATTGTAATCGATGAGGAGACGATCCACGTAAAAGTGGAGAAGGTGGTACCGGTCGATACAACGGGTGCTGGAGATGCTTTTATGGCAGGTATTCTGTCTAAAATTAATATGAGCGGAAAACCAAGCACAAGAGAAGAGTGGATAGACTATGTCTCTTTTGGCAATAGACTAGGAGCAATTTGTGCAACCAAACCTGGAGCTCTATCAGCTATGCCAAGAGCAGCCGATTTATAAGAAAAAGCCTGTGCACATGCGCACAGGCTTTTCATATTTTTCTATAGTAGATACGCACGTTAAAGGGCAATCAGTCATTGCGGCGCGAGGTCGCGCAACCCTAACTAAACATAGACACTTACGCATTTTAATTACGCTCGTTCATACGGAACAGAATTTGGTATTTCTGCGTATGGGTTTACTTTATTAATATGGTCATAAAACATGATGCCATTTAAATGATCTAGCTCATGTTGAAATGCAATTGCTGCTAAACCTTTTAATCGTTTTTTGAAGGGTGTACCATCCGGATAAAAGCCAGTTGCGGTAATACGTGCATGTCTTGGTACATATCCCTCAATCACTTCATCCACAGAAAGACACCCTTCCCCAGAAGGGATATAAGTGTTTTCTACGGAATGGCTAATTATTTTGGGATTGACTGCAACAAAGCTGATGTCCCCATCCTCTGCATTTGGTATATGTAGCGCGAACATTCTTTTATCAGCGTTTACTTGAGGAGCTGCCAGCCCGATTCCAGGACGTAATTTATGCTTCTCTACCATTTTTTCATCTTGACTATTGATCACATATTCCAATAAATCATTAGCGAGTTGTTTATCGGCCTCTGATAAAGGAAAAGTCATTTCTGTTGCTTTTTTGCGAAGTGCTGGATGACCGTCCCTCACAATATCTTTCATTAAAATCATATTTATCGTCCTTTCCGAGTTCCTAGTCCTATTATACCGAAAAATTATCTTTTGCTAAACAAAAAAAGCCTATTGTACGGTTGAATTTAGTAGCCAGAACAATTATAGTGAAATGATTAGAGGAGGTTACGTGATGAAAAAATGGAAATACGTAGTTCCTTTATGCTTTGTATTACTTCTATCTGCATGTTCTTTTGGTGAAACTACCGAAAAAAAATTATCTAACATCTTAACGGAAATTTATAATTTAGAAGCAGATTATAGAGATGTACAAACGCAGTTAGCAGAAACGGAACAAAAAGAACAAGCTAATTTTCAAAGCATGATGGAGTTAACGAAAGATCAAAAAGAAGAGCTTACGAAACAAGTGGAAGAAACTGCTGCGCTACTGGAAGAAAGACTTGTTTTAGTGGAAAAAGAAGCAGCTTCTATTAAAAGTGCATCTGAAAAATTGAAGGATATTGATGTTCTTATCTCGGAAACAGACGTAACATCTGAAAAAGAAAGTATTCAACAAATCGAGGAAGCATTAAAAAATCGCTACACTGCCTACACCGATTTAACAGAACAATATAATACACTTGCTAGTTTACAAGAAAAGTTATATAGCATGTTGATCGAAGATGAAGCAGAAGTAACGACCATTCAAAAACAAGTTGATGAAGTGAATAAACAAAACGAAGCAGTACAACAATCAGTTGAAAAGTTTAACGAACTGACAGCGGAGCTTAATAAAGTAAAAGAAGAAACATTTACTTCACTTCAAAAGGAAAATTAATAAAGAGAATAGTAGAGCTTATAAAAGCAAAAATAGAGTATGGGAATTTCAAAGATTCCTATACTCTATTTTTATACTTTTGGAAATATACCTTGTGGATGAATTTTTCGCTCCTACTCTTATCCAGTTAATGGATAAGAGCAACCAATTAGTCATTGAAAGCAATCAATTCTATGTGGAAAGCAACTAGATCTGTTTATGAGCAACCAAATTACTTGAGAAAGCAACCAATTGGCACTTGGAAGCAACCAATCATCAAAATAACAAGTTTACTTGAAGTGAGTTGATAATGAATATGAACTTGATGGTTAATATTCAATGAATAAATACAGCCGATAATTTGAGGCTTGAGGTAAAGTAGGGGAACCATATGGCTAAAGCGGTGAGGCCTCACTATCCATTCCTAAAAACACTGTATCCCTTACTGTATAAATAAATCCTACGCCAACTTTTTCTGTTTGCCTTAGAGAAGTTAATTCTAGAAGAATTTCTAATTGGACGATGTAAAACTCTTATGAATTTATGAAACTGATATAATACAGATATAATTGATGACTAGTACAGAGTGTAATAGTTTTAATATTCTATTAAGGATAACCAATGATTTTAGATGATTGACCGCAGATTTATCTTTGAGTATACTGAAAAGGAAAGATAGTTGTATTACTTATATCACAAGAAATTTTAATACAGAAGAAAAGGAGAGTTGCTATATGGCTGCAAACAAGTCACAGCAGTTAGACCCAAAGAAAACGCTTCAAGAAATTGAAGAAAAGTTTGAAATGTTCCAGATTTTAAACGAGGAAGGGAAAATTGTTAACGAAGAAGCAAATCCTAACTTATCAGATGAGGAATTAGTTGAATTAATGAGTCGAATGGTATTCACACGAATATTAGACCAACGTTCTATTTCACTAAACCGCCAAGGTCGTCTAGGATTCTATGCACCTACTGCTGGACAAGAAGCTTCTCAGCTTGCATCTCAATTCGCGCTCGAAAAAGAAGACTTTATCTTACCAGGTTACCGTGATGTACCTCAAATCGTATGGCATGGTCTACCTTTATATCAAGCATTCTTATTTTCTCGTGGACATTTCATGGGGAACCAAATTCCAGAAGATGTTAATGTATTCCCACCACAAATTATTATCGGTGCACAGTTCATCCAAGCAGCTGGTGTAGCACTAGGAATGCAAAAACGTGGAAAGAAAGCGATTGCAATAACGTACACAGGAGATGGCGGTTCATCTCAAGGTGATTTCTATGAAGGTATTAACTTTGCTGGAGCATATCGTTCACCGGCTGTATTCATCGTACAAAATAACCAATACGCTATTTCAACACCACGTGAGTTGCAAACATCTGCGAAAACAATTGCACAGAAAGGGATTGCAGCAGGGATTCCAAGTGTACAAGTAGATGGAATGGATCCATTAGCAGTTTATGTTGCAACAAAAGATGCAAGAGAGCGCGCAATTAATGGTGAAGGGCCAAGCTTGATTGAAACTGTATGTTACCGATTCGGTCCTCATACGATGGCTGGGGATGACCCAACTCGTTACCGTACGTCTGATACAGATTCTGTTTGGGAAAAGAGAGACCCATTAGTTCGTTTCCGTTTGTACCTAGAAGCAAAAGGTATTTGGAATGAAGCGAAAGAAGAAGAAATCATTGAAAAAGCAAAAGAAGAAATTAAAGAAGCAATCAAAAAAGCAGATGCTGCTCCAAAACAAAAAGTAACAGACTTGATCAATATTATGTATGAAGAAAACCCATATAATTTAGATGAGCAATTAGCTTACTATACTGAGAAGGAGTCGAAGTAACCGATGGCACAATTAACGATGATTCAAGCAATTACGGAAGCACTCCGTACCGAGCTTAAAAATGATGAAAACGTTCTAGTCTTCGGTGAAGACGTTGGCGTTAACGGAGGAGTATTCCGTGCGACGGAAGGATTACAAAAAGAATTTGGAGAAGACCGTGTATTTGACACACCTTTAGCTGAATCTGGTATTGGTGGTCTTGCAGTAGGTTTAGCACTTCAAGGATTCCGTCCAGTTCCTGAAATTCAATTCTTTGGTTTTGTATTTGAAGTTATGGATTCTATTAGTGGACAACTTGCTCGTATGCGTTTCCGTACAGGAGGAGCATATAATGCGCCAGTTACAATCCGTTCTCCATTCGGTGGAGGGGTTCATACACCAGAAATGCATGCGGATAGTTTAGAGTTACTTATGACATCTACACCAGGTGTAAAAGTAGTTATTCCTTCTACTCCATACGATGCAAAAGGTTTATTGATCTCTGCGATTCGCGATAACGACCCTGTTATTTTCTTAGAGCATATGAAACTGTATCGTTCATTCCGAGGGGAAGTTCCGGAAGAAGAGTATACAATTCCACTAGGGAAAGCAGATGTAAAACGTGAAGGTTCAGATTTAACGATCATTTCTTATGGTGCAATGGTACACGAAAGCTTAAAAGCTGCTGAAGAGTTAGAAAAAGAAGGACACTCAGTAGAAGTTATTGACTTACGTACGATTCAACCACTTGATATTGAAACAATTATTGCATCTGTTGAAAAAACAAACCGTGCGATCGTTGTTCAAGAAGCACAAAAACAAGCAGGTATTGCTGCCAATGTAGTTGCTGAAATTACGGAAAGAGCTATTTTAAGTTTAGAAGCTCCAGTTTTACGAGTTGCGGCTCCAGATACTGTTTACCCATTCTCTCAAGCAGAAACGGTTTGGTTACCTGGTGTTAAGGATATAGTAGAAACAGCGAAAAAAGTTTTAACGTTCTAAAAAAATTAAAAATAGAAAGGGTGAATACTGTGGCATTTGAATTTCGATTACCAGATATCGGTGAAGGTATACACGAAGGCGAAATCGTTAAATGGTTTGTGAAGGCCGGCGATGAAGTACAAGAAGACGATATTTTATGTGAAGTACAAAATGATAAAGCAGTGGTAGAAATTCCTTCTCCAGTTAAAGGAAAAGTAACAGAGGTATTAGTTAGCGAAGGAACAGTTGCAGTTGTTGGTGATGTGCTTATTAAAATTGATGCTCCTGGATATGAGGATCTTCAGTTTAAAGGACAAGACAATGGGGAAGAAAAAACAGAAGCACAAGTACAAGCTACTGCTGAAGGTGGTCAAGAGATTGACAAAGAAGCAGTGGAAGCTCCTGCTAAAAAAGAAGCAGCAACAACTGAACAACCAAAAGGTGAAACACGCGTAATCGCAATGCCTTCTGTTCGTAAATTTGCTCGTGATAAAGAAGTAAATATTGCAGATGTAACTGGTTCAGGGAAAAATGGTCGTATTTTAAAAGAAGATATCGAAGCATTTTTAACTGGAGACCAAAAACCTGCGGAGGTTTCCGCTTCAGAAGAAACAGCGGAACCTATTCAAAAAGAGTCGAAAGCAGAAGAAAAAACTGCTGCTCCTGTAGTACTTGAAGGAGAATTCCCAGAAACACGCGAAAAACTTTCACCAATGCGTAAAGCAATTGCCAAAGCAATGGTACATTCAAAACATACTGCTCCGCATGTAACGTTGATGGATGAAGTAGATGTAACAGAGCTTGTTGCCCATCGCAAAAAATTCAAAGAAATTGCAGCAGAGAAAAATATTAAGTTAACTTACTTACCTTATGTTGTAAAAGCACTTGTAAGTACATTAAGAGAATTCCCGCAACTAAATACATCTTATGATGATGAAACAAATGAAGTGATTCAAAAACATTATTTCAACATCGGTATTGCAGCGGATACAGATAAAGGATTACTCGTGCCTGTTATTAAAAACGCAGACCGCAAATCTGTGTTTGCTATATCAGACGAAATTAATGCACTTGCTACAAAAGCTCGTGACGGTAAATTAGCTCCTGCAGAAATGAAAGGTGCATCATGCTCGATCACAAATATCGGTTCTGCTGGAGGTCAATGGTTTACGCCAGTAATTAATCATCCGGAAGTTGCAATTCTCGGAATTGGTCGAATTTCAGAGAAACCAATAATAAAAAATAGTGAAATTGTAGCTGCTCCTGTGTTAGCATTATCATTGAGCTTTGATCATCGAATGATCGATGGTGCGACTGCACAACATGCGTTGAACCATATTAAACGTTTGCTTAGCAGTCCAGAACTATTATTAATGGAGGCGTAAAAAATGGTAGTTGGAGATTTCCCGATCGAAACAGATACTTTAGTAATTGGTTCAGGCCCTGGAGGATATGTAGCTGCAATTCGTGCTGCACAAACAGGACAAAAAGTAGTAGTGGTAGAAAAAGAGCATATTGGTGGAGTTTGTCTAAACGTAGGATGTATTCCTTCTAAGGCTTTGATTTCTGTGGGTCACCGTTTTGAGCATGCAAAACATTCAGATGACATGGGTATTACAGCAACTGATGTGAAAATTGACTTTTCAAAAGCTCAAGCTTTCAAAGATGGCGTTGTAAAGAAATTAACTAGTGGTGTTTCTGGTTTATTAAAAGGAAACAAAATCGATGTAGTAATGGGCGAAGCATATTTCGTTGATGCAAATACAGTTCGTGTAATGGATGAAAATTCTGCACAAACGTATAAATTTAAACATGCAATTATCGCAACTGGATCTCGTCCAGTAGAAATTCCAACATTTAAATTTACAAAACGTGTACTTAGCTCAACTGGTGCATTAAGTTTATCTGAAGTTCCAGAAAAATTAGTTGTAATCGGTGGAGGATACATTGGTACTGAGCTTGGTTCTGCATTCGCTAACTTAGGCTCAAATGTAACAATTATCGAAGGCGGAGACGATATTTTAGCTGGATTCGAAAAGCAAATGACAACTATCGTTAAAAAAGGCCTAAAGAAAAAAGGCGTAGAAATTGCAGTTAAAGCTTCCGCAAAAGGTGTGGAAGAATCTGATACTGGCGTAGTAGTTACATATGAAGTTGGCGGAGAAGAGAAAAAAGTGGAAGCTGACTATGTATTAGTAACGGTAGGCCGTCGTCCAAACACGGATGAAATCGGATTAGAAGAACTAGGTATTAAATTCGCGGAACGCGGATTATTAGAAGTAGATAAGCAATGCCGCACAAGCATTGAGAATATCTTTGCTGTCGGTGATATCGTTGCAGGACCTCAACTTGCACATAAAGCTTCTTACGAAG
Organism: Psychrobacillus sp. NEAU-3TGS; assembly: GCF_029955155.1. GTDB lineage: Bacteria > Bacillota > Bacilli > Bacillales_A > Planococcaceae > Psychrobacillus. The sequence continues at coordinate 1,023,297 of NZ_JAPNOZ010000012.1, read as the reverse complement.
GAAAAGTTGCTGCTGAAGCAATTGCAGGGCAAACTTCGGTTGTAGATTACTTAGCAATTCCTGCAGTGTGCTTTACAGACCCAGAAATGGCTACAGTTGGTTTAAACGAAGCACAAGCAAAAGAACAAGGCTATGACGTTGCTGCTGGGAAATTCCCATTTGGAGCAAATGGTCGTGCACTTGCACTTAACGCTACAGATGGTTTCGTAAAACTTGTTTCTCGTAAAGAGGACGGTTTACTACTTGGAGCACAAATCATTGGTCAAGGAGCTTCTGATATGATTGCTGAACTTGGTTTAGCAATTGAAGCCGGTATGACAGTAGAAGATATCGCAATGACTATTCATGCTCACCCAACTTTAGGTGAAATTGCAATGGAAGCTGCGGAAGTAGTTATGGGTCACCCGATTCATATTCTTTCTAAATAAGATAGATAGAGTCTCTCAAAGTTCTTACTTTGGGAGGCTTTTTTTGTTGGTTAGGAAACTATAGAAGATTTAGAGGGGGGATAATTATTTTCAAGGAGCATAAGGAATGGCATGCTTTAATTTAATCGTTGTATAGGGAAACTGCGCGGTAAAGATCTTAAGATGTTCGCCATGATTTCCGCTCCAGGCGGACGCTTTCCGTGGGGCGAGCGGTGAGCCTCCTCCTCCGCTAACGCTACGTGCGGGGTCTCACCTGTCTCGCTAATCCCACAGGAGTCGCCGCCTTGCACTCCAATCAATAGAACCTACTAATAATCACTATAAAGTATGTCTTATTCAATTAACCATAGGTTTTCTCCCTGTAGAAAAAACAATGTAGTACTAGATCTAGTGCATTATGTCTTAGTAATTAGCAAACTCTACTGGATTGTAGCGGACGGGTGGCGACCCCAGCGGGAACAGCATGTGCTGAAAGCCCCGCAGGAGCGTAAGCGACGAGGAGATTGAAGCCGTGCCCGCGGAAAGCGTCCACCCTGTAGCGGAAATCCCAGCGGACACTTCATTTAACTCACTACCGCACAGTTTCCCTATTATGTGCTTCATTCCAATTAATCGTTCCCCTGCACTACGTTGGAGCGGAGACAGAACCTTGAGCACTTTTGTACAGGATGTTCTTCACTTTAATTGTTTTAATCTTAATTTAATTGTTCCTTAAAAAAATTTAAAAATTTATAATGTAATTTGTACGAGTAAAATAGTTAGTATCTATTGGATAGAGCAGCGATAAAGTACCTGAAATTTCATCTTCAGGTGCTTACTTTATGAGTTAGAAAGGATTCTTTCACTAATTAACCAAAAAGAACTTAACCTTTTTCATATTGTTGAAAGAGGGCTCAGGACATAAATAAGCCATAAGATTACCAATTAAAGAGAGGCTGATTGTGACGTTAGTCACGACCAGCCTCTCTAGAATCAATCGTTTATAATATAGCGATAAGTTTGTCCGAAGACATTTGTGAAAGATAGAATACAGGTTTTGTTCTAGCAAATTCTCAATCAATCGGCCTTTTCTCTTCATCTAGTGTGAATCCTTCACCCATCACATCATTCGTTTCTGTTACGGATACAAAAGCATGCGGATCGACTGCTGTAATAATCGATTTAAGGCGAACGATTTCATTCTTTGCAATAACACAATATAAAATCTCTCGTTCTTTCTTTGTGTAATGCCCATATCCCTTTAACACTGTCACTCCACGATCCATTTCATTCGTTATACGGTTTGCAATTGCATCTTGATGTTCAGATATAATAAATGCTCCACGCGCTGCATAGCCGCCTTCCTGTACGAAATCGATCACACGTGCTCCGACAAAAACTGCAACTAGCGTATACATCACCGATCTAATATCTAAGAACGTGAGCCAGGAAAGTAAAATGACAATTGCATCAAACATGAACATCGTTTTCCCCATGCTCCAGCCGAGATACTTTTGCCCAAGTCTTGCGATAATATCTACGCCACCAGTAGTTCCACCAAATCTGAAAATGATACCTAATCCAGCCCCGACAAATACCCCTGCAAATAAAGAAACAAGAAACATGTCATCTTGTAGCCCAATTTGTACTTCGTAAATCTGAAATATTTTCAGAAATATAGAGACAGCTACAGTGCCGATGATTGTATACATAAACACTTTTCTGCCTAAAAGCTTCCATCCTATGATGAACATAGGAATATTTAATAACAGGTTCATTAACGCTACATCCCATTTAAAAACGAAAAATAAGATTAACGTGATCCCTGCAAAACCGCCTTCTCCAAGCTCATTTTGCATATTAAAATGAACAAATCCGTAGCTATAAATGGCAGAACCAATTACAATCATAATAATATTTTTTAATTTTAAGCCAAGCCCCATTGTCCCACCTCTTTCAATAGTCCATACTAAAGTTATTATCTTTTATTTAATAGCTTTTGACAACTGGTGTGTAAATTTATTACGATGAATAGAGGAGAGTGAAAAATATGTCGGAAAAGAAAACATTATCTGCACTTCAGCATGAAGTCGATGCATACATAAGTCAATTTAAAGAAGGTTACTTTCCTCCAATGGAGCTATTAGCAAGATTAACAGAAGAACTTGGAGAACTTTCACGAGAAGTTCAACATAAGTATGGCACAAAGAAAAAGAAGCATACAGAAGTAGAGAAAGAACTTGCTGATGAAATGGGAGATTTCTTTTTTGTTCTAATATGTTTAGCCAATGCGGAGGGTATAGATTTACAGCAATCTTTACAAAACGTTTTACATAAATACAATACACGTGATAAAGATCGATGGACTAAAAAGGAGGACTAACTATGGTTATCAAAGTAGCAATAGCAGGACCAAGAGGTAGAATGGGGAAAGAAGCGGTGGCAACCGTTATTGAAAACGAGGAATTTCTTTTAGTCGGTTTATTAGATCATAAAAAAGAAGAAGAATATTTAGGAAATATGATTCCAATTTTCACCTCACTGGAGGAGCTCATTGAACAAACAGAGCCCGATGTGTTAGTAGATTTAACGATTCCAACAGCTGTTTATGGGCATGCTATGACTGCTCTACAATATGGAGTAAGGCCAGTTATTGGTACTACGGGCTTTACTGATTTACAATTAGACGAGATACGCACCAAGGTAGAAGAAAAGCAAGTTGGATGTATTATTGCTCCAAACTTTTCCATTGGGGCGGTTCTTATGATGAAATTTGCTCAAACAGCAGCAAAATACTTGCCAGATGTAGAAATAATCGAAATGCATCATGATCAAAAAGTAGATGCTCCGTCAGGCACGGCGATCAAAACTGCGCAAATGATTCAAGATACTCGAAATCCATTTGAACAGGGCCACCCGGAAGAAGAAGAAATATTTGCTGGAGCAAGAGGAGCTAATATTGAGGGGATGCATATTCATAGTGTCCGTTTGCCTGGTTTAGTCGCACACCAACAAGTTTTGCTTGGTGGAGATGGGCAACTCCTCACATTGCGTCACGATTCGTTTAATCGTACTTCGTTCATGTCGGGTGTAGTTTTGTCGATTCATGAAGTAATGAAGCGAAATACACTTATATACGGCTTAGAAGAGATTATTTTATAGGAGTGAAGGTATGAGAATTGCATTAGTAGCACATGACAAGAAAAAAGAAGATTTAGTCCAATTTGTAACGGCCTATAAATCTATTTTAGAAGAACATGAATTATTTGCAACAGGAACGACTGGAATGCGCATTATTAATGAGGTTGGATTATCGGTTTTTAGATATAAATCTGGGCCACTCGGTGGAGATCAACAGATCGGATCGGCAATCGCAAACAATGAGATGGATATGGTTATCTTTTTCCGAGATCCTTTAACTGCGCAGCCACATGAACCGGATGTATCTGCACTTATCCGTCTTTGCGATGTATACCAGATTCCCCTTGCAACGAATATGGGAACAGCGGAGATTTTATTAAAAGGAATTGAAGAAGGATTTTTAGATTGGCGTTTATTGGAAGAAAGACGTGCTCGATAAGGAAGTGATTATATGCGTAAATTAAAGATAGGGATTACCTGTTATCCCTCAGTAGGAGGATCCGGTGTAATCGCAACAGAACTTGGTAAAATGCTTGCGGAAAAAGGACATGAAATACATTTCATCACTTCCAGTATGCCTTTTCGTTTGAACAAAATGTATCCATCCATTACTTTTCATCAAGTAGAAGTAAATAGTTACTCTGTGTTTCAATATGCCCCGTATGATATTGCCTTGGCAAATAAAATGGCAGAAGTAATAGTTGATGAAGAATTAGACGTACTGCATGTGCATTATGCAATGCCCCATGCTGTATGTGCTATTTTGGCAAAGGATATGGCAAAATCGGATATAGGTATTGTGACGACCTTGCATGGAACAGATATTACTGTTTTAGGAGATGATTCTTCCTTATCTGGAGCTATTCGGTATGGTATTGAAAAATCGGATATTGTTACAGCGGTATCACATTCATTAGTTAGTCAAACGATGGAACTAATCGCTCCACAAAAAGAAATTGAAACAATCTACAATTTTGTAGATGAACAAGAATATTCCAAAAAAGATGCGGGAAATTTGAAAGAATTATTAGGGATACGTCCCGATGAAAAAGTAGTCATTCATGTTTCTAACTTCAGAAAAGTGAAGCGCGTTCCAGATATCGTGAAAAGTTTTGAACTGATCCGCAAAGAAATGCCGGCAAAACTTCTGTTAGTAGGGGATGGCCCTGAAAAACATCCAGTAATGGAATATGTAAAAGGAACTTCTTTTGAAGACGATGTACTATTTCTTGGAAAACAAGAAAATTTGTCTGAGCTCTATGCTATTTCGGATTTAATGCTCCTTCTGTCACAAAAGGAATCATTTGGTTTAGTGTTATTAGAAGCGATGGCGTGTGAAGTACCATGTATTGGCACCAATGTCGGAGGTATCCCTGAAGTAATTATTCACGGTGAAAACGGTTATTTAGCAGAGCTTGGGGATGTTCAACAAGTAGCGGAATATGGGATTCGATTGCTGCAAGATCCTATTTTACATAAACAAATGGTGGAAACTTCGTTAATATTTATCGAAGAACGATTTAGTTCGAAAAAAATAGTAGAACAGTACGAAGTGATGTACGAAAGAGTGGCGAAGAAATAGGATGATGAAAACTCGGTGGCCAGAAGCTTATAAAGTAATTGAAAAACTAGAGAATGCTGGTTTTCAAGCTTATGTTGTCGGAGGTGCAGTCCGTGATTTTATTCGAAACGTGGATGCAAATGATGTGGATGTGACAACAAATGCTACACCGAATGAGGTCAAACAGTTATTTCCGCATACCATTGATGTAGGTATCGAACATGGTACCGTCCTTGTCGTTTTAAGTGAGACTATTGAGGTAACAACGTTTCGATCCGAAACTACATACACCGATTTTCGAAGACCGGATGCCGTTACGTTTGTTCGTTCACTTCAGGAAGATCTTAAGCGCCGTGATTTCACGATGAATGCAATGGCACTAACCAAATCGGACGAGCTGATCGATTATTTTGGCGGCAGGGAAGATATTGTAAATAAAATTATAAAAGCTGTGGGAGATCCAGCGCAGCGCTTTGCAGAGGATGCACTTCGCATGCTACGAGCTATTCGTTTTTCCGCGCAACTGAATTATTCTCTTGAACAAGAAACAATGGAAGCCATTCAATCGTTGCATCATTTGGTTGCACATGTTTCGATGGAGCGTGTGAAAGTGGAACTAGAAAAAATTTGGATCAGTGACTTTGTGGGGAATGGCATGGAGTTATTTGTTTCCAGTCATTTGTCTGATAATTTTCCCGGCGATTGGGAAACGTATCGAAATTGCTGGAGAGGTTTTTCGAGCTTCGGTAACACTGCAAACGGCTGGGCTTTTTTTGCAATTATGCAGCCACATGCTGAAGTTGAATCTCTTCTGTCTTATTATAAATGCTCAAACGCAGAAAAAACACATGTGAAGCAGGTGTTAGAGGCACTTGAACAGCTAGAAAAAGGCTGCTGGAATCTTTATAGCTTTTTTCAGTTTACGGAAAAGGTGCTTATTGCTGCTTCAAGCTACGCTAGGCAGCTATTAAACATCGAAGTAGTATACACAGCAGAACAAATTCAGCAAACAAAGGCTAAGCTTCCTATTTCATCCGCTAAAGAAGTAGTCGTAAATGGCAATGATCTAATGGAGTGGACAAAAAAGAAAAGAGGTCCATGGATTCGGGAAGCTATGGAAAAAATAACAGTGATGATTGTAAACGGTAAGTTGGTCAATGATAAGGCTGAGATAATGGAATGGTTTTTTCAGGAATATATTGACGATGACCTTCAAATTTAATTTAAACAATGGATGATCGGGCAAGTGACAAGGAAGAGATTACAATCTGTTGAATCGCTTTCTTGTCACTAGCTATTTATACTTTTATTATCCAATGAATTTTATAAATGATACAGAAAGGGGATAGACCCCTTCTAGACTACTTAAGTATATTATTTGTATAAATATGTAAAATGGAAGTCGAAACTTTGTTAAAGATTGCGATAGATGGACGATAAAGATAAAGTACTATCAGTCATAACATATTGATGAAATTCCTCAAGTGCTAAATTTAAATTTGAGTTTAGCCTTGCAGATGGATATGCACAAACAGAAAGTATTTTTGAATCTTTTACAAAGTCATCTGCAACACACTCAAATTCTTTGACCAACTCTTCAGTTGGTTTTGATGAAGACCATTCTACATGTGCCCAAGTCCGAATCGTTGATTTACAATCATTTAAATAGGAAAGATCTTTTGCAAAATGGCTAACGATGTTCTGTGTACTAAAATCTCCTTTAGATAAATAATACTCATAGTTATTAACCAACCTAATACTAGAATTTTTATTCTCTTTAAAAGACGAATCAATAAATGCTTGTACCTTTGGTAGGTTTCGCATATTTTCGATAATAAGTATTTGTTGGTTATTTTCAATACCAGATTGAATAAAAGAAAAAATATTATCTATGTATGCTTTCTCGTCCATAAAACGATAATAAATATGCCCCATAGAATTTTTTATATTCACATTCAGATAGTACGCCCATATTTCACCTCTATTAGAAAAAACTAGTGCTTTCTATTTAGATAAAAAAATTGATTAAAAAATCATTTATACTAGCATACCATATAATACTATAACTTTTTGATTATTTCAAAAATATCGATAAATTTTCTTTGTATGCGTGAATTAAATTAAAAACCCCCTAATCACCGAAGGCAATTAGGGAGCTAATGAAATAATTAGTTATTCATATCTTGAAGACCAGGGCTATGTTCATTTGGCATTTCGGGCATTAATGGTACCGGAAACCCTGCTGGAGGATCTATTACGGAAAGTGTTTCGTTATTTCTACTAGGAGTTTGACCTTGGAATATTTCACCGATGCGTGTAGGATCCAATCTAAAGTTGAATTGTGCATTATGGTATCCCATCTCGACATACTTTCTACACTCTGGATACTTATTTATATCGTAATTCGGTACTGGGAATAGTTTACCCCAATCTACACCGAGTGTTTCTAGGGCTTTAGCAAATGCATTTTGATGGGCATTATCACGAACGATTAGAAAGCCAAGCGTTTCTCGAAGTGTTTTATTGGAACTCATTTCATAAATACGGGTTTTTTGCAGTACACCTGTCGATTCCAGTACAAGATTATCCATTAAATCTGCGATCAAGTTTCCATGTGCATAGACCCAAGATCCGTTCCAAGGCATACCACCTGCGTCAACAGGAAGGGAAGCCTGCGCACCAACAATAAAGTGGTGAGGGTTTGCATGTCTTACGGCGTCGTTTAGTGGAGCCCCGTCGATACCAGCGTTACCCGGAACAGCAGATTCACCTGAATCATTTAGTAATTGATTGATGGTATTTTGGACAAGTTCAACGTGAGCGATTTCTTCCAGGAAAACCCCACGAATTAAGTCTCTATATTGAGTTTCTTTCCCGCGGAAATTTGAACTTTGAAAAAAATATTGCATCATCGTTCTCATTTCACCGTAATGTCCACCTAATGTCTCTTGTAATACTTTAGCAGCTGCGGGATCTGGTCGGTCTGGTGCGATAACATTTATTAATTCTTCTTTGTAGTAATACAATTAGCGTTCCTCTTTTCCGTTTGTTTTTTAAATAATGTGTAAATGGGTAACAGCAGAAATTTTTTCATTCACGGAAATAGGTTGTGCATGAGACAAAGGATTATTCATCATTAAGATAAGGTTAAAGTCTTGATGAATTGACAATACAAACAGATAAAGGAATGATTTTTTCGTGAACATGTCCATAAAAGAAAAGATACTTTCCCAACTTATTAATGCAAATGGTGAACCAATTTCAGGTCAGAAGCTTGCGGACGAATTAAACATTTCCCGTACGATGATTTGGAAACACTTAAAAGGCATTGAGGAAGACGGATATGTAATTGAGGCAATTAAGAAAAAGGGGTATGTTTTGCAGTCTATACCCGACATTGTGTCGTCAGAACGTATCTCCTCTTATTTAGATACGAAGTCTATAGGAAGAAATATAATTTATTATCCTGTTTGTGAATCTACACAAACGATTGCAACTGAAAAAGCAAGTGATCATGCCGCTCATGGAACAGTCATCATTACCGAACAGCAAACAGCAGGTCGCGGTAGACTAGAACGCCCGTGGGATTCTTCTGCGGGTAAAGGAATATGGATGAGTGTTATCATCCGCCCAGAAATCAGTCCTCAGTATGCGGCTCAATTTACATTAGTATCCGCAGTTGCGATTACACGCGCAATAGAAGACCTGACAGATTGTTCTCCAGCAATCAAATGGCCAAATGATTTATTGATCAAAGGTAAAAAAGTGACTGGCATTTTGACCGAACTCCAAGCAGATATGGACCGTGTGCAAGCAATAATTATCGGCATAGGCGTAAATGTCAACCAAGAGTTAGAGGCATTTGATGAATCGATTCAATCCATTGCGACTTCATTAAAAATGGAAACTGGACAGGAAGTAAACCGTGCGGAGCTAGTTGCTAAAATACTATATTATTTGGAGAAGTACGCAGATATATATGTGGAAAATGGCTTCGAGCCGATTAAATTACTTTGGGAAAGCTATAATTGTACTATTGGTAAACGAATTCGCGCCAATATGTTACGCGAGACTTTAGAGGGTGTGGCAATGGGCATTACCAATGATGGCGTGCTAGAGCTTAAACTAGATAATGGCGAAATACGCGGCATTTACTCGGCGGATATCCATTTAATGAATAAATAGACCAAGCAGCTTCCGAAAATATAATTTCGGGAGCTTTTTCGCGTTTTAGAAAGCATATTCCATGTAGAGCTTCTTATCTAACTTGGCATAAAACTCATCTTTCCTTGCAAAAGTTTTACTCTGGTTATCCGGATATTCGACCTGAGAAAGAGGAGATTTCAGAGTCTAATAATCCTTGGTTGGTAATGATGGATGTCGGGGAGTGGAAGTTAAGAAAAGAAGATAAGCATATGAATGCTAGTAACATGGTATTCATTCTTTCACCTCATTTTTAATTGGTTGAACATATATTGGTCTTTTTCCATTTATGTATTCAAATTTTAGATTAAGTAAAATCATTTGGACGGCAAACTCATTTTCTGTTATTCTATAACCGTTGGGCAGTATCCTTTGTTGAACTGCACCAGTTTCAACGAGCAAATAATTGAATAGTCTGCCTTGATCTGCATATGACAGGGACGGAGAAAACCTATGAATCTACATTTTCTGCCCTTCTGTCCACTTTTGGAATAGAGGGCTTTTTAGTTGGTTTTCTCTCCACTTAAAAAGAGGAGGAATTTCATTGAAAACGACGAGCAATTTTGTAGAAATGAAGAAAAAAGAAGAAAAGATTACGATGATGACAGCGTATGACCATCCGACTGCCAAATTTGCGGAAGAAGCGGGAATCGACATGCTATTGGTTGGAGATTCTGTCGGAATGGTTGTACTAGGATATGACTCTACTGTATTAGTTACAATGGATGATATGATCCATCACGGAAAAGCAGCAAGAAGAGGGGCACCGAATACGTTCTTAGTCGTGGATATGCCATTTGGTACGTATCACGGCTCACTAGATCAGTCTCTTGCGAATGCGGTGAAAATTATGCAACAAACAGGAGCGCAGGCGGTAAAAGTTGAAGGTGCAGACGATGTTATATTAGTTATTGAAAAGCTGACTTCAGCAGGAATCCCAGTTGTAGCCCATCTCGGTTTAACGCCTCAATCAGCAGGTGTGCTTGGTGGATATAAAGTGCAAGGAAAAACTGCGGAAGCTGCAGAAAAATTAATCGATGACGCGAAAAAATGTGAAGCGGCGGGTGCTTGCGCTGTCGTTTTAGAATGTATTCCACATCAGTTAACTGCAAAAGTTTCAGAAGAGCTAATCATCCCGACTATTGGTATTGGTGCCGGTGCTACAGCGGATGGTCAAGTATTAGTATTTCACGATTTAGTAAAATACGGCACGCATCATATTCCGAAATTTGTAAAGGAATTTGCTAATGTCGGCGAGCCGATTGCAGCAGGAATCCAGCAATATGTGGAAGAAGTGAAAAGCGGAATTTTTCCTGCTTTAGAGCATTCCTTTACAATGAAAGAAGAGCAACTAAACCAATTGTACGGAGGCACCACTCATGCAAACAGTTCAAACAATCGATGAGTTAAAAACTATTCTCGAAGCAAATAAACATCAAACAATCGGCCTTGTACCAACTATGGGTTATTTACACGAAGGTCATCAAGCATTATTAAATAGAGCAAGAAAAGAAAATGAATTCGTAGTTGCGACCATTTTCGTCAATCCGGCCCAATTCGGACCAAATGAGGATTTAGATAGATATCCACGAGATATTGAGCGCGATTTGAAAATTGCTACAGAAGCTGGTGTAGATCTTATATTTAACCCAACTCCAGAAGAAATGTATCCATTTGAAAGTGGAATTACAATTCAAGTAGGGGAGCTCTCTACCAAACTATGTGGAGAAAGTAGACCAGGTCATTTCGACGGTGTATTAAAAGTAATCACTAAATTATTTAATCTTATCCAACCAACAAATGCGTATTTTGGTCAAAAAGACGCGCAGCAGCTAGCCATCATCGAAACATTTGTGCAAGCATATAATTTCCCGGTTCAAATTGTTCGCGTTCCAACAGTTCGTGAAGAAGATGGACTTGCGAAAAGTTCTCGAAATGTATTTTTGAGTGAAGTGGAAAGAGCAGAGGCTATTCATTTAAACCAAGCTCTTACATTAGCAACGGAGCACTGGAAGCAAACGAAGAATGTGGCTGAAGCAATTGAGGTAGGAAAAGCCCATATCGAGGAAAATACATCTGGCAAAATAGATTATTTGGAAGTTGTAACATATCCGTTATTGCAACAAGTTTCAGAGCATGCGGACCAGCTCTTATTTGCAACGGCTGTATTCTTTGAAAAAGCGCGTTTGATAGATAATATTCTTGTAGATGTAAAGGAAGTGTAAGCTATGTTAAGAATGATGTTAAACGGTAAAATTCACCGTGCAACTGTAACCGAAGCGGACTTAAATTATGTAGGAAGTATTACGATTGACCAAAATATTTTAGACGCTGTAGGCATGTTGCCAAATGAAAAAGTGCATATCGTAAACAATAATAATGGTGCCCGCTTTGAAACATATATTATTGCTGGAGAAAGAGGGAGCGGAGTAATCTGCGTAAACGGAGCAGCTGCTCGTCTCGTACAACGAGGAGATATTGTGATCATACTATCGTATGCCTATGTGATGAACGAAGAAGCGTCAACTCATCAACCTACAGTTGCCATTATGAATGAAGACAACACCATTAAACAGATTATTCATTATGAACCAGAAGCGACAGTAATGTAATATTGGTAAAGTAGGCTCCCGAAGATTAAATTTCGGGAGCTTTTGCTTTTTTAGAGTAACTTTATAGAAATAATGCGTCGTATGGCAAAGTATGCTCACTTTTATAAACGCGCAACATAACATCCGCAACGCGCAATGTTGAATGGCATATGCGCAACATTGTCGGCCATTTGCGCAACGTTGTAACAGTTATCCTCGTCTCACTCAGTAAACAACTTGAATTATTAACAGCTGGTTGCTCTCAGAGTTGATTTAGTTGCTTTCAGACTTCAACTGGTTGCTTACAACAGTTGGTTGGTTGCCTTTAACCATTTTATGGAATTATTCATTCCTCAATCATTAAAAAACCAACTTTTCTTTTTCGCATATTTTTCGTTTCTGTTTCTCGAATGTGGTACAATTTTTTTAGAACATAATGGATAGCGAGTTGAGGAATAATGGAAAATCATAAATATGCAGTTGTTGATATTGAAACAACAGGCCATTCATCGACGAGTGGTGACCGTATTATTCAACTTGCAATTGTATTTATTGAAAATGGCAACATAGTGGATACGTTTACAACCTTTATCAATCCGAAAAAACCAATCCCTTTTTTTATACAAGATTTAACGAAAATTAAAGACAAAGATGTACAGCATGCACCATTGTTTGAAACAATCGGATCAAAAGTGTTAGATTTACTGCAAGACCATATTTTTGTTGCACATAATATTCACTTTGACCTGCCCTTTTTGCAGAAAGAATTACAACGTGTAGGGCTTCCAAAGCTTGTATGCAAGACGATGGATACAGTAGAGTTTGCTAAACTTATGTTTCCGAATCTGTATAGCTATAAACTGCAAGATATTGCAACCGAATTACATATTCCATTAGAGGCAGCACATCGAGCGGACGACGATGCGTTAGCTACTGCCTATTTATTATTGAAATGTATTGAGCGATTAGAAAGCTTGCCTATAAAAACAATCGAATTATTACATAAAAGATCCTTTCAGTTAAAATCAAATTTATCGATTTTATTTTTTGATGTATTAGCGGAGAAAAGAAAGCAATATGATGCTACTAATTATCTGATGTACCGAGGAATTCCATTAAAAGAAGTAGAAAAAGAACATATTGCAAGTCATATATCGATTCCTTTTCCACGAACAAAAGAGCTAAAAATTGACTTGTTTCAAAAAGGACTTTCCCGTTTTGAAGAAAGACAAGGGCAATTTGCATTTATGGATGAAATTCAACATGCGCTAGATAATAAAACAGAAACGGTATGTGAAGCAGAGACTGGCATCGGTAAAACTTTAGGGTATTTATTACCTGCTACCATATACGGGCTGAGTCATCAAAAGCCAGTCATTATAAGTACTTATACAACTCATTTAATCGACCAGCTAGTGTTAGAGGAAATCCCGAAATTAACATCTATTTTAGGTACTCCAATACGTGTAGCAAAACTAAAAGGAATGCAACATTATATAGACTTGTATCGATTCTGGCAGCATGTACAACTAGACGATGAATCGTACGACGAAACATTTACGATTATGCAAATATTAGTTTGGCTGACGTTAACGGATGAAGGGGATTTAACAGAGTTAAATGTTTCTGGCGGTGGACAATTATTCGTAGATAAGATTAGAAAAACGTCGCTTTCGAAAGTATTGGAAGAGCGGGAATTAGACTTCTATGAAAGAGCGCTTCGTAAAAGCGAAAAATGTGATATTTTAGTTACGAATCATGCCATGATTATGGCAGACCGAGAACGAGAGAAAAAATTATTGGCACACGGCTGTGCAACAATTATAGACGAAGCTCATCAAGTCATTCATGCAAGTATGTCCCGTAAAGAACGCGTTTTTTCTTATACAACATGGAAATATGTATTAGGCCAGTTTGGAACACTAGATACGGACCAACTGCTCAGTAGGCTGGCACTTCTACATATACCTTTAGCACTACGAATTCGATTGGAAAAGCAATATGTAGATGTAGTTGAGACATTTGATCAAGCTATTTCATCTATTACAGATGCTATACCGCCTACAAATAGCTATTCAAAAAGTACAAAAAGAACGGCGATCTTAGAAGATTTGAACTTGGACACATCGATTTTCCGTGCAGTTGCTACAGCGATGCAAACGTATATATTCTCTGCCAAATCAATATTAGCTACTTATGCAAAAAATAAGCTGGATGATCAAGCAATTGTGCTATTAAACGAATGGGAATATTGGATAAGAGAGCTTGAGATTAAAGTAAGCGAATGGGATGAAATCTTCTTAATTGATGAAGCGGTGGAAGCTAAATGGTTAGAAATTGATACAAGAAGTATTCCGGGCAGTTTGACCATTATCAAACGACCTCTAAATTACCAAAAAGATATTAAAGAAGCAGTTGACCCATTGAGACTATCTGGTGCAGTTATTTGGACTTCTGGTACGCTCACTGTGCCATCTAATCGTCATTTTATAACGTCTCAATTAGGGTTAAGTACGAATATTCCGATTCAGCAATATAGAGCGGCTGCTGATTATTACAATGGAGCAGAGCTATTGATCATGGAAGATATGCCAGATATTAAGCAAGTTTCTCAAAGTGATTATATTGAGGCTGTGGCTGAAGCAATTGTTCAAACTGTACTTATAACGGAAGGCAGATGCTTTGTTTTATTTACATCTCAAGATATGTTAAGGAAAACAGTAGAAATCATTCAAGATACTAATTTACTTGAAGATTATATGTTATTCGCTCAAGGGATGACTTCAGGAAGTAGAATGCGTCTATTAAAATCATTTCAACGCTTCTCGAAATCTGTTTTATTTGGCACGAACAGTTTTTGGGAAGGAGTGGACGTTCCGGGGGATGCTCTATCGGTTATTATTATGGTTCGTCTGCCATTTTCATCACCAGATGACCCTTTATATAAAAAACGTGCAGAATTGCTTAGTGTTAACGGTCAAAATCCGTTTACCGCATATTCGTTGCCAGAAGCTGTCTTACGATTTAGACAAGGTTTCGGTCGTTTAATACGTTCATCGAATGATAAAGGAGTATTTATCGTTTTAGATAGAAGAATAGAAACAAAATCCTATGGAAGTGACTTTTTACAGGCAATTCCTAATATTCCTGTTAAGAAAGTTACGCTCGAAAATATGGTCTTAGAGCTTGAAAATTGGTATACTAATGAAGGATGAGATTTAGAAAGCGGGTATAAATATGGAAAACAAAATTGAAGTGCTATCTACTGTGACTGTCAATTATCAATCGGACTTATACAAACTAGTAGATGCATTAAATCGAACATTAAAACAGCAAGATTTGATGTTTGGCTTGGCACTTGATAAAGAAGACCAAGAAAAGTGCGTTTTTACAATTTATAGGACTTAACATATGGTACTTAAAAGATGGCTCCTATTTATCGTTGTATTTGCATTAAGCTTAACCGTGATACTTAGTTTACTTATTTATTTTCAAGCGAAAATACCATTCAAAGAAGCAAATGAAAACGCAGAAACTTATGTAACGAAAAACCATTTACTCGCTCAAGTAGATGATTCCTATGTGTATAATAGTACAAATACTTTCCATACCGTTATCGGTAAAACAGCAAAGGGAGAAGAAAAAGCGTTCTTTCTTCCAGAGAAAAAAACAGATGACGCGATAATGGAAGTAAAATTAAAGGATGGCATATCTAAAGAGAAAGCAATCGAACTTGCAATGAGTAATGAAAAAAATGGCGAATTATTGCATGCAAAGCTCGGCGTAGAAGAAGTTGGTCCTGTTTGGGAAATAACGTATGTAAACGAAAAAAACAATCTCAACTATGTATATCTACTATTTGATAATGGAGATTGGTGGAAGAAAATCTCGAATTTATAACTAAACTTTTGACTTGTGGAGGAAACTATGAAGAAAATAATGATTAATGAGATGTCTAACCATGTAGGCGAAACAGTTAAACTTGGCGCATGGCTTGCTAACAAGCGTTCAAGCGGAAAAATTGCTTTTTTACAATTGCGTGATGGCTCCGGCTTTGTACAAGGCGTAGTAGTAAAAGAAGATGTGGGAGAAGATATTTTCCAAAAAGCAAAAGGGTTAACGCAAGAGACTTCTATGTATGTAATTGGAGAAGTAACAAAAGATGAAAGATCTTCATTTGGTTATGAATTACAAGTAAAAGAAATTGAAGTTATCCAAGCTGCTGTTGATTTCCCTATTACACCAAAAGAGCATGGAACTGAATTTTTAATGGACAACCGTCATTTATGGTTACGTTCAAGAAAACAACATGCAGTTATGAAAATCCGTAACGAAATTATTCGTGCAACGTATGAGTTTTTTAATAATAGTGGTCATATTAAAGCGGATCCGCCGATTTTAACAGGATCATCTCCAGAAGGAACGTCCGAATTATTCCATACGAAATATTTTGACGAAGATGCATATCTTTCTCAATCTGGTCAATTATATTTAGAAGCTTCCGCAATGGCACTTGGAAAAGTATTTTCTTTCGGACCAACTTTCCGTGCAGAAAAATCGAAAACACGTCGTCATTTAATCGAGTTCTGGATGATTGAACAAGAAATGGCTTTTTGTGAACTAGAAGAAAACTTAGAAATACAAGAACAATATGTCGCATTTATCGCGCAAGCTGTTTTGAAAAACTGTAAAATAGAGTTAGAGCGTCTTGGTCGCGATTTATCGAAATTAGAAAATATTCAAGCGCCGTTCCCTCGTATTACTTATGATGATGCAATTAAACTTTTACATGAAAAAGGGTTCGATGACATTGTGTGGGGAGATGATTTCGGTGCTCCTCATGAAACTGCAATTGCTGAAAGTTATGATAAACCAGTATTCATCACACATTATCCAGTAGGGATTAAACCATTCTATATGCAACCACATCCAACACGCGATGATGTTGTATTATGTGCCGACTTAATCGCTCCAGAAGGATATGGAGAAATCATTGGTGGTTCCGAGCGTATTTGGGATTATGATCTTTTAAAACAACGTATACAAGAGCATGGTTTAGATGAAGCTGCTTATGCTTGGTATTTAGATCTTCGCAAGCAAGGTTCTGTACCGCATTCTGGATTTGGACTAGGTTTAGAACGCACAGTAGCATGGCTAAGTGGAGTGGAGCATATTCGTGAGACGATTCCATTCCCACGTCTGTTAAACCGTTTATATCCGTAATAATTTATTCACATTGCAATTTAAGAAAAAGGAGACGATGGGTATGCAAAAGCGAGATCGACTCCGTATCTGGACTGAGCAGGGAAATGTAACCATTTCCCAGCTTTTTTTTAGTCATTACAAAGCGATTAATATTAAAGATGAAGAAGCGATTCTTTTATTGCATTTAATCGCTTATGGAGAAGCAGGAAATCATTTTCCAACGCCACAAAATTTAGCAGATCGCACGCATTTCAATGAAAATAAAGTAGTCACTATCTTACAACGTCTCGTTCAAAAAGGGCTTGTGCAAATTGATCAGCATATGGACGCAGACGGAGTTCACTATGAATATTATGCTTTCCATCATTTATGGGAGCTTTTGGTAGATCATGTGGAACAAGAAGAAAATCGAGTCGAAAACGAGCAAGTAAAAGAAGAAGAAGGCGAAATCTATAAACTGTTTGAACAAGAATTTGGCAGGCTGTTATCACCGATGGAATACGAAACAATTGGTATGTGGTTTGACCAAGATAAACACTCAGCAGCTTTAATTCGACTAGCATTAAAAGAAGCGGTGTTATCACAAAAGCTAAGCCTGCGTTATATTGATCGTATTTTATTTGAATGGAAAAAGAAAAATATTAAAACGGTAGATGCAGCCGAAAATCAGACTGCACAATTTAGACAGCAAATACCAGTTCAAAAACAAATGGAACTGCCAACTAGGACTACAAAAGTTTCATTTTATAACTGGTTAGAAGAGAGAGAGTAGGTGGAAGAATTTTGCTTACGAAAGTACAATGGCATTATTGCCTAGATGAGATGGAGCGAATGTTCCCAGATGCGCATTGTGAACTCGTTCATAAAAATCCATTTGAGCTATTAGTTGCAACGTTATTATCCGCTCAGTGTACAGATGTACTGGTGAACAAAGTAACAAAAGACTTATTTCAAAAATATACAAAGCCCGAAGATTATTTAGCCGTCCCGATTGAAGAATTACAAAATGATATCCGATCAATTGGACTTTATCGTAACAAAGCAAAAAATATTCAAGCTTTAAGTCAACAGCTGATCGACTTATATGATGGAGAAGTACCTGTAGACAGAGATTTACTTACGACTTTTCCGGGTGTAGGACGCAAAACGGCGAATGTCGTCGTTTCTGTTGCGTTTGATATTCCTGCAATCGCAGTCGATACACATGTAGAACGTGTGACGAAAAGATTAGGACTATGTAGGTGGAAAGATTCTGTACTTCAGGTGGAAGAAACGCTCATGAAAAAAACGCCAATCGAATTATGGTCAAAGGCACACCATCAGCTGATATTCTTTGGTCGTTATCATTGTAAGGCTCAAAATCCGAACTGTCCTGAATGTCCTTTGCTATCTGTCTGTCGAGAAGGTGCTAAAAGGATGAAGAAAATTGTCACTGCATAATGAATTGGACAAGTGGAACGATTTGCAAATTCAGTTAGTGGTACTTTTTAAAGAAAAAGATACTGCTAGATTGGAACTAATGGAGCAAGGTATTCAGCTGCTAGAAGTAATCGTAGAACAAGAAGGGGAAGCAGCTCCTATTAATTTTGCAGAGCGCTTTACTTTTATTCGTAACAATAAACATAATTATACCGCATTTAGGCAATTGGACGAGTTATTCAAAGAAACGAAGAAAAAAATTGCACGTCTTCGAGCACAGAAAAAAGAATGAGCACATGGCTCATTCTTTTTTTGTGGATAAAGCTAACAAGGATCAAGCTGAAATTAAATTCAATATTGGGAGTTACCAACCAAAAACAATAAACATAACGAGCGGAAAAGTAAATATCTGGAATAGAGCAACCAATATAGCGATGAGAGCAATCAAACTCTTAACGAAAGCAACCATTTCATGCATGAAAGCAACCAAATGTTTTATCAGAGCAACCAGCCACTACATCTAAGAAGAATATCAAGGCGACCAAAAAAGAGCAATCCAGTGCTGGATTGCTCTTTTTCAATATTATGGAGTGGAGCTAGAATTTTCTTCTCCGGTGCCATTAGTACCATCCGTACCATCCGGATTCGTATGGTCATCAGGATTTGCTTCTCCATCGGAAGTGTCATTGCTTTCATTGCCAGTATTGTTGCCACTTCCGTTATTATTACCGTTATTATTGTTACCATTATTGTTCCAATTGCCATTATTATTGTTGTTATTGTTATTGCCATTGTTGTTCCAATTGCCGCCGTTATTATTACCATTGCCGTTATTATTACCATTGCCGTTGTTATTCCCGTTTCCGTTATTATTCCAATCGCCGGAATTTTCATCTTCATCGGTTTCAGCAGGAGGTTCTTCTTCCATGTTCTCCTCTTCATATCCTTCTAATGTAAGTGACACGGAAGCAGGTTCACTTCTTACTTCACCAGAAACTGCTGTTACAGAGAATACATACGTACTTCCTGGGATGAGACTTTGTACAATTAACCCTGTTTGATTGGTTGTTTGTAAAATTTCTGAAGGTCCGTTATCAACTGCTACGGATACTTCAAATTGTACTTCTTGTTCAGTATCTTCAGGCTGTTCGTAGTCCCACATTAATGTTGCGGTTAAAGCAGTTTCGTCTAAATCAACGGATAAATTGGTTGGAGCATTTAGCTCTAATTGTTCAAATTCCTCGGACACTGTTGTTGGTTCTGTACCTTTTACAAATAACTCAGTTCTTTTTAACTCATCTGGCGTATATTCACTTGCTAATTGAAGTGGATTCGTACCTTTTTCGATTGTCGCTTCGACAACTGAATTTGGCTTGCTAAATTTCTCTGTAGTCTTGTCTTCTGAAATATTCGCCATTACTTTCTTGAAAATCTTTTGTGGCAAATAACGTTCTTCATTCGTTGTCATTGGTGTTTTCATATCTGGATAACCAGCCCAAACGGAGATCGAGTAGTTGGTTGTATAACCAGCGAACCAAACATCTGGAAATGCACTGCTTGGTAAATCCCATTCCTTCATTTGGTTAGAGTCATAGTTAGAAGTACCTGACTTGCCGGCAATATCTAAACCACTTATTGCAGCAGTTTTAGCTGTTCCTTTTGTTAATACATCACGTAAAACGTCCGTTACGATATAAGCAGTAGAATCTTTCATAACCGCATTTGATTCAGGACGGTAATCTTTTTCAGTCTTTCCGTCTCGATAGACGATTTTGTTGATCGCATAAGGTTCTGTATGAACACCGCCGTTTCCGAATGCTGCGTATGCACCAGCCATTTGAACAGGGGACATCGGTTTATCAATGCCACCAATTGCAGAACTTTCATGCACTTCTCCTAAATCGATTCCAAAACGATTTATAAACTCTTTCGCGTTTTTCGTGCCAACTTCTTTTAAAGTTTTCACGGCAGGAACATTTCGAGAGTTATAAAGTGCTTCACGCATAGTCATCGCACCTTTATATTTCCCATCAAAGTTGCGTATATTTTGTTCCGTACCTGTATACTTCATTGGTTCATCTACAATCGTTTGACCGGTAGACCAATTTAAAAATTCAACCGCTGGACCATAATCGAGCAACGGCTTAATAGTTGAACCTGGAGATCTAACTTTCATATCATATGCGTAGTTATAGCCACGTTCTACCCCGTAATTACGGCCACCGCCAACTGCAGCAATTGCACCTGTTTTCGTATCAATAACCGCCACAGCTGATTGAATATCTTCTGTAGGGAACATATCTGAATTTAATGTGTCTTCCACTTGTTTTTGAGCATTTGGTTGAAGTGTTGTATGAATAGTAATTCCTTCTGAAATGGTATCACCATCTCCATGTTTTTCTAACTCATCCAAAACGACATCAATAAATGCATCATATTTTGTGTTTTGTTTTGCTACACGTTCTTCCTCAGGAAGTAAAGAATCCCCTATTGGAATTGCCTGTGCAGCTTTCATTTCTTCATCTGTTATTTTTCCATGTAGATTCATTAAATGTAGCACTGTATTTCTACGTTTTTCAGCAAGGTCAGGATTTTTAAACGGATTATATGCATTTGGTCGTTGCGATATACCCGCTAAAAGTGCGTACTGATCTAATGTTAAATCTTTAAGCTCTTTACCATAAAAATACTTGGCAGCCGTTCCATATCCGTAAACTCTTCCGGACATCAGTACTTTATTGAAATACATTTCAAAGATTTCTTCTTTTTCATATTTACGTTCTAATTGAACTGATAAATATGCTTCTTGGGCTTTACGTTTTAACGTTTTTTCATTTGTTAAAAAAGAGTTTTTGATTACTTGTTGCGTAATCGTACTAGCTCCTTGTTCACCAAAACCATGGGTGAGATTGGCAAGTACAGCTTTACCTAATCGTAAAAAATCCACCCCAAAATGTTCGTAAAAACGTGAATCCTCGGTAGCGATAATTGCATCATGCATTTGTTGAGGTATTTCATCGAAAGGTACATATTCTCTATTTTCTGCGCCAAGAGTCGCAAATAGTTCTCCGTTGGCATCTAAAAGTTTAGGACTAATTGGGTCTTTTAATGAACTTTCATCTAATTTAGGAGCTGAGCTCGCGTAATAAGCAAAAAGTGACCCTCCTGCAATAAGACCTACGATACCAACTGCGACTATTGCTAATAATATTCGTTTAATCCAGATCTTAGCTGGTGTATTGGACGTTTTTTTCTTCTTTTGTTGTAATTGCTTTCTTCTTTGTTCACGAGTTTGTCTTTGCTCACTCATAAACTTCTCCTCACTTTCACTTTATGCATGTAAGTCATTAACTATTTTTAAATAATCAATCCTAGGTGCATATTTGGGTATTATTTCTATTGCGTGTTCCTCGAATTCCGCTAAAGCAATAGACTTTCTACCTCCTGCTAGCATTCTATCCCAATATTCCTTTAATTGGTCAAAAGGTAAATAAAAATAACGGTCAACTGTAGAAAAACGCACGAGTAAAAAACTGATACCCTGCTGCTTCACTACTTTACTCATATGTTCGACTTGATGAAGATGGACGTTTTTTAAAGGAAACGCTGTTCTATTTTCCGTTTCTTTTGCTTCAAAGTCAATATATTTCCCTTCAAATACACCATTAAAGTCGGTTGTAGATGGAGTTCGATAGTATGCTTCTTTAATAACGGCGCTACTTCTGCTTGGATAATCGACTTTCACGACTTGTATCGGTATTGGTTTTTTATAAATGACTGCGATTTCATGAACGAGATAGTATTCATTTGCATCGCTGATTTCATCTTCTAATGTTTTACCCCTATTACTAAAGGAATAATCTTTTCTTTTTTAGTCTCAGTTTCCTTTTTGGGCGTGTATAGTTTCCCGTTTGGATAACGAATAGCCAAGATATTCACCTCTCTATACTATTAGTTTATCACTTTTAGGTGATAAGACTCCACTCTTAATCGCCAAATGAAGGGGTTGTTGACCAACACAAGATAATTAGACGCCAATCGATTCTATTTAGTTTCACTGTGTATTCTAAGTTTTTCTGGGTAATGTAGGAATAGTGTGTTGTAGCGTTTTTGCTACTATAGAACGCCTTCTACGAGATGAGCCTTCACTGCTTGCGTGTAAGAGCGCCACCTGCTACGAAATAAAATAAATTGCTTGTTTACTCAGTATCGCCTTATTCGTTTTTTTTCGTTACGTATATCCAGTAAATGGCTTAGGGCAACCAACCAATCATCCTAAGCAATCCCTTCTTACCTGAGAGCAATTAAACCAGCACAAGAGCAGCCAAATTGCTGGTGAAAGCAATCAATTCTTCTAAATAGTTCAAATGAATTTGTCGTAGAGAACTTGGCGCAAGTGCCGCTTTCATAAGATCCATTCGCGGGATAGTACAGTTGGCACCTGCAAGGCGCAAAGCTATGATTCTGCAAAAACTTGTCGACATTCTACTAGTTTTGTCCATTAGAAAGAACGTTTGTCGAGTGGGAAGGGATTTCTAAAAAAAGAGGGAACATACTCTAAAAAGGGAGGTAACAAACATGAACAAAATCGAACGTATTATTGACCAATTGGAGCTATTAGAATTTTTACTGGAAGACCGGCTAAGTGATGAACAAGATCAGTTTGAAAAAGACTTTAGTAAATCATCCTTTCGATTGCTTGGTAAATTAGAAAAAATCGAGAACCAATTATAAGGAATGTACGTTCGTTTGCAACTAGTAATATGAGCTATAATTTGGTACACTATTACTAGAATGCGGGGGATTAAAATGTCGTTATTGCGTTTAACTGAACAATTACTAAAAGAATGTGATGAAAGCATATTACGTTTTCAATTTTATAGAGAAGAAGATAAAGAGCCAGATTTTTTTAATGATGTAAAACCACATGCCTATCAACTAGATGAATTATTGCTCGAATGGGAAAAACTCGTACGAACATGGATTCAAGTGAAGCGTCCAAAATATGTGCATCCAAGTCAGATTGACTCTTTACTTGAGTCCATGAAGCAATTCATCGTTCAATCGTATTATAAAGGGACAAGTAAGAAACGATTTTTAAAATCGATTCATTCATCCAAATATACATTAGAAACAATCATTCATGCGATCAAGGAAGTGGGGGATGAGAATGCGAGCGAATAAAAGCATACAGGAATTGCTAGATGACTGGAAAGTCGATACAAATAGGTCTTCTAGAATCGAGCATATTCATGTAACAGAAGAGAAAGAAGCAATATATGCTCCTTTTCCTGCAAACATGCATCCATCCATTCAAAAAGCATTAAAGAGTCGCGGGGTAGAACAATTATATCTCCACCAACGGCTAGCGTTTGATGCGGCAACAGCAAAGAAATCCTATACAACAATAACCCCAACCGCCTCCGGAAAGTCGCTTTGTTACCATCTGCCGGTTCTTCAATCGATATTAGAAGACCCAACCTCGCGCGCTATTTATTTATTTCCAACAAAAGCATTAGCTCAAGACCAGAAAAGTGATTTAAATGATCTGATTAAAGCAAGCGGGGAAGAAATATTAAGCTTTACGTATGATGGAGATACGGAGCCTGGGATTCGACAAAAAGTACGTAAATCAGGTCATATCGTTTTAACCAATCCTGATATGCTTCATTCGGGGATTTTGCCTCATCATACTAAATGGGTCTCCCTATTTGAAAACCTAAAATATATTGTGATCGATGAAATTCATACATATAAAGGTGTATTTGGAAGTCATGTGGCACATGTTATACGACGATTAAAAAGGATATGTGCGTTTTACGGTAGCAATCCGCAATTTATATGTACTTCCGCAACGATTAAAAATCCAAAAGAATTAGCTGAAAGCCTAACGAATACACCCCATGAATTAATTGATCAAAATGGAGCACCATCTGGGAAAAAACATTTTGTCTTTTACAATCCACCAATTGTTCATCCTGTATTTAATGTTCGGCGAAGCGCCATTCTAGAAGTGCGAGATATCGCTCAGGAACTGTATATAAATGGTATTCAAACAATTGTATTTGCGAAAAGTCGCGTCCGCGTGGAGATGCTTGTTACTTATTTACAAGCTTTGGTTAGCAAAAAGATTAATGACCAAACGATTCGTGGCTATAGAGGTGGTTACTTACCTTCTGAAAGAAGGACCATTGAGAAAGGGTTACGAGACGGCATTATTCGAACGGTTGTTAGTACAAACGCCCTTGAGCTTGGTGTCGATATTGGCCAGCTACAGGCATGTATTATGACAGGTTACCCGGGAAATATTGCGAGTGCTTGGCAGCAAGCCGGGCGCGCTGGAAGAAGACAGGACGAGGCGCTCATTATATATGTAGCACAGTCAACTGCTCTCGATCAATACGTGGTGAAAAATCCGGAATATTTTCTAGGTCAGTCGCCTGAAGAAGTACGTATTCATCCTGATAATATGATTATTTTAATGGATCATTTAAAATGTGCAGCATTTGAGCTTCCTTTTACAACGCTGGATTCCTATGCAGAGTTTTCGATTCAAGAACTGCTTGCTTATTTAGAAAGCGAAGGGGTTTTATTGCGAACATCCGATAAATGGCATTGGATGTCGGAAAGCTTTCCTGCAAGTAATATTAGCTTGCGGTCTGCTTCCCAGGAAAACGTTATTATTATCGACCAAACGATTCCAACTAAAACGAGAGTAATCGGAGAAATGGATTTATATAGTGCCATGACTTTACTCCATGAAGAAGCGATATATTTGCATCAAGGGACTCAGTTTCAAGTGGAAATACTCGATTGGGAAGAAAAGAAAGCATTTGTGAAAGAAGTGGATGTGGATTATTTCACAGATGCCAATATTGCAGTAGAGTTAAAAGTGTTAAGTGAAGATAAGGAAAGAGAAGCGAATATTGGAACATTGCGATTTGGCGATATTATCGTCTTAGCACAGCCAACGATTTTCAAAAAGATAAAGTTTGATACGCATGACAATATCGGCTCTGGGCAAATTCATTTACCTCCACTTGAATTGCATACATCTTCGACTTGGTTTAGTTTTGACAAGCCTAGTGATTGGACAGATACGTTATTATCGGATGCAATGACTGGAGTTGCTTATGCGTTACATGCATTTATTCCGTTGTTTATCCATTGTGATGCAAAGGATATTCATGTTGTACCACAAGTAAAATCTGTTAATGTAGAGAAACCAACTTTTTATATATACGATAGCTATCCTGGTGGAATAGGTTTGTCGGAAAGAATGTTTGATTTATGGAATGCTTTAGTTCCAAAAGTGACGGAGCAAGTAGAGGCTTGCCCCTGTTCAAATGGGTGTCCTGCATGTATTGGTGCTCAGGACGCCGAGTTAAATTTAAAAAAAGAAGTGATCAAATTATTTCATTTATTGCAGGTGGATGAGCATGTCGTATGAAAAAAAACTGATGCAAATGAAAGGTCTTGTAAAAAAGAAACCATTAAATGAAGAGCCTAAAAAGGAAGTGCCTATACCAACACTTCCTTTTTATACGGAACAATGGAAAACAGCAGGACTAAAACTAATCCAAAATGAAAAAGGTTTTTTGTTTGTGAAAGAAACTTTTTATGAGCAGTCGCATATACATGGAAACATTGGGCTACATCAATTGCATGAAGCAATAACGTTCATGCAGGAAAAGTATCCTAATCATCCACTTACTTTAGCGGAAGGTACCCCTTTTTGTTTTTACGATACAGAAACAACAGGATTGAAAGGGACAGGTGTACTCATTTTTTTAAATGGTTTGTTAAAGCAAGTGGAAAATGGCTTTTTGTTAACGCAGTATGTGCTAGCGGAACCGGGTCAAGAGGCTTCGTTTTTATTGGCTTCTGAGTTTTGGAAAACGTCGCAGTCCATCATTACATACAATGGGAAAAGTTTCGATTTCCCACAACTTGTATCAAGATGGACGATGAACCGAAATACCATTCCTCCGCTACAGGAACATCAGCACATTGATTTAATGCACTCCTCTAAAAGAATTTGGAAAGGTGATTTAGAGCGATTTAAGTTAAAACAGTTAGAAGAACAAAAGCTAGGCTTTGTCAGGGAAAATGATATCCCTGGTCATCTTGCACCTATCATTTATTTCGATGCGGTGAAACATGGGGATCCCGCAAACTTGATGAAAGTTTTAAAGCATAATGAGTGGGATATTTTATCATTGGTAACTTTATATATTTTATCTGTGAAGTTATTAAAAGAAGATAGAGTAGTAGAGTCTTCTGTCACGTATACGAATATTGGGAAATGGTTTCGTGATTTAAAATCGGTGGACGCTAGTCAAGATTGGTTCCAGTTTGTGATTGAAAAATTTGCAGACGATGAAGTAAGTATTGCTTATTATTACGTCGGCTTGCACCTGAAAAGAAAGCATTTATTTGATGAAAGTCTCCGAGCATTTCACGCATCCTTAACAGAAATAGTTGGGAAATATCGTATCGATGTTTATATGGAACTAGCAAAACTTTACGAACATCAGCTAAAATATTTAGAGAAGGCATTAGAGATGACGAGGGAATGCGCAGATTATCTAGCGAAAACACCAAATGTGGGAAGTGAAAAACAGCAATTACGCCTGCATGAGGACCTACAAAAGAGAGAAGCGAGAATAATTCGGAAATTAACTATTTCCCGGGAAAGCGCACAACCTAACAAAAAGCGAGTTTTCCAGTCTTAAAATGCTCCTTTATTCGACATCACTATGCTATAATACGATTAAGTGAACAGACGGAAGGAAGATACCATATGGAAACAAAATTAAAAACTTCAGATATACTTGAAAAAGAATTTAAAACGGGCTTAAGAGGCTACAACCAAGAAGAAGTTGATATTTTCTTAGACGATATTATTCAAGATTATGAGGCATTTGAAAAGAAAATTGCCCAACTACAATCAGAGATTAACCAACTGAAAGAGGAACTTGCAGAAGCACCTAAAAGAACGGCGCCAGCACCACAAGCAGGAGCGACGAACTTTGATATTTTAAAAAGGCTTTCCCATTTAGAAAAGCATGTATTCGGCAGTAAATTGTACGAATAATTATATTTATTCACATCGATTGAATCTAACAAGCACATCGTATATACTAGGTATACCACTTATATATCCGGGCAATCGCTGCAATACTTGAAATTGTAGAGGAAAGTCCATGCTCACACAATTCTGAGATGAATGTAGTGTTCGTGCTTAGTGAAAAAATAAACTAAGGCAGCTAATTTAGCTGACGGCGGGATGAAGACCTAAGTCTTAGGATACGGTTGACAATCTCTGAAAGTGCCACAGTGACGAAGCTGTATTGGAAACTTTACAGGTGGAACGAGGTAAACCCCACGAGTGAGAAACCCAAATTATGGTAGGGGAATTTTCTTGAAGGAAATGAACGGATAGAAGAACGAGAAGTAATTTTCGTAGATAGATGATTGCCATCTACATCGTACGAGGTAAGGCACCGTTTGAGTACCGTAGAAACAAAACATGGCTTATTGGGTGTATGAGTGGCTTATACTTAATAATTACAAAGCTCTCCAATCTAGGAGAGCTTTTCTGTTCTACATAAGAAAATTAGCGGTATCTTATTTTGATAAAAAGGCAGGTGTACTTAAGTGAAACAACTATCAGCTGAAAAATTTTCATCTTTGCCAGATAAGGTCATTGATCAAATATTGCACTCCACCAAGGAAGGCATCATGATTACAGGCGATAAGATGACTATTTCACTTGTCAACACTGCCTTCGAATCATTGACAGGATACACGTTGCAAGAAGTAAAAGGAAAAACGCCCCGAATACTCCAATCTGGAAAACAAGATGCCAGCTTTTATCAAAATATGTGGAAAGACATAAAAATGAAAGGTTCATGGCAAGGGGAAATTTGGAACAGACGCAAAAATGGAGAAATCTACCCGGAACGCTTAACGATACATACAATCGTTAATGAAGAAGGGATAGTAACAAACTATTTTGGCGTTTTTTCTGATATATCACATAGTAAAGTTATCGAAAAAGAAATAGAAGAATTGACGAATACAGATTCATTGACGAATACGATGAACAGACACACATTCTATGAACAACTAGAAGATTTGATCGCAACATCAACGGAAAACAGTGAACATGCGATGCTAGTAGTAGATTTAGATCGCTTTAAACAAATAAATGAAACATTGGGAAATGAAGTAGGGGACTTCCTATTAACACAAGTCGCCGATCGAATAAATTCCATTGTTCGGGCTAACGATTTAGTCTCTAGATACGGGGGAGATGAATTTTTAGTTACGATTACCGATTTGAAATTTCAAAAAGAGGCTGTACACTTCGCAGATAAGCTAAATAAGTTACTAAATAAGCCTTTTTATATAAATGGTAGAGATATTTACATTACATCAAGTATAGGAATTAGTTTTTATCCGCAAGATGGAGTAGAAGTAGAAACACTTATACAAAAAGCGGATAAAGCGATGTATTTTGCCAAACAAAACGGACGAAATCAATATGCGTTTTATTTTGATGAATTACAGACAGATGCAGAACGATTACTTTTGTTAGAATCAGAACTGAGAAATGCGATTCAACAAAAAGCGTTTGTTATCCATTACCAGCCGAAAGTGTCTTTAGATACGAACCAAATAATTGGAGTGGAGGCACTCGTTAGGTGGTCAAACGATACACTAGGCGTTGTGTCACCGGCAGA
This sequence comes from Psychrobacillus sp. NEAU-3TGS, assembly GCF_029955155.1. GTDB lineage: Bacteria > Bacillota > Bacilli > Bacillales_A > Planococcaceae > Psychrobacillus. The sequence continues at coordinate 994,022 of NZ_JAPNOZ010000012.1, read as the reverse complement.
GTTTATCCCGTTTGCGGAGGATAGTGGGTTAATCATTCCAATTAGTGAAGTTATTTTAGAAAAAGTATGCATGGACATAGTCGATTGGCGTTCACGAGGTATACATCATATACCGGTCTCTATTAATATTGCAGCACTTCATTTTCAACAAGATGATTTTATGGAACGAATAAATACAATTCTTACGAAGTATAATTGTAGTCCACAGCAGTTAGAGCTGGAGCTGACAGAGAGAACGGTGATGGAGGATTCTGAAAGCATTGTCCATAAATTAGTGAAATTAAAGCGTATGGGATTCAAACTATCAATTGATGATTTTGGAACAGGCTATTCTTCCTTAAGTTATTTAAATAGGTTCCCTTTAAACTATTTAAAAATTGATAGTAGCTTTATTCAACAGATGACAGAATTACAAGATAAGCAAGCGATAGTAGATACCATTATATTAATGGCGCATCGATTACACATAAAGGTAATAGCGGAAGGCGCAGAAACGAAAGATCAAGTGAAACTTTTAAAGGAAATGGGCTGCGATATTGTGCAAGGGTATTATTTTAGCAAACCGATATCAAGTGCAGCGTTTTTGGATTTTTTAGAGCTATGGGAGATCCATAAGCAAGAAAGGACTATATAATGACAACATTTAAATTAGTAGCGACAGCTGCGATGGGATTAGAATCCATCGTTGCCGATGAAGTAAAAGCACTAGGATATGAAACAACGACGGAAAACGGAAAAGTATATTTTGAAGGGGACGAACGTGCTATTGCACGTGCAAACGTATGGCTACGTGTCGCAGATCGTGTGAAAATCGTCGCTGCTCAGTTCCCTGCAAAAACATTTGATGAGCTTTTTGAACGGACAAAAGCGATACAGTGGGAAAAGTTCTTACCAGTAGATGCAGCATTCCCGGTACAAGGGAAATCTGTTAAGTCTACGTTATTCAGTGTTCCCGACTGTCAGGCAATCGTGAAAAAAGCGATTGTAGAACGCTTAAAACTTGCATATAAACGTATTGGATTTTTAGATGAATCTGGTGCAACTTATAAAATTGAAATAAGTATTTTAAAAGATGTTGCGACGATAACAATCGATACGAGTGGAGCAGGTCTTCACAAGCGTGGTTACCGTCAAGACCAAGGGGAAGCTCCATTAAAAGAAACATTGGCTGCTGCTCTTGTGAAAATCTCCAAGTGGAGTCCTAATCGTCCATTCGTAGATCCATTTTGCGGATCTGGAACGATTCCAATCGAAGCAGCGATGATTGGTCAAAATATTGCTCCGGGCTTCAATCGTGATTTTCATAGTGAAGCTTGGTCTTGGATGCCTAAGACGATCTGGGATGATGTACGCAATGAAGCAGAGGATCTTGCTGACTATGATCAAGAGCTTCAAATAATTGGATCTGATATCGACCATAAAATGATTCAAATGGCTGAGCAAAATGCATTTGAGTCAGGCTTTGCCGATATAATCACGTTTAAGCAAATGCAAGCACGTGATTTTACCACATCGTTGACAGATGGGGTTATGATTGGAAACCCACCTTACGGTGAACGTATTGGGGAAATCGAAGAAATTGAGCAAGTCATTAGTGATTTAGGCCATTTGATGGGACAATATCCTTCGTGGTCCGTTTATATGCTTTCTTCTATGGAAAACTTTGAAAATGCATATGGAAGAAAAGCAACGAAAAAGCGGAAATTATTTAATGGTTTTATCCGAACAGATTACTATCAGTTTTGGGGTAAACGTTCTTAAAAAGTAAGGGAGACTTGGTTCTCCCTTTCTTTTACGTTATTCCCATATTGGATTTTAGATACGAAGGAAAATTGATGGAAGTAGGGAGTTTTACAATGAAAAATGCGTTACCGTTTCAATTATCAAAAGACCGTTCTTTCTTCGAGTCATTAGGAGATTGGATGGGGGACGTTCTATATGATGAATTACCCGAAAAAGGATTTGAATGCCGCGACGAACAAATTTTCATGGCCTATCAAATCGAAAAAACATTAAAAGAAAAAAATGTACTATTTGCAGAAGCAGGCGTAGGTACAGGCAAAACGATTGCTTACTTACTTCCTGCAATATCTTACGCACGTTATACTGGGAAACCAGCGTTAATCGCTTGTGCGGATGAAACGCTGATCGAGCAGCTAGTAAAAGAAGCTGGGGACATTTTCAAAATACAAAATTATTTAGATATTAAAATAGATGTACGTCTAGCTAAATCACGCGACCAATATTTATGCATGAAGCGTTTAGAGGAAGCGCAAAAGGATGGAGATAATGATTTCTTTATAGAAGAGATTGAAGATCTAATTCCCGATTTTGTGTATGGGCATTCCTCGCTTCAAAAAATTTATCCTTATGGCGAACGAAGCCAGTTTCCTGGTGTAAGTGATACTGACTGGCAAAAGGTAAATTATCATCCGACACAGCAATGCACAGTTTGTGATCTAAGAAATCGATGTGGTCAAACGATTCATCGTCAAAACTATCGAGAGTCAACGGATATAATTATTTGTTCGCATGAGTTTCTAATGGAGCATATTTGGACGAAAGAGTCTCGTGTGCGAGAAGGGCAAATGCCACTTTTACCAGATGTGTCGATGATTGTGTTAGATGAAGGGCATTTACTTGAGTATGCAGCACAAAAAGCGTTAACGTATGAAGTACAAAGTGAAACGCTAATTCAGTTATTAGAACGTGTGATGGTCGATGGAGTTCGTGAAAAAACTTTGAATTTAATGGAAGTGCTACAAGAAACACATGACCGTATTTTCGGCATTTTAAGAAAAAACAGCACGGAAGAAGAAAGTGAACGGATGAAAATCGATAAAACAGCAGAGCTTATACAAATGTGTAAACAAGCGATTCGAATTACAGACGATTTGCTAGAGGAGTTTGTATTTGAATCCGAGTTGTTTACGATTCCTGAATATGAACTTCGTATGGTGGAGGAATTTTTGGAGCAATATGCATTCTCTTTACGTTTATTTACGGAAAAAGGGGACGGTGTTGAGTGGCTGGAAATCATTGATGGACACGAAACACTAATTGTGATGCCACGTTTAGTCACAGATATTTTGCACGAAAAATTATTTACAGCTAAATTACCAATTGTTTTTTCTTCTGCAACTTTATCAATTGAAAAAGATTTTACGTATATAGCAGATTCTTTAGGGATTGAAAAGTACCAATCATTTTCAGTTGAATCTCCTTTTGACTACGATGAAGTAATGAAAATTTATACTCATAAGACAAGTCAAGAAGACAAAGTGAAGAAAGTGGATGCATTATTAGAAAATACGCAGCAAACGTTGATATTGTTTAAATCAAAAACAGCGATGGAGCATTTCCGCTCTCACACGGCTATTTCTGCTAATATTGTATTTGAAGGTGATCGTGAGCTTTCGACGATTGTAAAAGAGTTCCAAAATGGTGATTATGCAACGCTATGCTCGTATCACTTATGGGAAGGGCTTGATTTGCCGCAAGAAGCTTTAACCCGAGTAATTATTTACGATTTGCCATTCCCATTAGCAGATCCACTATTTGATGCAAAAAGATCATTTTCAAATAATCCCTTTGAAGAAGTGGAGTTACCGTTTATGCTGCTTAGACTGCAGCAAGGAATTGGACGTTTAATCCGTACTTCGAGTGACCACGGGGAAATTCATCTTCTATTAAATGAAGAAGAAGCAAAACTTGAAAATCGTTTTACAGGGATATTGCCAACAACAATATAAAGTGACTAACAAGGGGGAATTGGGATGACAGTGGAACAACAATTTTTAGATTACGTAAAAAAGATTGGTGCCTACAATGAAGCATTAGGGGTTTTATATTGGGATATGCGCACAGGGGCTCCCAAAAAAGGGATTGATCAACGTTCGGAAGTAGTAGGGATACTTGCTACCGACGTGTTTAACTTGTCTACTTCAGAGGAACTAAAAGGTTTATTGGACGAGGTAGAGTCAACTCTTGACCAAGCGGACATTGTAACGAAACGTACTTACGAAGAAGTGAAGAAAGAGTATGATATGAGTAAAAAGATTCCCGCTGAGGAATATAAAAAGTTTGTCATTCTTCAATCTAAATCTGAATCTGTTTGGGAAGACGCAAAAGCAACCAATGATTGGGCAATGTTCATGCCTTACTTAAAAGAAATGGTCGCAACGTTAAAGCAGTTTGTTAACTATTGGGGAGTAAAAGATGATAATCCATACAATGTGTTATTAGACCAATACGAGCCAGGTATGACGACGGACGTTTTAGATAAAGTATTTGGTGAATTAAGAAGCCGAATTGTTCCATTATTAAAGAAAATAACAGATTCTCCGAACCAGCCGAAAACGGATTTCTTATTCAAACATTTTGATAAACAGAAACAGGAAGCATTTAGTTTAGATGTCTTAAAACAGTTGGGCTATGATTTTGACGCTGGAAGACTAGACGAGACCGTGCATCCTTTTGCTACAGGCTTAAATCGTGGAGACGTGCGAATCACTACAAAATATGATGAATCCGATTTCCGCTCCGCTGTTTTTGGAACAATTCATGAATGCGGACATGCGATTTATGAACAAAACGTTAGCGAAGATATGACTGGGACTCCTTTAGCAGGTGGGGCTTCTATGGGAATTCATGAATCCCAATCGCTTTTTTATGAAAACTTCATAGGGCGCAATCCGAAATTCTGGGAGCAGAATTATGAAAAGCTACAAAGCTATTCACCAGAGCAATTCGGGGATGTTAAGATGGAAGAATTTTTACGAGCTATTAATGAAGTAAAGCCTTCTTTAATTCGAATAGAAGCAGATGAACTCACATACGCACTTCATATTATGATTCGCTATGAAATTGAAAAAGGCTTGTTCAATGGGGACTTGCAAGTAGAAGATTTACCGGAAATTTGGAATGCAAAATATGAGGAGTATTTAGGAATTCGTCCTTCTAATGACTCGGAAGGTATATTACAGGATGTACATTGGGCTGGCGCAAGTTTTGGCTATTTCCCTTCCTATGCCCTTGGATATATGTATGCTTCTCAAATGAAAGCGGCTATGTTAAAAGATATACCTAATTTTGATGAGTTATTTGAAAAAGGCGATCTGTCTCCAATCAAAAACTGGCTTACTCAAAATGTGCACCAATATGGAGCGTTGAAAAAACCGCTTGAAATACTAAAAGATGCAACGGGAGAAGGGCTTAACGGCAATTACCTGGCAGATTATTTAGAACAGAAATATACGAAAATCTATCAGCTCTAATCGATTCTAATGAAATAATATAAAAGACAAGAATCCATGTGTTTTCAAAACACATGGATTTTTTAGCTAGAAGTATCATGTTAAGCAAACGTTTCAAAATACTTTCTTACTGTAAATTCGGATGGAGAGCATCCATGAAACAATATAGATAAGTAAAACGGAAACTACAACAATTAAATACAAAAGGGAATTATCAAAGGATAAAGCGGTTTGAACGAGCTCTCTTATTCGATCATTCAAATTTGGTATAAACATATTGACTATAATAAAGTAAAGGACAAATAAAACTGCAAAGGCAATCATTAAATACTGACTATTAAGTAAGTACGAAAATGGAAAAGCGAATGAAATAAATAGCATCACGATACTCATAGTGAACAATAATTGTTCCAATTGAATCATTTCTTTATGAATAATCAAATTTCCCATGAAAATAGTGGCCAAAACTAGGAAAGTAAAAACACATGCCCCTACATATTTAGAACTAACAATTTCTTTTCGAGTATAAGGTAAAGAATTGAATAAAAGATTGCTAGAGGATTTTTCATCCATTGAAAAACCTTGCATGATGATGGCGATACAAAACAAAACACCTATCCAGATTGTAGAACTGCCAAAAAATAAATAAGCAAATAGAGGTAGTAACAAAATTATTAATGTTTTTTTCTGTAAAGCAATGTCTTTACGAATGAGATTCAACATATTTATCTTTTCCTCTCTTTGTATATAACATAATATCTTCCAGTGTCGGCTTTTCTAAAATGGCCGCATCTCCAAAAACTTCTTCTGTACGCTGTTTATTTCCCGTTAATGCCTCAAAACCATAATTGGATTTTCGAATAGCAATAAATTCTCGTTCTGTATCACGATCTAATAGATTCGTTTCCCCTTTTACAATCGCATATTCTTCTTCGATTTTATAATACTCTTTAGTAAATATATGCTCTCCATTATGAATAAAAGTTATATAATCAGCTATCCGATCTAAATCTGTTGTAATATGTGTGGAAAAAAAGATTGTTTTCTCCCCATTTTGCATTAATTCATGGAGAAGCTCTAAAAGTTCTCGACGAAATATGGGATCTAGTCCCGATGTTGGTTCATCCATTATGATTAATTCTGCATGATGAGATAATGCAATCGTTAAAGAAGCCTTCATCATCATGCCTTTGGAAAAGTTTTTTATATTTTTATTCAAGGGTAGTTCAAACTTTTCTACATACTGGTTAAATAATGCATCGTCCCAGTTTTTATAGGCAGGTTTAATAATTCGCTTCATTTCATTTAAGGTGACATTTTCATATAATATGTTTTCATCGAACACAAAACCGATTCGTTGTTTTATTTCTTTTTCGTGATTTTTGTAATCCAAGCCAAAAATAGAAACGGTTCCACTGTCAGGTTGCAATAAGTTCATAATTAGTTTAATCGTGGTGGATTTTCCTACTCCATTTCCACCAATAAACCCAGTAACAAACCCTCTCTTTACCGATATAGTGAAGTCCTGTAGTTTAAATCCGTTAAACGACTTATTTACACCTTGCAGTTCAATTATATTTTCCATCATGCTTCCTCCTTATATAACAATGTAAGCAGTTCCCTTAACTCGGATAATTCAACCCCTATTTCTTTACTATTTTGAATTGCAGTCATTAACTGTTCCTCGATTACTTTCATTTTTCGCTCCATTATCATTTCAATATTTTGTTCGGATACATATGATCCTTTTCCGACTACTGAATAAATAAAACCATTTTTTTCAAGTTCTTCGTATGCTCTTTTTGTTGTAATGACGCTAATATCTAAATCCTTCGCTAATTGGCGCATAGAGGGCAGGGACTGACCAGGCTGCAATTCATTTGTCAAAATATGTTTCTTCACTTGCGTATAAATTTGTTCGTAAATTGGTTCTTTCGAATAATTCGAGATTATAATTTGCATGCAAAAACCTCTTTTTAATTAGTGTATATATACTTTATATACACTATATACGATAGTTAATTAATTTTCAATGTTTTTAAAGAAATTATTTACTGGGCATTTATAGGAGAATGGTCATACATAGAGTGGATTTTTTGTCTCGTGAAAATTGGAGCGATGCTTTATTAAGGGAAGAACTAATTTAGGGAATATGCATAGAATAAATAATACAATGGCCTAAAACATCCTCAAATTTGAAAAACATTTATCCCGCTATACTGGCAGTAAGACTCCGACTTTAAGATTGAAGAAAAGCGAAAAGATAAGTGGGAGATCAACTGCTGGCATGCGCCCAATGAAATGATCTCAGACTAAGTACGTAACATCGTGTTGGTCCTGCGCAAAGCTCGTCGCAAAATAAAAGAGCGTTTGCAACGTCTGTGTGACCCACATCGTGTAGGACACAACTAACAATCAGTGGGGTAGGACGGGGACCAAAGCGCGACTCCATGTCGCAACGTCCCCACTAGCACGTCCTGTGCGTCGAAAAACCCACACTAATTGAAGTTTCACTTTATATACAAAGAGCTAAAGCAATTCGGCTTCTAATTGTTAATTTATAAGTAAGGTGGGGATGAAAATTACATGTTTAACGGTCGATCTATACCAAGAATAAAATTTAATCCCGAAAAAGTAAGCGTGACTTCTATTACTCATGATTTTCATAATATGAACAACGAGGGGAAGTTGCCCCTTCCCTGGTTTGACTTGGAAACTATGCAAAAGAGGCATGTTTCACAAAAAAATGTTTTTACTTTTTCAGCTACCGGGGCTACTCATGATTTGCCAGCAGAGGAAAAAGAGGGATGTGAGACTGTTTTAGCTTCACTTACTGCAGAAAAAACAGAGGATAAACTTGTTGCGTATAAAAGGAACGAAACTGCCGATCTCCCCAAAAAACGAGAAAGCCATAGGAGAAAGATGCAATATGAAACTTTTGTCGTTGACATAAAAAAAGAGCCTACTATTCAATCTGCTATGCATCCGAAAGTCAGCAAAAAGTCTATAAAAATTCCTTTCTCCCTCTTTGCGAAAATCCATACTTTCCGTTATCCACCAATCTCGATTGAAGCGAATACGAACAGTGTTTATCAAATCGAAGTCAAAGCAGAGCAAGACGTAGTGTTTAAGTCTGAATCTAACCATGAAATGGAAGATTCACTAGAATTTAATCTTACGAATGACCCTGATAAATATCCAAAAGTAAGTAAAAAAGTGATAAGAATTCCTTTCTCTCTTTTTGAAAAGATCCATAATTTCCGTTACCCATCGATCTTAACCGAAGCGAATACTAATTTTGTTCCACAAATCGAAGCTCAGGTGGAGCAGGAGATAGTATCCAAGTCTGAGCTAAACTTTGAATTGGGAGATGAGGTAGTGCTAGATGTTCTAGAAGATACACAAGAATTCAATCTTCAAAATGAAACTGATCAACTCAACAAAATGTCCAAAAAGACTATAAAAATCCAATTCTCTCTTTTTGAAAAGATCCATAATTTTCGTTATCCTCCCATCTCAACCGAAGCGAATACTAATTTTGTTCCACAAATCGAAGCTCAGGTGGAGCAGGAGATAGTATCCAAGTCTGAGCTAAACTTTGAATTGGAAGATGAGGTAGTGCTAGATGTTCTAGAAGATACACAAGAATTCAATCTTCAAAATGAAACTGATCAACTCAACAAAATGTCCAAAAAGACTATTAAAATCCAATTCTCTCTTTTTGAAAAGATCCATAATTTTCTTTATCCTCCCATCTCAACCGAAGCGAATACTAATTGTGTTCCACAAATCGAAGATCAAGCGGAGCAGGAGATAGTGTCGCCGTCTGAGCCTAATCTTGAAATGGAAGAGATAATAGCATCAGACACTATTGTAGATGATTCAAATGAAGATTATCAAAATAACTATGAAGACGATAAAACAAACCAATCAAATAAGTTAAGTGGACAGACTGAGACACGTTTAAGAAAGTTAACAATCCCATTCTCTACCTTCGTAGAAATCGATAACTTTCTCCATCCTCCGTTATTCGGAAGTACAGATCAAAAGACATTTACTTTTATTGATCCATCTGATAATAAGCCCCCTCAATTGGACACAAAATTAGTTGATACAGTCACTTATCTTCATGAACAACCATATTGCCACCTAATTGGATTTAAATCACATGAACTTATCTTTACTACGAGTCAGAAAAGTGTTGAACGAGAGAGTAATAACAAGCAGAAGGCGTACCATCGGGCTGTTGTCGTCTCAATTCATAATTCAATTTCAATGAAAGAAGGAGAAACAGATAAAACATATCCCAATCACAAGTATGTATATACTCGAGTTCCGGTAATAGTAGGGGAATATAATGTAGAAGTCTGTTTAGACGAAGATGTTTTATTTAAAGAGAAAGTTTATAAAGTAAAAGAAATTTCTAAAGTAGTTGAATTAACAAATTGCAAGTTTGTTCCAACTAAATATTCTCCTTCATCGACCGGTAAGAACCGTATTGCATTAAAAGGGAAATTATTTTTGGAAGGAAATATTCATCAAAGTATTGAGTATCTTCCAAGGATAAAAGGAGAAGAAAATTCCGAGTCGTTAAAAGAGGAACAATTTTCTCATTCAATTCATCAAAACATTGTTATAGAATTAATAATCCAACTGCTACAAGTCCAAACGGTTATTAATCAGCAGTTAACTTAAATTTTAGCTAAATGAATAGAATACATGCTCAAGATTAATTTAATAATTTTACAAAAAAGACACCTTCTTTCCAATAGGGAATGTAAAGGTGTCTTTTGTTTTACTTTTAATTGTAGTTAAATCAAAACGCAGATTATTTGTATCAATAAGAGGACTTTTTATTTCCCTTTCCTCTGTGTTAATTGCTTATATCCCAATTTCGTTTATAACATACTTTAGAACGTAAGGAAGAATGAACGGAGGAAATAATACTTTGAGTGAGCAAATCAAAACAAGCAATGAGTATTGGCCTGATGTTATTCCATGTCCGGTTGAGGCAAAGTCATTAACCCCATTAAGTAATGAACGAGCAAAACCTTGTATAATTCCACCGCCAGCTACCCCAATCCTTAAAGTTCCTGTGGTATTGGCAGAAACAACCATTCAAATCGTAGTGGAAGCAGATATCCCTCTTAATCCACCAGCCAGTGAAATTAAAAGAGTATTCAAAGATGTTTTTATGACACAGTGTAAACTTGTCCCTGTGCATTTTGAAGAAGAATCGTGTGATGATACGGTTCGTACAGTAACGAGAGCAAAATTGTTTATAGAAGGATACATTCGTAAAGATATTGAGTATGCTACAACGAATTGTAATGATGTACTCCGTGATCGAATTGCCACAGTTCCATTTTCTGGTTTTGCTGATTTAGCAGATAACGACTTTCTCCTTTTCCCTATTTTAGGTGATTCCTCAGAAAGTAGATCGCGATTCATCAATCCGCAAAATAGTGAAATTCCACGTTTGGATAAATTCTTCTTTGAAAATAGTGTTTTTTATAATGAGCAGCCATATTGCGAGCTAGTAAGTGCAAAATTTTTCGAAGTCGATTTTTCACCGTGTCCTACAGATGTAGATGAATCATTTAGTATTTTACGAGAGAAAATTGTAGTAGATCTTACATTAAAAGTACTTCAGATAAGACAAGTAAGAGTTACCGCATTAGGGCTATAATCTTTAAGCAAAATAAAAAGACATTACCTATTACAAAAGTTTAGAGACTAAAGAGATGAACCGCATACTATAAGATAAATATTGTGTTTGTTCAAGTGAGTGAGCACTGAAAATAGAGAATTTGAAAGGAGGTGATATTGATGAGTGAACAAAATATTACAAATAGTGGAGATTGTTCCATTATTCGTCCGTGTCCGGTTGATGCTGTGACACTAACACCTCTATCTGATGAAGTAGCAAGACCTAATTTAGTTCCAGCAAATCTTAATCCAATCCTTAAAGTTCCTGTTGTATTAGCAGAAACGACTCTTCAAATTGTTGTAGAAGCGAATATTCCGCTTAACCCACCAGCAAGTGAAATTAAACGAGTGTTTAAAGATGTTTTTATCACGCAATGTAAGCTTGTCCCTGTACGTTTTGGTGCGGAATCATGTGAAGGTAATGTTCGTACAGTAACGAGAGCAAAATTGTTTGTAGAAGGATTTATCCGCAAAGATATTGAGTATGCTACAACAAATTGTAATGGATTTATTCGCGATCGAATTGCTACTGTTCCATTTTCTGGTTTTGCAGAATTAACTCCTGGAGAATTTTTTGTTTTCCCAACAATAGGAGGTTCTTCCGAAAGCAGATCCCGATTCATTAACCCGAAAAACAGTGATATTCCACGTTTAGATAAATACTTCTTTGAAAATAATGTTTTTTATAATGAGCAGCCATATTGCGAGTTAGTAAGTGCTGATTTTTTTGAACTTGATTTTTCACCATGTCCAACAGGTGTAGGTGAATCATTTGATACTTTACGTGAAAAGATTGTAGTTGATCTAACTCTTAAAGTATTACAATTAAGACAAGTGCGAGTTAATGCTTTAGGTTTGGGAGAACATCATTCAAAAGACTAGCTCCAGCAGATTGGTTTATATAAAAACGCTTGGTGAAAACCAAGCGTTTTAATAATGTTCTTAATTTTCTCTATTAGATTCTAGTTATGCTTTTTGAACAAACCAATGATAGGAACTTTATAACAAATATTATTTACAATACCAATTACAATAGCTTAGAGAGTAAGTGATAAACCGCATACTATAGACTGAACGAGCAGTATTTCCAATCAAATGATTGATAATAAACTGCAAAAGAGGAGAGGAGGTGATTTTAATGAGTGAACAAAATAGTATGAGTAATGGAGAGTGTCCAATTGTTAACCCATGCCCGGTTGAGGCAGTGACATTAACACCTCTAGCTGATGAAGTAGCAACACCTTGTTTAGTTCCATCAAATGTTAATCCAATCATTAAAATTCCTGTTGTATTAGCAGAAACTACACTTCAAATCGTAGTAGAAGCGAATATTCCCCTTAATCCACCAGCAAGTGAAATTAAACGAGTGTTTAAAGATGTCTTTCTCACGCAATGTAAACTAATTCCTGTACGTTTTGGAACGGATCCATGTGATGGTAATATTCGTACAGTTACAAGAGCTAAATTGTTTGTAGAAGGGTATATTCGAAAGGATATAGAATATGCTACTTCGAATTGTAATGGCGTTATTCGTGATCGAATTGCTACTGTACCATTTTCTGGTTTTGCAGAATTAACTCCTGGGGAATTTTTTGTTTTCCCGATAATTGGGTCTTCATCCGAAAGCAGATCACGGTTTATTAATCCGAAAAACGGTCATACCCCACGTTTGGATAAATTCTTCTTTGAAAATAATGTCTATTATAATGAGCAGCCATATTGCGAATTAATAAGTGCTGATTTCTTTGAGCTTGATTTTTCACCATGTCCTGCAAATGTAGGTGAATCGTTTAGTGTTTTACGTGAGAAAATCGTAGTGGATCTTACACTAAAAGTACTGCAAGTAAGACAAGTGAGAGTGGATGCTTTAGGTTTAGGCTAATAGCAGATTAGTTTGCATATAAAAACGCTTGGTAAAAAAAACCAAGCGTTTTTATCATTACCACAATTTAAATCCTTTTGATCCTGGAGGTGCATTTTGAATCATATCGATTACTGGAACGGTATAAGCGAACAATATCAATGCGATACAAATTGTCAGCCATATTTTCCAGTTTTCCAATGCCATTGGTGTTTTCTCAGCATTTTCCGAAATCTCACCAACTGGGAATTCTGTTTCTCCTTTAGGAGCAAACCAAAGTAAATTTGCAACGATATAAAGAACTAACACGATTCCGATAAATAGGATAGTACCACCGACCGCTTGTGCAATTTGATACGGAATCCACTCAGCTGCTTGTGCAGATCCTCCATAAGTAGAGAAGTCTGAACGTCTTGGTGCGCCGAATAGTCCAACGATATGCATCGCTCCTGACATGATGGACATACCGAACGCCCAAACGATTGCTTGAATAATTGCAAGCTTGTTCATTTGTTTCGTTAAAACTCGACCAGTAAGGTGGGGAATTAACCAATAAGCAGCTCCAAAAAATGTTAACACAACTGTAGTGGCAACAGTTAAATGGAAATGCCCCGTTACCCAGATGGTATTATGAACTAATTGGTTCATTTGGTGAGAAGCGTTAATAATACCACCCGCACCTGCGGGTATAAAAGCAGCCATCCCGATAAACGGTACAAGGAAGCGTGCATCACCCCATGGCAATTTTTTGAACCAGCCTAAAATACCTTTTCCGCCTAAAGCTCGCCCTCTAATTTCAAAAGTAGCAAACATGGAGAACGCTGTTAATAAAGAAGGAATAACAACCATTAATGTTAATACTACTTGTAGGAACTTCCAGAAAGAACTAATTCCAGGCTCCACTAATTGATGGTGAAATCCTACTGGAATTGAAAATAACAAAAACAACATAAAGGATAATCTAGCAAGTGCATCAGAGAAAATTTTTCCGCCAATAACTTTTGGAATGACTACATACCAAACCATATAAGCCGGTAATAACCAGAAGTAAACGAGTGGATGACCGAAGTACCAAAACAGTGTACGGGAAAGCAGTACATCTACTTTATCTACCCATCCTAAAGACCAAGGGAGTAGTTGGAATAATACTTCCACTGCCACTCCTAGTGAACATACGATCCACATAGACAAGTTAACTACTACCATAAAAGTAAGTAGGGGACTCGATTGTCCAGGATTCGCTTTGCGCCATTCTATATATTTACCAATTTGACCAGCTCCGCCGATCCATGAACCAACAATGACTAATGCCAAGCCTGCATAGAAAATCCAATGAGCTTGGAGTGGTGCATAAAAAGTATAAAGCACAGATGCTTGGTTAAGCAGAACCATTGTTGCAGAGGCGATAGTACCAATGGTCATTACCCAAAAGCCGACCCAACCTAACATACGTTGTTTATCTGTCAATGTGCCAGATGTTCTGCTGACAGCGGCAATTTGGAAACCAAAAATGAAATAAGTTGTTAATACAAGTCCGAGTAATACACCGTGAACAGTTAAAATTTGATAATAGCCAATTCCCCAAGGAAGTGTAAATGTACCAGACCGTACTAATGTTTGTAATAGACCGCAAAGTCCACCAATCGCTAATGCGATGAAGGCGACGTAAATATGTGCCAGAGCTAATTTACCATCTCTTCTATCTACTTTTACTAAATCTTTTGCTCTTTCAGCTACAGTTGCCATTTTACTCTACCACCTTTAGCATGGACGTCATGGACGAATGTCCAACCCCGCAATATTCGTTACATAATATTAAATATTCTCCTGCTTTATCAACAGTTGTTATATATTCAGATACATAGCCAGGTTCCAAAATCATATTAATATTTGTTCCAGCTGCCTGGAAACCATGTACTACATCTTTCGTTGTTGCAATAAACTTAACGGTAGACCCGAGTGGGACTTCAATTTCAGGTGGATTATAATAAAATGCCGAAGCAACAAAGACAACCTCGTAATCCCAATCTTTTCCTTCTACTTTATGAACTCCCGGATTATTAAATGGTGCAATCTCATCGACCCGCTCAGGATCCACGTAAACTTTTGCACTTGGCGGATGGGAACCGTAATGGAAAGCACTAAATCCAACAACAACTAAAAATAAAACAAGTGAGCTAATTCCAAATGTGAGCCACCATTTTTCATATTTATGAATATGCATAGCTTCAAACCTCCAATAAATTAAAATCGATCAATAAATAAATAAAATGCCATAAACCATGTGATTATAATAAATGCGCCAAGAACACCAACCGAATAAAGTGTACCTTTTAAATCTGGTTCTTTCTCACGTTTTTTCGACATTTTATACACCTCCAAATTTTGTTCTTGTATAGTCATATCATAAATACATTTTTAAATAGATGATGTGATAAAAGTCACACATTACAACCGATTGTGTGAACTAAATGTGAAGAATTAGCCTACAGAGAAGATCAAAGGAAGTTGATTGTTTATTTGATTATGCATATTCTTTCAAATCCCATTATTTGTAAATTCACTTACAATAAACGGCGAAAAGCGACAGACTGTACTAATTGATCTGTTATAGCCAGTTTGCTTGGCTTACGACTCGGTAACTCTCTAATAGGAAGAATCTCAACTGCTTTATTATCCAGTTAATGATTAAGGACAATTAATCAAGTCAATGAAAGCAATCCGCTCCTAAATAACAATCTCCTTTGAACGAGACAAGGTTGACAATGGCGCATTATTAATAAATTTTAAAAATCGAACCTCATGTTGTGTGAATGCCCTACAATGTTGCGCATAATTTTGACGCATTTTTATTAGACAGCCTTCCAAGATCAATAAGATGGTTATACTTATTGTAGGGTGCCATGCACGAAGACGAGCAATTTGCTTAGTAGTCTCTCAAAACCTTCTATAGTTTTTAACCAATAAAAAAAGAACTTCCTTTAAAAGGAAGTTCTTTTGTTTGCTTACTATTCATCAATCGTTAAAATAATCGTTATTTCGCCAACATCCGCAATTTCAACTGGTAATTGGAAAGCATGTTGAAATCCGAATAATCTAGATGTCCCAACTATAACGGTAGGGGGAGTAATATCAATTTCCACTCCATTTGCCACTACCGTCGTACATAAGTTGCCAGCAATCATATTACCTAATTCTCCAGTGAATGATTCGAGCATCTCTCCTTCTAAAGGCATTCCGAACATAGTAGCTCCGATTTTAGAGAAACCATTAGAAGTAGAATCTATTATTATTCGACCTTTAATATCACCAATAATTCCTATTAGTACACTCATTTCTGTTTGCTCAAAAGGTTGTACCATAAGAGAAGGGGACTTTATATCCATCGAAAGAGGGATAACTGATTTTAATGATTGGATTGTTCCATTTAATATTGTTTGTATATGCTTTGAAGCACTCATTTTTTCCCCATCCTTAACATATAGATAGTACAATTTTAGCATGAAAAAGCGGGAAAAAGAATAGAAATTGTAGAAAGTAGTGAAATAATGTGTTATGTTGTAAATGAGAATGGTTTTCAAATGTAGGGAGGATGATTTATATGCTAGCACTATTCATTGGTTCTTCTGTTTTGTTATTTAGTGGTATAACAGCCTATGTGTTACGTTCTATAGCCCCACAACCAAAATAATTCTACGATTTAAATCAAAAGAGGCATTTAAGTCGATTTTTTATAAATTTCAAATGTAAATTTTGTTAAGAAAAAAATCACTAATTTTATTAGTGAATATAATATCTTACTAAATATCCCTAATAGCAGATTCTTTAGTAATGAATTTCGGTTATTAAAATAAGATTATGTAGGTATAAAGGATAAAAATTTGTCATTAAACATTTACCGCTCCTTAATTTGCTGTTAATACGTACCTAATAAACTATTAATAGCAACAAAAATAATATTTTGAGGAGAGATTTTCATGTTTAAAAAAGTTGGCTTTATCGCACTAAGTACCGGACTTGTCCTTTCGGGAGTAGGTTTAAGCAATGCAGATGCTGCAAAAAAAGAGGTTAATACTTCAAAAGTCAAAATGAATGAGAACGGACCTGTAGAAAATGTTATTTATATGATCCCTGACGGATTTGGAGCAAATCATGCAGCAAATTACCGTATTTTTAAAGGACAAGAAGCAGTATGGGATTCACATATTAAAGGAATGTATACTACATACTCAGCAAACGCTGATATTACAGACTCTGCAGCTGCTGGTACGGCAATGGCAGCTGGCGTTAAAACAAACAATGGTGTTATTGGATTTGATCCAGAAGGGAATAAGGTGAAGACAATTCTGGAAGCATCAGAGGAAGCAGGGAAATCTTCCGGCCTAGTTGCAACCTCTACAATTACACATGCAACTCCGGCTAGTTTTGCATCACATGTAGAACATCGTAGTAATGAAACAGAAATTGCTCGCCAATACATCCAAGAAAGCGGTGTAGATGTAATTTTAGGCGGTGGTAAAAATAATTTTGTACCTGTTTCAGAAGGGGGCAAGCAAACGGAATTAGACTTAATCGATGAAGCACAAGAAAAAGGATTTGAATTTGTTGAAACACGTGAACAATTAGGGAATGCAAAAAGCATAAATGTAGAAAAAGGCGATAAATTACTTGGTCTATTTGCAGACGGAGCACTAGCTCCTGAATTTGATCGAGCGGAAACTGAAGAGCCTAGCTTGGCAGAAATGACTGAAACAGCAATCGATGCTCTAAATCAAGATAAAGATGGTTTCTTCTTAATGGTAGAAGGAAGCCAAATAGACTGGGCAGGCGAGGAAAACGATGCTGGATACGCAATGCATGATACAAAAGCTTTTGAAGAAGCAGTGCAGGAAGCGATTGAATTTGCAGAACAAGATGGCAAAACATTAGTAATTGTCGCTGGAGATCATGAGACTGGCGGTATGTCAGTTGGTTCAGCTACTTCATCTGATGCTGCAGCCGCTATTCTTAAAAATGTAACAGCTACTGGTGGCTTCATGGCTAGCCAATTAAACAAAGACCGTTTAAATGTAAAAGAGGTCATTTTAGAATATACTGGACTTGAATTATCAGTGGAGGAAGAAAGAACTATTCAACAAGCAGAAGATGCAAAGCCTGCTATTAATAAAGTGTTAAGTGAACGTGCAGGTATTGGCTGGACTAGATACGGCCATTCTGCAGCGCCTGTTCCTGTTTTTGCATTCGGTCCGCAATCATATAAATTTGTAGGATTCCACGACAATACAGACCTGCCAAAAATTATTTCGGAAGCGATGAAGCTTAAGTAAATCTAGAAAAATAATCAGACTGTAGACAAGCCCTGAGAAAATCGGGGTTGACTACAGTCTTTTTTTAATACTTTTCTTCTGTTCTTGCCATGTTTTTAGCGTAAAAAATTTCATCCATTTCGGTTTTCAATTTTTTGGTGATAGCTGTTTTTTCTTCCTCTGTTAACTCGTCTTCTCGGTATCCGAAAAGATAATTATTTAGGTCAAATTTCTTTAGCTTGCATTTTGTATGAAAAATATTTTCTGGGTATACATTCACATCAATCATTTGATAATATTCCTGTAAGCTTTCGGGAATATAGTTTTGAATAGAATTGATATCATGATCGATAAATAACTTATGACCTGTTACATCTCTAGTAAAGCCACGTACCCGATAATCCATTACCATGACGTCCGTCTCAAATGAATGAATCAAGTAATTTAATGCCTTTAAAGGAGAAATTTCACCGCAAGTGGAAATATCAATATCCGCACGGAAGGTACTAATTCCTTCATCCGGATGATATTCCGGATAAGTATGAACAGTTATATGACTTTTATCTAGATGACCGACGACTGATTCAGGTAACGGTCCTGGTGATTCTTTAAAAGAATCGACGGGAGTATCATCAACAGGTCCTTCCGAAACTAAAATAGTGACACTTGCTCCCTGCGGTTCATAATCTTGCTTGGCAATATTTAAAACATTCGCCTCAATAATATCTGCCACTTTCGTTAAAATTTCGGTTAAACGATCCGCATTATATTGTTCGTCGATATAGTCAATATAAGCTTCTCGCTCTTCTTTTGAACGCGTATAGCAAATATCATACATATTAAAGCTTAAAGTCTTAGTAAGGTTATTAAAGCCATGTAACTCAATTCTTTGCTTAGGAGTTAAACTCATTTTGAAACTCCTCTCTTTCATATAATTTTGGGTATAGTTGAAACGATATATAAGTATGCGTTAAAACTAATTTCAGATACCCGTATCTTTATCTTTCCACAAAGCCCTTTTTCTAAAACATTTGGTACTGCTTTTAAAGTGTCTGAGCTAAACAATCTTCTTTGTCCATACAAATGGGGTCTATTTTTGGAACATTTTCTGCTATGATATAAACTATATTGTCGAAATATAAAGGAGTAGTTTTTTCAAATGGTCAATTCAGATGAATTACATAACATTAAAGAACAAAACGCATTACTAGCTGCATTATTTCACGAGCAACAAGATGAAGAACGATTTGCGAAGGCAAAACTATTTGCGCAGAAATTAGAGCAAGGGACTTTCACCATTGCTTTTGCAGGGCATTTCTCCGCAGGAAAATCGAGCATGATCAATGCGTTAGTAGAAGAACAGCTGTTACCAACAAGCCCAATACCTACTTCTGCAAACATAGTTACCGTTCAAAAAACTGCAGAAAATTATGCACTTGTTCACTTTGTTGATCAAGCTCCTGTTAAATTCTCAGGTGAATATGATATTGGGTTAGTAAAAAAATATTCCAAGGATGGCAGCCAAGTTTCTCAAATTGAAATTGGTCATAAATCTTCAGGGTTACCTGCAGGTATTAGTGTGATGGATACACCTGGAGTAGATTCTACAGATGATGCGCACCGAGTTTCAACTGAATCTGCACTCCATTTAGCTGATATCGTATTTTATGTAATGGATTATAATCATGTCCAATCCGAGCTTAATTTCCAATTTACAAAGCAATTACTTCATTATAATGAAAATGTGTATCTGATCGTAAACCAAGTGGATAAACATCGAGAAGAAGAGCTTTCCTTTGAAGCATTTAAACAATCGGTAGCCAATGCGTTTCTCGCTTGGTCAGTGGAGCCAAAGGATATATTTTTTACTTCTTTAAAAGACAAAGCATTTATACATAATGATTTTCCGAAGGTTCAGCATATCGTGCAGCATTCCATTGATCATAAAGAAGAGCTGTTTATCACTTCTGCGAAAAGCACGCTTAAGAAACTAGAAGATGAACATATGCATTTCTTGGAAGATGAAAAAGAAACATGCTTCGAAACTTTCGAAGAAGAGCTGACAAGAGGAGAATGGGAAAACAAAGAAGAGTTAAAAAAACAATTAGAGCTATCCGAAACGCATGTAAAATTGCAAGATGCAGGTCTTTGGAAAACTGAATTCGAAGAGGGTCGAAAATCGCTTTTACAAAATGCTTCCGTCATGCCTTATGAAATGAGAGAAGCGCTTAAAATATATGCGGAAGCGATGCAAAGCTCATTTAAAGTAGGATTTTTCAACAGTAAAAAGAAAACCGAAGAGGAAAGAGCAACTCGCTTGCAAGTAGCGAGCGACCTGTTAGAAAAGATTGTAGAGACAAATATTACTTCCCATTTAAAACAGTTGATGAAACATATGCTAAAAAATGTGTCGTTACTCTCAGATGAAAAAGCACTTGAAATAGAGAATACAACTTTTCCATTACCAATATCCATTATAAAAGAATCACTTCATGAAGGTGCGAATACTTCTGGAGATGCAATACTCCATTTTGCCAACCGTGTACAAGATGCGATCAATCGATTTTTCGTAAGGGAAACAGATAGTTGGAAGATTGAAATGGCGAAACAAATAAATGAACATCCAATGGAAGAAAACGAAAAAGTAGAGCAGAAAATTCTTCAATTAAATAAGAAATTGCTGGCCATTCATACAATAGAAGAAATGGAAGACAAATTGCAGGCATTTACAAAGGAAATCAAAACTCCTTCACTTGCTATTCGGAAGGAACGGGATTCCCTACTCATCGAATGGGAGAAAGAACGAATTGCATTTGAAAATGCTATTACGGAATATGATGAAACTAAGCAAGAGATAGAAGAAAACGTTGTACAAGTAATAGAAGAAAAGCAGCAAGAAGTGAAAGAAGTGGATTTCTCTCAAGAAGCTGTACTTAGAAGAGCCAACAAAATGGCAGAAGCAATCGGACAGCTTCCTGCATTTAAAGAAGCGGCAAGTTATTTGAAGAAAAAAGCAAGTAGAGTGGAGCATCAACAGTTTACAATTGCGTTATTTGGAGCCTTTAGTGCTGGTAAGTCTAGTTTCTCCAATGCATTAATGGGAGAAAATGTATTGCCAGTATCGCCAAATCCAACGACTGCTGCGATCAATAAAATTCAACCAGTTACAAAGGACCATCCTCATAATACAGCAGATGTGACGTTAAAAACAAAGCAGCAGCTATTAGAGGATGTCCAATTTGCCTATAGTATGCTTGGTGTGACGGTTTCCTCATTGAAAGAAGCTTTTGAAAAAGCGCCAACTATA
Source organism: Psychrobacillus sp. NEAU-3TGS (assembly GCF_029955155.1). Lineage (GTDB taxonomy): Bacteria > Bacillota > Bacilli > Bacillales_A > Planococcaceae > Psychrobacillus. Next base: position 972,584 of record NZ_JAPNOZ010000012.1, on the reverse strand, counting down.
AAAGAGCAATCCGTAGCAGAAGAGGTTCATAAATCATTTATCGTAGCCTTTCATAAAGGGTTTGCAGAATTCGAAGCAAATCTTGGGCAAACGTTACGTGTAGATGCGGAAGAATTTCATCGCTTTGTCGCGGAAGAATCTCGCAGCTGCTTTGTAGATTTTATCGATTTCTATTATGACTGTGAGTTAACAAGACTTGGTGTTACATTAGTTGATACACCAGGAGCCGATTCGATTAACGCTAGACATACTGGTGTTGCATTTGACTATATTCGAAATGCAGATGCCGTTCTGTTTGTGACGTATTTCAATCATGCGTTTGCAAAAGCGGACCGGGAATTTTTAATTCAGCTTGGTCGAGTGAAGGATTCCTTTGAGTTAGATAAAATGTTCTTCGTCGTCAACGCGATCGATCTTGCCGCAAATGAGGAGGAGGAAGCGCTTGTCAAAAATTATGTGCAAGGTGAGTTACAAAGATTTGGCATCAGATTCCCTCGGGTATATGGTGTTTCAAGCCTACAAGCCTTACATGAAAAACAAACGAATGCTCCGTTACATGAAGGAATGTTCCAATTCCAAGAAGCATTTTATCAATTCTTAGCACATGATTTGAAACGAATGGCAGTAACGACATTGGAAGAAGAAACAACGCGTCAACAAATGAAATTGCACCAGATGATTGAACAAACAGAAATGAACTTAGCTAGGAAGGATGAAAGGCTAGGAGAATTACGCACGTTAGAACAAAATATTCGTAAGCGTTACACCAATTCTAAAGGCGCATTAATTGCAAAAGAAGCGAAGCAGGAGCTGGAAACATTGCTTTACTATTTATTGCAAAGAGTCTATTACCGTTTCAATGAATTTTTTAAGGAAGCGTATAACCCGTCCTTATTTTCAAACAGGTCAGCCAATGTCGCTCTCGAAATCGCATTGAAAGATATATTAAATATGCTGCGTTTTGATATCGAACAAGAGTTACGTGTAACCAACTTCCGTTTATTGCAATTTATCCAAAAACAAATGACGGAGCTAGAAAAAGAAGAGATGCGCGTGTTAAAAGACTGGAATCCAAGCTTTACCTACACGCCACATGAATTTGAAAATCAAGATTTACTGGACTTTGAAGGCCCATTCCAGCATATTCAAAAATATGAACAAGTAAAATCCTTGTATAAAAACAACAAATCCTTTTTCGAGAAAAACGACAAAGAAAAATTGCGTGACTCTCTTTCCGAACAAACAAAAGTGGAAGCGGAAAGCTATCTAAACGAGCAACAAGGGCGACTTTTTAAGTGGGCAGAGCAATATGCTGATATGGAAGCGGAAGCAGTTCGTTTGAAATGGTTAAACGATTCGATTAGTCAGTTAGATGCTGAGCGTTCACTATTAGAGCAAGAGGAAATGCTAGCAAAATGGAAAGAACTGTATGCTATAATTTCAAACTAAAGGGGCGAGTTATATGACGAACGTTTTTATTAATTGGGAAGATGTACAGCCGGAAAAAGTACGTTTCATCGATACACGATTTGATTTAGCCAATAAAACGGCAGGTCCAAATATGTATAAAGAAGGTCATTTAGAAGGGGCAATTTACTGGGATCTCGAACAGGATTTATCCGATATGACAAGTAATAAGGGTCGTCATCCGATGATTTCAAAAGACAAAATGACAGAGCTATGCAGACAAGCGGGACTTCAACTAGATGACGCTATTATTGTTTATGATCAAGGTGCTTCTCCGTTTGCGTTAAGAGCGTACTTTTTACTGGAATGGGCTGGATTTACGAATGTGTATGTATTGCGTGAAGGATATGAGGCGGTGAAAGGGTTATTCCCAATTTCAAAAGAAGAGCCCGAGATATCTCTTTCCGATACAGAACCAAATTGGAATGATGCTATTTATCTCGATGTGGAAGATGTAAAGAAAGTAGTAGCAGGAGAGCTAGAGGGACAGCTTGTAGATGCTCGTGCGGCTTTTCGTTTTAAAGGAGAAAGTGAACCAATTGATCCTATTGCCGGGCATATTCCGACTGCCGTTAATTTTGATTGGGAGCAGTTGAAAGAAGGTGGCAAGTTTTTAGAAAAGGAAATGCTTGCAGAACAGATGCAGCATGTAACGGATAAAAACAAGCCGGTCATCGCATATTGCGGAAGCGGCGTTACTGCAGCACCACTATATGCCGGATTAAAAGAGGCTGGTTATTCTAATGTAAAATTATATGTAGGAAGTTATAGTGACTGGATCCGAGAAAATGAAGTAGAGCAAGACTGATGTTAAGCAGGCCCCATGACTACTAGCGTAGATATGGGGCCTGTACTTGCCTATTTTTGAAACAGTAGCTTTTTGTTTACGTATGCGACGTTTTCGTTAACAATAATTTCAGCGTAAGGAAGTCCAAAAGCAGTATAAGCAATAATGACGGAAGACAGTGGTTCACCTTCCACTTCCTCAATCGATTCAATTGCATATGAAACGATCAATGACTGTTCCAGCGTGTTACTAAATATGTCTGCAGTCGTTTCTAATGCATACGCTGCAAAATCCTTCTCCGAATCGTTCTCATAATTTTGTATATTTGATTCTAAAAGATAAGTAGGTAAAAAAGCGTAAATTCCGACGATGAGTAATCCCAACTTTAATAGCCCTTTGCGTACTCTTTTATTAACAATCCTTCTAATCCTTTTAGCCATTTTAATCAACCCCTTGTAAATTCACTGAATGAAAAATCTCTTATTATTCTATTCAAGCTAAATTACAATTAATCCACTATTTTTTAATCTACTGATATCGAAAAATTTCACGAGTAAACAAAATGATTTCTTTTATCGTTCATTTCCGTTATAATAAGTTGTCGTATGTAAACAATTGGGGTATAATAGGCGAATTGTATACGGATGAAATGAGGGCTAAAAATGAAAAAATCAATATATGGTCTAACAAGAGACCAGTTAATAGAATGGTTATTAGAACATGGACAAAAGAAATATCGTGCCGAACAAGTTTGGGACTGGTTATATATTAAACGAGTACAAAGTTTTGATGACATGACTAATGTAAGCAAAGAATGTTTAGAAATATTAAAAGAAAACTTTGTGATCCAAACGCTAAAAGAATCTGTAAAACAAGAATCAGCGGATGGTACGATTAAATTCCTATTTGAAATGCAAGACGGCAACTTAATCGAAACAGTACTAATGCGTTTTAAATACGGTTTATCAGTTTGTGTAACAACTCAAGTCGGCTGTAACATCGGCTGTAGTTTCTGTGCAAGTGGATTACTTAAGAAAAATCGTGATTTAGACGCAGGCGAAATTGTTGGACAAATTATGAAAGTGCAACAGCATTTAGACCAAATGCAAAAAGACGAGCGTGTAAGTCATATCGTTGTTATGGGTATCGGAGAACCATTTGATAACTATACAAACCTGATGAGTTTCTTACGCACTGTCAACGATCAAAAAGGTCTAGCTATCGGTGCTCGTCATATTACCGTTTCGACAAGTGGACTTGCGAAAAAAATTATGGACTTTGCAAACGAGAATATTCAAGTAAATCTTGCAGTATCATTACACGCACCAAATGATGAATTACGTACAAAAATCATGGTGATCAATAAAGCATTCCCAATTGAAAAAGTAATGGCAGCAGTAGATTATTATTTAGAAAAAACAAATCGCCGTATTACATTTGAATACATCTTACTAAAAGACGTAAATGACCATGTGGAAGAAGCGCAGCAACTAGCGAAGCTACTCGAAAACAAACGTCATCTATCGTACGTCAATCTGATTCCATACAATCCAGTAGACGAGCATGGACAATACCAACGTAGCTCTGAAAAATCAATCAGTGCCTTTTTCCAAACGCTGAAAAATCACGGAATTAACTGTGGAGTTCGCATGGAACAAGGAACGGATATTGATGCAGCATGTGGACAATTACGTAGTAAACAAATCAAAAAAGAAAAAGTGAAGAACTAAGAAAAGCGCAAGCGCCTATTTCTACCTCGACAACCAAATGGGTACGTGGTAGGTCTGCAAACTACGCCACATCCTGTGGCAAAGCAGACATAACCCGCATCGTGCGGGCCAAGGAGGCAGCTCCTCAGTCACCACAAGCGATTTTGTTTGCGACGAGCTTGCGCAGGAGCAGTTTTTTCCCATTTGACCCTAGGGGGAACGTTCTTCTGCGACGAGCTGTGCGCAGGAGCAAGGCGCTGAAGTCTGGACAATAAAAAACGCATTCGCCTTATGGGCGATGCGTTTTTTCTGTAGATTCATCCTGTTTAGCTGGACGTTCATCAATTGTATGCTTATATGCATAGCCTTTGTTAACAGTATAGATGCTAAGCGCAAGTATAATGATAAACGTAAGTGCCCCAATGATAAAAACGGTTGTCATACAATTCCCTCCGTACAAACTATGTATACAACTATCATAGCATGTTTAAAAGTTAAATGTTAACCTTTCATGGTAACAACGGCATTCGGTTCCTGCAATAAATAGTTACTGCCAGGGATTTGTTTGCATTGTTTCTTAATCTGGCTTGCAAGCTCGGACAGTTCATAAATAGATTGAGTATTTTTATTAGACACTCCTGCGATAGAAATAGTTAGAAGTGGAAATGATTCCTCGATTCCGTGTCTATTTTTGGACATGATATATCCTTTTAAAAAATCCTGAGTATGATAGAATTGTTCCACGGATTTATCGAATTCCTCAATAATTTTTTCACAAAGCTGTTTACTTTTGGAAGCCGCCGTTATTAAAAGGAAGTCATCCCCACCAATATGACCTACAAATCCATCAAGCGGGCAGCTATTCTCAATAATCTCTGCTAAATGCATAATGACTTTATCTCCTTTTTCAAATCCATACACATCATTATAAGGCTTAAAATTATCAATATCGAAATATAAAACAGTCATATTTGTATCTGCGTCCATACAGCTTTGTAGCTGCTGCTCGATCATCAGATTACCAGGCAACTCAGAAAGCGGATTCAAATGCTTGGCGTAGTCTATTTCTAGCTGCATACTTTTTTCGAGCAGATCTTTTACTGTCACAACACCGAAATACTGATCATCTTTCGTCACAGTTATGAAATCATACAAATGAAGCGGATCTCTTTTCATTGCTATTTTTGCTACTACATCTATCGGGGTTTCTGCATCTACTTTCATATAGTTACGGCTCATGATCGCAGCGATTGGCTTTTTGTTATATAAACTATATCCATATGGGCCGCTAAACTTGAGGTGCAGTTTATTTCTAGTTATAACGCCGATCAATTTATTGTCATCTTGAATACAAAAACCAGGGAGTAAATCGTTAGCTTCCATTAAATTGCTTACCTTAGAAATAGGCATTTGACTGGGAATGGTCTTTAACGGAGTCGCTATTTGTTCGATAGAAGTATCCGTTAAACGGTTTCTACTAACGCGATTCTTTCTAGAAACTTCTGCTTTGATGATTGTTTTAACTTCCTCACGTACTGGATATAATTGTGTCGCTGGTTTTTGTATAAAATAGCCTTGTCCAAAATGCACCCCGATATCAATTAATGTACGAAGCTCGTCCTTTGTTTCTATTCCTTCGGCGATAATATTTATTTGAGAGTAATTTGCAAATTCACTTAAAGAACTCACTAGTAATTGTTTCGTTCGGTCCCGGTCAATATCCCGAATAAGTTTCATGTCCAGTTTCATATAATGCGGGCGCACATCCGTAATAACATTTAACCCCGAATAACCCGCTCCTACGTCATCTACTGCAATTTGATAATATTGGTTTTTGTAATGATCGATTGTGCTGATAAAATCTTTTAAATTGTTAATCGCTTCTCTTTCTGTAATTTCAAATACAATGCTATCTGCATCCATGTGAAACTTAGATAAATATTCTTTAGTGAAACCTTGCTTGAATTTAGAGTCGTTCATAATATTAGGATTAACGTTTAAAAACAATTTTCCTTCCGCTTTTAAATCATGCGCGCATTTCAAAGCATTTGCTCGACATAAGTTTTCAAGCTCCCAAAGCTGTCCATTTTTTAATGCATAATCAAATAACATTTCCGGGTTATGTAATACTGTATTCGCAGGCCCTCTTGATAACGCTTCGTAACCATAGATTTGTCCACTATGCAGCGAAATAATAGGTTGAAAGACTGTTTGGATTGCTCGCTCTTTTAATATATAGGAAAATAATTCTCCGTAATCATGATCTTCAATTGCCATTTTACTAATTCCCCCTAAATGAACAGACACTGTTCAATCTATATTATAGTTTCGAAATATCTAGCTAGTGTAAAGTGCATGTAAATAATCAGTAACAGCAAAGTGTTCAAATGCGTCTACTAATTACTTTGGTCTAGATAATTTATTAATAACTAAATCTAGAGTTCAAAAGAGGTATTGCTAACTTACTCTAATCCAATCCAATCTGAGTAAATCGTTTACATACATGTATGGCATAGTTCCTTACCGCGCAGTTTCCCTATAAAGTGCGTTATTCCATTTTATTGTTCATAGGAGCTAATCGGCCAAAGAAAGTTGCATTTGCAATTTTGTTTTTTTAACAAGTATAGAAGACAGAAAACGATCAAGAGCAACAACAAGCAAGTTATCAATAAAGACTCTCTCAATCAGATTTCCACATCGAACTAGTTTGATCAAAAAAGAATGCTTTAGTATTCAGAACAATCCGAATTATGCGCATTATACATAGATATGATGTGTAATTTGCTTTGTCTTTTGAAAGAGAGGAACTCTATAATTAGTAATAAGAAGTATTCCTTTGTGGTAAAAAGTAACTGGCAGAGGTATTGAATGGTTTGTTAGTAAGTGAGGGGAGGAATTATATCGACCAGCAAGAAGGCTGAAATCAATTACGCGAAAAGCGTAATTGATCATTCCATTTTATTTATTTTTCATGATAGGAAAAAATAAAATCTTTAAAGAAAAGAACGGCTTTTGACATATATCCTTCTTTTTTATGTATTAAGTATATCGTTCGATCGATATTCAAATCTAAAATGGGAATTATTTTTATATCATTGAAATTTTGAACGACGGATTCTGGTACAAGTGCGATGCCCATATTGGATGAAACCAAGCCAATGATACTATTAATTTCCAATCCATCATAGGCAATATGAATATCTACATTGTATTTTAAGAATATAGAATCGATTAATTTTCTCAATTCAGTATCCGCATTGTAATGGATGAAGTTCTCTTGCTCAATCTCTTCTAGCTGAATATGTTTCATTTGGGAGAACCGATGTTGGCTAGAGGCGATTAACACGATTTTCTCTTTGAAAATGGGATTATAGTCTAAATCGGAAAAAGATTGGTATTGGGTCGCAAACCCTAAATCAGCTTCATTTGTTAGTAAATCTTTAACAATTAAAGGGGCTTTGTCTTCATTTAATGTAATTGTATGACCAGGATTTGCAAGTTGAAATTCCTTTAATAATGAAGGAATATAGTTTAATCCCAAGCTATGAACAAATGAAATAGAAATATTACCGAAATCTGGATGAATAAGTTGAGATAGATTTGATTTTGAAATTTCTACTTGACCCACAATTTTTTTGGCATCCTTTAAAAATACTTTTCCATATCTATTTAACAAGACCTTTCTGTTTTTTCGATCAAATAAAGGAACGCCTAACTCTTTTTCTAAAGATGTTATGGAGCGACTTAAAGCAGATTGCGACAAGTCTAAAATTTCTGAAGCTCTTGTCATATGTTCTTGCTCTGCAGCAACAATAAAGTAATGTAATTGCGTTATATCCACATTAATCCCCCCAGGTTGTTGGAATTGTATAGTCTAGTATAGTTTTACACTCTATTGGGGCTAACGTCAATTTAATTATCAGAAGAATTTTCTTAAAATTCGATAAAATAAATTAGGAATAAATGTTCATTCTTTAAATAATCTGAAGGAAGTGGAAAAATGACTTATTTACAAATTAGTAGAACTGGAACAAACCAACAAATCGCTGTAATTAAATTTAATCGCCCAGAAGCTCGTAACGCATTTAATACGGAAATGGCAACGGAAATATTAAATACCCTTCAAACGATCTCTAAATCTGATGTGAGAGTAGTAGTAATCTCATCAAGCAATCCGAAAGCATTTTGTTCAGGTGCCGATTTAAAAGAACGTAATGGGATGACAGAGGAAGAATGGAAAGCGCAACATAAACTGTTTGAGGAAATGTTCTATGCAATTGCTGATCTACCACAACCTGTAATTGCTGCGGTCGATGGTTTTGCTCTTGCTGGAGGATTTGAAATCGTCTTGAATTGTGATTTTGTCGTTGCTGCACAAACTGCTACGTTTGGACTTCCTGAAGCGACGCGCGGAATTATGCCCGGGGGTGGTGGAACACGATTGCTTCCTAAAAGGGTCGGAGTCCATGTTGCGAAAGAGTGGGTATGTACCGGCCGAATGGTTACCGCAGAGGAAGCGGAGAAAGCCGGTTTACTTAATCGACTGACAACCTCCGAGCAGCTATTAGATGAGGCGTATGAGCTTGCGGAAATGCTAGCAAAAAATGCACCAATAGCTGTTCAAAATTGCAAGAAAGCCGTGGATTCTTTATTTGGAATGGAAGACATGCAAGCAAGACAAGAGGAGCTCGTATTTTACAATCATTGTGTAAATACAGAAGATCGCTTGGAAGGAGTTTTAGCGTTTGTTGAAAAACGTGCTCCTCAATTTGCTGGAAAATAAGTTTTTCATAAAACATCAAAAAAATGGAGGAATTTATACATGAAAACTACTGAATTGCACATTAGCACACCTGAATTTCAAGAAGAGCTTCGTCAAAGTGTAAGAACGATTTGTAAAGATTATCCGGATGAATATTGGAGAAAGTTAGATGAAACGAACGCATACCCTGAAGAATTTGTAACCGCTCTATCAGAAGCAGGTTTCTTAGCTGCACTTATTCCAGAAGAATACGGTGGGTCAGGATTATCAGTTACAGATGCTTCCATTATTATGGAAGAAATTAACCGCTCAGGAGCGAATGCAGGTGCATGTCATGCACAAATGTATACGATGGGAACTTTATTACGTCATGGTTCTGAAGAGCAAAAGCAAAAATACTTACCTAAAATTGCTGACGGATCTCTAAGACTACAAGCTTTTGGAGTTACAGAGCCTAATACAGGTTCAGACACTACCCAATTAAAAACGGTAGCTGTTCGTAAAGGAGATAAATATATCGTAAACGGGCAAAAAGTATTTATTTCACGTGCTGAATATTCGGATCTTATGCTTTTACTTGTCCGTACAACCCCAATTGATCAAGTGAAAAAACGGACAGAAGGCTTATCTGTATTATTAGTTGACTTGAATGAAGCTGTTGGAAACGGTATCACTATAAAACCTATTCGAACGATGATGAATCATGCTACGACAGAACTTTTCATTGAAGATTTGGAAGTTCCTGTAGAAAATTTAATCGGTGAAGAAGGAAAAGGTTTTTCTTATATTCTGGACGGTATGAACGTTGAACGCATTCTAATAGCTGCGGAATGTATAGGGGATGGCTATTGGTTTGTGGATCGCGCAGCCAAGTATGCGAAGGAAAGAGTAGTCTTTAATAGACCAATTGGTCAGAATCAAGGCGTTCAGTTTCCGATTGCCAAGTCCTATGTCCATTTAGAAGCGGCAGACTTAATGAGATTCCAAGCAGCTAGATTGTATGATGAAGGAAAAGCGTGCGGGAAAGAAGCTAATATGGCTAAATTACTCTCTGCTGATGCTTCATGGGAAGCGGCGAATGCTTGTCTTCAAACCCATGGTGGCTTTGGATTTGCGGAGGAATATGATGTGGAAAGGAAATTTAGAGAAACAAGATTATATCAAGTAGCACCAATTTCGACAAACTTAATATTATCTTATGTTGCACAGCATGTGCTCGGCATGCCAAGATCTTATTAATATCGGAGGTGTATGATGAATATTCCTAAGAAAATAGAATTGATTGAGGTCGGTCCAAGAGATGGGTTACAAAATGAGCCGAATCCAATTTCGACAGAATCTAAAAAGGACCTGATCCGTCAACTTGCAGCAGCAGGGTTTTCACGTATGGAAACTGCTGCATTTGTAAGCCCTAAATGGGTACCACAAATGGCTGATGCAGATGAGATCAGTCAGTATTGCAATGAATTAGGCATTACGTATATAGCCTTAACTCCAAATTTAAACGCACTCGAACGAGCAATCCAAGCAAATGTTCCACAAATTGCTGTATTCATTGGGGCGAGTTCAACGTTCAACCAAAAAAATATTAATAAGACAACAGAGGAATCACTTTTAGAAACAGAAAAAATGTTTGCGCTTGCTAAACAACAGGGGATTTTCACTAGAGCTTACGTTTCCATGTCGTTTGCTTGTCCATACCAAGGGAAAGTTTCTTTTGAAGAGTTAAATTATGTTTGTCGACGTTTTGTAGAATTAGGGGCAGATGAAATCGACATAGGTGATACAAATGGTTACGCGAATCCTAAGATTGTTTATGACCGATTCGCAAGATTGAAAGACTTATATCCAGACACTGTTTTTGTCGGCCACTTCCACGATACACGGAAAATGGCATTGGCTAATACGCTAGCAGCTATGCAAACTGGAATCGATAAGTTTGATAGCTCGATTGGAGGGCTAGGTGGCTGTCCATTTTCACCGGGGGCAACCGGAAATTTGGCTACTGAAGAAGTGGCGTTGATGCTCTCGGAAATGGGTGTAGAAACAAGTTTAAAGTTAGAGGATATTAATAAAATTGTTCCTTTTGCTAAGTCCCTTTCTAGTCGTCTGCAGCCTGTTTGAAAGCACTTTAAAGTTAAAAATGATTGGTTGTTTAGTTTTTGAATACGAATAAAAGAGGGACGGAAAGTGACCAATCACTTCTCGTCCCTCTTAATATTTTTCAAGTTTCATAAATAAAATGAAAATACTGCCCGAAATATGAAAATTGAATCTATAATAAATAAGAGAGTAAAAATAATAATTTAGGAGGAACTAAAATGGAGTTAGGACTAAAAGGGAAAGTAGCGGTAATAACGGGATCAAGTAAAGGAATTGGCTTGTATACAGCCTTACAGTTAGTTAAAGAAGGCGCATCTGTTACTATTTGCGCGCGTGGGAAAGAACAATTGGAAGAGGCAGCGAAGTTTATAAAAAATGAAACAGGGAAAGAAGTATTAATAGTATCTGCCGATATTACAAACGAGCAAGAATGTCAAAAAATTATTCAAGAAACTATCGAGCATTATGGAAAATTAGACATCCTGATAAATAATGCTGGGACTTCATCAGCGAATCCTTTCGAGTCTGTTGATACGGAGTTATGGCATACAGATTTAGATTTAAAGGTATTTGGAGCGATACATACTTCGAAAGCTGCCATTCCTTATATGCGAAAGGAGGGGGGAGGAGCGATTGTAAACGTGACTGCGGTATTAGGGAAAACACCACCTGCCTCTTCATTACCTACAACGGTAAGTCGAGCTGCCGGTATGGCTCTAACTAAAGCGATGAGTAAGGATTTAGGGAAAGATAATATTCGAGTAAATACAGTATGTATCGGGTTAATACGAAGTGACCAGTTAGAAAAGCGTTGGTTAAATGAGGAACCGGAGCTTTCTTGGGAAGAATACTCTAAAAAGGTTGTCGGGCCGTCAATTCCGCTTGGAAGAATTGGTGAAACAACCGAAGCTGCAAACGTCATTACTTTTTTAGTTTCAGATGCGGCGTCGTACGTGACAGGGACAGCAGTTAATATTGATGGTGGATCTGGCGGTACACTTTAAATTAGACAACAGAAGCCGTGTAGAAATTCTTTACACGGCTTTCTCTATTACATATTCAACATGATTGAAAGGAAATGGTGATCAGATTGAAAAAAACAGCATGGATATTACTAGCAGTTTGTATACTTATACTTTCAGCATGCGGCCTTGCAGAAGAAAAAAATACTACAGAAAAAGAAAGTGAACAAACAACAGAGGTTAGTGGCGAAGAGAAAGTAGAAGTAACACAAGAAATAGTGGAAGAAGAACCAATAGAAGAATCGACAGAAGAGATTCGAGAACCACTGTATGAATTAAATCCAGCCAACTGGACATTACAACCGATTGGAGATGCTAATCCAAAGGTAGTATTACTTACAATTGATGATGCTCCAGATAAATATGCTGTAGAAATGGCGAAAACCTTGAAAGACTTAGATGTACCAGCCATTTTTTTCGTAAATGGTCACTTCCTTTTAACAGATGAACAAAAAGCGAATCTAAAAGAAATCTCTGATATGGGCTTTGCTATTGGAAACCATACACAGACGCATGCTAATCTGAAAGACATTTCGGAGGAACAGCAACAAGAAGAAATTTTAAAAGTTAATGAAACAGTGGAAGCCGTTATTGGAGAAAAGCCTAAGTTTTTCCGCGCACCATTTGGTATAAACACAGATTTTAGTAGATCACTAGTTGAAAATGAAGGAATGCAACTAATGAATTGGACGTATGGGTATGACTGGGAAAAAGAATATATGAATGCGGAAAGTCTTAAAGATATAATGGTTAACACGGAATATTTAACAGATGGTGCAAATTTATTAATGCATGATCGAAAATGGACTGCAGAGGCATTACCTGGAATTGTAGAAGGTTTTCGTGCAAAAGGTTATGACTTTATAGATCCTCATACAATAAAAGGAATAGAATAGCACAAGCATCGGTTATCGACTGAATTTGTCGGTAACCATTTTTGTATGTATTCAGTGTGATGGAACAACAGAGTTATATTAGAAATAGCGTCATGATTACTATGATAAAATCATAATTTGTTTAAGGCTCACTAACAATATTGCTAGTCCTCCTTGTAAATGTAGCTCGAATAAAGTTGTAGATTGGTATTTATTTACATCCTAAATAAGAATTTACTCTGGACGTAAAGGGTAAACGAGCGTAAAATGATTCCTATTGATAATTTTGGAGGTGAGTACTTTAAAGGAATAGCCTTTTAAAGCAACCATATGAAAAATATATTCGCATAGTTCTTCAAATTTGTATATTATATTTATTTTCTTTTTTAGGTAATTTTATTGTCGAAATGCTACATATTAAATTTCCGGGAAGTATCGTAGGGTTATTATTACTTCTAGGGTGCTTGCACTTAAAAATAATTCATATTCAAGTGATAAAAGAAGGTGCAGGTTTCTTATTAGGAATACTTGCTTTATTTTTTATACCGTCCACTGTCGGAGTAATGAATTATCCAGAGTTGATATCTATTAACGGTATATTACTTGTTTTTTCAGTGATTATTAGTACAGTGCTTACGATTTTGGTAACCGGAAAATTATGTCAGTACTTAGAAGGTCGGAAAGCAGGAGAGGAAGAAGCACAATGATAGCAATTAGTATGATGATCGGAACGATTGTAATTTTTTTACTCATGAGAAAACTAAACGCGAGATTTTCAACTCCTCTTCTATTACCAGTGCTCACAGCGACTATTTTAATTATTATTTTATTAAAATCTTTCTCTTTCTCATATGCAACATATATGACTGGAGCTAAATGGATAGATGCAATGCTTGGGCCAGCTGTAGTTAGTATGGCTTATCCATTATATGCCCAACGACATATTATTAAGCAAAATATGTTTTCTATTTTAACTAGTGTTGTCGTTGCTATGCTTTCAGGATTAGTGAGTATTATCATTTTTGCTAAACTACTAAATTTAAGTAACGATTATATATTATCTCTATTGCCAAAATCGATTACGACTCCTATAGCAATGCAGATTAGTGAAGCTATTGGAGGCTTTCCTTCTTTAACTGCTGTATTTGTAATTATCGCTGGTATAACTGGTGCGTTACTCGGTCCATCTATTTTTAAAATAGCTCATATAGAGAAGTCTGTGAGCAGAGGAATATCTTTGGGGAGTGCTTCACATGGAATTGGGGTGTCTAAACTTACGGAATACGGAGAAAAAGCGTTGTCTATGGGAACAGTATCAATGACATTGAGTGCGATTATTGGAGCTTTTATGGGTCCTATTTTTGCGTTATTTTTTCATTAAAAAAGGAGAGATGTAGGTATAATCTCTCCTTTTTTATGGTTAAAAAATTGCTTGATGTTCTTTTATCACATGAATCATTTCTAAAGTATCATCTTCCGGTCCTTGCACAGGTAGACCGGCTTCTAAATTCATTGTAATGTAGTTAATATTTCCTGGTGTAATTATTTCCCCGGGAATAAAAATAGGAATACCAGGAGGGTAAACCATGACGAACTCAGCGGAAATACGACCACTTGCCTCTTTTAATGGAATCTGCTCGGTAGCTGCATAAAATGCATCTCTTGGCGACATAGCAAGTCCAGGAATATCTGGTAATGTAACAGATGGCTCTATTACAACTGCCTCTGATTCATGCGCTTCCACCATACGAGAAAGGGCATTTATAAGTAAGTTCGTTTCTTTTTCCGTATCTCCGATTGTGATTAAACAAAGAATATTATACAAATCGGAAAGCTCCACTTCGATATTCGCTTTTTCTCTAAGCCAAATCTCCGCTTCGTATCCAGTCATACCTAAGTTTTTCACACTTATTAATAACTTTGTAGGATCCATATCGAAGGTTGCGGATGTTTGTAGAATCTCTTCTCCAACGCAGTGAATATGAGGAATCTCGTTAATGCGACTACGCGCATCATTTGCAACTCTAATCGCCTCTCCGATCAAATCCTCACCGTGGATAGCTAATTGTCTTCTAGCAGTATCTAATGATGCTAGAAGAGGATAGGAAGTAGATGTAGTTGTTAGCATAGACAATATCGATTGCACTCGTTTAGTAGAAACAAGACCTTCCCGCACATTTAAAATGGAACTCTGTGTCATAGAACCACCCAATTTATGAACAGAGGTAGCAGCCATATCTGCACCAGCCTCCATAGCAGAAACAGGGAGGGATTTATGGAAGTGAATATGTACGCCATGAGCTTCATCCACTACTACAGGAATACCTCTTTCATGCGCGATATCTACGATTTTTTTTAGATCTGCAGCTAGTCCAAAATAGGTAGGATTAATAACGAGTAGCCCTTTTGCATCTGGATGTACGTCTAATGCTTTTTCAACAGATTCAACGGAAATTCCATGAGATATACCAAGTTCTTTATCTACTTCTGGATGGATAAAAACGGGAATAGCACCTGCAAAAACGATTGCTGACATAATAGATTTATGAACATTCCGCGGTACTAGAATTTTATCTCCAGGACCACAAATTGTAAGAATCATCGTCATAATGGCACCGCTTGTCCCTTGAACAGAGAAGAAAGTTTCATCTGCCCCAAAAGCTTCTGCGGCTAAACGTTGTGCTTTTTTTATCGCACCTTTAGGAGAATGTAAATCATCCAAAGGGGCAATATTAATCAAATCTATAGAAAGTATATTATCTCCAACGAACTCACGAAATGCTGGGTCCATCCCTTTCCCTTTTTTATGTCCAGGAATATGAAACTGGATAGGATGACGATTTCGATGCTTTAGTAAGGCATCGAATAAAGGAGTTTCTAATTGTGACAACGCTAATACCACCTCTAGTTAAAATAATTTTTTGTCTTGCTTCAGCGCCTTGCCCCTCGGTGGCAAATGGGAAAAAGCTGCTCCTGCGCAAGCTCGTCGCAAACAAAATCGCTTGTGGTGGCTGAAGAGCTGCCTCTTCGCTTTTTTCCATTTGCCTGTCGGGTCAGTCATAGGCGCTTACACATTTCTTAAAACAAATGAATTATAGCACTTTCCCAGTTTCATGACTATAAAAAATATTTGTCAATTGAATCAGATGGATAATTCTTCTATACTGAAAAGTAGGAGGGATGAGAATGAATTTTCAGACAAAGGCATCCGATTTATTGGGAGTAAAATATCCAATCATTCAAGGTGGACTTGCTTATTTGGCTTATTCTGATCTTTGTGCAGCTGTATCAAATGCGGGAGGTCTAGGTCAAGTAACTGCTATGAGCTTAAAAACGCCGGATGAATTGAGAACGGAAATTAGGAGGGTAAGGGAGTTAACAGATAAACCATTCGGAGTTAACTTCGCTATCGGGCAAACTGGAAGACCTTACGAGCATATGCTACAAGTGGCAATAGACGAGGAAGTTCCAGCTATTTCCATGACCGGAGGAAATCCAGCGCCTATTTTAGAAAAGCTTGCAAACACTTCTATAAAAAAATTAGTGCTCGTTGCTGCAAAACGCCAAGCTCAAAAAGCGGAACAGCTTGGAGCAGATGCTGTGATGGTTGTAGGTCAAGAAGGTGGTGGACATTTAGGAAGGGACGATATTGGTACGATCGTTTTGATTCCTCAAGTGGTAGATGCAGTGTCAATTCCAGTGATAGCTTCTGGAGGAATTGCAGATGGTAGAGGTTGGATGGCTGCTCACGCACTTGGTGCAGAAGGAATTGAGATGGGTACTCGATTCATCGCAACAAAGGAATGTGTTCATGCTTCAGAAGCATATAAACAAGCATTAATCGCAAGCCAGGAGACGGATACTACCGTGATTAAACGATCTATTGGTGCACCAGCCAGAGCGATTAAAAATGAATGGACACAAGAAATTTTACGTATTGAATCTGAAAATCCAACATATGATGCATTAAAAGAACACATTAGCGGCAAAGCAAATAAGCAGTTTATCTATGAAGGTAACGAAGAAAAAGGGTTTGGCTGGGCTGGGCAGTCTATTGGACTGATACATGATATACCCTCAACGGAAGAACTAATAGAACGAATGGTAAAAGAAGCAATAGAAATAAGACAAAAATGGCAACAGTAGGAGGAGAATAATGGAATACACATATCCGTTTTCTATAGATTGGTCTACAGAGGAAATAGTGGATGTCGTCCAATTTTTTGAAGCAATTGAAAAAGCGTATGAAAAGGGTGTAAAGCGAGAAGAATTATTAATGAAATACAGACGCTTTAAAGAAATTGTGCCATCTATGGCAGAAGAAAAAACATATTTTCGAGAATTCGAAAAAGAAAGCGGTTATGCAAGTTATCCAATAGTGAAAATGATGAAAGAAAAAAGCGATCTCAATATTATTAAAGGATAAAGCTTTTCTCCTATAGCTTGAAAGCTATAGGAGAAAAATTCTATTTCATATTAATCATCGTTTTATAAATAGGTAATAGGTATTCGAAAGTTTCATCAACCAACTGGTAGAATTCGTCCTCTGAGAATTTGATTGCCTCTTCTTTAGAGATATGACGCCCTACTAAAAATTCGGCTTTTTTCACATCATGTAGTCGCGTTAGTAAATCCTTTAATTCCCCTTTTTTAGCTTTTTTCAAAGGAATAGCATCTGGTTTCATATGATCTCCAGAAACTATGAAATCATCCGGTAACTTATTGAAAAAGCTTTTCTTCTTTAACAATTTTTCCGCTATAGCTACTTTATCAGGTGCTTCGTAAATGACAGCTACAATGATAAATAAGTGGCTTCCCCACAGTCCAATTTGAAAGTGTGGTAACGCTTTATAACCTCTTTTATATGGTGCAAACGCGACCCAACTATCGTTTGGGGGATTGACGGAGCGTCTAGCATGTTTGGCTACATGTGGAAAGAACTCGTTCCCTAGAGTACCCGAAAAATAATGACTATAATGCATTCCTAGTTTTTCGAATTTTGGACGAACGTTTTCTATAAGAGCATTCATTCTATTTTCTAAACCATCCACTTCGAATACATCAAAGTCTTTGGCTTCCCAAAATGTTTTGTTCATTTGTAAACTCCTTTCGCTTTCCATGTTTATTTTATAGGAAATATGGGTAAAAATCATGTAAGTAGTATTCCTTCAGTTGACAATATTTCATTATCAGCATAAAATATTAAAAATCTTCTGAAAATTACGGAATAATAAAAAGAAGGGGTGTTAGTTATGAGACAGGTAGTGCACATTATTCGTAAAAATGATATGGAAAAAGAAAAAATTCAAACGCTAAAATTGGAACTGGATTATCAGCTTGCTACTTTATATGATGCATTAAGTAACCAAGATGAAAAAGAAATAACTGAAGCGAAAATGCAATTGACTGAAATTCACCGCCTTTTGGAAGAACTAGATGCACTTGATTAATGCTTTACTTTTAAGTAATCCATAAAAACACCTGCTAATCGCAAGACAGCCGGTGTTTTTTTCTTTATACTGTAGAAAAGCGAAAGCGCCTATGTCTGCCCCGACAGGCAAATGGGGAAAAGCGAGGAGGCAGCTCTCCAACCACCACAGCTTTTTCACATTTGACCCCGAGGGGCAAGGCGCTGTAGCTAGACAGTAGAGAAGCGGATTAGGGGAAATTAGGCAGAGAAAGGGTTGTTGACGTGAATATACATAAATTGGACAAAGTTGCGAAATCATTAATTAAGGAAGCGGCAGGAAGAATCAGAGCTTCTTTTACTACAGAGCTAATCATTGAATCGAAATCAGAAGCAAATGACTTAGTGACTAATATTGATAAAGAAACAGAACAATTTTTTATAAAAAATATAAAACAGAACTTTCCGGATCACCGCATTATGGGTGAGGAAGGGTTTGGTGACGATATACAAGATTTAAGTGGCTATGTTTGGATTCTCGACCCAATTGATGGAACGATGAATTTTATCCATCAAAAAAAGAATTTCGCCATTTCTTTAGGTATTTTCAAGGATGGTGAAGGTATACTCGGGTATATTTATGATGTAATGGGAGATGATTTACTTTCTGCCGCCTTAGGAGAAGGTGCATTTTTCAATGATCAGCGCATCCCAAGAGTTGAGCATGCCAAGGTGGAACAATCTATTATCAGTATTAATGCTAGCTGGGTTGTACCGAATAAATACATTGAACATGAGGGAATGATTCAACTCTTGAATAAAGTCCGAGGAACGAGATCATATGGATCTGCTGCAATTGAAATATTGTACGTCGTTATGGGTAGATTAGATGCTTATGTATCGATGCGTTTATCGCCATGGGATATCGCGGGTGGAATAGTAATTGCAAATGAGGTAGGAGCTAATGTAACAACGCTTGCAAATGAGCCAATAAATTTAATGGGACAAAATACGTTTATCGTATCAAAACCCGGTTTACATGAAGAGATTTTAGGGAACTATGTAAAACTGAAGTAAAAGAACGGCAAGAAGGATCTTGCCGATCATGATTACAAAAGTCCTTGGTCTCGCATTTTTTTCTTAGTTTTGAAACCAAAGCCCATTACGATAAAAAGCATTACAAGAAATAGGAAAACGAGTGGAATATTTCGTAGTGCAACAGCGATTCCAATTAGTGCCATCGATAAAATGGCGCCGAGAGAATACAGAACAAAAATCCATTTGATATTACTCAATCCAATTACCTCCAAAAAATGATAAAAAAATATTATTACTTTAGTTTCACTTGTGATATAATAACACAGTTATGGACTCGAAAAAAGAATATGGAGTGGAAATATGACAAATTTACGTCAAGATTTACGAAACATTGCAATTATAGCACACGTTGACCATGGGAAAACGACATTAGTTGACCAATTACTAAAACAATCGGGTACTTTCCGTTCAAATGAGCATGTTGATGAAAGAGCAATGGACTCTGGTGACATCGAACGTGAACGTGGTATTACGATTTTAGCTAAAAATACAGCAGTAGACTACAATGGTACACGTATTAATATACTTGATACACCTGGACATGCCGATTTCGGTGGTGAAGTAGAACGTATCTTAAAGATGGTAGACGGAGTTGTACTAGTTGTTGATGCATATGAAGGATGTATGCCACAAACGCGTTTTGTATTAAAAAAAGCGTTAGAACAAAAGTTAACACCAATCGTTGTAGTAAATAAAGTAGACAAAGATTCTGCACGTCCACTTGAAGTTGTAGACGAAGTGTTAGAATTATTTATAGAATTAGATGCGGATGCAGATCAATTAGACTTCCCAGTAGTTTACGCTTCAGGTGTAAATGGTACTGCCTCTTTAGATCCAGATCCTGCATCTCAAGAAGAAAATATGCAATGTCTATTTGAAAAAATTATCGAAGCAATTCCAGCACCAATCGATAATTCAGACGAACCACTACAATTCCAAGTAGCATTATTAGATTATAATGACTATGTAGGTCGTATTGGTATTGGCCGTGTATTCCGTGGTACAATTGAGGTAGGTCAACAAATTTCTTTAATGAAATTAGATGGATCTATTAAAAATTACCGTGTAACCAAATTATTTGGTTTCTTCGGATTAAAACGTGTAGAAGTTCAATCAGCTAAAGCTGGGGATTTAATCGCTGTATCAGGTATGGAAGAAATTAATGTAGGGGAAACAGTTTGTCCTACAGACCATCCGGAAGCATTAGTTCCATTACGTATTGATGAACCAACATTACAAATGACTTTCTTAGTAAATAACTCTCCTTTTGCTGGTAGAGAAGGAAAATGGGTTACTTCACGTAAAGTAGAAGAGCGTCTGCGTTCTCAACTTCAAACGGATGTATCATTACGTGTAGATGATACAGAATCTCCAGATGCATGGATTGTTTCTGGCCGTGGGGAACTTCATTTGTCAATCTTAATCGAAAATATGCGTCGTGAAGGTTTTGAGCTTCAAGTATCTAAACCAAAAGTAATTATCCGTGAAATTGATGGGAAAAAATGTGAACCAATCGAAAGAGTACAAATTGATGTACCTGAAGATAGTGTAGGTTCTATTATTGAATCAATGGGATTACGTAAAGGTGAAATGATAGATATGGTCAACAATGGTAATGGCCAAGTTCGTTTAATCTTTATGGTTCCTGCTCGTGGATTAATTGGATATTCAACAGAGTTTATGTCCCTTACAAAAGGTTTTGGTATCATTAACCATACATTCGATAGCTATCAACCAGTAGTATCTGGTCGTGTTGGTGGACGTCACCAAGGGGTTCTTGTTTCTATGGAAACTGGTAAAGCGACAACTTACGGGATGATGCAAATTGAAGACCGTGGTACACTATTTGTAGAGCCTGGTACTGAAATTTACGAGGGTATGGTAGTTGGTGAAAATACTCGTGATAATGACATCACTGTAAATATTACAAAAATGAAACAAAAAACAAATATTCGTTCTGCTAACAAAGACCAAACAAACGTTATTAAAAGACCTCGTATTTTAACGCTTGAAGAAGCAATCGAGTTCCTAGGTGATGATGAGTATTTAGAAGTAACACCTCAGTCAATTCGTCTGCGTAAACAGATTCTTGAGAAAAATGAACGTGAACGTGTGACGAAAAAATTAAAAAATGCAGAACTTGAATAGAATCAGAAAAGGGTGAACAACCTTGGAAGAACAGCAATTCGTATTTGGTAGAATGTCTAGTATATCTAAGCTTATTTATGAAATTATGCCAAATTTCGACATAGCGGGTTATGTATTATTTTTGATAATTTTCTTGCTATCTGTGCTTGTGTACAAGCTAGGATTTGCCAAGAAATTGCGTGTGGGACAAAATATAGTCATATACGTCTTCTTATTTTTAGGATGTTTGATGTTAACGTTTTTAGCGTTTTTCCTTCCAGTGGTCGAAGGGTTAATCGTAGCAGCATTAATCTTAATCATTTATAAGATTCGTTTACGACTTGAAAAGAAACAAAGCTCAACTACTTAATTGTAGATGAGCTTTGTTTTTTGCATCAAAGGGATACTTCATTTAATACACAAAGTCCCAGTATCTCTATAGCACAAAAAATAGGACCCCTCTTGTTCGATGAAAAACAAGAAGGGTCCTATTTTTTTCTTCTGTATTTTTTAAAACTCGTTTTCGATAAGTTTAGATGTTTTGTAGAAGATGAATTTGCCTGTTGCTAATCTGGCATTCGTTTTTTCTTCGATACGGTCATGACAGACTGGGCACATATATGTGTGAATAAGTCGATTTCTTAACTTTTTTGCTAATGGTAGATCATCTGAGAGTATGTCTATTCGATCACATATAACACATTGTACTTTCATAAAATCAACTCCTATTCAACGCGAAATGCAGTAACAAATTTGATCGGATTGTTTATATTAGAACCATCCTTTTTTATAACATGCACAGGACCATCCTCACGAAGTGGTTTTCCTTTATGACTAAACTTTAGTAATAAAGTATCTAATTCGTTTAATGGGAAAGAGTGTTCACCTTCTGTTGTTTCAATGACTAATGTTGAAGCATCTTCTAGAGGCTCTGCATTCTGAATAAATGGTTGTAGTTCTACACCAAATGTACTAGTCAGTGCTTTTGTTCGTTCGTATTTTTTCTCTGATTGTAAAGTTGGAGGTACAGTAGCGCCTTCTATAATTTCACGTGACCAATGGGCAGACGTCACTTTTGTATACTCCTCTAATTCATCTTTATACTCATATTCTCCTGAGAAAAATTCGTCCAAATCAATTTTTCGATCATCAAAAATCCAAACAGTTGGATCAAGCGTAATAGTAAATTTAACTGCACCTTTAACAGGTATGATAAATTCCACAGAAATTGCCTCCTCTAATCTTTCTAATCTAACTTAGTATATCGCTAAAATGGAAATTTCTAAAGAATAATTCACTTTTTTATAAACTATGATGAGAGAACACTTGCAATTTTGCTCATCAAAAGATACACTTTAGGGAGGTAAATAAGTAGAAATTATAATAATGGGGGCGTCCTCATGGATACTAAAATACAGCTTTCCTATCAAGAAAAAGCATTAGAGCTTTTAAGAAAAGATGCGGAAAAGATTGCGCAATTAATAAAAGTTCAAATGGACAACTTAACGATGCCTCAATGTCCACTTTACGAAGAGGTTTTGGATACTCAGATGTTTGGACTATCGCGCGAAATTGATTTTGCGGTCAAACTCGGACTTTTAGAGAAAAGTGAAGGAAAAGAAATTATTGCTTCACTAGAAAAAGAGTTATCCGTTTTACATGATATCCATACAGAAAAATAATAATAAAACTCAAACGAAGTTAACTGTTTGAGTTTTTTTTCTAACGGAAGAAATAGAGGTTTTGACATGATTCCATATTTGAAACGATTTTTTAGAAATTTTGATTATGCTTTGTTTTTTGTTTACTTAGCATTATGTTTGTTTGGGTTAGTAATGATTTATAGTGCTAGTATGGGGTGGGCAGTTCTCAATTATGGCTGGGAGCCAGACTATTTTTTCGGCAAACAAAAGATAAACTTAGCACTAGCTATCCCAGTATTTTTTTTAATGGCCTTTTTCCCTTATAAACATTATAAAAGACGCTTCATGATGCAACTGATGCTTTTTGTTATGTTTACCTTACTAATACTCGTTCATTTTATCGGAACTGGTGGGGCGAGTGGATCTCAGAGTTGGATTCATTTAGGTTTTGGTAATATTCAACCTTCGGAAATTGCGAAAGTAGTAATAGTATTATATTTTGCCGGTATTTTTACGAAAAAATATGAAAATGGTACGTTGAACAAATTGAATGAATCAGTGGGACCCCCATTGATAGTATTGTTCTTTGTTTTTGTACTAATTATGATGGAAACAGATGTTGGAAATACAATGATTATTAGCTTTGTAGCGATTTCAGTAATCGCTGCAAGTGGCATAAAATTTAAATCTTTCTCCAAACTTGTCGGATTAATTGGTATAGTTATAACAATGGGACTACTTGCGATCTATTTTATGAAGGATACCTTGATAACTCCGCGCAGACTTGGACGATTAGAGGCATTTATTAATCCGTTCGACTATGAGCTAGATTACGGGTTCCAAATAGTAAATGGATATATTGCGATAGGCTCAGGTGGTTTAAAGGGATTAGGATTAGGAAATTCCAATCAGAAGTTTGGATACTTGCCTGAACCACATACAGATTTTATAATGGCTATTATAGCGGAAGAGCTTGGGCTTATAGGAGTTTTAATAGTCTTATGTGGATTGTTTTTTATTGTGTTAAAGGGAATCATGATTGCCTTATCTACAAGAGATCCACAAGCTCGTATGATTGCTGCTGGTATTTCTAGTATTATTGGTTTTCAAACATTCGTAAACTTAGGAGGAATGTTAGGGATTATTCCACTTACAGGAGTTACACTTCCTTTTATAAGTTTTGGAGGTACATCTATCATTATACTATCCGCTGCAATAGGGATATTAATGAATGTATCTATGTTTGTTAAGCATGAAAAAACAAAAGAATAAGGGGTGCCAATGGATGGAGAACATTAAAAAAATTGTTGTTGCAAACAGAGGGGAAATCGCTATTCGAATCTTCCGCGCGTGTACGGAGTTAAATCTGCGTACCGTTGCGATTTATTCACGGGAAGATAGCGGTTCTTTTCACCGTTTTAAATCGGATGAATCCTATCTAGTCGGAGAAGGTAAAAAGCCGATTGACGCTTATTTAGATATTGAGGATATCATTCGAATTGCTAAAGAGAGCAATGCAGATGCTATTCATCCAGGTTACGGTTTTTTATCTGAAAATTTAGAATTCGCTAAACGTTGTGAAGAAGAAGGAATTATTTTTATTGGTCCTACTTCCAAACATTTAGATATGTTTGGAGATAAAGTAAAGGCCCGTGAGCAAGCAGTAAAAGCAGGTATTCCAGTTATTCCTGGTAGTGATGGGCCAGTTGAAAGCTTAGAAGAGGTACAGGCATTCGGTGAGACACATGGTTACCCACTGATGATTAAAGCTTCTCTTGGCGGTGGTGGTCGAGGGATGCGTGTCGTTCAAACGCAAGATGAGTTGGAAAGTGCATACGAACGTGCCAAATCAGAGGCAAAAGCTGCTTTTGGATCAGACGAAGTTTATGTGGAAAGATTTATTGATCAACCAAAACATATCGAAGTTCAGATATTAGGAGATAAGCATGGTAATTTAATTCATCTTTATGAACGAGATTGTTCGATCCAAAGAAGACATCAAAAAGTAGTGGAAATTGCTCCATCTAATTCATTAAGTGCTGAATTACGAAACAAAATCTGTCAAGCTGCTGTTCAATTAATGCAAAATGTATCATACATAAATGCAGGAACTGTAGAGTTTTTAGTAACAGAAGAGGAATTTTTCTTTATCGAAGTAAATCCACGTATTCAAGTAGAGCACACGATTACAGAAATGATCACGGGTGTCGATATTGTCCATGCACAGATTAAAATCGCAGATGGCTTAGCACTAACAAGTGAAGAAATGGGAGTTCCAAGTCAAGAAAATATTCCTCTATTTGGTTTCGCCATACAATCGCGTGTAACAACAGAAGATCCATTAAATAACTTTATGCCAGATACAGGAAAACTAATGGTATATCGTTCGGGTGGTGGATTTGGTGTTCGTTTAGATGCAGGTAATGGCTTCCAAGGCGCGGTCATCACACCTTATTACGATTCATTGTTAGTAAAAGTTTCTACATGGGGTATGTCTTTTAAAGAGGCAGCAGCTAAAATGAACAGAAACTTGCAGGAGTTTAGAATTCGAGGAATTAAAACGAATATTCCATTCCTAGAGAAAGTTGTCAAACACCCAAGTTTTCTTTCAGGACAGTTTAATACTAGTTTTATAGATTCAACCCCTGAATTGTTCATGTTCCCAAATAGAAAAGACCGAGGAACCAAATTATTAAACTATATTGGAAATGTTACGGTGAACGGATTCCCGGGAGTGCAGCAACAAACGAAACCAGTATTTGGCGTTCCAAGAAAACCGACATTAGATATTTCTCAAGCACCACCGAGTGGAACGAAACAAATCCTTGAGTCAGAAGGTGTTGAAGGAGTTATCAAGTGGGTCAAAGAGCAACAAGGCGTACTTTTAACAGACACAACATTCCGCGATGCTCACCAGTCTTTACTTGCAACTCGTGTACGTTCACATGATATGTTTGGTATAGCGAAAGAATCTGCGCAGGGACTGAATAATCTATTCTCATTTGAGATGTGGGGAGGTGCAACTTTTGACGTTGCATATCGTTTCTTAAAAGAAAGCCCATGGGATCGACTGATTAAAATGCGTGAAATGATTCCGAATGTGTTGTTCCAAATGTTATTCCGTGGGGCAAATGCGGTTGGATATAAAAACTATCCAGATAATGTAATTCGCGAATTTATTCAAAAGTCTGCAGAAGCAGGAATTGACGTATTCCGAATTTTCGACAGCTTAAACTGGATAAAAGGAATGGAAGTTGCCATTGATGCAACGAGACAATCCGGAAAAATAGCAGAAGCAGCTATTTGTTACACTGGAGACATTTTAGATGATTCTAGAGCTAAATATACAGTTCAGTACTATAAAGACATGGCAAAAGAGTTAGAAGCGGCAGGAGCTCATATTTTAGCGATTAAAGATATGGCAGGCTTACTAAAACCAGAAGCTGCATATCGTTTGATCAGCGAGCTAAAGAGCACGGTTGATTTGCCAATTCATTTACACTCCCATGATACAAGTGGAAACGGTATTTATATGTATGCGAGAGCAATAGATGCTGGAGTAGACATAGTCGACACTGCATTAGGTTCTATGGCAGGCTTAACTTCACAACCAAGTGCAAGTAGTTTAAGTTATGCGATGAAAGGATCTAATAGAGAAGTCATCGGGGATATTGACGCTTTTGAAAAGCTATCTTATTACTGGGAAGATGTTCGTAAATATTACCAGGATTTTGAAAGTGGAATGATGAGCCCGCATACAGAAATCTATGTACATGAGATGCCTGGTGGGCAGTATAGCAATCTTCAGCAACAAGCAAAAGGGGTAGGTCTCGGCGAGAGATGGGAAGAAGTAAAAGAAATGTATTCTCGTGTGAACTTATTATTCGGTGATGTTGTAAAAGTTACACCTTCATCTAAAGTAGTAGGGGATATGGCTTTGTTCATGGTTCAGAACAATTTGGATGAAGTATCCGTCATCACAAGAGGAAAAACAATAGACTTCCCAGATTCTGTAATCGAGTTTTTCGAAGGTTATATTGGGCAGCCGTATGGTGGTTTCCCAGAAGAGCTTCAAAAAGTAATATTAAAAGATCGACATGCAATTAATGTTCGTCCTGGAGAGTTACTAGAACCTGTTGATTTTGAAACCGTACGAGAGTTGTTATTTAATCAACTAGGTCGTCCTGTAACAAGCCAAGAGATTTTGGCCTATACTTTATATCCAAAAGTATTTGAAGAATATAGTGCAACAGAAAAGAATTTTGGTGATGTGTCTGTCCTAGATACGCCTACATTCTTATATGGTTTACGACTTGGTGAAGAGATTGAAGTGGAAATAGAAGTTGGAAAAACGTTAATCATTAAAATGGTTTCTATCGGTGAACCAACGCAAGACGGTAATCGCGTCATCTACTTCGAGTTGAACGGTCAGCCACGTGAAATCATTATTCAAGATATGAATATTGAAGTTAGCCATTTATCAAAACAAAAAGCAGATGTAACTAACGAAAATCATATTGGTGCAACTATGCCTGGTACAGTATTAAAAGTTGCTATAGATATTGGTAGCAAAGTAAAAAGAGGCCAGCATTTGCTAATTACAGAAGCAATGAAAATGGAAACAACAGTACAGGCACCATATAATGGTGTCATAAAAGAGATCCACGTTGTGGCAGGAGAAGCAATCTCAACTGGTGATCTATTAATCGTAATGGACAAAGAATAGAAAAAAGGCTGTTTGACAAACATTTGTCAAACGGCCTTTTCTAATGTGTTAGGTGACTATAGAAGATTTAGTCATGTGGAAACATTTTCAAAAATCATAAGGAGGGTCATGTACCAGTTCTAGTTTGAGAGCAACCAAAAGTCTGTTGAGAGCAACTAGTCTAGACTGAAAGCAACCAAATTGATCTTGTGTGCAACCAATTTTCATAAAACAAGTTTACTTGGACTGAGACAACAATAGTAAGGGAGCGTTATTTAGGATTACTTACTAAAGCTAATACATTCACTTTATTCAAAAGAGCTTCCGGTTGATTAACTTTGTCCTAATAGCCCCGGAGTTTTAATGATAAACAGTGACGCTAATTAACTAGCGTTATTTCTTATGGATCCTAGCGGACACTTCATTCTACTTACTATCTTCCAGTTTCCCCAATATGCGCGTAATTCCATTTTATCCTCCCCATGAGACTCACTTGTATCTAACTCGAGTTTGCACACGACTTGCGGGATGCGCCAAGACTAGCAATTAACTTTAATGTCTTAGTCAAAATAATTAGGACACATCTTGTTAATCTAAAACAAGATGTGTCCATTAATTGTTTATTCTTTTGGTGTTTAGGGAATTGAAAACAATGATGTACTTAATTTTCTCCTCTACTTCTAGATAACAATAGAATCATATAACATAGTAGACCAAAAAGTAAGGATATAAACAATGAATGTAATAGTGCAACATACAAGTTTAACTTAGTTAGAATAACGAACATTCCGGAGAGTAATTGAGATGTTACTAAGATAAGTGCAATGATCCAGCTCCAGTAGATTGCACGTTGGGATTTGTAATTTTTAATAACATGAATTGCAGCGATTAGTATCCAAAGAAAAATTAATCCTGCTGCTGTCCGGTGTCCCATTTGAACCCACTCATATAAGTTAGTAGGTAAAGAGAACTCGTCATTTCGACATAATGGCCAATCCCGGCAGACTAAGCTAGATTCCGTATGTCGTACAAGTGCGCCCGTATAAATGACTACGTATGAATAAAGTGTAATACCAATTGTATGAAATCTTAGTGTTTTACCTATTCTAATTTTATCCGTGTCGAATTTTCGATCGACTTCAAAAATTAACAGAGTTAATAATAAAACGGCCGCAAATGAAATAAGAGAAATACCAAAATGAAGTGCGAGGATAAAATCTCCTTGTCCCCATTTTACTTGTGCAGCACCAATAAGTGCCTGTAATACTAAGAAAAAGATTGCCATGAATGATAAGAATTTTGTTTCCCGAACATGTCCTAAAGAACGCCAAGCCCAAATTCCTAAAGCGACAATAAAAATACCGACAGCTCCTGTAACAAGACGATGAGAAAATTCAATTAATACTTCTGTCGTAATAACATCTGGAATAAGTTGTCCATTACAACCGGGCCAGTGTCGTCCACAACCCATGCCACTGTCAGTCTTCGTGACTAGTGCTCCTCCTAACAGGATAAGTAACATACCAACTGTTGAGGCAATTGCAAGGGCTTTTAAATATTTATGAATGTGCAATGCGCCACCTACTTTATGTATCTTGTTCGTCTATGTAAGACGATATCTGCTACTAGATAATATCGAAACATGAGAAAAATTACAATGTATATACTTTGAACACATGAAGGCGAAATTACCATTTCACAAATTGTTCATAAATTCGTGCCCGAACCTTCACAAATAGTGACAAAAAATGATTTACTATTGATATGTTCTATTATAATTTACATTTTTTTAGAACTTATTGTGCGAAAATCTTTATTCACTATAGAAATTGGGAAAGATTTTCGCTATAGTAAAAGGTAGCGGAATATGCTTACAAAAATGAAAGGAGGGGCAGCATGTCAAATGGTCATTCAATAACCGCTACTACCGAAACTGAAACAGAACCAGTATCCAGTTCATTTATGAAAGATTTTCTGTCGCTTATTAAGATTGGGATTGTGAATTCCAATTTAGTAACGACATTTACTGGTTTGTGGCTAGCATTTCAAATTACTAACAGAAACTTTCTACATGAGTTAGATTTGTTATTTTATACGCTTTTTGGTGCAGCACTTATAATTGCAGGATCTGCAGCGATGAATAACTATATCGATCGTGATATTGACCCTGTCATGAAAAGTAAGAAAGGTAGACCTACTGTTACTGGAAGATTTACACCATCAGCCGTGCTGATAACTTCCTTTTCGTTTTTAATTGTAGGTGAAATCTTGTTATTTATGGCTTCAACTTCTGCGGGAGTTTGGGGACTGGCGGGTATCATTAGTTACGTTGTTTTATACTCTATGTGGTCAAAAAGAAAACATGTTAGTAATACGGTAGTAGGTAGTATTTCAGGTGCTATACCTCCAGTAATCGGATGGGCAGCAGTAGAACCGGGATTAAGTTTTGGTGCGATTGCATTATTCTTAATAATGTTTGCTTGGCAACCTCCGCATTTCTATGCGCTTGCAATGAAGCGGACGGAAGAATATAGAGCAGCGAACATTCCGATGTTACCTGTTGTAAAGGGTTTCAAACGTACAAAAGTATCGATGCTTTTATGGATTTTACTTTTGTTCCCACTACCCTTTTTATTAATGGATCTCGGAATAATTTTTATTATTTTAGCAACAGTGCTTAATATTGGCTGGTTATTGCTATCTATTAAAGGTTTTCGTACAGAAAATGATATTAAATGGGCCACACGTATGTTTATTTATTCGTTAAATTATATGACAATCCTGTTTGTATCAATGATTATCTTTTCTATCTTTATCTAACTTCGGGAATTCTTTCTTAAAGTCCATAAGAATTCATATAAAACAGAACGACCGTCTAAATGCACATGAATACAACTATGAAAGAGGGGTTTGATTTAGCTATGATGAAAGGGCTTAAAAAATGGCGTCTTTTTTCACTGTTAGCAGCTCTAACGATTTTCTTATCGGGTTGTGGCGAGGAATATCTATCGACACTTACACCTGCAGGACAAGTCGGAAGAGATCAATTTAATTTACTACTTTTAGCATCTGCTATCATGACATTTGTTGTTATCGTAGTAGTAATTATCTATGTACTTGCGCTAGTGAAATTCCGACGCAAAAAAGTTGGAGAAAATGTTATTCCTAAACAAGTAGAAGGAAGTCATACACTAGAAGTAATTTGGACAGTTATTCCAATTCTTCTATTGATTGTACTTGCTGTTCCAACTGTAATTTATACTTATAAGCACGCGGATGTAGCGGCTATGGATCACGTGGATGCAGACGGAAACAAAACTGCTGTTACTGTTAATGTAACTGCAAAGCTATATTGGTGGGAGTTTGAATACCCAGATTTAGGCGTTGTAACTGCACAAGAACTTGTAGTTCCTACAGGGGAAAAAGTTTACTTTAACTTAAAAGCAGCTGATGTAAAACACTCATTCTGGATCCCGGCAGCTGGTGGTAAGATGGATACAAACGTAGAGAATGTCAACCAATTCTACTTAGAATTCGATAAAGAATCTGCTGGATTAAAAGATGGCGTATTTTATGGTAAATGTGCTGAGCTTTGTGGTCCATCACATGCTTTAATGGATTTCAAAGTAAAAACATTGAATCGTGACGACTTTAATGCTTGGGTAGAAGCAGCGAAAACAACTGAAGCTGTTGCAGACGGTGAGCTTGCTACTCAAGGAGAAGAAATCTTTAATACAAGCTGTATCGCATGTCATGCGACTTCTGCTGCAGGAACTGCTGGTGGAGTTGGCCCTAACTTAGCGACATTTGGAGATCGTAACCGTGTTGCTGGATTTATGGATCATACAGAAGAAGATCTTAAAAACTGGATTTCTGATCCACAGAAATACAAACCAGGTAACTTAATGCCTCAGCCAAAACAACTTAACAATGGCGAAGAATTTAGTGAAGAGCAATTAGATGCTCTTGCAGAATATTTAATGGGACTGTCTATTGAAAAATAATTTCAGTAGATAATTATGAGGGAGGTTAAAGTTGTGAGTTCAATCGCACAGAAAAAGGGCTTTGGCGCAACTTTATGGGACTACTTAACAACAGTCGACCATAAAAAGATAGCGGTCATGTACCTCATTGCTGGTGGATTATTTTTCGTAATCGGCGGTATTGAGGCAATGCTAATTCGTATTCAATTAGCGAAGCCAGATAACGATTTTGTTAGTGCTGGTCTGTTTAATGAAATTATTACAATGCACGGAACAACGATGATTTTCCTTGCGGCCATGCCAATATTATTTGGTTTTATGAACGCTGTTATGCCACTTCAAATTGGGGCACGTGACGTTGCGTTTCCATTCTTAAATTCACTTGGTTTTTGGTTATTCCTATTTGGTGGTCTATTCCTTAACCTTTCTTGGTTTATGGGCGGTGCACCTGACGCAGGATGGACTTCATACGCTTCGTTATCTTTAGCTTCACCAGGTCATGGTATTGACTTTTATGCAATCGGACTACAGATAGCTGGTGCTGGTACTTACATAGGTGGTATTAACTTCCTTGTAACGATTATTAATATGCGTGCACCAGGTATGACATATATGCGTATGCCATTATTCACATGGACTACATTTGTTGCAAGTGCGTTAATTCTTTTTGCTTTCCCACCACTTACAATCGGATTATTCTTCTTAATCCTTGACCGTATGTTCGGAGGTAACTTCTTTGACCATACAATGGGTGGTAATACAATTATTTGGGAGCATTTATTCTGGATATTTGGACATCCTGAAGTATATATCTTAATATTACCGGCTTTCGGTATTTTCTCAGAAATTTTCACTATTTTTTCTCGTAAACGTCTATTTGGTTACTCATCTATGGTATTTGCGACCGTATTAATCGGTTTCTTAGGATTCATGGTTTGGGCTCACCATATGTTTACAGTTGGTTTAGGACCTACAGCAAACGCTATTTTCGCAGTTGCTACAATGGCAATCGCTGTACCTACTGGTATGAAAATCTTTAACTGGTTGCTTACGATGTGGGGAGGAAGTATTAAAGTTACGACTCCAATGCTTTATGCTTTAGGATTTATTCCTTCATTCGTAGCTGGTGGGGTAACAGGTGTAATGCAAGGGGCTGCTCCTCTTGATTATCAATTACATGATTCTTACTTTATCGTTGCCCATTTCCACTATGTAATCGTAGGTGGGGTTGTGCTTGCAATTTTAGCAGCAGTACATCTATATTGGCCTTTAATGTTTAACCAAATGTTAAGCGAAAAATTAGGTAAATGGACTTTCTGGTTCTTCTTTATCGGTTTCCATTTAACATTCTTTATTCAGCATTTCTTAGGACTAATGGGGATGCCTCGTCGAGTATTTACGTTTAGAGCAGACCAAGGTTGGGATTTATTCAACTTAATCAGCTCGGTCGGTGCAGCAT
Organism: Psychrobacillus sp. NEAU-3TGS; assembly: GCF_029955155.1. GTDB lineage: Bacteria > Bacillota > Bacilli > Bacillales_A > Planococcaceae > Psychrobacillus. Next base: position 939,437 of record NZ_JAPNOZ010000012.1, on the reverse strand, counting down.
TCATGGCAATTGGTGTAATAATTCTTGTATATAATATCATTGTTACGGCTGTTAGAAACGAACCAGTTGGCAATGACCCTTGGGAAGATGGACGTACGTTAGAGTGGGCTATTCCACAACCAGTTCCATTTTATAACTTTAGACAAACTCCACTTGTTCGTGGACTTGACCCGTTCTGGATTGAAAAACAAGAAGGAAATAAAGAAGGTATGACATATGCAGAGCCTCTTTCTGATATCCATATGCCAAACAACTCATTTATTCCTTTCGTAATGACAGTTGGTTTATTTATCGCTGGTTTCGGAGCTCTTTATCACGGTGAAAAAGAATGGTCTATTCCAGTATTAGTACTTGGATTCGCTATTACTTTTGGTTCAATGGCTGTTCGTTCATTAAAAGATGATCATGGTTTCCATATTCACAAAGAAGATTTGATGAATGAAAAAGGGGGTAAATAATAATGGACTTAAATAAAAAGTACACCCCACAAACTTGGCCAGATCACCCAGAACAAGTTACAATGGAAGGTAAGAACAAGTTTTTAGGTTTCTGGCTGTTTCTAGGTGGAGAAACTGTACTGTTTGCAAGTTTATTTGCTACTTATTTAGCGCTTAAAAATAAAGGACCAAGTGGTATGGAGTTTTCTACTCAGTCATTATTCGAATTACCACTAGTATTCGTTATGACGATGATACTTCTTACTTCTTCATTAACAAGTGTTTATGCAATGTATCATATGAAAAACCATAACTTTAAAGGTATGCAGCTTTGGTTGGGAATTACGGTTGTTCTTGGGCTAGCGTTTTTAGCTTTAGAGATTTATGAGTTTAATCACTATGTACATTTAGGATTTAATTATAGTCAAAGTGCATTTTCATCTGCTTTCTTTACGTTAGTTGGAACGCACGGTTTGCACGTTGTAGTTGGTTTAGTATGGATTACACTATTAATCGTACGTAATGCGAAGCGTGGATTTAGCTTGTATAATGCACCAAAATACTATACTGCTTCTCTATACTGGCACTTCATTGACGTTGTGTGGGTATTCATCTTTACAGTAGTATACTTGATGGGAGTTGTTGGTTAATATGTCTCACGACGCTCAAGTTTATGTTAAGTCTGATGCTGAATTTAATTATATTAAGCAAAAGAGAAGACAAGATATGCGCAACCAGATAACAACTTTTGCAATTATGATTTTCTTTACACTAATTGCATTCACTACTGTTGCAGCTGGTTTCTCTAAATACTTAATAGCACCTGTAATTTTGTTACTAGCAGCAGTTCAAGTGGCATTACAACTTTTTTACTTCATGCATATGAGTGAAAAAAATCATAACGTTCCAATGTATTTCTTATTTGTTGGGGCATTCTTCGGATTTATCTTCATCCTTACGTTCTTAACGATCATCTGGTGGGGTTAATCCAAACTAAAAAGTCGAGTCTAAGAGTATTCTTAGGCTCGGCTTTTTTTCTGATTAGGAGAATGGTTTCAGATATTATAAAGGAAATAACTGTTTAGGGAAACTGCGCGGTAAAGAGATACGGCAAAGGTAATTGATTTCCGCTCCAGGCGGACGGTGAGCCAGCAGGTGTCGCCGCCTTGCGCTTCCATCAATAGAACTTGCTGACTAATCCATAATTAAATGCAAAAAAGCTCTTTAATTTATTTACCACTGTCCAGC
>NZ_JAPNOZ010000012.1:924896-937652 GCF_029955155.1 Psychrobacillus sp. NEAU-3TGS | reverse complement strand
ACCCGCGGAAAGCGTCCACCCTGTAGCGGAAATCCAAGCGTCCACTTCATTCAACTCACTACCGCACAGTTTCCCTATAATGTGAAGTATCTCGCTTCACTTATAAATTCCTATATTGTATGAGGAACATCCTTTATAACAGGAGTTTTTCATTTGTCATAGTTCGTTCATTGAAGTTATTGTAGTTGCGCTCTATAATGGAATTAGTAGTAAAAATAAAGGAGAGAGGTTACCTATGCCTTTAAGTATATTTGGTTTTCAGGCTAATTGGAGTCCAATATTAATCGGATTATTAGTGTTTATAACTATTTTATATTTTTTAATAACAGTCAAATGGCGAAAAGACTTTAAAGTTTCAGAACCTTTAACAAAAAAAGAAATTGCGTACTTTTTAACAAGTATAGTCCTCGTTTATATTGTTAAAGGATCACCGGTAGATTTAATGGCTCATATCATGTTCTCCTATCACATGGTGCAAATGGCTTTGTTACTATTGTTAATCCCGCCGTTATTATTAAAAGGGATTCCATGGTGGGTATGGAAAGCTGTCATTGAATTACCTGCTGTACGAAAGGTATTTCCTGTTTTAACTAAACCATTATTTTCGTTAATTGTATTTTCAGGTTTGTTTTCGCTTTATCATATTCCATTGATTCTTGATTATATTAAAATGGACGAGGTATTGCATGGAACATATACGTTTATTTTATTTATTTCTGCTATTTTCATGTGGTGGTCTATTGTGGATGTTATTAAAGGCGAGAAGGGACTACATGGTCTAAAGAAGATTGGTTTTATAGTAGGAAGTGCTATATTAATAACACCAGCTTGTGCTTTAATCATTTTCTCAGGAGCTGCAAATTATACTACGTATACCGATGGAGAGGCGTGGCTTAAAGCGATGGAATTATGTGTACCTTCTAGTACACTATCTGGTTTATCACTTTCTGGGCCAGAGCTATTTTCTAATATGTCACCTGAAGCGGATCAACAACTTGGTGGTATTTTGATGAAAATTATTCAAGAAGTTATTTATGCTGTAGTGTTAGCTTCGATTTTCTTTAAATGGTTTAAAAATGAACAAGAAACAGCTGATGAAATTACTCAGAAAGCTCTAGATGATTTAAAGCTTAAAGCCAGTTACGATAACAAATTTTAATGTATTCAAGGAGAAATGACGATGAGTTTACCTGTATTACCTACTATTAGTACCTTTTTCATCGTGTTAAGCGCAGTATTAGTTGCAATTGGATGGGTATTAGTATCGCAAAGAAAAATAGAGGCACATAAGAAAACAATGTTTGCTGCAGCCATTTCTGCTTTGATTTTTTTCATCATTTATGCGTCACGAACAATTTTTATCGGAAATACCGCATTTGGCGGACCGGATGATATAAAAATTTATTATACAATATTTTTAGTGTTCCATATTGTACTAGCGACTACTGGTGCTGTTTTTGGAATTGTAACGATTGTTTTAGGATTAAAGAATAATATTGCAAAGCATCGTAAAATTGGTCCTATTACCAGTATAATTTGGTTCTTTGTTGCAATCACCGGAGTTGCGGTGTATCTATTACTGTATGTATTTTATCACGGTGGAGAAACAACTTCTGTCATAAAAGCGATTATAGGCGGTTAAACATAAAAAGTAGCATGTGGGAATTATAGAAGTTTCCACATGCTACTTTTTACTATTTATCCTAAAAGTATTGTTATAGTTTAAAGTTAAGCTTTATCATTCCAGCTTCTCTAGCGGTTATAAAAAGAATGACGATGAGCGGTCCGATAATAAATCCAAGAAAGCCAAATAATTTTGCGCCGATGAACATGGCAATCAATATTGCTAGTGGTGATATTCCCATTTGGGAACCCATTAATTTTGGTTCGACGGCTCTTCGGATTATTAAAAGTATTATCGCTAATATTGTCAGTTTAGTACCTAAAACAATATCTCCTGTTAGATATTCATAAATTGCCCATGGGGCTAAAATAGCGATTGAACCTAAAATAGGAATAATATCTACAATCCATATAATAAGTGCCATAATGATCGCATACTTTGGCGAGATGATAAATAATAATCCGATAAGCGAAGCACCTAAAATAATAAAGCTCGCTAAAATTTGTGCTTTCATAAATCCGATTGTTACTTTTTTTACACTTGTGCTCATCACACGTACTTTTTCAGCAGTGCCATCAGACAAATATCGAAAGAATTTAGTTCGTAACCTTTCCAAGTCTAGCATAAACAAGAAAAGAGCAATAATGAATACGATAAAGCTGATTAAAAAGTTTGGTACATTAGTTAGAAGAGCAGTGATATTCGAATAGCTTAGCAAGTCGAGTAAAGCATCTTTCATACTCATAAGAGTAGAATCGAATTTATCTTGGATGGACTCTACGACTTCTTTTGGTAGGCCTTCCGTGTATTGAAACAGGTTATTCTGCACGTTAATCCATATGCCAGTTAAACTATTTAAATGAAAAGGGATTACTTTAGATGTATAAATGAGCTGGCTTATTAGCTTTGTAATTACAAAATATATAAAAGCTGAAATGATAATGATAAAGAAAAAGAAATTAGTCATAACTGCTAGTTTTCGATTCCATTTAAATGTTCGTTGGGTCAACTTAACAAGAGGTTCGATAATGATTGCAGTAATTAAGGCTAAGATGATTGGAAGCGATACTGGAATGATAAAAATAGCAATTAATATAAGGAAGAGACATGTAATTATATATTTCACATACTCTTTTTTAAAGAGTTTCAACAAGATTGGTTATACTCCTTTCTTCAGCTTTTTTCCTAGTATAGACAACATATCTATATTTGAACAGATAAAAAACGCCAGAGGAATTATTCTCTAGCGTTTCATGGAGCCCTTATTATGCTTGTAGTTCAAATGCACTTAAGTCTTTTTTTAGAGCAGCTAATACTTGTTCACATGATTTTACTAAATGATTTGGGAAAACTTCATTTTCGCCATATTCTACACCATGTGGATAGTAATGTTTGCCGACTACTGGTTTCAATAATGTGATGTTTGCATCATGAGCGCCTACATCCCCGTCTTTTGTAAAACCAAATACTCGAAGATAAAATGTTCCTTCTTTTATCTCATACTTTTTGTCATAAGTTACACGTTCATAATCCCACTGACCAGCGCGGATTAATCCGTTCTTTTTCATAAGATCATCTAATAAATTTAGATCAATGACAGTGTTTTCTATACCAGTGTTTTCGAAATACATTGAATAGTCCTCCTTCACGTTCGATTACCAAAGAATACGTTCTCATTAATATTAATTCAAATTTGAAAATGTTGCAATGGCAACATTGTGTCTTTCCATGTATGCTTGATATACTAGTGAAAACGAAGTAATTGTTAAGGAGAAAAATGAGATGAAAAATCTATTCCGCATATTAGTAGCTATTACTATTGTACTGGTAATTTTTATATATTTTGATAATCCTGTGCAGGAAAATGAGCTTATAAGAGGTTCTAACAATTCTGGGCAGTTAATACCACAGCAATTACCGGAGGTTACGGAGCCCGCAAACATTTTTGATAGACCAAAGGAAGGGGTATCCACGTTAATAGGTGAGTCATCTCAAAAGCTGATTGAATTGTTTGGTAAGCCTACAAGAGTTGAACCGTCGGGTTTTGATTATGATTGGTGGGTGTATAATGATTCCTTTTCTACTTATAAATTGTTTGGCATAACAGAAGGTCAGATAACCCAATCCTTTGCAATTGGTAACGATATAGATGTTACTCCATATAAAATAGGACAGTCGCTAACAGATATTTATCGATTTACACTTGTACAATCTGAAGTCACCATGTCAATAGATTCGAATACGTATACATTTTCCTTAACAGAAGAAGATATAAATACACGTATTTTAGTACCATTTGATAATTTGTTTGCCATCTTATATATAGATATGGAAGATCAACAGCTAGAGGCAGTACGGTTTACAGATGCAAACACGCTGTTAAAACTAAGACCGTACGATATTTTATATAATGGCACGATGATAGATGTGGAAACCCCAGCTTCTTCCTTACAAGCCGCAATAGATAGGGCGAATGAGCGTCAGGTTGTCGAAATGACAAATGTTATTCGTCACAGGCATGGTTTACAGGTGTTGGAGTCTGATTATGCATTGCAACAAATTGCAAGGGGACATAGTGAAGAAATGGCAAAAAATAATGTAGTTATTAATGAGACATCTGAAATTTCTAAATTTAGTGATAAGTTAAAGGAATCATCCATTGAGTTTACACGTGCAGCCGGGAACACAGCCGCTTTTTACTTTGATGCAGGTGAAGCTGTTAATGGTTGGTTAAATTCGAGAGATCATCGAGCCTCTATACTAGGCGAATGGTATACCCATACGGGGGTAGGAGTATATAGTAACTACTATACGCAAAATTTAATAGAACAACATAAAGTAAAAACAAGAAAAAGTGGTATCAATATTGATTAACCAACAGTACCCCTAACTATTGTGAGAAACACTCGGTGCATTAAAAATATGTAAAGAAGGGGTATTGAAGAGAACAAGTGCCACACAAATACCAATGCTTCATGATGCAAAAAGGATACGACACAGTCGCATCCCTTTTGCATTTTTTCTTTTCCATATCAATTGCCTAGAACTTGATTGGTATTGGATAACAATTATCCCTTAGTAATGTTGCAGTGATTATGTCATCCAAAGCATATCAAAAACATACAAAAGCAAATGGAAGGCTTATACGTTTTTTGAAAAGTTTTAATTCCGGAAATCAATTGACAACGGGCTTGAAAAATACCTAGTTAAAAACAAAAGTACCTTCTTTATCTTCATATAGTGAGCGAATATGCAAGGGAACATTATGAAGGGCAGCAAATTTAGCTGCTCTTTTTTGTATGACCTCTACTGGTCCATTGATTTTATGTTGCAATTCTTCATAAGTCATAGAAGAAATTAATTGAACGTTTTTCTCTCTAAAAGGATCAGAAGTCATAACACCAGGAACATTTTTATAAAACTCCACGACATCAGCATTCAAATAATGTCCATAAACGACTGCCGTTAGATCACTGCCACCTCTTCCAAGTGTAGTGAAGGTTTGCGTTTCTTCTGAGAGACCTTGAAAACCTGGTACTACTATACAATTGACTTGTTGGAAGGAGGCTGTTATGGATGTTGTTTCTACTTTTTCTATTTGAGCATCTCCATACGCATTGTTGGTCATAATTCCCGCACTTTTCCCGTATAAAAGAGTTGCTAAAATCCCTGCTTCTTTTAACTCCGAACAAAGTACTGAGGCAGATATTAGTTCACCACAAGCCGAAAGTAAATCGGTTTCAACACTGTTCCCGGAGCTAGGTATTAAATCTAATAATGTGTCCGTTGCATAGTGCTGTCCTCTTCTTCCCATTGCAGAAACAACTACCAAAACTTTTTGATGTATACTAATTGCTTTTTTAATCCTTGCTAATACCAATTTCCTGTTTTGATGATCTTGCATTGCAATTCCACCGAATTTTTGCACAATCATATTTTCAACCACTCATCTCGTGACATTTCAAACACTCCGTTCATACGATACAAGGAATTCACTTTACTTTATGCGAACTCACAAGAATGGTGTAGGGAGTGTGTTACTATTTTTCCTTTAAAAGAACTATTAAATTGTTTGGAATACAAAGTTACAGGTGATTTGAAGGACTTTATGATAAACAGATTTATCGATCACTCGAAGCAAATTGAAGAAGGGGATATATTCGTTTCGGAAACAGGGAATCGAGTATTTATAGAAGAGGCGATACAAAACGGTGCAAAAGCGATACTCACCGAATATTTTATTCATGACTGTAGCGTGCCTCAGGTTATTTTACCGACCGATATGCATTTGTTTAAAGAAAGAGTTTCTCTTATGGCACATAAATTGCATGGGGAAAATATAAAAACTATTGGGATAACTGGCACCAATGGAAAAACAACCGTTGCTTCTTTTATAGGACAATTATTAATGCAACAACAAAAATCAGTGTGTGTTATTGGCACATTAGGCGTTTTTATAAATGGTCAAAAACTGGAACGTCCTTTTAGAAGTAATACAACATTGCCGTTTTATGATTTTTTACAAGTAGTAAAATATTGTTTTGAACATGAAGTTGAATATATTGTATTGGAAGCTTCTTCTCAAGGTTTGTTGGACAATCGATTAGGTATGTATCCAATCGATATAGGTGTTTTTTTAAATATAGGAAAGGATCACCTAGAATTTCACGGTGGAATGGTACCATATAAAAAATCAAAAGAGCTACTTATCACGCTTTCCAAACAAATTGTCATAAATGATGATGATGAGTGGTGTAGATCAATCGCAGAAAAGACGGAGCTTCCAGTTATACGTTTTGGTGAACGATATACGAATGACGTCATTTACCAAAAAGCAGATTATTCAAAAGAAATTGTCCATTACAAATATATTGTGAGAGATAAAGAAGTACAATTAAAGATGAAAAACAGTGGCTATTATAATGGGATGAATATAGCAGCAGCATTAGCAAGTTTATCAGGATTAAATATTCCTCTTGGAGACGTAAAAGCACTAACCTTACCAAAAGGAAGATTAGAGCAAATACCTAATGGTAAAGGGGTGGAGGTTCTTATAGACTATGCCCATACTCCTGATGCATTGGAGGCTTGTTTATCTACGATTACATCCTATGCCAAAAAGGATGTGTATGTGGTGTTTGGTTGCGGAGGAAATCGAGATAAACAAAAAAGAAAAGGTATGGGAGAAGTTGCAACAAAATATGCGACAAAAATAATTATTACTTCTGACAATCCAAGAGATGAACGCCCAGAAGACATTATTGCTGAAATTGTAAGTGGAGTGAACCTTAGCAAAGTAATCATCGAATCTGATCGGGAAAAAGCGATTATTTTGGCATTAAGCACTGCTCAAAAGGGAGACGTCATTTTAATAGCAGGAAAGGGACATGAGCAAGAACAAATTACTAACGGAATTGTCGTCCCTTTTTCTGATCATCAAGTTGTACGCAATTATTTAGAAGAGTCGGGTGGATTAATAACAAAAAATGACCCAGTAGCATGAGCAATTCTTTTACCATCTGGTTGAGTGACTGAGCATTCTAACACCAATGTTTGGCGACCTTTATGTAGATAGGATGCTGTAGCGATTAACGACTCTTGTGTAGCTGCCTTCACATAATGGATGTTCATATTTGTCGTTACAGCTCCTTTTCCTTCCGTTCGTAAATCTTTATTTACCAGGTATCCCATCGCATTATCCATGACTGTTGCAATAATTCCTCCATGTGGTTTATCAAATGTATTAAAGGAAAGAGGCGTAATAGGAAAAGTGACGATACATGTATCCTGTTCGAATTGAATATCCATTTGTAAAACCGCATTTAAATAGGTTGTAGAAGTATTTTGCTGTTTCTTTTGGATAGAGATAAGAAAGTCTTTTAGTAGGGTCATATCTGCTTCTGATGCGTTTTCTGCAACTTGGTGCAGTAATGATTGTAATTCGTTCATTGTTTTTTTCTCCTAACAGTAAGTAAATAATTTGGCAATTGCTTCTCCATTTCTGGTATGATATACACAGATTGGAGGTTTTATAAATTGATAATGACCAATGAATGGGCCACTATAATGGACCAATCAGATATGCTATGTACAATGGTTCTTTCCTCTGAACAATTTTATCATTATTTAAATGCACATCGTGCTGTATATACAAATTCGAATCTAGTGCGTGAAATTAATCATTTTACGAAACTTAAAGACCAATATGAAGAGGTCCAGCGATTCGGAAAATATCATCCCGATTATTCGAAAGTTATGAAGGATATCCGCGTAACTAAACGAAAATTGGATATGATAGATGAAATTGCAACATTAAGAGTTGCGGAAAATGAATTACAAGATTTGCTCGATGAAGTGAGCTTGCTAATCGGTAAATCAGTTTCAGAAGGTGTGAAAGTTCCAGTGAGCAACCCGTTTTTTGCATCCAGTGGCTCTAGTTGTGGGAGCGGCTGTGGTACTGGTGGAGCTTGCTCTTGTTCTGCATAAGAAATACGAAGGATGTGTGCATTTGTTTGCACACATCCTTTTTAGTCTAGCTTTAATGCTTCAATTGCTATGTCGGGGCGATCTGTAATGATTCCTTTTGCACCGTTTTGGATCAATTTCCTCATGACTACCGCATCATTGATAGTCCAATAGTGAACAGGGATGTTCAAGGAAGTGATATGTTTGATAAAACCTGCACTGTCTAGCGGAAATACATTCGATTTCACCGGAATTTGAAATACATCTGCCTTTGGATGGTATAAATGCTTAAATTGGCTAGTGTAAGCAGTATATGCTTTTTTTACTTCCTTCTCACCAGCTCCTAAAGCAACTGTATTTTGTGCATATAAGTTAAAGCGATCTATTTGTTCATCATAAAAACTAGTAACTACTACACGCTTGTAAACTTGTTTTTCTTCTAATAGTCTCCAAAGCTTAGAAGGCATTAAACTACCCTCATAAGTTTGGGGAGCATCTTTAATATCGATATTTATAAGCATTTGGGGATATGCATCTAGAAGCTCATCTAAAGTGATTATTTTTTCACCGCAGCCTCTATATGAATAAGCGCCTTCTAAATCGACAAAGTGGTAACCTAGGTCTGCTTCTTTTAATTGCGCCAATGTATAATTAGCCACTTTGCCATTTAGATTTGTAACTCTATCTAAGTCTTCATCGTGAAAAACGATAATCTCTTCATCTTTTGTTAATCGTATATCTATTTCAAATCCATGGACTCCTAATTTTGCTGCATTTTCAAAAGCGGCAAGCGAACATTCTGGAGCAAGCGCAGCTCCTCCTCGATGTGCTAGAATGATTGGTTGCTCGTATTCAAGCGCTTCTTTTGGAGTACGACTTTGTGGTTTAGAAATAGCTTTTGTACTGGCCCAAGCTGCTCCTGCAGCTGCGGCAATAGCGAAAACAACATTAGTCTTTTTTCCCATTAATCGATTTATCCTCCTTTTAACCGTTAGCTTCTCTCATTATAACTTTTGAACGTTCAACTGTCAGCTAGTTGTTGTTGCTATCATTTTCCCGGATATGTTATCCTAAAGAGGAAGAAATGAGGGGAAAAAGTATGACAGAAAGACAAGGATTAATTGTCTATGTGCATCATCTAAAACAAGCGAAATCACTAAGAAAATATGGCCATGTCCATTATATTTCTAAAAAGATGAAATATGTCGTGTTATATTGTGATCAAGATCAAATAGATACTGCCAAACAAAAGATGAACAAACTTCCTTTTGTAAAAGAAATTCTAGAATCGTACCGTCCATTTTTAAAAACTGAGTTTGAAAATAGTAAGCCAGATAAAGCGAAAGAATACGATTATAAAATTGGTTTGTAAAATCTACTCTCGTTTATTGAAGTGGCGGTATTAAGTTATTTAACCGTAAAACGCCAATTATATACTGATAAAATAAATTTGTGTCTACAAAAGTGGAAGAATGTTTCACGTCGATTTGGATTGGGTCGATTTCTAGCTCTTCTAACGTCTCTTTAAATGCTGAAAGTCTTTTAGGTACAGCTTCCGATTTTGGTATTCCTTCTCGACATATATATATTGGGAAGAAGTTAGCATTATTAATAGGCTTTAGAGCAACTGCAATGGAAAAGTACTCTTTATCCTCTTTTTTAGATGTGAATAAGAAGGCGTGATGTATACGATTTCTATTTAATCGTGCGAGTTCACAAAGCTCAAATACATCTCCATAACCTTCACCTAGCTCTATAAAACGTTGAATCAATGGGGACACTTCCTTTCCAATCCATCTTACCACTTTGTTGGAGGAAAATTCTATGAAATTTGTTATAAGTTTTTTGACTATGTTGCTTGTGGTAACAAATAGCGTTTTGCTTTTATTTCAATATCACGTTTATTCCTCTAGTTTGGAGGAAGAGGAGCAAACTTTTTCTTATGAACAAGAAATTGAACTAAAGTTTAAAAGTGACAAAGTTATTGTTAAGCAACATTTTCTTCATTTGCCACAAGAGAAAATGACCATTGCCTGGCCAATTTCAAGTGTAAATAGAAGCTGTGATTTGGGCACCACTAGTGATAGCTGTAGTCGATTATCGGATGATTTAACTTCGTTTGAAGAAGGAGAGTCAACCAAACAGAGTATTTCGTATGAAATTCCATTAGCTGATGGATTACCAGACGGAATATTACTTTCTGGATTTTTAGCGAAGATTGAAAAGGGCGGAGTCTCCTATACAACGCTTCATGTAACGGATGAGGTAAAAAGAGGAGGGATGTGGGTTAGCGGTTTACCGGTAATAGGGTCCACATCGTTAAATTTAATCGATTATACTCTTTTTTCTGGAGCCGGAAATATGTCAGACTTATATTGGCAACAAGCAGTTATACCAGTGAAATATAAGAATGATTATTTAACTGTTCATTCAAATCAAGAGCTTTCAGAAGAATTACGTGCACGATTAGATAAGTTGAATATTCCAAATAGTGCGCATATAACCTTGCTTTTCACTGAAAACAAAAATAATATTAAGTCTCCACGCATCGTATTTATGAAGAGTAAAGATATTGACTCAATTGAACGTGAGTTGATTGTGAAAACCGTTCAATACCAATATGGATTGACCGATGATAATCCGTTGCTTTCTGAAGTGGTTAGTAGTTTTTCGATGAATAGACCAATCGGATCAGAAAAATCAGTTTGGATGTATGAAACACTTAAAAATTATTTTACAACCAATCAGTTATCGGAATGGAAAACGAAATTGACTAAAAATAGTTCGTTAAATGCGGAAAAATTAGATAAACTCCTGTCGGAAGTAATCGGATCGAACACTTCATTTTTTCAATTGAATATCCAATCTGAGTTAGACAAGTTTCCGCTACTTTTTGAGGATTCGCGTACTGTTTATGTGAATGGAGTACAACAAGAAGAGCTGAAATTATTAATGAAAGACGGAAAAATTTTATATGCTGCCGGACCATTGTTAGCTGAACTGGGCTACACATTAAATGATACAGATAATGGTTTATATGTGCAAAATGATTCAAGGGCATTTCGTTTCCCGATTCAGGAACCATTTTACGTGTTGAATGAAAAACGATATGACGCAATGTCAGAACCGTTTGAGCGAATCGGATCGGAATTTTATATTGAAGAAGCATGGATGATTCGATTGTTTTTATTGGATATAGAAAAACAAGAAGACCGAATAAATATTACAGAGTCTTCTACATTTTAACATTAGGAGTTCAGACATGAGAGTAATATCAGGATCGAGAAAAGGGTTGCCATTAAAAGCGGTGCCTGGAACAAATACACGACCTACAACGGATAAAGTGAAGGAATCTATTTTTAATATGATTGGTCCTTATTTTGACGGAGGGATTGCAGTAGATTTATTTGCTGGAAGTGGAAACTTAGGCATTGAATCATTAAGTCGAGGAATCGATTTATGTATTTTCATCGAAAAAGATCAGAAAGCCATTCAAACGATAAACGAAAATTTAAAGAAATGTCGTTTAGAGGATTTAAGTGAAATATATAGAATAGATGCTGCTCGAGCAGTAAAAGCATTTGAAAAAAGAGAATTGAAAATCGAGTTATTATTTGTAGATCCACCGTATAATAAGACTGCATTTTATGATTTAGCCCAAAAGATTGTAGAAGTTGGATGTATGAGCGATACGGGAATTATCGTGTGTGAGCATGATAAAACGGTTGACCTGGCTGCTGATTTTGATACTTTTACTCTTGCTAGACGGGAAACTTACGGTGGTACAATTATTTCTATTTATCGTAAACGTTTAGAAGAAGAGGGGAATTAAATTGGTTAAAATCGCAGTTGTACCAGGAAGCTTTGATCCAATAACAAATGGGCATTTAGATATCATAAATAGAGGAGCGGCTGTCTTTGGACAAGTCAATGTTGTCGTATTAAATAACTCTTCTAAAAATCCTCTATTTTCTGTTGAGGAAAGAATGGAGCTTATTAAAGAGGCAACAAGTCATCTTTCCAATGTAAAAGTAGAGACTTATTCTGGATTGTTGATGGATTATGCAGAAAGTGTCCATGCAAGCGCAATTATAAGAGGACTACGTGCAGTTTCCGATTTCGAATATGAAATGCAAATTACATCGATGAACCGTGTGTTAAACGATGAAATCGAAACATTTTTTATCATGACCAAAAACCAATATTCTTTTTTAAGTTCTAGTATCGTTAAAGAAGTAGCTAAATATGGAGGAAAAATAGAAGAATTAGTCCCTCCACATGTGGAAGCTGCTCTACGAAAAAAATTCAATAAAGCGTAACCTTGCCAATACGGCAAGGTTTTTTTCGTAGTTTAAGAAACTAGAAAAGATGTAGAAATAGGAATAACCTTATCAAGTACCACAGGGAATGACATGTTTTTTTGTACGTGGTATAGGGAAACTGCAAGCAAAGAGATACGGCAAAGGTAATTGATTTCCGCTCCAGGCGGACGCTTACCGCGGGGCGGGCGGTGAGCCTCCTCGTCGCACACTCCTGCGGGGTCTCACCTGTCCCGCTGATCCCGCAGGTGTCGCCGTCTTGCGCTTCCATCAATAGAACTTGCTGACTAATCCATAATTAAATGCAAAAAAGCTCTTTTATTTATTTACCACTGTCAAGCTGTCTCT
>NZ_JAPNOZ010000012.1:833207-924796 GCF_029955155.1 Psychrobacillus sp. NEAU-3TGS | reverse complement strand
ATGTGCATTATTCCATTCATCTTTCTAATTTGCTAAGTAGAGTCGTAGAAAGGGGTTAAAGCGCATTTGTATTGTATAAAAAATATTGCTGTAAGTAAAATAATAGTGTATTATACACAGTATAATTATAGTGTACGACATATAGTATAAGTAAGTGAGGTGGAAAATGAGTAAATTACTAAATTCATTGATAACAGAATTACGGAGAGGAACGTTGACACTTGCGGTTTTGAGTCAGCTTAGAACCCCTCAATATGGTTATTCTTTAGTTCAACTCCTAGAAAAGTCTGGCATTTCAATTGATCAAAGCACGTTATATCCTTTACTTCGACGTTTAGAAAAACAAGAGCTAGTTGAAAGCAGCTGGGATACAACGGAAAGTAGACCTAGGAAATACTACGTATTAAGTGAATATGGAATAGAAATTTTGGAACAGTTACAAGACGAATGGGAGAAAACAACAATGGAACTTCAAACTTTATTGAAAGGAGATGTGGAAAATGCACCTGATTGATATTTATATACAGGAAGTAACGCGCAGAATTCCTGAAAAGAATCGGGAGGACATTGCGCTTGAACTTAGGTCAACTATTGAGGATATGCTTCCCGATAATTACTCGGAGAAAGAAGCGAAAGGGGCTCTTGCAAGTTTAGGGAATCCGGCATTGCTTGCAAGTGGTTATGCAGATCGTCCGATGCATTTGATAGGACCAAGATACTTTGATATGTATGTGACTTTATTGAAAATGATTATACCAATAGTGGCGATGCTCGCATTAATCGTTGTTATTACGGAAAATATTATGTCTTATACTGGAGAAGAAGCTATACTTGGTACAATTCTTACTATTGTAGGGCATGGTATATGGGGAATGATTAGCTCGCTGATTCAGACATTTTTCTGGACTACATTGGTTTTTGCTATTTTGGAGCGTACGGATGCTTTGAAAGATAAAACTCCGCTTACCCCCAACTGGAAAGAATGGACACCAGATGATTTGAAAGGTATACCGTACATTAAGAAGGAAAAGAAAATTTCTAAAGTCGATATATTTGGTAGTCTGCTATGGATTGCAGTCTTTGTAGCTGTTTATTTCAATGCCGTTCATTTAATTGGTGTTTATGAAAAGATTCAAGGAAAGCTTCAGTTAGTAATCCCTACTTTCAATCAGGATGTACTATATTCCTATTGGTTGATTGTTTTATTTGCATTACTCTTAGAAGTAGCTTTTGTTTTTTATAAATTCATGGCTGCACAATGGACTACAAAAGTAGCCATTATGAATACTGTACGAACGGTCGTTTCTACAGTCGTGTTTATCATTATATTTAATGAAAATAACCTGATCAACATAGAGTTCTATAAGTATCTGGAGCATTTATTCCATTTTACTTTTGAACTTCAAGAGCCTGTCAAAGTTGGAGTTATATTAATGTGGATAGTATTTGCTGTGATTGATGTAGTGCAAGGGTTTCGAAAAGCAAATATTCGAGGGTGAGAAGAGTGGCTTTTTATCACTCTTCTTTTTTGTTTCTAATATTACAGGATTATTAAAAACTAACTAGAAAGGTTATTTTAGGACAAAAGGAGGGTATAAACTTAGCAAGACTAAAAACTAGGAGGAAATACAATGGACATTGAATCAAATCGACGAATTGAAATAGCTCGTTCAGAAGAAGAGATGTATGAAAAGTTGGAACTCCTGCAAGAACAAGGATATGCGGACAGTGATATACATGTAATATCTCAAGAAGGTGCGCATCTGTATACGTTAAATCGTCATTCTAAAGTTTCTACTCATGAGGCTGGAACGTTTGTCGATAAATTTAAATCCATCTTTACTGGCGATGATGCTATAACAGAAGGGCTCCGGAGACTTGATTTGTCAGAAGAAGAAACGGATTATTATGCAGGGGAAGTGGCCAGAGGATCAATTGTTCTCTACACGGATGTGCTAACATTTGCTGACGAATCGTCCATCGGTCGCTTAGATGAGCCGCAAGATCGTTTTGCACGAGGAGAGACATTTGCAACCGATCCTTATTTAGTAGGTGGAGAAAGGCGGATTTCCCCCGAGCAATATGAAGAAAGAAGACAATTAAAGGAAAAGCTAGATGAAATGCCACAGAGAAATAGACTATATTAATAAGAGTAACAACCTCTCCCCCTTGTGCATGAGTGCAAGGGGTTTTATTAAGTTAATAATCTATGAGATAATAAGTATACGAACAAAGCAAGGTGGGATAAGATGAACTTCGTGGCCATAGACTTCGAGACTGCAAATAGTGTACGCTCCAGTGTTTGCTCGGTCGGCATAGTGATAGTAAAAAATGGGAAAATTGAAGAAGAAGTGCATACATTGATCAACCCATTGAGTGAATTTCATTATTACAATACGAAAATTCATGGGATTACGGAATATATGGTACAGGATGCACCGACATTTGAAGAGTATTGGCCTAATTTTAAACAGTATATCGACAACGAAACGATTATTGCGCATAATGCAAGCTTTGATATCGGCGTGTTACGAGACTCTTTAAAAAGGATTCATGAGTCTGAGCCGAATTTTCAATATGGATGCTCCTATCGAATTGCGAAAAAGGTTTGGCCAAATTTGTACAATCATAAACTCTCCACTGTCGCAAATTATTTAAGTATTAGCCTGAGGCACCATGATGCACTGGAAGATGCTCGAGCTTCCGCATTAATTGCACTAGAGGCGATGAAAAAAACACAAACCAACTCCATTCAAGAGCTTTCTGTTTTGCATAAGCTTAAATTAGGAAGTCCTGCCCTGGCAAATAAGAAAACACCGCGTGCTAGAAAGAGTTCTGGTGATGCATTCTTGCAGTCAATCATGGCAGAAAGTGGACCTCTTAATACAAAGCACCCATTTTATGGAGCGAATATTGTATTCACAGGAAAAATGGTAGCCATGACGAGGCCGATAGCCGCACGATATGCAACTAATTGTGGTGCTATTTGCAAAGGGCAAGTAGATGCAACAACAAACTTTTTAGTCGTGGGAGATCAGGATTTATTTAAATATGTACAAGGTATTAAAAGTACGAAGATGCAAAAAGTAGAAGCGTTGATTGAACAGGGCTACCCGATTGAAATTGTTGGAGAACAAGACTTTTTAAGAATGGTCAAATAAAGAAAGAGACAAAGGGTAACTTTCCATTACATCTAATAAAAAAGTAACAACTAAGCCACATACTAATGGCTTAGTTTTTTTAAATCCTAAAAGCATACTTTACCACTTGGAATAATTTGATTATGATGATAGATAAGAAAAGAGGGATAGAAAATGAATATCGATCATTTGGAAGCGTTTATGTATGTCGTGCAATTAAAGAGCATTCATAAAGCAGCGGATGCATTGTTTTTGTCCCAACCGACAGTGACTGCAAGGATTAAAACATTAGAAAGAGAATTGAATACCGAATTATTTGTTCGCCAAGGCAGGGGACTTTTGCTTACGGAGCACGGACGAGAGTTTATACCATATGCAGAACAAATCATTCAAACGTATAAAGAAGGAAAAAAAATTATGAAGGAAAGAGCTGGTCATGAAGAAGTAGTTATTGGGGCAAATACTATTACTTCACAATACTTTATTCCTTTTGCATTACCATTATGGAAACAAGCAAATCCGCAATTACGTTTTAAATTTATCGCAGCGCCAAATGATGTTTTAATAGAAAAGCTTTTGCAAAAACAAGTAGATATAGCTTTTATCAAGGATCCAAATAATGAAGGACTTCAAAAACAACAATTATTGGATAATTCCGTAAGATTAGTTGCTTATCCAGATCATCCTTGCAATATGAAGAAAATATAACAGCCAATCGATTAGCTGAAGAGCAAATGGTATTTTTTGAGTGTGGCGCTTTTGACTGGAATCGAATTCATAAATTATTTGAAGTGGGAAAAGTGGAACCTAGAATTGAATTCCAAGTAGATCATCTAGAAGTGGCCAAATCTATTATTAAAAATCGCTGTGCGATTGGGTTTTTACCTTATCTATGCATAAAGAATGAACTAGCAAGAGGGGAATTGATAGAAATCGATGTTGCTCATTTAATTCAAATTAAGCAGCATGTCTTTTTAACTTATGCAAATCAAGACGTTGCAAAATGGCAATTATGGAGAGATATCGCTCAAACTGTTGAAAGCTTTCAAATGTACCAATAGACTTTCTCTATCAATCCAATAAATTTTTCTATCAGTAAACGTATTGCAATTCATCTACTTAAAGTGATAGCATAGGATTCAATATAAAATATATATTAATCGTATCAGTTAACTAGGTTTAACTTGAATCATCAGAAGAACCTCTCTTCTAGAAGTAGAAGGATGGAATGCAGGAATACATGTACAAAATAAATGCTGATTCAAGTTAAGCCTCCGGCGGATGTCACAGATTTTGAATGGAGTGAATTGCGTATCCGCAATTCAAAATCTGAACGCAATTACGCCGAGGCGTAATTGATAAATGGGAGGAATTCACATGACGAACAAAAGAAAGATTCGATTTGGGGCAATCATTCACGGAGTTGGCGGTAATATATCAGGATGGAGACATCCAGAAGTGCAAACAGACGCGAGTGTAAGCTTGGATTTTTATAAACAACAAGCTCAAAAAGCAGAAGAAGGAAAATTTGACTTGGTATTTATCGCAGATGGATTATTTATTAATGAAAAGTCCATTCCACATTTCTTAAATCGTTTTGAACCTTTGACTATTTTATCGGCGCTTGCTGCTGTAACTTCTCGTATTGGTTTAGTTGGAACTGTCTCTACTTCTTACAGTGAGCCTTTTACTGTTGCTCGTCAATTTGCATCGCTCGATCATATTAGCGGTGGCCGGGCAGGATGGAATTTGGTGACAACACCTTTAGAAAGCACTGCATTGAATTACAATAAAACAGTTGAACAGCACCCCGATCATGCTACAAGATATAAAATTGCCGAAGAGTATTTAGATGTAACAAGGGGTCTTTGGGACTCTTGGGATGATGATGCATTTGTGGGAGATAAAGAAAATGATGTGTTTTTCGATCCAACCAAATTACATCATCTGAATCACAAAGGTGAATATTTCTCGGTACAAGGGCCATTAAATATTGGACGTTCGAAACAAGGGCAGCCGGTAGTATTTCAAGCAGGATCTTCAGGAGCAGGAAAGACAATTGCTGCAAAAGGAGCAGATGCTATTTTTACTATGCATCCAACACTAGAATCTGCGAAAAGTTTTTATGAAGATGTGAAACAACAAGCTATCGAATTCGGACGTAACCCGGATCAGTTAAATATTTTCCCAGGCATTTCGCCAATTATTGGTGATACGGAAGAAGAAGCGGAAAAGAAATATGAAGAGATTGCTAATTTAGTTTCTATTGATAGAGCTTTGGCATACTTAGGTCGTTACTTCGATCATCATGATTTTTCTCAATATCCGGTAGACGAAGCTTTCCCCGAATTAGGTGACATAGGAAAAAACAGCTTCCAAAGCCATACAGATCGTATTAAACACGAAGCAAAAGTGCAAAATCTTACACTTCGTCAAGTGGCACTAAGAGAAGCAACACCCCGTTCAGAGTTTATAGGAACGCCAGAAAAGATTGCAGATTTAGTACAAAAATGGTTTGAAGAGCGTGGTGCAGACGGTTTTATCATTGCAACACAAGCGCCTCATACATTAGACGATTTTGTGGGAAAAGTTGTCCCAATCTTACAAAAACGTGGGTTATACCGGGAAGAATATGAAGCAGACACTTTAAGAGGAAATTTAGGACTTCCATTTTTAAAAAGTCGATATGCTAAGCAACTTGTTTAATGCATTAAGAGAGAGGGATAAAATGATTTCCATTTCTAATCTTCATAAAAAGTTCGGAAAAAATGAAGTTCTAAAAGGTATAAATATACAAATTGATAAAGGGGACGTCATTTCCATATTAGGTCCAAGTGGTTCAGGAAAGACGACGCTACTACGTTGTATTAACTATTTAGAGAGACCAGATGAAGGTACTATCACGATAGATGATGTCACAATCGATTCTAAAAAAGTGCATAAAAAAGATGTATATCAGTTACGAAGAAAATCGGCGATGGTATTTCAAAGTTACAATCTATTCCAACATAAAACAGTTTTACAAAATGTGATGGAAGGATTAGTAGTTGTTCAAAAAGTGAATGTGAAAGAAGCACGTGAAATTGCACTTGAAATGTTGAAAAAAGTGGGCTTGGAGCAAAAAGTAGATGCATATCCTCTTCAGTTGTCAGGTGGACAGCAGCAACGAGTAGGCATTGCACGAGCATTGGCTTTGAATCCAGAAGTTATCCTTTTTGATGAACCAACGTCAGCGCTAGACCCTGAACTTGTAGGAGAAGTATTGGATGTTATTCGGAAGATTTCTCGGGAAGGTATCACCATGATTATAGTTACGCACGAAATGAATTTTGCGAAAGAAGTGTCTAATAGAGTCATTTTCATGGATGGTGGGGTAGTGGTCGAAGAAGGCGTTCCTAACGATATTTTTAGAACACCTAAAGAAGACCGTACAAAACAATTTTTAAAAAGGATGACACCTGAGCTAGAGTATTCAATTTAAAAACGAGGTATTTTGGAAGTGGAGGAGAGTTTATGGGGTATAAATTAGGGATTTTAGATCAAAGTCCGGTTGTCGAAGGCGTATCTAACTATGATACTTTGCAAAAAACAGTAGACTTGGCTCAGAAAGCAGAAGAATGGGGATATGAACGATTTTGGGTGTCAGAACACCATAATTCAGATACAGTAGCCGGTTCATCTCCAGAAGTACTAGTTTCTTATCTGTTAGCGAAAACAAGAAGCATTCGAGTAGGCTCTGGTGGAGTTATGCTACAGCATTATAGTCCCTATAAAGTTGCAGAAAATTTTAACGTGCTAGCCACGCTTGAACCTGGAAGAGTAGATCTCGGTATTGGAAAAGCTCCGGGTGGATTGCCTCTTTCCACAAAAGCATTGCAATATGGAACAGCGAATACAGGGGAAGATTTTGAAGGAAGGTTAGCTTTCTTGCAACAGCTTCTGCATAATAATGTTCCCGAAACACATGAGCTTGCTAATGTTCAAGCAACTCCAATACCTCCTGTAAAACCAGAAACCTATTTGTTAGGCGCAAGCCCAAATAGTGCAAAACTAGCTGCAAATCTTGGAATTTCTTTTGCTTTTGCACGTTTTATAAATAGCGATAACGATATCTTAAAGGAAGCGGCAAATACGTATCGGGAGATTTATCCGAATGGAACGTTTATCGTTTCAGTAACAGTAATAACAGCTCCTACCGAAGAGGAAGCGAAGAAACTTGCGAGTAACCAAAAAATTATAAAAGTTCATTTAGCAAGTGGTCGTACGCTAACATTACAAACAATAGAGCAAGCTGAAAAGTTTGGAAAAGAGTCAGGGGAAGCATATGAAGTAAAACAATATGATGCGAATATCATTTGTGGAACCCCAGAGCAAGTGAAGGAAGTTTTAGATGAGTTTCATCAAGTGTACGGTGTAGATGAATTTATCCTGCATACACCGATTCCGAATCCGAAAGAACGACTTCGCTCTTTTGAATTATTAAGTCCGAAAAAACTATTGAAGCAAGCAATTCATGCATAAAATTGGAGGAAAAAAACATGGCACAAAATTTATCAGTAGTTGTTTGGTCAAAAGAAGGATGTAGTTATTGCAACGAAGTGAAGAAATATTTAGCTGAGCAAAATATTCCTTATAAAACAGTAGACGTGACGAATCACGATGAGTTTCGAGATATTTTAGAAACTAAATATAATGTTCGTCATGTGCCTGTCGTTGAAATTGGTGAAGGAAATACCTACAAAGCTGTGACAGAAGTTGGTTTAGAGCACTTAAAGGTAGCTTTAGAACCAGCTCTTGTATAATTTTTTGTATAAAACCTACTAAACAAATAAGAAAAGAGGATTTATATTGAAGAAAGTATTAACACTTTTATTAGTCCTAGCAGTCGCTTTTCTAGGGGCTTGTTCTTCTAATGAAGCAAGTTCTAAAACTTCAGATGGCAAATCAGATGTACAAAAGATTATTGTTGGTACTGGTACGCAATTTCCTAATATTTGTTTCCTAGATGAAGACGGTAATCTAACTGGGTACGATGTGGAGTTGGTACGTGCAATTGATGAGAAATTAGAAGAATATGAATTTGAATTCAAAACGATGGATTTTTCTAACTTACTGCTGAGTTTAGAAACAGATAAGATTGATTTTATTGCCCATCAAATGGAAGTGAATGAAGAACGTCAAGAGAAGTTCTTGTTTAATGAAGTGCCTTATAATGTTTTCCCATTAAAAGTTACGGTTCATCAAGGTAATGAAAGCATCCAATCTATCGATGATCTAGCAGGAAAAAAGATAGCGACTACGGCTACTAGTAACGCAGCAGTTTATATTGAAAAATATAATAAAGAAAACAATCTTGGTGCAGAGATTATTTATACTTCTAGTACATCTGACATCGTTAATCAACTTCGCACTGGACGTGTAGATGCAACCATTTCAACGCCATTTGCGGCAGACTTTTTAAATGAACAATCAGATGCACAACAGAAAGTTGTAGGGGACACTTTACTTAACTCAAATGTTTACTTTTTATTACAAAAAGGAAACACAACACTTCAAAAACGTATTGATGAAGCATTAACAGAATTGAAAGAGGATGGAACGGTAAGTGCATTAAGTAATGAATGGCTTGGAGCGGATTATTCGGTAGAATTCTAAATCCTTCTCCGGTAGAGGGAAGGGAGCAGAATGTATGGGAAAAGTATTTGATCCTTCTTTGATTTTGGAGTTTATTCCAACATTAGTTAAATATCTTGGTGTAACATTAGAGATTTTAGTAGCATCTATTTTCTTAGGAACAATTATTGGTATAGCAGCAGCGATACCAAAGTTGTTCCATATTCCAATAGTAAAACAACTAGTAACGATTTATATATCGTTTATTAGAGGAACACCGATTATCATTCAGTTATTTTTAGTTTTTTACGGGCTACCTGCTGTATTATCCATTATAAATATTGATATTTCTAGAATGGACGCACTATACTTTGTGATCATCACCTACTCATTGAGCAATGGCGCTATATTTGCAGAGATTTTCCGAGGAGCGATTTCTGCTGTAGAGTTTGGGCAAACGGAAGCGGCCTATTCGATTGGAATGACCCCATTTCAAAACTTTACACGTATTGTATTCCCACAGGCCATTCGAGTAGCTTTTCCGAATATCGCTAATACAGTCATCGGTTCATTGAAAGATACTTCATTGGCCTTTACGATTGGAGTGATGGATATGATGGGAAGAGGAGAAACAATCATCGCTGCAACTGCCCATGCTTTAGAGGTTTATATCGCACTATCTGTCGTGTATTATGTGGTTGTGTTAATACTAGAAAAAGGATTTAAAGTATTTGAAAAGTATGCAAATCGATATCGGGGAACAGATACTTCAGTTGCTTGATGGTGTGGGAGGTATGTATTCATGGTAATTGATATTCCGTTTATTTGGGTGGCATTTAAAGAAATTGCGAAAGCTATTCCACTAACATTAATGCTAGCCATTATTCCGGTAGTAATAGGTTTTTTTATAGGTTTGGTAGTTACATTAATAAGGGAGTACAAAGTGAAAGGGTTATATTCGATTGCTAATGGATATGTATCTTTTTTCCGAGGAACACCAGCGATTATGCATATTATGCTTATATACTTTGGTATTCCAATGGTGCTAGATAGTATTATTAACTCTTTAAACCTACCATATGAAACAAACAAAATTCCAATTTACTTGTACGTAATATTTGCACTATCTCTTACGGCAGGGGCGTATTTATCGGAAATTATTCGCTCGGGTATTTCCAGTGTTGCAAAAGGTCAAATGGAAGCAGCATACTCCATTGGTATGAGTACTCCTCAAGCTATGGGGCGTATTTTACTACCACAGGCTTTAGCTATGTCGATTCCAAACTTTACTAATCTCTCGGTAGGGTTTTTACATACTACTTCCATTGCCTTTCTTGTTTCTCAAAAAGAGTTAACCGGAATGGCTAATATCGTTGCATCGTCTAATTTAAAGTTTTTAGAATCATTTATAGCTGCTGGATTAATCTATTGGGGCATCTCGATCATTATGGAAGGTATTTATTATTTGATCGAAAAGAGAGTACAGCAATATAGTAAGGGTGGGGTAGCTTAACCCAGGATTGTAAACAAACAGATGGAGGTTTTGCTATGACAAGTGTGATAACAATTGATGTAGTGCAGGAAACAGAAAAAGAAGCAGTTGGCCGTTTACTAGTAGAAAGCTATTCACAATACAAGGATTCATATGCAAACATACAAGATTGGCTAAATTATGCGTATGATTTGACTTCTTCTGTAAATAATCCGAAAGTAGAAAAAATTTTAGTTGCTAAAGATGGGGAAGAAATTTTGGGGACACTACAGTTATTTACTAACTCAGAAACGGCTTATAACAAACCTGATTTAGAAATAGACTCGCCTATCATTCGTATGCTAGCTGTTAGCCCGGCGGCAAGAGGGAAGGGTATTGCACAAGCATTGATGAAAGAGAGCATCAAATATGCACGCGGAATTGGTGCTAATCATATCTATTTACATACAAGCGATAAAATGTCTAAAGCAATCCGTTTATATGAATATCTCGGTTTTAAACGAGACAGATCGAAAGAGTATAATAAATTGAATTTTGTAGTGAAATGCTATCGATTGGACATTTAGTTTTTAGAGTCTCATTTTAGGAGGAATTGTATGGCAAGTGTAATTACGATTGATAGATTGAAGGAAGCCGACAAAGAGGCGGTAGTGGAATTGCTAGTAGAAAGTTATGGACAATATGAAAGTGATTTTAGTACAGCTGTTTGGCACGTGTATTTGGAAAGTATTAAACGTTCACTAGATAATCCTTCTATAGATCGAGTATTGGTCGCAAAAAGCGAAGGGGAATTCTTAGGGACATTGCAATTATTCACGAACTCAGAAGCAGCTTATCAAAGACCGGAGCTTGGAATAGTAGATCCAATTGTAAGGTTGCTTGCGGTTAGTCCAAAAGCAAGAGGGAAAGGAATTGCGAAGGCTTTGTTAAAGGAAAGTGCCAGCTATGCGAAGGAAAAAGGGGCTAGCTATTTATATTTACATTCAGGTGAGAACATGACTCAAGCGATCCGATTGTATGAACATCTTGGATTTAAGCGAGACGAAACCAAAGAATTTCAAAACGCGGATGTGCATGTGAAATGCTTCCGACTAGAATTATGAGGAAAGAAAGGGGCGTATTCCAAATGACCAAAAGTTTTTATTCTGCTGTTCAAAGTAGACGCTCAATATATGGTATTAATGATGAAAAAATAATTTCAGATGAAAGAATCCAAGATATTATAAGTTTAGTAGTAAAGCACACACCTACTGCATTCAATTCCCAAACAGGAAGGGTTGTTGTGCTATTGGGTGATCAGCATATAAAGTTTTGGAAACTAGCATTTAAATCAGTAAAGGAAGGGCTTGCTGAGGAAAAGATTGCTTCTACACAAAGTCGATTCGATGGTTTTGCTAGCGGCTATGGTACAGTGTTGTTCTTTGAAGATTATTCCATTGTCGAATCATTCCAAAAGAAATTTACAAGTGTAGAGGATCACTTTCCTGTTTGGTCTCACCAAGCATCTGGCATGTTACAGTATCTAGTTTGGACGGCACTTGAACAAGAAGGATTTGGAGCGAGTTTACAACACATCTATCCTACACTATCAAAAGAAGTGAAAGAATCTTGGGGGATACAAGAAAAATGGGAACTTATTGCTCAACTACCATTGGCAATCCTATTTCATCCCCGAAAGAAAAACTAATAGAACCGGTTGAACATCGCGTTGTGATTGTAAAGTAAACAAGAATGGGAGTGTATTTAATGGTAAGTGTAAATGTAAATGTAGGATCTGCACAAGATGAATTCAAAAAAGCTTTAGGAAATTATCCGACTGGCGTAACAGTAGTGACCACTTTTGATCAGGCAAATAATCCAGTAGGGTTAACGGTCAATTCATTCGCTTCTGTTTCTCTAGATCCTTTACTTATATTATGGTCCATTGATAAAAAGTCGGGCTCCTATCCTGTATTTATAGAAGCGGAAAAATTTACGGTAAATATTTTGGCTGACGATCAAGCGGATATTTGTAGTTTGTTTGCTTCAAAGGTAGAAAATCGTTTTAGTCAATGCGAGTGGGAGGAATCGGCAAGACATTTGCCTGTGTTGTCTGGATCACTTGCCCAATTGGAATGCAAAACTGCGCAGCAAATTGATGCCGGAGACCACATCATTTTTATTGGGGAAGTTATCCACATTCATAATGAAGATAAAAACCCACTACTTTATCATAAAAGAAATTTCGGAGCAATTCCTGACAACTTTTATAAAAATAAATAATGATGAACTTCTATTAAAAACATCTTGCCGAATGAAAGAAAGGGCAAGATGTTTTTTTTTTGAATTATTCTATAATATTACTTAGTAGAAAGCTTTTTAATCGTCAATGCTGCGTTGACGTTATTTTGGGTGCCTCCCGCGTTTCCCGGTAAGTCGAGATGGCTAGGAGTAGATGTATGATTTCTAAGGGTTAGCTCCGTGTTATCCTCTAATTGGAGGATTTGGATACCTATATTGGGGGCATTTCCGTCCTCTGTACCAAAGGTCGTATTGGTTGCTTCGATTCCGTTAGCAAATAACGTTAACTGATTCGATTGTTTGCCAGTAACGTGGTAGATAATTTCGTATATACCACCATACTTAATTTTAATGTTAGACTCTCCAGCATTATGTGAAATCCCTTGTGTTAAAAGGCCATTTGAATCGAAGGAAATATCCTCTTCCTGATGAATACGTTGTTCACCAATGTTATAAATGTAAGCAAATTCAGCAATTCCACCTGGTGGTCCTTGAGCACCTGTTTTCCCTATAGGACCTTCCAATCCCATAAATCCTCGTGGCCCTCTTTCACCTCGTTCACCAGGAGGTCCTTGGATTCCTCGAGGACCTTCTGGACCCATTGGACCTCTTCTGCCTCTATTAGTATGAACTTTACCACATTTACTACATGGCTGATTATTATCCAATTAATTTCACCTCCCCTATTGATTAACTTATTCATAAAAGAATAGGGGAATTGGACTTTCGACAGTAGTTTTTGGGTATATTACATTTCCGCAGGGGCTTTTATACCGAGTAGTCTTAATGATTCTTCTAATACAATTACAACAGATTGAACGAGCCCGATGCGATACGATAAATGCTTGGTATCGGTCATGATTTGCACATTACCATAAAAAGAATTAAAGGATTGTGCCAAATGCACTGCATATTTTGCCAGTAAGGATGGATCGTATTCATCTGTAGCTCGTAAAATAACCGATGGGAACTGCTGGAGGGACTTAATGACTTCCCACTCGTAATCATTTACATCCGTTATTTCAAAAGTGTTTGGAGCAGATGCTTTTCTTAAAATGGAACACGCTCTTGCATAGGTGTATTGAACATAAGGTCCAGTTTCACCTTCTGTTTGTAGCATTTTCTTTAAATCAAATTCGATATCATGCTTTCGGTGTTGTTTTAAATCACTGAAAATGACGGCACCGACCCCTACTGCTTTTGCCACTTCTTTTTTATTGATTAATGAAGGGTTTTTTTCTTCGATTGTTTTTTCAGCCAAGAGAATGGCTTCACTCAACACTTCTTCTAATAGAATAATCTTTCCTTTGCGCGTCGATAATTTTTTTCCGTCCTTTAGGATTAGACCAAAAGGGATATGTCGAATAGCATCTGACCATGGATATCCCATTTTGTTTAATACAATTTTTAGCTGTGCGAAGTGTAAGCTTTGTTCATTCCTACTACGTACAATGACTTGACGAAGTTATAAGTATGCTTCCGGTGAATAGCAGCAGTAATATCCCTTGTCGCATATAAAGTAGCGCCATCGGATTTCTTGATAAGGCATGGGGGTAAATGTTCTCCAACATCTACTACTAGTGCACCATCTGATTCGACTAAGAGATTCTTTTCAAGTAGCTCTTCAACAATAGGTTCCATTTTATCATTGTAATAAGCTTCCCCTTGGAAAGAATCAAATGATACACCAAGTAAGTCATATATTTTTTGAAATTCTTTCAATGATTCGGTACGAAACCAATCCCAAAGTGCTAATGCTTCTGTATCACCATCTTCTAACGATTTAAATGCTGCTCTTCCTTTGTCGTTTAAGGAGTCATCTATTTTAGCTTCTTCATGAAAGCGAACATAAAGAGCCAATAGCGTTTCGATCGGAGCTTCTTGTACTTTCTTTTCACTTCCCCATAATCGATAAGCTACTAACAGCTTCCCAAATTGGGTACCCCAATCGCCAAGATGATTGATTTTAACAGGTTGATAGCCACTTTTTTCATGTAATAACGCAATGGAATTTCCGATCACTGTAGATCTTAAATGCCCCATAGAAAATGGTTTTGCAATATTAGGGGAGGACATATCAATTGAGACAATTCCTCCAGCACCTATATTGGAAGATCCATATTGTTTTCCTTGATTGAGAATGTTGGTTAATATCGAATGACCAAATGTCACTCTTTTTATGAATATATTTACATACCCATTTACTGTTTCGATTTTTTCGATGCTTTCATCCTGAATATTCGCCGCAAGCTCCTGCGCAATCAGGATAGGAGATTGTCTAAGCTTTTTAGCTAAAGGAAAACAAGGCAATGCATAGTCCCCTAAATGAGCATATACAGGGATTTCAATCATACTGTCATCAATTGTTTCTGTTGTAAAACGTTGAAGAATGCTTACTATTTCTTTTTTCAATTGAATTCCTCCTAAACTAAAAAAAGCCTTCATCTCATCATAATAATGAGACGAAAGCATAACTTCCGCGGTACCACTCAATTTGCCTATTTTGGCCACTTTCTCTATAACGGTGAGTCTCCGGCTTTTCTAAAAAGCATCTCCAAAGTGCGGTTCACAACTCTTCTTAACTAGGCTTTCACCATCCCTAGCTCGCTACTTAATCGGAAATTGTTACTCTCTTTTTCTCAGATATTGTATTTAAAATTACCAAAGGAAAGAAGAAAAGTCAAATTGTTTTGAAAAAAAGCATTAGGGTATAGTTTCACTTAGAAGGGAAAAGCTAACCATGATAAAAATGAAAAGAGGGTACTTATGGATTCTAATATTTCATATGGGGATGATTATAAATTTATTCCAGCAACATCGATTGCAAGCGGAATAGGGATAGAAGTTCTGCCGGATATCTATTGTCATACAGTACAAATCGTCAATATTTGTTTAGTCGGAAAGCCTGATTCTAATGAGTTTGTGCTGGTAGATGCAGGTATGCCACACTCTGCAAATGATATTATTTCTGCAGTTGAGAAACGTTTTGGAACAGGTAGTAAACCAAGTGCTATCATTTTAACTCACGGACATTTTGATCATGTAGGTGGCATCATTGAGTTAGTGAACAAGTGGGAAGTTCCAGTTTATGCACATTCATTAGAGTTGCCTTTCTTAACGGGAAAAGAAAGTTATCCTAAGCCAGACCCTACTGTAGAAGGTGGTATGGTAGCTAAAATGTCCCCTATGTTTCCTATTGATCCAATAAATTTAGGCAATAACATAAAAGAGTTGCCTTCGGATGGAACCATACCACATATGCCAGATTTTAGATGGATTCATACCCCTGGTCATTCCCCAGGACATGTCTCTTTTTATAGAGAAAA
The DNA here is from genome assembly GCF_029955155.1 of Psychrobacillus sp. NEAU-3TGS. Classification (GTDB taxonomy): domain Bacteria; phylum Bacillota; class Bacilli; order Bacillales_A; family Planococcaceae; genus Psychrobacillus. The sequence goes on along the minus strand of NZ_JAPNOZ010000012.1, from coordinate 908,945 downwards.
AGATGGACTATTAATAGCTGGTGATGCGTTTGTAACGGTGAAACAAGAATACTTATATAAAGTGCTAACACAGGAGCAGGAAATTAGTGGTCCACCGAGATACCTTACTACCGATTGGGTGGCAGCTAGAGAGTCGGTGGAAAAATTAGCAGAATTAAATCCAAAAATTGCGGTTACTGGTCATGGATTACCGATGTCAGGTGATTTGTTAACGAGTAACCTACGACTATTGGTAACAGATTTTGAAAAAATCGCTATGCCTGATTACGGAAAATATATAGATGGACACAATCAGTAAAAAATAATCAAAAAACGTTTAGAGGGTGTGAGGAAATCACACCAGCTAAACGTTTTTAAGTATGTGGATATAAAAATACAGTCATAAAAAACAGAATATTATGATTATTTATTTATGTATTGAATATTCTATCGGTTTAGTGCATTATATTCTTATCGGTTTTGTAGGGATTAAATTATCTGAATAAAAATTTAGGGTAAATAAAGCTACCAACGATAAAACATATTGCAAGGAGGATAATCATGCAATCTATTAAGAGAAATAAATGGATGACGGCAATTGTAGGAATACTATTAATAATAGGATTAGCAGCATGCTCTAATAATGAGGCTAATACAAGTAAAACGGGTAATGAAGAAGAGGATGCAGGAGAACCAGTAGTAAGTGAAACGCTAAAAGTTGCGTATGCATCAGATCCGGATACACTCGATTGGAGTTATACTGGAGCATCACCAACAAGAGACGTAGCATGGCATATTTTCGAGATGCTATTTGCATTGGATAACGATTTTGCTATCCAACCAATGTTAGCAGAGGGCTATGAGGTGAATGAAGACAGAACGCTTTATACGATAAAAGTACGTGAAGGTGTTAAATTCCACGATGGTTCAGTACTTACTGCAGAAGATGTAGTTGCTTCTATTGAACGTTGGGGGAAAATATCGTCAGTTGGTAAAACAACGTTTACTCACATCGAGTCGGTTACTGCTACTTCAGAAAATGAAGTCCAAGTAAAGCTTATAGAACCATACAACTCTTTACTAGCAGATTTTGCTGCACCAAAATCTGCACTTATCATTATTCCAGCTAAAGTTGCGGAAGCGGCTGGTGAGCAACCCTTGAAACCAGAGCATTTAATAGGAACTGGTCCATACGCATTTGAGAAGTGGGATAGAGGTCAAGAAATCGTTGTGAAAAAATTTGCTGATTACTCAGCACGTGAAGAGGAAGACTGGGGCGGATTAACAGGCAAGAAAACCGCTTATTTCAATGAAATTAAATTTATGATTGTTAAAGATCCACAAGTAATACTAAACGGATTGAAAACTGGTTTGTATGATTATGGCCAATCCATTCCTACAGATTTAAATGAGGTAGTTGCAAGTACACCGAATGTTGATCCTGTAACTTATATGAATGGCTATTCGACCATTACACCAGATAAATCAGAAGCTCCTTTTAACGATATTAAAGTACGCCAAGCTTTAAATCATGCTTTAGATAAAAAAGTTATTGCAGAAGCAACATATGGCTCTGAAGAGTTTTATCAATTAGATGGCGCGCTTTTCGTTCCTGAACAAGTAGAACTATATTCAGATAAAGGTTCGGATGACTACTTGGCATATGACAAAGAGCTTGCGAAAAAACTGTTAGAGGAATCGAGCTACAATGGAGAAACATTAAAAGTAGTGTATTCTAGCAACTCGGAAGAATACAATAAAATCGCACAAGTGGCTAAACAGCAACTAGAAGAGGTTGGTTTCAAAGTAGAACTTATTTCTTATGAATGGGCAACGTATCTTGAAAAATGGGGAGATCCTGCAAACTGGGATTTAGTAGTTATCGGATGGTCTACTCGTTTCTCTCCAAACGAATTAGGGATGCTTGTACCAAATATACAAAGTAGTGGTTGGTATGAGAGTCCACGTTGGTCTGACTTAATTGTTCAGTGGGGAGAAGCTGAGACAGGAGAACAACAAAAAGAAATCCTTACCGAAATGAACCAAACTGTCAACGATGAGCTTCCATTTATTAAAATTGCGAATCTAACTACACTAGATATTAAAACAAATAAAATTAAAAACTATGAAAACTGGTTAGGTCAACGATTCTGGAATACTTGGAAAGCTGAATAGTTTAGTTGAAGGATAAGCTTGTTGGGTACTATTTCTGACAAGCTTTCCTTTATTGCTTTTATATAAAAAGTTGCTTGTGAGGTGAGAGGGAATTGCTACAATACACGATTAGAAGATTGTTTTCATTAATACCAGTAATGTTCATCGTGAGTATTATTGTGTTTATGATTATTCATTTGACACCAGGAAATCCAGCCCATCTTATTTTAGGGGAAGATGCTTCAGAAGAAAGTATTAAGCAACTGGAAGAGCAATTAGGATTGGATCAACCAGTAGTTATGCAATATGTTAACTGGGTTAAGGATATTGTGACAGGTGACTTTGGTCAATCTGTTTATTCGTCTGAACCTGTGTTAGATATTATTATAGGACGTCTTGGTCCAACTTTTAGTATTACGATTGTATCTATAATTATGATCTTAGTAATCTCGATTCCAATCGCTATAGCCGCTGTTTGGAAACGAAATACATTAATAGATCCATTATTTATATCTATCTCTCTTCTAGGGGTTTCTATTCCAGAGTTTTGGTTTGCGATGCTATTAGTACTTGGGTTTGCGGTTTCTATTCCGTTGTTCCCTGTAGCAGGTTATATCCCGATGGCAGACGGAATTTTTCAGTGGTTGTATCATTTGATATTACCTTCGTTCGTCCTGGCTGCTGTTGAGATTGGTTTAGTGGCAAGGATGCTTAGAGACGGTATGCTTGAATCGGTAAACCAGGATTATATTAGAACTGCTCGTGCAAAAGGCGTGAAAGAAAGTATCGTGTTAATGAAACATGTTTTTTCCAATGCACTCATTCCGACGACAACGGTAATTGGCGCAATGGTCGCGGGCTTACTTGGAGGTACAGTTATCATTGAAACGATGTTTACAATACCAGGAATGGGCCAATTATTAGTCGATTCTATTTATAGACGAGATTATCCAATAATTCAAGGCGTTATCTTATTTATCGCGGTTGTATATGTAATAGTTAACTTGTTAGTGGATCTACTATATACATTTTTGGATCCGAGAATTCGGTATGATTAATGTCTGAAAAATTGGAAAGGGGGATTATTAAATGCTGAAGCGGAAAAGAAATTTATTGTCAATTGGCATACTTCTTCTAATAACGATTGCAACAATTACTGCATCATTATGGAGTCAGACATCTCCTTCTTTTATCGATCCGACTCTGCGTTTACTTAGCCCGTCGAGTGAACATTGGTTTGGTACCGATCACTTTGGTAGGGATATATTTATCCGAACTATATATGCCGCAAGAGTTTCTTTGATCGTCGGAGCGGTCGTGGCAGTAGTAGCGACATTTTTGGGAACGGTCACAGGTTTAATAGCAGGTTATTATAAAAAAGCGGATTCAATCATAATGCGAATTGTGGATGGCATGTTAGCCTTTCCAGCGTTAATACTTGCATTGGCATTAGTTGCTGCCCTTGGAGGTTCGGTTGCGAATATTATTATTGCATTAGGATTTGCATTTTGGCCAATTATGACGAGAATTGTACGTGCTGCCGTACTTCAAGTGAAAAATGTTCAATATATCGAAGCTGCTAAAACTACAGGAGCAAGTGATTTTGTGATTTTGACAACTTATATACTGCCGAATATATTATCCCCAATTATAGTGCAGGGGACGTTTACCTTTGCAAGAGCCATACTTGCTGAAGCGGCGCTTAGTTTCTTAGGTATCGGAGTAAATCCGACTACGCCGACATGGGGTAATATGCTTCAAGAAGCACAAATTTACATTTCGATGGCACCTTGGTTTTCTATATTCCCTGGGCTTGGAATTGTCCTTACAGTTTTAGCGTTGAATATGCTTGGGGATGGAATAAGAGATGCGTTTGATCCACATGCAAAAAAACAATTGAAAAAAAGAAAGAAAGTTAGCCAGCAGAAATATGCGTAATCATACTTTACGTACTTGAGGAGTGGAGAAAGTATGCTTGAGGTGAAAAATTTAAAAGCTTATATAGATACACCAGCAGGTATTGTAAAAGCAGTCGATGATGTATCGTTCTCTTTAAAAGCTGGAGAAACGATAGGGATTGTTGGTGAATCAGGGAGTGGAAAAAGTGTTTTAGCTCTATCTTTAATGCAACTAAATCCTTCTCCTCCTACATTTTATCCACAAGGTGAAATTTTGTTGGAAGGAAAGAATTTACTCCATTTAAAAGAGAAAGAGTTGCGTAACCTAAGAGGGAATGACATTGCGATGATCTTTCAAGACCCAATGTCTAGTTTAAATCCTATTTTTAAAATAGGCACTCAGCTAATGGAAGCTATTCGAACACATCAGAATATTAATCGTGCTGAAGCAAAAAAGAAAGCGATTGAGTTATTAAAGGATGTAGGAATTTCAGATCCAGAACGTCGCATGAATGACTATCCACATCAGCTTTCCGGTGGTATGAGACAGCGTGTAATGATCGCGATTGCTTTAGCAGGAAAACCGAAGATTCTAATTGCGGACGAACCAACAACAGCGTTGGATGTGACAATCCAAGCTCAAATTTTAGATTTAATGAAAGACATTCAAAAAAAATACGGTACTGCTATTATCATAATTACCCATGACCTAGGGGTAGTAGCCCAATTAGCAGACAAAATAGTAGTTATGTATTCTGGAAGAATTGTAGAAGAAGGAAAAACAGAGGATATTTTTTATCATACGGCAATGCCCTATACATGGTCATTACTGCGTTCAATGCCAAGAATTGATACGAGTTCACGCGAACGCTTAATACCTATTCAAGGCCAGCCTCCAAATCTAGTGTCACCGCCTAAAGGATGTAACTTTAATCCGAGATGTCCATTTGCTACTGCAGACTGTTTAAAGATAGATCCGAGCTTAACAGAAAGAGGAGCAGGGCATTATGCCGCTTGTATTTTATCTGAAAAAACGTTTGAAGAAGGTAAGCTACAACTAGAGAATTTTGAAACGAAAGGAGTTCCTCTATAATGTCACAAGAATTGCTTCGGATTCAAGATTTGGAAATGCATTTCCCGATAAAAGAGGGAGTGCTCCAAAAAACAACTGGTTATGTAAAGGCAGTAAACGGAGTTAGTTTATCGGTCAATAAAGGAGAAACGCTGGGCATTGTTGGGGAATCAGGATGTGGAAAAAGTACATTAGCAAAAACTATTTTAGGATTATTAAAACCTACCTCTGGAGATATTTTTTACGAAGGAGAAAGTATTTTAAACTACAATGCAAAGCAAATGCATGAACTTCGACGTAATATACAAATGGTATTCCAAGATCCTTTTTCTAGTTTAAACCCAAGAATGCAAGTAGGGGACATAATTGCAGCTCCTTTAAAAGTATATAAGACAACCAAAAATGTGAAACACCGTGTACAAGAACTAATGGAACTTGTTGGATTAAAACCAGAGTATTATCATCGACTTCCACATGAATTTTCGGGCGGTCAAAGACAGCGAATTGGAATCGCTCGTGCAATTGCGCTTGAACCAAAATTGATAGTGTGTGACGAGCCGGTTAGTGCACTTGATGTATCTGTCCAAGCTCAAGTGATAAACTTGCTGGAAGATCTACAAAAAGAATTAGGATTAACCTATATATTTATCGCGCATGATTTATCTGTTATAAAACATATGGCAGATCGAGTAGGGGTTATGTATTTAGGGAAAGTGATGGAGTTGTCCAATAATGAGTCGTTCTATCAAAATGCACAACATCCGTACACGAATGCATTATTATCAGCAATCCCATTGCCTGATCCAGTGAAAGAAAAAGAACGTGAGCGAATTGTATTAAAAGGAGATTTACCTTCTCCAGCTAATCCTCCTTCTGGTTGCGTATTTCATACAAGATGCCCAAGGGCACAAGATTACTGTAAAAAGAATGTTCCATTATTAGAAACGAAAGAGGATGGAACGGCGCACACTGTAGCATGTTTTTTCCCAATTGAGCATGCGGAACAGATACAAAAATAAAAGACTCTATTTGAAGGGGATCACCTTTTCAAATAGAGTTTTTGTGGTTTAGGAAGTAATAAATTTACTAGTTTTTAGAAGAGTATAGGGAAACTGCGATGTAATGAATTGAATGAAGAGTCAGCTAAGATTTCCGCTACAGGGCGTACGCTTTCCGCCGGCTTGGCTTCAGCCGCTTCCTTCGCTACGCTCAGTCCAGGGTCTTCAGCTCAAGCTATTCCGGCTGGAGTCGACGCCCTTCGCTCCAATCTATGCAGGATAACGCTATCTAAAAGTCGTAACTGTTTAACAAATGAAACTTCTTCAGTGGTTTTCTAACTATTAAATCCCAATAAATGATGTAACACGCCAATACATGCTGGGAACGTGACCAAAGCCGAGCAAGCGGAAGCTTTTTGAAAAGTAATCTTAGTTAATGCTCTATTATTATTGCCGTCTCAATCCCAGTTAACTTGTTTTAGGGGAAATTGGTTGCTCTCTAGAGTAATCTGGTTGCTTTCGACAGCTGTTTGGTTGTTTATTGGATTTGCCTGGTCGAAAACTGTTTATGATTTTCTTTAGTAAGTCAATCATAAATAACCAGTGAATCAGAATCCTTTTATAGCTCTAGTAACTGCTGAGCTAAATTAGCAAGGAGTCTCCATTGATTGAAGCGGAAGGAGGCGACTCCTGCGGGGATCAAGCGGGACAGGTGAGACCCCGCAGTGGAGCGACAGCGACCGAGGAGGCTCACCGCCCGCCCCGCGGAAAGCGTCCTCCTGAAGCGAAAATCCTAGTAGTCACCTAATAAAATTTCTTACGTCGCAGTTTCTTTATTATGTGCGACATCCCAAATTATTTCTTCTTCCCATTTACCATCTCGAGGGCAGATAGAGTCGCTTTTACTTTTTTCTTAAACGAGTTGTATATTAACTATTTTCTTGGAAGAGTCGATATCAGTGTCAGTTTGCTCTTCAATAATCCAGTTAATAGATAGGAGTTGTTGCAGGGCAGAAAGTTGGTGTGTTTCTATTTCTAAACGCTGAATCCCTGTATCGGATATTTCATAGTCTTTTTCAGCAGCTTTATCGAACTTCATTTGTAAAAGATTTTTGAGACCGTTCATTGTTAAAAATTTCACCGTATATCCATCTTGAAGGACCGATTTAAAGATATCATTATCTTGCTCGTATAAGTTTATTAGATTATTAAAATCAAACTTTCTATTTATTTGCTTCAAATCGCTAATATTCTTTTTCTCCAATAAGGCAACCATTTCTTCATTAGATAATCCATTACTGCGTAAGGTTTCAATCATATAAGCATCCATCAGTGATATTTTGTTATTTTCCATTTCTAAACCTCCATTATAATAGCTAAATTCTTATCTTAATTATAACAGAATTCAAATAGGGAAATTGAATGGATAATTAGTACCTTAGAGTAATGATGGGCTAGTCTTAACAATTCTTCTTGAATGTATTAAGACTAGATTATACAAAAAATAAGTGGATCTGTTACATCAGAAAACCCCTTTAACAAGAGATGCCTGTTCCTTCTAGAAATAAAATGCTCAGCCTTGAAAAAAACGGCTGAGCATTTGTACTATATTTATATAAATTTGACTTTAAATGGTCGAACTATATTTTAGTGAATGGCTCTCTAGAGGTTTTTTCATCTTATCCTGTATAAATAATGCGGCGGAATGAAGCTTTTCTGAGTTTATATTGGTTTGTATTCCCATGCTAGTTAACATATAGTTTAAATCATCCGTCGCCAAATTACCTGACGCACCGGGAGCATAAGGGCAACCGCCGAGTCCTCCTAAGGAACTGTCGAATTTCGTAATACCCATCTCTAAAGATGCCAATACATTTGCCATTGCGGTTCCTCGAGTATTATGAAAATGCATAGCAATTTTATCGGCTGGATAGCGTTTAAGTAACTCTTCTAATACTAAGTTCACTTGTGAGGGATTAGCAACTCCAATAGTATCACCCAAAGATAACTCCTCAATGCCCATTTCAAAGAGGGAATCAGACAACCGAATTATCTCTTCCAATTCTACATTTCCTTCATAAGGGCAGCCGAATACAGTTGATATATAACCTCTTACTGTTTTGTTATTTGCAATGCTTTCACGTACCACTTCTGATAAGACTACTTCCGTTTCTCGGATTGTTTTGTTAATGTTTTTCTTGTTGTGCGTTTCACTTGCCGAGATGAAAACAGACACTTCATCAATTTGACTTTCTAAAGCACGGGATAGTCCTTTTATATTGGGAACAAGAGCTGCATAAGTCACTTCATCAAATTTCTTTATTTGCTTAGCTACAAGCTCTGCATCTGACAATGCTGGAATCCATGCAGGATTTACAAAAGAAGTTACTTCTATATAGTTCAGGCCAGACGCTGAAAGTAGATTTATCCATTCTATTTTGTCTTCTGTTTGGATAAATTTGCTTTCATTTTGTAATCCATCTCTAGGCCCTACTTCTCTAATATGCACTTTCTTAGGGAAACTGTGTGTCGCCATTTTGTAAAACTCCTTTCAGCTACATACCGAATAATGTCATCATAATCCAAGTAGAAGCGTAGAAAATCATAAATTGAACGCCTGCACCTATACCAAGAATTCGATTTAATAGACCTCCAACGGCAGCCACTGTGAATGTCAATACAATTCCTACAAGCTGTGCTTCATGGAAAGCAAGTAGACAAGCAAGTCCTATGAACATTGCTACAATAGCTTCTTGACTCACTAATTTCATCACTAGAACGGAAGCTTTTCTTGCATAGTTCATAGAAAACGGATAAGCAATTAGTGAAGCGATAACTAACCCGATAATACCGTAAAGGAAAAAATCCCATGACGTGAGGTACGTATGTAGATTATTAATAGGGTCTACAGAGAAAACCGGTGGTGCGTTAAATAATGGAGAACCTGGTCCTAATGCTACAGGACTCAATGGAATCCCAAATGCAATTAGTGGAATAATTACTTCTGCAATATAAGTAGATTCTGTTACACCATTCATTACTGCTAAACTAGTAGTAGACTTCTTATACGTTCCTTTCGTTCGAGAACCTACGATTTCACCCATAAGAGATGTCATGCCAACAGGACTGAAAACAAAAGTCAGAGATGAAATAAAAGTAGTGATAGAAGTGAAAATCTGCTGTCTACCAGTTAGTATTTTTAATGGATTTGGAAAGTATCCTTTCCATGACTTTGTTTCAGGGGCTAAATGATATTCTTTAGGCTTATTCCGTTCAATTGTTTTTCTGGCATTTGAAGAAGTGGCAAATAATAAATCACAAAATATAGGACCAATTGCGATTCCTAGAAAGAAGCTGATGGATAAATGTTTATCCAATATACTAAAGCTCATTAAGTCTAAACTTTTTATAAAGAATGCAAAAGGTATGATCATTAAAACACTTACCCATTTACCTTTAGAGAAGAAAGCTATTAATATAGCGGCAAGTGTAAAAATTATTCCGGTAGAGGATTTGAAAAAGTCAGCGAATTGCCCCAGGAACTGTCCTAATAATACGGCTGTTGGCAAAGCGATAAAAGCACCGATAATTCCTCCGGATATCATCTTTCGAAGTGCAATATGGGGCATCCCCATTCTTCGGAGTGTAGTTGCATGATCTATAAGTGGAACCGCTGTTGTATCTCCCGGAATACCCATTAACGCAGTTGGAACGGCATGTGTTAAATGTTTTGCAAGAACGGCAGCCATGAAAAATGAAAATACAGCTGCTGGAGGAGCACCTAATAGGATCACTAATAAAGTGAGTGGCACCATAATTGCTGTCTCATCTGTACCGGAAATAAGTCCTATTAAAGAGAAAACGATTGCTCCAATTAAAGCAAATAAAATTGCAGTGACAAGTAAACTCATTTTTTATGCTCACCTCCAAGTGCTCTAAAACTATTTAATACTCCTAACTCCTCTAATTCTTTCTTAGTGATAGGATCGTTCTCGATTAGTTTTAATTCTTCCACAGGGTCCAATTGTAAATCTTCAAAAACCTGTTTCATACTTTCAGATGATGTTTCCTCTTCAATTAATACTCTTTTTGGTTTGAAAATAATGGAACTGATAACTAGGGATAGCACACTTCCTAATATGCCTAGAAGTAACGAATAGGAGGCTACCATATTATCACTGGCAAAGGAGGGGAATAGGCGTAAACCAATATTATAGCCTCCCAAACTTACACTAACACTTAAAAGGATTGCTAGTAGTAAATGGTTTGGTAATATAGTATCTCCTAGTATTTCTAAGTATGTTCTATTCTCTTTTTTATTATGGTTCAAATCAGTTTTGGATGTTTCATGATTTTGTGACATCTTATTCACCTCTTTGAATTGATTGAGTTATCTCTAAAATGCGGTCATATCTAAGATCTTTTTCTTTTACAGCTTGTGCCACGATTCTGTCTATATCTGACTTATTTGCCCCAGCCATTACTGCCAAGTTTCTTGCATGTAGTGACATATGACCTCTTTGGATACCTTCTGCAGATAGGGCGCGTAAAGCAGCAGCATTTTGTGCCAAACCTGCAGCAGCTATGCAACCTGCAAGTTCTTCAGCGGAACTGACTTTCATAATTTTAAGAGCGGCTTGTGCAACTGGGTGTGTTTTTGTGGCACCACCGACAATACCAACTGCCATAGGAAGTTCAATAGTTCCTGATAAGTTACCATCAGCATTAATCTCCCATTTAGTTAAAGATTTATAGTGGCCAGAAATAGAAGCATATGCATGAGCTCCAGCCTCTACAGCACGTGTGTCATTTCCAGTTGCTAATACTACAGCGGAAATCCCATTCATAATTCCCTTGTTATGAGTGGCAGCACGGTAAGGATCGAAGTCTGCAAATTCGAAAGCGCTTACAATGTTTTCAACTATTTCTTTTCCTCCTAGGGCTTCGCTTGAAAATACAGCTCTTGCTCGAACTAATCGACGATCTGCAAGATTTGAAATGATACGAAGTACTACTTTACCACCAGTAATTGTTTCAATAGTTGGTGTCACTGCTTCTGCCATCGTATTGACTGCGTTCGCTCCCATCGCGTCTTTTGTATCAACTATAAGATGAATTACTAGCATAATCTGATTAGTGGTAGGGATAATATGGATTTCTAAGTCTTTCGCTCCTCCACCTAAAGACACTAATGTAGGGTCTTTTTCATTACAATAGTTTAAAATTTCTTCTTTATGTTCAAAAATCTTTGCTCTTGCTGCATATGGATCCGCAATATTTAGTACTTGGATTTGTCCACGCATAATTGTTCCACTCATGGAAGTATAAAAACCACCAAGTTCATAAGCTGCTTTTGCTGCATTACTAGCTGCTGCGACAACGGAAGGTTCTTCAGTCGCCATAGGAATGAAAATATCTTTTCCATTTATCTTGAAATTAGTGGCAACTCCTACTGGTATACCAATTTGCCCTATTACATTTTCAATCATCGAATCTGCTAATTCCATAGATAACGGATATTCACCAGATAAAAAGTTTATTTCATTTTCAGTTAAATCGCACCCCTTTGTAACGATTTCAAATCTTTCTTTTGTAGATAGGCGATAAAAGCCTGGAATTCTTGAATTAGACATAAGGAACACCCCTTCTTTTTGTGTAGTAGTATTCAACAAAGTTGAATACTACTACACAAAGGTACAATAATAATTATTGAATGTAAATACTTAATATATATTTTATTCTGAAAAAATTCATTAGTAATGATATTAAAAAAGAAGGGGATTTGGTGAGAAGTCTACAAATAGCGAATTGATACTAGAAGACTCTTGCTGATTTTATTTGTCTTTTCGACTATAAAAATCAGCATGATAGTTATCAAAGTGCGTTTCCTTGAATGAATAAAGTTAAAACCTTTGCCTCGGTATTTTTATCGGCCGAAAGAAAAATATGGGGGATATTCCCCTCGAAATATGCACTATCTCCTTGTTCTAAAAAATGTAATTCACCATCATAATATAAATTTATAGATCCAGATAGAATATAAATAAATTCATCTTCTATATGTGTAAATGGCTCAACTAAATCTGCTTCGGGCAGTACAGTAACTACTACAGGCTCTATTTTGCTAAACTGATTACGGTTTGCGAGCGCTTCATATGTGTAGCCAATTTCTTTATTTCCAAGTCTTAGCTTTTTTTCATTGTTTTTTACGATGGATAATTTGCTTTGATTATTTGCCTCTAAAAACCAAGACAATGGTGCATTTAATTCCTGAGCAATTTTCGAAAGTGTCGCAACTGCTGGAGCAGCTTGCCCATTTTCAATTTTTGAGATATGGCTCTTTGTTAAATTACATTTTTCAGCCAATTCTTGTTGCGTAAAAGATTGATTTAATCTCGCTTCTTTAACTTTTTTCCCGATATGATGAAGATAAATTTTACTCTCCCCCTATGTACGTCTAAAATTTTGTTCTCTTTGATGAAATTGTTTCAGTTATTAAACAAATAATACTATTTTTTTTATAGAGAGTTAAGGGATTTAAATAATTTTCTCATGTTACCTGGATGAAATTATATTTTTTAAAAGGATCAACATAAAAAAAGAGTTTGATAAACAAACTCCAAAAAAATCTAGAACCGAATTTCTATTTGTTTAGTTTCCATATGGCGTAATTAAGACCGAGTGCAAAAGCAACCCATCCAATATACGGCACCATAAGTGCTCCGGCAGTGTTGTCTACTTTTTGAAACTCATATGCAGTTAAAGCTATTGCGGCAAGCATAGCAGTCATTTCCATCAATGCAGTCCCTCGAAGACCCCAACGAAAAAATAAGAATGACCATAAAAAGTTGAGACCCAACTGTAATTCATATAAGGGGATTGCAGGTGTATTTTCTTTTGTGTGTTTAACTTTTTCAGCCGCTCGATATTTTGCTATACCCATTATCGTATAAAGGGATGTCCATACGATTGGAAAGATAGGGGCTGGAGGAGCAAAGGAAGGTTGTTTAAGTTTTTTATATTTACTTTGTGCATTTCTATTTGCTAACCATCCTGTAACAGATCCACCTACAACAGGGACAAGAATACTAAGTGCTAATCGTTTTTTATTGAGACGTCCGTCTACTTTTAAAAATTCCATTTTACTTACCTCCCGATATTTAATACTCCTACTATTCCCTATTTCACAAAGGAAAACCAAAAGTTATTTATGATATCTATTTTTAACCTGCATTAACGGGCAGTAAGACTCCCACTTCAAGATGTAAGGAAAGCGTAAAGATAAGTGGGAGATCAACTGCTGGCATGCGCCCAATGAAATGATTCCAGACTAAGTACGCAACATCGTGTTGCTCCTGCGTAAAGTTCGTCGCAAAATAAAAGAGCGTTTGCAACGTCTGTGTGACCCACATCGTGTGGGACACAACTAACAATCAGTGGGGGTGACGGGAACTAAAAGCGCAACGGCACCACTAGCACGTCCTGTGCGTCGAAAAACCGCCACTGATTGAAGTTTCACTTTATGGAATTATCAGAAATGGTAGAATGGAATAAATACTAATATATGGGGGATCTCATGAGATTAAAAATTCTACATACAAATGATGTGCATAGCAATTTCGATAACTTTGCAAAGGTTGCAACACTTATCAAACAACATAAAGATGGAGAGACAATCTTGTTGGAAGGCGGCGATTTTGCCGATTTTAAAAGCATTGAGCTACAAGGTACAAGAGGAATTGCAGCAATTGAGCTACTAGAAAGTTTAGGCTATGATGCGCTCACTATTGGAAATAATGAAATGTTCAATGGGGTAGATACGCTTGAACATATGGCGAGTAGTAGTTCTTTTCCGTTCATCAGTAACAATTTATTCAAAAAAGACAAGACTGAGATTAATGGTGTAAACAAGAGTGTCGTTCTTGAGAAAAACGGTATTCGTATTCTAATTACTGGTTCATCCCCTAATATGGGGGTTTTTAATGAAGGGCTAGGAATTTATATGACCGATTATAAAGAAGCCATTATAGAAGAAATAAAAAGAAATGCAGGGAACTATGATATTTGTATCCTATTAAGCCATGTGGGGACATTTGCAGATGAGCCACTTGCGATGGAAATACCGGAAATCGATATTATTATTTCTGCGCATGACCATAAACTTTTTGCTGAAGCCAAAGTGGTAAATAATACGATTATGAATAGTGCAGGGAATTATGGCGAGCATTTAGGGATGCTTGAGCTGGAATTTAAGGAAGGGAAAGTGAAACTGGTTAATTCCTCCACTATTTCTTCACTAGATGTAGAAAGAGATGAACAGATTTTATCCCTCTTGAAAACAAATAAAGAAAAAGCAATAGAGGCATTGAGTAAACCACTTTATAAGCTTCCTCAAGCTCTATGGCATGATGTACTGGAAGAAAATCCAATGACGAACTTAATAGCAGAGGGCTTAAAGGATATGCTTAAGTGTGATATCGGGCTTATTAACAGTGGTATTTGTAATGCAGGGATTTTTCATGAAATGACAAGGAAAAAACTAATTGAAATTTGTCCTTCTCCATTAAACCCAACCTCTTTCGAAATTCAAGGAAAGTATATAAAAGAGGCACTGGAACAATCTTTGGATGCGCAAATTTGCCTAGCGGATGGACGGGGACCGGGTTTTAGAGGGAAATTTGCTGGTAGATTGCACATAGCTGGAGCGGAAATAGTGCATGATGGTAAGAAGGTGCATAATATCTATGTGAACGAAATACCGCTTGAGGATGAAATGTGGTATACAGTGGCTAGCTCCGATTTTTTACAGCGTGGTTCTATATATGAAAGCCTCGCAAACAACCGAAACGAAAAATATCTTGCCGAAGAAATTAAAGATGTCATTCGTTTATATGCCAATAAAAATGATTTTGTCGAGAAAGCATATACAAATAGATGGAAAGAAACAGCTGAAGCGGAGGTACTACTTTGAAACAAAACGAACCAAAGAAAATAAGGCAAAGAGGCGTAGTAATTGGACGTCTACCTGTCGGTGAAAAAAATTGTATTACCGATGTAGCGGATGTAAAAGTGGGACATGTAACACTAGACTATTCTCTGGGGGAAGGAGAATACGCTTGTACAGGAGTGACTGCTATTTTGCCGCACGGTGGTAATTTGTTTCAACAGAAAGTAGTTGGGGCAAGTTATGTATTGAATGGGTTTGGCAAAACGACGGGCCTTGTGCAAGTAGATGAACTAGGTCTTATTGAATCTCCTATTATGCTTACAAACACATTTGCTGTTCCAGCAGTTACACAAGGGACGTTGGAATATATGTTAGTAGGAAATCCAGAGATTGGGGACACAACGGGAACGATCAACTTGGTTGTCGGAGAATGTAATGATAGCAGGTTGAATTCCATTCGTAAATTACCAATCGAGCCGAAGCATGCGATAGAATCCATACAAAAAGCTTCAACAAATGTTGCTATTGAAGGTGCAGTAGGCGCTGGTAAGGGAATGATTTGTTTTGGTTACAAAGGTGGTATTGGTTCCTCCTCCCGTCTTGTTGGAGACTATACAATCGGTTGTTTAGTGCTTAGTAATTTTGGAAGAAAAGAAGAGTTTCAAAGTGATTACTATAGAGTGAAAGAAACGAGCTCTGTCCCGACATTTCCGAAACTAGCTGATGGTTCTATTATGATTGTTTTGGCAACAGATGCACCACTTAGCAGTAGACAGCTAAAGAGAGTCGCAAAAAGATGTGGTATTGGTCTTGGAAGAACTGGTAGTCATTTTAGTAATGGCAGTGGGGATGTAGTAATTGCATTTTCCACAGCAAATAAAGTCGCACACTTTACCGAGGAACGCGTAGTAACTAGTGTTCAATTGAGAGATGATCATGCAATTATGAATGATCTATTTCAAGGAGCTGTGGAAGTGACGGAAGAAGCGATATTGAATTCATTATCCCAGGCAGTTACTACAGAAGGACGCATGGGAAATATTGCATATAGTTATCCTTTCCAATGAGTGTGTTTTAAACAATCTATCCGATAATATGAAGATAAGAAAAGGCTGCTATTGAGCAGCCTTTCATCATTAACAGGGAAAATTGACATATTATTAGCTAGCAAAGGCTATTTAAGATGCGGAGGGAGAAGTTAGACTGATATATTATCACTTTATCCACAGTAAGTCTCCTAAAGTTAGTCATCAATCAACTCTTTCCCACTTATTCTCAAATTGTATTTTTTTAACCGACGAATAACATAGGATTGAGATACACCAAGTTTTGTGGCTGTTTTCCATGTGCTGTTCGTGTCGTTATAGGTTTTAATGAGAATGCTTTTTTCAATCTGTTCTAGATAGCGTGGTAAACTCATTTCTTCTACGTTTTGAAGAAACATTTGCCCAGACTGCTGAAGGGGGAAGTCGCTTGGTAAATCATCGTTATCAATTTGTGGTCCAGCTGATGTAATCACTAATCGCTCCATTAAATTTTCAAGCTCTCGAATATTTCCTTCCCAACTGTAATTATATAGGGTATCCATTAAATTTTTAGACAAAGTATGTTGGTGGCCATACTTTTGATTGAATTTTTTTAAATAGAAATTCAAAAGCGGAATAATATCTTCTCTTCTTTCACGTAGAGGAGGAATTTTCATCGGAAGGATATTTAAACGATAAAATAAGTCCTTTCGAAATGTTCCTTCATCCACACGTTCCTTTAAATTTACATTGGTGGCTGCAATAATTCGAACATCCGCTTGTTGGACTTGGTTATCCCCAATCATCCGATAAGTTTTGTTTTGCAAAAATTGTAGAAGCTTCGATTGGAGTGGAAGTGGGAATTCCCCAATTTCGTCTAAAAACAAAGTTCCCTGATCAGCTGCTGCGATTAACCCAAGTTTTCCATTTGCATTGGCCCCTGTAAATGATCCTTTTTTGTAGCCAAATAATTCAGATTCGAGGAGTGATTCTGGGATTGCGGCACAGTCTAGATGAATAAATGGTTTATCATTTCGACTGCTCCGTTGGTGAATTCGATAGGCATAGGCTGTTTTCCCAACCCCTGTTTCTCCGTTTAAAAGAACCGTTGTATCGACATCGGCAATTTTTTGAGACCAAACAGAAATAGATTGGGCAGCTTTACTTTTTCCTACATAGAAATCTTCATCCTGTTCATTTTTTTGCAAGATTAGTTCGCGAATTTGCTGTTTATATAGTTGTAAAATAGATTCCACTTTTTCTAATTCATTCGATTGATTAATCGTTTGTGATAATTGTCTTGCATGCGTAACGACATATTGTATCTCTTGATTTTCATCTAGAATATAGTCCCCGGAAACTAGCAATTGAACATTATTGTGAGTAATTTGAGTGGTGCTTATAAACTGTTTTTGTTCGATGACAAGCCTTGCGATAGAAGGTGAAAATAAACCTTCTTTTTCCATCTTAAATACGTTTTGGCCAATTAGTTTACCGACTGAAAAATTTTCTTCAGCAGCTTGATTCACCAACAATACATTCCCGTTTTTTTCGATAAGCCAAATGGGATCTTTTAATGTATTAAGAATCTTTAATAGTAATTGACCATCAAATTGTTGTAAGACCTTTGTTGTCAAAGTGTTTCCCCCATCCGTAAGTAAATTCAGCATGCCAGAAAGATTTTGAATATTGAGTATTTGATTCTTAATCGACTCATTTTAAACGCTAATATAAGAAAATATAGCATATTACAAGGCGTATTTATATATATTTCGCCATAGAATGAATCTATTTAGAATCAACGAATTAAATGAGAATCTCAATTTAAGGGGAGTTTTTTTAGAAAGTAATGATTTATCAGCATTTCTAAAGTTGGCACACTTCTTGCATATATTTAAAAATGTATGCAAAAAGGGATATAAGGGGAGAGCACCATGAAACATTTACTTAGTAAAACTGTAAAAGACATCAAAATTTCTGCCATCCGAGAAATCGGAAACATAGTGGCAAATGATCCTGCGATTATAAACTTTACAATTGGACAACCGGATTTTGTCACACCGGATTCTATTTTAGAAGCAGGAAAACATGCGATTGAAGCACGTAAAACCGGTTATACCCATAATGCAGGTGTGCTTGAACTTAGACAAGCTGCGTCTGACTTTGTGAAAAGACGTTATCAATTAAACTATAGCCCAGAAGATGAAATATTAATTACAATGGGAGCTAGTGAAGCATTGGATATTGCTTTTCGTACAATCTTAGAGCCGGGAGATGAAGTCATTTTACCTGCACCTGTTTATCCAGGTTATGAACCATTGATTCGTATGTGCTATGCAACACCTGTGTTTGTAGATACTCGTAAGAATAATTGTAAAATCTCAGCAAAATTAATTGAAGAAAATCTAACTGAAAAAACAAAATGCGTTGTATTACCGTATCCATCGAATCCTACAGGAACTATTTTGAACGCAGAAGAGTTAGAAGAGATTGCAAATCTATTAAGAGGGAAAGATATTTTTATTGTTTCAGATGAAATATACAGTGAACTAACTTATGGATTGAAACATATTTCAATCGCTTCATTCCCCGAAATGAAAGAGCAATGCATAGTTATCAATGGTTTGTCGAAGTCCCACGCTATGACAGGTTGGAGAATTGGCTACACATTAGCCCCGGCTTATATAACAGACGAAATGTTTAAAGTGCATGCATATAACTGTGTCTGCGCAAGTTCAGTCAGTCAATATGCTGCCATTGAAGCGTTAAAACATGATTTAACAGAAGTGGAAGAAATGAGAAAAGCATATAAAAACCGTCGTAATTATGCTTATCAATGTATTACGGATATGGGTTTAGAAGCGGTTAAACCTGATGGTGCGTTTTATTTATTTGTTTCGATTGAAAAGACGGGTTTAAGTTCAAATGAATTTATCAATCGACTTGTCGTTGAAGAGAAAGTAGCCGTCATTCCTGGATATGGCTTTTCTGAATATGGCGAAGGGTATATCCGTATTTCGTATGCATGCTCAAGAGAGAATCTGGAAGAAGGTATGAAGCGCATGAAACGGTTTGTGCAAAATTTATCTAAAGTAGAGGAGGTTATTTAATTTGAAACCATTATATTTTTTGGCGTTTATTCCGGTTGTGGCATTCCTTGTTGGTGTACCTTTAACGAATCGGATTGAACCTTATGTATTAGGGCTGCCTTTTTCAATGTTTTGGATAGTATTATGGGTTATTTTAAGTTCTTTAACTTTACTTATATTGTATAAGTTTGATCAACATGAAGAAGAGGTGTCAGAATGAATATTTCATTGACGATTATGATAGCTGTTGTTATTTTTGCATGTATACGGCGATAAAAGCAGGTAGAGGTAAAAACGACAAACTGGAAGAGTGGGCATTAGGTGGACGAGGTATGGGTGCTATCATTACTTTCTTCTTGTTAGCAGGGGAGTTTTTTACAGCCTTTTCTCTAACTGGGTTAGTGGGGCTAGCCTATAATAGTGGAATTGCGACGCTTTATATCATGTCCTATATCTCGATTGCCTGTATTATTGGATATTTTATATTACCGAAAATCAGACGTTATAGTAAGGAGCATAATCTAATTTCACAAGGTGACTTTTTCGAGAAAAAATATAATAGTTCGTTTCTAGGGAAACTTGTGACAATCGTTGGTGCTATTGCCATTATTCCAACAATCGTAATGGCACTAAAAGGGATGGGATTGCTTGTGTCTGTCGCATCCTACGGGGCAATTTCTTCTACAGCAGCCATTTGGTTTGGAAGTATTATTGTCTTAATCTATACACTTATCTCGGGACTTCATGGATCTTCTCGTGTAGCTTTGGTAAGGATGTTCTAATGTTTGGAGTCCTTTTATTTCTAGGTCTTTACTTACCATTCCATTTTTATGATGGCGTTGGATCAATGGTGAAAGAAATTGCAGTGGCTAAGCCAAATATATTAATATTTCCGGAAACAGGCTTAAGTCTAGTATGGTATGTCTCTACTGTTATTTTAATGTGTTTAGGTTTATATCTTTGGCCAAATTCATTCTTATCGACTTATGCAGCGAAAAATGACAAAGCCCTTCGTAAAAATACTATTTTAATGCCATTATATTCCTTGATGCAGCTATTTGCATGTCTTGTCGGTTTAACGGCAATATTAGCCATTCCGACTTTAGCAGGTGCTGAAAGTGATTTGGCATTAATAAAGTTGGTGCTTGAAACATTTAATCCATGGTTTGTAGGATTTATTGGAGCAACTGGATTACTCGCATCTTTAGTGCCTTGTAGTGTAGCGCTTATTACCATTGGTTCGATGATCACTTCTAATATTTATATGCCGTTGAAACCAAATACTTCCGTTCGTAAGCAAATGAATATCGCTCGTCTTTTTGCGAGCATTGCAGCGCTTATTAGTCTATATGCATCATTAAATTCACATGGTGCAATCGTGTTCCTCCAATTAATAAGTTATAACTTTATTATGCAGCTATTCCCAGCGCTAATTTTTAGTTTGCAAAAGAAGAACTTTGTTACAATACAAGGCGCAATCAGCGGTATTGTCATCGGTGTATCATTGGCATTATATTCTGCAGCGACAGGGACTACTGTAGCAACGGTATTTCCGAATTTACCTTCATTTATTTTAGATATTAATAATGGTTTATATATGTTAATCATTAACTTAATGGTTACGGTATTTGTCAGTCTTGTAACTCAAAAATCGACAGCAACAAGTAACAGATTAGAAAGTGAGACTGTATAAAATGAAAAACGAGAATTATGAATTAGCAAAAAGACTAAGACATGAACTACATCAACATCCTGAACTATCTAACGAGGAAGTTTGGACGAAAAAACATTTAATGGACTTTTTGGAAGCGAATACAAAACTAGAGATTATAGATAATGGAAGTTGGTTCTATTGCATATACCGGGCAGGAACTGATAAGCCAAATATTGCTTTCCGTGCCGATTTTGATGCGCTTCCAATGGATGAATATATCGAACTGCCATGGGGTTCTCAAATCCCTGGAAAAGCACATAAATGTGGTCATGACGGCCATTCAGCAACACTAGCAGGATTTGCGCTTGAGATTGATCAAATGGGTGCTGATAGAGATATTTTTTTCCTCTTTCAACCTGCAGAGGAAACAGGGGATGGTGCTATTCAATGTGTTGATTTCATTAAGGAACACAATATTGATGAAATTTATGCCTACCATAATATGAGTGGATTCCCTTACAAGTCTGTTGGGATTATAGATGGCACAACGATGTGTGCATCTAAAGGGATGACCATACATCTAGAAGGTGCTCCTACTCATGCTAGTCAGCCAGAAAAGGGAGTCAATCCCTCTTTCGCTATTGGTAAAATTCTCGGTGCGATTCCTGAATTCACCTCACCGGAAAAAAACAAAGGTCTTATCCTATGTACAGTTGTACAAATCGATGTAGGGGAAAAAGCTTTTGGTATTGCTGCATCCAAAGGAGATCTTCGTATGACGATACGTGCTCTTTACGAAGAGGAGTTGGATAGACTACAAGAAAACCTTGAAAACTTTGCAAAAGCCCAAGCAGAAGAATTCGGATTAAAAGTAAGTTTCCAATATAATGATGAATTTCCGGAAACGTTCAATCATAAAGAAAGTGCAGATAAAGTTCGTTTCGTTACAAAAGCCAAGGGGATAGAGTTAGTGGAAATGAAAGAAGCATTCCGTGGGTCAGAAGACTTTGGACACTATACAAAGTTGACAAAAGGTGCATTTTTCTTTATTGGTAATGGGGAAGATCACCCGCATGTTCATACGAATGAGTTTGACTTCCGCGATGAACTGATTGAATCGGGTGTTGAATTATTCAAGGAATTAGTTAAATTATAATTTTATATCTGACTATTTAAAAGCTGAACTAATCCAATCGATTAGTTCAGTTTTAAAATTCCAGACTTAGTTAAAGGTTTAACAAAAGGAAAAATTTTTATTAGATGGAATCTAGACACATAGACTTACGATTTACAAAGAAGTTTGTTATTCTATAAATAAATCATTATTTACAATCATCGTAATTTATAGAAAAATATTATACTCAAATGAAGTAAATGATTTGCAAACAAAAAGGGGGGACAATTGGATGATTACGGCAACAGCAAATTCTATTTCTATCGCTACCATTAGAAGAGAAGGTGGGAATTTAATCGTCGATTGGTTAAATCAGCATCAACAATCGTTCTATATACTCGGCTCTTGTTATCTCAGTAGTCCACAACAAATCGAAGAGATTTTTTACCGGACCATTTTATATGCCCAAAAGGAATTGCCTCGTTTTAAAAGTAAAATACGATTCGAAACGTGGGTTACGTCCATATTTGTACATAACTGCCGAGAGGTTTCTCGGGATAAAAGTAAAGAAAGTGGAGCTCGTCAAGGTATCTTCAAAGCACTGGATCAATTGCAACAGGATGAGAAAGCAGCGATCGTCCTTACATACGTACAACGATTTACTCAAGAAGAATCCGCTTATCTTCTCCAAGTTTCAGTGGGAAAGTTGAAAGAGTTGTTGACTTCAGGAATCCAGAAACTCAAAAATGAAGTATGGTCTGGATCGAACCTTCATGGTTGTATGGAATATCAAAAGGATTATCTCGATTACTTAGAACAAACAATGGAACGCTCGAAAAAGATCGATTTAGAAGTACATATATACGGATGCCAACAATGTCAGGAGGAGTTGGCTGCCTTTCAGGATGTTATATCGACTCTATCAAATCTTGCAGATAGAATAGAAGACTTGCATATGCCGACTGATCTCATGGAGAACATCATAGAAAAGCTAAAAGAAAACGAGAAGTACAGGCAACAGAAGAATAAGAAACGTAAAAGAATGGGACTGGTTTTGGGCAGTGCATTCGCCATATTAATAGGTATAGGTTTTGTTACAGGTACATTTTCCAACCTCTACTATTCATGGACAGAAGAAGATCCGGAATTGATCTCCTTTTTACAACAAGATCTTGGTCAAAGGCTGAACCTGGAAGCAGAAAACGAAGGAGTAAAAATTACGATAAAGAGCGTAATTGCAGATGATTTTCAGACACTCATATTTTATGAAATTGAAGATACAGTGGAAGACAGCCAATATATGATGAATTATGATAATGGAATGCTAGTAAAAAATGGATTTGAAATTATGAACAATTCAACATATCCAAGGTATTATCCTCCTGACCTAGAATCAGATGTCAATAATAGAGAAAAAAACGTGTATCGAGGAAAAGTTAGTATGTTGCCTCTTAATACCGATAGCGCAACAATCGAACTTCAAATTACAGGTCTTTATAAATTGATTCGTAATTCATCTGAATCCCAAAATTTCATGGGCTATGAAAATATTGAAAATAAAACAGGAGAGTGGAACTTCGAGATACCTGTAACCAAAAAGCCTTCCACCGAGTATACAGTGGATGAAGTAATAGAAATAGAAGGAATTCCGATTCGATTTGAAAAACTAACCGTTGCACCAACAGCTACAACAATTCAATTTAGTATTAATCATGGTTTAACAGAAAAACGGATAAACAATCTTAACTTGAACAATCTAGAAGTGAATAATAAAAAGATGGAAGCGGATATATATGGAAACTCTTATGTAGATTTACAGCAAGATGTGAATTGGACAACTTTTCAAACGCATTTTGACCCTCTTTTTGGAGAAAAACCAAAAGAGGTTAATGTTCAACTAGAATCTGCTAATTTAACGTTTGAAATAAAAAAAACGATTGACTTGGATGATAACCGGGAATATCCACAAACGTTTGAATATGCAGGAAGTACAATCTCTATAGACAAGCAGGAAGATGAGCAGTCTACCAATATTATCATAAGCAATCATGAATTGGAGAATCGAGCTTATGAGACGTTTCATTACAATTTTGTAAATGAGTATGGTGGGTCATCTAGTGCAATGGAGATGAATTCGGAGGCAGTACTTGTTGATAAAAATGGGGTAGCTTACGAACTGAATCAACCTGATTTTAGATATGAAGAACTCGAACAACCTCGTTATTTCACTACGGTTGATAGTGCTAAGTTCTATAGTGAAAATGAAATTCCAAAAAAACTTGAGATTTACGGATATCAAACAACGAAATATTTAGATGATGTTGTGAAGATTTCTTTGAAATCACAGATCAAGGAAAAGAAATAAAAGATATAAATATTATCTGGCGCATTTCTTGTTACAGGAATGCGCCAAGGTATATCGAATAACTCTTAAGCTAAAAAGAGCGAAGATTAAAAAGTTCACTGTTCAAATAGATAGATTAGCACTTGGCAAAACATTCTTGTAATTCTAAATAGTTGTGTTAATATTTAGATGCATGAACAATTAAATAGATGACTGCTAGGGGAGCCTATTATAGGCTGAGACACATCATGGATGTAAACCCTTTGAACCTGATCTAGTTAATACTAGCGGAGGGAAGCAGCTGGGTCCCTACTGTCGTACGTTTAGTTTCATTATGTAGAAAACAGCCGCTTTCCGTTTATGGAGAGCGGTTTTTTGTTTAGAAAAATATTGCTTGGAAGGGGAAAAGCAATGGAGAAAGAAATACAAAATCGAATTATTAAAGCAGTAAATGAACGTAAAGAGGAACTCCTTCTGATACTGGAAGAACTAGTTGGTTTTCCAACAGTTAGTCCTCCTGCAAGAAATACAGAGGAGATCCAAAATTATATTGCCAACTTTTTAGAAGCACACCAATTTGAAACCGATAGTTGGGATGTGTTTCCAAATGATCCGAATGTAGTAGGAATAAAAAGAGGAGCAGATGGATTGCATTATCACAGTCTAATCATTAACGGTCATATTGATGTGGCAGAAGTTGGGGATGAGAGTGCTTGGACTGTGCCAGCATTTAAGCTAACAAATAAAGATGGATATGTATTTGGCAGAGGGACCTCTGATATGAAAGGTGCAATGGCCGCAACGTTATTCACTGTCAAACTATTTAAAGATTTAAATATTGAAATAAAAGGTGATCTACAAATTCAGTCTGTTATTGGAGAAGAGGCGGGAGAAGCGGGAACGCTTTCTTGTATAGAGAGAGGATATACGGCTGATTTTGCTCTAGTAGTAGATGGAAGTGATCGTCAAATTCACGGCCAAGGTGGAGTAATAACTGGTTGGATAACGATTAAAAGTAAGGATGTTTTCCATGATGCCATGCGGATGAAAATGTTGCATGCAGGAGGATTAATAAAAGGCGCAAGTGCCATAGAAAAAATGATGAAAATTATTGCTGGTCTTCAAGATTTGGAGAGACATTGGGCAGTAACAAAACAGTATCCTGGATTTGCTCCAGGCACAACAACGATAAATCCAGCGGTTATTGAAGGTGGCAGGCATGCAGCTTTTATAGCAGATGAATGCAGACTTTGGATTACGGTACATTTTTATCCGGATGAAACGTACGAATCAGTTACTACTGAAATAGAAAATCATTTAAACCAAGTAGCGATGGCGGATCCTTGGTTAAGAGAAAACCCTCTTGAATATCGTTGGGGTGGAAAATCTATGATTGAAGAAAGAGGAGAGATATTTCCGGCATTAAAAATGGATACGAAACATCCAGCGGTTCAATTACTGGCAGCGTGTCATGAGCAAATAGACAAAGATCTAGTCCAAATAGGAATGTCCAAATCTGTTACTGATGCAGGCTGGCTTGGACAAGCTGGAATTCCGACAGTTATTTATGGTCCAGGAAAACTGGAAGAAGCGCATTCGGTTGATGAAAAACTAAATATAGAGGAACTACTCTTGTTTACTCAAACTCTATTGTTATTTATTTACCAATGGTGTAATACCAAAAAATAAAAGAAACCAATTTTTCAGGAGGTATATCTTATGATTTCTACAATGAAATTTAGCGAACGATTATTTGAAAATGTAAAACCAATTTGGGCGAAGAATCATCAACATCCATTTGTGCAGGAATTAGGGAAAGGAACATTGGCTGAAGAAAAGTTTATTCATTATATGAAGCAGGATTATGTCTATCTATTAGACTATTCGAAGCTTTTTGCGGTAGGAGTTCAAAAATCACTTGATTTAGAAATGATGACCAACTTTTCAAAAACCCTTCACGATACACTCCATTTTGAAATGGATTTACATCGTGCTTTCGCTGCAGAGTTTGGCATTTCTAAAGAGGAGTTAGAAGCTACTAAGCCAACTCCTACAAATTTAGTTTATACACGCTATATGTTAAATGTTGCTCAAAATGGTTCCCTTGTAGAACTAGTTTCCTGTATACTCCCTTGTGCTTGGGATTACTGGGAAATTGGGAAGCTACTGCGTGCACAATATGGTGATAGTTTGTCCACAAACAAATATGCAAAATGGATTGAAACATATGATTCCGAAGAATTTGCAGCTGGCGCAAAGTGGTTAATCCAGTTAATGGATACGTTAACGGAAGGTAAACCCGAAAGAGAACTTGCTCGGATCGAAGAGCATTTTCAAATGACGTCTAAGTTCGAGTATCTATTTTGGGAAATGAACGATCAATTAGAAGAATGGCCAATCTAAGGTAGAAGGTGAAAAGAATGAATAAAACCAGAAAGCTAACTTTGACATCGGTCATTATTGCGATAACGACCATATCTAGTCATCTCATATTTATACCGGTTGGTTTTGCTAAGATTTTCCCAATCCAGCATTTCGCAAATGTACTTTTGGCTGTGTTGTTAGGTCCATGGTATGCAGTTGGGGGAGCATTAATCGTTTCTACTTTACGAAATTTATTGGGTACGGGCTCTATTTTTGCTTTTCCAGGAAGTGTAATTGGCGCACTTCTGGCTGGTTTCTTGTATTCAAAAACGAAAAAGCTTGGATTTGCATTTGTTGGAGAAGTTGTTGGTACTGGGATTCTCGGTGCCATTGCAACGTACCCAATAGGCGTCCTTCTATTTGGAAAAGAACTAACACTTTTTGGATTTGTGCCAGCCTTTATGTTTAGTTCGTTTACCGGAGCCTTTTTAGCGTTTGGATTGTTAAAAGTGATGATGAAAAACAAAATGATGGGAGGATTATTAGATGAAAACAGTGCTTACAATAGCAGGATCTGATTCAGGAGGAGGAGCAGGTATCCAAGCGGATATTAAAGCAATTTCTGCAAATGGGGCATTCGGAATGTCTGTCATTACGGCGGTGACTGCCCAAAATACAAAAGAGGTGCGCTCTGTTCAACAAATTGATTTGAATATCATTCAAGACCAATTAGAAGCAGTCTTTGACGATATTCAAGTCGATGCAGTGAAAATTGGAATGCTAGGAAATAAGGATACTGTTCACGTAGTAGCGGAAGCATTAACGAAATATAAACCTAAATATATTGTCGTCGATCCGGTCATGATTTCAAAGGGCGGTCATTATCTTTTAGAACAATCTGCTGTAGAAGCTTTAAAGAAAGAACTCCTTCCCTTGTCGTCTATTATCACACCAAATATTCCAGAAGCGGAAGTATTGATAGGTCGAACATTGCAAACGGAAGAGGAAATGTATAAAGCGTGTGAGCAAATAATGGAGATGGGGGTGGATGCTGTACTGATAAAAGGGGGACATTTGATGGGGCCTCCAAATGATCTTTTCTACAATGGAGTGGACTTTCATTGGTTAAAAGCGAATCGAATTCAGACAAAAAATACACATGGAACGGGCTGTACATTATCTTCTGCAATTGCAGCAAATCTAGCAAAAGGCTCTACTTTACTTGAAGCGGCGACATTAGCAAAACAGTATATAACTACTGCGATTACGCATAGTTTGCCTTTAGGTTCAGGACACGGACCGACACATCATTTTTATGATTTATATGAGAGCTCGAAAATGGGAATGAAATAGATAGGAGAAATACTAGATGAATAGAAAAGTAGTAAGTGACTTATTCTCACTTGTCCGCAGTCGAAACCCACTCGTCCATCATATTACCAATATGGTGACAATCAATGATTGTGCAAATGTAACCCTTGCAATTGGAGCTTCTCCTGTAATGGCAACAAGTGTTGAAGAAGTAGAGGAAATGGTGCAATTAGCAAACGCACTAGTGCTGAATATAGGAACAATTCAAGCGGCGACTTTTTCTGCAATGCTACTAGCTGGGAAAGCTGCAAATGAAAAAGGAATCCCCGTTATATTTGATCCGGTCGGCGTAGGAGCTACAACGTATAGAAAAAAGTTAGCAGGAGAACTAGTAGAAAAGATAAAAGTAGCAGTTATTAGAGGGAATGTAAGTGAGATAGATTCACTAATTGGTGGAAATGGGAAAACGCGTGGTGTAGATGCAGGGAATAACTCATTGGATAGTAAAGAACTTGCGAAGAAAGCTGCAAATCTTTTTTCTTGTATTGTAGTAGTGAGTGGAAAAGTTGATATTGTCTCTAATGGAAAAGAGATCGCTCAAATTGAAAACGGCGATATATGGTTAACAAAAGTAACAGGTACAGGATGTATGACAACCTCCTTAATAGCTAGCTTTGCAGGAACAACAGATGATTATTTTTCAGCGAGTATCGCGGGAATGTCAGCAATGAGTTTAGCAGGAGAGCGAGCGAGAGGAAGACTTTCTGAAGGAGCCGGAATTGGCCAATTTAAAGTTAAATTGATGGATGAGATTTTTCAGTTAGATGAAAATATATGGGGGAAAGAGGTCTCTATTCTTGAATCTTGATATGACATTGTATTTAGTGACGGAAGAATCAGTCCCGGTAGATTCATTGTTAAAAGTGGTGGAGCAAGCAATCGAAGGTGGCGTGACGATTGTACAACTCCGGGAAAAAAGTAGTTTAGGAAAAGTGTTTTATGAGAAAGCAAAGGCATTAAAAGAACTGTTAGATTCATATAATGTTCCGTTAATAATAAATGATCGAATAGATATAGCCATTGCAGTAAATGCAGCAGGCGTGCATATTGGACAGTCTGATTTACCCCTTGCTGTTGTAAAGAAAATCGTCCCTAAATCATTTATTATTGGTGTTTCAGCTGGAACTCTAGAAGAAGCGAGGAATGCGGAAAGGAATGGAGCAACTTACTTAGGAGTGGGCTCTGTTTTTCCGACGGGTACAAAAGAGGATGCGAAGCTATTACCACACGGAGTGCTGGAAGAAATAACGAAAACTGTTACAATCCCTGTAGTGGCGATTGGTGGTATCGCGATAGAGAATGTTGATGCATTACAACATACAGGAATTGCTGGAGTTGCTGTTGTGTCCGCTATAATGAAAGCAGATTCCCCTTCTCTTGCAGCGAAAAGTTTTTTAGAAAAGCTTAAGAAGTAGAAAAAAAGGATATCCTTTGTATTTGATAGGGACATCCTCTTTTTCAATTTATTCTTTTGCAAAATCTAGTTTCACTTTGCCTTCTACAAAGGTAAGGCTAGCATTAAACGTTTGACCGTTTTCTGCGACGAATCCTTTGATCACATTTGTTTTTCCTTTTGTGCAAAGCAGTTTAATCTGGCTTGGAGTAATCTTTTTCTTTAAAAAGAAGCCGTTAAACGTCTGTGTACACCCATTTTGTATTCTGTGCAACCATAAAAACTTTTATGGGCAATTATGGACCCTTTTTTACACTTGGGACAAGTTACAATAGGATCTCTCTTGAATTTCGAATCATATTTTGATGCACGAGGAGCGAGTTTTATATCAATATTTTTTGTTTTTAATTGATTCGGGACTTCTTGTAACAAGCTTTGAATAAACTTTGCGATGCTACCAAGAAACCGTTCCTGTGAACCTTCTCCATTGCCGATTTTTCGCAAATATGTTTCCCATTTTGCTGTCATGGATGGGCTTGCAAGAAGATTTCCTTCAATTGCTTGGCAAAGAACACGTCCCTTATCGGTAATGGACACAATGTTTTTCTTTACATCAATATAGCCATGACGCTTAATTGTTTCAATAATTCCACTACGAGTAGCTTCCGTTCCAAGACCTTCGACTTCTTTTAAAATATCTGTTTCATTTTTGTCCTCCACAAGTTTTCCACAAGTTTTCATCATGGCTATTAGTTGGCCTTCTGTGTAAGGCTTTGGAGGTTGGGTTTTTCCTTCTTTTATTCCAATATTACTCTCTACTTTTTCTTGTTCAACTAAAGGAGGAAGTGAGGGTTCTTCTTTTTCTGTTTCTTTAGAAGAACGAACAAACAATGCTTTCCAACCTTTATCACGCTCTGTTTTACCGGTAGTAAAGAAAGGTAACCCGTTTACATCGGTTATCACTTTTGTTTCCGTGTATAAATAATCGGTATGAAACATAGCGAGTGTCGTGCGTACGATTTCTTCGTATAGATTTCTTTCAATATTAGATAACCCCGCAAGCTTAGCTTGTGTAGGTAGTTTTTTGGTCGGTATGATCGCATGGTGTTCCTGAACTTTTGAATTATCCACATAACGCCTTTTAGGAACGAGCGAAGCAACAGGGAAGGGGTGTCCAATAAGCTGTTGATATTCCAATAATTGTCCAGCAAGATAAGAAAACTCACCTGTAGTTATAAAGCGAGAATCCGTTCTTGGATACGTCACAAGCTTCTTTTCATATAGCCCTTGCATTGTCTTTAAGACATCTGCGGGGCTTGTTTTCCACAAGCGATTGGCAGTTGCTTGTAACGTGGACAAAGAATGGAGCTGCGGTGGTGGCATTCGTTTATCCAGCTTTTCCACAGAAGTAATAACTCCAGGTGAATTTGGATGGATATTATGTTTCGCGAGCAGTGCTTGAATGATTTCTCTTTTTGGCTCTTTTGCTTTTGCTTTTCCTTTATAGGTCCCATGCTCTGCTGTAAACATTGCTTCAATCTCAAAGAAGGGTTCTGAAACAAAGTTTTCTATCTCCATTTGTCGTTGATAAATTAAATAGATAGTTGGCGATTGAACACGTCCGATTGGAAATACTTCTCGAATACCCTGCGATTGCAGAAGGAGAGAATATAACCTTGAACCATTCATCCCTACAAGCCAGTCACTAATTTGACGGGCTTTCGCTTCTTCATACAACAGAAGATCTTTGCGATTGTCCTGTAGATTAGCAAATCCTTTTTGAACTTCTTCAACTTCCAGTGAATTTATCCACAATCGTTTAATCGTTTTTCCTCTCGCACCTGTTTGGTTATATATACTATAGAAGATATTCGAACCTTCACGGTCTACGTCGCATGCATTAATAACAGTATCTGTCCCTTTTATGAGCTTCTTCACAATCGTAAACTGTTTGAATTTACCCTTTGCCACTTGGAATTCATATCGGTTTGGCAAAATTGGCAAACTGTTTAGCGACCATTTATCCCATTTCGGATCATATGCTTTTGGTTCTTTCAATTCTACTAAATGACCGATTCCCCAAGTTATATATGCTCCTTCAGGGAAGATTGGGCATGGGTTGATTTCTAAATATCCCTCGTGGCGCTTAACAGAAAAAGCGTCTGCGTATGCCTTTGCTTGGGATGGTTTTTCAGCTAGGATGACAGGTTTCATAGCGGCACCTCATTTCGGGTAAAATAGAAACGTTCGTTCCTTTATTATCGCATAGATTAAGAAGGTTTTCTAATTCAATGGAAGTCTTTATTTTATTAATTCATTGATAGGTTATTTCATCATCCGCCTATGGGAGAGGGGGACCCTTTACTCGAGAGAGCAATTGAAAGCGAGTATGGTTTCCCAGCGTTTCATGAAAAAGCTTTAAAGGTTTCATGAGTTAATCGTATAAAAGCTTGTAACGGAGGAGTCATCAACTTATCTTTATGCCAAGCAATCTGGGTATAAACAGGTGTTGAGGTGTTTAGCCAAGCTAATTCCTTCATTTTCCCGGAACGAATGTCAGACTCGATTGCCATTTTAGGTAGTACAGCTATACCCAATCCTGCAATAACACATTGTTTTATGGCCTCTATACTTCCGAACTCGTATTTATTTAATGGGTAAACCTTCGCTGAACGAAGATTGTCTTCTAATAAAGTTCGATAAGAACACCCAGTTTCAGTAAGCAAAAAGGTTTCTTGTTCTAAATCCTTTGGATAAACTTCCGGTCTTGCAAGTAATGGATGATCGGGCGCAGCAACTAATTTGATATTTTCTTGTATAAGAGGCTCTATTTTCAAGGCTTCTCCTGGTTTTACTGTATCCATAATGAATGCAATATCGAGCGAACCATCCAGTAATTGCTTTCTAGCCATTTCGTCAGAATGTGCAGGCTTAAAAATGACTTTGACGTTAGGATATGTCTTCTTAAACTCCATGAGGATGGGAGGAAGTCGGTAAGTGCACTGGCTTTCCTGTGCCCCAATTGTAAGAGTCCCAGATAGTTCTTCATCTCCTCCAACAGCCATCTTTGCCTCTTCATTCAGCCTAATCATTTTATCAGCGTATAATTGAAACTTACGCCCGGCTTCTGTCAAAATTAATCGTTTACCTAGACGTTCAAACAACGGTGTTCCCAGTTCGGCTTCAAGCGATTTCATTTGTGCTGTTACGCTCGATTGAGCAAAATTCAATATTTTAGCAGTTTGGGTAAAGTTCAGAGTTTTAGCTGCTATCTGAAAGGTAATAAGATGTTTGTTCTCCAAATGTTTCACCTTCTTAAATCGTATTTTACGATTGATTCAATCAATATAATCCGTTTTAATGATTAATGTTTTCATTATATAATGGAAACTATAGAATAACAAATTCACGATAAAGTGGAGGGATTTATGATGACCATAGCAGTTCTGTACGGAGGAACTCGTCCAAACGGCAATACAGAGACATTAACAAAGAAGGCGATTCAAGGATTGGACGTAGAAGAGATATATTTGAAGGATTATTTGATTAAACCGATAGAGGATAAGCGGCATGCTGAGGAAGGGTTTACGAAAATCGATGATGATTATAATTCAATCATTGATCGCATACTTCAGCATGAAATTCTTATTTTCTCTACGCCGATTTATTGGTATACCATGTCGGGAACGATGAAAAATTTTATTGATCGCTGGTCTCAGACATTGAAAGACGCACAGTATCCTGATTTTAAAAATCAAATGGCTCAAAAAAAAGCATATGTGATTGCAGTGGGTGGAGATAACCCATACGTGAAAGGCTTACCACTAATTCAGCAGTTCCAACATATTTTTGATTTTATGGGAACAAATTTTGAAGGGTATATTATTGGGGAAGGTAACAAACCGGGGGAAATTCTTCAAGATACACAAGCATTATATGCGGCTAGTAAATTTCAGGAAAGTATTCGCTAGTAAATCCTATGTAACAAATTTGTTGACTGGAACATTCAAAATGCACATTAATCCAGATATCCAATCTGATATGTGCATTTTTTTATTGGTTAGGGAACTCTAGAAGATTTAGATAGGCGGAAACTTTTTTCAAGTAGCATTATAAAGAAACTGTGCGGTAAACAAGTTCGATTAAGTGTCCATTATGATTTCCGCTGCAGTCGGACGCTTTCCGCGGGCACGGCTTCAATCTCCTCGGAACTTACGTTCCTGCGGGGCTTTCAGCTCGCGCTGTTCCCGCTGGAGTCGCCGCCTTCCGCTTCAATCAACAAAATATGCTAGCTAATTAACGTTTAGCTACACAAACCAATTAGAAATATTAGAGCCACTGCACGTAGCTAAAAGTGGCGGCTATCACTAGATGAAAAAAATTACTTATCAATCAGTGAAACAGAATACCGAGTAATGTATATTTTAGTAAAATTAATTTCATCTCCTATTAAGCAAACTCTTTGATTGATTGCTTACGTATCTAAATTGGTTGCTTTCTTATAGAACTAGTTACTTACTTTCTAAACTGCTGATTGCTTTTACCCATTTACTGGACTAGTTTCTACGAGATATTTACTAATAATGGCTTTTATTCTTCGGTTCCAATAAAACTCTTGGTTTTAAAGCGAGAAACGAATTAGTCAGCAAGCTCCTTTGATTTTCGCGGAAGGGCGGCGACTCCTGCCGGAAGAGTGAGAAGATGAGACTTCACAACGTACGCGAAAGCGTCGGTGAAGGCTCATCACTCACCCGGCGGAAAGCGTCCGCCCTGTACTGAAAATCATTGCGGATAATTTATTCAACTTGTTACCGCGCAGTTTCCTTATTATGTCCGTTATTGTACTTTATCGTTCTCATGAGCTAAATTGGCCAGTGACAGGTGCTTAGCGCTCTTGTTCCTTTATGCATTCTATTATAAGAGTTTTTACTAATCTACTCTTCTATAATTTAAAGTATATTAACTTGTGTATAATATATTGTGATAAACGAATATATTCTGAGCAACTGTGCACAACTCAAGGTGAAGTATGAAATTATTTCAAATATGGGGGAAAGTTATGGATAAAGTTATTACTTTTAAGGATGTATCGTGGAGAAGAAGCGGTCAGGAAATATTAAGTCAGATTAACTGGGAAGTAAAAGAAAATGAGCATTGGGCCATTCTGGGGTTGAATGGTTCTGGAAAAACCTCATTACTAAACATAGTCAATGGTTATAACTTTCCAAGCGCGGGAAACGTTTCAGTCCTAGGCAATGAATTTGGCAAGACCAACCTACCAGAGCTACGGAAGGATATAGGGTATGTGAGTAGTTCATTAGAGAGGTTTTCTCAAATTTTAGAGCGCGAAACAGTAGAGGAAATTATTGTAAGCGGTAAATTTGCCTCATTTGGTTTATACGAAAAAGTGTCAAATGAAGACTGGGAAAAAGCGGATGCTTTACTTTCTGCATTGCGTTTAGATTATTTGAGTGGAAAATCATATAATTTGTTGTCACAAGGAGAGAGAAGAAGGGTACTTATTGCTAGGGCTTTAATGAGTGATCCAAAAATTTTTATTCTCGATGAACCATGTACAGGTTTAGACGTATTCTCCCGTGAAGAAGTATTATTTCTAATGAATGAGATTGTCCAAAACGATTGTCATTTACTTTATGTGACCCATCATATTGAAGAAATTGTGGATGTCATTTCGCATGTGATACTTCTTAGAGACGGAAAAATAGTAGCTTCGGGACCAAAGGAAGACGTTCTGACAGATGAACAATTATCAGAAGCTTATAAAATGCCGGTAAAAATTCGTTGGGAAGAAGATCGTCCATGGCTAACGATACAAAAGGATTTTGAAAAGATAAAGTTTAGTAATGTAAAAACTTTACTATAAAAATATAACTATCATATTTCGAGGATGGTTGGCTCACTCCCAGAGGGAAGAGGGGGGCTGATGTCTAAAATAAACAGAGTGCCACACAAGTTTACACAGCTTTTCTTTTGTGCACAAAAAAGGAACAGGCTCATTTTGGCCTGTTCCTTTAACTATTTGTTCATTAGTTTCGAACTAGATAATCGAATGCACCTAAAGCAGCAGTTGCACCTGAACCCATCGAAATAATAATCTGTTTATACGCGCTGTCTGTGCAGTCTCCTGCAGCAAATACGCCGGGTACGTTCGTTGCACCACGCTTATCGACAACGATTTCTCCAAATTTCGTACGCTCAACGGCGTCACCTAGCCATTCCGTACTCGGCACAAGACCGATTTGAACAAAAACACCAGCTAGTTCAACATGCTTTTCTTCACCTGTTTCACGCTCGATGTAAGTAATACCGTTTACGTTATCAGTACCGGTAATTTCTTTCGTTTGAACATTTTTATGAACTGTAACGTTGGATAAGCTGTAAAGACGCTCTTGTAGAACAGAATCGGCTTTTAACTCAGGCATAAATTCAAGAACAGTTACATGGTTTACAATTCCTGCAAGGTCTATCGCTGCCTCGATACCGGAATTACCTCCGCCAATAACAGCGACATCTTTACCTGCAAATAATGGGCCATCACAATGAGGGCAATATGCGACACCTTTGTTTTTAAACTCAGCCTCGCCAGGTACTCCAACATTGCGCCAACGCGCTCCTGTTGAAAGGATAACGGTTTTACTCTTTAGAACAGCACCGTTCTCCAGTTCAATTTCAACTAGATCTTTCTTCTCCAAACGTTTTGCACGCTGTAAGTTCATCACATCGACATTGTACTCTTTTACGTGTTCCTCAAGACTTGAAGCAAGTTTAGGACCTTCCGTATGCTTAACACTGATGAAGTTTTCGATCGAAGCTGTATCCAAAATCTGACCACCGAAACGATCAGCAACAATCCCTGTACGAATGCCTTTACGTGCCGCATAAATTGCTGCACTTGCACCCGCTGGTCCACCGCCGATAACGAGTACATCATACGGATCTTTATCCGCGAATTCTGATGCATCTGGTCCGCTTCCCAGTTTTGCTAAAATTTCTTCGACAGACATACGACCGCTAGAGAATGATTCTCCATTTAATAATACAGTCGGAACAGCCATGATGTTTTTGCTTTCCACTTCATCTTTAAACGCTGCGCCATCAATCATCGTATGCGTTATGTTAGGGTTTAACACGCTCATTAGGTTAAGTGCTTGTACAACTTCCGGACAGTTTTGACAGCTTAAACTAATATACGATTCGAAGCGATAAGTGCCCTCAAGGTTTTTCACTTGTGCGATCACTTTCTCATCGACTTTAGGAGCTCTACCACTCACTTGTAATAAGGCAAGAACGAATGAAGTGAATTCGTGTCCAAGTGGTATACCAGCAAAAACAACGCCAGTATCTTCAGCGATACGATTAACGCTAAAGCTCGGTGTTCTTTCTAAGTCTACCATTTCTACTTTAATGCGAGATGACATGGTGGCCAACTCATCCACTAGTGACGTCATATCACGCGACACTTTATCTTCTCCTGCGCTAACTTTAAGTAGAACATCGCCCTCCATCAATTCAAGATATTGGGCTAATTGTGCTTTTATATCTGCGTCTAACATGATTGTATCTACTCCTTAAATTTTCCCTACAAGGTCAAGGCTTGGTTTAAGTGTTTCTTCGCCTTCTTTCCATTTTGCTGGGCAAACCTCACCTGGATTGTTGCGAACATATTGTGCTGCTTTGATTTTATCAACTAGAATGCTTGCGTCACGACCAATGCCATCTGCATTGATTTCAGCTGCTTGAACGATTCCGTCTGGATCGATGATGAATGTACCACGTTGTGCAAGACCTGCTTCTTCGTCGAGTACATCAAAGTTGCGTGAAATAGTTTGTGCAGGGTCACCGATCATAATATATTCCAGTTTGCTAATTGCATCTGAATGATCATGCCATGCTTTATGTGTAAAATGTGTGTCCGTTGAAACAGAATATACTTCAACGCCAAGATCTTTTAGTGTCGCATATTGATCTTGAAGATCTCCAAGTTCAGTAGGGCAAACGAATGTAAAATCTGCTGGGTAAAAGCAAACAACACTCCATTGACCTTTTAGGTTTTCTTGAGAAACCTCGATAAATTCACCGTTACCGCTATTAAAAGCTGAAGCTTTGAATGGTAATATTTCTTTTCCTATTAAAGACATAATTAAAATTCCTCCTAGTGTGTTTTTGTACATAGTTAGTTTAGGTTATATAGTCCAGTCCTAAACGGCAGTAACAATAAAATATACTGCATCTTAACTATAATAATTATAATTACATAATTATTGTCGTATAAGTGTCCCGATTTGTCAACAATTCTACTCTGTCCTAGAGTACGAGTCATCGGTTAATACTGATGCTAATAATAGTTTTATTGACTAGATGCGTCTTTTCATGGGTCCGAAACAGAAAGGAAGTATATTTTTATTTCATTTATAAATTCTCAATTATCTTAAGGTATTCTCAATTATAGAATATTCAGTCAACTAATTGATACTTTCCCAACAGAGGGTTTATGATGACGAATGGAAGTTTTGTTTTTAGAAAAGTTATTTTTTTCAAAAGTAATTACTCCGCTAAACCAAATGTTAGGCGCAAAAAATTACAAGATAAAACTCGAACTTCTAACTTTACATACCCCCTTAAGGTATGTTAGAGTGTAATCAAGATAGGAGGATAAACAGATGGAAAACTTAGTGGAGGAAGTAGCTTGCCATAAAGAAGAGGTTACATCATGTCGAAAAAGTCATCATCCAGAACATGTGAAAAATAATTTAACAACTCGATTGAATCGAATTGAGGGTCAAATTCGCGGTATTAAAGGCATGATTGAAAAAGATGTTTACTGTGATGATGTGATTACTCAATTGTCTGCTACACAATCTGCGTTAAATAGTGTTGCCAAAATTCTTTTAGAAGGTCACTTAAAAGGTTGTGTCGTCGATCGCCTTTCAGAAGGTGATGAAGAAGTATTAGACGAATTAGTAGTAACGATTCAAAAGCTCATGAAAAAATAAAAAGAATAGTGACTATTTTTTTAATTGATATATACCCCCATAGTGTATAAGGGGAATACAAAAGGAGAGAAAAAGATGAAAAATATAACTTTAGAAGTACAGGGTATGTCTTGTGGGCATTGTGTGAATGCAGTCGAGGGAAGCGTTGGTCAATTAGCAGGAGTAGAACAAGTAAAAGTGAACCTAGCGGATGCTCAAGTCGAGGTAGCATTCGATGAATCGCAAGTAACACTTGATACAATTAAAGAAACGATTGAAGATCAAGGATATGAGGTAGAATAAAGAGTGCTTTTTAAAGCACTCTCTCATTTTCAATGAATTATACCCCTAATAGGTATGAGGAGGTAAACATTATGAGTATAGAAGTAAAAGAATCAAATATACAAATTACTGGAATGACCTGTGCGGCATGTGCTACCCGTATAGAAAAAGGGCTCAATAAAATGGAAGGTGTCGAGCAAGCAACAGTCAATTTGGCATTAGAAAAATCATCGATTAAATATGACCCATCCAAACTGAATGCAGTAGATTTGGAAAAGAAAATTGAAGCACTTGGCTATGGTGTAGTGAAAGAAAAAGCGGAATTTGATATTACAGGAATGACTTGTGCAGCATGTTCTACTCGTATTGAAAAAGGGTTAAATAAAATGGAAGGTGTTGCATCAGCGAACGTTAATTTAGCGCTTGAAAAAGCAACAATCGAATTTAATCCGTCAGAAGTAACAATTGCGGACATTATTGCGAAGGTAGAGAAGCTTGGTTACGGTGCACATCAAAAGCAAGAAGATAAAGAACAAGTAGACCACCGTGAAAAGGCCATCAAAGAACAGAAACGTAAGTTTATTGCATCGGCTATTTTGTCGTTACCATTATTATGGACGATGGTAGCGCACTTTTCTTTTACATCATTTTTATACGTGCCAGACTTTTTAATGAATCCATGGATACAACTAATTTTAGCAACACCGGTACAATTTATTATCGGAAAACAGTTTTATGTCGGTGCATATAAAACGCTTCGTAATGGCGGTGCCAATATGGATGTGCTTGTTGTTATGGGTACTTCTGCAGCCTATTTTTATAGTGTTTATCAGGCAATTATTACAGCTGGGACACATCACAGTCCCCACCTATATTTTGAAACAAGTGCTGTACTGATTACACTCATTGTTTTAGGTAAATTATTTGAGGCCAAAGCTAAAGGCCGTTCATCTGAAGCGATTAAAAAATTAATGGGACTTCAAGCAAAAACAGCAATCGTTTTACGTGACGGTATTGAAAAAGAGATACCATTAGCAGAAGTAATGATTGGAGATACTATTTTAGTAAAGCCAGGTGAAAAAATTCCAGTTGACGGAGAAGTACTAGAAGGAACGTCAGCCGTTGATGAATCCATGTTAACAGGTGAAAGTTTGCCGGTTGATAAAAAAAGCGGTGATGTCTTATACGGTTCGACGATTAATAAAAATGGTTTTATCAAAATGAAAGCTACAAAAGTTGGTCGTGACACTGCATTGGCTCAAATTATTAAAGTAGTAGAAGACGCTCAAGGATCAAAAGCACCAATTCAACGTATGGCGGATCAAATATCAGGTATTTTTGTACCGATTGTAGTTGGAATCGCGATTCTTACCTTCTTAGTATGGATTATTTGGGTTAAACCAGGTGAGTTTACACCTGCACTGGAAGTGTTAATCGCGGTATTAGTTATCGCTTGTCCTTGTGCTCTTGGTTTAGCGACACCAACTTCTATTATGGCAGGTTCGGGTCGTGCAGCTGAATTTGGTATTTTATTCAAAGGCGGCGAGCATTTAGAACAAACACAAAGCATTGATACAGTCGTTGTAGATAAAACAGGAACTGTAACACATGGTAAGCCTGTATTAACAGATATTTTAGTAGTAGCTGATCAAGACGAAGAGAAATTTTTATCATTGATCGGTGCAGCAGAAAAACAATCCGAGCACCCATTAGCACAAGCAATCGTACAAGGGATTGGGGAAAAAGGTATTCAACTTGGTGACGTCCAATTCTTCGAAGCAATTCCAGGGTATGGTGTGCAAGCAACCGTTTCAGGTCAAGGCGTTGTCATTGGAACACGTAAGCTCATGCAGCAATACGGCATCGATATTACAGCTATTCTTCCAACAATGGAGAAATTGGAGAGCGACGGTAAAACAGCGATGTTAGCTGGGATTAATGGACAATATGCAGGGCTAGTTGCTGTAGCAGATACAATCAAAGACACATCAGTGGAAGCCGTACGTCGTTTGAAAGAAATGGGTATCAAAGTCATTATGATGACAGGTGATAATAAGCGAGCAGCACAAGCTATTGGGAAAGAGGTAGGCGTTGACGCGGTCATTGCAGAAGTTCTTCCAGAAGGTAAAGCAGAAGAGGTGAAGAAACTGCAAGCGACCGGTAAAAAAGTGGCGATGGTCGGAGATGGTATTAATGACGCTCCAGCACTAGCTACAGCTGATATTGGGATGGCTATTGGGACAGGGACTGACGTTGCGATGGAAGCCGCTGACGTAACGCTAATCCGAGGAGATTTAAATAGTATTGCCGATGCAATTTTAATGAGTCGCAAAACAATGCGCAATATTAAACAAAACTTATTCTGGGCATTTGGCTACAATACACTTGGTATTCCTATTGCAGCCATCGGGTTACTTGCTCCATGGGTTGCAGGTGCAGCAATGGCATTTAGCTCTGTGTCAGTCGTGTTAAATGCTTTACGTTTGCAAAGAGTGAAATTAGAAAAATAGATTAGTTAACTATAGAGTGAACGGTGTTTACACTGTTTCCTCTATAGATTACATATTACTCCATGTAAATTCAGAGGCTTCTATATATAGTAAGAACAATTGGAGTTATTGTATATTGAATATAAAAGAAAGTTATGAAATAATTTTATAAACTATATAGGAGTGATATAAATGACATTAATTTCTGAGATTCTTGATTACAATAACAAATTTGTTGAAGATAAAGAATATGAAAAATATGAAACGACTAAATTTCCTAATAAAAAAATGGTGATTCTTACTTGTATGGATACACGACTTGTGGAATTATTGCCCAAAGCAATGAACGTAAAAAATGGTGACATCAAGCTTATTAAAAATGCGGGAGCAATTGTGTCGCATCCATTTGGAAGTGTCATGCGAAGTATATTAGTTGCCGTTTATGAGCTTGGTGCAAAAGAAGTCGCGATCGTTGGACATCATGGTTGTGGAATGAATGGGTTAGAGCCTAATTCTTTCTTAGAAAAATGTAAGGAAGGCGGATTAGATGAAACCGTCCTACCAACCTTAATGAATGCAGGTATTGACGTTAAAAGCTGGTTAACAGGATTTCAATCAGTTGAAGAAAGTGTCGAACAAAGCGTTAATATGGTCAAGAATCATCCGATGTTTCCCAAACACATAAGTGTCCATGGGCTTGTAATCTGCCCCGAAACAGGAAAGTTAGATGTAGTAGTAGACGGATATGAGCGTTAAATGATTGAAAAATCCTTTCCTGATGTCTTTACATTCATCTATATTAAACAAGGAATTCGGTTTTTAAATCAAATGTACAATTATGAAATATGGATAAAAAAACAGACAGAAATGTAGCTTTTCTGTCTGTTTTTTATGCTTAAAATGTGTAGGATTCACCATCGTCTGGCACTAATACATTGGAAGAGATTCCTTTTTCCTGACTAAAGTTTTTCAATTCTTCTTTCGATAATGTCCAGTAATTGACAGCTTCCATATGGACGGAAATAATTCTTGCGTCAGGAGCAGCTTTATACAATTCATAAACATCCTCTTTCCCCATTACGAGCGAACCGCCTTCAAGGAATTGATTGTCTCCAGCATTTACAACAATTACTTCCGGTTTATGTGTCTCAATCACTTCTTGAACAGCTTCATACCAAACAGTATCTCCTGCTACATATAACGTTTTTTCACTTGGATGTTTGAAGACGACACCGCATACTTGACCAGCAAGTTCTAACACCGGTCCTCTTCCATGTTCCCCTTTTGTTTTAACTAATTGAACATCTTCAAAGAGCGTATCCTCTTGTAAAACTTCTATATTATTGAAACCAGCGTTGTGAATTACTGTCGCATCCTCCGCATTTTGGACAAATAATTTAATATCTTTTGGCAATGTATCTATAGCGGCATCATCCCAGTGATCTAAATGTAGATGTGTGACGATTACCGCATCGACATTAATTAATTCATTAATTGGTGTAACCAAATTAACCAGTGGATTGTTTTGATCCTGTCTTAATGAATTAGGGAAAGGTGGGTAAGTTCCTTTCTCTGCTAACATTGGGTCTATTAAAAACTTTTTGCCTGCATATTGAACAACGAGCGTAGCATTTCGAATAAGTTGAATATCCATAATTACAACTCCTTTTCTTTGATTCGTATATAGTTTATACTATGGTCAATCAGCGTTACATAGATAAATTCAAGTCTTTTTGGGGTTTGACTTGATAAATGAAAGGAGTTAAACAAATGTTAGATAACACGGATCAGCTTATTTTGGATGAGCTATCCAAAAACAGTCGTATCACCATGAAAGAATTGGGTGAGAAGGTCCATTTAACTGGACAAGCTGCTTCAGGTAGAGTTGCCAAGTTAGAGGATAATGGCTTGATAGAGGGGTATACAATAAAAGTTAATCAAACTAAATTAGGGTATTTTATACACGCTTTTATTACGATTATTACACAAAGTACTTACCATCAACCTTATCTATCGTTTATAAAAACTCAAGAAGCATACATAATCCATAATTATAAAATCAGTGGGGATGGTTGTTATTTTCTCGAATGCAAATTTCCATCGAATAAAGCATTAGATGAATTTCTGGAAGATTTAAACAAACATGCAAATTATAAATTATCAATTGTTATTAATAAGTAGTTTGAATTAATAGGGTAGGACTAGTTGTCAGTGTTGACAATATACCTGTGAGGGTATAATATGATGACTGTCAGTAATTTTGTGATGAACTTGGAGGTGAACTTCTATGGAATATAATGATCAACTTAAAAATAGAGTAAAGCGTATGGAAGGGCAACTTCGCGGCATCTTAAAAATGATGGAAGAAAACAAAGATTGTAAAGATGTCATTACCCAGTTGTCGGCTGTTCGCTCAGCAGTAGATCGTACAATAGGTGTGATTGTAAGTTCAAACTTAGTTGAATGTGTTCAAGATGCTGAAAAAAATGGAGAAAAAACGGACGAACTAATTAAAGAAGCTGTCAACTTGCTTGTAAAAAGCAGATGAAACTTAAGGGTTGACATCTTTTTTTTCTTCCGTTAATATACCCATAGGGGTAACGGTAAAAGAAAAGGAGGAATAAAAATGAATGTTGATAAAGTATTAGATGTAAAAGGATTAGCATGCCCAATGCCAATCGTAAAAAGTAAAATGGCCATAAATGCACTTGAAGAGGGTCAATTACTAGAGGTTCACACAACAGATAAGGGAGCTAAAAATGACTTCCCAGCCTGGGCTAGATCTGGTGGGCATGAGCTTCTGAAACATGAGGAAGAAGATGAAGTATTAAAGTTTTGGATTAAAAAGGGCTAATTCTATTTTTTTATACAGTTTTATACCCTAGGGGGTAAATAATTTCCGTTAAGGTGGTAACAGATTTGGAATACGTAATTTACATCCTTATCGCTCTTTTCTTGGTTTTCATTTTACAGCGTGCTCTACCAACAAAAGGAGTAAGGCAACTATCAACAACAGATCTAAAAGAAGAGTTAAATAACAGGGAAAAGCAATTTGTGGATGTTCGAACACCTGGTGAATTTAAAGGTAATCATATCAAAGGCTTTAAAAATATTCCTCTTCACCAACTTTCTCAAAAAGCGG
The DNA here is from genome assembly GCF_029955155.1 of Psychrobacillus sp. NEAU-3TGS. Taxonomy (GTDB): domain Bacteria; phylum Bacillota; class Bacilli; order Bacillales_A; family Planococcaceae; genus Psychrobacillus. The sequence continues at coordinate 864,637 of NZ_JAPNOZ010000012.1, read as the reverse complement.
ATAAGGAACTTTTAAAGGAAAAAGAAGTGATTGTTATTTGCCAAAGTGGAATGAGAAGTCAAAAAGCGACTAAGATATTAAAAAAAATGGGCTTTACTAAAGTAACAAATGTAAAAGGTGGCATAAGCACCTGGAGATAATAGAATAGGGGGACTTAAAATGAAAGAAATGACTGCAAAAGAAGTGGAGACTTTAATGAATGAAGGAAAGCTATTAAATATAATCGACGTGCGTGAGGTAGATGAAGTAGCAGATGGGAAAATTCCAGGAGCAATAAATATTCCATTAGGATTAGTTGAGTTTCGTATGCATGAATTAGATAAGTCAAATGAGTATATCATGGTTTGTCGTTCAGGAGGAAGAAGTGGACGTGCAACAGAATTCCTTGAAGAACAAGGTTATAACGTGATCAATATGCAAGGTGGCATGCTTTCTTGGGAAGGCAAGGAAGAGTAAATTTTTTTAGAATTTCATATACCCCCAATGGTATTTAGGTGACGAAAATGAAGGATATTTACAAAAAATCGTTAAGGAGAGATTTGAAAATGAATTCAGTAACAGTATATACAACAACACAATGTCCTTATTGTGTTATGTTAAAGAACTTTTTATCCGAACAAAACATTCCTTTTATTGAAGTGAATGTGGAAACACAACCTGAAGTTATGCAACGACTTGTAAAAACAACAGGACAAATGGGAGTGCCACAAACTGAAGTGAATGGTCAATGGATTGTAGGCTTTGATCCAAACAATATCATGATTGCATTAAGAAATGGAGGAAAAATAAATGAATAGAAAAGTAGCAATTATCGCAAGTAATGGTGGATTATTTGATGCATACAAAGTATTTAATATCGCAACTGCAGCTGCTGCAACAGATCAAGAAGTAGCCATTTTCTTTACATTTGAGGGATTGAACTTAATTCACAAAGAGGCATATCAGCAACTTCCAATGCCAGTAGGAAAAGAGCATTTTGCAGAAGGATTTACTAAAGTCAATGTTCCGGCCATCCCGGAATTAGTAGCAATGGCAAAAGAGATGGGTGTTACATTCATTGGCTGCCAAATGACTATGGATGTTATGGGATTAGATAAAGAGAACTTTATCGATGGAATTGAAGTAGGCGGAGCTGTTACATTTTTAGAGTTTGCTAAAGACGCTGACGTAACATTGACATTTTAACTTCATTCAGCTGAAATTTTAGGCTTCTAGAAATGAAAGGTAATGAAGATTGAGATTAAATATTAATAATTTAAATGGGGGAATGTGAACGCTGGCAGAGTTGAAAACAAATTTAAATATTGTTTGGCATGGTGGAGCAACAGGGAATGGGACTCTTAAGGCAGATTATCTGGATACAAAAGTCGCTATTCCAATCTCTTTGGGTGGCAGTGGAAACGGGACAGATCCTAAAGAGTTACTAGTTTCTTCAGCCGCAACTTGTTTTATAGCAACGCTTACTTATATGCTTGAAAGCAGAAAGTTACCTGTAGTAGAACATACAATAAATTCCGAGGCAGCGATATCCGATAATGGATTTAACATAACTCACTATCCACAAATCATTTTATCTGCGGATGCAACAGAAATACAAATTCAATCTGCACAAAGAGCAATAGAAGGAGCAGATAAAGAATGCGAAGTCGGAAACTTATTGAAAAAAGCAGGCGTTACTATTGAAGTACAAGGTAAAGTTTTTTTGAAATAAAAGAAAGAAGATGTAACAATCACGTTTTAAATTTTTTTATAAATAAATATACCGCAGGGGGTAAAAATATGACTGTGAATACCATGACTTCAAAAGAGGTAACAAAAAAGTATTTAACAAAGAAGAGCTATTTATTTTAGATATTCGGAATGGAAGTGATTTTGCAGACTGGAAAATTGAAGGGGAGAACTTTGATTATTTAAATGTACCATATTTTGAATTACTTGATGGTGTAGAAGGGATTTTGGCTAAGATTCCTTCTGATAAAGATGTACTTGTTGTTTGTGCCAAAGGGCGCTCGTCTATGGTAGTGGCAGAGATGCTTACAGCGGCAGGACTTTCAGTTTCTTCCCTAACGGGTGGAATGAGTGCATGGAGTGAACATTTAGAACCTGTAAAAATTGGGGATCTAAAAGATGGTGGAGAAATTTATCAGTTTGTACGAATTGGTAAGGGATGCTTGTCTTATATGATCGTCTCAAACGGTGAGGCTGCCATTGTAGACGCTGCAAGAATGACGAATGTCTATCTGGATTTTGCAAATCGTATTGGGGCAAAAATTACCCATATTTTCGATACGCATCTACATGCCGACCATATTTCTGGTGGGAGACAACTTGCTGAAAAAACAAACGCAATATACTTGCTTCCACCAAAAGACGCTGTGGATGTTACCTTTGAATATGAACCATTAGAAGATGGAGATGTAGTGACAATTGGTAATGCTTTTATAAATATTCATGCGTTATATTCTCCAGGACATACAATTGGATCAACGTCTTTTGTTGTGGACGAAAAGTTCTTATTATCAGGAGATATATTATTTATTGATTCCATTGGAAGACCAGACTTAGCTGGGTTAGCCGAGGACTGGGTTGAGGATCTAAGAGAAAGTCTATACACGAGATACAAAGAGTTATCTGGGGAACTAATCGTTCTACCAGCACACTTTATGATTATAGATGAATTAAATGCAGATGGTAGTGTATCTGAAAAGTTAAGTACGCTCTATGAAACAAATCATGGGCTAAACATGGAGGATGAAAATGAATTTAGACAAATGGTGACTGAAAATTTACCGCCACAGCCAAATGCATATCAAGATATTCGTGAAATGAATATGGGGAAAAAGAGCACTGATGAAGAAACGCAACGTGAAATGGAAATTGGACCAAATCGTTGTGCAGTTCGATAAGGAAATTAAAAAGGGAGCTATTGTAGCTTCCCTTTTTAGTAGGAGGTTAAAATGGATATAAGCTTTATTGCTATCATCTTCTTCATAGGATTAATAGGCTCATTTATTTCGGGAATGTTAGGAATAGGTGGATCCATTATTAATTTTCCTATGTTGTTGTATATCCCTTCAGCACTTGGTATTGCTCATTATACAGCCCATGAAGTGTCGGGAATAACTGCAATTCAAGTATTTTTTGCGACAATCGGTGGTGTCATTGCCTATCGTAAAGGTGAATTATTAAATAAAAAACTGATTGCTTACATGGGTGTTAGTATTTTAATTGGTAGTTTCATTGGAGGATTTGGCTCCACACAGATTCCTGAAAGCGGAATTAATATAGTCTATGGAATTTTAGCGATAATTGCTGCCATCATGATGTTCATACCTAAAAAAGGACTTGATGACATACCCCTTGAGCAGATAAAGTTTAACAAATGGATTGCCGCATTACTTGCCTTAATCGTGGGAGTAGCTGCAGGAATTGTTGGTGCAGGTGGGGCGTTCTTATTAGTGCCCATCATGCTTACTGTATTAAAAATACCAACACGAATGACAATTGCTTCCTCCTTGGCGATAACCCTTATTTCATCAATTGGTGCCATTAGCGGAAAAGTGTCAACCGGGCAAGTAGAATTCTTACCATCACTTATCATGGTGATTGCAAGTTTAATTGCTGCACCACTTGGGGCTATGACTGGGAAAAAGTTAAATACAAAAGTGTTACAGATAATTTTAGCTGTATTAATATTTGTAACTGCAGTGAAGATTTGGTTAGATATATTATAATGTTGCTGACTTGAACAAAATGCATCAGAAAATTACTACTATGAAAACGAAAGGAGAAGATATGATTACATTAACATCGCTCACTTCAGTAGAAAAGTTTATCGAGGACCATCAATTTAGTTTCTTATATGTATCCAGAACTAATTGTGGCGTATGTCATGTTATACTGCCTCAGTTGAAGGAGTTGTTAAAAGAATTTCCACTCATACAGCTAGGGCATATAAATGCAGACGTTGTCGAGGAAATAGCTGGACGTCTTTCGATTTTTACGGTGCCTGCGCTACTTTTATTTGTAGATGGCAAAGAAATTATAAGGGAAGCCCGATTTGTTCAAATGCAATCTTTACAGGATAGGATAGGTAAAGTTTATAACATGATTGTTCACGAAACAGACTGATGTTGATTCATTCACTTCGCGATTATAGTTTGGAAAGGATGACATAAGATGAATCATTGGAATGCACGTTTTCAAACAGAGGATTATGTTTATGGTAAGGAACCAAATGTCTTCTTGAAAGAATTTCAACATAAATTAAATGTTTCTGGTAACGCTTTGGCCATAGCTGAAGGGGAAGGGCGAAATGCAGTTTACTTAGCAGAACAGGGAATGAACGTTACAGCTTGGGATTATGCGGAATCTGGACTTCAGAAAACAAATAAGCTTGCGAAAGAACGGGATGTAGCTATCTCGACAGAACTGGTAGATTTAAACGAAGCAAACTGGAGTGAAGCTAAATGGGATGAAATTGTATGCATTTTTGGTCACTTTCCGGCCGAGCTTCGAATGAAAACCCTTCAAGGTGTAAAGGAAGCTTTAAAGCCCGGTGGATATTTCCTGACAGAGGTGTATTCACATTACCAGATTCCTTATCAAAGTGGTGGACCGCAAGAACTGGATTTTCTATACAAACCAGAGGAGTTTTTGAAAGACTTTGCTGACTGGCGCATAGTTCACTCTTTCATGGGAGAGGTTGTCCGTCATGAAGGTGAAAAACATAATGGATTATCACATGTAATTCAATTTGTTGGGCAGAAACCGAAAGATCAACAAAATTAAAGCAAAAATGATTCCATATATATCTGAGTCGATTTTTTATGATTTAGAAGATTATAAGCTCTATAATTTGTCGATCAGTATAGGGGAACTGCGCGGTAAGATACTAAGATGTTCGCCATGATTTCCGCTCCAGGCGGACGCTTTCCGTGGGGCGAGCGGTGAGCCTCCTCCTCCGCTAACGCTACGTGCGGGGTCTCTCCTGTCTCGCTAATCCCACAGGAGTCGTCGCCTTACATTCCAATCAATAGAACCTACTAATAATCACTATAAAGTAAGTCTTATTCCATTAATATTAGGTTTTCCTATAGAAAAACAATATAGTACTAGATTTAGTGCATCATTTCTTAGTAATGAGCAGACTCTACTGGATTGTAGCGAAAGGGTGGCGACTCCAGCCGGAATAGCTTGAGCTGAAGACCCTGGACTGAGCGTAGAGAAGGAAGCGGCTGAAGTCAAGCCGGCGGAAAGCGTCCACCCTTGTAGCGGAAATCCCAGCGGACACTTCATTCAACTCACTACCGCGCAGTTTCCCTATTATATCCGACATTCCACTATTATGGCTCATTTCCATTTGCCATATCTGCCATATCGTCTATTTCCTTCATTTACTTGAAGTAAGGTTTATTGGCACTCATGAAATGTGCTTTGTCAGAGAAGCTGTCGATGGGGGAATGTTTCTAAATCAGGCATGATTATAAAATAAATATACCTTAAAGTTACATTTTCTATTATTCTACTACTGTTGGATGGTTAGGTAAGTTGGATACCTGCTTTTTAATTAGTTTTCTTTGTATATACAACTCTGCAATAACAATATTAGGCACCCAAGCCAACCATGCGATAATAGCATAACTAAGTTCGAATCGCTCTAAACCTAATAACAACATGAACAAAGGTAGCCAAATGCGCAGTGTGACTGCTGCAAAAGTTAAGGAGTAATTACGTATCATCCACTGTTGGTGATCATTCACTCGATTAGCTTTTACTTTAGCAAGTGCTTGATAGGCAGAAACCAACCATAATACTGACAAGGAACCAAAACCTAGCTTTCCAGCCAATCCTCCTGTAGCGTAAAATGCTAGATAAAGACCGGAAACACCGCCGAATAGAATACCGAGCATATACAGCTTTCCTAATCGTTTATGACGAATAATATTTTTTTCTCTAAACTTTGCAGATAAAGTGAAAGGACCAATCGCTAATGCTACAACACTTGCTGCAATATGGATAAATAGCATAACGTACCAGAATGTACTCAACTTAGAAAGCGACATTAACTTCATCTGAACGAGCCCTGCATGATCCACTCCGATAATAAAATACTGAACAATGGCATAACCTGCTACTCCAATTGCTAAAAAAGTAAAAATAAATCCACTTATTTTATTCATCTTGATACCTCACCATTTTTAATAGAATTAAATTCTGCTTTGCGGCATAAATATACTATCTGCGGAAAATTCCGTCAACCATTAAAAACTTACAAAAGAGTTAGTGGTGATAGCTCGAATCGTATTTTCTCTAGAGACAAATATAAAAGTTATAAGAGAATAAGAATATTATATAATTTTTATGAATTTTTATGCTAAAATAATTACAAACGGACGTATGAAGGGATAAAATTTGGAAGAAGTGTATCTTTTGAGTTTATTTTTTACGTATTTACTAGCAGGACTTGCGATTGCAATGCCTGTAGGAGCAATGACGGTTGAAATGACGAAGCAAGGTTTGAAAAATGGGTTCATGCATGGTTGGGCTGTGGGACTAGGTGGGATGACCATCGACTTCCTATTAATTATTGCCTTATATATGGGACTTGCTTCTGTACTTGCCGAGCCTTTTATTCAAATACCAATGTGGCTTATTGGTGCAGGATTTTTAGCATTTTTAGGTTATGAATCTATTAAAAATGCCGATCAGGGCATTACGTTGGCTGGTGAGAAACCAACGAAATCATTTTTTAGCTCATATCGCAATGGTTTGCTTGTAGCAGTTTCTCCTGGAAACCTTGTATTTTGGATTTCTGTCTTTGGAGCAGTGCTTGCTGATTCTTACGATACGACACAGCCCGCTACATTTTTAATTGTTGGAGCTGGTATTTTGTCAGGTATCTTGCTTCATGATGTTGGATTACTTGCAATTGTTTCAGTAACAAGAAAAGTAATGAATCAAACCATGATAAAATGGGTATCCATCATTGCTGGATTAATATTGTTTGGTTTTGCTGGATACTTTTTATATGAGTTTGTATTGACGATAAAAGAAATATTATAGTTACCCTTTAACAAAGGATGGAAGTTAACGACTTAGCGATGAACTAATAAGTGCCAGTTGCTCACATGTTTATTAGTGTGAGTGACTGGCACTGTTCATTATTCAATCTGCTTCTCGTGCTTTTTGCGTATCCCTTACATTTTTCTGAACTGTTATTGCTGCAAATATGCTAAGAACAAAAGCCATAGCATAAAACCCTTTTTCGCTTAAAACAATACTTCCTGCATTGTATAAGCCAATGCCCATCAATAAAATAGAAATAATAATTGCAACCCAGCTTATTCCATAATAAATATTCGTAACTGGGATTCCTTCCTCTTTGTCTCTTACTGCTTTTTGTAAAGATACAGATGCATAGAGTCCAAATATTAAAATTGCAAAGTAATAGCCTTTTTCATTCAATTCCATTGCGGCATTGAACAAACCTATTAGATAAGCAGAGATTCCTATTATCAGTGCTGCCACAGAAGCCCCTTTGAAAGCGGAAGTAGGTTCACCATCTTTTCTTTCCATTTTCGGTTTTGGGACATTTTGTTTTTCCTTATCAAAAAATCCTTCATGATCATTAGTCATTGAATGTTTCCCTCCTTTATAACCATCATATCCAAACGACTATTAATCGGCAACGTTTTTTGAATAGTCCATCCTTTCTAAATAAATGAATCAAACAGTTTAAAGAAAAAGAAATAATTCGAACTAGCAGGAACAATGAAAGAGGGGATAAAGGTGTAAGTTATATAATATATGCACAAAAGAAAAATCCTATTTCCCTTAATGAGAAATAGGATTCTTGCTGTTTAATCATCATTTTAGCAAATGTACATTTATTCTTGTGGTTTATGCGCAATAATTACTAGCTTTCCTTTATCGAGCTCCATTTCTGCAGCTGCAGCTTCTTCTTTTGATAACCCGGTTGCCTCCATTTTATTACGGAGTTCGTCCCCACGAGAAGTAAAAATATTTTTCATCGAATCCAGAAGACCTTGTTCTTTTAAACCAACGTCTTTTGTATCTAAAGCATCATTAATATCGTCGGCTCTTTCTTTGAAATGGGCGAAAATATGAATGTGGTCCTTTGAATAACCTTGTGATTCCAGTGTCTCAATTTCTTGTTTTGCTTGTAAGGCATTTTCTACTGTTAATTTGACTGTCATTATAATTCCTCCATTTGTTGTTTTATTTGTGATATACCTATCTTTACCCTTCCGGATATGATTTAAACAAAAGTGAAAATTCTGTGGAATCAAAAAGTGTGAAAGAATATAATGACTTTGATATGCTTAAAAGAAAATAGAATGGAAGAAGTTCATATGGATAATAAAATAGAGCAGATAGCAAGTTTTAAGGCGGCAATGGGCAATTACCCTACAGGCGTAACAGTAGTAACAGCATTTAACCAAGAGGGGAAACCAATGGGGCTGACAGTTAACTCATTTGCATCGGTTTCCTTAGAACCACTACTTATTTTATGGTCAATTGATAAGCGAGTGTACTCGTATGAAGAATTTTTAAAAGTAGACAAATTTACCGTGAATATTTTAGCTTCTGATCAAAGTGATTTATGTACGCTATTTTCTAGCAAAGTAGAAGACCGCTTCAGCCAATGTGACTGGAAAAAGTCTGAACTGGATTTGCCGGTTCTTGCGGATACATTAGCTACTTTACAATGTAAAGTATTTAGCCAAATTGATGCAGGAGATCACACGACGATTATTGGTGAAGTGCTAGATATCCAAAATGAAGATAAAGAACCGCTTCTTTATCATCGAAGAACTATTGGAGCTATACCGGAAGAATTTTATAATTAAGTGCCAAAAAAGATGTATTCTATTTTAGAAGGCATCTTTTTTGCTATCGATAGGCGAAAAATCTCCATTTTACCTTCGAGAAAATTCTATTATAATTATGCAAATTATCATCGTAAAAATTCAGAATATATGGCATAATCAGAATGAATATGTTTCCAATAACTTTAGAAAAGAGGTTCTCAGATGGGGCGAGTTGTACACTTTGAAATTCATGTGGATGATATGGACAGAGCTAAGCAATTTTACGGAGAAGTTTTCGGTTGGCAATTTGAAGACTGGAGTGACTTTGCAGGAACACCTTATTTTGGGGCTATCACAGGAGATAAAGAGGAAAGGGGAATTGATGGTGCCTTAATGCAGCGTAGAACTCCATCACCTGAAAGTGGACAAAGTGTAAATGCATTTGTTTGCACAATGCAGGTGGAAGATTATGATTCTACAGAAGCAACCATTTTAGCTCAAGGCGGTACAATTTCTGTTCCCAAGCATGCATTGCCTGGAATGGCATGGCAAGGATATTTTACCGATTCCGAAGGGAATATTATTGGTATTCACCAAGCAGACGAAAATGCCAAATAAGTGAATGATGCCAGGAACCGACACTATTTTATATAGTTTGGTTCCTGGCATTTATATCTATTCAAAATCTAATTTATAATCATTTGCTTTAATCAGTTTTAACTTTCGAGAGAAGACATAGATGAGACCGATATTTAATAGAATCGGGAGTATTAAAAACGTGCTTAACATGATGGTTACATTTTCTAAAGTCCATCCGCCATCCGCTAAGTTTATGTAATTTAAAGGTCCAACTAATCCGGATATGCCGAACCCAGCACTATAAGGTGTTCCTTGGATGTTAAGTACTCCTGCGAGTGCACCTAGTATTGCTGCACTAATTAGCATAGGAAAAGCAATCTTTGGTTTCATAAAGAAGTTTCTCATTTGAATTTTCGGAGAACCAAGCACATGTGCAAGAGCGGTTCCAAGGCTATTTGCTTTGTAGCTTGCAATGGCCAAACCAAACCCAGTTGCAACAATACCTAGATTTGCGGCACCCGATCCAATACCAGAGAGCATAATAACTGTAGCAACTCCAACAGTAGAAATAGGGGATAGGATAATGAGACTGAAAACTACTGCTATAATGGCACCCATTAAAACTGGTTGTAACGTTGTGAGATGGGCTATACCTTGTCCTAATAAACCAGTCGAGTTTTTGATAAATGGTAATAGCAAATATCCAATCATCCCCGGAACTAAAATAGTTAAAGTAGGAATAACTAGAATGGAATATTCCCTTAATCGGTCACCAACTAGTTTTACAAATAAAACTGCTAGTGCGGCAGTAATTCCCGTGTTAATAACAATTCCGATGCCTTGAAGCGCAAATAAGCCGTCTGCTGTTTTTTGAACCGCACCACTACCGACCATCGCTGCAATACCAACGCTAGCTGTTTGAATGGGTGTTAGTTCAAACTTAATCCCGACCATAACACCAATCATCACAGGTAATAAACTCATAACAAATATAGTAATATCAAATAAATGCTGTAATGCGGGAATATGAGGGATTACTAACTTTAAAATCTCTCCTAACAGTGCATTAGGGATCAATGCGACTACAATCCCTATGCTCATCCCGGTTAATAACTTATTGAAAAAGTCTTTCACGTTACTAATCTCCATTTCTATTATGTATATTGTTGTTCATTATAGGGAGTATTCAGAAAACATTCAATATACTTTAACGCTTTAAAGTGGAAGTGTAAGAAATTGCATCAAAAATATATTATATTTAGGTGTATTTATGTGATTGAAAATAAAATAAATCCCTTTGAACATTTTATTGTTTAAAGGGAGTTGATTTATAAAAGTTAATTTAGTCTCCGACATAAAAAAGTTTAAACATGATTTCTCTTTGTGGCACTTGAAGTGTCTCAAATCTTTGTAGAAAAGCTTTTTTATCATAAGGTGCATGATGGATTTGAATAGCTGGCTGCTTCGGTTTCGCAAAGTCGATAATCGCATAAGGAGCCGTACTTCCTTTTGAAACACCTAGTGCACCAGGATTTACATAAATTTGATGTTCATTTCTCAAAAGGTGTTCAGGATGATGGTGTCCAAAACAAATAATATCAGCAGGGTAATGGGCGAACATTTTCTCCATATTATTTAGAGTTGGCTCTAGTATACTGTGAAAGGGCTCGTCTTTAATATGGGCATCACGCTTATTTAATTCAATATGATAGTGAATTCCAATGGTGCGCGTCTCGTTTATTTCTTTTTCAATAATCCGAGGCAATCGCCTTAGCTTAGCCTCATTTTCAGTAGATAATTGCTTTGCGACCCACTCGTGATGTTCCCGTGTGTGTTTATAGGTTTCTGGATGTCCTTCCCCTGTAATAAGTGACAGGATGGCTTCATCATGGTTTCCCGTAATCATTCGGATGTTTGGACGCGGAAATAGTAAATCTAACACTTCGTTCGTGTCTGGACCCATGGCAATCATATCGCCAAGGCACCAAATTTCTTCTATATCTCCATGTGCGTCTATTTCTTTCAAGACTGCTTTAAGTGCTAGTTCGTTGCCATGAATATCTGTCAGTATAGCAATTTTCACATGTATTCACTCCGTTCAAGGGAATAATTTATCCTTTTCATCAGGAGCAGCATTTTTTTTTCGTTTCACTATTTTAGATAAATAAAATAAAAGGATTGCTGCTGCGATAATAATCCAAATAATATATTCATCCCAGTTGGCGGACAGTATTCCTGCTGGTATGAGTGCGAGGACGAAGAAATAAATAAAATGACCAATAGAAGTTGCGAGTATATAAGGAAGCAGTCGGATAGTGCTGAGACCTGCAACAATATTGACTAAGCTCGTAGGAACAAAGGGAAAGATTCTCGCTTGGAATACATAAGCAAATCCATTTGCATCTATTTTTTCTATCAGTTTTGTATTAAATTTTTCTGCAATAACCTCTTGAAAAATATAGCGCGCACCATAATAAACAAGCAAAGAGGCAAGCACACCAGTTAGCCAACTCCATATAAAACCATTGATAAACCCAAATAGTGTCATATTAATCGTAATCACAAGAATGAGTGGGAAAACAGTAAAAGAGTTTTGAATGAGCATGACTAGAAACATGAAAAATAAAGCATATCCCATATTTTTATTTAAAAACGTACGAATTGCTTCCACGTCACCGTTCCAAAGTAACATGATTAACTCTCTATTCAATATAAAAAAGAAGCCGAAAAGTAACAATCCACACCATAGTAACCATTGTCTTTTGGTTAGTTTATTTAATATAGTTTTCATAAGTCACCGTGCTTTCTATACAATGTACGGTTCAAAGAGAATTATTATTCAATAGTACCATGATTTTGTAAAATCTAAAGTAAATTGCTAAGCTAGGAATAAAAGAAATAAATTTCAATGGGGATAGAGGGAATGCTATGGAATTTAAAGGGTCAAGTGCATACGATCAAGCAGAGTTCTTCAAAAATTATATGAAGAGAAGGGGAAGACTGGACAGCCCAAACAATGCAATAGAAGGTCCGATCATCTATGAACTGATGGGCGATTTTCAGGAAAAGAAAGTATTAGATCTAGGCTGCGGGGATGCTTCATTCGGAAAAGAATTATTAGAAAAGGGTGCTAAGCATTACTTGGGAATAGAAGGTTCGGAACAAATGGTAGCCACCGCAAAAGAGAATTTACTTAATAGGAACGGGATTATCCATTTCGGCACAATGGAGTCTTTTCATTTTCCTGTAAACGAATTTGAAATCGTTACTTCCCGATTTGCTATTCATTATATAGAAGATATTCAAAAACTGTTTAACCGTGTATACGATACATTAAATGATAACGGACGATTCATATTTAGTGTGCAACATCCGCTTACAACGTCCTCATTTGTTAGTAAGCAAACTGGTGACAAGCGAGGAAACTGGGTAGTGGATGATTATTTTCTGGATGGGGTGCGAAAAGAACCATGGATAGACAAAGTCGTTGTTAAATACCACAGGACAATCGAACAATATTTTACCGCACTAAAAAAAGCAGGGTTTTCTGTGTTGGATTTACGAGAAGGCACTCCAAAGCGAGCACATTTTAGTAGCGAAGAGGAATTTGAAAGAAGACTTAGAATTCCTGTTGTTTTAGCATTTTCTTGTTTAAAGGTATAAGAGAAAAGGAATCGTATCAGTGAAATGAATGAAAGACTTGCACCCAACTCAAACTGAATGGAAAAGGAGTGTATTCATTGATTCCACTAGAAGATGCGATTAAAAAATATGCCTTACCATATGAAAACACCGATGATTTAACACCAATCTTGGAGGCAATTGGAGAAGCTAAGATTGTACTATTAGGAGAAGCAAGCCATGGAACTTCGGAGTTTTATACAGCTCGAGCGGAGTTGTCGAAACGTTTAATAGAAGAGAAAGGATTCACTCTTATTGCGGTGGAAGGAGACTGGCCGTCTACTCAGCATATTAATAGGTATATAAAAGGCTATAAAGAAGGCCCCGAGAATGTGCGACAAGCATTTAAAGCCTTTGAACGCTTTCCTACCTGGATGTGGGCAAATGAAGAAATCGCTGAGTTTGTTACATGGTTAAAAGAGTATAATGCACAAAAAGAAGAGAAGGTGGGATTCTACGGAATTGACGTGTATAGCCTATGGGAATCACTTGATGAAGTAATCAATTATTTGAGTAGGACTAACCCCCAAGGAGCTGATCTAGCGTTTGCCAAAAAAGCCTTCTCTTGTTTCGAACCATTTAATCGTCATCCTGAAACCTATGCATTTTCCTCAGTCAATATTTCAGATGCATGTGTTGATGAAGTATCTAAGCTGTTAACTTCTATCCGGGCTCATGAAGACAAGTATAAAGATGCCGAAGAAACAGATTTAAATTTAAAAATAAATGCGATGGTCGCTAGAAATGCAGAAGAATATTACCGTGCAATGATTCGAAGTGATGAGTTATCATGGAATGTTCGGGACGAGCACATGGTCGAGGCGATCAATGAAATTATGGACTACCATGGAAAAGATGCGAAAATAATTATTTGGGAACATAACACGCATATTGGGGATGCATCGGCAACGGATATGGAAGCAGCAGGAATGGTGAATGTGGGACAAATTCTTCGCTTGCAAAATAGAAAAGAAAATGTATTTGCTATTGGCTTTGGTACGTATAAAGGTACGGTTATCGCCTCGAACGAATGGGGACTTCCATATAAGGAAATAGAAGTACCTCCAGCAAGAAAAGAATCATGGGAAGCCGCATTACATAATGCTGGTGCGCATGACAAGCTATTAATATTTAATGAAGAGAATCGATCCATATTCAATAATTGGATTGGGCATCGCGCCATAGGGGTAGTGTATCATCCTGAATTTGAGGCTTACGGCAATTATGTCCCATCCAAAATCGGCAGTCGTTATGATGCGTTTATCTATATGGAACAAACAAAGGCACTTTCGCCGATTCAAATGTAAGATTTGGAAATCAAAAAAGGCGCTCGCAGCTTGCTGGAGCACCTTTACTTTCTAATAGAGTAATTTCAATACTAGTTGTTTAACTGTCTCTTTCAAATCACTTTGAATAGCTTCTTTTTCAAGTAAGAAGTATGTGGATTTCAAGAAGTTTTTAAATGCTAGTTTTGCGTAATAGGGTTGTAATGCATCGTCGGCCTTTGCTTGTTTATCAATAAGTGATTGATGAAGCCCTAGTAACCAATTAGTGATCTCTGATTCCTGAAAGTGATGCTTTGTTAGCGTTACAAACGCATAAGATAAGCGTTCTTCTTCGTCGTCTTGGTAACCATTAGCGATTGTGATAAATCGAGTGATATGTTGTAGCGCTTTTCGTGCATCCTCTTCAGTTGCTAATGGATGTTTGATCAATGAATCTAACAAATCCGCCCCGTGTGCTACTGCATGAGCCCAACCTTTTTGAGCTACATGACCTCTTAGATCATTCTCTTTTGTCATATAGTCATGAGTAGTATCTATTACTTTTCTTACTAGATCCTCATCGACTACTTGTTTGCTCGAATCGTATTCTAATATGGCAGCGTATACAAGAGAAGTGAACGATCGTGTAAACACAAAGTCGGACGAAGATTGTTCGATATTCTTTACTAGTAATTCATTTTCTAGTAGCTTATTTAAAATATATTCCAGCTGCTGTTTATTTAGATGATCTTTAAAAATTAACGTCCAAAAAGCAGTGTATATTAATTTATCTCTTAAAAAAGGGTCTGTTGAACCGATATTTTCAATCATATCATCTAAAATATCAAATGATACAAGTTTCAAATCATCTACTATAATACAATTTAATATATCTTCAAACTTCGTCATTTTTTTCTCCCTTTCATAATCCAAGATATAAGTACCAACACTGCCCCGACTCCTAAAGAGGCGATCCAAGGAAATTCAAAGGAAGGACCAAAGTCTTTCATAAAGTAGCTTGCAGCCATAATAATTAGAAATCCGCCCGCTCCGAATAAACCGGCTTTTACCATTAGTTTTTTATCGCTGGATTTTTCATTGAATAATGATTGATGGATCAAACTAAAAATTACTTTTACTCCCGCGCTAACCATTAAAGCAATTAATACTAATATAATAAACGATGGGATGATAAACACCCTCGAATCGACTTCCTGCATTTGTCCGATAACGAGAAGGGCGATACTTCGAATAACCAAGAACCAGCCTAATAAATTTACTGCTACTTGGCTAACAAATTTTAACGAGTTCTTTTTTTCTTCCTCAGGTAAGTGGCTAATGATTTCATCTGCATAGCTTTTTGGATCATCTCCGAAAATATCTCTAGCTGTCTTTCCATCCTTTTGACCTTCTAATAAGTGATCTAACATTTCCATTAAAACTTCTTCCGATTGTTGTTCCGATAGGCTGAGTTTCGTTCGTATATAAAGCAATAAATTCGAGTAGTACTTTTCATTTTCCTCTGTAAGCAAATCTCTTTTTTGATTGTTTTGTGCAATTAATTCACTTGCTTTCATTTGAATCTACTCCTTTCGACAGTAGGGCATTAATGGGGAGGGATAATTGATTCCACTCTTCCGAAATGACTATTAGTGCTTCCTTTCCGGCTGGAGTTAACGAGTAATACTTTCGGTTTGGTCCAGATTCGGAAGGCATCATTTCGCCAATAATAAGTCTATTTTTTTGCAATCGTAATAAAACCGGATAAATTGTTCCTTCGCTTACATCTGCTAAACCAATGTCCTGTAATTTACGGGATAATTCATATCCATAAACAGGTTCTTTTTCAATAACGGCAAGTACGCATCCATCTAAAATTCCTTTTAGCAGCTGACTTCTAATTGACATAAATAATCCTCCTAGCAACTATATTGCTAAACAAGATAGTGTTCTAAAAAAAGAACTACCTTGTTAAGCAAAGTAGTTAGTTTGAGTATAATATAGAAAGAAATTTAATGTCAACTAGGCAATTAGAACGCATTTTTGAAAAGTTTATAAATCAACTTATTTTCTGACAATTACGTGTTAAAATACAAATAACTACATAATTCAACATGGGAGGTACATAGTGAACGTTTGGAGAAAAATTTTAGTTAGTTTCGTTGCTCTTTTGATGATCAGTAGTAGCGCATTTATACCTTTAGAAGAAGATTCCAATGTAGAGGCCGCCACTTCTTATGCAAACTTACAAAATAAGCTAAATAATATAATGGCAGATAGTAGGATGAAAAATGCTACGTCGAGTGTGACCGTCCGAAAAGCATCCACAGGAGAAATTGTTTATCAATATAATGGGGACAAAGAAATTACTCCTGCCTCTTCTCTAAAACTGCTGACAGGTGCTGCGGCTCTAGAAACTCTTGGAGAGAACTACCGCTTTTCAACTATTGTATTAACAGACGGTAAGTTGAAAAATGGAACACTAAATGGCAATTTGTATGTAAAGGGGCAAGGGGATCCGACATTATTGAAAAACCACTTTGACAATTTTGCAAATAGTTTAGCAAAACAGGGCATCAAAAGGGTTTCCGGTAATTTAGTCGGTGACGATACATGGTACGATAATGTTCGCTTATCTGCAGGGATATTAGCAGAGGACGAGCCCTATTATTATGCAGCGCCAATTTCTGCACTAACACTTTCGCCTAACGGAGATTTCGATGCAGGTTCTGTCATTGTGGAAGCAAAGCCGGGAACAAACGGGAAAGCGACTAAAGTATCGATGTCACCTATTACAAGCGTTTTAAAAATTGTAAATAACTCCAAAACAGTTCCTAAAGGAAGCAAAAATACATTAAAAATTACGCGACAAGTGGGGACCAATAAAGTTATTATCACTGGAAACTCACCACTTGGTACTTCCGGGGTAAAAGAATGGATATCCGTCACGAATCCAACTATTTATGCGCTAGATATTTTCAAAAGATCACTCGCGGAAAAAGGTATTACCTTTGCAGCATCTTCTAAAGTTATAGAAGGAAAAACTCCTAAAAATGCAAAAGCGTTAGTGTCACGCAAGTCCATGCCATTGAAAGAATTAATCATTCCTTTTATGAAACTAAGCAATAATACGCATGCAGAAATGTTAGCCAAAGAAATGGGTAAAGTTAAATATGGAGAAGGCAGCTGGAATGCAGGTTTACTGGTCATGCATGAGTACGCAGCCTCGGTTGGATTGGATGTAACAAAGTGGAAATTTGAAGATGCATCTGGTATGTCTTATTCAAATAAAGTTAGTTCTAGCCAGCTGTCGCAGTTATTGTATGTTGTTCGCAAAGAGCCTTGGTACAATACGTATTATAAAAGTCTTCCGATTGCAGGAGTATCCGACCGATTTGTAGGAGGAACACTCCGTAATCGATTGAAATCAGCTCCGGCCAAGGGGAATATACAAGCAAAAACAGGCAGTCTCGAAAATATTAAATCACTTTCAGGGTATGCTAAAACGAAAAACGGAGAAACGCTTATATTCACGGTACTAACCGAGAAAAATAAAACAAGCACAATTCCGGTTTTAGACCAACTTGCAACGACAATCACTAATTATAAATAACTAAAAGAAAAGAAATTCGACTGATATTACAGGGGGGTACCGGTGCCTAGCACCATTATCACTTCTGTAATATTTTTGATTTGGAGAATGTTTATGAAACGGGCGTCATGTACTATAATTACGTAAGTAGCGAGGTGAAAGAAATGGCACGTGAACGAAAATATACAGATGAGGATTTGTTCCACGCGACAAAACAAATGATTATTGCGGATGGGTATGAAGCATTTACTTTCAGTAAATTAGCATCGGTCTTAAATGTATCAAGAGGAAGTATATATAAGTATTATGAAAATAAGGATGAGTTAATATCCGAATTTCTTATGTATGAGATGAATAGGTTTCTAAAGAAATTTAATGACCTTGATAAGTCAGGGGATTTCCAAACGCAATTTGATCTTATAATTACTTTCATCTTCGAACAGAGCAATATACATCAAGTAGTAGAAATCATCCCTCAAATACCCATTAGTACAACAAAAAGAGTGGAAGATAACAAATCCAAGCTAAGTGAATACTATGTGGATATGTATGAACAATTTCAAGGTTTTATTGAATTGGGAAGGAAAGAAAATGTGATTAAAAATCATATTCCTACTGCAGTTCTACTAGGTATGATTTTTCAAACGATTGCAATACCAAACCATTTTGGAATACCACAAGCGGAATGGATTTCTTCTATCAAAGAAATACTAAGTCATGGGATGTTCGAAAAATGATAATTGACATAACTGTCACCTTTGCACATAATGAAAAGGGTAGTTATGTTTTTTTTATCGAAAGTGACATTAGTGTCACTTAATAAGGTTATGGAGGGAGAAAAATGAAAAAAGCTTTACGCCACGTTACAGATTTTGTAGCTAAAAAGAGTGGAATGTGGACGACACTAGGAATCTGGTTAGCTATTACAGTTCTTTTAACTGTTTTTGCACCAAGTGCAAGCGAATATAAAGTATCTAGTGTAGATTCATTACCGGAGGATGCCAAATCAGTTATAGCTCAAAAGAATATCGATGAACATTTTAAAGATGCGGAAAGTATTCCAGGAATCCTTGTTCTACAATCGGAAGAAGGGGAATTAAATGTCGAAACCCTTGGAGTGGCTTTAGAGAAAGTAAGCTCTGCTAATATAAGTGGATTAAAAGAAATGATTTCATTTAGCAGCTTGCCACCTCAAGCACTTACAGGTTTTTTCTCAGAGGATAAAAAAACAGCTGTTATTCCTTTTAGTTTTGATCCATCTTTAGAAACGGATGAACTAGAAGTTAGTTTGGAAGCAACAAAAAAAATCGTAACTGATGAAACAGGTTCTACTGTTTATATGACTGGTCCCGCTGGAATTGCTGTGGATACGACCAACTTATTTTCTAGGGCAGATATTGTTTTATTGTTATCAACGGTAGGCATTATATTGATCCTGTTAATGGTAATTTATCGTTCTCCTTTATTGGCACTGATTCCACTTTTGGCAGCTGCAATTGTGTATCAAGTTGTAAATCAGTTGCTCGGCATTTTAGGAGCAAATGGTTTGGAATTAGCTAGTCAATCGGTTTCCATTATGTCCATTCTTTTATTTGCCGCAACAATCGATTACTCGTTATTTGTATTCTCTCGTTACAGAGAAGAATTGAAGAACTATGAACAAAAATTCGATGCGATGAAGTGGGCGATGCGTGAGACCGGAATTCCAGTATTTTTTGCTGGAGGTACAGTATTTGTTGCAATGCTTGTACTCTTTTTCGCTAACTTTGGAGATTATAAGAACTTTGCCCCAATTTTTGGTACGACGATGCTCGTCATTATGTTTGCTTCAGTAACGTTGATCCCAGCATTATTTACTTTGTTCGGGCGTAAGTCGTTCTGGCCGCGTATTCCAAAATACGGAGAGCAAGAAGTAAAAGCAACTTCATTATGGAGTAAAATCGGTTCTTTTGTTGTGAACAAACCACTAATTGCGGCATTTTCAATACTAATAATATTAGTAGTTTCAGCGTTGAATATGTTTAACATGAAATATGAGTTTGATACGATCAAATCTTTCCCAGATGACATGCCTTCTCGAGAAGGCTATGAAATAATCGAAGAGAAATTTGAGAGAGGGGATCTCGCCCCAACGACCGTTTTGTTTGAATCGGACAGTGAAATTTCAGAGGACGTTCAAGCAAGTGTAATGGAACAGTTGTCTAAACAAGAATTAGTTAGTTCTGTTCGTCCATCGGGAGTTTCGGAAGACGGTCTTGCGGTTCAATATCAATTAACGTTTGGAGAAAGTCCTTATTCCGCGAAATCCATGGACGCGCTAGAAGAAATGGTAAAAAATGCTGAGAACATTGTAAAAGCCAGCGACGCTGAAGGAGAGCTGTTCTTCGCTGGTGAGACGGCTATTAAAGTAGATGATCGATCGGTAAATGATCGAGACTTAATCGTCATCGTGTTACTTGAAACTCTATTAATTTTCACCTTGCTAATCGTTTTAACGCGATCGTTCAAAATGCCGATTTATATGATGGGAACGATATTATTATCTTTCTTAGCGGCACTTGGTCTTGGAATGTTTTTATCGAATCTATTCTTCGATATAGATACGATTAGTAATCGAGTTCCACTGTATTCATTTGTCTTCCTAGTAGCGCTCGGAATTGATTATAATATTATTTTAATCTCGAGGTTTTTAGAAGAACGTAAAAAGCACAATGTAAAAGAAGCCGTTCAAATTGCAGTGACAAACACAGGAGGGGTTATTTCTTCAGCAGGTATTCTATTAGCCGCAACTTTTGCCGTGCTGATGACACAGCCCATACAGCTCCTTTTTGTCTTTGGTTTCATCGTCGCTGTCGGAATTATATTAGATACATTCCTAATTAGAGGTATTCTTCTGCCGGCTTTAATCGTTCTATTTGAAAAAGATAAAAACTAAAAAACATAACAGTATTCTTACTAATGCTAGCCGCTTGTAAGAATACTGTTATAGGTTAGTTTTTCAAGCTCATACTTGTTATTTCTAGTAGCTCTGATATAGTAACGAACTCATATCCCTGAGCTTGTAGTTTTGGAAGAATTTCTTCCAGTGCCTTTACCGTTTGAGAGCGATCTCCACCTGCATCGTGAAACAATACAATATTGCCTGGTTTGGCACCGGATAAAACGGTCGATACAATTTTATCCACACCTGGGGATTTCCAATCTTCCGTATCCTGATGCCATGACCACATAACCACTCTGTAGCCATTTTCTACAGCTGTATTGATGATTCGATCATCATAAGTTCCTCCTACAGGACGATAATACAGCGGATAAGTACCAGTAATATCATGGATGATTTCATTTGTCTTTTTTAATTCATCTTCTAGCTTTTCCGGGGTGATTTTATAAGGATGGGTATACGTATGGTTGGCTATTTCATGCCCTTCTTGCCCCAGCTTCAAAATTAGATCAGGCATGTTTTCTGCACGTTCACCAATCACAAAAAATGTTGCTTTGGCATTGTATTGCGCTAATAAATCCAAAATTTGCGTAGTATACGTGGAATGGGGGCCATCGTCAAAGGTGAGGGCAATAATTTTTTCCTCCGTCTGAATGTCCCAAAGCACATAACCTCTCTTTTCATAATACGGTCTACCTTTATCCATTGCGGAGGAAGCATAAGCGATACAAAAAATTAAAATAATAAATAATCCAATCTTCCATACTAAAGACTTCATAAATAGTTCCTCCTAGTTCGACTACAGTGAGGGAAGTTTTTTTGTTGTCATTATTGTTCACTTAGACAGCCAGATTATACGGTAACTTTCTCATTTGACACGTGAAGTTTACCTATGAATTATCCAAAATTTTAGTATAGTCAGAGGGTCATAAGCTACTATATAATACAAATAACTATATGAAGTAATTGGAAATGGAGTAATTATCATTAATGTACATACTAATAGTTATATTAGCTGGGACGATTAGCCTCTTTTTATGTTTGTACGCTCATTTAAAGCTCAAGGAAGCACCTGGAGCACGATCCTATTTTTTTGTCACATTATTATCGACCATCTTTACATTTTCTTATGCCTTCGAACTAGCAAGTACATCCTTAGAGCAAGTGCAATTTTGGCTAAGAATGGAGTATCTTGCCTTACCGTTTATACCGGTCTTCGTTTTAATCATGTGTTTTGAATACGTAGGACAAAAGCTGAAGCAGTGGATCTATTATGTGATTTTTATGATACCGATTATGACTATTTTTATGCTCAACACAAACAATCTTCACCATTTATATTACACCTCCATGCAGTTAAGTAACGACGGACCGTCTCCTATTTTAGAACTAGAATATGGTCCTTGGTTTTATATTCATTCCATCTTTGTTTTTTCGTGTTTGATGATAGCAATTATTGTGTTATTAAGGCAGTTAAAAAAATCTCAATTTAGATTCCGAATGCAAGTCTTGCTAATGGTGATAGGGCTTATGATACCTATTTTAGCGAGCTGTTTATATTTAAACGATCTAACTCCGTATGGAATCGATCTTGGACCAGTGTCTATGAGTATTACATTTATTTTTCACGGTGTTGCGCTTTTATCCTTTCAAATGTTCCATGTATCGCCGATTGTGAGAGATAAAGTATTTGAAAGTATGAAAGAAGGAGTAATTGTATTAAATCAAAATGGGGCGATAGTCGATTACAATAAAGCCATTTTAACTGTTATCCCCAGTTTAAATTTCCGAGCTATTGGAAAGATATTAACGGATATACTTGGTAAAGAAAGTATGCTTGCTGAAATTATTGACGAAGGCAAAGAATATGACTTTAAAGTATGTATAGCAGATAAAATTACTTATTTTCATATTAGTTTTTCACCCATTCAAAATAAGCGGAATATGCACCTGGGAAAGATTATAACCTTCGCTGATGTAACGGAAAGAGTGTATTTACAGGAAAAGCTAAAGCAATTAGCAAGTATGGACGGTTTAACCCAAGTGCTTAATCGAACTTTTTTTATGAAAAAAGCGGAAATGATAATAGATGATCTTGCTATAACTGGAGGAGATGTATCCGTTATTATGTTCGACATTGATCATTTTAAAAAAGTGAATGATACATTTGGTCATGAAGCAGGAGACATTGTATTGACCCAAGTTACGAGTATTGCAAAAGAAAGCTTAAGAGTCACAGATGTAATAGGACGATATGGCGGTGAAGAGTTCATTTTATGTATGCCGCATACCTCTATACTTGAGGCGCACGAAGTAGCTGATCTTATACGAGAAAAAGTATTTGCAAATCGTACGACTATTAATGGTAAGGAAATTTGTATAACTTCTAGCTTCGGTATTTCAAACGCATTCATTGAAACAGGGGATAGTAGCGTAATGTTACAAATGCTTATTAGACAGGCAGATCAGGCTCTGTATAAAGCAAAAGAGAATGGTAGAAACTGTGTTCAACTTTATAAACTAAAAGAATTCTCCTTACCATTCGAACAATGAAAATACTTGATAGCTGGGGTTAACTATCGTATTTTTTATGTATATGTGATGGTAAAATGTAAAAGCGTTACTGGGACTTATATGCCAGTAACGCTTTTGTGATGATAAGAGCTCAAATAATATCCTTTAAAATATCTTTTTTCGGTCTCTTTCTTCTTTTAAAATTTCCACGGATTCTCTAAAACGTAGGGAGTGGATATTTTCTCTTTCTCTTAAAAATCTGAGTGCATCACTTACACCCGGGTCATCTGATATGTCAATGAGCCATTGATACGTTGCACGTGCTTTTTCTTCTGCAGCAATATCTTCATATAAATCGGCAATCGGATCTCCTTTAGATTGAATGTAGGTCGCTGTAAAAGGAACTCCACCAGCATTTTCATAGAAAAGAGAATGTCCATGATTGACAAAGTGTGCTCCAAGTCCAGCTTTTTCTAACTGCTCAGGTGTGGCATCTTTAGTCAACTTGTAAATCATAGTGGCAAGCATTTCAAGATGAGAAAACTCTTCTGTCGAGATATCGGTTAAAACACCAATAACTTTGTCAGGAACAGTGTATCGCTGGTTCATATACCGCAGAGCGGCCGCAAGTTCCCCATCAGCTCCTCCATATTGTTCCATGAGATACTTTGCAAGCATTGGATTACAAGTGGTCACTTCTACGGGGTAAAGCAACTTTTTTTCATACACCCACATTTCAGATTCTCCTTTCTCATCTTTGCCATGGCCATGGTGTAGAGTTCCAGTGCCATCCTACCTCGATTGCTTGTGTAGAAGGAACAGATAGAAGAGAAAGGGGTCCGAATCTTGATTCATATTGTCTTCTGACTTTTGCAGCTTCTTTTATTGCTTCTCGCCATTGTTGGATTGCTTCCATATCATTGGGATGTGTATCTGTATATAGGGTAAGTTCTACGACGACGAAATCGGCTTGTTGTACTTTTTTAAGTAACTGCCATTCTTCTTCCTGTGGATTCATGAAATTCCCTCCTCGCGATAAAACCCATCCACAAATTGTGGCCAAAGTGAACCTTGTTTTAGGGCTTCTTCAGGTGAATTTTGTGGAAGACCAGGCTTTTGGAAATTCGTAAAAAGCTGAGGTGGCAAAACAAAAGTTTTTTCTAAAATAGGGGGACATGGATCCCGTGGAGATACATACGGTCTAAAAGTTCCTCGGAATTGCGATTGATTCAAACCAAATCACTCCTTCAGACTATCCTATGAAGATAGTGCCTAAATGATACTGGAGGACAACTTGTTCTTGGGAATTTGTGTAGAGATGAAAAAAGCCTTCTTGCTCAAGCAAATAAAGAAAGGCTTTTTACTGAATTATATTCCAAGAAAAAATAACACAAAAGGGATTGTGATAATACTAATGATAGTTGTAACAAATGTCGTGAAAGATACGAGATCCGGTTCTGTGCCAAATTGAAGCGCGAGAAGCGTCGTATTTGCGGCAGTCGGCATGGACGCTTGTATGATGAATACAGTTTTGATCATATCATTCAGTGGCATAAAATAAACGACTAATGCTGCAATGACAGGGGAAATCACCATTCGAATAACAGTTGCAACAGATACATATCGATAAGCGACCTTTTTTCTTGAAATAACGGCTAGCTGCATACCAAGAACGAGCATTACCGTTGGAATAGAAGCATCCGCCACTAGTCCAATCCCATTCATGATCGATTTCGGAACCGAAGCACCTACTAATTGCAAAATGATTCCTAAGGTTGCTGCATAGATAAGCGGCATGCGGATGACCCTTTGTAAAGATTGACGCCACGAGGCCTTTTCTTCGCCCCCTAAAGAAGCAAAGAAGATTCCGAAGGTATTGATGAATAGACCGTGTAAAACCATAATGATAACAGCATAATCAAACCCAACGGCACCTAAAGCAAAAAGAACAACCGGAGCTCCATAGTTACCGCTATTTGGAAAAGCAGCACCGAGCATTAACGCCGCAAATTGGGGACGTGACGATTTCAGCATACGTGCAGTTAACCACACGAAAAGGAAAAGTCCAAATATGAGAAGGATACAAGCTAACACCATATAAAAGTAATCAATAGTTAATGTATGTGTATAAAATGTGCGAAAAGCTAAAAAAGGCGACATAAGATATAGAGCAGCAGTCGAAATAGACTTAATATCAAATCCTATTAATCTCTGTCCTAAAAAACCAATAAAAAAGATAATGAAAACAGGTAAAATAATTAACAATAAATCCACAAAACTCACCTCATCAACAAATTACAAGCCTGTTACTGGTGCCGAGCAGCAGTAACAAAACACTTTTATCTATTAAATAACTATAACATTAATTGGTTATTGTTTTTGAATAATTTGAAAAACGCTCAATAGTGACATCATTTTCCCGATTTGCATATACTTTTATTATGTAAAAAGGGGGATTTCAACTGGCAATTTCATTCCAGGATTCTGCATTGTATGAACTTCATTTTTGGCTGGAAGTGTTAGGAGATCACGGACGGTTTATTCATGACTCATTGGCACCGAGTGAGAAAGAAAAAATAGAGGTGGCAGCTTCTTTTATCAAACGGTTTGATCAACTACTAGAAACCTCTAAAAAACCGTTAACAAATCAGGAAATAATGGTGGTTGCACAAAAAGCTAAAGTAGCGAGTGAAAAAATACGAGCGTTTAAATTATGGTTAATTAAAGAGCATTTAGTTGGGGAAGTGAAAATCTCTTTGCCACCTAGTTTCATTAATCATATGGTAAATGAAGTAGAAGAAGCGATCCGAGTATTCTCCTATTTAGAGAACGGACAGAACATTCCAGCAGTCCATCCTTTACATCATGATCTATTATGGCTCATTGATGCGGCAGGCCATGCTGGAGCAATTGATGCAGACTTAGACAGAGTAGAAAAGAAATTAAAAGAAAAAGGTCAGCAGTTCATGAAAGAGTGGGAAGACTTTTATCTAAAGGCCGTTGAACTAGCAGGTTATTTACGTGCGAATGTCGATAAGTTTCCAGCATTAGATAAATTTCATCAAGACATTGAATTAGAAATGACTATTTTCAAAGTCTTTTTAAGGGAATTAGAAGAAATGAGGATAAAAAAAGAAGCGCTAGGAACCTTTACGCCACTTATGGCAGACCATATGGCAAGGGAAGAGACATACTATTTAAAAAAGATTGAGCTAGTCCCATAAAAAAGAAAGTGAACCCCTCTATTAGTGGAGGGTTTTTTGTTGATTAGGAAACTATAAAAGATTTTGTGGATAACTTTTTTCAAGTAGCATAAGGAACGGTATATTTTTATTTTACTCTTGGACCCTGTAGCGAAAATCACGACGGACACCCAATGGAGCCTTACCGCACAGTATCCCTATTATGTGTTCCTATGAACTAAAGCGGGCTGGAGACAGTAGCACAAGCGCTTTTGTTGAGCTGTGACTTATCATCTTGACTAAAACTGCTTTTGTCATAACTTGCTTATATAATAAAAAACAAAGGAATTATTAGCATGTGTAGAAAACGGAATAGAATATAACGTTTGATAGGAATTCTAGCTTTTTGGGCAAGTACTATAATTTGCATATGAATACTTAAACCGCTAAAGGCTACAATGATTGCTACGATAAATGGAAGTATAGCTTTTCCTGCGAGTATTTCTCCTGCTAAACTGATTCCACCTGTCATTTCAAAAAAAGAAGCGACAAATACTAACAATAATGGTGAAATAGATGGAAACACTTCCTTCACAGATTCAAATACAACAATACTTACTGTAGTGAAAAAAATGACGGTTGTACCGATTAGTAATAATATTTGGGATGTTTCTTTAATACTTTCTTGGAACGGAGAAATGGCAATTGTTGCTTTGTATTCATTCTGTTGAATAGGCTTGGAAAAAAAGATGAATACTAAAAGGAAGATTAAATTGATCAGATGGATAATGATTAACAATTTCAAACCAGCAAATTCTTCGTGAAAAATTTCTATTCCCACAAATCCAATGACAAACATTGGACTCGGCGCATGGCAAATCCCTAATAACCAACTTGCGTTACGGTCATTTAAAGTACCCATTTCCTTTAACGACGAAATAACAGCAGCTCCACTTGGAAATCCCCCAATCGCACTTAATATGTAAACATTCATATACAATTTAAACTTATTCGTTGTATGTAAAAAATTATTTTGTGATCTTATAAACATTTGGGTAATGACTAAATAAGGCAACAAATAGGGAAGTAATGCCGTCGTAAAGATACGCATTCCTTCTACGGCCCCCTTATGGGCTGTACCAGGTTGTAGAAATAATAAAATTATTAATGCCCAGCTTGCGATAGTAATAATTATATGCATGTAATTTCATCCTTTATTTTCGATTGTTTTGTCAGAAAAAAATGGAAGTGATAAACTAATACTCATATATAGTTAAGAAAGAGAGGGAGAACTTATGAAGAAGAGAAAGTCCGTAATCCTTCTTTTCGTATTTGCGATTGTGCTGGCACTTGCCTTCTATCCAATGGAATCCTATATTTCCAAACCAGGAGGTGCCTATGAGCTTTCTCCATTTGTAGAAGTGGACGGTGGAGACGAGGATGACATCGGCACCATGAGTCTACTCACCATAGCACTTGCAAAAGCTACTCCACTTACATACGCATACGCTAAACTAGTGGATAATCAAAAAATATATAAGGCAAATCAAATTAGGCAGGAAGATGAAGACGATAAAGAATATAATGTTCGTCAATTAAAGCTTATGTCTGATTCTCAATTTAATGCTATTACGGTTGCATACAATAGAGCGAATAAGCCTTATACAATCACAAATAACGGAATATTTATTTTTAATGTAGTGGATGGTAGTGCTGCAGACGGTATTTTAGAACCTGGGGATAAAATTTTGGAGATGGATAATGAAAAAGATTTAACTGAAGCATCCATTCAAACATATTTGGCTGATAAACAAGAAGGAGATACGATTCAATTAGTAGTCGAACGAGAGGGCAAGGAACTGAAGAAAGAGGTCACACTTAAAATAGTACCTGGCGTTCTTGATAAACCAGGAATCGGTATATCTTATAAAGAGGATAAAATAGTGGAAACTACACCAGTCGTCAATATGCATACCGAAGATATTGGGGGGCCTTCTGCTGGTCTTATGTTTACATTGGAAATATTAAATCAATTGCTGCCTGAAGATCTTACAAAAGGACATAATATTGCCGGAACTGGGGAGATGCTACCAGATGGTACTGTCGGACGTATTGGTGGGATTGACTTAAAAGTAATTGCAGCCGATCGAAAAGGAATGGAAATCATGTTCGCTCCTGATGATGAAATAGACCCTGCGGTATTAGAGAAAAACCCAGATATAACATCCAATTATGATGTAGCAGTAAAAACGGCAAAAAAAATAGGCACAAAAATGAAAATTGTACCTGTTAAAACAGTTGACGATGCACTTGCATATTTAGAAAAATTAGAGCCAAAATAAATTATTAAATTCTTATTGGTGCTATTCTAAAATCGCTGCCAACCATTTGCTGACCATACGAACTTTGTAAACCGAGATAATATAAGTTCGCTGCTTTAATATCTAACTGAAGTAATTTATTTTTTTTGCTTGCAGCAACTCTACTAACAAGTGGAAGCTGCAAGTCTTTTTTTATCGATTGTAAATAAGCTTGTCCTTTTCGATTCATTCCTAATGGACGAATATAGGTCGGTAACTCGGTTTCACGCAATTGTTTCCATGTAAATTCCGTATAAATATGCGTTAACATTCGTTGAATTCTAGTCCATGTAAAACGCTTCGATTTTATCTTTTCCATAAAAGGTTGAAAGGTTATACAGGTTGTAGCTGCATTCCATATAGCATTTTCCATACCTTCTGTCACTTCTGCACATTGAGCGAGCGACTCTTTAGTATGATGTAAAATAATTAAACGTAGCAATGGATAAAATCGCTCCCAGCTACCAAAAGAGTCAGCCGTACTTTGCCATTCATTTAATGCGTCTAAACTAGTAGCTGGCAAAAAAGGTTCTATTGTAGACAGATCATTATCACCAAACAACACCTTTCGAATGCCAGTAGCACTCGCGATCGTTTCCGAAGCTTTCGCATCGTCATGGTAATTAGCTACGACGCGTTGAATAGTCTCGGGTTGAATTTGTGTATGTAACATTTGGGCAGCCTCTATATAGTGATAGCCTAAAATATTATTTGGCTTTGAAAGGTCTACTAATGGCACGCTCACATCTTTAGAAACAAGTTTATAAGCTTCATTTAATGCTTTGGGATAACTAATGCCTTCTTTCATAAGCGTGGAGATTGCTAAATTATAGGAGGATTTATTTACCGTTAATAAATCATACGTATGCTGAAACGCCTGTAAAGACCCTTCTTCGCTCCCAAAACAAAATGACTTACATTTTAACGCATCTAATAAAAAAATCGCTCCTTTTGCAAAATCACTCGCTTGAGCGGTAGCAAATGCGTAGGGTAGTTCTATTACTAAGTCAACACCCGCGTAGAGAGCCATTTTCGTTCGAGTCCACTTATCAACAAGTGCTGGCTCACCACGTTGCAAAAAGTTACCAGACATTACGGCAATCATAACTTCACTATCTGTTTTCACTCGTGACTGTTCTAAATGATGTAAATGTCCATTATGAAATGGATTATATTCCACCACAATTCCGGTAGCTTTCATTAATTCACCAAATCCTTTCCATGAGTTCCCGACTCCTGTGCATTGCACCTGCATTCAGCTCGTCGCCGTTAAGGGCTTGCCACACGATGTCGCGAATTTAGACTGTATTCCTTTAATAGGCGCTTTCGCTTTTCATAATCAAATTATAATGTTATTATATTGTAGTGACAAGAAATTATCTTGACATCTAAATTCAGTCATTATATAATCAACTTTGTTGTCTTGAGGTGATAATCGTATGAAATGGGCAATTAGTCAACTAGCAAAATATCGTGAAAACGGGATGCCGTTAGATGAGTTCGTTACACTTGAAAAAGTGAAGGAACGAAACCCGGACGTTCGAAACATTTCACCCGTTCATGTAAAAGGGCATTGCACTTTTGGTGCAGCGCAAATGAATTGTCATTTTCAGCTTTCAGGGACTCTTATATTACCTTGTGCTCGCACTTGGGAGGATGTAGAATATCCATTTGAGATTCAATCTGATGAAATCTTCAACTGGTCTGAGACGGCGGCTGCTTCTGCGCAAGCACATGATAACTTCCATGTGGTAGAAGGAGATGTCATTGATGTAGACCCTGTTCTAGAAGAGTTAGTTCTTTTAGAAATTCCATTGCAAGTGTATAAAGAAGGTGCAGACCAATTTAGACATGAAGGTGGAAGTGGTTGGAGTTATACAACAGATGATGATCTGAACGATATGCAAGAAGATGAACAACCAAAACTGGATCCAAGACTAGCTGATTTAGCTAAGTATTTTGATCAAACAGACGAATAATAGATCTGTAAGGAGGTGCCACCAATGGCAGTACCAGCTAGAAGAACTTCTAAAACTGTAAAAAGAAAACGTCGTACACATTTTAAATTATCCGTACCTGGTATGGTTGCTTGTTCAAATTGTGGTGAAATGAAATTGGCTCACCGTATTTGTAAATCATGCGGTCAATACAAAGGGAAAGAAGTAGTGAGCAAATAATTCAGTATTTGTTCCGTAAAAGACTACCAAAGAGACCATGGCTCTTCGGTAGTCTTTTTTTGTTTTAGGAAATATTTTATGAGATAGAGGGTTTATGGAAACTGCGCGGTAGTGAGTTGAATGAAGTATCCGCTTGGATTTCCGCTATAGGGTGTACACTTTCCGCGGGCACGGTTTCCATCTCCTCGGAGCTCTCGCTCCTACGGGGCTTTCAGCTCGTACTGTTCCCGCCGGAGTCGCCACCCCTTCGCTACAATCCAATAGAGTTTGCTATTTACTCCATAAGGAGACACTAAATTTAGTAC
>NZ_JAPNOZ010000012.1:453609-833107 GCF_029955155.1 Psychrobacillus sp. NEAU-3TGS | reverse complement strand
GATGTTGCATTTTCTATGGGTGAAAACCTTTGATAAGTTGTATAAGATATACTATTTAGCGATTGTGATCAGTTATTAGGAGCTGCCATTGCTTGAATGGCTAATAGCAACCTTTCCTATAATTAATACTGTACATAAAATGATTCTAAATAAGAGACTGCTTGACAGTTGTAAATAAATTAAAGAGCTTTTTTGCATTGAATTATGGATTAGTCAGCAAGTTCTATTGATTGAAGCGCAAGGCGGCGACACCCGCGGGATCAGCGGGACAGGGGAGACCCCGCAGGAGCGTGCGACGAGGAGGCTCACCACCCGCCCCGCGGTAAGCGTCCGCCTGGAGTGGAAATCAATTTCCTTTGCCGTGTCTCTTTACCGCACAGTTTCCCTATACTTCACAAACTATGCTTTGTAATTATCTTGCAATTTTTCTCCATAATCATGCTTCTTGTTAATCAGGAGGTATGGTACCCTTGATATATAAATTGCAAAGGGGAATGGATATGGCATATACAATCGAAAAAAGAGATGAAATCATTGTCTTTGAAATCAACAGACCTACAATCCATAATGCGATTAATGGAGAAGTGGTAGAGGGATTTAAACAATTGGTGCAAAGAGTAAAAACAGATTCATCCATTAAATTTGCTGTTATTACAGGAGTAGGGGAAAAACGTTTTGTTCAGGTGGGGATCTCTCTGTATTCCATATGTTAAAAACAGAAAAAGAAGCATACAAAATGTTAAGTGAAACAGCGCAAGTTTTATATGAAGTAGCAACAATAGAAGTCCCAACAATTGCTTTGTTAAACGGAACTGCTGTAGGTGGCGGGTGTGAAATCGCTACGTTATGCGATTTTCGTTTAGTAAAGAAAGAAGCTAAATGTGGTTTTATTCAAGGGAAATTAGGAATTACTTCTGGTTGGGGTGGAGGGTCGTACTTATTTGAAAAAGGAATGAGATATGACCACGCATTGCAAATGCTAACCGAAGCAGTACCATATACTTCAGATTATCTTCTTTCTATTGGCTGGGCAACGGAAGTTTACGAAGGAGATAAATATAATGCTCTACATAAGTTTAGCGAGAAAATGATTATTCCACATGCCTCTGTTTTAAAAGCATACAAGAAACAAGCTATTCAAAAATGGGAAAATACCCAATTATATGAAAGAATTATGGAAGAAGTCTCGGGATGTTCAATTCTTTGGGAGCAAGACGCGCATCACGAGGCAGTTGATGCTTTTTTAAAAAGATAACCATTTTTAGAGTCTATTTGTACCCACTTTGCATATATTAATAAAAAAGCAAAGGGTGATAAACATGAATGTTAAAATTAGAAAAGATAGTTGGAGTGCGGAAGAAGACAATCTTTTAAAAGAAATAGTTTTAAAGAAAATAGATCAAGGTCTTACGCAAATTTCTGGGTTTGAAGAAGCAAGCATTTTGTTAGGTCGCTCCAAACAAGCTTGTGCATTCAGATGGAATAAAAATCTACGCCCACAAATATTTAAAAAAGAAACTACCGGCAAAGAGCATGTAGTCAGAGAAGTGGCAGACTCATCTACATTACAAAACCATCTACAGTTAGCGATGGAAAGCTATGATGAAATGAAGCAATCCTATGATGAAATTTCTAGTGCCTATAATTTATTAAAACAAGATTACGAGCAATTATTGAATTGGGCCAAACAAGGAATTACGCATTTAGAACGACAATAATTTAGAAGTCTCTTACTTTAGAGGCTTTTTTTATTGGGGTAAATAGAAAATTAGCAATAAAGAACGCACAAAAAGTATTTTCTTCTGCTAAAATAGAAAGAGTAAAGGAAATATTCCATTTTTCTATGAATTCTTACAAACTGTAAGCTTTAAAAGTGGATCTATGTAATATCCTTTTTAAGGGAATGATTGGTACATCAAAGGGAGGAAATATCACGATGAAAAATTTAGCATCAACAATGGCAGGAACTGTATTTACAGTCAATGTAGCAGCAGGAGAAGAAGTTTCCGCTGGACAAGTAGTATTGGTACTTGAGTCAATGAAAATGGAGATCCCTATCGAGGCAGAAACTGCAGGTAAAGTAGCAGCTATCAATGTAAAAGAAGGCGATTTCGTTAATGAAGGCGACGTACTAGTTACGTTTGAATAAGGAAGCATAATCTTTTCTATAGGGCGTCTAGCTTCAAGGCATCTCGGGGGTAAAGGTGTAAAAGTTGCTCAATTGCTAAGCTCGTCTGAAAAAAACTTTTGAGGCGGGCTGGAAAGCTATATTATAGTTCCTCGCGATACGGCGTACTTACACTTATGACTACCTTCTCTTCACATTTGCCTGTAAGGAGGCTTAAAGAAGGAAGGATATACTGTCATTGCGACAAGAGTCGCAACCCTAGACTGTCTCCTTAGTTAGGCGCTTGCGCATCTCATATAAGGGGGTAATACAAAGTGGGAGAAACAAAAGGGTATAATGAACGATTAGAGCAAAAGCTAACATCTATTTATGCGGGTGGTCACGAGAAATATCACGAAAAAATGAAACAACAAAATAAATTATTTGTACGGGATCGTTTAAAATTACTTTTCGATAATGGAGAATACGTAGAAGATGGTCGATTTGCGAATGTTGAAGCAGGCGACCTGCCGGCAGATGGGGTTGTGACGGCAACTGGGAAAGTAAATGGACAAACTGTTTGTGTAATGGCAAATGATTCTACTGTAAAGGCGGGTTCATGGGGATCTCGCACAGTTGAAAAAATTATCCGTATACAAGAAATAGCAGAGAAAAATAGAGTACCATTATTATACTTAGTAGACTCTGCGGGTGCTCGTATTACCGATCAGTTAGATATGTTTCCGAACCGTAGAGGTGCAGGTAGAATATTCCACAACCAAGTAAGACTTTCAGGATTCATTCCACAAATTTGCTTATTATTCGGTCCATCTGCAGCAGGAGGAGCATATATTCCGGCTTTTTGTGATATCGTCTTTATGGTAGAGGGGAATGCGTCCATGTATTTAGGTTCACCTCGAATGGCAGAAAAAGTGATTGGTGAAAAAGTAACATTAGAAGAAATGGGCGGTGCACGAATGCACTGTACAGTTTCTGGTGTTGGAGATGTACTTGTAACTTCTGAGGAAGAGGCAATTTCCGAAGCTAAGCGATACTTAAGTTTCTTCCCGGCTAACTATACCAAAAAGCCCAAAAAAGTAGAAACAAGAGCGATTAAAGAAGGAAGAACACTAGAAGCGATTATTCCAGAAAATCAAAATGCACCGTTTGATATGTATGAAGCAATTGATGCAATTATAGATGAAGGTACATTCTTTGATGTAAAAAAACTATTTGCACCAGAGCTAATTACAGGGTTTGCTCGTATTGAAGGACAAGCTGTAGGAATACTTGCTAACCAACCAAAAGCAAAGGGTGGAGTACTCTTTGTCGATTCAGCAGATAAAGCAGCAAAATTCATTTCGCTTTGTGATGCCTTCTCGATTCCATTGGTATTTTTAGCGGATGTTCCAGGATTTATGATTGGAACCAAAGTAGAGCGAGCAGGAATAATTAGACATGGAGCTAAGTTAATTGCTGCGATGAGTTCTGCAACGGTTCCGAAAATCTCTGTAATTGTTCGAAAAGCATATGGAGCAGGACTATACGCGATGGCTGGACCAGCGTTTGAACCGGATGTATGTATAGCACTACCAACGGCTCAAATCGCCGTAATGGGCCCAGAAGCTGCTGTAAATGCGGTTTATTCCAATAAAATTGAAGCTATTGAAGATCCAAAAGAAAGACTAAAGTTTGTACAAGAAAAGCATGCCGAGTATAAAGAGGAAATTGATATTTACAAGTTAGCTTCCGAGATGATTATCGATGAAATTGTCGCACCGAGTGATTTACGCCGAGAGCTTGCAGATCGACTTCGTTATTACGAAGACAAAGAAATTGCGCCTGCACCTCGAAAACACCCAGTGCTTCCTGTATAATATCTTTGAAAAGGTCTACCACTTCGGTAGACCTTTTTATAAGCCGAGGTGATTTATATGAATATTGGAATCATAGGTGCCGGATCTATCGGAATGTTATTTGGTGCCTATTTAGCAGAAGCAAAGCATAACATTACATTTTTAGTTCGAAATTCTAATACGCCAACTAAGTTATACATAGAAAAAAGCCATACTGGACAGCAGTTAATCCCATGTACTCTCGTAAATAGTATGGACAAGCTAGAAAGAATGGATCTAATTATTATTGCGGTGAAATATCATCATTTACAATCGTTAAAAGATGGATTAGATGCTTTGCCAAAGGATATACCTCTGTTATTTTTACAAAATGGATTACTCCAACTCTCGTTTGCTGTTAATCTAAAACAAGATACTATATTGGTTGGCTCTGTATTACATGGAGCAATGAAAAAGGATGCTCAAACAGTTCAACATTTAGGAGTAGGAGTTACAACGGTTGGTATGTGGAAAGGTGAATGGGAAAGAGTGGGGGAGTTATTCCCTCGTCTTAACGAGCATTTTCCTGTGGAATTCTCCTCCAAAATTGAAGACGTATTATTCAAAAAAGCAATGTTAAATAGTTTGATCAATCCTTTAACGACGATTGCACGTGTGCCAAACGGAGCACTTGTACAAAACGTAGCGTATAAAACGATAGTTAAAAATATATACGATGAAATGATGGATGTGTTTGAAGAGTGGAAAAATCGTCTCTCATGGGATGAAGTCGTTACACTTTGTACAAATACACAACATAATCACTCATCGATGTTAAAAGATTATGAGAACGGACGCTTGATGGAACTTGATACAATTGTTGGTGCAATTTTAGAGGAAGCAAGTAAAAGAAATAAGAAATTACCGATATTGAATACATTCTATTTACTACTAAAGGAAAAGAATAAAGTAGGTGAAAGACATCTTTAATACGATTATTTCGTTTTTTATATTATTTCCGATCGTGCTATTTATTTTGACGTTTATCGTCTCTAAATACTTATTACACAAACGAAAAAAATCTATCGGGATTGCGGCGGATATAACAACATTTCTATTGTTTTTCTCTGTTTCACATGTTTTTTCGATTATTTTTTCTAAAACTATTGGCTTTGAATTAGTCATCTGTTCACTAATATTCGCAACTGTTCTGACGTATTTGGATTGGCGTTCCAAACATGAAATTGAAGTACGGCCGCTACTTCGAAAAATTTGGAGAATGTTATTTATGTTACTTTGTATATTTTATGCCTTCCTCTGGTTATTCGGAGTTATCCAATATGTATTAAGTTATATAAGCTAATAATTTTCCACGGCTTCACCTGTAATGATATACTCAAACAAGAATTTGTCTTAATTCAAGGAGTACTTAAAATATTGTTGGATTAGGATAATAACCGACGGCTTATATCTGGTTTTTTTAAAGCTATGGCGGGGTGAAATTGATAATTAGAGGTGGAAAAATCGTGCGATTAGAGCAATACACACAACCATTCGCGACCCTTTTTTATAAGAAATATTTGGAGGATGCGGCTAGCTTATCTTCTTTTTTTCATTATGAATGGGACCAAAAGGCGCTTAATAGAAGACTTCAAGAAACTGATTTTAGCATAACCAAAAGAATGGAACTTGTAGAAGTATTGACGACTTATATGCGGAAGTTTGGGCTTTCAGAAAAAAGTAGTCAACATTTAGAAGAGTTAAAAGACAATGGAGTCGTTGTAATTGGAGGGCAGCAAGCTGGTCTATTAACAGGGCCAATGTATTCTATCCATAAGGCGATATCTGTTATTACATTAGCAAAACAGCAAAGGGAGAAACTTGGAGTTCCTGTTATTCCTGTTTTTTGGATTGCTGGAGAAGACCATGACATCGACGAGATTAACCATGTTTACATAGAAAAAAGTAGAAGGCTTCAAAAATTAGTATATCCTGCAAAATCAAGAATAAAGAAAATAGCATCTGAAACAACATTTGATAAATCTTTAATGGATCATTATTTGACTGAAATTTTTCAAAGCTTACCGGAAACGTTGTATACCAAAGAGCTTTTTTCTAAAGTAATGGCTCACTTAGAAAATAATGAAACGTATACAGACTTCTTTGCTGCGCTTATGAATGACCTTTTTCATGAAGAAGGATTACTTTTAATAGATGCTGCTTATGAACCGTTTAGAAAGTTAGAAAGTGAATATTTTCAACTTTTTGTAAAGAACGCCTCTCAACTTGCAAAAATCGTCTTTGAAAAAGAAACTGAATTCGAGCAATCTGGATTTGGAACGCCGATTCAAACGAAGGATTCAGCAGCCCATTTATTTTATGTGGAAGATGGAGAACGATTTTTATTAGAAAGAAAAGATGGGGCATTCATCAACGAAGCAAAAGGACTTTCCTTTACCGAAGATGAGTTGATGGATATTGCAAAGAATTATCCTGAAAAGCTAAGTAATAATGTGGTAACACGACCAATCATGCAAGAGATGGTATTCCCTGTATTAAGTTTTATCGGTGGACCAGGGGAAATCGCCTATTGGGGAACATTAAAAACGGCATTTGAACTGTTTCATATGAAGATGCCAGTCATTATGCCGAGATTGAGTGTCACTGTTGCTAATACAAAAACACAAACTTTACTCGAAAAGTTTTCTTTTTCTATGCAAGATTTATGGGGTGGGGCAGTGGAAGAGGCGAAACTTCGGTACATTAACAATCATCGAAATGAGCAAATTCCCCACTTGATTGAAACGATGAGACAGGAGCTCACTGCTAAGTATGAGAAATTAGAGGAACTTTTAATAGAGGATAATCTAAAACTAAGTCCACTTGTTCAAAAGAATTTACAGTATCATGAGAGACAATTTACATTTATCGAACATGCCATCGATGATACACTCCTTGGTAAGCTAGATGCATCTATTCATCGCTATGATCGACTCATAATGGATCTAATCCCAAATGGAGGATTACAAGAGAGAACCTATTCCCCACTTCAATTATTAAATGAAGTAGGACCCAACTTTATAAAAGAGCTTTTACAAGTTCCTTACGAGTTTAATGGGAAGCATCATGTAGTATATATCTAACTTAAGCAAAGAAAAACTGCTGGATAATGGTATAGCTTACGGTGGATGCCACAGATTTACAGAGCAAGTTCTCAAGGGAAATCTGAGCATAAATACGCCGAGACATATTGGATAGTCGCTTGAGCCCCCACAATTTATGTGGGGGCTTTTTGTGATGAGAAATATAGCTTTTTGGCACTATTTTTGTCTCAACAAGTACTATTTACGCATTTTGAAAAATTTAATGCTCATTTTTAAAAAATGGGTGGAGGAAAGTGGGGGGATGTGGTATGTTAATGACATAAAGTGGGGTGAGTAGCATGTTCATGGGCGAATATCAACATAACGTTGATGCGAAAGGACGGTTAATAATACCTTCTAAATTTCGTGAACACTTAGAAGACTGTTTTGTTTTAACACGTGGTCTTGATAATTGTTTATTTGGTTATCCTATGAATGAATGGCGAAAACTCGAGGAAAAGTTAAAAGAACTTCCCGTAACGAAAAAAGATGCACGGGCATTTACTAGGTTTTTCTTTTCAGGTGCTACAGAAGTTGAAATCGATAAAACAGGACGTATCAATATTCCAAGCAATCTTCGTAATTACGCAAAGATGGACAAGGAATGTATCGTCTTAGGTGTTTCTAATCGTCTTGAAATTTGGGCGAAGGAAGCATGGGAAAGTTACTTTGAAGAATCTGAGGATTCCTTCAATGATATTGCAGAAAATATGATCGGCTTCGATATTTAGAGGAGGTAAAGGCTTGTTTCATCACACAACAGTATTATTAAAAGAGACGGTAGATGGACTTGCCGTTCGTCCAGATGGTATTTACGTGGACTGTACATTAGGTGGTGCAGGACATAGTGAATACTTAGTTAAACAATTAAATGAACAAGGTAAGTTAATCTGTTTCGATCAAGATATGACAGCGATCGAAAATGCAAAAGTAAAACTAGCTCCTTACTTAGAGCAAGTTACTTTTGTACATGCGAATTTCCGCTATTTGAAAACCGAGCTTGCTAACATCGGGATTGAAAAAGTAGATGGCATTTTATATGACCTAGGGGTATCTTCTCCGCAGCTCGATACGCCAGAACGTGGTTTCAGTTATAACTATGATGCACCCCTTGATATGCGCATGGATCAAACGAGCGAACTAACTGCTTACCATGTTGTGAATGAGTGGGCATATGAAAAGCTAGTAAAAATCTTTTTCCGATATGGAGAAGAGAAATTTTCCAAACAAATTGCACGCAAAATCGAACAAGCACGAGAGTCGGCTCCTATTGAGACCACTTTCCAATTAGTAGAATTAATAAAAGCAGGAATTCCAGCTGCGGCAAGACGCACTGGTGGGCACCCGGCTAAACGAATTTTTCAAGCAATCAGAATAGCTGTAAATGATGAGCTGGGAGCAGCAGAGGATTCCCTAGAGGATGCTATTCAACTTATCAATGTAGGTGGAAGAATTAGTGTAATTACATTCCATTCGCTAGAAGACAGATTAGCGAAGACAATTTTTAAAGAAGCTTCGACGATACCAGATTTACCACCAAACTTGCCTGTAATTCCAGCAGGGATGGAGCCAATGCTAAAACTAGTAACAAGAAAACCGATATTGCCTTCAGCTGAAGAACTAGAAGTAAACAATCGATCTCGATCCGCTAAGCTAAGAATTGTGGAAAAACTAATAGAAAAAGGGAGTGTCTAAATGGCTTTACGTAACCATCATTCAGAAACATACATAAGTCGTCCTTCTATTCCAGAACAACCACAAATACAAAAAACGGTAAAGAAACATAAAAAAATATTATCAAAAGGCGAGAAAATATTACTCATTTGTCTGCTTACTGTTGTAACGTTGCTCGCTGTTATGATTATCCAAACGCAAACCGCTGTTCGTTCAACAACTACGGACATTTCTCAAATCGAAAAACAAATCGATACTACTTCAAAAGAAAATACAGATTTGTCCATACAAGTAAGCGAATTATCTACCTATGATCGCATTTGGAAAAAGGCGGAGGAGCTCGGATTGAAACTGAATGAGCAAAACGTGAAGGTAGTACCAGGACAATGAAGAAAAAATTTCGTTTTCAATGGGGAGCCTTTCTTATGTTTTTACTATATGGAGGGCTCTTTTTTCTATTATTAGGTAGATTCGTGTATATTCAAGCCACTGGTGTAGCTGAAGGACAAGTGTTATCAGCAAAAGCAGATTCAAAGTATAATAGAGAGCAAGTTTTACAGGCGAGTAGAGGAAAAATTATCGACCGGAATGGGGAAGTAATTGTCCAAGATACGCTAAGCTATAAGATGGTAGCAGTTGTAAGCCCAAAAGCAACAGAAAATAGCAAAGCTCCTCGACATGTAATAGATCCGGAAAAGACGGCGCAAGTATTATCGCAATATATTGATATGACAGAAGAAGAAATAGTAGCCTTATTGGAAAAAAATATAGAAAATGAAAAATATCAAGTAGAATTTGGGAAAGC
The DNA here is from genome assembly GCF_029955155.1 of Psychrobacillus sp. NEAU-3TGS. Classification (GTDB taxonomy): domain Bacteria; phylum Bacillota; class Bacilli; order Bacillales_A; family Planococcaceae; genus Psychrobacillus. Next base: position 823,543 of record NZ_JAPNOZ010000012.1, on the reverse strand, counting down.
CGGTAGAGACATTAGCCATAAAACAATGAATGAGATAAAAGCGCATAATCTACCCGGTATTATTTTTACACAAGATTTGAAAAGACTATATCCTAATGGACAATTTGCCTCTCATTTAATAGGATTTGCATTAAAAGAAGAAAATGACGATGGTGAGGCAGAAACGAAAGGGAAAATGGGGCTTGAGTATATATATGACAAGGCGTTAACAGGTACCCCAGGGAAAGTAGAATTTAAAAGTGATACAAAAGGCTTTTTACTGCCAAATGCAGAAAAAATGGTGACGGAACCCAAGAATGGTCAAGATATTTATTTGACCATTGATAAAACAATTCAAAACTTTTTAGAAGATGCACTGAATAGTGCAGAGGAAAAATATAATCCTGAGAAAATGACTGCCATTGTGGCGAATGCTAAAACAGGAGAAATTCTTGCTATGTCACAAAGACCTACATTTGAGCCGAATACCCGAGATGGGCTATCTACAAATTGGTTAAATGAGGCAACTGAACAAACAATAGAACCGGGTTCCACAATGAAAATTTTCACGTTAGCTGCAGCAATTGAAGAAGGCGTATGGAATCCAAATGACCATTTTAAATCTGGTTCCTATACATTATTTGGTGATACCATTCGAGATCATAATAATGGGCAGGGATGGGGTTCAATTACATTTTTAGAAGGGTTTCAACGATCGTCCAACGTATCAATGGCATATTTACTTAATCGTATGGGCGATGAAGTATTTATCGACTATATTCATCGTTTTGGTTTTGGAGAAAAAACGGGCATTGATCTTCCAAATGAAGCTACAGGAACAGTTTTGGATACTTATCCATTGAACAGAGTAACTACGACATACGGTCAAGGTACAACTGTAACTCCTATTCAAATGATTCAAGGAATGACTGCCATAACAAATAACGGAAAAATGATGCAACCGTATGTGATTGATAAAATAGTTGATCCTAATACCGGTAAAGTATTAAGCAATCATAAGCCTACCGAAAAAAAATCACCAATTTCAGCGAAAACAGCTGAAAAAGTGAAAGAAATTTTGGCTAGTACGGTTACATCTGAATATGGTACTGCAAAGCGTTTTAAGTTAGATGAATATACAACGGCCGGTAAAACGGGAACAGCACAAATTGCTAAACCTGGTGGGGGCTATTACTGGGGGCGGGAAGTATTCCTGTATTCCTTCTTAGGAATGGCACCTGTAGAAGATCCCCAGCTCATCGTATATGTAACTGTGCATAAACCACATTTAAAGTTAACGGAGTCTGGCTCACAACCAGTTGCGGATGTATTTAATACAGTAACAGAAAAAAGTCTAAAATACTTAAACGTTCAGCCTGAAAATCTGGAGCTTGCTAGTCCAATAGAAATGCCAAACGTTGTTGGTAAAAATATTGTTGAAAGCCAAAGTATGCTAGAGTCACAAGGTTTGAAAACTGTTATAATTGGTCAGGAAGAAAATGTAACGGAGCAATATCCAGCTGCTGGTACTTCTATTATTTCAAGTGGCACGGTGTTTATTAAAGGACAAGGGGAAATTCAGTTACCAAATTTTACAGGTTGGTCAAAGCGTAATTTAATGATATATAAAACATTAGCGAATATTCCTATTGAAATTAATGGGGAAGGCTTTGTAACAGAGCAAAGTTTGACAGCTGGCTCCATTGTTTCCAGCGAAACGCCTGTCGTTGTCCAGTTAGCGACACCTGAAGAAGTAACAGATGTTGCTCCTTCGGAAGAGGAATTAGTGGAAGAACTACCGCAGGATTAAGAGTTATATAAAGAGAAATAGAATAGTTATTGTCATTTTCTCATACGTTATCTAAAACGAGTAAAAGGAGAAAATGGCATTTCTAAACTAAAGCAAATGATCCGACTGCGAATGATTTGGTTAATAACGATTATTCTGTTTGTGATGGTTGGAGCTAAATTAATACAGCTACAATTTTTTCAATTTGATGAATTGACGTCAAAAGCAAAAGAGAGCTGGGATCGAGAACTTCCTTATTCATCACTGCGAGGGAATATATTGGATAGAAATGGAGAAGTCATTGTAGGTAATAAGCTTGCTCCGACGTTATTTTACATGCCTTCTCAAAACAAAGATCCAGAACAAGTAGCAGATCAAATCGCACCGCTTATTGAAATGGATAAAGAAAAGCTGTTGGAACAAATAAATAAAAGAGAGAGTATCATAAAAATTGCACCAGCAGGTAAAAATATTTCTACTGAACTAGCGATGGAAATACAAGATAAGAATATTAAAGGTTTATATTCAGGCGTCGACTACATAAGAGACTATCCACATGGAGAGATGCTATCTAGATTGCTAGGCTTTACCGGTTATGATACACAAGGACTTGCAGGAATTGAATATCAATACGATGCTGTTTTAACAGGAAAAGAATCGGCCATTCGGATGTATACGGATGCAAAAGGAATTCCACTACCGCATGTGGACGACGGTTGGAAGAATGGTACGAAAGGTAATCATGTACAGCTAACGATTGATATGAACATACAACAAGTAGTTGAAAGAGAACTTTCTCAAGCGATGAAGCAGTATGATGCGACGCAAGCTATTGGTATAGCGATGAATCCTAAAACAGGAGAGATACTCGCACTTGCTTCTGCTCCAAACTTTGATCCTGCTAATTATCAGGATGTGGATTCTACTATTTATAATCGTAATTTACCAGTATGGATGACATTTGAACCCGGCTCTACATTTAAGATAATTACACTGAGTGCTGCACTCGAAGAAAATGTAGTAGATTTAGAGAATGATCATTTTTTTGATCCAGGATACGTAATGGTAGAAGGTACTAGGCTGCGTTGTTGGAAAAGGCAAGGGCATGGGGATGAAACTTTCTTAGAAGTCGTTCAAGACTCCTGTAACCCAGGTTTTATCGAACTAGGCAGAAGAGTTGGTCCTGAAAAGCTCCAAGAGTATATTCGAAATTTTGGTTTTGGAAAATCGACAGAATCAGGCATGGCTGGAGAATCGACGGGCATTCTATTTAGTAAAGATCGTTACGGTCCTGTTGAACATGCGACTACATCATTCGGTCAAGGTATTTCCGTAACACCGATTCAACAAGTGCAGGCGGTTGCTGCAGCGGTAAATGGTGGTTATTTGTATAAACCGTATATTGTAAAAAATGTGCTAGACGGTGAAACAAACGATATTTTATCGACTACCGAGCCAGAGATGAAAAAACAAGTAATCAGCGAAGAAACTTCTGCAAAAGTTCGAGATGCGCTAGAACATGTTGTAGCGTTAGGATCGGGAAGAAATGCTTATAGAGATGGTTTACGAATTGGCGGAAAAACTGGAACTGCCCAAAAGGTTATAAACGGTAGATACGCAGAAGGGGAATATATCGTATCTTTTATAGGTTTTGCACCGGCGGATAACCCAGAAATCGTTGTATACGTTGCAATTGATAATCCGAAGAGTTCTACGGTATTTGGGTCTACTATTGCAGCACCAATTGTTGGGCAAATCATCGAGGATTCATTGGAAGTTACCGGTGGTGGTAAACAATTAGAAAAAGAATACAGATGGGGAGACGTTGAACAAGTTCGCGTTCCAAACTTAGTAGGTATAAAGAAAAAAGAAGTAACGTCCTATATGTATCCATTTTCAATAGTTTGGCATGGTGAGGGAGATGAAATACTTACCCAGTTACCAAAAGAAGATAGTCTCATACCTATTGATGGAACGATACATGTATATACGAAATAACCAATTTTAAAAATAAATAACTATGGAACATTCAGCTATAGTTGATGGCAATTAAGGAGATTTTTTCATGACATTATCTGCAACGATTATTACACTATTTGTTAGTTTTCTTTTATCGGTCATTCTTGCACCAATTGTAATTCCTTATTTAAGGAAGATGAAGTTTGGTCAAAGTATTAGAGAAGAAGGACCGGAATCGCATCACAAAAAAGCAGGAACGCCAACAATGGGAGGACTTATTTTTATCACTTCCATTATTGTCTCTACGATAGGTCTTTCGTTTTACTTCGATAAGTTAACGACGCAATCGATCGTATTGCTCATCATTTTAGTTGGATTTGGGGCTATTGGATTTTTGGATGATTTTATCAAAGTTGTATTAAAAAGAAATCTTGGACTAACGTCAATTCAGAAGCTGATTGGCCAAATTGTTATATCCATTATTGCTTATTTTTTATTAAAATTAGGTCCTTTTGATACCACTCTTGCCATTCCATTTACGAATGTTGATTTCTCACTTGGTCAATTTTATGTAGCATTTCTAATATTCTGGTTAGTAGGATTTTCAAATGCAGTGAATTTGTCAGATGGTTTAGACGGTCTAGTGTCCGGAACTGCTTCTGTTGCTTTTGTAACATTTGCTGTGCTAGCACTTACTTTTGAACAGACAGACATAGCTATTTTCGCTTTTAGCGTGGCTGGGGCTCTATTAGGATTTCTATTATTCAATAAGAATCCGGCAAAAGTATTTATGGGTGATACTGGATCGCTGGCATTAGGTGGTTCGCTTGCAATGGTATCTATTTTAGTCAAGCAAGAGCTAATGTTACTAATCATTGGTATCGTTTTTGTAGTAGAGACTTTGTCCGTTATTTTACAAGTAATTAGTTTTAAAACAACTGGAAAGCGTATTTTTAAAATGAGTCCGATTCACCATCATTTTGAACTTTCTGGTTGGAATGAGCGCAAAATTGTAACTGTATTTTGGGCAGTTGGTTTTGTTGCCGCTATGATTGTTGTATTGATGGAGGTTTTATAAAGTGAAACAGTTACCAATTGTCTATCATAAAAAAATATTAGTATTAGGTTTGGCTAAAAGTGGTACGGCTGCGGCCGAAATTTTGCATGATTTAGGTGCCTTTGTAACAGTCAATGATGCAAAACCTTTCGATGAAAACGAAAATGCCCAGTATTTACTTTCTAAAGGCTTAACAGTTATATGTGGGAGCCATCCAGAGGATCTTTTAGACGAGGGATTCAGTCTTATAGTAAAGAACCCTGGTATTCCTTATACAAACTCCGTTATTGCGGAGGCAAAAAGAAGAGGCATACCGGTTTGGACAGAAGTGGAGCTTGCCTATCGTATAAGTGATGCACCGATGATTGGGATTACAGGATCGAATGGTAAAACAACCACGACTACACTTATCTTTGAGATACTTAAACAAGGACAAAAACAACCATTGATCGCTGGTAATATTGGAACCGTTGCTAGTAGTGTCGCAAAAGAAGCTTCCAAAGAAAATACGATCGTAACAGAGCTTTCATCATTTCAGCTAATGGGAACTGAACAATTGAAACCGAAAATTTCTATTTTGATGAACTTATATGAAGCACATTTAGATTACCATTCGGATTTCAAGGAATATACAGATGCAAAATTTAATATTACGAAAAAACAAGATGCATCTGACTGGTTTATTTACAACGGTGAGCAAGAGATCGTGAAGGAATATGCCGGGAAGAGTAAGGCGATGAAAGTCCCGTTTTATGTTAGCCATAAGACGAAAGATGGTATAAGCGCGGACGATCAGTTCGTCTATTGGAATGGCGAAAAAGTATTTGAAAGATCTATCATTGCACTTCGAGGCAAACATAATTTAGAAAATGTCTTAGCAGCAACTGCTACAGCACTTATTATGGATTGTTCTATTGAAGATATTAAGGCTGTTCTTTCTACTTTTCACGGCGTAAAACATCGCACGCAATTTATTCGAGAATGGAATAACAGAAAATTTTACAATGATTCTAAGGCGACGAATGCATTGGCAACTAAAAGTGCATTGGAAGGTTTTTCAGAACCGATAATTTTACTCGCGGGTGGTGTGGATAGAGGCCATTCTTTTGATGAGTTAATTCCTTATTTACATCATGTAAAAGCATTGATCCATTACGGGGAAACTGCAGAACGTTTGCAAAAGTTCGGAGAAGAGCAATCTATTCCGACGGTTATTCGCGTAAATAATTTAGTGGAAGCTATTGATGAAGGTATTAAACTATCAGATGCAGGAGATGTCGTATTATTATCACCTGCTTGTGCAAGCTGGGATCAATACGCAAGCTTTGAGTTACGTGGCGATGAGTTTATTGAAAAAGTTATTTCTTTGAAAGAGTAACGAAAGGATGAAATAATCGGAAGTTAAAAGTAAAGTATTATTTGTTTCCTCCGTCCTATTTTTATCAGTTATTGGTATTCTATTTGTCCATTCTGCTGGTTCTTACTGGAGTGAAGTCCATTATAAAGGGCAAATGCCATTTGCCATTAAACAAGCGACTTATTTAATCGTAGGTATTGCTGTAGCTTTTTTTATCCGAAATAAAAGCATTATCCGTATTCCTACATTTTGGCAAATTTTATATTTAATTTCTATCGTATTATTAATAGGGGTATTAATTCCTGGAATAGGTGTAGTTAGAAATGGTTCTCAAAGTTGGATTCCATTAGGATTTATGAATTTTCAGCCAGCAGAACTTGCTAAAATTTCTGTATTAGGTGTATTAGCGGGTGCTTTGGCTAATGATAAGAAGCCGAAAAAAGTAGTGTATTTTCAAAGTGCTATTTTACTGCTAATACCAATTAGTTTAATCATGCTTCAACCGGATTTTGGATCTGCATTTGTGTTAGTGATGGCGGTATTCTTTTTACTGTTCGCCGCTGGTCTGTCTATCAAGTTTTTCTTGGCAATTGGTGGAGTTGGTATCATTGGTTTCATAGCATTGATCATTTCTGCACCATATAGACTTGTCCGAATTCAAGCTTTTCTAGATCCATGGAAGGATCCTTTAGGTTCTGGGTTCCAGGCGATTCAATCGTTACTTGCTATAGGGCCAGCTGGATTGTTTGGATTTGGATACGGTAATAGTAGACAAAAGTTTTTATACTTACCAGAACCTCAAAATGATTTTATCTTTTCTATTTTGTTAGAAGAGACAGGTTTTATAGGTGGGTTAATCGTTATCATTGCTTTTCTAACTTTTTTTACGACAAGCTTTATGATGGCCGCTAAATCCAAAACGAGAGAAGCACAGTTAATGATTATCGCATTCACTTCTTTGTTAACTGTTCAAACGTTTTTGAATATGGGAGTTGTGACAGGGCTGCTTCCTGTAACGGGTGTGACTTTACCGTTTATAAGCTATGGTGGTTCCTCTCTTGTCATGACTTGGATTATTATCGGGATTATATTCAATCTAGCAAATACATCTATACAAGAAGGGAGGCGGTAGAATGGAAAAAATCATCGATATTGAAGATCGTATACCCACTTTAAAAGAACGTAGGAGACGCAGGACAAACAAAAAGTTTTCCATTCTACTTTTTCTCTTTGTCACGACTCTCTTAATCGTTCTCTATTTTCAATCTGATTATAGTCAAGTACAGTCCATTGAGTTAAAAGGTGCTGTACTCGTTCCAAAAGAAACGTACATTAAACAAAGTACATTAAAATTGGGCGATTCAATGTGGGGTTTTAAAGAAAAGAATATTGAAAAAAACTTAGCACAAAATGAATGGATAAAATCTGCTCACGTAAAACGCAACTGGCTCACGGAAGTACATATCCAAGTGGAGGAATACAAACAAATTGGATACGAGGAAAAAGAAGGAGTACTTAGTATTATTTTAGAAAATGGCAAAGTGATTGATACAGGAGGACAAGTCTTACCTTTTGAAGGACCGATTTTTTCCGGATTTAAAGAAGAAAAAGTTCGTTTAAGGTTAATAAAAGAATTAGCTAACCTACAACCAGAAGTATTGCTAACTATTTCACAAATCATTTATACGCCAACAGAAAATGATAAATACTCGATACAAGTATTTATGAATGATGGCAATGAAATAAAAGCTATTATTCCATCCTTTGCCGAAAAGATGAATTATTATCCATCTATCGTATCGCAGTTAAATCCGGATGTAAAAGGCACTATTGACCTAGAGGTTGGCTCATTCTTTCAACCATATGTAGAATTGCACAATGAAGAAATCAACGAGGAGGCGACAGAGCTTGAAGAAGAGGAACAAACTCCTTAAAATACCTTCTCGTGGGCGAATACTTATCTCCTTAGTAAGTTTAGTTTTAGGCTTTATACTTGCCTATTCCTATAGTATTGCCGTAGAAAATGAATCGGAAAGAAATAGTACAAGCGAAAGTTTTTTAGAACAGACCAAATATAGAGAAGAATTAATTGAACAAAAAGAAAGAAATAAGGAACTCACAGAGGAAATAAATGAAAGTCAGCAAGCGATTCGTGAGTTGGAGCAAAAGTTTGCGAATAGTGAAGAAAGTGCAGAGGCATTAGTAAAAGAAGCAGAGAAGTTAAGATTATTAATGGGGGATATACCGTCACAAGGAAAGGGAATCGCGGTATCATTAGAAGATGGTGCATATAACCCGTCCCAAGAAAATCCAAATGATTATATTGTCCATGAGAGTCATGTGTTTAAAGTGGTAAACGAATTGAAAATTTCGGGAGCAGAAGCAATTTCTATTAATGGACAAAGACTTCGAGCAAATTCGTTTATTCGTTGTACAGGCCCTGTTATAACGATAGACGGAAAGACATTTCCAGCACCGTTTACAATCGAAGCAGTAGGAGATCCCGCAGTACTATTAGCATCTGTCCATCTAGGAGGTGGCGTCTTAGACCAGCTAACAAGTGATAATATTGTCGTGACGGTAGAAGAGAAAGGAAACATAACAATGCCTGCACTTCGGGACGAAAAAAGCTAACAAAATAAAGGAGGCCGAATAATGAAAAAAGCCGTCTATATTCGGTTTACAATCATTTTGTTAATAGTTGGTTTTATGTTAGCTGTTCAATATAATACCGTCAAAAATCCAGAAGCGAGAGACACGAGAGACATTTGGGCTATTCGTCAGGAGCTTGCTAGAGAAACTGAATTACATTCGGAGTTATTATCGGAAGTGCGCATGCTAGAACAAACAATTGGTAAATACGAAAATATGCGCAATGAAAGTCCAGAAATAGCTTTAAATGATACAGTGAACCAATTGAAAAAAGATATTGGACTAGAAGCGTTTAATGGCCCAGGGCTTACCATCACTGTGAAGCCATCCTTAGAAAGCATCGCAATGGGACAAGCGATTGAAGGAATTTCGCCCGATTTACTTATTCGATTGATCAATGAGATTAATCGGTTTAAAGCAAAAGCCGTAGAAATTGACGGAAAACGCATGATTTATTCGTCAGCAATAAGAGATGTAAATGGGAAAACAACTGTAAACAACTTAGCAATAAAAAATGCCCCTTTTACAATCAAAATTGGTACCTCAACATTTGAAGATGCTAAAAAAATGTATAATCAATTAGAGGCTTCGGCTATTGGTGATGACTTTTATATCGATAATCTAACGCTAGAAATCGGTGATCCAGAAAACCAACTTACTATTTCTGGTTATGACCAATCCGTAAACAATCAATTCTTAAAAGAGATTCCAGGAGGAGAGTAACGCATGTGGCTGCCATTATTAGGTTTAATACTCGGGATTTCCCTTGGACTTTTAACAGATATCCAAATTCCAGAAATATATGAAAGCTATTTGTCTATTGCGGTACTAGCGGCTCTAGATACGCTTTTTGGAGGTATTAGGGCTCAATTACAGCATGTATATGACGATAAGGTATTTGTAACGGGATTTTTCTTCAATATAGGACTTGCAGCAGCGCTTGCGTTTTTAGGAGTTCATCTTGGAGTCGATTTATATTTGGCTGCTATTTTTGCGTTTGGCGTTCGTCTGTTTCAAAATATAGCAGTGATTCGTCGAATGCTATTGACAAAATGGTCAGAAAGAAAAAATGCATGAGCAATATGTACGAAAAATTTGAATATTAAACTCGAAGAACTATAAAGTTTTAGACTTTATAAGGTTTTTACACTAGAATAATAGTTAAAGAGCAAATAGGAGGTGCCACGGGTTGAATCAATCAGAATTGTATGTATCACTAGATATCGGGTCGTCTTCGATTAAAGTTTTAATAGGAGAAATGAATGATGACTCGCTGCATGTTATAGGTGTAGGTAATGTAAAATCAAATGGGATTCGAAAGGGCACCATTGTCGATATAGACGCAACTGTTCAGTCTATTAAAAAAGCAATTAGTGAAGCGGAAAGAATGATTGGAATGGCTATCCATGAAATCGTTCTAGGAATTCCAGCAAATTTAGCAAATATACAAAACGTTAAAGGCGTAGTAGCTGTAAATAGAGAAGATAGAGAAATTACTGATGGGGATTTGGAACGTGTCATTGAATCTGCTCAAGTAATGTCTATCCCGCCAGAAAGAGAACTAATCAATATTGCACCAAAGCAATTTATTGTGGATCATCTAGAAGAAATAAAAGACCCACGCGGTATGATCGGAACTCGCCTCGAGCTAGACGGTATTATGATGACAACATCGAAAACAATTTTACATAATGTGTTGCGGTGTGTGGAAAAAGCCGGCCTGCAAATTAGAGAGATATATTTGCAACCACTTGCAGCTGGTCATTTTGCTTTAACAGAAGATGAAAAAAATCATGGTACTGCCTATATTGATATTGGTGGTGGGTCAACTACAATTGCCATTTTCAGTGAAGGACATTTAATCAATACTTCTGTGATACCTGTAGGTGGGGAGCATATTACAAAAGACCTTTCAATTGTTTTAAAAACACCGACGGAACAAGCAGAAATGATTAAATTAAAATATGGACATGCTTTTTACGATGATGCTTCCGACGATGAACTGTTTGAAGTTCCAGTAATTGGAGCCGATATGAAAGAGCAATATTCTCAGCGGTATATTGCAGAAATCATCGGTGTTCGTCTAGAAGAATTATTCGAATTGGTGTTAGAAGAGTTTTATAGAATGGGTCTCCAAGACCTACCTGGTGGTGTAGTAATAACTGGGGGCGTTTCTAAATTGGATGGAATAGGTCAATTAGCGAGACATATTCTACAAACAAGAGTGAGATTGTATACGCCAGATTATATTGGAGTACGCGAACCTCAATATACAACTGCTGTTGGTCTTATAAGATATGCCTATAAAGAAGATCTTTTCTATGGTAAAATTGGTAATAGCCAAGCATTAGCACAAATGGCTAGTAGTGAAGCAGTTTCAATTCCTAAAAAACAAAAACAAACTGTTCAAAATTCGACAAATGATAACAAAGAAAGCGCAATGTCAAAAGCGAAGAAATTTTTCGACAAATTTTTTGAATAACAAAACCTTTATCATAGCTGAGAGAATATAGGAGGCAATAGCATGTTAGAATTTGAAACAAACGAAGATCAATTAGCCGTTATTAAAGTTATTGGAGTAGGTGGCGGCGGTAATAACGCGGTTAATCGAATGATTGAGCATGGAGTTCAAGGAGTAGACTTTATCGCTGTTAATACGGATGCACAAGCTTTAAAAATGTCAGAAGCCGAAGTGAAATTACAAATCGGTGGTAAGCTTACTCGTGGGTTAGGAGCAGGTGCAAATCCAGAGGTCGGTAAAAAAGCCGCAGAAGAAAGCAAGGAACTAATTGAAGAAGCACTAAAAGGCGCAGACATGGTATTCGTTACAGCTGGAATGGGTGGAGGTACTGGTACTGGTGCTGCTCCTGTAATCGCTCAAATTGCACGTGATTTAGGTGCATTAACTGTTGGTGTAGTAACACGTCCATTTACTTTTGAAGGCCGTAAGCGTTCTACTCAAGCGGTTGGTGGTATCAGCATGATGAAGGAAGCGGTAGATACTTTAATCGTTATTCCAAATGACCGCTTATTAGAAATCGTAGATAAAAATACGCCAATGCTTGAAGCTTTTAGAGAAGCAGATAATGTACTACGCCAAGGGGTTCAAGGTATATCCGATTTAATCGCTGTACCAGGACTTATCAACTTGGACTTTGCGGATGTGAAAACAATTATGTCCGATAAAGGTGCAGCACTTATGGGTATTGGTATTTCCTCAGGTGAAAACCGTGCGGCGGAAGCAGCGAAAAAAGCAATTTCCAGCCCATTACTTGAAACATCAATTGATGGTGCAACTGGAGTGCTGATGAATATTACAGGTGGATCTAACCTAAGTTTATTCGAAGTACAGGAAGCAGCTGATATCGTAGCATCAGCTTCGGATGAAGAAGTAAATATGATCTTCGGTTCGGTTATAAATGATAACCTGAAGGATGAAATTGTTGTTACGGTAATTGCGACTGGCTTCAACGAAGAACTAATTATGCAAAAACAGCCAAGAAGCTCAGGTTTTGGTGGAAGTAGAACACAACAAGCTGCTCCAACTCCTCCAATTCGTGAACAACGTAAAGAAGAAATACAACAACCAATGCAACATGAACGTCAAGAACGTCAAGTGTCTAACCATCCACAAGAGGATGCACTAGATATCCCAACATTCTTAAGAAACCGTCAACGTCGCTAATTATTAGTTACAGATGAAGCTATCTCCAAATTCGATTTGGAGATAGTTTTTTTAGTATGTAAATTTTTCAATTCAAACAGGGTCGAGATTGTTCCTTTGAAGAGTAGTATACGGAAACTGCGTCGTAAAGAGATACGGCAAAGTCAATTGATTTCCGCTCCAGGCGGACGCTTACCGCGGGGCGGGCGGTGAGCCTCCTCGTCGCACGCTCCTGCGGGGTCTCACCTGTCCCGCTGATCCCGCAGGTGTCGCCGCCTTGCGCTTCAATCAATAGAACTTGCTGACTAATCCATAATTCATTGCAAAAAGCTATTTAATTTATTTACAACTGTCAAGCAGTTTCTTACTTTAGAATCATTTTATGTACAGTATAAGTTATTGGAAAGGTTGCTATTAGCCATTCAAGCAATGGCAGCTCCCAATAAGTGATAAAAATGACTAGAGAGTATATCTTATTCCATTAATCAAAGGTTTTCACCCATAGAAAATGCAACATAGTACTAAATTTAGTGTCTCATTATGGAGTAAATAGCAAACTCTATTGAATTGTAGCGAAGGGGTGGCGACTCCGGCGGGAACAGTACGAGCTGAAAGCCCCGCAGGAAAGACATTGGTCGAACTTTGTTTGAACAATGTCTTTGCGACGAGTAATCGCAGGAGCATTTGTTTTCGGAGCTCCGAGGAGATTGAAGCCGTGCCCGCGGAAAGCGTCCACCCTGTAGCGGAAATTCCAGTGGACACATCATTCAACTCACTACGTCGCAGTTTCCCTATACTGCGCACTCCCCTGAAAATAGATACTTTTTATTATGGTTTTTTGTCGTTAAAAAAGAAGCTTTTCGACCGTTCTTTTGACAAAGTTTTTATAAATGACATGGTACCATTTAGTAAAAAAGGAGGGAGAATCATGTACGCGGAAGTCATGATCGCAACGAATACTTTTTTCAACTATACCGTGTTAGCATTTGCGAACAAAATTGGTTGGATTGAAAACCAAAAAAGATATTTATTCCTTTCAGCTTTTGTTGCTGGAGTGATTACAGTCATCTTCTCTCATCACGTAAGTACAATATTTTTATCATTTTTTGTGATGATCGGCATCGCCTTTTGGAAGAAACGCACACAAATCGTTAAAGCGATTACACTCACATTACTTGCTAGCATTTTCGCTGGAGGCTTATTAACTGCAATAGCACCAATGTACAGCAAAAGTAACAGTGCTTTTATGATGGTGAATTTCGCATTAATCGCAATTGGTGGGCTTTATTTCTTAACAAAACATGTGCTACATCTCAACATATCAAATGCAGAAAGAGAGTTACTATATACATCGCATATAACTTTGTATGGCGAAACAAAGGAGCTAACTCTTTTTATTGACTCGGGAAATGTATGTAAAGAACCACTTTCAAATGATCCAGTACATTTCGTTGCATCAGAAGTGTTACAAGATGTGCTACCAAAAGAATTGTTTCAAGCTATTAGTGACTGGGAGTTTGAAAAAGATAAAGGACTTGACAAACTCTCCAAAGAATATGCTACCAAATTACGTTTAATACCAATATCTACAATACAAAAAGAGAAAACATGGGTCATTGGGATAAAGTACGAGGACTGGATAGTAAATGATCTGTCATTACCTAAAGGATATATTGTCATGACAAGAGTAAAAGATAAATTTCCACACGGTGCAGATGGAATTCTGCATAGTTCTTCCTATTTTCATTTAAAGAAAAGGAGTGTTAGATAATGCTGTTGAGATTACTAAGAAGATTATATTATTGGATAATATCATTTAGAAGAAGTGGCGTACATTATATTGGAGGAAATGAGTCTCTTCCTAAGCCGCTCACAAGAGAAGAAGAACGTGAAATGCTTTTAGCTTTTATGGAGGGAGACGAGCATGCAAGAGACGTACTTATAGAACGAAATTTAAGGCTTGTCGTGTATATTGCCAGAAGGTTTGATCAAACGAACACGAATATAGAAGATCTTATTAGTATTGGCTCAATTGGACTTATTAAAGCGGTGGAAACATTTAATCTGGATAAAGGGATTAAACTTGCTACATATGCATCCAGATGTATTGAAAATGAAATTTTAATGCATTTAAGAAAAACGAATCGAATGAAATCAGAAGTTTCTTTCGATGAACCGTTAAACTCTGATTCTGATGGCAATGAATTGCTTTTATCCGATATATTAGGAACTAGTGAGGATTTGATTATTGAAGATGTAGAAAAAAAGCTAGAGCGACAACATGTGTTTGAAGCGATTAATCTACTTGGAAATAGGGAAAAGTATATAATGCAATGTCGTTTTGGTTTGAATGGAAAAGAAGAAATGACACAAAAAGAAGTTGCGGATCATTTGGGTATTTCACAGTCTTATATATCTCGCTTAGAAAAGAAAATAATATTAGATTTAAAAGAGCTGCTAAACGAACCAATTGCTTAATGGTTGAAATTGGATTTGGCGTCTCGGAATAATCTTCACTCCTCAGGACAAACTGATTAAGAACCAATTAAAAAGTCCGGAGGAAGATCTATGACGAGAACAAAAGTAGAATTATGCGGCATTGATACATCTAAGCTTCCTTTACTTAAGCATGAAGAAATGAAAGAATTGTTTATCAGGTTACAAGCAGGTGAAGAGTCGGTTAAGGAAGAACTAGTTATGTGTAATTTAAGGCTAGTACTAAGTCTTGTTCAACGTTTTGCCTACCGCGGAGAACAAGCAGATGATCTGTTCCAGGTTGGATGTATTGGACTCATTAAGTCAATTGAAAACTTTGACTTAAAGCATAACGTTCGTTTTTCCACGTATGCGGTTCCGATGATTATTGGAGAAATTAAAAGACATTTACGCGATCATCACTCTGTACGCGTTTCTAGATCGTTACGAGATATTGCCTACAAAGCGATGAAAGCAAAAGAACAATATATAAATGAACATTTACAAGAACCAACACTGGATGATCTATCGAAAATATTAGAAATACCAGTGGAAGATATATTACTTTCCTTGGATGCTATTCAAGATCCAGTTTCTCTCCAGGAACCTATTTTTAGTGACGGAGGAGACGCTATATATATGATGGACCAATTGTGTGATAATGATGTATCCGAAGAACAATGGGTAACCTATTTTACGGTAAAAGAAAGTTTCCAAAATCTCGATGCAAGACAGAAAAAAATATTAACGAAAAGAATTTACTACGGGGCTACACAAACGGAAATTGCTACAGACTTAGGATTATCCCAAGCACAAATTTCCCGCTTAGAAAAAAGTGCATTGTCTACGATACAAAGCCATTTGAATCCAAAATGAATATATGTTGAAAAATTTTCAACGATAAATAGGCGAAACGCTTTTTCTGCATAGAAGAAGCGTTTTTTTTCGATTTCGTTCATACAATGTGGTAAAAGGAGGTTGACGATGAAATTTTCAGATGCGCAACAAAAAGAAGTAATTGAAGCGAGTAGTGGGCAATTATTAGGATTTATAGTCGATGCGGAAATTGATAAAGAGAGCGGTTATATTACTTCATTTATCGTAGAAACAAA
Source organism: Psychrobacillus sp. NEAU-3TGS (assembly GCF_029955155.1). GTDB lineage: Bacteria > Bacillota > Bacilli > Bacillales_A > Planococcaceae > Psychrobacillus. Next base: position 807,499 of record NZ_JAPNOZ010000012.1, on the reverse strand, counting down.
TGGATCTTATCCAGCATTCTTTAACAAAAAAAGAGAAACTAAAAAAATTGCAGTTCAAAATATAGCTATTATTGGTAAAGATGTAATAATTGTTTCGAGAAACATAGAATAGGGCATGTTTCATCATTGATAAATCAGTGTTTCATTGATACAATAAACAAAAACAAATGATGAAAAGTTGGTTTTCATATGACAAACGTACAGCAAAATTTAAAACAAATAAAACAACAAATTCAAGAAGCATGTAACCGTTCTGAACGAAAAGTAGAGGATGTAACGATTATTGCAGTGACGAAAGAAGTTTCCGTGGGTCGTACAAAAGAAGTAATCGCTACCGGCATAACCCATTTGGGGGAAAATAGACCGGATGGATTAAAGAACAAATTAGATGCCATTTCAGACAATGTCAAATGGCATTACATAGGAACGCTGCAAACGAGAAAAGTAAAGTCAGTCATCAATGAAGTGGATTATTTACATTCACTTGACCGCATCAGTTTAGCAGATGAAATTGAAAAAAGAGCAACTTCAAAGATAGATTGTTTTGTACAAGTAAATGTTTCGGAAGAAGAATCTAAACATGGTCTTTCTATCTTAGAAGCAGAGGATTTTATAAGTGAATTAGAAAATTACTCCCGTATTCGTGTCGTTGGATTGATGACAATGGCTCCCAATACAGACGATCATTCCGTTATCCGTAATGTCTTTCGTCAGCTAAAAGCTCTACAAGAAAAAATTGCAGAAAAACAGTTAATTCATGCACCTTGTACGGAGCTATCCATGGGAATGTCCGGAGACTATGAAATTGCAATTGAGGAAGGTGCTACATTTGTTAGAATCGGAACAGCATTAGTAGGTAAAGAGAGGGAGGAAATTAAATGAGCATGAAAAACTGGATGAAAAATTTCTTCTACTTAGATGAAGAGGAAGAAACTTCAGTAGCACAGCAACCAAAACCTCAGCAACAACCAGTAGAAAGTCAAATGCGACAACAACCGGTTAAGTCCCCTGTGAAAGAGCGTAAATTTAATACGACACCTAAAGAAATGCCTGTACCAAATTTAGTCAGCATCCAAAATGTGCAAAAGTCTTCTAAAGTAATTTTGATTGAGCCACGTGTATATGCAGAAGCTCAAGATATTTCCGAACACTTAAAAAATAAAAAAGCAGTCATTGTAAATTTACAACGAATTGACAAAGACCAAGGAATCAGAATCATCGACTTTTTGAGTGGAACCGTGTACGCTTTAGGTGGAGACATCCAACGAGTCGGTACTGATATTTTCCTTTGTGCCCCAGATTCTGTAGAAGTAGCAGGAGCCATTTCGGATTATTATTATAACGATTTAGATTAATAGAGGAGCATTCTAAAATATGATTTTATTTTTAAACTTGTTAAATCAAGCGGTGACAATATATACGTATGCATTGATCATCTATATATTAATGTCATGGGTGCCGAGTATCCAACAATCTGCTGTCGGAAGGTTTTTAGGAAGAATTTGCGATCCATATTTAGATATATTCCGTAAAATCATTCCTCCAATAGGTATGATTGATATCTCTCCAATTGTTGCTATCTTTGCTTTAAGGCTTGCAATGAGTGGGGTAGCGTATCTTCTTCTAGCATTCATTTAAACCTCACATTCGTGGGGTTTTTGTCATTTCTGAAAGAAGACAAGACCCTCTCCCAAAAACGATTGTACAGATGGACAAGTATCAACGGTCAGCGGACTTGTCCTTCAATAAAACAAATGTATGAAAATGTTACAATCATGGAAAACTACTAATAACAACCTTAACTCGGAAAGTGGATGGGTATACAATTAGCACAAAGAATGATCTCGTAAATATCTTTGTATCTATCGCAACAGACAAATTCTAAAACAAATTCAGCTATGTGGATAGATATAGGAGTTATAGGCCAAGCCACTTTTTTGAATAGTTTTCGCCCACCTTAGAAGGAAAGTTGTCCAATGCCCCACTAATGAAGAGCAGATGAACGCTTAATCGAAGGTAAAGTGGGGGAGTTCAATATACATAAGGAGATAAACTCAAATGGAGCATGTATTACAGCATTTTAGAAAAGAAGAGCAGCCTTTTATAGAGCAAGCCGTGAGCATGATGCATGAAGTAGAAAATAGATATGCACCGAAGCTGACTGATTTCTTAGATCCAAGACAACAATTTATCGTAGACTCTATTCGAAGACAATATGAAGTAATTGAATCAGAAGCGGATGGTGCGCTGGATCAAGCAGAACGAAAAAGGGTTTTATTGTACCCTTCTTATTTTGCACCAACAACCGAAGACTTCTCGATGGCTGTTGTGGAAGTAAAATACCCGACAAAGTTTGTTACGCTGAAGCATAAGGACGTACTAGGGGCCATGATGTCGTTAGGAATTGACCGAAGTAAATTTGGGGATATCCGAGTAGTAGATGGTGCTATTCAATTTGTTGTAGCTTCGGAAGTACTAGACTATGTACGAGCGAACTTCACGTCAATCGGAAAAGTGAAGGTACAAATGGAATTAGTGGAGGATCCGGAAAACTATTTTGACCAATCAGAAGAATGGTTAACCGAGACTTTAACAGTAAGCTCTTTACGATTAGATACAGTGCTTTCTGCTGTTTTTAATATTTCTCGTCAAAAATCTGCTTCTCTTATTTCCGGTGGGAAAGTGAAAGTGAACTGGGCAGAGAAAGATCAACCATCTTTGGAACTGCAGGAGCTTGATTTACTTTCTATTCGTGGATTAGGACGAGTTAAGTTATTAATGATGGAAGGAAGAACAAAAAAAGATAAAATTCGACTCCAAATAGGTCGTTTAGAGCAAAAAAAATAAATATATACAACAATCTTAGAAATTTAGATGTTTTCCCTCTGTCGTAAATGTATAATAGAGAGACGAATGATAGTCTAGTCAAAGGAGATGGAACAAATGCCATTAACACCACTTGATATACATAACAAGGAGTTTAGTAAAGGTTTTCGTGGATACAATGAAGATGAAGTAAACGAATTCCTTGATCAAATAATGAAAGATCTTGAAATCCTAATAAAAGAAAAAAAAGATCTAGAAACCAAATTAAAATCTTCAAGCGAAAAAGTTGGGCATTTCACATCGATTGAAGAGACTTTGCATAAGTCAATCGTTGTTGCTCAAGAAGCTGCTGAAGAAGTACGAAGAAACTCTCAAAAAGAAGCGAAGTTAATCGTAAAAGAAGCAGAAAAAAATGCGGATCGAATTGTCAATGAAGCACTATCCAAGGCAAGAAGAGTTGCGATAGAAATTGAGGAACTGAAAAAACAGTCAAAGGTTTTCCGCAATCGATTTAAAATGCTAGTAGAAGCACAATTGGATCTTATCAATACAGATGATTGGAACCATTTAATGGAGTACGATGTGGATACAGAAAGTCTGGATCGCGTTTCGGCAACAGAAGAATAATACAATTCTTGACTGTTGGACTTACATTTTCTATAATGATTTCATATCATATAAATATGCGTTGAAAAAGACGTCTAATATAGTTTCGAATAAGCGACTTGGGGATGGTGAGAGCCCAAGCAATGAAAATATTTTAGATTATCACTTTGGAGCAAGGATACCCAAAAACAAAGTAAGTGTCCTCGGTTTATGTCCCGTTATGGCATACTAAGCGGCGATTTCTAAAATAATCGCAAGTAGGGTGGTACCGCGAGCATAAACTTCTCGTCCCTTTTTGGGGATGAGGGTTTTTTTTGTTTTTAAAAAAACATTTGCCTGTCGGAGGCCTGCAGGAAGCAGGTTATGCAGTCGCGAAAAAAGATCGCGAACTTAGACAGTAGTCCTTCGACTAGGCGCTTACGCAAACAATTTAGGAGGAATTTAAATGGAGTACAAAGACACATTATTGATGCCGAAAACAGATTTCCCAATGCGCGGAAATTTACCTGCAAATGAACCAAAAATCCAAGAAAAATGGGATCAAATGGACATTAACAAATTACAGCTAGAGCGTACAGCGGATCGCCCAGAATTCGTTTTACATGATGGACCTCCATATGCTAACGGAGATATTCATATCGGGCACGCTTTAAACAAAGTATTAAAAGATATGATTGCTCGCCATCGTTCCATGACTGGTTACCATGTACCTTATGTACCAGGCTGGGATACACACGGATTACCAATCGAGCAAGCGTTGACTAATAAAGGTGTAAAGCGTAAAGAAATGACTGTTGCGGAATTCCGTGAGCTTTGTGAGAAGTATGCGTATGAGCAAATTGACAACCAACGTTCTCAATTCCGCCGTCTAGGAGTTCGCGGAGATTGGGAAAATCCTTATATTACATTGAAACCTGAATTTGAAGCTCGTCAAATTGAAGTGTTCGGTAGAATGGCTGAAAAAGGCTATATCTATAAAGGATTAAAACCAGTTTACTGGTCACCATCATCTGAATCTGCATTGGCAGAAGCAGAAATCGAATACCAAGATAAAAAATCTCCTTCTATTTATGTGAGCTTTGAAGTAAAAGATGCAAAAGGCGTTGTACCGGCAGATGCAAAATTCATTATTTGGACGACAACTCCTTGGACAATTCCAGCAAACTTAGGTATTTCTGTGCATCCAGAATTCACTTATGCAGTAGTACAAGTAGCAGACAATAAATTTATTGTGGCGAAAGACTTACTAGCTTCCTTAGCTGAAACTTTAGAGTGGGAAGCATATGAAGTGCTGCAAGAAGTAAAAGGGGCAGACCTGGAATATGTTGTGGCTAAGCACCCGATTTATGACCGTGATTCTCTTGTAATGATTGGAGAGCATGTAACAGCTGATGCGGGTACTGGCTGTGTACATACAGCACCAGGTCACGGGGAAGATGACTACTTAGTTGGTAAACAATACGGTTTGGATATTTTAAGTCCAGTTGATAATCGAGGCTGCTATACAGACGAGGCACCTGGGTTTGAAGGATTATTTTATGATGATGCAAACAAAGTTATCACAGAAAAACTTAAAGAGCTAGGTAGACTTGAAAAGTTAACTTTCTTTAAACATTCTTATCCACATGACTGGCGTACGAAAAAACCAGTTATTTATCGTGCTACACCACAATGGTTTGCTTCTATTGATGCATTCCGTGATGAATTATTACAAGCAGTTCGCGAAACAGCGTTTACACCTGCATGGGGTGAAACTCGACTGTATAATATGATTCGTGACCGTGGAGACTGGGTTATTTCTCGTCAGCGTGCATGGGGTGTACCGATTCCGATTTTTTACGCGGAAAATGGAGATCCAATTATCACTCCAGAAACAATTGCAAATGTCTCTAAATTGTTCCGTGAGCATGGGTCTAATATTTGGTTCCAAAAAGAAGCGAAAGAACTGTTACCAGAAGGCTTTACACATCCAAGTAGCCCAAATGGTCAATTTACAAAAGAAAATGATATTATGGATGTTTGGTTTGACTCAGGTTCCTCTCACCAAGGTGTGCTTGTAGAACGTGGGATGAAATATCCAGCTGACCTTTATTTAGAAGGCTCTGACCAGTATCGTGGATGGTTTAACTCATCTCTTATTACTAGTGTTGCGATTAATGGATACGCACCTTATAAAGGGCTGCTGTCTCACGGTTTCGTGTTAGACGGAGAAGGTCGTAAAATGAGTAAATCAGTTGGAAATGTTATTCTTCCTTCTAAAGTAATGAACCAATATGGTGCGGATATTTTACGTCTATGGGTTGCTTCGGTAGATTACACAGGTGACGTTCGAATTTCGATGGATATGTTAAAACAGGTTTCGGAAGTATATCGTAAAATTCGTAACACTTTCCGTTTCTTACATGGAAATGTTGCAGACTTCAACCCTGCAAAAGATCGTGTAGCATACGAAAATTTACGTGAAATGGATCAATACGTGTTTATGCGTTTGCAAGAAGTGTTAAAAACAGCTCGTGCAGCATATGATCGCTACGATTTCGCAGCAGTTTATCATGCAGTAAACAATTTCGTTGCTGGTGAGTTGAGCTCGTTCTATTTAGATGTTGCGAAGGATGTTGTATACATTTATGGGGCGGACCATCCGGATCGTCGTGCTATGCAAACAGTAATGTATGATACATTACTTACTTTATTGAAAGTAATGACACCAATCTTGCCGCATACAACAGATGAGCTTTGGGCTTATTTGGAGCATGAAACAGAAGAAAGTATTCAGTTAACGGATATGCCAGATGCAGTACAATATCCAAACTTCGAAAGCTTAGCTTCTAAATGGACGAAAATTATGGATTTACGTGACGATGTGTTAAAAGCATTGGAAGAAGCACGTAATGCAAAAACAATTGGTAAATCATTAGAAGCAAAAGTAACTTTATATGTGAAAGATGAATACAAATCATTGTTTGAAACAGATGCGATTGATTTTGCACAGTTATTCATCGTCTCTCAATTTGAGTTAGTGGAAGCTGCTGCTGAAAATAGTCTTGTACTTGAGCATGCATCTGTATTAGTAGAAAAAGCAGACGGCGAAAAATGTGAACGTTGCTGGACTATTTCTGAAACGGTTGGAACTAACGAAAAACACGCAACATTATGTGCGCGCTGTGCGGATGTAGTAGAAGAAAATTATATGTAAATATGAAATGTGGTCCTCTTACCAGGACTACATTTTTTGTTATTTAGGAAATGATAAAATTTATATTGTGTGTAAAGTTTTCTCAAAACAATGAAGCGCAGTATAGGGAAACTGTGCGGTAGTGTGTTTAATGAAGTGTCCGTTGGGATTTCCGCTACAGGGCGGACGCTTTCCGCCGGCTTGGCTTCAGCCGCTTCCTTCGCTACGCTCAGTCCAGGGTCTTCAGCTCAAGCTATTCCGGCTGGAGTCGTCGCCCTTTCACTACAATCAGTAAAGTCTGCTAATTACTAAGAAATGATGTACTAAATCTAGTACTATATTGTTTTTTTATAGGAAAACTATCATTAATTGAATAAGACTTACTTTTTAGTGATTATTAGTAGTTTCTATTGATTGGAGTGCAAGGCGGCGACACCTGCGGGCTCACCGCCCGCCCCGCGGTAAGCGTCCGCCTGGAGCGGAAATCAATTGCCTTTGCCGTATCTCTTTACTACGCAGTTTCCCTATACTGCAACTGAATTCAACCGTAATACTTAAAGAGACGCGAGTGCTTATTTCTTTTTCTGTTTTTTTACGAAATGTTGCATTGTATGGTAAACTAGGGAAGATTCTTTTAAATCGGGGGAATTTGATGTGTGGAAATTTTATGGAATAGCGGCAATTGTCATTGCCCTTGATCAGTGGACTAAATGGTTGATTGTTAAAAATATGGAACTAGGGGAACGTATCCCTATATTGGACCCTTATATTGCACTACTTTCTCATCGGAACAAGGGAGCAGCATGGGGAATGCTTCAAGGACAATTTAGCTTATTTGCTATTATCACAGTCATCGTTATTATCGGGATTATTTATTATTTTCATAAAGAAGCAAAAGGCAAGCCGGTATTTCAAGTCGGATTGATGATGCTACTCGGTGGAGCAATAGGAAATTTTATCGATCGAGTATGGAGAAGAGAAGTAGTCGATTTTGCCGATGTGTTAATACCAATTATTAATTATGATTTTCCGATTTTTAATGTTGCAGATGCGGCGTTATCAATTGGTGTAGTTATGGTAATAATATTCATAATAAAAGAAGAACGAGCAGAAAAGAAAAAGGTGAAGTAATGGAAGAATTTACATTTGTAATAGAAAAAGAACAAGCAAAAGAGAGAATTGACAAAGCAATAGCCTCTTTTGACACGGATTGGTCACGAACGCAAATCCAAAACTTTATAAAAGATGGACATGTGTTAGTTAATAACGAAGCTGCAAAATCGAATTATAAAGTAAAAGAAGGCGACGTTATTGTAATCACGCCTCCTGAAGCAATACCACTCGATATAGTTGCAGAAAACTTGAATTTACACATTGTCTATGAGGACGAAGATGTTGTAGTGGTGTATAAACCACGTGGAATGGTCGTTCATCCAGCTCCAGGACATACTAGTGGTACGCTTGTTAATGGGCTGATGTACCAAGTAAATGATTTATCCGGCATTAATGGAGTATTACGTCCAGGAATAGTTCACCGTATTGATAAAGATACGACTGGGTTATTAATGGTTGCCAAAAATGATGTCGCACATGAATCATTGGTAGACCAATTAGTGAAGAAAACAGTAACGCGTAAATATACGGCACTAGTGCATGGACATATTCCTCATGATAAAGGAACGATCGATGCTCCAATTGGGCGAGATAAAAAAGAGAGACAAAGCATGGCTGTTGTAGATAACGGAAAGCATGCAGTGACGCATTTCCGTGTATTAGAACGCTTCAATAAATATACGTTAGTAGAGTGTCAATTGGAAACAGGAAGAACGCATCAAATTCGTGTGCATATGAAATATATTGGGCATCCACTAGCGGGAGATCCAAAATACGGTCCGAAGAAAACAATTGATTTTAACGGTCAAGTATTACACGCAGGTGTTTTAGGATTTGTTCAACCAAAAACAGGTGAGTATTTAGAGTTTTCTTCCCCACTTCCGGAGGATTTCGAAAATTTATTGCAAGATTTGAGAAAACAATCCTTGCTAAAAGAAGACTAGTAGCTTATACTGTAAAAAGAAAATCGAATAGCTTCACCTTTAATAACAGTCCAGAGAGGCTGAGAAGGTATATGTGAAAGTGACTCACTATTAGTCTGCGGACTTTTTAAGTGTGTCTCACCCTATTTAATCATGCGCATACAACCTCTTGGGCTTCTCTAGCTCAGGAGGTTTTTTATATTTTGGAAAGGGGAAATGAAGAAAGATGCCAGAAAAAGCGAGCATTTTAGATGAACAATCGATTAAACGTGCACTTACACGAATTGCACATGAAATTATTGAACGGAACAAAGGAATAGAGCAGTGTATACTCGTCGGTATAAAAACGAGAGGTGCTTTCTTAGCGAAACGACTCGCGAAGCGAATCGAGGAAATAGAAGGCAAAGCTATTAAAACAGGGGAACTTGATATAACGCTATATAGAGATGACTTATCCTTAAAAAATGGAACAGACGAACCATTAGTACAGGAAGTAGATATAACACATGATGTGTCAGATAAAAAAGTAATCCTTGTCGATGATGTACTATACACAGGAAGAACGGTTCGAGCTGCAATGGATGCAGTAATGGATTTAGGAAGACCTGCACAAATACAACTTGCAGTTTTAATAGACCGCGGACACCGAGAGCTTCCTATACGAGCTGATTATGTTGGGAAGAACATACCGACTTCAAGCAGCGAACGAATTGTTGTGAAAGTATCAGAAAAAGATGGTGTAGATGCTGTTACTATTTTCGAGTAATAATTTTATAGAAAAGGGTAGGAATATTTCATGTCAAATACCGTATTAGATGTAAATGAAAAACCATCTGGAGGACAACTAATCACATTAAGCTTCCAGCATATGTTCGCCATGTTCGGTTCTACTATCTTAGTACCACAGCTAGTAGGTTTAAGTCCTGCAATCGCGTTACTTACGAGTGGTATAGCGACAATATTCTTCTTATTAATAACCAAATTTCAAGTACCCGCTTATTTGGGATCATCCTTTGCTTTTATTGCACCAATCATACTTGCGACCCAGATAGGTGGAGTAGGAAGTGCAATGATAGGTGGTATGCTAGTCGGTATTACTTACGGCATAGTGTCGCTGATCATTTGGAAGAGTGGATACAAATGGATTATGAAACTATTACCACCAATTGTAGTAGGTCCAGTTATTATGGTTATCGGTTTAGGACTTGCAGGCGTAGCAGTTGATATGGCGATGAATATTCCCATTCCGGATACGGATTTAAAGGAGTATAGCTTCATCCATTTCACAGCAGCATTAGTAACATTACTAACAGCAGTTTTTTGTACAGTTTATTTTAAAAATATTTTAAGTACAATGCCGATATTAATTGGTTTAATAGTAGGATATATATACTCGGCAGCCATTGGAATAATTGATTATTCTGCAGTGAAGGAAGCAGCTTGGTTTGAAGTTCCAGCCTTTTTAATACCTGGAGTAGATTATGATTTTGTCATTACTCCTCATTTGATATTAATCATGGTGCCAATAGTGATCGTCACAATATCCGAACATATCGGTCACCAGCTTGTACTAGGAAAAGTAGTAAATCGTGATTATATTAAAGAGCCGGGATTACATAGATCTTTGCTCGGAGATGGTTTTGGTACATTTGTCAGCGCATTAATCGGTGGCCCACCGAAGACGACATATGGTGAAAATATCGGAGTCCTAGCTATAACAAGAGTGTATAGTGTGTATGTCATTATGGGAGCAGCAGTAATCGCTATCCTATTATCATTCTTCGGTAAAGCAATGGCTGTTATAGCAACAATCCCTACAGCAGTTCTTGGTGGAGTATCGATTCTATTATTCGGAATAATAGCTGCAAGTGGTTTAAGAATGTTAGTAGAAGCAAACGTAGACTTTGGGAATAGTAGAAACTTAGTTATCGCGTCTGTGATTTTGGTAATCGGAATCGGTGGAGCAAAATTCGTCGTGACTGAATCTTTAAGCATAGAAGGGATGGCTCTAGCAGCAATCATCGGGGTTATACTAAACTTAGTATTACCAGGTAGAAAAGCAGCAGAAACACAGGATTTAGAAAACTGAATAAATAACCTTTTAATAAGTTGAACAGAGAGTCAGCAAAAGGTTCGGATAGACTAGTTGGAACTTCGTTAAGAGATTCCTTTACTTGCCTATGCTTAAACGGACCTTCTTGAGACTTTTCAAGAAGTTTTTTTTATAGGAAAGAGGGGGATTAAGTTGGAAAACTTACTATCAATGAAAGATTTATCGATTGAAAATTTAGTATCAATGAAAGATTTATCGGTTGAACAAATAACAGCAATATTAGAACAGGCAAAAGCTTTTCGAGAAGGTGCTGCCTCGTCATTGAAAAATAAATATACAATGTCTAATTTATTTTTTGAACCAAGTACTCGTACGAAAATGAGTTTCGAAGTGGCAGAACGAAAGTTAGGGTTAACTGTAATTCCTTTTGAATCAGGCTTTTCCAGTACATTAAAAGGAGAGACGCTTTACGATACAGTAAAAGTTTTAGAAGCAATCGGGATAGATGCTGTAGTAGTAAGACATGAACAAAACAATTTTTTTGAAGAGTTAGTAGGAAAAACGAAAGTTGCTATTATCAACGGCGGGGATGGAACGGGTAATCATCCAACACAAAGTCTTCTCGACATCTTCACGATTTGGGAAGAGTTTGGGACCGTGCAGAACAAAACTATCACTATAGTTGGAGATATAGCACATAGCCGAGTTGCAAAATCGAACGCAGATGCCCTTTCAAGGCTTGGAGCTAAAGTACAGTTTGTTTGTCCGCCTGAATGGCAAGGAGATTTCAACTGTATCCACGATTTCGATGAAGTAATTGAATCCAGTGATGTGGTAATGTTGCTTCGAGTTCAACATGAAAGACATGAAGTAAGTGGGATATTCTCTAAAGAAGACTATCACCAAACATACGGTTTAACAGTGGAAAGAGAACGAAAAATGAAAGATGGAGCCATCATTATGCATCCAGCTCCATTTAATCGAGATGTGGAAATCGCGAGTGAATTAGTAGAATGTGACCGCTCTAGAATTTTTAAGCAAATGGAAAATGGCGTGTATGTCCGAATGGCGATCACTGAAATGATATTGAAAGGGAGAGAATAACATGACAAAAATTATACAAAACGTTCAAATAGTTAACAATGCAGGAGACTTCGAAAAAACTTCGGTTATCATCAAAGAAGGAAAAATAGCAGAAATCGGAGCAAGTGTAACGGCGGAACATGCAACTGTTATAGACGGAAAAGGAATGCTTCTCTCTCCTGGATTAATCGATGTCCATGTCCATTTACGTGAGCCAGGCGGTGAGCATAAAGAAACGATTGAAACAGGGACGAAATCTGCTGCTAGAGGTGGATACACAACGATTTGTGCAATGCCGAATACAAGACCTGTACCTGATACCGCGGAAAACTTCTCACATGTACTAGATTTAATAGAAACAAATGCACTAGTGCGAGTACTACCATATGCATCGATTACGATATGCCAAGCTGGAAAAGAAAGAACTAATATTGAAGAGTTGAAAAATCTTGGAGCATTTGCTTTAACGGATGACGGAGTTGGAATACAAGCGGCAGGAACTATGCTAGAAGCAATGGAGGAAGCTGCGAAATTTAATATCCCGGTTGTAGCACATTGTGAAGACAATACACTTATTTACGGTGGTGTGATGCATAAAGGAAAACGTAACGAGGAATTAGGGTTAAAAGGAATTCCATCCGTTTCGGAATCAGTACATATTGCGCGAGATATTCTACTCGCTGAAGCTGCAGGAGCACACTATCATGTGTGTCACGTAAGCACAAAAGAATCTGTGCGTGTAATAAGAGATGCTAAAAGAGCAGGAGTTCATGTCACAGCAGAAGTAAGTCCTCACCATTTATTGCTTTGTGAAGACGATATTCCATCCAATGAGGCAATTTGGAAAATGAATCCTCCGCTCCGAGCGAAAGAGGATATGCTTGCTCTGCGTGAAGGCTTGCTAGATGGCACACTCGATTTTGTAGCAACAGATCATGCACCACACTCAGAGGAAGAAAAAGCAGCTGGCTTTGAAAAAGCTCCGTTCGGTATTGTCGGACTTGAAACAGCTTTCCCACTTTTATATACACATTTCGTAAAAACAGGTGAGTGGACTTTAAAGCAATTACTTGACTCTTTAACGACTAAACCATCTGAAGTTTTCGGCTTTGAATTTGGGAAGCTAGAAGTCGGAGCACCTGCAGATTTAGTTTTAATAGATTTAGAAAAAGAGCAAGCAATTGATAAGGAAGCATTTTTATCCAAAGGGAAAAACACACCATTTGACGGATGGAATTGTGCGGGATGGCCGCAAGTAACTATTTATAATGGAGAAATCGTTTGGCAGGAGGAGAACTGATGAAAACAAGATATTTGCTGCTGGAAGACGGGACTGTATTTAAAGGAAATGCATTTGGAAGCGAAGAAGGATCAATTGGAGAAGTAATATTCACTACTGCAATGACAGGCTATCAAGAATCCATTTCAGACCCATCGAACTGTGGTCAAATCTTGACATTTACGTATCCGATGGTTGGAAACTACGGGATTAACCCAGATGATTTTGAATCAATCGAGCTTGCTCTTTCAGGAGTAGTAATTAGAGAGCTTGCAGAACAGCCATCCAATTTTAGAAGCCAACGTACATTAGACGAATTTTTGAAGACAAAAAATGTGCCGGGTATTGAAGGGATCGATACACGAAAATTAACGCGTATCATCCGCAATCATGGATCTTTAAAAGGGAAGCTTACAAAAGCCGGAGAAGAAGTGAATATCGAACAGGAAATAGAAAAACTTAAGGCTACTATTATCCTCAAAAATGTAGTAGAACAAGTCTCTATTACCCGTCCATATCCAAGCCCAGGTCGTGGCAAAAGAGTTGTATTAGTTGACTTTGGCATGAAACATGGCATTTTAAGAGAGTTAAATAAACGGGATTGTGACATTATAGTCGTGCCGTACAACACATCTGCAAAAGAAATTTTAGGCATGTCTCCTGACGGAGTTATGCTTTCAAACGGTCCTGGAGATCCGACTGATATTCCAAAAGCAATCGAAATGGTAAAAGAGATTATCGGGCAAGTACCTATTTTTGGCGTATGTCTAGGACATCAACTTATTTCTCTTGCAAGTGGTGCTACCTCTTTCAAATTGAAATTTGGACATCGCGGGGGGAATCATCCAGTAAAAGATTTAACTACTGGTAGAACAGAACTTACCTCTCAAAACCATGGGTACGCAATTAATGCAGATTCGATTGCACGTACTGATTTGCAAATAACACATATCGCTTTAAATGACGGTACTGTGGAAGGTGTCAAACATACTAAGTATCCAGTATTTTCTGTGCAGTTCCACCCAGAAGGCTCATCGGGTCCAGAGGATTCCGCTCATTTATTTGACCAATTCATCGAGTTAATGAATGCTAACGAGCAAAAGGAGAGTTCACATGCCTAAACGTCAAGATATTGAAACAATATTAGTAATTGGTTCAGGTCCAATTGTCATTGGTCAAGCAGCTGAATTTGACTACGCTGGAACACAAGCTTGTATTTCATTGAAAGAAGAAGGATATCGAGTAATTCTAGTAAACTCAAACCCTGCAACGATTATGACAGATACGGAAATAGCAGATAAAGTATATATCGAACCACTCACTTTACCTTTTGTAAGCAAAATAATTCGTAAAGAACGTCCCGATGCGATTCTACCAACACTTGGTGGTCAAACAGGATTGAATATGGCCATTGCACTAGATGAATCAGGTATTTTAGACGAACTAGGAATTGAAATTTTAGGTACGAAGCTTGAAGCAATTCACAAAGCGGAAGACCGTGATTTGTTCCGTACTTTAATGAATGAACTAGGGGAGCCTGTACCAGAAAGTGACATTATTCATAATTTGGATGAAGCAAAAGCATTCGTAGAAAAAATCGGATATCCTGTAATCGTGCGCCCTGCTTTCACGCTAGGTGGAACGGGAGGCGGTATATGTCATAATGATGCGGACTTGCAAGAAATTGTGACAAGCGGTTTAAAATATAGCCCCGTAACGCAGTGTTTATTGGAAAAATCGATTGCCGGTTACAAAGAGATTGAATACGAAGTAATGCGCGACTCTGCGGATAACGCAATTGTGGTATGTAATATGGAAAATGTAGACGCAGTTGGAATTCATACAGGAGATTCGATTGTTGTTGCCCCAACACAAACACTTTCAGACCGTGAAAACCAAATGCTCCGTAACGTTTCACTTAAAATTATTCGAGCATTAAAAATAGAAGGCGGATGTAATGTACAATTAGCCCTTGATCCGCACAGCTTCAATTACTATATTATCGAAGTGAACCCTCGTGTAAGTCGTTCATCTGCACTTGCTTCTAAAGCGACGGGATATCCAATTGCAAAACTTGCTGCAAAAATTGCTGTTGGATTAACATTAGACGAAATGATGAACCCAGTAACAGAAAAGACTTATGCTTGCTTTGAACCTGCGCTAGATTATATTGTAGCGAAAATTCCAAGATGGCCATTCGATAAATTCGAGTTAGCTAAACGTAATCTAGGAACGCAAATGAAAGCTACTGGAGAAGTAATGTCGCTAGGGCGCACGTTTGAAGAAGCAATTTTAAAATCAGTTCGTTCCCTTGAAACTGGTCATTTCCATATCGAAATGAAAAATGCAGAATCTATTACAGATGAGTGGATGGAAAAACGTATTCGTCGAGCTGGTGACGAGCGATTATTCTTCATCGGAGAAGCGCTACGCAGAGGAGTATCAGTAGAGCAAATTCATGAGTGGAGTCAAATCGATTTATTTTTCTTAAATAAACTACAAAATATTGTACAGTTCGAAAAAGTGATTCAAGCAAATCCATTTGATCAAGAAGTGCTATACAAAGCAAAACGTATGGGCTTTGCCGATAAAACAATCGCGAAATATTGGAATGTACAGGAGATAGAAGTATACAACTTTAAGAAAGAAAATGGCATCGTTCCAGTTTATAAAATGGTTGATACTTGTGCAGGAGAATTTGAATCAGAAACGCCATACTTCTACGGAACGTATGAAGAAGAAAACGAATCCATTCGTACAGACAAAGAAAGTGTTATCGTGCTTGGATCAGGTCCTATTCGTATCGGTCAGGGGGTGGAATTCGACTACGCAACGGTTCACTCAGTTTGGGCAATTAAAGAAGCTGGGTACGAAGCGATTATTATAAATAACAACCCAGAAACGGTTTCGACTGATTTCTCTATCTCCGATAAATTATACTTTGAACCTTTAACGGTGGAAGATGTAATGCATATCGTAGACCTAGAACAACCAAAAGGGGTAGTCGTACAATTTGGCGGTCAAACAGCGATCAACTTAGCGGCTGCTTTAGAAGAAAGAGGCGTTAAAATTCTAGGTACTAAACTAGAGGATATCGACCGTGCAGAAAATCGTAACGAATTTGAGGCTGCTCTACATGAAATTGATATTCCACAACCACTTGGTAAAACGGCAGTTTCTATAGAAGAAGCAGTAGCAATTGCAAACGAAATCGGCTATCCAGTACTTGTTAGACCTTCATATGTGCTAGGTGGTCGAGCAATGCAGATCGTCTATAACGAAGAAGAGATTCAACATTATATGGAGCATGCGGTAGAGGCAAGTCCAGAAAAACCAGTGTTAGTCGACCGTTACTTAACTGGAACGGAAGTTGAAGTAGACGCCATTTGTGATGGAGAAAACGTATTAATACCAGGAATTATGGAGCATATTGAACGCGCAGGAGTGCACTCTGGTGACTCGATTGCAGTTTATCCACCACAAAAACTTTCGCAACAGCATATTGATACACTTGTGGACTATACAACTAGACTTGCAAAAGGATTGAAAATTATAGGATTGATGAATATCCAATACGTCATTTCAAAAGATGAAGTATATGTGATTGAAGTGAATCCACGCTCCAGCCGAACAGTACCGTTTTTAAGTAAAATCACTTCTATTCCAATGGCAAATATCGCAACCAAAGCAATTTTAGGTCAATCTATTATAGAGCAAGGCTACAAACCAGGACTTGCTCCGAATAGTCAAGGTGTATACGTAAAAGTGCCAGTATTCAGTTTTGCGAAGCTTCGTCGTGTAGATATTACACTTGGACCAGAGATGAAATCGACTGGGGAAGTGATGGGGAAAGATATCACTTTAGAGAAAGCATTATACAAAGGCTTAGTGGCTGCTGGAATGGAAATAAAAGATCATGGCTCTGTATTAATGACTATTTCGGATAAAGATAAAGCAGAAGGAACGGAAATTGCTAAACGATTCTATAATATTGGCTTCCGCATAATTGCGACAGCCGGAACTGCAGCAGCATTTCAAACAGCAGGAATTCCAGTAGATATCGTAGATAAAATTGGATCAAAAGGCACGACAATAGTAGATGTGATACAAAAAGGCGACGCACAATTTGTTATCAACACACTAACAAAAGGGATGCAGCCAGAACGCGACGGCTTCCGTATCCGAAGAGAATCCGTTGAAAATGGTATTGCATGTTTTACATCCTTAGATACTGCAGAAGCAATGTTACGAGTTATTGAATCAATGGCTTTTTCAACAAATACGATGAAACGTGAGGAGGTTCGTTCATGATTAGACAGGAACAAATGCAAGTAGTAAATCAACAACAAATCGCGACGAACATTTTCGAGCTAACATTAATTGGAAAACAAGTATTAGATATGAAGCAACCAGGTCAATTTGTCCATCTACGTGTGTCTGATCAAATGGAGCCATTACTTAGAAGACCGATTAGTATTTCGTCAATAGATAAAGAAACGTTGGAGTTTAAAATGATTTATCGTGCAGACGGAAGAGGAACTACACTTCTTTCAAAAAAGAGACCAGGAGACCAAGTCGATGTACTTGGTCCTCTTGGAAATGGATTTCCGATAGATAAGATAGAAGCAGGTCAAACTGCGTTACTTGTTGGAGGAGGAATTGGTGTACCACCACTTTATGAGTTATCAAAACGACTTGTAGAAAAAGGAGTAAAACCAATTCATGTGCTTGGATTCCAATCAAAGGATGTTGTATTTTACGAAAGGGAATTTGGGCAGCTGGGAAATACATATATTGTCACGGTAGATGGATCGCATGGATATAAAGGCTTTGTTACAAATGTGCTAGAAAACTTAGAGGAAGATTTTGCTGTTTACTATAGCTGTGGACCAACGCCAATGCTTTCTGCTTTAGAAAAAATGTATCCAGAAAAAGAAGGATACTTATCATTCGAAGAGCGAATGGGCTGCGGAATTGGCGCTTGTTTTGCATGCGTATGTGAAACGACAGAAAAAACGGAAGCTGATTATGTGAAGGTATGTTCAGATGGTCCAGTGTTCGAGTCAGGAGTGGTTCGTGTATGAATAGATTAGCGGTTGAATTACCAGGACTTTCATTGAAAAATCCCATCATGCCGGCTTCTGGTTGCTTCGGTTTTGGGAAAGAATATGCGAAATTGTATAATCTATCGCAACTTGGAGCAATTATGATTAAAGCTACAACATTAGAAACAAGATTAGGAAACCCGACTCCTCGTGTAGCGGAAACACCTGCAGGTATGTTAAATGCCATAGGGCTACAAAATCCCGGTTTAACGAAAGTAATGGAAAATGAACTTCCTTGGTTAGAGCAATATGATGTGCCAATTATCGCAAATGTTGCTGGAACATTAATGGAAGATTATGTGGGAGTTGCCAAAAGCATTTCACAAGCACCAAATGTGCATGCACTAGAATTAAACATCTCTTGTCCAAATGTTAAGCAAGGTGGCATTACATTTGGAACAGATCCAGTAGTTGCAGAAGAGTTAACTCGTGCTGTAAAAGAAGTTTCTTCTGTACCTATATACGTTAAACTTTCTCCGAATGTCACAAATGTAAATGAAATCGCAAAAGCAGTTGAAGCAGGCGGTGCAGATGGAATCACGATGATTAATACATTACTTGGTATGCGTTTTGATACGAAAACAGGTCGACCTGTCATCGCAAACGTAACAGGCGGATTATCTGGTCCAGCGATTAAACCCGTTGCCCTGCGTATGGTCTATGAGGTAGCAAAACAAGTGTCGATTCCGATTATAGGAATGGGCGGTGTTTCAACGATTGATGATGTCATTGACTTTTTATCTGCTGGAGCTAGTGCAGTTGCTGTAGGTACGGCAAACTTCGTGGATCCATTTATTTGCCCAAATTTAATCGAGCAGCTGCCAGAAAAGTTGGATGAGCTTGGATTTAAAACCGTTTCAGAACTAGTTGGAAGGAGTCATCGATTATGAAAAATAGCCCAATTATAGCGTTAGATTTTGCTTCAGCAAATGATGCTTACAGCTTTTTATCACCTTTTGAACAATCTCTATTTGTGAAAGTAGGAATGGAGCTTTATTTACAAGAAGGACCTGCTATTGTTTATAGATTGAAAGAAATGGGACATGATGTATTTCTGGATTTGAAATTGCACGATATTCCTAATACAGTCGGTCAAGCGATGAAAGGACTAGCAAGATTAGGAGCAGATTTAGTTAATGTCCACGCTGCAGGAGGTGCGGCAATGATGGTTGCCGCACGTGAAGGATTAGAAGCAGGAACATCTGCTGGCAATAAAAGACCTTCTATACTCGCTGTAACACAGCTAACCTCTACGTCAGAAAAACAAATGCAGGAAGAGCAGCTGATCCAAACGTCTATCGATGCATCTGTTGTCCATTATGCAAAACTAGCAAAAAGTGCTGGCTTAGACGGAGTTGTTTGCTCAGTGCTTGAAGCTAAGCAAATCGTAGAAGCATGCGGTAATGAATTTTTGCGAGTAACACCAGGCATTCGCTTAGCAGAAGGAGAGGCCCACGATCAAATTCGTGTAGCAACTCCCTCTAATGCAAGATTGCTAGGTTCATCACATATCGTAGTAGGACGAGCAATTACAAAAGCAGAAAACCCAGTAGAATCTTATAAAAACATATTCAAAATGTGGGAGGAACAAGCATGACATTAGAAAATACAATCGCAAAAGCATTGTTCGAAGTAGGAGCAGTCGAATTAAAACCAAATGATCCTTTCACATGGGCATCCGGCATTAAATCACCAATCTACTGTGATAACCGCATTACGATGTCATCACCAGCAATTCGAAAAGAAATTGCAAGAGGACTAGCAGAAGCAATCGAAAAAAACTTCCCAGGAACAGAAGCAATAGCTGGAACAGCAACAGCAGGTATCCCACATGCTGCATGGGTAAGTGACGTCCTTGAACTTCCAATGATGTATGTTCGTTCAAAAGCAAAAGAACATGGTCGTGGCAATCAAATCGAAGGTAAAATTGTCGAGGGACAAAAAGTAGTAGTTATCGAAGATTTAATCTCCACAGGTGGAAGCAGCTTAGTCGCTGTAGAAGCATTGCAAAATGAAGGCTTTGAAGTACTCGGAGTAGTAAGCATATTCACATATGGTCTCCCGAAAGCGGAGCAAGCATTTAAAGAAGCAGGCATTTCCTTTGTAAGTTTAACGAATTATGATGCACTGACAAACGCAGCAAAAGAAGCGGGCACTATTGCAGAATCAGACTTGCCAATGCTTTCCAAATGGCATAATGATTTAAAAGAAGGATTGTTGAAATAAAAGTGAATACGCAAGCAGGTAAACGATAAATTTACTTGCTTGTGTTTTTTTATGGTTAGGAGAGCGCAGCAAATTCTCGCCAAAACACCAAACATAAAAAAATGAGTCACAGTGATAGGCGTCTCACGCCAAGAAAGCTTGTTATTTTAAGATTTGGTTGCTCTTACGCTAAACTGATTGCTTTCCGTCTAATACTGGTTGCTTTGCTTGACAGTTTGATAGCCCTTATCCATTTTCTGTATCTGTTCATAAACACTTTTTGAACGCTAAAATTATGAAAGTTTACAGACATACTGGTTAATATATGGTATGTTTAATGGAAATTATATCCGATTAAAAATATTATCTAAAAGGGGATGTATGAGGATGTCGTCATCCAGAGTGTTAAAGTGGGTAACTGGTGGTTTAGAGGCGATTTTAGGTGTACCAATATTAGGAGCCACTATAGTGATTAGTTTCTTATGGTTGCCTTTACTTGTAATGCTGATACTACATATTACTACACTTGTTCTTACTAAAAACGAAGGGGGTTCAATTACTGGCAGTGTATTAGGGATTGTTACCTCTTGCATTGCTTGGATCCCATTTGTCGGGATGATTATGCATATCATTTCAGCAATTTTTCTAATGATTGATGCTGCGAAACCGGAAATTAACAAAACTGATTTTGCATAACTTAGTGATAGAAAAAAGAATCTTATAAATAAAGAAAAGTCCATCGATTTCTGATGGACTTTTTTATATTCGGTTAATAAAATAATTTTGTTTGAAGTATATCGAGAGCGCGATCAATTTCTTGTAAATCTTCTTTGGAAGCATTTCGTATTCGATCTAGAAAACGTAACTCAACTTTTGCAAAGGCTTCGTTCATCAGCGCCTCCCCATCTTTTGAAAGACAAATATATTGTTTTCGACGATCTTCCGTATCGCTTATTTTTTTGATTAAGTTTTTTTCACTTAACTTTTTCAACTCACGACTTGTATTTGACATAGACATATGCTGACAATCGCTAATATCGCTAGGAGTAACAGGCTGACTAACGGTTATATATTCAAGAATTTTATATTGAACTGGTGTGATGGACTCCGATTTGGCGTTTTGTGTTAACTCATGGGTCACACGATGTACAGAAGTTAATAATGTTATGCATTTATTAAAAAGAATTTTTTTGTCCATAGTTTTCACCTCTTATTGCTAACATAACAAAAAGGTTATCTAAAACAATTATCAATTGACAACTAAAAAATTCGTGCTATCATTAATTATCAAATGATAAGTAAAAGGAGTGTAATGATGAATACCCTTGTGATTTACACATACCCCAATCATAAAAGTTTAAATTATGCATTCTTACAGAAAGTAATGGAAGGTAGTAATGAAAATCCTAATATAAAAGAGTTACAATTATTAGATTTGTATGAAGAGGGCTTTGATCCACTTCTCAAATTTAATGAGCATAAACGTAGACGTGACATGTACTGTGATCCGAAACTTGAAAAATATAGAAACCAAATTACTTGGGCCGACAAGATAGTTTTTATTTATCCGATTTGGTGGGGTAGACCTCCAGCGATGCTACTGGGATATATTGATCAATTATTCGCTGCAAATTTTGCCTATAGGGATAAGAAGGGTCTCATACCCGAGGGGCTATTAAAAGGAAAATCAGTAGTATGTGTATCCACTATGAAGGGACCTACAAACTACATATTTGTTTGGTTGAATAATGCACATAAAATATTAATGAAACGGGCCCTATTCAGTTTTGTTGGAATAAAAAAAGTGAAGTTTTTTGTAATTCGGTAACATGGAAAATGTCAATGGAAAGCAAATTAAAAAATTAAATAAGATATATCGATATTTTAAAAAAGTGAAGGATTAAATAATATTACTGTTTTATAATGGAACTTCTGAAGCGAGAGGTACTTTTAAAAACGTATTTTTAAAAGAGTAGTAGGAACTATTGTAGAAGGAGGTTTATAAAACTTTCATTATGTTATACTAATTAAAAGAAAGATTGTGGAAACAAAAAGAAAAGACGTTCACTCGTTGTTGAAACTGGAAGTACATTGGCTGTAGTTAGGATATGAACTCAACTGTAATATTCTTTAATAGAAACAACTACAAGAAGAGACATCATGCAACGAAGATGTCTCTTCTTTTTTATATTTCATATTCAGTTCATAAAGAGATGTTAAAGTAACTTTTGTAAAAGAGTTTGTTAGGAGGAAGAAAACAATGAAAGAAGAAAAAAGTGAAAACAAATTAAAAAATTGGCGACAATTTTTCAATTAATAAAAGAAACGGAACCACCTAAGCTTCTATTAATTATTGCACTTTGTATGAGCTTTGCAACAACGGGGGTAGGATTTATCGTCCCATTATTCACCAAGCAATTAGTAGACGGATTTTCGATTGATTCTCTAAACTATTGGCAAATTATTTTGTTAGTGATTGCTTTTGTTGCGCAAGCGATCGCAAGTGGGCTTTCGATTTATTTATTAAATCGTGTTGGTCATCATGTAGTTGCCAATTTAAGAGATCGATTATGGAGAAAATTACTCCATTTACCGATACCTTATTATGACGAGAATGATACCGGTGAGACGCTAAGTCGTGTGACCAATGACACTTCTGTTGTGAAAGAGCTTATTACAGAACATCTTGCGAATTGTTTAACAGGAATTATTGCAATTATCGGTTCTGTTACGATTTTACTATTTTTGGATTGGAAAATGACATTAGTAATGCTGATCGCAGTCCCGATTGCGATGGTTATTTTAATGCTACTCGGTAAACGGATGTATGTAATTTCAAAAGGGATGCAAGACGAAACAGCAAAATTTACTGCTGTGTTGAATCAAGTTTTACCGGAAACACGCTTAGTGAAAGCTTCCAATGCAGAGGATTTGGAATATAAGCGAGGAAAAAAAGGGATTACCAATCTATTTCAATTTGGATTAAAAGAAGCGAAAATACATGCGCTGATCAGTCCTTTAATTTCCTTCGTTCTAATGATTGTACTCGTTGCAATAATTGGATATGGCGGTGTACGTGTCTCTTCAGGAGAGCTAACTGCTGGTGATATGGTCGCGTTTATTTTATATTTAATTCAAATTATTATTCCGATGACACAGTTAACGATGTTCTTTACGCAGCTTCAAAAAGCAATGGGGGCAACGGAACGCATTAGTACAGTACTAGAACATGATGAAGAAAATGTACATGCAGGTAAGAAGCTAGAAGTAGTTAATGAACCAATCCATGTGCATCATGTAGACTTTGCATACAGAGAAGAGAACATTTTATCGGATATCGGTTTTACGATTGAACCGGGTAAAGTAACGGCTATAGTAGGACCAAGTGGTGGTGGGAAAACGACAACATTTTCTCTTTTAGAGCGGTATTATCAACCAACAAAAGGAAATATTAAACTGGGGGATACTCCAATTGATATGTTTTCCTTACATTCTTGGAGAAGTAAAATTGGATATGTTGCACAGGAAAGTGCACTATTATCTGGGACGATACGCGAAAATATTTGTTATGGAATTGAAAAGAATGTGGATGATACCGAGCTTGAAAGAGTAGCGAAAATGGCATATGCCGATCAATTTATAGAAGCACTTCCAGATAAATTTGATACAGAAGTAGGGGAAAGAGGGATTAAACTTTCCGGCGGCCAACGACAACGGATTGCAATTGCCAGAGCATTATTACGTGATCCTCAAATTTTAATGCTAGATGAAGCGACTTCAAGCCTGGATAGTAAATCAGAAATTTATGTGCAAAAAGCACTCGATAATTTAATGAAAGGCAGAACGACACTAGTAATTGCTCATCGTCTTTCTACGGTTGTGGATGCAGATAATATCTTATTTATGGAGAACGGGCATATTACGGGAAGTGGTACACATTATACACTATTTCAAACACATGCCATGTACCGAGAGTTTGCCAAACAACAATTGCGAATTGAGGAATAAGTGCGAAGGGATTTGTTGCTATGACAAAGCTATTAGTTGTAGATGATGAGGAACATATTAGAGAGCTGATAAAAGTGTTTTTGCAAAATGAGGGATTTAGCGTACTAGGAGCGGTGGATGGTGTGGATGCACTGTCCAAGCTTGAGTCGGAAAAGATTGATATGGTTATTATGGATATTATGATGCCGAACATGGACGGATGGGAGTTGTGTAAGGAAATACGAATGTATCAGGAGGATTTACCGATTCTTATGCTGACGGCAAAAGGAGAAACGACTCAAAAAGTAAAAGGATTTAATCTTGGTACAGATGATTACATGGTGAAACCTTTTGAACCAGCGGAGTTAATCGTACGGGTAAAATCCATTTTAAAGCGTTACCGTATTTCTTTATCTCAAACAGTTGAAGTTGGCCATCTTCAGATGAACCGCAATACGTACGAACTGGTATATTTGGATGAAAATATTACGCTACGATTAAAGGAATTTGAGCTTTTATTTACATTAGCAAGTTATCCTGGAAAAACATTTTCACGTGAGCAATTAATAGAAGAAATCTGGGGATTCGATTATGAAGGGGATGAGCGAACAGTAGATGTGCACATTAAAAGGCTCCGTGAAAGATTCCCAGAAGAAGAAAGTGGGTTTACGATACGTACGATTCGCGGACTTGGGTATCGATTGGAGCTTGAATTATGAGTGATTGGAAGTTTATAGGCAAGATTCTAGCGGTGATTGTACTATTTCTTGTCGCTACTACTGTTTTTTCGTTCTTTTCTTTTCATTTAACCTCTTTTCTTTATGATTGGATTGGAAAGTATCCTCAAGGGTACTGGCAGCAACTCATCACTGTAATAGGGGTAATAATTTTCTTTTGGTGTACAGCCATCATTACTTTTCTGTTCGGTTCTAAAAGACAGCGGGTTTATTGGGATTCGATTGTAGGGGCTTTGCGACAAATGGCCACTGGTGATTTTAATGTAAAATTAGATTTTAAAGCAAATGAACGGGATCAGTTTGGCCAGCTCATTAGTGGGATAAATAATATGGCGGTTGAACTAGGAGAGATGGAGAAGATGCGTCAAGAATTTATTTCCAATGTTTCGCATGAAATTCAGTCTCCGTTAACATCTATTAATGGTTTTGCGAAAGCGCTGAAAAATATTGATATGACCGATGAAAAACGACTTCATTATTTAACAATCATCGAAATGGAAAGTAGTAGATTATCAAAGATTAGTGATAATTTATTGAAACTAACGTCATTAGAATCACAGCATCATCCATTCGAACCGAAATCATATAGGCTAGATAAACAATTGAAAAGCGCTGTGTTAGCTTGTGAGCCAAGCTGGTTAAGTAAAAATATTGAAATGGATATTCAGCTAGATGAAGTGACTATAGTAGCGGATGAAGATTTGATGAATCAGGTATGGATGAATTTACTTAATAATAGTATTAAGTTTACGCCCAATGGAGGAACCATTCGCATTCATATGAGGAAACAAAACGAAACAGCGATTATTTCTGTCAAAGACAATGGAATAGGAATGACAGAAGAAGATCAGAAGCATGTTTTTGAACGGTTTTTTAAATCGGATAAATCGAGAACAGCGGTAAATGGCGGGAGCGGCTTAGGGCTTTCCATAGTGAAAAGAATAGTAGATATGCATGACGGAAGTATAACGGTTCAAAGTAAGCTTGCGGAAAGCACAGAATTTATTACAATAATGCCTTTAAAGCAGCGTTCAAGCGATTTGGTGTGATTATTCTAGTCATTTTCCGATAGACTACGGCGGGAAAATTCTTTGGTTACTTCAATTAGAAGCAATCAAAGAATTTTATGGTTAATACAATAGGTTAATCCCTCTTCCTATTTTGAAGAGGGATTTAAAATGATTATTTAAAAATAGGCACTTTTTTCAACACAACACAAACTGGAAGAGCTATAACCATACCTACAACAATCTGAACGAGATTGCCGGGAATAGAAGCTAATGGAATAATCCAGCTACCAAATATAACCCGTTCACAAATATAATACACAGCTAACATAACAGGAACTGAACAGATTGTCCCAACTAGATTGAAGACATAACTGTTTCCTTTACGACCATTTGACCAAGCAATTTTTCCAACAATATATCCTTGTAGACCTCGAGCAACAATTGTGAATGGCGCCCACAAAGTCCATCCCATCATTAAATCGAATAACCCCATACCAACAGCTCCGGCAATTGCCCCTTTTTTAGGACCAAATAAAATAGAAGCGATAAAGAGCATAGCTGTACCAAGATGAACTAAACCGCCGTTTGCTGAGATAGGTAGTTTAATATTTAGAAGAACTGTTGCAACAAACACGAGCGCAATTAACATCGAAGTGATGATTAAATCGGTCGTATTCGTTCTCGAATAACTATTAATTGAGTTCATAATTTTATACCTGTCTTTCTTTATGTATTTGTCGATAACTTTATCAAAATTATGGCACTTGTAAAAGCGTCAGTTTAGGACAAAACTTAAGGGCCAGTTTTATTGTTCTAGGATTAAAAAATGAGATATCCGACAATTAACTTGTCGAATATCTCATCTTATAAGCAGTATGTTTTATTTTGTATAGTTATCAAAATAACCTTGAATGAAGATAATTGGTGTTCCTTTGTCGCCACTTCCAGAAGTTAAATCAGATAAAGAGCCGATTAGATCTGTCAGTTTTCTCGGAGTTGTCCCTTGTGCTTCCATTGCACCGACAAGATCTTCATTTTTATTTGTGATAAATTCTGAAATAGCTTGTTTCAGTTCTTCGCCTCTTAAATCAGCAAAGTTATTATCCGCAAGGTATTTTAACTTCACTTCATTTGGTGTGCCATCAAGTCCGGCTGTATAAGCAGGAGATACAACTGGATCTGCAAGTTCCCAAATCTTACCGACTGGGTCTTTGAAAGCTCCATCTCCGTATACCATAACTTCTACATTTTTACCTGTTTTTTCGTTTAGCATCTGTTGGATTTTATCAACAAGAGGCTGACAATTACGTGGGAAAAGTTTCACGCTATCTTCTGTTGATTTGTTTGATCCAAGTAGACCATATGCATCATTAAATCCACTACCATCAATAGATGTAGATAAGATATCATCCAGGCCGTAAATTTTCTCTCCGCCATTTGCTTTCAAAATTCTTTTCGTTCTAAATCTTGTATGGATATCACAAGTAAGAACATTTTTCGTGTAATCTAAAATAGTTTTTGCATTATTAGAGAAAATTACTTCACATTCCACACCAAATTCTTCGATTAATGATTTGTAGTACTCAATATAATCGACTCCAGTAAACGTATGTTTAATATAGCCAAAATGATCACGGAATTGTTTTTCTGTTAGAACATCTGTCCAAGGATTTACTCCTTTTTCGTCAAGTAAATCTATGTCTACCAAGTGATTGCCAACTTCGTCCGATGGATAGCTTAGCATTAATACAACTTTTTTAGCACCTTTTGCTATACCGCGAAGAATGTTTGCAAAGCGATTACGACTTAATATTGGGAAGATAACGCCAACAGTTTCCTCTCCAAATTTTGCTTCCACATCTTTTGCGATATGTTCAATCGTTGCATAATTTCCTTGCGCACGTGCAACGATGGATTCTGTTAACGTAACGATATCTTTGTCTTGAATTGTAAATCCTTCTACCTCTGCAGCATTTAATACGCTATCTACAACGATTTCTTCGATGTTATCTCCTTGATTGATGATAGGGCAACGAAGTCCTCTTACAACTGTTCCTACAACTCTTTCCAAAATGATCGCTCCTTAATAAGCACAAAAAATTTATTTTAAAATCGTACCTACTTGTACTATACAGGTTATTAATGGTATAAGTAAAATGAATATATCAAATAGCTGGTATAAGAGGTGCTTATATGGTTAGTAAATTAGATTTATACAAAGTGTTTTGGAGGGTTGCCCTTAGTAAAAGTTTTTCAAAGGCTGCAAAGGAACTTTATATGACACAACCGGCTGTTAGCCAGTCTATCATGCAGCTAGAAAGAGAGTTAGACATCCGTCTTTTTAATAGAACACCAAGAGGAGTTTCTTTAACAAATGAAGGGAGTCTCCTTTTTGAATATGTGAGCTCAGCTTTGAATTTAATCGATGTTGGGGAAGAGAAGATGCTTGAATTTAAGCATTTAACAGCTGGGCAATTGACAATAGGGGTAGGAGATACGATCTCGCGATATTATTTACTTCCCTATTTAGAAGCCTTTCATATGAAGTATCCGAATATAAAATTCAAGATTGAGAACGGTACAACACTAGAGCTTTGTTCGATGTTAAAATCAGGTGTAATTGATATTGCGATTTGTAATTTTCCAATCGATGATCCAACATTAGAACAAATTCCATGTATGGATATACACGATGTATTTGTTTGTGGTGAAAAATATAAAAATCTATTCTCTCAGCCAACAAACCTAGAAGAAGTGGTGAAACTCCCACTCATATTATTGGAACCCAGTTCGATTTCTAGAAAGTACGTAGAGGATTATATATTTTCTAAAGGGATAAAGATAGCTCCTGAGTTTGAATTAGGATCTCATGATTTGTTATTAGAATTCGCTAAAATAAATTTAGGTATTGCATGTGTTACAAAGGAATTCTCGCAAGAATATATAAAAAAAGGGTTATTATATGAAGTGCCTTTAGTAGAAGAAATACCAAAGAGAAGTGTTGGGGTATGTTTTTTAAAGAGTGTATCCTTATCTCAAGCGTCCAAAAAGTTTGTAGAGATTATTGAAAATGGGCAAGATTAATAAAGTTAGGGAAGAGAATGGGCTATCAAACTTAATTGTTTGATAGCCTCTATTCATAAAGCCTTACAAAAAATCCTTCTGTTTCGGACCAATCGCAATAAGCGATGTTTTTAAGATTTGTATACCCTTGCTCAGATAGATTGGTTATTAACCAAGTACGATCTTTTCCGACTGTAGTTAATATATCATCTTTCACTTCCCCTTCATCGATCAATAGTGAAGTCGGTTCCTGATCGCTTGCTTCTGTTTGGATATCTCCATTTTTTACTGCTTCATAATCCGCATATTTATTAATCGTTACATCTCCTCCGGGCTCCAGAAACAGATCGCGTACTTCACGAAGAGAGAAGACACCTTGTTTTCTTAGCGCAGAACGAAGCTGTTCCATTTCGAGATTATGCTTATTAAATTTCTTCATGTCTAACTCACCATTACTTATCAGCTGAGCGGGTTCTCCTTTTAGTAGTATCCGAACAGGGTTCCATTGTTTGGCTGCTTTTTCAATAAGAAATATAAGGACTGCCCACAAAGCGATTGCAAACAGAAAATGAGTGATTTTTATTTTCTCGTCAAATAAACTTTCTTCTAGTATTCCACCAAGCACGAGTGTGTATATAAAATCGTACGGTGTCAGTTGAGCAAGCTCTTTTTTACCAAGAAGGCGGATAACAATCATTAATGCGGCAAGTCCGACTGTAAGTTTCACTAATGTATCTAAATACACTTAAGATCTCCTCCATTCGGATAGTATACAATGGTATACCCTCTTTCTCTTCTAAGTAAGCACTTGTTTAATATTCATGTTTTGTACACTTGTGAAGTATACTTTAATAAGGTATTATTACTAATATTTAACGGGGAATTTAGAAGGCGAGAGAGATAATATGAAAATCATAACAGTTGAAAATATCGTCCGTACATTTTCATTTGATGTGTTAACAGGGCAGGATCAGTTACATCGTGTACTGAAAAAATCGAAAGTTCGTCGACCTGGACTAGAATTTATGGATAAGTTTGATTTTATTGCGACTGAGCATGTCCAAATCTTAGGGAAAAATGAAATAAATTACTTACATACCCTTTCAGATCAAGAGTGCAAATTACGTATCGGTAACATTGTTCAATATGATCCACCATGTATTATCATCACATCCAACCAAGATGAGCCACTTGGATTAATCCAATATTGCGTGGAAAAAAAGATTCCAGTATTGCGTACCCAAGACTCAACAAGTGAGGTAAGCGCAAAGTTAGATGCTTATGTGGTAAAGGCGATGGCAGAAGAAATCGCAATCCACGGTGTTTGTGTGAATGTAGCTGGAATCGGGATTTTGTTGCGCGGTAAATCAGGTGTCGGAAAAAGCGAAACTGCCCATATTTTAATCGGGCGCGGACATCGTTTAGTAGCAGATGATATTGTCGTTTTGAAAAAGCTGAGCCCCCAAACATTGCTAGGCTCGCATAATGAAAAAAACAAAGAATTTCTTGCTTTACGAAGTATTGGCTTATTAAATGTCGTGCGGTTATACGGAAGAGCCGCATTTCAAGATGAAACAAGAATTGCACTAGATATCGAGTTAACCAAATGGGAGGATAACACACTCAATAACGAGCTTGAATTAGCAATGAAATTTACGGAATATATGGGGGTACAAATTCCACATATCCAAATCCAATTACAGCCAGGTCGAGATGTTGCTGGTTTAATAGAAGCCGCGGCAAATAACTGGTATTTGAAGCAGCAAGGCTATAGTGCAGCTGAAGAATTCGTGAAACGGCTGGAGCAGGATTTTGATAACTCTAATAAAAACTGATTTGAAAAACCTATCCTTAACTCTACATTTATGTGAGAGAAGGGTAGGTTTTTTATTAGGAATGAAAATTATATTAATCAATAGTAGTAACTTAAATTCAATGAATAAAAATGAATAAAGGTTTGTGATTGTTGCATTTAAAACTATTAAAATACATAATAGATAAATTTAAATTTTAAATTGTCAAAATATAAAGAAAAAGTGTAAGATAATTCTACACTTTATAATAGGAGGATTTAAAATGTATACTAACCAACTTAATCAAATGAAAAAGAATTTTAAACAGACTGATGTAATTTGCATCGTGGATATCAATGGAAACGTATTGTATTACAACAATTATAATGATGTTTGTAATAAATTTGGGAGTAACGATGTTTTAGGTAAACCATTTTTAGAATTATACCCATGGTTAACGCATGAGACTAGTACACTACTAAGAGTATTGGAAAAGGGTGAACCAATAGTTAATGAATTTCAAACGGTTGAAGTTGACCAAAACTTTACAGTAAATGCTGTAAATTCCGCTTTTCCACTAAAAAATAAATCCGCTTTAATAGGCGCCGTGATTGTCTCGACTAATGTGGATAAAGAGCCTGACAAAAAGAACAATAAAAATAGAACTAATAATGCTGATTATTCATCACTTCAAGCAAAATATACCTATGATGACATTATTACAACAAATAAAGAGTTAGAAAACACTAAAAAAATATTAGAAAGAGCTTCTTCAAGAGATTCCAATATTCTTATATACGGAGAATCGGGTACAGGGAAAGAATTGTTTGCACATTCTATTCATAATGGAAGCAATAGGAGTGAGAAAGCTTTTGTTGCTCAAAATTGTGCTGCCATACCCAGTACATTGATTGAAAGTATTTTGTTTGGTTCAACAAAAGGAAGCTTTACTGGAGCTGAAGAGAAGAAAGGAATTTTTGAAATTGCTGATGGAGGTACTATTTTTTTGGATGAAATTAATTCGATGCCTATCGATATGCAAGTTAAGCTATTAAGAGTAATTGAAGAGAAATGTGTTAGACGGATAGGAAGTCATACCAATATTCCGTTAGATGTAAGAATTATAGCCTCAACAAACGAACATCCCGAAAGGTTAATTGCAGAAAACAAATTTAGAATGGATTTATTTTATCGCTTGAATGTAATTAGTATCAATATCCCTCCTTTAAGAGAGCGAAAAGAGGATATTAACTATCTAAGCGATTTTTTTATTAACTACTTTAATCAAGCATTTAAAGAGAATATAAAGTCTATTCATCCAGATGCTCAACTGATTTTAAATACATATGATTGGCCAGGGAATGTTAGAGAATTAAGGAACTGTATTGAGGCATCTTTTAATAATGTTAGCGGCAATATTATTATGGTTAAAGACCTTCCGAAATATATAATTACCTCAGAAAAAGTATTGCCTACAAACAATTCGACGAAGAGTCATTCGTTAATTGAAATGATGGATGAATTCGAAAGAAAAATAATTAAAGATACATTAACTATGACAAACTATAATATTTCGAAGACTGCAAGATTGCTGAAAGTTCCAAGACAAACAGTTTATTACAAAATAAATAAGTATGAAATAACAAAGAATGAAATAGAAATGTAGAATTTTCTTACACCTTAGATAAATTATAAGGGGTAAAGAAGATAAAAATAAATATTATATGAACTAGTTAACTATTAGTATCCCTCTTTTTAATACAAATATTTGAGTATAAATAAATTTTGGCATGAAAATTGCATATTACTTTTACAGGTTTAAAAAACTGTAATTAAAAAGGAGGTTTCTAGGTGAAAGATAAGGGCATGTCTACGAAGGATTTTTTTGGATTAGCATTTGGAAGTATGATTGGAATTGGATGGGTTATTTCTATTCCAGCTTGGATGTCGACAGCTGGTAGTGTTGGAGCAATTATTGCAGTAGCTCTTACGATGTGTATGATTATTCCAATTGGATTTGTCTACGGCGAATTGACGGCAAGTCTAAAAGTATCGGGCGGAGAATTTGCATATACGTTTAAGGCTTTGGGAAAATTACCAGCATTTATTTGTGGATGGTTCTTAATTCTTGGTTACCTAATAATATTACCGTGGGTGGCTATTTCAATTTCCCTTTTAGCTAGCTATGTATTTCCAGCTCTAAATTCTATTCCACTATATACAGTTTTCACCTATCAGGTTTATTTGCCACAGTTGATTGTTAGCCTGATTGTGGTAGGAACGATAGTGTACATGAACTGGAAAGGAACAAAGCAATCTACCATTTTTCAAAATACCGCGACATTAATGATGATTTTGACGTTTATTGTCTTTATTGTAGGTGGAATTTTTATTGGGGATGCAAACAATATTAGTCCTTTATTTGCTTCAAAGGGCGAAGTGAGCAGTATAGTTTTAGCAATGTCTGCTATTCTTTTCTTTATGAATGGATTTGATACAATTCCAAAAACAGTAGATGAAGCAAAAAGCAAAATCAATTATTCCAATTTAGGAAAGGCTATAGTTGGAACAATTCTTCTTGGAGGAGTTCTTTATATATTAATCATTATTGCATCGAGTTTTATTATGCCAGCCAATCAAATAGGGGGATTAGGAACTCTCCCACTAATTAATGCTCTCGAAGTAACGACTGGCTCAAAAATTTTACCTTACATTGTATCCTTTGGCGCGTTGATGGGGGTAATAACAACATTTAATGGATTTTTATTAGCTGGAAGTCGATTGATTTCTTCATTTTCAAAAGCAGGATTTTTGCCTGATATTTTTTCAAAGAGTCATCCAAAGTATAAAACTCCACATGTGACTTTATTATTTATGACTATCGTCACTATTCTAGGTATTTTATTAGGAAGTGGTGTTCTTCTTCCATTCATTATAATGGGAGGGATATCTTTTCTAATTGCTTGGTTTTGTATGGCTTTGAGTAGCGTGAAACTTCGAAAAACACATCCAAACATGGATCGCCCATATAAGATCCCTGGTGGTACTAGAATGGCTTACATTGCTACTTTATTTTCGGGTTTGTTTTTAGTTTTGATGATTATTCCCGGTACCCCGATTTCTATGGGGAAAATTGAGTATATATTATTTATCTCATGGATGTTTTTAGGAGTTTTATTATATACATTTCGTCAGAAAAAAGAAGTCGTATTGCATACAACAATTATAAGAAAAGAGGATGGAGCAATTGAGTAAACAAAAATTTGGTATCGTCGGATTTCCATGGGATGGAGGAGCCTCTTTAGGAAGACCTGGTGCTCGTTTTGGTCCTGGGAAAATACGTGAAGCATTTTCGTGGTTTATGAATCGAATAGAAGATAATAAAGTATACAATGTTGAAAAGAGAAAAACATATCTGCTACAAGAAAATGGTATACAAGATTATGGAGATATCGATATTGCTGCTTACAGTACAGAGATTACATTTCAAAATGCAGAAAGGAAAGTTAACGAATTATTAAATAATGATGTATTTCCATTTGTTTTAGGAGGAGATCATTCTATTTCATATCCAGTGATAAAAGCTTTACATGATAGCACGGAAGGAAAGATTGGTATTATCCAATTTGATGCTCACCTGGATTTGGTTGACGAATCTCCAATACAAGGAAGGTTTTCACAAAGTAGTCAAATGCGTAGAGCACTGGAACTTCCACGAGTGAACCCAGAGCATATTGTACAGATTGGGGTTCGCAGTATTAATTATCCTTGGTATGAATCTTACTTAAAAGAAAGCGGTATTAAACAAATTACAGCAAGAGAGGTTCATCAAAGTACACCGGAAGAAGTAGTTAGAGAGACGATGAGGGCTCTAGAGGATGTAGATAAAATTTATTTAACTTTCGATATTGACGTATTAGATCCTGCTTACGCTCCGGGAACTGGTGCTAATGAGCCTGGAGGTTTAACTCCTGTACAATGTATGACAATGCTAGATCTTCTCTACTCAGAAATAGATGTATTCGACATAGCTGAAGTAAATCCACTGTATGACTTTCAGGATATTACTACAACTTTTGCTGCGCGAATTATGTTTGATTGCGCAGTAGAAAGATTAAGCGAATAAAAGATCGGAAGGAAGTTAATGGGACTTGTCGCAAGAATAGCAAAACTAAAGTAGATTGTTAAAAGACTAGTAGATTAAAGGAAAGGTTAATCAATCCTTTATAATACGGGACATCCTCGAAAGTGGAGGGTGTCCCGTATTTTACTTAATCAACTGTAACGGAGAGTTCTTTTACTCGTAATGAAGGAGAACCGTAACCGCCTGGACGGAAATGTAAATCGGATCCAATCTCTTCAATATCATTTATAAGATCGAAGAAGTTACCAGCAATCGTCATCTGTTTAACGGGAGAGGAAATCTTTCCGTCTTTTATATGAAAGCCCGTAGCCGCAACCGAAAAATCTCCGGAAATCGTATTTGTCCCGGAATGAAGTCCGGCAAGGTTCGTAATGAGGACCCCGTTATCTAAAGAAGCAATTAGGTCATCCTGACTTTTTTCACCTGGTGCGATGAACATATTTAGTGGTGCTATAGTAAGTGTGCTTTTATAAGATGTTTTATGTGCATGACCTGTTGTCTCTACACCATCGATTTTTGCCGTTTTTCGGTTATGAAGTAATGTTTCTAGAGTCCCGTTTGAAACGATGCTTCTTGTTTTAGTTGCAACACCTTCACCATCGAAATTAGATCCCGCAACGGCGTCAGGGTGGAAGGGATCATCCAGCAAAGTAAAGATATCCGATGCGACCTTTTTCCCGACTTTACCTTTCAAGAGCGACTGATCCTTTTGTGTATTTTCAGCTGAGAAAATGGGTGTAAATGTCGCAAGTAACGACGCTGCTGCATCATGTCGCATAATAATCGGGTACCTTCTAGTTGGAATGGACTGTTCACCGAGATAAGACAATGCTTCTTCTGCTGCTTCTTTTGCAATTTTATCGGCTTCGAGAGAACCGAAATCACGAGTTAACTTAATAAAACTACCTGTTTTCATTTCTTCCCCATCTTTGACGACTGCGGAAATGAAGATAACTATACCATTCTTTTTTTCTTTCAATGAAAGGCCTTTACTATTAGCTAGGATACGGTCACCAGAAAAATCTTGGAGAACGCAGTAGTTAAGCGATACAATCCGTGGATCGTATGCGAGCACTTTCTTTTCAATAGATTTAATGAGTTCAATCTTTTCGGTGATTTGAATATTTGCAAGCTCTTCGCTAAAAAACGTATGATTAGGATAATCTTTACTCCCACCGAAAATATCCGAACCATCGTCTTCATCAAGGACATCTGCATTTGCTTTTGCACTTTTAATTAAAAAAGGGATGGAATCTTCATCGATTTTTTCTGTATAGGCGTAGCCCATTTTTCCGTTGTAAAGACCTCTAAGTCCAAGACCGCCTTCTTCAGACGTTTCGTAGCTATC
The DNA here is from genome assembly GCF_029955155.1 of Psychrobacillus sp. NEAU-3TGS. Taxonomy (GTDB): domain Bacteria; phylum Bacillota; class Bacilli; order Bacillales_A; family Planococcaceae; genus Psychrobacillus. The sequence continues at coordinate 771,049 of NZ_JAPNOZ010000012.1, read as the reverse complement.
AATTTCTCCTTCAAAAATCATACATTGGAATGATTCCGAACGTTCATAATACACTTCCGCTTCCTGGAAACCAGCATCTATTGCCTTACTAAGTAGTTCTTCTTGAAACTCAGTGATTTGCATGTTTTATTCCCCCTTTGTCCCACCGACTGTAATTTCACTGATACGGATCATCGGCTGCCCGACATTAACTGGTAAGCTCCCACTTATAGAGCCGCACATTCCTGCTCCATGGGCTAAGTTATTGCCGACCTTATCTACAAGCTGCAATGTTTTTGCCCCATTTCCAATAAGGGTTGCACCACGAACAGGTCGGTCAATTTTTCCGTTTTTCACGAGGTAAGCTTCCGAAACAGCGAAATTATAATCGCCAGTAGCTGGATTAACAGAACCACCACCCATATATTTTGCATATAGGCCATTTTCAGTCGATGCAATAATTTCTTCTGGTGTCGACGTCCCAGGAGCAATATACGTATTTGTCATACGAGAAGTTGGATTGAATCGGTAAGACTCACGTCGAGAAGATCCTGTTGCTTCTGCATTCATACGACGGGCATTAAATTTATCGATCAGATAACCTTTTAAAATCCCGTTTTCTATTAAGACATTCTTGCGTGTTTTTTCGCCTTCATCATCGATATTTAAGGAACCCCATTCATTTGGCAGAGTACCGTCATCGATATATGTCACAATATCAGGTGCAACTTTTTCGCCTATTCGATTTGCGAAAACAGAATTATTTTTGGCGACAGAAGTGGCTTCCAGTCCGTGTCCACATGCTTCATGAAAAATAACGCCGCCAAATTCATTATCAATAATGACAGGGAATTTACCACTAGGACATTCATCCGCACCAAGCATTGTTATAGCAATACGTGCAGCTTCACCTGCATAATGCTCCAAATTTAAATTCTCAATAAATTCAAATCCTGCATGCGCTCCCGGTCCATAAAATCCAGTTTGCATTTCCAAACCGTCAGAAGCGGTCGCTTGTATGGATAGCCTACTATGGACGCGAGTATCTTCCACAAATTTGCCTTCTGAATTGGCGATTAGCACATGCTGTTCTTCGTCGATATAACGTAGTCCGACTTGTCGGATTCGTTCATCATAATTTCTAGCAATCTCATTTGCCTTTCTCATAACGGCTACTTTTCGAGCATGCTCCACATTTTTTGGCATTTGTCCAATTTGATGAATAGGAAGGACCATTTCTTTTCGAAGTGGATGGATAGTTCCATTTGTTCCATTTTTAATAGCATGCGCTGCTCGTTTTGCAGCTCGCAACAAGCCTTCTTCAGAAAAATCAGTCGTGTAAGTATAAATACTTTGCAAACCTGAAAAAATACGGATACCAATACCAAAATCGCGACCGGATATACTTTTCTCTATCTTTCCGCTTTGTAATTCCAATCTGTTTACATATTTATCTTCAATGAACACTTCTGAAAAATCACCGCCATTCGAGAGTGCGGCTTCTAACACATTTTCAATAATGGATTGTTTAATCATATTTTTTCCCCCTTCAACTAATAATTATAGCTTAAGGTTTTTAAGAATACACTTACTAGAAAAATAATTTAGTATTTTCAGTCACTTACATATGATTAAGTTAATTTTTTCAGTAGTATAGCTAATATCGATAGAAGGGGCTCCCTTGATATTCTAAGAATAAAAAAACATGCCACCGCAATTACGGTGACATGTTTTTGCTTACTGAAGAATATTGGGGATATTTGGGTTATTGGCAGCTGATTTGGACGTAGCGTTAATTACAGAAGCATCAACTGTTGCAGTGTCAGTTTTTTGTGTGCTTTTGCTATTTGTTGAGGTGGTTTGCTTCTTCGTGCTGTTTGTAGCCGAAGCCGTTTTCGTATTGTCTGCATTTGCAGAAGCGTTTTTATTCCCGTTTGCGGATCCGTTTGTAGCATTCTGGGTATTCGCATTCGCATTAGAAGTTGTTGCTTTGCTAGGTGTTCCGCTTGTCGCAGTAGCTTGTTTTCCGTTGCTATTTCCTCCAGCAGCGTTTTGTGATCCCGCCATGGTGGATGCTACATCGTTCACGAATTGACCAACTTTAGGTGCTACCGTTTGAGCGATGTTGCCAATAGTTTGAGCGTTTGTCCCGCTAGCCATTTGTTGAGTCGCACTTGCACCGGTTAGCTTTTGAGCAAGACTACCAACCATCTGCATAAGGTTTCCACCCATTTGACTCGAACTGTTACTGGAAGCATTTTGTTGAGACCCTGATTCACTACTCATAGATGCACTGGTACCTGTAGAAGATGCTTGCGAAGTGTTCTCACTCATCATTTTGTCCATCACATTACTCATCGCTTTAGTAGGGCAAAATTTAGTGGCACCTTCTGCTACTTTCATGGAACCAAATAGAACAAGCATTTTTCCGCTTCTGCTCTTTGGTTCACGTAACATTCTAACCGTACCATAAGCGGTTAGGACAGAGCCCAACATGAAACGGGCAAAGGCAGCACTAGGACTCAGGTTTTGTTGACTTTTTGTCATCTGTGTAAATCCTCCAATCTGTAGTTTAACAATGTTTTATCCTTTTCCGTTTCAACTTTAGAATCCCCCATCCTAAATAAATTATGTGTTTTCACTTTATGAATAATGAGGTCAATTATTTTTTCAGCATCTGCTCTTGTGCCATTCTAATCATTTCTTTTACCATGCTACCGCCAATTGGTCCGCCGATTTTTCCAGCCTGTTCAGATGTAAGCTTGCCGTTATATCCCTTTTTTAATGGAATACTTAGTTCTTCTGCAATTTCATATTTAACATCATTCGGTTTGTCCATATTTACAGCATAGCCTTGTTCTTTCATCACTCGGGCTTTAAGTTTGTCTAATTCTTCTCGAGCAGATGGAACTAATATTTTATTTCTGTTTGCCATTTTATTCACTCCTTTGTCTGTTAGTATTTCCGAAAAATGAATGGTTACGCGTATTTTTATCAGGGAGTGAATAATCTTTCATTCTACAGATGATTATGATTAACTAGTTACATAGCGTGAAAAATAGATTGTTTAAGGAGTGCAAAAAATGACGAAAACGACATTTGCAATAATCGGCACAGGAGTTGTGGGAGAACGTATTATCAATCAAATTTTAGCTCATCCTAATTGCGAAATTGTATCGGTATTTGATGAAAATAAAATAAGGCTAGAGGAAATCTCCACTAAGTATCAGCTTTCGGTTGCAGAATCGTTAGAAGACCTTTTACAAACACGTCCAGATTGGGTTTATGTGGGTACTCCACCTGTCAGTCACGCGCCACTAACAGAACAAATAGCAGCACACGGATTAAATATTCTTTCTGAAAAGCCACTCGCTCATGATGTGTTGGATGGTATACGGATGGTAAAAGTAGCAGCAGAGACAAAAGTTCAAACAGCAATGCATTTTCCGTTAATGTATAGTCCGGTTGTACATAGTCTCAAGAATGCATTGGCTGCGGAAGAACTCGGTGATATAGTTCGTATTGAATTACATACATACTTACCAAACTGGCCTAGAAAATGGCAACAAAATCCTTGGATTGGTACAAGGGAACAAGGTGGTTTTATAAGAGAGATATTTCCACATTATGTTCAACTTATGTATCATCTTTTCGGAAGCTTTACAATTTCTTCTCATACGACGACTTATCCGGCAGAGGTAGAGCTGTGTGAGACGGGTGTATCAGCATTAGCTAAAACAGAAAATGGAATACCAATTGTTCTAAATGGTTTGTCAGGAATCGGGCAGGAGGAACGTCTCGAGTTTAAAATTTTCGGAACAAAGAAAGTAATGACTATCCGAAATTGGTCAGAACTTTGGGTTAGTGAAAAAGATCAAGAAGCTTTTCGGATCAACACGAGCTCCAACCTAATAGTCTGTTAGATGCATGTCACCAAACAGTAAACGGTCAAGAATCATTCATCGTTTCGTTTGAAGAAGGATTAAAGGTGCAGGAATGGATTGACCAGTTATTGTATTAAATACTTTCCTTGTGTACCGGACAATTTAGATGAAGTAATGTCTAAATTGTCCATCATACAGGGAACAACAACCATGACAGCCTCAGTATTTTAAGCTATAATAAGTAACGTCGCAATCGCCCTTCAAATAATAGAAAGGGGATTTTTTTATGATTAATTTACATAAGGTAACGAAAAATTTTGCACATTTTCGGGCTGTTAACTCCGTGACTCTGAAGATTAATAAAGGAGAAATTTATGGAATTATCGGAGCAAGTGGAGCGGGAAAGTCCACCATACTGCGACTAATGAATTTGCTGGAAACTCCCGATGAAGGGGAAGTGGAAGTAAATGGTCAAGTCTTAACTAATTTGACAAACAAACATCTACGGGAAGCACGAAAATCGATTGGAATGATCTTTCAACATTTTAATCTAGTTGCAAATAAAACCGTTTTTGAAAATGTAGCCGTGTCTTTAGAACTGGCAAGGTTTCCGAAAAAAGATCTTCGAAATCGCGTAATGGAATGTCTTCAATTTGTTGGGCTAGAAAATTTTATTTCCAAATATCCAGCGCAATTAAGTGGTGGCCAAAAGCAGCGTGTCGCAATTGCAAGGGCACTAGCGAATAACCCGCAGGTTTTGTTATGTGATGAACCAACCTCTTCACTTGATCCTCATACAACCTCGGAAATATTAGATGTATTAGAAAAAGTGAACAAACGTTTTGGTGTGACCATTGTGCTCGTGAGTCATGAGATGGACGTGATTAAGAGTATATGTAATCGCGTAACGGTAATGGCGGATGGAGAAATATATGAAACAATCTCAATTGAACCAACAAGGATGCTAGGTACAGACAATAATCCAAAGTACTTTGTGGAACAACTGACAAAGGATGGAGGGGTGGAGCATGCCTGAAATATTAGTTCAATATGAAGCCGAAATTTGGTCGTCTATTGGAGAAACTTTTGTAATGGTTGGTGTTTCTATTTTAGCTGCGATTATATTGGGACTCCCAGTTGGAACATTACTTTTCCTTAGTAGGAAGGGACAAATACTGGAGAATAAAGTGATTTTCTCATCCTTGAATTTATTGGTAAATATAATACGGTCTTTTCCTTTCCTATTGTTAGTTGTGTTTTTAATCCCATTCACAAGATTTATCATTGGGACTGCGATTGGTACAGCGGCAGCTACCATTCCATTAGCGATAATAGCTATTGCGCATTATTCTCGATTGGTCGAACAATCTTTACTGGACGTGCCAAAAGGGGTACTGGAAGCAGCGATTTCAATGGGTGCGTCTGTAAAAGAAATAATTTATAAATTCCTTTATGTAGAGGCTCGGTCTGGTCTCGTTCTAGGTTTGACAACTTCTATCATTAGTTTTATTTCCTATTCGACTATAATGGGCGTGGTAGGAGGCGGCGGAATAGGAGACTTTGCAATACGGTATGGCTATCAACAATTTAAAACAGACTTAATGATGTATATGATCATTATTATGGTCATTCTCGTGCAGCTCATTCAGTTTATCGGAACTACTGTATCAAGAAAAATAGATAAAAGATAAATGGAGGAAAATACGATGAAAAAAATATTTTTTCTAATAGCTGTTATACTACTTATATTGGCTGGTTGCGGACAAGAAAAAAAAGAAACAAATAAGGAAAATACGCAAAATAAGGAAAACGAAGAAGTAACGTTAAAAGTAGCTTCGTTAATACCTCCAATGACGGATGTGCTTGAGCTTGTGAAACCAATACTTGCAGAACAGTCAATTAATTTAGAAATTGTTGTATTAAGCGATAATGTGCAGCCTAACAGCGCACTAGCAGCAAAAGAAGTGGATGCAAACTTCTTCCAGCACGTTCCGTTTATGGAGCAATTTAATAGAAATAATGGTTCAGAATTAGTACCAGTTGTACCAATATATTTCGCGAATTACGGTGTATATTCAAAACAATATAATTCGATGGACGAATTACCAGAAGGAGCAGCTGTTGCTATAGCGAATGACGTTTCTAATATAGACCGTTCGTTAGCTTTGTTAGCGCAAAATGATGTTATTAAATTAAAAGAAAAGACAGGCCCATATTATACAATAGCTGATATTATAGAAAATCCAAAAAATTATCAATTTAAAGAAGTTGATTTGTTAATGTTAGCGAGAATGTATGATGATGCAGATGCAGTATTTATGTACCCTGCTTATGCTGCACCACTTGGATTGACACCTAAAAGTGATGCGCTCCTTACTGAAGGAACTGAAAATGATTTTGCGATTACGCTAATCGCACGTAAAGACAATGTAGATTCGGAACCGATTCAAAAATTAGCGGAAGCTATGACGAGTCCTGAGGTTCGCGAGTTTTTTGAAAAAAATTATGAAGAAACAGCAATACCAGCATTTTAAAAAGTATCATACACTTACAGCGAAGAGTACGACATTTAGTATGTCGTGCTCTTTTATATTATCAGGCGTTGGATTAGATTTTTCTTCCATTGGGCATTCTGATTTTATTAGTGGAAAACTTTAGAGTTCCTACCAAATCATATTTCCCGTATTAAAAAGTGCTTATTCTATTCTCTCATGAATATAGTAAGGTAGTGATTTCCACTGATGATTCTTTTTAAAATGAAAGAGGTGAACAAATGAGCTTTAAGATTGGCATCCTGATTTGTTTAATCATAATGGTTTTTATGGCGTGTATTACTTATTATTTAGGAAAAAAATTAGCCCATAGCTTAATGAAATATATTCCGGTTTTTTCTTTTATTTCTGGTGCTATTTTTTATTATATTAAACTCCATTTTATTTCTTATAAACCGAATTCATACGATGGTATCTACGATATGATTGTATTTATTATCCTTATTGTTGTAGGTAGTATTGCTCTTTTTGAAACCATCATCATAGATGCGGTTGAAAATAGCAGATTTTTTGGAAGTAGCTATAAGGCAGTACGAAAAGCGATAAAATTAGAAAATGTAAAGAAAATATTTAAGCTCAGAATGCCTAGTGGTATTCTCAGGAAGATTAGAAGTTAGTATATATTTGGTGAGACAAGTAACGATGGATGCTAGAGGCTTTTGCACTCGGTAACGGATGTAAAGATCAAATAATATACGCAAAAAGTAACAGCTGCTAAAGGATTTGGAGAATCCGAAAGCAGCTGTTTTTTACTAAATTTTCATAAATATAACCCCGCTAAGAATATCCCCAACGCCTCTTCATAAATTTCATCAAACTGGGTAAGTGGTAGTGGATTTGTTCCTGATCCAAGTTCCACCGTAAAACCCGGTCTTCGCCAGTCTTGTATAAACCAGTCTTTATAACCGGCATAGCTTTCGATTGTTTGAACGGGTTCGTATCCGCTAACTCTACTAAATTCTGTGACCATCGCTTCGGTCTCCGGTGGTTCGAGGTTTTCGAATCCCCAATAAATAACTCTTCCTTGTGTATGAAAAGCTAATACTCTTGCAAAATCCTTATTTCTTGTTAAATCTGCCATCGCAATCGCTTCTGGTTCGGATAAAGGACTTTCACCACCATAATCTCTTGGACCGGGTGTTTTAGGATTTCGTTCACGTTCACGTTCCCACTCAGCTGGAAATTGATCATTCAGATCTACTCCGCGAATATTTGCTTTCCATCCTGAAAAGTCTAAGCTGTCATTATTCCATTCAATCACATTGCTTCTAGAAGGCTCTTCAGTAGGAGGACCGTTTAATACCAAGTCCACACCATCCGGATTAACCATCGGAACAATGGAAAGAGTTGTTTGAATATACAGCGGAGAAGTAGCGAGTCCGCGGATTGGACGTTGATTCGTTAAGGACAGTAAATAATCATTTAAAAAGGTTAATAGGATTGGAGTTGTAATCCATTCGTTGGCATGAAAGGAGGCATTGTAATGCACTCGTTTTTCTCCATTTCCAATTTCTATTTCCGGGATATCCTTACCTAAAACAGTATTGCCTATAGAAGAAACTCGCAAAAATGGATAGATAGCCTGTAACCTTCTAATATCGAATATCATCGTATCGTAATCATAATCTTGTTTCCCGCTAACAATTCGCCAGTCAACTCTTAGTGGAAGCTGAATCGTCTGCCCAATTTGCAAAAAGTTCGGATTCAGATTGGGGTTTAAAAGTAAAATGGCATCCAAAGGAAGTCCACGACTACCAGCCAATCTCCACAGGGTGTCACCTGGTGTTATTTGATAAGTGACCGTAACAAATCCAGGAATTTGAATGAGTTGACCAACTGACAATTTTTGTGCATTAACATTACGATTTGAATGAATAATTAATTGCAACGGAATTATAAATAATTGGCTATAGTAATAGAGGGAATCACCACGTCTTACATGAACTTCCATGTACTTCCTCCTCGTCATTGAAGACTCCAAATATAAAAGTATATGTGTGCTTCAAGCTTGTTATTAATAGATTGAACTCGACCTCAACAAAAGACAGTAGACAAGCTCACTACTAGTTTGTCTACTGTACAAGAGGCAGGGGCGGGTTATGTCAAATATGCATCTCGAATTTCGCTATTTTCAATGAGTTCGGAACCCTTTCCGCTTAGTACAATTTCGCCATTTCGTATAACATAACCACGATGCGCGATATTTAATGCTTGATACGCATTTTGTTCCACTAATAGAATGGTAATCCCGTCTTCATTTAACTTTTTGATGATGTCAAAAATTTGTTCCACTATGATCGGAGCAAGTCCCATTGATGGTTCATCCAGCATTAATAATTCGGGCTCCATCATTAAAGCCCGTCCAATAGCTAGCATTTGTTGTTCTCCGCCGCTCATTGTTCCGCCTTTTTGCTCGAGTCTTTTCTTAAGGATTGGAAAATGACCAAACACGATTTCCATTCTTTCTTCTATTAACTGCTTATTATTTACAGAGAAAGCACCCATTAATAGATTTTCTTTTACCGTCAAGGTAGAAAAAATTTTTCTTCCTTCCGGTACATGTGCCATACCGAGTAAGGTTGTTTCGTGAACCGGTTTATTCATTGTTTCTTTTCCTTTAAAAAGGATGGAACCTGTCTTTACCTTTGCCAGTCCACTTATTGATTTCAATGTGGTAGATTTCCCAGCGCCATTACTTCCTATTAGGGTAACGATTTCACCTTCGTTTACATGAACATTAATTCCTTTTAATGCTTGAATTCCACCATAAAACGTTTCGATATTATTTACTTCTAGTATAGGCATCTCGTTTCACTCCTTTAGACCGTTTGAACAGCACCTGAGCCTAGGTATGCTTCAATTACTTTTGTATTGGTTCTTATTTCTTCTGGATTTCCTTCAGCAATTTTTTCTCCATGATCTAAAACAAAGATATGCTCTGAAATTTCCATTACTAATTTCATGTCATGCTCAATCAATAGGACAGAGACATTGAATTCTTTGCCCATATTCTTAATGATTTCCGTTAATTCTCTTGTTTCTGCAGGATTCATCCCCGCTGCTGGCTCATCTAATAATAGTAACTTCGGCTTTGTAGCAAGGGCACGAGCAATCTCTAGTTTTCTTTGGGCACCGTAACTGAGATTACAAGCTTTTTCGTTTAAAAAGGGGGCAAGCTCGAAATGTTCTAGTAAACGATATGCTTCCTTTTCTGCTAATAATTCCTCTTTTTTAGTAGTAGGTAAATTTAAAAAGATACCTAATAGACCCGTTTTCAATCCAATATGCATTCCCACTAGTACATTTTCGATCACGGACATTTCACCAAATAATCTTATATTTTGAAAAGTCCTTGAGATACCTCTTTTGGCTACTTCATCAGGTTTTAGCCCTAGCAATGATTTTCCTTCTAATTTTATGTCACCTGAAGTAGGTTGATAAACGCCTGTTATCATATTGAAAAAAGTTGTTTTACCTGCTCCATTTGGTCCGATTACTGCAGTAATAGAGCCAGCCTCAATATTCATCGTTACATCTTGATTGGCAGTTAACCCACCAAATTTTTTAGTTAAGTTTGTGACTTCTAGTATCGACATTTATATCCTCCTACGATTGCATCTTTTTCTGATCAGTAGCGTTCATGTCTGAATGGGCCTGCGTTTCTTTTAATCTCTTTTCATCAAAGATTTTATTTTTTGCAGGAATTAACCCTTTTGGTCTATACAAAGCAAATGCTACAAGTAAAGCGCCGAATATGAATTTTTGCATTTTTGCGGGGGATAAGGCTTCTGGGATTGAAATGATTCCGCTAAAGGATAGCTGATTCACCCAAGTCGCTAATTCTGTTAATACTTGCAAATTTAAAATGGTGATAACTGCAGCACCCAGAATAACTCCAGGGACACTGCCCATTCCACCTAGTACAACCATTACAAGAATCGTGAATGACTCTAAAAGAGTAAAACTTGTAGGATCGATAAACGCTTGCTTTGCTGCAAACACAACGCCCATCATTCCAGAAAACGAAGCACCAAGAGCGAAAGCCAACAATTTCGTTTTGACAAGAGGGATACCCATCGCTTGCGCTGCTATTTCATTTTCCCGAACAGCTTTCCATGAGCGCCCAAGTTTAGAGCGTTCCAATCGTAAGACGGTAAAAATGGTAAAAATTAAGATAACAAGCGTGACAAAATAAAATTGATTCGGAAAGATAAGGGGAATACCAAATATTTCAGGAGGTGTAACAGAAGCTATACCCATTGCACCACCTGTAATATTGACCGGCTTGTCCGCATTGTTAAATAAAATTCGGATAATTTCTCCAAAACCTAATGTAACAATAGCTAAGTAATCACCTTTCACTCTAAGGACCGGGATCCCAATAAGAACTCCAGCGATCGCAGCGACAACTCCACCAATAATTAAGAAAATCCAGAAACTTTCTCCACCAAGCGGGTAAGTTCCAAACGGCATAAAGTTTGCGGCTTGGGGTGTTGCAAAAATACTGTAGGAATAGGCGCCGACCGCAAAAAAAGCAACGAAACCTAAGTCTAGTAATCCAGCCATACCCACAACAATATTAAGACCTAATGCCATAGATACATAGATTCCTACCATCGTAGCTACATCCATATACGATTGGAAAGCAGGTCCTCCACTCGATGCTAACGGAATGAGTATAAATAATAATCCGAGAGCGATGATCCATTTTGTAACGTTCTTCAGTTTCATATAATGTAGGACCAACAAAGAAGATAATAATAGTAAAAAGGCGGTGACAGATTTTTGGGAGAAAAATAATGCAGCGGATGACACCGCTACGAAAACGGTAAATAAGATAACTTGCGACCATTTATATTGTAAAAACTTCGCTAAAGATTCTTTCAAGATATCCACCTACACTTTCTCAGCAGTAGGTTTACCCAATAAACCTTCTGGCTTGAAAATAAGAACTAATATTAATATAGAAAACGCAAAAACATCTTTATATTCTGCACCAAATACGCCACCAGTTAATAATGATAAATTTGCAGATGCAAACATTTCTAATAGCCCCAACAAAATCCCACCAAGCATAGCTCCACGAATATTACCAATCCCACCTAAAACTGCAGCGATAAATGCCTTCATGCCTAAGATGAATCCGATAAACGGATCGATTGTGCCGTATTGAACAGCAAATAATACGCCTGTTGCACCACCTAAAGCAGACCCTATAAAGAATGTAATAGAGATTGTTTTATTGACATTAATGGACATAAGGGATGCCGTTTCACGATCTAATGCTACTGCGCGCATCGCCGTTCCCCATTTTGTTCTGTTAATAAAGTAATCTAGCGAAATCATTAAAATAACAGCAGTAACTAATACAATGAGAAAGGAAGTTTTAAAGCTAGCATCATTGAAAATGCTGGATATAGAAGAGAAATTGATCGTCAATTGATTTGTAAATAAAGATGGCCCTGTAACAATATAGTTTCCAGAAGATAGTTCAGCGATAAAACGAATGACGTCTTGCAAGATAAAAGAAATACCTATTGCTGTAATAAGCGGTATGAGCCTCGGAGCATTTCGAAGAGGGCGATATGCCACTCTTTCAATACCCATCCCAAGAAGTCCGGTTAAACAAGCAGTGACAACTAAAACTACTATAAGCACGACAATTTGAGGAACTGAAGAAACCCAGCCCATTCCCATTAACAAGATAAAAAATGCGGTGCCGATAAATGCACCCGTCATAAATATTTCTCCATGTGCAAAATTGATGAGCTGTAATATTCCGTAAACCATTGTATAACCGAGGGCTACAACAGCATACACAGCACCTAATGCAAGTCCATCAATTAGTACCTGGGGTAAACTTTGTAACATTTCTAGAAGCATATTAACCCTCCCAAATTTTAATAGTAAAGAAAGAGTGTTGAGAAAAAAAGTCCCAACACTCTATCAAAATCTCTATCCTATTTTCCAACTTCGCCTTCTAGAACACCTGGATAACTCGCTTCACTAAATTTGTATAAATAAATCTTAGCGTTCGTGTTATCACCTATTTCATCAAATGTAACGTTTGTTAATGCACCTTCATATTCCTTCACGGATCGAACAGCTTCCGCTACTTTTTCTTTAGAAGGAATCTTACCGTTATTATCATTAATGGCATTCTCGATAGCGTGAAGGATTACGCCCATTGTATCGTAACCATAAACAGAGAAAGCCTCTGCATCTTTATTGAATTTGGCTTTATAATCCGCTACGAACTTCCGACCAGATTCTGTTGCTGTACTATCGCCGGCAACTGATGTGATATACGTATTTTTCACCGCATCACCTGCAATATCAACTAAACCTGAAGCGTCCATTCCATCTCCACCCATGATTGGTACATCAATTCCTTTATCACGAGCTTGTTTGATAATGATTCCTGCTTCCGAGTAAATTCCACCGAAATAAATCAAATCAGGTTTTTTCGTTAATACTTGATTGATCACACCATTAAAGTCTTTTTCTCCAACCGTTATCCCTTCATATCCAACAATTTCGGCACCTGCTTCTTCAGCAGCTGCTTTGAATGCATCTGCAATACCCGAACCATATGCTGTTTTGTCTTGAATAATAAAGATTTTCTTCGCCCCTAAAGTTTCAATGGCATATTTTGCTCCAGCTGGTCCTTGAGCATCGTCTCTTCCAACGATTCGATTCACTGTTTTTAACTTACGGTCAGTTACCGTAACAGCTGTAGTTCCTGGAGACACCATAGCCACATTGTATTTTTCATATACTTCAGAAGAAGGGATGGCAACACCAGAATTATAGTGACCAACAACTGCATAAATCGACTTATCAGCCCCGATTATGTTGGCATTGGATACACCTTTTTTCGGATCTGATTGATCATCATAAGATTCAAGCTGTAATGTATAACCTAATTCTTTAAATTTCTCTGCTTGTTCTTCTAATTTCATTTGTGCACCTAGTCGAATGGATTCACCAATGATTGCTGATCCACCAGATAAAGGTGTTTGTGTAGCAATTTTGATAACATTTGATCCACTTGCTGATTCATTTCCTTTAGATTTAGATGAACAAGCTGCCAACATTCCAATACTCAGCACACTACTTAAAAGCAAGACAACCGATTTTTTTAGACGCATATTTACCCTCCCTATTTTTTAGCACTAGTTTAGCTACTAGATTTAGTATATTAATTTATAAATTTAAAATTACTAAAAAAACAGAAAAAATATTAGGTATTCTAACATACTATTTATCTTTAGTTTCTTTGGCATATCTATTGCTAGATGGATTTCTGGAGAATAAAAACCTAATATATAGAGCAAATTAGAATTTAGGAGGTGATGATCAATGAGTAAAAATAATAATAGGACCATGAATGTTCGAACGCATAATAGTTACGAACTGTATAAAAATCCTACGAATAATCCTGACGAGGAATTTGGGGAAGAATTTGTGGAGATATCTAAAAACAAGGTGACCAAAGAATTGAATAAAAATAAACCTAAAAAAAGAGATTAGGTCGGTAAATGAAAGGTGAGTGTATAAATGCTCACCTTTTTCCAAAAACATATAGATACATACTAGTTGAATAAATGCTACTCCTATCTAAATAATCACTATTGTCATGATGTAGTAGGATAAGAGTTATAAAATCGTTGCTTAGGGTTCATTTTTATGAATATTATTATTTCTCTCTTTACCTTCATTTATATAAATGGAATATTATAACTATGGATAGTTTACTAGAGGTTTATCGCTTCTAGAAATGGTCATGTTATACCAGAATGGACATCTAAAAAGTTTATTGAATTAGAGGTAGGAGCAACATTACTTAGAGTAGTTGATGGGAAGGATGAGGTTATATGAATATTTAACGGAAGAGAATTTATTTTATTTATGCATCTTATTGGACAAAATAATAATTTTAGAACGAATGTTATCTATATATAGTATAAGTTCAAACCTTGAGCGATTAGAACGTTCAAGGTTTGAACTTGTAGCCTTGAAACTTTGATAAAGCTTCTTCTATTGCTTCAACATACATAGATGAGAAAGAAGCAATAGATTTTATATCATACTGCACAAAATTTGGTCACGGTGCAGTTGAAGATTATAAGCCCTTTATGAAAATTATCATTCGAAAAGTAAGCTGAGCATAAAAGCTTTTTACATGAAGACATAATGTACCTTGATTGGCTAAAGCCTCTCAAGGTTTTTTAGTTATATGAGCATTTTAAAGGGGGTAGAATAGAACTTTAGGTTTACAATAATGCTTTTAATCTCCATCAATAAGCCTGTTTTTAATAACAATAAAGGAAAAAAATTATTTATGGTGAATCTATGCTTTGTAATAATTGAATATTCAAATAAAGAGGAGGAAGATTTGTGAGGAAAAAATGGCCAGTGATGGTAATGGCGTGGATGTTGGTAATGAGCATGTTTAGTTTTCAACATGTTGCTCAAGCGGAGGAAGTAGTAGAGATAACATTAAGCGATTCTATTACTAGGATCGTAGAAGAAAAATTAGCTGGAGCAGATGTTAGTATTACAGTTAGAGACCGGCATTCAGGAGAAATGATTTATGACTATAACGGTCAAACAGCTATAAAACCAGCATCTAATATGAAGTTGTTCACTACCGCAACTGCTATAGAGGTACTTGGCAAGGATTATCGTTTTAATACAAGTCTCTATATTAATGGGAAGCTGTCAAATGGAGTTTTAAAAGGGGATGTCTATTTAAAGGGACAAGGTGATCCAACTTTATCTATCGAGGATCTGCAACAATTCGCACAAGAGTTGAAAGCAAAGGGAATTCAAAAAATTGATGGACGAATTGTTGGGGATGACAAATGGTTTGATAACGATTTATTAACGCCTGGCATTTGGGCTGGAGACGAATCTTATTATTACGCGGCTCCTATCTCAGCGTTAACTACTTCTCCAAACACAGACTACGATTCTGGTACAATCATCGTAGAAGCTTTTGGGTCAGCAGTTGGAGAATCACCGTCCATTAAAGTAACACCTCAAATTGGTGATTTACAAATAGTAAATGAAGCACAAACAGTGAAAGCTGGAGAAACCAATACACTAACGATTGAAAGATCATATAAAACAAACAAAATTGTCGTCAGTGGGAATCTCCCTATCGATAAAACGAAAAAAGAATGGGTAACTGTTCAACATCCAACGACACATACAATGACAATGTTCCAAGCAGTTTTAACAGAAGCAGGAATCGAATATACAAAAGATAAAGTATTTCAAGCTGCTACACCAAAGTTTGCTCAACTTATAGCAACAAAGCAATCAATGCCACTAGAGGAACTGTTAATCCCATATATGAAACTAAGCAATAATGGAATTGCTGATATTTTAGTCAAAACCATGGGAAGAATCATCAATCATCGTGGTAGCACAAAGGATGGATTGAAGGTTTTAGAGGAATATGGTAACTCCATTAACTTAAATATGGCAGAATGGCGTTTTGAAGATGGCTCTGGAATGTCTCATGAAAATAGCGTTTCGAGCGTATTGTTGAGTGATTTGTTATTTAAAGTACAAGGCGAGGATTGGTTTAATACTTATTTTACTAGCTTACCAGTAGCAGCACATGCAGACCGAATGGTAGGAGGTACTTTAAGAACTCGATTAAAAGATCCATTAACTGCAGGAAAAGTATATGCAAAAACTGGTTCATTAACTGGTGTAAGTACACTAAGCGGTTATTTAGAAGCAAGCAGCGGGCAATCATACATTTTTAGTGTGTTAGTACAAAATAAAACAGGAGCAACCACAGCGATTGATGAAATCGTGAAAGTTATGGCGGAAGAATTGTAGGGATTTAGATTTATGCTTTTCTTTTTCATCATCCAATGAAAGAGCAACAAGCAAGAAACAAGAAATTATCATCGACTACTCATTACTAGAAAAAGCATGCTTGCCAATAGTAGTAACCCATCTGAGCAAAGATGGGTTACTTTTTGTGGCTTGTCGATCAGTATAGGAATACTGTGTGTTAGTTATCTGCGTCTCAATCCAAGTAAACTTTCCATTTTAAGAATTAGTTGCTTCCATGACTGATTGACTGCCTTTAACCATTTAATGGATAATAAAAGGAGATACTGCAAATTAGGGGGATAATGTATAGTAAATAGTAGCCAGTATTCAAGCTTTTTCTAAAAGAACATTTGCTAGATCGACATTGTCGTGTTCAGTGGTCGTTTGTCGAGTTTAACCATTTATTAGTCAGATTATAGTAGACACTTCTTCTAACTTGCTACCGCACAGTATCTCTTGGTTATATAGTTTGTAACTAATTTGTAACTCCAAACGTTTACAATTGTTTAACCAAAATGGGAAGGGGTTGTTTTATTGTTACGACACAAACGAATTTGGTTAATTGTTTTATGCCTAGTGTTGATAGGTTCTATGGTTGGTTTGCCTTCTATTACAAATGCCTCGGGAAGTTTCATCTCTGGATCCTATGGGGGGAAGAACTACAAGCTATATGTGCCGAGTCAATATGACTCTAGTAAAAGCTATCCTCTATACGTTATGCTACATGGTTGTACACAAGATGCTACTCAGTTTTCAACAGGGACAAAAATGAATGCGCTTTCAGAAGAAAAAGGTTTTCTAGTGCTATATCCGGAACAAAACGCTAGCTCTAATGCAAATAAATGCTGGAATTGGTTTGAAACAGGTCATCAATCTCGTGGAAGTGGAGAACCAAGCGTAATTGCTGGTATGGTTCAATCTATCAAAATAAATTATTCAATACAGGATGATCAGGTGTACGTGGCAGGTCTTTCAGCTGGTGCGGCAATGAGCGTTATTATGGGCGCGACTTATCCAGATGTTTTTTCAGGTATAGGAGTTGGCGAAGGCTTAGAATATAAAGCGGCAACTAGTATGACGGAAGCTTTTACTGCAATGTCTAGTGGTGGTGCAAATCCGATTCAAAGAGGTAGAGATGCTTATAATGCAATGACTAGTAGAGCTAAACCATTGAAAGTAATCGTTTTTCACGGAACTTCTGACTACACAGTGAACAAAGTAAATGGGGATCAAGTCATTTCCCAATGGGCTGTCACCAATAGCCTGGCAGCAACTGGAACAGAAGGATGGATAGATGATCAAGCGGATAGCACGCAGAATTTACAAGTACCATCAGGAAAAAACTATACGATCTATGATTATAAGGCACAAGATAATCAGGTTTGGATGAAAAAAGTAAATATCTTAAATATGGGACATGCATGGTCTGGAGGAAGTTCACAAGGAAGCTATACAGATCCACAAGGGCCAGATGCAAGTCGTATGATGTGGGAATTTTTTCAATCTGAAGTAGAACCTCCTGGAGATATACCAGTAACCACTGCAACTCCGGTTGGTGGAAGTTACAAAGATTCTGTAAGTGTGGAGCTTAAATCGAATAAAACAGGAACTACCTATTATACAACCGATGGATCTGAACCAACCATTCACTCAACAAACTATTCCCAACCGCTTACACTAACGGAAAATACAACGCTAAAATTCTTTAGTATAGATAACGATGGCAACGTCGAATCGGTCAAAACAGAAACCTATATTATCAAAACAGACGGTGATCCTACGGGTGAAACAATAATACCGTCCATTGGAAATGAAGATGGGTTTGTAGGAAAATATACTGCAGATGGAAAGAGTAATGCGACAATTAAAGTTGGGGATAAAGGAATGTATAATACAGATACGTATAGAGGCATCTTATCCTTCGATACTAGTTCAATAACAGAACCTATAGAATCTGCAAAAATTCGTCTATACCCTAAAGCAAGACAAGGAACGATTTCATTGCTCCACCTAGACATTAAAACAGGGGTATTTGGAAGTAATTCTACTATCGAACAAACAGATTACGCCAATCTAGCTACCCAATCTACTATTAATAGTTTCTCGCCTGTGGAAGGTGAGTATATGGATATTGATATACAAGTAAACAGTTTGTCTAGGATTAACTTGAACGGGCTTACACAATTCCGTTTAAAGGCGGATACTACGGCAGGATTCAGCGCTAATTTTATCGAATTCTATGGCGGTGAATCTGTAGATTATGTCCCAGTATTAATTATTAATAGTAGTAATTAAAATGTTTAGTAAAAACACGGAGGCAAAAATTTAGCCTTCGTGTTTTTTGCATACTTGAATTATCGATTCTGCTGTTCATTTGGTTGTTTGTCGTTTCGTTTCGCTTGATTTAAATTATGTTCTTCAGCAAATTCTTCACGTGTATCTTTTCTTGAATTAGGTTCTTTCTTTTTAAAGTTTGGTTTGTTTTTCTTTGTCATGGTATCGTCACCTCCTAAAACTTAATGTGCTCAGGAGAGATGGACTTATTCAAGATGATTAGTTCTTTGTGATTTTTAAATGAATTTGGAAATGTAAATTTAAGTTATGTATTGGTCGAAAACAGAAGAGTTTCTTTAAATCCAATGAATGGGTTAACGAAGTAAAAAATGGAGAACCATTAGCAGTGTTTAAGCCAGAAGAAATCTTGGGCCCGAATGCTAAAATTAAAGAATTTGAAGTGTAAATCTTCCATGTCATGCTATAATCTTTAGAATACTTATATAGCTCTGAAATAAAAGTGATCTTCACACTATTCCAGTTAAGGAAACTATGTGTGAACTTAGTATTTATTAGTGAATTATATTTCAATGGAATCGATTAATTAAACGCTTATTTTAACAACGCAGCCGAATTCATATCTTCGGCTGCTTATATTTGCTTAGCTCCGCCTTACTTTTTGTATAAAGCAACGCGGTAAGGAAATAGTTGCGCTTCCATGATACCTTCTTTTACTGCTGGATTATTATTCATCAGTTCAACTGCTTCTTCCTCCGTATCTACTTCTAAAATAACGATTCCCATTGGATCTGTGTTTAAAGTCCTACCCGCTAAAAGGAGTTTTCCTTCTTCTTGCAATTTTTGTAATACCTCAAAATGATGTTGGACAATCGAATTTTCTTTATATGTCCAACTTGTTTGGTCTAACAGAGCAGGAATGAGTTTTAGTTGATATAAAAACTGTAGTTTTTCCATTATGGTCCTCCTAATAAGTACAGGGTAGAGTCGTATATTAACCCAATTGTATCAGAACATTAAGAGATTGTTCATATGGTAATCTATCAAATATTTAAAGACATAGGAAGTTGTTACGAGCAGGTGAGGAGAGGAAGAACATAAAAGAAAAGTGAACTTACATTGTCTAAGTAATGACGTAAGCTCACTTTTGTATCATTTATTCTCTATTCAATAAGCTGTGCTTTCTACCGTAAGTAAAATAAATGATCAATCCAAAGATGAACCAAATACCGCAGGCAATCCATGTAAAAGCAGAAAGCTGAGTAATTAAAAATAAGCAAAGTAGAAATGATAATATCGGTATAATTGGAAAGAAAGGTACTTTAAAACCACCGGATGGTATGTTCTTATTTTTTCTTAAGTAAATAACTCCGATAGAAACTACAGTAAATGCAATTAATGTACCCATATTCACTAGCTCTGCTAGCTTAGACAAAGGAATGACTCCTGCACAAAAGGCTACCAGTGTTGCAAATACCCATGTGTTCTTAATTGGTGTTTGATACTTTTTGTTAAGCTCGTACATACTTTTTGGTAGCAACCCATCACGGCCAAGCGCGTAAAGAAGTCTTGTTCCACCATATAACATAACAAGTATAACTGTCATCATCCCAACAACCGCACCAAGTGAAATAACACCAGCCACCCAATCTTGGTTAACAATCTGCATAACAAAGCTAACAGGGTCACTTACATTAAGATTTGTATAGGAAACAATGCCAGTCAAAACAAGTGATACAGCTACATAAAGAATTGTACAAAGAAATAACGAACCAATAATTCCTATTGGCATGTTACGTTGTGGATTCTTTACTTCTTCTGCTGCAGAAGAAACTGCATCAAACCCTAGATAAGCAAAGAAAACAAGTGCTGCTCCGCTCAAAACGCCTTCCATTCCAAACGGCATAAATGGTTGCCAATTGGCAGGCTCCACATAAAAAATACCAACTCCGATAAATAAAAGAATAACACTGACCTTGATAAATACCATAATTGTATTAAACTTCGTAGACTCTTTTATTCCAAGAGATAATAAAAATGCAATGATAAATATAATAGCTATGGCTGGAACATTTACATATGTTCCCTCTGTCGGATTAAAAGAACCGGAGATCACTTTTGGTATGGTAATATTAAATCCCTCTAGCAAAGAACTGAAATAAGAAGACCATCCAGTTGCAACTGCTGCAACAGCTAAACCGTATTCTAACAGTAAAGCCCATCCTACTAACCAAGCAACTAATTCTCCAAACACGATGTATCCATACGTATATGCACTACCGGTTACAGGGACAGAGGAAGAAAATTCTGAATAACAGAGACCTGCAAGCGCACAAACAATAGCAGCAATAATAAATGAAAAAACAATAGCAGGTCCAGAATGTTCCGCTGCTACTGTCCCAGGGAGAATGAATATACCTGTTCCAACAATGGCACCTACCCCAAGAAGCACTAAATCAAATGCTCCTAATGATTGCTTGAGTTGAACATCACCATTTTTTATTAATAATTCTTTGACATCTTTTTTCCTAAATAATCCACTTTTCATACTTTACACCCATTCTTTTTAGAAACATATAAAGATTCTATACATTTATCTAATGTAGGTCAAACAATTTTGTTGATTTATAATATTTTTGTCATAAAAAGTGATGTTTCGGGTCCATATTACTGTATTTATCTACTTTAATTAGTAAATTTTTGATTTGAAAAAATAAATTTTTACAAATTAGAGGACTTTATCTCAAGGGTGGTTGGATCACTCCCATAAGAAAGAGGGTGATGCCGGTTGTATTCGAAGCATTGATATTCGCAGTAGCATTTGCAACATTAGTCATAGTGATTCTGCCATTTAACCTCCAAAAATACCCCATCCTTGAGTTAGCGCTCAGATAGGTTAATCCTATCACCCAGCCAATCCACTTGAGGGGAACCGCTATTATTAACCGTTTGATGCAGGAACATCAGGCGGTCTTTTTATTGCATTTAAATATTACCATTAATATACAAGTGAAATATTGGCGTTTCAAGTGTTTACAATTTTTTCAATTCAGCCCCTATGTAGGTAATAAAACAGAAATGGTTCTTTATCGTCTTCAATAGATATGTATTTTTAAATCTTAGAATAGTGTAGAATTATTTCTATTACAGGGACGATTTTTTCTGCTAGAAATACCGATGATACAACTTTGGAATGAAACTGCAAAAGTTATCTCAGATAAATAATAAGTTATTATTGAAAGGAATTATATTAATTTATGAATAGATTAGAAAATGACAAGGAAGCTACAAAATCCACATCCAAAGTTTGGCTTGTCCTGCTATTAGGTTCACTCACTGCATTCGGGCCATTATCGATGGATATGTATCTGCCGGCACTACCGATTGTTGCTATTGACTTAGAAACGACAACATCTCTTGCGCAATTAAGTATTACCGCTTGCTTGTTAGGACTTGCAGTTGGTCAGCTCATATTTGGCCCCTTAAGTGATATTCGGGGAAGACGTAGACCGCTTGTGTATACACTTATTGTTTACGTAATTGCCTCTGTACTATGTGCCCTTAGTACGCATATTTGGGTCTTTATTGTTTTGCGTTTTGTGCAAGGGGTGACAGGCGCGGCAGGAATCGTTATTGCCCGTGCCTCAGCTCGAGATTTGTATTCGGGTAAAGATTTAACGAAATTTATCGCATTACTTGCACTTGTAAATGGTGCTGCACCAATTCTAGCACCAATCGCGGGTGGGTTGGTATTAAACTTTACCTCATGGAATGCTGTGTTTATTATTTTAGGAATTATTGGTCTGGTCATGTTTTTAGGTGTACTCCTTTTTCTACCGGAGACATTACCTAGAGAAAAAAGGTCGGAAGGTAGTATGTTGGCGGTTGTTAAGACATTTCGAATTTTATTGAAGGATCGTCTCTTTATGGGGATTGCATGTACACAAGCACTTATTATGGCGAGTATGTTTGCGTATATCGCGGGATCTCCGTTTGTCTTGCAAAACATCTACAATGTAACTCCGCAACAATTTTCTATGTTGTTTGCATTGAACGGAATTGGAATTATAATCGCAGCGCAAGTAACAGGAAGACTATCAAGTACCATTGGGGAAGTGAGATTACTTTTCAGTGGCGTCCTTTTATCATTTATAGGCAGTCTTTTGCTTTTGATAGTGATTATTTATAAATTGCCTTTGTTCTTCATGTCTCTTGCATTATTCTTAGTCGTATCCAGTGTGGGTATGGTTTCTACTTCCGCATTTTCACTAGGGATGCAAAGACAAGGTAAATCGGCAGGAAGTGCTTCGGCGTTCCTTGGTTTACTTCCTTTCATCGGTGGAGCGACTGTTTCTCCGCTCGTTGGAATAGCAGGTGATCAAACAGCTTGGCCGATGGGAATGATCATTGTTTTTTGTAGTGGTATTGCTTTGGTGATTTTTATGTTATTAGTGAGAAAAGAGAATTAAATGTGAAAAGAGAATCCTACTAAATAGCCGACAATTTAACTTTTTAGTAGGATTTTGTGTCGATTAATGAATAATATAATAGTATTATTTTTTAGATGTGTTAACCTATTAACTGATGAAGAATATTTCGAAATAAACGTTTTCTTAGAAATGGAGATTATGATAATGGTTACCACAGAGTTTCGTATGGAAAAAGATTTTTTAGGGGAAAAAGAAATTCCGAAAGATGCCTATTATGGTGTTCAAACTATGAGAGCAGTAGAAAACTTTCCGATTACGGGATATCGAATTCACCCAGAACTTATAAAATCTTTAGGTATTGTGAAAAAAGCTGCAGCATTAGCAAATATGGAAGTTGGTATGTTGGAGAAGGAAATTGGACAATCGATTATTCAAGCGTGTGATGAAGTCATTGCTGGAAAATGGAATGGCCAATTTATAGTCGATCCTATTCAAGGTGGCGCAGGAACATCTATTAATATGAATGCAAACGAAGTCATAGCTAATCGTGCTCTTGAGTTAATGGGAGAAGAAAAAGGGAATTATACACTCATTAGCCCAAATAGTCATATTAATATGTCTCAATCTACAAATGATGCCTTTCCAACGGCTACACATATTGCAGTGTTGTGCTTAATGGATCAATTACTCGAAGCTACTAAGACAATGCAAAAAGCATTTGTTACCAAAGCAAAAGAATTTGAAGGTATTATTAAAATGGGGCGTACTCATCTTCAAGATGCCGTGCCAATCTTACTGAGTCAAGAATTTGAATCATATAGTCGTGTTATTTCACGTGACATTGATCGTATTTCACTTTCCAGACAACACTTATATGACATCAATATGGGTGCAACTGCCGTTGGTACAGGATTAAATGCGGATCCCTTATATATCGAATTAGTCGTACGAAATCTTAGTGAAATTAGTGGCTTACCATTAAAATGTGCCGAACATTTAGTGGACGCTACTCAAAATACAGATTGTTATACCGAAGTATCTGCAAATTTAAAAGTTTGTATGATTAATATGTCAAAAATCGCAAATGACTTACGCTTAATGGCTTCTGGACCACGTGATGGTTTATTTGAAATCCAATTACCTGCTCGTCAACCAGGGTCATCGATCATGCCTGGAAAAGTAAATCCTGTAATGGCTGAAGTCGTGAACCAAGTAGCTTTCCAAGTTATGGGGAATGATTTAACTATTTCGGCAGCTTCTGAAGCTGGCCAATTTGAACTAAATGTCATGGAACCGGTTTTATTTTATAATTTAATTCAATCCATTTCGATCATGAATAATGTATTTACAACATTTACTGAAAAATGTTTAGTAGGCATTACTGCGAATAAAGAACGATTAAGAGAATACGTTGAAAAAAGTGTAGGAATTATCACTGCAGTAAATCCTCATATCGGATACGAACTTGCAGCTCAAATTGCAAAAGAAGCTATCGCTACTGGAGCTTCTGTACGTGAACTGTGTTTACAATCCGGAGTTTTAACAGCAGAACAATTAGATATAATATTAGATCCATTTGAAATGACACATCCTGGTATCGCCGGTGGTAGAGCACTTGTAAAGAGTTGAATATAAAAATCCTATTCAATAATTTTTCTTGAATAGGATTTTTTTCATATTAAGCAACTCGGTATGGAAATAGTGTGCTTCCATTATTCCTTCTTTTACAGCAAGGTCATTATTCACCAGTTCAACTGCTTCTTCTTCGGTATCTACTTCTAAAATAACGACATTGTAAAGATGATGGCTAGCCTCTGGATCTAAAGTTTACTTCTATTATATATATCCTGTTTAATAATTAAGTAATTCTTTATCTCGAAATTTAAATAAAATAGATTTGCTCTGATTTCAAACTCTTCCCTTGTCTTCGGTAATTCTGTTTCACGAATTGATTCTTCGTATTCCTCTAATAGCTCTAATGCGATGGTGGTATCTCCTGAATCCACATGTTCACTGATGTACTGAAAGATATTCGCAAGCATTCCTTTTTGTTTGACATCTAATTCTGATGAAGAAACTATGCTTAGGGTGTCTACCATCTGTTTTAGGATTTCCAGTTGATCCTCTCGCATTTCGAGATAGTAATAATCTTTGTTTTCTTTTCTTAACAGATGATTTTCTACATCTTGAATAGTAATATTTTTAGCTTGATTAAGAATATTTTCTACTTCGACTAACTCTTTTCTGTCCCACTTTTGATCATTATCTTTTAAAAGAATAGAGAATTGGTACAGAATAACGCTGAATTTATTTTCGATTTCCGTTTTATATTTTTCAATTTCTTTCTTAAAGCTTGGCATAATACTATTTACGAGTATGGCGATACCTATTCCAATGAAAATAATATAGAGTTCATTCAATAAGTTTTCTAAGTTGGCTTCCCTTACTGTATAAATATGTAAAATGATAACTATGCTTGTAACTAAACCTTCTTGAATACGTACCTTCATAAGGATTGGGACAAACAATAGGATAAATAGAGTTAAGACAACTGGGTGATATCCCAATACTTCAAAAAATATGGAACCAAGAATTAACGATAACAGAGATGCGAAAAACTTTTTCTGGATAGAATGTAATGTCTTTCTCTTTGTCTTCTCAATACACATTATTACAATTATGGCGGCAAATGATCCAAACTCCAAGTCGAATAAACTCGTAAGCCAAATTGCTAACCCTGCTCCTATTGCCGTTTTAATTGTCCGATATCCCATTCCAATCATTTGCATCATCCTATTTTTTCTATATTTTATTATTACCAGTAGATATTAATTCTAACAGAAATTCATGGGAAGTTGGAAGTAATGGGTCAGGTAGTAAAAATGCTCCTCTTTTTGCCTTCGTCAGCTTCTCTATTATTAAAACGAATAAGACTCCGCGATTCTCTTAATAAGAGAATAAAAATATGATTGTGGAGGACATTTCGGAAAATATAGATTATAAATTCTGTCCAAATTTAATGTTATATTAATAAAAAAGTATTTTATATGATAGAGGAGCGGTTATGAAAAAGAAATGGATTCTACGCTGGTCTTTTTTTATTTTTGGATTAATGGTGTTAGCATTTGGGATTTCTTTAACAATTGAAGGGAAGCATTTAGGTATTGGACCATGGGATGTTTTTCATTATGGTTTATTCACTAAATTTGGCTTTACTATTGGAACTTGGTCGATAATAAGTGGATTTTTACTTTTGCTGATCAGTTCACTTTTCAATAAGGCATGGCCAAAAATAGGGGCTTTTTTGAATATGTTGTTATTAGGATTATTTATTGATCTTTTTAATTCAATTTTACCTAGCACTGATAGTTTAGCAGAAGCAACGATTGCCTTTATCATAGGTGTTGTTTTAATTGGGTACGGAATTGGATTATATGTTTCCGCTGATTTTGGAGCAGGTCCTAGAGATAGCTTTATGTTTTTAATCATTGAAAGAACGGGCTGGAGTATTCCGTTGGTTAGAAATGGAATAGAAGTACTCGTTTTTCTTCTTGGTTGGATGTTAGGGGGGCCAGTTGGAATTGGAACAGTGTTTATTGCGTTTGGATTAGGGCCAATTTTAGGATTTTCTATTCCTCAATGTAAGAAACTGATGGCATATTTTCTTGGTCAAAAGGATCGCCTGTTAACGCAAATGTAAACAACTAAAAATAAATAAAATCGATGTATAGGGATCCCATCATGGGGTCCCTTTTCATTTTCACATAAATCAAATATGTATGATAGGTGTTATACAAAGAGTGTTAGGCACCATTAAAGGTGCCTAATACTCTTTTGTTTAATCGGGGAGTAATTGGGTATTTACCATATATAAGTTAGCTACTTAGTTAGCAATAGTATTGTAGAAATAAATAAGAGTGAAAGGGATTGATAGCCAGCATGTGGGTAAATAAAAAGTTAATATTGGTTTTTAGTTTGATCGCGGTCTGCTTTTTATCTGCTTGTGCGGAGAAGGAAAAGCTTGCCGATGGATCCAAACTGATACATAATGATCAATTTGTTTTTGCTGCTTCTGGTGAGTTTAAGCCATTTAGTTATATGAATGATGATCTCACCATGTCAGGTTTTGATGTGGAAGTTGGCGAAGCCATTGCAAAAGAAATGGGTCTTAAGCCAGTTCAGAAGCGTATTAAATTCAAAGGAATTGTAGAAGGGGTAAAAACAGGTCGTGCGGATGCAGCTGTTGCGAGCCACACGATTAATCCGCAGCGGAGCAAACATGTTTCCTTCACGACTCCCTATTATTATTCTGGACCGCAAATTTTTACCAGACCGGACAGCCAAATTAAGACTGTCGAGGATTTAGCAGGAAAAGAAGTGGCTGTAGCAAAAGGTTCGACTTATGCCGATACTGCGGCTAAGTATACAGACGTTATAAAAACATATGACAGTGATATTACAGCTTTACAAGCGTTAAACACCGGACGTCATGATGCGGTAATCACAGATTTTGTTACCGGAAAAAATGCTGCAAAAGAAGGGTTTGAGATTAAAGGACAGCAGTTAATTGAGCGTAGTGAACAAGCGATCGTGCTGCCCCAGGATAACCCACAACTATTGAAGCGAATAAACGAAACGCTGGAGAAACTCCGAGAAAATGGAACACTAACTGAGATTAGCATCAAATATTTTGGTGAGGACATTACCAAAAAACCGGAATAATCTATCACTATGGAAAGAAAGGAAGTAGCTACATTGCCAAGTTTTTCTCATTTTATACAAACACTCATAGAAACAAAAAGTGTATTCCTAAAAGCCATGCTTCTAACAATAGAGCTGACTGTAGTTTCTATCTTAATCGGGATAGTTATTGGACTTTTCTTTGCTTTATTAAAGATTTCTAAAATAAAAGTATTAGAATTCATTTCAGATGCATATGTCTATTTAGTCCGTGGGACACCTCTGATTGTTCAAATATTTATCCTTTACTTCGGAATTAGTGGGATTTTCCTTCTCCCTGATTTCTGGGCCGCATCCTTAGCTTTGGCTTTACATAATGGAGCATATATTTCGGAAATCCTTCGAGGATCGATTCAGGCCGTCGATAAAGGACAGATGGAGGCAGGCCGCTCGTTGGGAATGACAAAAGTACTGACATTAAGAAGGATTATTCTTCCGCAGGCATTCCGTCGAGCGTTGCCGCCTCTAGGCAACCAATTTATCATCGGGTTAAAAGATTCTTCGTTAGCCGCATTTATCTCCATGAATGAGCTTTTCAATGTTGCGACAACACTAGGATCCAATAATTTTGACGAAATGACTTATTTACTCATTGTAGCAATCTACTATTTAGTACTAGTGGCGTTGTTGACATTCGTAGTGAACCGATTTGAATCGAAATTAGCAGTAAGTGACAGATAGGAGATGAAATCATTGGACACAAAAGAAATGATTAAAATAAATCAATTGAATAAATCATTTGGAGACTTGCATGTATTAAAAGGGATCGATATGACCGTTTACGAGAGCGATGTTGTCTGTTTAATAGGAGCGAGCGGCTCGGGGAAAAGTACGCTCCTTCGCTGTTTGAACTTTCTAGAAAAAAAGGATAACGGCGACATTATCATTAAAGGAAAAGAAGTCGACCCAAGTACCGATAACCTCAATAAAATTAGAGAAAAGGTAGGAATGGTGTTTCAGCATTTCAACTTATTCCCACACAAAACTGTTTTGGAAAATATTATTGAAGCTCCTATCATGGTAAAGGGTGTTGCGAAAGAGGAGGCTATCTCCAAAGCAAAACAATTACTGAGTAAAGTAGGTTTGGAGGATAAGTTAGATGTCTATCCTAATAAACTATCAGGCGGTCAAAAGCAACGGGTGGCGATTGCTAGGGCACTTGCGATGGAACCTGAAATTATGCTTTTTGATGAGCCAACTTCGGCACTCGATCCAGAGCTTGTGGGAGAGGTTTTAACCACCATGAAAGAATTGGCAGATGAAGGAATGACAATGGTTATTGTCACCCATGAAATGGATTTTGCAAAAGAAGTTGCGGATTGGATCGTGTATATGCACGATGGAAAAATTGTCGAACGAGGCAATCCCGAGCAGTTTTTCAGCAATCCGAAAGAGGAGCGAACTCAGGAGTTTTTAAAGACTACTATTTTGAAATAAATATACAAGGTCCTGTCTATAGGTTTAGGCAGGACCTCGTGTTTTGATTGTGCATGGGATGTGTCCCTATGTCAGATAAAGTGGTGACTATTCTGAATTGTTTTGGGTTGTGTCTAACACAGGGAAGCTTTTTATATAGGAAGGATGAAAATTTCTCTTACAAAAGTGAGAATCCTTAGGTCAATATTTTTTATATCCACTAAGTCCACTTCACGCGCACCTAATAAGGCTAGCCTATTTGTTAGCACACGTATCACACCTTCTAAATAACTGGTAAAACTGAATTTATATTAGTAGTGGGGAACCGTATCATAAGTAAATAAGGTTTTTCTACTAGAAAAGGAAAAAAGCGATTGTCCCTAAAGGATCTCATTAATTGAGTTTTAGGGACTGTTTTGTTTGAATACTTAAATACAAGTTTTACAATTGAAAACTTTGACATGTAGATTAGATTTACTTATTCGAATCCCGATAAAAAGCTGTTGCAAGCATGATCTTTTCTCCCTCTTCTCTATAGCTTTTAATGAATAGGTAATTTATCAGGATTCATTGTTATATACATTTCGACTATTTTCTCATTATTAATATAAAAACTAAGGATACTTTGAATTTTACCATTCATAT
This sequence comes from Psychrobacillus sp. NEAU-3TGS, assembly GCF_029955155.1. Taxonomy (GTDB): domain Bacteria; phylum Bacillota; class Bacilli; order Bacillales_A; family Planococcaceae; genus Psychrobacillus. The sequence goes on along the minus strand of NZ_JAPNOZ010000012.1, from coordinate 741,253 downwards.
ATATCACGACTGCTGGTTGACAATTGACATTTTTAATTTCAAAATAAAAGTCTTCAGGCGCCTTTTTTATGACTCCGTATAATAAGGATAAAACATTAGAGAAGGATACGATTGGACGTATAGCAGCCGTTACTTTTCCGCCACCATCAGAAAATAGTGTGACATTTTCTGATATAAGCTCTAATAAGGCATCCATATTTTGCTTTTGAAATGCTTCTATAAAGCGATTAATTATTAACGTATTCTTTTCATAGTTTAAGCTTTCGCCTTCTACACGTGAGATCTTTTGCTTAGCCCTGCTAAAAATTTTTCTACAGTTTTCTTCTTTCTTTCCTATTATGTTAGCAATCTCTGAGTATGGGAAATCAAATACCTCTCTTAAAAGGAGAATTGCTCGTTCATCTGCTCCCAAATGCTCCATCATTCGTAAATAGGCAATACTTAATCCTTCTTTTTCTATAAGCGTTTCAGATGGATCAAAGGTCTGTAATTTTTCTAATAATAATGGTTCAGGATTCCATTGTCCCACATATTGTTCTCGTCTGTACCGTGTAGACTTTAATACATCAAGACAGAGGTTTGTCATTATTTTACAGAGATATGCTTTCTTAAATTTTATATTTTCTTCACTTGATTGGTAAGCTCTTAGAAAAGTTTCTTGGACAATATCTTCTGCATCTACTACTGAACCTAGCATCCGATAACCTATTGAAAACAACAATGGTTTAAAAAGATGGTAATCTTCTTTCGTAACTTTCACTATTTTTCTCCTTCTCGTTTAAAATGATTTCTTCAGCAGCTTGTTTTCCACTGCTGACTGCTCCATCTGCCAAAATGGAGTTGGGGGAAGCCCAGTCTCCTGCTATATATAATCCCGGAATTTCTGTTTTAGAACGCTGTAGCTTTTGCTCATCTCCTATTTGGGGTAAGCGCTGGTTCACCGTAATGTTAGGAATAAATCGTTTTGTAATCACATATTGCTGCCAACCTGGCTGTAGTCTATCTAAGAATTGTTCAAGCTCGTTTTTGATACTTGTTCTATCAATGTGATCATCTGGGTGATGATATTTAAATACATGAAGAACTGTGCTTTCTGTGTCATCAGAAAGGCGGGCATAATTTGAATGTACCGAATAGTATAGGGGATCTGTGATGCCCATGGCGAATAATCGCCTTGGGTTAGGAAGCTGTGTTAAAGCCAAATCTAACGTTGCCCCTCTTACAGCTGTTATCTGGTTAAAAAAGCTATTTTGATAAAGATTAACCTTTTTGTTTAACATTTCATTAAGTTCATGAGGGCCGGTTGTACAAATTACATACTTCGCGTAAATTTCTTTGTCATTAGACAGAATTAATTTAAATTGATCCTGTTGGACGGGATCAATCTGTTTAACAAAAGTATGTGATTGAACCTGAACACCCGAGATGATTGCTTTATTGTGAAGTTGGTCAATAATAGTTTGCCAGCCACCATCTAGATAAAGAACGCCTCCAATAGCACTTTTTATATTCGATACTACTACTTTGGCGCTCGCCATTTCAGGTGCATGACAATATGTTGCAAGTCTGCCAAGTACATATAGTAATGATTTAACTTTTTCAGAATTGCCTACTTGCATAACCCATTGTTGGAATGTTTGCTCTGTCAAAATTTCAGGATTTATACTCATTACTTTTAACAAAACCGCAATCCATTCCATACGTTCTTTCCCATTCAAAAGGCTTGTTGTAAATAGTTCAAAAAGAGAAAGAGGGGCAGCATATTCGTTATCGTTTTCAATTAATATACCGCCTAATTTGGGTGATTTTCCACTAAGACTAATACCTAATTCATTAAGAATAGACTTTGCTTTTCCTTTTTTATAAAGAGCATGCGGGCCTAGATTCAAATACTGTTGGTTGACCTTGTTTGTTCTAGCCCTGCCGCCAATACTTTTTCCTTTTTCTACTAGTAATATAGATAAATTTGCTTTAGTTAAATAATTAACTGCAACATAACCTGCTAATCCACCACCAACTATAACAATATCCCATTTTTCAGTCATAAGATAACCTCCTAAAAGTTATTTCATTACTCAAGACGACAAAGGGTAAATAGATGTGACATCTTTTAAAAAAATTTAGGAACTTGTTCATAAATGAGCTTAAGGAACTTTTAATAACCATACATGGAAAAACAGGCTCATTCGCATGAGCGACCTATTTGGTATTTCTACTAAAGTATCTGTTATATCTTTAAAGAATGTTCTTGCAATCATAGGTGAAAAGTAAAACAAAAAAGGTTATCAAAACGACTAACAAAGCCGCTCTGATAACCTTTTCTTATCTCTTCATCAACCGAATCTTCTCCTCATCCGGCGTAACAAACAGCGTAGTCTGCTCAAAATAAATAACAAACCCCGGCTTAGCCCCACTAGGCTTTTTAACCTGCTTGATCACCGTATAATCAACCGGCACAGAAGCTGACTCTCGAGCTTTACTAAAATAAGCGGCAAGATTCGCTGCTTCAAGCAAAGCCACTTCAGACGGAGCGTCTGAATGTATAACAACATGGGATCCTGGGATATCCTTTGTATGAAGCCATGTGTCTGACTTCTTCGCTAGCTTGAATGTCACGAAATCATTTTGTTTATTGTTTTTACCAACAGAGATTTCAGTGCCATCTGAGGCGATGAATTTTTCTGGTGTTGGCTTCAATGGTTTTTTCTTCTTTTTGGATGCTCTAGCTTTTAGTAAGCCTTGTTCCATTAGTTCTTCTCGAATTTCTTCGATGTCGGTTGGAGATGCTTGCATGACTTGTTGTAGCAGTAATTCGAAATAGGCAATATCTTCTTTTGTTATTTCAAACTGCTGTTCAATTTTGAGTAATGCTGTTTTTGCTTTAGTGTATCGATTGTAATAGCTTTGTGCATTTTGTGTTGCTGTTTTTCGTGTGTCTAATGGGATGATGACTGTTTTACCATCTTCATCGTAGTAGTTGACGAGCTCCACTTCTTTTAGTCCTTTTTCAATTGCATAGGAATTTGCCATCAATAGCTCTCCGTACAATTGGAATGTATCTAGTTTTTCGGCTTGTTCAAAATCTTTTTGGAGTTTTTTCATTTTCAGCTTCAATTTATTTAATTCGTTTTGAAGCCATCTTTCTAAATCTCCTGCTTGTTGTTTTACGCGGTCGCGTTCCGCTTTTGCGAAATATACTCGGTCTAGTAAATCTCCTAGTGTTTTTTCGCGAAATTTGTCGCCTTCTAGATGAGTTAATTCGTTTGGCGAATAATACGTTTTTCCGCCAGATTCGACAATTTGTATTGCGGCTCCACCTTGCTCAAATTCCTTCATATATTCTTTGTAAATTTCGACACGGTTCGCACCGCTTTGAAATCGATGTAGTAATTCTTTTGCATGCAGGGGAGAGAATCCAGAAATTTGCTCTACAATTTCTTTTGATTCATTGGCTGATTGAATAACATTAAGCAATGCCTCTGAATATTCTAAAGGATGGTGCTTATTTTGGGCAGGTGGTGCAATGTAAGGTTGCCCAGGTAAAATCGTTCGGTAACTATTCATGGAAGGAGATAGATGCTTAATACTCTCCAAGATCAGATTGCGCGTTGGATCTATTAATAGTAGGTTACTGTGACGACCCATTACTTCCATATGAATTTCTCGTGTAATGTCGTCTCCGATCTCATTTTTACTTTGAATTTTGAAAATGATAATTCGATCTGTTTCATGTTGTTTAACGGATTGAATGATGCCACCTTCTAAATGCTTGCGTAATACCATGCAAAAAAGTGGTGGTTGAGCTGGATTATCGATTGTTTCATTTGTAATTTGTACACGTGAATAAGAAGGGTGTACAGAAAACAATAATTTAAAGTTTTGTCCTTGTGCTCGGATATGCATTAAAATTTCTTGCGCATTTGGTTGATGTATTTTAGAAATACGTCCTGTAACTAATTGCTGCAGTTCTGTTGTCATTGCTATAGTAAATAAACCATCAAAAGCCATAATTGTATCCTCTTTCAAATCTTTATCGTCGAACTAGCCAATTGCCACACCTTCGGCAATAACGCTTTTCTAATATGATATCATTTTAATGGAAACTTGTGTTATAATCAGTTAAGTATATATTGCAACAACGAAACGGAGTAAGCATATATTTGAAGGAGACGTTATGCGAAGAGAAAAAGGTATATTAATCGTTTTATCAGGTCCGTCCGGAGTTGGTAAAGGGACAGTGAGAAAAGAACTGTTTTCCGAGCCTGGCACAAATTACGAATATTCCATTTCTATGACTACGAGACTTCCAAGAGAGGGAGAAGTAGATGGAGTGGATTATTTCTTTAAACAGAAAGAGGAATTTGAACAGTTGATCGGACAAGGGAAGTTATTAGAGTATGCCTCTTATGTCGGCAATTATTATGGTACTCCCATTGATTATGTAAATGAAACGCTCGATTCTGGGCGCGATGTATTTTTAGAAATCGAAGTACAAGGAGCAGCACTTGTACGAGAAAAAGCACCTGATGCACTTTTTATATTCCTTGCGCCGCCTAGCTTGTCTGAGTTAGAGCAACGACTAATAGGCAGAGGAACAGAAACCGAAGATGTGATCAATTCAAGAATCCAAGCTGCGAGACAAGAGCTTGAAATGATGCATCTATACGATTATGTCGTGGAAAATGATGAAGTTGCAAGAGCTTGTGCAAAAATTAATTCCATCGTTGCTGCTGAGCATTGTAGACGTGAACGTGTGGAAAAAAGATATTTAGCAATGTTGGAAGGGGAATTTTAAATGTTATATCCATCAGTAGACCAATTAAAAAATCAAATCGATTCTAAATACTCATTAGTGAGTGTAGCTTCTAAAAGAGCACGACAGTTACAAGAAGAAGGCGGCGAGCGTTTAACTTCATACGTATCTGCGAAACAAGTTGGGAAAGCGTTAGAGGAAGTTGCAGCAGGCGAACTGGCAATTGAGTCATCTAACGAAAATGTTATTTACGAAGACGAAGTGTAATAAGAGATGTATGAAACACCTCCCAAAGAATCTAATCTTTGGGAGGTTGTTATTTAGAGGGGAGAAATTAAGATGTTAACTTCTAAAAAAATAGTCGTATGTGTCACTGGTGGGATTGCGGTATATAAAGCGGTTGCACTCGTAAGTAAGCTTTCACAGGCTGGTGCCAATGTTAAAGTAATCATGACGAAATCCGCAATGGAATTTGTACAACCTTTAGCTTTTCAAGCGATGTCTAGAAATGATGTGTACTTCGATACATTTGATGAGAAAGATTCTAGTGTAATTGCACATATAGATTTAGCAGATTGGGCGGATTTAGTTATTGTGGCACCTGCAACTGCGAATGTTATCGGTAAGCTTGCGAATGGAATAGCAGACGATATGGTGACGACTACGTTACTTGCGACTACTGCAAGGGTTTGGATTGCACCGGCGATGAATGTACATATGTATGAAAATGCAGCGGTTATACGAAATATCGATCAACTTTCAAAAGACGGATATTCATTCGTAGAGCCTTCTGAAGGTTTTTTAGCATGTGGTTATGTTGGAAAAGGCCGTTTAGAGGAGCCAGAAAAAATTGTACAGCTTGTGGAAGATTATTTCTCGCCGAAGGATTTACCGCTTAAAGGGAAAAAAGTCGTTGTAACTGCTGGTCCTACGAGAGAAAGAATAGACCCTGTTCGCTTTTTGACGAACTTTTCAAGCGGGAAAATGGGCTATGCGATGGCAGAAGCAGCGGCTGATTTGGGTGCAGAAACGATTCTTATTTCTGGCCCTGTAAGCATTAATCCACCGTCAAATGTCAAACTTGTTTCGGTAGAAAGTGCGAAAGAAATGTATGAAGCGGTTGTAGAGCAATTTGATAACACTTCGATTGTTATTAAAACAGCAGCAGTTGCGGATTATAAACCGAAAGAAGTACATGACCGAAAGATGAAAAAGCAACCGGGGGAAGCGACGATTGTTCTAGAGCGCACAACAGATATTCTAGCAGCGCTTGGTGAAAGAAAAACAACTCAGTTATTAATAGGGTTTGCTGCAGAAACGAATGACGTCACCCATTATGCAAAAGGGAAACTGGAGAAGAAAAATGCGGATTATATTGTCGCAAATGACGTTACAGAGGCTGGTTCAGGATTTGGTACGGATACGAATTCCGTTACATTAGTCGGTAAAAATGATGTGGAAATACATTTTGCTCATTTACCTAAAAAGGAACTTGCTATTCAATTACTACAAACGATTATGAAATTAGAAACAGCTGAGTCAAAATGATCGTTGAAGTAATTGTTGATGTCTCTGCCTATCCAATTGATCGTCCCTTTGACTATATTGTACCTGAAGAATTAGAGACCCTTGTAGAACGAGGAAGCCGTGTGCATGTTCCTTTTGGTCCTCGAAAAGTGCAAGGTTTTATAACTAATATAAAAGAACAAACGGATTTGGATATATCGAAGTTAAAGGCGATTCACTCTATTATTGATGTTGAGCCTGTTATGACTGAAGAGCTGTTGCAGCTATCTAAATGGCTGACAAATAAAACACTTTGCTATGAAATCGATGCTCTGCAGGTTATGCTTCCAGCGGCATTGCGTGCTACTTATAAGAAAAATATTAGATTAGTTGACCCTTCTGCATTAGATGATGATTTTTTAGCGCTTTTTGGTAAAAAAGAAGTCGTTTCTTATGAAGTTATTGAAAAAGCTGGTTTACTACGTGCCATGAAAAAGTATTTGGCCGATGGAGCAGTTCAATTAGAAACGGTTATTAAACAGCATGCCAAGGCAAAAACTATTGCGAAGTACAAAGTAACTGCAGATAAAGAATTTATCGTGGAGCAGTTAAACGGTTTAACGAAACAAGCAGTGAAGCAAAAAGAATTGATCGAATGGCTCTTAAAGCAAGAACAAACCTCTTTTACAATGAAACAATTGACTGAACTAGCAAATGCCACAAATAGTACGGTTAAAGCTATACTCGAAAAAGGCATTTTAGAAAAAGAAACTGAAGAAATTTACCGTGAAATTACTTCCTTAGACTATCAGGATGTAGACAAGCGATTTAAGCTTACAGAGGAACAGACAGAAGCGCTAACGAAGATAAACCATGCACAGGAGCATGCCGAAAACACAACATTTCTTTTACATGGTATTACCGGTAGTGGAAAAACAGAAATCTATCTAAACGCCATCGAACATTCTATTTTAAATGGAAAGCAAGCAATCATGCTTGTACCTGAAATTTCGTTAACACCTCAAATGACACGTCGTTTCATGCTGCGTTTTGGTGACCAGGTTGCGGTGATGCATAGCGGTTTATCCATCGGTGAAAAATACGATGAATGGCGGAAAATATGGCGTGGAGAAGTAAAAGTGGTGGTCGGTGCTAGATCTGCTATTTTTGCTCCGTTCAAAAATCTAGGTATCATTATTTTAGATGAGGAACATGAGTCGACTTATAAACAGGACGACAATCCAAGGTATCATGCGAGAGATGTAGCGATTTGGCGAGGGGAATATCATCAATGCCCGGTTATTTTAGGAAGTGCTACGCCTTCTCTTGAATCATATGCACGGGCATCTAAAGGTGTTTATTCTTTACTAACATTGAAAATGCGTGCAAAAGAACAGGCACTACCAACTGTCAATGTAATCGATATGCGTGCAGAGCTGAAAAACGGCAATCGATCTATGTTCAGCGTGGATCTTGCAGATGCTGTAAGAGACAAGCTAGAGAAAAAAGAACAAATCGTGCTGTTTTTAAATAAACGAGGGTTTTCTTCCTTCGTCTTATGTCGAGACTGCGGAACGGTAGTAGAGTGTAAACAATGTGATATTTCCTTAACGTACCACCGTGCAGGAGAACAACTAAAATGTCACTATTGCGGACATGAAGAGCCGGTTCCAACTAAGTGTCCAGAATGTAATAGTGAGCATATCCGCTTCTTTGGCACTGGTACGCAAAAAGTAGAAGAAGAAATTGCAAAGTTATTTCCGTATGCAAGAGTACTGCGAATGGATGTGGACACGACTAGAGCTAAGGGAGCGCATGAGCGAATTCTGAAGCAGTTCGGGGACGGGGAAGCCAATATATTACTTGGCACACAAATGATTGCCAAGGGACTCGATTTCCCAAATATCACACTAGTAGGTGTGTTAAATGCTGATACAACGCTACATTTAGCGGATTTCCGAGCAGCGGAAAAAACGTTTCAATTAATGACCCAAGTAAGCGGGAGAGCTGGTAGGCATGATAAAGAAGGACAAGTATATATCCAAACGTATACGCCAGAGCATTATGCGATTGAATTATCTAAATCTCAACTTTATGAACCTTTTTACCATACGGAAATGCTCACTCGAAAACAGTATGGATATCCACCTTTCTACTATTTAACATTAGTGCAAGTAACACATGAGAATGTCCTGCTTGCTTCTGAATATGCAAAGCTTGCGACGGATTGGCTAAGAGCAAATTTATCGTCCACGACAATGGTCGTTGGACCTACCGCAAGTGCGATTAGTAAAATACAAAATAGATATCGTTACCAATGTTTGATAAAATACAAAAAAGAACCATTATTAATCGAAAAACTACAGCAATTAATAAAAATGTACCGTACGGATTGGATAAAAAAAGGCGTTATTATGACGATTGATTTAGACCCTTCCACTATTATTTAATTTTACTTCCGCAAACAAAACACTGAATAAAGGAACTCTGGCTAAGAGCGCCGCGTCCTGCGGCAACGCCTGAGTGACCTACATCCTGTAGGCATAATGCCTCCGGCGGATGTCACAAATTTTGACAGGACTGAATTGAGCCCGTAGCTCAATTCAAAATTTGGACGCAATTACGCCGAGGCGATATTGATTAAGTTTGAAATGAGGAAATGACATGGCAATTTTACCAATAGTTACACACCCAAATGAAATATTGACGACGAAATGTCGCGAAGTAGAAGTTTTTGACCAAAAGTTAGCGACATTATTAGATGATATGTATGACACTATGATTGCTTCTGACGGAATAGGAATCGCAGCACCACAAGTTGGAGAGACGATTCAAGTAGCAATTGTTGACCTTGGAGAAGGGCAAGAAGTAATCGAAATGATTAACCCGGAAGTCGTAGAAGTCGGTGGATCTGAAATAGAAGTGGAAGGTTGTTTAAGTTTTCCAGATCTTTATGGTGAAGTTGAGCGTCCTTTTTACGTAAAAGTGGAAGCACAAGATCGAGATGGTGCTTTGTATGAGTTAGAGGCAGAGGATTATGAAGCAAGAGCTATTTTACACGAAATCGATCACCTACATGGGGTTTTATTTACATCTAAAGTTATTCGATATGTAGATTTAGAGGAATTGGAGAAAGAGGAGGAAGAAGCATGACAAATATTGTTTTCATGGGGACACCTGCATTTTCAGCGCCAATACTAAGAATGCTTGTCGAAGAAGGCTATAACGTTCTATCGGTGGTGACACAGCCGGATCGACCAGTCGGCAGAAAAAAAGTGTTAACTGCTCCTCCTGTTAAAGAAGAAGCTTTAAAACTAGGATTACCGGTGATCCAGCCGACTAAGTTAAAAGGCTCAGCAGAACTGGAAGAAATTATTGCACTTAACCCTGATTTAATCGTCACAGCTGCTTTTGGACAACTATTACCGAAAGAGCTACTCGATGCACCAGAACTTGGTTGTATTAATGTACATGCTTCACTATTACCAGCATACCGAGGAGGGGCACCGATCCATCAAGCAATTATTGATGGGCAAGAGAAAACCGGCGTAACGATTATGTACATGGAAGAAAAACTAGACGCTGGGGATATTATTTCACAAAGCGAAATCCCAATTGCTCATACAGATGATACTGGATTACTTTTTGAAAAGTTAAGTAAGGTTGGCTCAGATTTATTGAAAGAAACTTTACCATCCATCATTTCGAGAACTAATAATCGACTAAAGCAAGATGAGTCCCAAGTAACATTTGCGAGAAATATATCACGTGAGCAAGAGAGAATCGATTGGAACAAATCGGCTCTTGCTATACACAACCAAATCCGTGGTTTACATCCATGGCCTGTAGCGTATACAACGCTTGAAGGACAAACAGTAAAAGTGTGGAAAGCAGACACGATACAGGTAAAGACAAAAGAATTACCAGGAACGGTTGTGAAAATTGAATCGGATTATTTTGTTGTACAAACAGGCTTGGAAGAAGCAATTCGAATAAATGAATTACAGCCAGCTGGAAAGAAGAAAATGTCCGCAGAAGATTATTTGCGTGGCGTTGGTTCGAAATTGCGAATAGGGGATACTTTTGAATGACAAAAAAACAAGAAAAAATTTGGACAGGTAATGTCCGGGACGCTGCACTGAACATACTAATGGCAGTTGAAAAACAACAAGCGTATAGTAACTTATTACTACATCAAACGATTGAAAAATATAAAATCGATGACAAAGACCGCGCATTATTAACCGAGTTAACCTATGGAACACTCCAATATAAAATGACATTAGACTATTATTTGGAGCCATTCATTAAAGGGAAATTAGATGATTGGGTCAAGCAATTACTGCGCCTTTCTTTATATCAGATTCATTACTTATCTCGAATTCCAGATCATGCGGCGGTAAACGAAGCAGTGAATATCGCGAAAAGAAGGGGTCATAAAGGAATTTCAGGAGCCGTAAATGGTATTCTTCGTTCTATTTTAAGAGAAGGTGTCCGTTCAACAGAAGAGATAAAAGATGAATTGGAGCGGCTTTCGATTGAAACAAGTCATCCACTTTGGATGGTAAAACGTTTCGTCTCCGAATATGGGTTTGAGACAACTGCGAACATGTTAAAAGAAAATAATGAGCAACCTGTCACTACGCTTCGTGTGAATTTATTTAAACGTACAGTAGATCAAGTGCTGCATTTATATACTCAAGAAGGATATGTCGTGGCTCGTAGTGAAGTAATCCCTGAATGTATTTATTTGTTTAATGCGCAAGCGGCGAAAACGACTGCTTTTGAGAAAGGTTTCGTCACAATTCAAGATGAAAGTTCGATGATTCCTGCTTATGCACTTCAAGCAGAACCTGGTATGACAGTGCTCGATATGTGTTCAGCTCCTGGTGGAAAAACGACGCATATAGCAGAGAAAATGCGAAATACTGGTAAACTTGTAGCGATGGATATTCATGAGCACAAGTTAAAGCTTGTGAAAGAAAATGCTGCTAGACTCGGATTCAATTTTATAGAAACGATGCAAATGGATGGTCGTAAATCATCAGAGGCATTCCCAAAAGAATCATTTGATCGTATATTGGTTGATGCTCCATGTAGTGGTTTAGGGGTAATGAAGCGTAAACCGGATATAAAATATACGAAAAATGAAAAAGATTTTGCAACGCTTAAACCAATTCAGTTAAAACTACTAGATGAGGCATACACGCTGTTAAAACGAGATGGACTTTTGGTATATAGCACTTGTACGGTAGACCGGGAAGAAAATGAAGGAACAGCCAAGCTATTTTTAGAGGCTCATCCTGAAATGGAACTTCAGCCTTTCCCTAATGTTATTTCAAGTATTAAAGAGCAAGAACAGGAAGGAATGCTCCAACTTTTCCCGCAAGATTTAAGAAGTGATGGATTTTTTGTTGCAATTTTCAAGAAGAAGTAAGATTCTTAAAGGAAAAAAATTTACTAAGTATCGATCCAGTTGCAACGCCTTGCTCCTGCGCAAAGCTCGTCGCAGAAGAACGGTGCCCCTCGGGGTCAAATGTGAAAAAGCTGCTCCTGCGCAAAGCTCGTCGCAAACAAAATCGCTTGTGGTGGCTGGGGAGCTGCCTCCTTGGCCCGCACGATGCGGGTTATGTCTGCTTTGCCACACGATGTGGCGTACTTTGCAGAACTACCCCATCCCCATTTGCCTGTAGGGGCAGACATAGGCGCTTACACTTTTCTTAATCTAAAAGAGGTGATGGAAGAAATGAAGTTCGTTGTTGAAACTGATGTTGGCTTGAAGAGGACGGTCAATGAGGACCGGGTGGATGTGTTCGTCCGCGATGATCATCGAATACTTGCCGTTGTTGCTGACGGTATGGGTGGTCATAATGCGGGTGATGTGGCAAGTGAGTTAGCAATATCTGAGTTCAAAAAGTATTTTACGACCTATAATCCCGCTGTAATAAAAGCAAAAGATTGGCTCACTTATACATTCCAATCGATTAACCAATCCATTGCTAGACATTCGGCAATGAATGCAGGTTGCGAAGGAATGGGAACTACATTAATTGCTGGCTTATTTGAAAAGCAAAAAGGAATCGTTGCACATGTCGGGGATAGTCGAGTTTATCAAATTACTAAGGAAAAAGTAAATCAAATTACGCGAGACCATTCTTATGTAAATGTATTAATCGATTCAGGAGAAATTAGTGAGGAACAGGCAAAAACACATCCAAAGAAAAATGTATTGATGAAAGCAGTTGGTACAGAACCAACCATTCAACCTGATTTTTACGAAGTAGAATTTGTTCCTAACTCTTATTTTCTTTTTTGTTCGGATGGATTAAGCAATAAATTAACCGAAGACTTTATGCAATCTCTCCTCTACTCGGATAAAACGCTCCAAGAAAAGGCGAGTCAATTAGTAAAGGAAGCTATACAATCTGGTGGGGAAGATAATATTTCATTAGTCTTATTATCAAACAATGAAGAGGAGGTGTAAGGATGTTAATAGGCAAACGAATTAGCGGCAGATACAAGTTGCTTGATATGATAGGTGGAGGCGGCATGTCCAATGTATATTTGGCGCATGACATGATTTTGGACCGCGATGTGGCAATCAAGATTTTACGCTACGATTTTTCCAATGAAGAAGAATTACACCGTCGTTTTCAACGCGAAGCATTATCTGCAACAAGCCTTACACACCCCAATATAGTGAATATATACGATGTAGGGGAAGATGGAGATATACATTATATTGTCATGGAGTATGTCAAAGGAGAAACATTAAAACAATACATACAACGGAATGCTCCGGTTTCACCTATAAAATCAGTAACGATTATGAGACAGCTTACTTCCGCTATTGCTAATGCACATAATAATCATATAATTCACCGAGATGTTAAACCTCAAAATATATTGTTGGATGAAGAGGAAAATATTAAAATTACAGACTTTGGAATTGCAATGGCTCTTAGTGCAACTTCTTTTACGCAAACAAATTCTGTGTTAGGAACGGTCCATTATTTATCTCCCGAACAAGCACGTGGGGGAACGGCTACAAACCAATCTGATATCTATGCATTAGGGATTGTATTGTTTGAACTACTTACCGGTCGACTACCTTTTTCTGGAGAATCGGCCGTATCTATTGCACTAAAGCACTTGCAGTCGGAAACGCCTTCTATTCGTGCGATTAATCCTGCAATCCCACAAAGCTTAGAAAATGTGGTTTTAAAAGCAACTGCAAAAGATCCAAAGTATCGATATCGTACAGCAGAAGATATGGAAGCGGATTTAGCAACTGCTCTATCACCTGAAAGAGCGGGAGAACCAAAATTTGTTGTAGCGATGGATGATGATGCTACAAAAGTTTTACCCGTTATTAAAGAACCTGTTTCTTTTGAAGAAGTTTCGGAAACGAAAAAGATTCCTGTTGCATCTGAAACAGGAGTAGTAGAAGAAGTAAAGCCGAAAAAAAAGGGGAAAAAAAGAAAGATAATTGGCGCTATAATAGCAAGCATCGTAGTGCTTGCATTGCTAGTTATTATCGTATTCCCTGGATTGTTTAAACCGAAAAAAATTGAAGTGCCGGATGTATCTAAGCTAGAGGTTGACCTAGCCATTGAACAGCTAGAAGCTGAAGGGTTCAAAATCGGTGAACAAACACTAGAATTTTCGGAAGATATTGAAGAGGATCACGTCATTCGGACAACACCCGAAGCAGGTAAAATGCGGGACAAAGATACAGAAATACATTTGTTTGTCTCATCAGGTAAAGAAACCTCTGCGATTAGTGATTATACAGGTCACGATATAGATCAAGTGAAAACTTTACTACAAAATCAAGGATTACGTAATATCGACGTAGAAGAAAGATTCGATTCAGAACCTGTAGGGACTATTTTAGAGCAAAATCCGGCCGGTGGTACTGAAATTATACCGGCAGAAACAGATCTTGTTTTTGTCGTGAGTAAAGGTCCTGACTTAAGAACGGTAAATGATCTTACGAATTACAATGATAAAGCATTGAAGGATACGGAAAAGACTTCAGGTTTTAAAATTCAAATAGCTGGGAAAGAAAACTCTGATACTATTCAAAAAGGAAATGTTATTAGCCAAGATCCAAAACCGAATGCCAAAGTAGCGCCCGGCAGTACAATTAAAGTCGTCATTTCGGACGGACCGAAAGCTAAGCCGACTAAATTCTATGCGAAAACAGTCACAATTCCATACACGCAACCAAATCCAAATGAAGAAGAATCAGAGGATGAACAGCAGGAAGAAGAAATAGAAGTACAGCCACAAGTTGTTCGTATTTATATACAAGATAAAACAAGAACGCTTGAAGAACCGGCAGAGGAGTTTGTTTTAACCGAAACAACTCAAAAACAACTTAAATTTGAAATTAGTGAGGGACAAAAAGCAGTCTATCGTATTATGGTGAATTCAAATGTAATCGTAGATGAAACGATTGCTTATGACGATATTTAAAGGAGGCTTCGGATGCCACAAGGTCAGATTAGAAAAGCATTAAGCGGATTTTATTATGTATATGATGATGGTAAGATGATTCAATGCCGTGCTAGAGGAGTTTTCAGAAACAGAGGGGAATCTCCTTTAGTAGGTGATTTCGTAGATTATACGGTGGAGGGAGAAAATGACGGTACGATTACCGTCATTCATGAACGCAAAAATAACTTGGTTCGCCCACCAATTGCCAACATAGATCAAGCGATTTTAGTATTTTCGATAAAAGAACCAGATTTCAATACGATCTTATTGGATCGCTTTTTAGTAGTGCTTGAGTCATTCTATATCGAACCAATCATTTGTTTAACGAAAAGTGATTTAATGGATGAACAAATGAAAAAAACGATGGATGCTTATATAAAAGACTATGAACAAATCGGTTATCAAGTATTGATGACATACAAGGATGATCCAGCTTTTGATGAAAAAATAGCACCGCTACTAAAAGATAAAACGACCGTACTTGCAGGACAATCAGGTGTCGGCAAATCTACACTTTTAAATACCATTTTACCTTCTTTGGATTTAAAAACAGGTGTTATTTCCAATGCATTAGGCCGAGGAAAACACACAACCAGACATGTAGAGCTGATTGAAGTTTGTGGTGGATTACTTGCCGACACACCAGGTTTTAGCTCTTTTGAATTTGACCTGATGGAAAAAGAAGAACTGTCTAAATGTTTTCCTGAATTTGTAGAAAAACAAGATGCCTGTAAATTTAGAGAATGCCTGCATGTAAAGGAACCGAAATGTGCAGTAAAAGAGGCTGTGGAATCAGGCGAAATAAAGGAATATCGATACAAGCACTATTTACAGTTTTTCGATGAAATAGTAGAAAGAAAGCCGAGGTACTAATTATGGTAAAAATAGCTCCATCCATTTTAGCAGCGAATTTCGCAAAACTGGGAGAAGAAGTATTAGAAGTTGAAAAAGCAGGAGCAGAATTGATTCATATCGATGTTATGGATGGTCATTTTGTACCAAACATTACGATGGGACCAATCGTTGTGGACGCATTACGTCCGCTTACAAAATTGCCGCTCGATGTGCATTTAATGATAGAAAATGCAGACCAATATATCGAAGCATTTGCAAAAGCAGGTGCTGACTATATTACGGTTCATGTGGAAGCTTGTCCTCATTTACATCGAACGATTCAGCTGATCCGGTCATTTGGTGTTAAACCAGGTGTAGTACTAAATCCACATACACCAATTGAAACCATTCAACATGTGCTGGAAGATATTGATATGGTGCTCTTTATGACTGTTAACCCAGGCTTTGGAGGACAAAAATTTATTCATTCGGTTGTTCCAAAAGTGAAGCAGTTAGCAGATATTATTCGAGAACGAAATCTGTCTATTGAGATTGAAATCGATGGTGGGATCAATGAAGAAACGATAAAACCTTGTGTCGAGGCAGGAGCAACTATTTTGGTGGCGGGATCTGCTATTTATAACGCACCTGATAAAGGAAAAGCTTTACAAGCGATTAAAGAAGCTGGTATAAGCGTATTAGCGAAATGAAACGGGTAATAGTTTGTTCTGGGGGTCCAGTCGAGGAAGTTGTTGATTTTGAACAGCTTCCTCTTTTAGAAGAAGAGACTGTTTTTATCGGCGCTGATCGAGGCGCCCTTCATTTATTAGAAAGAGGAATCACACCTACTGAAATTATCGGTGACTTCGATTCGCTTACAGAGGAAGAATTAAAGTTCATAAAGCAACAAGTAAGTGAGGTCACAGTGTTCCAAGTAGAAAAAGATGAGACGGATACCCATCTAGCCATTCAAAAAGCACTTACATATGAACCGGACGAGATTATATTAACTGGAGTTACTGGTGGTCGATTAGATCACTACGAAGCGAGCTTGCATGATATATGCTGCTTTCAAATAGACCATTCGAATATTCATTTCTCCATTCAAAACAATCAAAACATCATCCGATTTTTGTTGCCGGGAAGCCATGCAATCGAGCAAGACGACCATTACAAATACATTTCTTTTTTTTCTTTCGGTGAAAAAGTAGAGAAAATTTCTTTAAATGGGTTTCTCTACAATGTCACGGATGAAAATATTACAGCGGGTACAGCAAAATTTACTAGTAATGAACTAAAAGGACGAACAAGTACTATCTCTTTTATAGCTGGCATATGTTTAATGATAAGAAGCAGTGACTAAAAGGGGAGGAATTGTGTGAAGGTCTACACATTTAGATTGCCTAAATCCGTCAGTAGTTTGATGAAAGTTTGTATTCGTTTGTTTAAAAAAGAAGAAGTAAAGAAGTGAAATACTTAGTGGACTCCAAATATATTTGGGGTCTTTTTTTGAACTTTCGTCTGTGTATTTAATAACTATGCGGGAATTAGATGCTTTGAAAGAGGATCTGGCTGCTCATTAAGTGAATGGATCGTTTTAGTCTAAATAAATTGAGGGAAAATAAAATAACACCAAACCGACAATTGTCAGCTTGGTGTTAATTACGAGTGCGATTAAACGCGCTCAACTTTTCCTGATTTTAAAGCTCTAGCAGAAACCCATACACGTTTAGGTTTACCATCAACAAGGATACGTACCTTTTGAAGGTTTGCTCCCCACGTACGTTTGTTAGCGTTCATAGCGTGTGAACGAGCATTACCAGTACGAGCTTTACGCCCAGTGATTGCACATACTTTTGGCATTATATTTTCCTCCTCTTAAAAGAAGCTGAAAGATTTTTCAGTTCGATATTTCACATACTTTAATAATTTACCACAGACTTTTGCTATGCGCAAGCCTTATCAAGAAAAAACCTTTACAGACAAAAACTGTACACTTTAAGAAGAGTGCGTTTTATGGAGTTTCCACTAGCCTTCGCGCTTGCTGTACTTTGCATGAGTTTCCTCATGTTGCACTTGGGACTGATAAGGGAATCATAGAGATTAAGCCTGTAATAAATGCGTAACATAGTCGACCAATGGTGATCCGTTTAGGGAAACTGCGTCGTAAAGAGATACGGCAAAGGTAATGGATTTCCGCTCCAGGCGTACGCTTATCGCGGGGCGGGCTGTGAGCCTCCTCGTCGCACGCTCCTGCGGGGTCTCACCTTTCCCGCTGATCCCGCAGGTGTCGCCGCCTTGCGCTTCCATCAATAGAACTTGCTGACTAATCCATAATTTTAAATGCAAAAAAGCTATTTAATTTATTTACAACTGGTAAGCAATTTCTTATTTAGAATCATTTTATGTACAGTATAGATTATAGGAAAGGTTGGTATCAGCCATTCAAGCAATGGCAGTTCCCGATAATTGATAACAATCGCTAGATAGTATAAATTCCACTAATCGAAGGTTTTCACCCATAGAAAATGCAACATAGTACTAAATTAGTGTCTCATTATGGAGTAAATAGCAAACTCTATTGAATTGTAGCGAAGGGGTGGTGACTCCGGCGGGAACAGTACGAGCTGAAAGCCCCGCAGGAAAGACATTGGTCGAACTTTGTTTGAACAATGTCTTTGCGACGAGTAATCGCAGGAGCATTTGTTTTCGGAGCTCCGAGGAGATGGAAGCCGTGCCCGCGGAAAGCGTCCGCCCTGTAGCTGAAATCCTAGCGGACACTTCATTCAACTCACTACCACGCAGTTTCCCCAAACATTGAATCTATAGACTAAAAGAAACGTTTCTTTTATAATTTCAATGGATGTAGTACAATTATGGGTAGTCAAAAAGACTTGGGAGGTTTCAACATGTCAATTGAATTGAAAAATGAATTCGGACAAATTGATATATCGCAAGATGCAGTTGCTCAAATTGCTGGTGGGGCTGCGATTGAGTGCTATGGGATCGTTGGTATGGCCTCAAAGCACCAAATAAGAGACGGACTAACAGATATATTGAGAAAAGAAAACTTCACAAAAGGTGTAGTTGTGAGACAAGAGAAAGAGAATCTACATATTGATATGTATATTATTGTAAGTTACGGAACGAAGATTTCTGAGATAGCTTATCAAATACAATCGAAAGTGAAATACACACTTAACAAATCTCTTGGAATGTCAGTGGAATCCGTAAATGTATATGTACAAGGAGTCCGCGTGGCAAACGTGTGAAATAAGGAGAGAACATAATGAAATTAATTAATGGAATTCAATTTGCGGATATGGTCAAGATGGGAGCGCATCATCTTTTTCAAAACGCTGATTATGTAGACGCACTAAATGTGTTTCCAGTACCGGACGGGGATACAGGTACAAATATGAATCTTTCCATGACTTCGGGTGCAAAAGAAACTGCTGCGCATACAGGAGAGCATGTTGGGAAAACGGCACAAGCCCTATCTAAAGGATTACTTATGGGGGCACGTGGTAATTCAGGTGTAATTTTATCGCAATTGTTTAGAGGTTTTGGAAAATCGGTGGAGAGTTATGACACTTTAAATGCCAAACAATTTGCACAAGCATTGAACTATGGGGTAGAAACTGCATATAAAGCAGTGATGAAGCCTGTCGAAGGTACTATCCTAACAGTGGCAAAAGATGCTGCTAAAAAAGCTGTTGAAGTAAGTGAAACAGAGGATGACATTCGTACGTTAATGGCAGAAGTTGTGGAAGAAGCGAAACAATCGTTAAACAGAACTCCTGATTTATTACCAGTGTTAAAAGAAGTAGGTGTAGTAGATAGTGGTGGGCAAGGGCTTGTTTTCGTCTATGAGGGCTTTTTGGCTAGCTTGAGAGGGGAAGCGCTTCCCGAAAAAACGGTTGCTAATTCGATGGACGATTTAGTAAGTGCAGAGCATCATAAAAGTGTGCAAGGATTTATGGATACGGCAGACATTGAATTTGGTTTCTGTACCGAATTTATGGTTCGTTTAGAAGAAGGTAAAAAAGCATTTGACGAGACACAGTTTCGTAATGATTTAAGTGCCTTCGGAGATTCTTTATTAGTTATTTCAGATGAAGAAGTAGCGAAAATCCATATTCACTCGGAAACACCAGGTGACGTATTAACATATGGTCAGCAATATGGTGATTTGATCAAAATTAAAATTGAAAATATGCGCGAGCAACACTCGGAAATCGTAGGCGATGATTTCGCTAAAGAAGCGCCTTCGAAAAAACAAGAGGTACATCCATACGCTGTAGTTACTGTTGCAATGGGAAGCGGCGTTTCGGATCTGCTTAAAAGCTTAGGGGCATCTGCTGTCATCGAAGGTGGGCAAACAATGAATCCTTCCACAGAAGATATCGTGAAAGCAATTGAAGCTGTTGGAGCAGAGCGCGTATTAATATTACCTAATAACAAAAATATCGTGATGGCTGCTGAACAGGCGGCAGAAGTGTTAGGAATCGAAGCTGCTGTTGTACCAACAAAAACAATCCCACAAGGAATGGCAGCTATCTTAGCATTCAATCCGCAGGCAACTGTAGAAGAAAATCAAAAAAATATGACAAACGCGTTTGCGCATGTCAAAACAGGACAAGTTACTTTTGCGGTTCGTGACACGTCAATTGATGGTGTGGAAATTAAAAAAGATGACTTCATGGCACTTGCAGAAGGGAAAATTATTTTATCAAACCCTTCTCGAGAAGAATCTGCAACAAGCTTAGCAAAAGCATTGATCGATGAAGATGCAGAAATCGTTACGATCATTTACGGGGAAGAAGTTTCAGAAGAAGAAGCAAATGCTTTTGCTACATTCATCGAGGAACAGTATGAAGATGTTGAAGTGGAAGTTTATAACGGTAAACAACCTCTTTATCCATATATTTTATCTGTCGAATAATACGATGCCACGGGAAAAAGAAGTTCCCGTGGTATTTTTATGCACGAGGAATTTAAAAATGTTAGAGCCCGTTAGATTGTTTTGGTAGCGTTCATTGGTTGAGTTGTATCTTTCAACACTGATAAGTTAGCGATTTCCATGAATTATTCCTATATGCTATATCAGATTAGTAAATGTTGGAACGTAATGTAGCGGTTGGAGGCACTGTTTGCGCTTGAAAGCGAATACCGGCGCGCTAAATCACAGCGTATGTTGTTTCATATTTTTTCAAGTAAGTACCAAGGAAAGAATCCAGAGAGGTTACTCTAGTTTAATCCTTTTGTTAATTTAGTATTTTAGGTGTAAAATAGAAGATAAATATAATAGTCAACTGGAGGTCTATGCATTGAAATTCAAATCCGTTTTTGACATAATTGGACCCGTTATGATTGGACCATCCTCTTCCCATACGGCAGGAGCAGCACGAATTGGTCGAGTGGCAAGGGATTTATTTGGAAAACAGCCTACATGGGCGAAAATACATTTATATGGATCTTTTGCAGAAACGTATAAAGGACATGGTACAGATGTGGCCATAATTGGCGGATTGCTCGATTATGATACATTTGATGAGCGCATTAAAACGGCTTTTGAAGATGCGGAAAAATTAGGGCTTACTTTTGAGTTTATACCGGAGACGGCAAATACAGAGCATCCAAATACCGCGCGCATTGTTATTGGCGATGGCCAGCAGGAAATGTCCATGGTTGGTATCTCTATTGGTGGTGGGAAAACTGAAATTACCGAGTTAAATGGATTTCCATTACGACTTTCTGGTAATTTAGCAGCCATTTTAGTAGTGCACGAAGACAGATCTGGTTGTATTGCAAATGTAGCTAATTGTTTAGCGAAGTACGATATAAATATTGGTCATATGGAAGTTTCTCGAAAAGAAAAAGGAAATATGGCGTTAATGGTTATAGAAGTGGATCAAACAGTGGATGAGCAAATACTTGAGGAAATTGGTAAACTACCGAATATTACACAAGTAACGAGAATAGCAGATTAAGGGGGATGTCAGATGGATGTGTTATTTCATAATGTTCGTGAGTTAGTAGATAGAGCGAATAGTGAGCAAAAGCTCATTTCAGAAATTATGATAGAACAAGAAATGTTAATCACAGGTCGTTCCCGTGAAGAAATTATGGCTCAAATGGATCGTAATTTGACTGTCATGGAAGAAGCGGTTGAAAAAGGATTGAAGGGTGTTCGCTCTACTTCCGGTTTAACTGGAGGAGACGCAGTACTTCTTCAAGCTTATATGAAAAAAGGGAACACTTTATCTGGGGAGTTAATGCTAGATGCTGTCAGTAAAGCGGTAGCTACAAATGAAGTAAATGCGGCGATGGGAACTATTTGCGCTACTCCAACTGCAGGTTCTGCGGGAGTTGTACCAGGTACTTTATTTGCCGTGAAAAATAAATTAAATCCGACAAGAGAGCAAATGATTCGTTATTTGTTTAATGCGGGAGCATTCGGGTTTGTTGTTGCGAACAATGCTTCGATTTCTGGAGCAGCTGGTGGCTGTCAAGCAGAAGTAGGGTCAGCGGCGGGAATGGCAGCGGCAGCAATTGTAGAAATGGCTGGTGGAACACCGGAACAAAGCTCTACTGCATTTGCGATCACGTTAAAAAATATGCTTGGTTTAGTTTGCGATCCTGTAGCGGGATTAGTAGAAGTTCCTTGTGTGAAGCGAAATGCAATGGGTGCTTCGAATTCATTGGTGGCAGCTGATATGGCGCTAGCTGGTGTCACTAGTCGTATTCCTTGTGATGAAGTAATTGACGCAATGTATAAAATTGGACAAACAATGCCAACTGCTTTAAAGGAAACAGCTCAAGGCGGTTTAGCGGCAACTCCTACTGGAAAATGGTTAGAGGCGAAAATTTTCGGCGGAGCAGTTGTCACTAGTGGTAACTAAAAAAGATGAGTTAGTAACTTCCTTAAAAGGAGTGGGAAGTGGATCTGCTAACGCATTGCGAGAACTCGGTATTGAGACTTTAGAAGATTTAGTGATGACTTTTCCTTACCGACACGAGGATTTTCGATTAAAAAATATAGCAGAAACACCACATAATGAGCGTGTTACTGTAGAAGGAAGGGTCGAAAGTGAGCCTTCCTTACTTTTTTAGGGCAGAAAAAATCTAGAATGCAAGTTCGTTTATTGGCGGGACAGCATCTGATTAAAGCAGTATTTTTCAATCAAGCATATTTAAAAAATAAAATAATTCCAGGATCCATCGTTACCGTAACTGGTAAATGGGATCGAGGTAGACAGGTTATTAATGTGTCTACTTTTTCAGCAGGTCCTAAAACAGATCAACAAGACTTTGAACCGGTTTATTCGTTAAAAGGTTTAATAAGCCAAAAGGTCTTCCGTAAATTTATGCGTCAAGCGTTAGATGAAGTGAATGGTCATTTAATAGACCCTTTACCAGAATCGATAAAGGGTCCTTATCGACTGCCGGATATATCGGAAGCATTGGAAGGGATACATTTCCCTCAAAATGTAGAGCATTCGAAAAATGCACGAAGACGCTTTGTGTATGAAGAATTGCTCATTTTTCAGTTGAAAATGCAAGCAATAAAAAAAGCTCGCAAAGAACAAAATGTAGGAAATAGTATAGCATTCGATAATGAAAAACTGAAAAAGTTAATAGAAACATTGCCGTATGAACTAACAAACGCACAAAAAAGAGTCGTAAATGAGATTTGCCGTGATTTGAAAGAACCACATCGGATGAATCGATTACTTCAGGGAGATGTAGGTTCCGGGAAAACGATTGTGGCGGCGATTTGTTTGTATGCAACAATTACAGCTGGGTATCAAGGTGCACTGATGGCGCCTACAGAGATTTTGGCTGAACAACATGCCAGCTCTTTAGATGAGTGGCTAGCACCAATTGGTGTCAAAATTGCTTTGCTTACAGGTTCGACCAAAACGAAAGCTCGTCGAACGGTACTTGAAAACTTAGAAGCAGGAAACATCGATTTATTGATCGGAACACATGCTTTAATACAGCCAGATGTGGTATTTAAACAGCTTGGCTTAGTAATTACGGATGAACAGCATCGTTTTGGTGTCGAGCAAAGAAGAGTATTAAAAGAAAAAGGCGAAAATCCAGATGTATTGTTTATGACGGCAACTCCTATTCCAAGAACTTTAGCCATTACTGCTTTTGGAGAAATGGATGTCTCTATTATCGATGAAATGCCCGCTGGCCGTAAAAAAATAGATACATATTGGATGAAGCAAGAGCAACTTCACAAATTGATCGTTCGCTTAAAAGCGGAATTGGCAAAAGGAAGACAAGCCTATATTATTTGTCCGCTTATCGAGGAATCGGAAAAGTTAGATGTTCAAAATGCAGTGGATGTATATAATATGATGGCAGCAGAACTGGGCACTGATTATTCAGTTGGCCTCATGCATGGTCGCTTGCACCCGGATGAGAAAGATGAAGTGATGCGTAGCTTCTCAGATGGAGAAGTGAAAGTACTCGTTTCTACCACAGTTGTGGAAGTTGGGGTGAATGTGCCCAATGCGACATTTATGATTATTTTTGATGCGGAGCGTTTTGGCCTTGCACAGCTTCATCAGCTCAGAGGTCGTGTAGGCCGTGGGGAGCATCAATCGTATTGTATATTACTAGCTGATCCGAAATCAGAAGAAGGAAAAGAGCGCATGATGTCCATGACCGAAACAAATGATGGATTTGTTTTAGCAGAAAAAGATTTAGAACTAAGAGGACCTGGAGACTTTTTCGGTCGAAAGCAAAGCGGTTTGCCCGAATTTAAAATGGCAGATCTTGTGCATGATTATCGAGCGCTTAATACGGCAAAGGTGGATGCTGAGAAGCTTTTAAGCTCGGATGAATTTTGGGAGTCCGAGGAAATGGAAGCTCTCCGAACCCTTCTTATCCATTCAAAAGCGCTAGATGGAGAACGTATCGATTAAAAAGAATGCGAGATGGATGTGAATCTATTCTTGCATTCTTTTTTTAATATTTATATACTGATATTAGTACCAAGTGCTAAAATGGTGGTGATTGGATGAAATACACTAAAAGAGACAGACAGCAACTACTTCTAGAGACATTAGAGAAAAATCCATTTATCACAGATGAACAATTGGCTTCGACCTTTAACGTAAGCGTTCAAACGATTCGTCTTGATCGAATGGAGTTATCTATCCCTGAATTACGTGAACGAATAAAATCAGTAGCGGCACATAATTTTGGAGAAGAAGTTAAGTCACTTCCGCTAAATGAGGTAATTGGAGAAATTATCGATATCGATTTAGATAAACAAGCTATCTCTATATTGGATATTACCCAAGACCATGTATTTGCAAGAAATGGCATTGCAAGGGGGCATCACTTGTTTGCACAAGCAAATTCCTTAGCTGTAGCTGTTATAAATGATGAATTAGCACTTACTCGAAAATCTACGATTACGTTTGTGAAACCTGTTAAAGCAGGAGATAGAGTAATTGCAAAAGCAGTCGTTCTATCTAGCGATACAGAAAAAAATAGCACGTTAATCGAAGTGACTAGTAAAGTAGAAAATGATACCGTTTTTATCGGTCAATTTAGTATGTACCGAGTAACAAAGTCTTAAATAAAGGTGATGACAAATGAAAATTTCCATTGATGCAATGGGGGGAGATAATGCCCCACGTGAAATTGTAAAAGGTGTATATGAAGCGCTACAAGCTTTTGATGATATTGAAATCCAATTGTATGGAAATGAACAACAGTTAAATCCCCTCCTTAAAGTACATGACCGATTAAAAGTAATCCATACCGAGGAAGTGATTGAAGGTACGGATGAACCTGTACGTGCCATTCGAAGAAAGAAAAATTCTTCCTTAGTCAAAATGGCTGAATCTGTGAAAAACGGTGAATCAGATGCTTGTGTGTCAGCTGGGAACACAGGTGCATTAATGGCTGCTGGTTTGTTTGTTGTTGGACGTATTGATCAAGTAGATCGTCCGGCGCTTGCCCCTACTTTGCCGACGCTCGATGGAAAAGGATTTGTTATGCTGGATTTAGGAGCAAATTCAGATGCGAAGCCGGAGCACTTAGAGCAATTCGCGGTTATGGGGAGCGTCTACGCGGAAAAAGTACGCGGCATTGCAAACCCTCGTGTAGGACTATTAAATATCGGTACAGAAGATATAAAAGGAAACGATCTAACAAAAGCTGCATTCGAATTATTGGAAAATGCACCGATTAACTTTATCGGCAATGTGGAGTCTCGGGATTTGTTAAATGGCGTTGCGGATGTAGTCGTAACAGATGGTTTTACAGGTAATATGGTGTTAAAAACAATTGAAGGTACAGCATCAAGCATTTTTACTCTGCTGAAAGAAGCGTTTAATACTTCTACCAAAACAAAACTCTCTGCTTTACTAGTAAAAGACCAGCTTCGTGGATTGAAAAACAAGCTAGACTATACGGAGTATGGTGGTGCGGGATTATTTGGTTTAAAAGCGCCTGTTATTAAAGCGCATGGTTCTTCCAATGCGAACGCTATTTTCCATGCAATCCGCCAAGCAAGAACGATGGTGGAGTACGACGTGTGTGGAATTATTCATAGTACATTAAGAAAGGAATTATCCAATGACTAAAATTGCATTTATTTTTCCAGGACAAGGCTCACAATCTGTTGGGATGGGTCAGCAACTGATTGAAAGTAACGAAGATAGTAAAAAATATTATGAGCAAGCGGATGAAGTATTAGGATTTTCTTTATCGAACATTATGCTAGAAGGTCCAGCGGAGGAATTAACGAAAACTTATAATGCACAACCTGCTCTACTGACAACTAGTACGATGGTGGCGAAAAAGTTGTTTGACGCAGGTATTTCTCCAGATTATACAGCTGGGCACAGTCTAGGAGAGTATTCCGCACTTGTAGCTTCAGGTGTACTGAGCTTTGAAGATGCTGTTTTATTGGTTCATAAAAGAGGACTTTTTATGAATGAAGCAGTACCTGCTGGAGAAGGGGCAATGGCTGCTATTTTAGGGCTAGACAAAGACTCGTTAATCGACGTAACGAAAGAAGTATCCGCAAATGGCGAAACTGTACAAGTAGCCAACCTAAATTGCCCAGGGCAAATCGTTATTTCTGGAACTGCTACTGGAGTGGAAGAAGCTTCTGCTAAAGCAAAAGAAGCTGGTGCGAAAAGAGCAATCCCATTAGTAGTAAGTGGGCCATTCCATTCTGAGTTAATGCGACCAGCAGCAGCTAAATTAGATGATGCCATCTCTTCGCTTGACTTAAAAGAAGCGGAAATTCCAGTTATTTCGAATGTAACCGCACTTCCGGTGACTGAAAGCGCGACTATTAAAAACCTATTAGTGGAGCAGCTTTATTCACCTGTACGATGGGAAGAATCCATCGGAAAAATGATCGAGCTTGGTGTCACTACATTTATCGAATGTGGTCCAGGAAAAGTATTAAGTGGATTAGTGAAAAAAATCGATCGTTCTGTTACGACGTATTGTGTACATGATGAAGAATCATTGCAGCAAGTAATGGACTTGTTAGGAGAGAATGTAAATGGGTAAATTAGACGGAAAATCAGCAATCGTTACAGGAGCATCTCGCGGGATTGGAAAAGATATTGCGCTATACCTAGCAAAAGAAGGTGCAAAAGTTGCGGTTAACTATAGCGGAAGCAAAGAAAAAGCAGAAGCGGTAGTAGAAGAAATCAAAGCACTTGGTGGTGAAGCATTTGCGATTCAAGCAAATGTAGATCAATCAGAAGATATTAAAGAATTGGTGAGTGCTACAATTGAACAATTCGGTTCGATTGATATTCTAGTAAATAATGCAGGTATTACACGCGATAATCTACTAATGCGTATGAAAGAGCAAGAATGGGACGATGTACTTAATACGAACTTAAAAGGCGTATTTTTATGCACGAAAGCTGTCACAAGACAAATGATGAAGCAACGTGCTGGCCGTATTATTAATATTACGTCCATTGTTGGTGTAACAGGTAATCCAGGGCAAGCGAATTATGTAGCGGCTAAAGCCGGTGTAATTGGATTAACAAAACGTCGGCATTAGAGCTAGCAAGTCGTAATATAACAGTGAACTCTGTAGCGCCAGGATTTATCACAACAGATATGACGGATGCACTTCCGGAAGAAGTGAAAGCTCAAATGCTGAGTCAAATCCCGCTTGCTAAGTTTGGTAACACTGAAGATGTTGCAAAAGCAGTTGCTTTTTTAGCTTCCGATGATGCAAACTATATAACTGGACAAACGCTTCATGTAAACGGTGGAATGTTCATGTAATCTCCTCTTTCATTAGACGAGAGAATTTTGTATAATCATTGAGGGGGGGTGACTAATGTGTCAACAGTATTAGAACGCGTAACAAAAGTAATCGTGGATCGTCTAGGTGTAGACGAAAGCGAAGTGAAACTAGAAGCATCTTTCCGTGATGATCTAGGTGCTGACTCCCTAGATGTAGTTGAATTAGTAATGGAACTGGAAGATGAGTTCGATATGGAAATTTCAGATGAAGATGCTGAAAACATTTCAACTGTAGGTAGTGCAGTTAGCTATATTGAAAGTAAACAAAGCTAATGACAAATAGCGAAAAGAGACGTTCTATTATTCCGGGTGAATAAGTAGGACGTCTCTATTTCTTTTTGCACAATGCTTTATAAACAGGTAAACTTAAAAGCATACGTGAAAAAGTGAAAAAAGTGAGGAAGGCAGATTATTCATGAAAGTAAATCGCAAAAATAATCAAATCAGAAAAGCAGTATTCTCTGAAAATGTAAAAGAAAAGTTTGAACAGTTTCAACAGCATTTTCAAATTCAATTTAATAATCCAGCACTATTGTATCAAGCCTTTACCCATTCATCCTATGTGAATGAGCATCGACGGAAATTTTTTGCCGATAATGAACGCTTAGAATTTCTTGGTGACGCCGTATTAGAATTATCTGTTTCCCAATATTTGTTTCAACAATATACAATGATGAGTGAAGGGGAGTTAACAAAGCTCCGTGCGGCAATCGTTTGTGAGCCTTCACTTGTATTATTTGCTAATGAGTTAAACTTTGGTAAATATGTATTGCTTGGAAAAGGAGAGGAACTAACAGGCGGACGAGAAAGACCGGCGTTACTTGCAGACGTGTTTGAGGCGTTTGTTGGCGCATTATATTTGGATCAGGGGTTAGATGAAGTCGTCTCCTTCTTACAAAAAATTGTTTTTCCGAAAATAGAACTCGGTGCTTTTTCGCATGTGATGGATTACAAAAGTCAGTTACAAGAGGTTGTTCAACAGCATAATAATGGAACACTTAGCTATGAAATTGTTGAGGAAAAAGGTCCGGCGCATAATCGTACGTTCGTTTCGCGTGTTTTACTAAACGCAAAAGAATTAGGTATTGGTAAAGGTCGTTCCAAAAAAGAAGCAGAGCAACAAGCAGCAAGACTAGCAATACTTGCAATAAAGGATCAAGAACAGGGGGAATAATCATTGTTCCTTAAGAGATTAGAAATTATTGGTTTTAAGTCATTTGCAGACCGAATTGGTATAGATTTTGTACCGGGAGTTACAGCGGTTGTAGGTCCAAATGGTAGTGGAAAAAGTAATGTGACCGATGCAATACGTTGGGTACTAGGGGAACAATCTGCTAAATCATTACGTGGTGCGAAAATGGAAGATGTTATTTTTGCAGGAAGTGATTCTAGAAAAGCCCTAAACTTTGCAGAAGTTACATTGATACTAGATAACTCGGACAATTTAGTTCCGCTTGATTTTGCAGAAATTAGCGTAACTAGAAGGGTTTTTAGATCCGGCGATAGCGAATATTTATTGAACAAACAATCATGCAGGTTGAAGGATATTACCGATTTGTTTATGGATTCTGGTCTTGGAAAAGAAGCTTTTTCCATTATTTCGCAGGGGCGGGTCGATGAGATTTTAAATAGCCGTCCGGAAGATAGAAGAACTATTTTTGAGGAAACTGCTGGAGTACTAAAATACAAGCAACGTAAAAAGAAAGCGGAATTTAAACTGATCGAAACAGATGATAATTTAAATCGTGTACTAGATATATTACATGAATTAGATGGTCGAATGGAGCCTTTACAAATTCAGTCTTCTCTTGCATCTGACTATTTACGAATGTCCGAGGAGTTAAAAGGTATTGAGATTGCTGTAATTGCACATGATTTACGATTATATGTTCAAGAAAATGCTACATTACATAGTAAATTACAAGCGATGGAAGAAACAAAACAATCACTTTTAGAACAAATTCATAAGATGGAAACTTCCATCCAAAAAGATCGAAAAACAATGTCCCAAATAGACGAAAAGCTAGATGCTGAACAAAGTGAACTAGTAGAGACAAGCTCTGAACTAGAACGTTTAGAAGGTCGTAAGCTTTTACTCGCAGAAAAGCAGCATAATGCAAGTCAGCAAATTTCTCAGCTAAGAAAGGCATTAGAAGAGGAACAAGAAAAGCTTGTTTCTTTTGAGCGCCAATTAAAAGAAAATAATGCTTCTAAATCAGAAAAACAACTTCTGTTAAAAGAGCTTCGTGCTAAAAAGCATCAAATTGATCTTGTATTAAGTAAATCTGCCTCGGAAGTAGAAGATGAAATAGAAGAATTGAAAAGCACGTATATTGATCTATTGAACGAAGAAGCAACGATGAAAAATGAAATGAAGCATATGGAGCAGCAATTGCATTTTGAACATGTTTCTTCTGAAAAAATGATTGAAGACTATCGCGACATAAAAGAAGAGTTAGAGAAGCTTACTGCCCGTAAACAGGAATTAGACAAATTACTAGCAACCTGTCAAAAAGAATTAGAACAAAAACTAAATGACTTTGGGCAGAAGAGAAAAGCATCAGAACAACTAGAGACGACATTTGAAGAGCAGCAAACCATGCTTCAAAAAGCGTATCAAATGAAGCATCAAATGCAGGCAAGAAAAGACTCGCTAGAGGAGCTAGAATCTGAGTTCTCCGGATTTTTCCAAGGAGTAAAAGAAGTATTAAAGGCTAGAGACAAAAAGGAATTACAAGGAATTCACGGAGCTGTAGCAGAGCTGATCCAAATACCACATGAATACATGAATGCAATCGATACGGCTATTGGCCAACAATCTCAGCATATTATTACAGATACGAGCCAAGATGCACGAATGGCGATTGAATGGCTGAAAAAGAAAAGGGTTGGTAGAGCAACATTTTTACCACTCCAAGTGATGAAGTCTCGTAAATTAAACGAGCATACTTTAGCTTCGATTAGTGGACACCCATCATTTGTCAATACAGCAGACAAGCTTGTAAACTATAAGGATGGCTATCAAATTATTGTGGAAAATTTACTTGGCAATATTATCATTGCAAAAGATTTAAAAGGCGCAAATGAAATGGCGTCTCGTTTGCAGTATAAGTATCGATTTGTCACTTTAGATGGGGATGTAGTCAACGCAGGTGGTTCACTGACCGGTGGTTCGGTTAAACAGCAATCATCGCTGTTTACACGTAAAGCAGAGTTGGATCAATTAAATGACAAGCTTGTTGAACTAGAGAAATCTGTTTATCAGGCAGAAAAAGCCGTTTCTTCAAGGAAACAAGAAGTTCAGCAGCTAAGAATTGAGTTAGAGGAAACTCGACTTGCAGGCGAAACCTTGCGGGGAGAGGAGCATCGACTGCTTTCCGAAACGAGAGAATGTGCCGCAATCATTTCTAGAATTACACATCAATTACTAGAATATGATGAGGAAAAAACGGAAAAAAATCATTTACAAGAGAACCTAGTTCGTAAAAAAGAACAAACTGCAATTAGAAATGCGGAGATTAAGGAATCATTAGCTACTATTTCTCAAACAATCGACCAATTACAATTGTTGAAACAACAATCGATTGAAGAAAAAGATAAGTTTCAAAATGAACTTGGAGAGCTACTATCTCATATCGCTGTCGTAAACGAACAAGTTTCCCAGCAAGAAAAAGAAAAAGCGCAGCTGGAAAGCTTCATTTTAACGAGTACCCAAAAAGTAGAGTCATTACAAAAAGAAATTGCATGGTATGAAAATGATGAACAAGGTGGTACTTCTGCAGAAGAGCTTGTTTTACTGATCGGGCAATTGAAAGAGAAAAAGGATCAGTTGGTCGAACAAATTCAGTCTGGCAAAACAAATAGGCTAGACCTTGTGCATCAAATAAGTAAACTCGAGCATACCTTGAAATCTGTACAAAACGAAGCAAATCTTCATGCAAACGTAGAACGAGAACTGGAGATTAAGCTAAGTAAGTTAGAAGTAGAGATGCATACTTTACAAAATCATCTAGAAGATACGTATGAAATGACTTTAGAAGAGGCTGAACGCGATTTTCCGTTTGATCTTGAAGAAGATTTGGCTCGCAAAAAAGTGAAGCTATTAAAACTTTCTATTGAAGAGCTTGGCCCGATTAATTTAGGCTCTATTCAAGAATTCGAACAGGTCAGTGAACGTCATGCATTTTTGACTGAACAAAGGGAAGACTTGCTCTCTGCTCAAGAAACATTGCATGAAGTGATAAAAGAGATGGACGAAGAAATGACGATTCGTTTTGAAACTACCTTCCAGGAAATACAGAAACATTTTAAAGTAGTATTCCGTGAATTATTCGGCGGTGGGCAGGCTGACCTTATCCTTACTGATCCAACTTCATTACTGGATACTGGTATTGATATTATCGCTCAGCCTCCAGGCAAGAAATTGCAAAACCTTTCCTTGTTGTCAGGTGGGGAGCGGGCACTTACAGCGATTGCTTTGTTGTTTGCTATTCTCCATACAAGACCAGTACCATTCTGTATTTTGGATGAGGTCGAAGCGGCGCTAGATGAAGCAAATGTCACTCGTTATAGTGAATACTTGAAAAAATTCAGTCATGATACACAGTTTATCGTGATTACCCATCGAAAAGGAACGATGGAAGGCGCGGATGTTTTGTATGGTATTACGATGCAAGAATCCGGAATTTCTAAATTAGTTTCTGTTAAACTAGAAGAACAATTAGTGACGTAAAGGAGTTTATACGGATGAGTTTTTTTAAAAAGCTAAAGGATAAAATGCTTGGTACAACGGAAGAAGTCCAAGAAACGGTTACGATAACGAACAAGTTTAAAGAAGGTTTGGCTAAAACGAGAAACCAGTTTACTTCTAAAGTAAATGACCTTGTTGCAAAGTATCGCAAAGTAGATGAAGAGTTTTTCGAGGAATTAGAAGAAATTTTACTGCAAGCGGACGTTGGTTTTGAAACTGTAGACGAGCTAATGGAAGCATTACGCTTTGAAGTACAGCGTAAAAATATAAAAGACACAGCGGGAATTCAGTCAGTTATTTCCGAAAAGCTAGTAGAAATTTATGAAGCTGGCGAAGAGAATATAACAGAACTCCAATTGGAAAACGAGGGATTATCTGTTATTTTATTCGTCGGAGTTAATGGTGTAGGAAAAACTACTACAATTGGAAAACTTGCACATCGTCTAAAAGGAGAAGGAAAAAAAGTGATGCTTGCTGCCGGAGATACATTCCGTGCAGGAGCTATTGACCAACTTCAAGTTTGGGGAGACCGAGTAGGCGTAGAAGTGATTAAACAAGCTGAAGGCTCTGACCCAGCTGCAGTTATGTACGACGCTATTAGAGCAGCAAAAAATAGAAATGCAGATGTGTTGATATGTGATACTGCTGGTCGACTGCAAAACAAAGTTAACTTAATGAATGAATTAGAGAAAATTCATCGCGTTATTTCTCGGGAAATACCGAACGCTCCGCATGAGGTATTACTTGCTTTAGACGCTACGACAGGACAAAATGCATTAGTGCAAGCGCAAACTTTTAAAGAAGCTACAAATGTTACGGGTATCGTATTAACTAAGTTAGATGGTACTGCAAAAGGTGGTATTGTGTTAGCTATTCGTTCGAAGTTGCATATACCGGTTAAATTCGTTGGGCTTGGCGAGCAAATGGATGACTTACAACCGTTTGATGCGGAGAAATATGTATATGGACTTTTTGCAGAAGGTCTAGAGCATGAAAGTGAAAATGAATCAGACAAGTAATTTTACTTGACAGATGCATCGGCAGTTACTAAACTAGAGAATGACAATTGAATAGGAGAGATGGAAATGATTGAAAAAACAACTCGTATGAATTTTTTATTCGATTTCTATCAAGCTCTATTAACCGATAAACAAAGAAGCTATATGCAGCTTTATTATTTAGATGATTTATCACTTGGAGAAATAGCAGAAGAATATGATATTTCGAGACAAGCAGTTTATGATAATATTCGGCGAACAGAGGCAATGCTAGAAGAATATGAAGAGAAGCTTAATCTGTTTACGAAATTTGAAAAACGACAAGAAACGATTGATGAGCTATTGCTAGTAGTAAAAGATCAATCATCTGAAGAAACACTGATTCAACTCATTAATCAATTAAAAGAATGGGATTAGGAGGCGGCGTGCATGGCATTTGAAGGATTAGCTGAGCGACTCCAAGGGACGCTTCAGAAAATCAAAGGTAAAGGAAAAATTTCTGAAGCAGATGTAAAAGAAATGATGAAAGATGTAAGACGTGCGTTAATTGAAGCGGATGTTAACTTGAAAGTCGTGAAAGAATTCGTCAAAAATGTATCCGAACGAGCAGTTGGTCAAGAAGTGATGAAAAGTTTAACTCCTGGCCAGCATGTCATTAAAATCGTTAAAGATGAATTAACGGAGTTAATGGGTGGGGAGCAAAGTCAGATTTCTTTTGCAACGAGACCTCCGACTGTCATTATGATGGTTGGGCTTCAAGGTGCAGGTAAAACGACTACTACCGGGAAGTTAGCAAACGTATTGCGCAAAAAATACAACAAAAAGCCTTTACTTGTTGCCGCAGATATTTATCGCCCTGCGGCAATAAAACAGCTAGAAACGCTCGGAAAGCAGTTATCTTTACCGGTCTTTGCATTAGGGACAGATGTTTCACCTGTTGAAATTGTCAAACAGGCACTTGAACATGCAAAAGAAGAGCATCATGATGTTGTAATGATCGATACAGCAGGTCGACTTCATATTGACGAAACACTTATGCAGGAGCTAAAAGACATTCGTGCCATTAAAGAACCAGACGAAATCTTCTTGGTTGTCGATGCGATGACGGGGCAAGATGCGGTCAATGTTGCGAATAATTTTAACGAAACTCTAGGTATCACAGGTGTTCTCTTAACGAAACTAGACGGGGACACTCGTGGTGGGGCGGCTTTATCTATTCGTTCTGTAACGCAAAAGCCTATTAAATTTGTCGGGATGGGCGAAAAGATGGATGCTTTAGAAGCTTTCCACCCAGAGCGTATGGCTTCTCGTATTTTAGGTATGGGAGATATGATGTCTCTAATCGAAAAAGCACAAGCAAATGTAGACGAAGAAAAAGCGAAGGAATTAGAAGAAAAATTCCGTACACAGTCTTTTACATTTGATGACTTTTTGGAGCAACTTAGCCAAGTTAAACAAATGGGACCATTGGATGAAATTTTGAAGATGCTTCCAGGGGCAGGTAAGATTAAAGGGTTGGAAAATGCAAAAGTCGATGAAAAGCAAATGGATCGTGTAGAAGCCATTATTTACTCGATGACTGCAAAAGAAAAAACAACCCCTGAAATTATCAACGGTCCAAGAAAAAAACGAATTGCCAAAGGATCTGGAACATCGATTCAAGACGTAAACAGATTATTGAAGCAATTTGAAGACATGAAAAAATGATGAAACAAATGACGAACATGCAACAAAAAGGAAAGAAAAAGATGAGAATGCCTGGTTTAGACTCACTTTTTAAGTGAAATTTCTAGAAAAAATAAGGTGTTAAGAAAAAACACTTTACAAACAAATAAAAGCTTGATAATATACTATCTTGTGTGAAACTATTCGGAGGTGCAATAAAAATGGCAGTTAAAATTCGTTTAAAACGTATGGGAGCAAAAAAATCTCCTTTCTATCGTATTGTAGTAGCAGACTCTCGCTCACCACGTGATGGTCGTCAAATTGAAACAGTAGGTACTTACAACCCACTTACAAAACCAGCTGAAGTTAAAATTAACGAAGAATTAGCGTTAAAATGGCTTCAAGACGGTGCGAAACCATCTGATACAGTACGTAACTTGTTCTCAGAACAAGGAATTATGGAAAAATTCCATAACGCAAAAATCGGCAAATAATCGGAGGGGACAATGTGAAGCAGCTGATCGAAACAATCGTTAAACCATTAGTTGATTATCCTGATAAAGTTCAAGTTGAAGAAGAGGAAAATGTAAACCGTATAGTTTATAAACTTTCTGTTCATCCTGAAGATATGGGGAAAGTAATTGGCAAACAAGGGCGAGTAGCAAAAGCCATTCGCACTATTGTTTACTCAGCAGCAGGCAGTCACCAAAAGAAAAAAACATATGTCGACATTCAAGATTAAGGGAGAACACTTTGTTCTTCCTTTTTTGATAGATCCAGCTCTAGCGCCTTGCCCCTCGGGGTCAAATGTGAAAAAGCTGTGGTGGCTGAGGAGCTGTCTCCTTGGCCCGCACGATGCGGGTTATGTCTGCTTTGCCACACGATGTGGCGGACTTTGCAGACCTACCCCATCCCCATTTGCCTGTCGGGGCAGACATAGGCACTTGCGCTTTTATGATAGGAGGTAATGATAGATGGAATGGTTTAATGTTGGTAAAATTGTCAACACGCATGGTATTTGGGGAGAAGTTCGTGTTATTTCAACTACTGACTTTGCAGATGAACGTTATGAAGTAGGAAGCGAGCTTGGACTTTATAAAGCGGATAGATCTAAACCGATTATCGTCAAAGTGGCTAGTCATCGTAAGCACAAAAACTTTGATTTATTGACATTTGAAGGATATACATTATTAAAAGATGTAGAAGCTTTTAGAGATGCTGTATTGAAAGTATCGGAGAAGTATCTTTCGGATTTAGAAGAGAATGAATTTTATTACCATGAGATTATTGGCTGCTCGGTTGAATCATTGGAAGGTGAGGCAATCGGAACAGTTACAGAAATCATTCAAACCGGTGCTAATGACGTTTGGGCAGTTCAACCCGTAAAAGGGAAAACCCATTATATTCCGTATATCGAGGATGTTGTGAAATCGGTCGATATTGCAAATAAGAAAATTACGATTGACGTGTTGGATGGTTTATTATCATGATGAACATTCATATTCTTTCGCTTTTTCCGGAAATGTTTACGGGGGTTTTTAATTCCTCTATTTTGAAAAAAGCGCAGGAAAAAGAAGAAGTTGCGATAAATGTAGTTAATTTTCGAGAGTTTGCTGGGAATAAACATCACCAAGTAGATGATTATCCATACGGTGGAGGAGCCGGGATGGTGTTGAAGCCAGAACCCATTTTTAATGCAGTAGAGTCGCTTGTTCAGCATTCGGAGCATAAACGTCGTATTATTCTTCTTTGCCCTCAAGGCGAGCGATTTACGCAGAAAAAAGCAGAAGAACTTGCAAAAGAAGAGGAACTTATCTTCATTTGTGGTCATTACGAAGGCTATGATGAGCGCATACGAGAGCATTTAGTGACAGATGAGATTTCCATTGGAGACTTTGTGCTTACCGGTGGAGAGCTGGCTGCAATGACTGTGGTGGATAGTGTTGTAAGACTATTACCAAATGTACTTGGAAAAGCTGCCTCACATGAACAAGATTCTTTTTCGACTGGACTATTAGAGCATCCGCATTATACTCGTCCGGTAGAATATCGCGGCTATAAAGTGCCGGATGTTTTATTGTCAGGTAATCATGCGGCCATTGATAAATGGAGAAGAGAACAGTCGCTGAAACGAACGGTGGAAAGACGACCTGATTTGTTAGACCAGGTTGAATTAAGTGATAAAGAAAAACAATTAATTAATGAATTAAAAAGCAAATTATAATTGCATGTAACAACTAGTTATGATATATTCTATTATGTACTTTTATGTGAAGTACTGATTTTGGGTGTTCCGCTGCAACAGTTAATGTGTGTAAGAGCATTCTAGAGAAGGAGAGAAAATGATGCAAAACATTATTGCAGAAATCACTAAAGAACAATTACGTACAGATCTTCCAACTTTCCGTCCTGGTGACACAGTTCGTGTACACGTTAAGGTAGTAGAGGGAACTCGTGAACGTATTCAAATGTACGAAGGTGTTGTAATTAAACGTCGTGGAGGCGGAATCAGCGAAACTTTCACAGTTCGTAAAATTTCTTCTGGCGTTGGTGTTGAACGTACATTCCCTGTACACACACCAAAAATTGCAAACTTAGAAGTTGTTCGTCGTGGTAAAGTTCGTCGTGCTAAATTGTACTACTTACGTGAACTACGCGGTAAAGCAGCTCGTATTAAAGAACGTCGCTAATAGTAAAAGTAAATGTTGTAGTGAAGGTGATGCCACTTTTGCTACAACATTTTTGCTTTTTAAAAGAAATGATGTCATTCTTTTTGCTTGAAACTAATTTTCCTTGTACAATATAGAGAGTGAATAAAGGAGGCAAATTGATGGAACAAGTAAAAAAAGAAAAGAATGAATTATGGGAATGGTCGAAAGCTCTTTTGATAGCTTTTGGACTCGCAGCAATAATTCGTTTCTTTTTATTTACACCAATTGTGGTAGACGGAGAATCGATGATGCCTACTTTAAAAAATGGCGATCGTATGGTTGTTAACAAAATTGGATATATGGTTGGCGGACCAGATCGTTACGATATAGTAGTATTTCATGCACCAGAACAAAAGAATTATATTAAACGAGTTATTGGTTTACCAGGTGATCATGTAGAATTTAAAAATGATCAATTATTTATCAATGGAAAAGAATTACCAGAACCATATTTAGAGGAATATAAAAGCGAACTTACTGAAGGAACGTTAACTGGTGACTTCACTTTGGAAGATATTACACAAGAAAATAAAATCCCCGAAGGATACATATTCGTAATGGGAGATAATCGTTTGTATAGTAAGGATAGCCGACATATTGGTCTCGTTAAGACAGACGAGGTAATCGGAAGTACAAATTTTGTATTTTGGCCTATGGATGATATTGGTTTTGTGAAGTAAAGAAGGTGGTACAAAAATGACGATTCAATGGTTTCCTGGTCATATGGCCAAGGCGAGAAGAGAAGTAACGGAAAACTTAAAACTAGTGGATA
This sequence comes from Psychrobacillus sp. NEAU-3TGS, assembly GCF_029955155.1. GTDB lineage: Bacteria > Bacillota > Bacilli > Bacillales_A > Planococcaceae > Psychrobacillus. The sequence goes on along the minus strand of NZ_JAPNOZ010000012.1, from coordinate 702,444 downwards.
TCATTTTTGAATTAATAGATGCACGTTTACCGTTGTCTTCAAGAAATCCGATGATTGATGAAGTAGTTCATCAAAAAACAAGATTGCTTATCCTTAACAAAATGGACATGGCAGATGAAGCGCAAACAAAAAAATGGATAGCTTATTTTGAGTCAAAAGGGCACCCTGCTGTCGCGATAAACTCTTTAGAGGGAAAAGGACTCCAAACAGTTTTCAAAGCCGCTAAAGAGCTTTTAAAGCCGAAATGGGATCGTATGAAAGAGCGTGGCATTAAACCTCGGGCAATTAGAGCGATGATTGTCGGAATTCCGAACGTAGGGAAATCGACACTTATTAACCGATTTGCTAAGAAAAATATTGCTAGAACAGGTAATACACCAGGCGTAACGAAAAAACAACAATGGATCAAAGTGGAAAGAGAAATTGAATTACTCGATACACCAGGTATTCTTTGGCCTAAGTTTGAGGATCAAGAAGTTGGATATAAGCTAGCGCTCACAGGTGCCATAAAAGATGCGGTCATCAACATGGAAGATCTAGCTGTTTACGGACTTCGTTTCCTACAGGAGCATTATCCAAAGCGTATGGAAGAACGATATCAGCTATCAGAGGTTAGCGAAGATTTAGTCGAAACGTTCGACCACATAGGAAAACTGCGGAGATGTTACGCAGGTGGCGGAGAAATAGATTACGATCAAGTAGCAGAGTTAATTGTTCGTGATGTTCGCAGTCTCCATCTTGGTCGATTGACTTTCGATTTTGTAGAAGAATATTAATGTGAAAATATGCCCTTCTTGCCATATGGTAAAAAGGGTTTTCTTGTTTTTGGGGACGAAATAAAATTTATGATATAAGCACAGTTTAGGGAAACTGTGCGGTAAGGCTTCATTGGGTGTCCGTCGTGATTTTCGCTACAGGGTGGACGATTTCCGCGGGCACGGCTTCAATCTCCTCGTCGCTCCGAAAACAAATGCTCCTGCGGTTACTCGTCGCAAAGACATTGGTCAAACAAAGTTCGACCAATGTCTTTCCTGCGGGGCTTTCAGCTCGTGCTTTTCCCGCTGGAGTCGCCACCCTTTCGCTACAATCCAGTAGAGTTTGCTATTTACTCCATAATGAGACACTAAATTTAGTACTATGTTGCATTTTCTATGGGTGAAAACCTTTGATTAATGGAATAAGATATACTATCTAGCCATTTTTATCAATTATTGGGAGCTGCCATTGCTTGAATGGCTAATAGAAACCTTTCCTATAATTTATACTGTACATATAATGATTCTAAAGTAAGAAACTGCTTGACAGTTGTAAATAAATTAAATAGCTTTTTGCCTTTGATTATGGATTAGTCAGCAAGTTCTCTTGATTGAAGCGCAAGGCGGCGACACCTGCGGGATCAGCGGGACAGGTGAGACCCCGCAGGAGTGTGCGACGAGGAGGCTCACCGCCCGCCCCGCGGTAAGCGTCCGCCTGGAGCGGAAATCAATTGCCTTTGCCGTATCTCTTTACGACGCAGTTTCCTTACAATGTGATAAATAGAAAAAATGAAAATAGATTAGCACCTTTTAATTAAACGATAAACTAACCGATACATAATAGTAAGCAAGAGAAAGTAGATGTGAAAATGTTAAGTTTGAAAGAGATAAAAGAGAAATTAGAGCATGTAACCGGTTCAGAGACTTGGTTTACGGAGCTAGAAAGTGATACTAGAGTAGGTGCACAGAAATTAATTAGTAGCTGGAAAAGAAAGCAGCAAAAGTTACTGTTAGAAAAACAAGCGCATGAAGAAAAGATATTATTTGATCGTAGTTTTTGCGTAAACGAACATGATTTAGTAGCTGGAGTAGACGAAGCAGGTAGAGGACCATTAGCGGGACCTGTAGTTACAGCGGCGGTAATATTAAATACACAGGCTGAAGAATTGATCGGCTTAAACGATTCCAAGCAACTTTCCAGAGCAAAACGCAATGAACTAGCAAATATTATAAAAAACAATGCGATTAGTTATTTTATTCATTTTCAATCGGTTGATAAAATTGATGAATTAAATATTTACGAGGCAACAAAACAGTCGATGACGGAGTCGGTCCTCCATTTACATAAACGTCCCTCTGTAGTGCTTGTTGACGCTATGAAGCTACCAATTGATATAGAGACACACTCCATTATAAAGGGAGATGCACAAAGTTTAGCAATTGCAGCGGCATCGATACTTGCTAAGACTGCCAGAGACGAGTATATGGATCAGCTACATGAAAAGTTTCCGCTTTATTTGTTTAACAAACATGCAGGATATGGGACGAAAGAACATGTGGAGATGATTGAACAATACGGGCCCACTGAGCATCATCGAAAAACGTTTGAACCGATCAAGTCCATTTTAAAAATGAGGTGAATATATGACATCTCCATCTTTTTCAACTATTGGAGCACAGTCAACCCAAGCCGTTACAGCTGGTAAACAAATGCCGATGAAAGAAGGGCAAGTTGTACACGGAGTGATAAAAAAACTATATCCCAATCAAACGGCAGAGGTACAAATAGGCAATCAAAAAATCATTGCAAAGCTAGAAACACCTTTAAAAGCAGGAGATGCCCATTTTTTTCAAGTATCGAAAGCATCTCCAGAAGTACAGCTAAAAGTAGTGACGGGTCCATTAACTGGAGGTAATACTTTAGCCCAACAAGCAACCCAGTTAATGCAGGCAATGAATTTAACGAAAACGAATGAGATGCAAGCGGTAACTCAATTTTTCTTGAAAGAGCAGTTACCTATCTCCAAAGAAATATTAATACAAGCGGAGCAGCTATTAAAGCAACTGCCCCCAGGGACGTCGATAAAGGCAGCACTAGAAGGTATTCAAAAAATGACAGAGTTAAAGCTGCCTATCACCCCAAGCATGTTAGAGGCTGTTTTAAGTGGGAAATCCACGAGTGGGTTGCAGTCCTCTATCGAAAGCTTTAAACTCTCCTTACAACAAGATACGAATATTTCACAGGTTGCAAAAACGGATATGCAGCAAAGCTTGCAGAAAATCGCAGAGCCTTTTCGCATGCCAGTAGCAGGTGCGATTATCGGAAAGCAATTAGAGATACTTCAAGATCAGCAAACAAGTAATTCGATGAGATTACCGATTTTACAAGCGTTAAAAGAAGCGGGAATTTTACCAGCAGTTGCTTCTTTATCGAATCCAACACCTTTACTTAGCCAGCCTTCTTTATCAAATTCAGCGGGTCAATGGATGACTCAATTAGTAGAGACGACTCCAACTGAAAAAGGGGTAGTTATGGAGCAGCTCCGTAATTGGATAACTGCACAGCCATTATTGACGGCGGGGCAAAAAGAACAAGTATTATCTCTGATGAAAGATAATAGCGAAGCTCAACCAATCCAAAATGCGCTTGTCAAAGTATTTGCGGAACAAAGCGGTCAGGCGATTTTTCGAGAAGATACAAATGGTTTAACTGCAAAAGACCATTTAGTTACACTGCTCAGCAAACGACAAACGATGGAAACAGTTAATCAAATTTTACAACAAGTAAATACGCTGATAAAAAGTAACTCAAATAGTTTTAGCTCGCAATGGATAATGGAGTCTGAGCAAGCCGTATTAAACCAATTGGATGGAAAAGCTTTTGAGCATGCGATGAAAGAAGTGTTAAAATCAATTGGGTTTAGCTATGAAGCAAAACTAGGAACTAACAGCGAAGAAATAAGAAATATAGCGCATCAGTTAAAACCTCAATTAGTCGAATTGCTGCAAAATCACACAATCACTGCGTCCTTAAAAGAGAGCGCGGAAATGTTACTAGGCCGAATGAACGGTTTGCAAATTTTGTCGGGAGAAAATGGCCCTCAGCATCAACTGCTCATGCAAGTCCCATTAGAATTTTTGGGGAAGAAAATGGATGCAACGCTCGAGTGGAATGGTCGAATGAAAGAAGATGGCAAAATAGATTCCGATTTTGCGAGGATTATGTTTTATTTAAAATTGGAAACATTGGATGAGACGGTAGTAGATATGCAAGTACAAAATAGGATTGTCACAATTAACGTGTTTAACAGCGATGCACAGTTACAGAAGCTTGCCGATGTATTTAAAACCTCTTTAAAAGACGGGCTCTCATCCGTTGGATACACATTATCTGGTGTATTTATGAAAACTTTCGAAGAACAACAACTTGCATCAAAGCTCCAGTCAAAAGTGGCTTCGAAACAATCGCAAGGAGTTGATATACGAATATGACAGAAGATAAACAAATCCGAAAAGAAGCAATTGCATTAAATTATAAACCTAGTGTAGTAGATGTTCCGACAGTAGTGGCAAAAGGGAAAGGAAAAATTGCGGAAAATATATTAGCGAAAGCAAAAGAGCATAATGTCCCTATCCAGCAAGATGCTAGTTTAGTAGAACTTCTTGGTCAGCTGGATATCAATCAATCCATTCCGGAAGAGTTATATCAAGCGGTTGCAGAGGTATTCGCTTTTATATATAAGGTGGATCAGGAAAAAGGGAGCAATAATCTACTACTCTAATTTTTCGACTTAAAATCTGAATTTTTGATAATTTTATAAATGCTAGACTTTTGTGGACAAGTTGTGTCGGTTTTAATACAATGAATAAGGTAGTAAATTACTTGACACAAGTTTGATTGGAGGATGCAAGATGAATATCCATGAATATCAAGGGAAACAACTCCTCAGACAATATGGCGTAGCAGTTTCAAACGGAATTGTTGCTTTTTCACCTGAAGAGGCAGTAAAAGCGGCAAAAGAGTTAGGCTCTAGCGTTATTGTTGTTAAAGCTCAAATCCACGCAGGTGGACGAGGTAAAGCAGGCGGAGTAAAAATCGCAAAAAGTTTAGATGAAGTACGTGAATACGCGAAGGAACTTTTAGGGAAAGTGTTAGTAACACACCAAACAGGTCCAGAAGGTAAAGAAATTAAACGTTTACTAATCGAAGAAGGTAGCGATATTAAGAAGGAGTATTATGTAGGTTTAGTACTAGACCGTGCAACTTCTCGTGTAACATTAATGGGCTCTGAAGAGGGCGGAATGGACATCGAGGAAGTAGCTGCAAATACACCAGAAAAGCTTTTCTATGAAGAGATTGACCCTGTTGTAGGTTTGACAGGCTTCCAAGCTCGTCGCATGGCTTTTAATATGAACATTCCAGCAAAACTTGTTAATAAAGCAGCTAAATTTATGCTTGGCCTATACCAAGTGTATAAAGAAAAAGATGCTTCTATCGTTGAGATCAATCCATTAGTAGTAACTGCGGATGATAATGTTTTAGCGCTAGATGCAAAATTTAACTTCGACGCAAATGCTTTATATCGCCATAGCGATATTTTAGAAATGCGCGACTTTGATGAAGAAGATCCAAAAGAAATCGAAGCTTCTAAATATGACCTAAGCTATATTTCATTAGATGGAAACATCGGTTGTATGGTTAACGGAGCAGGACTTGCAATGGCTACAATGGATACAATTAGCTATTACGGCGGTTCACCCGCAAACTTCCTGGACGTTGGGGGCGGTGCTACAGCTGAAAAAGTAACGGAAGCATTTAAGATCATCCTTTCTGATGCAAACGTTAAAGGTATTTTCGTTAATATCTTCGGTGGTATTATGAAATGTGACGTTATCGCAGAAGGTGTTATTATTGCTGCGAAAGAAGTAGGTCTTTCAGTACCGTTAGTAGTACGTTTAGAAGGTACGAATGTTGATTTAGGTAAAAAATTATTAAATGAATCTGGCTTAAATATTATCGCTGCTGACTCAATGGCAGACGGTGCTCAAAAAATCGTTAATCTTGTAGGATAAGAAAGGCAGGGACATATTGTGGGCGTATATATTAATAAAGATACGAAAGTAATCGTTCAAGGAATTACGGGCTCAACTGCTCTTTTCCATACAAAACAAATGCTTGAATACGGTACGAAAATCGTTGCCGGGGTTACACCTGGTAAAGGTGGTACAGAAGTAGAAGGCGTTCCAGTTTTCAATACAGTAGAAGACGCTGTAAAAGCTACTGGTGCGAACGTTTCAGTAATCTATGTACCAGCTCCATTTGCTGCTGACGCGATTCTGGAAGCAGTAGATGCTGAACTAGATATGACAATTTGTATTACTGAACATATTCCAGTACTAGACATGGTTAACGTAAAACGTTACATGGAAGGAAAGAAAACTCGTTTAGTAGGACCAAACTGCCCTGGTGTTATTACAGCAGATGAATGTAAAATTGGTATTATGCCAGGATATATTCATACAAAAGGTCATGTAGGCGTTGTATCACGTTCTGGTACACTTACTTATGAAGCAGTTCATCAATTAACTCAAGCTGGTATCGGTCAAACGACAGCTGTAGGTATTGGTGGAGACCCTGTAAACGGAACAAACTTTATAGATGCATTAACTGCATTCAATGAAGATGAAGAAACGTATGCAGTAGTAATGATTGGTGAGATCGGTGGTACTGCTGAAGAAGAAGCAGCAGCATGGATTAAAGCTAATATGAAAAAACCAGTAGTAGGATTTATTGGTGGTCAAACTGCTCCTGAAGGTAAACGTATGGGACATGCTGGAGCAATTATCTCTGGTGGTCAAGGTACGGCTGAAGGAAAAATCCAAGCGATGAAAGATGCAGGAATGAAAGTTGCTGCAACTCCATCTGTTATTGGTGATACTTTAATAGAAGCAATTAAAGAAGCAGGTCTTTACGACGCTTGTAAAACACATTAGGATAGTAGTACGGCACATCTTTTGGTGTTGCCGTACTATTTTTTAAATGAAAAAGTATCTACTTTTTACTCAGTATCGATCTAGCTCTAGCGCCTTGCTCCTGCGCACAGCTCGTCGCAGAAGACGTTGCCCCTCGGGGTCAAATGTGAAAAAGCTGCTCCTGCGCAAGCTCGTCGCAAACAAAATCGCTTGTGGTGGCTGAAGAGCTGCCTCCTTGGCCCGCACGATGCGGGTTGTGTCAGCTTTGCCACACGATGTGGCGCACTTTGCAGACCTACCCCATCCCCATTTACCTGTCGGGCAGACATAGGCGCTGGCGCTTTTCTTATAGGAGGGAAGCAATGAAAGATGAACAATTCATACAACGATTTTTAGCTTTGCATTATGTATTTCCAGTTCCTTTAAACAAGATAAAACTTCTGCTTGAGTATGACCCCGAACTCACTCAATTAGAAACTATGAAGCCTTCTTTACTGGCAAGTATAGGTAAAATTTCGCAGAATCGAGCAATAAAATTGCGAGAAATGTACTTGAAATATGTAGAAATCCCACTTCTACAAATATATGAAAAACATTCTATATCCCCTATTATTTACACTAATCCCAATTATCCATCAAATCTATTAAACTTGTATGATCCACCAGCTGTTTTATATATAAAAGGTGATATAAATTTGCTTTTAATGATAAGAAACTTGCAATTATCGGTTCAAGAGAGGCATCCGAATACTCTAAAAGTAGTATTGAAAAAATTCTACCTCCGTTAATACAAAAGAATTTTGTCATCGTTAGTGGACTAGCAAAAGGCGCAGATACATTAGCACATGAAATTACAATGCAATATGGAGGGAATACAATTGCTGTATTAGGCACTGGCTTTTTTCATGTGTATCCGAAACAAAACGAAAATCTAGCGCATAAAATGTCGAAAAATCAGCTGTTAGTAACGGAATATCCTCCGTATATAACGCCAAAAAAGTGGAATTTCCCTATGAGAAATCGAATTATTAGTGGATTGTCACAAGGTGTCGTTATTACAGAAGCAAAAGAAAAAAGTGGTACAGTTTCGACAATGGAACATGCACTTGAAAACGGAAAAGAAATATTTGCGATCCCAGGGTCTATCTTTTCTCCCCTTTCCGCAGGCCCTCATCACCTTATACTAGAAGGGGCGAAGCCTGTTTGGGATGGCCATCAAATACTCGAAGAATTGCTCAAATAACAAACGAATAAAATAATTTAAAAATGAAAAGTCTTGCATTATTTATGAAACTGTTATACATTTTGCAACAGGTATTTGTTTTGAAGAATAAAGCGAGTTACCTTCTATAAGGAGGCACATTTATGTCGGATTATTTAGTTATAGTAGAATCGCCAGCCAAAGCAAAAACGATTGAGCGATACCTTGGAAAAAAATATAAAGTAAAAGCATCGGTCGGTCATGTCCGCGATTTACCTAGAAGTCAAATGGGAGTCGACGTGGAAAATGACTATGAACCAAAATATATTACGATACGAGGCAAAGGTCCTGTATTACAAGATTTAAAAAAAGCAGCAAAAAAAGCGAAGAAAGTATATCTCGCAGCTGACCCCGATAGAGAAGGAGAAGCGATTGCATGGCATTTAGCTAACTCCTTAAATGTTGATATAGAGTCAGACTGTCGCGTTGTTTTTAACGAAATTACTAAAGATGCAATTCTAGAATCCTTTAAGCATCCTAGACCGATTAATATGGATTTAGTAGATGCGCAACAAGCGAGAAGAATCTTGGATCGCCTTGTAGGTTACAATATAAGTCCTATACTATGGAAGAAAGTGAAAAAAGGTCTTTCGGCCGGCCGAGTTCAATCCGTTGCACTTCGATTGATTATTGACCGTGAAAACGAAATAAATAACTTTGTCCCAGAAGAGTACTGGACGATCGAAGGGCAATTTGAAAAGGATAAAAAGGCATTTGATGCCCTTTACTATGGTACGGAAAAAGAAAAAGTAAAGCTATCAAATGAACAAGAAGTAAAAGAAGTTCTAAGTGTCATGAAAGGCAAAAAGTTCACAGTAACAAACGTTGTGAAAAAAGAACGAAAAAGAAATCCTGCACCTTCGTTTACAACTTCATCGCTTCAACAAGAAGCTGCTCGTAAGTTAAACTTTAGAGCTAGAAAAACGATGATGCTTGCGCAGCAATTATACGAAGGTATTGACCTTGGTAAAAAAGAGGGTACTGTTGGTTTAATTACTTACATGAGAACAGACTCTACGCGAATTTCGGATACTGCTAAAGCAGATGCTGGGGAATTCATTACAAAAGAATATGGTTCAGAGTTCATAGCACCGAAAAAAGCAGAAAAACAATCGAAAAAAGCACAAGATGCCCATGAAGCAGTGCGTCCCACAAGTGTTTTAAGAACACCAAATGAGTTGAAAGCGATTTTATCTCGAGACTTATTTCGTTTGTATAAACTAATTTGGGAACGATTCATCGCTAGTCAAATGGCACCTGCTATTTTAGATACAGTTGCGGTAGACTTGAAAAATGGAGAGGCCGTATTCCGTGCAAATGGTTCTCAAATAAAGTTCCCTGGTTTTATGAAAGTGTATGTAGAAGGTTCAGATGATCAAACAGACGACAAAGACAAACTCTTACCTGTTCTAGTTGTTGGGGATAAAGTAAGTGCCTTATCCATCGAACCAATACAGCATTTCACTCAACCACCTCCACGATATTCGGAAGCACGTCTCGTAAAAACTTTAGAAGAGCTAGGTATAGGTAGACCATCCACTTATGCACCGACACTTGATACGATTCAAAAAAGAGGATATGTTGCATTAGAAACCAAACGTTTCGTGCCTACCGAGCTTGGAACAATTGTGCATCAGCTTGTACTAGAATTCTTCCCAAACATTTTAAATATCGAATTTACCGTTCAAATGGAACAAGATTTAGATAGTATAGAAGATGGGCAAGTGAAATGGGTAGAAGTAATCGATGGTTTTTACAAGGACTTTGCAAAGCACGTAGAGCATGCAGATGCTGAAATGGAAAAGATCGTCATTAAAGATGAACCTACTGGAGAAGACTGTGAAGAGTGTGGATCTCCAATGGTATACAAATTAGGACGTTACGGAAAATTTATGGCTTGTAGCAATTTCCCGGATTGTAGAAATACAAAAGCGATTATTAAGGAAATTGGAGTGCCATGTCCGTCCTGTGAAACAGGACAAATCGTTGAACGTAAAAGTAAGACAAAACGATTATTCTACGGCTGCAACCAGTACCCGACATGTGAGTTTGTTTCTTGGGACAAGCCAATCAATCGACCATGTCCTAAATGTAATGCTATGCTAGTAGAGAAGAAATTGAAAAAAGGTATACAAATACAATGTGTTTCTTGTGATTATAAAGAAGATCCACAGAGTTAAAAGAAAGAAGGATACAACATGACTGAAATTGTAAACGTTATTGGTGGAGGACTTGCTGGAAGTGAAGCAGCTTGGCAAATTGCAAAAAGAGGCGTAAAAGTACGTCTTTATGAAATGCGCCCTGTTAAACAAACACCAGCCCATCATACGGATAAATTCGCAGAGCTAGTATGCTCTAATTCTCTAAGAGCAAATAATTTAACGAATGCTGTAGGCGTTATTAAAGAAGAAATGCGTATGTTAGATTCACTTATTATTGATTCTGCTGATAATAGCAGCGTACCAGCTGGTGGTGCACTTGCAGTTGATCGCCATGATTTTGCTGGAAGAGTAACAGACGCAATTCGCAATCATCCATTGATCGAGGTAGTCAATGAGGAAGTAACAGAAATTCCTGAAGGTATTACTGTTATAGCAACCGGTCCTTTAACTTCCCCTGCACTTGCAGAAAAAGTGAAAGAAATGACAGGGCAAGAATATTTATACTTCTACGATGCTGCTGCTCCGATCGTGGAAAAAGACAGCATTGATATGGACAAAGTATACTTGAAATCTCGTTATGATAAAGGGGAGGCAGCCTATTTAAACTGCCCGATGACAGAAGAGGAGTTCAATCGCTTTTATGATGCATTAGTAGCAGCAGAAGTAGTTCCTTTAAAAGAATTCGAAAAAGAAATTTATTTTGAAGGCTGTATGCCAGTAGAGGTAATGGCAGGGCGTGGTCGTAAAACATTGTTATTCGGGCCGATGAAACCAGTAGGTCTAGAAGATCCGAAAACAGGCAAACGACCATATGCGGTTGTTCAGCTTAGACAAGATGATGCTGCTGGTACGCTTTATAATATCGTCGGCTTCCAAACGCATTTAAAATGGGGACCTCAAAAAGAAGTACTTAAGTTAATACCTGGTCTTGAAAATGTAGAAATCGTTCGATACGGTGTCATGCACCGGAATACGTTCATCAATTCGCCATTTGTTTTGCAACCAACATATCAATTAAAAGCAAATCAAAATATTTTCTTTGCTGGTCAAATGACAGGTGTAGAAGGATATGTAGAGTCAGCTGGTAGCGGGTTACTCGCTGGTATCAATGCTGCGAAACTTGCAAAAGGGGAAGAACTAGTAGTGTTCCCAAGCGAAACAGCGCTCGGTAGTATGGCTAGATATATTACGGAGGCGGACTCGAAAAACTTCCAACCTATGAATATAAACTTTGGCTTGTTCCCAGAATTACAGCCAAAAGTAAGAGATAAAAAAGCTAGAACGGAACAATTAGCGAACAGAGCGCTTACGACAATTCAAAATTTTATGAAAAATACTGCAATATAATTGCTTTAAGCCTCTTAAAAGTTGTATACTTTTAGAGGCTTTTATTATGGAAAAGTAATGGAGTTGTTTTGTATGATTGAACCTGATAAATTACATACTTTTATAGCGTACATCCAATTAGAGAAAAATTATTCCAATCTAACCATCCGCGAATATGAAAATGATATAAAACAATTCATCCAATTTCTTGAAATAGAAGGAGTAAATAATTTAAATGCTGTGGAGTATGTTCATACAAGATTGTATGTGACGAAATTATATGAAGAGCAGCTGGCAAGAACCACCATTTCACGGAAAATATCCGCTATAAGATCGTTCTATAAATTTTTGCATAGAGAGTACAATATTCGAGATGATGCTTTCCAATCGTTATACCATCCGAAGAAAGAAACAAAGCTGCCCCATTTCTTTTACGAAGAAGAAATGGAGAAATTATTCGAAGCAAACAAGGCTTCTGATCCATTATCTGTTCGCAATATTGCCATACTTGAACTGTTATATGCGACTGGAATAAGGGTAAGTGAACTTATATCTATAGAATTACGTCATGTAGATAGTAGTTACGGGGTCGTCCGCATAATGGGAAAGGGTAGAAAAGAGCGGTATGTGCCTGTAGGAGACTTTGCGCTTTCTGCTGTAGAAGACTATGTGTTAAATAGTAGGCCCAAACTGATGAAGCATACGTCTCATTCCTTTTTATTTGTTAATAGCAGGGGAGAGCACTTAACAGCAGAGGGAGTTAGGTATATTTTAAATGGAATGATGGAGAAAGCATCCATGCATTCAACGATTTATCCACATATGCTGCGCCATACATTTGCCACTCATTTATTGAACAATGGGGCCGATTTAAGAAGTGTTCAAGAGTTATTAGGCCACGCACATCTTTCTTCTACTCAAGTATACACCCACGTAACGAAAGAACATTTACGAAAAACGTATATGAATGCTCACCCGCGAGCGTAAATGCAACAATATTAAGGTGAATTTGATATATTGGAGGTAATGATAAATGTCTAGTATTCATGCAACAACGATTTTTGCGGTTAGTCATAACGGTAGTCATGCAATGGCAGGAGACGGGCAAGTTACATTAGGCAATCAAGTAGTAATGAAACATACAGCGAAAAAAGTAAGAAGATTATTTAACGGTCAGGTTGTAGCTGGATTTGCTGGATCTGTAGCGGATGCATTTACACTATTTGAAATGTTTGAAGGAAAATTAATGGAGTATAATGGGAACCTTCAACGAGCAGCTGTTGAGCTTGCCAAGCAGTGGCGAGGAGACAAAATGCTAAGACAACTAGAGGCAATGCTATTAGTGATGGATAGTAAAAATCTATTGCTAGTGTCTGGTACTGGGGAAGTTATAGAACCAGATGATGGTATTCTTGCAATTGGATCTGGTGGAAATTATGCACTTGCTGCCGGTAGAGCATTAAAACAGTACGCTGGGGATAAAATGACTGCAAAAGAAATTGCAGTTGCTTCTTTAACCACTGCAGCTGACATTTGTGTATTTACGAATCATCAAATTATTGTGGAGGTATTAGGTGAATGAAAGAAACAAACTTAACCCCAAAACAAATCACAGAGCATTTAAATAAATACATTGTTGGTCAAGAAACTGCCAAAAAAGCGGTGGCAGTTGCACTTAGAAATCGTTATAGAAGACAATTGCTTGGCGAAGAGATGAGAAATGAAGTAATTCCTAAAAACATATTAATGATTGGACCTACAGGTGTAGGGAAAACAGAAATTGCTAGAAGGATCGCCAAACTGACAAAAGCTCCTTTCGTAAAAGTGGAAGCAACTAAATTTACAGAAGTCGGATATGTCGGAAGAGACGTAGAATCGATGGTCAGGGATTTAGTTGAAGCAGCTATACGAATTGTAAAAGAAGAAAAGATGGAAGAAGTAAAAGATCAAGCAGTCCGCTTGGCAAATGATGCAATTGTTAAACTATTAGTTCCTTCCTTAAAGAAAAAGAATGGGAACCAAAATCCATTTGAAGCTCTTTTTGGTGGAAAAGCAGAAGATGAAAATTCTGATGTAGAAGATACAGATATACGTTTAAAACGCTCTCAAATTGCCGAAGATTTAAGAGACGGTAAACTTGAAGAGGAAATTGTAACAGTCGAGGTAACAGAAACAGCTCCTTCTATTTTTGATGCATTACAGGGCGGCGGAATGGAAAGCATGGGTATGAATATGCAAGATGCGTTTTCGAGCTTAATGCCTAAGAAAAAGAAGAAAAGAAAAATGAAAGTCAAAGATGCAAGGAAAGTTTTAGTTCAGGAAGAAGCGGGTAAGCTAATTGATAACGACGAGATTTCTCAAATTGCAATTGAAAAAACGGAACAATCCGGGATAATCTTTATCGACGAGATGGATAAGATTGCGAGTAAAAATGGAAGCAACTCTTCCGTGGATGTTTCTAGAGAGGGTGTTCAACGAGATATTTTACCTATTGTTGAAGGTTCCACTGTGACGACTAAATACGGAGCTGTGAAAACAGATTATATTTTGTTCATCGCTGCAGGTGCTTTCCATATGTCGAAGCCATCGGATCTTATTCCAGAATTGCAAGGTCGTTTTCCGATTCGTGTAGAGCTAGAGAAGCTGACAAAAGATGATTTCGTACGAATCTTAAAAGAGCCTCAACATTCTTTAGTGAAGCAGTACGAGGCATTACTTCAAACAGAAGGAGTAACAATTACGTTTTCAGACGAATCGATTGAACGTATTGGTGAAATCGCTTATGAAGTAAATCAGGAAACTGATAATATAGGAGCTAGAAGACTTCATACCATTTTGGAGAAAATTTTAGAGGAGCTTTCTTATGAAGCTTCTGACATTTCACCAGCCCATATTCAAATAACACCAGCTTATATCGACCAAAAACTTGACAATATTGTGAAAAATAAAGATTTATCGCAGTTTATACTGTAGAATGGAATACTGGGTGTTTTCAACGGAACAATTGAAAAACTTTAGAATATTAAAATAAATAATGGAACTACAATGGAGGATACAAAAATGAATTTATTAGACAAAACAAGAAAGATTAACTCGATGCTACAAGCATCTGCTGGGAAACCAGTTAACTTTAAAGAAATGGCAGCAACATTAAGTGATGTAATTGAATGTAACGCATTCATCGTAAGCAGAAAAGGTAAATTACTTGGATTTGAAGTACATCAACAAATTGAGAATGAGCGCATGATTAAAATGATGGAAGAACGTCAATTCCCTGAAGATTATACAAAGAACTTATTTTCTGTTAACGAAACATCATCAAATTTAGATGTATACAGTCAACATTCTGTATTCCCAGAGGAAAATCGTGACCTATTTAAAGACGGGTTAACAACGATCGTTCCAATCATCGGTGGAGGAGAGCGTCTAGGGACATTGATCTTAGGTCGTTTAAAACAAGAATTCCATGATGATGATTTAATCCTTGGAGAATATGGCGCTACTGTTGTTGGTATGGAAATCCTACGTGAAAAATCGGAAGAAATTGAAGAAGAAGCACGTAGTAAAGCAGTCGTTCAAATGGCGATTAATTCATTATCTTATAGCGAATTAGAAGCTATTGAGCATATTTTTGAAGAACTAGATGGCAACGAAGGATTACTAGTTGCTTCTAAAATTGCAGACCGCGTAGGTATCACTCGTTCTGTAATCGTAAATGCACTACGTAAACTTGAAAGTGCTGGTGTAATCGAATCTAGATCATTAGGAATGAAAGGAACTTATATCAAAGTTCTTAATGATAAATTCCTTGCTGAATTAGCTCAATTAAAAATGAAATAATAAAATAAGACAAATCAGCCTCTTCTACTTAATAGGTAGGAGAGGCTTTTTTTGTGGAGGTTTATAAGTTTCGTAAAATACAATGAGCTTATACAGTTTAGCATTCTGTAGGGTAGTTATCAGTGTCTCAATCCAAGTAAACTTGCTATTTTTAGAAATGGTTGCTTTCAGGAGTAAATTGGTTGCTCTCACTAATAATTTTGTTGCTTTCCATGACTGGTTGATTGCTCTTAGCCATTATTTGGATACTAGTTTAACGAGATTCTTCTCATTATAGTGAGACTTCACTACGATCGGCATCTCCGTATTAAGAACTATCTTTTTAATAATTAGTTTTTTTATTCTCTAATAGGGTAGACAATAAGATACATTATTTCGACTATTCTATTAAATCAAACGTTAAGTTTTTGTGAAAAATGATACTTTTTGATTGATTTTTGGAGGTAATCTATGCAAAAATTAACAATTGTGAAGAACCGACAATAAAAAGTCGAAAGTTAGCGAAAAAAAGGACAAATGACCTATTAAAACGGCGTAAATTGAATAGACACAATGTAACGTTTTCATTACAATTAGATTATTATGATTTTCATAGATTCTTATTATAAAAAAATACAAGAGCAAAATGAGGTGAAATAGTTGGGTATATTTGGCGGAACAATATCAAATTTGGAAAGAGGATTAGCTTTCTCTGCTGCGAAACAAAAAACAATTGCGCAAAATATAGCAAATGTTGACACACCGAATTACAAAGCGAAAAGTGTGAGCTTTAATGAATTTTTATCAGAAGCCAAAAAAAGTACTATTTCTGCCAATCGAACAGAACAGAAGCATATGAATTTTAGCATGGAAACTAGTACTTCTGGAGTGTTTGACTATAAAAATTTTAGATACAGCAACAATGGAAATGGAGTCGACATGGACAAAGAACAAGCGAACCTTGCGACCAATCAGCTTTACTATAATGCGCTTGTAGACCGTGTGAGCGGGAAAATGAACACGCTCCAAACAGTTATTAAAGGAGGAAGCAGATAATGTCGATTTTTCATGGAATGAATACAACTGCTTCCGCTTTAACGGCTCAACGCCTACGTATGGATGTGATTTCTTCTAATATTGCAAACGTTGACACCACAAGGGCGAAATTTGTCGATGGTGAGTGGCAAGCATATAGAAGAAAGACAGTCACACTACAACCGCAAGAAGGGAAATTTTCGAATTTCTTAAACGTAGCGATGGGGACGGCAAATAAAGATGGTGTTGGACATGGGGTAAAAGTATCAAAAATCAACGAAGATACAGAAACTCCACTCAAATTAGTATTTGATCCGACGCATATCGACGCGAATGAGGAAGGGTATGTAGAAATGCCTAATGTAGACCCTTTAAAAGAAATGGTTGACTTAATATCAGCCACCCGCTCATATGAAGCGAATGTCACTGTTTTTAATGCGAACAAAGCAATGTTGTCAAAAGCATTAGAAATTGGAAAATAAAAAGAAAGAAGGTCTGAACGAATATGGCGATTGAATCTATTTCATTATTTAATCCTTCCCAAATAAATCCTGTTTCTACAACTTCAAAGATAAGCTCCGCAGAAGCACAAGAAAAATTTGGCGATTTTTTGAAAAGCGCAATTGACTCTGTAAATGCAAATCAAAAAGCTTCTGATGTTGCAACAGAAAAATTAATCCGTGGAGAGAATATAGAATTGCATGATGTAATGATTGCTTCACAAAAAGCAAGTATTACATTGAACGCAACTTTAGAAATTCGAAACAAAGTGATTGAAGCGTATCAAGAAATCATGCGAATGCCAGTATAAACTCTCGGTTATCGCTAAATATCGAGCAAAATATTCACCATAACCGGAGGATACAAATGAATGAGCGTATGAAAAAAATGACAAGTGATATAACCCTCTTTTGGAAAAGTCGAACGAAGACACAAAAGGGGATCATGATAGGTAGTGTAATTGGGGTTATTTTAATGGCTGCTATACTTACCTACTTTTTAACAAGAACAGAATTCGTTCCACTTTATTCCGACGTTTCACCTGCTGAAATAGGGCGCATAAAAGAAACATTGGATGCACAAGGAGTGCCAAATCAGATTGCAGCGGGTGGAACTTCGATTTCCGTTCCTGCTGAACAAGTAGATGGATTATTAGTTCAACTAGCAGCAGAAGGATTTCCTCAATCAGGAATGATTGACTATAGTTTCTTTTCTCAAAATGCTGGTTTTGGTATGACAGACAATGAATTTAATGTATTAAAATTAGCGTCTATGCAAACGGAACTAGCTAATCTGATAAAAGGTGTAAAAGGAATCAAAGATGCCCAAGTAATGATTACATTACCAGAGGAAAGTGTGTTTTTAACACAAAGCAATGAAGCTGCAAGTGCTGCAATCATATTAAATACGGAACCTGGATATCAATTTACAGAATCACAAATCACGTCTTTATATAACTTAGTTTCCAAATCCGTTCCGAATTTATCTACAGAAGATATTACGATCAGAAATCAGTATTTAGAGTATTTTGATATGAAACAAGCAGGTAGTGGCGCAGGTGGGACAACTGTAACGGATCAAATGACGATTAAAAAGACCGTTGAGCGCGACTTACAAAGACAAGTACAGACGATGCTAGGCACTTTAATGGGCCAAGACAAAGTAGTCGTTTCTGTCACAACAGATATCGATTTCCAACAAGAAAACAGAGAAGAAAATTTAGTACTACCTGTAGATGAAGAAAATATGGCTGGTATTGAAATCAGTGCGCAGCGTATTTCGGAAACATTCACAGGAAACAATCCGGTTGCAGGAGGGACGCCACAAGCAGAAGATGCTACAGATAATTTCACAAACTATGTAGAAGGCTCTAATGCTAATGGTGACTACGAAAGAACCGAAGACATGATCAATAGTGAAGTAAACAGAATTCGAAAAGAAATTGTTGAAAGTCCTTATAAAATTAGAGATATCGGTATTCAAGTAATGGTGGAACCGCCTAATCCTGAGGATGCTGCCTCTATGCCTACTGGTGTCGAAGGAGATATTGAACAAATTCTTGCAACGATTATTCGAACTTCGATTGATAAAGAAGAAGCAGGAGAATTAACGGAAGCCCAGCTAGAAGAAAAAATTGTAGTATCTGTTCAACCATTTAATGGTAAATCTGTAGCAGCTACAGAAACTACCTCTAAAATTCCTTGGTGGGTGTACGTTATAGGTGGAATTTCACTTGCAGCAATTATTCTCCTATTAATCTTGCTCGTTCGTTCTAGAAGAAAAGAAGAGGAAGAACAAGTGATACTTGAAGAGCAAAGAGAAGAATTGAGAATTGATGATATTAATGATGAAAAAGAAACGGAAGCTAGCTTAAGACGAAAACAACTAGAAAAAATGGCGAAAGACAAGCCAGAAGATTTCGCGAAATTGTTACGTACTTGGATAGCCGAAGATTAACTTTATTCTGCTGAATAAAGTTAAAGCCTCCGGCGGATGTCACAGATTTTGTAAGGAGTTAATTGCTCGCGCAATTCAAAATCAGGACGCAATTACGCTGTGGGGTAATTGATTAGGAGGACCGCTATGAATAAAAAAGAAAAAGAACTTAGTGGTAAGCAAAAAGCAGCGCTCTTATTAATCTCTCTTGGGCCAGAAGTTTCGGCTTCTATTTATAAGCATTTGAATGAAGAGGAAATTGAGCGCTTGACATTAGAAATTTCAGGTGTGAAAAAAGTAGAACCTGAAATAAAGGAAGATATTATTGAAGAATTTCATAATATTGCTCTCGCGCAAGATTATATCTCACAAGGCGGTATCGGCTATGCAAAGACGGTGCTTGAAAAAGCACTGGGTGCAGAACATGCACAAGCGATCATTAATCGATTAACTTCTTCCCTTCAGGTGCGACCTTTTGACTTTGCAAGAAGAGCGGAGCCAACTCAATTATTTAATTTTATCCAAAATGAGCATCCGCAAACAATTGCACTGATTTTATCTTACTTAGAGGCACAGCAAGCGGGTATTATTCTCTCTTCATTGCCACAAGAAATGCAGGCAGATATTGCAAAACGTATTGCGACGATGGATTCTACGTCACCGGAAGTAATAAGTGAAATTGAATCCGTGTTAGAACGGAAACTTTCTTCTACAGTTACGCAAGATTATACCGAAACTGGTGGAGTCGATGCAGTAGTCGAAGTGTTGAACGGCGTAGATCGAACTACAGAAAAAACGATTTTGGATGCTTTAGAAATTCAAGATCCAGAACTTGCAGAAGAAATCAAAAAACGGATGTTTGTATTCGAAGATATTGTTACATTGGACAATCGTTCGATTCAGCGCGTTATTCGTGATTGTGAAAACGAAGACTTACTTCTATCGATGAAAGTATCGAGCGAAGAAGTAAAAGATGTGATTTTCCGAAATATGTCAACACGTATGGCTGAAACTTTTAAAGAAGAAATGGAATTTATGGGGCCGGTTCGTTTACGTGATGTCGAAGAAGCACAATCTCGTATCGTCACAGTTATTCGAAGATTAGAAGATGCAGGCGAAATCATCATTGCACGTGGTGGAGGAGATGACATTATTGTCTAGGATTTTCCGTGGCGTACAGGTAAATGAAAATAGTGAAAAATTAAAGCCTATTGGAATCAGAAATCTTCATGTAAAAGAAGAGCTAGATAGCGAGCGACCGCTTTCTTTGGATATTTTATTAAAAGAAAGAGAAAAAATGATGCAGGAAGTAGAGCAGGAAATTTCGCAAAAGAAAGCTGCTTTAGCAGAAGAAAGAGAAGCATTCAACCAGTCGATTGAAAACGAGCGAAAAGCTTGGGATGAACAGAAACTGGCTTTTCAACAACAAGCATATGACGAAGCCTTTACTCAAGGAGTGGAGGAAGGTCGCGAAAAGGCATTCTCTGATATGCAAAACGCCATACAAATTGCGAATGAAACTGTACAAATAGCGCAAGAAAACGCGGCGAAATATTTACAGCAGCAAGAACAAGTTATATTAGAACTAGGCCTTCGAACAGCTGAACGAATAATAGGAACCAAATTAGAAGAAAGCGACGAAGTTTTTTTGTCCATCGTGAAAAGAGGATTAAAAGAAGCGAGAGAAATGAAAGAGATTAAGCTGTATGTCTCTTCCACTTATTTTTCCTTAGTGTCAAGCAATCGGGATGAACTTGCCTCTTTGTTTCCGGTAGATGTGCCTTTTATGATTTTTGTAGATGAAGAAATGGATGCCACGGATTGTTTTATCGAAACAAATCATGGAAGAATCGTAGTAAGCATTGATGAGCAACTACAGGAGTTAAGACAAAAACTAGTTGGCATACTAGAAAGCATGGAGTGAATGTGATGAAAGCAGTCGATTTAGTTCAACAAATTTCCAATGTGCCTACATTTAAAAAATATGGCCGTGTAAATAGAGTTGTTGGATTAATGATTGAATCTCAAGGTCCTGAAAGCTCAATCGGCGATGTATGTAAAATTCATATCAACTCTTCTAAAAACGGTCATTCTGTCATTTTTGCTGAAGTAGTCGGGTTTAAAGAAGAAATCGTTATTTTAATGCCATATACCAATATTCGAGAAATATCAACAGGATGTTTAGTCGAAGGTACGGGTAGCACCTTAGAGATAAAGGTTGGTCCTGATTTAATAGGGAAAGTGCTCGATTCGATGGGGAATCCGATAGATGGAACTATGTTGCCAAAAGGCTTGATGACTGTTGGCACAGAACAAGATCCACCAAATCCCCTTACCCGTCCACCGATTGACGAACGCATTGAAGTTGGTGTAAAAGCGATTGATGGAATGTTAACGATCGGAAAAGGTCAAAGGGTTGGGATCTTCGCAGGGTCTGGTGTTGGTAAAAGTACATTGCTTGGAATGATTGCAAGAAATACAAATGCTGACTTAAACGTTATTGCCCTTATTGGAGAACGTGGAAGAGAAGTACGTGAGTTTATCGAGCGAGATTTAGGGCAAGAAGGTTTAGCAAGATCAATTGTTGTGGCCGCTACATCAGATTCTCCAGCATTAATGCGTATTAAAGGTGCGTTTACCGCTACAGCGATTGCCGAATATTTTCGAGATAAAGGGCTCAACGTTATGCTGATGATGGACTCTGTGACCCGTGTTGCGATGGCTCAACGTGAAATTGGACTTGCAGTTGGGGAGCCTCCTGCTACAAGAGGGTATACTCCTTCTGTGTTCTCTATCTTACCGAAGCTATTAGAGCGGACGGGTACCAATGAAAATGGAACAATTACTGCGTTTTATACCGTGCTTGTAGACGGTGACGACATGAACGAACCGATTGCAGACACTGTCCGAGGTATTTTAGATGGCCATATCGTACTCGATCGGTCACTTGCTAACAAAGGGCAGTATCCAGCGATCAATGTACTGAAAAGTATTAGCCGGCTGATGAATCATATATCGGATGAAAAACATAAAAAAGCAGCGGAACGTTTACGAGATTTATATTTTACGTATAACAAATCAGAGGATTTGATCAATATAGGTGCTTATAAACGAGGAACATCCAGAGAAATTGATGAAGCAATACAGTATGAGCCTTTAATCACAGCATTTTTAAAACAAGGCTATTTAGACAAAGTAACATTACAGTCGAGTGTAGATGAATTAGTGAAACTAGCAGGTGGTGGTTCGTAAAATGGTTGCCTATCAATATAAATTTGCAAAAGTGTTAAACATTCGAGAACAGGAAAAGTCAGAAACGGAAATCGCGTATAAAGAATCTGTCCATTCCTTTGAAAAAGTAGCGACGGAATTATATGAGCTATTGAAAAAGCAAGAAGATACAGTGGATGCGCAGAATGACCGTTTATCATCAGGGTTGTCTGTCGATCAAGTCCATCATTATTCCAAATATATAGATGGACTTCAAAAAAGAATTGATGTAGTTCAAAAAGAAGTCATACAAGCACGTACGAAGATGAACTGGTTTGAAGAGAAGCTAGTAGAAAAATCGTTAGAAGTACGAAAGTTCGAAAAGATGAAAGAAAAAGACTTTGAACAATTCAGGCAAGAACAACAACGACTAGAAACGATACAGTTAGATGAGATTTCTTCTTTAAAGTTTCAAAACAAAGAGATTAGGTGAGTAAAAGCATGGCTAACCGGAACAAATCGAAGAAAAGCATTCTACAAGAAGAAAATAATGCAAAAGGTATAAGCAAAATGAAAATGTTTTTTTATTGGTTTATCATTCCTTTGTTATTTGCTTTAGCTCTCCTACTAATCATTGCTCAAATATTGAATGTGAATGTTTTTGAGAAAGCAAAAGAGTTAACCGGTGTTGGACAAACTGAAGTAGTAACAGAAGACTTAAAAACGGATAATCTTGAACAAAGAGTTGTTTCTTTACAAGCAGAAATTCAACAAAAAGAGGCAGAAATAGGTCAACTGCAACAGCAGATAGAAGACTCTGTAAAATCAAATGAAGCGCTGCTAGTAGAACAGGAACGACTACTGGATGAAATAGAAACACTTAAAAGAGAACAAACAAGCACGAAACAAGCATATAGCGAAATAGTTTCGACGTTTGAAAAAATGTCTGCTAAAGCGGCTGCTCCCGTCATAACGAAAATGAGTGATGCAGAAGCGCTGCGCATACTAACTAGTTTGAAACCAGATACAGTAGCGAAAATTTATGAAAAAATGACGCCTGAAGACGCGGCAAAATATACAGAGCTAATGGCAGAGTAATAACAGCTCTAATTGAAGGGAGGTGAGATAGTACGTGAATCTCGCAACAATTGTCAATATGGGAAATAATATAGCACTACCAGCAAAGGGGCAGCAGTTATCTCCTCAAAGCAATCAAATTTTTGGCAATGTTTTTGGACAAATATTATCCAATCAACAACTTCAACCAACCGTTGATACGATACTTAAAATGCCTGAACAGGATGTAACTCAAGACATATTATCCATTCTTAATACAGCATCGCTAGAAGAACTAGAAGTGTTACTTGGATCGAAGGAATTAGAGGTAAATCCGAAACAGTTAAAAGAGTTACTATCCAAGCTACTAGGAGAAGATATTGATCCGGTAGAAGAGATGACAGAATCCAATGTATGGGACATTCTAGCAGGCGTTCAACAACAGGCAAATAAGCTAACAGATGCGATTACCTTATCGCTTAGTGGGCAAGGACCAGCATCACCAGCAGAAGCAAAGCAAGCTGTACAATTACTTAAAATAGCACAGCTAATTGGCAATAAATCGGATCTTAATTTAAAACAAGAATCCACATTATTTGACCTAAAACAATTGCTTGAAAATGTTAAAGAAAGTACAACGGAAGTTACTGTAACTGGAAATCAAAAGCCGGATATGATGCAAGGATTAAAGCACGTTACCCACCAAGTAATCGTTCGACAAGTTACAAACCAGGTTCCAAATGAAACGATTGTTGAAATGAAAGAAGAAACGACCAATATACAATCGCAAACTTCTACAATGGTACAAACAAAAGTAGAAACAGTATCGATCACATTACCGACTGAAAAACCTGCACAATCAGAAGAATTTTTGAAAGAGCTTCAAAAGGTCATGAATCGTGTACAGTTTGGACAAACAGGCGGAGCGAATAGGTTAGTTATTAAAGTGTATCCGGAGCAGCTTGGTACAATTCGTATTGAATTGGTCCAAAAAGATGGTATATTAACTGCAAAAATGTTGGCATCTACTGCACTAGGAAAAGAGCTGTTAGATTCAAACTCAAATCATTTAAAGCAAAGCTTAGTTAATCAAAATATTCAAATCGACAAGCTAGAAATAACACAAGCTCTACAAGATCCAAATAGACAAGAAAGAAACCAATCTTTCCAAGAGTCATTTAAACAACAACAACAACAGCAGCAGGAGCAGGAGCAATCTAATGAGCAACTGGAAGATCAATCTTCATTTGAAGAGTTTTTAAAGGAAATGGAGGTATAGCAAGTGGCTGACATGAACCCAATTACAAGTAATATGTACTTGGCAAATCAAAAAAAGGTAGAAAAGCAAACGGGGAACAGTGCACTTGGAAAAGATGCGTTTTTAAAAATATTAATGGCGCAACTACAAAACCAAGATCCAACAAACCCAATGAAAGACACCGAGTTCATCGCTCAAATGGCGCAATTCTCTTCTTTAGAACAAATGTCTAACTTAACGAAAGCATTTGAGAACTTTGCACAAGTACAAGAGCAAAGCCAAATGATCGAGTATAGTAGTTTCGTAGGAAAAGAAGTGAAATGGCATGAGTTAACAGACAAGCTAGATGAAGCGGGCAAGCCTATTGTAAATGAAGGTACTGGTCAAATAAAAGCGATTAAATTTGTTAATGGTAATGTAGAATTTACACTCGCGGACGGTAAAGTGATTTCACCAGGAAATATTTCGGAAATTGTAGCAAACGGAGCAGGTACAAATAGCTTAGTAGAAGCAAGTATGATGATAGGTAAAACAGTAGGCTATATGAACGGTGAAACAGCAGGAACCGGACAGGTTGTTTCTGTAACCAAAAAAGACGGTTCAATCGTTTATAACTTAAGTGACAACACGACAATTACAGCTGATCAAATAAATTCGATTAGTTAAATAGAACGGGGACTTGCAATGGACAACATGAAGATGAATCGAGTTCCGCTGCAACCAACAATCCATCAAGCTTATACATCCAAACAAGTCACAACGCCAAAACAATCGTTCTTACAGCATTTACATGAGGCTACCGTAAAAACAGAGCTGAAAGTTAGTAAACATGCTAATCAACGATTGATAGATAGAAATATTCACATCTCAGAAGCACAATGGCAAATGATTAATGACAAAGTAGCAGAAGCACGTTCAAAAGGTGTAAAAGACTCTCTAGTCTTGACGGATCAAGCAGCTTTAATCGTCAGTGCAAAAAATGCAACAGTGATTACTGCTATGGATCGCACGGAAGCAAACAATCAATTATTTACAAATATCGACGGCACGATCGTGCTCAACTAATAAATAGCAGGACCTTGAAAAGGATGCTATGTGCAGCGGACTGATTGAAGCTAGCACACAAATTGAAGGGAGAAAAAATTAAATGATTCGCTCAATGTACTCAGGAATTTCAGGTTTAAAAAACTTTCAAACAAAACTAGACGTGATTGGTAACAATATTGCCAATGTTAATACTTATGGATTTAAAAAGGGACGTACAGTTTTTAAAGATTTGATCTCACAAACTACTGCAGGAGCAACAGCTGCGACAGCTACACGCGGAGGAGTTAATGCTAAACAAGTTGGATTAGGATCTCAATCGGCAAGCATTGATACTATTCACTCCGGGGGTTCTTTACAGACTACTGGTAATACATTGGATTTAGGTATATCGGGAGAAGGATATTTTCAGGTGAGCGAAAATGGTTCTACTGATATCTCTTATACTAGAGCCGGGAACTTCTATCTAGACAGCAACGGTGATTTAGTAAATGGAGATGGTATGTATTTAGTAGGTGATACTACACCTTTAAATATTCCAGTAGACTCACAAAGTATGTCAATTGGACAAGATGGTACAGTTACTTATGTTGATAATGCGGGAGCTCTACAAACTGCGGGTGTAATTCAAATGGCAAAATTCCCTAATAGCGGCGGATTAACAAAAGCAGGTTCAAACTATTTTAAAGAATCTCCAGCTTCTGGTGCTCCATTAGCAGGTAATCCTTTAGAGGAAGGTCGTGGATCTATCAACTCAGGTTTCCTAGAAATGTCCAACGTTGATTTATCCGAAGAATTCACAGACATGATCGTAGCACAACGTGGGTTCCAAGCGAACACTCGTATTATTACAACTTCTGATTCCATTTTAGAAGAGCTTATCAATTTAAAACGTTAATCTATTAATCTATTAAACTAGTATATTTGTAAGGGAGGGGTGGGCCGTTCCTTGAATGGCCCGGCCCTTTATATATGATTAACTTAACACGATTAAATGGCAAAGAGTTTTCGTTGAATGCTCTATACATAGAGACAGTGGAAGCTTTTCCGGATACAACGATTACACTTACAAATGGTCATAAATATGTTGCGTTGGAATCCAGAGAAGAAGTACACGCTCAAATTTCCCAGTTTTACAAGGATATACATATATTAGCGAACCCCCATATAAGAGGTGAAGATCATGAAGAATAAAAATAAACTGCTAACCATTATGCTGATCATTTTAGTTTCCATCACTTTAGTAGGTGTCATTGCAGTGCTCATTATTTTTCAACTTAATAAAGGTGAAGAAGAAACAGGACCGACTATCGATGAAATAGTTGAATCCTCGGTCGATATACCGGAAATCACGACGAATCTTGCAGCGAATAAATTCATTCGTATTTCGTTAAAAGTGCAAACGGATAATCCAAAAGCTGCTGAAGAGTTAACGAAACGGGATTTCCAAGTGAAAAATATTGTTATTACAGAGCTTTCTGAAATGACGCCAGAAGATTTAGAAGGAAAGACAGGAAAAGCAAATTTTCAATCATCCTTGAAAACGAAAATTAATGAGTTAATGGATGAAGGGGAAGTGCAGCAAGTTTATATAACTTCTTATATAATTCAGTAATGTACTATTTTTTTGAATGGAGGTGGGCAGATTGGCAGGGGATATATTATCTCAATCAGAAATAGATGCGTTGTTAAGTGCTCTTTCAACAGGCGAAATGACAGCAGATGAGATGAAAAGTGAGCAGGAAGCTAAAAAAGTTAGAGTATATGACTTTAAGCGAGCACTTCGTTTCTCAAAAGATCAAATTCGTAGTTTAACACGAATTCATGAAAATTTTGCTCGTTTATTAACAACATTTTTTTCTGCCCAATTAAGATCGTACGTACAAATTTCTGTCGTATCCGTGGATCAAATTCCGTTTGAAGAATTTATTCGTTCGGTGCCACATATGACGTTGATCAATGTGTTTGAAGTTCCCCCATTAGAAGGAAATATTCTAATGGAGATTAATCCAAATATCGCCTACACGATGCTGGATCTTTTAATGGGTGGTCGAGGGGAAACTCATACAAAGACATATAATTTAACAGAGATTGAAACGAAAATAATGACGAATCTATTTGAGCGTTCGTTTGATAATTTAAGAGAAGCTTGGGCTAATATTGCAGATATTGATCCAATTCTTACAGAGCTAGAAGTCAACCCACAATTTTTACAGATGATTTCGCCGAACGAAACAGTAGTTGTTATATCCTTTAATACGATTATTGGAGAAACAAGTGGAATGATTAATATTTGTATACCACACGTTGTTTTAGAACCAATCGTACCTAACTTATCGGTGCGTTATTGGATGCAAACAAATAAAAAAGAAGTATCTCCTGAGCAGTTAAAAGTACTCGAAAAACGTGTTAAATCAGCAGAAATACCAATAGTAGCAGAAATAGGGTCCACTAATATTTCTATTGAAGACTTGTTGTACTTACAATTAGGAGATGTAATTCAGTTAAATGCAAAAATAGATGATCCTTAACAGTAAAAGTTGGGGATATGCCGAAGTTTAAAGCACAACCGGGTAAACTTAAAAATCGGATGGCTGTACAAGTCATGGAAACTTTGAAAGGAGGAGAGGAAGATGATGAGTGATGATATGCTCTCCCAAGAAGAAATTGAGGCCCTCCTAAGGGGAACAACATTGGAAGAAGAGAAAAAAAGTAAACAAGCAACGAATGATATTCAAATAGGAGATTATTTGGATGATTTTGCTCAAGACACTTTAGGAGAAATCGGAAATATATCTTTTGGTAGTTCTGCTACTGCATTGTCTGCTCTTTTAGGTCAAAAAGTAGAGATAACGACACCAAATATTAGCATGATTAATCGTTCGAGACTTAAAGAGGAATTTCCACAACCATACGTAGCAGTTCAAGTTCATTATACAGCTGGGCTCACTGGGATGAATCTTCTTGTCATTAAACAATCAGATGCTACTATAATTGCAGATTTAATGCTTGGTGGAGATGGAATTGATCCAAAGCCAGAGCTGAGTGAAATTCAGTTAAGTGCAGTGCAAGAAGCGATGAATCAAATGATGGGCTCCGCAGCGACATCCATGTCGACTGTGTTTAATAAAAAAGTGGATATTTCACCACCTTCTATTGACCTGATGAACTTATTAGCTGATGAAGGAACGGATGCCATTCCAGACGATGAAATGTTGATAAAAGTATCGTTCCGTTTAAAAATTGGCGACTTAATCGATTCGAATATTATGCAATTACTTCCGCTTGAATTCGGATTGAACATAGTACAATCATTAATGGGAGAAGAAGAGCAAGAAGCCGCTGCAACAATCATGGAAGAAAGAGTAGAAACTACTCCAGTACAAACACAAAATCCGGTGGCGCAAACAGGGCAAACTCGCCAGCAAGTACAAGAGCAAGCGCCAATGCAATTTACTCAACCACGTCAAGCGCAGCCACAAGTGGAAGTGCAGCAAGCACAATTTACTAGTTTTGAAGCACCAAGTCTGACACAAAATGAATCGAGAAATTTAAATTTACTACTTGATATACCGCTACAAGTAACAGTAGAATTAGGTCGTACTAAAAGAACAGTGAAGGATATACTGGAACTGACAAGTGGCTCTATTATTGAACTAGACAAATTGGCTGGAGAACCAGTTGATATTTTAGTAAATAATAGACATATTGCTAAAGGGGAAGTCGTAGTAATTGATGAAAACTTCGGTGTTCGAATTACGGATATTCTAAGCCAAGCAGATCGTATTAACAATTTACAATAAGTAATGGGGGAGACATACTATGTCAAAAAGAATTTTAGTAGTAGACGATGCTGCATTTATGCGCATGATGATCAAAGATATTTTATCTAAAAACGGGTTTGAAGTAGTTGGAGAAGCTGGAGACGGGGTACAAGCTATTGAGAAATACGCCGAACTTAAACCAGATTTAGTAACGATGGATATTACAATGCCTGAAATGGATGGAATTGCTGCATTAAAAGAAATTAAAGCAAAAGATCCAAATGCAGTTATTATTATGTGTTCTGCTATGGGACAACAAGCAATGGTTATTGATGCTATTCAAGCTGGTGCAAAAGATTTTATCGTAAAACCTTTCCAAGCAGATAGAGTAATTGAAGCAATTTCCAAAGCAATCGGGTAATACAATGATGAGGAAATTCACCCTCGTATTTTGTATCATCTCCACATTATTTTTACTATACGATCAAGGTGCGTATGCAGCGGTAGATCCGAATGAAAGTATAGAGGAGTTTTATAACAACAAATCCAAGACAGAGAGCAAAGAGGAAAAGCCTGCTTCAAACGAAGACCAAGAAGTAAATGAAGAAGCTTCAACGAGTCCAGTGTCTGTTACCGTCTGGGATTATGTAAAAATGATTTTCGCTTTATTATTCGTCGTGTTATTGCTGTTTGGCCTATTAAAGTTTGTAAATAGTAGAAATAAAACGTTTCAACATAACCAGCTAATACAAAATCTAGGTGGAGTTGGCGTCAGTCAAGGTAAATCTGTTCAGTTATTACAAGTTGGCAATTCTCTATTTTTAGTTGGTATTGGAGAAGATATTACTTTATTAAAAGAAATAGAGGATCCAGAAGAAATAGAGAAGCTAACGAAAATATACGAAGAAAAACAAGATATCGGGAAAACAGTTCCATACATATCCGAGCTAGTTCATCGTATGAGAGAAAATGTATCTACTAAGTCAAAAAATAATGAGCAAAAAAACCATCATTAACGAAACGTTTCAAAAAAAGTTGCGAGAAATAAAAAAAGACCGTAGTGATGTATTAAAGGATTGGAAGACAAAGGAGAGCGAAAAAAATGAATGATTTTGTCCAGTTCTTTTCGGACAGTGATCCGTCAAATGTCTCTACTTCAATCAAGTTAATGCTATTGCTGACGGTTTTATCTTTGGCACCAAGCATTTTAATATTAATGACAAGCTTTGCTCGAATCGTTATTATTCTATCCTTTGTCCGGACGGCACTTGCCACACAGCAAATGCCTCCGAACCAGGTGATTGTTGGTCTGGCGTTATTTTTAACGTTTTTTATCATGGCGCCTACATTCCAGCAAGTAAATGAAGAGGCATTAACTCCTCTTTTCAATGAAGAGATAACATTAGAGCAAGCGTATGAAAATGCAAGTGGGCCATTTAAAGCGTTTATGAGCAAGCATACGAGGCAAAAAGATTTAGAATTATTTTTACGTTATACAGAGGCAGAACGACCAGAAACAATTGAAGATATCCCGCTAACGGTTATGGTTCCTGCATTTGCCCTAAGTGAGATTAAAACTGCCTTTCAAATAGGGTTTATGATATTTATTCCTTTCTTAGTAATCGATATGATCGTTGCCAGTGTATTAATGTCGATGGGTATGATGATGTTACCACCTGTTATGATCTCATTGCCGTTTAAAATATTATTGTTTGTATTAGTGGATGGTTGGTATTTAGTCATGAAATCCATATTACAAAGTTTTTAGGAGCTGATTGTTATGAATAATGAAATGGTAATTTCAATTGCAGAAAGAGCAATTTGGGTCATTCTTCTGGCATCAGGTCCTCTTCTTTTGGTCGCTTTAATAACTGGTCTTGCGGTAAGTATTTTTCAGGCAACTACACAAATTCAAGAACAAACACTTGCATTTGTTCCGAAAATTGTAGCTGTTTTAGTTGCCATCGTTTTTTTCGGGCCTTGGATGTTATCGCAGGTGACATCTTATGCTGCAGATATATTTGAAAATTTAATACGATACATTGGTTGAGAACATGGAAGAAATTATACCTAGTTTAACAGTATTATTATTAATAATTGCAAGGGTTTCTGCTTTTTTCGTCATTTTGCCTCTTTTTTCGCATCGTACGATACCTGCATCTCACAGGATTGCTCTTGCGGTCGTCCTATCATGGATGATGTATTACACGATGGATGTAGAACCTTTTGAAGTGAATGGGGATTATCTTTTATTAATTATCAAAGAAGTAATGGTTGGCTTGTTTATTGGATTACTTGCTTATATCATTATGTCCGCTGTACAAATCGCTGGAGGGTTTATAGACTTTCAGATGGGGTTTGCTATTGCAAATGTTATTGATCCACAAACTGGCGCGCAAAGTCCTTTAGTCGGTCAATTTTTGAATACATTAGCACTCCTTTTGTTGCTTGCTCTAAATGGTCATCATTTGTTGTTAGATGGTGTTTTTTATAGCTATCAATTTATTCCGATGGAGCTTACGTGGCCAGCATTTGGACAAGAAAATTATGTGGAGTTTATTATGAGAACGTTTGCGGGTATTTTTGCTGTAGCCTTTCAAATGTCAATACCAATTGTTGCAACCCTTTTTTTAGTAGATATTGCTTTAGGTATTACGGCAAGAACCGTTCCTCAGTTAAATATTTTTGTCATAGGGTTTCCTATTAAAATAGGTGTTAGTTTCTTAGTGCTGCTCATTATGATCGGTGTTTTAATGGCAGTTGTACAGAAAATGTTTGAAATTATGATCGTCAGTATGCGCGATTTAATGATTATTTTAGGAGGTGGCTAATATGTTCAGACTCCAATTAGATTTACAGTTTTTTGCTGGAGAAAAAACAGAAAAAGCGACCCCTAAAAAGAGGCAAGATTCACGTAAAAAAGGACAAGTATTAAAAAGCCAAGATGTTACAAGTGCCATCGTATTACTTTCCGTTTTTTTATTTTTATTTTTCTTTTCTGGATTTTTATCGATCTTGAAATTTTTTCTTTTTTTGATTGTTGACGTCAATCATGATTTACAAGTGCCATCGTATTACTTTCCGTTTTTATTTTATTTTCTTTTCTGGATTTTTACGATCTGAAATTTTTCTTTTTGATGTGACGTTCACCAAATATATGTTAGTGGAAACATTGACCATTGAGACATCCATTGAAATTTATAAAGATTTATTGATGGAAATGGCAGTCATCTTACTGCCGATTATGCTAGTAGCTGTAGTAGCTGCAATCGCTGCCAACTTTTTTCAATTTGGATTGCTTTTTACAACGGAACCACTCAAGTTTGATCTTAAAAAGATTGATCCGATTAAAGGGTTAAAACGTATTTTTTCACTTAAAGCAATTATCGAGCTATTGAAATCGATATTGAAAATTTCGTTTATCGGTTCGGTAACAACACTTATTTTATGGATGAATTTAGAACAAGTCTTGTCCTTGTCCTTTAAAACAGCTTGGGATACATTATCGACCGTTGGATGGTTGACGGGGATGATGGGGATATCGGCATCTGTAGTGTTGTTATTTATATCGATATTAGATTTCTTTTATCAACGATTTGACTATGAAAAAAACTTAAAAATGTCGAAGCAGGACATTAAAGATGAACATAAAAACTCAGAGGGAGATCCGATCATTAAATCCCGTATAAGACAAAGGCAAAGGGAAATGGCTATGCGACGTATGATGCAAGAAGTCCCTACAGCGGATGTGGTTATAACAAACCCAACGCATTTTGCCATTGCACTAAAGTACGATGATGAATTGATGGATGCCCCTATAGTTGTAGCTAAAGGAGCAGATCTTGTTGCTCAAAAGATCAAGCTGATTGCAAAAGAAAACGATGTAGTAATGGTAGAAAATAGGCCACTTGCCAGAGCGATGTTTGACCAAGTAGAAATTGGTCAACGAATTCCCGATGAATTTTTCAAGGCGATCGCTGAAGTGCTAGCTTATGTATATCGAATTAAACAAAAAATTTAAAGGCAAAGATTGAGGTGGAAGTGTATGCAAATCCGCGATATATCCGTTTTAGCAGCTGTCATTTCCATTGTGGCTATGCTAGTAATACCTCTTCCTCATTGGTTGTTAAGTTTTCTGATAATAGTTAATATTACCATAGCTTTATTGATATTAATGACGGCTATGAATATGCAGGAAGCTTTACAGTTTTCCGTTTTTCCCACAGTCGTATTACTTGTCACTTTGTTTAGACTTGCCTTGAACGTCTCGACTACTAGAGCAATTTTAGCGGAAGGGGACGCGGGGACAGTAGTAGAAACTTTCGGTACATTTGTAACAGGTGGAAATCTGTTAGTTGGTTTAGTAGTATTTGCTATTTTAGTTATTATCAATTTCATTGTAATTACTAAAGGGGCAGAACGTGTATCGGAAGTTGCCGCTCGTTTTACATTGGACGCTATGCCTGGTAAACAAATGAGTATAGATGCGGATTTAAATGCTGGGATGATTTCTGAAAAAGAGGCAAGAGAAAGACGTGAAAAAGTTAGTGGAGAAGCAGACTTTTACGGGGCTATGGATGGTGCTACCAAATTCGTAAAAGGGGATGCGATCGCTGGTATAATTATTGTTATTATTAACCTATTATTTGGGATTGTTATTGGTGTCGTTCAATTTGGCCTTCCTTTTGCTGAAGCAGCGTCCCTATTTTCCACACTAACTGTAGGGGATGGGCTTGTTTCTCAAATTCCGGCGTTATTAATCTCTACTGCAACTGGTATCGTTGTTACAAGAGCAGCATCTAAAGGTAATCTAGGTGGAGACATTACAAGTCAATTATTTAACCAACCAAAACTTTTATATGTTGCGGCTGGTACGATAGCTTTACTTGGTATTGTTACTCCAATTGGAATACTACTCACATTCCCAATTTCGATTGCACTTGCAATAGGGGCTTATATGATGTCGAAAAGTACGAAAGAAAGTCCGGATGAAATCGAAGAATATGAAGAGGAAGTTGCAACTGATACGATGAAAAGTCCTGAAAATGTTATTAATCTATTAAATGTGGATCCAATCGAATTTGAATTTGGTTATGGATTGATCCCGTTAGTAGATACGGCACAGGGCGGTGATTTACTCGATCGGGTGGTCATGATTCGTAGGCAGTTAGCACTTGAACTTGGAGTGGTCATTCCGGTCGTTCGTATTCGAGATAACATTCAGCTACAGCCAAATGAATATCGAATTAAAATTAAAGGAAACGAGATGGCAAGAGGAGAACTATTACTTGATCACTATTTAGCCATGAGTCCTGGAGATGATGATTCGATTGAGGGTATTGATACAATTGAACCTTCTTTTGGATTACCTGCAAAATGGATAACAGAGTCTGTAAAAGAAGACGCCGAAATACTTGGTTATACAGTTGTGGATCCACCAAGTGTTGTATCCACACATATGACGGAGATTATCCGAAACAATGCGCATGAATTGCTGGGTCGTCAAGAGACGAAACAGTTAATCGATCATATTAGAGAAACATACCCAATCCTTGTAGATGAACTTACGCCTACACCTTTAACGGTTGGGGAAATTCAAAAAGTTTTAGGGAATCTACTGCGTGAACATGTGTCCATTCGAAATTTGCCTATTATTTTTGAAACACTTGCCGATTATTCAAAAATGACGTCCGATGTCGATATATTAACCGAGTATGCGAGACAGTCATTAGCAAAACAAATAACAACGCAATATGCAGGCAATAATCATGTTTTAAAAGTGTTAACCGTTTCAGGAAGAGTAGAAAAGTTAATAGCAGATAGTATTCAGCAAACAGAACATGGGAACTATCTATCTATAGATCCAAATGATTCACAAGCCATTTTAGAATCCATGGCAAGGGAAATAGAACGAGCTTCTTTAATGGAGCAATCGCCAATTGTTCTATGTTCTCCTGCGGTACGCATGTACGTAAGACAAATGACAGAACGATATTTCCCTCAAATTCCGATTCTTTCTTACAACGAACTAGAGTCATCTATTGAGGTACAAAGTGTTGGGGTGGTGAATGTAGAGTGAAAATGAAAAAATATACGGCTGATACGATGCCTGAGGCGATGAAATTAATCCGAAAAGAATTAGGAGAAGAGGCAGTCATTTTAAGTTCGAAGGCTGTCTATTCGAAAGGCTTTTTAGGTTTGTTTAAAAAGAAATCGATTGAAGTATTAGCTGGAATGGATTCAATGGAAAGTCCAGCGCCCATCCTAGAAAAGCCAACCATTCAACAGGTCCAAGAAGACCCTAATTCAATTGCCATCAAAAAGGAATTAGAAGACTTAAAACAAATGGTTAAATCGATAGGGCGCCAAAAACCGAATAGGACTTATCCGGATGAACTGGAAGCTCTTATTCATCATTTGAAGGAGCAAGAATTAGCAGAGGAGCTTATCACATCGATTAGTGATGAGCTTTTCGTGCATATGAAAAAAAACGAAGACCATATTTCTATAGAAATGCAGCAAAAATTAGCGAAAGATTACTTGAAATCTCAGCTTGAAACATTTCCATTTGGCGGTATTTCCTATGACAAGAAATATATCAACGTACTTGGGCCAACTGGAGTAGGAAAAACGACGACTATAGCGAAAATGGCTGCTCGTGCTGTATTAGAAAAAAAGAAAAAAGTTGGATTTATTACGACGGATACATATCGAATTGCAGCAATTGAACAATTAAAGACGTATGCAGGACTATTACAAGCGCCAATTGAAATTGTCTATAACGAACAGGACTTACAACAAGCAATGCAGAAATTCGAAGCATTAGATGTAGTATTTATCGATACAGCGGGAAGAAATTACAAAGAAGTTAAATTTGTAGAAGACTTGCAAGAGCTAATTGACTTAAAAGAGAATACGGAAACATTTCTTGTACTATCTTCTACTTCTAAACAGAGGGATATGGAAGTGATTATTGAGCAATTCAAGGAATTCCCGATTGAAAAATTTATTTTTACTAAAGTAGATGAAACAAATTCTATTGGCTCCATTATTAATTTAATGGTTAAATATAAGAAGGGACTTGCTTACTATACGGATGGTCAAGAAGTCCCTGAGGATATTAGGGAAACTAGTCTAGATGAATTACTTAATTTATTCTTTAAAGGGGACTCATTATGAGAGATCAAGCTGAAGAGTTACGGCTGCGAATGCTTCGAAGTCAGCAAAAGCTAGGTCGATCTATTGCGGTTGTCAGTGGAAAAGGTGGCGTCGGGAAAAGTAATTTTTCGATGAATTTCACGACCACCTTAAGTGAGGTAGGGAAAAAAGTAGTACTAATTGATATGGACATCGGTATGGGAAATATTCATATTTTGCTTGGAAAAACAGTTCCAACTAATTTGAAGGACTATTTAGTCGGAGAAAAAACGCTTGAAGAAGTCATGTTTGAAGGGCCGAATAACCTACAATACATTTCAGGGGGGTCTGGCCTTTCGGGAGTTATGGAGTGGAATGATAAAATGTTCACTCGCCTAATTGAAGCGTTTGAATATTTGCAAAAAAATTATGATTACATCGTCTTTGATATGGGTGCTGGTGCAACAAGTCAAACCCTAGATTTACTAGTCTCTGTGGATGATATTATTGTCATTACTACTGCAGAACCTACTTCCATAACTGATGCCTATTCGATGATGAAATTTATCTATTTCAAAGATCCAGATAAAAACTTCTTTTTGCTTTGCAATCGTGCATTCTCGGAAGAAGAAGGGTTTGATACAACAGCTAGGTTAAAACTTGCGATGTCTAAATTCTTATCAAAAGAAATCATTGTGCTGGGTTCACTGCCAGAAGACCCAGTCGTACGTATGTCCGTGAAAGAACAAGTCCCTTTTTCTATTTTATATCCAAATGCCGCCATTACCAAAAAGCTTAAACAAATGGTTAGTAGTTTTACTAATATTGAAGTAGAGGAAACAGATATTCCACACCAAAGTACATTCATCTCTCGGTTGAAAAATCTATTTTCAAGGAGGTCATGAGCTGATGGTTCTTTTACCAAAAAAGAAATTATTGATTGTTGATGACTCTGCGTTTATGCGAAAGTTGATAGGTGACTTTTTCAAAGATAGTAATGTAATAGAAGTGGTTGGGATTGCACGCAACGGTAAGGATGCCATTCAAAAAATAAAAGCATTAAAACCTGACGTTGTTACGCTAGACGTAGAGATGCCAGAAATGAATGGGCTAGACGCGTTAAAACAAATTATGGCAGAAACTCCGGTTGCAGTTATCATGTTATCTAGCACTACGCAAAGAGGGACCGAAATTACATTACAGGCTATGGCATATGGGGCAGTAGATTTTGTCGCAAAACCGAGTGGAACGATTTCATTAGATTTACATAAGATTAAAGACGAACTAGTGGCGAAGGTTGAGAATGCTGCACACGTCACCATTAGTAAATTGAATAAAGTTACTACTAAACTTTCGACGACTACACCTAAACTACTAGATAGAAAACCAGTAGCAAGCAACGTAGTTAGTACAAAAAGAGTGTCCATTTGGAGTAAAACGTCTAAAAAAATGGTATTGATCGGCACCTCTACAGGAGGTCCTAGAGCATTGCAGGAAGTGATTACAAAGCTTCCCAAAAACATGCAAGCTCCCGTGCTTATTGTTCAGCATATGCCTGCTGGATTTACGAAATCTTTAGCTGAAAGACTCAATCAATTAGCTGAAATAGAAGTAAAAGAAGCGGAAAATGGAGATATCATTCGTAATGGTCATGCCTATATTGCTCCCGGTGGCTATCATATGAAAATCCAAAAAGTTGGTAGTTCATATTGCATTGTTTTAGATAACGAAGAGGCGCCTAGAGCAGGACATAGACCCTCAGTAGATGTCTTATTCGAAGATAATAGCCATTATAATGATTTCGATAAAATTGCTGTTATTATGACAGGGATGGGATCAGATGGTTCCAAGGGTCTTGTGCAGCTGAAGAAAAACGGCCATGTCGTAGCCATTGCTGAATCGGCGGACTCATGCATCGTCTATGGTATGCCAAAAGCCGCAGTGGAAACGAAGGTCGTAAACGAAGTAGTCGATTTAGAAAATATCGCAAAAGCAATCATACAATATTTACCTTAAAGGGGTGTTAATAAATGGATACAAGTCAATATTTAGAAATGTTTATTGAAGAGAGCAAAGAACATTTACAAGCTTGTAATGAACACTTATTAGAATTGGAAAAAAATCCAGAAGATATTGCCATTGTAAATGAAGTCTTTCGTTCAGCACATACGTTAAAAGGTATGTCTGCTACGATGGGATACGAGGATATTGCAAATTTAACACATAAAATGGAAAACGTACTAGACGAAATAAGAAATAATCGTTTGCATGTAACAGCTGATTTACTGGATGTTGTATTTACAGCAGTTGACCAGTTAGAAGAAATGGTTTTAGATATTGCGGCAGGTGGTAACGGGAAATTAGACGTGGCAGATACAGTACAAAAACTGCATGCAATCGAAACAGGAGAAGAAGTACCAGTTGCAGCAACTACTGTTGAAGAAACTGTAACTGTAGACTCTTCTAACGTGCAAAATTGGTTGAACTATGATGATTATGAATTAACGGTCATCCAACAGTCGTTGGAGCAGGATTATCATACATATGAAATTTACGTTAAACTACGAGAAGATTGTTTGTTAAAAGCAGCACGTGTTTATATGGTTTTTGAACTATTGGAGAAAATGGGAGATGTTATAAAGTCCTCTCCGTCCGTTGAAAAGTTGGAAGAGGAAGATTTTGATGAAGTTTTCTATATTGCCTTAGTGACTAATGAACCAAAAGATGATGTACAAAAGAAATTAATGAAAGTTTCCGAAGTCACAGAAGTAGTTGTCCAAGCTGTAACTTTAGAGCAACTAAAAACTCGCCAACAGGATGAATTAAGCAAAGTTGAGGAAGAAAAGCAAGTAGCTGTTCAAACTCCCGAACAAACGAGTGAGACTACCGAATTGCAGCCAGAGAAAAAAGAAAAATCATCTGCTCCAAAAGGTAATACTCCTACTAGCAGTAAAACAATACGGGTAAACATTGAACGTTTAGATGTTCTGATGAATTTATTTGAAGAGTTAGTGATTGATCGTGGTCGATTACAGTCCATTTCAGAGGATCTTCGAAATGCTGAATTAGATGAGACTGTTGAGCGGATGTCTAGAATCACAGGAGATTTACAAAATATCATTTTGAATATGCGCATGGTACCAGTGGAAACAGTATTTAACCGTTTCCCACGAATGGTAAGACAATTGGCAAGAGATTTAAATAAGAAGATTAACTTAGAAGTTATTGGAGCAGAAACAGAATTAGACCGTACGGTGATTGACGAAATTGGCGATCCACTTGTTCATCTTATTCGGAATTCCCTCGATCATGGGATTGAAAGCCCGGAAGTGAGAAAATCGAAAGGCAAGCCTGAAGAAGGTACAGTTGTTCTCCGTGCTTACCATAGTGGGAATCATGTCTTTATCGAAATCGAGGATGATGGAGCAGGGATTAATCGGGAAAAAGTGCTGAAAAAAGCTATTTCTAGAGGTATTGTAAGCGAAGAAGTTGCTTTGACTTTAACAGATAAACAGGTTGCGGAGCTTATTTTGTCTTCTGGTTTTTCTACAGCTGATGTCATTTCAGATGTATCAGGACGAGGCGTGGGATTAGACGTCGTTAAAACAACGATTGAATCACTTGGTGGAACGATAGAGATCTCTTCAACAGAAGGAAAAGGATCCTTATTTTCAATCCAATTACCATTAACATTGTCTATTATTTCTGTCATGTTAGTGGAACTTGGGGAAGAGATTTATGCAATTCCTCTCTCCTCGATTATTGAAACAGCCATTATACGTTCATCTGATATTTTAAATGCACACAATCAGAAAGTAATTGATTTCCGAGGAAAAGTAGTGCCTTTAGTATTTTTAGAAGATGTGTTTGATGTACCAAGAGAAAGCACAAAAGAGGAATTCCATTCAGTTGTCCTAGTTCGAAAAGGGGACAAAATGGCTGGACTTGTTGTAGATTCGTTTATTGGACAGCAAGAAGTTGTCTTGAAATCGCTAGGAGCGTACTTAACGAGTGTTTTTGCTATTTCTGGAGCAACTATTTTAGGGAACGGTAAAGTGGCATTAATCGTAGATTGTAATGCATTGATTATATAAGAGTTTATCTTTCAGGAAGGATGCGAAACTATATGACAGAAGCTGTAGATGTTCAAAATGTAAAAGTAGTTGTTTTTCAATTGGCAGATAAGGAATATGTCATTCCGGTCACACATGTGCAAGGAATCGAAAAACTGACGCATATTACGAGAGTACCTAAAACACCCTCTTATGTAAAAGGGGTAATAAACTTAAGAGGTGTAGTTACACCAATCATAGATCTAAGAAATCGTCTTGGACTAGGAGAAAGTAACTTAAATGAAGCTTCTAGAATCATCATTATCACCTTAGAAGATATGAACGTAGGTGTAATTGTAGATTCCGCAAATGATGTGTTAGACATTCCGACAGATTCAATAGAACCACAACCAGAAGTAGTAGGCGGATTCGAAGAAGATTATATAGCTGGTGTCGCTAAACTGGACAGTCGTTTATTAATATTGTTGCATATGCACCTCGTATTAAATCCGATAAAGTCAGGTGTTTAATACATGTATAAAAAAATATAACATCGATCCATTTAGATGTTTTAAAGGAAATAGGTAATATTGGCGCTGCCCATGCAGCAACCGCACTATCGACATTGTTGAATAAAAAAATTGAGATGACTGTTCCTAAGGTGGAGATGGTATCTTTCGACGATATGATGGATTTAGCCGGGGGGGCTGAAAACGTAGTCGCAGGTATCTATCTTCGAATTGATGGCGATGTGACTGGGAGTATGTTTTTTGTGTTACCTGTAGAGCAGGCTAACCACTTCATTCAATCGTTAGTGCAAGATAGTAGTGTGGATTTTCAGACCGGTGAAGTTTCTGAGTTAGGAGCCTCAGCTATGCAAGAATTGGGTAATATTCTTTCTGGGTCCTATCTATCTGCATTATCTGATTTTACGAGTCTTCGAATTTATCCGTCCGTACCTGCTTTAAGTGTAGATATGGTTGGAGCTATTGTTAGTTTTGGATTAGTAGAAGTTTCTCATATTAGTGATTACGTTATTGTGATTGATACCGCGATTACTGAGGAAAATACACCGAATGGTGGAAGTGTGAAAGGACATTTCTTCTTGTTGCCTGACCCTGATTCATTTGAAGCTATTTTCACTGCTTTAGGAGTACAGTAATATGATTGGACAAGGTCAAGTAGTTAAAGTTGGGATTGCGGATATGAATACAGCTAAAGCTCCAGACACGATACGCACTTCTGGTCTGGGCTCATGTGTAGGGGTCGTATTATATGATGAAAGGTCACAAATAGCTGGATTAGTTCATGTGATGCTACCAGATTCTAGTTTAGGTAGAACTGAAACGATTAATATTGCCAAATTTGCTGATACTGGTATACCTGCTATGATTGAGCAGCTTAAATTAGAAGGGGTACAACCTTTTAGATTACGCGCTAAAATAGCGGGTGGTGCGCAAATGTTCCAATTCTCTTCTGGTAAAGACACCATGCGAATTGGTCCTCGCAATGTGGAAGCGGTGAAGGAATATTTAAAAAAGTTTTCCATACCGATTGTTGCAGAAGATACAGGTGGAAGTAGCGGGAGAACGATTGAATTTAATCCTATGACGAAACTATTAAATATTCGAACGGTAAACCAAGGTGTTAGAGATATTTAGATGATTCAGAGCTTTCTCCTAAGGAATGCACGAAAAATGTCAAATCTATGTTAAACATTCAATGAAAGTAGGGGATGTCGATGTTTTCGACTCCCCTTTTTGTGTAGAAATTTGCTATAATATACATATTCATCAGATATATTGAAAAGGGGTGTAATAGTGGCAAAAGAAAATTCGACAGAGGAAGAACTCCTTTGGAAAAGATGGATAGAATCTAAAGATTCAGAGGCCGGAGATTTACTTATACGCAAGTATACGCCCCTAGTTACCTATCATGTTCAACGTATTGGTGCAAGCATCCCTAAAAATATATCAAGAGACGAACTGAAAAGCCTAGGTATGATGGGCTTATTTGATGCGCTTAACAAATTCGACTATTCAAGAGAGTTAAAATTTGATACGTATGCTTCTTTTCGGGTGCGCGGAGCAATTATTGACGGTCTAAGAAAAGAAGATTGGCTTCCAAGATCTTCTCGTGAAAAGGCGAAGAAGTTAGAATCTAAAATTGAAGAGCTCGAACAACGATTATTAAGGCATGCATCTGCAGAAGAAATAGCAGATTATGTCGAAATGCCGGTAGACGATGTTTATCAAACCGTTCAAGAACATTTTTTTTCTAACGTATTGTCTATTGATGAGCAATTACAAGATAATGAAGAAGCGGATTCAAAGTCTTTTGTGATTAGAGATGATGCCCAAAAAACACCAGAGCAACAGATGGTGAAAGAAGAATTACTTCGTGATCTTGCCGGACAAATTCAGCAATTAAACGAAAATGAGCAATTAGTGCTGAGCCTATTCTATACAGAAGAGTTAACTTTAACTGTGATTGGCGAAATGCTTGGACTATCGACATCCAGAATCTCACAAATCCATTCAAAAGCACTGTTTAAGTTAAGAAGGCTACTCGCAAACGAAATGACGAATGTATAAGAAAAAATGAAAAGATGATTGGTTACAGTTTAGGGATACTGTGCGGTAGTGAGTTAAATGAAGTGGACGCTTGGATTTCCGCTACCGGGTGGACGCTTTCCGCGGGCACGGCTTCAATCTCCTCGGGGCTTTCAGCTCGTACTGTTCCCGTCGGAGTCGCCACCCCTTCGCTACAATCCAATAGAGTTTGCTATTTACTCCCTAAGGAGACACTAAATTTAGTACTATGTTGCATTTTCTGTGGGTGAAAACCTTTTATTAGTTGAAAAGATATACTATCTAGCGATTGTTGGGACCCATTGTTTGAATGGCTAATAGAATTTATACTGTACATAAAATGATTTTCAATTAGAAACTGCTTAACAGTGGTAAATAAATTAAAGAGCTTTTTTGCATTTAATTATGGATTAGTCAGCAAGTTCTATTGATGGAAGCGTAAGGCGGCGACACCTGCGGGATCAGCGGGACAGGTGAGACCCCGCAGGAGCGTGCGACGAGGAGGCTCACCTCCCGCCCCGCGGTAAGCGTCCTCCTGGAGCGGAAATCAATTGCATTTGCCGTATCTCTTTCCGCGTAGTTTCCCTAAAATGCGACGCAATGGAGATTCAGGACGATGCTGATTATCTAGCAGTCTCTAATGATATAACTGTATAATTTAGAAGGCTACTAATTGATCAACTAAATACTTTATCTTAAGTCGTTGAAGGAGGCAGTCCGTTGAGTTTAAAAGGTGTAGAGCTCCAAATTGCTATTCCGAAAACATTTGATGCTGGGAAAGTTGCAGAGCAAATGCAACAGCAAAGTGCAGTAAACCAGGCGAATGCCCAAGCTGCTTCTGAAAGACAACTTGAAAAAAACAGAGAAACTGTTTTAGAATCGAACAAGACAGCAGAAGCGGATTTAGAAAACAAAGAAAAAGAACAAGCAGAGCAAGAAAGAAAAAAACGAGAAAAAACAGAACAAGAAATGAAAGAGGCAAAACATCCTTTTAAAGGAAATTTTGTGGATTTTAGTGGATAGGAGCAGGCAATGACGTCAATTATTCTAGTCATATTATTTTTACTTCAATTAATTAGCTTTTACTTCATTGCTTTATTAAATGCAAAATTAACTAAATTCAACAATATGGAGCAAAAGCAAGAGCAAATATTAGCCGAAATTGAAGACTCCTTCAGTGCATATATTGCCGAGATCAAAGACGAAAACGATCGTCTGTTACGAGAATTAAACCATACCGATCGCGTTGTAGCAGCGACAACGGAGCAGGTGGAGGAAAAAGAGGATACAATAGAAACAACTCCAGTTTTTGAGGTCCCAAAAGCATTTGTATCCAAACAACTTGCCGCAAATAGCTATTTAAAAACAGCATCGGTAACAGAAAAAAAAGAACCAGTTACGATAAAAGAAAAAGTCTTTTTTATGCTGACGAGGGGAAAAGCGTCGATGAAATTGCCCAAAAGCTACAAATTGGCAAAACAGAAGTAGAGCTTTTCTTAAAGTTTAAGCATTAAAATAGTTGAAAGTATGAAATATGTATGGTATATTACAATACGGTATGAATACACACGCAGTTCGGATGGATTTAGCAGGTGCTCTTTTATAAAATAAAAGAGTAGCTAAAGAAAAATGATGACTGCGGAAGACTAAACCAAACCAGGAGGAATTATCATGTCAGTAATCTCAATGAAACAATTACTTGAGGCTGGTGTACACTTTGGACACCAAACTCGCCGTTGGAACCCAAAAATGAAAAAATACATTTTTGTTGAGCGTAACGGAATCTACATCATCGATCTTCAAAAAACGGT
Organism: Psychrobacillus sp. NEAU-3TGS; assembly: GCF_029955155.1. Taxonomy (GTDB): domain Bacteria; phylum Bacillota; class Bacilli; order Bacillales_A; family Planococcaceae; genus Psychrobacillus. Next base: position 657,754 of record NZ_JAPNOZ010000012.1, on the reverse strand, counting down.
GAAAAAATTAGAAGAAGCTTACGATTTCATGCGTCAAGTAGGTCAAGACGGTGGAAAAGTTCTATTCGTTGGAACTAAAAAACAAGCGCAAGAAGCTATTAAAGAAGAAGCTGAACGTTCAGGTAACTACTACATCAACCAACGTTGGTTAGGTGGTACTTTAACAAACTTCGGTACTATTCAAAAACGTGTAGCTCGTCTAAAAGCGATTGAAAAAATGGAAGAAGATGGTACATTCGATGTACTTCCTAAAAAAGAAGTAGTTCAACTTAAAAAAGAACACGAACGTCTTGTTAAATTCTTAGGCGGTATCCGTGATATGAAAGCTATTCCAGATGTAATGTTCGTAGTTGACCCACGCAAAGAGCGTATTGCTGTTGCGGAAGCTCGTAAACTGAACATTCCATTAGTAGGAATCGTTGATACAAACTGTGATCCAGACGAAATCGACTATGTAATTCCTGCAAATGACGACGCAATTCGTGCGGTTAAATTATTAACAGCTAAAATGGCGGATGCATTACTTGAAGCAAGACAAGGTGAAGACGAAGAAGTAACTCCAGCTGAAGTTGCTGCTGAGTAAGACACATGTAGTTAACAGGTGATAAGCGGCCAAACCTCTTATCACCTTTTTTTGAGAAGATGAATTTATTCGTACTAGGAGGAATTTAAAATGGCAGTTACAGCACAAATGGTAAAAGAATTGCGTGAAAAAACTGGCGCAGGTATGATGGATTGTAAAAAAGCTTTAGTACAAACAGAAGGTAATTTAGAAGCAGCAATCGACTTTTTACGTGAAAAAGGTCTTTCTTCTGCAGCTAAAAAAGCTGACCGTATTGCAGCTGAAGGTACTACTTACATCCAAATTGATGGAAACAAAGCTGTACTTTTAGAAATGAATGCAGAAACAGATTTCGTTGCAAAAAACGAAGCTTTCCAACAATTAGTACAACAAGTTGCTACACATTTATTAGCAACTGAACCAGCTTCAGTAGAGGAAGCTTTAGCTTCTACACTTGAAGAAGGTGTAACAGTAGAAAACGCTATTTCTAACGCAGTTGCAAAAATCGGAGAGAAAATTACACTTCGTCGTTTTGTAGTAGAAACTAAAACAGATGCAGATGCATTCGGTCCTTACCTACACATGGGTGGACGCATTGGTGTTCTAACTGTTCTTGAAGGTTCAACTGACGAGCAAGCAGCTAAAGATGTTGCAATGCACATTGCAGCACTAAACCCTGCATACATCTCTCGTGACGAAGTATCTGCTGATGAAGTAGAGCGTGAGCGAAAAGTATTAACTGAACAAGCTTTAAACGAAGGTAAACCTGAAAATATCGTTGCGAAAATGGTAGAAGGCCGCCTTGGTAAATATTTCGAAGAAGTTTGTTTATTAGATCAATCTTTCGTTAAAAACCCTGACCAAAAAGTAGGCGTATTCGTTGAATCAACTGGTGGTAAACTAGTTTCATTCACTCGCTATGCTGTTGGTGAAGGAATCGAAAAACGTGAAGATAACTTCGCGGAAGAAGTAATGAACCAAGTAAAAGGTAACTAATAAGAAAAGCGGAAAATACGATGAGTATTTTCACTAAATAGACAATACTTTTAGGGAACACGCAATTAGTGTTCCCTATTTTTCAAGAAAAGAGATGGAGGATACCTATGAGCACACCACAATACAAAAGAATCGTTTTAAAATTGAGTGGCGAAGCATTAGCTGGAGAGCAAGGTTTCGGACTATCACCTGAAATTATCAAGTCTGTAGCAGAGCAAGTAAAAGAAGTAGTAGAATTAGGCGTCGAAGTTGCTGTTGTAGTAGGTGGAGGCAACATTTGGCGTGGAAAAGTAGGAAGCGAAATGGGCATGGATCGTGCAACTGCAGATTATATGGGTATGCTTGCTACGGTTATGAATTCACTTGCACTACAAGATTCACTTGAAAAATGCGGGATTGAGACTCGTGTTCAAACTTCCATCGAAATGCGTCAAGTTGCAGAGCCGTACATACGACGACGAGCAATTCGTCATTTAGAAAAAAAGCGTGTAGTTATATTCGCAGCTGGAACAGGAAATCCATACTTCTCTACTGATACAACTGCTGCTTTACGTGCAGCAGAAATAGAAGCGGATGTTATCCTAATGGCTAAAAATAATGTGGACGGTGTATATTCTGCAGATCCAAAAACCGATACTACAGCTATTAAATACGATGAGTTATCCTTTATCGAAGTAATTCAACAAGGTTTACAAGTGATGGATTCTACTGCATCTACATTATGTATGGACAATGATATCGCACTTATTGTATTTTCAGTAATGGAAAATGGAAATATTAAAAGGGCTGTACTTGGGGAAACGATCGGTACAGTCGTTAGGAGGAATTCATAATGCCGAAACAAGTAATTGAGCAAACGAAAGATAAAATGGCAAAAACGATTCAAGTATACACGAGAGAACTTGCTTCTATCCGAGCTGGTCGTGCAAATGCATCTTTGCTTGACAAAATTTCAATTGATTACTATGGTGCACCAACACCTATTAATCAAATGGCAGGTATTTCGACTCCAGAGGCTCGATTAATCACGATTCAGCCTTATGATAAGTCAATTCTTGGAGAGATTGAAAAGGCAATTTTAAAGTCAGATATAGGTATTACACCTACGAATGACGGTTCCATAATTCGTCTTGCGATTCCTGCTCTTACAGAAGAACGCCGTAAAGAATTAGTAAAACAAGTGAAAAAAGAAGCAGAAGAAGCAAAAGTGAATATTCGTAATGTTCGCCGTGATGGAAACGATGATCTTAAAAAACTCGAAAAATCTGGGGACATTACAGAAGACGACTTAAGAAACTACACAGAAGAAATCCAAAAACTTACGGATTCAAATATTGATAAAATCGATGCAATTACGAAAGATAAAGAAAAAGAAATTCTAGAAGTATAAGCAAATTTAGTAGTGCATCCAAATAATTGTTTGAACTTTTTGTTTGGAAAAGGCGTCCTTTAGAGTAGGGACGCCTTTTTATATTGCGATATATTTGATATGATAGGTCATATATGTTCCTATGTTAGTAAGGTGGGGGTTTTTTGAATGTTAAATAAACTTATCCGTAAAAATGAAAAATCGATAAGTATTCCGTTAGAGAAACGAAAAGAAAATGCCCAACAAGAACAATTGCCAGGCCATATTGCGATTATTATGGACGGAAATGGTAGATGGGCTAAAAAGCGAGCGCTACCCCGCATAGCTGGTCATCACGAGGGCATGAAGACTGTAAAGAAAATAACTAGGTTTGCGAATGAAGTTGGTATAAAAGAGTTAACTTTATACGCTTTTTCTACAGAAAATTGGAAAAGGCCTAAAATGGAAGTAGAGTTTTTAATGCGCCTGCCAGAGGAATTTTTAGGCACGTATTTACCGGAGTTAATTGAGCAAAATGTACAAGTAAAAATGATGGGAAATATGGAATCATTGCCTGAGCATACGAAAAGAGCTGTACAAAAAGCAATCGATCAAACTGCGGCTAATGATGGGTTAATATTAAACTTTGCTTTAAATTATGGAAGCAGAGATGAAATTGTTCAAGCGGTCAGTAAAATTGCTCGTGATGTACAAGAAGGTAATGTGGCGCTAGAAGAAATTTCTGAGGAATTATTAAGCAATCATTTAATGACAAAGAATTTAAGTGATCCAGATTTGCTTATTCGTACGAGCGGAGAAGTACGTCTAAGTAATTTTATGCTCTGGCAGCTTGCTTACACGGAATTTTGGTTTACAGACACTTTATGGCCGGATTTTGATGAATCGTGTTTAATGGATGCGATTGAAAATTATCAAAATCGAAATAGGAGATATGGTGGATTGAAGGAGGGAGAAGGGAATTGAAGGTACGTATAATTACGGGTGTTATTGCAGCGGCACTTTTTCTTCCTATTGTTTGGTTAGGTGGATCTATTTTTACTGCACTTATATATATTTTGGCTGCAATAGGCGTGTATGAGTTGTTACGAATGAAAGAGTTACCAATATTTTCATTTGCGGGGGCTATTTCTTTGCTCCTTTTATTTGTGCTTTTATTGCCATCGTCTATTGCGGATGATGTGTTTGCTATGACGGGGCACTCAAAAATTGAATGGGTTTTTGTCGTTGTTTTTCTGCTCCTAATCTATACAGTACTCGTGAAAAATCGATTTACGTTCGATGATGCGGCATTTATGTTATTAGGAACTTTATACGTAGGAATTGGATTTTACTATTTTATAGAGACAAGAGATGCTGGATTAGCTTATTTAATATTTGCACTTATTGTAGTTTGGGCAACAGATTCTGGTGCCTATTTTACAGGTAGAAAACTTGGAAAGCGTAAATTATGGCCAGAGATCTCACCAAATAAAACGATAGAAGGGTTTATCGGCGGTATTATATGGGCCATAATAGCAGCATTTATCATGCACTTTATAAGCCCGCTTACGAATTCTTATCTTATATTAATTGGAATTACGATTGCTGCATCTATTTTTGGGCAGCTAGGTGATTTAGTAGAGTCAGCAATCAAAAGGCATTATAATGTAAAAGATTCTGGTAAGATTTTACCTGGTCATGGCGGTATTTTAGACCGTTTTGATAGTCTATTATTCGTCTTACCATTACTACACTTTTTACATTTCATCTAAGGAGACATAATTTCATGCGAAAAAGAATAAGTTTATTAGGAGCTACCGGTTCAATAGGTATTCAAACATTAGATATTATAAGAGAGCATTCGGAGCAGTTTCAGCTGGTTGCATTTTCAGTCGGAAAAAATATAGAAGAGACAAGAAAAATCTTGGGTGAATTTCCTGTGCAATTAGTATCTGTTATAAGTGAAGAAGATGCGCGTCAATTACAAAGTGAATTTCCTCACGTCGAATTCGTATACGGAGACGCTGGATTAGTACAAGTTGCTGCTCATACAAATGCCGATGTGTTAGTGAATGCTGTCCTTGGAAGTGTTGGGTTGAATCCGACACTGGAAGCTATCAAAAAAGGAATAACGATTGCAATTGCGAACAAAGAAACACTAGTGACAGCTGGACATCTCGTGATGCAAGCTGCAAAAGAATATAATGTACCTATCTTACCTGTAGATAGTGAACATTCTGCTCTTTTTCAAGCGATGAACGGAGAAAAAAGATCAGAGATTGCCAAGTTAATCATTACGGCCTCTGGGGGTAGCTTTAGAGATCGGACAAGAGAAGAGCTGCAACATGTCACGGTAAAAGATGCTTTAAATCATCCAAACTGGTCAATGGGCTCTAAAATTACGATAGACTCAGCCACGATGATGAATAAAGGGTTAGAAGTCATCGAAGCGCGTGTTCTATTTGATATTTCTTATGATGATATAGAAGTATTGTTACATAGAGAAAGTATTATCCATTCCATGGTTGAATTTGAAGATACGAGTGTAATCGCTCAACTAGGAACTCCTGATATGAGAGTTCCAATTCAATATGCCTTGTCTTACCCGGACAGATTGCCACGTCCTCATGCAAAGCGATTGAATTTAGCGGAAATAGGTAAACTGCATTTTGAAGAAATGGATTATAATCGTTATTATGCATTAAAGCTTGCAATTGAAGCGGGAAGAGCAGGTGGAACGATGACAACTGTTTTAAATGCGGCAAATGAAGCAGCGGTAGCTTTATTTTTGCAGGAGAAAATTGGCTTTTTAACGATTGATGAGCTAATCGAGCGAGCAATGGATGCACATGTGAACATTTCAAGTCCAGATTTAGAAACTATCTTACATGTAGACGCCCAAACAAGAAAAAACATACGAAACATGTTAAAATAATGCATGAAATGCTGGAACACAATGAAGGTGGGATATAATGGAGACAGCCATTGCGTTTATAATAATTTTTGGTAGTATTGTATTTTTTCATGAGCTAGGGCATTTTATTTTTGCCAAAAAAGCAGGAATAATGGTGCGTGAGTTTGCGATTGGAATGGGTCCGAAGATTTTTGCTATGACAAAAGGTGAAACACTTTATACGATTCGTCTATTACCTATAGGCGGGTATGTTCGGATGGCAGGAGAAGATTTGGACTCTGTCGAACTTCAACCCGGGTATAGATTAGGGATTCGAGTAAATGATGACAATGAAATCGATCAAATCGTTCTCAATCAAAATAAACAGTTTCCGGACATGCTTTTTTTAGAAGTAGAGAAGTCGGATTTGATGAAGGAAATGTTCATCGAAGGGTATGATGAAGAGGAACGATTAGTTAGATATAAAGTAGCTAGAAATGCTGTGATCAATGAGAATGGGAAAGAAACGTTCATTGCTCCATATGATCGACAATTTGGATCCAAAACAGTAGGACAAAGATCAATGGCTATTTTTGCTGGTCCACTCTTTAACTTTATATTGGCGTTTTTCATATTTTTATTGCTTGGTTTATTTCAAGGGGTACCGACGTACGAACCTGTTATAACTACAGTAGTAGCAGATAGCCCAGCAGCACAGGCAGGGATGAAAGACGGGGATTTAGTAACAGCGATTAACGGAACACCTATTAGCACATGGGATGAGTTCTCAGAAGAAGTAAAGGTTAGTCCAAATGAGAAGATGAACTTTACGATTGATCGAAATGGCGAAACATTAGAATTGTCTATGACTCCAAATGAAGTGGGGGTGGGCAAAGAAAAAGTTGGACAAATTGGCGTTCAATACGTTAGCCCACTTGAAAAAAATCCATTGAAAGCTATACCATATGGTGCGGAGCAAACATATGAAACGACCAAACGAATATTTATTTTATTAGGTACATTAATTTCTGGTAACTTCTCCATCGATGATTTATCAGGTCCAGTTGGTATATATAAAGCAACAGAGGAAGTTGCGCAATATGGCGTGTTTAATTTAATGTATTGGGCAGCGTTACTAAGTATTAACTTAGGGATCATGAACTTATTGCCACTCCCAGCATTAGATGGTGGACGATTATTATTTTTCCTATTTGAAGCAATTCGAGGAAAACCAGTCGATAAACAAAAAGAAGGAATGGTTCACTTTGTGGGAATCATGCTTCTAATGGTATTAATGGTAGTCGTCACGTGGAATGATATACAAAAGTTTTTCTTCTAAAGAAGAACTGGAAGAAGGGAAAGTTCGCACCAATGAACTTTCCTTTCTTTTTTCGAGTGAAAGTATAAACTTACTTACTCGATATTGATCTAGCTCCAGCGCCTTGCTCCTGCGCACAGCTCGTCGCAGAAGAACGTTGCTCCTGCGCACAGCTCGTCGCAGAAGAACGTTGCCCTCGGGGAAGACATAGGCGCTTGCGCTTTTCTTATGAAGGAGGGAATCACTATGCAAGATGGTAAGATGAGAATGCACTTATTGCTGCAACAACTCGAGTTAACAGAGGATTCTTTCGTCAAATATTTTGAACATGCATCGATTAATAGATTTACAGTGCATAAAAAAATAAGAAAGTGGCAATTCCAAATTCAATTACCAACTATTTTACCAATTAATATATACACTATTTTACAAACTCGCTTGCAAGAAAAGTTTGCGGGCATAGCGAATGTTATTTTAACGATTTCGAGTGATCATACAGACTTAACCGATGAGTTAGTAAAACAATATTGGTCAAGCGTGCTAAAAGAATTAAGTGACATGTCACCACCACTAAAAGATTGTCTAGAAAAGCAAGAGCCAGTGTGGAATGGCCAAATGATTCAACTAACATGTGGGAATGATTTAGAGTTACGTACATTCAAAAAGAAATATATAGAGATGATCAGTTCTATTTACGAGAGTTTTGGATTTCCGAAAGTAGCGATTGATTTTCGAGTAGTAGAAAACACGGAAGCGGTAGCTGAAGCACAAATGGCATTTTTGGAGCAGCGCCGATTAGAAGAAGAAGCACTCGGGAAAAAAGCATTGTTAGACTTGCAAAACCGAGAACAAAATCGTCAAGAGGCTGGAGACGATGTTGCAGATGGACCTTTCCAACTAGGTATTCCGCTGAAGAAGGAAGAACCAATTTTAGAAATAAGAACGATTCAAGACGAAGAGAGAAGAGTAACGATCGAAGGATTTGTATTTGACGTTGAAGTAAAAGAGTTACGAAGTGGGCGCTCGCTTCTAACGGCAAAAGTAACGGACTATACAGATTCAATTCTTGTGAAGATGTTTTCTCGTGATAAAGAAGATGCACAAATGATGGCTCGCCTTCAAAAAGGAATGTGGATAAAAGTAAGAGGATCTGTTCAAAACGACACATTCGTACGGGATCTAATCATTATGGCTCAGGATATGTCAGAGATAAATGCTGCAGTGCGACATGATACAGCAGCTGAAAAACGAGTGGAATTACATATGCACTCTCCAATGAGTGCAATGGATGCAGTGTCCTCTGTTTCTTCTCTCGTGTCCCAAGCAGCAAAATGGGGACATAAGGCAATTGCTATTACTGACCATGCAAATGTTCAATCGTTTCCGGAAGCATATGCAGCTGGTAAAAAGAATGGCATCAAAATTTTATATGGACTAGAAGCCAATCTAGTGCATGACGGTGTTCCGATTGCTTATGATGAACAACATACCCGACTTGAAGATGCCACTTATATTGTTTTTGACGTGGAGACGACCGGTTTATCGGCAACATACGATAAAATAATCGAGCTAGCTGCAGTCAAAATGAAAGACGGTAATATCATTGATAAATTTGAACGCTTTGCCAATCCACATCACGCCCTTTCCGCTACAACTATTGAGTTAACCGGAATAACGGATGAGATGGTTCAAAATGCACCGGAGATTGAAGAAGTTATTAAAGACTTTTATGAATTCATTGGAGACGGAATTATCGTTGCCCATAATGCATCCTTCGATATGGGATTCTTATATGAGGGCTATCGCCGTTGCGGCATTGATCATTTCACACATCCAGTTATTGATACGCTGGAACTGGCAAGATTTTTGCATCCGGAGCTGAAAACCCATCGACTTGGTTCTCTCGCGAAGAAGTTTAACATTGAGTTAACACAAGCCCACCGAGCTATATTCGACTGTGAAGCAACGGGTTATTTACTCCTTCATTTATTGAAGGAAGCAGAAGAAAAAGATATTGAATACCATGATGATTTTAATAAACATATTGGACAAGGGGATTCCTATAAAAGAGCAAGACCGTCTCACTGTACGATTTTAGCGGTGAATGACGAAGGGCTTAAAAACTTATTTAAATTAGTTTCTCTTTCACATACAACGACATTTTATCGTGTACCAAGAATTAAACGATCCGTATTACAAAAGCATCGAGCAGGATTAATCATTGGCTCGGGCTGTGATAAAGGAGAAGTTTTTGAAGGGCTTATGCAAAAACCGCTGGAGCAAGTCGAGGAAATTGCGAAGTTCTATGACTATTTAGAAATTCATCCAAAAGAAGTATATAGTCACTTATTAGAACTTGAGCTCGTGCGAGATGAATGGAATTTGGAAGATATTATCCGCAAGATGATCAAACTAGGGAAAAAACTAAACCTCCCAGTAGTAGCGACGGGAAATGTCCATTACTTGCATGAAAATGATGCGATTTTCAGAAAGATATTAATAAACTCCCAGGGCGGGGCGAATCCACTGAATCGTCATGGGTTGCCTAAAGTGCATTTCCGTACGACAAATGAAATGTTAGATGCATTTTCATTTCTTGGGGAAGAATTGGCGAAAGAAATTGTCATTACAAACCCAAATAAAATTGCAGATTCGATAGAAGAGATTAAACCGATAAAAGACGATTTATATACTCCAAAAATTGAAGGAGCAGACGACGAAGTTAGGTCTTTAACTTATTCGAAAGCAAAAGAAATATACGGAGAACAACTCCCTGAAATAGTGGAGGCTAGAATAGAAAAAGAGTTAACCTCTATTATTGGGCATGGATTTGCGGTTATTTATTTAATTTCACATAAACTGGTGAAAAAATCGCTTGATGATGGATACTTGGTTGGTTCTCGTGGATCGGTCGGATCTTCATTGGTTGCTACATTGACTGAAATTACGGAAGTAAATCCATTACCACCGCATTATGTATGTCCGAAATGTCAGCATTCGGAGTTTTTCCAAGATGGTTCCGTCGGTTCTGGGTTTGACTTGCCGAATAAGTCTTGCGAAAAATGTAATACACCGTATGTGAAAGATGGACAGGATATTCCGTTCGAAACATTCCTTGGATTTAAAGGAGATAAAGTTCCAGATATCGATTTGAACTTCAGCGGTGAGTATCAACCAGTAGCTCATAACTATACGAAAGAGCTTTTCGGAGAAGACTATGTATTCCGGGCAGGTACAATTGGAACAGTAGCTGAAAAAACGGCTTACGGATATGTTCGAGGGTATATGAATGACAATAATTTAACGATGCGAGGAGCAGAAATCGATCGGTTGGTGCAAGGCTGTACTGGAGTGAAACGGACGACTGGTCAGCATCCAGGAGGAATTATAGTAGTTCCCGATTATATGGATATTTTTGATTTCTCACCAATTCAATTCCCAGCAGATGCGCAAGATTCTGAATGGAAAACAACCCATTTCGACTTCCATTCGATTCATGATAATTTGTTGAAACTCGATATTCTGGGGCACGATGATCCAACGGTTATTCGGATGCTTCAAGATTTATCTGGAATTGATCCGAAAACGATTCCTACGGATGATCCGGAAGTGATGAAAATATTTAGTGGAACCGAATCGTTAGGTGTTACTGAAGAGCAAATCGATTGTAAAACGGGAACACTGGGTATTCCGGAATTTGGTACGCGATTTGTACGTCAAATGTTAGAAGAGACGAAACCATCGACATTCTCAGAACTTGTCCAAATATCAGGGCTTTCTCATGGTACCGATGTATGGCTTGGAAATGCACAGGAGCTTATCCAAGATGGAACATGTCAATTATCCGATGTAATTGGTTGTCGGGATGACATTATGGTTTATTTGATCTATCAAGGTCTGGAACCTTCATTAGCATTTAAAATAATGGAGTCTGTCCGAAAAGGGAAAGGGTTAACACCCGAGTTCGAATCGGAAATGAAAGCAAAAGGTGTAGCTAACTGGTATATTGAATCCTGTAAAAAGATCAAATATATGTTCCCGAAAGCCCATGCCGCTGCTTATGTATTAATGGCAGTTCGTATCGCATATTTTAAAGTACATTTTCCGATACTATATTATGCAGCGTACTTTACGGTTCGAGCTTCTGATTTCGACTTAATCTCCATGGTGAATGGTTCGCACACAATGCGGGCAAAATTAGATGAAATCAATGCTAAGGGACTCGATGCCGCTCCAAAGGAAAAAAGTTTACTTACTGTACTTGAAATTGCACTGGAAATGTCCGAGCGTGGAATTAAAATGCAAAAAGTAGATTTGTACAAATCTAAAGCAGCAGAGTTTACAATTGAAGGTAATACGCTTATTCCGCCTTTTAATGCGATTCCTGGTCTTGGAACAAACGTTGCGATACAAATTACAAAAGCAAGACTAGATGGTGAATTTTTGTCGAAAGAGGACTTGCAGCAAAGAGGACGAGTTTCGAAAACGATTATTGAATATATGGATTCAATGGGCTGTTTAGAAGGCCTTCCAGAAGCCAATCAGTTATCGTTGTTTTGAGTTAATAGCATAAGCTTATCTTATATGGTTATTGTCTAGCTTCCGCGCCTTGCTCATGCGCACAGCTCGTCGCAAACAAGATTGCTTGTGGTGGCTGACGAGCTGCCTCCTGGGCCCGCACGATGCGGGTCATGTCTGCTTTGCCACAGGATGTGGCGCACTTTGCAGACCTACCACATCTCCATTTGCTCGTCGGAGCAGACATAGGCGCTTGCGCATTTCTTCACAATTTGCATGAAAGCAGGATGTATGGTAATATAAAACTACCAATGTTTCATAGTTCTGTGACGAAAGAGTGGGATTTCCCGCTCTTTTCTGTTGTTATATAGAAAATCATTGTGGTGTAGGAGGCTTATATGAGTAATATTACCAGTGAAATTGAGAACCTTGTAACGCCTATTTTACAAGAGTTAAACTTAGAGCTTATTGACATTGAATATGTAAAAGAAGGTCGCGATTGGTTTTTACGAATCTATATAGATACACCGGCTGGTGGTATAGATATTGAACAATGTGCTCAAGTTAGTGAAAAACTAAGCGAAAAATTAGATGTTGTCGACCCGATTAAGGAAAACTATTTCTTAGAAGTTTCTTCACCCGGAGCAGAGAGACCGCTTAAAAAAGACGCTGATTTTATCGCAGCAGTCGGAAAATATGTTTTCATTAAAACGTATGAACCTATAAATGGCGCTAAGGAATTTGAAGGGACATTACTTTCCTTCTCTGTAGAAGAAGGCGCATTAATAGAAGTTCGTGTGAAAACTAGAAGAGTAAAAATTCAAATTGATAAAGAGAAAATTGCGCTTGCTCGTTTAGCAATCGATTTCTCTGCATAATGTATATTGAGGAGTGATAGCTATGAGTAGTGATCTATTAGATGCGTTAACAGCGCTCGAAAAACAAAAAGGAATTGCAAGAGATGTGCTGATTGAAGCAATCGAAGCAGCATTAGTAACTGCATATAAACGAAACTTTAACCAAGCGCAAAATGTGCGTGTAGATATTAATTTGGCAGTGGGAACTATGCTTGTTTATTCTCGTAAAGATGTAGTGGAAGAAGTAACAGATGATCGCTTACAAATTTCACTAGAAGACGCAAAAGCGATTAATCCACATTATGCTGTTGGAGATGTAGTGGAAGAAGAAGTGACTCCACGTAATTTCGGTCGTATTGCTGCACAAACTGCGAAACAAGTTGTAACACAACGCGTACGTGAAGCAGAACGAGGACTTATTTACGAAGAATATGTAGATCGTGAAGACGATATTGTAAATGGTATCGTTGAACGTTTAGATGCACGTAATATTTATGTTGGGTTAGGTAAAGTAGAAGCAGTGCTTCCTGCGAATGAACAAATTCAAACGGAAACATATCGTCCACATGATCGTATTAAAGTGTATATCACGAAAGTGGAACGAACTTCTAGAGGACCTCAAGTGTTTGTTTCAAGAACACATCCAGGCTTCCTTCGCCGCTTGTTTGAAATGGAAGTTCCAGAAATCTTCGAAGGAATCGTTGAGATTAAATCGATTGCTCGTGAAGCAGGAGATCGCTCTAAAATTTCCGTTTATGCGCATAACGAAGAAATCGATCCAGTAGGTTCTTGTGTTGGTGCAAAAGGTGCTCGAGTACAAACGATTGTAAATGAGTTAAGTGGAGAAAAAATCGACATTGTAGAATGGTCAGAAGATCCAGTAGTTTTCGTTGCGAATGCACTTAGTCCTTCTAAAGTATTGGATGTACAAGTGAACGAAGAAGAGAAATCTACTACAGTCGTTGTTCCAGATTACCAACTTTCTCTTGCAATTGGAAAAAGAGGCCAAAATGCTAGACTTGCAGCAAAACTAACAGGCTGGAAAATTGATATTAAAAGCGAAACAGATGCAAGAGAATTAGGGATTTATCCGAATGAAAACTCTCCCGAAGTTGTTTTAGAAAGCTTCGATGATGAGATGGATGATTTCGATTTTTATAAAGACGAAGAGTAAGAATAAGCAAGGATGGTGAGCTTGTATGGCGATTCAAAAGAAAATACCATTACGTAAATGTGTTGCTACTGGTGAAATGTTCCCGAAAAAGGAAATGATTCGCATCGTTCGTTCAAAAGAAGGCGAAGTTACGGTCGATTTGACTGGAAAAAAATCAGGTCGTGGCGCATACGTATCTAAAACGATCGAAGCGGTAAACCAAGCGAAAAAGAAAAATTCGCTAGCCAATCATTTAGAAGCTTCAATTCCAAATGAAATATATGATGAATTGATCGTGATCATTGAAAGAGAAAAACTGAAATGACGATAGAGCAGCAGATTACCCAACTACTTGGACTTGCAACACGCGCAAGAAAGACGATATCTGGTGAAGAGCTAGTCGTCAAAGAAATTAGAAGCAAAAAAGCAAAACTTGTCATTTTAGCATCCGATGCTTCTGACAATACAGCGAAAAAATTGAATGATAAATGTGCATCTTTTAACGTTGAGCTGCATGTCTTTGGAGACCGGCACGATCTCGGACATGCGACGGGAAAAGAGGCCAGGGTGGCAATAGCCATTATGGATGACGGTTTCGCTAAAAAACTGTCCGGCCTTCTCAACGAATATAACCGGGGGTGAGCGAATGACTAAAATCAGAGTTCATGAATACGCGAAACAAATAGATAAATCGAGTAAAGAAGTTATAGAGCAACTAGGAAAACTTAATATTCAAGTGAAGAATCATATGGCGATGCTTGAAGGAGATGCTGTCCAAAAACTAGACGGTATTTATAAAAAGTCTACCGCTAAACCTAGCAAACCAGCTCAAAATCAATCACAAGCAAAACCAGCTGGCCATTCACAATCAAGACCAGTAAACCAAAACCAATCAAGACCGGCAAACCAAGGAGCAGCAAGACCGTCTCAAGGGAATGCTAGCCAAGGTTCAAACAACCAATCAAAAGATAAAAAGCCTTTTAATAACAATAATCGCCCAGGCGGAAATAACCGACCAGGCGGCCAAAATAGACCAGGTGGACAAAACAGACCAGGTCAAAAATTCCAAAAAAGAAGAAAAGGCCCAACAACGCCTGTTCAACCGCCAGTACCAAGAAAAGAAAGAGAGCTTCCTGAAAAAATTACATTTACTGAGTCATTAACAGTAATGGAATTAGCGAAGAAACTTGGTCGTGAACCAGCAGAAATTATTAAAAAATTATTTTTACTTGGTGTAATGGCAACGATTAACCAAGAATTGGATAAGGATGCAATCGAGTTAATTTGTGCAGACTACGGGGTAGAAGTAGAAGAGGAAATAAAAATCGATATTACCGATTTAGAAGTACACTTCGAAAACTCTGAAGAAGACACAGCGAACTTAACAGAACGTCCACCAGTTGTAACCATTATGGGACATGTTGACCACGGTAAAACAACTTTACTAGACTCCATCCGTCATACGAAAGTTACGGCTGGTGAAGCAGGTGGGATTACACAACATATCGGTGCTTACCAAGTTGTAGAAAACGGCAAAAAGATTACATTCCTAGACACACCAGGACATGCTGCGTTTACAACAATGCGTGCACGTGGAGCTAAAATAACGGATATTACGATTCTTGTAGTTGCAGCAGATGACGGTGTAATGCCACAAACAGTTGAAGCGATCAATCACGCAAAAGCTGCGGAAGTACCAATTATCGTTGCAGTAAACAAAATGGATAAACCAGCTGCAAACCCAGACCGTGTAATGCAAGAGCTAACTGAACATGGTTTAGTTCCTGAAGCATGGGGAGGGGAAACGATTTTCGTTCCGATTTCTGCATTAAAAGGTGAAGGAATTGATAACCTGCTGGAAATGGTATTGTTAGTATCGGAAGTTGGAGAACTAACTGCAAATCCAAAACGTCTTGCAATAGGTTCAGTAATTGAAGCTCAACTTGATAAAGGAAGAGGGTCAGTTGCAACACTATTAGTACAGGATGGAACACTAAATGTCGGAGATCCGATTGTTGTAGGTCATGCATATGGGCGTGTACGTGCAATGGTGAATGATTTAGGACGTCGTGTTAAATCAGCAGGACCATCCACACCAGTAGAAATTACGGGGTTAAATGAAGTACCACAAGCGGGTGACCGTTTCGTCGTGTTTGAAGACGAGAAAACTGCTCGACAAGTTGGGGAAACACGTGCTTCTCATGCGCAAGTTAACCAACGCTCTGAAAAAGCTCGTGTGACATTAGACAATTTATTTGATCAAATGAAACAAGGGGAAATGAAAGAACTTAACTTAATCGTAAAAGCAGACGTACAAGGTACAGTGGAAGCAATGGCTGCTTCTCTTATGAAAATTGAAGTAGAAGGTGTAAATGTTCGAATCATTCACACTGGTGCAGGAGCTATTACTGAATCAGATATTACGCTTGCTGCTGCTTCTAACGCAATCGTAATCGGATTCAATGTACGTCCAGATACAAATGCTAAACGTGCAGCGGACCAAGAAGGCGTAGACATTCGCTTACACCGCGTTATTTATAAAGTAATCGAAGAAATTGAATCTGCGATGAAAGGATTACTTGATCCTGAATTCCAAGAGAAAATTATTGGTCAAGCGGAAGTTCGTGAAACATTTAAAGTATCGAAAGTGGGAACGATTGCTGGTTCT
Organism: Psychrobacillus sp. NEAU-3TGS; assembly: GCF_029955155.1. Lineage (GTDB taxonomy): Bacteria > Bacillota > Bacilli > Bacillales_A > Planococcaceae > Psychrobacillus. The sequence goes on along the minus strand of NZ_JAPNOZ010000012.1, from coordinate 641,441 downwards.
TATGTAATCGAAGGTAAAATAACAAGAGACAGCGGTGTTCGTATTATCCGTGACTCTATCGTTATTTTTGAAGGCGAATTAGATACATTAAAACGTTTCAAGGATGATGCAAAAGAAGTGGCTAAAGGATACGAATGTGGTATTACGATTAAAAACTTCAATGATATAAAAGAAGGCGACATTATCGAAGCATACATTATGGAAGAGATTAAACGATAATGATTGTATATGCAGAGTGTGATTTTCTCATTCCTACTGCACATTCCTTGAAAGAAAAAAGAGCAGTTCTTCAACGAACGCTCTCTCGCACGAAACAAAAGTTCAATGTTTCCATTTCGGAAATTGATCATCAAGATGTATGGCAGCGGACGACTATTGGGATTGTATGTGTTGCATCTGGGAAGGATGCTGCAAAGCGGGAGCTTACTCATGCGATCAACCATTTAGAATCTTTTCCGGAATGGGAATGCATTGATATAAGACAAGAACATTTATGATAGAAAATGAGGTGTAGCCATCATGTCGATGCGCGCTAACCGAGTTGCAGAACAAATGAAAAAAGAGCTAGGCGAGATTATTGGCCGAAAACTAAAAGATCCTCGTATCGGTTTTGTTACGGTAACAGATGTTGCAGTAACAGGAGATTTACAGCAAGCGACAATTTATGTAACTGTCCTTGATGGAAACAAAGAAGATACGTTAAAAGCTTTAGAAAAAGCAAAAGGATTTATCCGTTCGGAAATCGGACAACGTATTAGATTACGTATCACGCCTGAACTGTTATTTCAATTTGACGAGTCTGCAGCTTACGGTAATCGAATAGATGATTTACTAAGACAGATCAACAAATCATCCGAAGAGTAAAAAACAAAGAAGTCTGCTTAACAAAATGAGCAGACTTCTTTGTTCTTTATTGAGCATAATTAGATATAATTGGGATTTCCACTACAGTGCGGACGCTTTCCGCTGGCGTTGCCTTAGCCTCCTCGCTGCACTGCGGGGTCTTCGGCTAACGCTATTCCCGCTGGAGTCGCCGCCCTTTCGCTACAATCCACGAGAACTCGCCAGCTATTTAGTATCGTCTCTCGAACTTAGCACACATAAGTGTGAATAAGCGTTTAATTAATTGTGTAGCAGCTTACAATTGCCTAAATAAGACGACACCTTTTTAGAAAATGGCAACTTATGCCGTAGCGCGCCGAGCCGCATGAGCCGAAGTCATGAGACCCACTCGGGCGCAGCACGAGTTGGCTCATGCAAGGTGCGGCAAGCGCGAAGGCTCGTGGTCACTTTATGTTACGCACTATAACGAATTTGATATTATTATTGATCCAAGAGGTGAACGATATGTACGAAGGTATACTTCCATTATGGAAAGAAAAAGGAATGACTTCTCACGATTGCGTATTTAAACTACGCAAATTGTTAAAAATGAAACGAATCGGTCACACAGGAACATTAGATCCGAGTGTAGAAGGTGTACTTCCTATTTGTTTAGGGCAAGCAACAAAGGTATCAGAATATATTATGAATGAAGGTAAGACATATATAGCAACCGTTTCGATAGGTTCATCTACTTCCACAGAAGATGCAGACGGAGAAGTAATCGAACAAAATAAGGAAGAAAAGCACTTTTCAAAAGCACAAATTTTAGAAGTTCTTAAACAACTGACTGGTGAAATTACTCAAACCCCTCCGATGTTTTCCGCTGTGAAGGTGAATGGTAAAAAACTATATGAATATGCAAGAGAAGGAAAAGAAGTAGAACGTCCGAGTAGAAAAGTAATGATTTATAAGCTGAACTTGCTTGATGAACAAGAAGAATTTTCCGGAGAAAATGTTACGTTCTCGATCGAAATAGGATGCAGCAAAGGGACGTATATTCGTACACTTGCCGTGCAAATTGGAGAGCTACTTGGCTATCCTGCCCATATGGCTTCATTAGTACGAACAACCTCAGGTAATTTTACGAAAGAACAATGCTTAACATTACAAGAAGTACAACAAGCAGTCGAGAATGATCAGTTAATCGATGCTATTTTACCCTTGAAAGAGGCGCTCGGCCATTGGCCAACAATCGAAATAACAGAAGAAACCAAAAAGAGTATCTTGAACGGCCAGGTAATAGAATCTCATCCACTATTAGAATCGAATGATAAAATTGTATACGTTATAAATTCCAATCCGATTGCTATTTATATTAAACATCCAACAAAAGATGGTATGATGAAACCAGAAAAAATGTTTTCAGCTTAAAAAAGGAGATTAGTATGGAAGTATATCACGTATCTTACCCGAACCATTTATTTAAAAACGAAACAAATGATGCCTATGCTTTAGCAATTGGCTTCTTTGATGGAGTACATGCTGGTCATCAAGCGGTCATCCAAGAAGCTTTAAATAAAGGAAAAGAACGAAATATTAAAACGGCTGTCATGACTTTCGATCCGCATCCATCGTTAGTTCTTGGAGGCAGAAAAGAACAAATTTTTTATATTACTCCACTTGAACAAAAAATAGAAATATTAAAAGAGCTGCAAGTAGATGCTGTTTTTGTTGTGCGTTTTACATCTGACTTTGCGAGACTTACTCCTGCCGAATTTATCGAATCGTTTCTCAAACAAGCAAATGTGAAGCATGTTACTGCAGGCTTTGATTTTTCATTTGGAGCATTTGGGAAAGGAACGATGGAAGACATGGAACAGCTTTCAGAGGGTAAATATACCGTCACTGTCGTTGGTAAACAAGAACTATCCGGAGAGAAAATTAGCTCTACTAGAATAAGAGAAGAGCTAAAAGCAGGAAATATGGAAAACGTAAAAGAACTACTAGGACGACCTTTCATGTTATCCGGGGTTGTTGTTCATGGAGATAAACGAGGGAGAACAATCGACTTCCCAACCGCCAATATCCAACCGACTGAAGGGCAATACACACCCGCAACTGGAGTGTACGCCGTGAAAATTCGAGTTCAAGAAAAATGGTATGAGGGAGTTTGTAATGTTGGATATAAGCCGACGTTTAATAATCCCGATGAAAAAAGCTATCGATTGAAGTACATATTTTTGATTTTGATCAATCTATTTACGGGGAAGAAGTTGTCGTACATTGGTATAAGCGAATTCGCTCGGAGCAAAAATTCAATGGAATAGATGAATTAAAAGCACAAATTACAAAGGATAAATTAGTAGCAATCGATTATTTCGGACAAGCATAATTTGTTGCTTCGTATAAAATAATATGTTATTCTGTAAAAGTACAAAATTGTACTCAACCTTTCCTTGGCTTTTTCGATTCTCCAACGATTGCTCAGGAACAGGGGATATTATGAATTTTAGGAGGAAACAAACATGGCAATTACTCAAGAACGTAAAAACGAATTGATCGCTGAGTTCAGAACTCACGAAAGCGATACTGGATCTGCAGATATTCAAATCGCAATCCTTACTGAAGAAATCAATTCTTTAAACGAACATTTACGTACACACAAGAAAGATCACCACTCACGTCGTGGTCTATTCAAAATGGTTGGACGTCGCCGTAACTTGTTAAAATACTTACGTGAAAACGAAGTACAACGTTACCGTGAGCTAATCGCAAAACTTGGTTTACGTCGATAAGATACCACCTAAGAAAGCGGGATTTATCCCGCTTTTTCTTTTGTCTATGAAACTATAAACTTGTGCTGCGTGGATGGGTAAATCTACACTTATTTACTTGTGAAAGGCTCCTATAGAAAGTAAGTTATACAGCAGTTACGACAAAATGTCGATAGCTTAGACTGTATTCCGCTAACATAGGTGCTTGCGCGTAAAATACTTCGCATAGTTTGAGTTTTTTTGATACACTACTTATGATACATATAACTTTTATATACGCTATTTCAAGCAGTTTTGACGTTGAGAGGAGTTTAGATTAAATGAGTGAAAAGAAAGTGTTTACGTACGAATGGGCAGGGCGTCCGCTATCAGTAGAAATTGGACAACTTGCAAAGCAAGCAAATGGAGCAGTACTAGTTAGATACGGGGATACAAGTGTATTATCTGTTGCAACTGCTTCTAAACAACCGAAAAATTTAGATTTCTTCCCATTAACAGTGAATTATGAAGAAAAATTATACGCTGTTGGTAAAATTCCTGGTGGATTTATTAAACGAGAAGGACGTCCCTCTGAAAGAGCGATTTTAACTAGTCGTTTAATCGACCGTCCTATTCGACCATTATTTCCAGATGGTTTCCGCAATGAAGTACAAGTAATCTCCATCGTAATGTCCGTGGATCAAAACTGCTCATCTGAGATGGCAGCTATGCTAGGTTCTTCTTTAGCACTTAGTGTGTCAGACATTCCATTTGATGGACCAATTGCAGGTGTTCAAGTGGGATTAATAGGGGAAGAATTCATTATTAACCCAACTGTTGAACAAATGGAAAAAAGTACACTCGATTTAACGGTTGCGGGAACAAAAGACGCGATTAATATGGTGGAAGCTGGAGCGAAAGAAGTTTCGGAGGAAGTCGTATTAGAAGCAATTATGTTTGGTCATAGCGAAATCATTAAATTGATTGAGTTCCAAGAACAAGTAGTCGCTGAAATTGGAAAAGAGAAAAAAGAAATTCCTCTTTTTGAGCTAGACAAAGAGCTTTTTGAGGAAGTAAAAGGCATTTGCGAAACAAAACTTGTACAAGCTATTCAAGTACAAGAAAAACATGCACGCGAAGATGCTATTACGGAAGTAAAAAATGAAGTATTAGAGCAATATACTGAAAAAGAAGCAGATGAAGCAACGTTAAAACAAGTAAAAGAAATTTTAGATGCAATGGTGAAAGAAGAAGTTCGCCGATTGATCACAGAAGAAAAAGTACGTCCAGATGGTCGTGGAGTAGCAGAAATTCGTCCGCTTTCTTCTGAAGTTGGCATTTTACCAAGAACACATGGTTCAGGCTTATTTACGCGTGGACAAACACAAGCATTGAGTATTTGTACTTTAGGGCCACTTGGCGATGTACAAATTATCGACGGTCTTGGTTTAGAAGAAACAAAACGTTTCATGCATCATTACAATTTCCCTCAGTTTAGCGTTGGGGAAACAGGTCCAATTCGTGCTCCAGGTCGTCGTGAAATCGGACATGGTGCCCTTGGTGAGCGTGCATTAGAGGCAGTAATTCCAAACGAATCGGATTTCCCATATACACTTCGTTTAGTAGCAGAAGTATTAGAATCGAATGGTTCTACATCTCAAGCTAGTATTTGTGCATCAACACTTGCGATGATGGATGCCGGCGTTCCACTAAAAGCTCCTGTTGCAGGTATTGCAATGGGTCTAGTGAAAAAAGGCGAAAACTACACGATTTTAACCGATATTCAAGGGATGGAAGATCATCTAGGAGATATGGACTTTAAAGTTGCAGGTACTTCTAAAGGGATTACGGCACTTCAAATGGACATTAAAATCGACGGATTATCTAAAGCCATTTTAGAAGAAGCATTAGAACAAGCGAAAATTGGTCGTATGCAGATTTTAGAAAGCATGCTTGCAACAATTCAAGAACCACGCGAGAAATTATCTAAATATGCACCAAAAATTACAATGATCAAAATTAATCCAGACAAAATCCGTGATGTAATCGGACCTGGTGGTAAACAGATCAATAAAATCATTGATGAAACTGGCGTAAAAATTGATACAGAACAAGATGGTACAATTTATATTGCATCTCCAGATGAAGAAATGATTGCACGTGCAAAACAAATCATTGAAGATATCGTTCGCGTAGCCCAAGTAGGCGAATATTATTTAGGAAAAGTAAAACGAATTGAAAAATTCGGTGCTTTCGTAGAAATATTCAACGGAAAAGATGGTCTCCTACACATTTCAGAAATTCAAGAAGAACGTACGAAAAATGTAGAAGATGTGCTTAAACTAGGAGACGAACTTCTAGTAAAAGTAATCGAAATTGACAATCAAGGTCGCGTAAACTTATCACGTAAAGTTGTATTAAAAGAAGAAAAAGAACGTGAAGAGCAAAAAGAACAGCAATAAATAAATAGTTTAATGTGATAAAATAGGTTGACCGTAGCATTTATTACTACGGCAACTTTTTTTAATACATGAATAACTTAATGAATAACATAGACAGAGGTGTAATATTGATAAAGAAAATTACTTGTAATAACGGGCTTCGAATTGTTGCAGAACAGATTCCTCATGTACGTTCCGTAGCTGTTGGAATATGGGTGCAAGCCGGTTCTAGGTTCGAGCTTCCAGAAGAGAACGGTTTAACACATTTTATTGAACATATGTTGTTTAAAGGAACAAATAAAAGAACCGCTAAACAAATAGCGGAAGAATTCGATCGTATTGGCGGAAATATTAACGCATTTACCTCAAAAGAAAATACTTGTTATTATGCAAAAGTATTGGATCATCATGCATCACATGCAGTTGAAATACTTGCAGACATGTTCTTTAACTCGGTATTTGACCCAATCGAAATTGAAAAGGAACGCCAAGTCGTTTTAGAAGAAATAAACATGGTAGAAGATACACCAGATGATATCGTCCATGAGTATTTATGGAAAGAAATGTACGGCGATCATCCACTAGGTGCACCTATTTTAGGAACAGAGGAAACGCTGAATAGCTTTACGAAAGAAACGATTTTATCCTATATGGAAAAGCACTACACTCCAGAAAACGTTGTTATTTCCATAGCAGGTAATATTCCAGAAGGTCTCACCGAATATATTGAATCGCTATTTGGTCAATTCACGTATAAGAAATCACAGGATAGAGCGGACTTTGCTACTCCAGTGATGAAACCCATTTTTACACAAAATAGTAGAGAAACAGAACAAGTGCATCTATGTTTAGCTTACCCTGGACTAGGGGTGAAGGCAGACAATATTTATAGCTTAGTCATCCTGAACAATATTTTAGGTGGAAGTATGTCCTCCAGACTATTCCAAGAAATCCGAGAAGACAAAGGGCTCGCATACTCCATTTACTCCTATCATTCTTCCTATGAGGATACAGGGATACTTGCGATTTATGGTGGTACTTCTAGCAATCAGTTAAACGAATTGCAGTCTTCTATTAACGATACCATTCAAACCATTATTCAAAATGGATTAACAGAAACCGAAATATCCAGTGCAAAAGAGCAGCTAAAAGGAAATCTATTACTAGGCTTAGAAAGTACCAATGCACGGATGAGTCGCAATGGTAAAAATGAGTTATTATATGGAAAACATCGTTCACTTGATGAAGTGAGTGAAACAATAGATGAAGTTACGCTAACTTCTGTAATGGATTTAGCAAAAGAAATCTTTTCACACAAACCTGCAATCTCCATTATCATGCCTAAAAACGCCGATCAATCGTGATCGGCTTTTTTTTAAGGTGACATTTTATAAATGCGCAACATATATTGCCATACTCGCAACATTGGAGTATATTTGCGCAAAGTTCTCCTTCAAACGCGCAACATTACGGGGCATTTGCACAACGTTTACAATAGAGAGTCCCATTCTACCTTCGTTTCAATCTAAGTAAACTTGTTATAGTAAGAATTGGTTGCTTTCCTCGGCAATTTAGTTGCTTTCCGACTAGAATTGATTGCTTTCAATGATTAGTTGGTTGCTCTAATCCAGTTTCTGGATATTCAAATATAATCGCGAGAATTTTTGCTATGCCAGATACTATCCACAGGCATGGCATCACACTATTCAGTGAATCTGATCAGTAAGCAATTCCTCTACCCCATTTACCGCCATCCACCCCAGCTAAACTTTCGACACCAAGATCCACTAAAGCGGGATTGCTTTATTTCTTATTCACTTTGCTCAAAAATGCGCATATACATAAATAGAAAGAAATAAGGAGGGAAATGATTGTTACTTTCGGAACTGGCAGAAAAAGAGTTGATACAAGTTAGAGACGGTGCGAGATACGGAAAGTTAGCGGACACAGAACTACTCTTTAATCCAAAAACCGGTAAAATAGAAGGCTTTGAAGTATTTCAAAAGACGACATCTTTTTTCCAGGCTAATAAAACAAATAAGAAAAAAGAATTTATTGCTTGGAAAGAAATTATCCTTATTGGAAAAGATCGTATTTTATTCAATGAAACAGATTCCTCCAGTGAAGCAAGTGATTACTCATGAAAAAAAAGTGTGTCATTATTGGAACTGATCTACGCTTATCCTACTTTCACACTGCAATTAGTAAAGACTTAAATACAAAATTAGTTGCCACGATGACGTGGGATGATGAACTAAAAAATGCAATCGATCAATTTGAACCACAAATAGTATTTCTGCCGATTCACCCGCTTAAAATGGAATGCCCTTTATACTACCAGCCTCATGTGAAGTCCTATTTGTTGGCAAAAAAATAAAGAAATCGATCAAGAAATAGAGCGAAAAGACGTCGAAGTTTTTTCCTATTTAGAAGATGAGCAATATATTTGGGATAATGCGAATTTGACTGCGGAAGGATTTATTAATTATTTTTATACGCATGAAAAACAAGCAATCTATAATAAGCAATTTATCATTACAGGCTACGGGAGAGTAGGGAAAAGACTTGCACATGCTTTGCATCACTTAGGTGCAAAAGTGGTCATTTCAGTGCGCTCCGAGCATCAATTATTTGAAGCAAAAAGTTATGGTTATGATATAGAGACATTAGATAATGTATTGGATAAACAAAAAAGTAAGTCCGCCTATTTGATCAATACCATACCATCTAAATGGTTAGAAAATACGCAGGCATCCTTGTTTAAACAAGTTTTTGATCTTGCCTCAAATCCTGGATGTTTACTCGATCCTGAGGAAAATATCCCGCCTAATTATGCGCTTGCGACTAGTTTACCAGGCATGTATTTTCCACAAGATGCTGGTTTACTTATCGCCCAATCGGTTCAAAATCATTTGGCTTTTTTGAAGGGGGAAAAATCTAGTGTTGAAGGATCTTAGGATAGGTCTTGGTATTACTGCGTCTCATTGTACGTATGAGGAAGTAATACCAATGATTAAACAGTTTACGGATTTGGGCGCGGTAGTCGTGCCGATTATTACGTATTCTGTGTTAACAGCGGCAACCCGTTTTGGAACGGGAGAGGAATGGATTGAAAAAATTGAAGCTGCTAGTGGCAGTAAAGTAATTTCTAAAATTGTAGAAGCGGAGCCTTTTGGACCAACTAATCCGCTCGATTGCATGGTCATTGCACCGATGACTGGAAATTCAATTAGTAAACTGGCAAATGCGCAAACAGATTCGCCTGTATTAATGGCGGCAAAAGCGACCTTACGAAATGGAAAACCAGTAGTACTTGGTATCTCCACAAACGATGCATTAGGATTAAATGGTATGAACATTATGAAACTTTTATCGACAAAAAATATTTATTTTATACCTTTCGGTCAAGACAATCCTCACTCGAAACCAAACTCGCTAATTGCTGATTTCACAAGGATTGTCCCTACTGTGGAGCATGCTATTCAGAAAAAACAGCTACAGCCTTTACTCATTACGTATTCATCATAAATATAAATAGAGATGTATTTTCATGTATAATATGATACAATATCGCCAATATGTTTTGATTTTAGGAGGAGAGCTTTTATGTCACAAGGTTACACAGTAGCAGTAGTAGGAGCGACAGGTGCTGTCGGTCAAAAAATTATCGAAAAGTTAGTAGAAAGAAGCTTTCCATATTCAAAGCTAAAGCTTTTAGCTTCCAAACGTTCTGCAGGTAAAGAAGTGGAAGTTAATGGTTTAACATATACGCTTGAGGAAGCAACACCAGCATCATTTGAAGGAGTAGATATTGCCTTTTTCTCGGCAGGTGGCTCTATTTCGAAAGTCCTGGCAAAAGAAGCTGTTAGTCGCGGAGCAATCGTTGTAGACAATACAAGTGCTTTTCGAATGGATAAAGACACACCACTTGTCGTTCCGGAAGTAAACAAACAAGCGTTACATGAGCATCAAGGAATTATTGCTAATCCAAATTGTTCTACTATTCAGATGGTTGCCGCACTTGAGCCTATTCGAAAAGAATACGGTCTAAATAAAGTCATTGTCTCTACTTACCAAGCAGTTTCAGGTGCAGGAGCAGCAGCGATTGATGAGTTAATAACACAAAGTGAAGCGATTAAAGAACAAAATCCGAATCCAGCCATTTTACCTGTAAAAAGCGCTGAGAAGCATTACCCAATCGCTGGGAATGTAATTCCACAAATTGATGTATTTGAGGAAGATGGATTTACTTTTGAAGAGCATAAGATGATGAATGAAACGAAGAAGATTATGACACTTCCAAATCTATCGATTGCGGCAACTTGTGTACGGGTACCTGTCGTAACGGGTCATTCTGAATCTGTTTATATCGAGATAGATAATGAGAATGTAACAGTGGATGAGTTGAAACAATTACTTTCGAATACAAAAGGGATTACTTTGCAAGATGCGCCTGAACAACAGCAATATCCGATGCCTTATTTTGCAACAGACAAAGACGATGTGTTTGTTGGACGTATAAGAAAGGATCCTTCTAATAGTAAAGGCTTCCACATGTGGATAGTGTCTGATAATCTATTAAAAGGAGCAGCACTTAACTCCATTCAAATCGCAGAAGCATTAATCGAGGAACGTATTTTAAAAGAGGTGTAAGAAAATGAATATAGGTCATATTTCAACAGCGATGGTTACACCGTTTTCAGAAGATGGTTCCATTGACTTTATCGCTACTGAAAAGTTAATCGAACATTTACTAGCTACTGGAACGGAATCACTCGTTGTATGTGGAACAACGGGAGAATCTCCAACATTATCAACGGATGAGAAGTTAGAGCTCTTTAAGTTCGTAGTAGAGAAAGTAAACAAACGTGTTCCTATTATTGCAGGGACGGGAAGTAATAATACAGCAGCATCGATTGACTTGTCGCAAAAAGCAGAAGCGCTTGGTGTAGATGCACTGATGCTCGTTGTACCATATTACAATAAACCAAATCAACGAGGAATGATTGCGCATTTTGAAGCAGTGGCAAATGCGACAACATTACCGATTGTTGTCTATAATATTCCAGGGCGTTCAGTTGTCAATTTAGATGCGGATTCCATGATCGCTCTAAGTAAAATTCCATCCATTCAAATCGCAAAAGAGGCGAGTGGGAATTTAGATCAGATGACTAAAATTTTAGCTGGTACAGGGGATGATTTCAGGGTTTATAGTGGAGATGATGGATTAACTCTACCACTACTTGCACTAGGGGGAGTTGGAGTTATTTCGGTTGCTTCTCACGTAATTGGGGACGATATGCAAGAAATGATACAAGCGTTTCATGCTGGAGACCACCAAAAAGCGTCTAAAATTCATCAAGCTATTTTACCAGTTATAAATGGATTATTTGCACATCCGAATCCAGTAGTAGTCAAATATGCACTTTCCAAAGTGGGAGTGGAAGTAGGATCACTTCGATTGCCACTAGTAGAAATGACAGAGGACGAGAAAAAAGCATACGATCTTATTTGGGAAGAATACTTGAAAAATAAATAATTTTTTACTAAAAAGACTGAGGAAAGTTAAAGTGTACCCTTCGCTCGGGGCATTTTATTTTTCTTTCCGTCTTTTTTTTATTTGTGTGAATCGTCGTCGTTCGATATAATAAAATCTAGTGGATGTTGGTCGGGTTAATAATAGGAGGAAAAGATTTGGTTAAAGTAAAAAATGAGCTTATTCGTATTATCCCACTCGGTGGAGTTGGAGAAATCGGAAAAGCAATGTATGTTGTAGAAATAGATGAAGAAATATTCGTAGTAGATAGTGGACTTATGTTCCCTGAAAATGAAATGCTTGGAATTGATATCGTCATTCCAGATATTACGTATTTAGAAGAGAACAAGGACCGTGTAAAAGGAATCTTCTTAACGCATGGACATGAAGATGCAATTGGATCCATTTCCTACTTATTGCAAAAAGTACAAGCACCTGTTTATGGCTCTAAATTGACGATTGCTTTAGCAAAAACGCATATTAAAGCATTACCTACGAAACAAGCGGTAAAATATTTTGAAGTCACAAACAAAAGCCGTATGAATTTCCAAAGTACGCATGTTACATTCTTCCACACAACACATAGTATTCCAGATTCACTTGGAATTGTTTTTCACACGTCGGAAGGTGCAATCGTCCATACAGGCGAATTTAAATTTGATCAATCAGCCAAAGGAAAGTATCGTCCGGATATCGCTAAAATTGCCGGGTTAGGAGAAGAAGGAGTATTTATTCTTTTATCTGATTCTACGGAAGCAGAAAGACCAGGGTATACAACTTCTGAAGCTGTTATTGAAAACCAGTTATCCGAAACATTCCACGCAGCACGTGGTCGTATTCTAGTAGCTTTATATGCATCTAATTTTATCCGTATTCAACAAGTGTTAGATAAAGCGGCTGAAACAGGTAAAAAAGTAGCGATTGCTGGAAAAACATTAGAAAACACGTTCCAAATTGGATTGGATCTTGGTTATTTCACTGTCCAAGAGGACACGCTTATTTCGATCAAAGAAATTTCAAAGCATGAAGATGAAAATGTTGTTGTCATTGTCTCTGGCAATCAAGGAGAACCGTTAGAGGCGCTTGAAAAAATGATTCGTAAACACCACAAAGATATCAGAATTAAAGACACAGACACTGTATTAATCACGTTCACTCCTTCACCAGGAATGGAAGTTGGCATGTACCAAACGATGAACCAAATCGCAAAAGTAGGGGCAAAAGTTTTAACTGCTAGCAAAAATGTTCATGTATCTGGACATGGTAGCCAAGAAGATTTAAAAATGATGCTAAACTTAACGAAGCCAAAATACTTTATCCCGATTCAAGGGGAGTATCGCATGTTAATGGCTCACTCGAAAGTAGCGCAAGACATTGGTATGACAAAATCCGAAATATTTATCGCAGATAAAGGGGATATTGTCGAATATAAAAATGGTAAAATGCGAATGAGTGGCAGAGTGCAAGCCGGTAATGTACTAATTGATGGAATTGGAATAGGGGATGTTGGGAATATCGTTTTACGTGACCGTAAACTTCTTTCCCAAGATGGTATTTTTATCGTAGTCGTTACATTGAACCGCGCCCAAAAGAAAATAGCGTCTGGTCCAGAAATTCTTTCGAGAGGTTTCGTCTATGTACGAGAATCAGAGGAACTAATGGAGGAATCGGCGCGACTAGTTCGAACAATTGTTGAGAAATATGTGAATAAAGAAACGTTTGAATGGACAAACATAAAACAAGAAATCCGTGATACGCTAAATTCATATTTATTCCAACAAACTAAACGCCGTCCAATGATCATCCCGATTATTATGGAATATTAATATGGATAATAGAGGGATTTCCTTTCCGATCACGGAGGGAAATCCCTTTTTATAAGAGATAAGAGAATATAAGCTTATCAATCCAAGACGCAGAGGAACAGTACCACTTGGGGTTCTGTCAAAGTACTTATACATTTTTTAAAGAAAGCAGGTGATATTGTTGGCACAACAGAAGAGAAAACCAGCAAAAAAAGCAGCACCGAAAAAAAAGTCTATGCATCCACTCATGTTTGAAATTATCGGATTGCTCATTATAGGACTAGCCATCATTGCCTTTTTTGAATATGGATTAGTAGGTCGGGGACTCGCTTATATGGGGTATTTCCTATTTGGAAACTGGCATATCGCCATACCATTTATGTTTATCGTATATGCACTTATCATTATGATGAAGCAAACTTTTCCCGCATGGAATCACCGACTGTTATTGGGAAGTGGATTTATTTTAAGTAGTTTATTGTTATTTAGTCATTTAGCTCTTTTCCAACAATTATTTGAAGGAAAAGGATTAATGACAAATTCAGTTTTACGGGAAAGCTATCGTGTGCTAGTGGAAAGTGGGGGTATTACCAACCAAACGAGCTCACTTGGAGGAGGCATAATAGGTGCTATTTTATTTGCTTCTTTTCATGTTTTATTTGATTCCGCCGGAGCGAGAATTGCCGGCTGGCTGTTGCTATTAATAGGAATTATTTTATGGAGTGACAAAGCACTTGTACCGTTAGCTGTTGAGTTAGTACCGAAAGTAAGAGAAAAGTTAATGAATAGAAAGAAAAAGAAAAAGCCAGCACCTGCTAAAAAGACTTCCAGACGATCTAAGAAAGAACAGGTCCAAGAAGAATCAGTGACTGTTCACGAGGAAGTATTGACAATTCGAGACCAAGAGGAGGTAGAACAAGTTACAGCACCGATTATTTCTGCCTTTACAGAACGAATCGTGAGAAAAGAAGAAAAAGTAGAACCACCAGAAGAGATAAGCGAACCAATCGAGATTAATATGGATACAGAAGAATTAGAAAATGAGGATTATCAGTTGCCCCCAATTACTTTGTTAGATTCACCTGAGCATAGTGATCAAAGTGGTGAGTTAAATGCGCTCCAAGCAAATGCACAAAAATTAGAGAAGACATTTTTAAGCTTCGGCGTTAAAGCAAAAGTTACGCAGGTGCATTTAGGTCCAGCAGTAACAAAATATGAAGTGCTGCCGGATGTTGGGGTAAAAGTAAGTCGGATTGTCAGTTTACATGATGATTTAGCGTTGGCACTTGCGGCGAGAGATATTCGTATTGAAGCACCTATTCCTGGTAAATCAGCTATTGGAATAGAAGTGCCGAACACAGAAGTAGCGATTGTAAGCTTGCGAGAAGTACTAGAATCAGAAGAAAATAACAAACCAAATTTAAAACTACTCATAGGGTTTGGCCGAGACGTAACAGGACAGGCCGTGCTTGCACAGTTAAATAAAATGCCCCATTTACTAGTAGCAGGATCGACAGGTAGTGGGAAAAGTGTATGCATCAACGGAATCATCACAAGTATTATGATGCGAGCAAAACCGCATGAAGTAAAAATGATGATGATTGATCCCAAGATGGTAGAGTTAAATGTATACAATGGAATACCGCATTTATTAGCACCAGTAGTTACTGATCCGAGAAAAGCATCACAAGCATTGAAAAAAATTGTTTCGGAAATGGAACGACGATATGATCTATTTTCTCATACCGGTACACGAAATATGGAAGGGTATAATGATTATATTGATAAATGGAACGAAGAAAATGAGGAAAAACATCCAAAGCTTCCCTACATTGTTGTCATCGTAGACGAGTTAGCGGATTTAATGATGGTAGCGTCCAGTGATGTAGAAGATTCCATTACACGATTAGCTCAAATGGCACGTGCTGCCGGTATCCATTTGATCATTGCGACACAAAGACCGAGTGTGGACGTTATTACCGGAATTATTAAAGCAAATATTCCTTCCCGTATTGCATTTGCTGTGTCTTCTGCTATCGATTCACGCACCATATTAGATATGGGAGGAGCAGAAAAACTGCTAGGTCGAGGAGATATGTTATTTTTACCGGCCGGAAGCTCCAAACCAGTACGTGTGCAAGGTGCTTATTTGTCAGATGCAGAAGTTGAACGTATGGTGGACTTTGTCATTGAACAGCAAAAAGCAAATTATCAGGAAGAAATGATTCCTGATGAAGTGGAAGAATCACAGGAACAAATAGATAGAGATGAGCTGTATGATGAGGCTGCACAATTGGTGACAGAAATGCAGACAGCGTCGGTTTCCCTTATCCAAAGAAGGTTTAGAGTGGGCTATTCTAGAGCGGCAAGAATCATCGATCAACTCGAAATGGGTGGTATAGTAGGACCTTATGAAGGAAGTAAGCCTCGCCAAGTACTTATTACTAAAAACTCTTTAGATCAAGACAATATATGACAAAAGGATTACGACTACATGAATTTTATGTAAAGTCAATAGTAAAAATATTTATAAAAGTATTTATTTTGAACTTTTAAAGTGTTATAGTATGACTGATTAGTAGGAATGTTTTACATCAGAGGTCTGCTCTCTAAAAATGGTGGTGTTTTTATATGACAATAAAAGTAGATCATCGTCCTTTATATCTTCGAGTGATTGATCGTATCAAAGAAGACATTGAAAATGGCATATTCAAGGAAAAGGAAAAGCTTCCTTCTGAATTTGAATTAGCCAAATCACTAGGTGTTAGTCGTGCAACATTAAGAGAAGCTCTACGTTTATTGGAAGAAGAAAATGTCATTGTCAGACGACATGGAGTCGGGACTTTTGTTAATTCAAAACCCGTCTTCACGTCTGGTATTGAACAACTTACAAGTGTGTCTTCCATGATTAGGAGAGTTGGTATGGAACCCGGTACTATTTATTTGAGTTCTATGCAATCGCTTCCAACTGAAGAAGACATAAAGCGATTCCAATGTAAAGAAGAGCAATCGATTATTTCAATGGAACGAGTCCGTACTGCAAATGGAGAACCAGTTGTGTATTGTGTCGATAAAGTTCCAAAGAATTACTTGCCTAATGATTTTCTCATTAGAGAAGAAGGCTCTATTTTTACTGCATTGGAGGAATCAGGAGACATACGTGTATCTCATGCGGTCGCATTTATAGACCCTGTAGGATACCATGAAGTTGCTTCGCCAACTTTGAATTGTGAACCGGAAACTTCTTTGCTTGTGTTAAAACAACTTCATTATGATGAAAACGATCGTGTGGTTTTGTATTCGAAAAATTATTTTCGGGCAGATAAATTTAGCTTTCATGTTGTTCGGAAAAGGGTGTAAAATGCTTTAAATTCCTGCTAATAAGAAAAAAGAAAATAATTGGGGGTTTTCATTTTGACAAAACGTAAATTTGGTTTAGGTCTATCACTTGTATTAGCTGCTGGTACAATCCTTGGAGCTTGTGGTGCAAAAGACGAAGAAACAAAAACTTCAACAGGTTCAGAAGGTACAGATACTGGAACTTCAGAAACAAAAGACTTTTCAATCGCTATGGTAACGGACGTTGGTGGAGTAGATGATAAATCATTCAACCAATTAGCATGGGAAGGTATCGAAGCATTCGGTAAAGAAAATGGCCTTGAAAAAGGTGACGGCGGCTACGATTACCTTCAATCTTCATCGGACGCTGATTATATCACAAACTTAAATAGCTTAGTACGTCGTGATTTCGATGTAGTTTATGGAATCGGTTTCTTAATGGAAGAACCAATTGGTAATATTGCAGATCAACAACCAGATGCACAACTTGCTATTATTGATGCTATTGTTGATAAACCAAATGTTGCTTCTGTAATGTTCAAAGAGCAAGAAGGTTCTTTCTTAGCGGGTGTGGCAGCTGCATTAATGTCTGAATCCAAACAAATTGGTTTCGTTGGAGGAATGGAAATTCCAGTTATCGAACGTTTCGAAGCAGGATTCGTTGAAGGTGTAAAAGCTGTAGATCCAAGTATTAAAGTAGATGTACAATACACTGGTAAATTCGATGATGCAGCTCTTGGTAAAACAACTGCTAACCGTATGTATTCTTCAGGCATTGATATTATTTTCCACGCAGCTGGCGGTACTGGTAACGGTGTATTCGCAGAAGCTAAAGAACGTAAAACAAAAGATCCAAATGCAAATGTATGGGTAATCGGAGTTGACTCTGACCAATACGAAGAAGGTGCTGTTGGTGATAAGAACATTACACTTACATCTATGCAAAAACGTGTAGATGTTGCAGTACAAACAATTGCAAAAGAAGCAATGGATGGAAACTTCCCTGGTGGGAAAACAGTAACTTATGGTTTAGCAGAAAAAGGGGTACAGCTTGCTGATTCACGTGGAGCTATTCCACAAGATATTCTAGACCAAATCGAAGAATACTCTAAAAAAATTGTTGATGGTGAAATTACTGTTCCTGAAACAGTAGAATAATTTGCTTTTCTAACATCATAAAGGCCGATGGTTATCGGTCTTTATGATGTTTTAATTAATAGAAGAAAGATTTTAAAAAATTTAAGTGTTTATTGCATTGTATAGAACTTAAACTTACAAGATTTAAAATCTTTCCTGTATTAATTTTTGTACTGGGGATTCCGTTTGAAGTAGAAGAGTAATAAGAACGATTAGATCGGGATGAATTGTATGATGAGGCTACACTATTAGTAAAAATAGGGGAACTTCTTCGAATCCACTAATCGAGAGATGCTTTAGAGTGGGCTATTGTCGAGCTGCCAGAATTATGGATCATCTCGGTTTGTATGAAATAGTAGGACCTCATAAAGGAAATAAGCCACGTCAAGTACTTGTTATGAAAAACGCCTTAGATACTGATTCTATATGACAAAACGATTACAAATAGATCAAGTTTCTGTTAAGTTAATAGTTAAAAAATTTATAAAAGTATTTATTTCGCCAATTAAAAGTGTTATAGTATGACTGATTAGTAGGAATGTTTTACATCAGAGGTCTGATCTCTAAAAATGGTGGTGTTTTTATATGACAATAAAAGTAGATCATCGTCATTTATATCTTCAAGTGATTGATCGTATAAAAGAAGACATTGAAAATGGCATATTCAAGGAAAAGGAAAAGCTTCCTTCTGAGTTTGAATTAGCAAAATCATTAGGTGTCAGTCGTGCAACCTTAAGAGAAGCTTTACGTCTTTTGGAAGAAGAAAATGTAATTGTCAGACGACATGGAGTAGGGACATTTGTTAATTCAAAACCTGTCTTCACGTCGGGTATTGAACAGCTTTCGAGTATTTCTTCTATGATTCGAAGCGCGGGTATGGAACCAGGTACAATTTATCTGAGTTCGATGCAATCGCTTCCAACTGAAGAAGATATGAATCGCTTTGAATGTAAGGACAAGCATTGGATTATTTCAATGGAGCGAGTCCGTACTGCAAATGGCGAACCGGTTGTGTATTGTGTGGATAAAGTTCCTAAAAAATACTTGCCAGGTGATTTTCTCCTAAGAGAAGAAGGTTCTATTTTTTCAGCGCTAGAGGAATCTGGGGAAATTCGTGTATCTCATGCGGTAGCATACATCGATCCTGTTGGATACCATGAAGTTGCTTCTCCTACACTAAATTGTGCACCGGAGACGTCTTTGCTTGTATTAAAACAACTGCATTACGATGAAAATGATTGTGTGGTATTGTATTCGAAAAATTATTTTCGAGCAGATAAATTTAGCTTTCATGTTGTTCGGAAAAGGTTGTAAAATGTTTCAATTCCTGCTAATAAGAAAATAGATGGAGGTTTTCATTTTGACAAAACGTAAATTTGGTTTAGGTCTTTCACTTGTACTAGCTGCTGGTACGATTCTTGGCGCTTGTGGTACAAAAGACGATGAGAAAGCATCAACTGGTTCTGAAGGTACAGACAAAGGTACTACAGAATCAACAGATTTCTCTATTGCAATGATCACGGATGTTGGTGGAGTAGATGATAAATCTTTTAACCAATCAGCTTGGGAAGGTTTTCAAGCATGGGGTGAAGAGCATGGTCTTGAAAGAGGCGATGGTGGTTTTGACTATCTTCAATCGGCAGGAGACGCTGATTACGTAACAAACTTAAATAACTTAGTCCGTCGTGATTTCGACATCGTTTATGGTATTGGTTTCTTATTAGAAGAGCCGATTGCAACAATTGCGGACCAAAAACCGGATAATAAATTCGTTATTCTTGATGGTGTTGCGGATAGACCAAACGTTGTTTCTGTATTGTTTAAAGAACAAGAGGTAGCATACCTTGCTGGTGTTGCAGCTGCACTTATGTCAGAAACTAAACAAGTTGGTTTCGTTGGAGGAATGGAAATTCCAGTTATCGAACGTTTCGAAGCAGGATTCGTTGAAGGTGTTAAAGCAGTAGATCCAAGTATTAAAGTAGATGTACAATACACTGGTAAATTTGATGATGCTGCACTTGGTAAAACAACTGCTAACCGTATGTATTCTTCAGGTGTAGATATTATTGCACACGCTGCTGGTGGTACTGGTAACGGTGTATTTGCGGAAGCAAAAGAACGTAAAACAAAAGATCTGAATGCAAATGTATGGGTAATCGGAGTTGACTCTGACCAATACGAAGAAGGTGCTGTTGGTGATTCTAACGTAACACTTACTTCCATGTTGAAAAAAGTTGGAACTGCGGTACAAGATGTTGCGAATGATGCAATGGCTGGAAACTTCCCAGGTGGTACTACTTTAACTTATGGACTAGCTGAAAATGGCGTTGAACTTGCTGATTCACGTGGGGCTATTCCACAAGAAATTTTAGACCAAATCAAAGAGTATTCCGATAAAGTTGCTTCTGGTGAAATTACTGTTCCTGAAACAGTTGAATAATTAGTTATACGAACATCATAAAGATCGATGTGAATCGGTCTTTATGATATTTTAATTAATAGATGAAAGATTTTAAAAATTTAAAGTCTTTCCTGTATTAATTTTGTACTAGTATAGTAGGGAGTGAATTCATTGGAATATGTAATAGAGATGATAGGCATTCGAAAAGAGTTTGGATCATTTGTTGCGAATGATAATATTACTCTCCAATTAAAAAAAGGAGAGATTCATGCTCTTCTAGGGGAAAATGGAGCTGGAAAATCCACTCTCATGAATGTGCTATTTGGTCTATATCAACCGGAAGCCGGCGAGATAAAAGTAAAAGGGAAGACTGTGAAAATAACGGATCCAAACGTAGCAAACGACCTTGGAATTGGTATGGTTCATCAGCATTTTATGCTTGTAGAAAATTTCACTGTAACAGAAAACATTATTTTAGGGAACGAACTAACGAAAAGCGGTGTTATCGACATTAAAGATGCTGCGAAAAAAATCCAATCCCTATCAGAAATGTATGGGTTGGCGGTTGATCCTTACGCTAAAATTGAAGATATATCTGTTGGTATGCAACAACGTGTGGAAATTTTAAAAACACTATATCGAGGAGCAGAGATATTAATATTCGATGAACCGACTGCATCTCTTACTCCCCAAGAAATAATTGAGCTCATTCAAATTATGAAAAGACTCATTCAAGAAGGAAAATCAATTATTATCATCACGCACAAACTAAAAGAGATTATGGACGTTTCAGACAGAGTAACCGTTATCCGTAAAGGAGAAGGAATTGGAACCGTTATCACGGCTGAAACGAATCCTAATGAACTTGCCTCTCTAATGGTTGGTAGACAAGTAGATTTTACAACTGTTAAAGTGGATGCGAATCCTAGTGATGATGCTTTAGTTATAAAAAATCTAGTTGTTACCGATTATCGTGGTGTGGAAAGAGTAAAAGATTTGAGTTTAACAGTGCGTAAAGGTGAGATTTTAGGTATTGCTGGAATTGATGGAAATGGCCAATCCGAGTTAATAGAAGCCATTGCCGGATTAAGAAAGTCAAAAAGCGGCTCCATCTCGATCAATGGACAAGATATAACGAATAAGAAGCCTCGTAAAGTGACGGAATCAGGTATTGGACATATACCACAGGACCGTCATAAACATGGACTAGTATTGGATTTCCCAATTGGACATAATATTGCTTTACAAACTTATTATGAAAATCCAATTTCTAAAAATGGAATTATGAATTATGGAAAAGTTTCAGAATTAGCACAGAAAATCATTAGAGAATATGATGTGCGAACGCAAGGAGAATATACTCCGGCGCGTGCTTTATCGGGGGGTAACCAACAAAAAGCGATTATTGGTCGAGAAATCGAACGTAACCCAGAGTTATTAATCGCAGCTCTTCCAACTAGGGGATTAGATGTTGGTGCAATTGAATTTATCCATCAACGATTAATCGAGCAACGAGATAAAGGAAAAGCGGTACTATTACTGTCGTTTGAACTAGATGAAGTAATGAATGTATCGGATCGTATCGCGGTTATTCATGATGGACATATAGTCGACACTGTATTGCCAAAAGAAACAACTGAGCAAGAATTAGGTCTGTTAATGGCAGGTCAAAGCACAAGAGAAAAAGTGACAAAACAGGGGGATAATAAGCATGCCGAATAGAGTAGTTAATATACTTGTCCCTGTTATTTCCGTTATATTAGGTTTACTTGTAGGAGCAGTAGTGATGGTAGTAAGTGGATACGATCCAATTGCAGGTTATTCTGCACTTTGGAATGGTATTTTTGGAGATTCCTATACAATAGGAGAAACTATCCGCCA
Organism: Psychrobacillus sp. NEAU-3TGS; assembly: GCF_029955155.1. Lineage (GTDB taxonomy): Bacteria > Bacillota > Bacilli > Bacillales_A > Planococcaceae > Psychrobacillus. The sequence goes on along the minus strand of NZ_JAPNOZ010000012.1, from coordinate 619,323 downwards.
AATAACTCCGTACTTATTATCAGGGTTAGCAGTTGCGTTTGCTTTCCGTACAGGACTATTTAATATCGGGGTAGAAGGACAATTGTTAGTCGGTTGGTTTGCAGCTGCATATGTGGGAATTGCGTTCGATCTACCAATGTATATCCATTTACCATTAGCGATTATCGCTGCTGCAGTAGCAGGTGGTTTGTGGGCATTTATACCTGGTCTTTTAAAAGCCAAATTACAAGTGCATGAAGTTATTGTAACGATTATGATGAACTACATTGCGCTTCATACGACAAATGTACTTACACGAATGGTTGCCAATGGCAAAGAAACGACAGGTACTATTAAAGAAACGGCTTCTTTGAAATCAGTATTTTTTGAAAGTTTAACAGATTATTCGAGATTGCATTATGGTATCTTCATTGCACTGGCAATGGTATTTGTGATGTGGTTCATATTAGAAAAAACGACGACTGGTTTTGAATTGAAGGCAGTTGGATTCAATAAGAATGCATCTGAGTATGCTGGTATGAATGTAAATAAAAATATTATCCTTTCGATGGTTATTTCCGGAGCATTTGCAGGTTTAGCAGGTGCGATGGAAGCGCTTGGTACATTCCAATATGCGAGTGTAAAAGGTGGCTTTACGGGAATCGGATTTGACGGAATAGCAGTAGCTCTTTTAGGTGCAAATACGCCGCTCGGGGTAGTCTTCGGTGCAACCTTATTCGGTGCGTTGAAATTTGGCTCATTAAATATGCCAAATGCGGCCGGTATACCGGTTGAAATCGTTTCGATTGTTATCGCGCTTATTATTTTCTTTGTAGCATGTGGTTACATTATTCGCTATTTCCTTGTAAAGACGAACAAGAAAAAGGAGGCGAAATAACATGAGCTTTTTAGAGGTTCTATATTTCATTATTCCGTCGGCCATATTTTATGCCGCTCCGCTAGTCTTTACAGCAATCGGTGGGGTTTTCTCCGAACGTTCCGGTGTTGTTAATATCGGACTTGAAGGTTTAATGGTAATGGGGGCATTTATCGGCATTATTTTCAACCTTACATTTGTCGATACTTTCGGTTCGATGACTCCATGGGTGTCCATAGTTGCAGCAATGATTGTCTCTGGTATATTTGCAATTATGCATGCGGTAGCAACTATTTCCTTCCGTGCAGATCAAACGATTTCCGGTGTAGCGATCAATATGCTAGGTGTCGCAATTGCATTGTTCTCTGTTAAAATGATTTATGGTAAAGGGCAAACAGATTATATTCAAGAACGTTTCGTCCGATTCGATATTCCTTTTTTAAGTGATATTCCAGTTCTGGGACCTATGTTTTTTAAAGATGTTTATTCGACATCCATTTTAGCTTTTATCGTAGCAATCGGTGCGTGGTTTGTTATTTATAAAACACCGTTTGGTTTACGTCTTCGCGCAGTAGGGGAGCACCCAATGGCTGCGGACACGATGGGTGTTAATGTTACGAAAATGCGCTATATTGCGGTTATTTTATCGGGGATGCTTGCAGGAGTCGGTGGAGCAGTTTATGCACAAGCTATTTCTGGGGAATTTAGTCATACAACGATTAATGGACAAGGGTTCATGGCACTTGCTGCGATGATTTTCGGGAAATGGCATCCACTAGGAGCGCTTGGAGCAGCATTATTCTTCGGTTTTGCGCAGGCATTAAGTATTATTGGTGGGCAAATTCCATATATCGATCAAATACCGAGCTATTACTTGCATATCTTACCATATGTATTGACGATTTTAGCGGTAGCTGGATTTATCGGAAAAGCACATGCACCAAAAGCCAGTGGTGTACCATATATTAAAGGAAAACGATAAAACGTGAGGGACCAATTAAATTTGGTCCCTTTTTGTTTGTACAGTTATAAGGACTACATGTATAGTAAAATGGTATAAGAGATAAACTAGAAGAAAAAGGGGGATCACAACATGTTTCAACAATTCGAACTTGCCCAAGGCGTTAAGCTTTATGTAAGACCGACCGAACAATTTAAAACGATTAATATATCGTTCAAATGGAAACAACAATTAACCGAGGAACAAGCAGCGATCCGTGCTGTTTTAGCGAATGTATTGCAGTATAGCAATGCCGAATATGAAACTAATGCAGATTTTCGTAAACGTTTAGATGATTTATATGGTGCTGTATTATATTTTGATACAGGGAAAAAAGGCGCCCATCATATTTTTTCACTGAATGCGGAAACGGTAAATGATGCTTATTTATCCAACGAAAAAGTAGTAGATGAAGTCTTCAACTTATTACATACCGTCTTATTTAAACCAAGGTTGGTAGATGGAAAATTTGTAGATTCAATTGTCACTAGAGAAAAAGATCAAGTCGTCGAACGTATACAATCGATGTATGACGACAAAACAAGATATGCGCAGCAACGTTTGCTAGAGAATATTCGCCCAAATCACCCTGCTTCTATTTCTGCAAATGGTACAGTTAAGGCAGTAAAAGCTGTAACAAACGAACAACTTGTAGCGATGCACCAAACCATTCTAACAGAAGATAATTTGTCCATATATGTTGTTGGAGATGTAAATGTAGAAGAAATCAAAGAAAAAATAGCTAGCCATTTTCCATTTACAGCTCGATCCACCGAACTGTCACGTGACGTAGAGGCAGCAAAGGTATCTACCGAAAATGGGTTCTTACATGAAATACAAGATATGAAACAAGGAAAACTGCATATCGCCTATCGTACACCTATTACTTTCTTTTCGGAGGAGTTTCCTGTTATGCAGATGACAAACGGCATTTTAGGAGGCTTTTCACATTCCAAAATATTCATGAACGTGCGAGAAAAAGAAAGCATGGCCTATTATGCGTCTAGTAGTTATGCATCCTTATATGGCTTAATATTTGTCCTAGCAGGAATCGATGCTAATTTACAGGAAAAAGCGGTAAAGTTAATAGATGAACAGTTAAAAACGATGCAAGAAGGAAATATTACAGACCTAGAAATAAATCAAACAAAGTCGATGCTATCAAATCAATTGAAAGAAGCAATGGATTCTGCTCGCGCGCAAATTGAAATTTACGATCAATATAAAGAATTAAATGAGTCGTTTACAGTAGAAGACTGGGTTGCCAAATGGTCCACTGTAACAAAGGAACAAATCAGTCAAATGGCTCAGAAAATAGAAAAGGAATTCGTCTATTTCCTATCTGGTAAGGAAGGTGCAGGCAATGAATGAAACTTATTTTGAACAATTAGAAGAAACGTTATACCATGAGCAATTGCCGAATGGCTTAGAAGTATATATTTTACCGAAAAAGGGATTTTCCAAGACATTTGTAACCTTTTCAACGAAGTATGGATCGATTGACCGTGAATTTATTCCCCTTGGTAAAACGGAACCTGTAATCGTTCCTGATGGTATAGCTCACTTTCTAGAGCATAAAATGTTTGAAAAAGAAGAAGGAGACGTTTTTCAACAGTTTAGTGAAAAAGGTGCTTCAGCCAACGCTTTCACTTCTTTTACAAAAACGACTTATCTATTCTCTTCTACTGATCATGTATTAGATAATACAAAGACTTTACTCGATTTTGTGCAGCAGCCTTATTTCACAGAAGAAACCGTCGAAAAAGAAAAAGGGATCATTGGGCAGGAAATCACCATGTATGATGACCAGCCCGATTGGCGCTTATACTTTGGAGCTATTGAAAATATGTATAAGGACCATCCCGTGAAAATTGATATTGCAGGAACGATAGAGTCTATTGATAAAATTACGGCAGATCATTTATATGAATGCTACAACACGTTTTATCATCCATCTAATATGACAGTATTTGTTGTAGGTGCGGTGAATCCACTGGAAATGATGGATTTTATCAAACAAGACCAAGCGGCGAAAACTTTTGAAGCGCCACAGGAAATTAAACGATTTTTCCCGACTGAACAAACGAATGTTGCTTTTTCAGAGCGCAGCTTGCAAATGGATGTCCAAAAACCAAAAGTTATTTATGGTATTAAGGCAACGAATACCGATATTTCTGGAGAAGAAATGCTGAATTATGAGTTATCCATGCAAGTGGCAATTGAACTCTTATTCGGAAGAACATCTGCATTTTATCAAGACGTTTATGAAAAAGGATTAATCGATGAATCGTATTCAGCAGACTTTTCAATGGAAAAAGGATACGGATTTACGATGATCGGCTCGGATACCGTTAACCCGGAACAACTTGTCGAGAAAATTAAACAATCGATTCAATCATTAGCAAAAGAAGGACAGTTTACGGAAGAGGATTTAAAGCGGGTTACACGTAAAAAAATTGGCTTTTTCTTACGTGCATTGAATTCAATCGAATACATCGCAAACCAATTTACAAGATACTCCTTTAACGATATGAATTTATTTGACGTTGTACCAGCCCTTGAAAATCTTAAGCTGGAACAAGTGATGCAGGCACTGGAATCTTTGAAGGATGAACAGACACACACTGTATTCAAGGTCGTTCCATTCGAGAAAAACGGTAATGAATAAAAAGTTTGCATTAGTGTTAGGGGCTTCAGGAGAAATAGGGGACACCATTTGTCGTAGCCTAGCTGAAGCAGGGTGGTCCCTATATCTACATTATTCAAGCAATAAAATGCGTGTAAGCACGCTTATGGAAGATTTGGAGCGTTTATACCCGACACAAGAATTTATGCTTATACAAGCGGATATGAGGGAACCCGGCTCTATTGAAAAACTAGCAAATTCAATCTTTTCCCTTCATTCTATTGTTTTCGCTCATGGGCATAGCTTATATAAAGGGTTGGAAGAAACTCCGCTAGAAGATATACGTCAGTTATTTCTAGTCCATGTGGAACATCCGATGTTTCTATTAGGTAAAGTGACACCGAAGCTTCGAAAACATCTGCATAGCTCGATTATTTTCGTTGGATCTATTTGGGGGGAGACGGGGGCTTCCTATGAAGCGGCATACTCTGCTGCAAAGGGAGCCCAGCATGCATTTGTGAAAGCTTATGCAAAAGAAGTCGCACATTCTAAGATTACGGTAAATGCGGTAGCACCAGGTTTTATCGATACGAAGATGAATATGCATGTGGAAACCGAAGCTCGGACGTTATTATTAGAAGAAATACCTGCAGGCGTTTTTGGTACAACACAAAACGTTGCGGATGCGGTCGTTTTTTTAGCTAGCGAAAAAGCAAACTATATTACTGGCCAAATTATCCGTATTAACGGCGGATGGTATATTTAAGTAGTATTTTTAGAGAGAAGAGAGAGAATCGTGCTCTTTTCTTTTTTCTTTTATTCGCCTCGAAATTCATATATGATAGAACTTATAATAGGTAAATAACGTCATCTAACGAGAGAGGACAGATATGTATGGCAAGTGAGTGGTTTTTTGAATACGAGATTCAAATAAATCGTCCAGGTCTTTTAGGGGATATTGCTTCATTACTTGGGATGCTTCGTGTAAATATTGTTACGATTAATGGCGTAGATGAAGGCAGACGTGGTATGCTTATTAAAGCAGAAAAAAAGGAAAATATTGAACGCTTTGAACATATTGCTTCGACAATGGAAACGATCCAATTGACTAAATATAGGGAACCGAAGTTAAGAGATCGGTTGGCAGTGCGTCATGGTCGCTATATTCAACGAGATGCAGATGACAAAAAAACATTCCGATTTGTCCGCAATGAGTTGGGAATTTTAGTGGACTTCATGGCTGAAATTTTTAAACAAGAAGGCCATAAGTTGATTGGCATTAGGGGAATGCCACGTGTCGGTAAAACAGAATCGGTTGTCGCTGCAAGCGTTTGTGCAAATAAAAAGTGGATTTTTCTTTCTTCTACCATGATTAAACAAACCATCAGAAGCCAACTTATAGGGGACGAGTTTAGCGATCGCAATATTTTCATCCTCGATGGCATTGTGACAAGGAATTCAAATGATGAAAAACATCAAATGTTAGTAAGGGAAATGATGCGAATGCCTACGATTAAAGTAGTAGAGCATCCAGATATGTTCATTCAACACTCCGAGTATTCTATTGATGATTTTGATTATATTATTGAGCTTCGTCACAATCCCGAAGAAGAGATTTCGTATGAAATGATGGAGAAAAACCACAGCATGTCGGATAAAGGAATGAGTGGATTCGGCGGATTTGGTGGATTTAATTTTTAACGGGCAGGTGTTTTAGTTGACGGAACTTGGCGCTCGCTTAAAAGAAGCGAGATTAGCAAAAGGTTATAGTATTGATGATTTACAAGAAATAACAAAAATTCAAAAAGGTATTTAACTGGTATAGAAGAAGGAAATTATGCCACAATGCCTGGCGCATTTTATGTGCGCGCATTTATAAAGCAATACGCAGAGGCAGTCGGTTTGAACGGAGACGAGCTTTTGGAGTCGTATAAAACTGATATCCCTTCTCCTACAAATGACGACGTTTCTAAAAGTATTCCTGCGACGCCCTCTAGAAGAAGTTTAGGTGGACGTACGTCGAATAAATTTATGGAAGCTTTCCCAATGATTGTTGTTGCACTGTTCATCATTGCAATTATTGTAATTGTTTGGATTTTATATCAAAATAAACCCGAAGATTCCAAAGATGTGGTGGAACCAAATGATAATGTGGTGATTGAACAAAAACCTCAATCAGAGCACAATACAAAAGATCCAGTCGTGGAAGAACAGGAAAAAGAAGAGCCAGAAGAGCCGGTGGAGGAAGAAGTAGTAGAAGAAGAGCCTGTTGCCGAAGAGCAGCTTACTTTTGTGGAAACACAAGGGGAAACGTCTACGTATAATTTAACTGGTGGAGAAAACTATGTATTGAAAGTAGTTGCGACGAACAAAACTTGGTTGAACATAAGAGATCAGGACAATAAGATTTTGGTAGACCAAGCAGTTAGCGCTGGTGAGACATTCGAATTAGACGTGACTAACTCATCAAAAGTTCGAGTACGCCTCGGTTCGACTCCTGGTAATACCGTGTCTATCAATGACCAAGTAGTTGAATTTCCAACAGATATGGTTACGCAAAACTTAGTCATACAGTTTCAAAAATAGTCATCTTATAGATGGCTATTTTGTTTGAAAGTGAAAGGAGTTACATATAAATGAATATACCGAATCAAATAACGATGTTCCGAATTTTTTTAATACCAGTATTTATGTTGTTTATGCTTGTCCCTTTTAACTGGGGTGATATTAGCTTTCTTGGTGCAACAATTCCGATGGGACATTTAATCGGAGCGATAATTTTTATAGTTGCATCGATTACAGACTTTATTGATGGTTACTATGCAAGAAAACATAACTTAGTAACGAATATGGGAAAATTTTTGGATCCACTGGCAGATAAGTTGCTAGTGTCTGCTGCTCTCATTATTTTAGTGCAGCTGGGTTCAGCTCCAGCTTGGGTAGTTATTTTAATCATTAGCCGTGAGTTTGCGGTAACAGGGCTACGTTTGATCCTTGCTAACGAAGGAGAAGTCGTAGCTGCCAACCAGCTTGGCAAGATTAAAATGTGGACACAAATTATCGCAGTTTCTTCTTTATTATTAGGAAATGTGTTTTTTGAAATGTTCCATATTCCGTTTGATATGATTATGCTGTATGTTTGTTTACTCTTTACTGTATGGTCCGGTTTTGATTATTTTTATCTAAATCGTAGAGTGTTACTGGATTCTAAGTAGGAAGGAAGTTTTTTATGAAAGCTGAAATTATTGCGGTAGGTTCCGAATTATTATTAGGTCAAATTTCCAATACAAATGCTCGGTTCATCTCTTCTCAGCTAGCGGAGTTAGGAATCGATGTTTATTATCATAGTGTTGTTGGTGATAATCCCGACCGCTTGGTAGAATCTATTAAAATTGCGGAGAATCGAGCAGATCTGATTATTTTTACAGGAGGATTGGGGCCTACAAAAGATGATTTAACGAAAGAGACAATTTCGAAACATCTAAACAAAAACCTTGTATTAGATCAACATGCTCTCATTTATATTGAAGATTTTTTCAAGCGCATGAACCGAAATATGACAGAAAACAATAAAAAACAAGCACTTGTTTTAGAAGGCTGTACTGTTTTAGAAAATAAGCACGGAATGGCACCTGGAATGTTTTTATCGACGGAAACGCATTCGTATATTCTACTACCAGGCCCACCGAAAGAAATGGAGCCAATGTTCCAATTCGAAGCGAAACCTATCCTTTCTAAGCTACTACATAATGAATCCATTATTAAGTCACATGTTATGCGATTTTATGGCATTGGAGAAGCAGAGCTAGAAACCGAAGTCCAAGATTTATTGTACAATCAAACGAACCCAACGCTTGCACCACTAGCGTCTGACGGAGAAGTTACCTTACGATTAACGGCTAAAAGTGAAACAGAGGAAGAGGCTTGGAAACTTATTGATGTCTTACAAACGGAGATTTACAATCGTGTAGGAAAGTTTGTGTATGGCTATAATAATGATTCCCTTGCATCAAAGCTTCGAGATATTTTGGTTGAAAATAATTTAACGATCTCTGCCGCAGAAAGTATGACAGCAGGACTTTTTCAAGCGGAGCTTGCTGCAGTTTCAGGTATGGGGCAGGCACTAGTTGGTGGTATGATTACGTATACAGAGGATATAAAGATACAGCAATTAGGCGTAAATGAAGACACGATTAACGAATTCACCGTAGTATCTAGTCAATGTGCAGAGGAAATGGCTATGCGTGTAAGAGAGAAGTTTGATACTAATATTGGTGTTGGCATTACAGGAGCAGCTGGTCCAGACGGGCACGGTGGTCAACCGGCAGGTACAGTTTGGATTGGTATCGCTTTTGACGATGCGGCACCTGTTTCTTACAAGTTAAGCCTATCAGGTATGCGAAATACAAACAGATTAAGAGCTGTAAAGTTTACCATCCATTATTTAATACGCTTACTGCATGATCGAGGACTATAGAAATTGAATTTTGAACATAGAAAACAGCCCTAAATTGAATTTTGGGCTGTTTTTAGTAACTAAAATGAAATAGACGCAAAAATGAACGAATAAACGTTCGCTTTTTTCTTGTGTATTTCTCAAAAACCTAGTATAGTAGAGATAGAAATAAAAATCAGAGAATCTTCTAAGGAGGAAATATAGTTGGCTAATGATCGTAAAGCAGCGCTCGATATGGCGTTAAAACAAATAGAAAAGCAATTCGGTAAAGGTTCCATTATGAAATTAGGAGAAAAAACGGACCGTGAAATATCTACTTCTTCAAGTGGTTCTTTAGCACTTGATGCAGCATTAGGAATAGGCGGATATCCAAGAGGCCGTATTATCGAAATATACGGTCCAGAAAGTTCGGGTAAAACAACTGTTGCACTTCACGCGATTGCAGAAGTACAAAAAAATGGCGGTCAAGCAGCATTTATCGATGCAGAGCATGCATTAGACCCAGTTTACGCTCAAAAACTAGGTGTAAATATTGATGAATTACTTTTATCACAACCAGATACTGGAGAGCAGGCGCTTGAAATTGCAGAAGCATTAGTTCGAAGCGGTGCTGTAGAAATTTTAGTAATTGACTCAGTAGCTGCCCTTGTTCCAAAAGCAGAGATTGAAGGGGAAATGGGAGATTCACACGTTGGTCTTCAAGCTCGACTAATGTCTCAAGCATTACGTAAACTTTCAGGTGTTATTAACAAATCTAACACGATTGCAATCTTCATCAACCAAATTCGTGAAAAAGTTGGAGTAATGTTCGGAAATCCAGAAGTCACTCCAGGTGGACGCGCACTTAAATTCTATAGTTCCGTACGTTTAGAAGTAAGACGCGCAGAAGCAATTAAGCAAGGCACGGATATTATGGGGAACAAAACGAAAGTTAAAGTAGTTAAAAACAAAGTAGCGCCACCATTTAGAACAGCTGAAGTAGATATTATGTACGGAGAAGGAATTTCGCAAGAAGGAGAAATTATCGATCTTGGTTCAGAAATGGACATCATCCAAAAAAGCGGTTCTTGGTATGCATACAACGAAGAACGTTTAGGACAAGGTAGAGAAAATGCAAAACAATTCCTAAAAGAAAATCCAACTATTAAAAGCGAAATCGCTTTGAAAATCCGCGAATCTCTAGGACTTGCTGCATCTTCTTATACAATTGCAGGTCACGAACCTGAAGAAGAAGACGAAGAGTTTGAATTACTATTAGATGAAGAATAAAATAATCAAAGTCTCTCAACTTGTTGAGGGACTTTTTTTGATATTTTAGCATTCGTTTTAAAGGATAATACGCAATAATAAGTTTGCACTAGGATTCAGAACCGCTGAGCTACATTTTAATAGCCTAGCTGGAGCACTGGTCAAAATTCCAATTTAATCAAGATTCGCTTGCTTTAAATTCCAGTATGTGGTTTTACACGACATAGTAAGCATCAAACACGACAAAACCAATCTAGCGAATTCTTTTTACTTAGCAGGTGGATTATAGCAAACTATAGAACAGTATCCTTATAGCATATGCCCTATTCATTGCTGTCTCACTCTAACTGTACTTGCTATATGAAAAGTTGGTTGCTTTCGAGGTTAATTTAGTTGCTCATAGATAAGAATTGATTGCTCTTATCCATTTTTTGGGGGTTAATTATCCAATATTATTTTTGGGATTTAGCGCGCTGGCGTTAGCGACAAAACTGTACGTCGAACGACCACGCAAAGCAAAATGTCTTTATACTAAATACTAGCGAATAATCCCTTCAAACTCACTAAGACTTGTAATCCCTATTTAATGAAGTAAGATTTCAGTATTTCTTTTAAAGCAATTACGCATTTTCATAAAAAACCAGGTAGAAACCAATAATATTCCTATCGTTTCCTTGACAGAGTATTTCTACATCTATACAATTAAAATTGTATAATTTCTTTATAAAATAATGAAAAGGCAATACATATATGTACTTTCATATATGAGCCGACTGAAACTTAAAAAGAATAGCAATAGGGGGTGTTCGAATGCCATATGAAATTATCATCTCCGCTTTGCTTGGTCTTTTCGTCGGTGCCGTTGTTGGTTATATTTATCTGAAAAACGTGAACGATTCAAAAGTGACTGGTGCAAAACAATCTTCTGCACTCATCTTAGATGAAGCAAAGCGAGAAGCAGAAGCATTAAAGAAAGAAGCATTACTAGAAGCCAAAGATGAAACTCACCAATTACGAAATGAAGCAGAATCTGACATCCGTGAACGCCGTATGGAACTGCAAAAACAGGAAAATCGGTTATTACAAAGAGAAGAGAACCTTGATCGTAAGGATGATGCTCTAAACAAGAGAGAAGTAGGTCTTGAGCGTAAAGAAGATGCTCTAACCGAAAGACAACAGCATATCGAACGAAAAGAAAGTAAAGTGGACGAGCTTGTTGATAAACAACAAAGTGAACTTGAACGAATTTCTACATTAACACGTGAAGAAGCAAGAGCTGTTATTCTTCAAGAAGTAGAAAATGAGCTGGCTACGGATATCGCTGTTATGACAAAAGAATCGGAGACAAGAGCAAAAGAAGAGGCGGATAAGAAGTCTCGTGAAATTCTTTCACTTGCGTTGCAACGATTTGCAGCTGATCATGTAGCAGAAACAACCGTTTCCGTTGTTAATCTACCGAATGACGAAATGAAAGGCCGTATCATTGGCCGTGAAGGTCGTAATATTCGTACGCTCGAAACTTTAACTGGCATCGATTTAATCATTGATGATACACCAGAAGCTGTTATACTATCAGGATTTGATCCGATACGAAGAGAAACTGCTCGTCTAGCACTAGAAAAATTAGTGCAAGATGGACGAATTCATCCAGCCCGTATTGAGGAAATGGTAGAAAAATCGAGAAGAGAAGTAGATGAACAGATTCGAGAAATCGGAGAACAAACTACATTTGATGTAGGCGTTCATAATTTACATCCTGACTTGATCAAAATCCTTGGTCGTTTACGTTACCGTACAAGCTACGGTCAAAACGTATTGAAGCATTCAACAGAAGTAGCGGTTTTAGCTGGCTTACTTGCTGCTGAGCTTGGAGAAGATGTAACACTTGCAAGACGTGCAGGATTACTTCACGACATCGGGAAAGCAATTGACCATGAAGTAGAAGGAAGTCATGTTGAAATTGGTGTAGAGCTTGCAACGAAATACAAAGAACATCCAGTTGTTATCAATAGTATTGCATCTCACCATGGCGACACAGAAGCAACTTCTGTTATTGCCGTATTAGTTGCAGCTGCAGATGCATTATCCGCAGCACGACCTGGTGCAAGAAGTGAAACATTAGAAAACTACATTCGTCGTTTAGAGAAACTGGAAGAAATTTCGGAATCCTATGATGGCGTGGAAAAATCTTTTGCGATTCAAGCAGGAAGAGAGATTCGTATTATGGTTCGTCCAGATCAAATCGATGATATTACTGCTCATCGTTTGGCAAGAGATATCCGTAAGCGAATCGAAGAAGAACTAGATTATCCTGGTCATATTAAAGTAACTGTTATTCGAGAAACAAGAGCTGTAGAATACGCAAAATAGAAGGAAGGCTTCTACTAAGAAGCCTTTTTTTCGTTAAGGAAGTGGGTAAATAATGAAGATTTTATTTATAGGAGATATCGTTGGTTCGATTGGTAGGGATACACTAGAAAGTTATTTACCAAGATTAAAAAGAAAATATAATCCAGATGTTGTCATTGCAAATGGTGAAAATGCTGCGGCTGGTCGCGGCATTACGAAGAAAATTTTTCAAGACCTGCTATATATGGGTGTAGATGTGGTTACGATGGGTAACCATACTTGGGATCAAAAAGAAATTATGGACTTTATTGATGATACGGATTATTTGATTCGTCCTGCCAATTTTTCAGAAGAAGCACCAGGAAAAGGGATGACGTCTGTAACGAAAAATGGGCAAACTATTTCGGTAATTAATATGCATGGTAGAACATTCTTGCCACCTCATGATGATCCATTTAAAAAAGCGACAGAGCTAGTAGAAGAAGCGAAGAAATTATCACCAATTGTTTTTGTTGATTTTCATGCGGAAGCAACAAGTGAAAAAATTGCTTTTGGTTGGCATCTAGATGGGAAAGCATCAGTCGTTGTAGGAACGCATACACATGTGCAAACAGCAGACTCTCGTATATTACCAGGCGGTACAGCGTATATAACTGACGTTGGAATGACCGGGCCTTACGATGAAGTATTAGGGATGAAAAAAGAGGATGTATTATATCGTTTTCAAACGAATTTGCCGACTCGTTTTGAAGTACCGAAAAGTGGTCGTTCCGTATTAAGTGGTTTTTTCGTAGAAGTAGATAATGCTACGGGGAAAGCTGTTCACCAAGAACGAGTTTATATTAATGATGATTATCCATTTCAAGGCTAATAGAGTCTAAATAATCACTCCGAAGCATAAGGTAGGTTATGGACGAAAGCAAGTTCATAATCTAGCTATAAAAGGAGAAATGATAGTGGATTCTTTAAAAGTATCTTCTCGTTCTAACCCCAATTCAGTTGCTGGAGCACTTGTTGCAGTAATTAGAGAACAAGGGTATGCAGAGATGCAAGCAGTAGGGGCAGGCGCACTAAATCAGGCAATTAAGGCAATTGCCATCGCAAGAGGATTTGTTGCACCTAGTGGTACAGACTTAACTTGTTCACCTGCTTTCACAGATATCATCATATCGGGTGAAGATCGAACTGCTTTGAAGTTATTAGTAGAGAAAAAGGTAAAATAACCGTGAAGTCGCTACTGTAAAACGTAGCGACTTCATTTTATTTATTAGAATATATTGTGACGATTTGATTCCGTCAAAGGTCTGATTTTGAGGAAAAACATTGTGAATACATAGTGAATCGTACTACTTCATGGTAAACTTATGAAGGTAAAAAAACATTTAATAATAGAAAATAGTATTCAACGAGACAGTAAGGAGATGTTTATATATGTTGCAACAGCTTTCTTGGAAAGTAGGAGGGCAGCAAGGAGAGGGTATTGAAAGTACAGGGGAAATTTTCTCTATGGCGATGAACCGCCTCGGATATTATTTGTACGGATACCGTCATTTCTCTTCTCGAATTAAAGGTGGCCACACAAACAACAAAATCTGTGTACGTCCTACACAAGTGCGTACAATCCCAGATGATTTAGATATTTTAGTAGCCTTCGATCAAGAAACAATAGATGTGAACTACAAAGAACTAACCGAAAAGAGCATTATTCTAGCAGATGCTAAATTCTCACCAGTAGCACCGGAAGATTGCGTTGCCCCAATGTATATTGTTCCATTTACAGAGGTTGCTGCTGAATTAGGTACATCTCTTATGAAAAACATGGTAGCAATAGGAGCTACATCTGCCTTATTAAATCTAGATAAAGCAGTTTTCCAAGAAGTTGTAGATGAGATATTTGGTAAAAAAGGACAAGAAGTTGTTGAGAAGAATATGCAAGCGATCCAACAAGGCTTCGATACGATGGCTGAACAGCTAGGAGACCGTTTAGGTGAATGGGAACTTGTCCCTGCAGACGGCAAACACCGACTGTTTATGATTGGTAATGATGCAATCGCACTAGGAGCTTTGGCTGCGGGAGTTCGATTTATGGCAGCATATCCAATTACGCCAGCTTCTGAAATTATGGAATATATGATTAAAAAGCTGCCTTTATTTGGAGGAGCAGTTATTCAAACAGAAGACGAAATCGCGGCAGCTACAATGGCGATTGGATCTAACTACGGTGGTGTACGTGCATTTACAGCATCGGCGGGCCCTGGTTTATCTTTAATGATGGAAGCGATTGGTCTTTCAGGTATGACAGAGCAGCCATTAGTTATTGTTGATACGCAGCGTGGGGGACCATCTACTGGACTTCCAACAAAACAAGAGCAATCGGACCTTATGCAAATGATTTATGGTACACATGGGGAGATTCCAAAAGTAGTTATAGCACCAAGTACGGGTGAAGAAGCATTTTATGATACGATTCAAGCTTTTAATATAGCAGAAGAACTACAGCTTCCAGTTATTATTTTATCGGATTTACAGCTTTCACTCGGTAAACAAACAGTAGATCCATTTGATTATTCTAAAATCGAAATTCGCCGTGGTAACCTAATAAATACAGATGAAATACCAGAAGCAGAAGATAAATCATACTTCAAACGTTATGAAGTAACAGAAGATGGTGTTTCTCCTCGTGTATTACCTGGTACGAAACATGCCATTCACCACGTTACAGGCGTTGAGCATGATGAAACGGGTAAACCTTCAGAAGCAGCATCAAACCGAAAAGCGCAAATGGATAAACGAATGAAAAAGCTACAACATGTGAACTTCAGCGACCCAGTTTATGTAAGTGCACCTTATGAAGAAGCTGACATTCTATTCGTAGGATTCAATTCTACTAGAGGTGTATTAGAAGAATTACAGCAAACGCTAATTGCACAAGGAATGAAAGTGAATCATGCACATATCCGCTTGATCCACCCATTCCCAGCAAAAGAAGTGCAACCACTAGTAGCAAATGCGAAAAAAGTAGTCGTTGTGGAAAATAACGCAACAGGCCAATTAGCAAACATTTTAAAAATGAATGTTGGCGGTCATGATAAAGTAATCAATGTATTGAAATATGATGGAACCCCATTCTTACCATTACAGCTTGAAAAACAAGTAAAGGAGTTGCTTAAATAATGGTAACATTTAAAGACTTTCGTAATAATGTAAAACCAAACTGGTGCCCAGGATGTGGCGACTTCTCCGTTCAAGCAGCTATTCAACGTGCGGCAGCCAATGTTGGCATTCAGCCCCACGACCTAGCGGTAATTTCAGGAATCGGCTGTTCAGGACGTATTTCCGGCTATATCCATTCATATGGTTTCCATGGTATTCACGGACGTGCACTTCCGATTGCACAAGGCTTGAAAATGGCAAATAAAGATCTGCATGTAATTGCTTCTGGTGGAGACGGAGACGGGTTTGCAATCGGTATCGGCCATACAATTCATTCCATTCGACGTAATATCGACTTAACATACGTAGTCATGGACAACCAAATTTACGGTTTAACAAAAGGGCAAACTTCTCCACGCTCAGCAGAAGGATTTAAAACGAAATCCACTCCAGGTGGAGCAATCGAGCCTTCTCTTAAACCACTAGAACTAGCACTAACATCAGGAGCTACTTTTGTAGCACAAGGTTTCTCTTCTGATATTAAAGAACTAACTGCCATTATTGAGGCTGGTATTAACCATAAAGGTTTTTCTTTCATCAATGTGTTCAGTCCTTGTGTAACGTACAATAAAGTAAATACCTATGACTGGTTCAAAGAAAACTTAACAAAGCTTTCCGATGTAGAAGGCTACGACCATACAAATCGCGAACAAGCAATGCAAGTTGTCATGGAGAACGAAGGATTAGTAACAGGAATCATTTATCAAAATGAAGAAGCACCTTCCTATCAAGAGCAAGTTCCTGGTTATGCACCAACACCACTTGCAGACCAGAATTTGAAGATGAGTGAGAAAGAATTTAATACATTATTACAAGATTTTATGTGATGATAAAAAAGCTACCTTTAAGGGGTGGCTTTTTTAGTGTGTGGAGAATAGGAAGATAGAGTTCCGGAAACGGGAGATAGTTGTGTGGAATCACAAGATAGGACCCCTAAATCGCAAGATACAGACTTAGAATCGCAAAATAGAGTCCGCAAATCGCAAGATCCGCCTCCATAAATTAGGAATGGCAAGAAAGGTGTGTGGAATCGCAAGATAGGACCCCTAAATCGCAAGATCCAATCTTAGAATCGCAAAATGGAGTGCAAAAATCGCAAGATAGCCCCCCTAAATCGTAAGATCCCCCGAAACCACCAAAATAAAACAGTACAAACTCCAACGTTTCCACCCCAAACCCATTTTCTTATGTCCAAATAAGTACTTTTAAGCTTTATACCTTGTAGCTATAGTGCAGTATTCAGTATAATAGGTTGATGGGTATTCGTATTAGTTACGAAGGAAAGAAAGGAGCGTCTTCTTAATGAACGAAGAATCGCGTTTACAAAGTACACAAGTAAAGGAACCTAATTCTCCGGACAAAAAATCCGTGAAGGATTATAGCCAATATTTTCAATCAGTTTATACTCCACCATCCTTAAAAGAAGCAAAAAAACGAGGAAAAGAAGAAGTTGCTTACCATAATGACTTTTCTATTGCTGAGCAATTTAAAGGAATGGGGCAAAACCGTAAATTTTATATTCGTACGTATGGCTGCCAAATGAATGAGCATGATACAGAAGTTATGGCTGGTATTTTCATGCAACTTGGATATGAGCCTACTGACACGGTGGATGATGCAAATGTTATTTTACTAAATACATGTGCCATTCGTGAAAATGCGGAAAACAAAGTATTTGGTGAACTAGGCCATTTAAAACACTTAAAACAAAACAATCCAGACGTATTAATCGGTGTATGTGGATGTATGTCCCAAGAAGAATCCGTCGTCAATAAAATATTAAAAACCTATAATCAAGTGGATATGATTTTTGGAACACATAATATTCACCGCTTACCTAATATTCTAAACGAAGCTTACCTTTCAAAAGAAATGGTCGTAGAAGTTTGGTCTAAAGAAGGCGATGTAATTGAAAACTTACCTCGCGTTCGTAAAGGTTCTATTAAAGCTTGGGTAAATATTATGTACGGATGCGATAAGTTCTGTACGTATTGTATCGTTCCTTATACAAGAGGAAAAGAACGTAGCCGTCGTCCTGAGGATATTATTCAAGAAATTAGACATCTTGCAGCGCAAGGCTATAAAGAAGTGACACTACTTGGTCAAAACGTTAATGCATACGGAAAAGACTTCGAAGACCTAGATTATCGATTTGGTGATTTAATGGATGATCTTCGAAAGATTGATGTAGCACGTATTCGTTTCATGACAAGTCACCCTCGAGACTTTGATGATCATTAATCGAGGTACTTGCAAAAGGTGGTAACCTAGTTGATCACATTCATTTGCCAGTTCAATCTGGTTCATCTGATATACTCAAAATAATGGCTCGTAAATATTCAAGAGAACATTATTTAGAGCTAGTTCGTAAGATTAAAACTGCTATTCCCAATGTCTCTTTAACAACGGATATTATCGTTGGATTCCCGAACGAAACAGATGAGCAATTTGAAGAAACGATGTCTTTATACAAAGAAGTAGGATTTGAAATTGCTTATACGTATATTTACTCTCCACGTGAAGGTACTCCAGCTGCCAAAATGGTTGATAATGTACCGATGGAAGTGAAAAAAGAGCGTCTCCAACGTTTAAATAAATTAGTAAATGATATGTCTGCAGAAGCAATGAAAAAATACGAGGGACAAATTGTAGAAGTACTAGTAGAAGGGGAAAGTAAAAATAACCCGGAAGTACTTGCAGGATATACACCAAAGAGTAAGCTAGTTAACTTTGTTGGACCAAAAGAAATCATTGGTCAGCTAGTGCAAGTAAAAATTACAGATGCTAAAACTTGGTCACTTACTGGAGAACTAGTCGAAGTACAAAAAGAACAAGAGGTGGGAATATAATGACTACTAAATATACTAGAGACGATATTATTGAAAAAGCAAAAGAAATCGCAACAATGATTGCCAATACAGAAGAAGTGGATTTCTTTAAACGTGCAGAAGCACAAATTAACGAAAACCAAACAGTGCGTGAAAAAATTGCTAGTTTGAAAAGTTTGCAAAAACAAGCAGTAAACTTTCAACATCTAGGAAAAGAAAAAGCACTCAAAATGATTGAAGGTAAAATCGAAGCAATCGAAGCAGAAATCGATGAACTGCCAATTGTACAAGAGTTCAAACAATCACAAGGTGATGTAAACAGCCTTTTACAATTAGTTGCAAACTCAATTTCTAACAATGTAACAAACCAAATTATCGAAGCAACTGAAGGCGATCTACTAAGAGGCGAAACTGGCTCCAAAGTAAAAAATACAACATATGATAGCTGTTCTTAATAATTGAAGAAAAACGCACATATAATCTGAAAAGATTATATGTGCGTTTTTTATTTTGTCAGTTAATAAGTCGGTAATATATTATATATAATAATCTAAAAATAGCGAATTGGCATAATAGGTTGACAATTAAGTAGCGACTTATGGTAGAATTGTAACGAACATAGGGGAAATTTATAGATAAGGGGAGAAATTTGAATGAAGAAAAAGCAATGGAATTTGTTAGCACTTCTAAGCTTATTTGTTTTATTAGTATTAGCAGCTTGTGGTTCTACAGATAGCGGTACTTCAGACAGCGATTCTACTACTGATGGTAGTGCTGGCGGAGAAACTGAAAAATCAAGCGAAGCACCTAAGTTTTTAAGCTTGTTAACTGGTGGAACACAAGGAACTTATTATCCACTTGGCGGTACATTCGCTGAATTGATAACAACGGAAACTGGTGTTAAAACTACAGCAGAAGTTTCTCAAGCATCCGCTGCAAATATGACTGCTTTGCAAAATGGCGAAGGTGATATCGCTTTCGTACAAACCGATATTGCGTATTATGGAACGGAAGGAACCCTAATGTTTGAAGGAAAGAAAACGGATTCAGTAACTGCATTAGGTGCCTTGTATCCAGAAACAATTCAATTAGTAACACTTGCTGATTCAGGTATTACTTCTTACGAAGATTTAAAAGGTAAAAAAGTTTCTGTGGGCGCACCAGGTTCTGGTACTTACGCAAATGCAGAACAATTACTTGAAATACACGGGTTAACAATGGATGATATCCAAGCACAAAACTTAGACTTTGGTGAGTCAACTGATGGTATCCAATCTGGACAAATCGATGCAGCATTCATCACAGCTGGTTATCCAACTGGTGCGGTAGAAGCATTGAATGCAACAAATAAAGTATCCATCATTCCGGTAAGTAACGATAAAGCAGAAGCATTAATCGAAAAATATCCATATTATGCGAAAGATGCTATTCCTAAAGGTACTTATGATTTAGCAGAAGAAGTACCAGCTGTATCTGTACTGGCAATGCTTGCAGTTAAGAAAGAACTTCCAGAAGATCTTGTATATCAAATGACAAAAGCAATTTATGATAATACAGATAAAATCAGTCATGCAAAAGGTGAATTCATTAAAGCGGAAACTGGTTTAGATGGAATCGGTATCGAAGTTCATCCTGGTGCACAAAAATATTTTGATGAAGTAAATAAATAATTGAAAAATAAAAAAGGGGCTCAGTTGCGAATAGCTTCGAGCCTCTTTTTGAATTAAATGGGGTTAATCAACAAGTGAAAAAAATACTTGTGGGGCTAATCATCTTAATGCCTATTATATTTTTTATTCCTTTTTGGACTGCTTTTACGTATACAGAAACACGCAGTGAGGACCCAGTTCTACACTACATACCGATGAGTAGAGAAACCGATTTTCAAATTATTTTTACACACTCTATTCATCTGACGGATGTAATTGAGAGTTATAGAGTACTAGATTCTAATGCAATTCGATTATTATCTATGCAATATAGCGATGTTGCAATCGGTATGCCCGGTTATGCGGAGAAAGGTCAAACGTTACAGTATGAAAATGGAATTTATACGTTGCGATACGAGGAAGCGATATTGAAGGATTTTACCTTACATATTGGTGATGTTGACTATAAGTTAAGCTTCAGCTATGGGACGAAGGAATTTAATTTAAAAGAAGAGCTAGTTAGGGGTAAATCATATATATTTGAAGTGAAGAAACTGTCTTTATATGAAAAGATGAAAGGAGTCGAATTGAATGGGTAAAAAGGATCCGAAATTACAAGACAATCAGTTTGATGAATTGTCTGTTGAGGAGCAACAGGCCATTTTAGAGAAGTATGATCTTGAATCGAATACACGTACTTTAGGTGGAATATTGAAGTATGTTATTTACTTTGGGTTAATGGCGTTTTCATTATTTCAATTGTATACGGCTATTTTTGGTCAGTTTCCAGCACAAATTCAGCGTACGGTCCATTTAGGCTTTGGACTTGTTTTTATTTTTTTATTATTTCCGGCACGACGAAAGTTTTCGAAAACAAAAGTGCCATTTTATGATTTTATATTAGCTGCGGGAGCAATTTTAATCGGAAGTTACTGGACAATTAACTACAATCGTTTAGTACAAAGTTTAGGCCAGTTAGAGGGATTGGACTTTTTTATAGGTTTACTTTCCATATTACTAGTATTAGAAGCTTCTAGACGTGCTGTAGGCTTGCCTATTACCATTATTGCTTCTTTGTTTTTAGTGTATGCGTATTTCGGACCGTATTTCCCAGATTTCATGGCCCATCGCGGGCAAAGTGTGGATAACATCGTTAATTTAATGTTCTTTACGACGGACGGAATTTTAGGGACTCCTCTTGCCGTTTCTTCTACGTATATTTTTGCATTCCTATTATTTGGGGCGTTTCTAGTAAAAACGGGAGTAGGAGAATACTTTAATGATTTATCCATAGCAGTAGCTGGGAAGCTGGTTGGCGGTCCTGCAAAAGTAGCGATCTTTTCATCTGCGCTGCAAGGAACAATTTCAGGTAGCTCTGTAGCAAACGTTGTTACCTCAGGTGCCTATACAATACCTATGATGAAATCACTCGGTTATAAAAAGGAATTTGCCGGTGCGGTAGAGGCGTCTTCTTCAACTGGAGGACAATTGATGCCACCGATTATGGGGGCGGCTGCTTTCTTAATGGTTGAATTTATTGGTCGTGGCGTGACGTATTGGGATATCGCGAAAGCCGCTGCAATTCCTGCTGTTTTATATTTCACTGGAATTTGGATTATGACGCATTTTGAAGCAAAGCGATTAGGATTACGTGGTTTAACAGACGAGCAAATGCCAGATCGTAAAAAAATCTTTAAAAAGTTATATTTAATATTGCCGATTTTCTTAATCATCGTGTTGATGATGGTAGGGGTTCCTGTCATTCACTCTGCAATGTACGGTATTGTTGCTTGTATCATCGTTGGGATGATCAACAGAGATACAAAAACAGGTCCTCGTGAGATTTTAGATGCATTAGTGGATGGTGCTCGTACAGCTCTAGGTGTTATAGCTGCTACTGCGTGTGCTGGAATAATTGTAGGGGTTGTTGTGAAAACTGGATTAGGACTAAGCTTGGCAACGAGTTTAGTAAAACTAGCTGGAGGAAGTATTATTTTAACATTGTTCTTTGTTATGATTGCATCTCTAATATTAGGAATGGGTGCTCCAACAACTGCTAACTATGTTATTACTTCTACAATTGCAGCACCGGCTATTATTGCATTATTGGCACCTGACGTACCGCAAAGTGCTGTGCCGATTGTCGTATTATTATCAGCGCATTTCTTCGTGTTCTATTTTGGGATTATTGCAGATATTACGCCGCCTGTCGCCCTTGCTGCCTTTGCAGCATCTGGAATTTCAGGTGGAGATCCAATTAAAACGGGTGTGGAAGCTTCCAAGTTAGCGATAGCCGCTTTCATTATTCCATATATGGTTGTATTTTCACCGACGTTATTAATGATCGATACAACCTTGTGGGAAATTATATGGGTTTTCGTTACAGCATTAATCGGAATGATTGCTATTGGTGCAGGAGTAATTGGTTATTGGTATCGTAAAGTAAATTGGATTGAAAGAATTTTCGCTGTGGTTGCAGGGTTATTATTAATTTATCCGGAAGGTTATTCTGACATTGCAGGCTTAATCATTTTTGCTATTCTTGTCACGATCCAATATATGACACGTGAAAAAACAGATAAAAAGAAACAAGCAATAGTAGCTTAATTGGAAAACACGAGCCTTTATGGGTTCGTGTTTTTTCTATATGGGCATATATAGAAAACTGTTATAATTAAAATGTTAAGAATAATAGAAAAGAGGATTTTGGATGTCACTCAAATTTATACAAGCAGAAAAGCAAGTATATGATTCCATCGTATTTCCTGCTTTTGATTTAACGATTGCTGGTGGGGAAGTTACCGCTATTTGTTCGAATGTGAACATAAGGGAGCAGTTAATCGAAATAATACTAGGAAGAAATTTTTTATCCAATGGAGAAATTCAATATGCGGATGAAAAGAAGTTAGCGTTCTTTTTTCTGCATGAAGGATTGCACGAACGCCTTACAGTGCAGGAGTTTCTCAAGTTTTACCATCAATTGTATCAATCCAAACAATCAATCGAAGAGATTACTCGTTTAGTACAGCTGGATTCGAAGAAAAACAAAAAAATAAAAGACCTTACATATTCCGAAAAAAAACGTGCTCAGTTAGCTTACATACTGATTCAAAATGCGGAAACTTACATAATGGAAGAACCTGATCAAAATTTGGACGTTGAATCGAAACGAATATTTATCGCCGTTTTTAACGAGCTTCGAAAATTGAATAAAACAGTGCTTGTTTTAACAAGTCACTTAGAAACAGCAGTAACTGTTGCAGATAAAATTGTTCGCTTGGATGACAAAGGACTTCAAATAGTCCAAACCGAAGAAGAGCATCCAGAGGAACTCCATAACGTAAACGTAATAGAAAGTGAAACCGAAGAAAAAATTGTACAACCAATCCGATTTGAAAAAATCCCAACGAAAGTAAATGAAAAAATCGTGCTATTTGATCCACCAGAAATTGACTATATTGAAAGTACTGAAGGGCAAACTTTTTTACATATAAAAGGAGAAAGCTTTCCTTGTACGTTTACGCTAAATGAATTAGAGGAGCGATTATATCCGTTTGGATTTTTCCGATGTCACCGTTCCTATATCGTGAATTTACAAAAAGTTCGGGAAGTAATTACGTGGACGAGAAATAGTTATAGCCTCGTACTCGATGATGCATTAAAATCTTCCGTTCCCTTATCCAAAACGAAAATGGCGGATTTAAAGGGAATGTTGGGCCTCAAATAAGCTCCATTCACCAAGGAAATGACTCCTTTCACCGGAAATATGCTGTTTTCCATATAAAAACCGCTTAATGTTAGTTGTGTAGAAACGAAACAGACAACTAACCATTTAGGAGGATGAATATGGAAAACGCAATTGAAGTGAAAGGTTTAGCAAAATATTTTGCTAATTTTAAAGCAATTGAAGGGGTCGATTTTGAAGTAAAAAAAGGAGAAATTTTTGGCTTTCTGGGACCAAGTGGCTCGGGAAAAACAACAACCATTAAAATATTAACTGGTCAACTAGATCCGACAGAAGGAGAAGCATTTGTTTTTGGGGAAAATGTTTCCCATCTGAAAAATCCAAAAGCACGCAAACGTTTCGGCGTACTAACAGATAATAGTGGCCTGTATAGAAGATTGACCATTTATGAGAATTTAAAATTGTATTGCGAGCTATATGATCTCCCACTTTCTAAAATTGATGAGGCCCTTGGATTCGTTAATTTAAAAGAAGAAAGCAAGAAAAAAGTGGCTACATTATCAAAAGGGATGACGCAGCGTGTCGTTTTAGCAAGGGCAATTTTGCATGAACCAGAGCTATTATTTTTAGATGAACCAACATCTGCACTGGATCCGGTGAATACCCTTCATATATATGAGGGATTACGTGCGCTCAATAAAAAAGGAACGACCATTTTTTTAACGACGCATGATATGCAGGAAGCAGATACATTGTGTAATCGCGTTGCCTTTTTAAATAAAGGGAAGATCCGTCTGCTCGATCAACCAAACAAGTTAAAGAAGCAATATGCGGATGCTACAATTATCGTAGAACTAACGAATGATGAAAAAATACAACTC
Organism: Psychrobacillus sp. NEAU-3TGS; assembly: GCF_029955155.1. GTDB lineage: Bacteria > Bacillota > Bacilli > Bacillales_A > Planococcaceae > Psychrobacillus. Next base: position 594,532 of record NZ_JAPNOZ010000012.1, on the reverse strand, counting down.
CGTAGAGATGCAGCAGGAGCAGAAGAAATGTACCAATTAATGAAAGATAATCGAGTGGTAACGGTACATTCCAACGAACCAACATTAGGGGATATTTTTGTGAAAGTAACGGGAGGGGAATTAGTATGACAATTTCATGGAAGCGTGTAAACGCAATACTTCAAAAAGATTTTAAAGACTTTTCTAGAAACTCGGCTGTTTCCATCATCATTTTTTTTCCGATTATTTTGGCGGCAATTTACGGAAGGATGGGAATCGATTCGCTTCAAACCCAATTTATGAATATTAATATGGCGTTTGCAATGGTTGGAACCTATGTACAATGTTGTTTAATAGCAGAAGAAAAAGAGAAGAACACGTTACGAGGACTCATGCTATCACCTGCAAGTACGCTAGAAATTCTCGGCGGGAAAAGTTTGCTCACATTTGTATTAACGATTATTGTTGTATTTTTTAGCGCATATTTATCAGAATATAGACCAGCAAATGTCGCGGTTGTAGCCATTGCGATTCTGTTATCGACATTATTTTATATCGGAATGGGTACATTATTAGGGCTTGTTGCCAAATCTGTTATGGAGTCATCTGTAATTGTACTACCTGTTATCGGGATTTTTACAATGGGTTCATTTGTAACTGCGTTGACGGAAAAGTATCCGATATTGAAGGTTGCGGAATTTTTACCGAACATCCAATTAATCGAGCTTGCAGAAGAAGTAGAGCAAGGAGCAGGTTTTGTTCAAGTGCTTCCGAACTTAGGGATTATTGGAATTTGGATCGTTGCGGTCTTTGCATTGACGGTGGTAGTGTATCGGAAGCGTATGGTTGATTGATTAGTAGAGAATTTTCTCGGAAGTAGTCACATTTTTATTAAAAGTAAATAATAACCAATATGCATGCTAAAAAGAAACATCTTCATTTTCCTGTTTGTATGATAGTCGGGAAGTATTAGCTAGTACTTATGTGAGAAGTGACAAAATCGTCACTTCTCTTATCATTTTGTAACCATAATCGTAGGCTAATATTTTCTATTACCTGTAAAATGTACGAAAAGGGGAAAAGGAGGAGGAATTTAAGAATGAAAGCAGTAAAGATAGCAATTGGAACCCTGATTGTGGCGGTTATACTAATATTATCTATGTCTCTTTTAGTTAAGAACGAGCTGGCAGATATGTTAAACCCATTTATCTCACATAAGGATGTTTTCGTAAGGATTGATCAAATTGGAGAAAGGATAGATTCAAAGACATACGAATATATCTTAGAAGGAATTAATGAAGATGGTAAGAAAGTTCAGATTGCTTTTACCGCCAGTAAACATTTACGAGAGGGAGCATATTTAAAAGTAGATACTAAAAGAACTTATGTGAAATCATGGGAAGAAGTCCAGCAGAAGGAGATTCCTTCTGCTGTTCGAGATAAACTATAATAGGACCAAAAAATTGTTTCCTTATAATAATAAAATTCACACTAAAAAGCTCAGTACAAGTATCCACTGAGCTTTTTAATGTGAAGATATAGGAAGAATATCGATAACAGACAAGAAAAAATTATCTTATTTTTTATACTTCAGTTGGTTTCGGAACACACCATTCCTAAACCTTTTTAATTGCTTTATGCTTGTGATTTATGTTGAAATGGACATTTTCCTTGAATTGGCTCAATATCATCACCGATAAAGAACTGCTTCCATTCATTATGCGTAGGATCGCCAAAGTGACCGATATCTGGATGCTTCGGCAACTGATCCCAAGCTTCTACACGTTTTCGGACTTTTTCGCGTGACATAATACCACCTTTTTCAGTTCCTTCTAATCCTTTAAATATTTTACGAGGCTGGAATCCAAGAACCATTGCGTTTCCTAAATCACGTGTCTTTCGTTTTTTGTATGCAGGAGTGTTACCGAATACGAAGATTGGCTCTCCATTGAATCGGAAATCCCATAAGTAATGCTCAGGGTCTCGCGGACTATCTTCCGGCCATTCTACTTCATCGACTTCGTGTAAGTATTGGAGGATTTCCCAAAACTGCTTTCGGTAATCATCGATAGAACCCTCTTGTTCAAAAGGCTCTACAAATACAAAAAGACCGTGTCTCTTGTAGTTTGGTAATTTAAATAAATCTAGAAAGCCTGCTACAGCAGACGGTAGATTACTCCAGTCGTCTTGGGTAATATAAGCATAGCGGAGCTCGCCTTTCAGTTCGCCACTCATTCCAAAAAAGCATGGGAATGTTTTATCTGTTACTGTATTATGAAAAGTTTCATATTCCTTATAAAGCCAACTAGGTAAGTCTGTTCTCGTATGAAAATCTTCTTTTGTTAATAATGCTTTTTCTTTTGTAATCACACAATCTCCTCCACTATCTTTATTCACATATATATGTTTATTCTTTACCCCATCATAAATTTCCTGAAACAACAAGGTTAAATGAAAATAAATTGCACAAAAAGGTTATGTAATGAAAAAAAGAGGGAATATAAAAGAAGGAATAAAGAAATTGGAGGATTATCATTGTGAAAATAAGTCAAACGCAAGCTCAAATACATTGTCAAAATGAATATGGAACGCTCCAAAAAGTCGTTCTATGTGAACCGCAATATATGGAAATTAAAGAAGTGATTAATGATGTGCAGAAAAAATATAAACATGATAATATTGACCGCTCACTTGCCATCTCACAGCATCAGTTATTTGAACAAACTTTAAGAAATGCTGGTGTAGAAGTGATTAAACTAAAACCAAGTAAGAATCATCCTGAACAGGTCTTCACTAGAGATATTGGTTTTACTTTAGGAAATCGCTTTTTTATTTCCAAAATGGCGAATCCGATTCGTGAAGGTGAGGAGGAAATATTAGCCCAGTGGATGAACGAACAAGGTCTTTCCTATATGGAGTTTTCCAATCATTCCATAGAAGGTGGAGATGTAATCATAGATGGCAATCATGTGTTTATAGGAATTAGCGAACGTACGTGTATGAAAGCTGTAGAAGCTTTGCAAAAAATATTACCGGAATTTGAGATTTTTCCTATTCCATTTAATTCAAAATACTTACATCTAGACTGTGTTTTCAATATTTTGTCCTCCGAAGATGCATTAATTTATCCCGATGCGCTCGATCCAGAGATAGTGGACCACTTGGCGAGTATGTATCATTTAATCGAAGTAAGTGAGAAAGAGCAGTTCTCAATGGGTACGAATGTGTTATCTATCGGTCAAAATCGAGTGTTTAGTTTGCCAATAAATCAGGATGTTAATGATGAGTTGAGAAAGCATGGATATAAAGTGGTGGAGGTAGATTTTTCGGAAATCATTAAATCAGGAGGCTCGTTCCGGTGTTGTTCAATGCCACTTTTACGACATTAATAAGCACCAATCGATCTATGTCATTACATATGATTGATTGGTTTTTTTACGTAAAGCATTTCTAAAAGATCCTAGCTCGATTCTATAAAATTCTTCTATATTGCGGTAAAATATACTATATAAATAGAGGAAAACAATCAGATATTATATACATTATTTGTACAGATTGTGGATTTATCATGGAAAGCTATGTGAAAAAACCGGAGAAATTTAAAGGTACATTTTAGGATGGAATTAATCGGTATTATATTAAAGTTATATGTCACGATTGGATGTCCGTTAGTTTTTTGCTGATTGATCTGCTCTTTTTTAAAAAGAGGAGGTTAGAAGAATAAAGCTCGTACACTATATTACTGTTTAGATAAAGAAAAAGCTCAGTTCACCCAAGATTTTCCTTAATTTAATCGCTTGTGATCTTTTCCTCTTATAATAACTTCATATGGCAATTCTTCTACTGCTAACTCTTCTCTTTTTAGCTCAATGATGTCATGTACATATGTTTCTATCTGCTCGACTTTTTTATTGGAAATCCATGCCCACTTCGAGTTGGGTATGTCTGTTTTAATAATAATCTGCAAAGGTTCTGGGTGGAATGAGTAAGCAAATCCTTTATATTCGTCAAACTTTTTATCCGTTTCTTCTCTTATTGCATCGAAAATTGGTTGCCATTTTTCATCTCGTATATCATTCTCACTTTTTCTTGTTATTTTCACATCAAAGTTCATGTTTGTCTTGGAAAAAATGGCACTGGAAATGAGCTGTTGAATTTCGCCCTTCGCTTCGTCATCATACGTTTTCGTTTCGTCTATTCTTATATCTACATATGGATTCGATTTTCTTGGATCAACCATCATTGCATTGAATGAATATCCTTTTTCGTTTAATAATTCAGCTGATATTGTAGAAACCTCATTGATTAATTCATTTATTTTTTTATCTTCCTCACTCATCGAACCGGACCAATTCGAAACTTCCAATTGAATATTAATGGCATTCAGCTTATTTTCTTTTGCAATATCTTGGACAAGTGTTTTTAATAGCTTTTCGTTTTGATCAATAAACGCTTGATCGGTAACTTGTAGGGTGAGTAGACGTCCTTCATAAGAGAAGGTTGTACCTATTTCACCGAAATCTTTGTGCTCTAGTGTTTGATTTAATTCCATTAAAAATTCTTCCACTTTCTGGTGTTCCTTTTTCGTCTCCGCCATACTTTCAGCTAATGTCTTCTCATCGTTTTGTGATTGTACAAACAAAAAGGCAAGAATAACAATCCAAGCCAGTATTACTCCTAGTAATGTAAGGGATTTCTTTTGCATTTCTTCCACCTCCAATTGATCGTACTTCCTCCAGCCAATTATACCTTTAAATTAGTTTAGCAACACTATTTTTGGGTATGATAATTAAGTATGTAAGCATAAACAGTAGAGTCGTTCAAAACTTTCAATTTGAACGACTTTTTGCGATGAATGAGACCGATGAAGAAAGGAGGAGTTGCCTTTGACATGGGACATTCTTAATATTATTGGTACCATTGCATTTGCAATAAGTGGTGTGCTTATCGCTATAGAAGAGGATTATGATCTGTTCGGTATGTATGTGCTAGGATTTATGACTGCATTCGGTGGCGGTCTTATTCGTAATATATTGATTGGGATACCAATTGAGAACTTTTGGCTACAACCTCATTTGTTTGAAATAGCATCTTTGACTATTACGATTGCTTATATAATGCCAAATAAATGGATTATTAATTGGAAAAATGCTGTAGTATTTTTTGATGCAATCGGTTTAGCAGCGTTCGCCATTCAAGGGGCAAATTATGCTGTATCCATCGATGCACCGTTAATGGTAGTAATTATTGCGGCTTACATGACTGGAACGGGTGGTGGAATGATAAGAGATGTGTTCGCAGGCAGAAAACCGATGATTTTTAGTTCTGGTATTTATGCTTTTTGGGCCGTACTAGTAGGTCTTGTCATTGGTTTTGGTTTTATACGAGGATCGTCTGCTACATTTTTGCTCTTAATAATGATTGTTATATTAAGGATACTATCCGTCTATTTTGACTGGAACCTCCCTCATAAAGGGTATAAAAAAAGAATGGACAACTGACGAAAAAGAGTTGCTTAGGCAGCTCTTTTTCTATTGTACAACATATATTTCGAAATTTCCGAAACCTTATTTCCCACTATTCGTAGATATTGTAAAGGAGCTGGTGTGCTTGTCACTCATCGCAGATATTTTAATGGCTATTTATGTTGTAGTTATGATTATGTCATCTTTTTTATATGTTCGCCATCTAACAAAAACCAAGAAGCAAAGAAAACTATCGACTTTTGAGTATACTATGTATGTAATCATCCAGATTGCATATCTATTATTTGCAATCAGTTTACTAATTTCTGTATTTGTTGGTTGAAAAATATTAATCTTGAGGTGATAAACATGTCGATAAAAGGTATTAACCATTTATTATTTTCAGTTTCCAATTTAGAAAATTCCATTGATTTTTACAAAAATATATTGGGAGCCAAATTGTTAGTGAAAGGGAGCTCCACTGCCTATTTCGATTTAAATGGTATATGGCTTGCACTAAATGTAGAGAAAGATATTCCTCGTAATGAAATAAGTCAATCATATACACATATAGCTTTTTCCATTGATGAGGCTGAGTTTGAAAAAATGCATAAAAAACTGGAAAAATGGAATGTAAATATTTTAGCGGGACGTCCAAGAGATGAAGGAGATAAGAACTCTATTTATTTTACTGATCCTGATGGTCATAAGTTTGAATTTCATACTGGAACATTGCTAGATAGATTACAATACTATAAATCAGAAAAAGATCATATGGAATTTTTTGATTAACAGTTTTTCTTTTAAAATAAAAAGAATAAATAATTTTATTTTAAATATTCCGAAATTATGTGTAATTAAAGTTGAGTGAACGCTCAATCAAATTCAAATTATGGTTCCTTAATGGGGGAATAGCTTTTGAACAAATGAACTATTGTTTTCTTTGAAAGAAAATTTCAAAGTGCAAATATGGTTCTTGTTAAGGATGAGCTATCGATTCTTATTGACACTGGTTTCGGTAGTGATGTGAAAGAAACAGAGCGATTAATAAGAGAAGCGGGTGTTTCACCGGAAGAATTAAACCTTATCGTGAACACGCACTATCATAGTGATCATGTTGGTGATTCGGAAGCCTGCAGTGCCGAATGGCTTGATCATCCTGTAGAACCTTATCAAGTTGATAGAAAGCTCTCTAATAATGAAGAAATCTATACTGGAAGTAGAACATTACAAGTTTTACACACACCTGGACATACATTGGGACATATTTCCTTATATGAACCAGAAGAAAAAAATTTTAATCTGTGGGGATCTCTTTCATAACAATGATATTGGATGGTTAAATATTTTTCGCGAGGGCGTTTCGTCTATCCAAAGATCTTTAGAGAGCTTGGAGCGGTTGTCGATGCTTCCAATAGAAAAAGCTTACTCAGGACATGGGCCCCCAATAGAGAATCCTATGGCCTCTATTGAGGCGGCAAGGAGCAGATTCGAAAAGTGGCTCACAATGCCTGAGAAGATTTCATGGCATGCATGTAAAAGAATTTTTTCATTCACCTTAATCATGAAAGATGGATTAGCCAAAGAAGAGATCGATGACTATCTGTTGCAGTGCGGCTGGTTTCAAGATTTTGCCCGTTACTCTTTTCAGGTTCAGCCAGAACAATTTACTAAAATCCTGCTCGATGAAATGATTCGTTCCGGTGCTTCAAAATGGCAAGACAATCAGTTAATCGCCACTGCTACATATCAAGCACCAGCAAAGGAATGGATGGATCAGACCATAAAACCGAAAGAATGGAAGGCTTTATTAAATTCATTTTAAAGGGGAAATTTAAATGTCATTAAAAGTGGGAGATATCATTACGTTTGAACGGGATTTTACCGCAAGAGATGTAGAATTATTTACAGAAATCTCGGGAGATGAGGGGATTCATCATCTGACACCAGATGAACAGGGAAGACTGGTAGTTCAAGGGTTACTTACGGCTACTCTGCCAACAAAAGTAGGTGGAAATCATAATGTATTAGCCCGTTCCATGCATTTCGAGTTTTTAAGACCTGTGTTTACGGGAGATACAATCATTTGTGAAGTGACAATTGACCAATTCGAGATACAGGAAAATAAGAATAATAGAACAGCTATTACAGCCTCTTTTATATGTAAAAATCAGCATGAAAAAGAAGTGTTAAAAGGGAATTTTGCAGGAGTGATTCTTTAATATTGCATGCTGCATGCAGATACCCATATACTGACCAATGGCCTATTTTAGGAAGGGAATTATGTTTTTGAAAACAAAACAAATCTTTATTTTTATCCTTATCCTTGCCTCAGCTTCCCTTATTGCAACTGGTTGTAAAAATACTGAAACCGAGGAGAATATAGTAGAAAGTGTAAACACAAACACTCAGATTTTAAATTCGGTATTAAATTATATGGAAGAGCAAGATTGGAATTTTGAAACATACTCAAGAAGTGACTGGGAAAAGGCAACATTTAAAAGAATAACGATTGATGACACTAATAAAAGTATAGATCAATCATATATAGGAAAAGAAGTTTTTACAGTTACTATAGAAGATGCTATCGCTGCACCTGAAATATTTGTTGACCCGGACTCTTTACAGGTGATTGGCATAATTCTTGGAGAATAAATACCAAACTTAGTTGATTAAGTTGTCCATATGCTTTGATAGAAATTGGAATGTCTTATTAAGCTAACGAGTGCTTTACTTCAAGAAGGGGTAAAGCATTTTTTCATATTCAATTAACAAAGCATTATAGTGAAATAAGAGTATCATTGATTTAAATAAAATAATTCTTTTCTATATCCTAATAAAGTACATGGAGAGATAGAATGCGACGTTTGAAAAAGTTAGCTATTTTACTGTTATTTGTATTGTTCATATGGGGCTGCACAGAGGTTAAACAACAGGATGAAGAAATAGAGGAAGAAGCTCATGAGATAATGGAGGATGACAATAGTTCTGCTGAAACTACTTACCGTTTTTCATATAAAGGACAGGAATTTAAAATTATATCATTTTTCGACGAAACGTTGGAATACGCAAGAACAATCAGTGAGAACACTGAACTTGATAAAAAAGCTATCTATACAGAGTATGTATTAGAACCATTTAAGGAGCAATCCTCCATTAATGATATCACATTAGGCGACCCTCTTTCACCGTCTTGGGAAATAGAGCACTTAGAAAAAAAGACGAGTGAGCTACTTGAAAATCAAGAACAAATTAATAAATGGATAGAGGCAGCCATATCGGAATCGGCAGAACTGTTACCAGGTAAAGATACTAATATTTATATTTTTCCGGTTAATCCTGAGGAATGGCATCTCATTAATACAGGGGGAGGAATGAGTGGTATGACATTTTCTGAAAGTGATTTATTACTGATGATTGATCCATCCGTTTCAGAAGAAACAGTAAAATACATTGTGGCTCACGAATATCATCACACCGTTAATATTTTGCATAATAGTGTACCGATTGAGTATAACATCTTGGATTTGACCATCCAAGAAGGCAAAGCAGATTACTTTGCAAGTATTGTATATCCTGAAACAAAAGTCATTTGGAAAGTTATCTAATGAGGAAGAGGCTAATGTGTTAGAAGAATTAAGCTTGAATGGCCAATCTATGAATTTTGTTATTTACGATAAATTGGCTTACGGCAATTCACGTAAAGATATCCCGAGTTTCTCGAATTATAAAATAGGTTATCAAATCACGGAAAGCTTCATTGAAAATAATCCTGATATTTCTATATTGGAATGGACAAAAAAGGGTGCCAAGGAAATTGTTTCGGGCAGTAAATATAGTGATTTGCTCCAGTAGTTGAAATTTTAAAGAAATAACTTTTTCACTGTTTAACTGTTATTGAACAAGTGGGCAGATTTTTGAACCCACATCGTTATCTATGTTAACCTTAATAGAAATAGTGAAGGAATTATTGCACTTAATGTTCCGATAAAAAATAATTTTTGATAGTAATAGAGGTGCTGCTTTATGGTAATAACGTTACAAGAATTACAGATGTATAGAAAATTTGATGAGCTTGCTAGTGATGTACTTGATCTTGCAAAAGAAATTTTGCCTGACAAATTGATTTATTTAACCTCCTTTAGTGATAAACAGCAAATTATTCTAAAGCTTTCAAATGAAGATACGAGTATTCTCTTGACTGAGGGAATGGTTATAAACCTTAACGAAACGGTTTGTAATCGAATTGATTTTAAAAATAAACAACCATTAATGTATGAGGATATTAAAGATGGAACTTGTTCAGTCGATTTGAGAAATATTCTCGAAGAAGTCAATATTAAATCGTATCTGGGAATTCCTATTTCGCTTGTGAATGGGGAAAGGTTTGGGACATTGTGTGTGGCGCATCATGAAGAAAGCCATTTTGACAAAAAGAGCATAAATTTGCTTCAAAAAATAGCCAAGATGTTTGCTTATTATCTGGAACTAGAGCATTTTGCTTATAAAGACTCTTTGACAGGACTATACAACAGGCATTATCTCTCCAGGTATTTTGAGGATCACTCTAAAACTGGAGGAGTACTATTCTTTCTTGATATGGATGGGTTTAAAGAGGTAAATGATATACACGGTCACGATACTGGTGATCTGGTGTTAAAGGAAGTTGCTCGAAGGCTTCAACAATTTGTAAATGAGCACAATGAGGCATTTGCGGTAAGACTAGGGGGAGATGAGTTTGTCATCCATTTCGCTCAGCTATCTACTAGAGAGGAACTTAGTGAGCGAGCGGAATATGTGCTTAACTGTCTAAATACATGGGATAACAAATATCAACTCTCCACAAGTATTGGAATAGTATCCTATCCTGTCGATAGTAACATCAATTTAAAAACGCTTCTTAAAAATGCAGACAATGCCTTATATCGTGCAAAAACAGCAGGAAAGAACGCTTATAAGTTTTTTTAAGCGACTCTTCTAATTAGATTAGAGACTGGAAAGGTGATCATTAACGATCGCCTTTTCTTATAGTGCTTAAATAGACGATCATTAAAGACTGGCTTATTGTACAACATAATAAATTAATATAGTAAGGAAAACCATACATAGATAAATGAAAATATGCTAATTGGAGGAAAAATAATGAGAGAAAATTTGATAGATATACTGAAAGTAATTAAATTAGGAGAGAAACTAAAATATGAACTACGGCACAGTTGGCTATCTACTGGTAGGCAAGAAAGTGTAGCGGAACATACTTGGAGAGTATCATTAATGGCTATGCTGATCGAACCTTATTTAGATAAAAAGGTTGATATTGCAAAGTTATTAAAAATGATCATAATCCATGATTTGGTGGAAGCTGAAGCAAGAGACATACCAGCATTCGAAACGATGAACAACATGGAAAAAAAGAAAGAAAAAGAAATGAATGAGATGAGAGCAATCGAGAATATTAAAGATACTCTAAAAGGGAAATTAGGGGAAGATATATACAATCTTTGGATCGAATTTGAAAACAAACAATCGTTTGAGGCAAAAGTAGCAAATGCCTTAGATAAGCTGGAAGCACAAATTCAACATAATGAGGCGGATATCAGCACTTGGATAGATGTAGAATATCAAATGAGTTTTATGCTTGGTAAGCATACGGACTTTAATACAGTTTTGACACAGTTCAAGGACATTATTGAAGAAGAAGCAGAGATAAAAATAGAAAATGAAGGTATTGTTGAAGTGGAAAATGTAAAACTTAATTTAGTTAAACAATAGCCAAAGATTAAATCATAGGAGGTCAGCATTTCTCCCTTGTCCAAAAAATACATAAAGTTTACTAGAAAAGATCCAATAGATTCTCCAACCGTACGGATCAACCGGAAATACTATCCGTAAGAGCTCTACTAATATATGAGGAAGAATATTATGGATAAGCAAAAGCTATTGTTTGAATAACAAAAATCTTATAAAGATTATTGGGTTAAAGCGTCATCAGATGGGTTAGAGTCAAACACTAATTTAATTTGGTCTGATAATGAAGATGGTTATGAAAGACTATAATATTATTTCCATGACACTAGGAAAAAATTAGGGGGAAATCTAATCGAGAAGAGGAACATCATCACATTTATCATTTATTTAATAGTCACAAGTCTCTGCCTGTTCTACTTTTTTTACGATTCGAAAGAATACGAACGGATAAATTCCCTTTCTTATTTTGTACCGAATATACTAACGTTATTTTTAGTAACGTGTGGATATATTCTGTTTATGGCTTTTGGTGATAAAAAAGATAAAGAGATACTCTTTAAAATAATCGTTTGGTTTATAATTGGAATTGGGAGTAGCACTCTATTATATAAATTCGTCAAACCTAGTTATACCTATGCTGAAGCAAAAGCAATAGTAGAGCAAAGATACGACGCAGAGGTGATAGACAGTCATTTTACAACAATCACTCAAGTAGAATCTGGTAAAGAAGTCTACCGTATGAATGTCATTATAGATTCAAAAGAAATCGAGTTAGTTTTTAATCCGTATACACAGGAAATAATATTTCTTAAATAAAATTACTTAGAATTTTATTGGAGAAGGGAGTTCCTATTTAGTATACGTTGAAAGTTTCTGTATGTAATTATTTCTCTAGGATGAAGCTCCTGATGAATGCAGACAAATATTCTAAAGAAAAAAAGGCTAGCTTTATCTCGCTAAAAACTGGTTTTGACAGTGTAAAAAATAGATATTTTCTAAGGATAACTGACAATGGTATCGGAGTGCTAAATTCTGATCTTCCTTTCATTTTCGATAAAGGGTTTACAGGAGATCACCCTTATAGAAAGCAGTCTACTGGCATTGGAGTATATCTTGTTAGGAAATTATGTGATGAATTGCAGATTGAAATCGAAGTTGAGTCTAAGTATGGAAAGGAATTTGTCATTCAATTTCTCTTTACGAAAATTGAGGAACGGTGCTTTTATCATTAGCAAAGCAGTTTAATTCAATAAAAAAATCGGGAAATGGGATAAAAACAATTCATGGAGAGGGGTGATTTCTATCAAGAAGATCACTTTAGCATTGGTATTTTTGATACTCCTATTACTGTTTGCATGCCAGGCGAAGGAGAATGATCTAATATTTAGTGGGGAGGGAGAAAATTGGTCCTCCAAAGTAACTGTTAGTCAGACTGACGGAGATGAAAGCTATAAATTTCAGATTAACTACAAAGAATACAGCAAACAGGATATTCCTAATTTTAGTTACAATGTTGAAGCAAAGAATGGCGGAGTAATAGATTTTAGTGAGAATAATGTTTCTTTAGATAACGAAGGTTTATATCAAAGCGATTTCCCGATTTCTAATAGTGCCTCTACAAGTATAAAAGATGAGTTAGTCATAAAAGTAGAATGGGATGGAAAGAGTGAAGAGTTTACCTTAATAAAGAAATAATTTAATGGGCTACAGGTGCTTTACTTCAAAAGGAGTAAAGCTTTTTTATTGTACAAATTCAGTAGGTTAGTAGTTTAAAATAATGGTATAATTTATAGAAAATTGGAAATACGGAGGATTAGATGAACTCAATAAAACCCACAGGATTTGGTATAAGAATGGTAGCAAATCTGATGGATTTTTTAATTATTTCGTCCATAATTGGTTTCGTATTTTATATGATTAACGGTAATTATTTAATAGAATGGACAGAAGGACTTACTTTTAGATTTTTGTATACATTGTATTTTACTGTTATTCCTATTTGGTGGGGTGGATACATAATTGGTAAGAGAATTTGCAAAATAAAAATAAAAAGGTATAAAGACGATCAAAACGTAACGATAATCAATATGGTATTGAGTTCAGTCCATTTATATGTTCTCAAAAGAGGAGCATCAAGATTATAAATCTTAGCATCTAGTGTTCCCAACATAAATGGAGAATGGGTCGTTATAATAAACTGACAGTTTAATAATCTTGCCAGTGCATTTATTTCTTCCGCCAATTTAATTTGTTTTGTAGGTAAATCTGAACCCAAGTATGTATATGTCCAGAAGCAACATCTATTACATTTTATCCTTTCACTTATGTAAGTAATAAACAAACAGATAATAAACGAATTGATTTTGATCCAATTACTGTTAATTTAATTTAAATTGAATTGAAAAATTGAACTTAAGCAACAGGGCCGAAAAGGATTTATACAAAAAATAGCGAATAAAGAGATTATGCTATTTTAGGAGATGATCAATATAGATATTGTAATAAAGGAATTACCTGAATATGAGGTAGCGTTTGTAAGACGAGTTGGAAGCTATTTTGAACCACAGGATCATTGGGAAAAATTGATGCACTGGTCAAATGAAAATAGAATTTTTCCACCTCACCAATCATTTATAGGGATATCTTTAGATAACCCTGAATTTGTGGAAGGTGATAAATGTCGACATGATGCCTGTGTTACCATTCCTGCAGGATTTGAAAAAGAGAAACATACTAGTATCCAATTCAAAAAGTTAGATGGAGGGCAGTATGCTTGGTATCCATTTTATGATAAACCAGAATTATTGAATTTAGCTTATAAATATATGTTTGAACAGTGGTTGCCAAATAGTGAGTATGAGGCAGATTACGCTAGATATAATCTGGAATTTGGTTTGAATAACCCTTGGGAAGACCCAGATGGGAAAATGAAAGTTGATTTATTTGTGCCGATAAAAAAGCGAATATCTTAAACTGTTGAAATGCTGAAAACATTAACGAAGAAGATTATACAAAACTCTTAAGCGGGGGGAAAAGAAAGTGATAGATTATAATGGTCGTAGCTTTGTTTCCATTGAAAATACAGATAACGGTGAGGTTTCTTCTAAGACTATTTTTGATTACAAACAAGAGGGACATATCATCTCAGCAACATATGGTGGAGGGGAAATTGTAAAAGGGACATTGATCGGAGTAATAAAGGAAGACGGTTGCTTAGAATTTAGATATAACCACGTTAATAACAAAAATGAAATTAGAGGTGGACAATGTACTTCTACTCCTAAAGTTTTACCCGATGGGCGAATAAGGTTATATGAAAATTGGAAATGGCTTGATTCTGAAGCTACTGAGGGGAATTCAATTATTGAGGAAATTAGTGTATAAAACGATTGTACATGTTTGTTTATCTTTATTGTGTTAAAGATGCTTACGTTAAAGTTCATGGGTTGCTTAGGCAGCTCTTTTTTCATATGGAGTTAATACTGCAAGTACTGGAAATATTATGAGGGAATGTTACATTAAGAATAATAAGTTAAGTAGAGATGGAAAATGTTATTACTATGGCAACTTTCATTATTTGTTTCCATTGCAACTTTATTTGTTGGAGTTGCTAAGACGTCTTGGGTGTTCTTACTAATTAGTACGATTACATTTATACCGATAGCATATTATTTTTCAGGAGCAAACAATGCTTGGAAATACGTTGGTTTAACTCCGTTCTTTCTACTTTTTCTAACTATATTTTTTTGGTTTATACATAAGAGAAAAACTGGGGTAATTCGGAAGCAGTTGCGTTAAGAGGAAGTTAAGTGCACCAGGCTTTGTCACATAGCTGTTGGAGTCAAATTAACGAGGCAAGTTGTCCACCACTGGAACAAAAAGATTATTGAATCTAAAATGAGGTAATCTCATAATTAATATTAAGATTAAATGAGGTGCTCTTTTATGGAAACGAAGGAAACTGAATTTCATGAAAAATGGAAAAGAATCAGAACGGGCGGTTATTCAACTTTCTATAAAGGTAATATTCTTAAATACTATATGATAGTTTTATTAATATTGTTTGTATTTATAGATCATACAATTTTTTAGAACCTTCCTTTGCTATTCAAATTTTCGTGTTGTCCCTTTATTTTGTGACCGCTTTTTTTATAGCCTCATTTGCTATCAGTTATTCATGGAGAAGGAATGAAAGAAAATATAATCAACTGAGTAGGTGAAAAGGGTGAGAAAGATAATATTCCAATTATTTATGTATGTGAATGGGTTGTATATCTTTATGCTCTGCTATTTGTCTTTATCTATAATATAATTAGTCTCTTTAACTTAATCTATATAGATATGCCTTGGGAAGAGCCGTTTCCTTAACTTATTCCTTCGAGAAGTCATTGTTTATAGTGTTAGGGATGGCTTTGATTATTTTCTTGTAAATACGATATCTAACTGGTAATAGATTATATAAAATTGTAAAAGAAGTTGTTTGGGGAGTTCTCCTCGGGTTAAACACATTTAGTTGTCTGCTTTGGTTGATTGTTAGTGATATTCCTAATTTGACTAAAGGTGATCAGGTTTTATTTCTGCTAATCCCTTTATTAAGCATCCTTCTTACCATTCAAATAACTTTAAAATTACGAAAATAACTGAAATGAACATGCTTTCTAATTCAACTAACAGGCAGTATCTATCAAATTTTGGAGGATAATATGAAAAGACAGATGTTTATTATAATTGTTTTCATTTTAATACTAGCAGGATGTAAGGATCCATCAAGCTCAGTATGGGAAAATAGTGATGTAAATAATATAACCCAAATAGAAAAGTTGGAAATGACAAATGAGCAAATGAAAAAGCAAATATCTGATATGGAAAAGAAGGATGAGGAAGAAAAAGAAGCATTAAGGACAACGTTGAATTTAGCATTCCAACTTCTCACTGCAATAAATAATAAAGATTATGAGTACATTACATCCATTTCTTCCTCCAATATTCGAGTGAATGTAGAAGAAAGAACGATCTACTCTACTGACTATAGCTATAAAATGAATGATATGCCTTATCTATTAGAAAACCTAGAGTATCGTTATTATCAAATGGAAAACGATAAGCTGACAATTGGCTTTGCAAATTATTTTTCTGAGGGACATAGTACTATCAACATTGGATTTATCAAACAGGAGGGACAATGGCTATTTGATTATGTAGTGACTGATGCTTAGGACTATGCAATCATGAAGAGATAATCTGGTGATGAAAAAGCAACTTCTCGAAGTAGAATTTAAAGATCCTATTTCAGATAATGGGGGAGTAGTTGAATAAATAAGCCAACATGACATTCATTATTAGAATAGATATATTTACTTCTGCCTTCGGTGATTTGGCTAGAAAATAATTTGGATTTAGTTATACAGTGCCTAGTACATATCTAATTTCCCTTTGCAAAAGCCGAATAATATTTGATTTAACCAAACAAGATAAAAAGAAAAGCCGAACTACGACGAAACAATAAATTAAAGTTTCGTGGGTTAGTCCGGTTTTTTATTGTCTGAAATTCTTTTTCTTATATGCCTGTTTTTATGCCAAACCCAATTAAAATTAATCCCGTTGATTTTTGGAATGCCTTCTGGAATTTGGAGTTGTTCAACCATTTTTTTGCATAATCAATCACATAAACAAGAGTTAGAAACCAACAAACAGCGAGTAAAGTAAGGATGAAGGCTAACATAATCAATTGCTGATTTACATTTTCATTCAAATCGATAAATTGAGGCATGATCGTTATATAAACCAAAACAGTCTTTGGATTGAGAACATTACTAAGTAATGCTTGCATAAAGGAACTTTTATTATGTTGATTTGAATATTTTGTAGGTGTGTTTGCTTGTGATTGAATCTCTTCTAAAGAAAACATGCTTTTAGTAAAAAAAACTTCTTATCCCTAAATAAATTAAGTAGGCGGCTCCCAAATATTTAATGATACTGAAAAGAACAACAGACTTTGCAATGACAACAGATAAACCGAGAATGGCGATAAGCGTCCAAAAAGAGAGTCCCGCTGCCATACCGAGTACCGTAAAACGTCCAGCTTTTGGACCATAAGCGAGCGTATTTTTCACTAGCAACATCGTATCTACTCCAGGTATGATAACCATCATTGCAGCAATTGAAATATATATTAGTAAGCTATCCATGTTGTTTCTCCCTTCTCTTTCTGTTAGTGACTACCGCAGTAACTACTTATAATTATATCAGAATATTTTGGATAAAATCAATAGATTTTGTTAAACTATTAGTTACAAAGGTAGCGACTAAATTTGTCTTGGAGGATATATGAAGGAAAACATTTTAGATACATTAAAAAATTTGAATTTTACCGAATATGAAGCAAAAGCATATCTTACCTTATTACAAGAATCACCATTAACTGGCTATGCAGTTGCAAAACATTCAGGTGTGCCCCGATCGAAGATTTATGAAGTTCTGGAAAGTCTCGCCATGCGAGGAGATATTCTGATCAGTCCCGGAAACACACCACTCTACTCTCCTATTCCTGCAAAGGAACTAATTAAAAATCGCCGAATGAAAGCAGAAGAGCATTTTGAACTGGCAGAAAAATCATTAGCAGAGTATAAACAATCAGCAAATGACCGTGAAAACATCTGGAACATTACGGGACGCAATGAAATACTTGATAAGGTAAAAGCTTGTATAACATCTTCCCAAAAAAGAATTCTCTTAGAAGTCTGGAAAGAGGATTTTGAAGAAATGGAGACTGAACTGAGACAGGCAGCAAAAAGAGGAGTAAACGTAACGATTATTGCTTATGGGGAAATCGCCTCTGATTTTGCTAATGTGTACCTCCATTATATGGGGCATGAAATTACCGAAGAGTATGGGGGACGATGGATTGTCATCAGTGGAGACGATACAGAAGTTGTAGCGGGTATTGTCTCGCTGGGTAAAGATAGCCGTGCAGCATGGACCATGCATGTAGGTTTAGTCATGCCAATTACAGAAGTGATGATTCATGATTTATATCTTATGGAAATTATGGAACAACATAAAGAACTTTTGGAGCAGAGCTTTGGGAAGAACCTCGTCAATTTACGTCGCAAATTTTCCATCCATCCAGATTTTAAAAAACATTATGTGAAATAGATTTGTACTGTACTTGGCTATTATTAAACATACTGATACTTTAGTTAAACAAAATCATCATTTAGATGGTCATCTAAATGAGAAAAGTTGAAGTAAAGCACGTCCCAAAATTGTTGGGCCGTGCTTTTTAACGTTAAAAAAACATTCTAAAGATTGTTAAAGGTAGCGAGAAGGTGAAACGATGTCTAGAAAACCGAAAGAACGGGTATAGAATACATAGTTGGAGTAAACAGGAGGTAATTATTAATGACTAATCATATTTTTGGTGTATACGAAAATGAACAACAAGCGGCTGAAGTTGTGGAGGAATTAAAAGAAAAAGGCTATACAACAGAGGAAATTTCAGTTATTGCTAAAAATACAGAAGAACTATCGGAGATCACACAGGAAGTAAAACCTTCCACTAGGGATGGAGCCATCGCAGGAGCTGTAACTGGCGGAGCCATTGGTATAGCGGGTGTAATAGCAGGGTTATCCACTGTGTTGATTCCCGGATTTGGCGCTGTGTTGGCTGCAGGTCCAATCCTTACAACAATTGGAGGAGCAGTAATAGGGGCAAACGCTGGTGCTGGCGGACTAAAGCATGCTCTAATGGAAATTGGAGTTCCCGATGAGGAAGCCGAACGCTATTCTAATGATGCGGATGAGGGAAAAATCCTAGTATTTCTTCATCCCAAAGATTGAGAGAGGATTAGATAGTTCAGGTTGATACTATTAATAATATCTTAGACCATCTTTTCGATGGTCTATTTTTACGTCTAGAATATCGGGCGGATTTTAGGGAGGATTTGAATGAAGAAAAATAGTATAATTAAAATAGTCTAAAAATTAATTGCAATTAATTAGACATAGTTGTTAGAGGAGGCGTTCATTATGACAAATATTAAAACAAATATTATGAATGATAACATGGGGATAACGATTAATTAACAAGGTTGTTTAGCGTTTCCCTACATTATGGAAGGGGAAAATTATGAATAAAGAAAATGTGAAAATAGCAGAATTAAATGCCGAGAACTGGTACGATTGTTGTGAATTAGAGGTATCACCAGAACAGAAAGAATACATGGAGCCCAATGCTATATCAATAGCTCAATCCAAATTTGAGACGACTTTAAAGCCATATGCTATTTATGCAGAAGAGAAGATAGTTGGTTTTCTCATGTACAATTCTGTTCAAGAAGAACTGGATGGTTATTGGATTTATCGAATAATGGTAGATAAGAAATTTCAAGGTAAGGGTATAGGTAAAGCTGCAACTGAGTTAATGATATTAGAAATGGCTAAATTACCTGATGCGAAAAAAATTATCGTAGGTTATCATCTAGAAAATTTGGGAGCACATAATTTATACTCAAGTTTAGGATTTATTGATCATGGCGATAGATTCGGTAAGGAAATGGCAGTTATCTTAAATGTAAACGACTGAGAGCTAAATATGATGATTTAATAAGAATGGGCCACTTTTTGGTCCTTTCTTTTTATGTTTTATGGATTGAGGAGGGATGTTCAAATGAAGATAATTCTTCAAGCATTTATTGGTTCGATCATCATTCATATAATTTATACAGCTTATACGATTATGGGTGGTTATATAAAAACAAAATATTATAATCCAGATATACCAAAAGGATGGGAAACAGTGGACGTGCTTCAAAATGAAGTAGCGTTCGGCATGATCATTTCCCCATATTTCTTTTTATATTCTATTTTGAGTGTAACTGTTATTTGTGCCATTATCCTATTTGCTTATGAAAAATTATTTAAGAAGAAGGTAAGTACTTCAAGAAGGGTTAGCGCATAAAAGGAAAAACTTATATAGGGAGGGTCCACACATTGTTAATAACAAGCCAAACGGAGATTCAAGCATCTAAGGAGGTAGTATTCTCTTACTTAGAAGATAATGAGAAACAAAAAGAATGGATGACAGGATTAGAAGGAACGGAGTATTTAACGGAGTTTGATAGTAATAATCCGGTTGGTATAAAGTTCAAACAAAGGTTAAGAGAAGGAAACCGTATTCAAGAATATGAAGGACAAGTTACGGAATACAATAAAAATAATAGATTAAGTATTCAAATGAATCATCCTTCTTTCTTGATCAATCTTTCTTATAAACTTCAAGAAATTAGTACGAATTCTAGCATTCTTTACATTACAGAAGAACTAACAGCTAAGACTGTTTCAGGAAAGATAATAAGTATCATTTTTCGTGTATTTATGAAAAAAGGCTTAGAGAAACAAATGAAGGAATTGAAACAGTGCGCTGAAAAAAATAATAATGCTTTGGCACACTCAAACTAACATCGCAGTTTAGTTGAACAAAAGGACTTTAGATAAGAAAATCGAAGTATATAGAGGAAGTTATTAAATGGGAGGGAAAAGAAATGGAAGTAAAGACACTTTTGTTACAACAATGGGCAAGCTGCTTAGATGAAGAAGACTGGTTTCCACCACTTGAAAAAGTGCTAGAGAATATCAGTTTAGAGCAGGCACTTTGGAAGCCAGCCGACGGAGCGATGAATTCCATTTGGGAATTAGTTTGTCATTTGCTTTTCTATAAAAAGAGACTTCTTTTGCGATTCCTTGGTGAAACAGCGAATGAACCCCAAGCAGAAAATAATAAGTCTACATTTAGAATACCAACTGAGACATCTGAAAATTGGAAGAAAACAAAACAAGAATACTTTTATGTTCATCGAGAACTTGAAAAAATACTAGCAAAATCAGAACAGGAAGATTTGTATAGACAGATCCCTGGAGAAAGATCATTAGTGCTGGAGATGAAGAGTTTAGCAATGCACGATGCATATCATATTGGGCAAATTGTATTCCTAAGTAAAATGCAAAGAGCTTGAGCAGGGAAACGTAGCTATTAAAAAGCTCGAAAACGGGGACTTTCGATTCGGACGTCCCCATATTTTATGTCTTAAAACAACCAAACAACCATACTACTTAACAAAGCCTTTGATATATGTCTATTCAAAAAGGAGATAAAAAAGTGGAATATAAAGTAAAAACCTATGAAGATGCGGTAAAGGTAATAGAAGAAATCGGATTACTCCCCCTTGCCCCTTTAATACCGGATTTCCCTTCATTAAATACCATTACTCAGCCAGAGTACTGGCATTCTGATACAGAGTTCGATCCTTGGATTTGGAGAACAAAATTCTCAGCTGATGGAGTTGCAGGATACGGCAAATTCATAAAGAAAAAATCGATTTTAGTTTCAATCCGGCTTCTTCCAT
This sequence comes from Psychrobacillus sp. NEAU-3TGS, assembly GCF_029955155.1. Classification (GTDB taxonomy): domain Bacteria; phylum Bacillota; class Bacilli; order Bacillales_A; family Planococcaceae; genus Psychrobacillus. The sequence goes on along the minus strand of NZ_JAPNOZ010000012.1, from coordinate 572,937 downwards.
ATGTGAAAAAGGTCATAGGGTATGATGAGTCTGTTGAGGAGCGCTACTTTAAAGGGAATGTATCAAAAGAAGCGTTTGAAATTTACAAAATCATTACCCAGTTGGAAGGGATAGATACAAGGGCTTTAAGAATAAAAGCAGGTCTAAAGGAACGCGATAAAAAGAAGCTATTTGAAAACGCGTTATTAGAATTGCAAGGATCAATGGATATTGTCATTTCAGGCATAGAGGAGAAAAGAAATGAAGTCGGGGAAAAGAATGGGTGGAGCAGTACAGCTTTTGAAACATATGATTCTTGGGCTAAAAGAAATAAAATAGAAACAATAAATATAGACAAAGCGGAATCAAGAAAATATCTTTTATCCTTTTTTTCTAATGTATGTAGTAATGAATCACTAAAGAAGCTCGAAAAAATATTTGCATTGTAATGAGAAGAGATGTTGGGAATTAATTTAGAACCGACAAATAAGATTATGATAAAAGATAAACTCTCAATATATATTTCTTCAAACAGTACTATCTTCTGAAACAGTTCCAGTTACTAATTTTCAATCAGGGCAATACAAGTGCTCATTTTTATTGAATTGAGGAAGTTTATGAAAGGTTTCACTTAAACTAACGGGGCAGGTTAGTTGAACAAAGATAGTTAATTAAATTATTTTTAGTGATGTAATCACTACATTAAGAGTGGTAGGATATAGTAAAAATGAATGGAGAATTATATTATGGAAAATAGCGGTGTTGAACTGAAGCATTTTTCAAGTGAGCATATGAGAGTATTGAACTCTTTTGTACTTACAGAAGAACAAAAACAATTTTCTGCATTACCAAACAAATTTGGGGAAGTTACAGAAGGACAGTATCGTATTGTTATTTTAAGTGATAAAACTCCTGTTGGTTTCTTTCTTCTAAATTCAAATGATCGAGTTAAGAAATACTCCACTAATTTGAACGCTTTGTTATTAACTGCACTATCAATTAATAATACAGAGCAAGGAAAAGGCTACGCTAAACAAGGGATGTCATTACTGATTGAATTTGTTAAATCAGAATTCCCTGAATGTGATGAAATTGTATTAGTAGTAGATATAGATAATATTCCAGCTCAAAAACTATATTTAAAAGTAGGATTCGAAGATACAAATGAGAGACAAATAGGGCGTATCGGCGAAGAAATTATCATGAGACTATCAATAAAATAATGTATAAGACCCTAACTAATAATAACTGCATTTTACGGTGCACCAAATTTATCAATTATACAAATAGAAAAATGGTTAGCTAATTACCATAAATTTCAAGTGAGCAGGTTAATAAATCAACGCCTTAGAAAATTCGAAAATTATAATGGAGGTTATTAGCTTTGCAAAAATGCGAGAAATGCAATGCACATTTTAGCTGGAGTAAAATCTATGAATCCTTCTGGCGGAGTTATTATCCTATAAAAAGAAACGAATGCGATACAACACATAAGATAACAATAGCAGGTTAATTTTTGTATCTTATACTATTCTTACAGTGCTCACCTTTGGTTATTTTCTGTCTCCTTTTAACAATGATCTTGTGACATTTGGCATAGCTATTTATATTTTAATAATTGGTTCTTTGTTGGCACCTTTTCTTGTTACTTATAAAGAGTCTTTGTGAACTAATGTACTTAAACTAACGGGTGCTTTAGCAAAATAGGGCTGTCAGGAGACAGCTTTTATTGTTGTTATTGAACTAAAGCGGCAGTTTAGTTGAAGAAGGATTAGGATTTGAAAACTTAAATAAAGGAGGGTTACTTAATGAAACTTCCTAATGGAGTAACTGGTTTTTATAATGCAAAACATAATAAACCACCAAAAATTGATGAAAAACAATTTAAACAGATATGTTTTAATCTCATTAGTAATAATGGCGGAGAAGTGTTAGATTTTAAAGAATCACAGGTAGCCACTAAATTTTTTGATGTTGAAGCTAAAGTTTTTAATAAACATTTACATATATTGCTTAATGTACATTATCCTTTTATGGCTTTTGCTTTAGATGTGGAATATGGAAAGATTACTTTTATTAATGAACCTGAGTTATTTAAACACTTTAACTCTTTTTACAATGTTCTGGAGACTAAGGAACTGAATGCACCTGTAATACTAAGGTTAGGTTCTAAAAATACCGTTTTACAAAATGACAATGAATTGAATAGTGATGAATTGGAACAAATAGCTTATTGGAAGCCTTTAAGGATTGGTGAGATAATATTTAACTGTTGGGATTAGAGTTACATAAATCGAAATTATCTTGTTCAACTAACGGGTACTTTAGCAAACATGGCCATCATTTCGAAGGTCTATTTTTATGTCCAAAACATTAAGTTGATCGCAGATATGCAATTTGAAATGTTACACTTAAACTAAAGGGGCAGTTTACCTAAAGAAGGATTGCAGGAAAACATGTGCAATAAATAGAAATACTTAATTAACAAACTATCAAAAGAGAAAATACTTTGAACATTTTAACTTTTGATCTAAGTTATTTAATTGGCTCAATCTCTATTGGTTTAGTAATCGGTAAAATATTTTATAAGAAAGATATTCGTGATTACGGTAGTGGTAATCTTGGTGCAAATCTATAATGTACATCATTCCATCACTCGTCTTCCCTTCCTATATCTGGTCATGAGCCGATGCTTGAACTTTTATCTTGGATGTTGTTTAAAGGAGAAGGATACACTTATATAGCAACTTAGAACGCCTTCATATTCTATTTATTTATACAATACACAGTAAAATGATAGGTATTAAATGTTTTTAAGCAACTGTATTGCATTACATATGAAACTTTGATAAGATGTATTTAATTCAAGATAAAGCTTGAAGGATAATAAAATATTGATTCATCTTCGGGGCAGGGTGAAATTCCCGACCGGCGGTATTAGAAATTTATTTCTTCAGCCCGCGAGCCGTTAAGTTAAGGTTGATTTGGTTAAATTCCAAAGCCGACAGTATAGTCTGGATGGGAGAAGGTGAAGGTGCAGTCGTTTTTCGTATGCTCTTATACGGATACGCTTATTTAAGTGTACCTTTTACTCCTTTAAGCCTAAATTCAATAGCTTAAGGGATTTTTTGAGTAAAAAAACGTGCTGAACCTTTCTTCTTGTGGAGTGAATCGCAAAAGGAGAGAGGATTTTATGTTAAAAGGTAAGACGCGAATGCTGATCGCAATCGCTATGTTAAGTAGTATTTCTTTTGTATTAATGCTTCTTGCATTTCCATTACCAGCGTTACCAGCTTATTTGAAAGTGGATTTTAGTGATATTCCTGCACTAATTGCAGCAATCACGATGGGACCACTTGCTGGTATTCTTGTAGCATTTTTGAAGAATGTGTTAGATTGGTTGTTTGCAGGTAGCCCGACTGGTGTTCCAGTAGGACATATGGCAAACTTCGTAACAAGCATTTTGTTTTTGACGCCAGTTTATCTTATTTATCGCAAAGCTACATCATCTAAAGGAATTACGTTCGGATTAGCTTGTGGGACGATTTCCATGGCAATCGGTATGAGTGTATTAAACTATTATGTATTTTTACCGATGTATGCTTATTTCTTAAATTTCCCAATGGAAACAGGAACAGCATTATTCAATTCTATCATTTTCGGTATTTTACCGTTTAATCTTATAAAAGGTATTTTAGTAGCAATTGTCATGATTGTTTTATTTAAACGAATGAAGCCATTACTAGATAAAGTGACACATTCATTTGGCACAGCCAATATAAATTAACGTTAAAAGGTCGTTTCTCTTATTTAAGAGAGACGACCTTTTTTAAAGAATAAACAGTTTTATACGTAGAGGCTGCTTCTCCATTTTTCAAATAATGAAAATGTACGTTCGTATATGTTATATTTGTTTTAGGATGATTTGAGCAGTAATTTAGAAAAGAAAAAAAGAACATGCAAGGGTTTTAAGCACCTTACACATTCTTTACGGGTTTCAAAGTCTATTCATACTTTAAGGCGTCGCCTTCAAAAGATTCCTCTGCTACTTTAATAGAATCGGTAGGGCAACCCTCAAATGCATCTTCCATATCCTCTAGTAGTTCATCTGGAACTTCTGTAGTACCCGTGTTATCATCTAAAATAACGAAAGCAATTCCTTCATCGTCATAATCGTATATATCTGGTGCAGCAGCGCCACATGCGCCACATGCGATGCATGTATCCTGATCAACAATTGTATATTTAGCCATTCCTTAATTCTCTCCTTTATATCTGCTTTCACGAATCTGCTATCTTATTCATTCTAAAGATATTTTCGCTACATTTCAACCAAAATACTTTCATATGTGAGGGATTTCCATTGTATTTTCAACAACTACTGTTATTAATTATACACAAATTTCAAGGAGAAAGGTCATCTACTGCACCTTATTATTTATTAAAAGGGAAAAAATCAGGTCAAACCATTCAAGATGTGACGTACTTTCAACTGCATTCTTACTTTAGTTTATATCCAAAACTAGCAAAAGAAACATATGAGGAAGCTATAAAGAATCTCCATGCAGAAGGCCTCATCGTTATGAATGAATCCAGAGTAGCTATTACAGAAAAAGGTTTGCATCAAATAGTTTCTATACGACGTCCTTTTTATAGTGGATGGATTCTCCGGGGAAAAGAATTTATTTTTTGGGGACGAGTGGAATTGATCGTTCAGACCCTATCCCAGTTTCAAGGAAATGAAAAGAAGTTTGTGCCTGTTCAAAAAAGCAATGAGATTCATCACTTTGTTAAAGTATTTTTGCAGGAAAGAGATTTTCAATCGAGTTCTTTTGGTGCTCATTTTAAAAAGCAGTTGTTTCATTTGCTTGAAAATCCTCTATTACTAGAAATCCATCGTAATTTGTTTGTTTACCGTTTAAGTGGGTACAAAAATAGTGGGTTGACTTGGGAGCAACTTGCTAGTCACCATCACATGACTGTTTTAGATGTGAAGTTTTTATTCATCGAATGCTTACATATTCTTTTAAACGACATAACAGAAGAGAAATATCCAGATTTACACGCATTGACGAAGGGTATTTACGTACAAACTCCTTTAACAGATTCCGCATTCAAAACGAGTAAATTATTTGAGAAAGGCTACACGATCGAGGAAATAGCACGGATGCGTTTTTTAAAAGAAAATACGATAGAAGACCATGTGATTGAAATTGTTTCAGCAGATCCAACTTTTCCTCTTCAAGCCTTTATTTCAAAAGAACAAGTTCAAAAAGTATTACATATTGCACAGGAACGACAAACAAAAAAGTTAAAAATCATTCGCGAGGAACTTCCTGATTTAAGTTATTTTCAAATTAGATTAGCGCTAACTAAAGGAGAAGAAATAAATGGATAAGTTAACTGAAGTATTAAAGCGTAAATTTGGTTACGATTCATTTAGGGAAGGGCAAAAAGAAATAATTGAAAACGTCATTGCAGGACAAGACGTCGTTGCCATATTACCAACTGGTATGGGTAAATCATTATTATATCAATTGCCAGGATATTTGATGGAAGGCTCAGTCGTCATTGTTTCTCCCTTACTTTCTTTAATGCAAGACCAAGTGGAGCAATTGAAAATGTTAGGTGAAAAAAGAGTTGTTGCGATTAACTCTTTTTTATCCTTTGAGCAAAAGGAAATGGTTTTTCGAAATTTGTCTACTTACAAATTTATATTTACTTCCCCGGAAATGCTGCAAAACGACCGTTTTAATCATGCACTTTCCGCTATCCGTATAGCCTATATCGTTGCGGATGAAGCCCATTGTATTTCTCAATGGGGATTTGATTTTCGGCCGGACTATTTACGAATTGCCAAATGGCTGCAGCAATTCCGGCAAACAAACGTCCTTGCTTTAACTGCTACGGCAACTAGTAAAGTAGTGGAAGATATTAAAACGACCTTATTAATGAGAGAGCCGTTTGAGTATATCCATTCCCTTGATCGACCCGCCATTGCGTATGAAGCGATTGAAGTTAAAGATGCGCAAGAAAAGCTTGCCTGGATAATCGGTAGAGTTTCGTCCACCGAAGGTCCTGGTATTTTGTATACACAGTCCCGTAAAAAAACAGAGATGTACGCACATGAGTTACAAAAAAGAGGGATTCGAGTCGCTTACTATCATGCCAAAATGGAGCAGGATGATCGTATTTTAGTCCAACAACAGTTTCAACAAGGACAGCTAGATTGGATTTGCGCAACAAATGCCTTTGGAATGGGGATACATAAAGATAATATTCGACAAATCATACATGACCATATTCCGACGTCCATAGCAAGCTATATGCAAGAAGTGGGTAGAGCAGCACGGGACGGAGCGCAGTCTATTGCCTCCTTGCTATTTACAGCTACGGATGTAGAGCAGGCTTTCTATGTCGCGATGCAAGATTTCCCAGAAGAAGCGGATATTCGCCTTGCTTATGAATCCGAGAATATACAATTGCAGCTACCGGAAACTACCACGAGAATATTGGATTACTGGAAAGAGGAGTTAAAGGAGCAAGAGACAATTCAATTATTTCAAACAATTAAACAAAAAAAATGGGCTGAAATACTCGCTTTATATACGATGCTACAAAATGAAACATGCATACGAGAGCAACTATTACGTTACTTCGATGAAGAGCTGACGAAGCGGCCAAAGTATTGCTGCTCTAAGTGTACTATACCTTTACAAGAAATTCTAGTTGACAGAAAACACCCACCCGAACATAAGGAAGAAATGAATTGGAAGATTAAATTAGATGAACTGTTACATTCGTAATGCAGGCGAGAAGTTTACTTTTTCAACAAAATTCGGCATAATAGTAGTAGATATAATGGCAGAAATGGAGTTTGAAAAATATGAACCAAGACGACTATCAAAAGAAAATAGATGAACATAGACAATCCATCCATGTAGAGGACGAAAACGTAGAGCTAAGAAGTCGTAGAAGATCAAATTCTGGAAAAAAAGCAAAGAGAAAATCGAAAAACATCCTATTACCGACTTTATTTTTTATTTTTATTCTAATACCGGTTTGCATCTTTCTATATGTGCAGTTTATTTACACACCGAAGGATACCGAAGAGGTACAGGAAGCGGGCATTATTCAAGTGGAAACGAAGACAATTACGAATAGCCCTAAAGAAGAGGAAGAAGAAAAAGAAGCTTCAGAAGAAAACAAAAAAGAAGAAGAGGCACCCGTAAAGGAAGAACCAAAAGTGGAAGAGCCTAAAGTAGAACAACCAAAGACAGAGCAATCTAAAGTGGAAAAGCCTAAAGTAGAAGAGCCGAAAGTGGAACAACCAAAAAAGGAAACTCCATCTAGAACACATATTGTTAAAGAAAATGAAACACTATACCGTATTGCAGTCAATTATTACAAGGACCCAAATGCAGTTGAAAAAATTAAATCTGCTAATGGTCTATCATCCAATGCTATTTCAGCAGGTCAAAAGTTAATCCTGCCTTAATAAATGTATCGAAAGAAGGTCACTTAGAATCCTCGTTGCATATATAGATACAGAAGGTTCTATTTTCCAAAAGACGATTCATAAGTTTAGGTAGTGTAGACTTGAAAGGACAGGGGGGGCTTCCCTGTCCTTTTGTACTTTACCCCGCATTAACGGACAGTAAAGACTCCCACTTCAAGATTTAAGAAAAGCGAAAAGATAAGTGGGAGATCAACTGCTGACATGCGCCCGATGAAATGATTCCAGACTAAGTACGCAACATTGTGTTGCTCCTGCGCAAAGCTCGTCGCAAAATAAAAGAGCGTTTGCAACGTCTGTGTGACCCACATCGTGTGGGACACAACTAACAATCAGTGGGGGATAAGGGGACTATAAGCGCGACGTCCATGTCGCAACGTCCCCATTAGCACGTCCTGTGCGTCTAAAAATCCCCACTGTTTGAAGTTTCACTTTATGATTAGGAGGTTTTTCGTTGGTATATTTTCTTTTGTTAGTAGCCGGTTTGGCAGTCTGCCTTTTACTTTACATGCTTTACTTGGCATTTCAAGTTAATGTAAAAACCCATAAGCTTCATGTGAAAGAAATGAGACCAGGTTCCCAGGTGCATCTTTTTTTTATTTCAGATATTCACCGTCGTAAAATAGATAGTAAGTTCATTGACTCGCTTATGGGTAAAGTAGATATCGTGATTATCGGAGGGGATCTCACCGAAAAAGGGGTTCCTTTACAACGAACGGAGCATAATATCGAGCAGCTTAAAAAAATGGGAGATGTTTTTTACGTCTTTGGCAACAATGACCGGGAAGTGGGAGAGCAAAATTTAATTCGCATATTAGAAAAAAATGATGTTCTGCTGTTGGTGAACCGATCCGTTGAACTGACTGTTGCTGGTACACCGATTCGCCTCGTTGGAGTCAACGATGGATTTAGTGGTAAAGTAAATATATATGAAGCGTTTCAAGATGTAAGAGAAGAGGATATAGTTATCTTCATCACTCATGCGCCAGCATATTTTAATAACGCTAAAAAAGTAAGTAAACCGCATTTGTTCTTAGCGGGACATCTTCATGGTGGCCAAATTCGGTTTGGGCCATTTGGTATTTATGAAAATGGTACTTTTAAGGAAAAAGATTTTAGTGCGGAGCTTATTAGTAATGGTTTTGGAACGACAGGCGTGCCTCTTCGATTAGGTGCAAAATCTGAGTGTCATGTGATTACAATGTACGGTGAATAATAACACCGTGTGAAAGGGAAGGAAGTTTTTACAAGTGGTACAACATGTGGATGTCATTATCGTTGGAGGTGGACCATGTGGGCTAGCAGCTGCTATTTCCATGCAAAATATTGGTTTACATACACTAGTAATTGAAAAAGGGAATATTGTGGAGGCTATTTATAAGTATCCAACACATCAAACATTTTTTAGCACAAGTGAAAAGCTAGCAATTGGAGATGTTCCTTTTATCGTGGAAGAACGGAAACCAAAGCGCAATCAAGCATTGGTCTACTATAGAGAAGTTGCAAAGTTGAAAAACATACAAGTGAACAAATATGAATATGTTAGTCAGGTGGAAAAAGAAAGGGATCATTTCATCGTCCAAACTTCGAAAGCCACATATCATTCAACGTACGTCATTATTGCAACCGGATATTATGATCATCCGAATTTTATAGGCATACAAGGAGAGGATTTGCCGAAAGTAAGCCATTATTTTAAGGAGGGTCATCCATTTTTTGATCACCGAGTATTAGTAATTGGTGGAAAAAACTCGGCAATTGATGCTGCGCTTGAGTTAAATAAAGCAAGAGCGAATGTAACGGTTGTGTATCGTGGAAGTACTTATTCTCCAAGTATAAAACCATGGGTGTTGCCAGAGTTTGAGGGGCTCGTTCGAAGTGGTGAAATCGACATGCACTTTGACACAGAAGTAATATCTATAGATGAAAAGGAAGTCACCTTAAAAGGGCCAAACGGGGAATTTCAAATAGAAAATGATTTCGTATTTGCAATGACCGGCTACCATCCCGATCATAGTTTTTTAAAGCAAATGGGGATTCAAATTGATCCTACTACCGGCCGGCCTACATATAATGCAGAAACAATGGAAACCAATATCGAAGGAATTTTTATAGCGGGGGTTATTGCTGCAGGTAACAATGCCAATGAAATATTTATAGAAAATGGTCGTTTCCACGGAAACCAAATAGCAAAAGAAATAGAAAAAAAGCGCAAAGAAAGATAAAATCTTTGCGCCTTTTACAGCAAAAAAGTGGAATTGGGAATGTAATATGCCGTTATTTTTCACACTAATTAGACAGAAAAAATTTTGCTCATAGCATCACGGGGATCTGTATTATGCAACGCGACGAGAGAGCGCTAGTCTTGCCTTTTGTCCATTTAGACCATTGGCAAACATAACCCCTAAATCTTTTAATCCCTTCCCGCCACCTAAGTAACCATATACGTCTTGGGCTATCCCATTAAAGCATCTTGAGACAATAACAATTGGTATTTCTTTTTTAAGAATTTCATCAATGATTGGAGTTAGACTAGGAGGAACATTTCCTTGTCCCAAACCCTCCAATACAATACCCGAATATCCTAATTCAACGGATGCTGCCAACAAATCCGGCTCCATACCCGCGTATACTTTGAATAGTCCAACTCTCTTTGAAATACCATCGATAGGCAATACAGTACGATGTAGAGGCGTATGGTGAAAATGTACAATACTTTTCGAGATAAAGCCAATCGGACCGTACTGAGGGCTCTGGAATGTGCTTACATTGCTGGCGTGCGTCTTTGTGACATTCTCCGCAGTATGTATTTCATCATTTAATACTACTAAAACTCCTTTATCCTTCGCTTCTTCTGAACAAGCAACTTTGATAGCAGAAACTAAATTATATAGGCCATCTGATCCTATTTCATTGGAAGAACGCATTGCCCCTGTAATGACAACTGGTATAGAAGTATTAAGAGTTAAGTCTAAAAAGTAAGCAGTTTCCTCCAATGTGTCCGTTCCGTGGGTAATTACTACTCCGTCAATCGATTGTTCCCGCATATATTGTTCTATTATTTGCTTCAGCTTGAACATTTCTTTTGGCGTAATATGTGGTGATGGCAAATTGAAAGCTTCTATTTCTATAATATTGGCAAAATGCTTCAGTTTTTCGCCTTCTAAAATAAGAGGATTATTCTCCGCGGGAACGACAGCACCGGTATCCGCGTGTACTTGCATAGAAATAGTTCCGCCTGTATGGATAAGTAAAATAGATTTCACAATAAAACCTCCGTAATTTTTACAATTTATCGATAAAAAGATGTATAATAAAGATAATCTATTGGAAGGAGTACGCATATGTTCATACTGCTTTCCGTTGCAATTGCGCCAGCACTTGCACTTTTAAGTTATTTTTATTTACGAAAAGAAATCGCAAAAGAGCCTTCCAAATTATTATTACATTCTTTTATATATGGTGCCATCTTAACATTTCCCATCTTATTTATTCAACATGTGATTGAAGAGGAAGAGCTATTTAGTTCTTTATTTATTCATCAAGCACTTATTACTAGTGCTTTGGAAGAATTTTTTAAATGGCTGATATTGGTTATCGCTATATACAAACATATAGAGTTCGACGACCCATATGATGGGATCTTGTATGGTGCTAGTGTTGCACTCGGATTTGCGACTGTCGAAAATATTTTGTTTTTACTAAACTTTGGCATGGATGCGGCATTTATGCGTGCATTACTACCAGTATCAAGTCATGCCTTATTCGGTGTAGTAATGGGCTATTATTTAGGAAGAGCAAAATTTGCTGCATCTAAAAAAGCTAAAAATGAAATTATGTATGCTTTTATAGCCTCCTTTGTATTACATACTATTTATAATAGCATTTTGATCATTAAAGGTTTGGAATTACTGTTAATCGTACCTTTCATGTTATTTTTATGGTTATTTGGTTTATCGAAAGCAAAAAAAGCTCATATTTTATCGCGTCATAAAAGAATGGAGCAGCATGAATATTTTATTAGAGAAGAAATCTAGCGATTAGCTAGATTTTTTTTGTATATTTGCGCACATCTTATCCAAGCTAGATATAAAGGAGAGATGTCGTTTGAAACAACTAAAGTATATCCTAATTAGCTTAATATTTTGTACGGCGAGCTATGTGATCTTCCAGGAAGAACAACCTACACAGGCTTTCTCCACGCAAATAGTTGAACGTGGAGCCTATGGAGACGATGTAATTGAATTACAGTCTAGACTTCAATACACGGGATTTTATACAAGTCAAATAGATGGGAAATTTGGTTATAACACATATTGGGCGCTTCGTAACTTTCAAGAAAAGTATGGCCTTCCGGTCGATGGATTGCTAGGAGAGGATACGAAGAAAAAGTTAGTAAGTGTATCTGAGTTCAATAAAGAATTCGTCCATGAACAAATCAAAAAAGGAAATAGCTTTACAACTTATGGTGGACAGGATTTAGAAAAACAAGTGAAGAATCAGCAAGCGGAAAGTTCCAATATGCAGCTTCCACCGAAGTATTCGGAAAAAGATTTAAAACTTATTGCCAATGCTGTGTATGGGGAAGCAAGAGGAGAACCCTATGAAGGGCAAGTAGCAGTTGCTGCCGTAATATTAAATAGAGTAGAACATCCCGATTTTCCAAATACAATTTCAGAGGTAATTTTCCAGCCACTAGCGTTTACTGCAGTTGCAGACGGTCAAATCTGGCTAGAGCCAAATGAACGTGCAAAAGAAGCGGTACTCGATGCATTGAATGGATGGGACCCAACAGAAAATGCTATCTATTACTTTAATCCAAAGACAGCAACGAGTAAATGGATTTGGTCAAGACCACAAATAAAAACAATCGGACAGCATATTTTCTGTGCATAAGGAGATCATATGAAAAAATTTATATGGGTAATCGTCGCTACTGCCGCAATCGTATTCCTTGTGTACCATTTTAACGTTCAATCTAAAAATACTCGGCTAGAAAATGCCTTGGCAAGTCAATACTCCAATCAATTAACCTCTGCTTCCGAGAAGTTAGTAACATTGAGTGAATCCATTGATCAAACTTTACTCTTTCAGGATAAAGAGGCACTCGATCAGCCTTTGGAAGACGTGTGGAGACTATCTTCCGATGTTCGTGATTCAATATCCTCCTTGCCGATAGATCATGAGACCTCTACTGTTTGGATGAATTATTTAAATCGAATCGGAAATAGTGCTTCTCTAGTAAAGGAAGGTAAAATACCGGTCGAGGAATGGCAAAAAAGCATGAAGGATGCAAGAGGTAATTTACTATCTCTATCCGACCAATGGGCTTTTACTAATAGAAATGATGGCAAAAAGGATTATATCGTTGCATCCTTTGTAAACAATAAAGCCAATAAAGAAAATGATAAAAACTGGAAGGCACTAGGAGATTCAGTAAAAGCTTACACAGAAAGTGACTTTCCTATGACAGCAAGTGAAACGGACAAACAAAAAAAGAAAGATTTGCAACATATTAAAGACTCGGAAGTAACAGTGGAGCAAGTAAAGCAAACTTTCGCTAAGCTATTTCCGGAGTTGAAAGACGCGACAATTCATATAACAGAAAGTGCAGAAGATGCGCCGTATCCTTTCTACCACGTTCAATTCCATAAAGGGATAAGAATAGGGTATGCAGATTTCACAAAAAAAGGTGGTCATTTACTTTCTTATTTATTGGAGCGACCTTTCGATAAGACAACGATAAGTGCAGAAACAATGAAAGAAAAAGCAAGTACTTATATGAAATCTTTCGGCTATACAGACACAGAAATGGTAGAGTATCGAGAAAACCATATTGCCTGGCATTTAGCTTTTGCCCGTGTGGATGCAAAAAATGATGCGCTCATCTATGCGGATGGCATGCATCTGAAAATCGCAAAAGATAATGGGGAACTTTTAGGTTTAAATGCAATGGAATATATTCAAAAAGAAAATATTGGAGATCAAAAGGTTGTGCCAATCGATTACAAAGAGATCTTTTCAGGTGACTTCACAATTGAAGAAGAAAGATTGGCATATGTAGAGAACAAGGAGCTACAACAACGTCTTGCCTATGAAGTGTTAACAAGAAATGATTCAATAGGCACACATAGAACGTATATAGATGCCCAAACACATGAAATATTACACACGGAAAAATTACCTTAAACATAACTTTAGATAGAAATATGCCTTATTAAGTGTCATAATAAGTATATTATGACACTTAATGAGGGTTGCTTATGAATATTAAACTTGGAACTGTACTCACTTTAGAGCCATCCACTTCAGAAAAAGCAGAAAAATATCGATGCAAAATTATAGACAGCGATGATCACTCGATTTATGTTGATTATCCAGTAGATACAATTACAGGTAGAACCGTTTTTCTTATGGACGGAACACAGCTTCGTGTTTCTTTTACAGAGGAGTCAAAAGCCGCATTTGCATTTCAAACAGAAGTTTTAAGCAAGAAAAAAGGGCAAATCCCAATGATTAAGCTTTCTTATCCAGGAGATACAGAAATTATCAAAATACAACGTAGAGATTTTGTCCGGGTTGCAGCGAGGCTTGATATATCGGTACAATTTGAAGACGAAAGGTATCAATTTGTGACCGATGATATTAGTGCCGGTGGGACTGCTGTCGTGTTGAATCGTCCGGTGAAATTTAACGCTGATGATGAGGTTTCTTTATTGATACCGCTTCCGTTTAATAATGGAGATATTAAATATGTATCGACAACAGCTAAGGCGATTCGAATTTTCCAAAGAGATTCGATCACATTGGCATCATTGCAATTTTCTGATACAGATGAAGTGGATAAGCAACTGATTGTCCGTTATTGCTTTGAACGGCAAGTAATGCTTAGGAAAAAAAGCAGGGATTAAAAGTCTGTATAAACAGGCTTTTTTTCTTTGGGAAGTGTAAAACTTTTTAACATTAGTAGGTTAAGTAATTTTAATAAATCGAACGCATTATTGGGAGAAAGCGTCGTAAAGTAACCGCTAGCCTCCGCACTTGCCGCACCTTGCATGAGCCAACTCGTGTTGCACACTAATCGGTCTCATGACTGCGGCTCATGCGGCCCGGCGCGCTACGGCAAATATATCCGAGCTATTTAGCTGGAGAAGATGGCCCAACAAAAATACGCAACGTTTTTATTCAAACGCACAGCGTAATGGAGCATTGCACAACATGGACAAATAATGCGGGTTGGTATTGATAATGCATTTTCATTGATTTTCGAGGCAGGCGGCGACTCCTGCCGGATGAGGGAGCAAAATGAGACTTCACAAAGGTGAAGGCTCATCGCTCACCCGGCGGAAAGCGTCCGCCCTGTCGAGAAAATCTCAGCGGACACTTCATTCCACGCTCTATTACACATTATCTTTATTACGTGCGACATCCCATTAATTTCAACAAGCAACAGCCTCTTGCCACTTCATACAGACATAGGCGCTTACGCTTTTTAAGTTATATGGTAAAATAGATTTGAATAGAGTGGAGGCAAAAGTATGACAAAAAGAATTCAAGTCGCAATCGATGGACCGGCAGCTGCCGGAAAAAGCACAATAGCTAAAAAAACAGCAGAATTATTAGGGTATACATATGTGGATACTGGAGCAATGTATCGCGCGATTACGTATAAAGCCATTCGCTTAAACATAGATTTGCAAGACGGGGAAAAATTAACGAATTTATTACACGATACTAAAATCGACTTAAAACCTTCTGAAAATGGACAACTAGTATTTTTGGACAATGTGGAAGTAACAGATGAAATTCGTTCCAAAGAAGTTACAAGTTCCGTTTCCGCAGTTTCTGCGCATGCAGATTTGCGAGAAGAAATGGTCAAAAGACAAGTGGAGATGGGAAAAAACGGTGGTATCGTCATGGACGGCCGTGATATTGGAACGCATGTATTAACAAATGCGGAACTAAAGGTTTTCATGTCTGCTAGTGTGGAAGAACGTGCAAAAAGAAGATATTTAGAAAACCAAAAAAGAGGAATTCCTACAAGTTTAGAAGAATTGATAGAAGAGATCGCTCTTCGGGACAAACTCGATAGTGAACGAGAAGCATCGCCTTTAACGCAAGCAAAGGATGCAATCTATATTGATACGACTTCTCTTTCAATTGAAGAAGTATCTGCACAAATCATGCAGTTAGCAAAAGAAAGGATGGTGTAATATGTATCTTTATTCCTTTGCAAAAACAGTTGTTTACGGCATTCTAAAACCAATTTACAGATTTGAAGTGATTGGCGCAGAAAACTTTCCTAAAGAGGGAGGCATTTTATTATGCAGTAATCATATCGATAATTTAGATCCTCCCGTTGTTGGAATAAATGCTCCAAGACCAGTAAATTTTATGGCAAAAGAAGAGTTATTCAATTTGCCTATTTTAAAAAGTATATTACCTGGTGTCCGTGCATTTCCTGTAAAAAGAGGGATGAGCGACCGAGATGCGCTTCGACGCGCTATTAAGCTATTAAAAGACGGTGAAGTAGTTGGTCTTTTCCCGGAAGGAACGAGAAGTAAAGATGGACAACTAGGGAAAGGATTCAGTGGAGCAGGCTTTTTTGCTTTAAGAGGAGAGGCCAATGTTGTACCTTGTGCAATTATTGGCCCTTATAAACCTTTTAAACGCTTAAAGGTAGTGTACGGGGATGTGATTGATATGCAACCATACCGTGAAAGAAAAGCGTCTGCGGAAGAGGTAACGGAAGTAATTATGGCTCGAATTGCGGAATTATTGGAGCAATATAAACGAAATAATTAGATTTTTTCCATTTCAAAAGTGCTTCTTTTTGTATTTCTGTGCTAGTTCGCATAAAATAGATAAGAGACGTTGTGAAGGAGGAATTATCATATGTCAGAAGAAATGAACTTAAACGACACACATGAGTTTAAAGAGGGAGATCTAGTAAAAGCATCGGTTGCACAGGTAGATGAGAAATCAGTGATTGTATCAATCGAAGGTGCACCTTTAGATGGTATCGTTCCTATTAGTGAACTATCTAGCTTGCATATTGAAAAAGCATCCGACGCCGTTTCCATCGGTGATGAACTGGAACTTATGATTACAAAAGTGGAAGAAACTAATTTTGTTCTTTCCAAACGAAAAGTGGATGCCGAGAAAGCATGGGATCAACTTGAAAAGCAATTCCAATCTGGAGAAATTATTGAAACAGAAGTAAAAGAAGTAGTGAAAGGCGGACTAGTAGTCGATCTAGGTGTGCGTGGATTTATCCCTGCATCTCTAATAGAAGACCATTTCGTTGAATCATTTGATGATTATAAAGGAAGAGTTTTAACCTTTAAAATTGTTGAATTAGAAAAAGATAAAAATCGTTTAATCCTTTCCCATAAAGCAGTGGTGGAAGATGAAAAATCGGTTAACAAACAAAAAACATTAGATGCTATCCAACCTGGAGATGTAGTAGATGGTACAGTTCAACGCTTGGCATCCTTTGGAGCGTTTGTGGATATCGGTGGAGTAGACGGTCTTGTGCATATTTCACAAGTTTCCTACGAGCATTTAGATAATGTTGCGGACGTTTTAAAAGAAGGGCAGCAAGTAAAAGTTAAAGTATTATCGATTGATCGTGATTCGGAAAGAATTTCATTGTCAATCAAAGATACATTGCCTGGACCATGGGATGAAATCGCAGAAAAAGCTGCAAAAGGAACTGTGTTAACTGGTAAAGTAAAACGACTTGTTTCTTACGGAGCATTTGTAGAAGTGCTTCCAGGTGTAGAAGGGCTCGTTCATATTTCACAAATCGCCCACAAACATATTGGCACACCTCAAGAAGTGCTAAAAGAAGGCGATGAAGTACAAGTTAAAGTGCTAGATGTTAATAGCAGTGAAAAAAGACTTTCTCTAAGTATTAAAGATTTGATCGAAAATGAAGAAGCGTTCGATTTGTCGGATTATCAGTTACCTGAAGAATCCAGAGGCTTCTCTATCAGCGATGTACTTGGAGACAAGCTAAAAGACTTTACGAAATAATATAAGATATATAAAGGCCAGATGCTCTTTAAGTGCATCTGGCCTTTATTAATTTTATTCGTCTCAAGTAAGGAACGCTTTATACTAATCTCAGTTATTTGGTATGAAGCGGACAATTTTGGAATATATCAATAACGTCAAAATTTGACTGAAAGAGTGATAGCATTTCTAATAAAAAATAGAAGTACTAGCAATAGAAGAAACTTATCGACTTGATAAAATTAATGATTTAATGACTCGTACTCGACCAGATAGTAGAAATGATATCTTCTCCAACACGAGCAACAATTGTTTCTTCATCCGTATACAGCCTTATTTAGAAGGAAGTAAGTGAGATGAACTTGAACGAAGAACAAAAAGTCCCCTATTCCTTCCTTTCTTTTTTGTGCCCTTTATTGGGCTAAATAATCATTTATTGATATTTATAAAATAGTCTTATAATTCACAAAGCAGGTGACTTCGACAAAGAAGTCGCCTGCTTTTGTCTTTTTGTTGTATAATACAACTTAGACGAAGTTGGAAGGATGAAAAAGTAATGACAAAACCAGTAGTAGCAATCGTTGGTAGGCCAAATGTCGGCAAATCGACTATATTTAATCGTATCGTAGGAGAACGTGTATCTATCGTGGAAGATATTCCAGGTATAACACGTGATCGTATATATAGTTCTGCCGATTGGTTAACACATGAATTTAATATTATTGATACAGGCGGTATCGAACTAAGCGATGAACCTTTTTTAGAACAGATTAAACAACAGGCAGAAATCGCAATGGATGAAGCGGATGTAATTATCTTCTTAACAAATGGACGAGAAGGCGTTACAGCAGCAGACGAGTATGTTGCTAAAATTTTGTATAAAACGAAAAAGCCAATTGTTTTGGCAGTAAACAAAATTGATAATCCGGATATGCGTGAAATGATTTATGATTTCTATACATTAGGGATGGGTGAGCCATTTCCTATTTCAGGATCTCACGGATTAGGCCTAGGAGATTTACTAGACGAAGTAGCGAAAAACTTCCCTAATATAGAAGAGCAGGAATACGGAGAAGACGTGATAAAGTTCTCTTTAATCGGCAGACCGAATGTAGGTAAATCATCTTTGATCAATTCATTTTTAGGACAAGAACGCGTTATTGTCAGTGATATTGCTGGAACGACTCGTGATGCAATTGATACAGAGTATTCGGTTGATGGGCAAGAGTATGTCATGATCGATACAGCTGGAATGCGTAAAAAAGGAAAAGTATATGAAACGACTGAGAAATACAGTGTGCTTCGTGCTTTAAAGGCAATCGAACGCTCAGACGTTGTGTTAGTCGTACTAAACGCAGAAGAAGGTATTCAAGAACAAGATAAGAAAATTGCTGGATATGCCCATGAAGGCGGTAAAGCAGTTATCATCGTGATGAACAAATGGGATGCAATAGAAAAAGACGATAAAACAATGAATGAAATGACGAAATCGATTCGCGAGCATTTCCAATTTTTAGACTATGCGCCGATTGTTTTTGTTTCCGCAAAAACAAAGCAACGAGTGAATAGCCTGTTTCCAATTATAAATACCGTAAGCGAAAACCATTCACTTCGTGTTCAATCTTCTGTATTAAATGAAGTAATTGAGGATTCTGTCGCTCGTAATCCAGCGCCAACTGATAAAGGGAAAAGATTACGTATTTACTATGCAACACAAGTGGCGATTAAACCACCAACATTTGTTGTGTTTGTAAACGAACCAGAGTTGATGCATTTCTCATACGAGCGCTTTTTAGAAAACCGTATTCGTGAATCCTTTGATTTTGAAGGGACTCCAATACGCATCATTACTCGCGCAAGAACTTGAGTGTAAAGGGGCGTAATTAAATGGAGAAAGTAACTGTACTTGGTGCAGGTAGCTGGGGAACGGCGCTAGCAATGGTGCTCGCCCATAACAATAATGATTGTCTTTTATGGTCACATCGGGAAGATCAAGCAAGAGAAATTAACGATCATCATACAAATAAAAAGTATTTACCGAATACTTTGTTACCAAGCAATTTAAAAGCTACTAGTCATTTTGAGGAAGCGATTCATCATGCATCTACTATCGTAATTGCAGTACCAACAAAAGCGATTCGAGAAGTTTGTCATGATATGAAGACTTTTTTAATGGAGAAAAAATTATTTGTACATGTTTCTAAAGGGATTGAACCCGATTCATTAAAGCGCATTTCAGAAATGCTAGAGGAGGAGCTTCCTGCTGATTTTACAGATGCAATTGTTGTGTTATCTGGTCCTAGTCATGCGGAGGAAGTGGTTTTACAACATCCTACTACGGTTACTGTAGCAAGTGAAAAAATGGAAGCCGCAGAAAAAGTGCAAGATCTGTTTATGAATAATTCTTTCCGTGTCTATACAAATGATGATGTGGTAGGTGTAGAAATAGGGGGAGCGCTAAAAAATGTAATTGCCTTAGCTGCTGGAATCGTAGATGGTCTTGGTTACGGAGACAATGCAAAGGCTGCTCTCATTACAAGAGGACTAGCAGAGATCACGAGACTAGGCATCAGCTTAGGAGCAGATGCCTATACGTTTTCAGGCTTAACTGGCATGGGCGATTTAATCGTGACATGCACAAGTGTCCATTCTAGAAACTGGCGAGCTGGTAATATGCTCGGTAAAGGTGCAAGCCTCCAAACGGTATTAGATGAGATGGGAATGGTCGTAGAAGGTGTTCGTACGACGAAAGCCGCTTATCAGCTAGCGAAAGAGCAACAAGTAGATATGCCGATCACGGAAGCCTTGTATTCTGTGTTGTTTGAAGGTATTCATCCGAAAGAAGCAGTCGATATTTTGATGCATCGCACGAAAAAGCATGAGTTGGATGATTATAAATCGTTCTAAATTTGTCACAAAGAAAAGAGTTGTTTAATAGCAACTCTTTTTTGAAATGTTATAATTTAACTGAATTCAACTGTGGTCTGTGTATCACCGCTGAATTTTGAGGAACTCTGGCGAGGGTCTCAACGCCTGAGTGACCAACATCTTGTTGGCTGAATGTCCCAGATGTTTAAGAGAAGTTTTAAAAGAGGAAGTTAGCCTAAGAACGTCACATCGTGTGACAACGGCTAACTGACCAGCATTTTGCAGGCCTGAGCTCGGTAAAAATCTAGATGCCAATACGCCAATGCGTATTTGAAAGTTGTAGAAAGGTGGGAAAGTTTGTGTTACCTGTATTGTTAGTGTCGTCAATGGATAAAATGTGGATATCATTTGGTTCCATGGGTTCTATGTTTTTAGCCATGCTTTTTATGTTTTTTGTGAAAACAAAATTTAAAAACGCTTTCTTGAAATTTATCTTTGGTCTAATCGCATACATATTGTTATTTATAGGCTTCATCACGATGATTTATATTATTTTTAATCCGACAAAAGCTTAGTAAGGAGATTCATATGAAAAAATTACGTTTACTAGTGATTCTTACAATAGGAATACTAGTATTAGCAGGTTGTAGTTATAAAAGTGGGTATGAGCCAGAGAATTTATTGCCATATGAAGATCAATTGAATGCTGTCCAAAATGCAGTCAATAGCTTTAAAGAAGATTCTGGTGGATTATTACCGATAAAAACACGTGATATGGAAACGGATCAATATATCAAATACCCCATCGATTTTAAAAAAGTAGTACCTGCATATATGGGGAAAGTACCAGCGAACTCCTATGAAGCGGGAGGAATTTACCAATACGTATTAATGGACGTGGAGGAAAATCCTACAGTTAAATTAGTAGATTTGCGCCTTGCAGATGCAATACGGGACATTAACTATCGAAAAGGAATCAATGGATATGGACCTGTAGCAGAAATTATTGCTGAAGGTGTATATAAACTAGACTACAAGAAAATGGGATATAAAAACGAGTTATCCGTACAAAGCCCTTATTCCGACACGCAATTGCCTCTAGTAGCGACTGGAGACGGGAAAGTGTATGTGGACTATTCCATCGAATTAAACCGCCTGCTTCAAGAAAAGGAGGTAGAAGTGAAACCAGGAGATGACATTCGCTTTCTACTAACGGATAATTTTGCCATTGTTCCTGCATATTCGCTACCATATACGGTAGATGAGAATAACGAACCTGTATTTATGCTCACTCCTGCTAAGTAGGTTTCGGGACGCTCAGAGCTAAATGATTGTTATATTAATACTAGTTAGGGAGGTGACTTTGTCACCTCCCTATTTTCATAGAAAAGGGGGATCCCTTAGTAGTTATCGGCGTCTCGCTGGAAGTAAACTTGCTATTTTGAGAAATGGTTGCTTTCATCATCAATTTGGTTGCTCTCGTGCTGATTTAATTGCTTTCCGAATAGAAATGGTTGCCTTCAATGACCGAATGGTTGCCCTTATCCATTAATTGGATAGTGCAACGAAATACTTCACAATATAGGGGATACCGTTAGTAGTTATCTACGTCACGCTCCATATAATCATGCAATTTTAAGAGATGATTGCTTTCACCATCAATCTGGTTGCTCTCATGGTTGAATTGATTGCTCTCAATGAACAATCTGTTGCCCTTAGCCATTTATTGGATTCACACAGTCTATTCGAGAATGGCTCATCGCTCACCCGGCGGGAAACCTAGCTGACACTTCTTTCAACTCACTAACACGCAATTTCTCTATACTATCTTGTATATACGCTAATCAGTACACAGAAAAACGTTTTATGCTTTATGCATGAAACGTTTTTTCGGTACATATATTAGATTGCGAAGAAAGGAGACTATCCATGTCAAATCAACTTTATGAACAAATAGCAGAGCGAACTAATGGAGATGTGTATATTGGTGTTGTAGGTCCAGTTAGGGTAGGGAAATCTACTTTTGTCAAACGTGTAATGGAGCTCGTAGTCATACCGAACATCCAAGAAGAATCCGAAAGAATACGAGCGCAAGATGAGCTTCCGCAAAGTTCTCCAGGCAATGTAATTATGACCGCAGAACCTAAATTTGTCCCAGCACATGGAACGAATATTCATCTTGGAGAAGACCAATTACGACTACAGATTCGGTTAGTGGACTGTGTCGGCTACATGATTGATGGGATCAACACGGGTTCGGGGGAAGATGGACAGAAATTAGTGCATACTCCTTGGCATAGTGAAGCAATTCCATTTGAAGAAGCGGCACGAATTGGTACAGACAAAGTAATCCGTGATCATTCAACGATTGGTATTGTTGTAACTACAGATGGTACAGTAAATAATATTCCGCGAAAAGCAGCGGAAGAAGCAGAAGAGCAAATAATTTCCCAGTTAAAAGAAATTGGTAAACCATTTGTTATTGTCTTAAATAGCAAAACCCCTGGTCATATTGATACCATTCACCTGAGTGAAGAACTACAGAAAAAACATGAAGTGCCTGTAATAGCAGTGGCTGTGGACCGAATGACCGCGGAGGAAATTCAGTACATACTCCAACAAGCACTTTATGAATTTCCGATCACCGATATCGAGGTTGTGAAGCCCGATTGGACAGATGTACTGGAACCGGATCATTTTGTGAACAATGCCATCACTTCATCCTTACATGAATGGTTACAAATTGTGTCTAAAATGAAGGATGTAAAAGAGCTTGCTACGCGATTCAAACAAGTTCCGTTTATACAATCGGCGGAAGTAGTAGAAGCAAATCCAGGAAGAGGATCGGCTTGTATTCAAATTGGATTAAAGCCTGAAGTGTTCCAAGAAGTGTGTGATGAGTGGTTAGAAGAACCAATTCAATCTAAAAAAGACTGGCTTTTATTTGTCAAAGATGCATCTACGGCGAAAAAAGCATACAATAAATTTTCAGATGCGCTGGAAGCAGCTAAAACCCATGGATACGGGGTATCTCTTCCGACCATTCAAGATTTTCAGCCTTCTGCACCAGAAATTATTAAACAAAATAATTTCTACGGGGTTAGTTTAAAGGCAAAAGCAGCTTCCCTACACATAATTCGTGTCGATATGGAGGCAGAATTTGCTCCGCTTATCGGCTCAGAGTTCCATAGTCAGCAATTATTAAAAGATTTAAAGCATGGGTATTTGCACGACCGAGATGCATTATGGCAAACACAAGTTTTTGGCACCTCTTTAGTCGAAGTGATGAAAGAGAGTTTGCGTTACAAAACAGAAAGCGTTTCGGCAGTTGCGAAGAATAGAATGCGTCAAACAATCGAACGAATGGTAAACGAAGGCGACCGAGGAATGGTAACATTCATACTGTAAATATGATACAGGGCTTTTCGCGACTAAGCGAAAAGTCCTGTTATTTTATGAAAATCACCTTTTTTTGAGGAATCTTCCCTAAACACGTGTAAATAGTGTTGCGAAGCCATTTCTGTTGTGATACTCTTTTTACAGAGTTAAAGCTATCTTCCTTTGAGAGGAGGTGAATGGTATGAATAAAACAGAATTAGTAAACGCTGTTGCGGAAGCTGCAGAACTTTCTAAGAAAGACGCATCTAAAGCTGTTGAAGCTGTATTTGAATCAATTCAATCTGCTCTTGCAGATGGAGGTAAAGTTCAATTAATCGGCTTTGGTAACTTTGAGGTTCGTGAACGTGCAGCACGTAAAGGACGTAACCCTCAAACAGGTGAAGAAATCGACATCGCTGCTAGCAAGGTGCCTGCTTTTAAACCAGGTAAAGCACTTAAAGACGCAGTTAAATAACTGATGTTGTAGTACATAGAACGGTTATTGTGAAGCTTGCTTCATAGTAGCCGTTCTTTTCAATTATAGCGTAGGGAAAAAAGAAATAACGACGATACATAGTTAAAAATATTTATTATATTCGATTCGTATGCTAAGATGCTAATGGTATATATAGTTTGGTCTAGGGGGTTAACAGATGACGAATGTCGATCTGAAAAAAATAGAAGAAGCAGTAAAAATGATTCTAGAGGCTGTTGGCGAAGATCCAGAAAGAGAAGGATTGCTTGAAACACCAAAGCGAGTTTCTAAAATGTACGCAGAAATGTTTGAAGGATTGCATCAAGATCCAAAAGAATACTTTAAAACGGTATTTAACGAAGATCATGAAGAACTTGTGTTAGTTAAGGATATTCCGTTCTATTCCATGTGTGAGCATCACCTCGTCCCATTTTACGGAAAAGCACATGTAGCATATATTCCACGCGATGGAGTGGTAACTGGCTTGAGCAAATTGGCAAGAGCTGTAGAAACAACGGCAAGACGACCACAGCTCCAAGAAAGAATTACATCTAGCATTGCAGAAGATATTATGGAAATGCTAAATCCACACGGCGTATATGTTGTCATTGAAGCGGAGCATATGTGTATGACGATGCGTGGCATTAAAAAACCAGGTGCAAAAACGGTAACAGCAGTAGCTAGAGGAATTTTAGAAACAGACGAAGTTAAACGCTCCGAAATATTATCTTTCATACAGATGAAGTAACCGCTTTGGAGAATGTTTTAGAATATGGTATGATGAAAAAAGATTGTTCTGTAAAGGAGAATAAATAATGTCTAGTTCAGATTTTATCGTGATAAAAGCAGAAGAAGATGGTGTGCATGTTATTGGACTTACTCGTGGCACGGATACAAAGTTCCATCATTCTGAAAAACTAGATACTGGTGAAGTGATGATTGCCCAGTTCACAGAGCACACTTCCGCTATGAAAATAAGAGGAAAAGCATCGATTCACACTGCAAACGGTGTCATTCAAAGTGAATCAAAAAAATAAAAGACCTACACTAAAGTAAAGTAAGCGCGGTTGGGAAATGGAGTAAAGTGTATGAACGAAACAATGATCACACAACAGGTAAATCAATACAAAAGCGATATTCTCATGCAAACTCGGCAAAGTACTTTGTTAAATTATACAGGGACTCCAATCATTGACGAAGAACGTTTGTTTTTTACACTTTTACCACTACTCAATGGAGAGGATTGGGACGAGTCAGAACGAATTTCTGTTATCGCCATTTCTCTTATCTTCTCAGCACTTGCTGCACATGATTTAGTGAAAGAACAAAATGCAACGTCGAGAGAACAGCAATTACAAGTGCTGGCAGGAGACTATTACAGCGGGAAATACTATCAGTTGCTAGCAAAAGATAAAAAGATAGATTTAATTCGACAATTGTCAGAATGTGTCGCTTCTATTACCGAGCACAAAACGAGATTCTATGATCAACAAAATTATACGTTTGAACAATTGATGGGGTCCGTTCAACTGATAGAAAGTAAACCCATTGAACAATTTATGGAATACTATTCTTTCCATGACTATGTATTTTTTATGAAAGAAGCGTTATTACTAGCTTCATTGAAAAAAGAGATTGCTGCTTATGAACGAATGGAAGCTACTTTTTATATCGATAAGTCATCCGTTTTGAAATCGAATGTAAACTTGCTTCAGGCGGAGATAAAAAAAATAGAAAACAGTTTAATACAAGATGTTCGTTCTTCGGAATTATTAAAAGAACATGTGAAACATGCAATAGTAGAACGAGTAACGAAATGTTCGCTGGAAACGCAGTTGAGAGAAGGTTAAACAGTGGGAAAATCAAAAGAGCAACATGTACATGAAGTGTTTGAAAAAATATCAGATAACTATGATTCAATGAACTCTGTGATCAGTTTTCAACAACATAAAATATGGCGTAGTGACACGATGAAAGCAATGCAAGTGAAACCAGGCAGCTCGGCATTAGATGTATGCTGCGGTACTGCCGACTGGACGATTGCGTTAGCAAATGCAACTGGACCGACTGGCAATGTAAAAGGACTAGATTTCAGTCAAAATATGTTGAATGTCGGAAAAGAAAAAGTAAAGCATATTCCTCAAATTGAATTATTACAAGGCAATGCCATGGAGTTACCTTTTGAGGACAACACATTCGACTATGTCACAATTGGTTTCGGTCTTCGAAATGTACCTGATTACAAGCAAGTACTTAGTGAGATGAATCGTGTGGCAAAACCTGGTGGTATGATTGTTTGTTTAGAAACATCACAGCCAGATTCCAAAATTTTCAATGCAGGATTTCGTTTTTATTTCCGCTATATAATGCCGCTGTTCGGTAAACTATTTGCGAAAAGCTATAAAGAGTATTCTTGGTTACAAGAGTCAGCGAAAGACTTTCCGAATAGAGCGGAGCTTAAGAAATTATTTGAACAAGTTGGTATGAAGAATGTAACAAGTAAACCATATAGTGGCGGTGCTGCAGCAAGGCATATTGGTTTCAAAAAAGATATTTAAGTGGGAGAAGGTTTGGATCTGTGGATAAGATGAAGTTGAAATTACTTTATTCCGATTTAAAGTCGGATTTAGAAGTCATAGAAAAAGAGCTAGCAGTAGCTGTGAATTCTTCCTCTCACTTATTGAATGAAGCCTCTCTTCATTTACTTCTCGCTGGAGGAAAACGAATTCGCCCCGTCTTTGTTCTACTTGCAGCGAAGTTCGGAAATTATTCGATTGAATCCATTAAAAATGTTGCTGTGCCAGTAGAGCTCATACATATGGCGTCCCTTGTGCATGATGACGTAATAGATGATGCAGAAACAAGAAGAGGTAGAGAAACAGTCAAAGCACAGTGGAATAATCGAGTCGCTATGTATACAGGCGATTTTCTCTTTGCAAAGGCGATGGAATACATAACAGAAGTAAAAAATACATATGCACATGAAGTGTTATCTCACACCATGATTGAACTTTGCATCGGAGAGATTATTCAAGTGGAAGATAAGCGTTTCTTAGACCAAACGGTGCGAGATTATTTAAGAAGAATAAAGCGCAAAACCGCTATCTTAATCTCTGCAAGTTGTGAGCTTGGAGCCATTGCTTCTGGAACGGATGCTAAAACGGTAAGACATTTAAAGCTTTTTGGTTATTACGTTGGGATGTCATTCCAGATTATCGATGATATATTAGATATTGTCTCAACAGATGAGCAATTAGGGAAACCGGCTGGAAGCGATTTATTACAAGGGAATATTACATTACCAGTTCTTTACGCAAAAAATGAGCCTACAGTAGCTCCATTACTTCATGCGATGTTTAGTGGAACTATTTCTTCCGACGATCAACAAAATCTATTAAAAGAAATTCGCAATTCGGAAGGAATTACGAAGGCAAAACAAGTAAGTAATTTATATTTACAAAAAGCTTTGAATGAAGTGAAACAACTTCCTGCGAACTCTGCTAAAAAATCATTGCAAAATATCGCATTGTTTATGAGTAAGCGTAAGTTTTAATTGAAAAAGATAGCTCATAGTGATACTATTTTTAACGGTGGAGAATTTTATCCCGGTTTAACAGTTGTAAGATCCTACATAAACTTACAGCCTGTAAAACCACGATTGGTTCAACTATCCATAAATAGGGGGAAAGAACCCCGACTGATGGAAGTTTCACTTAAGCTTATTATATTTATTTGAGGAGTGTTAATCATGGAAAAAACATTTTTAATGGTAAAACCTGATGGCGTACAACGTAACCTAATCGGTGAAATCGTAAGTCGTTTTGAGAAAAAAGGATATCAATTAGTTGGAGCAAAATTAATGCAAATCCCAACTGAATTAGCTGAACAACATTACGGAGAGCACAAAGAACGCCCATTCTTTGGTGAATTAGTAGAATTCATCACTTCTGGACCAGTTTTCGCTATGGTTTGGGAAGGGGAAAACGTTATTTCAACAGCTCGTCTTATGATGGGTGCTACAAATCCTAAAGAATCAGCTCCAGGAACTATCCGCGGAGATTTCGCAGTAACTGTTGGTAAAAACATCATCCACGGTTCTGACTCACCAGAAAGCGCTGAACGCGAAATCGGTCTATTCTTCAAACAAGAAGAATTAGTAGCATACGCTAAAGACGCTAACAACTGGATTAACTAAAAAGAAAAGTGGAGCCGCCTGTGTCAGCTTCGACAGGCAAATGTTCTTTCCTCCAAGAAGTCGCCCTTTGACTTCATGGAGGGAAGGTTATTTGACCCCGAGAAGCTAGGAGGTACAGCTGGACAATTCTTAAATCCAATTTTAAAAAGACAGACAAGTGTTCACATTTGTCTGTCTTTTTCTATATTCGAAATGGACTGATTGCGATATACTATACATAGGTCTTTGGAAAGGAACGATGTCAGTTGCCAGATTATATTAAATTTGTAGATTCCGTTAAAAGAAAAACGGGAATTGATCTTGCTGCGTATAAAGAAGCCCAAATGAAACGACGCCTTACTTCTTTATATGAAAAAAAGGATATAAAAACTTTGTCGATTTCTTTCAAGCATTAGACAAAGACAGAAATCTATTGAATGAGTTTTTAGATAGAATGACAATAAATGTGTCTGAGTTTTATCGAAATGCGAAACGCTGGGATGTCCTAGAACAAAAGATATTTCCTAAACTATTAGCAGAGAACAAACGATTAAAAATATGGAGTGCCGCTTGTTCAACTGGAGAAGAGCCCTATACTACTGCAATGGTGCTATCTCATCACCAACCGCTCTCTCAAATCTCTATACTAGCAACAGACTTAGATGAAAATGCCATTCAAAGGGCGAAAGTGGGGATTTATCCAGAGCGATCGCTTGCGGAAGTTCCAGCTCATGTGAAGTCGAAATATTTTGAGAAACAAGCAGCCTTTTATAAAGTGGACGATGCGATAAAAAGGACTGTCACATTTAAAAAACACAATTTATTAAAGGATACATATGAGAAGAATTTCGATTTAATTATTTGTCGCAACGTCATGATTTATTTTACAGAGGAAGCGAAGGATCAAATATATAAAAACTTTAGTAATTCTCTTAAACCAGGTGGCATTCTATTCGTCGGTAGTACTGAACAAATTTTCAATCCAGGGAATTATGGATTTGAAACGGAAGACACGTTTTTTTATCGGAAGAAATGAACTGTCTAAAAAAATAGACAGTTTTCTTCTTACTTTGAGAAAGATTCTATGTTATAGTGGAATATAAATACTTTAGCGAGTTGAAGGGGGAAAGTGTTGTGCGTTATTTAACAGCAGGTGAGTCACATGGACCACAACTTACAGCAATTATAGAAGGGTTACCAGCCCAATTAGAAATTACAAGTGAACAGATAAATAAAGAATTGAAACGTCGCCAAGGCGGCCACGGTCGTGGAAGAAGAATGCAGATTGAAAAGGATACAGTAGCCATTACTGCAGGTGTACGCCACGGAAAATCATTAGGATCACCGGTGTGTCTAGTCGTAAACAACGATGACTGGAAACATTGGACGAATATTATGGGCATTGAACCATTAAGTGAAGATATTGATCCAGAGGATATTAAACGACAAATTACAAGACCACGTCCAGGACATGCCGATTTAGTTGGTGGAATGAAATACGGTCATCGTGATTTGCGCAATGTGTTAGAGCGTTCTTCGGCACGTGAAACGACTGTACGAGTTGCAGTAGGAGCAGTGGCAAAACAATTATTAAGCGAATTAGGCATCTCCATCGTTGCTCATGTAACGAAAATTGGTGGAATCGAAGCGGACTTAGGATTAGCTAATGGCAAATCGATCGAAGAGATTCGTGAAATTGTCGAAGCAGATCCTGTCTATTGTTTGGATTCTGAAGCTTCTGAAAAAATGGTGGAAGCAATCGACAATGCGAAAAAAGCGGGTGATACAATCGGTGGTGTTGTAGAGGTGATTATCTCAGGAATGCCAGCAGGTGTCGGAAGCTATGTTCATTATGATCGCAAATTAGATGCGAAATTGGCAATGGCTATGATGAGTATTAATGCATTTAAGGGTGTAGAAATTGGATTAGGGTTTGAAATGGCGAATTTATTTGGTAGTCAAGTTCACGATCAGATTTCCTGGAGTGAAGAAGAAGGATATACACGTGATACGAATCGTTTAGGCGGTTTAGAGGGCGGTATGTCGACAGGAATGCCAATCGTCGTAAGAGGGGTTATGAAACCTATTCCGACGCTTTATAAGCCATTACAAAGCGTTGATATAGATACAAAAGAACCGTTTAAAGCGAGTATTGAGAGATCTGATAGCTGTGCGGTACCTGCATCGTCTGTAGTTGCGGAAGCAGTCATCGCATGGGAAATTGCGCAAGCGGTATTAGATACATTCAATGGCGATAAAATGGATTCATTAAAAGCGGAAATAGAAAGACATCGAGCTTATACAAAGGGGTTTTAAGTCGTGAATATCCCGGTAAAAACAACCGATGCTTCATATGAAGTGCATTTAGGAGAAAATATATTAAAAGATTTTTGTATACGGTATAAGGCTGCTTTAGAAAAAGCCGATCAGTTAGTGATTATTACGGACGAGCATGTTTGGAGTCTACATGAACAATATGTTCGCAAGCATTTTTCATTCCCATTTAAAGTTTATATTGTGCCAAATGGAGAAGCGTGTAAAAATTTCGAGGCATATTTTGATGTGCAAACATTTTTACTACAAGAAAATTGTTCGAGGAACTCGGCGCTGTTCGCGTTAGGTGGAGGAGCAGTAGGAGATTTAACGGGATTTGTTGCGGCTACTTTTATGCGCGGCATTCCATTTTATCAAATACCTACAACTATTTTAGCGCATGATAGTGCGGTTGGTGGAAAGACAGCCATTAATCATCCGAATGGCAAGAATATGATCGGTGCTTTTTATCAGCCACAAGCGGTCATTTACGATTTTCATTTTCTAGCTACTTTACCAGAAGCAGAAGTTCGTTCGGGACTCGCAGAAGTGATTAAACATGCACTAATTAGCGATGCTGAGTGGGTGGATGAGTTTTTTGCATTACCTAATATCGAATCTATCGACAATGAAACATTATTACAATGGCTAGAAAAAGGGATTCGTGTCAAAGCGCGTATTGTGGAACTCGATGAAAAAGAACAATCGTACCGCAAATATTTAAATTTTGGTCATACATATGGACATGCGATCGAAGCAACTGTTGGGTACGGTAAAATTACACATGGTGAAGCAGTGATGATTGGTATGATTCCCGCTTTAATGTTGAGCGAAATGCACGGGAATGTAGAAGCAGGCTATGCCAAAACAGTATATGAGCTTGCTACTAGACTAGGATACAATTTTCAGCATGTACTTGAATGTTCGTTTGAGCAATTAGCAGGGTTTATGTTAAAGGATAAGAAAACAACGAATGGAGAGCTCCATTTTGCATTGCTTCAAGTAATTGGAGAGCCTTTTGTACAAGTAATTTCGATGAGCGATGTACAACATTGCGACGAGCAGCTGAGAAAGTGGATCAAGGAGTGATTAGATGATCAGGGGAGTTAGAGGTGCAACAACGGTAACAGCCGATTCAAATGAAGAAGTATTGCTAGAAACAAGCCGTCTTGTACAAGAAATGGCTAAAGCAAATGATGTACAGCCCGAGGATATTGCATCGGTCATTATTTCAACGACGACAGACATAACATCCGCATTTCCTGCGAGAGCAGTGAGAAGCCTAGAAGGATGGACCTATGTACCAGTAATGTGCACACATGAAATGGATGTACCAAATGCGCTAGAAAAATGCGTTAGGCTTTTAATGCATATAAACACTGAAAAAAAACAACAAGATATCGAGCATATCTATTTAAACCATGCAGTTGCATTAAGACCAGACCTAGTGAAATAACTTATAGAAACGAGGACCTATGTGATGAAATTCAAAAAACAAATTGCTGGATTACAAGCATACCAACCGGGAAAAACAACAGATGAAGTAAAAAAAATGTTTAACTTAAGTAAGGTAACGAAACTTGCATCGAATGAAAATCCATACGGAGCATCTTCTAAAGTTAAGGCATACTTAGATAGTGCTGATATCAACTACGCTATTTATCCGGATGGTTATGCATCTAAATTACGCACGGCTGTTGCAGAGTATCTAAACGTTTCAGAAAAGCAATTACTATTTGGAAATGGCTCAGATGAAAATATTTTAATCGTTTCAAGAGCGTTACTACAACCAGGCCTAAATACAGTAGTTGCAGATCTAACATTTGGCCAATACAAGCATAATGCGATTGTAGAAGGAGCAGAAGTTAGAACGGTTCCTTTACTTGAAAATGGAGAGCATGATTTAGATAAAATGGCGGAGACAGTGGATGAAAATACCGCTATTGTATGGATTTGTAATCCGAATAATCCAACAGGAACACTTATTGCTAGCGATAAAATTAAAGCATTTGTAGAAAAAGTACCGAATGATGTATTAATCGTGCTGGACGAAGCTTATACAGAATACATAACAGATGAAACATATGAAGACTCTATTCAATTACTAGACAAACACCCTAATGTATTAATCATGCGCACTTTCTCTAAAGCTTACGGCTTAGCTAGTTTCCGAGTAGGTTATGCAATTGGTTCGGAAGAAGTAATTAGTCAATTAGAGCCAACACGCGAGCCATTTAATAACACCGTATTAAGTCAAGAAGTCGCAATCATCGGGTTAGAGGACCAAGCATTTATCGAATCGTGTAGAGAAAAAAATAATGCTGGTAAAGCACAATATGAAGCATACTGTGCAGAACGCAATCTCCATTTTTATCCTTCTCATACAAACTTTATATTCATGGAAGTGAAGGCAGATAGTGATGCTGTGTTCCAAGGATTGATGAAACGTGGATTTATCGTTCGTAGCGGAAATGCGCTTGGGAAACCTGGATATCTTCGAATTACGATTGGAACGGAAGAGCAAAACGCAGAGTTATTGCAAAAATTAGACGAAGTTTTACACGAGGAAGGCATTTTATAATGAAACAAACGGTTTTCATCATAGGACTTGGTTTAATAGGCGGATCACTAGCGCTTGGTTTAAAAAGAAATAACGATGTAAAAATTATTGGTTATGACGCCAACACGCATGCACTTCGAACAGCGAAAAGGATTGGTGTCATCGATGAGATGGCAGTTTATATGAAAGACGCTGCAGCGTTTGCAGATATCATTATATTCGCAACTCCTGTAAATGAAACCATTCGCTTGATGAACGAGTTGGCAGGTTGGCCACTAAAAGAACAGGTCATTGTAACAGATACTGGTAGTACAAAAAATGAAATCATGAAAGCTGCTAAAACTTTAAAAGAGCAAGGCATCACTTTTATCGGTGGACACCCTATGGCTGGTTCACATAAAAGTGGGGTAGAAGCAGCAAGAGCGCATCTATTTGAAAATGCGTATTATTTGCTAACTCCTTTTCCAAATGAGAGCACAGATAAAGTAAACAGACTATCGAGCTTGTTGGAAGTAACAAAAGCAAAAGTTGTGCAAGTGAGTGCAGAGGAGCATGATCATATGACGGCAGTAGTAAGTCATTTCCCGCATTTAGTAGCAGCATCACTTGTACATCAGCTTGCTTTTGAAAATGAACAATTTCCGTTCACTAAGCAGCTTGCAGCAGGGGGCTTCCGCGATTTAACAAGAATCGCTTCGTCAAACCCTATTATGTGGAGAGACATCACGCTTCAAAACCGATATGAGTTAAGTCATCAGCTTCAAGCGTGGATCGATGAAATGATAAAACTGCAAAACCTACTTTTACAATCAGATGCGGAAGATATTGAAACTTATTTTCGGACGGCTAAAAAAGTGCGAGATGAGTTGCCGATTAATGAGCAAGGTGCAATGTTCACTGTATATGATTTGTATGTGGACGTACCTGACTATCCAGGGGTTATTTCAGAAGTCACAGGATATTTAGCGAAAGATCGTATTAGTATTACAAACATTCGAATTGTCGAAACACGTGTGGACGTTTTTGGTATTTTGGTCATTAGTTTTCAGACGATGGAAGATCGTGCAAAAGCAGTCGAATGTATTGCGAACAATACAACATTTGAAACATATATTTCTTAGGGAGGTAATCGTTATGGGAAAAATATTAGATTATACACAGCCATCATTACAAGGTACGTTGCGAATTCCTGGTGATAAGTCTGTATCTCATCGCTCCATTATGTTTGGGGCTATCGCCGAAGGGACAACAACTGTCGAAGGCTTTTTACAAAGTGACGATTGCTTAGCAACAATTGATTGCTTCTCTAAGCTTGGTGTAGAAATAACGGTAGATGGAGAAAGCGTTCAAGTCAAAAGTGATGGAATTGGTGCATGGAAAGAGCCGAGTGAGATTTTGTATACAGGTAACTCAGGAACAACTACTAGACTCATGCTCGGTATTTTAGCAGGCTCCAATGTTTCGTCTGTGTTAATCGGAGATGAGTCTATTCAAAAACGTCCGATGAAGCGGGTAACAGCTCCGTTAAAGCAGATGGGCGCTCATTTTATCGGCAGAGAGGATGCTCAATTTACACCAATTGCGGTGGAAGGAACAAAATTGAAAGCAATCCACTACCAAATGCCCGTTGCAAGCGCACAGGTGAAGTCTGCGATTTTGCTCGCTGCATTACATGCAGAAGGGGAAACAGTCGTAGAAGAAATGGAAACCTCTCGTGATCACACAGAAAAGATGCTACAACATTTTGGAGCGGAAATTTCGGTTGATAACAAAACGATTCGACTACGAGGCGGACAGAAGCTTACTGGCACGCATGTCGTTGTACCAGGCGATATTTCGTCTGCAGCCTTCTTTTTAGTTGCGGGAGCCATCGTACCTAATAGTAAGCTAACGTTAACGAATGTTGGGCTAAACGGGACAAGAACAGGTATTATTGATGTGCTTCAAGCAATGGGAGCAAAAATGTCGATTAATGATTCCGAAAATAATAGCCATGAAGAAATGGGGACTATTGAAATCGAAGCCTCTTCCCTAAAAGGAACAGAAATAGGCGGAGACTTGATTCCTCGACTTATTGACGAAATTCCCGTCATTGCCTTACTCGCAACGCAGGCAGAAGGAAAAACGGTCATTAAAAATGCAGAAGAGTTAAAAGTAAAAGAAACAAACCGAATCGATGCGGTTGTCAATGAACTGAAAAAGCTCGGAGCGAACATCACTGCAACAGAGGACGGAATGATTATCGAAGGGCCAACCCCTCTTCATGGAGGCGACCTGACTTCTTATGGAGATCATCGTATTGGAATGATGGGGGCTATTGCTTCTTTAATAACATCAAGTGCTGTTACATTAGATGATCCAGCATGCATTGCCGTTTCTTACCCGACCTTTTTTGAACAATTGGAAAGTGTGCGAAACAGTTAAACGATAATCTTTTCAGACCAAGGAACCTAGAAAAGGTCCTTGGTCTATTTGCATTCTATTTACTAGGACCTGCACGTGAAAGATCATTCAAAACTCTCCCTCAAATAGGAGAGTTTTTTAGTTTGGAAAAGTAACAGAGATGCCACTAAGTAAATTGCTAGCCTACACTTTTGCTACAATCAGGGCCCCCTCGTATTACACACGAGTCAATCTCGTGACTGCGGCTCGATGAATTACGGTAATTATAGCCACTTTATTTGTTTGGAGAAGACTGCCTGATAATAAGCGCAACGTTTCAGTCGGTACTCGCAATGTTTATAAATAATGGACTATAGTCCTGTTAGTTTCATTCAAAGAAACTTGTTATTTTGGGGATTGGTTGCTTTCACTAGTAATTTGGTTGCTCTTATGCTGATTTGATTGCTTTAAGAACAGAATTAGTTGCTTTCAATGAATGTTTGATTGCCCTTAACCATTAATTGGGTAATAGTGAAGCTAGATGCCGTGTTGGATTTCTATTGAACTCGCTATAATGAATCTGCAAGTCTAGTTTGGCCCTCTCCAAAATGTTGCCACTTAAGGTCTTGTATTTATCTATTTACCTGCAAAATCCACTAATTTTACTGCAATTGTGTCTAAATACATACTAGTTTACGGGTTAATCTACTAAAAAATCGTAAATGAACTTCCCTTTTGTAGTTCTTTGTGCTAACTTGATAAAGGTGTATTTTCAAGACTTTAGACTTAGTTGTGTACATTAGGTTTGAATCAGTTGAAAAAATATATAAGTATTAAGGAGTTTTACTATGAAATGGACGATTAACAAAAAACTGATTGGGGGATTTTCTGCAGTTTTACTATTATTAATCATTATGATTGGGATTAGCTACAGCCAAATTACTGCTGTAAATAATTCATATACTGATTTATTGGACGATAAAGCAATGAAAGCTGTTGAAATAAGGGAATTGCAGGTAGCGGTCAAACAAGAAATAATTGCGATGAGAGGGTATTTAATTTTAGGAGACGAGCGGTCCCTCCAAGAGCATACTACTGCTGTATCTAATTATAAAACAGCATACAATGCCTTATTATCTAAATTTAAAATTCCTGTAGCAATTGAGATGCTAGAAGATATCAATCAGATACAAGCTGATTATGAGCAGTTCTCAGAAAAGGTATTCGATTTAAGAAAACAGAAGAAATTCGAGGAATATGAGGCACTTGTTTCTACGGAAGGAAAAGAAATAGTAGTCAAACTTGACGAGGCAGTTGCTAAACTTTCAGACTTTCAAAATGATTTGCTACACGAAGGTGGAGCTAACAACACCTTATTGGTCAAAAATACAATCATGCTTGTCTTAGCTATAGGAGTCATTGCAGTTTTAGTTGGAATTGCCATCGCTATTGTTATAGGTCGTCTTATTTCCAACCCAGTTGTAGCATTAGCGAACTCAGCTAGAAAAATGGCAGAAGGGGACCTTTCTGGTGAAATGGTTAAAGTGAAAAACAAAGATGAAATAGGAGATTTAGTCGGTTCCTTTAATCTTATGGCTGAAAATCTTCGTATGGTAATCGAACAGGTTGGTATGAACTCAAATCATGTAGCAGCATCTGCAGAGGAACTAACGGCAAGTGCGGAACAGACCTCTCAAGCAACCGAACAAATTGCAACATCTATTCAGGATATAGCGAGTGGATCGGAAACACAGGTGGTGACTGCCAATGAATCATCCGAAGCTATGAAAGAAATGGCTGTTGGAATTCAACGAGTAGCAGAGACTTCATCCACCGTTTCCGAATCGGCAATTGAAACAAATAAAGAAGCTAACCTTGGAAATGAATCACTTCGCCAAATGATTCACCAAATGGACACCATCCACAATGCAGTAGAAGAGTCTGCTTTAAGTATAAAAAAATTAGGAAACCTCTCACAGGAAATTGGCAATATTATTGCGGTTATTACCGGAATAGCTGACCAAACAAATTTACTGGCTTTAAATGCAGCGATAGAAGCCGCTCGTGCTGGAGAACATGGACAAGGATTTGCAGTAGTAGCGGATGAAGTTCGTAAGCTTGCAGAACAATCCAGAGACTCTGCAGACCAAATAGCAGGGATCATCAACCAAATTCAAGCAGATACTAGCGAAGCAGTAAACGTAATGGAAATAGGAACGAAAGAAGTTGCTACCGGTAAAGTAATAGTAGATGAAACTGGCATGCGCTTTGAGAAAATTTTACTTTCCATCGAACAAGTTACCGCTCAAATCCAAGAAGTTTCCGCTATTTCTGAAGAAATGTCTGCAGGAGTAGAAGAGGTGAATGCTTCCATAGAAGAAATGGCCAAAATTGCCCAATATTCCGCTTCTAATACACAAAATGTAGCTTCCGCTTCAGAAGAGCAACTTGCTTCAATGGAAGAGATTACAGCTTCTGCAACTAGTCTCTCCAAAATGGCGGAGGATTTACAAGCCATCGTAAGACAATTCAAGTTATAATTGATTGTTAAATGGATTAAATAACAAAGCATATCTCCCTTGCGAATGTAAGCGTAGCAAAATTACACTTGTATTTACATAAAAAGGGAGAATGTTCAACTAGGATTTAACTTTAAAGAAATTTTTAAAAGCTCTCCATCAATTAGGAGAGTTTTTTTCTTGTTCATATTCGATAGTTCTTGTACGATAAAGACATAGAGAAAGTATGGTGATGATATGGAAAAAATGATGCCTTTTATCCGTGCAATGGAAGAGGGAGACTTAGAAAAATTAGGAGAGCTGCTGGAAGCTTTTTTATTGGAAGGTAATCCAGATGAGCAATACGAACTTGCGGATTTATTAGCTCAGTATGGTTTTTTACAGCAAGCGGTACATGTATTAGAACATCTACATTATTTATTTCCTGAAGAAAATCAGCTGAAAATTGACCAGGCACAGCTTTATTTAGAAATGGATAAGGAGGATGCTGCCCTAGAACTACTTACAAAAGTAGATAAATCGAGTGAAGCATATCCACAAGCACTTCTAACACTAGCTGATTATTATCAAATGATTGGATTATACGAAGTCGCTGAGCAAAAGATTAATGAAGCAATCGGCATTATGCCAAATGAGCCATTACTTCTTTATGCAAAAGGAGAACTATTATTCGAAACTGGTAGATATTTAGAAGCAGCAAGGATCATGGAAGATTTAATTCCGCAGCCAGGAGCAATTCCTGCAGTGGACTTATCGCTCAAGCTTGCGGAAATCTATAGTGCAGGAGCAGCTTATGAGGAAGCGATTCCTTACTACGCGAAAGCGTTAGAAAAGGAAGTAGCTCCGGATATCCTATTTCATGCAGCATATGCTTCCTTCCAAGTACAGCATTATGAAACTGCTATAAAGCATTTAGAAAGCCTACTTGAAATCGATCCAGACTATTTCTCAGGGTATATGCTGCTTGCGGAAACTTATGCAATGCTCGAGAAAAATGAAGAAGCTTTGAAAGCAATCACAGATGGGATAGCAAGAGATGAATTTGAGAAAGAATATTATTTATTTGCGGGTAAAATTGCGCTTAAATTGGGTAGAGTGAAAGAAGCAGAATCATTTTTACGAGAAGCAATTGTTCTGGATCCTGAATACATGGATGCCATTTTTATTCTTTCTTCCTTATTTTCGACAGAAGAGATGGATGAGGAGTTAATCGAACTGTATGAAACGTTGAAGGAACAACACTTTGAGTGGTCTTCTATGTATCCATTTATCGCGAAAAGCTATGAGCGTTTAGAATTGTACGATGAAGCATATGCATTTTATAAACTAGCATATAATGAACATAAAGAGGATGCTGCATTTTTGGAAACATACGTCTATTTCCTGCTAGAAGAAGGGAAAAGAGACGAAGCAATGGAAGTAGTAGCGATACTGCAAAAATTACAGCCTGAGAATAGTACTTGGTTAGACTTAGTGGAATAAAAAAAGGAAGGAGAGGTTACGTGACTGCTTCTGTTTCAGTTGGGGAGAAAAAAGAATTTGTTCGCTGGTTTTTAAAGAAATATCAAATGAAAAGAAGAGAGTGCGTCTGGATTTTGAATTACTTGATAAGTCACGAAACACTGTTGAATAATGTCCATTTTGTAGAGGAAGCTCACTATTGTCCTAGAGCGATGATTATGTCAGTTACAACATCCTCTGGTATCCCATTTCGCTTTTATAAGGGCAGTGTGATGACAGCAGATGCGGAAAAGTCATTTCATGATCTACGTCTACACCCAGAAGAAGATATGTACATTCAATTGAATTTTCAAACACTGCCACCTAGCCCGGAGTATTTAGCTGTGTTGGAAGAAAATCCTTTTATGCCAAAGTATTTGCATATAAGCGAAAAGGATAAAAGAATAGCGGAGGATATGGTAGCAGAGAGTCTTCATTCCTTTCAAGTGGAGCAATTAAAAAAACAAATCGATAAAGCGATTGATGAAAATAACAAGGAAAGGTTTCTAGAGCTTTCAGCATTGTGGAAACAACTACAACAAAGAGGAAATTAGGAGAGAGATAACCATGCATTGGAATGGAAAAGATAGTGCAGTATTTCAAGCACAAAAAGAATATATAGATACAGCAGTCATCCCACTAATCGTTATAGATGGTTCGGAGCATGGATTTGGCTTTGCTGCTTCTGCAGCAGATTATACATTGTCTTTGGCTAACTTAATTGAAAATCAGTTTAAAGGAAGGATTGTATTATTTCCTTCCTTCTCTTATACAGCAGGGCAGGACAAGCAGTCATTGTTAGAAATTTGGAAAGAGGAACTATTAAAAGCAGAGTTTAAATACATATTTTTCATTACTTCAGATCGTGAGTGGAGTACAATGGGGGATGGGCATGACGTAATTTGGACTCCATCCGTCCCACTAGATTCGATGGATCAAAAAATGAGAATTTCTGTGTTGGAAGATCAACTACGACAGCTCATCCCAATTTTCGCAAAAAAATGGGCGAATTAGTGACAAATTGTTGCATGAAATGTTCACAAAGTTCATAATTCATGTCAAAGGAATATTGACCTTCCTTTTTTATTGATATATCATGGATATGTCCTAGTATTATTATTTCAAGCAAGTATGTCCATTGGACTGACCTTTAAGTAAGAGGGGGGAAAAGGATGAGT
Source organism: Psychrobacillus sp. NEAU-3TGS (assembly GCF_029955155.1). Lineage (GTDB taxonomy): Bacteria > Bacillota > Bacilli > Bacillales_A > Planococcaceae > Psychrobacillus. The sequence continues at coordinate 532,078 of NZ_JAPNOZ010000012.1, read as the reverse complement.
AACAATAAAGTATCAAGACGTCAATTTCTAAGTTATACATTAACAGGTGTTGGCGGTTTCATGGCGGCAGGGATGCTAATGCCAATGGTACGTTTTGCAATTGATCCTGTATTGCAAAAATCAGAAGGTGGAGATTTCGTATTAACGGAGAAGAAAATTGCCGATATTACGGAGGTTCCTGAGCGTGTAGATTTCACTTTTGAACAAGTGGATGCATGGTACAAGTCTGATATAACAAATGCTGCATGGGTTTATAAAGAAGGAGATCAAATTATTGCACTTTCTCCAGTATGTAAGCATTTAGGTTGTACTGTAAACTGGGAAGGTGACCCAGCTCACAAAAATCAATTCTTCTGTCCATGTCACAATGGTCGTTATGAGAAAAATGGAGAGAACGTTCCAAAAACACCACCTCTAGGTCCGTTGGATCAATTTGAAATTCGTGAAAATGACGGTTTCTTAGAAATTGGAAAAGCTATACCTAACACATTAGTTTAAAAGTAAGGGGGTACGACATCAGTGCTTAATAAAATCTATGATTGGGTGGATGAACGTCTTGATATTACACCTATATGGCGTGATATCGCAGACCACGAAGTACCAGAACACGTAAACCCTGCACACCATTTCTCTGCATTTGTTTATTGTTTCGGGGGATTAACATTCTTCATTACAGTAATCCAAATTCTATCCGGTATGTTCTTAACTATGTATTATGTACCAGATATTGAAAATGCATGGGAATCTGTTTACTACCTTCAAAATGAAGTAGCATTCGGTGAAATCGTGCGTGGGATGCATCACTGGGGAGCATCGCTTGTTATTGTTATGATGTTCTTACATACATTACGTGTATTCTTTACTGGTTCTTATAAAAAACCTCGTGAACTTAACTGGATGGTTGGAGTATTAATCTTCGCTGTTATGTTAGGTTTAGGTTTTACAGGATACTTACTACCTTGGGACATGAAAGCATTGTTCGCAACAAAAGTAGGTATCGAAATTGCTGCATCAGTTCCATTTATCGGTGGAATAATCAAAACATTACTTGCTGGTGATGAGCATATCATCGGTGCACAAACTTTAACAAGATTCTTTGCGATTCATGTGTTCTTCTTACCAGCTGCATTATTTGGTTTACTAGCAGCACACTTTATCATGATTCGTCGTCAAGGTATTTCTGGACCACTATAATGGGTAAGTGGCACAGATAATTCTTAAAAGGAGGGGACATTATGCATCGCGGTAAAGGTATGAAATTTGTTGGTGACTCACGTGTCACAGATCCAGCTAGCAGACCAAAGAAAACTCCGAAAGACTATTCTGAGTATCCGGGTAAAACAGAAGCTTTCTGGCCAGACTTTTTATTGAAGGAATGGTTAGTCGGTGCTGTTTTCTTAGTAGGTTATCTAGTTCTAACTGTAGCACATCCGTCTCCACTGGAACGTCCTGCTGATCCAGCGGACACTGGCTATATTCCAGTACCAGACTGGTATTTCTTGTTCTTATACCAGTTATTAAAATATGAGTTTGCTTCAGGTCCGTTTAACGTTATCGGAGCAATTATCATGCCAGGTTTAGCTTTTGGTGCACTTCTATTAGTACCATTCCTAGACACAAGTAAAGAAAGACGTCCATTTAAACGTCCTTTACCAACTGGTTTTATGCTTTTAGCAATCGCTGCAATGATTTTCTTGACATGGGAATCTGTTGTTAATCATGACTGGGAAAAAGCTAAAGCATATGGTGAGATTAGAGAAGAAGTTGCAGTTGAGATTGATGAAACTTCGGAAGGCTATCAGTTATACCAAGCATCGTCTTGTATTGGCTGTCATGGTAATGCATTCGAAGGTGGTTTAGGTAAGCCGTTAATCGGTTTAGAATATACTCCTGATGAAATTGTTAACATTGCACATGAAGGTTTAGGTGGGATGCCAGGTGGCACTTACCAAGGTACGGAAGAAGAGCTTCATAAATTAGCGGAGTTTATTACAACGCTTCAACCATCGGAATAATAATTCATGCAAGCTAGATATAATAAAAGTTAAGAGAGTCAGGTAACTGGCTCTCTTTTTTTACTTACCCAATAAAGGAGCGTTTTGATGAAAGAGCTGATAGCGTATGGGAAGTTAGTGCTTTTTAATAAGTCGTTTATGTGGTTATTGTTCATAGTGAATTTGTTAGGAACCATTTACGGGTATATTTGGTATGAAAGCCAGCTCTCTGTAACAGAACCTAAATTTCTTCTTTTCGTTCCCGACAGTCCAACAGCTAGCTTATTTTTTACAATTGCATTACTTGGTTGGTTAATGAAGAAAAATTGGAAGTTAATAGAGGCGCTTGCGATTATTACATTGGTTAAATACGGAGTATGGGCAGTTGTCATGAACATTTGGACATATATGGAGACTGGTTCCATTGGATGGATGGGATGGATGCTTGTCGTTTCTCATTTTGCGATGGCATTACAGGCTATTCTTTATATCCCTTTTTACCGATTTACATTCGTACATATTTTTATTGCGGCAGTTTGGACATTGCATAACGATGTTATAGACTATGTGTTCGGTCAGATGCCCGTATATCGTAGTTTAAGCGAATATGCTAGCCAAATTGGCTATTTTACTTTCTGGCTATCGATTGCATGTATTAGCATTGCGATTGTTGTTTATCAAAAAAGGTCAAAGCGAATTAGTTGAATGAGAATGGATAACCTATTAAAATAATAAGTATAGATAAGAAAGGGGAAATGCTTCGTGATTTCTTATATCATATATTTTGCAATAATTTTGTTATTGCCGATATATGCACAAATGAAAGTAAAAAGTACGTATAAAAAGTATTCAAAAGTACGCTCCACTTCAGGTATGACAGGTGCACAAGTAGCAAGAACTATTTTAGATGCAAATGGTTTATATGAAGTGAAGGTAGTGGAAAGTAGCGGTTTTTTAAGTGATCATTACAATCCGATGACTAAGATTGTCGCATTGTCTTCCCATAACTTTCATGAAGCTTCCGTTGCAGGTTCTGCTATCGCTGCACATGAAGTTGGACATGCGATTCAACATAAAGAAGCTTATTCCTTCTTAACTTTACGCCATAAACTAGTACCGATTGCGAACATTTCTTCTAACGCATCATGGATTTTCGTTATGATTGGGATATTTGCTTCCATGAGTGGATTGCTGTTACTTGGTATCTTGTTATTAGCTGCTGGTGTAGTATTCCAAATTGTAACCCTGCCAGTTGAGTTTAATGCATCGAATCGTGCAATGGACCAGATGGTTTCGTTAGGAATTATTCGGAACGAAGAAGAGCGCCATGCGAAGAAAGTATTAAGTGCTGCCGCATTAACATATGTTGCAGCTACAGCAGTCGCTGTACTTGAATTATTGCGATTAGTATTAATCTACACAGGTATGTCAAGAAACGATTAAAATGAAGAAAAGGGATTGTTCAATGAAAATTGAGCAATCCTTTTTTTCACCAGTTAAATTGGTTGCTTTTGAATAGAATTAATTACCTTTAACCATTATCTGGATGATAGTATGCCAAGATACTTCACCTTATAGGGAAACTGCGCGGTAAAGATCTTAAGATGTTCGCCATGTTTTCCGCTCCAGGCGGACGCTTTCCGTGGGGCGAGCGGTGAGCCTCCTCCTCCGCTAACGCTACGTGCGGGGTCTCACCAGTCTCGCTAATCCCACAGGAGTCGCCGCCTTGCACTCCAATCACCTAAAATGTGTTGCTCTGTAGTCAGTGTCATAGCACCAAAGGGGTTCTTTGTCCAAAGTAAACCGAACAAGTATAGGTGTATGCCTTACTCTTTATTAATTGGAAAATATTAAAAAATTCATAATGTTATTGACTATCAATCAATTGCAGTGTAACATATCTTTAAATCCATACTTTAACGAGTTGAATCACTGATGTGGACCATTGATATAGGGGGGATAATAGAGATGAAGAAAATAGCATTTATTTTATTGGCAGCTGTTTTATTTTTAGCTGCATGTGGAGGAGAGAGTGAACAAAGCTCTACTGCTAATGCAAAGGAAGACAAGAAAACATTTAAAATAGGTGTCACACAAATTGTCGAACACCCATCGTTAAATGCAGCATATGACGGGTTTCAAAAAGCTTTAGAGGATGCCGGTTTGGACGTTGAGTATGAAGTTCAAAACGCCCAAAATGATAATAGCCAAAATACAACTATAGCAAACAACCTAGTAAGCGCAGGAGTAGATCTTATTTTTGCAAACTCCACACCAAGTGCTCAAGCAGTTGCAAGTGTGACAAAAGATATTCCAATCGTTTTCACATCTGTTACAGATGCAGTAAGCGCTGAATTAGTACAGTCAATGGAACAACCAGGTGGAAATGTCACTGGAACTGTTGATACGCAGCCAGAGGCAATTCCAAGTACAATCACCTTTTTAAAAGATGAGCTAGGTGCAAAAAATGTAGGTATGGTGTTTAACGCAGGAGAACAAAACTCACGAGCACAAGTAGATGCAGTAAAAGAGCAAATGAGTGCTGTTGGATTAAATGTAGTAGAAGCGTCTGTATCTACTTCAGCTGAAGTAAAACAGGCTACTGAATCGTTAATTGGAAAAGTAGATTCCTTATATATTATTACGGACAACACAGTTGTTTCTGCACTTGAATCCGTTATCTCTGTTGCAAATGACAATAAGCTTCCTATGATGGTAGGCGAATTTGACTCTGTTAAACGTGGAGGATTAGGGGCTTACGGTTTTGAATACTTTGATATCGGTTATGAAGCAGGAGAAATGGCGGTAAAGATTTTAAATGGTGAAAGTACACCAGCTGATTTACCAGTTCAATATCCACAAAATTTACGCTTTGTGCTAAACAAAGACACTGTAGATGCCCTTGGATTGGAAGTAAAAGATGAGTGGAAAGCAGAATTTGCTGAATAGATAGGAGTTTGATTCTTTATGTTTACAGCTATTTTTGGATCTGTAGAGCAAGGAATCATCTATGCAATTATGGCACTCGGAGTGTATTTAACATTCCGAGTGTTAGATTTTCCTGATTTAACCGTAGATGGAAGTTTCGTTACGGGTGCAGGAACAGCAGCGATGATGATTGTGTTAGGATATCATCCGGTCATTGCAACGCTTGTTGCAATTTTAGCTGGTTTTATTGCAGGATGTATTACTGGATTATTACATACAAAAGGGAAAATCAATCCTTTATTGTCTGGGATTTTAATGATGATTGCTTTATATTCGATTAACTTACGGATCATGGGATTCACCGTGGAGAATTCCGTTGGACGGCCGAATATTCCTTTATTGAATTCAGAAACTTTGTTTAGTCAATTTAACAATTGGTGGGGAAGTTTAGGGGTCAATGAAGCAATTAATAATGCTTTAAGCGGAATTGGTGTGAAGTCATTACCGCAGACTTGGGGAACAATTATCATCGTATTTATTTTAGTTGTACTGATTAAATTGATTTTCGATTGGTTCTTAAAAACAGAAGTAGGTCTGGCCATTCGTGCAACAGGTGATAACAAAAAGATGATTCGCAGTTTTTCAGCGAATACAGATAATCTAGTTATCGTTGGGCTTGGGATTTCCAATGCACTCGTCGCGTTTTCTGGTGCATTACTCGCACAGTATTCGAAGTTCGCGGATATCGGAATGGGTATTGGGATGATTGTTATTGGTTTAGCGTCTGTTATTATTGGAGAAGCAATATTTGGCACAAAATCAATCGTGCGTACAACACTTGCTGTCATTGCAGGAGCGATTATTTATCGAATCATACTTGCGTTTGCACTTCGTATCGATTTACTGGATACAGGAGATATGAAACTAATTACGGCTTTGATTGTAATTATTGCGTTAGTGCTACCAAATTATTTTGATAAACGTCGAGAGAAAAGCAGAAAAGCAAAACGACATGCTGAAAGAATGGCAAGTTCGACTATTGTAACAGAGCAGGAGGGGAAAAACCTTGCTTAAATTACAGGCGATCAATAAAATTTTTAATGAAGCGACAGCGGATGAAAAGATTGCACTAGATCACATAAACCTCGAGCTAAAAGCAGGAGATTTTGTCACGGTTATTGGTAGTAATGGTGCAGGAAAATCAACGATGTTAAATATGATATCAGGAGCACTTACCCCTGATTTTGGAGAAATAATAATTGACAATAAAGATGTAACAAGACTGCCAGAATTTAAGCGCTCCCAGCTAATAGGGCGTGTCTTTCAAGATCCTATGGCAGGCACCGCTCCAACAATGACGATTGAAGAAAATTTAGCAATTGCTTTTTCTAGAAATAAAAAACGGAGCTTAAAAAGTGGTGTAGATAAACAGCGAAAAGAGTTTTTTCTGCAATCGCTCGAGACGCTGCATTTAAATCTAGAAAATCGATTAAATGCAAAAGTTGGACTTTTGTCTGGCGGGGAAAGACAAGCACTTTCGCTATTGATGGCAACATTTACAAAGCCATCCATCTTATTACTAGATGAACATACTGCAGCACTAGATCCGTCTAGAGCAGAATTGATATCCAATCTAACGAAGCAGCTTGTAGAAAAAGATCAATTAACGACACTAATGGTGACACATAATATGCAACAGGCATTAGATCTTGGAAATCGATTAATCATGATGGATAAAGGGCAAATCATCTTAGAAGTAGGGGAAGAAGAAAAGAAAGATTTAACGATTGCAAAACTTATGGAGGAGTTCCAACGAATCCGCGGTGAAAAATTAACGAGTGATCGTACTTTATTGTCGGTCTAAACAGAGAGCTGTTCATACTTACAAGAATCTTTTCACTAGCTTTTATAATCTAATAAAAAACGCTACTAGATTGCAGATGATTTAGTAGCCGTTTTTTATGCATGTTAGGATATAATTTATTTAATGCCTAATTAATCGAAATCGTGAAGCTGTGCAGAAGGGCAATGCTTACTAATCCTTTGTTTTGTCCAAATTACAAATAAAACAATATTTCGCAACGAAAGTGGAGAGCAATTAAGTGCTCAAGATTTTATTCGAAATTCAAATATTAGAGTTGTTTTAGATAATCCCCAATATATTCAAAAAGTAAAGAAAGCAGAGAAATAGTAGCTAAAGAAATTATTTTGATTAAACAATGACAGTGGAACAATGATAATTGTTTACTTTACTACAGAACCTTAAAAAATAATTTCACTAATTATTATTTCTTTTCTCTATTGCGTTTTAGTTCAAAATATTATAGGATATACAAAATCTATATAAAAAGCGATGAAGAGAAGAGTAAACATGCGTACTATCTACAGAGACCTCTGTTAGCTGAAAAAGAGGGATAGGAAATGTGTTGAAACAAGGCTTGGAGCTGTGCAGGGGATTTGTTTGCTTGGAACAATGATGATGCAACGTATTCTCACGTTAACGAGATAGAGTATCGCTAGTGGATCTATTCACTAAGCCGTACTTGATAAGGCTTCCGTAGAAATATGGAAGTGAACTGGGGTGGCACCGCGATATGACTCGCCCCCAAGATGAAAATCTTGGGGGTGAGTCTTTTTATTTTTGTTTTACAAAAAATAAAATGGAGTGGTGCATATGTCTAGTTGGAAGTATCCTTTAATGCTACTGGGAGGAATAGGCATCTCAAATGTGGGAGCTTGGGTTTACCTAATTGCATTAAACTTAATTATATTGAATGAGTCGGGCTCTCCCCTTGCAATTGCTTTATTGTATATACTTGGTCCCATTGCAACGATATGTTCGAATATTTGGGCAGGAAGTTTAATTGATCGCGTTAATACAAGGCGACTTATGATGGTATTAGACTTTTTTCGAGCACTATGTATTGCGTTTATTCCATTTTTACCGTCCCTTTTTTATGTGTATATATTAGCGTTTATCATTAATATGGGAAGTGCTATTTTTCAGCCGACATCGATGGTTTATATGACTAAACTAATACCTGAAAAAGACCGGCAGCGCTTTAATGCATTACGTGGTTTTATCAATTCATGTGGATCACTAATAGGCCCTGCCATTGCAGGGATTTTGTTTTGGATGGGCACGCCTTATACTGCTATCCATGTGAATGCAGGGGCTTTAGTTTTTTCGGCACTTATTATTTTGATGCTACCTGATGTTGATTTAAGACTCGAAGAGATAAAGGGGCAAAGATTTACTTGGGATATGATTAAAAAAGACTTGCAGGTTGTTTTACATTTCAGTAAGGACCATGCTTATATCACAAAAATCTATTTATTATTTTGCGGAGCTACTATATGCATGACTGCAATTGATTCTCTCGAGGCTGCATTTGCTAAAGGTGTACTTTCCATATCCGATACCAATTATGGGTTTTTATTAAGTGTTTTTGGAGCAGGGATTATTATGGGATCCATCATTAATGCAGTATTTTCTAAACGGCTTGCAGTCAATATTTTAATGGGGTATGGTACCATTTTTACCGCTATTGGGTATATAGTGTTTTACAGTTCGAATGGGTTTTTTAGTGCTGCACTTGGTGTATTTTTAATCGGATTTGCTGTAACCTTTGCAAACACAGGGTATTTAACTTTCTATCAAAATCATGTTCCTGTGAAAATAATGGGGAGGTTTGAAAGCATCTTCAGTGTTGTGGAAGCAGGTTTTATTGTTGTATTAACGGTTTTGATCGGTTTAGCAGCTGAGTTAACTTCGATTCGTCCGGTTGGGTTGATAGGATCATTTGGCTTTTGCTTATTAGCGTTGGTGGCCAGGAAAGTAGTAGCAAGTGGAAACCAGAAGGATTATTTTAAAAAAGATATGTTATAGTTAAAGTCAAAGTGGTAACAATGGCGAATAGGAGCACAACACTGCCATATGTCATCATTAACAAGGGAGGCAATTACAGTATGAACATCATAGTTACGAGTATATTTGTACAAGATCAAGACAAGGCACTGGAGTTTTATACCGAAAAGCTAGGGTTTGTTAAAAAACAGGACGTTCCAATGGGGAAATTTAGATGGATTACGCTTGTTTCACCTAATAATCAGGAAGGTACCGAGCTTTTACTAGAACCAAATGACCATCCTGCTGCCCAAGAGTATCAAAAGAAAATATTTAACGATGGTATCCCAGCAACAATGTTTGGCGTAGAAGATATTCAAATGGAATACAAACGACTATTGGAAAAAGGTGTAAAGTTTACTATGGAGCCGACAAAAATGGGCGAAGTCACTATAGCTGTCTTGAATGATACTAGTGGTAACCTTATTCAAATAGTGCAGAAATAAACTTGTAGCTTTATTAGGAATTTTTATCAAAAAACAAACTACTTTATGTTAACCTCATCTTATTTTTTAGATGGGGTATTTTTAAAGTTATAAAACTAGATTGATTCGGCTACAAGCTAAAGCTGTTCAAGAAACAGGCTTTATCATTTGAAAACAATCGCTTTTTAATCGTATATATATATATATTTATTTTATATACTTAGATATGTGTACTTAATTTAGTAGTTCATTTGACTGGTTAGAAAAACTACACTACTTACTTGTTTCTAAAGCTACTATAAAAAGTACATAAAGAGGTGGCAGACGTTGAAAAAGATTGCATTAATTGGTTCGGGAGGGTCAGGAAAGTCTACCCTGGCACGTAAGTTAGGGCAAAAGTTGAATATAAATGTTTATCACCTAGATGCATTGTTATGGAAGCCAAATTGGACATCATCATCTAAAGAGGAGCAAATAAAAATTCAAAACGAGTTGGTAATCAAAGAAGAGTGGATTATTGACGGAAATTATAATGGTACGATGGATATAAGACTCAATGCCGCAGATACCGTTGTCTTTGTAGATATTAATAGAGTAATATGCGTATATAGAGTTTTGAAGCGGATGATTCAATTTCGTGGAAAAACGAGACCAGATATGGCGGAGGGTGTCAATGAAAGGCTGGATTTTAATTTCTTAAAATGGGTTTGGGATTATAAAAAAACAAGGAAACCGATTGTATTAAGGAAGCTTGAACAACTGCCTAGTGATAAAAAAGTTATTATTTTAATGTCTCCTAGAGATGTACGACTTTTTTAGATAAGGTTCAGAAGGGATTTAACAAATGACACATGAAATAGTTAAACGAATATTAATAGCTGTTATTTCGACAGTATTATTTTCTATTTCGCTTGCAATATTTGTGTACACACCCGCTTCTAATAGAGAACCAGATTCTTCCTATAATTCTCTGTTAGGACTTTTTACTATCTATGCTTTATTTTCGGGTCCAGTCTTCGTAATTGCTGGTATTATTTGGTCTTTTATTTTTGATAAAATAAGTAGGAAATATCTAACAAGAAGTAAAAGATATTTTACAAAATTTATTTTATATATAATAGCAGGTCTAGGTAGTACAGTGATTTTTTTATTTATTATTTCAAATGGAAAAATTATATCAAATACAGAAACATTTAGTTTTTTATTATTGGGAATAATTGCTTCACTTCTTTATTATCATTTGCTAATCATTTGGCAGTTTTTGTTTAAAAAATGAAGTGATTATCATTGAAATGTTAATACTGAAACTCTCTATAAATTACAGATAGGCAAATTAGTAAGCATAATTGACTTTCGGCAAGGAGTGTATATATTTTGAATAGGATTATAGAAGACGAACATTACTACAATAATAGATATGAAGTTGTTACCGATTTCATACAGTTTGAAAGAGTCTATATGGTGGATGAATACCAATTTAATGATAAAACGTATGAGGCTTTAGGGAAAGTGTATGAAATGTTGCCTTCTTACACAGGCAACCAAACCACGCTTCCTAGTTGGTTCGGTGATGAGGAAAAAGGAGATAAATACTTTATCACTGTTTCTTTTGAACCGTCTGGACTGCAGTTTTGGGGTAAAATACCTACAACGGATTTTTTACAATGGGAAAGTAAATTCCATGATCTCATAAAGGATTTTCCTTTTAAATATCAGTAAAGTACTTTAGTTGAACAAGGAAAGAGAGGTGATAATACAGCTCTCTTTTGGATCAACTAAAACACCCCATACAAGCTAGGCTTTAGAGCCTTCAGCAGTTTTGTGAAATCTTTTTCTCATATAAGGATTCTTGAACTTCATTTCTGCAGCTATGACACCTATAAAAATGAGGATTGCTCCTATGTAACCCTTAGCTGGAAGTGTTTCTCCAACGAACATAAAAGCGAAACCGGCTGCGAAAACTGGTTCTAATGAAAATATAAGACCCGTGTGCGTGGGAGTGGTATGTTTTTGTGCTACAGCTTGGCCGATAAATCCAATTGCACTGCATAGGATACTTAAAGCCATGATGGAAACCCAGGATTCAGTTGTGTTAGGAAGATGTGGCTTTTCCAAAAACAATGAAAATAGCAGTCCCCAAGTCCCTGCAACCCCAAGTTGTATAATCCCGAGTGTGATCGAGTCCACATTTTTCGTCAACTTATCCGTAACAATGATCTGTGTTGCATAAAATACTGCACCTAAGATAATTAAATAGTCGCCAGAATTAATCTTTAATCCATTGTTCAATGTTAAAAGTGCAATCCCTAGTATTGCGATACACACGCCAAAGATCACTTTTTTTTCTGGTTTTATTTTAAATAATATCGCTAATAACAACGGAACAAATACGACGGAGAGACTAAATAAAAATCCCGCATTTGAAATAGACGTGAACTTTAATCCAATAGTGACAACAGTAATTACTAAAAACAAGATGGTCCCTAATATAAATCCATAAAAAAACGTTTTAAAATCAATACGAATTAAACGCTTGTAAAATACTGCCCCGGCTAAAACAAAGGCTATGCCAAAACGTAAAGCTATTAAGTTAAATTCTTGTAGAGAATCGAGGCCCATCTTCATAAATAAGTAGGACGAACCCCATAACATGGTCACCATTAACATCATGAAGTCTGCTTTTAGTTGAGTGTTTAATCCTCTTCCATTTATCATCCCGAACAATTTATTCCCATCCATTTTTAGCTCACCTTCCTTCTTCAAAATTGATTATTGATAAGTATAAATGTAAACTGTAGATTAATAAAATGAATGTTTTTAAGTCCTTATATGAAATAATTTAATGTAAATGGAGGGGATAAACTTGTCTCTTGCCAAGTTTGAAATATTTAGTACGGTTGTAGAATTAGGGAGCCTCACAAAGGCGGGCGAAACTCTTGGTTTAACTCAGTCCGCAGTAAGTCACGCAATTGCAAGCTTAGAATCAGAATGTGGATTTACAATACTCAATCGAAGTCGTTCGGGTATCCAACTAACAAGTAACGGTGAACGGATCTTAAAGTACATACGTGAAATACTTAAGTGGAATGAAGAAATGTTTCAAGAAATAGCGAATATAAAAGGTCTTGAAGTTGGAACTGTACGGATTGGAACCATTTCGAGTGTTTCTATCCACTGGTTACCTGAAATTATGAAAACATTTAATGAACATCACCCTTCTATCGAAATTAAACTAATGGAAGGGGATTATGATGATGTGGAGCAATGGATCTCCACAGGTTCGGTTGATTTTGGCTTTGTATCACTACCGACCTTGCAACAATTTGAAGTGATGCCATTAAAAAAAGATAGAATGCTTTGTATCCTTTCAGAAGACCATCTGCTCGCGGAACAAGAGGAAATCAGTTTTGCAATGATCAAAGAGGAGCCTCTCATTAAATCGAAAAAGGGCAGTGACAACGATTTGATCCGAATACTAAAAGAAAACAATGTCACACCGCATATTAAATTTGAACTTTCAGATGACCAAGCTATAATTTCGATGGTGGAAAAGGGGATGGGGATCAGTATCCTTCCTGAAATGGTTTTACATCGAGTTCCAAACAATGTACGAATGCTTGCGTTGGAGGGAGAAAATTATCGTACACTTGGGATTGCTGCTACTTCTTTTAAATCCCTTGCTCCAGCTACAAAAAAGTTCATTGATTTTCTGAAATCATGGCTAAGTGCTAACTGAAATTACAAGCTTCAATGTAAAAATGCCTAATTCCTCTTGGGTCAGGAATTAGGCTTTAATTTTGTCCTATAATTTAAGTGAGTTTTGTTTTGAATGTAGTATTTGCTATAAGAACGCCAGCTATAATAAGCGTAGCCCCAAAATAACCTTGTAGACCCATAATTTCATGAAGGAAGATGTATGCAAGTATAGCTGAAAAAAGAGGTTCAAGAGAGAAGAGAAAACCTGCACTTTCAGCGGTCGTGTACTTTTGTGCGATGGACTGCATGACAAAGCCAAAAGCAGAACAAAGAAGTGCTAGGCCAAGTATGGATAACCAATGAACAGTGCTTTTGGGCAAGACAGGAGTTTCGAACAAAAAAGTTCCGATCGTCGCAAAAAGGGTTGCGAACCCCAATTGAAATATCCCTAGCAGTAAGGCATCTACTTCACGCACAAAGCGGTTTGTCACAATTATATGAATTGCATATAGGAAGGCTGCTACTAAACATAGAAATGCACCAGTTGCGATATTGAAATCCTCCCGAACTAGTAGAAATATTAAACCGGTAGTTACAATAACAACACCCCATACAATTTTTTTACTAGGCAGCCTCCGTGTAATGAAAATTTGTAAAATGGGAACGAGAATTACTGTTGTACTCGTCAGAAATCCCGCAGTAGAAGCAGTCGTATTTTTCATGCCATATATGAGTGCAAAGAAAATGTTAAAGAGCAGTACACCAACTAATGCACTGTATTTCAACGTTTTAGCATTGAGCAGGACAATTTTACGGAAGAATATCGCTATCATCACGATAAATGCAATGCCAAATCGTAAAGCAACAATGGTTAGTGGAGGGATATCATCTACAAGAACTTTCATAAAAATATATGATGCTCCCCAAGTCGCTGAAACCAACGCTAACAACCAGTTTGCTTGTCGTTGTGTCATTATTAGCATTCCTCCTTTCTTCAATTTCTATAAATCTAACCAATATCGTATCATCCATATTTGCATTAATAAAACGAATAATTATAATAGAACTATTAGAAACTCTAATGTAAGGGGGCGATTTGAATGAATTCATATTATGCTTTTATTAAAGCCATTGAAACAGGCAGTTTTACGAAAGCTGCTGAAGAGCTAGGTTATACTCAATCTGCCATTAGCCAAATGGTCCATTCATTGGAGCAAGAACTCTCCACAACGCTTATTTTACGTTCACGTACAGGTATTACATTGACACCTGATGGCGAGGAATTTTTACCATATATTAAGAACATTTATAACTCACATAGAAAATTGGTAGAAAAGCACAAGGAGATGGTGGGGTTACATAGAGGTCTTATACGAATCGGAACTTTTTCTAGTGTGTCATGTCATTGGCTACCTGTATTGATGAAGGATTTTAAGAAAAAGTATCCTGCAGTTCAATTTGAATTACATCAGGGTGAATACACAGATATTTCGAATTGGATCAAAGAGGGATCCGTAGATTTCGGCTTTGTGAATCCGAACTCTGTATCCAATTTGACTACCATTGCCTTGGAGGAAGATGATCTGCTTGCTGTGTTGTCGGCAAATCATCCTCTCGCTACAGCAGAAAAGGTTACATTAAAAGAATTAACGGAAGGGCCTTATATCCTTTTAGATGAAGGAGAGATTAATGAGCCATTAACTATTTTTAAACAAAATAACTTAGAACCGAATATACAATACCGCGTACATGATGATTATACGATTATGTCCATGATTGAGCAGGGGCTTGGCATATCAATTCTACCAAAGCTTGTGCTAAGTAGATGTCCGTATAATATTGTCACGAAAGAAATTTCGCCATCTGTCATTCGTACAATTAGCCTTGCATACCAGGATAAAAAGGTATTGCCAATAGCAAGTAAGTATTTTATTGACTTTATCATTGAGAGATATGAAAAGACGCCATGACGTGCAGAATACCACTGTGATGAATAGCGCATATTAATCATTTTTTGAACTTGCGCAATTTAATAAAGGAATTAGTCTTTTTATGTAGAATGGTAACTATAAACACATTTAAGGAGTTTTTTATGCAAAATTCATTTTCAAGTTTTTTAGATAATTATTTAGAAATATGGAGAAATTCTTCTTTAGCGGACTTGAAAAATATCTTATCAAAAGATTATAAAGCAAGAGAAATAACAGGTGAAGAGATAGTTGACTTTGGTTATGAAGAGTCAATAAAAGGATGGGAGCAAGGTTTTAAATTTGCTAAAGAAAATAATGCCGAGTGGAAGATTGATGTAATTTCAATGCTTCCTTTAAGAGAAGGTGAAACCATGGTTATTATATCAGCTACTTTAGTTAATCAAGGTAAAAGTTTAGAGACAGCCAATTTGTTCTTTCAGACGTTCCAAAAAAATAGTAAGAACGAATGGAAGTTAGTTAGAAGCTATATAGAAGCTGGAATTCCTTATGTAAATATCAATAACTTGATATTCAACCAATGCAGCAGTTAAGTAAAAAAGTAAATTCCCATACTGATCAAGAACAAATAGTATAAATGAAAGTAGTGACATAAATGATTGAAAGAATTGACACCGTATGTATAAAGGTAATGAATGTTGAAGAATCAAGTAAGTGGTATCAAAATATTATGGGGTTTAAAGAGACTTATAAAGGTGAGGGTTATCGAATTTTGAGTATTGGAAACAGTGCGGTACCTTTCACGATTGAAGAAGGTGATGTAATGTCTACTAATAATGGAACATATCCTATATTTTTTCAAAAGATATAAATGAAACATATAGAAAACTAAAAGACCTAGGCGTCAATATTAGTGAATTACATAATGATGGTGTAAACAACTTTTTTGATGTTTATGATCTAGATAACAATAAACTTCAAATTTGTTATTGGAAATAAAATAAAATCCGTAAAGGAGAATGACCGTCTTACTACGTAGGATATTAGGCAAGATATTTTTGAAACAATAACAATTTCTTTGTGAAACAATATAATAAAACTCGTTATCCAATATAAATGATAGGGAGTAGAAAGAATCATAGAAGTAATAAATGGTTTCCTTTTACCTAGAAGTTAAGTTGAAGATAAATATTTAAATAAATTTAATTGAAGGAGAAGTAAAGTTTTGGATGCAAAATGTATTAAGTTTCATGAATTTGGTAGACCTAAAGACGTCTTAAAAGTTGAAAATAAAATCATTGAATCACCAATGGAACAAGAAGTACTAGTTCGAATGTTAACACGGCCTATAAATCCTTCTGACTTGATACCGATTAGAGGAGCATATGCTCATCGAATTACTCTACCGAATATCCCGGGATATGAAGGTGTGGGTATTGTAGAAGATGTAGGACCATTAGTCTCTCGTCATCTAATTGGTAAACGTATTTTGCCATTGCGAGGAGAAGGCACATGGCAGGAATATGTTAAAACATCTTCAGAATTTGCAGTTCCTATACCTGACTCTATTGATGATATTACCGCAGCACAGATGTATATTAATCCAATTACAGCAATGGTAGTTTGTTATGAAGTATTAAAGTTAAAACCAGCTGATGTTTTATTGGTTAATGCATGTGGTTCTTCTATTGGTCGTATTTTTGCTCAATTATCAAAAGTTTTAGGTTTTCGATTGATTGCTGTTACTAGAAATGACAATCATACTGCGGAATTACTTGATTTAGGTGCTTCTTTTGTGATTGATACATCTCAAAATCCGCTATATGAAACGGTTATGGATTTGACAAATGGCATAGGTGCAGATGCTGCTATTGATTCTATTGGAGGCTCATCTGGAAACGACTTAGCTTTTTGTGTGCAACCAAATGGTCATTTTCTAACTATTGGTCTTCTATCAGGAGTACAAGTGAACTGGGCGGATATTGTAAAAAGAGCAAAGGTGAATGCTAATATATTTCATTTACGAAATTGGAATAAAAATGTCTGCGCAAATAAATGGCAAGAAACCTTTAACTGTTTGATAAGACTAATAGAAGACAAAAAAATGCATTTGATGTCCCTTGATTCTCAATACGATCTAGCCAATATTAAACAAGCGGTGGATGCTGTTGAATCTTCTAAAATATCTAGAGGGAAAGTCTTTTTAACATCCTATTGAAGAAGTAGAGGGGGCTCAGGTGATTCTTTAGAAATAGAATTGTATACAATTCTATTTGTTGCAAATGCAACAAAAATAGGGTAAATTTAATCTATAATAAATGTTGTATTTACAATAAAAAGCAAAGCAAGGAGTTTATTATGAAGGATATTCTTCGTGAAATTGGTATGATAGCAAGGGCATTGGATTCGGTAAGCAATATAGAATTTAAAGAATATGAGCTTACAAAAGGACAATATTTATATCTTGTGCGAATATGTGAATCCCCAGGAATCATTCAAGAAAAGTTAGCTGAGATGATAAAGGTAGATCGAACAACAGCAGCTCGCTCGATAAAAAAACTAGAATTTAATGGTTTTATTGAAAAAAGAGAAGATCAACATAACAAAAAAATTAAAAAACTCTTTCCAACAGAAAAAGGGAAAAATGTTTATCCTTTTATAAAAAGTGAAAACGATTATTCGAATACCATTGCTTTAGAGGGATTTTCCGAGAGTGAAGCAGAAATTATTTTCCATCTCCTTCAAAGGGTGAGAAGAAATATAGAAAAAGACTGGGAATTTGTTAAAAAGGGAAATAAGAGAAACTATTGAATATATAAAGGGGCACTCGAGTTATATGACGATACATATTAAAAAATGTACAATTAAAGATTCTAGCAAATTACAAGAAGTTAGTTATGAAACATTTAATGAAACGTTTAAGCATCAGAATTCACCAGAAAATATGAACACCTATTTGCAAAAAGCATTTAATCTATGTCAATTAGAAAAAGAATTATCTAATACTTCTTCCCAATTCTTCTTTGTTTATTTCAATAATGAAATCGCAGGATATTTAAAGGTCAATATGAATGATGCTCAGTCAGAAAAAATGGGTGACGATTCAATTGAAATCGAGAGGATTTATATAAAGAACCAATTTCAAAAACACGGGCTTGGTAAATACCTGTTCAATAAAGCGTTGGAAATTGCGCAGGAAAGTACAAAAAAGAAGATCTGGCTAGGTGTATGGGAGAAAAATGACAATGCCATTGCTTTTTATAAAAAAATGGGCTTTGTTCAAACTGGAACCCATTCTTTTTTTATGGGGGATGAAGAACAAATTGACTTTATCATGACCAAAACGCTGTTATAACTTTTTAGAAATAGACTTTGAATTGGGATTGTTTTTAGCAATCTCATCAACTATTATTTTTGCCAATACGTATTTAGATGAAAATCCTACAAAATTTCCACTAAACGTTGTATTGTCAACGGGATTTAATGATGGGGATCTCTAAAATATTAGTAAGAAAAGTTTGAAACAATAACTGTCTTAATCGGCTGAAAGAAGCTTAAAATTAGAGGTAGGGTGAGAATATGAAGCCTATTTTACTATTTATTTTACTGGTGTATTGCCTTGGATTTATCATGGCAGGCCTTTATATGCGGAACAAGAAAAACAGAAAAGCAGCGGTAATACATATATAATAACTGGATTACTAGGATTTATTGTAGGAATGATTTATCACTTTTTCTTCACTTAAAATTTTGTGACGCTGACCTATTAATTAAAAACCTATCTGTCACACTTTTCAAAAATGGATTTCATTTGAATTTAATTAAATAAGAATACCCAAAAAGTCGTTTTCCCTTACATAAGAGAAGCGGCTTTTTAGATTGTTCTTCCTTGTTATCAAACTTTTTACGTATAGTTCTTTTATGAATTATGAAAATATTGTTGACTATTCAGTTGAACTGTATTATCTTTTTATTAAGTTGAACTATATAGTCGAACTGAATAGAGGGTGAGAAGATGAAACATAAATTATTGCCGTTGTCTGAAACGATGCATTATATTTTGCTGGCCTTGCGTGAGCCGCTCCATGGCTATGCTGTAATGCAGAAGATTGAGGAGATAAGTAACGGTACTGTTATTTTAGCAGCTGGCACATTATACGGTGCGATAGAAAACTTGAATAAGCATGGTTGGATAGAACCTGTTGGAGAGTCAGGTCGGAGAAAAGTTTATATGATAACTGAGGAAGGAAGTGCCACTTTAAAAATGGAACAAAACAGGTTATTGCATATTTTATCCTTGTACGAAGGAAGTGAATCAAATGAAGAAGCTTAAGACGTTTTTTGATATTGAAAAAGAAGAGCAATGGCTGAACGAGCAATTACAAAAGGGCTATCGTTGTACAAATATTAGTGGATTAGGTATATACACTTTTGAAAAAACCGACAAGAGATATGTGATGCGACTGGATTATCAAGATTATTTATCAAAGCAAAAGTTTAAAGATTATAGAGGGATATACGAAGACTTCGGTTGGAGTTATATAGATGGCCCTTGGCTAGGAGGAATTCGTTATTGGCAAAAAGAAGAGGATAACCAAAATGAAATCTTCTCAGATCGAGAGTCAACGAGTAATTATTATAAAAGATGGATGGGTTATTCAGCTAGTTTAGCTATAGTGTTCTTGTTTTTTTCTTATACGCTTTACAAGGATTCAGGTTTATATTTAGCGGAAGGACTTTGGAGTATGGAAGGCTCCTTATTTTGGAAAGCATTTTTATTTGAAACTCCATTTGCTCTTTTGAGGTTACTTCCCGCTCTTATGGTTGTTTTCTTTGCTAGCAGTTTCTATAAAGCTTATCGAAAGTATTCCATGTTAAAAGAATAATAATAAACAAGGGGATTTGAAGATGTATTTTTCTAAAAAGAAACCTTTCTTATTGGCTAGTATTTGTCTCATGATTGTTTTATCGGCGTGCAGCAATAACGATAAAGTGTTTGATGAAGCCGAAAAATATATTTCATCTGTAAAAGAAATTAATATTCCAGATGATGTAACAATAATCGGCTTGGGAGAGGCAACACATGGAAATGTAGAGCTTCAGAAGTTGAAAAAGGATGTATTTGAAGCACTAATTAAAAATGAACAAGTTCGTGTTTTTGTAATAGAAGGGGACTTTGGTGGCGGACAGGAGATTAATCAGTTCATTTTAGAGGGAATAGGTTCTGCAGAAGAAGCCGTGAACGCACTTGATTATAGCATTTATAAAACGGAGCAAATGATTGATCTTGTTCAATGGATGCATGATTATAACGCTACGGCTAGTAGCGATGAAAAACTATATTTTTACGGAAATGATATGCAGCGATATGATTACAGTAAAAAAGGTCTGCTTGACTTTTACGAAGTTGTCAACAAGGATGCTAAACAACAATATACAACTCAACTAGAATTTGCTTCAAATGATACGATGAGAACATTATCAACGAAGCAACTGAAAGAAATTGATGAAGTACTAGATCATATCATTTCAGAACTGCAATCAAATAAAGTTGCATATATCGAATATTCATCGCCGGATATGTTTGCCTTTGCTTTCCAATACGCCCAACTAATGAAACAAAGAACAGAGCTATTTTTAAATGAGGGGGATTACCAACAACTACGTGATCAGTTCTTAGCAGACAATTTGCAATGGATTGTTGAAATGGAAGCGGCTCGTGGTAATGATAAGGTATTCTTCTCCGGACATAATGGGCATATCGAAAAAACGTCGGCTTCATTAGCTGGTTATAAATCGATGGGCAATTATTTAGATGAGTTATATGGGGCCAAGTATTTTGCAATCGGTACTGACTTAATGAATAGTAATTTTCAAGCCTTAAACCGCGGATCAGATAAACGAAAGAATTATAAGATAAAGAATCATAATGATTTGGTTGATGCATTTCGTGAAGTAGAGCCAGCTATCTTTTACGTCGATTTTGAAATAGCAAGTGAGTCAAAGGAATTGTTAGACATTATAAAAAGTAAACAAAAAATGGTGAACGTGGGGGACGATTTTCGTTCTTGGCAAAAGCTATTAAAAATGTTTTATACGATTGAAATGGTACCCAATAAGGCCTATGATGGCGTTATTATTTTAAAAGAAACAACACCAACAGAGGTAATTGAGTGAACTAAGCAAAGACAGATAGGGGAATGATCATGAAAGAGAATGAGTTGTATGTTTATCATCTTGTAACGAGGAAAAAAATGAGGCTAGGTCAAATAATTAGCTTTGATAAGAAGCAAAAAAATTCTTTATATCATTTCTTTTTTGAGAGAGAACAAATGAATGCTAAAGGAAAAGATTTTTTTCAGATTTTACAAGAGAATTATTCAAATGCTGGCTTATCCCTGAATAAAGAAAATGCGGATGTAACCATTAACTATGCAAATCAAACAATAAGAGCGATAAGAGAGGTAATTGTTGAAATGGTCAGGCTTCAAGAATATCCACAATATCCTTCAAGACTGTCATGTTTATATGCCACAAAAACCTATGAAGATGTAATGAAATGGAAAGCACTATTTGATAGTTATAATCGGAAGGTTTTACAGATTGTTAAACTTCAAGTTAATGGTAATTTTTTTGAGGGAGAAGGAAACCGATTGCCAAAAGAGGATGGGGTTTCCTTTTCTCAAAAAATAGAACAAGCTAGAGAATATTGGCATGGAAATGTAGAAAACGAGCTTTCTGAATTGTTAATTGATGGGGAAATCGAAGTAGTGGAAATTATGAAAGATTTCACTGCATAGGAAAAGTCAGTTTAGAAAGAAGGAAAATTATAAAAAGCACCGCAAAATTGCGGTGCTTTTGTTACTCTATATTAGTCAGCGAAAGCTAAAGCAGCTTCTACTTCGCCCCATGGAATATCCAAAGCTTCTGCTACACCTTTACCATAAGCAGGATCTGCTTTATAGCAATGAGTAATGTGACGCAACTGAATGTGTTTGTCGACACCTGCCATGTTTCTTCCAGTGTTATCAAATAATAATTGTTGTTGCTCAGGGCTCATTAATCTAAATAATTTACCTGGTTGTTCGAAATAGTTATCATCATCTTCACGGAAGTCATAAATATCTGCTGGGCCATCAAGTGCTAGCGCAGGATCTTTGAATTCCGGTTGTGATTTCCATTGACCATAAGTGTTTGGCTCGTAATGAAGTGTTGCACCTAGGTTGCCATCCGTACGCATAGCTCCATCTCTATGGAAAGAGTGAACAGGGCATCTTGGTTGGTTAACTGGAATTTGGTGGTGGTTAACACCTAAACGGTAACGTTGTGCATCTCCATAAGAGAATAGACGGCCTTGTAACATTCTGTCTGGAGAGAAGCTAATACCAGGCACTACGTTTGCAGGTGTAAATGCTGCTTGTTCTACTTCTGCAAAGTAGTTTTCTGGGTTACGATTTAGTTCCATTTCTCCAACTTCGATTAATGGATAATCTCCTTTGTACCAAACTTTTGTTAAATCGAATGGATTGTCAGGATGATTTCTTGCTTGTTCTTCTGTCATCACTTGGATGTACATTTTCCATTTAGGGAAGTTACCTTGGTCAATATTTTCTAATAGATCACGTTGGTGACTTTCGCGGTCTTTTCCTACTAATTCTTCCGCTTCTTGGTCTGTTAAATTCTCAATTGGCTGTTGAGAACGCATGTGGAATTTCACCCAAACACGTTCATTGTCCGCGTTAATCATACTGAATGTATGGCTACCAAAACCGTGCATATTACGATAAGTTGCTGGAATACCGCGGTCACTCATAACGATTGTTACTTGGTGAAGTGCTTCCGGAAGGGAAGTCCAGAAATCCCAGTTATTATTTGCACTACGCATATTCGTTCTTGGATCACGTTTAACAGCATGGTTTAAATCCGGGAAGTTAAGTGGATCACGGAAGAAGAATACTGGTGTGTTGTTTCCAACTAAATCCCAGTTTCCTTGTTCTGTATAGAAACGCATAGAGAATCCGCGAATATCACGTTCTGCGTCAGCTGCTCCACGTTCACCAGCTACAGTTGAGAAACGTACGAACATGTCTGTTTCTTTTCCGACCTCTGAGAAGATTGCTGCTTTCGTATATTTTGTAATATCATTTGTTACAGTGAATTTACCGTATGCAGCAGAACCTTTAGCGTGCATACGACGCTCTGGAATTACTTCTCTATCAAAGTGAGCAAGTTTTTCTAATAACCAAACGTCCTGAAGTAAAAGGGGACCTCTTCTACCAGCAGACATCGAGTTTTGGTTGTCTACTACAGGAGCGCCTGCAGCAGTCGTTAATTTGTTGTTGTTTGTATTTTCCGGCATTAATAATTCCTCCTAGATTAGAATCTTTATAATTCAATAATTATTATATCAAACTGGTGGAAATATTGCTAGAAATCAAATGTGACATTTTAATAGTTTTTATTTACTATTTATTCTGGTTTATCTGACTAAAGAAGTAAAATGCTAATACAGCAGCCATCGTTAAATTAGTAGGTCAAATAATGTGCTGTCCTTGTTTACTTCTTTGTACGAAAATCCATTCTCAGTTAATCGGGAAATAAGACCATCATAATCTTCTTTATGTTTTAATTCGATTCCTACTAGAGCTGGACCGCTTTCTTTGTTGTTTTTCTTCGTATATTCAAATGTTGTGATATCATCCTCTGGTCCAAGCACTTTATCTAAAAATTGGCGGAGTGCACCTGCTCTTTGTGGGAAATTCACGATAAAGTAATAGAGTAGTCCTTCATACATAAGCGATTTTTCTTTGATTTCTTGCATTCTGCCAATATCGTTATTACCACCACTTATGACGCATACAACTGATTTTCCTTTGATTTCTTCTTTATAAAAGTCGAGTGCGGCAATCGGTAGTGCGCCAGCTGGTTCTGCGATAATTGCGTGTTTATTGTATAGATCCAAAATAGTTGTACAAACCTTTCCTTCTGGTACGAGTAAGATATCATCTACGTATTTTTTACATGTTTCGTATGTTAAATTACCAGCGCATTGTACAGCGGCACCGTCTACAAATTTATCGATTGTCTCAAGCACAACTGGTCCTTCATTGGCCAGAGCAGCTTTCATGCTTCCAGCTCCGGCTGGTTCCACACCAATTATTTTCGTAAAAGGGGAGAGATTCTTTATATAGGTAGAAACTCCGGCTATTAGTCCGCCACCGCCAATGCTGCCGAATACATAATCCATCTGCTCTTCAATATCATTCATGATTTCTACCGCCACTGTACCTTGACCTGCGATGATATCTAGGTCATCGAATGGATGAATAAAAATTCTATTTTCAGTTTCCGCAAAAGCAGTTGCGCTCGCAGCAGAATCATCAAATGTATCGCCTACAAGGGTGATTTCCACATACTCACGACCAAACATTTTCACTTGGTCAATTTTTTGTTTTGGTGTTGTTAGCGGCATGAATATATTAGCGGATATTCGCAATTGGGCACATGCATAAGCTACGCCTTGTGCGTGATTTCCAGCACTTGCACATACGATTCCTTTTTCCTTGGCTTCTCGTTCCATTGTTTTAACTTTGTAATAGGCGCCTCTTAGTTTAAAAGAACGAACATGTTGTAAATCTTCTCGTTTAATATAAATGGTCGCACCGTATTTTTCTGATAAGTAGTCATTTTTTTGCAATGGGGTATGTACAACCACATCCTTTAAAAATTGATGTGCAATGAGTACATTTTCTACGTGAATGGATTTTGTGTTTGTAACTTGCATAATATTGATGCCAACCTCCAATTTAATTTAAACATTTATTCATTTTAACACACTAAATCGTGAAAATTCTAGATTAGTGGGATAATTCTTAATAATATATCGATAGTGTTATAATAATTAACTGAAAACAGTATGCAACATGTTTTAAGTAGAAAAAAATCTAGTAGGCTGTTTTATTTTTTGGGTGTATAGTGGAGTAATAGAGTGGGTACAAAGGGGAAGGAAGTTGCTGTGTTGAAAAAGATTTGGGCGAATTCTACTGTGTTACTTTTATTTCTTGTTTTTTTATGGGGTGCAAGTTGGCCGATTTATAAATATACATTACCGTCAACTCCACCTTTATTGTTTGCAGGAATGCGTGCTGTCATCGGTGGAACTTTACTAGGAATTATTTTGTTGAAACGACTAGATAAGATTAATTGGCGTGAAAATTGGCGTTTGTATTGTATTACGGCTTTATTTAATACGATATTGTTTTTCGGTATACAAACGGTGGGGCTCAATTATTTACCTGGTGGATTGTTTTCCATTCTTGTTTATTTTCAACCGGTGCTTTTAGGTTTGTTTGCGTGGATCTGGTTAGGGGAACAGATGAATGCGGTTAAGATAATCGGTCTATTAATTGGTTTTCTCGGTATCGTCGTTGTAAGTCTGGATGGATTAACTTTTCATGTTTCTGTAATTGGAGTTGCTTTAGGCTTAGTGACTGCGGTATGTTGGGCTTTTGGTGTAATTTATGTAAAAAAAGTAAGCCATCGATTAGATGCTTATTGGATGGTTTCATTACAATCAATCATTGGCGGGGCATTTTTATTAGGGACCGGCACTATTTTTGAAAGTTGGTCGGATATTTTATGGAATGGTAGATACTTATTTGGTGTCAGTTTTGGCGCTGTTTTTGGCATTCCATTAGCCTATATTATTTATTACAAGCTGATTAATGAAGGGGAGGCAAGTAAAGTTGGTGCTTTTACTTTTCTTGTCCCAATTATCGCCGTATTTTTAGGAGTTGTTTTTTTAGGCGAACCAGTTACTTATTTGCTCCTGATTGGATTAGTAATGGTTGGGTTAAGTATCTTTATCGTTAATTATCGAGGGAATAATGAGCTTCTTAGCTTTAGAAAAGCAAATAATAAAATAAAGGAGAGCATATGAAAAATAAAACAGTTGTCCGTTCCATGGATATTTTAAACTTGTTTATGGACAATGCTGCGTTGTCATTTCAAGATATCATTGAATTATCGAGCATTCCCAAAACATCGGTTTATCGAATGCTCTTAACTTTAGAGGAAATGGGGTTTATAGAAAAGGGAGCTGATTCAAAATATCGATTAGGTCTTCTTTTTCTTACTTACGGAAATCTGGTTTCCTCGAGATTAGATCTTCGTCGAATTGCCTATCCTATTATGCAAGAATTACATAAAGAGTTAAAAGAAGCGATTAATCTCATCGTTAAACAAGGTGATGAAGCGATTTATATTGAAAAAGTCGATGTTTTTCAAAAAGTACGTTTGTATACTGCGATTGGAAGAAGAAGTCCGTTATATGCCGGGGCTTGCTCAAGAGTTATATTGTCATTTTTGCAAGAGGAGGAAATAGATAGTTATTTAGAAAATATCCAACTAGAACCTTTCGCCTTAGGCACAATTATAGACAAAGAACAATTGATAGAAAGTATCCAAAGTGCAAGAACTAATGGCTATACTATTAGTCATTCAGAATTAGAAAATCATACATCAGCAATCGCAGCACCTATTTTTAATTATAAAGGGGAAGTTATTGCTGGAATTAGTATCGCTGGAATTGAAGCGAATTATCAGAATGCAAATGTAGCGGTTTTCTCCCAAAAAATAATTGCAGCTGCAAATGAGATTTCCGAAAAACTAGGCTATATTAGATAAGAAAAAGTCCTCTAGCAAGATTAGAGGACTTTTTTTGATTAATGAAACAATTTGTAGTGTATAGCAGTCTTTAAGTTATGTATGAACTGCTCATTTTTTAGTAAAACAGTCTCCGCTTCTTTCAATGACACTTCCTTAAATCGTATGGTAGAGCTTGGTTGGAGCTGTGCCAAACTCGGTAAGTCGGCAGAAATTACTTGTCCAAATTTAGGATAGCCACCAGTAGTTTGTCTGTCTGCCATGAGGATGATAGGTTGACCACTAGGAGGGATTTGAATTGTTCCAAATGTCACACCTTCTGATAATAGTTCGAATTTTTCCGAAAGGGAGAGAGAAGGACCTTCTAAACGATATCCCATGCGATCGGACTGAACTGTTAATGTATAGGGCTCTTGAAAAAATGTTTGCTGGCTTTCTTTGTCAAACCGATCAAACTCCGTGCCTTCTAGTACACGAATGATCGGTTCTTGTTTGAAGTTTATTAGTTCATTGAAATTAACGGACCAAGGGATATTTTTATCATCTAGATGTTGGAGAAGTGCTTCACTAAGGGTACTTTTTACACCGATGTTTAGTTTATCTCCTTTTTGCAGAGCTCTGCCTTGGAATCCTCCAATACTTGCTCGGATATATGTACTTTTGCTTTCCATCATTTGCGGGATATCTATGCCGCCTGCAAAAGCGATATAGGCACGACTTCCTTTAATGGCTGAATGGAACTTTAAGATAGAATTTTTCTTTACGAGCACAGGACGCCATAAAGGAGCAATTGTTCCATCAATCGTCGTAAGAAAATCTCCTCCTGTAATGGCGATTAACATATCTTCTTCAAATTGAAGAGTAGTTCCGTATATAGTAATCTCGAGAGTAGCCTCGTTCTCCTTATTGCCAACTAAAATGTTGGCCAGGCGTAAAGAATAACTATCCATTGCACCACTAACAATAACTCCATACTTTTGGTAACCGTATCTTCCGATGTCTTGAACTGTTGTTAGCAGCCCTGAATGCAACACTTTTATACTCATTGTTTCATCTCCTTATACTCTAAGTATTCACTAGGAGAAATAGGAACAAATTTAATCTGATCTCCTGGTTGAAGTAAAGTTGGGGGAGACATTTTAGGTAGAAACAAATCTAGTGGCGTTCTACCAATAATTTGCCATCCTCCAGGAGTTTCCAGCGGATATATTCCAGTCTGTTTACCAGCAATGCCTACAGATCCAGGCGGTATGGATAACCTAGGCGTTTCTTTTCGGGGTGTTGCAATGCGAGTATCCATTCCACCCATAAAAGGGAAACCAGGAGCGAAACCTAGCATATAAACTAGGCATTCTTCTCCCGAATGAATTTGAATAACTTCTTCAGGAGTCATATTGTGATACTGGGCAACATTTTCTAAATCAGGTCCCAGCTCTCCTCCGTAACATACGGGTATGGACACAGTTCTTGGGCTTTCATTTTTACTGCTCTTAACTTGCTCGACTAAATGGTTTATATGGTTAGCTACTTTTACAAAAGCAGTTGATGCACCTAATTGTGACGTATGTACAATATATGGATTGTAATAGACGGTTATATTATTGTAAGCAGGCACCAGTTCAATGAACCCTTCAAATGGATGATTGGTTAATAGTTCTGAAACGTTCTTCACTTTTTCGTGAATAGTTGGATTCATACCTTCCCCAAGCTGTACGATTAGTGCAGAATCTCCCAATGGTTTCATGGTGGCTTTTATCTGTTGATGGGGCACAAAAACAGCTCCTTTAGTTTCGCAATTTGGTACTTCAGTTCCTAAAAATGAATTATAGTAATAATTATAATTCTCTAATAACAAAATACAAGTTAAAAATATCTTACCGTTAAATATAGCAAACTCAAAATAGTATCTATTCAGAAAAATCCAACTGTGCTAAAATTGTTTTATGTTTCAAAACATAAGTTCCATTATTCGGAACTAAAGGTGTTGTGAAAAGTTTTAGGAGTACAATTATTTACTTCAGGAGGGGATAGGAATGTTTCGAGTAGATCTAAATTGTGACCTTGGAGAAAGTTTTGGTCGATATAAACTAGGAGAACAAAAAGAAATATTGAAATATGTAACTTCCGCAAATATTGCATGTGGATTTCATGCGGGAGATCCAAGTGTGATGAGGGAAACTGTCAAATTAGCAATTGAAAATGGCGTAAAGATAGGAGCTCATCCTGGATTACCGGATTTAAATGGATTTGGTAGAAGGGAAATGAATATAACTCCTCAAGAAGCTTATGACCTCGTTGTTTATCAAATTGGCGCTTTAAATGGGTTTTTAGCTACTTTTGGAGAGCGGATGCAACATGTAAAGCCTCATGGAGCTTTGTATAATATGGCTTCTAAAGACTCGGAGCTCGCCAAAGCAATAGCTCAAGCGGTATACGATGTTTCTCCTAAATTAGTATTATTCGGTTTAGCAGGTAGTAAATTAACGGCTGCTGGAGAAAAAATTGGTTTACATACAGCCCATGAAGTATTTGCAGACCGTACTTATCAGTCAGATGGATCGCTTACGTCTCGACAACAAACGGATGCACTTATAACGGATAAAGACCAATCCGTTGAACAAGTAGTTAAAATGGTCACTGAAGGAAAAGTAATTTCTCAACAACATACAGAAGTGTTGATAAACGCTGATACGGTTTGTATTCATGGGGATGGGGAACACGCTGTATCTTTTGCAAAATATATTAAAGAAACTTTGGAGAGTAACAGTATTGTAGTTTCCGCAGTGTTCGAATAAGGGGAGAATTGGTATGACAAAGCAAAAAATAGAAACAGCTAATACAAATAAGAAAGTCGGAAAAAGTGTCTTACTTGGTGCAGCATTCTTAATGGCTACATCAGCTATAGGACCAGGATTCTTAACACAAACAACGGTTTTCACTCAGCAGCTTGCAGCTAGTTTTGGATTCGTTATATTAATTTCTTTATTACTCGATGTTTTTGCCCAAGTGAATGTGTGGAGAATCATCGCAGTTTCAGGTTTACGTGGTCAGGAAATTGCTAACAAAGTAATACCGGGTTTAGGAGTACTTTTAGCAATTCTCATCGTAATGGGTGGACTAGCATTTAATATTGGGAATGTTGCTGGAGCAGGACTTGGTTTAAATGCTATGCTTGGTATGGACCCGATTACAGGGGCTATTATAAGTGCGGCGTTTGCGATTTTTATATTTGTTGTAAAAGAAGCAGGAAAAGCAATGGATAAAGTTGCTCAAGTTGCAGGTTTTGTCATGATTCTATTAATGGTGTATGTTGCCTTTATCACATCACCGCCGGTTGGAGAAGCAGTTATCAATACATTTGCTCCATCCGAAATAAGTATATTCGCTATAGTAACGCTTGTTGGTGGTACTGTTGGAGGATACATTACTTTTGCAGGGGGGCACCGTCTTTTAGATGCTGGAGTAAAAGGTGTGGAATCGTTACCACAGGTGACAAAAAGTTCTGTAACTGGAATTGCTGTGACAGGAATTATGCGAATTGCTCTATTTCTAGCAGTGCTTGGTGTCGTTAGTCAAGGATTGGCAATTGATCCGGCAAATCCACCGGCATCCGTCTTTCAACTCGCAGCTGGAGAGATTGGTTTTAGAATGTTCGGTGTTATAATGTGGGCTGCAGCAATCACATCTGTTGTAGGAGCAGCTTATACATCTGTTTCATTTATCCGTTCATTCCATCCGTTGATTGAAAAATACCATAACTGGATTATTATATTATTCATTTTACTATCGACTCTAACATTTGCCTTAGTCGGACGTCCGGTCAATATTCTCCTTCTTGTTGGTGCGCTAAATGCACTAATTTTACCGTTAGCGCTTGGAACCATGTTGGTAGCTGCCCATAAGAAAAATATAGTTGGCGATTATAAGCATCCACTTTGGTTAACGATCACGGGGGGATTAGTAGTGGTTATAATGGGAGTGTTAGGTATTATGACGCTAATTGAACAAATTCCATTGCTATTTAAATAACGAGGAGTGTGTGATAAACATGTTAAATTTTGAAACAATGTCGCCAAATGACTTGCGTGCTAAAATACGTGTTGGAGAAATTACTGGTCCCACTGCTGGAATGGCAAAAGGTTATACACAAGCGAATTTAGCTATCTTAAAGAAAGAACATGCATTTGACTTTTTGCTGTTTTGTCAGCGAAATCCAAAATCCTGTCCTTTAGTGGATGTAACGGAGATAGGTTCATATACGCCAAGTTTAATTGGCAACGAAGCAGATATTCGAACGGATATTCCTAAATACCGTATATATAAAGATGGTGTATTTACAGATGAGGTTACGGATATTAAAGAATACTGGGAAGATGATATGGTCGCATTTTTGATCGGCTGTAGTTTCACATTCGAAACACCTTTACTTGAAGCCGGTATTCCAATCAGGCATATCGAGGAAGAATGTAATGTGCCTATGTATAAAACAAATATTGCGTGCGAAAAAGCAGGAGTTTTTGAAGGGTCGACGGTAGTAAGTATGCGTCCGATGTCTCATAAAGATGCAATTCGTGCCATTCAAATCACTTCTCGATTCCCTGGTGTGCATGGTGCTCCAATTCATATCGGAGATCCTTCACAGATTGGAATCTCGAATATTGAAAAACCGGATTTTGGAGATGCCGTAACGATTAAAGAAGGAGAAGTCCCTGTATTTTGGGCTTGTGGAGTTACACCACAAGCGGTTGCAATGCAAAGCAAGCCTTCGATTATGATAACACATGCGCCTGGTTGTATGTTCATAAGTGATTTAAAAGATGAAAAGTTGAGTGTTCTATAGTATATTTTTTCATAAAAACTAATAAAAGACAGGGAATCGTGAAACTCGCGATTTCCTGTCTTTTTCAAAAGATAAGAAAGTATATACTTTTTACTCAGTGTCGATCTAGCTGCGCCTTGCCCCTCGAGGGCAAATGGGAAAAAGCTGCTCCTGTGCAAGCTCGTCGCAAACAAAATCGCTTGTGGTGGCTGGGGAACTGCCTCCTTGGCCCGCACGATGTGGCGCACTTTGCAGACCTACCTACATCCCCATTTACCTGTCGGGGCAGACATAGGCTCTTGCGCTTTTCTTATTGATACTGTCCAAGTACAGCGAAAAAACGAACAACGAATTGATGAAACACCTTTTCAGAAGGAGACAAATCCCTAGTTGCTGGGCTAATGATGCCGACTGTTCTTCTAATAATCGGTGATTCAATGGGTAGCTTCACTGTAAAACGTGGTGTCGCATTATAGAAAGAACTTTCTGGTAGAAGGCTTACCCCCATACCGGCTGCAACTAATCCTTTTATAGCATCCATATCTTCTCCTTCGGAAGAGGTGTTGGGAGTGAACCCTACGGAATTACAGGCATCTAGTGCAATCTTGCGTAATATATATCCTTCTGGAAATAAAATAAAATCATCTTCTAGCAAATCCTTTAAATGAATTTTCTCTCGTTTTGCCAATCGATGAGAAGTGGGCAACAGTGCCGAAAAATTTTCGGTGAATAAAATGGATGTGTTGATCGAATGATCCTTAGGCGGAAGAGGTCCTAGGAATGCAAGATTCAGCTCTCTATTTTTCACAGCATCTATTAAATAATGATAAGACCCTTGTCTCAAATGAAAAGCGACATGGGGGTATTCTTTTTTAAATGCGGAAATAACAGTCGGCAAAAAATGGCCCGCTAAACTAGTAGGAAAGCCTATTTTAATAGTCCCTTTATCCGGATCCAAGTATTCTTCGATTTGCTTTTTGGCATAATCGATTGCTTGTAACGCAGAAATACTATGCTCTAAAAAAATCTTCCCTATTGGTGTCAGTTTCACATTTCTCCCAACACGTTCAAATAATTCGACCCCAAGCTCGTCTTCTAAATTGGCGATTTGCCTGCTAACTGCTGACTGAGCCACATGCAAATGAATGGCCGCATCCGAAATATGTTCCCGTTCGGCTACTTCGATAAAGTACCTCAACTGGCGTATTTCCATCGTTTCCTCCTAATCTATCTAAAATATAGATGATTTATATCCAAATTATATATTGTTTGTATTAGTTTGAAAACATACAATATTCCTAAGTTAGTTTTTCTAGAAGATGGAGGGATTCACATGACATTTCATCAAATACCAAAAGCACAAGGCATGTACGATCCTGCGTTTGAACATGACGCATGTGGGATAGGTTTATATGCACATATAAAAGGTAAGCAAACACATGACATTGTCAAAAAAGGTTTAGAGATGTTATGCAGACTAGATCACCGTGCAGGGCGAGGCAGCGATGGTCAAACTGGGGATGGTGCTGGCTTAATGGTACAAATTCCAGATGTCTATTTTCGTGTTGTTTGTAACAAATGGAATTTGCCGGAAAGCGGGGCATACGGCGTAGGAATGCTATTTTTTACAAATAACACGGAAGAACGCGTAGCGATTGAGCAAAAGATAAACGAGACAATCGCGGCAGAGGAGCAAGAGCTTATCGGCTGGCGAACGGTGCCGATAAATGCAGAATGCTTAAGTGAAAAAGCAAAAGAGACAGTACCAGTCGTTCGTCAAGTATTCATTAAAGCAGTAAATACAACTGACTCTCTTGCATTTGAACGGAAATTATACGTCATCAGAAAACAAGTGGAGCATTGGGCGCAACAACAAGAGCAGAAATTTTATTGCGCGAGTCTTTCTAGTCAAACAATTGTTTATAAAGGATTGCTCACCCCTGAAGAAGTGGATCTATTTTACTTAGATCTACAAGATGAGTTATTTATGTCTGCATTTTCGTTAGTACATTCCCGTTATAGTACAAATACTTTTCCTAGCTGGGAAAGAGCTCATCCAAACCGATATATTGTTCACAACGGGGAGATCAACACGTTACGTGGAAATATTAACTGGATGAAAGCACGTGAACAACAATTTGTATCGAAAGCATTTGGAGAAGATCTTCCTAAATTATTACCTATTATCGATACAAACGGAAGTGACTCTTCTATGCTTGATAATGCTTTTGAATTTTTTGTACTTGCCGGTAGAACACCTGCCCATACAGCGATGATGTTAATACCGGAGCCTTGGACAGAAAACCCACATATTAGTGAGGAGAAAAAGGCTTTCTATGCCTATCACAGCAGCTTGATGGAGCCTTGGGATGGACCAACTGCCATTTCATTTACAGATGGTAAGCAAATTGGAGCTATATTAGATCGAAATGGATTACGTCCGGCTCGTTACTATGTGACAAAAGATGATTATATTATTTTTTCTTCTGAAGTAGGAGTAGTAGATGTAGAGGAAGACAATATTTTAATCAAAGAACGTTTAAGTCCAGGAAAAATGTTACTTGTCGATTTGGAGCAAGGACGTATTATTTCAGACGAAGAAATTAAATCCGATATGGCAAATGCACTACCGTATAAAAAGTGGTTAAACGATAATTTAGTAACGATTTCAGCTGAAAATGAAAAACCGGAGCTAATAGAGGATCTTTTATTTAAGCAAAAAGCCTTTGGTTACACATATGAAGATATTCAAAAATATATCGTTCCGATCGCTCTAGATGGGAAAGACCCAATTGGATCAATGGGTAGCGATACACCACTAGCCGTGTTATCGGATCGACCACAATCGCTATTTAATTATTTTAAACAACTATTTGCACAAGTTACGAATCCTCCAATCGATTCAATCAGAGAGCATATTGTCACCTCGACGATGACATTGCTTGGGGCAGAAGGAGATTTACTGCAACCGGCAGAACAAAATAGCAAACGCATCTTTTTAGATACGCCGATTTTAACCAATTCCCAACTGAAACAACTAGTAGGCATGAAGTCAAAACATTTTCAAAGTGCCACAATCTATCTCGATATGTCAGAAGACTTAGAAAACGATTTGGCTACTATTACTAAAATTGCGGATGAATATATAGCGCAGGGAATAACCTTGCTTATCCTATCCGACCGACAGTCAGACGTAAATCATACAACCATTCCTGTATTACTCGCAGCGAGCAGTCTACACCAGCATTTACTACGCACAGGGAATCGAACGAAAGTAAGTCTTATCGTGGAGTCTGGAGAGGCAAGAGAGGTACATCAATTCGCTGCGCTAATTGGCTACGGTGTAGATGCGATCAACCCATATCTTGCTTACGCAACGATTGCAGAAGCAATCGAAAATGGGCATATTACGACAAGCTACACAGAAGCTGTAGCGAAATATAGTAAAGGGATAGCTGATGGTGTCGTCAAAGTAATGTCTAAAATGGGAGTATCCACTGTTCAAAGTTACCGCGGTGCACAAGTTTTTGAAGCGGTAGGCATTAGTAAAGAAGTGATTGATCGTTATTTCACAGGAACGGCTTCTCAAATAGGTGGAATCAATCTAGAAACAATTGCTGAGGAAGCAAATAAACGATATCAAGCAGCACACCAATCGAAGGAGGCTTCTTTAGAATCGGGTAGTGATTTTCAGTGGAGAAGCACAGGAGAACACCATGCGTTCAATCCGAAAACAATTCATACGCTCCAGTGGGCTACTCGTAGAGGGGATTATGGATTGTATAGACAATATGCTGAAATGGCGAACGAAGAACGGATCGGATTTTTACGTAATTTATTGACATTCAAAAAAGATGCTGAACGTATCCCGTTAAATCAAGTGGAGTCAGTAGATTCGATTGTTAAACGGTTTAAAACAGGAGCGATGTCATTTGGTTCACTAAGCAAAGAAGCTCATGAAACACTAGCAATTGCCATGAACCGAATTGGTGGGAAAAGTAATAGTGGGGAAGGTGGAGAGCATCCAAGCCGCTATGAACTAGATCCAAACGGAGATAATCGTCGCAGTGCTATTAAACAAATTGCATCTGGTCGATTCGGTGTAAAAAGTCATTATTTAGTGCAAGCAGATGAGCTGCAGATCAAAATGGCGCAAGGAGCAAAACCGGGAGAGGGGGGCCAGTTACCTGGCAATAAAGTCTATCCATGGGTAGCGGATGTTCGTGGTTCTACTACTGGAGTTGGATTAATATCTCCGCCTCCACATCATGATATTTATTCGATTGAGGATATGGCGCAATTAATTCATGACTTAAAAAATGCAAATAGAGCTGCACGGATTAGTGTGAAATTAGTTGCTAAATCAGGTGTTGGAACAATCGCAGCAGGTGTTGCTAAAGGTGCGGCAGATGTCATTGTTATTAGTGGATATGACGGAGGAACTGGTGCCTCTCCTAAAACAAGTATAAAACATACCGGGCTTCCGTGGGAGCTCGGTCTTGCCGAAGCCCACCAAACGTTAATGTTAAACGGACTTCGTGATCGAGTCAGACTCGAAACGGATGGGAAATTGATGACTGGTAAAGACGTTGTAATGGCTGCTCTACTCGGTGCTGAGGAATACGGTTTTGCCACTGCTCCACTTATCGTCTTAGGATGTGTCATGATGCGGGCTTGTCATTTAGATACTTGTCCAGTCGGTATTGCGACTCAAAATCCAGAGCTCCGTGATAAATTCACTGGAAGTGCAGATTACGTTGTTAACTTTATGAAATTTGTAGCAGAAGAAGTACGTGAATATATGGCATTGCTTGGTTTTAGAACGGTAGAAGAAATGGTAGGGCGTACGGATGTGCTAGAAGTAAGCGATCGTGCAAAAGAGCATTGGAAAGCGAAACAGCTGAATTTATCGGCCCTTCTTTATCAACCGGAAGGAACTCGAACGTTTAAAACAGTTCAAAATCATAAAATAGAACAAACTTTTGATTTAACACAATTGTTGCCAAAAGTAGAGCATGCAATTTTAAGCGAATCGAAAGTGGACTTAAATTATCCAATCGCAAATACAGATCGTGTAGTAGGAACGATCATCGGAAGCGAAATTTCTAAATTGTATGGAGCTAGAGGGTTAGCGGAGGATTCGATCACCCTTCGATTTACAGGGGCAGCTGGGCAAAGTTTCGGTGCATTTGTTCCAAAAGGGATATCGATGTATGTAACAGGGGATGTGAATGATTATTTTGGCAAAGGTTTATCTGGAGGAAAACTAATAGTTTCAGCGCCGCTAAAAGGGTCTGCTGAAGGAAATGTGATTGCTGGAAACGTTACGCTTTACGGTGCAACAAGTGGAACTGCATTTATAAATGGTCGTGCTGGGGAGCGCTTTGCAGTTCGCAATAGCGGAGTAGATGTTGTTGTAGAAGGAATTGGGGATCACGGATGTGAATATATGACGGGTGGTCGTGCTGTCATACTAGGGGATGTTGGAAAGAATTTCGGCGCAGGAATGTCCGGCGGAATTGCGTATGTACTTGTTGATGATAACTTGGACGGATTTAAACAAAAATGCAACATGGAAATGATTGGATTGGAACGAATCGATTCTTCGGAAGAAAGACATGAAATTCGCCAATTAATAATGGATCATTACTATTACACAAAGAGCACGAAAGCGATGAACATACTGGATCAGTGGGATGTATTTGTTCAAAAGTTCGTAAAAGTAGTACCGAATGATTACAAATTGATGCTTACTAAAATTGCCGATTTAAAACGCAATGGTTTGACAGATGATGCAGCGGCAATGCAG
Source organism: Psychrobacillus sp. NEAU-3TGS (assembly GCF_029955155.1). GTDB lineage: Bacteria > Bacillota > Bacilli > Bacillales_A > Planococcaceae > Psychrobacillus. The sequence continues at coordinate 494,908 of NZ_JAPNOZ010000012.1, read as the reverse complement.
GCATTTTTAGCTACTTCTGCAAAGCAAGAAAAGAAGCAAACTGTACTTGCGAAAAAATAAGAGAGGGGGAATAACAAATGGGTAAGCCTACTGGATTTATGGACTATGAACGAGCAAAAGGAAAGGAAGTAGCCCCTCTCAAACGTATTAAAAATTGGAGGGAGTATGCTTCCAAGTTAACGGACGAAGCACTCCAAACACAGGGTGCAAGATGTATGGATTGCGGGACTCCTTTTTGTCATATGGGAATCGAAATTCGAGGGGCAACGGCTGGCTGTCCAATCAATAACTTAATCCCTGAGTGGAATGATTTAGTATATAAAGGGAAATGGCAAGAAGCACTTGAAAGGCTTTCCATGACGAATAATTTTCCGGAATTTACCGGCAGGGTTTGTCCAGCTCCTTGTGAAGGATCTTGTACATTGGCTATTTCGGATCCTGCGGTTTCTATAAAAAATATTGAACGGACGATTATTGATAAAGGATTTGAAAATGGGTGGGTCGTACCAAGAATTCCTTCTATGCGAACTGGTAAAAAAATTGCTATTGTAGGCTCGGGACCTGCTGGACTTGCAAGTGCCGATGAGCTGAACCAGGCGGGACATTCTGTCACTATATTCGAACGTGCGGATCGTGCTGGGGGGCTACTTACTTACGGTATACCTAATATGAAGCTCGAAAAAGATGTGGTGGAACGTCGCATTCAGTTATTGAAGCAAGAAGGTATCGATTTTGTATTAAATACAGAAATCGGTAAGGATATTCCTGCAGAACAATTAAAAGAACAATTTGACGCCATTATTTTATGTATCGGTGCACAAAAACAAAGGGAGCTTCATCTGGAAGGCAGCACATCAAACGGCGTACATCTGGCAATGGACTACCTAACTTCCACAACCAAAAGCTTGCTCGATTCAAACTTTAAAGACGGACTATTTATCGATACAAAAGGGAAGGACGTCATTGTGATCGGCGGAGGGGACACAGGCGCAGACTGTGTCGCAACTGCCATTCGCCAAAATTGTAAATCGGTTGTCCAGTTCGGTAAGCATCCACAGTTACCAGCTACAAGAGGAAAAGATAACCTGTGGCCAACCGATCCAAATATTTATAAATTGGAATATGCTTATGAAGAAGCGGAAGCAAAATACGGCAAAGATCCACGTGAGTATTTAATTCAAACAACGAAAATGGTGTCAGATGATAAAGGGAACTTGAAAGAGCTCCATACGATTCAAATGGAGAAAATACTTGGAGAGGATGGATATTATTTTTTTCGAGAAGTTCCTGGTTCTGAAAAAATTTGGCCCGCACAATATGTATTTGTCGCTATAGGCTTCGAAGGTCCTGAGCTAACGTTAGCCAACCAATTTGGGGTTAATATTGTAAATAAAAAAATTGCCGCTTCTACTAAGGATTACGCTACAAATATGGAAGGAATATTTACTGCCGGAGATGCAAGGAAAGGGCAAAGCCTCATTGTTTGGGCTATAAAGGAAGGGCAAGAAGTGGCCAAAAAAGTGGATGCCTACTTGATAAAAGAAACAGAAGGCGTTCGATCAGCTAGCGTCTGAGCTAGCAAGAACAAAGGGCGAGCGGCAAGCAGCACTAAATCCTTATTATTATGTAGTTACAGAATAAATGTTCCTAATAAATGGCAAAGGGCAACCAAACAGAGTTGAAAGCAATCAGTTCTAGTCTGGAAGCAACCAAATAACAGCGGAGAGCAACCAGAGGCAGTCTGAAAGCAACCAAATTACCCGTGAGAGCAACCAATATTTCATAAATAAGTTTACTTGGAATGAGACTACTATAATAATGGAGCATTATTTAGGGTTACTATACAAGAAGTATCTGCTTTATCAGCTTTGTTGCGTTTAGCTGGCATTTGGTCGCGTCACACCATTTACTGGAATAATTATCTCCTGACTTTCAATGTTAAACGGTGTCGCAATTAGCTAACGACATTTTATATGGCGATTATAGCGAAGGGGCGTTGCCACATGATGTGGCGCACTTGGCCTTCGTTCGCCCCGTAGCGAAAATCCAAGTGGACTCTTTATCTAATTACAAAGTTGAACTCTTCCAAAATAAGTATCAACTACAGACTTATACGCTAAAATTTAATTTCTTAAAACCCAGTCACTTATAATGATTGGGTTTTACTCTGTTAGCACGCTAAAGTTTTTCTGTTTTTTTCGTTCGATTGGTGGCATAATAGAAGAATACTACTAATGGAGGCAAAACAATGATTGGTATAATCGATTATGGAGCAGGAAATTTACATAGTGTTTTAAAAGCAATCGACCGTCTAGATTATCAAACGAAGCTTATTACAAATCCAGAGGATCATGATGAAGCAATCACAAAGCTTATTTTACCGGGCGTTGGAAATGCAAAAGTTGCGATGAATGTATTAAATGAATCTGGCTTGACTACTTACATGAAAGAGGCAGTTGCAAAAGGGATTCCTCTTTTAGGGATTTGTTTAGGGATGCAGCTTCTCTTAGAAACAAGTGAAGAAGGAGATGTGGAATGCTTAGGACTGATAAAAGGTGGCGTTCCATTATTTAAAGAAACAGTCGAAAAGGTACCTCATATGGGTGGAACCAAGTGCAGGATGTACAAAATCACTTCTTGTTTCAACACATTCCACAGCAAACTGACTTCTATTTTGTACATTCTTTTTATGCAAATCCTACCGAACAAAAGGATGTACTAGGCGTAACTAATTATGGTTTAGATTTTGCTAGTGTGATTGGGAACGAACAAGTGATGGGCGTTCAATTCCATCCAGAAAAAAGCGGGAAATATGGCATTCAATTATTAGACAACTACTGTAAATGAGGAGTTAAACATATATGCTTAGAAAAAGAATTGTTCCAGCAATCGATGTATTGAATGATAAAGCAGTAAAATATGTACAGTTCCGTAATCCAACGATCATTGGAGATCCGGCTGAGCTTGGAAAAAAGTATTCAGAAGATGGCGCAGACGAATTAATATATCTAGACACAACTGCTTCCCTTAAAAACCAAGAGCTTAAGCTAGAGTGGATTCAAAAAGTTGCAGAGCAAGTATATATACCCTTTTCTGTAATAGGAGGGGTGCGCACTTTAGATGACTTTAAACGTTTACTTCGCGCTGGTGCGGATAAAGTTGGTGTAAACTCTGCAGCCGTTTTACGACCTGAACTTCTACGTGAAGCTGCCGACATTTATGGAAAACAATGTGTTGTTTTAGGATTAGATGCAATGCCTATCTATAATGAAGAGGAAGAAATTATTAGATGGGAAGTGTATACTCATTCCGGTCATGAAAAAACAGGAATGGATGTTGTAGAGTGGGCGCAACAAGCTACAGATCTTGGAGCTGGAGAAATCATTTGTACAAGCATCCATAAAGATGGCATGAAAAACGGCTATGACATCGAGTTGATTAAATTACTTTCTGAAAAAGTAAATGTCCCAATCATCGCTTCTGGAGGTGCAGGTAAGATCGAGCATATTGAGGAAGTTTTCACAGAAGGTCAAGCGGATGCGGCACTTGTAGCTTCTATGATCCATTACGGTGATTACACGATTTCAGAAATTAAAACCTATTTACAAGAAAAACATATAATCGTAAGAATGCAATAAAGCATAATAAAAGAAAACAGCACAAAGAGCAGATGTTTTAAGTCTGCTCTTTGTGCGTATTTCACATGAATGTACAGTTGTGCTTTTTATGAAATAAAAGTTGCCCCTACGATAATTAGAAGAATAAATAACACGACGATCAATACAAAACTTGAACCATAGCCGCCACCATAGCCGCCACCTTCGTAACCACCACTATAGCCGCCGTAGCCACCACCATATCCAAAGCCCATATACTTTCACCTCCAACGTAAGGATAAAGGAATATAGAAATTCATCCCTCTTCTTATGTTATGTCAAAGGTAAAAATGGCTTTGGACTTCTGCGTCAATATTTTTGAAAATGATTAAACGAATAACATAACAGAAGTTAAAGGATAGCAGAGCTTGTTGTAATAATAGGATGGAGCTCTCCGTTTAGGGCAAAGGAAACCTTTCCTGTCTCTTCGGAAACAACGAGTACCAGCGCATCGGACCTTTCCGATAAGCCAATTGCTGCACGGTGACGCGTACCCAGCTTTTTTTCACCTACATATATGCCCGACAATGGAAGGACATTTGCAGCAGAAAGAATTTCATTACTACGAATTAAGACGGCACCATCATGGAGAGGATTTCCTGGATAAAATATGGATTCTAATAAGGAATGCGTTAACTTTGCGCCAATGGGAGTACCAGGGCGAATAATCGTTTCGACAGCGTTCTCTCGCTCGATCACAATTAATGCACCATGCCTTTGGTTGGAAAGATGCTGAACGGCAGTAGAGATATCTAAATACCGATCAGTAAACGGAGACAGATAACAGTTTAAATAAAAGGAAGCCGCCATCGCTTCTGCTTTTTCGAAATGTTCTTTAATAGTTGCTAGTTTGCCTAATAGACAGAAATTATCTTCCGCTAATGTTTGTAATCCTATATCAACTTCAAGCGATACTTCTTTAAGCTCTTGTATCAATCGTTCTTTCAGTGGAGAAAAATCGCAATTACCGTTTCTCATGCATCTATACCTCGTTTTTGATAGTTGGTAATACAAGTTTGCCCTTATGTATTAGCTTCATTCCTAACCTTTAGATAATCTCCCAGCAGCGCTCTTTTGCTACGTTTAGAAGTTTTTCTTCCGGTTTAACTGCAATAGGATTACCTACAAGCTCTAGTACTGGGAGGTCCGAAAAACTGTCTCCGTATGCGTAACTATTTTCCCAATCAATTGGCTGTCCTTCTAGTGCTTGTAATATATGCTCCGTTTTTCGAGTGCCATTTACATGGTCGATAAACCTTTTTGTATCCACTTTACTGTCTTTATAGAAAATTTCTGTGCCGATAATCTGGTTAAAGGAAATTCCTGTGGTCACCTGATGCAAAAACTGTGTATAGGCACCAGAAACAAGCAATATATGTATATTTTCAGCTTGATGCTTTTTGAGTCTTGCTAAAACTGCTGGATTGAAATCTTTTTGGACTGGTTTGGTTAGCTCGTCAAAATACGTGACCATTTCTTTTTCTGCTATCCCATCAAAAGCTTCTATGTATAGTTGCATCGAACGGGCTTTCATTTTGGCATCTGGATACAGCTTTAACTTATTCGCAATATAAGGCGGTACGATGGATCTGTAAAAGCGTTTATATTTTGTTCGATAAACGGGGTGTTCTTTTAAATGTGTCATCAACAGCTTGAATGTCTCTTCTGCATATAGTGTTCCATCAAAGTCAAAAATTGCAACTCGCATTCCATTCACCTTTTCTTTGTTTGTAGTTGCTATCTATTATAGCGTAAATGGAAGGAAATAATGGATAATAAAAACTCATCCCTACTGCAAATAGGGATGAGTCTGTATTATTGTACTTGGTTGTTCATAGATTGATGACCAGGTGCGTAAGAATTAAGTATGCCTTGTATATCTTGCTGCGTTAACTGTGGAACTTGGTAGTAATGATGCTTGTTTTGATAAATAGCAAGCTCATATGCCATTTCAATACAGTTAGGAATAGAATCTGCAAGTACTCGTCGTACAACTGGATTTGTTGTTTCCAATGCAGCTGCAGTTTTTGCAGTCGCAGAAGCTTTTGCAGCACCAAGTAAATACCCGGAAATCATTTCGTCTGTAATTTCATTTGGTCCTTGTATCGGCTTTTTCGGCTGAGACGGCTTCATTCCATAGATGAAATCATTGCCACCTTGCATTTTATAGCTAGAAGTAGGATGGGAAGGATCTTTACCTGTTTTGAAACATTCAACCGTAATATTATATTCATCCAGGGCAAATGCATATTGACGATTTAAAATATTGAGTAGTTCTTGGTCTTGCACATGTGGTCGAAGTATTGTTTTCAAATTCAATCCTGAAAGAGCCGTCGATAATACTTCATGCACATCGAACAATTCATGACCGCCATGATTCAATTGTGGAGGTACATTTCCTGTTTGCATATTTTGATATGTTTGACCTTGACCAAATGAGTTTTGATTCATTCAGATATTTCCTCCTTGTAGAAAATGTGATGGGACATCCTCTATAGTTTGGTCAATTGAATGGCTGATATACAAAATCACTTGGATAAATATATTAAAGTTCGAGTGCTTCCACTAAAGAAGAGATGAAGGATTGTAGAAATTGATATGCTTCTTCTATCGTAAAGTTTTCGCTGAATTGATCGATGTAATTTAACGGCAGATTAATTTCCCATAAGCCTTCATCTCCAGAGAACATCATGCTATAGTTCATTTTTTCTTTGTTATAATGTTCATCTAAGTAAGTGCCTATTTTAGATGCCAATTTCTTTTGCACAGCAAGTCCAAACATTGCTGTGTATACTTCAAATACTTCGTCGTATTCTAAGACAAGACCATCTACTTTTAAAGCATTTAGATTTTCTGATTGTAAATAAGCATATTCATTTTTCTTTTCCTTGAAATGAGAGAGGGGAGTGGATAAAAATTCCATCGAATCCTTAGACACTAGTTCTTCTGTTTCTTTATCATATCTTTCACATATTACATTTGGTTTACTCATATAAAATCATTCCTCGTTTCTTCTACTATTTCTTCCGCAATCGTTTGAAGGTCATAAGCATCAATCGTAAAAAGGGTATAATTTTCTTTTTCCATATATGCTTCCGTTAGTTTTTTTATAAATTTTGGAGAGCCTTCATTTTCTTCATCGTAAACAATAAGTATACCATCCGAATTACGAAGTAAAAATTTATTTTTTTCGATGAATTGCCAAGGTGCTTCATACGGTCTTTTGGTTAAACTTGTTTCATAATCGGCTTGAAATAATAAGCTTCTATATTTTTCTTGTTTTAGCTCATTCCAATTCTTTTCTTGCTCTAAAAAAGGTGTAATGATGGCGTACTTTAATGAAGGAAATTCCTCTTTTAATTCAAGTACGACTTCAGCCGTCCAAGTTTCGACACCTTGCTGTCCACTTAGTATTACCCATTCCAATCCCTCATCCATAAGAGCGATTAATTTGTTTTTTATCGCTTGCTTAATAACTGGAATACCTGGATGCGAATCATTAAAGATTCCTAATTCATGTGCTTTATAACCTGTTACAACTAATCGCTTTACCATTTATATTACCTTCTTTTAATGACATCTCCATTTAATCTTACCACTTTATGGTCCCTTTATAAAACTTCTGCTCATTAAAAAAAACGTCTACTCTATTCGAGTAAACGTTCAGTTTAGTTACATTTTCTAAGAAAGGACATGCTTCTTTTGGAAAGTATCAATTTCTTCAACCGAATAACCAAGCTCCGTTAGCACTTCTTTATTATGCTGACCAAGAAGGGGAGCGGGGCTTTTAAATTGACCTGGTGTCTCTGAGAATTTAGCAGGGAAGCCGAGTGTCTTCATCGCACCAGCAACAGGATGCTCATATTCTAAAATCATTTCTCTTGAAAGAATATGCTCATCTGCAAGTGTTTGATCGTACGAGTAAATTGGTCCAGAAGGGATACCATTTTTATCTAACATATCTAACCAGTAGGAGGAATCATGATCTTTCAACACATTTTCTAATTCAATTTCTAATTCATCTACATGGTGAGCTCGTATACTATTCGTTAAAAATCGTTCATCCTCGATCCATTCCGGTTTGTTAATCACAGACATGCAAAATTTTTCCCATAGCTTTTGATTTGCTGCACCAATAAGGATGAAGCCATCTTTTGTTTTATAACCTTGATAAGGAGCAGATACACGATGTGCTGTACCGTTTCTACGAGGGACTTCGCCTTTACCGAAAAAGGCAGCCGCTTCCCACACTGTCCAAGCTAGACCTGAATCGACTAGCGATACATCTATATATTGTCCGTTCCCAGTTTTTAGACAGTGAATATAGGCCGCTAGAATGGATTGAATAGCTGTTTGAGCAGCTGCGATGTCATGAATGGCAATCCCAACTTTAACAGGTTTTCCAGTACGTTCACCAGTCATATCGATTAGACCAGACAAACCTTGTGCCATTATGTCAAATCCGCCTTTATTCTTGTATGGACCTGTTTGACCATAACCTGAAATGGAACAATAGATCAGCCCTGGATTGATCGATTTCAGCGTATCATAATCGATGCCAAGTTTTTTCGTAACGCCTGGACGATAGTTTTCTATAAAAACATCAGCTTCTTCTATTAACTTATATAAAACTTGTAAACCTTCATCTGTTTTTAAGTTAAGACAAACCCCGCGTTTGTTGCGGTTTACCATCATATACATATAACTTTCTTCATTAATATAAGGGCCCATCGTACGAGTGTCATCCCCAAGTGGAAATTTCTCTACTTTAACAACATCCGCACCCATATCTCCAAGAACCATCGTGCAATAGGGGCCGGCTAATACTTGAGATAAATCGACCACTTTCATACCTTTCAATGCCTGTTCCATCTAAACTTACCACCTTTAATAAACCTCAGCTTTTAACTACTTTCAACTTATGAAGATCAGTTACATGCCTTACACCACTTAAAGAAATGGAGACTTTAGTTTCTTCCAGGAAGCTTTCTAATACCCGTTCAACGCCTGCTTGACCACCAGCAGCTAATCCCCACACAAAAGGACGACCGATACATACAGCAGTAGCGCCAAGTGCAAGAGCTTTCAATGCATCCGCGCCACGTCGGATACCACTATCAAATAACACCGGAATTCTACCATCGACTGCTTCCACTATTTCAGGAAGGGCATCAATGCTTGCGACTACACCATCTAACTGGCGTCCGCCGTGATTTGATACGATAATGCCATCGATTCCTTTTTCAATTGCAAGTTTTGCATCTTCTGGATGCAGAATGCCTTTAATCAGTATCGGTAAAGAAGTTTGTTCTTTCAGTTCGGCAATAGCGTCCCAATTTAAGGATGGATGATATAGATAATCTACGATGCCATTAATAATAGAATCCTCCGTTTGATCCGGAAGGGAAGCCATAAACACAGGATCCGTTATAAAATTCCCTTTTGCTATCCCTTTTTTAAGCGGTGAGAATTGGTTGCGTAAGTCTTCTTCACGCCATCCGAGCATAACAGTATCAACTGTTACGACAATCGCTTTGTACCCAGCTTTTTCAGCTCTTTTCACGATATTATAGGAAATTTCTTTGTTTTTCGACCAATACAATTGAAACCACTTGGTGCTTCCTTCTGTAGCGGCAGCAACTTCTTCTATTGAATAGCTAGAAACTGTGCTTTGAATATAAGGGAAGTTATACTTCGCCGCTGCTTTTGCTACTGCTATTTCTCCGTCTTCATGTGCGATTTTGTTCATTCCAACAGGAGCAACGAAAAGAGGGTGAGGGTATATTTGACCGAACAGTGTAATCTCAGTATTTAAGGAAGAAACGTCGTTTAGAAACCTAGGAACAATGGAATATTTAGCGAATGATTCTGTGTTTTTTCGAAGTGTTTCTTCACCGCCAGCTGAAGAGCGTATATAACCAAAAGGACCGACTTCTAATTTCTCTTTAGCCGCTTGTTCCAATTCAGCAAAATTTATGGGATATTTTTCATTTGAACTTATATTTTTTAGCAATAAATCTAAGTTTGACATGCGTACCACTCCTTATGAAAAATTAGGTTTTCTTTTTTCTAAAAACGCAGCAATGCCTTCTTTATAATCCTCTGAACTAAATGAGTCCAAAATAAGTTGCTCAATTTCTTTTGTTTCTGCATTTTCACCGTCGATAATCGATTGGATAACTTGTTTAATGCCGTTATTTGCAACAGAGGATTTACGAATAATTTGTCCAGCAAACTCTAAACACTTTTCTTCGATTTCATCCATTTCATACACATAATCGATTAAGCCAATTTCTTTTCCTTCTTCAGCACCAATCAATTTAGCCGTGTATAATAATTCCTTTGCTTTAGAGGGCCCAACTAAGTTCACCAAACGTTTGGTGCTCGTCAAATTATAAATAATGCCGATGTTAGCGGCCGTAATGCCAAGCTTACTGCCAGCTGTTGCAAATCTAAAATCACAGGAGTTAGCAAGCTCTAAGCCGCCACCGATTGCCAAAGTTTTAATAAGGGCAATCGTAGGCTTTGTAAAACGATACAGTTTTTCAATCGATTCGAGCGTTGCATCATTATAATCTTTTGCCCTCACGGCAGAAAAGCGATTTTCTAGAAACTCCGAAATGTCTGCACCTGCTGAGAAAGCTGTTTCGTCAACACCTTTTAAGATCAGTACTTTAACTTGGGAATCCATTTGCAATTCCTCTAATATTGTTCCTAACTGTTTAAACATAGCAAGGGAAAATGAATTTTTCTTCTCTGCACGATTAAAAATTAGAGTAGCAATAGCGCCATTCTTTTCTACATATAAATTGTTCGACATGTAAGAACCTCCAACTAATCTTTTTTCAGTTTTGCAGCAAGTCTATTCCCAATAGATTGAATGCTTTGAACAAGAATGATTAATATGAAGACAGTTGCATACATAACATCGACTTCATAACGCAAATGTCCGAAACGATAAGCTAAATCCCCAAGACCTCCAGCACCGACCATACCAGCCATTGCGGTTGCTCCTATTAAACTAACAGTAGAAATGGTTAAACCTAAAATAATAGAAGGGCGTGCTTCGCGTAATAATACATGCCATATTATCGATCTAGTTTTAATACCCATCGCTGTATAAGCTTCAATTACACCATTTTCCACTTCGAGTAGCGCAGACTCCATCAAACGTGCTATATACGGTGCTGTATAAATAACGAGAGGGACGATTACGCCTTTTACCCCAATAGTCGTACCAACGATAAATTTTGTAAATGGTAGAATAAAAAATAGTAAAATGATAAATGGAATAGAACGAAGTATATTGATCAATAAGTTGCTTGTTTGGTATAAAAACTTATTTGCCAATGCTTGACCTGGTCTAGTTAATACGATTAAAATTCCTAGCGGTATTCCGATAAGCACGGAGAAAAACAAAGAAATTCCAACCATTTGAAATGTTTCCACAACCGATTTTCCGATGATCGGTAGCCATTGGTTGATAAATGTATCTAGTCTGCTCATGATTGTCCCTCCAAGTTCTCAACACCTACGCCACTTTCTTCTAAAAACTGTAATGCAGCGTTTACTTGGTCGTTTTCTCCTATTAAATGAATAACAATGTTTCCAACAATGCCATTTTTCAATTCGATAATATTGGCAGTTAGTATATTTGGTTTAACATTAAATCTTTGACTTACTTCTGCAAGTAATGGCTGCCCAGTGCTTTCACCTACGAATGTTAACCGAGTAACCGCTCCTGTTACATGTAATTGTGAGATTAAAGCAGGGGACAGATTGCGCTGACTAATCGTACTTAAAAACTTTTTAGTTGTAGAATGTGTAGGCTTTGTAAATAATTGAATCGCATTATTTTGTTCTACAACATGCCCGTTTTCCATGACATATACATGATCACAAATTTTTTGGATAACATTCATCTCGTGGGTGATGAGCAAAATAGTTATTCCTAGATCTTTATTTATTTTTAAAAGTAGATCTAAAATAGAATCGGTTGTTTCTGGGTCAAGTGCGCTAGTTGCTTCATCACTTAACAGAATTTCTGGTTCTTGTGCAAGGGCTCTTGCAATAGCAACACGTTGCTTTTGACCACCAGACAACTGATTTGGATAATTTTTATGTTTATCTGTTAATCCAACAATCTCTAGATATTTTTCTGCTCTATTTTGAACTTCTGCTTTGTTATAACCAAGAAGTTTAAGAGGAATCGCAATATTATCATAAACAGTAGCTGTTTTTAGTAGGTTAAATCCTTGGAAGATCATTCCTATTTTATTGCGAGCTTCACGTAATTTGGGAAGGGGGAGGAAAGTGGTTTCTACTCCATTAATATAAACCTTGCCTTCTGTTGGTCTTTCAAGTAAATTTACACAGCGAATAAGTGTACTTTTACCAGCACCACTATATCCAATAACTCCATGAATTTCTCCTTTTTTTACATGGATGTTAACATTGTTTACTGCCTTTACTTTGCCGTTTTTACTATTGAATTCTTTTGAAATATTTTCTAAAACGATCATTAGATGTCTTCCTTTCTAAAGAAAACGTTACCGAAGTCGGTAACGTTCTCAAATTCTTTACTCATCCCAGCTAGGTAATACAGATCCTTGAAATTCTTCTTCGATGAATTGTTTTACTTCTTCTGATTGATAAGCTTTTACAAATTTTTGAATCGTAGGATCATCTTTATTCTCCGCACGGACAACCACATAGTTCACATATGGAGAGTTAGATGACTCTAGTAAAATAGAATCTTCTTTTGGATTGATCCCAGCATCTAGTGCAAAATTTGTATTGATTGCAGCAGCGTCTACTTCACTTAACTGCTTTGGAATTTGAGCAGCTTCTAGCTCAATAAATTTTAAGTTTTTTGGATTTTCCTCTAGGTCATAAATAGAGGCAGTTTCTCGTTTGTCTTCTTTAATTTTGATAAGTCCATTTTCTTCTAAAATATATAACGCACGAGCGCCATTTGTTGGGTCATTTGGTAATCCGAAAGTTGCACCATCTGGAAGTTCATCAATTGACTTATATTTATCCGAATACACGCCCATTGGGTTTAGTATCGTTTTTCCAACCGGTACTAAGTCCGTGCCATGGTCTTCGTTAAACGTGTTTAAGAAAGGTTCGTGTTGGTAACTGTTAGCATCTAAGTCACCTTGAGATAAAGCTGTGTTTGGTAATATGTAGTCAGAAAAAACTTTAATATCCACTTCTAATCCATCTTTAGCAGCTACTTCTTTTGCTTTTTCTACGATCTGTTCATGCGGTCCAGCAGTTACACCAATAACTAATTTTTTTTCGTCTAACGCTTTATCTCCACTACTAGAATCATCGCCACACGCAGCAAGTGCTCCAGTTAATAGTACGCTTGATAAAAGTAAACCTAATTTCTTCATTGTTGCTTCCTCCTAATTATTATTAGGAATGTTGAATAAATATAAAAGCCTCTCTTTCAAAAGAAAGAGAGGCACATAAAAATACAATTTGTCCTCTCTTATCTTCCAAAACAATACGTTTTGCAGGATTTAGCACCTTTCTACATAACTATTATGTAGATGGTTGCCGAGCTTCATCGGGCCAGTCCCTCAGCTACTCTTGATAAGAGATGTAAGCTATTAAATTTTTCATCAGTTCCATGAGAATTAATTTACTACATCAATTTATTAAAGTCAACTTATTTTTTCTAATTGAAATATTCAGTCCAAATAGTTTAAAGTAATTATCAATAAATAAATATACAAGGATGATGAAAAAATGTCAGCAGTAAGAGTAAATTATGCGACTGGCCAACTCGGCAAAACAATTGGTGCGAGATTAGTATACGGAACAGATCTGCTAGAAGGAATCGAACAATTATGTGCAGAAAATAAGATAGAATATGCAACGATTATCAGCTGTTTTGGTAGCTTTCAAAAAAGTGGGTTTGTGTATTTAGTTCCGAATGATGCCTCGATAATTGGCGTTGGATATAATGACCTTGTAGTTAAGGAAGGACCAATCGAGTTTTTACAAGGTACGGGAGTTATTTGTAAGAGAGAAGGAGAATACGAGACTCATTTTCACGGGACAATGTGTGATCAAAAAGGAAATATTTTTGGAGGTCATTTTATCAAGGGGGTAAATCCAGTTATAACAGTGGATCTCGTTCTAGCAGAAGTTACGGGGATGGAATTTCAACGTAAATTTGATTCAGAAACAGGGGCCAATCAATTTTATCCGATAGAGAAAGATGCGACGGAACCAAAAAGAATAGAGAAGTGAGCAAATGGGGTGACACCAAGATGAGTTTTTGGAGTCACTCTTTTTATTTTGAGTGAAGCGCAGCTAAAAATTAGTTTTATACTGACTTTAATCCAATAACTGGCAAAGGGCAACGAACCAATCACTGAAAGCAACCAGTTCAAGTCTAAAAGCAACCAAATCAGATGAAGAGCAACCAAAGTGCCTATGAAAACAACTAATTCTCAGAACAGCAAGTTTACTTGGAGTGAGACGCCGATGACAGTGACTCATTTTGGAGAAACGTTGCGCATACGTACTTCAACGTTGCGCGTAATAGTTATAATGTTGCGCATTTATAAATTAAGATCCGAGAACGAGCCAAACTCCTCACTAAAACAAATAAGAAGACTGTCTCAAAAGTAATACCTTCGAGACAGCCTCATTTTTTAAAACAATTCTAGTTTTGCAATTCGTTCCACAGCTTCTACTAATCTTTCTTCATCAACTAATAGGCCCACACGTACGTAGCCTTCGCCAAATGTGCCAAATCCATTACCAGCGGCAACCGCTACATCTGCTTTAGCGAGTAATAAATCTGCGAACTCTTCGCTCGAATAACCTTTCGCAACAGGTAACCACGCAAAGAAAGATCCTTTCGGAGCTTTTACATCCCAACCCATTTTAGAACATGCCTCGATTAATGCATTTCTTCTACCTTCATACAATGAAACCAACTCATCTACACATTGTTGACTCTCATTTAGTGCTGCTGCAGCTGCAGATTGAACAGCAGGGAAGAGGCTAACGAATAAATGATCTTGAATGATATTGATCGCTTCAATCATTTTAGCGTTTCCTACTGCAAATCCAACTCGCCAACCAGCCATATTGTATGTTTTGGATAGTGTGTACATTTCCAATCCGACTTCTTTTGCGCCCTCTACTTGCATAAAGCTTAAAGGTTTTTGCCCGTCGAATCCTACGGCACCATATGCGAAATCATGAACGATCGCAATATCCGACTCTTTTGCCAGTTTCACAGTCTCTTCAAAAAATTCTTTAGTTGCTATAGCACCTGTTGGGTTATTCGGGTAGTTTAAATACATCAGTTTAGCCTCTTGTTTTTGTTCTTCTGTTAATTTGCTGTAATCTGGCAAATAATCATTTTCCTCTAGTAAGGGCATCGTATCAAAACGAACATTTGCAAGTCCCGCACCTGATAAATAATCTGGATATCCTGGGTCTGGAAGAAGCATTAACTCTTGTTCATTCATTATTGCTAGTGGTAATTCCACTAATCCTATTTTGGTGCCGAACATAATGGCTACTTCTGTATTCAGATCAATGTCGACATTGTATTCACGTTTATAAAAGTCAGCCGCAGCTTGTTTTAAATCATTTGTACCTCTAAAAGGAGAATATCGATGAGATCCTGGATTAGCAGCCGCATCTTGTAATGCTTTTACAATATGTTCAGGTGTTGGTTGATCTGGATTTCCTTGTCCGAGATTGATGACATCTCTTCCTTCTGCTACAGCGATTGTTACCTTTTGAACGAGTGTAGCAAAAAATTGTGGGGGTAGATTTTTTAATCGATTCGAAAAGTCCATGTACATAACCTCTTTTTTTTAATAGTTGCATATATTAGACAAATCTTATAATCTTTTTAGTATTATGTCTATAGGTGGTGTCGAGATGAAAGTTGCTTGTGTTCAATTAGATATTGTTTTTGGTGAGCCAAAAGAAAATTTTCTCAAGGTAGAGGAAAAGATTAGAGAAGCCGAATCTTTAGGGGCAAATACAGTAGTATTACCTGAAATGTGGAATACGGGTTATGATCTAACTCGTCTTGAAGAAATCGCTGATGTGAACGGCGAAGAAACGAAAAAATTATTATCTCAACTCTCAAAAGAATTAAATATACATATTGTTGGAGGTTCTGTTTCGATCAAAAAAGGGGACAAATTTTATAACACTATGTATGTGACGAATTCTTTGGGTGAAGTTGTTGGGGAATATGACAAAGCTCATTTGATTAAATTAATGGATGAACATCTTTACCTAGAAGCTGGTAGTGAGAAGAATATATTTACGCTTGATGGAGTTAAGATGGGCGGAATCATTTGTTATGATTTGCGTTTTCCTGAATGGACAAGAGCGCATTCGTTAAACGGTGCTAAGGTGATGTTTATACCAGCGCAATGGCCGGCTAAACGAATCGATCATTGGAAAATACTTTTGCAAGCAAGGGCAATTGAAAACCAAAGTTTTCTCATAGCAGTGAATCGTGTGGGAAGCGATCCTCATAATGAATTTGGTGGAAATTCCATGGTAATAAGCCCTTGGGGAGAAATTATATGGAATGGTGCAAACGAGGAGTGCGTTGAAATCCTCGATCTAAATCTAGAAGAAATTGAAGAAATACGTGCGCGCATTCCAGTCTTTTCGGATAGAAGAGAAGAACTATATAAATAAATGAAACTGTAGACAATCTCTGAAAAGAGTGTCTACAGTTTTTTGTATTGTAAAACGATTCTTAGAGAATAATTTATCAAATTTCTGATATTATATTAATTTTGGAAAAGTGAAGTTTTAACCAAGTTAATCAATCTTCTTTTTGTAATTTTCAAATATATTAAAGTATAGTAGTATGGAATCATAAAGGGGGACTTACGATGAGAAATGAAGTTCATGCAATTCAAGATGATTACCCAGAGGATTTCGCTTGGTGTTTTGGTTGTGGGAGATTAAATGAGGAAGGACATCATTTCCGAACAGCTTGGAACGGAAATCATACGGAAACAATTTATGATCCAAACGAAAAGCATACCGCGATTCCTGGCTTTGTATACGGCGGATTAATCGCTTCGCTGATCGATTGTCATGGGACGGGCTCAGCTTCACTTGCGTTACATCGCAAAAATGGCTTTGAACCTGGAAGTGGGGAAGCACCACCAAGATTTGTCACAGGATCTTTGCATGTAGATTTTCTAAAGCCAACTCCACAAAATGTAACGTTGAAAGCAGTGGGAACGATTGAGGAAATCCATCCGAAGAAATGGAAAGTCACAACAGAAGTTTTTGCTGGAGATACGCTATGTGCTAAAGGGGAAGTAGTAGCGGTCGTAATGCCCGCAACATTTGCACTACAAAACTAATTAAGAAATGAATTAATCAATTGACAGCTATAGTATTACCTAAAAAGTGTTAAGCGGCTTGACTTAGTCATACCTCTTAATACTTTTTTGATATTTAACTATTTATTTCTTCTTCATTATTTTTAGCAATCCATCTTACTAAATATTTTTGAAAGTGGGTCATTAACCAACCTAATATTTTCCCGATAAAATATGCAGCAACTAGCGTGCCAATTCCAATGGACCCTAATGAGTGTATGAATATAATGCATACTAAACCTGCTACACAAACATTCAATAAGTCACTAGAAATCTTGGCTTTACTAAATTTCATTTTAAACTTTTCACTTATTGCGTACGTTAGGGCATCATACGGCATTAATGGAAACTTTGCATTGAAATATCCTAGTAAACCAATAGAAACAACAAATAAACTTATCATCAAAAAGACACATCGCATGACAATTGATTCGGATGAAGGTAGCAATTGTACGAGAAACAAGGTTGCATCCATAAAAAATCCAAACAAAAATGTAATAATTAATTGTACGATAGATTCTCTCAAATCGAATCGTTTACTCAAAATTACTTGGATAATAATGAATAATACATTTGCTACTATTGTCATCATCCCGACTGATAAACCGAAAGATAAAGAAAATGCATATGCCAATGAAGAGACTGGTGATACACCAAAATCTGCTACAATGGAAAAGCTGACACCAAGGGATAGAAAAAACAAACCGATTACGTACAAACTAAGTCTTTTGATAGTTATATTCATATGATTCATCATATTCTCCTCTCTAGATATAATCTATTTTTCATAGTAGCATGTAATTTGTTATACGAAAAATATATATTTGGTATACTCTTCATATGAAAACACATATAATGGAGTGAGAAAATGGATATACGACAATTATATTATTATAGGGAAATCGTCAAACAAGGGAGCATTTCTAAAGCAGCAGAAATATTGCATATTGCGCAACCTCCATTAAGTCAGCTTTTAAAAAAGCTTGAAACAGAGCTAGGTTCAACTTTAATCTATCGCTATCGTCAAAAATGGGAGTTATCCGAAACAGGACAGTTATTATTTCAATATGCGGACCAATTAGTAAACCAAACAGAAGAAGTCAAAAGGCGTATACATGAAATAGAAGAAGGTACTGCAGGAACCGTACGAATCGGAGTGTCTTCTGCATGTTCTAATATGTTAACTGATTATATTGCAGAATTTAGATCAGAGTTTTCGCAAGTCAAAATCAACATTTTCTCTGGGGATTCGGAAGGACTATTAAAGAAGTTAACACAAAAAGAAATTGATATTGCTTTACTGATAAGACCAAATGACACGGAGCAATATGTGAAAAAATCCTTGAAAAAACAGCCCGCCATTCTCATGGTTCCTAATAGTTGGACAGCCTCTCTCTCCGCTCAACCTACTTTAAAAGAAATTGCCCATCTACCGTTTATCATGCTAGGTGCTATGGAAGGACACTCTTTTCATGAAAATATAAAAAAAGCGTTTGATGAATTTGGGTTGAAACCAAATATTATTGTAGAATGTAGAGATCTTCCAATGGTCGTTGCGCTTGTGAATCGAGGACTTGGCATTTCCATTATTCCGAGAATGCACTACGAATCATTTTTCTTCGAACACTTTAAAATATACGAGCTGCAACAATTTGATTTTAGTGTGGAACCAGTTTTGATGAGATTAAAAGAGGAACCTATTTCAAAAGCCTCTGCACAATTTTGGGAGATGGTGAAATAACTCCTGAAAAAGTAGCAATCTCCAACACTTAACCCACGAATCATTTTTAATATGCAATGAACTTTTTCGAACGCCTTCGATTTTCCTGTGTATTTTTGTGTGTCAAAACATATACATGAATTAGTGGAAGGTGGGGAAAATGTTTTTCATACACAAATCGCTCGTTATTTTTATGGGAAGTATCTTGATAGCAATAGGGATTAACCTTTTTTTAGTTCCTTTTCATTTACTGGACGGTGGGGGAATTGGACTAGGTTTAATCATCCATTATTTACTGGATATGAAGGTGGGCCTTGCAATATTATGTATAAGTACTCCTATTTTTCTTTTGGCATGGATATATTTTCGTGCATTTTTTTACAACGGCATACACGGACTGCTGTTTTCGTCCGTTATCATTGATTTTTTGTACCCTTTACATATCGTTGGTGAGAAATATATTACTTCTGAGGTGATTGGGGCACTGGGTGGCGGTGTTTTGATAGGGCTTGGAATAGGTAGTATGCTTCGATCTGAAATCACAGTTGGAGGAACAGATTTACTAGCACAAATGGTTGCGAATAGGTTGCATATTAATCCTGGTTTGTGTATTTTGTCTATTGATATTTTGGTTGTTTCGATAGGAAGTGTACTAGTTGAATCTGTTTCTTTGTTATATTCTTGTATAACCGTGCTTTCTGTTGGCATTACTACTTCGTTTATCGTAAAAAACATTATTAAATAAATAGTAAAAAGAGAGGTTTGTAGAAATTTTCTACTACCTCTCTTTTTTAACGATTAAGTTGAACTCACTTCGTCTACACTAGGACTAGTCTTTGGCTCTGGTACTCTTGACAAAATGATTAGTCCTACAATAAATAAAATGACTAAACTAAACACACCATAGTTCGATTTACCTGTTACTTGTGCAGTGAACGCAACTAATAACGGTCCCATAATTGAAGCGAACTTACCGAAAATATTATAAAAGCCGAAAAACTCATTGGAATTTTCTTTCGGTACAAGCTTTCCAAAATAGGATCGGCTAAGTGCCTGGATTCCACCTTGGGAAGTGGCAACTAACATTGCTAAAATCCAAAAATCCACAACGGTTTCTAAGAAAAATGCATACGTACATACTATAATATAGACAATAATTCCTACATACAGCATTTTCTTTTCGGAAAACTTTCCTGCAAGCCACCCATATAACAGTGCGAATGGCGCTGCGACAACTTGAGTAGCAAAAAGAATGATTAATAGACTTGTGGCGCTAAGACCTAAATCTGTGCCATACGCGGTAGACATATTAATGACGGTACCAACTCCATCAATATAAAAAAAGTATGCTAGTAAAAATAAGAACAATGCTTTATATTGACGAATTTCTTTAAAAGTTTTACCTAAGCGTTTAAAACTTTGGATAACAGGCTTTCCTTCTCGTTCGATAAAATGAATCTGTTTGACGTTTTTGTACAGTGGAATAGAAAATACAACCCACCAAATTGCTGTGATGAGAAATGCGATTCGGCTAGCATTTGTTGTAGATAACGCAATAATTCCCTGTTGAGATAACACGATGATGATTATACTTACTAAAAAGGGTATAGTACTACCAATATAACCAAGACTGAACCCACGAGCCGATACTTTATGCATTCGTTCGTTTGTCGTCACGTCGACGATAAAACCATCATAAAACACATTTGCACCAGTTGCGCCAAGTGCAGCTAACGTATAGAAAATGAGCAATAGTAACCAATTATCGAACGGTACAAATGCAAGCATTGCTGTGAATGTCACACCGAGTATAAAGAAAAACGTAAAAAACTTCTTTTTCATTCCACGATAATCAGCGATTGTACCTAAAATAGGTCCAAGCATTGCTAATATAAAGGTGAATATAGCAATCGTATACCCTAAATAAGCTGTAGAATCAGCAGCATCTACCCCCGCTGCTGTCGCTGAAGATTTATAAAATATAGGAAACACTGCGGTAGTAATAATGATTGAATATGCTGATGAACCCCAGTCGTAAAGTGACCAACTGTTCTCCTCTTTGGTGAACTTTTTCATCTGTCTGTTAATCCTCCTATCGTTATTTTCTCTTATTGTACATGATACGAAAGGATCAAGGGAAAAAATCATAAAATATTACGTTAATTTAACAAACTATGAATAGTATAAAGCTTTCAAATAAATTTACAAAACATTTACAAATACATCGGGCAGTAGCGTTTAAAATAAATAATAGAGGAGCAAAAGCTAATGGACACAATGACAAATCGAAGAGCAATAATTGATATAGGATCGAACTCTATTCGACTCGTAGTATACAGTTACAACTCATTACAAGGTTTATTGGAGCATCATAATTTTAAAACGGTTGCGAGGCTTAGTATGTATATCGATTCAAAAGGTAATTTAAATGAAGACGGTGTTCAAGTGTTATTAGAAACATTAACGAAATTCAAAGAAATACTGAAAGATATACAAGTCAAGCATGTTTTTGCAGCGGCAACTGCAGCTATCCGCCAAGCAGAAAATAAGGAAGAGATTTTAGCATACATAGAAGACAAATTAGGTTTATCCCTATCAATTTTAACAGCTGAACAAGAAGCGTATTTTGGCTATTTAGCAGTTATTCACTCAACAAATATACCAACAGCTATAACTATTGATATGGGTGGGGGAAGTACGGAAATCACGTACTATGAAAACAAAAAGCTAGTCCATATGCATAGCTTACCATTCGGTGCAGTGTCATTAAAAAGAAGATTTATGGAAAATGCGGAAATGACTCCAGAAGAAAGAAGCGAGTTAAGCAACTATATTATGGAACAGCTTCGACCGCTTACTTGGATACATAGTCTTCAAGTTCCAATTGTTGCAATCGGAGGTAGTGCACGTAACATTGCGCAAGTGGATCAGCAGAGAAAAGATTTCCCTTTGAATGGAATTCATCAATATGAATTGCAAGCAATAGACTTAGAAGACATTAGCTCACAATTTGCCAATTGCTCATTAGACGAACTAAAAAAAATAGATGGCTTATCTAGTGATCGAGCAGATATTATTGTTACCGCACTGGAAACTTTTCGACTGTTTATGGATGTGGTAAAGTCACCTTCTTTTATATATAGCAAACGAGGTTTAAGGGAAGGCATTATTCTGTCCGAATTGGTAGAGAAATATCCAATAGAGTTTAATGTGAATGAAGTTGCGCAAAATGCAATTCGCCATATTTTGGGGAAATTCCATGTGAATGAAGAAAGTACTTTGCACTTATACGATATTTTTACAACTATTTATGAGCAATTTATTGAATGGAATTATATAGAACCGCTAGAAAATGAGCAATTATTGCGCTATGCATACATATTATTTTATATAGGTGAACATATAGATCAAGATGCCGCAAGTCAGCATACTTTCTATCTATTAACCAACTTAAACGTAGATGGACTTTCCAATGAAGAAAGGTTAATAATAGCGCTCCTCTCATCCTATAAAAATAAGGATACGTTTAAACAATATGTATTTGCGTACGAAAAAATCATCCCAGGAAACGAAGCTAAAAAACTACGGGATATTGGAGCTTTGATTCGTTTTACAAAAGGCATGGATGTGTTAGGGCGTTCGAATATTAAACAAGTTACATTAACACAAGCGTCAGATGAAATAGTTCTAACCTTTACCGTTGCTGGCAATTATCTGTTAGAGAAATACCAGGCCGAAAAATTAAAAAAACATTTGGAGAAAATCGTAAATCATCAAGTCATATTAGTGTTTAACTGAAATGGAGGATAATATATTGTGACCGATAAAATAGTAGATGATCATCCATTTAATGATTATGCAAATTATAATAATAGAGAAATTAGTTGGTTAGCTTTTAATGAGCGGGTTTTACAGGAAGCTGAAGATGATACAAATCCACTGTTAGAACGTTTAAAGTTTTTAGCTATTTTCAGCTCTAATTTAGATGAATTTTTTATGGTGCGTGTAGCAGGACTTCAAGATCAAGTAAGAGCTGGCTTTAACAAACCGGAAAACAAAGCGGGGCTGACCCCTAAAGAGCAATTGGCCCAAATATCAGCGATTACTAAGAATCTTGTTGATAGGCAAATGGCTATATATACAGAGTTAGTAGAAAATCAGCTACCACAGCATGGTATTTCCTTATTGAAGTATTCTCTGTTATCGAAAGAACAGGTGAAAGAATTACAAGTTATTTTTGATGAAGAAATATTCCCGATACTAACGCCAGTCGCAGTAGATGCTTACCGACCTTTCCCAATATTATTAAGCAAAACAATGAATATATTGGTGATGGTAGAAAACGAGAGTGGCAAAGGCAAATACAATGAACAAAATAAAATTGCGATTGTACAAGTTCCTTCTGTATTAAGAAGATTTATCCAAGTAAAAACAAAGGATGGAACCTTTGCCGCAGTATTATTAGAAGATGTCATAATTGCGAATATAGCTAAACTTTTTCATGGATACGAAGTAAGGCATACAAATCCGTTTCGAATTACTCGAAATGCAGATTTAACGATTCATGAAGAAGGGGCACGTGATTTACTAATTGAAATAGAAAAGGAACTTAAAAAACGGAAGTGGGGAGCGGTAAGTAGGCTTGAAGTAAAAACGAGCGAAATCCAGCAAAAGGTACTTAACTATTTATTGGAGCAGCTAGAAATACATCGAGACGATGTGTACAAAATACATGGACCACTTGATCTTACTTTTTTATTTTCTTTTATCCCATTTTTTGAAGGAAATTATAACGAGCTCTTCTATGAACCTTTTATCCCGCAACCACCAAAAGATTTAGCAAGCGATGAAGATATTTTTGCAAAAGCATTAAAACAGGATTTGTTTTTTCATCATCCCTATGAATCCTTTCAGCCAATCATCGATTTCATAGATAAGGCAGCGGATGATCCTAAGGTGTTAGCGATTAAACAAACACTGTACAGAGTGAGTGGAAACTCGCCCATTATTTTGGCTTTAAAAAGGGCGGCTGAAAATGGAAAACAAGTGACCGTTCTTGTTGAATTGAAGGCGCGATTCGATGAAGAAAACAACGTCCATTGGGCCCGTGAACTAGAAAAAGCGGGTTGTCTTGTTATTTATGGCATGCATAATTTAAAAACACATTCGAAGATTACTTTAGTTATCAGAAGTCAAAACAACCGTATTGAACAATTTGTCCATTTAGGAACGGGAAATTATAATGATAAAACTGCTCGTATATATACTGATATGGGAATTATTACGACCAATAAGAAAATTGGGTCCGATGCGACACAGTTTTTTAACTATTTAAGTGGTTATACAAATAAACCAGAATACAATAAGCTGGTAGTATCTCCATATGATATTCGTGACAAGTTTTTATATTTGATCGATGAAGAAATAGAATATCATCGAGCTTATTTCCATGGTCATATTAAACTCAAAATGAATTCATTGACGGATAAAGATTTAATCGTTAAATTGTACGAAGCTTCAGCTGTCGGTGTAAAAATCGATTTGATCGTGCGTGGCATATGCTGCTTACGCCCAGGAATCGCGGGAGTGAGTGAGAACATAACGGTTACAAGTATCGTAGGAAGATTTTTGGAACATTCTAGAATCTATTGGTTTCATAGGAATGGATCAAGTAGATTATATTTATCTTCTGCAGATATGATGACTCGTAATATGGTCAAGCGAGTGGAGATTTTGTTTCCTGTGCTAGCGCCAGCTATTAAAAAGCGAGTAATGGAAATTATAGATATCGAACTGCAGGATAATGTTAAAGCAAGAGTACAAAGTTCAGAAGGTATTTATCATTTTAAAGAAGTGGATGGAAAGAGGATCAATAGCCAACGGATTTTTCTAGAGAAAGCATCTAGCCATATCCAGCATGTATAACTGTTTAATGCATAGTAATGCGATAAAATCGCATTCCTATGCTTTTTTTGTTGGTTAGGAAGCTATAGAAAAATTAGACATAGGAATATCTTTTTCAAGAAGCATAAGGAACGGAATGTTTTAATTTAATTGTTGTATAGGGAAACTGCAAGGTAAGATACTAAGATATCCGCCATGATTTCCGCTCCAGGCGGACGCTTTCCGTGAGGCGAGTGGTGAGCCTCCTCCTCCGCTCCGCTTCGTGCGGGGTCTCGCCTGTCTCGCTAGTCCCACAGGAGTCGTCGCCTTGCACTCCAATCAATAGATCCTACTAATAATCACTATAAAGTAAATCCTATTCAATTAATCAAAGGTTTTTCCTTTAGAAAAACAATACTAGATTTAGTGCATCTTTTTTTAGTAATTAGCAGTCTCTACTGGATTGTAGCGAAAGGGTGGCGTCCAGCTGGAATAGCTTGAGCTGAAGACGCTGGACTGAGCGTAGCGAAATTTACTTTTGCGACGAGCTTGCGCAGGAGCAAAGGAAGCGGCTGAAACCAAGCCGGCGGAAAGCGCCCGCCCTGCAGCGGAATTCCTGAGGACACTTTATTTAACTCACTACCGCACAGGTTTTATATTATGTATCTTATTGCATTTTATCGTTCCCATAAGTTTAATTGGCAAGAGGAAGATGCTTTAGGACTTTTGTTCATAACAAAAACAGCCAAAATGTAATTTTGGCTGCTTAGTCTTGTACTTTTGTATCTTTGCTTTTTTGATTGATCTAACGCTTTTTAAGTTTTTCGGATTCTTCAGAAACGACGAAAGCAAGATCTTCATTGCCGAAAAGTTGGAGCACATTTAAAAGTGTTTCTGTGTCTACTGTTACAGCGTCAGTATCCATTTCTTCTATTGCTTTTTCTAGAAGTAAATTCTTTTCTTGCTGAGGGTAGGCTTGTGCATACAACGTTGATGCATTTAATTGATGGATTGCACACCAGCTGGCAAACAACTGAATCATCACATTTTCATCCGCTTGATATTGGGAAATCACTTTGTCCATTATGCTTGACCTTCTTTCCATCCGTCTAAAAGCTTCCACAGTTTGTACATAATAATAGTAGATTTTTGTTCGAGCTGACTTTCAGTAAATGCTTCTGTTAAGGCAGGGACGATATTTTCTAGCAAAAAGATTCTGGGTGTTTCTTTCGACAATTCTTCTAATACAAACTCAATTGCTTGTATGGTATTCGATGAAAATGCTTCTTTTTCTTCTAAATAAAAGGTATGCAACAGCTCGATTACATGCTCCTTTGTAACAGATGATGTTTCTGTATTTAATTTGAAAAAGGAATTATTCAATAGGGAATCATTCGTTTCCGCCATGTCATAAATGATTGTTTTAATTCTTCTCAGGATAAAATGAATTAATTGATCAAAGGAAATATTAGCAGATTTATTGATCCACGGGTGCTGTAGTTGCTGAATCATACCAAGTGTGAGAACTGCACAGTCTGTTGCTACATTTTTTGTCTGTTCACCGAAGACATCTACTAATCGAATAGAAAGCCAGTTGATTTCTTCCATATAATTTCGTTTGATCAGATCACGAAGATCCACATCTTGTGAATTAATAATAGATGCAAAAAGAGGAAATAGATTATGCTCCTGAAAGACGATAAATCGTACGGACATTTGTTTGGATAACACATTAATATCCGAACTATTATGTTGAGCATGAATTTCTCTTCTTTTAATCAATGTTTCATTTCTTGCATTTTCGAGAATAGCTATAATACATTCATTTTTAGATGAAAAATAATTATAAAACGTACCTTTGGATACATTTGCTTCTTCAATTATATCGTTGACGGTAGTAGACCTAAAACCTTTTTCAATAAATAATCTTTGTGCCGCTATTAATACATTTCGTTTTTTAGTGTTCATTAAATAATCACCTTTAGACTAGTAGTATAATTTCTATAATAACTGTTAAATCAACGTTTATCAAACTATTTTAGTTGATTAAAATATTTTATTTGCTTTTTTTGGACGATGAGTATAAAATATTCAAGTGTTATAAGACAGAAACGAAGCTTTAAAGAAATAGGAGGAATGAAAGTAATGGAAGAAATGCAACATAAGCCCCCATATGCAATGATTGCAATCCTCTTTGTAGGAGCATTCATTGCGTTTTTGAATAATACACTATTAAATGTAGCATTACCAACGATAATGATCGAATTCGATGTAAAACCAGTTGTAGTGCAATGGTTAACGACAGGTTATATGTTAGTAAACGGGATTTTAATACCAGCCAGTGCCTTTTTTGTACAAAGATTTTCCAATAGAAAATTATTTATCACGGCGATGGTACTTTTCACAGTTGGTACATTATTAGCGGCTCTAGCTCCGGTGTTTGGAGTATTAATCGCAGCACGAATGATTCAGGCGGCAGGTTCAGCAATGATGATGCCACTTCTTATGAATGTTATGTTATCCGCATTCCCAATTGAACGCCGCGGAGCTGCGATGGGTATGTTTGGATTAGTTATGATTTTAGCTCCTGCAATTGGACCTTCTTTATCAGGTTTTATATTAGAACATGCCGAGTGGCGTGCACTATTTGAAGTAATATTACCGTTCGCGGTAATTGTTTTATTGTTTGCTATTTTTAAACTTCGCAACATTACACCTAATAGTAAAGTGAAATTAGATGTATTTTCCCTTATTTTATCAAGTATAGGATTTGGCTCATTATTATACGGGTTTAGTACTGCGGGGGATAAAGGTTGGGGAGCCCCAATCGTTTATGGAACAATCATCATTGGATTTATCGCACTTGTTCTTTTTGTATGGAGACAGTTAACACTAGAAGAACCAATGCTGGATGTTAGAATTTATAAATATCCAATGTTTACTTTGTCATCGATTATTTCGATTGTGGTATCTGCAGCGATGTTTTCTGGAATGATTTTAACTCCGCTTTATGTACAAACAATACGTGGAATTTCACCATTCCATTCAGGTTTATTGATGCTACCTGGTGCACTCGCGATGGCGATCATGTCACCAATCACAGGGAAGATTTTTGATAAATATGGTGCTAGAATATTAGCAATCACTGGACTTACGATTACGGCGATTGCTACACATTACATGAGTGAATTTACGCAAGATACTAGTTACTATTACATCATGGGAATTTATACGCTTCGTATGTTTGGTATGTCGATGGTAATGATGCCTATTATGACAAATGGATTGAACCAATTACCGATGAATATGAATCCACATGGTACTGCGATGAATAATACATTGCAACAAGTATCTGGGGCAATCGGTTCTGCGATATTCTTAACGATCATGAACGCAAGAATGGAGACTTCTGCAGAGAGACTCGCTGGTGAGGCGGCAGCAGCCGGTAATATGCCAACAACTCAAGAAGGACTTGCTCAATTTAAAATTGATTTAGGCATGAAAGCGATGTTAGAAGGTATCAACCACACATTCTTTATCGCAACGCTTGTTACTGTAGTTGCATTAGTATTATCTTTATTTGTGAAGAGAGTAAAAGTAGGGAAAGCAAGCTAAGCCGGCGACGGTTTAGCTTTTTTTCTTGAGGAAATGAAGTTTAGTTGGAAAATATAAAAAGGAGCCTGAAGTGGTCATTCACTTCAGGCTCCTTTTTTAAAAGATAAGAAAGTATATAAAATTGTCCTGTATACACTGGATTTAAGGGATTTGTAAGAATTAAGTAGTCCTATGATTTCCGTTTCAGGTGGACGCTTTCCGCGGGCACGGCTTCAATCTCCTCGTCACTACGTTCCTGCGGGGCTTTCAGCTCGTGCTGTTCCCGCTGGAGTCGCCACCTTTCACTCCAATCAATATAGTGTGCAGTACTCTATTTAAGATTAGCATAGCTTATCGCTAAAGATAATAAGATTAGTTTTAGTTAATGTAGGAAGAAAAGCTTTCTGAGCACTTACCTGTTTCTAACAATTGCAGGAGGGCGACGGATAGATATACGCCATAAAATTACCGAAAAAGAGATGCTGGTCGTGACGTTAGTCACGACCAGCATCTCAAAAAGTAACTCGGTAATCACATAGCGATAAGTCTGTCCAAAGCACTACGGAAAGGATAGAGACAGGTTTTGCTCTTAAAGGACCGGGCGTCTTTTTGCCCGGCTTTTCTTACTTTTAGTCTTACTGTTCAATTTCTTCTGTAAGACTGATTAACTCGTCGATAAGTGATCCTATATAAGCAATCGTATCGCGCAACGGCTCTTCGGTTGTAATATCTACGCCAGCCATTTTCGCGAGCTCTACAGGTGATTTAGTACCACCAGCTTTTAATACGTTTGTCCACTCATCTACAGCTAATTGACCTTCGTTTAAAATGCGTTTTGCGACTTGCGTAGAAATTGTTAAACCAGCACTATACGTATAAGGATACAGTCCCATATAGTAATGCGGTTGGCGCATCCATGTCAGTTCAGCACCCTCCGATATTTCTACTGCATCACCCCAGAATTCTTCCAACACACTTCGTTTATAGTCGTTCAAAATTTGAGCATTGACATTCAACCCTTGATCAACACGTTCATATACCTTGCGTTGATAAGCTGCCTCCAGTAAATGTGTCACAAAATTATGGTAGTACGTGCGTGCCACAATAGAAGCAATGACCCAGCGTTTAAATTTCGGATCATCGGAGCTTTTTAGTAAATGATTGGCTACAAGCATCTCATTCATTGTGGAAGGGGCTTCGATAAAATACAAAGAAGGTCTTGCATTGAATATTGTTTGTTCTTTATTTGCATGATAAAAATGACCGGCGTGTCCTAGCTCGTGAGCAAGAACAAATACTTCATTCATTCTAGAAGACCATGAGATAAGGATATATGGATGATTACCATATGGACTAGAACAAAATGCACCTGTTGACTTGCCAGTGTTTTGTGCAAAATCGATCCAACGTTCTTTATAAGAACGATCCACCATCTCCAAGTATTCTTCGCCCATTATAGCCAATGCATCATCTATATACTTTTTCGATTCTTCTATCGAAATGGTAGGCTCATAGTTTGGGTCCAAAGAGATTTTTAAATCTGCAAAAGTCATTTTTTCTAAACCATGTACTTTTTGAAGCAATTTTGCATATTTACGCATATGCGGCGCAAGTTCATTCATGATTAAGTCAATTTGTCGATTATAAAGAGTGCGATCTACTTCTTGGTTGAATAATAAGTAATCAAAAACGGAATCATATCCACGAATATCAGCGGTTGTTTTTTCCATTTGTATATGCATGTCATAGGTTATAGCAGTCGTATGTTGATATTCTTTTAACTTGGAAGAAAAAGCATCGAATGCAGCTCGTCTAAGAGCAGGATCTGATTCGGCTTCCCAATCATTTTCAAAAGACACATAGCTTAATGGATATGGTTTTCCATCTACGTCAAAGTTGTCGAAAGAGATATCTTGCATTTTGGTCGTGTTATATAATTTGTATGGCGCATTAAAGGAAGCGGAGTATGCGGCAAGTGTTTTCTCTACTTCGGGATGCAATTGGTATTTTTTCTTTTTTAATAACTTGTCTAGATAAAGTTGGAAGTTAGGTGCAAGCTTTGCCGCTTCTACCATGGTTTCGTCCGACAACTCTACTAATTCACTCGTAACAAAAGAAAGTTCACTACTAATCTTAGCGGATAGGGAGCTAAACTTATTGGCTCTCATTTGTGCTGTCGTGTTTGTTTGATCTGTGCTAAGAGATAGACTAGCATATGTCCCTGCAGGAACAATTTTTTCATAGATAGCGGAGTAATCGGTTAATGCTTCTGCTGCTAAAGAAGGACTATTAATGGTACCTTTATATTTTTCGGAAAATAGCTGAACGTCTTTCTCAATTTCTTCTAAAATATTTGTGAAATCATCTTCACTTGCAAATAAATCAGCTAAATTCCATGTTTCTTCCACTTTCACTTCTTCACGATTGGGTAACTTTTGTATCATTTTTATCTCTCCTTTTATTCGGGTTTAAAAGGCGGAAATACCCTCACTATGTCTTTCGTATTAGAAACTAATCAAATAAATGAAGATAAACAGCCTGTTAATCCCTGATTGTTTTTGATCAACTGAATGTTGATCACTCAGGCATTGCCACACAACGTGGCGATTTTTGTCTGAGTTCAATTTATTGCGGTTGTCGAACTAATTAATAGTATACAGAACAAAAAGTGAAAAGTAAAAATAATCATATATTTCTTAAATTGGTAAAAATAACTAATATATTAGTTATAATGATAAAAAATCCATTTATTTATAAGATTAATAAGATGATATTTAGATATTATTTTAGAATAATAGTGCTGCGAAAACGCTTATTTTAAAGGCTTTTTCATGATTTTAAAATTATTATATTTATAGGATATCTGAAATTTCCGAAGAAAAAGAAAAATATGTATAGACTGAATATAAACTTTGTTTTACAATGAAATTGTTCACAACAATAACTTGATTAATTCTGAATAGTTTCTTACCAAAAAAAGAGAATGGTAAGTAGTATGACTTATATATTCAGAATTATCAAACTAAAACAAGGGGGTTTTATTTTATGAAGAAATCGAAATTTGCTTCATTATTTCTTGCTTCTTCTCTGCTAGTTGGGATGCTAGCGGGATGTGCAGCAGGAGAAGAAGGTAGTAGTTCAAAAGGCTCGGAAAGTAGTAGTGCTAATGGAGGGGAGACTATTAAAATAGGAGCCAATCTTGAGCTATCCGGTGCAGTAGCATCCTACGGAACATCTGAGGCGGATGCTATCGATCTAGCTGTTGAAGAGATCAATGCTGATGGGGGTATTGATGGCAAAAAAATAGAACTTATTAAAGTTGATAATAAATCGGACGCTGCGGAGGCAACAAGTGCTGCGATTAAGTTAACGAGTCAAGATAAAGTAGTAGCAATTATTGGAGCTGCTACAAGTGGTGCCTCAGTTGCTCAAGTACAAATTGCAACTGATACTAAAACACCTATGATTTCTCCTTCTGGTACAAGTACGACTGTAACTGTTGGAGACGATGGAAAAGTAAATCCATTTACATTCCGTACAGCATTTATCGATCCTTTCCAAGGTACGGTAGCTGCAAACTTTGCTTCTAATGAATTGAAAGTGAAAACTGCAGCAGTTTATGCGGATAATGCTAGTGATTATGCGAAAGGTCTTGCGGCTTCTTTCATTAAAGATTTTGAAGCAGCTGGAGGTACTATTGTTGCGGAAGAGTCTTATGTTGCAAAAGATACAGATTTCCGTTCTACATTAACGCGTATCAAATCTTCTAATCCGGAATTTGTATTTATCCCTGGATATTACGAAGAAGTAGGATTGATTGTTAAACAAGCTCGTGAATTAGGAATTAACGTTCCATTAATGGGGGCAGATGGTTGGGATTCTCCAACAATCGTTGACTTAGCTGGAGCAGATGCATTAAATAACACGTTTATTATTACTGCCTATTCAGCTGATGATCCAGATGGAAAAGCGAAAGCATTTGCAGAAAGCTTTAATAAGAAATATGGAAAAGAGCCTAACTCATTCAACGCACTTGGATACGATTCAGTTTATTTGTTGAAAGATGCAATTGAACGAGCTGGTTCTACAGATGGTACGAAAATTAAAGAAGCAATCGAAGCTACTGATCAACTAGAATTAGTAACAGGGTTATATTCTGTTGATGAAAATCACCATCCGATAAAATCAGCTGTAATTATTGAATTTGTAGATGGAAAACAAGTATTTAACACGAAAGTTAATCCTTAAGATAAGCCTGATTATAGAGGGGGGATTATATCCCTCCTCTTTTTATTATAAGTTGAAATCTAGAGACTTTAGGAGTGAAACTTTATGGAATGGTTACAGCAATTGATTAACGGTATTTCACTCGGCAGTATATATGCATTAATTGCCCTAGGCTACACGATGGTTTACGGAATTATTAAATTGATCAACTTTGCACACGGTGATGTGTTCATGGTTGGTTCTTTCATTGGATTTTATTCGATTACTGTCTTTGGGTTAGGTTTTTTCCCAGCACTTATTTTGTCCATGGCATCCTGTGCATTATTTGGTGTGATTATTGAACGTATTGCATATAAACGCTTACGAAATGCAACAAGGATTGCTGCGCTTATAACGGCAATTGGAGTATCGTTATTGATTGAATATGGAGTGATTTATATTAGAGGAGCTCAACCAGAAGCATATCCTAATATATTCTCCAATAAATCTTTTGAATTCTTAGGTGCACAAATTAGCATTCAATCTGTTCTCATTCTGTCGGTTTCCGTTGTACTGATGATCTTGCTGCAGTTCATTGTACATAAAACGAAAACAGGAAAAGCGATGCGGGCTGTTTCACATGACGTAGAGGCTGCGAAGCTAATGGGGATTAATGTAGATAATACTATTTCTGCTACGTTTGCTATTGGTTCAGCTTTAGCAGGGGCTGCTGGTGTAATTTTTGGGGTGTATTACACAAAGATTGATCCTTTAATGGGAGTCATTCCGGGCTTAAAAGCATTTGTTGCCGCGGTTCTTGGAGGAATTGGAATTATTCCTGGGGCAATGGTTGGCGGTCTAGTACTCGGAGTTGTAGAAACGATTGTTAGTGCTCTAGGCTTCTCTTTATGGAGAGATGCTGCAGCATTCATTATTCTCATCTTAATTCTGATTTTCAGACCTTCTGGAATCTTTGGTAAAAATACCCGAGAGAAAGTGTAGGTGGTATATAGAGATGAAAAAGTCTAAACAGTTTTGGCCATTTATTGTAGTAGCGGTATTAGTGTACGCAGTTGTGCAGTTTTTGATTTCAGCTGAAATCATCAATCAATTTTATTCTAATACGCTTATATTAATTGCCATCAATATAATTTTAGCGGTAAGCCTACATTTGGTAATCGGTATAACTGGACAATTTTCGATAGGTCATGCTGGATTTTTGGCTGTAGGCGCTTACATTTCAGCTATTGTCACTATGAAATTACATCTTCCATTTGTAGTTGCTATTATTATAGGTGGTATTGTAGCTGCTCTAGCGGGATTAATTGTTGGTATTCCAAGTTTAAGACTCAAAGGAGATTATTTAGCGATTGCAACACTTGGATTTGCGGAAATCATTCGAATTGTGTTCTTAAATATTGATGCAGTTGGTGGCGCTGCTGGGATGCAAGTTTCCCATTTGACTACTTGGACATATGCATTTGTTTGTCTAGTTATTACACTTGTGGTGATCGTCAATTTCACAAACTCAAGACATGGTTTAGCGGCCATCTCCGTTAGAGAAAATGAAATCGCATCGGATGCGATGGGGATAAATACGACTTATTATAAAGTAATCGCATTTGCAATCGGCTCATTCTTTGCTGGAGTAGCAGGTGCTTTATTTTCCCATAACTTTTATATTATCCAGCCAAGTCAATTCGGCTTTTTAAAATCTTTTGATATTCTAATATTCGTAGTTCTAGGTGGTCTTGGTAGTCTCTCAGGTGCAGTACTGTCAGCCATATTATTAACGGTAGTTTCTACCTATCTGCAAGGATATCCTGAAACTCGTATGATTATTTATAGTCTTGTGTTAATTTTAGTAATGTTATATCGACCTAAGGGATTAATGGGCACGATGGAAATTACAGATTATTTCAAGCTATGGAGAACGCCAAAAGGAGGCGGTCAACATGGAAAATAAGCCTTTATTGGAAGTGAAAAATACCGGTATTCAGTTTGGTGGTTTAAAAGCTGTTCAAAATTTGAATATGGTACTAAATCAAGGAGAATTAGTTGGTCTGATTGGTCCAAATGGTGCTGGGAAAACGACTAGTTTTAACTTGTTAACGGGTGTATATGTACCAACTGAGGGAGATATCATTTTTAACGGGGAACGAGTAAATGGTTTGCCTCCTTTT
The DNA here is from genome assembly GCF_029955155.1 of Psychrobacillus sp. NEAU-3TGS. Lineage (GTDB taxonomy): Bacteria > Bacillota > Bacilli > Bacillales_A > Planococcaceae > Psychrobacillus. The sequence continues at coordinate 460,263 of NZ_JAPNOZ010000012.1, read as the reverse complement.
AAAGTTACTAGAAAAGGAATAAGTCGTACATTTCAAAATATACGTTTGTTCAATGATTTGTCCGTGTTGGAAAATGTAAAAGTTGCCTATCACTCACTTGCTAAGCATAATATTCTCAGCTCCGTATTACGCTTGCCTTCCCATTTTAAAGGGGAACAAGAAATGGAAGAGAAGTCCATTGAGTTTTTGAAGATTTTCAGTTTAGATAAGTACAAAGATGAGTTAGCAAAGAATTTACCTTACGGGCAGCAACGAAGATTAGAGATAGCTCGTGCTTTGGCAACAGGACCAAAACTTCTATTATTGGATGAACCGGCAGCTGGTATGAACCCACAAGAAACGAAAGATTTAATGGATTTAATCGCATTTATTCGAAATAAATTTGATTTGACTATTTTGCTTATAGAACACGATATGAATTTAGTCATGGGTGTTTGTGAACGAATTTATGTACTTGACCATGGTCAGCTTCTTGCGGAAGGATCACCAGAAGAGATCCGTAACCATCCTAAGGTTATTGAGGCTTATTTAGGGGAGGAAGTTCACGATGTCAATGCTTAAAGTAGAAAATATAGATGTATTTTACGGGAATATTCAAGCCCTTAAAGGTGTCTCTATCAATGTAAATGAAGGGGAAATTGTAACACTGATCGGTGCAAATGGTGCTGGTAAAAGTACTTTATTGAAAACGCTATCAGGATTATTAAAACCGAAAAATGGAAAAATAGAGTTTCTCCAAAAATCCATTGCTGGCAAACAAGCACAATCTATCGTGAAATCTGGTATATCGCATGTTCCAGAAGGACGTCGTGTATTTGCTAACCTTACAGTAGAAGAAAATCTAGAATTGGGAGCATTCTTACGGAAGGATAAAGCGGGTATTCATAGCGATATGCAAAAAGTGTACGAGATTTTCCCGAGACTACTAGAACGCAAGAAACAGCATTCTGGTACACTTTCCGGAGGAGAACAACAAATGCTCGCAATGGGTCGTGCTATTATGGCAAAGCCAAAGCTAGTTTTACTAGATGAACCATCCATGGGATTAGCACCTTTAATGGTTAAAACAATCTTCCAAGTAATTGAAGATATTAACCGAGATGGTACAACCGTTTTGTTGGTTGAACAAAACGCAAATATGGCTCTTTCTGTTGCAAGTCGTGGGTATGTGATCGAAACTGGCAAAGTTGTTCTATCAGGTCCTGCAAAAGATTTGCAAGCAAGCGAAGAAGTAAGACAAGCATATTTAGGCGGACACTAAAAAGACAAGGCTGTAAAATAGGTCTATAAATCGAAACAGGTATAGAAAAGACTCTTTTCTATATCTGTTTTTTTTATACACTTTTTTAGTATCTAGTAATTTATACAGCGCATGATAGAAAGAGGGACTTAAGGAAAGCTATTTTTTTACTTGCTGATACATAATTTCTTATTTTCGTTATCTAGTTTGCATTCCATTAGTACCATATGAACCCTTTTTTATTGCGGATACCGAACTAATTTTGAGTACAAATAATTAAAAATAAAATCAATTGATGACCTGTAAATTTACTATAAATTAACAATAATACCAGACTTATCGATAAAAAAGACCAATTAAGTCTATCTTTAAAAATAAAATTTAAAGTAAACATTCTGGTAATATATAGAATACATTATACACCAAACCTAATATCTACAAGGGTTTATAAATACTTATAAAATATTATTCTAATGTAATTTCTGAAATTTTAGAACTGGGAGAAAAATTATTGTAGACTGAATAAATACTTTGTTTTACAATGAGATAGTTCATACGAATAAATTGATAGTTTCTGAGCGGTTACTTATTAAAATATAAAATTAAGAAGTACGACTTATAAATTCAGAATTATCGAACAAAATAGGAGGTTATTTAAAATGAAGAAATCAAAGTTTGCTTCATTATTTCTTGCTTCTTCTCTTCTAGTGGGAATGCTAGCAGGATGTGGAGCAGGGGAAGAAGGTAGTGGTTCTAAGGGAGGAGACGAGATCAAAATCGGTGTTAACCTAGAACTATCTGGTCCAGTAGCATCATATGGATCATCTCAAAATGACGGATTTAATTTAGCTGTAGAAGAAATCAATGCCGCTGGTGGTATTGATGGGAAACAAATTAAATTAGTAACCGTAGACAATAAATCGGACGCTGCTGAATCAACAAGTGCCGCGATCAAATTAACAAGTCAAGATAAAGTAGCTGCAATAATTGGGCCTGCAACAAGCGGTAACTCTGTAGCACAAGTGCAGATTGCTAATGACAGCAAAACTCCAATGATTACACCATCTGGCACTAGTCCAACTGTAACAGTTGCTGATAATGGTTCTGTTAATGAATATGCATTCCGTACATCATTCATTGATCCATTCCAAGGAACTGTAGCTGCAAACTTTGCAGCAAATGAACTGAAAGTAAAAACTGCAGCAGTCTATGCGGACAACGCGAGTGACTATGCAAAAGGTCTTGCTGCTTCATTTATTAAAGACTTTGAAGCTGCTGGCGGTAAAATCGTACAGCAAGAATCTTATGTAGCAAAAGATACAGATTTCAGATCTACGTTAACTCGTATTAAAGGTGCAAATCCGGAGTTTATCTTTATTCCTGGTTATTATGAAGAAGTTGGTTTGATCGTCAAACAAGCTCGTGAACTTGGAATTACAGTTCCTTTAATGGGTGCTGATGGATGGGATTCACCAACAATCGTTGATTTGGCTGGAGCAGAGGCGTTAAACAATACATTTGTTATTAATCACTATTCTGCAGAAGATCCAGATGGAAAAGCAAAAGAATTTGCAGATAAGTTTAATGACAAATACGGAAAAGCACCGAACTCATTTAATGCACTTGGATACGACACTGTATATTTATTAAAAGATGCAATTGAGCGTGCAGGTTCTACAGATGGAACAAAAATTAAGGATGCTTTAAAAGCTACAGATAATCTAGATTTAGTAACAGGTTTATATTCAGTGGATGAAAACCACCATCCAGTTAAATCGGCTACAATCTTAGAATTCGTAGATGGAAAGCAAGTATTTAATACGAAAGTTAATCCTTAAGAGTTAGTCGTAAAATGGGAGGGATTGATATCCCTCCTTTTTATCTACACAAAAAGAAATTGAACGCATAAGGGAGTGAAACTTCATGGAATGGATACAACAATTGATTAACGGTATTTCACTCGGAAGTATATACGCATTAATCGCCCTCGGTTACACGATGGTATACGGCATTATTAAATTAATCAACTTTGCACATGGTGATGTGTTTATGGTAGGCTCGTTTATCGGTTTTTACTCGATTACTGTTTTTGGACTAGGATTTTTCCCTGCATTAATTATTTCTATGGTAGCTTGCGCGTTATTTGGAGTGATTATCGAACGTATTGCATATAAACGTTTGCGTAATGCTACACGCATTGCGGCACTTATAACTGCGATTGGTGTATCTTTACTAATAGAATACGGCGTAATTTATATTCGCGGAGCTCAACCGGAAGCTTATCCGAATATTTTCTCCAACAAAACATTTAGCATTTTAGGGGCTCAAATTAGTATACAATCTGTGTTAATTCTTTCTGTTTCTGTCGTTCTTATGATCCTGCTACAATTTATCGTCCATAAAACGAAAACAGGAAAAGCGATGCGCGCTGTTTCACATGACGTAGAGGCGGCAAAGCTAATGGGGATTAATGTAGATAATACGATTTCTGCAACGTTTGCTATTGGTTCAGCTTTAGCAGGGGCTGCTGGTGTAATTTTTGGAGTGTATTATACAAAGATCGATCCTCTAATGGGGGTTATTCCAGGCTTAAAAGCATTCGTCGCTGCGGTTCTTGGGGGAATTGGAATTATTCCTGGGGCAATGGTTGGCGGTCTAGTACTTGGAGTTGTAGAAACGATTGTTAGTGCTCTAGGCTTCTCATTATGGAGAGATGCTGCGGCATTCATTATCCTTATCTTAATTCTGATTTTCAGACCTTCTGGAATCTTTGGCAAAAATACACGGGAGAAAGTGTAGGTGGTATATAGAGATGAAAAAGTCTAAACAGTTTTGGCCATTTATCCTATTAGCTGTATTAGTGTATGTAGTCATCCAAGTACTGATTTCAACGGAGATGATGAATCAATTTTATTCTAATACGCTCATACTTATCGCCATTAACATTATTTTAGCTGTCAGCCTACATTTGGTTATTGGGATTACAGGTCAATTTTCTATTGGTCATGCAGGATTTTTAGCTGTAGGTGCATATGTATCCGCAATCATAACGATGAAATTACAATTACCTTTTGCCGTAGCGATAATTGTAGGTGGGGTTATTGCAGCATTAGCAGGACTAATTGTAGGAATTCCAAGCTTAAGATTAAAAGGCGATTACTTGGCAATTGCAACACTTGGATTTGCGGAAATCATTCGAATTGTGTTCTTAAATATTGATGCAGTTGGTGGCGCCGCTGGGATGCAAGTTTCCCATTTGACTACTTGGACATATGCATTTGTTTGTCTAGTTATTACACTTGTGGTGATCGTCAATTTCACAAACTCAAGACATGGTTTAGCGGCCATCTCCGTTAGAGAAAATGAAATCGCATCGGATGCGATGGGGATAAATACGACTTATTATAAAGTAATCGCATTTGCAATCGGCTCATTCTTTGCTGGAGTAGCAGGTGCTTTATTTTCCCATAACTTTTATATTATCCAACCAAGTCAATTTGGCTTTTTAAAATCTTTTGATATTCTAATATTCGTAGTTCTAGGTGGCCTTGGTAGTCTATCAGGTGCCGTTCTTTCAGCAATTCTTTTAACGATAGTTTCTACATATCTTCAGGGATATCCTGAAACTCGTATGATTATTTATAGTCTTGTACTAATTATAGTAATGTTATATAGACCTAAGGGATTAATGGGCACGATGGAAATTACGGATTACTTCAAGCTTTGGAGAACGCCAAAAGGAGGCAGCCAACATGGAAAATAAGCCTTTATTAGAAGTGAAAAATACTGGTATTCAGTTTGGTGGTTTAAAAGCTGTTCAAAATTTGAATATGGTACTAAATCAAGGAGAATTAGTTGGTCTGATTGGTCCAAATGGCGCTGGGAAAACGACTAGTTTTAACTTACTTACTGGAGTTTATGTTCCTACTGAAGGAGATATTCTTTTTAATGGAGAACGGATTAATGGGTTACCTCCTTTCAAAGTAACTAGAAAAGGGGTTAGCCGTACGTTCCAAAATATTCGCCTTTTTAATGAACTTTCTGTATTAGATAACGTCAAAGTTGCTTACCACTCTATCGCTAAGCATTCTATTATAAGTTCTATTTTAAGGCTACCTTCCCATTTTTCTGGTGAAAAAGAAATGGAAGAAAAATCGATAGAATTCCTAAAGATTTTTAATTTAGACAAGTATAAGGATGAGCTAGCAAAGAATTTACCTTACGGGCAGCAAAGAAGATTAGAAATTGCTCGTGCATTAGCAGCCAATCCAAAACTTCTTTTATTGGACGAACCGGCAGCAGGGATGAACCCGCAAGAAACAAAAGATTTAATGGATTTAATCGCGTTTATTCGAAATAAATTCGATTTGACTATACTACTCATTGAACACGATATGAATTTAGTTATGGGTGTTTGTGAACGAATTTATGTGCTCGACCATGGTCAGCTTCTTGCGGAAGGATCACCAGAAGTGATTCGAAACCATCCTAAAGTAATTGAGGCTTATTTAGGGGAGGAAGTTCACGATGTCAATGCTTAAAGTGGAGAATATAGATGTATTTTACGGGAACATTCAAGCCCTTAAAGATGTATCAATTAATGTAAATGAAGGAGAAATTGTCACATTAATCGGGGCAAATGGTGCTGGAAAAAGTACATTGTTAAAAACTTTGTCCGGATTATTAAAACCGAAAAAAGGGAAAATTGAATTTTTGAACAAATCGATTTCCGGTAAACAAGCGCAATCTATCGTAAAAGCCGGGTTATCACATGTTCCAGAAGGACGTCGTGTATTCGCTAATCTTACAGTAGAAGAAAACCTAGAATTGGGAGCATTCTTACGGAAAGATAAAGCGGGAATCCATAGCGATATGCAAAAAGTGTATGATATTTTCCCAAGACTATTAGAACGTAAAAAACAACTTTCAGGAACACTTTCGGGTGGAGAGCAACAAATGCTCGCAATGGGTCGTGCTATTATGGCAAAGCCAAAGCTAGTTTTACTAGATGAACCTTCGATGGGGTTGGCTCCTTTAATGGTTAAAACAATCTTCCAAGTAATTGAAGATATTAATCGCGATGGAACAACTGTTTTATTAGTCGAACAAAACGCTAACATGGCGCTATCTGTTGCGAGTCGTGGGTATGTAATCGAAACTGGTAGAGTTGTTCTATCGGGCCCTGCAAAAGATTTACAAGCAAGCGAAGAAGTACGCCAGGCATATTTAGGTGGTCATTGACCAACGAAACTTTCACTAAGTTCTAGTAACTTGGTGAAAGTTTTTGTGGTTTAGGAGAGTAAAAGTTCTATGGCTTGGTTAACAGTATAGGGAAACTGTGCGGTAGTGAGTTGAATGAAGTGGACGCTTGGATTTCCGCTACAGGGTGGACGCTTTCCGCGGGCACGGCTTCC